>CAWAZI010000002.1:0-842919 GCA_963786535.1 uncultured Solirubrobacterales bacterium | reverse complement strand
CATCGGGACGGATCGATCACGGAGGGCCCGGTGATACCCGTTATTCAGCCGCCGCTTATCGATGGCGGCTGATGTGGCTTCTGTGCAGTTTTCAAGGACCGTGGAGAGTCACCATTACGCCGTCCGGATCTCCGTGCTTAGTTTGGTCACGTCATCTGCGACATGGCCTCACAGGGACCGGCGGACTAGGCCGGTCTCTCAAAACTCAACAGCATGCTGGGATCGTTTTGCGGCCGAGGCCGTCGTGCCCCCAAGTAGGAGAGGTCACGCGCGGCGTCGGCCATCCAGCCAGGTTCGGTCGACATGCTAGGCCCGACCGCTCGTATACCGGCCGGCCATTCGTGCTCTCAAGGAGCGCGACGCCGGACGGTCGCTGCGATCGGGGCACTGTTATGTGCTCCCTAGAAAGGAGGTGATCCAGCCGCAGCTTCCGCTACGGCTACCTTGTTACGACTTCACCCCAGTCACGAGCCCCACCTTCGACGGCTCCCTCCCTTGCGGGTTAGGCCACCGGCTTCGGGTGTTGCTCACTCCCGTGGTGTGACGGGCGGTGTGTACAAGGCCCGGGAACGTATTCACCGCGGCAATGCTGATCCGCGATTACTAGCAACTCCGCCTTCATGCAGGCGAATTTCAGCCTGCAATCCGAACCGAGACGCACTTTAAGGGATTCGCTCCACCTCGCGGTATCGCAGCCCTCTGTATGCGCCAATGTAGCACGTGTGTAGCCCTGGACATAAGGGGCATGAGGACTTGACGTCATCCCCACCTTCCTCCGGTTTGTCACCGGCAGTCTCGCATGAGTCCCCAACTGAATGCTGGCAACATGCGACGGGGGTTGCGCTCGTTGCGGGACTTAACCCAACATCTCACGACACGAGCTGACGACAGCCATGCACCACCTGTGAAAGTGCCCCGAAGGGAAGGTGTGTTTCCACGCCGGTCACTCACATGTCAAGCCCAGGTAAGGTTCTTCGCGTCGCGTCGAATTAAACCACATGCTCCGCTGCTTGTGCGGGCCCCCGTCAATTCCTTTGAGTTTTAGCCTTGCGGCCGTACTCCCCAGGCGGGCAACTTAATGCGTTAGCTTCGACACGGGGGGAGTCGACACCCCCCACATCTAGTTGCCATCGTTTACAGCGTGGACTACCAGGGTATCTAATCCTGTTTGCTCCCCACGCTTTCGCGTCTCAGCGTCAGTCACGTCCCAGCGAGCTGCCTTCGCCATTGGTGTTCCTCCTGATATCTGCGCATTTCACCGCTACACCAGGAATTCCACTCGCCCCTTCCGGACTCTAGCCCGACAGTATCCACCGGCATTCCAGGGTTGAGCCCTGGACTTTCACAGCGGACTAATCGGGCCGCCTACACGCTCTTTACGCCCAATGATTCCGGACAACGCTTGCACCCTACGTATTACCGCGGCTGCTGGCACGTAGTTAGCCGGTGCTTCTTGTGAAGGTACCGTCACTCCGTCCGGCTATTCACCGGAGAAGCTTCGTCCCAACTGAAAGGGGTTTACAACCCGAAAGCCTTCTTCCCCCACGCGGCGTTGCTGCGTCACGCTTTCGCGCATTGCGCAAGATTCCCCACTGCTGCCTCCCGTAGGAGTCTGGGCCGTGTCTCAGTCCCAGTGTGGCTGATCGTCCTCTCAGACCAGCTACCCATCGAAGCCTTGGTGAGCCGTTACCTCACCAACAAGCTAATGGGCCGCGGGCCCATCTCGATGCGGAGGCCGAAGCTTCCTTTCCCCTTGCGGGCACATCCGGTATTAGCCCGAGTTTCCTCGGGTTGTCCCGGTCATCGAGGCAGGTAACCCACGTGTTACTCACCCGTTCGCGGCTCTGCCCCAGGGCAAGCCCTGGTTCGTCGCTCCACTTGCATGTGTTAAGCACGCCGCCAGCGTTCGTCCTGAGCCAGGATCAAACTCTCCGTGAAGAACTTCACGAAAAGCTGTCATGGAGTTACGCCGATCCCCGCTCGCGAGAGCGAGAGCCGGACGGACGGGACCCATACACCGTGGTCCCGAACCATGACGGGGTACTGCTTTCCTACTTTGACTCTTTGGTCCGCCACCGGGTGCTGGCCGATCTTCGATCGGTAAAGCGCTCCCGCCGGCGGGTCGAACCTGGACGCACACCACGATCGAGGTCGATCGTAGGTGCGCATGCTGTTGAGTTTTCAAAGACCGCCATCATCAATGATACGCCTCTCCGCAAGGTTTTGCTTCCTTCCGAGAAGACCGATCCGGCCCCGCGTCCAGAGACGCGTTTTTGGGCCGACCGGGAGTATAGCGCTATCCGGCTCGCAGGCGCCGGAAGCGGCGCTTGCCCACCTTCAGCAGCGCTCCGTCGGCTCGCTCGGCAGTGACATCGTGCTCCTCGGGTCCAAGCGTAGCGTCATCCGAGCGACACCCCGCCCTGCTCGATCAGCCGCCTGGCCTCCGAGCGGGACATGCCGAACGCCCGGGCCATCACCTCGGGCAGGTGCACGATCCCATCCTCGCCCGCCTGGACGGGCGCCTCCTCCACCTGCTCGGGCGCCCGATGCTCCACGAACACGCGATCGAAACGGCGCTCGGCCTCAACCGCGTCCTCCGGGGAGTGCAGCCAGCCCACCAGCTCGCGCGCGAGCTTGCGCTTCGCCTCCCGCGGGGGCAGCTCGACGGGAGGCTCGCGGCCGCAGCAGCAGCCGGTAGTAGTCGCCCATCGCCTCGTCCGGGATGCTCAGTGTCTTGCCGTACATCTCCTCCGGGGCGTCCGTGACCCCGATCTGATTGCCCAGCGACTTGGACATCTTCTGGCGCCCGTCCACGCCCACGAGGATCGGCATCGTCATGATCGCCTGCTCGGGCTGCCCGTACGCGCGCTGAATGTCGCGCCCCAGCAGCAGGTTGAACTTCTGGTCGGTCCCCCCCAGCTCGACGTCCGCGCGCACCGCCACCGAGTCATAGCCCTGCAGCAGCGGGTACATCAGCTCGAGCATCGAGATCGGCTCCGACGCTGACCAGCGTTTGGCGAAGTCCTCTCGCTCGAGCAGCTGGGCCACGGTCGTCGTGCGCACGAGCTTCAGCAGCTCGGCCATCCGCATCTCCAGCCACTCGCCGTTGCGCCGCACCTCCAGACGCTCGGGATCGGTGTCGAGGATCCGCGCCGCCTGATCTTGGAACGTGTGCGCGTTGGCCTCGATCTCACGCTCGGAGAGCATCGGACGCAGGCTCGACCGCCCCGAAGGGTCCCCCACCCGCGCCGTGTAGTCGCCGACGATCAGCACCACCCGGTGCCCGGCGTCCTGGAACTCGCGCAGCTTGCCCAGCACGACCGCGTGACCGAGGTGGATGTCGGGCGCCGTCGGGTCGATCCCGAGCTTGACCCGCAGCGGCCGGTCCTCCGCGCGGGCGGCCCGCAGCTTGTCCGCCAGCGCCACCGTCAGGGCAGGCTGTCGACGGCATTCCGGGCGAGCGCCTCGCGGCCTCCTCGGCGGTCGCGTCCCCTCGTCCTGGGCGAGCGCGTCAAGTGCTTCGGGCATGTGCGCCCAATGGTAGACTCTCGCCTCCCGTGGAGCTCGCCGCATCGCCCGCCCGCGGCCGACCACGCCTGAAGAGGCTGCGCTTCCTGCTGATCCTCTTCGCCGTGCTGCTGCTCGGCCTCATCTCCTTCGTCTTCGGCATGTTCGTCGCCGTCGCGTCCGACCTGCCGTCGCTGACCAGGTTCTCCCAGCTGAAGGACGCCCAGAGCTCGACTCTGCTCGACGACCTTGGCCACCCGATCGGCGTCCTCAGCCAGCAGAACCGGGTGATCGTCACGCCCTCGCAGATCCCCCAGATCGTCAAGGAGGCTGTGATCTCGATCGAGGACAAGCGCTTTCAGACCAACAGCGGCGTCGACGTCCGCGGCATCGCGCGCGCCTTCATCCAGGATATCCTGCACAAAGGGACGGTCCAGGGCGCCTCCACGATCGAGCAGCAGTTCATCAAGAACGCGCTGCAGGCCCAGTCGCATCGCACGATCTTCGAGAAGCTCCGCGAGGCGGCCCTGGCCTATCAGCTCTCCCACAAGTGGTCGAAGGAAAAGATCATCACGGCGTACCTGAACACGATCTACTTCGGCAACGGCGCCTACGGGATCGAGGCGGCCGCGCAGACCTACTTCGGCCATGACGTCAACCATCTCGGCTGCGGCACCCCCAACCACCAGCTGTGCGTCGAACAGCTGCAGCCGTGGGAGGCGGCGCTGCTGGCCGGCATCATCCAGGATCCCACCGCGTATGACCCCGCCTACCATCCGGTTGCGGCAAGGACGCGCCGCGACGTCGTCCTGCGGCAGATGTTCGAACAGGGCTATCTGACGAGAATGGTCTACGAACAGAGCGTTCAGCAGTCCCTGCCCGCGGCGATGGACATCCAGGCGCCCCAGGAGCAGATGGTCGAAGGGGTCGACGCCGGCTACTTCACGAGTTGGGTCCAGCAGCAGGTGATCGAACGCTACGGCGCGCCGCGCGCGTTCGACGGGGGCCTGCGCATCAAGACGACGCTCGACCTCGAACTGCAGCGCGCCGCCGAACAGGCGATCGAAGGCTACCTCGCCTACTCCGGGGGCCCGACCGCCTCGCTCGTGGCGATCGAAAACTCGACCGGGGAGGTGCGCGCGATGGTCGGCGGGCGCAACTACGACGAAAGTCCTTTCAACCTCGCCACCGAGGGGGAGCGCCAGCCCGGCTCCTCGTTCAAGGCCTTCGACCTCGCGGGCGCGCTGGAGGACGGCATCTCACCCGACTCCATCTGGACCTCCAAGGAGAAGGAATTCATCGTCCCCCATACCGGCGGCAAGGAAAAGTTCGTCGTCCACAACGACGAAGGCGCCTACACCGGCTCGAACACCCTTATCGGCGCCACCGCCTACTCCGACAACTCGATCTACGCCGAAGTCGGTCTGCAGGTCGGCACCCAGCGGATCGCGCGCCTCGCCCACCGGATGGGCATCACCACGCCGATCTCGACCAACCCGGCGATGACGATCGGCGGGTTGAAAGTGGGCGTCACGCCGCTGGACATGGCTCACGCCTACGAGACGATCGCCCACGGCGGCCGGCGTGTCAGCGGGACGCTGGCCGAAGCCGGCGCGCCGGTCGGCATCCAGGAAGTGGCCTCCCCCGCTCCGTCCGCTCCCCGACGGCTCCCGCCAGGACGTCAACCGCGTCGATGACCAAGCCCGTGCTGCCGCCCGACATCGCCACCACCGAGACTTCGATGCTCGAAACGGTGCTCCAGTACGGCACCGCCCGCTCAGCCGCGATCGGGCAGTTCGCGGCCGGTAAGACGGGCACGACCTCCAACTACGGCGACGCCTGGTTCGTCGGCTGGGACAGCAAGTACACGGTTGCCGTGTGGGTCGGCTACCCGAACGGCCTGGTCCCGATGACCACCCAGTTCAACGGCGGTCCGGTGCTCGGCGGCACCTTCCCAGCGCTGATCTGGCACGACTTCATGATCTCCGCCCTGCACATCGACAAGACTCGCGCCGAACGGGCGGTGGCCGCCGCGGCCGCGCGCGCCGCCGGCAAGACGCACGGGCAGTCGACGACGAGCACCTCCGAAGAAACGATCGCGCCTTCAAGCGGTTCCCCGGGAGCGTCCCAGTCGGGCGAAGAAGGAGCCGCCGAACGGCATTCGAGCCCGAACACGGGCGGTGGTGGGACCGAACACGGCTCCTCCCCCTCCGCACCGGCCGCCCCGGCGCCCTCCTCGCCGCCCGCCCCGGCCAGCCCAAGCCCACGCGGAAAGCTCGCCCGCGCCCAAAGGCGGCGGCGGCGGCGCGAGCCCGGAAGCGACGGGCGGAGTCAGCGCCAGCCCGTAGGGCGTGGGCTTGACACATGGCGGTTACCGGCTATGCAGAATCGCCATGGCAATTCGACAGCCTTGGTGATTCCGACCCGCGTACCGACTACGACCGGCTCCTCCCACCCATCGGCGGGCGCACAAACCCTGATCGGACCCCGACGCAGATCACCGCCGTTCTCCGACAGCCAGATGCCCAGCGCCTGGGTGAGCTTGCCCGGCCCAGAGCACAGCTCCGTGTCGCTGACTGACCTGCTGGCCGATCGGAGATCCGACGATCTCCGATCGGTGGTCACGCGCCCGCGGCTTGCCTCTCGACGGGCGCGCATCTCCTCGATTCCCTCAAGCGGCTCAAGCGCCCTGATCAGCACCGCCGCTCCGACCCCCTGCGGCTCGCAGACAGCGTTGAGCAGCGCGTGAACGCCGTAGGAGCGATACACGTACGCGTACCCCGGCTTGCCGAACAGGGTTGCTGTACGCGGCGTCAGCCCGGCGAACGCGTGACACGCCGGCTCGCTCTCGTGATAGGCCTCGGTCTCCACGATCACTCCACCGATCGGAGATCGGCCAGCCGCCGCGAACGAGACGGTGCAGCCGATCAAATCTTCGGCCACCTCCACGACCGGGCGGTCGTAGAACCCGGCCGGCAGCGTTTCAGCGCATCGAGCGGATCATCGAGCGTCGCCCGGGCCAGCTCGATCTGCTCACGCACGCGCGCGAGCGCCGTGCCGCCCTCGGAGACCTTGGACTCGAGCCAGGAGCTCTGCGTGAGCACCTCGCGAAATCGCGTCTCGTTTGCCGCCAGCGTCTCACTGTGCGCCGCGAGCTCGTCGCGGTTCAGCTCGGACAGCTGCCGGCCGCCGTCCAGCGCCGTGCGCACCAGGCCCGCGACGATGCCGTGCGCCTCACGGAATGGGACGCCAAGCCCCACCAGCAGGTCGGCCACGTCAGTCGCAGCGGTCAGCTCGTCCGCGGCGGCCGCGCGCAGGCGCTCGCGATCGAAGCGCGCGCCCGCGATCATGCCCGTCGCCGCCGCGAGCGAAAGCTCGATTGTGTCGCAGCAGTCGAACAGGTGCTCCTTGTCCTCCTGCAGGTCCTTGTTGTAGGTGAGCGGCAGCGCGTGCAACACGCCGTGCAGGGCCCCGAGATGACCCACCACGCGCGGCGCCTTTCCCCGCAGCAGCTCGGCCGCGTCGGGATTCTTCTTCTGGGGCATGATCGAGCTGCCCGAGCTCCACGCGTCCGGCAGCTCGCAGAATCCGAACTCGACGCTCGACCACAGCACGAGCTCTGCCCCCAGTCGCGACAGATGGGTGGCGCAGGTCGCGGCCGCGTTCAGGTAGTCGAGCACGAAGTCCCTTCCGGAGACCGCGTCGATCGAGTTGGGGGCGACCTCCGCGAACCCGAGCTCGCGCGCGAGCATGCGCCGGTCGGTGTCGAAGCTCACCCCCGCCAGCGCGCCGGAGCCAAGCGGCAGGCGCGAGGACTCGCGCTGGCGCGAACTCAAAGCGCGCGCGATCCCGCGCGAGCATCCAGAAGTATGCGAGCAGGTGATGCCCCAGATACACGGGCTGAGCGCGTTGCAGATGGGTGTACCCGGGCATCGGCCAGTCCACGTGCTCCTGCGCGCGATCCAGCAGCGCCGCCATCAGCACGCCGATAGCCGCCAATCGCGCGGCGTCGGCGCGCTCGCGCGTGTACATGGCGAGATCCGTGACGACCTGGTCATTGCGCGAGCGCGCGGTGTGCAGCTTCCCGCCGACCGGTCCGGCGAGCTCGGTCAGGCGTCGCTCGATCGCCATATGGATGTCCTCGTCGTCCCCCTCGAATGGAAAACGGTCCTCGGCGAGCTCGCGCTCGACGGCGTCCAGGCCCTCGAGCAGCGCGTCACGGTCGCTTTCGGAAACGATTCCACGCGCCCCGAGCATGCGCGCGTGCGCGCGCGATTGAGCGACATCGTACGGCCACAGCCGCCGGTCGAAGCCGATCGACGCGTTCATCCGCTGAAAGTCGGGGTGCTGGGGCTCGCGGAAGCGGGACACTGCCCGTGAGTCTATGGAGGCAGGACGGTCGCCGGCCCCGTCAGCCCACGGGGCTAGATTCGCGTGCAGATCTCGAGCCGGGCCGTTTCGCTCGGCAGCGGATGGTGGGCGCGACCAGAGCCCGTCCCGAGCAGCGGGCTACTAACACAACCGATATCATCGGGCAGACTGCTTGCAGGAGGGCATGACCTGATCGGGGCGCCTCACGCGCCGTTCGAAACGCCACGATGTCACGAGGGTCCAGGACACAGCACGAGGAGAGAGCTTCCCCGGGAACTCGCCTTCCCCGGGGACCGCACGCGCTTACGCGCGAGCAGGTGAGCGCCAGCCAGCGCGGGCGCCTGCTCGTCGCGATGGCCGAGCTCGTCGGCCACGACGGCTATGCGGCGACGACCGTCGCGGACGTGCTCGCGCACGCGGGCGTCTCGCGCAAGGCCTTCTACCAGCACTTTGCCAACAAGCAGGAGTGCTTCCTCGCGGCCTACGATGCGATCGCGGCCGAAGGCAGGCGCGAAGTCGCGCGCGCGTACGAGGCCGCGGAGGACCCGGCCGACGCGGCGCGACTGGCGATCGCAAAGCTGTTCGAACGCGCCATCCAGAATCCCGGCGGCGTGCGTCTGGCGCTGATCGACGCCGGTGTCGTCGGCCAGGCCGGGATCGAACGGCGGGAGCTGCTGCTGAGCGAGTACGAAGGGGTCCTGCTCGACATGCTCGGGCTGCCGGCCGTGGCGGACACGGTGCCCAACCCAGTGCTGCGAGGGATCGTCGGCGGCCTCACCGGCGTGCTCTACGCGCACCTGCGCAGCGACCGGCTGGAGCAGCTGACCGGGCTGATACCGGACCTCGTGGGCTGGGCGACCTCCTACAGCCCCGCGCCGCCGTCGATCATGCCGCTGCTGACCCGGCCCGCCAACGGCCCCGCGCCGCCGCCAGGACTCGTCGGCGGACGCGCGCCGGGCACCCTCGCACTGGGCAGTACCGCTGGCGACGGGCGCCGCGGGCTCCCCCGCGGCAAGCGCGGAAGCGTCTCCCGCAGCCTGGTCGTGCACAGCCAGCGCGAGCGGATCCTCGACGCGGTCGCGAACCTCGTCGCACAGGACGGCTATCCAGCGCTCACGGTCGAGGGCATCGCCGAGCGGGCCGCCGTCTCCCTGCAGACGTTCTACGAGCACTTCACCGGCAAGGAGGACGCCTTCCTCGTCGCCTACGAGCTCGGGCACGCCAAGGGCCTGTCGATCGTCGAACGCGCCTACGCCGCCCAAGCCGACTGGCGCCTGGGCGTGCGCGAAGCCATCGCCGCGCTGCTCGGCTTCCTCGCCTCCGAGCCCGCCTTCGCGCACCTGGCGCTCGTGGAGGCGCTGACCGCCACCCGCCGCACGGCTGAGCGCGCGACCGACGGCGCCGCCGCCTATGCCGAAATGCTGATCCCCGGAGCCGAACAGGCGACCGGCCTCGCGCTGCCGCCGGCGGTGACGATCGAAGCGATCGCCGGCGGGCTGTTCGAGCTGTGCCTGACCTACGCCCTGCAGGAGCAGATCGAGCGGCTGCCGGAACTCCTCCCCCGCGCGAGCTACTTCGCGCTGGCGCCGTTCATCGGGTCCGACGAAGCCTGGCGCCTGGCGACCGCGCCAACAACTTCCTGATCTCACAATTCGAATGACGGTTCGACGCGGAGCGGATGCGCTACGCGGGCGCCGCGATCTCTGGGGAAGTATTCGCGACGCCCGCTTGTGTGTTCTTCCGTGCCCGGCCGGCAGCTCGGGGTGCGCCACCGCCGGCTTTCCTCGAGCCTCGCCGGAGAAGAGAGAGCGACGCTCAAGCTTGCTGAAGAAGCCTCACCCCTTTCTACGTGGCTGTTCCCTTCCTGTGTCGATGAGATGACGATGAGGCCTTCTTCGCTTTTTTCTTGACCTTCTTCGGGCAGCCGGTGACGACGATCTTTGTCGTCTGTGCTATCTGAGCCCCGTTCTGCCCTGTGAGCACTGTGGGCATCGTGAGGCTCTGTCCGCACATGCTCCCTTTGGCCTTCGTGGGAATGTCCGTCGCAAAGGCCGAGTGCGAACCCTCGGGCAGCGTCGTTTCGAAGCTGGTGATCGGGGCGTCGGGCACCGAGTTGAACGTGCTCGACGTGATGCCTTTCTTGATGTTCGTGTTCCCGTCCAGATACAGCGTGATCCCTTCGCCCTGGAGGACGATCACGGCATCTGGGAAGGCCACGCCACCATGAGAGACCAGATACACGGGCCCCGTGAGCGGATTCGTCAGCACCGGCGTGCGCGCAATCGCTGTTCCGATCGCCGAAGCCGCTGGACAGGCCGACGGGTTCACGTTGAACACGCTGGCCGGGCACGCTTTCTGCAGCGTCGTCAGGCGAGCCGGGAGCTGCTTGGGCAGGACGATCCGGACTTTGCCGATGTTCGCCTGCCCCGCTCCCGAGGTCACCTTCACGTGCAAGCTCGCTCCATTGGCCCTGCTCGTCTTCGCCTGTGAGGAGGCCGTGAACGACGGTTTGAACGGCAGTCCTTTACAGCCCGTGACGGCAAACGGACTGGACACCGGCACGACCGAGCCGGGCGTTCCGTCGGGCTGCTCGCCCGTCACCGTCCCTGTGACCTGCGACTGGGTGCAGTTCGTCGGGTTGAATATGAACCCGGGATGGTCGATCACCGCGCTGATCGTGCTCAGGTCCGTCGGGACTCCGTCCAGGATCCTCGGCAGCGGGTCGGTCGTGACCGTCAACTGCCCCGTGTGGGGGTCCACTTCGATCTTCGAGCGCACGACCACCGTACCCAGGTTGAACGGACCCGCGATGACCGGGACCGCGATCGACAGTCCGTAGGGAGCCCCCTGGTAGCCGCCCGTCAGGTAGATGGGCGCCTGCGGAGCGCCGGGCTGGGGCACGGTCAGCGGGAACGGCCCTGGCCCCGCGGTCACGACCGTATGGCCGATCTGCGACACGGCGGGGCAGGTTCCCTGCGCGGCCTGCGGTTCGCCGCACAGCGGGATCTTCGAGACCATCCCCAGGAGACCCTCGGGTGTCTTGATCTGGAGGCTCTGCACGCGCTGCTGGTCGTCGCCGCGCTGGAGCAGCATCGAGAAGCTCGTGAAGCCGCTGGCGTTGTCGCTGCTCGAGCCAGCCGTCAACGACGGGGCGAACAGCAGCGGCGAGGACGGGCACGACGCTCCGCCCGGACCGCCGGCGATCGTAAATTCGCCCAGCGATGGGTTGTCCTTACCGATCGGTGTGGTCCACGGGGTGAAGTCCGCGTTGGTCGCATAGGTCCCGCACGTGGTCGGGGTGACGAGCGACGGCTGCGCGCCACCGTAGAGGGTCAGCCTGAAGTGGCTGAACGGCAGCTCCGGTGTTTCCGTGAACGTCGTCGTCACCTGGGCCGTCGTTTCATTCAGTTTCGCATCGCCGATGAGCTTGACGTATATGCCATCGACAGGTGCATAGGCCGTGACCAGCAGCTTCACGTCAGGTGGATTGGATTGCAGCATATACACTCCGCCTTTGAGTTTTTCCTTGAGCAGCGGCGTAGTGACTTCAGCTTCACCGACCTGCGAAGCGTTTGGACACAACGCGGGACCTTCCCGTCCCACCCCGTCTTCGGAGGACTGGCACGCGGCGAGCCCCGAGGCTCGACCGGGGTTCACCGCAAGGCCCGCCGGCAGCGTCACCGTCGTGTCCTTCAGGTCGGCGCTGGAGAGACCCTGCGGGCTCGTCAATCCTTCCTGGGGCATCTGCACTTCAGCGCTCAGGCCTGCTGCGGAGTCCGCTTCGAAGGTGTCGAGCTGCGTCGCTATCGACGGGTTGAATTCGAGCAGGCCACAGCCCGTGATCGGGCCGATGTCCGAGTCGGCGGAGACCGTCTGATCGGACTGCTGCCAGGAGGCGGCCGTCAGCTTCGCCCGCAGGGGCCCGCCGGCACATTCGGTCGGGTTGGTCAGGTAGGGGACCTGAGAGCCCGTCGAGGGCTGGCCGTTGCCGATCCCCGCAACGCATTCGGTGGTGTTGCAGCGTTCGCAGCTCGATCCTTTGCAGACCAGGCCGCGCATGCGATCGTGAGCGGGATCGGCCGGGACGCCCCAGATCGACAGTGACACGCCACCGATCACCGCCGGCGTCTCGTCGATGTTCGTGAAGGTCGTCCGTATTCCGTAGTCGCCGGGGCGCATCGAGATCTCGCCCTGGACGCCGAAGGAAACGGCGAAGAAGCCGAGCTTCGCCACTTCGCCGGGGCTCGGGGTGAGGTTGTAGACGGGAATCGTCGGAGATTCTGTCGAGGATTCGAAACCCAATCGCAGAGTGCTCGTCCCGACCTGGGTGCTGAGCGGACAGGTCTGGGGGTCGAACAGCCCGGCCTCTTTCGCGAAGTCCGCGACCGGGCACGTGGGGGTGTCCGCCACATCGCCGGCGAAGCCCGGTGGGAGATCATCAATCGTGGTCCTGGGATCGCCTGCCAGCACGAAGCTGCCGTCTTCCTTGGCCTGATCGCCGGTGTTGAACGCGAGCATCGTCGTGAGGTCGGCGTGCGCCCCGGCCTGGGTGCTCGACAGCGCGGTCACGGCGGAGCCCGGGGCGACCCCGAAGCCCGCGGGTGTCGAGCTAATGCTCGTCGGCGTGCTCGCGAGGGCTTCGGGAGCGCCGCCGCCGGAGACCGATACGGTGTTGGTGACGGTGGGTCCGGCGCCGGGTCCGATCACCACCGGAATCTTGAGCGTCAGGAGGTCATCCGGGGCGAGCGTGCCCGTCAGGGTGCAGCTCGTGCCGGCGCAGCTGAGCGGTTCGCCCGACAGCAGGTCTGTGCCGGAAGCGCCCGCAGCGCCGAGGCTCAGCCCGGCGGGGAGCGTGTCGGTGACCGTAACGGTGCTGCCGTCGCTCGGCGCGCCACCGGTGTTGATCACCGTCACAGTGTACGCGCCGGTGCTGCCACCTTCGGTCGTGGTCGTGACGGCGGCGGGCGCCGAGGATGACGTCGCCTGCGGTGGTCTTTCAGTGAATCCGAGTCCGGGGAACGTATTGATGTTCGGGCTGGTCTGAGCCACGCCGCCGCCGGCGTTGGTGGCGATCACCTCGCACTGGAGGTTGGAGGGCACGTCGGCGCCCTGAACGACGTAGGTTTTCGATGTGGCGCCGGGGATCGGCGCGCCATCCTTGAACCACTGGTAGGTGAATGTCGGGCTGCCCGTCCAACTGCCGGGCTCGCAGGTCAGCGGGTTCCCGGCTTCCGGTTCCGATTCGCCTTCCACTTCGATTCGCGCCGCCGGCACCGGAAGGGGCGTCCCCTGCAGGGGCGCGACGAGCCGTGGCGGCTGGCTGGCGGCGGCGCTGGCGGGCCCGCCGGTGGCAACCGCGGCGGCGGCGAGGCACTGGACCGCATCGCCGGCGTCGGCGCCGACGATCGTGTATGTCGAGGCGTTCGCGCCGGGGATCGGCTGGCCGCCACGCAACCACTGGTATGTGAACGAGCCCTGCGGACCGCCGGCGCAGGAGACCGTGTCGCCGACGGCGTCCGACAGCGAGCCGCCGTCGACGCTCAGCTGTTCGACTTTGATCCCGGCGAGGCTGCCGGTGAAGGTGATGAGGTAGGGGTTGGTGGCGCCCGGGTCCCCGACGCCGCCGGTGACCGTCACACTCGCGCCTTCGCCGCCGATGGTGCTGAGCGCGTTCAGCTCGGATTCCACGAGCGAGGCGCTTGCGTCATAGGCTATCGGGCCGGTCGTCTGCCCTTTGAAGCTGAGCGTGTAGGTGCCGGCGCCCGCGGCGATCGCGAGGGTCTGCGTCTCGTTGACCGCAGGCCGGAAGTTCGTCGGAGCGGAAACCGCCGTCACCGTCCATTGGGGGCTCCTCGTAACCGCCAGAGCCGGTGTCGCGCCGAACGCGAGTGCAGCGAATGCGAGCACAACGGCGATTGGAAGGGTCAAACGGTTGATCGAGCTCATCGGTGGCCCTTCGAGTTTATGGTCGTTGCCCGGGCGGCGGTGCCGTAGCGGTGTCTCGCAGTCGATTCGCACAGATGGCGTCTGTGTCTGTCGCGTTTGGCTCGGCACGCCCTCAGCGCGCTGGCGAGCTTCTGCGCTCGCGACAGCGGTTTCGGCGCGGGTCTCACGGGCGCCGCGGCGGGCGCCGGCAGGTTGTCGCCGCCGTTGAGCGTCAGGGTCGCGGGAGTGGCGAAGCTCGGCGGCGTGAGGGGCACGTCCTGACAGTCGCCGGTGCACGGCGCCGTGGCCGGCTGGGGGAAGCCTCCGTCGATGCGGGCGTCGTAGAGGTCCCCAGAGCCGTCGGTGTCCTGAGGCAGGAGCTGCGCGTGGGTACCGAGGAACACGTTGGCGCCGTTGGCGTCTGAGCCGAGGAAGAACGAGTCGTCGGGGTCGCCGGGCGCGCTGATCAGCGAGATCGTGCCGTTGTGGAACTCATAGACGTGGATGACGTCGCTACCGGCCTGCCCCGTCAGGGTGTCGGCCGAGTCGAAGAACGCGAAGCTGCCGTCATCCGATAGCGGCCGGGGGGTCGTCCCGGCGGGGTTATCGGCACGGAGCGCCGAGCGGTCGAAGCGGGCGTTGGCGGTCGGCGCGGCGCCGCTCGGGTTGCACGAGACGCAGACGGTCGCGTTCGTGGCGGCGTCGTAGCGGTAGATCTCATAGCAGTGGCCGTTTCCGCCGCTGCCGCGGTTGAAGTCCGGGCAGTTCGCGACGGCGGCCGCCGTCGTGTCATAGCCGGTGAGGTCCTGCGTGGAGGCGAAGAGGAGGAAGCGCCCGTCGGGGGTCGTGTACCAGTTGGCGTTGATCGCCAGGCCGACCTCGTCCGGGTAGGCTTCGGGATACCATTTCGCGGCTGCTGTGCTCGGATAGTCTTCTTCGCTGACCGTGGCGATGTAGGTCGTCGTTTCGCTGTTCGTGTCGTAGCGGTAGAGGTTGACCTGTTGCCCACTGACGGTCGGCGCTCCGGGCGCGAGCTGCCCGTCGGCGGCGAAGTAGACGGTCGAGCCGTCGCTTGAGACGGCCGGGACGAAGCGGACGTTCCCGTCCGCGTTGCCGGAGACTCCGCGGGAGATGCGCGTCAGGGGTTTCGTGCTCGCGTCAGTGTTGTACTCGTAGAGCTCGGGGTCGTGGGTGGCGTCGTCGGCGGTCAGCTCGGTCTGGGTCATGAAGAAGACCTTGGAGCCGTCCGCGGAGGCGCCGACGTAGACGGCCGGCTGGAGACCGTCCGGGTCGGTCACGCCCGCTTCGGGCGCGGACAGATCGACTGTGGTCGCGGCGTTGGAGCGCATGTAGAGCTGCGGCGGATTGCTCGATGCACCGTCCCAGCAACCGGGACCGGTCGCGTTGGGCTCCGGAGCGGTGAAGAGGATCTTCGAGCCGTCGCTGGAGACCGCGTCGTGGTAGCCGCCGGGGAAGCCCGGGTTCTGGCCGAGGGTCGCACCGCAGGGACTGACGAGCGAGCCGTCCGTGTTGACGTTGACGAGGCGGAGCTGTCCGCCGATGTCCTCATACAGCGCGCGGGTGCCGGTGTCCTGGCCGGTGTCTCCCGGCGCCAGTTCGTGGTTTGCGCTTTCCAGGATCACGTGGCTGAGGTCGGAGGAGGCTCCCACCATTTCCGCAGGTTGCGAGTGCAGTGAGGACTCGACTGTCGTGTAGGGGCCACCGGGCGGCCCGACGAGATCCATCAGGCGCTCGGCGGAGGGGTCGGCTTCCGATCCCACCCTGTCTGAGACGCCGACCTCCGAGAAGTCGAGGGGGTCATAGATTTCGGGTGCGAGGCTCTGCACCCCGAGGCCTGTCGGCGCGAGCGAGGTCATCCTCCAGCCGTCGGAGGAGCGTGAGAAGAGATAGGAGTTCTCGCCGGAGACGCCGCCGGCGCCGAACGACGCGGTCGTGTCGATCAGGAAGCGTTCGCCGTCGTGGGAGGGGTAGCCGACGTCGGAGTTCGCCCCGGCCACGCTGTTGGCATTGCCGAACAGGTCTTCCGCGCCCGTCTTGTCGACGGGCGTGAGCAGCTCATACGCACGGCAGTCGGGCAGCGTCGCGGACAGGCCGTGGCGAACGCTCGCGTTGGGACAGTCTTCGGCGCTCGCGAGAGCCGAAACGGAAGTCAAAAGCACGCCAGCAAGACCAGCTGGCAGAACAACGCGTGCAACGCAGATTCGACATATACCCCCGATACCCGCTCGACCCCTCACTCTCCCTGCTGCCATCACCCTCTCCTCGCTTGTAATCAATGTCGAGGATGGTGGGGCTGCCATCATGGGACAACCCCACCCTCTATCTATTTACTGCCGTCTGAGCCTCACGGATCAGTCGTTAGTGTTCCACCTACTGGGTTTTCGTTGAGATCTGTGCCTGAGACCATGCCAGCGTTGGCGCCGCCAACGCTGCATTTAGCGAAAGGCGTTTTTGCATCGAATACCGCATCGACGCCTCCGGATACATTACTTATCCCTGTGCTGGTTAACCCGGTGCATTCGTCCGTGATTTTGAAGATACCTCCGACCGTGCATTCAACCGCCCAGCCGGGTTCTCCGCTTGTCCCTGTGACCATATCCCTGAGTTCGCCTGAGACTAATTCCAGTTCCGTCTTCCACGGAAGATGCACCCCTTTTGCAGTTACGGATTTACTGGATTCACACGAGCCTGCTTTCTCGAATGTGCAGCCGGTCGCCGTGACTTCTGTGACTTCGTCTTTAGCGCCAGGACCAACCGTACCTTTATCCGTTCCTTTACACGTGATCGCGGTACCTCCACCTGGCGCACCTAAGTCAGACAGTAAGAGTGAGCCGACGGATTTAGATTTAATGGAGAACGGCGTCGTGATTGGTTTGCCGTTTAATAACCATTCCGGCGCCGCAAACGCCGAAGCGGACACGAGCGCGCTCACCGCGCACACGGTCACCAAGGCGAGACCCAGTATTTTGATTCGTTGCATTTTGCACTGCTCCTATCCCTTGAGGGTTGGTCGACCGGCTTCCGGGGCGCTCGTCTATTCAGATCAGAGACCCACCGGGGCCGATCCTTTGCCGTCCGTCTGTATTCCGACGGACGGAACTGCATTTGGGACCTTCGCAGAAACCCTATCCGGCTGTCAAGGGGAAAGTAGACCCGTGTTTCTCACTCTGGATCATCGAGCCTCCCGAACGACTCCGGCCATACGGTCCGCGCCGATTTTCCATTTCCGGAAGATTGGACTGGGATTGCGGCGGCTCGTGGGCCAGCTCCTTGGTGAGCACGCGACGAAGGGCGGTCGGGATCGTGGCTAGCTCGTGCGATTTGAACAGCCCGCACTCTTACTTTTTCCAGCAAACCCCAGACGCGCCGGGGCGCGTCTGGGTATGATGTGATGGATTCCATCCGGCTCCACGCCGGTTGGGGGTTGGTAGGCCGACGCCGGGGCGCTCGTCTTTCAGGTCAGAGACGTCCCGGCGCCGGCTGTTTGCCCGGAGGTCAGGGGCACACAGGTCTTACCAGATCTCAGTACCGTGTCAAGCGCGTCGATGCGAAGCCTCCTAGATTGTCTCCGACTTCGCCTCGACGCTCCCCCGCGACCCCTCAAAAACGGTCCCAACATTGTGCCGCTGGTGCGGTGACCGGCGCCGACAACGATATTCAAAGCGATCGCCGGCGGACTGTTCGAGCTGTGCTTGACCTACGCACTGCAGGGACAGATCGAGCGGCTGCCGGAGCTCCTCCCCCGCGCGAGCTACTTCGCGCTGGCGCCGTTCATCGGCTCCGACGAGGCCTGGCGCGTCGCGACGGCGGCCACCCCCGCCGTCTGAGCTCGCAGGCGGCGGCCCGCACGGTCTGCGCAAGCAGCCCAATGCGTTTCGCGGGCGCCGCGCCCCCTGGGGAAGGGTCGCGACGCCCGCGCGTGTCCTACCGTGCCCGGCTGGCGGCCTCGGGGCTGCCGGCGCCGGTCTCTCGAGCGCCGCCGGAGAGGAAAGCGGCGCTCAAGCCTGTGAAAGCCTCACCTCTTCGTGGCGGCTCCCCTTCCATGCCGATGTGAGGACGATGCTTTCTTCGCCTTTTTCTTGGCTTTCTTAGCGCAGCCGGTGACGGCGATCTTCGTCGACTGCTTGAGCACCGCGCCGTTCTGCGCCGTGAACGCCGTCGGCATCAGCAGCGACTGGGAGACGCTCTCGGTGACCGTGCGCCGCACATGCACGACATGGCCGTGCACACGCCGGGTGACGAGCTTGCGGACTCGCACGGTCTTCGTGCCCTTGCATAGATTCGCTTCGTTGGCCGTCAACGCGGAGAACTTGCCCTCTGGAAACGCCAGTTCGAAGGTGTTGACGGGAACGTCTGGCACGGACTTGAACGTGGAGCTCGTGATGCCGGATTTGGAGATGAACGTCGTGCCGACGAGGTCGATCGTCACGCCATAGCCCTGGAGCACCACGATCAGGGTCGGGAAGGCTTCGCCGCCGTGCGAGACAAAGTACGCCGGGCCTTCGACTGGGACCGGCAGGATCGGCGTGGTCGCCCTGGCGTGACCCACGATCGATGCCGCCGGACAGTTCGCGGGGTTGGCGTCGAACACCGCCGCCGTGCACGCTTTCTGCAGCGTGGTCAGACGCGAAGGGAGCTGCTTGGGGAGTTCCACTTTCACGGTCGCGATGTTCGCCTGCGACCCGAATGGCGCCTTGGGGTAGGCCAGCTTCACGTTCAGGCTGGCGCCGTTTGCTTTCGAGGTCTTCCCCGACGTGGAGGCGGAGAATTTGGGCGCGAAGCCGAGCGTCGCGCAGTTCGTGACCTGGAACGGCACTTCCACCGCGTCGGATTCGCCTTCGTCGGTTTCCACGCTGCCGGCGATCGACATCTTGGCGCAGTTGGTGGGGTTGAATTGGAATTCTTTGCGCGTCGTCGTGAAGTTGATCTTCTTGATCTGCACGGGGATGCCGTCTATGAACGACGGGATCGCAAAGCCTTCGCTTTCCGCGTTGCTCGTGATCGTCAACGCGGAGGTCAGGGAGTTGACATTTATCCTGGCGCGAACGACAATGCAGTCGCAGGCCGGATCTTGACTGGGGTTGGCGGTGTCATGCTCCAGGTCGAAGGGACCGGCCTTTACAGGATCCACCACAGACAACCCAAAAGGAGCGCCGTGATATTTTTCGGTCAAATAGACCTTACCGCCTTCGACGGAGACGGGCTCGGAGCCGACTCCAGCACTAACGGTCGTTTCCCCGATGAGGCTGCCCGGACCGCAGGTGCCGGCATTCGCCTGAGCTTCGGGGCAGAGCTGGACGCCAGTCAGTACACCGGACAGGCCGGGAGGCAGCGTGAAGTCTACTCGCTTCATCTGCTGTTCACCGTCTTCACGACTGAAGGTACCGGTCAGGGGAGTGAATGACCCCGCCTGGAGGTTCGTCGAGCCGCCAGTGAACGCCGCGTTGAACGGCAGCTTCGCGCCGGGGCACGGGCCGCCGTTCGGGCCGTGGTCGATCGTGAACTGCGAAGTCGCGTTGACCGGGGCGTTGCCGTCCCACGGCGTGAACAACGCTTCGGTCGTGTAGGTCCCGCAACGGGCGGGCGTGGTGAGCGGGGCGCGTTCGCCGCCGAAGAAGTGCAGTTCGAGATCTTCGAAGGGGAGCTCTGGCGTGTTGTGGGCGGTCGTGATCAGCTGACCGGGCGCCTGGCAGGTCAGGCCGCCGATCACCTGCCCCGCGCCTTCGCACAAATGGACGTCGAAGGGGATCTTCACGAGCGTGCCGGACACCGGGTCTTCGATCGCCATGTACATCGCGAGCAGCGACCCGAACGGGTTCTGGTTCTGGGAGGCGAGGTAGATCGCGCCTTCAAGTTCGTGTTCGAGGAGTGGTGTTTTGAGCTTGGCGGTGCCGATCTTCGAGGAGTTCGGGCAGAAGCTTTCACCGGGCACCGTTTCCGAGAGCAGCGTCGGGGTGAAGGTCGCGGTCTGGTCCCCCGGTTCGAAGGCTTTGTTGAATTCGCTGAAGCCCGTGAAGCCGACGAGGCCCTCCGAGCAGCCTTCCAGGCCGCCGCCGCCTGAGGGGTTGACCGCGATACCGGGCGGCAGCGCGACGGTCGTGTCGCGGAGCGAGGACTCGGCGAGGCCTCCAGGGTTCAACGCCGCCTTCTGGGGAACGTGGACGTTGACCTTGAGCCCCGAGGCGCTGCTGGCGTTGGTCGTGTCGGGGTTCGCCGAGAGGGAGGGAGGGAAGACCAGTTGGGCGCAACCCGTCATCCCCGGGGCAACGGATGGGGGGGCGCTCACGAAGTGACCGGCGTGCTGGTAGGAGTCGCCGGAGGCCGTCGTGGTCAAGGGGCCGTTGCACGCCGCGGGCATGGTCAGCAGCGGCCTGGTGGCGCCCAGGGGTGGGACGCCGAAGATCGTGGCGATGCTCCTGAACACCGGCACCGTCGCCGGGATCCCTTCCGAGACCGCCGTCACCCCCGAATCACCACCTGCCGGGACACCAACATCAATGAACGCGTCGGGCGCGAGGATTTTCGCGGCCATCTGGAACGCCACGCCGGTCGGCGGCGCGACGCTGACCAGCTTTTTAGCATCCAAGTGGGGGGCTTCGCCCAGGCTTTCGGAAGTTTCCGCTTCGAGGGTGCCGAGTTCCGATTCGGGCGGGCAGAGGTCTTCGAGTCCCCCGGGCGCAAGCTGTGCCAGTGTGCACTCCTTCGCCGTCGCGTTCGGGTCGCCGTAGAAGCCGGGCGGCAGGTGGAAAGCGAGGTCCTTGACGTTGTCCGCGGGCAGGGCGACATACCGGGACCGCCCAGGGCTCACGTGCACGACCTGGGTGTTGAAGACCACGGTCGTAACCACCTTGTAGGGATGCGAGCCCGCCTGCACGTCCGGTGCTCCGTCCCGGTTGAGGAACGCCACTTCGAACTGCTTGAATCCAAAGCCGGCGCTGAGGGTCGGGAACAACCCGCCACTGTGGCTTTCGCCGTTTTCATTGGAGACGACGAGGCGGAAGTGGTAGAGGGAGCCCGGTCGCAGGCGCGCCTGCGGCGAGACGCCGATATCGGCGTGGACCGCCACCGGAGAGCCGCCCGCGCCGATCGGTTCGCCGTGTTCGGTCAGGCACGGAGCGCTGTGTTCCAGCACCGGGAGCGGGAGGGTCAGGTCGTTCGACCCGCCGGTGTCGTATTCGAACCGGCATTCTGTCACCGCCACGCCGCGCGGGTCGACCATGCCCCGGAGCGTCGCGCTCGTCTGCGTCACGTTCGTCTGCGTCACGTTCGCCGCGGCCCCCGTCGTGGCGAGCGGCGCGCTGGCGCCGAACACATACACCCTGCCGTCCGCCGGGTTGGACACGTACACATCGCCGGTGGCGCCGTCGAGGGCGATGCCACCCTGTTCAGGCGAGGGGCCTTCGAGCTCCTGCGAGCCGAAGCTCGAGACGACCGTCCCAGTGGCCTGGACAGCTTCAGGCCCTGACGAGATGGGCGGCCCGTTCATCTCGCCCGCGTCCCACTCGCTGACGGAGTGCGTGAGCGCAGACTGTTCATCGACAAAGACATGGCCGTCGGCGGGATCGACCGCAACCGCGACGGCGCTCGCGCCGGTGTCCACCCGCCCGGCGTGTTCGCCGTTGGCGCCGAGCCTCGCGACGCAGCCGCACGGCGAGAGGACCGGATAGTCGCCCCCCGGCTGGCCGGCGGTCGCGAAGCCGTACACCCCGTCGCCGCCCGAGTCCCTGTCGTTCTGATCGACGAACGTGAGGAAGGCGTTCGACGCGGAGTCGTCGAAGATCTCGACCGGAAGAAAAGCGCCTCCGGGTTCTGGGGCTTTGAGATCGACGCGGACGTTGCCGCTCGGGTCGACACCCACACCGAGAGGCGGAGAGGACAACCCCGTGATCTGACCCAGATATTCACCTTCCGGGTTGAACTTGTCGATCACTTCATGGCCCGCTTCGTGGGGTTCGTTGCCTGCATCGAGCACGTACAGATCACCCCGCGAAGGGTCTGACGGGTCTGTCGAGTTGTCGACGGCGATCGCAGCGGGATTGCCGTTTACGTTGGGGAACGCGAATGACTTGGCCGGAGTGGCGGCGCCCGTGAGGGTGTTCGTGCCGGCACCCGCTCCCGCGGTGAAGTCAACCGGGTTGCCTTCCGCATCGAACTTGGAGACCGTGTCCGCGCCGATGCTGGCAACGTAAACGTCGCCCGTGGATTCTTCCACCGCGATGCCGTTGGGGTTGGTTCCGACAGGGAAACTGCCGAGACATGGGTGGCTGCCGCCTTCCGGCAGGAGACACGGTGTGAGGGCCGAGGCGGGGGTTGCCGAGAAAGCGAGGGTTCCCAGGACGGCTATTACCGGAACACATACCTTCCTAATGTCAATGTGCTTATTCATCGTCCTGCCCTCCGGTCACGACTGGATTTTTTGGCTTTCTTCGGCAGGCCATACTTCTTTTTCGCGGACTTTTCGCACTGAGATCGCCTGGACTTCTTCCTGTCTTTGTGGCATTGCGCGAGGGCTTTTGCGAGCTTTTGGGCATTCGTGAGAGCTTTTGGTGTTGGGGGCAGCGCCGGTGCGGGCAGGTTCCCGGCGCCGGAGAACGTCTGGCTGGCCGGCGCCCCGAAGACCGCGGGCTGCGGCGGTGGCGCCGTCCGGCACGCTTCGGGGGTCGCGCAGGGCGAAGAGGCAGGTTCCGGGAAGCCGCCGTTCACACGGACGTCATAGAGCGACGGCGCTTCGTCCTGGGTATCGGAAGGAAGCAGCTTCTGGAACTCGCGGATGAAGACGTCGTTGCCGCTCGGGCTCGCGTCGATGAAGAACGTTTCGAGGGCACCCGTGCCCGTCGAGAGAAGGGAGAGACAGCCAGCGGGTTCCGCGCAGCCGCCGGCGCCGTCAGGCTCGAACTCGTAGACGTCTGTGCACGCCGGGAACCCGCTCGCCTCCGAGCAGCCCGACTGGCCGTTGGTGTCGGCGGGCAGGAGCGCTTCGGCGGAGTCAAAGAACACCTGGCCGCTGTCTGAGAGCTGCCGCGGCGCGCGTCTAGGTTCGAGCGCCCCGCCTTCGGCGTCGGGGCCGCCAGGGTGTCCGGGCGGTGCGCCGCTGGGGTTGCACGAGGCACAGGCGAGGCTGTTCGCTGCCGCGTCGTAAAGATAGAGCTCGACGGCGGGATAGTCGTAACCGGTCAGTTCCCGCCCCGATTCGAACAACATGAACCCACCGTTCGGGGACACCCTGGAACTACCAATGCCGCTGGCGACGAACGCGGTCCCCTCGCCGTGGGACAGATAAATGTTTTCCTCGCCGGGCAGCGGCAATTCGCCGTGCTGGTTGCGCTGAGAGGTCAGGACACCCTTGGCCGCGAAGTAGACCGAGGAGCCGTCTTCAGCGACGCCGAGGACGCTCTGGACTTCGGCGTTTTTGCCCGGAGTGAGATCGGTCAGACCCAAGCCGGCGGGGGCGGCCGCTTCGTAACGGTAGAGGTTCGGGTTCGTTTCGCTGCCGGGCTGGGTATCGGTGGTGAGCGCGGCCGAGGCGTCGTCGGTGAAGAACGCGACGGACCCATCCCTGCTGATGCCCTGGAGGGCCGGCGCCACCGCATGCGCCACGGGGGTGAGGTCCGTGAGGCCGCTGCCCGCCGGCGCGTGCGAGTCATAGCGATAGAGGTTGGGGCCGCTGCCCGGCACGGTGTCGGCAGTGAGGCCCGCGGAGGCGTCGTCGGTGAAGAAAACGACCGACCCGTCGTGACTGGCCTTCAGGAAGGTGGCGCCACCGCCGGGCCCGCCCGCTTGCGAAGCGTCGAGCTGCACCGTTTCCGAGGCGTCGACGCGGGCGTAGAGGTCGCCGCCGGATCGGAAGAACACGCGCGAGCCGTCGGCGGAGATGCCGACATAGGTCCCCGCGACGGGGGCGCCGTTCACAAACGTGACAAGGGCGACCCGTCCGGCGCTCCATTCATAGAGGTCTTCGCCGCCCGCGGGAGCGCCCGGGGTGAGCACCGCTTCCTCGGTGAAGACGAGGTGACTGAAGTCAGCCGACGCCCCCCTCCCCGATGGCGGCGCCGGAGCGACACCTTCGGGCGTGAGGTCGATCAGCTGATATGTGCCAGTTGTGTTGTCACGGACGAAGCTGTTTGCAACGCCGCGCGGTTCCCCGGGAACAAGTTCCGGGTCCAGGCCACACGGCTGTCCGGCTGCGGCCACGCCGAGGACAGACGTCGAGAGGTCTTCGGAGTAGCCGACGTTCTGTTCGAAGGGACATTTGAAGCCGTAGTAGTCCGTCGGCGGGTAGACGTTCTGCGCGGACCAGCCACCGGACCCACGTGTAGCCAGATACCTTTCGGACGCGCTCGGCGACCCCGGGCGAACGTCTTCGGACTGAAACGCGAGGCGGTTGCCGTCGACCGCAGCAAAGTTGTCCTTAAGCGTCTTCCAAAGCTCGAGTTCACCAAACCCGTTGGCGCCTTCGTTTTTGTCCGGCTGGGCGCTGTCCTTGTTCGGCGGCGTCACGAGCTCGTACGCGCGGCAGTCGGGGAGGTTCGCCGAGTAGCCGCTGCGAAACGCTTCGTTCGGGCACCGCGTCGCCGCGTGCGTCGTGAACGTCTGGTCTTCCCCGACGACCGGTTCGCCGACTGCGCCGGTCACGACAGCGCGGTAGTGGTAGGTCGTCCCGGGCGCAAGCCCCGCGACCCCGGCCCACACCGTCCGCGAGGAGAACCCCGCACCCGTGTCCCCTTCGGGGAACGGAACCGATTTGCCATATTCGGTCGTCGGGCCGTATTCGAAGCGGTAGGACGCGCTGGCGCCGCCCGGGCTGACGATCGCTCCGAGTTTGACCGTCGAGACCCCGGTTTCGACAGCCGACTCGTTTCCCAGCGTTGGCGCGCCAGGCGCCCGGTACTTCCACACCTCGCCAGTCGTGCCGCCGGACGGGCTCGAACACCGCTTCGCTCACATACACCTCACCCGTCGCGTCGCTCACCGCCACCATGTCGGGCACCGGTTCGCGTAGACGGCCGCTTCCTTTTTCGGGGCCGAACTGGCTCGACCCGATCACGCCCGCGCCGAGGTCAGCGACCTGCGCGCCCGCCGAGTCGTACTCGAGCAAATGCGAGCACGGCGATTTGATCAACCCGCAGAAGTCGCGGCCGTTATCCAGCACCGCGAACACGTCGCCGTGGGTGTCAACCGCAACCGACCCCACGCCTTCGGAAGGGATCACGCCGCCGTGGACCGGTTCATCGCTCGGCGAAAGCTCCTCGATCCGATTGTTGCCCGCATCGGCGACCCACAGGTTCCCGGCGGGGTCGATCGCAACGCCGGTTGGGCCCTTCAACGCCCCTCCACCCAAGCCACCGCTGAACGTCCTAAACGGCTTGCAGGGCGGCGGTTCTCCGCTGGCCAGTTCTTCGGCGCAAGTCGCCGGAACGTACTCCAATACCTCATTCTTGGGCACGACCGGCACGTACACATCGCCTTTGGCGTCGGCCGCGATACCCACCACCGACAGGCCAATTCCAAAACCCTGTTCAAGGACAGGGGCACCGCCAGTCTGTTCCACCGTAAACGAACCAACCTGCGATCCACTCGCCGGATCGAATATGTCGATGGCATGCCCAAACGCATCGAGCGCGTAAACATCGCCGTCAACGGGGCTGACCGCCGCCCCACCGTAGCCGAACGTGAGCCCTTCTCCGATCGGCGAGGGCGGCGACAGCAGGTTGCCCAGCGCGCCAAACTTGTTCACACGCCCCAAGAACACTGTTTGTTCTTCCCCTCTACTAACAAAGCCGCCGAAGCCGGCCGCATACAGATCACCACGCGACGGGTCCGACGGACTGGAAGACTGATCGACGGCGACACCCAGCGCGCCCGTCGATTCGAGCTGGCCATCAGGGATCAGCCGGGGGGGTTCCGCGCGGGCATCCTCAGAGGACGCGACCGACGAGTAGAGTAGAGCCGCGGCAATGCACATGGCAAGCGCGACGAGCACATGCACCGGAACATGACCCAACACGGCACAGACGACTGCGACGAGAGCTCTGCGCAGCCAGGCGACACTCCCAGGCACGGACCCGTCACGGTCGCGATTGAAATCACTCGCCGGTAGTTGCTGCTGCTCTATCCCCTCTGCTTTCAACTCTCTCACTCCCTCTTCCCGTTGTGCTCCTTCAGCGCATATCGCCAGCGCTGTGGCCGGAGACGATCCCATCACGGCCCCTGCGGTGGGGCGGCGTATACGCCGCCCCACCGCAACTGACAACAACGCTAACCGTGTATCGCTACGAAAGTCATATCACGATCCGACAAGCGAAATCATCAGTCTAAGGGTGAAATTAACAATAATAACGTTGGTGATGGGCTTTCCGTCAGGACGGTCCCAGTTATTGTGCCGGCAGCGGCCCCGCCAAGGGTGCATTTTGTTTTTGGAGTAACTTTTTCGAACGTTCCCAAAACCCCGGCGAGTCCGTCGTTTGTTATGAGCGTGGAGCCCATTTTGCCTGCTTCTTCTTCACAAACATCTTCCGATTTTCCGCCAACGATGTTTTCGCAGACGGTCCTATAACCAGGTTTGCCGTTTCCATGCGCCGAAATTAAGTCACGTATTTCTGCGCCGCCGTTCGCTAAAAATAGTTCCGTATGCCATGGTAGGTGAATCGCTTCGGCGATCGGGCGCGTACCTGCTTTACAGAGACCTTCTTTCCCTGGATCGAATTCGCATGAAATTTCGTGTTTTGTCCCTAATAATTCTGCCGTGATTAATTCGATTAAATCTAAACCGTGAGGGCCAACGGTCCCCTTGTCATAGCCGTGGCAGTGGATCTTGACCGCGCCACCCGTTGCTTTTGAGTCTTCCAGTAAAAGTAAGCCTAAAGAGTGGACCGTTATCGGTGCGGCAAGTAATAAATGAATCCCGGATTGACTGTGATAAAGTAACCACTGTAATTTTAACACCGTTTCAGCCGACGCGCTCCCCGCCGCCACCGCGCTCATGAGCAGCGCGGATACGATGGCGAATCCTATGATCTGTATACGTAACATTTGTTACATACTCCTTTATATCCCTTGAGGGTTGGTCGACCGGCTTCCGGGGGCGCTCGTCTTTCAGGTCAGAGACCTCCGGGACCGATCCCTACCGCCTGCCGACTTCCGACGGGCGGAACTGCACTCAGGAATGTCGCAGAGACCATACCCCGTTGTCAAGGGCAAAGTAGACCCCTGTTTCTTACTCGGCTCGATCGGCCCGTCCGACGCGCCCCGGGCCGCGTCGCCCGTTCCGATTCTCCATTTCTGGAGGATTGCGAGCGCGTCGCGGCGGCTCCATGGGGTGGCCCTCAGGCGAACGCGCCGCGGGCGTTCGCCCAATCACCCACTCCCCAGCAGAATTCCAGCAAACGACATCCGTACTTTTCCCCAGCAATACAAAGGAAAACCCCAGACGCGCCGGGGCGCATCTGGGGTATGATGGAACGGATCCCATCCGGCTCCACACCGGTTGGGGGTTGGTAGGCCGACGCCGGGGCGCTCGTCTTTCAGGTCAGAGACGTCCCGGCGCCGGCTGTTTGCCCGGAGGTCAGGGGCACACAGGTGTTATCACATCACCGAACCGTGTCAAGCGCGCTGGCTCAGAGCACTCCCCAAACTGTCTCCGACTTCGCCTCGACGCTCCCCCAAGACCCCTCAAAAGCGCTCTCAGCGATGCCGCTGCTGCGGTGACCGGCGCCGACAACGTTGTGCGAAGCCGCAGGCTACGGGTCACCCAGAAACAAGCGCCTGGTCCTACCGCCCCACCGCCCGAACCAGCTCACAAGCCACCCGCTCAACCTGGCTAGCCGTCATCTCCGGAAAGAACGGCAGCGCCAGCGAGCGCGCCGCCACGCCCTCACACACAGGCAGCTCACCAGGCCGATGCCCGAACCGCTCGCGGTAGTAGCCCATCAAATGAATCGCGGGCAAATACGGCTTGCTCTGAACCCCCTTCTCGGCCAGCCGGTGTAGAACCGTGTCTCGCTCCACCTCAGCGGGCAGCTGCACAACGAACACAAACCAACCCCGCCGGTCCCCATCCATGTCCACACACGGCAGCCCCAACCCCTCAATCCCAGCCAGCGCCTCCCGATACCACCCAGCCACGCGAGCCCGCCCATCCAGCATCTCCCCCAGCCGCTCCAGCTGAACGATCCCCAGCGCGCAAGCGATATCCGACAGCCGGTAGTTGAACCCCAACCGGTCGTGATCGAGCCACCCCATGTCCTTCGCGCGCCCCTGATTGCGCTCAGAGTCGATCCGCTCCTTCAGCTCACCATCCCCAAGCGTAACCATCCCTCCCTCACCAGTGGTGATCTGCTTGTTGGCGTAGAACCCAAACACAGCCGGATGCCCCCGCCCCCCCACAGCCATACCACCATCGCCGTGCACGCCCCCCAACGCCTCACACGCATCCTCCACGATCCCCAGCCCATGCGCCTCGGCGATCCGCTCAAACGCGGGCATGTCGGCGGGATAGCCAAAGATATGCACAGGCAATATGGCCTTGGTCCGCGAAGTAACGGCGGCCTCCGCGGCAGCCGGATCGAGGTTGAGAGTCACAGGGTCAATGTCCGCAAACACAGGCCGAGCCCCTTCATACACAGCGGCGTTAGCCGAGGCCACGAACGAAAACGGGCTCGTGATCACCTCATCCCCGGCCTCAACCTCCACCGCCCGCAACGCAAGGTGCAAACCAGCAGTCCCACTGCTCACGGCACACGCGTGCTCTGCCCCAACCCGAGCAGCAAACATGCGCTCGAACTCCCCCACGCGAGGCCCGAGCGACAGCTGGCCGGAGCGCAGAACCTCCAGCACAGCCAGCTCCTCAGCCTCCCCCAATACGGGCTTGGCCAAAGGAATAAAGCCGTCAACGTCTGCGTAATCAGGGCGATCTTCCGGTCCTCGGCGGTTCGACATCCGATCGGCCGGCACCGAGCCCGGCGCAACATTCGAGCCCGGCACTAGCCAGTCCCGGCCGAGCGGAGCGTCGCAACCGACGAGGGCTTGCCACCCAACATCCCGCGCTCCAGCGAATCCACCAGAGCGTCCCAAGAGGCGGCAATAAGGTTCTCGGAAACCCCAATAGAGCCCCAAACATCCTTGCCATCCGAGGCATCGATCAGCACCCGCGTAACAGCCCCGGTCCCCTTCGTCTCATCGAGAATCCGCACCTTGAAGTTGACCAGGTCGATGTCCTTCAGGTGCGGGTGAATCTCCCCGATGGCGTCGCGCAGAGCACGGTCCAGAGCATGAACTGGCCCGTTCCCCTCGGCGGTGCGCACATACCGCTCCCCGCCGATCCAGATCTTGATCGTGGCCTCGGTCGTGGCCCGGCCGTCGGCGTGCTTCTCGACGATCACCCGCCAGGACTCGAGCTTGAACAAAGGCTCATACCCATCGCGATCGGCCTCGCGGCGCATGAGCAGCTCAAACGACCCGTCGGCCGCCTCGAACTGAAATCCCTTGTGCTCGAGCTCCTTCACCCGCTCGACGACGCGCCGGGTGAACTCCTCATCGGCCGCGATCCCCGCCGCGCGAGCCTTCTCCACGATCGTGGCGCGCCCCGACAGCTCGGAGATCAGCACATCGCTGCGATTGCCCACGAGCGCCGGGTCGACGTGCTCGAACGCCTCGCTTGACTCGCGCGCCCCCGCGGCGTGCATGCCCGCCTTGTGCGCAAACGCGTTCTTTCCGACGTAGGGCTGCGCCGGGTCGGGCGTGCGATTCAGCAGCTCGTCGACGAAATGCGCGGTCTCGGTCAGCCGCGCCAGGCGCTCTGCCGCCAGCACCTCATACCCCATCTTCAACTGCAGGTCGGCGATGATCGTGACGAGGTTGGCGTTGCCGGTGCGCTCGCCGATCCCGTTGATCGTGCCCTGCACCTGCGTGGCGCCCGCCTCGACGGCGACGAGCGTGTTGGCGACGCCGCAGCCCGTGTCGTCGTGGGTGTGAATCCCGAGCATGACGTCCGGCATCTGCTCGCGGACGGCTTCGACCGCCTCGCGCACGTCCAGCGGCAGCGACCCGCCGTTCGTGTCGCACAGCACGACCCGCTCGGCGCCGGCGTCCGCGGCGACGCGCACGCATTCCAGGGCATAGCCGACGTCTTCCGAGATCCCGTCGAAGAAGTGCTCGGCGTCGAACAGCACCCGCTTGCCGTGAGCGATCAGAAACGCGATCGACTCGCCGATCATGCTCAGGTTCTCCTCGCGCGTCACCTTCAACACCGTCTCCGCCTGCAGCACCGAGCTCTTACCGACGAGCGTGCACACGGGCACGAACGATTCCGCGAGCACGCGCAGCCCCTCGTCCTCCGCGGCGTTCACCCCGCGCCGGCGCGTCATCCCGAACGCGACGATCTCCGCCGTCTGCAGCGACTCGCCGGCGAGCAGCTCGAACAGCTCGAGCTCCTTCGGGTTCGATGCGGGAAACCCCGCCTCGATCATGTGCACGCCGAGCGCGTCGAGCGCGCGCACGACCCGCACCTTCTCCGCGGCCGTCAGCGTCATGCCGCCGCCGCCCATGCCGTCGCGCAGGGTCGCGTCGTATAGCTCTAGCGGTCCGCTGGCCGGCGCCATGCGGCGTCCTCGGTCGCTCGTGTGCTGGAGCACACCACGCTTCCTGCGTCCTTGCCTGGCTTGGCCATCGAAACCGCTAGCCGCCAATCGACGTCTGAGCCGCATCCGAGCCGGCGCCGCTTGGCGTCTGCAGCGCCTCGGGCGCGACCACGTCCAGCCACTCGCGGTAGCGCTCGGAGCGACCGTGGATGGCATCGTCGAACGCGGCTTGCAGCACGCGCGTGATCTCCCCCGGCTCGCCCGTCCCGACCGGGTGGTCGTCGACTTCGCGCACGGGCACGAGCTCGGCGGCCGTGCCGGACATGAACATCTCGTCGGCGAGGTACATCTCCGCGCGCGCCACGTTGCGCTCGACCACGTCGTAGCCGAGATCCTGCGCGATCTGCATGACCGAGCGGCGCGTGATCCCGTCGAGGATCGAATTGTGCTGTCCGGGCGTGGCGATCTCGCCGTCGCGCACGACGTACAGGTTCTCGCCCGTGCCCTCGCACACGTACCCATGTTCATCAAGGAGGATCGCCTCCTCGTAGCCCGCCTTGATCGACTCGATCTTCGCGAGCACGCTGTTGAGGTACTGGCCCGAGGCCTTGGCGTGCGGGATCAGCGAGCGCGGGCCGATCCGCTCCCACGAGGAGACCTTCGCGCGCACGCCCTTGCGCATGCCCTCCTCACCGAGATACGTGCCCCACTCCCAGCAGGCGATCGTCGACGTCCACGGGGGCGTCTAACGGGTTCAGGCCCATCGTCGCCGTAGCCGCGGTAGCACGATCGGGCGGATGTAGCAGGAGCGCAGCCCGTTGCGTGCCACGAGCTCGCGCGTGGCGGCGCGCAGCTCCTCTTCGGGATAGGGCACCGGCATGTAGTACAGCTCGGCCGATTGCAGCAGCCGCTCCACGTGCTCGGCGTTGCGGAATACCGCCGGTCCGAGCTCCGTGTCGTAGCAGCGCACGCCCTCGAACACGCCCGTTCCGTAGTGCAGCCCGTGGGTCAGGACGTGGACCTTGGCGTCCTCCCATGCGATGAATTCTCCGTTCATCCAGATGAGGTCCGTTGGGTCCACTTTCATCTCGCTCCTGTTTGGGGGTTCCTAGAGGTTGTCGAGCACTGCCCTGGTCGCGCTCGCCGTGCCGTCCGCGCCGCCCAGGTCGGGGGTGCGCAGACCGCCGTCGAGCGCTTTCTCAACGGCCGATTCTACCGCCGTAGCCGCGTCCGGCAAATCGAGTCCGTGCCGGAGCATCATCGCGGCCGACAGGAACATCGCCAGCGGATTGGCCGCGCCCGTGCCCGCGATGTCCGGCGCGGAGCCGTGCACGGGCTCGAACAGGCCCGGTCCGTCCTCCCCCAGCGAGGCGCTCGGCAGCAGCCCGATCGAGCCGGTGATCATCGCCGCCTCGTCGCTGAGGATGTCCCCGAACATGTTCTCGGTCAGGATCGCGTCGAAATGTCGCGGCGCCGCCACCAGCTGCATCGCGGCGTTGTCCACGAGCACGTGCTCGAGCTGGATGTGCGGAAACTCGCGCGCGTGCACACCCGATCACGACCTCCCGCCACAGCCGCGATGTCTCCAACACGTTGGCCTTGTCCACGCTCGAGACCTTCGCCCGTGCGGCTTTGAACGCGACGCGGGCGATCCGCTCGATCTCCGCGGTCGTGTACGCGCACACGTCGCTGGCCGCCTCGGCCGTGCGTGTCTTCTCGCCGAAGTAGATCCCGCCCGTCAGCTCGCGCACGACGAGCAGGTCGGTCCCCTCGATCCGCTCGCGCTTCAGCGGCGAGGCGTCGTACAGCGCGGGCAGCGGCTTGACCGGGCGCAGGTTCGCGTACAGCCCCAACCCCTTGCGCAGCCCGAGCAGCCCCTGCTCGGGGCGCGGCGCGTTCGGATCGGTGCTGTCCCACTTCGGTCCCCCCACAGCCGCCAGCAGCACCGCGTCGGCATTGCGGCACGCGTCGAGCATCTCGTCGGTGAGCGCGATGCCGTGCGCGTCGATCGAGGCTCCGCCGAACGCGTGCTCCTCGAACTCGAAGCACTCCCCCAGCTTCTCCAGCACCTCCAGGGCGGGGGCCATGATCTCCGGGCCGATCCCGTCGCCGGGCAGCGTGACGATGCGATGACTCACTCATAGCCGCACCGCCTCTACAGCGCCGTGGTCGCGACGCCCGCCCAGCCGACATCCTCGTGCTCCTGCTCGAACTCGGCGATCTCCGCCGCCTGCTCGAGCGTCAGCGCGATGTCGTCGAGCCCGTTCAGTAGCCGATGGCGGATCTCGTGGTCGATCTCGAAGGAGACCTCGCGTCCGAGCGAAGCGGACCTCCTGCTCGAGCAGGTCGACCTCGCCGGCGCCGGCATGCGCCAGCGCGCGGCAGTCCTCCGCGCCGAGCACGACCGGCAGCAGGCCGATCTTCGTGCAGTTGGAGTAGAAGATGTCCGCGAAGCTCGGCGCCACGATCGCCTGAAAGCCGTAGTCCTGCAGCCCCCACGGGGCGTGCTCGCGCGAGCTGCCGCAACCGAAGTTCTCGCCCGCGACGAGGATCGGGTTGGCCGGCAGGTCCCACCCCGGCTCCTTCGCCCAGTCGTAGAACAGGAACTCGCCGAACCCGCTGCGCTCCACGCGCTTGAGGAACTGCTTGGGCATGATCTGGTCGGTGTCCACGTCGGCACGGTCGAGGTGGCTGACGGGTCCTGAGATGACGCTGATCGGATCCATGTTCGGCCTCCTAGCTCCACTCGCGGATGTCGACGAAATGACCCTCGATGGCCGCCGCGGCGGCCATCTGCGGGGAGACGAGGTGCGTGCGCCCGCCCCGGCCCTGCCGGCCCTCGAAGTTGCGGTTGGAGGTGGAGGCGCAGCGCTCACCGGGCTGCAATATGTCGGGGTTCATCCCCAGGCACATCGAGCAGCCCGCCACCCGCCAATCGAACCCGGCCTCGCGGAACACCCTGTCGAGCCCCTCGGCCTCGGCCTGCGCCTTCACCTGCTGGGAGCCGGGCACGACCATCGCATCGACGCTCGAGGCGACCTTGCGGCCCGCGACCACCTCGGCGGCGGCGCGCAGGTCGCCGATGCGCGAGTTCGTGCACGAGCCGATGAACACGCGGTCGAGTGCGATCTGCTCGATCGGCGTGCCGGGCTCGAGCGCCATGTAGGCCAGCGCGCGCTCGGTCGCCTCGCGATCGGCGGGGCTGTCGAACTCCTCCGGCGCGGGCACGCTGTCGGTGACCGCGCGCACCATCCCCGGGTTCGTTCCCCACGTCACCTGGGGAGAGATCGCGCTCGCGTCGATCGCCACCTCGCTGTCGAACTCGGCGCCCTCCTCGGTCGGCAGCTCGCGCCAGGCCGCGACGGCCTTGTCGAGCTCCTCGCCCTGGGGCGCGCCGGGACGCTCGGTCTCGTTGAACCACGCGAACGTCGTCTCGTCGGGGGCGATCATCCCGGCGCGACCGCCGCCCTCGATCGTCATGTTGCAGACGGTCATCCGTCCCTCCATCGAAAGCGCCTCGATCGCCGGTCCGGCGTACTCGACCACGTGACCGGTCATCCCGCCGACGCCGAGCCGCCCGAGCGTGCCCAGGATCAGGTCCTTGGCGGTGACCCCGAACCCCAGCTCGCCTTCGTAGAGGATCCGCATCGAGCGTGGCCGGTGCTGGACCATGCACTGCGTCGCCAGCACGTGCTCGACCTCGCTCGTGCCGATCCCGAACGCGAGCGCTCCGAACGCCCCGTGCGTGGAGGTGTGCGAGTCACCGCACACGATCGTCATGCCCGGCTGAGTCACCCCCAGCTCGGGCCCGATCACGTGCACGATCCCCTGCCGGTCCGATCCGAGCGAGTACACGGGCACGCCGAACTCCGCGCAGTTGCGCTCGAGTGTTTCCACCTGCACGCGCGAGAGCTCGTCCTTGATGCGCGCCGCCACGGGCGTGCCGTCGGTCGGCGTGTTGTGGTCGGCCGTCGCCAAGCGTGCGATCGGGGCGGCGCACGGTGCGCCCGGCCAGGCGCAGTCCGTCGAACGCCTGCGGGCTCGTGACCTCGTGCACCAGGTGCAGGTCTATGTACAGAAGCCCGTGGGCGACCTCGTGGCGCTCCCAGATCTTCTCGAACATCGTCTTTCCCATCGCGGGTCTCCTAGCTCCGTCTCAGACCCGGCGCTGACGACGGCCAGAAACGAGGCCGCCTCCCCGCCGGTGGGGTTTTCGAAGTGGTGGGGCAGGTCGGCGTCGAACGTGACGCAATCGCCCTCCTTCAGCTCATAGCGCTGTCCGTCGCATACGAGCGCGACGGCGCCGTGCTCGACGAGCGCGGTCTCGCGGCTGCCGGGCTCGTGCATCGGCGGATCGTCCGCCGCGCCGGTGGCGCCGCCCGGCGCGAGCGTGTGGCGCGAAAGCTCAGCGCGCTGACCGGGCTGCGCGGCGGTCATCACCTCGAAGCTGTGCCCCCGCCGCTTGTTTCCCCCGCGCGAGCGCTCGCTGGCACGCACGATCGTCACGGCGCCATCCTCGTCCAGGCGCAGCAGCTGCGACAACCGCAATTCCAGGCCGGCGGCGATACGCGCCGCGACCGTCAGCGTCGGGCTCGTCTCTCCCCGCTCGACCTGTGAGAGCATCGGCGCGCTCACGCCGCTGCGCAGCGCCAGCTCGCGCAACGACAGCGACTCGGACTCGCGCAGCGCCTTCACGCGCGCGCCGATCGTGACCGGATCGAGCGGGTCGATCGCAGCGGAGGAATGCTGTTCGACCAATGTTTGAACGACCGGAGACGTCATATGCGCGTACGTTATCACAGACGCGTGTATGACGCTCTAGATGGTGGCCAGGCTCACACCTATGCGCTCAAGGCCCAGCTGGCTCGGGCAATCCGACGGCGTCCGCCGACGCCAGCGCACGAGCCCGCGCCACCGACAGCGCCCGCACGTAAGCCCGCGCGGCCGCGTCGATGATGTCCGTCGAGACACCCTGCCCCGCGCCGGTGCAGCCGTCCACCTCGACCACGACCGACACCTCGCCGAGCGCATCCTGACCCTCGGTGACCGCGCCGATCGTGAACTCGCCGAGCTTGGCCTCGATGCTCGCGGCCGCGTTGATCGCGCGAAACACCGCGTCGATCGGACCATCGCCTGTAAAGGAGCCCTCGGCTGAGCCGCCGTCGGGCAGCGTCACCGACACGCGCGCGTGCGGAGGCCGGCGCGAGGAGGCCTCGACCTCGAACCACTCCAGCGCGTAGCCGGGGATCTCCTCGCGCAACTCGTCGGTCACGAGCGCCTCCAGGTCCATCGCCGTGACCTGCTTCTTGCGATCGGCGATCTCCTTGAAGCGTTTGAACGCGGTGTTCAGGGCCTGGCCGTCGAGCTGGAAGCCCATCTCCTCCAGCGCGTCGCGCAATGCGTGGCGGCCGGAATGCTTGCCCAGCACGAGGGAGTTGCTTTTCAGCCCCACGGTCGTGGCGTCCATGATCTCGTACGTAGTGCGCTCCTTCAGCACGCCGTCCTGGTGGATGCCGGCCTCGTGCGCAAACGCGTTGCGCCCGACGATCGCCTTGTTTGGCTGCACCTGATAGCCCGTCAAACGCGAGACCAGGCGGCTGGTGCGCGCGATCTCGGTCGTGTTCGATCCCCTGTCCATAGCGCGAGGCTCGGCTCGCGCGTGCGCAGCAGCATCACGATCTCCTCCAGCGAGGCGTTGCCGGCGCGCTCGCCGATCCCGTTGATCGCGCACTCCACCTGCCGGCAGCCGGCTTCCACGCCGGCCAGTGAGTTGGCGACGGCCAACCCCAGGTCATCGTGACAGTGAACCGAGACGACGACGTCGCGCAAGCCCGGCACCAGCCGGTAGAGCTCGTCGAACATCGCCGCGTACTCGCGCGGCATCGTGTAACCGACGGTGTCGGGCACGTTGATCGTGGTGGCGCCCTCATCGAGCGCGACCTGGATCACTTCGGCCATGTACTTCACGTCCGAGCGCGAGCCATCCTCGGGGGAGAACTCAACGTCCTCGGTGTACTCGCGCGCCTGGGCGACCGCGGCGCGCGCCTGTCCGATCACGTCCTCGCGCGTGGTCTGCAACTTGCGCTCGATGTGGATGTCGCTGGTGGCGATGAACGTGTGAATCCGCGGTCGCGCGGAGTCCTTGACGGCGTTCCAGGCCGCGTCGATGTCCTGCTTGGAGGTACGCGCCAACCCGCAGATGACGGGCCCTTCGACCTCGCGCGCAATCGCCTGCACGGACTCGAAGTCGCCCGGCGAGGTGATCGGAAAGCCCGCCTCGATGATGTCCACGCCCAGCCGCGAGAGCTGGTGGGCGATCTCCAGCTTCTCCTGGCGGTTCAGCGAGATGCCGGGCGACTGCTCGCCGTCGCGCAGCGTCGTGTCGAAGATGCGGACGCGCGCCTGCTCGGGCCGCTCCGGGGTTGGCGATGCATCACTTTCACCCATGTCGTTCTAATTCCTTTCAAAGTCTCGATTTACCTGCTTCTCCGTTGGTATGCGGCTACGCGGCCGCCACGCACTATTCCCCCCGAGGGGGGAGGAGCAGGAGAAGCAGGGACGAGAGCTGGAACGACATCTACGGCGCAGGTTAGCACCGACTGCGCCGATCAGGCGCGCCTCAGGGAGTCAGTATTACCTTCCCAACATTGCGCCGTTCGGTGATCATGTTGTGCGCTGCGCCGGCCTCCTCAAACGAGAACGTGCCCGCCACGACGGGCTGGACAGTGCCGTCTGCAGTCAGCTCCGCCAGCGCCGCGCTGACCTGGGCGCGGCGGCGGTCGTCCTGGGAGAGCGTGTACATGTTCAGGCCGATCACGGCCTTGGAGGCGGACATCTGCTTGATCATGTTGAAGCGGGGCATGCGCAGCGCAGTTTTCAGCGCGGGGATCGGGTTGCGCCGCTCGCCGGAGACGACTCCCGAAGCGCCGAAGGCGATCAGGCGCCCGCCGGGGGCGAGCAGCTCGTAGCTGCGCCGGAAGCTGCTGCCGCCGATCGCGTCCATGATCACGTCCAGCGGCGGCAGCCCGCGCTCCCAGCCGGGCTTGGTGTAGTCGAGGGGATGGTCGACGCCGAGTTCGGAGATCCGCGCGTGCTTGCCGGGCGAGGCGGTGCCGTACACCTCGGCGCCCTGACGCTTGGCGACCTGCGTGGCGGCGATGCCGACGCCGCCGGCGGCCGCTTGGATCAACACGCGTTCTCCAGGCAGCAGGCTGCCGAAACCGAGGAGTCCCATCCAGGCCGTCCCGTAGTTGACGGGGATGGCCGCGCCCTGCTCGAATGTGAGCCCGTCGGGCAGCGCCAGCACGCCGTCGGCCGGCGCGACCACCTGCGAGGCGTAGCCGCCGAACTCCGTGCCCGCCACGACCCGCTGGCCGTGGCTGAGCCCCTCGACGCCCTCGCCCAGCTCGAGGATCGTGCCCGCCACCTCATAGCCGACGACGCACGGCGGCTTGGGCGCGTCGGGGTAGAAGCCCAGGCGCGCCATCACGTCGGCGAAGTTGATGCCGGCGGCGGCAACATCGATGCGCACCTCCCCCGGGCCGAGGGTCGGGTCGGGGCGCTCCTGGACCTGCAGCACCCCGGGTCCCCCATGCTTGGTGATGACTACCGCCCTCATGGCGGGCACCTTATCCCATCAACCGAGATCCACTGACCATCCATTGACGAAGCCGTCGGAGGCGACGATCTCATCGACGACGTCGCCCGGCACGCGCGCGTCGGTCGTGACGACCATCGCGGCCAGACGTCCGTCCTCGCCGGGAGCGGTCGCCGTGCCCTGACCGTCGGGAACATGACCGACGGCGGCGGAGGAGATGTTGATGCCGTGCGCGCCGAAGATGGTGCCGACGCGGCCGATCATGCCGGGCAGGTCCTGGTAGCGGAAGACGGTCACGTAGGGCTCGAGCTCGATCGTCAGGCGCCGGCCCTGGACCTCGACGAGGTGGGGTACGCGGTTGGGGCCGATGCCGGTGCCGGCGACCGCGACGCGCTCATCCCCGGCGGTGACCGTGACGCGGATCAGCTCGTTGAAGTCCTGCGCCTCGGAGACGGCCTTCTCCTCGACGATGATCCCCCGCTGCTGAGCCATGGTGGGGGCGTTGACGAGGTTGACCTGCTCCTCCGTGCGGTCCTGCAACGCGCCCTGGATCACGGCGAGCGTCAAGAGGCGCGTGTCGAAGTCGGCGATGCGCCCGAGGAACGCGGCCTCGATGCGCTCGACCGAGCTGCCCTCGGCGAGCTCCATCGCCAGGCGCCCGAGCTGGGTGGCCAGCGGCAGGAACGGTCCGAGCACCTCCATGTCCTCGGCGCCGATCGCGGGGATGTTCACTGCTGTGGAGACGACGCCGCCGGTGAGCGCGGCGAGCACCTGCTCGGCACTCTGATAGCCCGCGCGGTCGGTGGCCTCGGCGGTCGAGGCCCCCAGATGCGGGGTGACGACGACCTGGGGATAGCCGTCCTCGAACAGCGGATAGTCGGTCATCGGCTCGGAGGGAAACACGTCCAGCGCCGCGCCGGCGACCTTGCCGGAGTCCAGCGCCGCCTGCAACGCGGCGTCGTCGATCAACCCGCCGCGGGCGACATTGAGCACGCGCACGCCGTCGCGCATCTTGGCGAACGCCTCGGTGTCGAGGAAGCCTTCGGTCTCGGGCGTCTTGGGCAGGTGCACGGTGATGAAGTCGGCCTGCGCGTACACGTCCTCGGCAGCGCCGGCCTTGTCGACCCCCAGCTCGCGGTAGCGCTCGGCGCTGACGAACGGGTCGAACGCGAGCACGCGCATGCCGAATCCTCGCGCGAGCTGGGCGACGAGCTGACCGATGCGTCCGAAGCCGAGGATGCCGAGCGTCTTCTCGTACAGCTCGACGCCGGAGTATTTCGAGCGATCCCATTTGCCTTCATGCAACGACTGGTGCGCCTGGGGAATGTTGCGGGCGAGCGCGAGCAGCAGCGCCAGCGTGTGCTCGGCGGCGGTGACGACGTTGGATTGGGGCGCGTTGGCGACGACGATCCCGCGGCGGGTGGCGGCGGGCACGTCGACGTTGTCCACCCCCACGCCCGCGCGGCCGATCACGCGCAGGTTGACGGCGCGCTCGATCAGCTCGGCGGTCATCTTCGTGGCCGAGCGGATCAGGATGCCGTGGTAGGCGCCGATGCGCTCGTTCAGCTCCTCCTCGGTCCAGTCGATGCCGAGATCGACGTCGAAGCGTGTGCGCAGCAGCTCGATGCCCGAGTCGCCGACCTTCTCCTTGACGAGGACTTTCAGGCGCTCGGCGATGTCCGGCGTGGCGGGGCTCATGACGCAATCCTCTCAACGACCCAGTCGATGGACGCGGTCAGCGCACGCACGTCGTCGGGGTCGACGGCTGGGAACATGCCGACCCGCAGCTGGTTGCGCCCGAGCTTGCGGTAGGGCTCAACGTCGACGATCCCGTTGGCGCGCAGGGTCGCGGCGACGGCCGCCGCGTCGACCTCGTCGGTGAAGTCGATCGTGCCCACGACGAGCGAGCGCTTGGCCGGGTCGGCCACGAAGGGGGTCGTGTAGGAGGTGCGCCGCGCCCACTCATACAGGTGCCCGGAGGACTCGCGCGTGCGCGCGACGCACCAGTCCAGACCGCCGCGGTCGAGCATCCAACGGATCTGGTCGGCGAGCAGGAATAGGGTCGCGACCGCGGGTGTGTTGTACGTCTGGTCTTTGAGCGAGTTTTCCAGCGCGGTGCTCAACGAGAGAAACGCGGGGATCCAGCGCTCGGACGCGGCCAGCGCGGCGATCCGCTCCTGCGCGGCGGAGCTGAGCAGCGCGATCCACAGCCCGCCGTCGCCGGCGAAGGCCTTTTGCGGGGCGAAGTAGTAAGCGTCAGCGTCGGCGACGTTCACCGGCAGACCGCCGGCGCCGGAGGTCGCGTCGATCAGGACCAGAGCCTCGCCGGTCGCGGCGGGCCGCTGGACGGGGACCATGACCCCGGTCGAGGTCTCGTTGTGCGCCCACGTCACGACGTCGCAGGGTCCGTCCGGTGCGGAGAGCGCGCCTGGATCCGGAGCGTCACCCGCATCGGCCGAGACGACGATCGGGTCCTCCAGGAACGGCGCGCCGGTCGTGACCGTGGCGAACTTCGAGGAGAACTCCCCGTAGGTCAGGTGCAGCGCGCGGCGCTCGATCAAACCGAAGGCGGCGGCGTCCCAGAAGGCAGTGGCGCCGCCGTTGCCGAGCGCGACCTCGTAGCCGTCGGGGGCGCAGAACAGCTCGCGCAGCCCGGCGCGGATGTCTGCGACGAGCGCCTTGACCGGCTTCTGGCGATGGGATGTCCCCATCACCGCGGCGCCGTCGCTGGCGAGACGCGCGAGCGCCTCGGGCCGCACCTTCGAGGGCCCACAGCCGAAGCGCCCGTCGGCGGGCTTCAGCTTGTCTGGGATGACCAGTTGCGTGGTGTCTGTTGTGGGGGTCGGCGTCATGGGCGTCCTCTCGCGTTTGCGGGCCTCCATGTCAGAGGCAGGCGATTATGTGAGGTGCCCAGGCGTGCGGCGGTGAAAGCTCTGCTGCCACGTCGCTTCCCGATCGTGAACTCGATCCGAACGCCAGTCGCGACGAGTTGAGCGAGTGTAGCGAACACCGCCCGGACGGACTCAAAAAGAGGGCTTGATCCAGTCCATGTGCGAGCGCAGCTCCGAGCCGACGTGCTCGACCTGGGTGTCGGCCTGCTCTGAGCGCATGCGCAGGAAGTTCTCCTGGCCGGCGCGGTTCTCGGCGATCCACTCGCGGGCGAAGTCGCCGGACTGGATCTCGGTGAGGATTTGCTTCATCGCGGCACGGGTCTCGTCGGTGATGACGCGCTTGCCGCGCGTGTAGTCGCCGTACTCGGCGGTGTTGGAGATCGAGTAGCGCATCCCGGCGAGGCCCTTCTCATACATCAGGTCGGCGATCAGCTTGAGCTCGTGCAGGCACTCGAAGTAGGCCATCTCGGGGTCATAGCCGGCATCGACGAGCGTCTGGAAACCGGCCTGGACGAGCTCGGAGGCGCCGCCGCAGAGGACGGCCTGCTCGCCGAAGAGGTCTGTCTCGGTCTCGTCCTTGAAGGTCGTCTCGATCACGCCACCGCGGGTGCAGCCGATCCCCTTGGCGTAGGCGAGCGCGAGCCCGCGCGCGTTACCGGTGGCGTCCTGGGCGACGGCGATCAGACCGGGGACGCCGCTGCCCTCGGTGAACTGGCGGCGGACGAGGTGGCCGGGACCCTTGGGTGCGACCATGCCGACGTCGACACCGGCGGGCGGCTCGATCTCGCCGTAGTGGATCGAGAAGCCGTGGCCGAACAGGATTATGTTGCCCTCGGCGATGCCGTCGCGGATGTCTGACTCCCAGACGTCATGGTGGCGCTCATCCGGCAGCAGGATCATCACCAGGTCGCCGCGACTGGCGGCGTCTACGACGGACAGGACCTCCAGGCCCTGCTCGCGCGCCTGGGCGACCGAGGCGGAGTCCTCGCGCAGGCCGACGAGCACTTTGACGCCGGAGTCCTTCAGGTTGAGCGCGTGGGCATGGCCCTGGGAGCCATAGCCGATGATCGCGACAGTCTTGCCGTGCAGGAGCGTGGGGTCTGCGTCGTCGTCATAGAGCATGGGAGCGCAGGCTATCGGTTCAACACCCGATCCCGAACCCCCGGGCCGGTCGACACCAGACCGAGAAAGCCCGCGCCAGGGCCCGGGCGGGCATGGACGTCAGGCGCTCGCTGAGGCGACGAGCGTGCGTCCGGGGATCGCGAGCGTCCCGTCTGGTTCGGAGAAGGGTTCCAGGCGAGCGGCCAGACCTGAGCGGATCTCGGCGATCTCAGGCTCGGGGCGGCTCAGTACCGCGTTGTGGAAGGCGTGGGCGATGTCGAGCGTGGTCTCCCAGAAGGCGTCGAAGGAGGGGTGGCGCTGCTCGATCTCGAGCGCATGCACGTCGATCTCGGCGAATCCGGTCGCGGCGAGCAGCTCGCGTACGCGCTCGGGGTCGCCGAGGGCGAACGGGCCGGGCGTGCCCGGCGCCGGAGGAGAGGCAAGACCGCGCTCGATCAGCTCAAGAGTGGGCAGCAGCGCCCAGGGGTTGTGCTGGACGGAGTCCCACACGGCCAGCGCGACGCGCCCTCCGGGCCGCAGCACGCGGCGGGTCTCAGCCAGCGCGGCGGGCGGGTCGGCGAGCAGCATGTAGCCCCAGCGGCAGAGGACGGCGTCGACGCTGGCGAGCGGCAGGTCGATCCATTCGGCGCCGATGACCTGGAACTCGATGTTGCTGAGCCCCAGCTCGACCGCGCGGGCGCGGGCTCCGTCGAGCATCGCGTCGGCCTGATCGGAGACGATCACCCCGCCCATGGGGGCGACGAGTTCGGCGGCGAGCATGCCCGTCTCACCCAGCCCGGCGGCCAGCTCGAGCACGCGCTGGCCGGGCTGCAGGGAGACCGCGTCGAGCATCCAGGCGGACACGGGCGCACCGAAGTGGCGGATCGTCTCCTGGCGGCGGGTCCATCCGGCCGCGGCGGCTTCCCAGCCCGCGAGGCTGGACTCGCGGTGGGCGCCCGCGTCGAACGCCAACGAGTCCTCGCCGCGCTCGGCGGCTGGGGGTGCGTCATTGTCGTTGGGGCGCGGGTTCACGAGAGATTCCTGCGCAGGAGCTTGCCCGACTGCGTGCGCGGCAGGGGCGCGGCGGCGATGTCGAGCTGCTTGGGCACCTTATAGCGAGCGAGGCGCTCGGCGCAATAGTCGCGCAAGCTCTCGCCATCGACGGCCACCCCGGGGCGCGGCACGACGATCGCGGCGACCGCCTCCCCCCACGCCGGGTCGGGACGGCCGAAGACGGCGGCCTCCAGCACGTTGGGGTGGGATTCGAGCACGGCCTCGACCTCAACCGGGGCGACGTTCTCTCCGCCGCTGACGATCGTGTCGGCGATGCGGCCGGTGACGCGCAGGAAGCCACGCTCGTCGAGCGAGCCGAGATCGCCGGTGTGAAGCCAGCCGTCGGGGTCGCGCGATCCCGGCGCGACCGTCGGTCCGGCGACCATGATCTCTCCGTCCCGCGCGATGCGCACGCGCGTGCAGAACAGCGGGGGTCCCCCGGTCGTGACCTGCGAGCAGGCCTCCGTCAGTCCGTACGTGGAGCTGACGGGGACGCCGGCGTCGCGGGCGCGCTGCACCAGCGCCTCGGGGACGGGACCGCCGCCGGTGAGCGCGCGGCGCAGCGCGGATGGACGCTCCAAGCCCGCGTCGAGCAGCCGCGCAAGGGTCGTGGACACCAGAGAGACGAGCGTGACGTCCTGTGTGCGCAGCGCGTGCAGGACCAGATCGGTGTCAAAGCGCTCATGGACGACCGCCGTCGTCGCGTAGATCGCCGAGCGCAGAAGGATCGAGAGGCCGCCGACGTGGGAGACCGGCAGGGCGCACAGCCAGCGCTCGCGGGGGTCGCGATCCAGCGCGACGGCGGAGCCGAGGGCGCTCCACAGGAAGTTGCCGTAGGAGAGCTCGATCGGACGGGGCGCGGAGGTGGTGCCGGACGTGTGGATGACGGCGGCGGCGGCGGCGAGATCGTGGCGTTCGCCAAACGCTCCATCCGGTTCGGCTCCGGCGTCGTCCCCGGGGGAAAGTGTCTCCGACACGACCAGGGCGGAGCCGTCGCAGATGCGTGCGCGTTCGGCGGGGGCCAGACGCAGATCGACGGGCACGGCGACCGCGCCGAGCGACAGGCAGGCGTGGAGGGTCTCGGCGAAGGCCAGGCCCGGGGGCAGTACGATCGCGACGCGATCTCCGGGCGCGACGCCGCGAGCGGACAGAGTGTGCGCGCCGCGCCGCGCCGCGGCGTGCAGTTCGGCGTAGGAGCACGACGACGCGCCGTCAGGTCCCTCAACGGCGATCGCCGCGGGGCGCGTGCGCGCGGCGCGATGCAGCCAACCCTCGACGACCATTGCTCACAGGCTAGGGCAACGATGGGCAAGCGAGGCAAGGACGGAGGAGCGTGGCGTACTACGTACGCGAGCGACCGAGGACACAGCATCGCGCAGCTCAGCGTTGTCCTAGCAGGCTAGCTGTAGCCTTGTCCACCATGCCAACGATGTGGACAAGCGCGGGCGAGTACGAGGACATCCGCTACGAGAAGTCCGGGACGCGGGAGACGCCGACGGGGATCGCGAAGATCACGATCGACCGCCCGGAGGTCCGCAACGCGTTCAGGCCGAAGACGATCGTCGAGATCTCAAGAGCCCTGGAGGACGCGCGCGAGGACACAGAGATCGGGGTGATCGTGCTGACGGGCGCGGGCGAGCTGGCGTTCTGCTCGGGCGGGGATCAGAGGGTGCGCGGCGATTCGGGGTATCTCGCCGAGGACGCGGCGGGCAGGGCGGGGATCGGCCGGTTTCACGTGACCGACCTGCACGTGCAGATCCGCAGGCTGCCGAAGCCGGTCGTGGCGATGGTCGCGGGTTATGCGATCGGCGGCGGGCACGTGCTGCACCTGGTGTGCGACCTGACGATCGCCGCGGACAACGCGAGGTTCGGGCAGGTGGGTCCGAAGGTAGGCTCGTTCGATGGGGGGTTCGGCGCGGGCCTCTTGGCGAACCTGGTGGGTCCGAAGAAGGCGAAGGAGATCTGGTTCCTGTGCCGGCAATATTCGGCGCTCCAAGCGCTGGAGATGGGGATGGTGAACACCGTCGTGCCGCTCGCGGAGCTGGAAGCGGAGACGGTCAAATGGTGTGAGGAGATGTTGGCGAACTCGCCGTTCGCGCTGCGGCTGCTGAAGGCGAGCTTTAACGCTGCCGAGGACGGGTTGACCGGCATCCAGCAGCTCGCGCACGACGCCAACCTCCTGTTCTACGGCAGCGAGGAGGCACAGGAGGGCCGCAACGCCTACCGCGAGAAGCGCAGGCCGGAGTTCGAGCGATTCCCAAGGCGCGCGTGAGCGCACAATGACCTCCGTCGCGCAGATCCCCCCGACCGTACGGACCCCGGCGGGCCCGGAGACGACCGGGCGCCCGAGCATGGTGCGCATCTGGGTGATGGCCGCGCGACTCAGGACGCTGCCCGCGGCAGTCGCGCCGGTGCTCGTGGGCACGTCGCTCGCGCTGGGGGCGGGAGAGTTTCACCCGCTCGCGTTCGTCGCGGCGCTGCTCGGGGCGGTGTTCATCCAGGTGGGGACGAACCTGTCAAACGACTACTCCGACGCGCGCAGGGGCGCCGACACCGAGGACCGGCTGGGGCCGGTGCGAGTGACCGCCGGCGGGCTGGTGCCGCCCAAGCAGGTGTTGATCGCCACGTACGCGACGTTCGGGCTGGCGGTGCTGTGCGGCTCCTACCTCGTGGCGGTGGCCGGGCCGGAGCTGATCGCGGTCGGCGCGGCGTCGATTCTCGCGGGCGTGCTGTACACCGGCGGGCCAAGGCCGTACGGGTACGAGGGACTGGGCGAGGTGTTCGTGTTCCTGTTCTTCGGCGTGGTCGCGGTGGCGGGCTCGTATTTCGTACAGGTCCAGGAACTTCGATGGCAGGCGTTTGGGTGCGCCGTGCCGGTGGGGCTGCTGGCGAGCGCGATATTGGTGGTGAACAACGTCAGGGACATCGACACCGATAGGCGCGCGGGCAAGCGCACGCTCGCGGTCAGGCTGGGAAGAGAGCGCACGCGAGCGCTGTACACGGCGATGGTGACGGGCGCGTTCGTGAGCGCACCGGTGCTGTGGGCGCTGGGAATGTCGCCGTGGCTGCTGCTGAGCTGGGCGGCGATCGGACTCGCGGCGGGGGTCGTGAGGACGGTGAGAACGCGGGTGGACGGACCGGCTCTGAACGGCGCGCTGGCGAAGACGGGCATGCTGCAGATGCTGTTCTGTGTGCTGTTCGCGGCAGGAATCCTCGCGAGCGGCGGGATCTGAAAGAGATAATGAACCGGGTGGGGCTGATGGGTGGGTGACCCGGTAGCCAGTGTCACCAACAGCGCGGTCGGCGCCGCTCACGGCACCGGTCGGCATCGCGCAAGCGCTGGGGGCGCACAGTGAAGCTGAGCCTCGAGCGAAGGAAGCTGCGCCTGCGAAAACCGCTGGAGACGGCGCATGGCGAGGTGAAAGAGCGCGAGCTGGTGGCGGTCACGCTCGCGGACGAGGAGGGACTGACGGGATACGGCGAGGGAGCGCCGCTGGAGCAATACGACGGCGTGAGCGTCGACAGGGTGGAAAACGCCCTGAAGCGATACGGGCAGGTGCTCGCCGGCGCGCCCGACCTGACCGGGGTGCAGATGATCGAAGCGTGCCGGCGCGAGGACGACCTGCCCCAGGCGCTGGCGGCGATCGACATGGCGCTATGGGATCGCGCGGGCAGGCGCGCGAGCAAGCCGATCGCGGAGCTGCTCACCGACGACCCCGCGCGCGAGGTGAGCGTGAACGCGACGATCGGAGCGACCGACCGCCGGGGCGCGGCCGAACGGGCGCAAGCGGCCGCGGAAGCGGGGTTTCAGTGCATCAAGCTGAAGGTGGGAACCGGAGACGACGCGGCGCGCGTGGCAGCCGTGCGCGCGGCCGCAGGCCCAGGCACCGCCCTGCGACTGGACGCGAACGGCGCGTGGACGATCGAGGAGGCCGTGAGAGCGATCGAGGCACTGGCGCCAGCCGGCCTCGAGCTGGTGGAGGAGCCAACCCACGGGTTGCACTCGATCAGAGAGGTGCGCGAGCGCGTCAGCACGAGGATCGCGATCGACGAGACCGCGGCGGAGCACGGCGCGCTCGGCGCGGGCGTGGCCGACGCGGTGTGCCTGAAGATCGGCCGCTGCGGAGGAATCTCGGGCCTGCTCGCGGCGGCGACGCTCGTGCGAGCCTCCGGCGCGGAGCCCTACCTGGCCTCAACCCTGGACGGCCCGCTGGGGGTGGCGGCCGCGCTGCACGCCGCCGCGGCCCTGGCCTCGCGCGGCCCGGTGCCGGCGTGTGGGCTGGCGACGCTCGTGATGTTCGAGGACATCGAGGACCAGCTGCCCGCAAGGAAAGGCATGATCGCCCTGCCGTCAGCTCCCGGGCTGGGCGTCAGGCCACTGTAGTGCCGATGCCGTTGGCTGAGCCAGGCTCGTGGAGATTGCGGGCGTGGCCGGGAGGTCGGCGTGGAGGAGGCTCTCGATGGTGTTGGACGGGGTGGGTTCGCCCACCAGGGCTCCCTGAGCCATCGTGCAGCCCATTGCCTGAAGCGCGGCCAGCTGCTCGTGCGTCTCGATTCCCGTGGCGATCACGGTCAGCGAGAGGTCGCGTCCGACAACCAGGATGGCCTCGAGCAGCCAGCTGCGATAGTCCTCGTCCTCGGACGCGGCGAGGGAGCTCCTGTCCACTCGCAGGAAGTCGAGCGGCATCTGCCGCAGGTCGGTGTGGTGGGCATATCCGCTGCTGCCGAAGTCGTCGATCGCGATGCGCACTCCAAGCTGCTTGATCTCCCGCAGGCGCAGGGTGACCGCGGCGACGTCGCGCAGCACCGTGGTCTCGGCGATCTCGAGCGTGAGCAGCGAGGGCTCGATCCCGGATTGCTGCAGTGCGCGCAGCACGTCTGTCGCGAAACCGTCCCGGTTCAGCTGATGGGCCGACACCTTCACCGAGACGCCGAGCCGATGGCCCGCCACGTTCCATGCCGCGGCTCGGCTGCAGGCCGCTTCGAGCACCCAACGACCGATCGGCACGATCAGCCCGGTTTCCTCGGCCAGCGGGATGAAGTCCGCGGGCGCCAGCACGCCCTGCTCGGGATGCCGCCAGCGGATCAGCGCCTCCAGAGCAGCCACCCGGCGCGTGCTCAGATCGCAGATCGGCTGGTAGAGCAGGAAGAACTGCCCCTCTCGCAGCGCGGTGTTCAGCTCGGCCTCGAGCACCGCGCGACCCTCGATGACGGAGCGCATGTTGGCGTTGAAGAGCGTGTAGCGGTCTTTGCCGGCGGCCTTGGCCGAGGCCAGGGCCAGGTGCGCGTCGCGCAACAGGTCCTTGGGAGTCGCGTAGCGGCCAAAGGCGACGCCGATGCTCGCGGTCAAGACGAAGCTCGGCCCGAAGCCATCGAGCTCGATGGGTTTGTGCAGAGCCTCGATCATGCGTTGAGCCAGGGAGTCCAGGCGCACCCCGCGGGCTGCCGATTCGACCAGCACCACGAACTCGTCTCCGCCGAGGCGACCGACGGTGTCCCCCGTTCGCACCACGTCCCCCAGTCGTTCCGCGACGATCTCTCAGAAGCTGATCGCCGGCGGCCTGCCCGAGCTTTTCGTTGACATCCTTGAGCCAGTCGATTTCGACGAACAGGGCACCCGCCAGCATCTCCGAATCGCGTCCCGCTCGCGCGACCATGCGCTCGGCACGGTCCAGCGTGAGCGCGCGATTGGGAAGCCCGGTCAGGGCGTCGTAGAGGTCTTCTTTGGGCAGCTCGCGGGTCTTTGGCGCCGTCGCGGGCGCCGGTGGGCGACGGGTGCCGAGGACGAACACCAGCAGGCCGAGCAGCATGCTCAGCAGGATGCCGCCGATCAGCACCGTGAGCGAGCGCCCGTCCGCGAGCACATCTTCGCCGGCCGGCGCCCCGAAGCTCTTGACGGTCCATCCGTTGTGCAGGCTGATCGTCGTGCTCTGCGCGCCGGGCCGCGGGGCGCCGCTGGTGAAGACGACGTTTGAGGAGCCGGTCCGGTGACGCAGGCGCAACGCGTAGCCCGGCTGGCCCGCGAGGGCCTCTCGCAACACGACCCCGGGTACCAGCACCTCGCGCAGCCACCCCACGGACGCCGTCTCGCGGCCCGCGACGGTGCGTGGCGTCACGTATCCCCTGTAGACGGGCGTCATGACTTCCAGCGCGCTGGTGTGGCCCGCCGAGACCGGCGCGTAGATGCCCACGCCCGCGTCCCGAGACAGCAGCAGCGCGGGCGTCCGCGCGCAGTAGTCAAAGCCGGCCGGCGGAGTCACGGCGGCAGACCTCGAGAGCTCGGCCACGGCCAGGCAGTAGTAACGATGGTTGCTCGCGGGAACGATACGGATAGCTCCACCGGCGGGTGTCGCCGTCCCTGTAGTCCCCGCCGTCCCTGTCGTCCCAGCTCGAAGCGGCTTCACAGCCACCGCGTGGCCGGCGAGCCGCGCCTGATACGCGGGTAGTTCGGGCGCCCGCACCAGCGTCAGCAGCGCGAGCTGATCGAGCTCGGGGTAGCGATGCGTCGCCCGCGCCCAGTTCACCCACGTCGCGAATTCCGCGGGCAACGCCGTTGCATGACCGGCGTAGAAGGTGGTTGAGCTGACGAGGAGCTGTTCCTCGTGGCGGATGGCCAGCTTCAACGTCGAGGCGATCGACGTTGATGTCTGCTGGAAGGCCCGCCGCCCGCTCGCGCCGTCGTTGCGCGCCACGGTGTGCGCTGCGAGCACCGAGGCGACAATCCCCGCGATGACGCACAACGTGGCCACCCCGGCGCCAAAGCGCCCCTCCGGCCGTGCACCATGTGCTTCACGCTCCCGAACCTGTCCCCACCCGGGGCCGACGGCGATGTCTGCGGCGGCGGAGCGCCGTCGTCGCTCTGGAGCTCACCGGCAGACGGAGCCGAGCCCTGAACGGGCTGCTCGGGCGAGCTGCTCGTCACCGGCTCCGCCGCGGAGGGGTCGGGTGCGCCGTCGGAGCGCTCGGGGTTGGGTTGGGGGGTTGTGCTGTCTGACATGGCGATCTAAGAAGTCGTCCCCAACATGTACGCATGCTCTCCCGCGGCAGTATCGGCTGAAGGCGAATGTCACTTGAGTCGTGAGTGCGGCTGGGCCAAACGGGCCGATGAGCTCGCTGACGCCGATCTAAACGCGCTCTGCAACCGCGGCCGGGTTCTCCAGCGGGAGACCGTGACCTCCGGGCACGACGATCAGCTTGGCGTCTGCCAGCAGATCGACCATCCGTCCGCCGAGCGCCTGGAACTTGGCGTCGCGATCTCCGACGAGGACCGTCACTGCCATCGCCAGCTCTCCCAGCCTGTCCCACAGCGGCGCCATCTCCCCCGTGCCGAGGCCGCGCAGCACCGCGGCGAGGGCGTCGGGGCGGTTGCGGCGCTGGTCTTCGCGCGCGAGAGCACCGACCTCGGGAGGTTCATCGGCGAACAGCGGCTGGGTGCGCCAGCGCTCGATGAAATCCTCGAACGGGACGCGTCCCAGCTCGTCGGCGAGACGGCTGTCAGCGGCACGGCGCTCGGCGCGCGCGCCATCGTCCTCGATGCCAGCGGTGGTGGAGACGAGCACGAGCCGCGATACGCGCTCGGGGGCGGCCAACGCGACGTGCAGGGCCACGCGCCCGCCCAGCGAGTATCCGCACAGAGCGAAGCGCTCGGGAGCCAGCGCGAGCACGTGCTCGACACAGCCCGCAAACGAAATCGGGCGGGTTGCGTCGGCATGCTCGCCGTGCCCGGGCAGGTCCAGCGCCAGCGGCCGATAGCGTTCGGGGGGCAGGCGCTCGATGACGCCGTCCCACGCGCGGCGGGTGCCGCTGAACCCGTGCAGCAGGACGATGGTCTCCGGCATACGGCCATCGTAAATAGTCTCCCCTACGCGCCGAAGCTCCATCACGATCCGATGCGCCCGTCTCCGCCCATGTCCACACGACCATCCGTATGAGCACAGCCACCGACACATACCTGCTCCTGCGCGCGTTCGTCGACGAGCTCGCGCGGTGCGGGATGCGTGTGGCGTGCACCTCGCCGGGGTCGCGATGCGCTCCGCTGGTGCTGACGCTCGCGCGCGAGCAGCGGCTGGAGTGCTTACTCCCACATCGACGAGCGCTGCGCGGGGTTCTTCGCGCTCGGGGCGGCCAAGTCCTCGGGGCTGCCAGTGGCCGTGGCGTGCACATCGGGGACCGCCGCGGCCGAGCTGCTGCCCGCCGCGATCGAGGCGCACGAGGCGCGCGTGCCGCTGCTGCTGTTGACGGCGGACCGCCCGCCGGAGCTGCGCGAGAACGGCGCGGGACAGGCGATCGACCAGCTGAAGCTGTTCGGCGACGCCGCGAAGTGGTTTTTCGAGGTCGGCACGCACGAGACGCGAGCCCCGCGCGGGTGCGCTGGATCAGGACGCTCGCCTGCCGCGCCTACTGGACCGCGCTGGAGGGCCGCCCGGGGGCGGTGCACCTGAACTTCCCGCTGCGCGAGCCGCTCGTGACCGACGAGGCGCTTCCGGCCGACGATACCGGCCGTGCCGCGGGCAGGCCGTATGTACACCGTCGGCCCGTGCTGCACCACCGGCGAAACGCGCCTGAGGGAATTCGTCGCCGAATCGCGGCGCGGCGTCGTGGTCGCCGGGCGCCACGAGCGCGAAGCCCCGCTCGGGATTGCCGCCGCCGCGTTCTGTGAGGCGATCGGCTGGCCCCTGCTGGCAGACCCGCTGTCCGCGGCGCGGCGCGGTAGCGCCGCCGTCGCCCACTACGACGCGCTGCTGCGCGACGATTCGTTCGCCGCCTCCCAGCGCCCCGACCTCGTGCTGCGCGTCGGAGACCTGCCGGTCTCCAAGCCACTGCGGACGTGGCTCGCGGGCATGGAGAATGTGCGTCAGGTCACACTCGATCCCGAGGGCGCATGGCAGGATCCGGGATCAGTGCTGAGCGACTCCATCGCAATGGAGCCCGCCGCGACGCTTGCCGGGCTGACGGACGCAGCGGCGGCGCCCGCCGACCGTCGGGTCCGCCGATGGCGTGGACGTTCCCGAGCGTCCGCTCCTCTGCACCCCGCCGACCCGGAGTGGCTCGCGAGCTGGCGCAGCGCCGACGAGCAGGCGGCCGAGGCGATCCTGGGAGTCCTCGACGGGGACGGGCTGGACGAGCCCTCCGTCGCGGCCGAGCTGGGCGTGCTGCTGCCCGAAGAGGCGACCCTGTTCGTCGCCTCTTCGATGCCGGTGCGCGACATCGAGACGTTCTGGCCGGTACGCGAGGACCCCCCGCGCGTGCTGTGCAATCGCGGCGCGAACGGCATCGACGGCACCGTCTCCAGCGCGTTCGGCGCGGCCGCCGCCGGCGACGGCCCGGTCGTGCTGCTGATCGGCGACGTCGCGCTCGCCCACGACATCGGCGGCCTGCTCGCCGCCACGCGCCTGGGGCTGAAGCTGACGATCGTGCTGCTCGACAACGACGGCGGCGGGATCTTCGACTTCCTCCCGATCTCGACGCGAGCCGCGAGATCGCGCAGCGCCGCAGGACGAGGACCGCAGGGCTCTACACCCGCCACGTCGCCACCCCGACGGGCCTGGACTTCGCGCAGGTCGCTGCCCTGTACGGCCTCGCATACGAGCAGGTCGACACGATCCCCGCCCTGCGCGCCGCCCTGGAGCGCGCGCTGGCGCCGCGGACGGGCTCCACGCTGATCCACGTCCGCACCGACCGCACGGCAACGTAGACCTGCACGGCCGCGTGTGGAGCGCCGTCTCGCGCGCACGCACGGACGGGGACACGATGGCGGCACGCGATGAGCAGCGCCTCCGCGTACCGCTGGGGACGGATGATCGCCCGCCGCCGGCGCCTCGTGCTGGGCGTGTGGGTGCTCGTGTTGATCGCCTGCGCGGCGGCCTATCCCGGCGCTGAAGCGCTCGCTCGGGGCGCCCAACTACGGGATCGACGGAGCGGAGTCCTCGCGCGCGGCGCAGCTGCTCGAACAGCGCTTCGCCAGCCATGGCGCCGAGCAGGACGTGCTCGTGTTCTCCTCCGTCCACGCGCCGCGCCGGCGAACCCGCCTATCGCGCGGTCCTCGCCCGCGCGCTCGCTCACGGCGCGCGACAAGGCTTACGTGAAGGGCGTCGCCGGCCCGTATGCCCGGGGCGCGCGCGGGCAGATCTCACGCGACGGTCACGCCGCGATCGCGCTCGTGGGCATCGCCGGGGACCCCCGTCAGCTGATCGAACGCGCCACCCTGCTGCAGGAAGCGCTCGATCCGCTCGCCGGTGCGGGGGTGCACGTGTGGCTGACGGGATACTCGCCCGTCGCGAAGGACATCACGACCGTCGAGAACGAAGACGTCGAGCGCGCGGAGACGATCGGCGTGCCGATCGCGCTGCTGATCCTGCTGCTCGCGCTCGGCGCGGCCGTCGCGGCGGTCGTGCCGCTCGCGATCGCGGGCAGCGGGCTGCTGCTGACGTACGGGTTCCTCGCGGTACTCGCGACGATGCTGACGTTCGACAGCTTCCTGACGACGATCGTCACGATGATCGGAGTCGGCATCGGGATCGACTACGCGCTGTTCATCGTCAGCCGCTTCCGCGAGGAGCTCGCCCGGCGCAGAAGTCCGGACCGGCCCGTCACGCAGCGAGCAGGTCGAGGAGGCGGTCGGCGCGGCGATCGCGAGCTCGGGCCGCACCGTCCTGTTCTCCGGCGTGGTCGTCGCGCTCGCGCTGGCGACGCTCGTCGTGATCCGGGCGCCGATCTACCACGAGTTCGCGCTCGGGGCCGTGTCGGTCGTGGTGTGCACGGTGATCGTCGCGCTGACTCTGCTCCCGGCCGTGCTCGCGCTGCTGGGGCCGCGCATCGACCGGGGCGCGCTGCCCGCGCGGATGCAGCCGCGCGACGCCCGCCCGGGGGCGACGCGACGGGCATGGGGTGTGGGCGCGCTGGGCGCTGGCGGTGATGCGCCATCCGGTCCTCGCGGCGGGCACGATCGCGGCGGTGCTGCTACTGGCCGCCGTGCCCCTGCTGAGCCTGCGCACGGGCGTGGACTTCGGCATCGCCTCGCTGTCGGGCACGCCCTCGGGCAAGGGCGAGCGGGTGCTCGCGCGCTCGTTCGGGGCGGGCACGCTGGCGCCGATCGAGATCGTGATCGCCGGTCGGGGCGGCCGTGGCCCACTCGACCGCGCGGACGCCGCGCGTGCGGCGCTGCTGGCGCGCGAGCTCGCCCCCACCGGTCACAACGACATCGCCGCGGTCGTCGCGACACCCGGTCGCGACGCCGAGCTGCTGACCGTCGCGCCGGCGACGGCGATCGACTCCTACCGCTCCGAACAGCTCGTGCGCCACATCCGCGCGAGCCTCCTGCCCCCGATCCGGGCCGGTGGAGGGCTCGAGGTCGCGGTCGGCGGTGCGACCGCCAAGATCGTCGACCTGTCCAACGAAACGCGCGCCAAGGTCCCGCTCGTGCTGGGCTTGATCCTCGCGCTGTCGCTGATGTTCCTGACGGTCGTGTTCCGCAGCGTGGTGCTGCCCGTCAAGGCGGTCGCGATGAACCTGCTCGCGACAGGAGCGACCGTGGGAATCGTGATCTTCGTCTTTCAGGAGGGACACGGCGAACATCCTGCTCGGGTTCACCGGCACGGGCTTCATCCAGGTGTTCCTGCCACTCTCGCATCTTCGCGCTGCTGTTCGGCCTGTCGATGGACTACGAGGTGTTCCTGATCCGCCGCATGCGCGAGACGTGGCTTGCGAGCGCCGACAACGAGCTCGCGGTCGCGACCGGCGTCGAGCACACCGCTCGCCCGATCACGGCGGCCGCGGCGATCATGGTCGCCGTGTTCGGCAGCTTCGTCACCGCGAACGTGCTCGAACTGAAGCAGTTCGGCCTCGGCCTGGCGCTGGCGATCGCGATCGACGCGACCCTCGTCCGCCTCGTGCTCGTGCCCGCGCTGATGCGCCTGTTCGGCGCGCGCAACTGGTGGCTGCCGTCGCTCGGACGGCCCGCCCTCGCTCCGGGGGTGAAGAGCGCTCCTGAGCGTCGTTGAGCAAGCAGGTCAACAGGACGCGAGGGAGCGCTTTGGCGTGCTCTGCACCCGAGCGACCGAGGACGCAGACCGATCGACGAGCAGATGCTCTCGTCGATCCTCCAGCGCCGCTCAACGACGCTCAGCCAGCCAGTAGCGGCAGCAGGGCCTGCAACTTCACCTCCGTCTCGGCCAGCTCTGCCTCAGGGCGCGAGTCGCGCACGATGCCGTTGCCCGCGTAGCAGCGGGCGACGTTGTCTCGCAGCAGCGCGCAGCGCAGGGCGACACAGAACTCACCGTCGCCGGTCGCGTCGGTCCAGCCGACCGGGCCCGCGTACCAACCGCGGTCCAGGCCCTCCAGCGCGGGAATCAGCGGGGTGGCGACATCCCTCGGCTCGCCTCCCACGGCCGGGGTCGGGTGCATCAGGCCCGCCAGCTCCAGCGCATCGATCGGGGCGGCGAGCTGCGCGCGGATGGGGGTCGCCAGGTGCTGGATGTTCGCGATCTTCACGAGCTCCGGCTCCGGGGCGGCCGCCACCCACACCGCGTGCGGGCGCAGCGTGCGCTCGATCCGCCGCGCGACGATCGCGTGCTCCTCGCGATAGCTCGCGTCGCGCAGCATCTGCTCGCCCAGATGGTCGTCCACCGCGGGATCGGCGCTGCGCCTGGTCGAGCCCGCGAGCGCCAGCGTGCTCACGCGGTGGCCCTCGCGGCGCACGAGCAGCTCGGGGCTGGCGGCGATCAGCGTCGCGCCCCCGCGCCCGACACAGAAGCAGAAACACCCCGGGAACGCCTCGCGCAGCACGCCCAGCATCGCCGCCGGGTCGTATCTTTGCGGGGCGTGCGTCTCCACCTCGCGCGCGAGCACGATCTTCTCCAGCCTGCCCTCCCTGATCAGCGCCGTTGCGTGTTTCACCGCCGCCTCGTAGTGCTCGGGCGGCATCGCGCTCGCCACTCGGTACTTGCCCGTCGGGGCCGGATCCAGCAGCGGGAGGGCTTGCTCTCGCAGCTCCGCTAAGCGGCCTTCCAGCTGGTCGAGCACCTCTTCGGAGGTGTCGTCTGGCGTCATCAGCGCAGCCAGCGTCAGTCTCACGTCCGGCTTTTCACGATCCCGCCCACGCCCTCCTTTGGCCGCGCGCCTGATCGCGACCTCCGGCACGATGAGCGAGGCGGGGTCGAACCCCTCCCACGCGGGCGTCCCCCCACCCTCGGGCGCGAACGCGAACCCGCCGACCGCCACCGGCCCCGAGCGATCGGGATCATCCAGCGGGTCGCCCACCGTCGTCGTCGCCAGCGCGCGCCAGCGGTCGGCCACGCTCTGAAACCTCTCCGGGCCAGCATCGCTCAGGCACACCGCCTCGCCCAGCGCCGCGAGCGCCGCGCCGCCCCTGTCGGGCTGCTCGAACGCGAACCACGGCTCGCCCTCCCTGCGAGACGCGCACACCACGGCGCTCGGGTCCACCCCGCCAGGCAGCCTCACGGTGCTCGTGGCCAGCGTCGGCTCGCCGCTGCGCCTGGCCCTGCGCAGCGCGAGATCCAGTCGCGCCCCCATCCGTTCGCGATCCTGCTCGCTCAGCCCGAACGGGCTCTGCAGGCGCTGCGTGTCGGTTATTGCTCTGCCTTTCAAAGCTCTCGCAATGTCAACCGCTGCGGTAAGCGGCTTGGACTGCAACTCGATGCAAGGACTGGCTTTGGCTTACCCCCAAAGCCTGCATCCTCTTGCGCCTTCCTATGTCTCTGTTCTTCCGCGGGAAATCGCTATCTCGCCCGTTCTCATCATCTCGATCAACCCGAACGGGCGCACCATGCCCTCGAACGCCTCGATCTTCTCCGTCGTGCCCGTCACCTCGATTATCACCGAGCGTTTGGTCACGTCCACGACCTTGCCCCGGAATATCTCCGCGATCTGCATCAGCTCGCCCCTCTGCGCGCCGTCCGCGGAGACCTTGAACAGGGCCAGCTCGCGCGCGACCGTGTCGGTCGGCTCCAGATCCCTGATCTTCAGCACGTTCACGAGCTTGTGCAGCTGCTTTGTCACCTGGTCGATCGGGTGCAGCGCCCCGTCCACCGTCAGCGTCACCCGCGAGATCTGCTCGTCGTCGGTCGGCCCGACCGTGAGCGTGTCGATGTTGAACCCCCTTCGGCGAACAGCCCGGCGATGCGCGTCAGCACGCCCGACTTGTTCTCGACGAGAATCGACAGGACATGCTTGCGCCCCGTTCGCAGCCCCGTGGACGCCTGCAGCTCCTCGAGGCTCAGCGGCTCCTTCGTCCCAGGTTCACCCACCGCGGTCACCAACCATCTCGCGGGCGGCCTGGCCCGCGGGGATCAACGTAGGAGCGGGAGGGGGGCAGGCCCCCCTCCCCGACGACCACCCCCCGCAGGCAAATCAACGCTGAGGTCACCCCACCATCTCCCTTGCAGCCTGACCTGCCGGGATCATCGGATACGTGTTCTCCTCGCGCGTCACCCGCACGTCCACGAACACCGGCCCGTCGGTCGCGATCGCGCGCTTGCATGTCCTCCACAAGCGTCGTCTTGTCCTCGAACCGCATCCCGGTCGCGCCGTACGCCTCCGCGAGCTTGACGAAATCCGGGAACTCGCCCGTCTCCACATGGCTGTATTTGCCGTCCCAGAACAGCTCCTGCCATTGCCTGCACCATGCCCAGGTACCCGTTGTTCATGATGAACACCTTGATCGGGATCTTCTTCTGCGCGCACGTCGCCAGCTCCTGCGCGTTCATCTGCACCGACCCATCCCCGGCGACGCAGCACACCAGCCGATCGGGGCAGCCCACCGCGGCGCCCATTGCCGCCGGCAGGCCGAACCCCATCGTCCCCAGCCCGCCGGAGTTGATCCAGCGCCTGCGGCGCGGGGAAGTCGTAGTACTGCGCCGTCCACATCTGATGCTGGCCGACGTCGCTCGACACGATCGCCTCGCCGCTCCGTCGCCTCGTACAGCGCCTGGATCATGTACTGCGGCTTGATCTCGTTGTCGCTCGAGTCCTCATAGCCCAGCGGATACTTCGCTTTCCAGCCTTCGATCCGCTGCCACCAGTCGCCCAGCCGTGCGGTGTCGGCGCTCAACGCCCGGTACTCGACCGCCAGCTTGCCCAGCACGTGCTTGGCGTCGCCCACGATCGGGATGTGCGCCGGCACGTTCTTCGATATCTCCGCCGGGTCGATGTCGATGTGGATGAACTTCGCCTTCGGCGCGAACTCCGACAGCTTGCCCGTGATCCTGTCGTCGAACCGCGCGCCCACCGCGCAGATCAGGTCGGCCTCGTCCATCGCGTAGTTCGCCGCGCGCGTCCCGTGCATCCCCAGCATCCCCAGCCACTGCTCGTGCGGGGCCGGAAATGCGCCCAGGCCCATCAGCGTGCACGTCACCGGGAACCGGTCGCACGCCGCGAGCTCGACCAGCTCTTGCGAGGCGTTTGCGTTCACCACGCCCCCGCCCGCGTATATGACCGGGCGCCTGGCCGCGGCCAGCGCCTTGGCGGCCTGACGGATCTGCTTCTGGTTGCCCTCGATCGTCGGCTGATACCCCGGCAGGCGCACGTCGGTCACGGGCTCGTACTCGATCTCCGCGCGGGACAGGTCCTGCGGGATGTCCACCAGCACCGGGACCCGGCCGCCCGTGCGAGCGATGTGAAACGCCTCGTGTATCGCCCGTGGGATCTCGCGCGGGTCTTGGATCATGAACGAGTGCTTGACGATCGGGATCGTGATCCCCAGCGTGTCCGCCTCCTGAAACCCGTCGGTCCCCAGCAGCTCCGTGCGCACCTGCCCGGTGATGAACACGACCGGCACCGAATCCATCATCGCGTCGGTTATCGGCGTGATCAGGTTCGTCGCGCCCGGACCGCTCGTCGCGAACGCCACCCCCACTTTGCCCGTCGCCTTCGCATACCCCTGCGCGGCGTGCCCGCCGCCCGCCTCGTGGCGCACCAGGATGTGCCTGATCCCGCCGTTTACGAACGCGTCGTACGTCGGCAGGTTCGCGCCGCCGGGCAGCCCGAACACGACATCCACGCCCTCCGCCTTCAGGCATTCCATGATTGCGTCCACCGCGCGCATATCGGCAGTTTACCAGCGGGTTTTGCGCGCCCACCGTGCGGGACATGCGCCGCACGGGCAGCTCAGATCAGGAGAGTCCCAACCCCACGCCGATCGCGAGCGCGATCGCCCCGCCCACGGTCACGACCAACAGGGATGAGCGCATCGACACGTGCAGGAACCGTTTCCTGACCCACGCGATCGCGAATAGCTCTACCGCGACCACGCATCCGGCGACGATCAGCGCCTTGTGGACGTCGGAGATCAGGAACGGCAGCGTGTGGAAGATGCCCCCCAGCGTCGTCATCCCGCCCGTGATCGAACCGCGCACGACGGCCGATCCGCGGCCGGTCTGCTCGCCCGTGTCCGACAGCGCCTCCGACCAGCCCATGCTCACGCCAGCCCCCAGCGCGGTGGAGAATCCCACCACCAGTGCGGTGTGCGAGTCCGAGGTGAGCGCCGCCGCGAATATCGGCGCCAGCGAGGAGACGGTGCCGTCGATCATGCCGACCAGCGCCGGTTGCACGACGCGCAGCACGAAATCGGTCTCGTCCTTGAACCCCGCCCCGTGGATCAGGCGGGCGATCAGGCTCTCGCGCGCGGGTGCGCTCGTCGCGTTGGCTGCGTCCATCCACCAGTTATAGACAGCCCCCGACTTCGGGCTCCCTTATCTCGACTGCGCCGATTCCGGCGCGATCACGACCTCCGGATACTCCAGCTCGGTCCCGCACTTCGTGCACACCGCGTCGTAGACCTTCGTGACCCGTCCGCACCGCGGGCAGGCCCGGCGCGGCTCGTTACGCTCGGAGCGGTAGACGATCGCCGTGGCCAGGCCGATGATCGGCACGACCGCCGAGATCAGGAACCACAGCCAGAACGAGCTGCCCTTGATTTTGCCGACGATCCCGCCCGCCAGCCCGAAACAGAGCGCGATGACGATGTAGGCCATCTGCTCGGGCTCCCGCTCTCAGAGCAAAATGCGCAACGCCCAGATCACGGCCACTACCGCGACGACAAGCAGGAGAGTGCTGAACAGAAATGACAGGACATGGCCGATCACGCCCAGTAGCAACCATCCCATAACGAGCAGCACCAGCACCGCCACGACAGTGCGAGCGAACGAGCTCGACGAGGAGGATCGTTCCTGGTTCATAACTCCAGGTTAGCTGACGGCGCGGCCGGACGGGAATCGCCACCCCGTCCGGCCGCACCCCGCTCACTTCCGGCCGAGGGAAGCCGGAGGAGATCTGTAGGAGACCTGTCCGTTCTGGTGCTCGTTATGAACGCCCCAGACGGCCAAGCTCGCGAGCCATGCGATCCATCGCCACGTCCACCGCGCTCGTCCCTGAGCGCCGGCCGACACTCGCCAGCCGGTAGCGACGGATCCGCGGGCCCCGGCTCGACACGTCGTCCCCCTGCTCCGGCAACAGCACGAACCGGCGCGAGGGCTGAGCGATCGAATTGGCCACTGGTGGGTTCATGGCCAGCATATTGGCGCGCTCCGTCCGTTTTGCCTTTGGCCCTCAGTCCAAAATGTGGGTCGTATGCGTGTTGAACATGAAGAAGAGCGCCCCCTGACGGTCGAGGGTCAAGCGGGGCCAGGATGCAGGGAGCGTGGCGTGCTATGCACGCGAGCGACCGAGGACGCCGCATCCGCGCAGGCCATCGGCCGTCAGGTTTAGACCCCCAACTGCTCGTGGACTAACCGCGTGACCTCGCCGCCGTCGGCGCGGCCTTTGGTCTCGCGCATCACGTGGCCCACGATCGGGCCGATCGCCTTAGCATTGCCTTCGCGCATCCGCTCGGCCGCGTCGGGATTGGCCGCGAGCGCCGCCGCGACGATCTCGCCCAGCTCGTCTCCCTCGCCGATCGCCTCCAGACCCTCGGCCCGCACGATCTCCGCCGGGTCGCCGCCCTCGGCCACGAGGCGGTCGAGCACCTGCCGGCCCGCGCCGACGCTGATCCGCTTCGCCGCAACGAGTCCCACGAGCGCCGCGAGAGCCTCGGCCCGCACCTGCGACTGGGCAGGATCCTCGTCCTCCGGGAGGCGGCTCAACAGGTCGGTGGCGATCCAGTTCGCGAGCGCCTGCGCCGGCGCCGGCGGGTCGCTCTCGGCGGTGAGCGCCTCCTCGAAGTAGCCGCCCAGCTCGCCGCGGAACGCGAGCAGCTTCGCGCTCTCCTCGGTGAGGCCGAATTCGCGCCGCAAGCGCTCGGCGCGGTCGGACGGCAGCTCGGTCATGTCCGCGCGCGCCGCCGCGAGCATCGCCCCGTCGATCGCCACCCCCAGCAAGTCGGGCTCGGGGAAGTAGCGGTAGTCGTGCGCCTCCTCCTTGGAGCGCAACGACGTGATCGCCCCCGAGCCGGGGTCGTAGTGCAGCGTCTCCTGGACGACCTCACCCCCGCCTTCGATGATCTTGCGCTGGCGCTCGACCTCGGCCTTGATGCCTCGCTCGATGAAGCGGAAGGAGTTCATGTTCTTCAGCTCCGTCTTCACCCCGAACTCCTGCGTGCCGGTCGCGCGCAGCGAGATGTTCGCGTCGCAGCGCAGCGAGCCCTCCTCCATGTTCACGTCGCTCACGCCGAGCGCGCGCAGCGTCGTGCGCAGCAGCTTCAGCCACTCGCTCGCCTGCTCGGCGCTGCGCAGGTCCGGCTCGGTCACGATCTCGGCGAGCGGCGTACCGCCGCGGTTGAAGTCGACGACGCTCGCGTCCGACCCGTGGATCCGACCGCTCTCGCCGACGTGTATCAGCTTCGCCGCGTCCTCCTCAAGGTGCACGCGGTGGATCCGCACCTCGCCGAGCCGCCCGCCTTTGCACAGCGGCTCGTCGTACTGCGAGATCTGATAGCCCTTCGGCAGGTCCAGATAGAAGTAGTTCTTGCGATGAAAGATCGAGCGCGGCGCGAGCTCGCAGCCGAGCGCGAGACCGATCATCAGCCCGAAGTGCACGGCACGCGCGTTCGCGACGGGCAGGCTGCCGGGCAGACCGAGGCAGATCGGGCACGTGTGCGTGTTCGGCGGCTCGCCGAACGACAGCTCACAGCCGCAGAACATCTTCGTGCGCGTCGCCAGCTGCACGTGGATCTCGAGGCCGATCACCGGCTCGTACTCAACTGGGCTCATGGCTTCTCGCGGCATTGGATCATTGCAAAAGACAGCATGACTCGATCAGCACGAACCGGGTCGAAGTGTAAGATGCCCGCCCATGAGCCTGTCGGGTCCACCCTACATGTGGCACCCCAGAATCCACCAGCGGTGGGCGGATGAGGAGCTCGCCTTCTGGCGCTTCGCGTTCTTCCCAACGTACCGGAAGGACAGGATCATCGAGAAGATCGACCTTGCGATGCGCGAGCACTCGGTTGGCTCCTGTGTGCTCTACGAGACGCTAGGGGTTTTCGACCTCTTCCTCGCCACATGGCTGCCGGTCAGCTCGCTCGAGCGGTTCGAAAAGTCCCTTGAACTGTCGCTGGTGAGCGAGTCGCTGCAGTTCGTGGAGTCCTTCGTGGTGAGCAGAACCCTGCGCCACTGGGTGTGGGACGATGGCGAGGGCGGTCTGCGGGAACCGAGCGCCGCCACCCTGGAAGAGCGCCTGGACGCCGGCTTGATCGCTCGCGCGAACAGCGGCGAGCTCTCCCCGGAGGAGAGCCGCGGACTCGATGCGGCGAACGTCCTGGCACGAGTGGACCCGCCTCCTGCCGATGGAATCCCCTTCATCATCGTCGTCTCCTCAGCCATCTACTCCCTCACGACCGACAGCCGCGGCAAGCTCGCGCGGCAGCTCGTCGAGCTCTCCGAGAGGTACCCGATCACGGCGCGGGCGCTCTTCGAAGGAAGCGGGTTCGGCCTGCACGTGCTGACGGGCGTGGTCGACGCTGCTCGGTTCGGCATCGTCGCCAAGCTCTCGAACGACCTCAACCAGCTCGCCGAGCACTCGGCGCTCACAGCCCGCCCGTACACGCACATCTGCGTGGACCCGGTCTCGATCTACTACGCCGAGACGCTGCGCCTCGACGGACAGAGCGACGTGCGCGGCGGCGATCTGCTCGCCAGCAGCGACGCTCACCGGGTCGCCGTGGAACCGTCCGCGCGACTGGACTGGCGCACCTGGCTGGAGGGACGGGAGAGCGCGCCCTCGCTCGAGGAGCAGCTGATCGACGACGGTCTGATCACTACGGTCGTGGGGATGCTGAACGCCGACGGCGGACAGGTGGTGGTCGGTGCACTCCGCGGCGAGGTCCCGCTCGCCGACGGCCTCGTGCGCGATCAGCCGCGGCTCGCCGACTATCCCCATGAAGGTGATTACATCTGCATCGGCGTCAACCATGAGTACGGAGCCAGAGGCTGGGATGGGTTCGAGCTCGAGCTGCGCGACCAGCTCGCCACGAAGATCGATCCTCCCCCCACGAGCGCGTGCAGCATCTCACGCCGGCCAGTCGGCAGCGTGGACATGTGCGTGATCAACGTCGAGCCGCGGCGGTCGACCTGGTATTACCGATATCTGGGACCGACGGAGCCGGTCAGGTTCTACGTCCGAAGGGATGGGCGAACGGTCTCCTACGACGGAAGCGCCGCGGACGCATACAAGCGGTCACAGCCACGGGATTGACGCCAATGTCGCGAAAGGCTCGGTAGATGCCTCGAACAGCGCCGAATTCGAACGCCGATGCGCTCCCCGTCGAGGGCTTGGACGAGTGGCGTGCCCCGAATGAGATCCCCATCGCCGCGATTCCCTGGCTTGCCGCAGCACGTCAACGCACCCAGGCAGGCCTGGGGAGCCACGCCGGGGCAGCCGCTGGTGGCGTTCGCCAGCGGTGGCCCGGCCCATCGCGCCTGCAGTTCAAGCTCCTCGATGCGCGGCCCACAGGAGCGACCCCGATCCCCTACCAGGCAAGCGGCGGCAGGTCGTTGCTGATACGTCTGGACGACGGCAATGAGGTGCAGGTCGAGCTTCACCTCGAGTCCTACGCCGTGCTGTGGTCGAGCCAGCTGTCGGCCTCTGCGGCCTGGCGCAATCTCGCTCCGCTGCTACCGGGAATGCCACGGGAGGTCATCGCCGTGCGCGCCGATGGGATCATCGTTGACGACGACGCGGCCTCGGCGCTCGACCTGATCACCTCCGACAACCCAAACGACCAGGTCGGAGTCACGTTCTTCCGCCTCGACTATGAGGATCGCGTCGTGAGTTGGGAAAAATGCCAGATGAACTCGCCGGACACGGGACTTTGGGTCGAGGTGGCGCAGCTCGGCTTACTTGCAAAACGCTTTGACGCTGACTATCTGGTCGCGCTGATGCGTAATACGGCGCCGCGTCTCGGCGTCGACGCACCGGCCCTCGTCCGCCAGGCCGCTGATGTGGTCAGAGGCAGGGTCGCGTCCCATTTCCCGGGTGAAATCGTTCGGGCGTAGCTCCGCTGGCTGTGGATGTTATGCGGCGATCACCTCCTTGGCCTCGACGGTCGGGGGTGGGGCTGGGTCCTCGCGCAGCTGGCGGCGCAGCCGTTCGATCTCGGCGACGGTCTTGGGGTTCATCTTCACTCCACGCCACCCGCGGCTGGAGAGCTCGAGCACGGCCCAGATGAGTGAGAGGGCTGAGGTCTCTCCGGGGAACCGGCCGATGACCTTGGTGCGCCTGCGGACCTCCACGAACGTCCTCTCCAGGAGGTTCGTGGTCCTGATTCGCTTGCGGTGCTCTGAGGGGAACCGCAGATGAACCACGAGAGCGGGCAGGTCCCGTTCGATGACGGCCATCGCCGAGGGGTAGGCCGCCTTGTAGTCGAGGATGATGCCCTGCAGCTCCCGAGCGGCCTCGGCCGGTGAGCGGGCCTCATCGAACGCTTTCCACCAGCGCGCCTTGACCTCTTGGTAGTGGCGCTCAGGGAGCTTCGCGGTGACGTTCCGTAGCGCATGGACGGTGCAGCGCTGCTCGAGTGCTTGCGGCCAGAGCTCGGCGACGGCCTTCCAGATCCCGGGTGCCCCGTCAGCGATCACGAGCGCCGGTGATCTGAGTCCGCGGTCGATCATGTCGCGCCCGAAGGAGAGCCACGCCTCGTAGCTCTCGCGGCTTCCCAGGGCCAATCCGAGCAGGATCTTCCGGCCCTCAAGCGTCACACCCCAGCAGACCAAGACACCCTCCGAGGGTGTGTCGTCCGGGTGCAGCTTCAGATAGATCGCGTCCAAGAAGCAGTAGACGATGTCGTGCGCCTCCAGTCGCCGTCGGCACCATTGGCGGTAGCGCTCCCGGGTGTCCTGGCAGATCCGCGACACCGTGCTCTTCGAGGCGATCGGCTCCTCGAAGACCTCCTCCAGGGCGGCCTCGACATCCCTGGTCGACAGGCCCCTCAGGAAGCCGCTTATCACCAGCGACTCCAGCGCGTGTGTGCGGGCGACGCCTTTGCCCAGGATCCGGCTCTCAAACCCGAGCTTCTTCGCGTCACGGATCCTCGGGCGCTCCAGGCGCATCGCCCCGCTCGTCGTCTTGACCGTCTTTGGTTCATGGCCGTTGCGGTGACTGACCGTCTCCCCGGCGCGCTCATAGCGTCGGCGTCCCAGGAACTCGCTGACCTCATCCTCCAGCGCCTGCTGCAAGATCAGCCGAGCGCCGAGGCGCCCGACCATCTCGATCGGGTCCTCCTCGCCGCCGACTCCGGCCAACACCACATCCAGTTCAGAGCGAAACCTCTCGCTCGGGGCTACCTTCTCCATACGGGCGTACCTCCATCGCTTGGTCTTCTCAGGACAAAGCGGAGGCTACGCCCGTCTTTTCAAATCCCCCGGCCGATGGGACGCGACCAGAGGCAGTTTTCCCACCGCCAAGCTCGGTGACGTCCCCGCTGCCGGCGATGCGATTGGCCGTGGCTGATGAGCAGGTACAGCCGCCCACCCGTCGAACTGATCTCGCGAGTTGGATCCGATGATCAGCTCCGTCTTCACGACCGGCCCACCCAGCACGAGGTGCGGATCCGCAACTTGAGCTCCAAGGAGATTTGGGCCAAATTCACCAGCCGCTGCCGCGACGACTCGATCCGCTATGTCGCCAGCCCAGACAAGACCAAATGGGAGCCTCACCATGTACCCCTCATGCCCTGTGACGATCCCGAGAGCAAATTCATGTTCGCCGATGCGGCTGGCATGCTGCAAGCGTCGTCGCGGGCGAGTGGAATGACACAGCTGTGGCTGACGGCCCAAGCTCAACCAAAGTCGCCCTCGGCTTTGATGCCTGCACCAATGGAGTGGCGTTGTCCGCTGTGTAACGTCCCGGCAAACGTGACGATCGTATGAATACGATGCAAATGCTGTGAGATCGTCTGGCCTCACTGTGGCGATTCCCTTCCTGGTGAACGCCCTGCTGCTCGCCCTCAGCCCGTTTCTGGGTCTTGCGATCAAGCATCGTCTGGAGAGCGAGCTCGAAGACTGGTTCAAAACCGACAAAGTCAACGAGGGTATGATGGTCAGCCCGCCGACGCTGGCTCGCACGAGCATTTGGATCGGAGATGCAGCGCAAACCCTGCCGTCCGCCGTTGGGCCCATCGTTGGGTTGCTGCTTCTGAGGCCGGATATCGGCAGCGCGATCGCGCTCCTGTACGTGGGGTCGTTCGTGGTGGCGATCGCCGCTTTTCTCGGCTTCGTCTTCCTCGTGCCCGTGGCGGGCTACGGTCGGAGCACCCCGCTCCTTCGCTGGCGCATACGGCTCTTCAGCCCGCTCACATTGGCGGGAGTGGCGCTGAACCTCCTCGCCGCCGGGTGCGCTGCGCTGATCGGGCCCTGAGCGGGCATGAGCGGCGGTTGGGTAGCATGTCGCCCCCATGCCCTCGCTTTCGCGCGCAGAGGTCGAACACGTCGCACGACTCGCCCGCCTGGAGCTGAGCGACGACGAGATGACCCTCTACACGCGGCAGCTCGGCAAGGTGCTCGACCACTTCGCCGGCATGGCCAGCGTCGACACGACGGACGTCCCCCCGACTGTGTCTCCGCGGCACCTGGCGGGCATGGCGGCGCTGCGGAGCGACATGGTGTGCCCCTCGCTCGACCGGGAGGAGGTCCTGAGGCACGCCCCCGACCCGTGGGACGGGCACTTCAGGGTGCCTCACGTGTCCGACGACACCCCATGAGCGCGGCGGAGCTCGCCAGCGCGGTTCGCCGAGGCGAACTCTCGGCCGAGTCGCTCCTCGAGCGCTCTCTCGCGGCGATCGAAGTGCGTGAGAGCGAGCTTCACGCCTTCAACCTCGTGCTGAACGAGTCGGCACGAGCGCGGGCCGCCGAGATCGACGCACGGGTGAGGCGCGGCGAGCAGCTCGGCCCGCTCGCGGGGGTGCCGATCGCGATCAAGGACAACATCTGCACGCGCGACATCGAGACGAACTGCTCGTCACGCATACTCGCGGGATGGCGGCCTCCCTACGATGCGACCGCCGTTGAGCGGCTGCTCGCGGCCGATGCGGTGATCGTCGGCAAGACGAATATGGACGAGTTCGGCATGGGCTCGACGACTGAGAACTCGGCCCTTGGCCCCACGCGCAACCCTCACGACACCGCGCTCGTCCCCGGCGGCTCGAGCGGCGGGTCGGCCGCCGCGGTCGGCGCCGGCTGCGTGACGCTTGCGCTCGGGTCGGACACGGGCGGCTCGGTCCGGCAGCCCGCAGCTCTCTGCGGGGTTGTGGGCATGAAGCCCACTTACGGCCTCGTGTCCCGCTATGGGCTCGTCGCCTACGCCTCCTCGCTCGACCAGATCGGAGTGATCGCCTCGTCCGTCGGGGACGCCGCGCTGGCGCTCGGCCTGATCGCCGGACATGACAAGCGGGACAGCACCTCGCTTGCGGTGGCGCCCGCGGACTATGTCGCGCAATTGGCGAGCGGCGTCGACGGTCTGCGCGTGGGCGTCGTGGCGGAGATGCTCGCCGGCTGCGATCGCGCGGTGGCGGCAACCGTCCGGAGCGCAGCTGTGGCACTCGAGTCGGAGGGGGCCGATGTGCGGGAGGTGTCCCTGCCGATCCTCGACCATGCGATCCCGGCCTACTACCTGATCGCCCTAGCGGAGGCCTCCAGCAACCTCTCGCGGTATGACGGCGTTCGCTATGGCCTACGGGTGGGCGCGCCCACCGCGTCGGCGATGACCAGCGCAACCCGAACTGCAGGTTTCGGACCGGAGGTCAAGCGCCGGATCATGCTCGGCACCTACGCTCTCGCTGCCGGCTACTACGACGAATGGTACGGCAAGGCCCAGCGTGTGAGGACCGTCATCGCAAGGCACCTGTCCGAGGTCTACACGACACTCGACATCCTGCTCACGCCAATCATCCCCAACGTCTCCCTCGAGCTCGGCGAGCTCGAGGACCCACTCACCGCATACCTGTCCGATCGCTGCACCGTAGTCGCGAACCTGGCTGGACATCCGTCAATCTCCGTGCCGTTCGGTGTCTCCGAAGGTCATCCGATCGGCGTGCAGCTGATGTCCGACGCGCTCGGTGAGCCGACGGTCCTCAGGGCGGCGGCGGCGCTGCAGGCGCAGACGGCGTGGAGGCCCTCCCCCGTGCGAGGGACGCGCTGATCGACCGCTCCCAAACACGGGGGGTTCTGCTCGTCTACACCGGGGGCACACTCGGCAGCCTGCCGCGCGACCCGCACGACCCGCTCAGTCCACTCGTTCCGGTTGCCCTCGAGCGGGTGCTGGAGTTGCTGCCCTTCTACGATCCCGCTGCCCGCACCCTGCCGCTGGGGGGCACAGCGGTGCGCCTGGACTCCGTCGCCTGGCCCATTCCGGTGGACTCCGCGAACATCACACGCGAGGATTGGCGGAAGCTGGCGGCTGTCGTCGCCGAGCATCGTGACGAGTACGCTGGGTTCGTCATCCTTCACGGCACCGACACGCTCGCATACACCGCGTCGGCACTGGCGTTCATGCTCGATGGGCTGGACCGGCCCGTCGTCCTCACCGGGGCGCAGCGGCCCATGGGTCAGCCGCGTTCGGACGCCGCCCAGAACCTCATCACCTCGATCGAGGTCGCCGCGGCGAGCGCCCTGGGAAGGATCGTGGTGCCGGAGGTGTGCGTGTTCTTCCGCGACCGGCTGTTCCGGGGTTGCAGGGTCACGAAGGTAAGCGCGACCGGCTTCAACGCCTTCGAAACTCCCAACATGCCGCCGCTGGCCACAGCTGGCGACCGCATCGAAGTCGACGAGCGGCTGATCCGGCGTCCGCCGCGCGTGACCTCGCGGGCAGCGTCCCACATGTCCGCGCGGCCGCCGCGCTTCGAGGAACGGATCGCGTGCGTCACCATCTTTCCCGGGATGAACGCAAAGATGCTGGACGAGATGCTCAACGCCGAGGGTCTTCGTGGGATCGTGCTGCAGACGTTCGGCAACGGCAACTGCCCCTCGACGCCGGACTTCCTCGACGCTGTCGGCCGCGCTGTGGATGCGGGCCGCCTGGTGGTGGACGTCACTCAGTGCGGAGCGGGCGAGGTGGACCTCGGTCCTTATCCGGGCAGCCTGGGACTCCTTGCGCGTGGAGTGATCCCCGGCATGGACATGACACCCGAGGCGGCCCTGGCAAAGCTCTCGCTGGTCCTGGGATCAGAGAGCGACCCGCTTCTGGCCGCGGACCGCATGCAGCTCAACCTGCGAGGAGAGCAGCGCCAGAGCATCTTTCACCTGCATTTCGGGGCCGGCGAAGTCGATCCCGGGAAGTACACGACGTTACGTCCCGTCCGCTCTATGATAGATGGACGCGAGCGCTATCGGGCCCCAACGCTAGAGCGCGCGATGTTGCGCGTGCTCGGTGTCTCGGTCACCGGCCAAGCCGAAGCCTCCGTGCGGCTTAGGGTGTGGTTGGACCTACCCGATCCGACAGTCGAAGCATCACCGGAGGATCCGCGCTTCCTGGGTCGAGTGGCAACCACATGGAACGCAGAGGAGGGGAAGGCGAGCCTGCTGCTCGACGTTACCGAGCAAGCAAGAGAGCTGATCGACCCACGGCGCCCAAGCACCATGACGCTCCTCGCCGAGGATGGCGCTCCGGTCGCCTGGCGGCGGCTAGATCTCGCGCTGTACGCGTATTGTTGACATCCCAACCCGGTCAGACGTTCATGGTTGGCACCATCGTGACGGCGGTCTCACGCTGGCGGTGGGCGAGGCGCAACGTCTGTCGGCTCGTACAGCGACGGGCGTTCGTCGCGCAGCGACTGCCACGAGCCCGCCAGGATCAGGATCGCTCCGGCAAGTGCCAGCCACGCGCCCGCGCACACCGAAGTCGCGTGGTCGGGACGATCCAGCACGCGCACGATCGCCGCGATCACGGCGACGATCCCGAGCAGCGTGCTCCACACCGCGGCCGCGACCGGCAGCGCGGTGCTGCGCTCGGTGATCGTGCTCAGCACCAGGGCGAGCGCGGCCGCCGCGGCGGCGATCAGCAGCACGACCGAGGGTCCGAACGTGTCCCAGGCGGTGAGATTTCCGTAAGCGTTCTCATACCACCGCTGCGAGAGCGAGACGATCACGCACACCACGCCCGCCAGCGCGAGCAGCTCGCCCACACGCAGGCGGTGGAGGCTCATGTGAGGCCCGCCTGCATGCGCGCCGCCCGCAGTGTGTTCTTCAACAGGAATGCGATCGTCGTCGGACCCACGCCCCCCGGCACCGGGGTGATCGCCGAGGCCGCCTTTACGGCGGCGGCGTAGTCGACGTCCCCGACGAGCCCACTTTTGTTACCGGCCTCCTCGGGCGTCAGCCGGTTCATCCCCACGTCGATCACGACCGCGCCCGGCTTGATCGCCTCCGCGCCGAGCAGCCGCGGGCGCCCGACCGCCGCAATCAGCACGTCCGCGCGGGCGCACACCGCCGGCAGATCGCGCGTGCGCGAATGGCACACCGTCACCGTCGCGTTCTCCGCCAGCAGCAGCTGGGCCATCGGCTTGCCGAACAGGCTCGAGCGCCCCACGATGACCGCCTCGGCGCCCTCCAGCTCGACCTGGCTCTGGCTCAGCAGCTCGAGCACGCCCAGCGGCGTCGCCGACACGAGCCCGGGGCGTCCCAGCGAAAGCAATCCGGCGTTCACCGGCGTCAGCCCGTCCACATCCTTTTCCGGTGGCACCAGCTCCGTCAGCGACGGGCCGTCGAGCGGTTCCGGCACCGGCAGCTGCAGCAGGATCCCGCTCACATCCTCGTTGTCCGCCAGCTCGTGCAGTTGCTGTGCGACCTGCTCGTGCGTCGAGTCCGCCGGCAGGCGCACATCGAACGCCTGCATCCCCGCCTGCGCGCTCGCCCGCTGCTTGCCGGCAACGTAGATCGCCGACGCCGGGTCATCGCCCACCAGCACTGTCGCCAGGCCCGGCGCTCGTCCGGTCTGCTCGGTGAACACGCGCACGTCCTCGGCGACCTCCTCGCGCACGCGCGCGGCGATGGCCTTGCCGTCGATGATCGTGGCTGTCATGGAAGTGGATCGTACGATCCGCGACGGCTGGATGCTGTTCTGAGCGGCGCATGCGCCGCTCAGCGGGGCCGCACATGTGCGGCCCCGAGACGAGCCGCATGAGGCTCGTCTACCGTTGGCGCATGCGCCAACGGCGGGAGGGTGCATGCGCCCTCCCGGACTGGACCGCATGCGGTCCGGCCGTCCCCATTCGGCTACCTGCGGCTGACCGGCGCGTACTCGGCCATCAGCTTGCGCTCGGACCCGTCGCCGGCGAAGCGAACAACGATCACTCCACCCGGCTCCACGCCGGTGACGACACCCTCGCCGAAGGCGGCGTGCACGACATCCTCGCCCATGCGGTAGGTCTTCGCGGGGGCCGTCTCCGGGGCGCGGGAGGCCGCCCAACTTTGGGGGGAGCGTCCGCCGATCGTCCGCCCGCTCGCGCCCGCACCGACGGGGGCAGCGGTAACGCTCAGCCGCAACTCCTCCTCGCGGTCGGTCAGCTCGGCCGGGATCTCATCCAGGAAGCGGCTGCGCAGCCCGTAGGTGGCCTGCCCGAACACCGAGCGCCGCCGCGCGTAGGTGAGGTACAGCTCGCGCTTGGCGCGGGTTACGCCGACGTAGAACAATCGCCGCTCCTCCTCCAGCCCCCCCTCGTCGAGCGCGCGCGAGTGCGGGAACACGCCGTCCTCGCAGCCTGCGATGTACACGATCGGATACTCCAATCCCTTGGCGTTGTGCAGCGTCATCAGCGTCACGAGGCCGTCGTCCTCGCGGCGGGAGTCCGCGTCGGCGACGAGCGCCAGCTGCTGCAGGAACAGGTCCAGCGTGTCCTCCTCCTCGGTGGCGGCGGCATCGAACTCGCGCGCGACCTCCACGAGCTGGTCGAGGTTTTCCAGGCGCCCCTGCGCTTCGATCGTCTTCTCCGCGCCCCCCAGCGCCTCCGCCTCCAAGGCGTCGAGGTAGCCGGTGCGCGAGAGCACCGCGTCGAGCAGGTCTCCGACGGGGATGCCCTGCTGCGCGAGTTCAGCCAAATCGGCCATCGTGGACATGAACCGCTTCAGCGCCTTGGTCGAGGCGGCACCCAGCCCCGGGATCTGCTCGGCCGCGGCCGCGGCCTCCCACACCGACACGCCCACGGTGGCGGAGTGCGTGACGATGCGCGACAGCGACGTGCGCCCCAGGCCGCGGCGGGGAGAGTTGACGATGCGTGTGAACGCGACCACGTCGAACGGGTTGGCCAGCCACGACAGGTAGGCGATCGCGTCCTTGATCTCGGCGCGCTCGTAGAACTTCGTCCCGCCGATCACCTGGTAGGCGATCTCGCGGCGCACGAGCGTGTCCTCGATCACCCGCGACATCGCGTTCGTCCGGTACAGCACCGCGATCTCCGCGCGCGCGGCGCCCTCGTCCACGAGCCGCTCGATCTCCCCCACGACGAACCGCGCCTCGCCGTGCTCGTCCTCGAGCTCGCGCACATGAATCGGCTCGCCGTCGCCTTTCTCGCTCCACAGTCGCTTGGCGATACCCCCGCGATTATTGGCGATCACCGCGTTCGCGGCCGACAGGATGCGCTGAGTCGAGCGGTAGTTCTGCTCGAGCTTGACCACGCGCGCGTCGGGGAAGTCATCCTGGAAGTCGAGGATGTTGCGCACGTCGGCGCCGCGAAATCCGTAGATCGACTGCGAGTCATCGCCCACCACCGCCAGGTTGCGATGCCCCTCCAACTGGACGCGCTCGCCACGCTTCGGCGCTCTCCCGCCGCCCACGAGCAATTGCAACAGCCGGTACTGCGCGTAGTTGGTGTCCTGGTACTCGTCCACGAGCACATGCCTGAACGCACGCGCGTAACGCGTGCGCACCTCCTCGTACAGCTCGAGGACGTTGACGGCGCGGAACAGCAGGTCGTCGAAGTCCATCGCGTTCATCCGCAGCAGGTCTCGCTCATACAGTTCGTAGGCGTCGGCGACCATTTCCTCGAATGGCGAGCCCACCGCCTGGCGGTAGTCCTCGGCGGCACGCAGCCGGTTCTTGGCGGCGGAGATCTGGCTGTGGATCGCCGCGGGCGTGAAGCGCTTGGGGTCGATCCCCAGCTCGTCGATGCAGCGACGCGTCAGCCGTCGCGCGTCGGCCTGGTCGTAGATCGTGAACTGGCGCGTGTATCCCAGGCGCTGGGCCTCCGAGCGCAGGATGCGCGCGCAGGCGGCATGGAACGTCATCAGCCACATCCCGCGCGTATTACGCCCCAACAGCCGCTCGACGCGCCCGCGCATCTCCTGCGCGGCCTTGTTCGTGAACGTGATCGCCAGGATCTCGTGCGGGTTCGCCCGCTCGGTGTAGATCAGGAACGCGATCCGGTGCGTCAGCACGCGCGTCTTGCCGCTGCCAGCTCCCGCCAGGATCAACAGCGGCCCCTCCCCGTGCGTGACCGCCTCGCGCTGGGGCTCGTTCAGCCCCTCCAACAGACGTTCGATCCGCCCTTCCTCCTCGGGGGACTGCTGACCCGGTGGGCGAGGCTCGTCGAGGTCGTTCGGCATGCGGCCCAGCATAGGGTTCACGCTGGAGGAGACCCGCTAACGCTTCTTCGACCTGGGCTTGCGCAGCGTGGTGTGGGCGGTCACGGTCCTGGCCTTCAGACCGGCCGCGTTAGCGACCGCTACGGCAAGCGTGATCTTCTCACCGTAGGGCAGCCTGGACGCCGTCGCCTGGAACGAGCTGGCCGAGATAGTCTTGAGCGACATCTTCAACGTCTTCGCCTTGTGGCAGACCCTCTTCTTGGACGCGTGCTTGCCTTTTTTCTTTGGACACTTGGCGGTGGCCGAGTAGGTGACGGTCGGCTGTGCGCTCACCGCCAAGCCGTTGGGGTCCCACGCGGCGAACGACAGCACGCATGACTGGAGGTGGCACTTCAGCGCCTTGATCGCGGCGTTCGGCGGCGTCGTGTCGGGCGCGATCGCGGGTGTCGCCACCGACCTGCCGGTGCTGGTGCCGCCGGGATTCGTCGCCTGCGCGATGCACACGACGGCGGAGCCCACCAGGCTGCCGAGGGGCGCGAACACGTTGCCCGGGCCGCTCTGGAGCATCTGCGCGGAGGCGTTTTCCACCTGGAAGGTGTAGGCGAGCGTGGGCGACCCGCTCCACGCGCCCGATTCGCAGGTGAGCGGGACGAACGCGATCGGCGAGCTCCCAAACCATTTCATCACCGGCGGCGAGGTCTGGCGCGGAGCGACGGGAGGCGATTCGCTGCCTTCGATGAAGTCGCGGATCTCGGGCGCGGCGATGTTTGTAAAGACGTTCGGGTGGGCGACTGGGCATTCCTTACCCCCGAAATCGACAATCCCGACCTCAACGGCGGGGCTGCCCTCTGTCAGCGGACCGCCACTGTCTCCCTGACATCCCGACGAGCTCGCCGATTCGGCACAGAGCAACACGGCGGAGTTCAGTCCGACCTGACTCCGGCAGGCGTCGCTGCTGATGGCGGTGAGCGTAGTCGAGTAGAGCTTGCCATCCGGCTGCGCGCTTTCGGCGCCTGCCTCTTTGCCATAACCGCTGAGGCTGAGCGTCGTGCCCGGCGCCGGGGTCGCGCCGGCTGGCACGAGCGGTATGGGCTCGGCGTCCTTCCCTTCAGACAGTTCGAGCGGCGTGTCCAGCGTCAACACCGCCACGTCGTCCTTGATTTCCGGAGAGACCGTGTAATAGGGATGGGTGCGGATGCTCGCAACCCCCTTCACCTGGATCGTCGAAGGCGGTTCGTTGATGTTCGAGGCTCCACTCGCGACCAGGAAGGCCGCGGCGGGGTGCTCAACCGTCGTCCCCTCGACGTCTACACAATGCGCGGCCGTGAGGATATGGGTGGAATCGAGGATCGAGCCGCCACATGAGGTTATAAACGTCTTACCGCCTTCTTTGAACGGACCGCCTTCCACATAGACCTGCCAGGGAAACTGCGAGATCGAGGCTTCCTGCCCGTTGATGATGTAAGGGACGAGCGGCGCACCGCCGCCGGCGAGTGACGTCGCAGCCTGCGCCTGATGGCCGAAGGACGCAAGGATGAGCGCCGCGATGCACGCGACCACCAGGGTTGCTAGACGCCGAGCGGGATCGCGTGAAATCAGAGCCGCATTCATATAGAACGCCAATGTCTACCAGAGCGACCCGACGCCGGAGCCGCATGCCCGGCGCGATGAGGCCGCTAACCCGCGGTCACAATCGGCGGCTCGGGCTGGCGATGCTCGATCGACAGCTCTTCGACCGTAAGGCGCCCGACGCTCAATTCCCCCACTCGCAGGCGCCCGATGGCGCCGCGCTTGACGGCCAGCCTGCCGATCGCCAGCCCTCCGATCGCTCCGCCTCCCAGCGCGAGGGCTCCAACGGCCAGCGCACCCAGCGATCCGGCCCCGAGCGCCTGTGCTCCCGGAGTCCGGGCGCGGGAGCCGCCGCGACGCCCGCACGCCGGACAACGCCGGGAACTCCTGTGGCCTTTGCAAGCTAGACCCATCCTACCCCCCAGCCGGGTTGGGTCCGCGCACAGAACGCAGCGGCGTGACCTCCGCCACCGGAGCGTCGGGCTCCTCGCCGGAGAGCTCGCCGACGGCGCGCTCCAGCGCGCCAATGCGACTCGCCAAGCCCTGAATCGCCTCAGCGATCGGGTCGGGCAAGTGGATCCAGTCGGCGTCGGGGCCCTCGACGCGGCGGCCGTCCACGCGCACCGGGTGTCCAGGATTGCCGACGACGGTCGAGTTCGGGGGTACGTCGGTGATGACAACGCTGTTGGCGCCGATCTTCGCGCCGTGGCCGATCGTGATCGGCCCCAGCAGCTTTGCGCCCGAGCCGATCGTGACGTTGTCCTGCACGGTCGGATGGCGCTTGCCCGTGGCGAACCCGGTTCCACCGAGCGTGACGCCCTGATACAGCGTCACGTCATCGCCGATGACGGCAGTCTCGCCGATCACGACACCCGCGCCGTGATCGATGAACAGGCCCTCGCCGATGTGCGCGGCAGGATGAATCTCGATGCCCGTCAGCGCGCGCGAGCACATCGAGATAGCACGCGGCAGCAGCGGCACGTCCGCCTCATGCAACGCGTGCGCGGTGCGGTGGGCAAGCAGCGCGTGGATGCCGGGCCAGGTCGCGAGGATCTCCACCGGCCCTACACCGCGAGCCGCGGGATCGCGATCACGCGCGGCCTCCATGTCGCGACGCAACTCTTTCGCGAGGAGTGCGAGCACGCTGAGGCCGGGCATGCGAACAGCGTAGCGCCGTCGTTTGACCTCCCCTGCGTAATGCAGCGCGCATTGGTACGGAATGACGAGTCTGACGCCGCACGGCGACTGGCCGCGTGCGGGTGGCACGTGGACAGGCGCCGGGTGGCGTCAGGGGGCGAAGAAGGCTTGCGAGACGTAGCGCTCGCCGGAGTCGGGCATGATCGTGACGATCCTCTTACCCTTGGATTCCGGGCGGGCCGCTACCTGAAGCGCGCCCCACAGCGCGGCGCCGCAGGAGATCCCGGCGAGCACGCCCGCGCGGCGCGCGCAGGCCCAGGCGGTGTGGATGGCGTCGTCGTCGGAGACGGGGATCACCTCGTCGAGCAGCTCGCGGTCGAGCACGGCGGGTACGAACCCCGCGCCGATGCCCTGGATGCGGTGCGGACCGGGTACGCCGCCAGACAGCACGGCCGAGCCGCTGGGCTCCACCGCGACGATGCGCAGGTCGGGGTTGCCTTCGCGCAGGTAGCCGCCGGCGCCGGTGATCGTGCCGCCCGTGCCGACTCCCGCAACGAGCACATCGACGCGGCCGTCCAGCGCGCGCTCGATCTCCGGGCCGGTCGTGCGGCGGTGGACCGCGGGGTTGGCGGGATTGGAGAACTGGTCGGGTAGGAACACGTCGGGTTCTGAGGCCATCGCGCGCGCGGCTGCCACCGCCTCGCCCATCCCGCCCAGGGACTCGGTTATGTTCACACGCGCGCCGTAGAGTCGCAGCAGGCTCTCGCGCTCGCGGCTCATGCCCTGAGGCAGCGCCAGCACGAGCTCATAGCCCTTGGCGGCGCACACGAAAGCGAGCGCGATGCCGGTGTTGCCAGAGGTCGCCTCCACGATCGTCGTGCGGCCTGGCTCGATCCTGCCCTCCCGCTCGGCGGCCTCGACCATCGCCACGCCGATCCTGTCCTTGACCGACCCGCCTGGGTTGTGGGACTCGAGCTTGGCGAACAGCTCCACGCCGCCGTCCGCGGCCGGTCCCTCCAGCAGCTGGGGCAGGGCGATCAGCGGCGTGTCCCCCACGAGCTCCGCAATGTTGATCGGGATTCGGGACATATCGTGAAAAACGACAATAGTGGGCGGGCGTCGTCGAGAGCGGGCTAAGCGGCGCCGGACGGCTCAGATGTAGTACATGCTCGCGCCGGCCTCGCGCGACTCGCGCTCGATCACGTCGGCGATCGTGGTCTGTGCGAGCACTTTGCGCGCGGCCTGAGCCGCGTCGGCGAACACGCCCTCGGCGTCACGGCCAAGAGGTCCGTCGAGCAGCTCGACGATCTCCAGCACGGTCACGCTCGATGGCTCGCGGGCGAATCGGTAGCCGCCCTTGACGCCCCGCTGGGAGCTGATGACCCCGGCGCGCCTGAGCACCGCGAACAGCTGCTCGAGGAACTGCACCGGCACCTCGCGTCGGCGCGCCAGCTCCCCGATCGGCACCGGGTCCGAGCCCGCGCTGCGTCCCAGCTCGGCGAGCGCGAGCACGGCGTACGGAGACTTGCTGGTGATCGAGATCATCGCGCCCTCATTCGTCGCTACGACTCTACGGAACGACGCCCTGAGACGGCCGCTGGGCAAGCCAGACAAGGACGCACTGAGCGAAGTGTGCTCGGCACACGAGCGAGGGAGGACGCAGACCGATCGACGATCAGATGCGCTCACCGATCGGCCAGCGCCGTCCCAGCGGTCGTCTCAGAGCCAGCCGCGCTCGGTGGCTATAAAGACTGCCTGCGCACGGTCGACCGCGCCGAGCTTGCCGTAGATGTTGTGCAGGTGTGTGCGCACCGTGCTCGTGGAGAGCGTCAGCTCGTGGGCGATCTGCTTGTAGACCTTGCCTTCGGCGAGGCGTTGCAGCACGCCGAGCTCGCGTCCGGACAGCGGCGAGGGGTCGACGTGGCGCTGGCGCTCGCCGGTGGTGCTCGGCAGCTCGTACATCACGCGCCTGAGTTCGTCTGGTGCAAGACCGATGCACGCGCGCGGTCTGCAGCATCTCCCCGGGCGAGACGACCGCGCCCTGCTCGTAGTGGGCGAGCATGTCGGCGAGGCGCACGAACGCGACCTCGCCCTCGACGTCGGGGTTGTGGTGGCGCTCGATCGCGGTCGCGACGTTGCTCGGCAGGCCCCAGCGGCGGATAAGCACGCCGCCGACGAGCGCGTGGTCGACGCCCAGCTCGCGGCGCTCCTGATGGATGCGCTCCTCCGGGGTTCTGGCGCCGCGGTGCACCTGCGCGGGATAGCCGGGATAGGCGTGCAGCAGCACGAGCTTGCCGACGTCGTGCAGCAGGCTCGTGACGGTCAGGCGGTCGCGGTGCTCGTAGCCGACCTCGGCCGCGAGCCGGTCGGCCGCGTGCTGGGTGGATAGCGCGTGCAGCCGGAAGCGCTCAGGCGCCGCGTCCCACACGCTGGAGCGCTCGAAGAAGTCGAATGTCCGCACCCGGGCGGCGAGCGCCTGTACGGTCTGCCCGCTGAGCGCCTCGACGGCCGCGACGACCGTCTCCACGCGCCCGCGGCGGCCCTGCACTTGGTTGGCGAGGCGCAGCACGGCGATGCTGAGCGCGACGTCGGACTCCACCGCGGTGACGATGTCGGCGGTGGCGACGTTGTCCTTCTCGACGACCGCGAGCAGGCGGTTGCGCGACTCGGCCAGGGCGGGAAACGCCTCGAGCGCTTCGAACGCGCCCGTCAGGCGCCGGCCATGACCCTCGCCCTGACGGCTGGTCGGGTCCTCCCCTCGCGCGCGCGCGGATGCGCCGCCAGACCCGTTGGCCGTGGCAGCGACCTTTTGGGCGGGATCGCGCTCGCGGCTCGCGGCGCTCGCGGGCTTGCGTACGCCACTTTTGGTCTTTGTCGCCGCTGCTGGCATCGTCGAGGTCCCTATCGGCAGGCCTGGACCAATGGTTGAGAGAAAAATTTCATCCCATCCTCGATTGGCCGGCGGATATCGCCCGAAGCCCGCGCCGTGCGGAGGATGCCAGTTGCGACGTCAGTTAGCGTGCGCTGAGTCCGAATCTAGCGGAGATTCCAAAATCCGGTCAACCCGGCGCAGCGTCTCCTCGCGCCCGAGCAGCGCGACGCTCTCGAAGATGCCGGGCGAGACGGTCGTCCCGGCGATCGCCACGCGCAGCGGCTGGTAGACCTCGCGCGGCTTGGACCGCAGGCGCGCGACGAGCGCTTCGAGTGCCGCGCCGATGTCTGACTCGGCGAACGCGTCGAGCTCGGCCAGCGCCTCCCGCGCCTGCCTCAGCGCGGCTCGCCCCTCCTCGCCGAGCCAGCGCTCGCGCGCGGGGGGATCGTCCACCGGCTCGTCGAGCAGGGGACCGGTCAGCGGCCAGAAGTCCGCGAGCGTGTGGATCTTCTCCTGGCTGATCTCGACGGCGCGAGGAAGCCTTCGATCCTCGGCGCCGTCCGCGTGGCCGCTTTCGCGCAGGAACGTTTCGATGCAACGCGAGAGCTCCCGCACCGGCAGGTTGCGTATCCAGACGCCGTTCAGCCAGCGCAGCTTGGTCTCGTCGAAGCGCGCCGGGTTGCGGCTGACGCGATCGAGCCCGAAGCGCTCGACGAGCTCCTCGGTGCAGAGCACGGTCTGATCATCGCCGGCGCCCCAGCCGAGCAGCGCCAGGTAGTTGCGCACGGCCTCGGGCAGGTAGCCGGCGTCGCGCAGCTCCTGGACGGAGGCGGCACCGTGGCGCTTGGAGAGCTTCTTGCCGTCAGGTCCGTGCAGCAGCGGCAGGTGCGCATACACGGGAGGCGACGTATCGGGGCCGAATCCGACCGCCCTGACGGCTTCCAGCACGAGCAGCTGCTTGGGAGTGTTCGACAGGTGGTCCTCGCCACGGACGACGTGGGTGATGCGAGCATCGAGATCGTCGATCGCGACCGCGAAGTTGTAAAGCACCGAGCCGTCGGCGCGCGCGATCACGGGGTCGTCGAGATGGACGTGCTCGAAGCGCGTGTCGCCGCGGACGGCGTCGTGGACGACCGCCGCGCCCTCGTCGGGCACCCGCAGCCGTATCGCCCCGTCGGACTCGGGCTCCCCGCGAAACCCGCGCTCGGCGCCGTGAGCGAGCTTGTATGCCTTGACATCCTCGGCGGTCGCGCTCGAGCGGTAGGCGTGCCCACCGTCGAGCAGCGCCCGCAACGCCTCGGCGTGGCGCGCGGAGCGCTCGGTCTGCATGATCGGCCCCTCGTCCCAGTCGAGCCCGAGCCAGCGCAGCGCGTCGAGGATCTGCTCGACGTTCTCCGGAGTCGAGCGCTCGCGGTCGGTGTCCTCGATGCGCAACACCAACTCCCCACCGTGGTGGCGCGCCAGCAGCCAATTGAACAGGGCGGTGCGGGCGCCGCCGATATGCAGCGCGCCAGTGGGCGATGGTGCGAACCTGACTCTCGATCTGATCCATAAGATCCGCGCATGCTAATCGGAGCGCACGTCTCGCCCGCGGGCGGTCTGGCCAAAGCGATCGAACGCGGAGTGGAGCGCGGCTGTGAGGCGATCCAGATCTTCAACCAGTCCCCGCGCATGTGGCGCCCGACCGCCTACGCCGAGGAGGACTTCGCGGCGTTCCGCGAGGCGATGGACGACAGCCCGATCGACGCGGTACTGATCCACGCCGTCTACCTGCTCAACTGCGCCAGCGACGACCAGGACATCCGCGCCAAGTCGCTCACCTCACTCACGCACTCCTTGCGCGTGGGTCAGGCGATCGGAGCGTCCGGTGTGGTGCTGCATCCCGGCTCGGCCAAGACGGGACATGTCGGCGAGGCGATCGCGCGCGCCGGGGAGACGATCGCGCAGGCGCTGGATAACAGCGAGGGCTGTGAGCTGCACCTGGAGAACACGGCCGGCGCGGGCGGCACGCTCGGGCGTTCGTTTGAGGAGCTGGCGCAACTGCTGGACGCGGCCGGCGGGGACAAGCGCATCGGGGTGTGCCTGGACTCCTGCCATCTGCTCGCCTCCGGCTATGACATCCGCACGGCCGGCGGCATGAGCTCGGTGCAGCGCGAATGCACGCGCGCGCTGGGCCGCGGTCGCGTGCGCTCGCTGCACCTGAACGACTCCCAGACGCCGCTCGGTTCCAATCGCGACCGTCACGCGAACGTCGGCGCGGGCGAGCTCGGCGAGGAGGGCTGCATGGCGTTCCTGTCCGCGCCGGGACTGCAGAAGCTGCCCTGCGTGCTGGAGACCCCGGGCGAGAATCGCAAAGGCCCCTCACGCGCGGAACTCGCGCTGGCGATGGAACTGCGCGAGCGAGGGTTGCGGGCGCGCAAGGGCAGGTAGAGCCCAACGCTGCAGATCAGCCGGCAAGCGCCTCGGCGGCCGCGGGGGTGGAGGTGAAGATGCTCTCCAGCTCCGCCCGCACAGTTGGCGTGTTCTGCACTCGATACGCCTCGCCCAGGCGCAGTCGCCGCATGCCCGCGGGGGTGGCGATCTCGATCCACATCTCGGCCGGTCCGGGATAGTCGGAGGCGAGCTGCTTGACCTCCTCGATCGCGCTCGATGACACGCCCGCGAGGTCCACGCGCACCGACACGGGCTTGGCGAGCGCGACCGCCGTGCGGGCGTCCGTGTCGGCCTGCTTGCGGGCGTCCTCGATCTCATGCTGTGAAGGGGCGAACACCTCGACGGTCTGGGCGATGAGACAGGTCTTGCCGGCTTCCTTGTGATCGACCCGCCCGCGCACGAGCACGACCTGATCGACCGCGAGCGCGGCCTCGTGCTCGGACAGGGCCTTGCCGAACACGAGCATCTCGACGGCCCCGGCGAGATCGTCGAGCGTGGCGAACATCATCGGATCGCCGGAGCGGGTGCGGATGCGCTTGGCCTCGATGATGATCCCGCCGACCGTCACCCAGTCCTTGTCGCGGCGGTCTGAGAGCGCCGCCAGCTGGCAGTCGGTGCGCGCGCGCAGGATCTCGCGCAGCGGCTTGAGCGGGTGCGCGGACACGAACAGGCCGATCGCCTCCTTCTCGACCGCGAGCAGCTCCGCTTGATCGAACTCCTCGGCCGGGATCGGTGGATGAGCCGGTCGTACGAATGCCGAGCCCACGGGGGGGGCCGCTCCCGCGATCGCGCCTCCGCCGAACCCGTCCGCGTCGCCGGTGGCGCCCTCAGAGAACGGAGCTCCCGGCTCGGGGGCGAGGTCGAAGATCGAGCCCTGGCCGATCTGCGCGTCCTGCTGGGCCTTCTGGCCCGCGGCCTGCGCCTGCTCGAGCACGGTGAGCATGCCCTTGCGACTCGCGCCGGTGGAGCCGAGCGCGCCGCACTTGACCAGCGCCTCGATCGCCTTCTTGTTGACGGCGCGACTGTCCACGCGCTCGCAGAAGTCCCACAACGAGGCGAAAGACCCCACCTCCTCGCGCGCGCGCTTGATCGCCTCCACGGCCTGATATCCGACGCCCTTCACGGCGTCCAGTCCAAAGCGGATGTTGCCAATACCGCCCTTTGCGCTCGGCGCCTCGACGGTGAACTGGTGATCTGAGAGGTTCACGTCGGGAGGCAGGATCTCGATGCCCATCTCCTCACAGCGCGCGACGAAGAACGGGACCTTGTCCTTGGTCGACATCACCGAGGAGATCAGCGCCGCCATGTACTCGGCGGTGTGGTTCGCCTTCAGCCAGGCGGTGCGGTAGGCGATCAGCGCGTAGCAGGCGGCGTGGCTCTTGTTGAACGAGTAGTCGGCCGAGCGCTCGTTGGTCTGCCACAGGAACTCGACCGCCTCGGGGCTGGTGCCGGACGCGCGGCAACCCTCGACGAACTCGGGCTTCAGTGCCGCCATCGCCGCGCGATTCTTCTTGCCGATCGCCTTGCGCAGGTCGTCGGCCTTCGCGCCGGAGAAGCCCGCGAGCTCCTTGGAGATCTGCATCGCCTGCTCCTGGTAGAGGATCACCCCGTTGGAGGACTCCAGGATTCCTCGCAGGCGCTCGTCCGGATAGGAGATCGCCCGCGGGTTGTGCTTGCCCTTGGCGTACACCGGTATCTGTTCCATGGCGCCCGGACGGTAGAGCGCGTTGAGCGCGACGAGGTCGTTGAACTCGTCCGGACGCACCTTCCGCAATGCCTCGCGCATGCCCTCGGACTCGAACTGGAACACACCGGTGGAGTCGCCTCGCGCGAGCATCTCATACGTTCGCGCGTCATCCAGGGGCAGCGTCGTCATGTCCGGGCGCTGCCCGCTCGAGCGCTCGATGATGTCCAGCGCGTCCTCGATCACGTCGAGGTTGCGCAGGCCGAGGAAGTCCATCTTCAGCAGGCCGATGTCCTCGATCGGCTTCATCGAGAACTGGGTGACGGTGCGATACGCCTTCTCACCGTTCTCATCCGCGCCGGCGTCGGCGAGCTGCAGCGGCACGATGTCCGTCAGCGGGCGATCGGCGATCACGACCGCGGCGGCGTGGATCGAGCTGTTGCGCACGATCCCCTCCAATCCCCGCGCGACGTCGATGATCTGCTTTGCGACCGGCTCCTCGTCGCACGCCTTGCGCAGCGGCTGCCCGGGCTTCAGGCAGTCCTCGAAGGAGGGCGAGCGGCCCATGATCGGGTCCGGGATCAGCTTTGCCAGGCGATCGCCCGTGCCGTAATCCAAGCCCAGCACCCGCGCCGCGTCGCGAGTGGCTGCGCGCGGGAACATCTTGCCGAACGTGACGATCTGCGCGACCGACTCGCGCCCGTACTTGTCGGTCACGTATTTCATCACCCGCTCGCGCCCGCGCACGGAGAAGTCGATGTCGATGTCGGGCATCGACACGCGCTCGGGGTTCAGGAACCGCTCGAACAGCAGGCCATAGCGCAGCGGGTCCACATCGGTGATCGCCAGGCAGTAGGCGACGATCGACCCGGCCGCGGAGCCGCGTCCGGGTCCCACGGCGATGCCGTTTTCCTTGGCATACCGGACGAAGTCCCAGACGATCAGGAAGTAGGCGTTAAAGCCCATGCCGTCGATCACGCCGAGCTCCATCTCCATGCGCTCGATCGCTTCCGCCGGCGGCGGGTCGCCGTAGCGCAGAGTCAAGCCCTCGAGCACGCGCGCACGCAGGTACTCGCTCTCGCTGGAGCCATCGGGCGTGGAATAGCTGGGGATCAGCTGCTTGCCGAGCTCCAGCTCCACCGAGCAGCGCTCGGCGATCTCCAACGTGTTGGCGGTCGCCTCCGGCCACTGCGCGAACGCGTCGGCCATCTCTGAGTTGTCGCGCAGAAAGAACTCGTTCGTGTCGAACGTCAGCTTCGGCGCGGCAAGCGTGCTCTTGGTCTGCACGCACAGCAGCGCGGTGTGGTGGTCGTAGTCCTCGCGACGCAGGTAGTGAACGTCGCCGGTGCCCACGAGACCGCCGCCGAGCTCGCGCGCGATCCGCGCGATCTGATCGTTGCACTTCTCTTGCGCCGCCAGCCCGTTCTTTTGCACCTCGAAGTAGACGTTCTCCTGGCCGAATATCCGGCGCAGGTCGTCGGCGTGGGCGCGGGCGTCCTGCAGTCGATCTTCCAGCAGCTGCTGGCAGAAGCGCGAGGCCAGGCAACCCGTGAGTGCGATCACGCCGTCCGAGTGCTGCTCGATCTGGCCGAGATCGACCGTGGGCTTGCCGCGGTTGAGCCCGTCCAGGAAGCCCGCCGAGGAGAGCTTGACGAGGTTGCGGTAGCCGGCGTCGCTACGGGCAAGCAGCGTCAGGTGGTTGCGCTGCACTTTCGGGGACCCGGGACCGGCGGACGCCGCGAGATGGTCGTCGACGAGATAGATCTCACAGCCGACGATCGGCTTGACGCCGTGCTTGGCGCAGGCCTTGTGCAGCTCGACGGCGCCGTTCATCACGCCGTGGTCGGTGAGACCGAGCGCGGGCTGACCGAACTCGGCGGCACGCGCGGCCAGCGCCTCGATCTTGCACGCCCCGTCGAGCAGCGAGTACTCGGAGTGGACGTGCAGATGGGCGCAGGCTGGGGCGGTCATCGAGACATCGAGATCTTAGGGTCCGCGACGGCGGACGATCAGCGCCCGCGTCGCTGTTTGCGTCTTAACCGCCAGCGGCCGATCAGCGACAGGCTGTGCTTGTGCGACGGCCGCTCAACGGGTGGGACATTGGGCGTATCGGGCTGCACCGCGACGCTCTCCTGCGCACGCGCGCGCAGCCGCTCGACGGCGGCGGCCAGCGCGTCGGCCATCTCCTCGCTGCGTGGGCGGGCGGACTCCCGGGCGGGCTCGGCGTAGACGGCCGCCCGCAGCCTCATCGCCACATCCTTCAGCTCGCTGACGGTCGTGGCCATCCGGCGATGGCTATCGCGTATCGCCGCAAGCGCGCTCTCCACGTTCTCCAGCCGCTCGGCGAGCTCAGAGGTTCGGCGCCCGTCCTGCTCGGCTTCCTCCAGGCGCCGCTGCAGGCTCAAGACATGGCCCTCGAGCGTCTTGACGGTCGCCTCGGCCGTCTCGGCACGGCGCAGGAGGGCGTTCTCCCCGGACTCCGCGGCGCGGAGCGCGCGGCGCTCGGCGAGCAGGTCGCGCTCATTCGTGGGAGGCGGCCCTCCCCGCGGCACCGGCGTCTGTGAGGACGAGGATCCCTCTGCGATCATGGTTATGAGCCTACGTCTCCGACCGGACGCGTTCGATACGCGTAACGCATCCTCAGGACGGCGCGGCCTGAGAACCTCTTTCAAGGTTCTCAGGAGTCGTGGCGCAGGCGCCAGGCCATGCGCGACTGCAACGAGAACAGCTCGATGAAACCGGGTGAGGCCGCCTGGGAGAACAGACCGCCGGACTGTGAGAACGACGCGAGGCTGGCGTCGTAGAGCGCGTTCGGCGAGGAGCGCGTGAGGACGCGGACGCTGCCCCGGTAGAGCTTGAGGCCGATCGTGCCCGTCACCTGCTCGTTGACGCTGTCCATGTAGGCGTCCAGGTCGCAGCGCAGCGGCTCCCACCACAGGCCGGCATAGACGAGATAGGCCCACTGATGGTCGAGCTGGGGCTTGAACTGGTTCTGGTGGATCGTGCACACCAGCCGCTCGAGCTCCTGGTGGGCCGCGAGCAGGAGCGCGGCGGCGGGCGCCTCGTAGATGTCGCGGACCTTCAGCCCGACGATGCGATCCTCGATGTGATCGATGATCCCGACGCCGTGGCGCGCGGCGATGTCAGCCGCCCGTTCGATCAGCGCCACCGGCTGCAGGCGCTCGCCGTCGAGGGCGACCGGGACGCCGCGTTCGAACTCGACCTCGACGGTCTGCGGGAGATCGGGCGCCTCCTCGGGGCGGGTTATGAGCTGGAACACGTCGTCCTCGGGCGCGTGGGCGAGGTCCTCGATCCAGCGACCCTCCGAGGAGCGCCCCCACAGGTTGTCGTCGATCGAGTAGGGCGTCGTCTCGGCGCCGCCTTTGATCGGGATGCCGTGCTCGCGCGCGTAGGCGATCTCCTCCTCGCGGCCCATCTGCCACGAGCGCACCGGCGCGATCGTGCGCAGCTCGGGCGCGAGCGTGGCGACGGTCGCCTCGATGCGCACCTGATCGTTGCCCTTGCCGGTGCAGCCGTGGGCGATCGTGTCGCAGCCGCTCGTGCGCGCATGCTCGACCGCGAGCTTGGCGATCAGCGGTCGTCCGAGCGCGGTGAACAGCGGATAGCCGCCACCGTACAGCGCGTTGGCCTTGATCGCCGGAAGGAGGTACTCGCGCGCGAACTCCTCGCGCGCGTCCACGACGTGGCAGTCCAGCGCGCCGAGGTCCAGCGCCTTGGCGCGAATCACCTCGTAGTCCTCACCGGGCTGGCCGAGGTTGACGGTCAGGCACACGACCTCCGCGCCGTAGCGGTCCTGGATCCACTTGAGCATCACGCTCGTGTCCAGTCCCCCGGAGTAGAGCAGCAGCACGCGCCCGACCTGCTCGGGGTCGGCCTCGTAGGAGGCGGTCCGCGGGGGAAAGCCCTGCTCGGGCGAGTCGGCGCTCATCGGCGCGAACCCTATCCGCCGTCGCCCGTGGTCAGCGCCGCGCCCAGGCGCTCGAGCGCCGCATCGATCTCCGCCTCGCCGACGATCAGCGGCGGCAGCAGGCGCACGGTCGTGGGACCGGTGGCGTTGAGGATCAGCCGCTGCTCGGTCAGCGCCTGCCAGACGACCTCGGGCGCGGAGAGGTCCAGCTCGCACGCGAGCATCAGACCGCGCCCGCGTACGGAGAGCACGTGCGGCAGGCGCTCCAGGCCTGCTTGCAGACGATGGCCGAGCTCGCGCACGCGCCCGAGCAGCTCGGGATCGTCGATGATCTCCAGCGCGGCGAGAGCGGCCGAGGCGATGACGGGGCCGCCGGAGAACGTGGAGCCGTGATCGCCGGGCTGGAATACGTCTGCCAAGATGCGGAGCCGTGACGAGCGCACCGATCGGCAGACCCCCGCCGAGCGCCTTGGCGACAGTCATCGCGTCCGGGATGACGCCGGTCTGCTCGTAGGCCCACAGCGTGCCGGTGCGGCCCATCCCGCACTGGACCTCGTCGAACACGAGCGCGGCGCCGTGCTCGTCGCAGGCATCGCGTGCGGCCTGGAGCGCTTCTGTGGAGAGCACGTTCACGCCCGACTCGCCCTGGATCGGCTCCAGCAGCACCGCGGCCGTGTTCGCATCGACGGCGCCGGCGATCGCCTCGGGGGTCGCATCGACGGCGCGAAAGCCCGGGACCAGCGGCGCGAACGGCGCCTGCTTGGCCTCCTGCGGCGTGGCCGACAGCGCGCCGTAGGTACGCCCGTGAAACGCTCCGTACACGACTACGACATCCCCGCCCGGATGGGCCTTGCGCACCAGCTTGATCGCGGCCTCGCTGGCCTCCGCGCCGGAGTTGCAGAAGTAGACCTTTCCCTGGAGGCTGGACCGCGACAGGCGCTCGGCCAGGCGCATCGCGGGCTCGGTGTAGAACAGGTTGGAGACGTGCATCAGCCGGCCGACCTGCTCGCGCACGGCCGCGACCACGCGCGGGTGACAGTGCCCGACGTTCGTGACGGAGATGCCGCACAGGAAGTCGAGGTACTCGTTGCCCTCCTCATCCCACAGCCACGGACCCTCGCCGCGTACGAACTGCACCGGGGAGCGCGCATACGACGGGACGACGTGCTCGCGCTCGAGCGCCTGCAGCTCCGACAGGGTCACGAGGCCGCCTCGATCTTGGTCCCGATTCCCGCATCGGTAAAGAGCTCCAAGAGGAGCGAGTGCGCGAGCCGCCCGTCGAGGATGTGTGCGGCGGACACGCCCGCCCCGATCGCATCGACGCATGCCTGCAGCTTGGGGCGCATGCCACCGTCGAGCGTGTCGAGTGCTGAGCGGATCTCGGCGGTGCTGGCCTGTCCGATCAGCGAATCGGGATCGCCCGGGTCGCGCAGCCAGCCAGGGACGTCCGTCAGGAAGATGACCTTGTATGCGCCCAGCGCGCCCGCGACGGCGCCGGCGGCCTCGTCGGCGTTGACGTTGTAGGAGTGCCCGTCGCGATCGGCGCCGACGGAGGCGATCACGGGGATGTAGTCGGATGCGACGTGGTTGAGCACGTCGACGTCGACATGGTCGATGCGCCCGACGAAGCCGATGTCCTCGCCGCCGGGCGCGGTGCGGCGGGAGACGCGAAACAGCGAGCCGTCGTCGCCGCACAGCCCGATCGCGGGCTGGCCGTGGCGGTTGATGCGCAGCACGATCTCGGTGTTGACCTTGCCGACGAGCACCATCTTGGCTACCTCGACGGTGCTCTCGTCGGAGACCCGCAGGCCGCCGACGAACTCGACGGGCAGGCCGAGGCGTTGCATGTAGGCGGTGATGTCGGGACCGCCGCCGTGCACGACGATCGGGTTCAGGCCGACGTACTTGAGCAGCACGACGTCGCGCGCGAACTCCTCGCGCAGGCTCGCATCCTCCATCGCCGCGCCGCCGTACTTGATGACGACGGTCTTGCCGTGAAACTCCCGGATGTATGGGAGCGCCTCGAGCAGGGTGCCTACATCGCGCATGATTCGCTCCTCACGTTGTGTAATCCGCGTTGATTGTCACGTACTCATGCGAGAGGTCGGAGAAAAAGACCTCGGTCTCGGCTCCCTCGCCCGGCAGCGTGATCTCGTACTCGACTTCGTTGGCCTTCAACGCGTCGGCCAGCTCGGCCTCGTCGTAGGGAATCGCGACGCCCGCCGAGCAGACGGGGATGCCCTGCAGCGCGATGTCCACCGCCAGCGGAGCGGTCCCGGGCAGGACTCCGCCGACGGCCTGGACGATCCGGCCCCAGTTGGGGTCGCCGCTGTGCAGCGCGGCCTTGACGAGCGGCGAGTTGGCCACGCCGCGCGCGGCGGCCTCGACGCCCTCCAGGTGACCCCCGCGCACGATCACGCGCGCGATCCGGCCGGCGCCCTCGCCGTCTGCGACCATCAGGATCGCGAGCTGACGCAGCAGCGCGTCGAGCGCCTCGCCGAAGCGCAGCTCGTCCTCGCTCTCCGTCGCGATCCGTACGCCGGAGGCGCCGGAGCACATCAGGATCGCCGTGTCGTTCGTCGAAAGCTGCCCATCGACCGAGCAGCGGTCGAAGGAGCGCTTGACGCACACTCCGAACAGCAGATCCGCCGTGTGGGACTCCAGCACGGCATCGGTCTGCACGAAGCAGAACATCGTGGCGAAGTTCGGAGAGATCATGCCCGCGCCCTTGCACTGCGCGGTCAGGCGGACGGGGCCGCAGGAGAGCTCGACCTCGAGGCAGGCGCGCTTCTCGAACGCGTCGGTCGTCTGGATCGCCTGTTGGAAGTCGGCGTCGCCCTCGCGGCGCAGCTCGCCGTGAGCGGCGAGAATGCCCTTCAGCACCGCGTCGACGGGCAGGTACCAGCTGATGCCGCCGGTGGAGGCGAGCGCGACCGCGGACTCCCCTACCCCCACGGCTAGAGCTGCGGCGCCCTGAGTCTTGGCGGCGTCGTCGAGTCCGCGCCGCCCCGTCGCGGCGTTGGCGCAGCCGGAGTTGGCGAGGATCGCGCGCAGCCCATCGAGCCGGCAGCGCTCCTGGCTGAGCAGCACGGGCGCGGCGGGCGTGCCGGTGGCGGTAAAGCGCGCCGCGCTGACAGGAGCCTCTGAGTCACACACGAGCAGACCAAGGTCGGGGTTGCCGGAGGACTTGATCCCGCACGCGACTCCCGCGGCGCGAAAGCCGGCGGGCAGGCCCGCGGCGGGCCCCAGGTCGCGCACGTGCGTGGGCGGCGGCACCCAGCGCGAACCGAAGAACGGTTGCGGCGGGCCGGCGGAGGCCCGATCGCCGAACACGTCGTTGCCGGCGCTCACAGCAGCCCCTCAGTCTCTGACATCCCGAACATGACGTTGAGGTTCTGTACGGCCTGCGAGGAGGTGCCCTTCCAGAGGTTGTCGATCGCCGAGAGCACGACCACCTTGCCGGTGTGCCCATCGGCGGCGGCGAACACGCGGCAGAAGTTCGTCTCCTGCACGTCGCGCGTGCCGGGGGGCTCGGCGACGACCTCTACGAACGGCTCGTGGGTGTAGGCATCCGCATAGAGCTCCGCCAGCTCGGCCGGCGCCACGGTGCGAGTGGTGGTCACGTAGCAGCTGGCCAGCTCGCCCTGGTCAAGCGGCACCAGGTGGGCCTGGAACTGAACGGGCATGCTCGCGCCGAGCAGACCGAGTTGCTCCTCGATCTCGGGCGTGTGCCGGTGGCAGGCGACCTTGTAGGGGAGGATGTTTTCGCCGGCCATCGACAGGTGGGTGGTGTCGTCGAACGTGCGCCCGGCGCCGGATATCCCCTGCTTGGCGTCGATCACGACGTCGGCGATCAACCCCGCGCGGGCGAGCGGCGCGAGCCCGAGCACGGCCGCGGTCGGATAGCAGCCGGGGTTGGCGACGATTCGCCGCGTCGGCGATCTGCGCGCGATGCAGCTCGGTCAGCCCGTATGCCGCCTGGTCAAGTAGGTCCGGGCGCGGGTGCGGGCCGTACCACTGCTCGTACGTCTCGATGCAGGAGAGGCGAAAATCGGCGCTGAGATCCACGACGCGCGCGCCGAGCTCGCGCAGCGCGCCGACGGTGGGCGCGGCGGCGGCGTGGGGATAGGCGACGACGGCCGCATCCAGGCGCCCGCCCGTGTCGCGCTCGAGCGCGCGCCGGTCGAGGTCCAGCTGTTCGATCGCAAGCGGAACGCGGTAGCGAGGGTAGAGGTCGTCCAGGCGCCGGCCGACCTCCGAGCGCCCGGTCACACCGATGAGCTCGAACCGGGGATGGCGCCACAGCAGGTGCGCCGCCAGTGCGCCCGCGAACCCGGTGGCGCCGGCGACGAGTACCCGCGGGGAGCCCTCGGCGAAAGCCTGCGGGAGATCCTTAGCGTCAGCCACGGAGCTCGCCCCCCAGCTCGGATAGCGCGGCGAGGATCCGCTCGCGCACGGGCGCGACGTCCTCGTCGGTCAATGTGCGCTCGAACGCACGGAAGGACATGGTCAGGGCGAGGGAGCGCCGTCCCTCCCCTACCTGGGCGCCGGTGTAGACGTCGAAGATCTCGGCCGTGTCGAGCATCTCTCCTCCGGCCCTGCGCACGAGGTGCAGCAGCTCGCGCGCGGAGACCTCGACGGGCAGCGTGACCGCGAGGTCCTGGCGCAGCGCCGGGAATGGCCCGAAGGCGGTGAAGGAGACGACTTCGGGCGCAACGGCGGCGAGGATGCCTAGGTCGATCGCGAATGTCGCGGTGCGCCCCAGATCCCAGCTCTCGGCTACGCGCGGGTGCACCTCGCCGAGGAAGCCAAGTCGCAGCGGCTCGGCGGAGGGGGCGCGCGCGAGCACCTCGGCGCTGCGGCCGGGGTGCAGGAACGGCCAGTGCGTGGCCTCGCGCACCGACCAGTGGACGTGGAAGCGGTCGAGCAGCGAGCCGAGCAGCGCCTTGGCCGCGAAGAAGTCCGCCTCGCCGCGGCGTCCGCGCCACGAGGGTGGCTCCAGATCGCCGGCCAGCAGCACGCCGAGCGCGTGGTGTTCGTCGGCCGGACGATCGCCGTCGGAGTCCTCGCTCGCCGCTCGGTAGACGGCGCCGGACTCGAAGATGGCGAGATCGGGGCCATTGCGCGAGACGTTGTGGCGCGCCCCATCAAGCAGCGAGCCAAGCAGCGTCGGGCGCATGATCGACTGATCCTCCGAGAGTGGGTTTTCGATCCTCACCACGCCCCGCAGGGGGTGCTCGGCCGGTAGCAGCAGCCGGTCCAGCAGCGCGGGCTCGGCGAAGCTCCAGCCGACGATCTCGTGCAGACCGCGACCGACCAGCGCGTCCTCGGCGGCGCGGCGCACCAGTTGGGAGTGGGTCAGCCTGCCGGCCGCGCCACGGCGCGCGGGAAGCGTGACCGGCAGCCGCTCGAGGCCGTCGATCCGGGCGACCTCCTCGATCAGGTCGATCTCGCGGGTGACGTCCTCGCGCCGAGCGGGCGGCGGGGTCGCCTGCAGACCGTCGTCCACCTCGGCGGTGTGGAAGTCCAACGCGCTCAGGATCTCCGCCTGGCGGGCACGGGGAATCTCAACGCCGAGGATCGCGCGCACGCGCGCCTCGCGCAGTCCGATCGCGGGCGGCGGAGCGCCCTCGCCGCCGACGTCGATCGTGCCCGGCAACACCGTCGCACCGCAGCACTCGATCATCAGCCGGGTGGCGACCGCCTGCGCCCACAGGCATTGCTCGGGCGCCAGGCCCTTCTCGAAGCGAGCAGAGGCCTCGCTGCGCAGGCCGAGCGCCCACGAGCTGCGGTGGATGTTGGGCCCATGCCAGTTGGCGACCTCCAGCAGCACGCGCGTAGTGTCCGGCTGGACCTCCGAGCGTGCGCCACCCATCAGCCCGGCGATCGAGGTCGGACCGTCTGAGTCCTCGATCACGACCATCTCCGCGTCGAGCGTGCGTGTCTGCCCGTCGAGCGTCGCGACCGGCTCGCCCTCGGTGGCGCGGCGGACCGTCAGGTGCGCGCCGGCGACGCGGTCGAGGTCGAAGGCGTGCAACGGCTGGCCGGTGAGCAGCATCGCGTAGTTGGTGATGTCCACGACGTTGTTGATCGGCCGCTGCCCAGCGGCGCTCAGCCGCGCGGCGAGCCACGGCGGTGAGGGGGCGATCGTGACGTGCTCGAACACGCGCGCGGTGAAACGCGGGCAGAGGTCGGGACACTGCACTGTCACCTCAGCGCCCGTCACCGCGCCCGGCGAGCCCGGGTCATCGCGCCAGGGCTCGGGCGCGAGCGGCGCCCCGGTCGCGGCGTGCAGCTCGCGCGCGACCCCGTAGACGCCGAGACAGTCGGGCCGGTTGGGGGTCACCTCCAGCTCGATCACCTCGGTGGCGATCGGCAGCACGTCCGCCAGCGGCGTGCCGGGCGCAAGCTCGGCGTCGAGCATGACGTCGTCCAACACCATGATGCCTTCGCCGCCGGACCCGATCTCGAGCTCGGACGCGGCCAGGATCATGCCTTCGGAGACGACGCCGCGCAGCTTGGCCTGCTTCAGCTTGCTGCCGTCGGGCATCACCGCGCCGGGCCTGGCCACGGCGACGGTCTGTCCGGCGGCCACGTTCGGGGCGCCGCAGACGATCGTCGCGGGCGACTCCTCGCCGAGGTCGACAGCGCATACCTTCAGTCGATCCGCGTCGGGGTGGCGCTCGGCGCTCAGCACACGCCCCACGACGAAGTTCTCCGTCGAGGGGACCCCGTGGTGGTGAATCGCCTCGACCTTCGTGCCGGTCATCGTCAACCGCTCCTCCACGCCGGCGACGTCGAGATCGGGGTCGCAGTATTCGCGCAGCCATGTCTCGGGGACGCGCATCAGGTGAACTGTTCCAGGAATCGCAGATCGTTCTCGTAGTAGAGCCGCAGGTCGGGGATGCCGTGCATGAGCATCGCGATCCGCTCAATCCCCATGCCCCAGGCGAAACCCTGGACGCGCTCGGGGTCATAGCCCGGAGAGTTGGCCTCGGTGGTGGATACGTGGGAGTACACGTTCGGATCGACCTCGCCCGCACCGAGCACCTCCAGCCAGCCCTCGCCCTTGCACAGGTAGCAGCGCGAGCCGTCGCGCAGATGGCCCCGGCCGTCACAGTGAAAGCAGGAGACGTCGACCTCGACGCTGGGCTCGGTGAAGGGGAAGAAGTGCGGCCGCAATCGCACCTCGCGCTCGTCTCCGAACATCTCGCGCGCGAATACGAGCAGCGTGCCCTTGAGGTCTGCCAGCGTGATGTCCTCGTCCACGGCCAAACCCTCGATCTGGTGAAACTGGGGCGTGTGCGTGGCGTCGGAGTCCGGGCGGTACACGCGCCCGGGGATCACCACATACAGCGGCGGCGGATGGGCCTCCATCGCCCGGATCTGCATCGGCGAGGTGTGTGTCCGCAGCACCGTGGCGGGGGCGACGTAGAACGTGTCGGTCCGCGCGCGCGCGGGGTGCGTCGGGGAGTGGTTGAGCGCGTCGAAGTTGTAGTGGACCGTCTCGATCTCGGGGCCCTCCATGACGGTGAAGCCGAGGCCGAGGAAGACGTCTTCCAGGCGTCGCCGCGTGCTCGTGAGGACGTGCAGCCGCCCGAGCGGCTGCGAGGGCGCTCCGGGCAGCGTCACGTCGACGGCATCCTCGCGCAGCCGGCGCTCCAGCTCGGCGCCGCTCAGCTCGGCGGCCCGCGCCTCGATCAGTCCCTCCAGCTCTTGGCGCGCCTGGTTGGCGGCCTTGCCGACCGCCGCGCGCTGCTCGGGCGCAAGCTCGGCTACGCCGCGCAGCAGCTGGGGCAGCTCGGCCTTGCGCCCGAGATAGCGCACCCGCAGCTCCTCCAGGGCCTCGCCGTCGTCGGCCCCGACGATTGCGGCCCGCGCCTGCGCGCTCAGCTCGTCGATCCGCTCGATCATGACGCCCGGACCCTAGTCGAGCCGCGGGTCGTAGTCTCGTACAGCGCCACGGTCGCGGCCATCGCCGCGTTCAACGACTCAGCCATGATGGGGATATGGGCGACGTGCTCGCACGCGCTCACGACATCAGCGGGCAGCCCCTCGCGCTCGGCGCCGACGAGCAGCGTCAGCACCTCCGAGCCGCGGCGACGCGAGCACGCACAGGGCCTGCAGCGGTTCGCCCGCGCCGGCGACGAGCGCGACGCGCTTACCCGGCAGCTGCAGCCCGGCGATCCGTCGTCCGCGTCCGCACGCGCGCGAGCGCGACGGCGAACACGGCGCCCATGCTCGCCCGCACCGCCTTGGGCGAGTATGGATCGGCGCAGTCCGGCCCGAGCGCCACGCAGGAGGCGCCGAAGGCGAGCGCGCCGCGCAGCACCGTGCCGACGTTGCCGGGGTCGCGGACGCCGTGCAGGTACACGCACAGCGGCCCCACGGGCGCATCCAGCCAGCGCTGCTCGTAGACGCCGATCGCGCGCGTGCCCGAGCCGAGCGCCGAGACGGCGGCGAGCGCCTCGGGCGCGACGTCGGTGAACCGCGCTCCGCCGAGCTCACAGCCCGCCACGCGGTAGCCCTCCACGGCGGGCCACCCGGCGCACTCGGCGGCCGCGATCAGATCCTCCCCCTCGGCTGCGAAGCGACCGCCGCGCTCGCGCTCGTGCCTGCGCGTCAGCCGGCGCAGTTCCTTCAGATGGGGGTTGTGGGGGGAGGTGATGGTCATTAAGGGCCGATGCGGTCTATGTGGATGGGCATGGAGGTCGAATGGCGATTCGTTGGGGGCACAAAAAAGGCGCCGTCCCTGTGAAGGAGCGACGCCCGGAGCGTGTCGATGTCGGTGGGGTACTCAGGCGGCCGACGCCGACAAGCCTCGCGGGCGGTCTGGCGAAACGTCGGAACGTGTCGGCGTCGCGCACGGCGATGTCGGCCAGCACCTTGCGGTCCAGCTCGATCCCGGCCAGCGACAGGCCGTGCATGAACTGCGAGTAGCTCATCCCGTTGAGGCGGGCGGCGGCGTTGATGCGCGTGATCCACAGCCGGCGAAAGTCGCGCTTGCGGTTGCGCCGATCCCTGTAGGCGTAGGAGTCCGCCTTCATCAGGGCCTCCTTGGCGCGCTTGTAATTCGAGTGCGCCTGGCCGCGGAATCCCTTCGTCTGTTCAAGCGTCGAGCGACGCTTCTTGCGCGCGTTGAGCGAGCGCTTCACCCTGGTCATTTGCCGACTCCCAACAGCTTCTTGACACGCGGCGTGTCATGGTCGGAGAGAATCGCCGGGCGCCCCAGCGCGCGCTTGTGCTTGGGCGACTTCTTCTCGAGGATGTGGCTCGTGAAGGCGTGCCTGCCGCGCACCTTGCCGGAGGCGGTGACTTTGAAGCGCTTCTTCGCGCCGGAGTGTGTCTTCATCTTGGGCATAGCGAGCGCAACAGTATGACATGCCCGGCCTGATGCGCCGACCCCGATTCGACCGGGAGCCGGCGGCCGTCGCTCAGGCGGCCGTGTCCTCGCCGGCGGCCACGGAGGGCTCGGGCGAGGAGGGAGCGTCCTCGGCGCCGTCCGCGCCGGAGGCCTCGGGCGAGGAGGAAGTGTCCTCGGCGCTGTCCGCGCTGGAGGGTCCAGGCGAGGAGGGAGCCTTCTCGGCACTATCCGCGCCGGCGGCCTCGCCGCCGTTTGTGGCGGCGGACTCCGAGGGGCCCGCGGCGTCCGCATCGGCGGCGCCGTTCTCACCCGCGCTTGCGCCCACGCCGCCGTTCTCATCGCCGGCCACGTCCGACGTGGCCGGTCCCGCACCGTCCGGCGCCGGGCTGTCCCCGTCCACCCGGCCCGCGAGCACGGCTTTGGAGGGGGCCATCATCATCGTCATGTTGCGCCCTTCCTGCATCGGGCGCTGCTCTACCACGCCCAGCTCGGAGAGCTCCTCGGCGAGCCGGTCGAGGATCGCGGTGCCGCGCTCGGGATGGGTGACCTCGCGCCCGCGGAACATGATCGTGACCTTGACCTTGTCCTTGTGGCGCAGGAAACGCTCGACGTGGTGCTTCTTGGTGTCGTAGTCGTGCTGGGCGATCTTCGGGCGGAACTTGATCTCGCGCACCGTGATCTGCTGCTGGTGCTTGCGTGCCTGCTTGAGCTTTTGGGCCTGCTCGTACTTGTACTTGGAGTAGTCGAGCACCCGGCACACGGGCGGGCGGGCCTCTGGCGCGACCTCGACGAGATCCAGGTCGCGTTCCTGCGCGAAGCTGAGCGCGTCGGGCGTCTTCATCACGCCGATCTGATTGCCCTCGTCGTCGATCATGCGCACCTCGGGCACGCGGATGCGCTCGTTGACCCTTGTCTGGTCCCGCTCGGGCGGGCGCCGGTCGAACCTGCGTGGTACCGGCACTAGCTGTCGTGGCTGCTAGGCGTCAAGCTCAAGCTCTAGGCGTCGCGCTCTGAGGATTTGCGGGGTGTCAACGGGGCCGAGTATAGCTCTCCGCGCAACCGTTCGCCGAAGCTCGTCAACCCGACGGCGCCGGTGTCGCCTCCGCGGTGCTCGCGCACCGACACGCTGCGATCGGCCTGCTCGCGCTCGCCGACGATCAGCATGTAGGGGATCTTGCGCAGCTCGGCGTCGCGGATCTTGCGTCCCACCGACTCGCCGCGATCGTCGCACTCGACGTATGCGCCGCCGGCGCGCAGCTCCTCGGCGACGCTCAGGGCGTAGTCGTTGTAGCGGTCTGAGACCGCCAGCACGATCGCCGGCACGGGCGCGAGCCACAGCGGCAGCTCGCCCGCGTAGTGCTCGAGCATGATCCCGATGAACCGCTCGTAGGAGCCGAAGCACGCGCGGTGGATCATCACGGGGTGTGCTCGGAGTTGTCCGCGCCGGTGTACGTCAGCCCGAACCGAGCGGGCATCGAGTAGTCCAGCTGAACTGTTCCCAACTGCCACGAGCGGCCGAGCGAGTCGGTCATGTGCATGTCGATCTTCGGGCCGTAGAACGCCCCGTCCCCGGGGTTCAGCTCGTACTCCAGCCCCTGCTCGTCCAGCGCCGTGGTGAGCGCGCTCTCGGCGCGGTCCCACATCGCGTCGTCGCCGATCCGCTCGTCCGGGCGGGTCGAGAGCTCCAGGCGCACGTCCAGGTCGAACAGCGCATACGTCGCGAACGCCAGCTCCAGACAGCCCGCGACCTCCTGCTGGACCTGCTCCTCGGTGCAGAATATGTGCGCGTCGTCCTGGGCGAAGTGCCTGACCCGCAGCAGCCCGTGCAGCACGCCCGAGGCCTCGTTGCGGTGCAGCAGGCCGGGCTCTGAGTAGCGCACGGGCAGGTCGCGGTAGGAGTGGCGGCGGCTGGCGAACAGGTGGGCGTGGCCGGGGCAGTTCATCGGCTTGACCGCGCCCATCTCCTCCCCCTCGGAGTCGACGGCGAGGAACATGTTCTCGCGGTACTTGCCCCAGTGCCCGGAGGTCTTCCACAGCTCGGCGTCGTAGATCAGCGGCGTCTTGACCTCGGTGTAGCCGCGCTCGGTGCCCATCTCGCGCGAGACCGCGACGAGCTTGTTCCACAAGCGGGTCCCCGCGGGCAGCCAGAACGCGGCGCCGGGCGAGACCTCCGAGAAGGTGAACAGGTCGAGCTCGCGCCCGAGCTTGCGATGGTCGCGCGCGCGGGCCTGCTCCAGGCGCTCGAGAGTGCTCGGCCAGTTCGGCGGCGGAGTGAAAGGCGGTGCCGTAGATGCGCGTGAGCATCGTGCGGGTGGAATCCCCGCGCCAGTAGGCGCCGGCGACCGACTGCAGCGCGAACGCGCCGATCGAGCGGGTGCTCGGGGCGTGCGGGCCGCGGCAGAGATCGGTGAAGGGCCCGTTCGTATACAGCGACACCGTCTCCAGCGGGTGCTCTGAGTCGGCGGCGCTGAGGAGGTCGTCGATCAGCTCGACCTTGTAATCCTGACTCTCCCCCATGAACCGCTCGCGAGCCTGCGCGGGCGTCACGTCGCGGCGCTCGAACGCCTCCGCCGCGGTGACGTGCGCGCGCATGCGCTCTTCGATCTGGGGAAACTGCTCCTCGGAGACGGTCACCCCGGGGGGAAACTCGAAGTCGTAGTAGAACCCCTGCTCGATCGGGGGTCCGATCGAGATGCGCACGCCGGGATACAGCTCCATCACGGCCGCGGCGAGCACGTGGGCGGCGTCATGGCGGATCAGCCGCAGCGCCTGTTCGCCGCTCTTCTTCGTCAGGATCGACACGTGCGCTCCGTCGGGCAGCGGCCGGGCCAGGTCGCGGACCTCGGGCTGCTCGCCGCCGCCACCCGCCTCCGGATGGCTGACCGCGATCGCGAGCGCCGCCCGCGCCAGCCCGGGCCCGATCGCCGCGGCGGCGTCCGCGCCCGTGGCGCCGTCCGGGAGCTCCAGCGGCGTTCCGTCGGGAAGTGTGACCGTGATCGACATCGCAGCGCTGGAGGCTACCTCCCGCGCGATCAGGCGGTCCGACTGAGAAACACGGGCTAGTGACACTCGTCTGCATCTGGCATCATCGCCGCCATGACCAAAGACGAGCCTCTCTCCATCTCCATCAAACTCTCTCCCGCCCAGGTCGATGACGTGGTGCGCGCGGCATCCCACAGTCGCGCCCCGAGCATCTCCACGCTCATCGCTGACATTCTCAATGCTCCCCTGCACCCGGAGGACGACGACCGCCCAGCCAAGTCGGCCTCGGCTTCCCGACTCAGCGGTTACATGCCGATCGGGGCCGTCGACCCGCGCCTGTCGCGCTCGCTGCTGCGCGGCCTGTCGCTCCTCACCTGCTTCGGCCCGGACGGAGGCTCTCGCGGAATCGTAGAAATCGCCGAAGAGCTGGGCATGAGCCCGTCCACGACACACCGCTACGCGCTCACCCTCGTGGAGCTCGGGCTGCTCGAGCGCTGCCCCGACACCCGCAAGTACAGTTTGCCGAACCTGACCGGCGAGGCATAGAAGCGTGGGGCCGCATGACTGTCAACGCTGATGGGGTGGGACAGGCCGCATGCGGCCTGTCCGCGGGACGTGCATGCACGTCCCGCCCGTTGGCGCATGCGCCAACGGAAGACGAGCCGCATGCGGCTCGTCTCGGGCCTCGCATGCGAGGCCCGACCCGATCAGCCCAGATGTTGACTCTGGATGCAGTGAGCCGGGGTGACCCCAACGCTGGATGTTGGTGCCCGGCTGTTGGGATTGGCCGATGCGGTGGTCGTACGCGAGCCCTGTGTTGCTACGATGTCGCACATGGATGTTGGGGTGCGGGATCTGCGTAATCAGACGAGCCGGGTGATCGACGCCGTGAGGGCTGGTGAGCGAGTGACCCTGACCGTGCACGGCGAGCCGATTGCGGACATCGTGCCCCACGGACGCCGCGCACGCTGGCTCTCCGGACCGGACCTGCGCCAGCACCTCGTCGATCGCGCCGCCGATCCCGCTCTCCGGCAAGAGCTGAACGAGCTCGCAGGCCAGACCCTCGACGAGCTTTGAGCGTGCCCGACAGCGGTCTTTTGGACACCTCGGTGTTCATCGCCCGCGAAACGGGACGACCGCTAGACGAACTCCCAGCGCACGTGGCGGTGTCCGTCGTCACGATCGGCGAGCTCCAGCTCGGCGTGCTGGCCGCACGCGAGGCCTCGGCAAGGACACGCCGCGCCGACACGCTCGCGCTCGCCAGAGCCGCCGACCCGATCCCGGTCAGCGAGGCGGTGATGGTCGCATGGGCACGACTGGTGATCGACTGCCGCCGCGCCGGTATCCACCGGACCGTCAAGCTAACCGACGCGCTGATTGCCGCGACCGCGATCGAGCATGGACTCCCCGTCATCACCCAGGACAAGGACTACAGCCAGATCGCACACGCACACCCTGCGCTGCAGGTCGTCGCGGTCTAGAACCCAAGCGCCGCTATCGCTCTCGCACGGTCGTTCCACCGGCGCCGGGCGACAAACGATAAGTTGAGGAAGAAATCGCAAGCGCCTATGGGAGGAATGATACGAACCGTATTCAAGCCGGGTTCGCCACCTTCCTGAGCCTCGGACGACGAGACGCTGCCGTTGCGCGCGGTCTCGGAATGACTGCCTGCGCGAAAGCCGAACCCGAAGAACGCGCTCCAGACCGTTTGCCGATCGTAAAGCCGTTGCCTGGGCGGTTTATTTGCCGCCAAGAAAAATGGGCGATACTGGGCTCGAACCAGTGACCTCCGCCTTGTCGAGGCGGCGCTCTCCCAGCTGAGCTAATCGCCCTGGGATCGGATTTTCAAGCCTATCAACGCGCATTGGCCGCGATGGTTTCGGCGCTACGGAGCGTTTCGCGGCACGTCTGCGTCGCACAAGGCCCGGGCGGAGCCTCCCAACGCGCCCGGGTCTCGCAGTCTGTCAGGGCACAATGATCGTCTGGCCTTCGCCGCCGGCACCGGCCGATTCCGAGCCGCCTTCGCCTGGTACGACCACGCCGCTCTGGCCGGAGCCGCCTTCGGCTCCGGAACCGCCCGCTTCGACTTCGCCGTGGGGACTCTGCGAACCGTACGGCGAGCGCCCGCCGTAGGGCGACTGCGTACCGGCCGCGCCACTTTCGGTCTGGACCTGGCTCTGGCTTGTCGAGGCAGAGGAGACGCCTTCGCCGGCTTCGATCTTCTTGACCGCCTGGGCGAGCGTATTGGAAGCAATCGCAAACCCCACGCCCGTACTCCCGGGCTGGGAGCCTTCGGAGCGCGCCGCGTCGCTGGCGATCTGGGAGTTCACGCCAATCACTTCACCCCGTTCGTTGAGCAGCGGTCCGCCGGAGTTGCCCGGGTTAAGCGCCGCGTCGGTCTGGATCGCACCGGTGATCTTCGAGCCGTCGGGGGCGGCAATTTCGCGACCGAGCGCGGAGACGATGCCGCGGGTGAGCGTCTCGTTGAGGCCATATGGATTGCCGATCGCGTACACCGCATCGCCGACCTGGACGGAGCTTGAGCTCACGAGATTCAGCGGATGCAGGCCCAGGCCCGACGGATCGATGCGGATGAGCGCGAGGTCCTGGTTGGCTTCCTCGCCCACGAGGGTCGCGGCGCGGGTCACGTTTGAGGACTTGCCCGGGCCGGCCACGATGCTCCTCGCGCCCGCGACCACGTGGTCGTTGGTGAGGATCAGACCCTGGTCGTCGAGCACGATGCCGGTGCCGCTGTCCTCACCCTCCGACGTGACGGCCTTGATCGACACGACCCCCGAGGAGTCGCGCTGGTAGATCTGAGTGGCCGTGAGCGCCGTCGATGCGACCTCACGGCGGGTTCCCGTCGATGCGCCGCTACGAACCGATGCGCTGGTTGTGCGCACGGTGGGTGTCGACCGCCCGCCATCGGAGCCGAGCGTGAGCACTGCGACGAGCGCAACGGCAGCTCCGGCGATCGCCGCGAGCAGTATGGGTGCGAGTAGACGTTTCACGACCACCTCCAGGTTCAAATGGGATGAGGCCATGATGCGCACGCTCGCTGTGCGGACGCTAACAATGTCCCTAACGGCCACTAACGAAACGAGAAAAGATGGATAACGGGACCCGAAGCCCCCGATAAGGCGCCTCCTTGGCAGTGGATCGGCAACATCGCCGGCCAATCGGGGATCGCCAGCAGCAGGCGGCGGCCCGATAACCTAGGGAGGTCTCCCGGCGACGTGGCGGAGTGGCTACGCAGCGGCCTGCAAAGCCGTTTACACCGGTTCGATTCCGGTCGTCGCCTCTCTCAAGAACGCCGGCAAGCAACTCGCGGCCTACCCTGACCGCGCAACAACTCAGCAAGCGTTCGCCTGACTGGCTGGGTGAGCAGGATGCGGCAGTGTCTTTGCTGCGCCCCCGCCGACTGCTACGCTGTGTAGCAACTGTATGGAGAGCCGTACGATCCCCCAGCGAGAGTTGCGCAACAACATCGCGGACGTGCTGCGCCGCGCGGAGGCCGGCGCGGAGTTCACGATCACGGTGCGGGGGCGCCCTGTCGCGCGGCTGGGCCCCGCGGATCATCCCTACGAGCGCCGGCTGGACGTCGATCGCGATACGTTCCAAGCGATCCTCGCCGCCACCCCCGTCGATAATGCCTTCGCAACAGACATCGCCAGGGTGCGCGCTGAAGAGGAGCCGGTAGGCGATCCGTGGGATCGCTCTTGAGCGGAGCGTTGCTCGATACCTCCGTCGTGATCGACGGTCTTCCCCGACGCCAAACGGACGCGCCAGAGACGATGGCCATCTCGGTAATCACCCTCGGCGAGCTGCGCGCTGGCGTGCGACTCGCCGGCAGTCCCTCGGCACGTGCCGCCCGTCAAAGGCGCCTCATCGCGGTTCGTGACGCCTTCGAGCCGATCCCGGTCGACGAGACCGTGGCGGAGCATTACGGCGACGTGCTCGCCACCGCACGCTCCGCCGGACGCACCACCAATGCAACCGACCTGCTGATCATCGCCACAGCGGCAGCCACCGGCCGAATTCTGCACACACTTGACACACGCCAAGCAGCACTGGCACAGGCCACCGGCATCCAGGTCCAATCAAACGCCTGACCTCGTGCGGGGGAGCGGGCTGGGTGCCGTCTGAAACGCTCGGATCTCGTCCGATGCACGAGCGTGAGCGGCGTCTCGGTCGCGTCTCAGAAGTGCTGTAAATACGCGTCGGGTGCTGTCAGAGCGACGGCGTAGGTTCCCTCCAGTCCTGTCAAGACGAAGAAGGAGGCCTACGCCGTGAGACGTACCGTACCGCCGTCGGCGGAGATAGAGGATCAGATTGACCAGTTGCTCGCTGTTGGGGTGGGTGAGAACCCACGAGAGTCGCTGTCCGGGCTCGCCAAGCTCGGTGCCCGCTTGATCATCCAGCGGGCTGTGGAGGATGAGTTCGACGCCTGGCTCGGGCGCGCCAGGTATGACCGGCGCCCGGACTACCAGCGAGGGCTGCGCAATTATCAGTCAGGCTTGCGCAACGGCTTTCGCCCGCGCAAGCTCCAGACTGCCGAGGGCGAGCTCCAGGTGGAGATCCCGCAGATCAGGGAGGCAGCCGAGCCGTTCGTCTCAAAGCTCTTCCCGAGGGGAGCGAAGCTCTTGCGCACCGAGCCCCTGCGGGCGAATGGTGATCGGCGCGTTCGTCAGGGGCCTGTCGATGCGCGACATCGAGTCGCTGTGCGATAAGGCAGGCCTCGGGAAGCTCTCGAAGTCGACCGCCTCGCGGATCTGTGAGGAGCTCCGTGAGCGCTTTGAGGCAGTTCAAGCGCCGCGACCTCTACGACGTCCACCTGGCCGCGCTGTTCGTGGACGCGGTCTTCCTGTCGGTGAGGCCCAATGGGCCCAAGGAGGGCGTCCTTGTCGCCTGGGGCTTCACCGAGGAAGGCGAGCGCGTGCTTTTGGCCGTGATGCTTGGGATGCGCGAGTCCCACGAGGACTGGCTCGCCCTGGGGCGCGACCTGATCGCCCGCGGCCTCGGAGCGCCGCTCTTGATCGTCGCCGACGGCGCTCCTGGGCTGATCAAGGCGATCGAGCAGTGCTGGCCGGCCTCAGACCGCCAGCACTGCGCCGTTCATCGCGTGCGCAATCTGCTCGCGAAGCTGCCCGAGCGAGAGCGCGAGCGCGTGCGAGGCGCGTACTGGCAGGCGCTTGACGAGGCGATCAACGAGCAGGACGGCAAGCAACGACTCAAGGCCCTCGTCGGAGAGCTCGATAAGGCCGGCTTCACTGCCGCAGCCAAATGCCTGAATGAGGACCTCGACGCGCTCGTCGTGCACCTGCGCTACCCGACCAGACACCACCGCCGCTGGCGCTCGACGAACCTGCTCGAGCGATCGCTCGGTGAGGTAAAGAGACCGCACCAAGGTGATCGGCCGCTTCCCCGGCGAGACCAGCTGCCTCACCCTCGTCTGGCGGTGCTCGACCTCTACATGACGCACGCCACCAACGGCGTCAGGTTCACCCAACTCGAGCGCCAACGGCTCAGACGGATCAGATACGAAGGCAACGAACCGACAACCCCCGAGGAAACCCCCGAGGAGGTGAGCATCGCATAGACCGACCACCACCAGGAACCTGAGCCGCCGGCGAATTTACAGCAGCTCTGGGACGCGACCCGGCGTCTGCCGACGCGCTCGCTTTCACGCTCGCAAGCAGCAGAGTGGCGCCACTGCCACCGGCGCACCAAGGTCTCAGCCCGGGCTTGGCCTGAGCGTTGTGGCTCATCCGCCGCCTCCGGGAGGCACGTCGCGCTCGATGATCGTCGCGAGTCGCGACGAGCGGCTTCAGGGGCGCTCGGGCCGTGTCGATAACCGTGCTGGGCGGATGTATCGCCCAGCCGATGCGACTTCTCGGAAACAGCCCCCTGACGCGCGATCTCCGGACATCCGATCCGGTGACGCCGGTCAGCGTCCCGGCTCCGCGGCTCGTGTCCCGCGTCGAGCGCCGGCGTCGCCCGCCTGGCGTGAAACGACGGCACAGCGTCTATATCCCGTTGAAGCTGCGGATCGCGCTCACCTTCGTGGCGGGCGCGTTGTGGTTCTGCTTCTCGCTATGGCTATCGCGCAGCTGGATCAGGACGCTCGGGCACGACATCTCCACGCCGCTTGCGATCATCGTCATCACCGGGATTGCGCTGATCCCCGGCTACCTGAACATCCAGCTGATCAGCTCGATCCTGCTCGACAATCCGCGACCTTTGCGCTTCGACGGTGATTTTCCGCAGGTCACTCTGCTGGTCGCTGCATACAACGAGGAGGACTCGATCGCTGAGACGCTCGACTACGCGTTGCGAGCCGAGTACCCCGGCCACTTCGAGCTCGTGGTAGCAGACGACGGCTCGACCGATCGAACGCGCGAGATCGTCGCCGAGTACGCTGCGCGCTATCCGTGCGTGCGGCTGCTCGCGGCTGAGCATGGCGGCAAGGCCAACACACTGAACGCCGCCCTTCAGACCGTGAGCACCCCGTTGACTGCGACGATCGACGCCGACACGTTGCTGATGCCCTACTCGCTCAAGCACGCCGTCGCGCGCCTGCTCGTCTCACCGCCTGACACGGTCGCGGTCGCGGGGTCGGTGCTCGTGCGCAACTCGCGCGAGAACCTGCTGACCAGGGCGCAGGAGTGGGACTACTTCCTCGGCATCGCCTCCGTCAAGCGCGGCCAGGCGCTGCTGCAGGGGACGCTCGTCGCGCAGGGCGCCTTCAGCGTCTATGACACCACTGCGCTGAAGCTCGTCGGCGGCTGGCCGAATCGGATCGGCGAGGACATCGTGCTGACCTGGCGGATGCTGCTGGGGGGAGGACGCAGCGTGTTCGAGCCGACCGCGGTCGCGTTCACCGACGCGCCCTCGAACTGGGGCGCGTTCGCCCGCCAGCGCCGGCGCTGGGCGCGCGGGATGATCGAGGGTCTGCGCGATCACGGCCTGGGCATGCTGAGCCAGCTCAAGTTCTATTCGCACGCGGTGGCCGTCAACTTCCTGTTTCCGTTCGTCGACCTGACGTTCACGCTCGCGTTCATCCCCGGCGTCCTGCTGGCCATGACCGGCAACTTCGCGATCGTCGGGCCGATGACGCTGTTGGTGCTGCCGCTCAATATGGTGCTCGGCGGCATCATGTTCTCTTACCAGCGCCGCGTCTTCAAGGCTGTGAATCTGCGCGTGCGCAAGAACCGTCGCGGGCTGCTGTTCTACTTCTTCTGCTACCAGTTCGTAATGTCACCGATCTCGCTCGCCGGCTACTCGCTCGAGGCGGTCCGCGCGCGCCGCGCCTGGTAGACCGCCGAACCGCAAAGGCGCTCCATCGGTCGGGTATGCGCCACACTGCACGCATGCGCCAGCGAGTCACCGTGATCACCCTGGGTGTGCGCGATCTCGCCCGTGCCCGCCGCTTCTACGAAGCGCTCGGCTGGAGCACCGGCGCTGAGGCCGGCGACGATGTCGTGTTCTTCCAGGTCGGCGACATGGTCCTATCGCTGTGGGACCGCTCTCGTCTGGCCGAGGACAGCTGCGTACGGGACACCCCCGGCTGGGGCGGGGTGACGCTCGCGCTCAATCTCGGCTCGTCCGAGGAGGTCGACGAGGCGACCGCACAGGCGCGGGCCGCCGGCGCGAAGATCGGACGCGAGCCGGCCGAGACGTTCTGGGGCGGCTACAGCTCGGTGTTCATCGACCCCGAGGGGCATCCCTGGGAGATCGCCCACAATCCGCGCTGGACGCTCGCGCCGGACGGCGGCGTCCAGCTTGGGTGATGCGCCCGCGTGGCACGTGTCCTGGGGGGGCGAGCGGTTGCCCGCGCGCTGCGCCGAACCGGGGATGTTGCAGACCCCAGCCCTCCACGACCAGCCTGTTCGCCTGGCTAGCCGTGGCCCGGCCGCCCTCATGAGCTACCAGCGGCCGTACCAGCGCCGGCGACCGACTCCGGCGTCCACACCGCCGACGACGAACCCAAGCAGCCACAGCGCGACGGCAATCAGCAGGACGAGCCACAGGACGTGAGCCGCGAACCCCAGACCGCCGAATATGGCGAGGATCAGCAGTAGAACGATCAGTGCAACCATGATGTGTGTCTCCTCTCTTGGTTGACATCACATCTACCCGGCTGGCGCACCGGTAAACGACGTGATTATGTGAGTTCGCCCACACGGCACGCTGACTGTGCCTGGTACGAATCGCCCCTACTGAGCAGCCAGCAGCGGCAGGTCGTGAGCGAGTTCGGCGGGGATGAAGTTGGAGGCGTAAACGGTCGTGCGCCGGCCCGAAGCGGAGATGCCGTAAACGAGCCCGGAGTGGTTGATGAACTGCGGCTGCTGGGCGTCGCGTTCGGAGCCCACCCCCCAGGCCTTCCACACGCGGGCGAGTTCGTGGGCGGTGCCGGTGAGGTAGAGCATCCGCCCGGTCATGTGGTGGCGCGCGAGAAATGCCGCGACGGCGGCGCGGGTGTCGCCTCGGGGATCGACCGAGACGGCGATGATCTGCACCCGCGAGGACCGTGAGCCCAGCAGTTCGAGAGTGGAGTGCAGGCTCGCGGTGATCAGCGGGCAGACGTCGGGGCAGTTGGTGTAGAGGAACGTCACGAGCACCGCGCGACCCCGGTAGGAGTCGATGTTGACGGACTGGCCGAGGTAGTTGCGCAGCGCAAGCGCCGGCGCGGGCGCGGCCGGGGAGAACACGCCCTCGGCGCGGAACTGGCCGTGGGCTGAGACGGCGCCGGTCGCCTGCTGGCGCGAGGGGCCGCCGATCAGGAGCACCGCGACGCCGCCGGCGACGACGACGAGCACGAGCAGCGAGAGCAGTATCCGGGGGTTCAGTCCACGCGAGCGCATCGTGAGCGAAGTTACCAGCGCGGCGGGGGTGCACGTCACGGTAGACAGTGGGCCAGGAGCGGATCCACGGCCGGGCTCGCCTGTTCGCGTGCTGTGAAGGCGCCGAGACCGGGCGTGGTTCAAGGCGAGCGCGTGGCGACCGCGGTCGTGCGCGTGCGCGGAATGCGGCGCTTTCAACACCTGTCCTGCTGAGCGGATCCAGCTGGCGGCGCCAGCTTCGGCAAGAAACGTTGCAGACCTCCCGATGTGATGCAAATTGCAGGCCGACCTGTTAGGTTGCCCCGCGTTCGTGCCTAATCCTCGACCTTACGGGGTCGGGGAGCGGGGGACCCAGTTGCGGCCGGAGAGGGCCGCGGGGGCGAATCGCCACCACAGCGTGGCGTAGCGCATGCGCGCGAGCCCGACAGCTAACCCCGTAGGCGCCACCGCGAAGTCGAAAGGACGTAACGCATGCCGGGATTGCCGTCGCGTGATCTTGCCGTACTCGACTCCCTGGGAGGCCTCCTACGCCCGCTCTCGCGCACGGCGCGAGCGGGCTGGGCGCAAGCGCCGGAATGGCGCCGGCGGACAGCTCCCCCATCGCTGACGACGCTGCTGGGCGGCCCGTGGGCAGCGTCGGCGCGATCGCCCGGGACCTGGCCGCGACCGACCCGTGGGAGCTGTCGCTGGGACGCTCGCGTGCGCGCAGACGCGCGCAGGAGCTGCGGTTCGTGCCAGCCGGAACGCGCGCGAAGCGGATCTCACTGGGCGCGCTGGTGGCGCTGAGCGCCGGTCCCGCCGCGGGCCTGGCCGACGCCAGCGCGGCGGCGGGGCCGCTTCTACCGCGGCCGGCCCACCGACGACGACCGAACACAGCATCGTGCTGAGCGAAGGCGACGAAGGCCGGCAGGTCGAACTGCTGCAGCAGGCGTTGGGCATCGGCGTCGACGGGGTGTTCGGTCCCGAAACCGAGGAAGCGGTGCAGAGGTTCCAGGCGAGCCACGGGCTGACTGTCGACGGGATCGTCGGGCCGCAGACGAGCGCGGCGCTGCGCGGCCAGGCCCCCGCGCGTGCATCGGCGGCGGACGTGTCCAGCGGCGAAGCATCGTCGGGCGAAGGCTCCGCGGGGGGCGCGGTGGCACGGTTGCAGAGCGCACTGCACCTCACCGCCGACGGCGACTTCGGCCCAGAAACCGAGGCCGCCGTCAGGCGGCTGCAGGCCCGGCACGGGCTTACCGTGGACGGGTCGTGGGACCGGCGACGTGGAGCGTGATCGGCGTAAGCGCCGAGGAAACGCTGACTCCGCCCGCCTCGGCGCTCGCGGACTCCCATCACCACCACGACAGCGCCAGCAGCCGGCGAAGCCTCCTCCGGAGCAGGCGAAGACGCGAGCGGCGGCAACGCGGTGGCGCGACTGCAGAGCGCGCTGCATCTCACCGCCGACGGGAACTTCGGCCCGGAAACCGAGGCTGCCGTCAAGCGACTGCAAGCCCGGCACGGGCTTACCGTGGACGGCGTCGTGGGTCCCGCGACATGGAGCGTGATCGGTGTAAGCGACGGGCAGACGCTGAACCCGCCGCGCTCGGCGCTGACGGGCGGCGACTCCTCGAGCACCGCCGGCGGCGAAGGCGCCGGATCGAGCGTCGTCGCGCGAGTGATCGCGGCGGGCGATGAAATCGCGACGCGGCCATACGTGTTCGGCGGCGGGCACGGCTCGTTCCAGTCGACCGGGTATGACTGCTCGGGTCGGTGTCCTACGCGCTGCACGGCGGCGGGCTGCTGAGCTCGCCCGAGGACTCCTCGGCGCTGGAGTCCTACGGCGAACCCGGCCCGGGCAAGTACATAACGATCTACGCGAACGCCGAACACGCATGGATGGTGGTGGACGGCAAACGGTTCGACACGATCGCCCAGCAGGAGACGGGCACGAGGTGGTCCAGTTCGATGATGTCCACGGCGGGCTACGTGGCGCGCCACCCCGACGGGATGTAGTCGCTCCGGCGGGCTGGCCGTGGGCCAGCCCGATCCGTCGTCGAGCCCCTGCCCCGAGAGTTTCGTCCCAAGCGCGGCCTAACTTGGATGCCTCCCCCACCACAGGAGGCAGACGACGATGCTGGCACGCACGAGGACGTTCACGATCGAGGGGTTGCAGACCCGGCGGGTGACGGTCGAGGTCGACATCAGGCCGGGGCTGCCAGGGTTTGCGATCGTCGGGCTCGCCGACGCGTCGGTGCGCGAGGCGCGCGAGCGGGTGCAGGCGGCGATCCTGAACTCCGGGTATGAGTTTCCGGCGCGGCGGATCACGGTCAACCTCGCTCCCGGGGATGTGCCCAAGGTGGGTCCGGGGTTGGATCTGGCGCTGGCGTGCGGGGTGCTGGCCGCCAGCGAGCAACTGCCGAAGGAGCGCCTGGACACGCACGCGCTGTTCGGCGAGCTCGCGCTCGACGGCGGTGTGCGGGCCTGCCAGGGCACGCTGGCGGTGGCGCAGGCCTGCGCGGAGGAACGGGTGGCGACACTCGTCCTCGCGCCCGAGCGCGCGCGGGAGGCGATGTTGGTCGACGGGCTCGCGGTCGCCGCGGCGGGACGGCTGAAGAGCGCGGCGCGCGTACTGAGCGGCGGTCCGCCCGGATCCGCTGCTCGAGCCGGACGACCCCGCGCCCAGCGGCGGCGCCGCGAGTGCGCAGGGGCCGGATCTGAGGGAGGTGCGCGGCCAGCACCACGCGGTGCGGGCGCTGATCGTGGCGGCGGCGGGCGGGCACAACTGCCTGCTGAGCGGCTCGCCGGGGACGGGCAAGACGATGCTCGCGCAGCGAGTCCCGTCGATCCTGCCGGAGCTCAGCCGCCCGGAGGCGATCGAGGTGACGCGCATCCACAGCATCGCGGGCGAGACCGAGGGCGCGCTGGCCCAGAGCAGGCCGTTCAGGGCGCCGCATCACTCGATCACGATGGCGGGACTGGTGGGTGGCGCGCGCAAGGGGTGGGTCGGCGAGGTGGTGCTCGCCCACCGGGGCGTGCTGTTCCTCGACGAGCTCTCGGAGTTCGCCAAGCCGGCGCTCGAGGCATTGCGTCAGCCGCTGGAGGACGGGCGGGTGGCGATCGTCAGGGCCCGACACTCGGCGGTGTACCCGGCGCGGTTCATGCTGCTCGCCGCGACCAACCCGTGCCCGTGCGGGTATGCGGGCGAACGCGAACTGTGCCAGTGCGGCGAAACCGACCTGGCGCGCCACCGGCGCAAGCTGAGCGGCCCGCTGCTGGACCGGATCGATCTGCAGGCCAAGCTCGAGAACGCGAGCAGCGAGGGGCTGGACGCCGAGCCGTGGACGAGCTCGGCCAAGGCCCGCGAGCGCGTGAACGAAGCCCGCGAGCGTCAGGCGCGACGGCTGCGCGAGGAGTGCACGACCGTGAACGCGCATATGGACGTGCGCTTGCTCGAACGGCACGCGCGGCTGGACGAGCAGGGGCAGCGGATGCTGCGCGACGCCCAGGCGCGGGGAACGCTGAGCGCGCGCGGGCAGCATCGCACGCTGCGCGTGGCGCGCACGATCGCCGACCTGGGCGGCTGCGAGCGGGTACGGATGCGCGATGTCGGCGTGGCGCTGTCGCTGCGCCCGGACACCGGGCTGCGCGGCAGCCGGGCGGCGTAAAAAGGGCGTGTGAGATGACCGACGAGACAAGCACCCCCCTCCTGCCAGCCGGCGTCGAGACGGCCTGTCGGCGCTCCCCCGGCTACCCCCCGGCCTTGGAAGAGAGCCCCGACGCGCCACGGATGCTCTATGTGGTCGGCGGCCGCGAGCGCCTTGCTCGACTCACGGCTGGGCCTGTGGTCGCGATCGCCGGCAGCAAGCGGCCGACGGACTACGGGATGGAGATGGCCCGCAGCCTCGCGCGCGGACTGGCCGTTGCGGGCGTGACCGTCGTGAGTGGATTCGCCAACGGGATCGCCGCCGCCGCGCACGCGGGAGCGCTGGAGATTGAAGGACCAACCGTCACGGTGATGGCCGGTGGCGTCGACGTCGTCGAACCGGCCGGCAGGCGCGAGTTGTATGAGCGCGTGATCGCCGGCGGATGCGCCCTCGCCGAGGAGCCTTGCGGTATGACGCAAGGCCGCTGGGGCGCCAGCGCCAGGGAACGTACGGTCGCGGCGCTGGCCGCGGTGACGATCGTGGTCGAGGCCGACGACAAGCCGTGGGACCTGCGCGCCGCCCACACCGCTCGGGCGCTGGGACGCACCGTGGCGGCCATCCCCGGTCGGGTCACCTCGCCGGCGAGTCGAGGCACGAACGCCCTGCTGGCGGAGGGGGCGCCGCTCGTGCGGGGAGCCGCCGACGCGCTCGACCTCCTCCATGGACTGAGCGCATTGCGGCTCGATGCCTCCTCACTGCCGAGAGAGTTGCGACCCCATCTGCGCACGACACTCGAACGGGTGGGCGCCGGCGAGGACACCCCCGGCAAGCTCACCCGCGCCGGAGACGATCCAGGCGAGATGCTGCTGGCGCTCGCCGAGCTCGAGCTCATGGGCTTGCTCGGCCGAGGCGACGGCGGACGGTACGTGCCTCGTCAGAGCCTCGTCGGCGAGTAGCTCAGCGGGCCGATGGTGGTGTGTGGTGTTGTTGTTTGTCGTGGTGATGGCGGCTGACACGGGCACGACAATGCCGATTCGCCCGTGACCGATGGCCGCAAAGAAAGCCGACGCACGCGATGACGGTGCCCGCAAGGCAGAGCGCTGCGATGGCCACGTCGGCCGCTTCAGCCGCCCAGTGGGTTAGGGTTCTCTGCGCTGGCGAGGATTGCCGGAGAGCGATGAGGCCCGCTCCATAACCGCGGCGTGTCCGCTGATGGCTTCTACCGAGACAAGCCCCGAACGGGAGGACTTACTCCGGTGGACATCGACACGCCCCACGGTACGCCACAGCCCAAAACGCCGATCGAGGACATGGGCGAACTGCCCGAGTCATTCCGCGCGGCGCATCCCCAGATCAGCCGGCTGGAGCTCGCGGCGGTCGGCGCCGGCGGAGCGGTCGGCGCCCTGGGCCGGGTCGGACTGGAGCAGGCATGGCCCACCGCGCCGGGGAGCTGGCCGTGGGCGACGTTCGCGGTGAACATCCTCGGCGCGTTCCTGCTTGGCAGCCTGATGAGCGGGCTGCGCCATGGACCGGTCTCGATCCCTACCTACAGGCTGCTGGGTACTGGATTCTGCGGCGCGCTGACGACGTTCTCGACGATGCAGATCGAGCTGCTGCAGATGCTGGACCGTTCACGGTATGAGCTGGCACTCGGGTACGTGGGTGCAAGCGTCATCGTCGGCTATGCGGCGGTGTCGGTCGCGACGAGCCTGATCGCACGAGTGGCCATCGGCATCACGGCCGAGGCGGAGGCGTAATGACAGCTCCCCTATGGATCGCCGTTGCCGCGCTCGGCGCGCTCGGCGCGGTGGCCAGGCTGCTGGTGGAGGACGTCGTCTCCACCAGGCTCCCGCTCACGTTTCCCGTGGGCACACTGGCGGTCAACCTGAGCGGCACGTTCATCCTGGGCCTGCTTACGGGCGTCGCGCTGACGGGAAACGCACTGGTCCTGGCCGGCGGCGCGACGATCGGCTCCTACACCACGTTCTCGACCTGGATGCTCGAGACCCACAGCCTCGCCGAAGACGGCCGCCGGGCAGCCGCACTCGCGAACGTGCTCGTGAGCGTTGCCTTGGGCCTCGGCGCGGTGGCGCTGGGGCGCATGCTGGGCGGCTGGCTGTGACCGTCCTGCTCGCCCTGCTCGCGTCTGGGCTCATCGGGATCTCCGACTTTCTCGGCGGCACAGCCAGCCGGACTCATAGTCCCCTGCAGGTGACCGTAGTGCTCCACGTGGCGACGATCGCGACACTCGTCCCGATCGCGCTCGTGCTCGGCGCGAGCGATCTGACCCTGCATGACGCAGCCCTGGGAGCGGTAAGACCATATGGAGGCCGTTGCTCTGTCCGTTGGTGGTGTGAGTGTCGGCACCCGCGCATGAGGTGCGCGGGTTGAGGGTCCAGGATTGGCCTGGTCCCCGACCGCAATCATGGGGGTGCCGACATGACACAGGTTCGCAGTTGGGTTGGTCTTGTCCTGAGTCAAGCTTTCCGAGACAGTCTTTGGTTGGGTGCTGGTGTTTGCTCGAGACCAAGGAGACGACCGGATGGCACGACCTTCGAAGTTCACCTCTCAGAAGAAGCAGCAGATCGTTCTCGCCGTGATGCGCGGCGAGTTGAGCATCGCGGAGGCGGCGAGGAGGTTCGCTGCTTCGGAGGGCTCGATCGCGAAGTGGCGCGACCTTTTCGTTGAGGGCGGCGTAGCCGCCCTGCGGGACGGGGCACGACGCGGCGGCCCGTCGGGCAGGGAGGCGCAACTGGAACAGGAGGTCGCCGATCTCACTCACGCGCTTGGTGAGGCGCATGTCGAGCTGCGAGTGCTCAAGCGCGGCGGGGCCGCGGGTTTCGCCACGAGGAGCTTGAGATGATGCGCCAGGAAGCGGGGCTCAGCGTCAAGCGGTTCTGCGAGCTCTCCGGGATCCCACGCTCGACGTGGTATCGGCATACCAGGGCGGCCCGGGAGGGCCGTCCTGGGCGTGGGCCGTGGCCGGCGCCTGTCCGCGATCGGATCGAGCAGCCCGCGGCGCAGCTCGCTTTGGAGTGGCCAGCGTGGGGGCACCGCAAGATCCACGCGCTGTTGAGCCTCGATGGCTTCGCTGCTTCCCAGGCGACCGTCAGACGGGCGCTGGGACGTCGTGGACTGTTGCAACCCGCTGGTTATCAGCGTGAGCGCCGTCAGCTCGCGAAGGCCCGCAAGGCCGCGTTCGTTGTGACGCCCACCCGCCGCAATCGTGTTTGGCAGACTGATTTCTCTGAACTGGAGACACTCGCCGGCGGGACCTGGCAGATGAGCGGTGTCGTTGACTATGTGGCCAAGATCGCGCTCGCCTGTCCCGTCACCGGCACAAAGACCTGGCGAGAGGCCGTCGCTGCCCTGGAGGACGCCCGCGCAGCCGCCGAGGGCCTGCTCGGCCGGCCGCTGATCGAGGACCTGATCGATCCCCAGACCGCAGAGATCGTCTCAGTGATCGTCGTGACCGACAACGGGCCCTGCTATCGCGCCGCCGGGTTCGCGCGCTATATCGCCTCCAGAGACGAGTTCACGCACGTCCGCACGCGACACCGCTCCCCGGAGACCAACGGCGTGATCGAGCGCTTCTACGAGTCGATCAAGTACGAGCACCTCTACCGGCACGAGATCGAGGACGGACCAGCGCTCTCAGAACACGTCGAGCGCTACCTAGAGACCTACAACCACCGCCGGCCGCACGAGACGATCAACATGAGCTTCCCGATAGACCGCTACACCACCAGACCAGACCAAGAAAACCCCGCGAACGCCACACCCAAAATCAAGGAATCTGTCTCACAAGCTTGACGCGGGACATGCTGAGCACTTGACAAACCAGCATCCATATCAGCGGCTTGGCGACCGGCATCGTCGTGCCCGTGTCAGCCGCCATGACCGCACTCCTGCCGACGGTGGTCGGGATCGCCGAAGGCAACGCACTGTCCACGCTCACGGCGGTCGGCGTCGTGTGCGCGCTCGTCTCGATTCCGCTCATCGCCTACGAGGCCGGACACGACGAAGCGAGCCCCGACACCTGGCCGGTCGCCCGGCAAGTCGCGGTATCGCTCCTGTGCGGCGTCGGTTTCGGGACGTTCTTCGTTTGCATAGGGCATACCTCGCAGGACGCAGGGTTGTGGCCGACCGTGGGCAACCTCGTGGTCGCCGCCACGGTGACTGGAGCGATCGCCCTCGCCCGAGGTGTCATACCGGGCTCTGGGTCGATCCCGCGACTGGCCCTCGCCGGCGGCGTCGCGTTGGGCGCCGCCGACACCACCCTCACCACAGCGCTCCAGCGTGGGCCGCTGACCGTGGCATCGGTCCTCGGCAACCTCTACCCCCTCGTCACGATCGCCCTCGGTGTCGCCCTGCTCGGCGAGCGCATACGCCGCTGGCAGGGAGCCGGAATCGCGCTGGCCATCTCAGGCGTCGTGATGATCGCGGCCGGGTAGGGCAACGTGGGGATTCGAGCAACGCTCATGCGCCACACCTGGAGCAAGCTCTTCGACCTCGCACTCCGCGTGCCGCTCTCGTCCCCGACACGGGGCGCCGAGCGCGAGGCGAGAGTCATGCGAATCACGAAAGCATCGAGCGCCCCTGGCCGAGGAATGAGACGTGATCGCCATTCCGGCATTCAGTAGCTTCCTCCTCGCTGACCGACGGAGGATTCCAGAAACCCAACTCCACAAAACCGGGGCAGATCACGGTGTCCACTAAACTGGGGGAAACTCCAAGGTAGGTATTCGTCGCCAGTGCCGGACAGGAACATCGGGATATCAGTCATCGTCAGTCTGATCGTCTTTACGCCAGATCATGATGTCAACCGCGAGCATCACGTTGTTCTCGGCCGCCCATCGCACGACGGGGCGTGGAAACGTTACGTCTGGCGTTTGCGCGGATCTCGGTTCCACCGCACACGTAAGCATCGGCTCCACGCCGATCTCAACACAGACCGCGCGCAGCTTGTCACTGACCGGGCGTAGACGGGCTATCACTTCCTCGAGCATACCGTCTATTTTGATGGTATAGACAGGGCCTACCGAGATCCGCCATCTCGTGAAAGTTCGTCGTCCTTTCCCCTCATGAATCGGATCACCAATTCGATTCTGTTGGGTTGGTTGTACGTCAAGCTGTTCTGTAACGTAATCAGGATCAAACGAGGCCCCCTCCCGCTCTAGAGCAACGAGATCGAATGAAATCCAAACCTCCGGTAGAGCTTCATCACCCATCTGCTCTAACACCCAGAATCTTTCATATTTAGGCCGGTTTCTTCACCCGGTCCCGAGCCGTCCTGCGGCTTGGTGTATACGCTCCCTTCCCGGTCACGGTAAAGATCTTCCGACGAACCTCCCGGCTTGAGTTGATGCGGATGACTACCTCCCTTCTTCAGTGCTTCAATTTCCTGATCTGTTAGTTTCTTGTCTTGGGCGGGTTTCGTCCAGCATTATTGCCCCCTTTGACTTCGTTGATAATGCTTTCGGCGCCATTTGCGATTTCGCTACCGGCTTCGCTCGCCGCGTGTCCGATTTCGTGCCCGATTTCTTTGAGAGCTCCTGCGGCGCGCTCGGTTTCTGCGCTTTTCGGGAACGGAAAAGGAGGGGGCTTCGCCTATCGATTCGCCCGAGAGGCCGCGTGGGTCAGCGTGGTTCATGTCATCTCCATCCACCAGCACGTGGTAGGCACAGAATAGGTCGGGGCCGCGTTTGGCCGGAAAATCTCCAGCTGCCCATCAGACTCTGCTTGTGGTGGCATGGCTGATGAGGCTTCGTCGTCACCTACGCACCGCATGCGATCTTCGTCCATATCGATAGTCTGGCAGTATACTGGGTCGTGGGACAACAGCCGGCATGGGATGACGACCCGCTACGACGTTCGCTCATAGAGCGAGCGCCTCCCCTCACATGGAAGGGGATCTTGGGTTATGCGCTGATGTTCTCGGCAGGGCTGATCTTGGGGCTTGCCAAAGGCGGCAGCCTGTGGGAATTTGTCGCCCTCGGCCTGGTCATTGTTGGTGGGATCCAGGTTCTACGAGGCTTGGTACGGATGGCATGGTTGCAGCTGGGGGGTACGGATCGACCTCTCAGGGCGTACCTTCGTAGGCGATTGCGAGACTGACCTTACGCCTCTATGCATAGATGGTCGTTCTGCTGCAGGAGCGCAGATCGAATGCACCTACACCCGGTCATTCAAGTGCGCCAGTAGAGCGGCCGATAAAGAGGGAACCATGAATCTCGCGGGCTACATCGTGACGTATGCAATCCTTCTCGGCTGCGCAGCGATCTGCGCGATGAAGGGCAAGCTGCGCTTTGTCGCCCTGGGCATCCTCCTACCCATCTTCTGGATCGTCGGCGCTGTACGGCCCGCCAAGTCAAACTCATTTTGGGCCAGCCGCTTCTACGACGACTTCCACTCGCCTGGCGCGAGCCAGAAATAGGCGGCCCCGGCGACCCGCCCGGGCCGTCAGGGACATCGTCGACGAGCGCAAGGAATGTCCCCATCGCCCAACGTCGCTTATTCGGCAGAGTCCGGCTCAAATAGCGCTTCACACACCCCGCCTAGAATGCCGCCCTTAAAGCATACTCCACCGACTACAAGGCCCTTACCCCATGCTTCGGTGATTTCTTCGTACTGTTCAATAATTCTTTGCCGCCTTTCTTCATTGAGTATCTTAGTCTCTAGTTCCAGAATATGCCTGAGTCGTTCTAGCTTTTCCTCTCGGGCAATTTTTTCGGCCGTTGTTTCACAAGCAGCCGCGAGAAGCCCCGTTGGATCAGTGCCATTGACAGGATTATCGCTCGCGTAGTAGTACGGTGCCATCGTGATGCTGGAAATTGGATCGAGACTCAAGAATTGAGCCGTAGCCGGATCATACACCCGTGCCCTCAGATAAATGAGTCCCGTATCTGAGCTGGTGTACTGCCCGTCGTAGCCCAATGGCGTCGTCATGGTCCCGGTGCTGCCGGTCTTGTTGCCGTAGGCGTCGAACGTAGTGCTGCCAGTGACGGTGCCGGTAGAGCCGGTAAGCAGGCGCGTTGAGCCTTGCTGGTCATGGTGCAGGTAGGTGACGGTGCCGCCGCTGGAGATCTGCTCGATCGGCAGACCACCCGGGCCGTAAATGTAGCTGTTGGTCGTGTCGCTCAGGAGCAGCGGGAGGCTTTCAGTCATGTCCCATGTGAGATAGGTAGTGGTTCCCGAGATCGTCTGGGATGCACGTAGCTTGTAGCCGTTGTAAGCGTAGGTATCTTTGATTTCGGCGATTTCGCCTTCTTTGGGCCGTTCGACTGAGATCAGATTCCCGGACTGATCATAGCCGTATGTCGTCGCAGGACCGCTGGCGGGTTTAGTTTTGGTCCGCTCGCCGAGTTCGTCGTAGCTGTAAGTCAAGCTCGGTCCCGTTTCGAGCTCGTCGGCGACGTTATATTTATAAGTGCCGGAACCGATTTTGGTCGGATCATTTCCTGCGTCGTATTCGTAGGCAGTGGTGACACCTTTGGTAAGGCGGTTATTCGAATCGTATTCATAGCCCGGTTTTTCTTCGCCTGGGAGACCTTTGCTGGTCGTCGTTTTGACTTGGCCATCATTGTCGCGACTATATTCAAGCGATGCGAGCGATTCCGTCCCTTTCATCATCTTGATTTCTTTCATCTGGCCCGCGTCATTATAGATATAGCTGTCTTCGTCTTTAGTTGCACTGGGGAACACTGTCGTCAGCTGATCAGAGTCTGGGTCATAGGTGAATTTCGTGATGTTCGAGGACCAATCGGTGACCTTTTCGAGCCGACCGTCTTTATCAAATGCACGGGTCACGCTTTTGGTATTTGGGTAGGTGATCTTCGTCTTCTCGTTGCCCAAGTCATATTCGTATTTGGTTTTTTCTTTGTGTCCCGTTTCCATTTCGGTAAGACGATCAAGCTGATCGTACGTATATTTGCTTTTCCCGGTTCCGTCGGTCATGCTCGTGACATCGCCATCTTTGTCGTATTCATATTTTACGGCCGACGTTTTCCCGTCCGAGTAGGTGACTTCTTTGAGTCGGTTGCCGGAGTCGTAAGTGTAGGTGGTGGTGCGTTTGGCGGGATCGGTGACCGATTTAAGGTTGCCGGCGGGATCGTATTCCTTGGTCGTTTTGTGTTCCAGCGGATCGACAACTTCAGTCACCTCCTCCAGCAAGTTGCGCACGTATTTCGTGGTGTGTTTGTTACCGTCCGTCTCGCTAGTGATCTGGCCAGCTGCGTCGTAGCCCGTTTCTGTAACAGCCCCGTTTGGCGATTCCGTCTTAGTCCGCTCGTTGTCCGCGTCGTAAGTGTATGTCGTTTTGTGACTGTTGGGATCGGTCTGGGTTTCGACGTTACCGTCGCCGTCGTAGGTATATTTTGTTTCGTGGCCGAGCGGATCGGTCACCTTCAACGGGCGTCCTTGCGCATCTCGTTCGGTTTTGGTCGTGAATTCAGCCGGTTTACCACCCGTGACATTACCGCGGGGGCTCACCGTTGCGATTTCCTGAGAGTCTTCGTTGTATTCCCAGGTCCGCTTGCTCCCTTCAGGGTCAGTTTCGCTCGTACGATCTCCCGCTGCGTCGTATCCATATTTCCATACGTGTTTCAGCGGATTTTCCATGCTTTCCACTTCCCCGTGGGCGCCATATTTGTAGCTCGTGGTCTGCGTCGTACTACCTGGCGCCGGGCGAGAGATCATTTCGGGATTGCCGTGGCTTTCCCGTTTATAGGTGGTAGTCTCGCCCTTTGGTGTTGTCATCGTTTCTACGTCGTGGGTCGAGTCATATGTCCATTTTGTTTCATTGCCATTGGCATCCTTAGCACTGATACGGTTCCCAGCGGCGCTATATTCGTATTTGGTTGTGTGTTTGTTTGGGTCTGTAACTGCTATTTCATTGAAGTTTGGGTCGTATTCATAAGTCGTTGTTGCCGCACTAGATGTTCCGTACGCATGAGTAATACTTGTTGGAAGGAAGGCGCTATTGAAGACCTCGACGGTTACTGCCCCGTTAGGTTCAGTAATGGTTGTCTGTGGTTCCCCGGCTTCCGTATCTGAATATTCCCATTTGCGTTTGCGTTTCATTGCGTCGGTTTGTGAAATCACGCGATGGGAAGCGTCATATTCGGTAGTAATGGCGTGACTACGGCCGTCCGTCTCTGAGGTCATCTCGTGTTCCGTGTTGTATTTAAACTGCCACCGTAGGCCGGATTCGCCCGGTTGGGTCACGCTAGCTAGGCTTTTCGATTCGTATGCGTATTTCACGGTATGACCCATCGGGTCTTTAACGCTTTCCACAAGGCCTTCACTGTCATAGGTAAAGGTGAGTTTTCGACTAGCCCCGTCGGTAGCTGTTTCTAGCTCTTTTTCAGAGTTATAGTTCAGCGTGATCGCATTGCCATCGCGATCGGTTTCACTTGTGAGCTGCCCGGCGCTATTGAAGTCAAGTTTGTTCTGATTAGGCAACGTATAGACGTAAGCTTCCCCTTCTTTAACGAGCGTGGCCTGCACAAGAGAACTGGCCCCCACATATGTTTTGCTCGACGTGAGATAGAACGTCACGGAACTCCCGTTGTCCTGGTAGACGGTTGCCCGTTCTGCTTCTTCGTTGACCACGAGATGCGCGCTGTAGGGACCTGTCCAGCCATATCCAAAAGGTCCAGGTGCGGTCTGGGTAGCAGCAAGCTGGGAGTTATACGTCCGAGTAAGATCCAATCCAGGGCCGCGTCCTCCGACCGATAGATCTGTCTGGGTCTCTATCTGATTGCCAGTGGCACAGTTGACCGGGTGCCCGAGGCAGGTACGATGCTGATTTGGCTCTCCTTCGTTTTCCGGCCCGTACAGTTCTTCAGGACCGATCGTAAATAGAAAAGGCCATACGGCTCCGAGAACATGCGCTTCAGATGAGCCGTCGGCGTAGCCACCAATCATCGCCGTGGAGCCATCGGAGGAAAGCGCTACTACGCCGAAGCCACCTTCACCGCTCTCCCCGCTTCCTGTGAGTTTCTTTCCCGCCTGTAACCACATCCCGGATGCAAAGCGCTTAAACACGTACGCTGCACCCACGCCGACACTTTCCCCAATTTGTTCGTTTGTAGCACCGATCAGAGCAGTATTTCCGTCTCCCGATAGCGCTACATTAATACCGAAGAGGCCATTGTTAATCTCCCCGTGAGCTGTGAGCTTGGGACCTTGCTGGCTCCATGTTTCACCTGATCGAGCAAACACCCAGGCCGCTCCGGTACCAGTGTTGTCGCTGTTACCGCCGATCAGCGCAGTATTACCATTGGTCGACAGCGCCAAGCTCGAGCCAAAACTCCCTGGACCGATCTCTTCCCCACCTTTAAGCCTTTCACCCTGTTTACTCCATGTTTCGCCCGAGCGCGCAAACACCCAGGCGTGCCCCGTGCCGTATTCAGAGCGATGGCCAAAATCTTCACCACCGACCAAGGCAGTATTTCCATCACCGGAAATTGCCACAAGGGCACCGAAGTTGGTTTCTGGTTTTGCCCCACTTTCGAGTTCCTGATCCTTTGACCATTTTAATTCAGATGAGCGCGTATATACCCATGCTTTTCCTTCTTCCAAGGTGGTTCTACCGGGTTCTCCGATAACGGCCATATTGCCTTCAGCGGACAGCGCCACACTGTAACCAAAGTCTCCGCCTTCCCGACCACCGAGGACTCCCGGTTTAATTTCGGCCTGTTCGGTCCAAGTTGATCCCGAGCGCGAGAAGACCCACGCCTTCCCGTGGCCTTTCTTAGTTTCGGGTCCACCAATCAGCGCCGTATTACCATTGGCAGATAGCGCCACACTATCGCCGAAACGGCACCCTTCGACTGGTTCGAATGGACATCCAGGTATCTCTCCTGCGTACTCCAGCTTTGCCTGCAGGCTCCAAGTCAATCCCGAGCGCGTAAATACCCACGCCCCTCCGCTTTTATTGTTGTAAAATGGGGCCCCGATCAATGCTGTGTTGCCATCGGCCGACAACGCCACACTGTTACCGAAGTACCCTACCCCTTTTTCTGTTCCTACAGTAAGCTTTGAGCCCTGCTGAACAAACGGATCTATCCGCAGCGGGTAGACAGCCCCACGCGCATCAACACGCAGCAGCACCCGCCCAACATCAAGCTGCAGCCAGCTATGCAACGCGCGGCCACGAGCATCAGTCACGGCAAGGCCCGCGTAATGCAACGAAGGCCCACCCGTGTGACTAAAGATAAGCCCTCGACCGCCCCGGGCGAGCGAAACACGCGCATCACCCGAGAGCGCCATCGCAAGCGTCAGCGGCCCAGCCTGATAACCCGAAAGCGCACGCGGGATCGCGAAGCCCTGCTCAAGACCCAGCGGGCCGTTCGTATACCACTCAGTCAAACCCCGACGCGCATAGACCACACGATTAGCCCGGATACGCGGCGCAACATCACCAAGCGCTGTCAGCGAGGCACCATAACCCACGGCACGCAAGCTCAACCTCAGCTGCGTCGCACCCGAACCGACCAGCACGGTCGCGTCCCATCGGCCGGGGGATTTGAAAAGACGGGCGTAGCCTCCGCTTTGTCCTGAGAAGACCAAGCGATGGAGGTACGCCCGTATGGAGAAGGTAGCCCCGAGCGAGAGGTTTCGCTCTGAACTGGATGTGGTGTTGGCCGGAGTCGGCGGCGAGGAGGACCCGATCGAGATGGTCGGGCGCCTCGGCGCTCGGCTGATCTTGCAGCAGGCGCTGGAGGATGAGGTCAGCGAGTTCCTGGGACGCCGACGCTATGAGCGCGCCGGGGAGACGGTCAGTCACCGCAACGGCCATGAACCAAAGACGGTCAAGACGACGAGCGGGGCGATGCGCCTGGAGCGCCCGAGGATCCGTGACGCGAAGAAGCTCGGGTTTGAGAGCCGGATCCTGGGCAAAGGCGTCGCCCGCACACACGCGCTGGAGTCGCTGGTGATAAGCGGCTTCCTGAGGGGCCTGTCGACCAGGGATGTCGAGGCCGCCCTGGAGGAGGTCTTCGAGGAGCCGATCGCCTCGAAGAGCACGGTGTCGCGGATCTGCCAGGACACCCCCGGGAGCGCTACCGCCAATGGTGCCGACGGCGACTGGAGGCGCACGACATCGTCTACTGCTTCTTGGACGCGATCTATCTGAAGCTGCACCCGGACGACACACCCTCGGAGGGTGTCTTGGTCTGCTGGGGTGTGACGCTTGAGGGCCGGAAGATCCTGCTCGGATTGGCCCTGGGAAGCCGCGAGAGCTACGAGGCGTGGCTCTCCTTCGGGCGCGACATGATCGACCGCGGACTCAGATCACCGGCGCTCGTGATCGCTGACGGGGCACCCGGGATCTGGAAGGCCGTCGCCGAGCTCTGGCCGCAAGCACTCGAGCAGCGCTGCACCGTCCATGCGCTACGGAACGTCACCGCGAAGCTCCCTGAGCGCCACTACCAAGAGGTCAAGGCGCGCTGGTGGAAAGCGTTCGATGAGGCCCGCTCACCGGCCGAGGCCGCTCGGGAGCTGCAGGGCATCATCCTCGACTACAAGGCGGCCTACCCCTCGGCGATGGCCGTCATCGAACGGGACCTGCCCGCTCTCGTGGTTCATCTGCGGTTCCCCTCAGAGCACCGCAAGCGAATCAGGACCACGAACCTCCTGGAGAGGACGTTCGTGGAGGTCCGCAGGCGCACCAAGGTCATCGGCCGGTTCCCCGGAGAGACCTCAGCCCTCTCACTCATCTGGGCCGTGCTCGAGCTCTCCAGCCGCGGGTGGCGTGGAGTGAAGATGAACCCCAAGACCGTCGCCGAGATCGAACGGCTGCGCCGCCAGCTGCGCGAGGACCCAGCCCCACCCCCGACCGTCGAGGCCAAGGAGGTGATCGCCGCATAACATCCACAGCCAGCGGAGCTACGCCCGAACGATTTCACCCGGGAAATGGGACGCGACCACCAGCACCCCCGAGCGACCAAAGCGCATACGCAAACGCTGCTCCGGACTAACCGCCCGAAACCCACCGCCCGACGTGCTGATGCGATAAGCACCGTCATCAGCCCCCAACACCGCCGAGATCGGCCCTTGCGCCGCCAATGGCAAACTCGAAAGCCCCTCACGAGACACCACTTCATGGCGCGCCGCGGCGTGTCCGGACGAATGACCACCGGCGGCCCAACTCTGCGTGAGCGCGATCCCCAGCAACACCGACAGCAACGCCGCTACCGCTACAGGACGCCACGGGACCACGGCTCTTGTCCGTAGCGCCACGCGGTCATTTATCAAGAGATCGATCGTCGTCTGTGTGGAGCTGGCCGGCCCGAGCATACGCACCCTTTCCGTAGATTCGCCTCGTCTTGAGTAGCTTTGCGGAGGATCGTATATCCAAGACGAGCAGTATTCCGCAATCGTTCGATTTTTTTACACGCATTTTGCGACTTTAGATCGTGTCGCGGTGGCTACAGACGTGCTGTTGTGGCGGTTGCCTGACCGGCTACAGGTCTAGACGATGGCGGCGTGCGACCGACCACAGACCCCGAGCTTGTTGAGCCACTGTCCCGCTTCGCCGCGAACCTCCGGCGCGCTCGACTGAGCGCCGACATGAGCCAAGAAGCGCTCGCCGCCGAGGCAGACATGCACCGGACCGCCCTCTCACGACTTGAGACATGTGAGCGGGCCCCGGAGTTTCGGACGCTGGTGCGCCTAGCTCGCGCCCTGGACGTTACCCCAGCGAGCCTGCTCCGAGGCGTACGCTAAACGCTCCGCCCGCGTGCGACACAGCGTGAGCATCGCCGTGGGGCTCGGCGCGGTGGCGCTGGGGCGCACGGTCGGAACGGCGTTCTGAGGCGATCTGAGCGATGTCGAGCCGGGTATAGTTGCAGCCACGCGCGGATGTAGCTCAGTTGGCTAGAGCGTCTGCTTGCCATGCAGAAGGTCGAGGGTTCGAGTCCCTTCATCCGCTCTGAGAAAAGCCCTGCTAATTGCAGGGTTTTTTCGTTTTTAGGTGAGGTGGGATGTGATAGGGAGGGGTGTGGGTACCACTTGCGGGTACCAAATCGGGGTCTTACGCGCACGCTTCTGGCATCAAGACGCACGGTCTGGACTCATCGCCCAGCGTCGCCACCGTAATCTGTCCTTCGGCTACCGTGTCGGCGATGTCAGATGCAGCTACGCCAAGACCGAAGCCGACTGGACGGCGTTTCTTCCGCGATTGGCCGCTCGCCTGGAAGATGTATGCGGCGGTCCAGCTCGTCGGGCCGCTCGGCGTGATTCTGGTGATCGTTGGCGATGCATCCCACGATCACACCCTGCTGATCGCGGCGTCGGCCTGATTGGTTTGTTTTTGATCGACACCCTGATCGTGTGGCCGGTCGGCCGGGCGCGTCGAGACCTGCGCCGCCGCTCTCGCGGGCAGCTTTGAGAAGCTCGTGGATTCTCCGCGACGAAACATCGAGCTGAAGGCACGCGACCCCGATCCGGATCGCTCCCTGCAAGCTGCGCTTGCGTTGGGTGCGACGGACGAGGGCTGGATACATCAGATCGACACATATTTTCGGGTTCCGAACGGCAGGCTGAAGCTGCGCGAGGAGAGTCCGGAAGCTCACCTCATCGCGTACAACCGTGTGGACCAAGCAGCGGCGCGTGAGAGTCGATATCGGATTGTCCCCATCAGCGACCCTGAAGGGCTGAAGCAGGCGCTCGCGGATACGCTCGGGGTGCTGGTCGTCGTCGAGAAGGTCCGACGACTGTTGCTGTGGCAGAACGCCCGCATCCACCTTGACAAGGTTCGCGACCTGGGCACCTTTATCGAGATCGAGGCGGTGGCAGACCCGACCTCCGATCTGAGTATCGAGCGCCGCCATGCAAGCGAATTAGAAGATGTGCTCGCCATCACTCCCGATCGGATCGTGGCGTTTAGCTACAGCGATGAGCTGCTACGCGCAAGCTCGGGCCCGAGTAACGGCTCGGCCCCTGGTGGCCTCGCCGAACCGCAACTGGGGTAAGGCAGCAGCAGGCATCGCTCAGATGAGCCCCGTCGGAGAGAACTTCCCTGATGAGATGGCTCATCGTGTTCGCTCTGGGGCCGGTGGTTGGACGAGGCGTTGATAGCGCGGGCGATCCCTGGTATTCGGCTGCGGCGGCTGGGGGCGATCGGGTGGTGGAAGCCTCGACCGTAGTCGCGGTTGGGTAGCTCGGGGTGCGCGAGGGAGGGTGTTTGCGCGCGGCTCTGGCGCATCCTGTGGGCGAGCTGCGTGATGCGTCGCTCGTCTTGGCCTTCGGCGCCGAGCTCGTCGCGGGCGAGGAACCACTCGGTGGCTTGGCGGGCGCGGCTGGCCTCGACGTAGGCGGTCTCCTTGCTGGTTTGCCAGCCGCCGGTGAGCACGACGGAGCGCTCGACGGTGGCGCCCTGCTGGCGGTAGACATGCTGGGCGTAGCCGAGGCGCTAAGACTGTAGATCCTCGCCGGCGAGCCCGACCCGGCGGTCGGAGCCATCGAGCGTGATCGTCAGGCCGTCGTGTTCGTCGACATATGTGACCTGGCCGCGGGTGCCGTTCTCGACGCGGGCCTGTCCTGGTGGCCTGTGTTGCGCGGTGAACGCGATCAGGTCGCCTTCGCGCAGCCCGTAGTGCAGGTGGGGGAGCGGGATCTCGCGGTGGCCGAGTTCGCCGCGCCCGGCGCGGAAGTGCTGGGCGCGGGCGTTGAGCCTGTCGATCTCCTGGTTGGACGCGTCGGCGATCAGGGCGACCTGGCGAATGTCGTGGTGTTCGGTGAGCGATGCCCAGCGTTGTACAGCTGCCTCGCCGGCCTCATCACGGGTGTCCATGAAGTAGAGCTGCCCCCGGGCTTGGTAGTGCGCCATCGCACGCTCGGGTTCCCCGGCGCGTAGCGCCGCCCAAGCTCTGCGCTCGTCAGGGTCGCGGGTGCGATGGATATCGGCGAGCTCGGCGACGGGCGCGTGCTCGGCGATACGGTCGAACATCCCGCCGGGGCCGATCGAGGGGAGCTGCTTGCCGTCGCCGACGGCGACGAGCTTCGCTCCTGAGCGCTCCACGAGTTCGGTGAGGGCGTCGAGGCGCTTGTGGTCGACCATCCCGGCCTCGTCGAAGAACACCGTCATGCCCTGGTCGACACGCACGGTGCCTGTGTTTGCGCGAGCGACCAGTGCGTCCAGGGTGAGCGTGCGCTCGGCGAGCGCGGGGCTGTCCGCGCCGAGTCGCTCGGCGGTGGAGCCAGATACGGCCACGCCGATGGTTTCGCGGCCGGTGAGCTGCTCTGCGCGTGCGGCCGTGTCGATCACGACGCCCTTGCCGCCCCGGCGGGACCAACGAGCACCGCGACCCGCTCAGGCCCCGTCAATGCGCGCAGCGCCTGATCCTGCTCAGGGCTCAGACGTCCGGCTATCCGCTCGGCGACCTCCTGTGTGGCCTGGGTTCTGGCGGCGTCGCCCACATCCCGCGCGACCGGCTGGGCAAGCATGGTGATCCGCCGCTCGATCGCCTGCTCTTGGGCGCGAACGGCGAGGGTGGTCATCCGTCCGCCTTCCAAGCTGAGGACCCGCCGGTCACGAACCATGCCCCTTGCGATCCCAAGCGCCTCATCCGGTGACATCTCCCCGGCGGCCTGCTCCAGCACGGACGCTGCGCAGGTCACGCTCCTGAAAGACGGCGTGATGCTCGGTCAGGCGCGCCTCCACACGGTCCTCTACCGAACGATCAGGCCGGCCGCGTTCGGGGCCGGCGAGCAGCCGCAGCGCCTCATCTGGGCCGAACCCGTAGCGGTTGCCGGTCTCCGTCCAGACACGCTGCAGGTCGCTGCGGGTGGTGAGGGTCTTGGCGCGGCGGTTCTCGAGCGCCAGCTCGCGCAGCTCCCCACGCTCAGGCGCACGCCCATGCCGGGCACGGAACCGCTCCGCTGCCTTGGCGACCTCCCGGCTGCGGCCGGAGAACGCTTCGCACAGCTCTCTCGGGACCCCGGTGATCTCGAAGTAGCGGCCGTCCTTTCCCGTCGCTTGCTCGATCCCATAGCCCTCACGTGTCAGCTCGTCGGCGAGCGCGGAACGGTAGAACGCGCCCAACTCACGCGCGCTGCGGAAGACCGGGCGGGAGGCGACCGCGATGAACCGCTCGTCCTCGCGCACCGCGCCCGTGATCACGACGTGGCTGTGCAACTGCGGGTCCGGAGCCTGCGCGCCCGATACGCCCCTGGCGGTCGTGTGGCGATACTCCGCCGCAATCACATCCCGCGCGGGCTCCTCGACTACCTCGCCGCTATAGCGGCGACGCACGAGCGGCACCCGCTCACGCATGTAAAGGATCGTCTGCTCGACCGCCCGTCCGTGCACCGCCTCGATCTGTTCTCGCTGCCACGGGTCCCCAAGTGCCCACACGGCAGACACAGACTTCGGGGCGCTGAACGTCACGTCGATTCCTCCGCCGCGGCCACCGCCAGCGCCTTCCCGGCGAAGCCATCGTCCGGTGCCAGGGTGATGCCCCTCCATCAGAGCGATGAAGTCCGCACCGTTCACGGGCTCGCCCGCCGTGATATCCAACCGGGCGAGCGTCTCCTCATTGGTGAGCCAGCGCCCCGGGGCCTGCGCCATCTCCCCATCCGGGGTCAGGTAGTAATCCCCGCGCTCGGGCTCCACCGTCTTGCCCTCCAAGTAGCGCGCGTACCCGCCGCCTCGGGACGCACCTATGCTCGCCGCCGTCATCACATTGGTGATGACCACGAGGCGGCCGGACCGGCCAACGAGTTTGCACAGCGCGCGCACGGCGCCAGCATCCTTGTGCATATGGTCTGTGCTGGCAGTTGGAGCGAAGCGATCGGCAGCCGTGCCCGATTCAGGAGAGCTCCGTGGCGGCCGCCGGGAGGGGCTGGCGGATCGGGTGTAGGCTCGCGCTCTGGCGAGTGTCCTGCTGTCTGTCCGTTGCCGTAGGGAACATATGTTCGGTAGCAGGCAGGATGCCGTTTATGGGCGGCGAAGGAGCACGGTGATGGCTGACAAGAGCGCGATCGAGTGGACTGAGGCGACCTGGAACCCGGTGACGGGCTGCGACAAGGTCTCGCCCGGGTGCGCGCACTGCTACGCGGAGACGTTCGCCGAGCGCTGGCGCGGCATCCCGGGGCACCCTTACGAGCAGGGCTTTGCGCTCAAGCTCTGGCCACAGCGGTTGGAGCAGCCATTGAAGTGGTCGCGATCGCGGATGATCTTCGTCAACTCGATGAGCGACCTCTTCCACGAGCGCATTCCCGACGCCTACATCGAACAGGTCTTCGACGTCATGGGACAGGCCCACTGGCACACGTTTCAGATCCTGACCAAGCGTCACGAGCGCCTGGCCGAGCTGGCGCCGTCTCTGCCCTGGCACCCGAACGTATGGATGGGCGTGACGATCGAGAATCGCCGCTTCGTTCACCGCGCCGACTACCTGCGTGAGGTCGACGCAGCGGTGAGGTTCATCTCCGCCGAGCCGTTGCTCGGGCCGCTCGAGCAACTCGACTTGACATGCATCGACTGGCTCATCTCCGGCGGCGAGTCCGGCTCCAAGCACCGGCCGGTGAGGGTCGAGTGGCTGCGCGATCTACGCGATCGCTGTGCGGATGAGGGGGTCGCGTACTTCTTCAAGCAGTGGGGCGGGCACCGACCGAAGAGCGGCGGACGCATGCTGGACGGACGCACCTGGGATGAGATGCCGGAGTCGCCGACGCTGCAACTGGCATGAGCGAGTACCAGGGTCGGCCGTGGGGCTATTGGACCCGACTAAAGCTCGCGATCCTCGCCGAATATCTCCCCGCGTTCCTGCTCGCGTCCGCCGGCAAAAGTACGGAGTTCGTGTACCTCGATGCGTTTGCGGGCGAGGGACTTGGGATCGATCGGCTGACCGGCGAGGAGTTCAACGGCTCGGCCCGCATCGCGCTTGAGACGAGCGAGGCCGGTGGCTTTACGCGGCTGCGCTACTTCGAGCGAGCCGCCAAGGCCAAGGAGCTGCAAGACAGGCTCGTCGCCGACTACCCAGGACGCGACATCAAGGTCTACGGCGACGACTGCAACGTCGAGATCCCCAAGGCGCTCTCCGAGCTTCGCCATCTCAACTGGTCGCCGACTTTCGCGTTTGTCGATCCAGACGGCATGGAGCTCGCGTGGCGCACCCTCGAATGCCTCGCTGATCACAAGCGCGGCTACCGGTCGAGCGGAAGCTCCAAGCCGGAGTACAAGGTCGAGCTCTGGCTGCTTTTCCCAACTCAGGGCCTCATCCGCACCCTCGCGCTCAATGAGGACAAGCTGAGGCCCGCCGACGAAGATCGCGCGACCAAGCTCTACGGCACCGACGCCTGGCGGGAGATCTACGACCGCCGCGTCGCGGGAACGCTGAGTGCTCCAGAGGCACGAGAGGAGTACGTCAATCTCATGCGCTGGCGCCTCACCAACGACCTCAGATATGCCAAGACCCATCCATTCGAACTGAAGAACACGCGGGGTGGAACCGTTTACCACATGATCTTCGCCACCGACAACGAGGCGGGCGAGCGGATCATGACCGACCTCTACGCGAAAACAGCCAAGCTGGTCCCTGCCATGCAACAGCAGGCCAGGGACCGCGCAAAGGGCCAAGGCACGCTCGATCTCGGCGACGTTGCGTTCAGTGCGCCCGGCTACGAATACGAACCACCGTGGGAGCCACCCACGTTCCAATGACCTGCCGGTAGCGTGCCTTGTTGGCCCAGTGTCCCTCTTATTAGATTGCCACGAATCATTCATAGTGTGCCGTAGGTGGAAGGTCGAGCCACGCTAGATGAAGAATGTGCTCTGCGCACTGGATCAGAGCAAGTACTCGAGTTCTTCGGGGACTCGGGGTCGTTTATGACGGGTAGGTGATAGTGTCCGCAAAGTCAGAATTCAGACATAGACCGGAGGTTGGGATGGCTGAAACATACAAGCCCGGCGACGAAGTCCCCGCGACCGGGGAAGTCAAGTGCACTCAGCACGAAGATGTACGCGACCAGGTCACGGCGGGAGAGACGTTCCCTCCGTGCATGCACTGGAGTGAACACGATCGCGTAGGGTGCACCTGGGAATACGTCTAGGTTTGCGGGGTGTCACGTGCGCTGCGCGGCACCCTCAATTTCAGCCTGACCCAATACGCCTTCGTGGGACAGCTCAGTTGCGTTAGGCAGCCTGCTCGTCTATCTGCCTCTTGACGGCATCAACGAGCAGGCCATCCCAAGTCGTAGATCCGTCTTTCGACGGTCTGCGCCAGTCGAGCCGCCACGCCTGCTGCGGAACCGGCATCCCGGTTGTGTCGACCGGAACGGCGAAGTACGAACAACCAAATAGGAAGACGTTGATGTAGGTGTTGCCGTCTCGCTGGCGCATGAAGTAGAGCAAATGCTCATCGTGCTCAGCAAACAGCGCGCCAGGCGGGATATGGTCCGGTACAAGGGGTGGCGCTTGTCCATCCTCTGTCGATGAATCCCGGTTGTGCATCCACTCGCGGAGCCTGTGAGCGTCTGCTGAGAGTCGCCAGGCGGGCGGATAGACGTGTGAACCAACGGCGAGTGCGATCTTCGCCGCCTCGCGCCGCCATACATCAGTACGCATGGAAAAGTTGACAGTGATCTCCGGCCGAAACTCCCCGCGTTCTTCCCCCTCGATCTTGATTTCCTTACCTTCGGCGGCGGCGCGCTTACGTGCTCGCTCAAGCAGACGCTCTGCCTCTTCCTGATTGCTTGCCCGAATCTGCTGACGATCGTCGCCCAGGTCCATTATCCGGGAGTGTCTTGTCGGCTGACCAGTCTCAGGATCAACGGTAATGAAATCCCCGTTGGCGGTGTGGCCCTGTAGAAGTGGAGAAGTAACACGGCGTGCCTTCTTGCCACGTCTCGGATCACGTTGACCCACAAGGCTGCGGTGCGCTTGAAGAAGCGGGTCCGCTAGGAACGGCTGGTCGATCTCGCGTCCGGCCCACTCATTACACGCATCACAGACTGTACTCACAGTGAGAGAAGCGCCCAAACTGGCAGGGATCGGGTGCTCAGGCCTCTCATCTCCGGTCAGGGCGACCATAGTGCAATACGCGCAAAGTTCACTTGGCCCGGGCATGCGTTTTATAGTAGCGCCAAGAGTAGTGAATCCCGATCGCGCCCTACTCAAACAACCGCCCCTCGACCTCCGGCCAATACCGGTAGAGCGCCTTTGCCTGCTCCAGCACGAGCTGCGTGTAGTGGTTCACGTCGAAGGGTCCCTCGCCGCCGCCCCCAGCCGTCGCGGCGGCTGGCTGGTAGTGGTGCTGGCGCAGTAGGCGTCTGATCTTGCGGCGGATCGCGGCCTCGCTGGACTCGCGGTCCGCCCAATCGACGGTGAGGTCGGCACGGATGCTCTTGGCGAGCTCTCTGGCGATCACGGCGACCTGCGGGTCGGTCGCGGCGTCCTGAACGCCTCCTGCCAGCGCGTCGTAGAAGGCGGCCTCGTCCGGGGTGAGCCCGAGTTGCTCGTGGCGCCCGCGAGCGTCACGCAGGTTCTTGGCGATCTCCACGAGGCGTTGGACGACTTCGGCGCTTGTGATCTGTCGCTGCTCGTAGCGGGCGAGAACTGCCTCGATCTGCTCGCCGAAGATCTTGGCCTGGGTCTGGTTGGTGCGGGTACTACTTTTGATCTCGCCCTTGAGCAGCTTCTCGAGCAGCCGGATCTGGACGTTGGGGTGCTCGGTCTTGGCCGCCAGCGAGTCGAGGAACTCATCGGAGAGCACCGAGATATCGGGGCGGTCTTGCTCGGCGATCTGAAGTGTCTCGACGATGTCCCCCGCGGCGAGCCCCTCGGACATGAACTGGCGGATGGCCTGCTCGGCCTGCGGGCTTGCCTGCGCGTCGGGCGTGGTGATCGCGCGTACCGCGGCCGCGAGCTTCTTGAAGAAGCGGATCTCCTCACGCAGCGGGATCACTGCGGGCTGGGTGCTCACAAGCGCGTAGAAGCTCCCCAGCATTTTCTGGGCATCGAGGAATTCGCGCGTGCGTTCCTCGCCGGCGAGGATGTGGTCGTAGGCGTCGCTGAACAGTTGCTGGGGGGCAAGCCCCTGGTCGAGCTCGCCCTGGCGATAGCCGACCGGATAGAGCAGCGCGCACAGCACCTCGTACTGTCCCCACAGGCCAGCGATCGCCTTCGCGACGGGAACCGCAGGATCTTCAAGCTCGGTCGCGTCATATGCGTGTAGTGAGGCGCGCAGGTCCTCGCCGATACCGATGTAGTCGACGACCAAACCGCCGAACTTGCCCTCAAAGACACGATTCACCCGCGCAATCGCCTGCAGCAGGCCGTGGTCGCGCATCGGCTTGTCGATATAGAGAGTGTGCAGAACCGGTGCATCAAAGCCAGTGAGCCACATGTCCTTCACCACCACAATTCGCAACGGGTTCTCGGGATCTCGAAAATCCTTGGCGACCTGCTTGAGTTGTGCCTTTGAGCGCCGGAAGTGGGAGATCTCACGCTCATCGGTCGCCTGTGCGGAGATCACACAGGTGACGACCTCCTCACCCAAGCGCTCTTGCAACAGGCGGGTCAACTCGGCGGCGATTCGTCTCGAATACGCCACAACCATCGCCTTGCCCGGCTGTGCCTCGCAACGCGCGAGGAAATGGGCGTCAATGTCCTCGACAAGCCGACCAAGGCGCTCGGGTGCTCCCACTACCTTCTCCAGTTTCGCCCAGGCCGTGACCAGCTTGCTCGCGGCCTCCTGCTCCTCCTCTTCGAGCACCTCCTGGACCTCGGCGAGCTGACCCTGATCGGCGATATCGAGTGGGATCGGGCGTGACTCGTAGTAGATCGGGACGGTCGCGTGATCTTCCTGGGCTTCGCGCATCCGGTAGATCGAGACGTAGTCGCCGAAGACCATCCGAGTGGAGCGGTCTGCACTTTCAACCGGCGTGCCGGTGAACCCGATGCGCGTCACGTTCGGCAGCGCAAGCGTGATGTTCTGCGCAAACGTCGCGTACTGTGACCGGTGCGCCTCGTCGGCCATCACGACGATGTTCTCGCGCTCAGAGAGGACCGGCATCTGCTTGCCCTTGGCGGCCGGCGCGAACTTCTGGATCGTCGTGAACACGATGTCACCCGCGGGGACCTTCAACAGCTCGTGCAGGCTTTCCGAGCCACCCGCGATCTCCGTCGCCTGGTGGCAGGAAGCCTTCAGGTGCGTGCGCGTGAACGTTTCCAAAAGCTGGGTATCCAAGTCCGTCCGGTCTGTCAGCGCAACGACGGTTGGGTTTGCAAAGCGCGCATCACGACGCAGCTTGTTCACGAAGAAAACCATCGTGTAGCTCTTGCCGGCGCCTTGCGTGTGCCACACCAACCCACCACGACGATCGTCCGCCATCGCGGCGGCCACCGACTCCACGGCGGCGTGCACCGCATCGACCTGGTGGTACTTGGCCATCACCTTCCACGTCCGGGCGCCATCTGACTCGAACAGCAAGAAGTCACCGATCAGCTCCAGGAACCGTGCCGGCGCGAACACCTGCTCGATCATGACCTGCAACTGCGGGCGCCTGGGCGCCTGCTCGCTTGCACCCATCGTCTTCCACTCCGCAAAATGCTCCGCCTTTGTCGCGCTCGTGCCCACGCGCGCGGTCACGAGGTCTGAGATACCCACGATCTCGACGTAGCGATACAGAGGCGGGATCGTCTCGGTGTAGTGATGCACCTGGTTGACCGCTGCCTGCGCCGTGTCCCCCGTCCCAGGCGCCTTCAGCTCAATCTGCCCGAGCGGCAGCCCGTTGACGAACAGCAGGATGTCCGGGCGACGATTCTTCTCCCCCACGATTACCGTAAATTGGTTGACGGCGAGAAACTCGTTGTTGGCGGGATTCTCGAAATCAACCAACGAAGCGTGAGCGCTCTGCTCGACATCATCATCGTCCACGTAGGAGACTTGAACACCGGAGAGCAGGATCTCGTGAAATCCCTTGTGGTCCTCGATCAGAGACGGTGAAGTGCCGGTCATCGCTCGCTCGCAGACATGCTGCACCACGTCAGGTGGCAGCTTGGGATTGATGCGTGCCACAGCCTCCCTCAACCGCTCGATGAGTACAACGTCCGACCAGATTTTGCGCTCGGCGCCAGGCGCGTCGGGCGCCAGATCGGCGCCAGTAACGTGAGTCCAGCCCGCCTCACGCAGCCATTCGAGCGCCGGCTGCTCGACGAGCGTATCCTCGCTGGCGGGCGAGCCGGTCATGGCACGGCCACCGCGAGCTCATCAGCCGTCGGCCCGATCACCTCCTCGGGATCGTGGGTATCGGGAACTCGGATCTCGCCAGAGATGAGCTTGGGGAGGAGGGCGTCCCGAAGCTTGCCTAGCGTCGCGACTTCGGTGACCGACGCCCTCTGCTGAGCGTCGATCAGATCGAAAGCGCCCCGAACTGCCCCGATCACGGCGACGTCGGGAACGGGAACGGCTGCCTCGGAGAGATGACGACGCTGGATGTGGCCCATAGTCGTCGCCTTATCGCGGGCGATCCCACGGAAGTCAGCCATGTGCTGATCGATCCACCGGAGCACAAACCACAGCGGGTAGCCCTCTGGAATCACCTTGAAGATGTGTTGGTTGATCAGCGACTCCGGACCCGACCAACGATAAACGTCGAGTGAACCAGACCAAGCGAACAAGATGTCGCCATCATGCGCGACCTGCTCGTAGGCGGCATCAATGTCTGAGCGAGGGGTATTGGGGCCAACGCCGTCGTTCAGCTCCTTGATCCTGAGGATCGGGCGGCCTCGGTTGTTCGCGTGCTTCGTAAACGCCTTGCCGTTCACAAACCTTGCGAGATCAGTTAGTGCTCCAGCTCGCCAACCACTCGGGATGCGCCCGATGTTGCTCTCCTCGAACTCCTCCACGCCGACGAAGTCGACGAACCGTGCGCGGAATATGGTTGCTGTGGTCTCCTCAAGATGCACGGCGAGCCGCCGGTTGCTGTCGATTTTGTCGTCAACGGTACGGAGGAGAGCTGTGATTCGGAGGCGCTCAACTCGTGGGGGCCACGGCACCTGGACCTGCTTGAGATCCCGCAGGTTGATGACGGCTTGCACCGATCCGATCGTTACTCCTAGCAGCGCCTGCCTGCCTCTGGGCGATTGGAGGCAATAGCTGACGAAATGTGCGTCGGATTCATCGGGAACCCGCACGAGCCCCACTTGTCGCGCCACGTTTGCATTCGCAAGATCATCTGGCACGACTGCAGCCTCACCTGGGTTGCCCACGAGCGACACGACCACCTCGCCGCCACGCAGTTTCGTCCTGTCGTACTGCGCGGAGATCCCTGGCGTGATTGTGCGAAGTTGATCCACGAGCACGCGGCCACGCGCAATGTCCCCGGCACGGACGAATCGAACCCCGGTGGGACTGGTGTCCATCGGACCTGGTTGCACCACACCGTATGTGATTGGTGCGTTCACCAATGTGTCGAGCCGACGCCGCCCCCAGTTCGTGGGGAGGTCAGAGCTCATACCCAATCCTCATAAACGCCTGCTTGACCTCCTCAGCGAGCCGCTCGTTCTCAGTCATCTCCTCGGCAAGCTTGTCAACGAGCATCGCCATCCGTTCCTCGAAAGCGACCTCGTCCTCCTCTGACTCGGGCGCGCCGACGTAGCGCCCCGGCGACAGGGTGAAGCCGGCGGCCTCGATCTCCTGCAGGTCGCTGCCCCGACAGAAGCCAGGCTCATCGTTGTAGTCAACGCCGGTCGTGCCCCGCCAAGCATGGTAGGTCGATGCGATCCGCTCGATCTCCTCCTCGGTCAGCTCAATCTGTGTGCGGCTGATCTTCGAGCCCATCTGGCGGGCGTCGATGAACAGCGTCTCTTCGCTGCGGTCGCGCTCGCTCGAGGACGCCTTGTCGCGGTCGAAGAACCACAGGCAGACGGGGATGCCGGTCGTATAGAAGAGCTGAGCAGGCAGCGCGACGATGCAATCGACCACATCAGCACGAACCAGGCTTTCGCGGATCTTGCCCTCACCACTGGTCATCGTCGTGAGCGAGCCGTTGGCCATCACGAAGCCGGCGCGCCCATCGGGAGCGAGATGGTGCAGGAAGTGCTGGATCCACGCGTAGTTGGCGTTGCCCGTAGGCGGCGTGCTGTGCTTCCAGCGCGCATCGTCGAGGATCGCGGGCGTTGACCACTCTTTCTGGTTGAAGGGCGGATTTGCCATCACGAAGTCGGCCTTCAGCGTGATGAAGGCGTCGTCGAGCAGCGAGCCGCCCTCGGTGTACTCGACCTTGCCCGAGAGGCCGTGGATCGCGAGGTTCATCTGCCCGATGCGCCACGTCGCCTGGTTTCGCTCCTGGCCGTAGATCGAGATCTTCTTCGGATTGCCGCCGTGGGCCTCAATGAACTTCGCCGACTGCACGAACAGCCCACACGATCCGCACGCCGGGTCGAGCACGCGGCCCTGGTAGGGCTCGAGCATCTCGACCAGCAGGGCCGCTACGGAGCCCGGCGTGAAGAACTCGCCGCCTCGGTGTCCCTCGGCGCGCGCAAACTCCTTGATGAAGTACTCATACGTGCGCCCCAGGATGTCGCGCGCCTGGTGCTGGTCCTCGCCAAAGCCGATCTTTGCGATCGTCTCCACCAGCGAGCCCATCAGCTCGGCCGACAGCGGCGCGCGGGCGTAGATCCGCGGCAGCACGTTGCGCAGCCCAAGGTTCTCCCGCTCGATCGCACTCAGCGCGTCGTCGATGCGCTTGGCGATGTCGGCGCGTGAGGCGGCTGCCAGCAGCGCCGGCCAGCGAGCGCTCTCCGGAACCCAGAAGACCTCCTTCTCGATATACGCGTCGCGCTCCTCGAGCTCAGCCGCGCGCTCGGCTGGGTCCTCGACGTATTCCTTCCCCTTGGGATCGGATAGCTCGGCCTCAAGGGTCTGGCGGCGCTGCTCGAAGGCGTCGGAGATGTACTTCAGGAACAGCAGGCCGAGCACGAGGTGCTTGTACTCGGATGACTCGACCGAGCCACGCAGCTTGTTCGCGGCCTCGAACAGCGCGGCGCCGTTGGGACCGTCATGGTTGGCGGACCGGGCGGCCATGCCGACACGATATCCGTCAGACCCCCGGGTCCGCTTATCGCGGAGGGAGCGCTGCATGAAGCACCCTCGCGGCCGGCGCTTGCCGTCCAGACTCACTGCTCGCGCACTGCGGCAACCGAGACCCGCCCTACTCACCGGCTACCGAGCCGACAGCTTCTTCCCTCCAATTTCCGCCTCCAGGTTCTCCAGCGCAACCTCCGTCGCTTCTCCGTCGCCGCCGGCCTCAATCACATCTCTCGCACGGCTGAGGGGATACGCGGGTGCCTCTCGGACACCAACAGGCCGACGCTGCTCGTCGGCTTCCCAGAATTTCATGTGCTCTATGCCCCGCAAGCGCGGTTCCATAAAGAGTGCGAAGTCGAGCGTGTAGGCCTCGTAGCGACCACTCCTGCCCGAAGCGGCCGACGTGTCCGACTCGACTACGTGAATGAGCTTGAAATCCATGAGCTGCTGGATGATCTCGTGCTCGGGCGCGTGGTCAGTGACTTCCGACTGACTGATCAGGAAGCCAGTCTTTTTCTTCTCTTTGAGACAGAAGCTGATGAGATCTCTGAACACGCGCTCGATCGCATCGGCATCTTGGCCGGTGTCATCTCGCAGGTTCTTCAGCTTGGTGCGATAGGAGATACGGCCGGCGCCTTTGTAGATGCTCTTCGGCGTGACCTGTGTCTGTCCGAGCGCGCGCGCAGCCTCGACGCCGGCGACGAGCGTGGTTAGGTAGTCCCTGGGCACGCCACCCGACGCGAGGGCCAGCTCACGCAACCCGTCCTCGCTGATGAACTCTTTTCCTGATTCGATGCCGACTTTCCTTGTCATCGAGTCGAGCATCAGCGCCAAGAAGTCAGCGGTCGAGTCGACATCTTCGAAGGTCCTGTCCAGATTGATTTCCTCAACGTCCTGGGTTGGGTCAACGCCAATCTGTTGACCGTCATGGCGCATCAGCACTGTCCTGTGCCGGACGGTCCCGACCTTCAAGTAGAGATCAGTGCCACGCGCCAGGCGATGCAGGTAGTCGACGACATCGGGCTGGACGGAGCGATGGAACAGATAGAAGTCGTCGACGATGATGGCGGCCGCTTGAAACGGGCTGGCGTCGACAGCCCCCTTGATCACTTGCTTGTAGTCCTGCAAGTGCCGCTCCAGCACATCAAGCTTGGCCTCTTTGAATTTCGAGGTCCTCGCAGAGTTGGACGAGGAGCCGATTGAGCCGCCCAGCTTTCCGGGTCCCTCCGCGATGCCCAATTCAGCCTTCTTTTCTCTGCTCTTCTTGTCTTCTGCCGTCACGTCAACCTGTTCGGCGAGATCGAGCAGCGTGCGAAGCTCGTCGCGCTGCGCTTCCAGCGGAGGCGTCGATCGTCGGATCAGTCGCTGAAGCCAACTGCGATGCGGCCCCGGGAGAGCTTCGGTGACCGTGAGCAGGATGCGGATCAGCACATCTGGATAACCGAGGCGCTTGATGTCATCTGAGTCGATATAGATCGAAAGAATTTGACTCTCGCGAGCGACGGCCCGGTGAAAATGCACGAGCAGGCACGACTTGCCCGATCCGCGCCGGCCAAAAATGATCTGATGCTGTTTGGCCGTCACGCGGGGCATGTTGCCGCCCACGTCGACGTAGACAGGGTCTTGGTTCGGACGAACCCTGAAGCTGTCGTTGATCAACGTCATCAAGTCGTTAATACGGTTGTCTTGCAGGTCCATAGACATCAGCGTAGCCGCTATAGGAGCGGAGAGTTATTCACAAGGCGACTCGCTCCGAGCAGCGTCATGATTGGATGCCCGCAAGCCGCGATCTCAGATTGTCTACTCCAGGCGTGTTCTCCATCTAGCCGCCCGGCATGTGGCGTCTGACGCGCTCTTCAGCTTCAATGTTCTTACGTCGTTGATCCTCTTCAGCCATCTCCCGGATGATCTGGTCGACGCGAGTCTTGTTGAGTCCAGCGGCTCTCGCCATGTCCTGGCGGCTGAGGCTGTTGCTCAATGCGAGTGCGTGGAACAGTTCATCACGCCGACGGTAGGCCCCGGCGACGTTGTTCGTCAACTCCCGAATCTCTCGCATCGACTCCACCTGTCGCCCGTAGTCGTGACTGCGGGTGGTCCAACTCGGAAGTAAGTCCTCGTTCATCGTGGCGTGACGATGTGGCCGGGACATAAGCCGCATAATAAACTATGCAAGTAGCTCTGTCAATGGCACCACATTCCAGTCGCTGCACACCATCGAAGATCGCCGATAGCGACGGCAGAGCGAGCGCACCGTCCCAGCCGATTGGCAAGATAGACCGCATGGAGCAACTCAACCCATGACCACAGTCACCGGCGCCCAGATCCACCTGGCCACCTGGGCGCAAGACCTGGAGCAAGAAAACAAGCGCATCGCCGAGATTAACGCCGCGCGGGTGCGCAACCGCGGGTATCTCGTGTTCGCGACCGACCCGTCCAAGGGCGTCGACTCGGCCGAGTACCAGCAGGTCTATGCGACCGAGGCGCGCACACCCAACCAGGCGATCGCGAAGGTCCGGCCGCTGACCGAGGGTCGCCGGCTGCGGGCGTTTCTGACCACGGGGAAGTACCGGGACGAGCTGGCGGACGCCCGCTGGGTGGGCGTAGCCGGCGACGGCACTCCCACCACGGAGTGGGCCACGCGGCACACTCTGTCGAGCAGGCTACGATCGTCCGCGTGCTCTCCGGGCTCGATGTCGCCGCCGTCCGTCACGGATCTGATGACGAGATCGACCAGATCCGGGTCTGCCGGAGGATCGTCCAAGTCGTCGCAGCGCTTGGGCTGCTCGTCACGGGCACGGCCGATCCCACTGAGACCCGGAATAGCTTGCGCGCCCTCCGTATGAACATCCTCGGCGCCGGTTATCACTCCACGGTGTCGCCGGCGAGGGCGTCCTGCAGCCCCTCCTGCGCTCCCGGCTGCTCCAGCGCTCGCTGGTCGGCGGCCTCCCGTAGCAGCTGCGAGAAACGGCGCTCGTCCTTGGCAAGAGCTCGCAACTTGCCCAGGCGCCCCTTGAGTTGCTGCACGCTCGCGAACCTCACACGCTGGGGTGAGGTGTCCGCGACGGTGTCCAAGAGACCCTTCCCGATCCAGCTCCGCACGGTCGGGCGACTCACGCCAAGCTCCTCTGCCACCTCGGGGACGTGGTCGGTGGCCTGGCCGATCAGCGCTGAGCCGAGATGGTCGGCGTGGCTCTGGCGGATCGCGTGTACCGGGGTCACGATCGGATGCCCTCGTAGAACGTCACGTTCTCATTGGCGATGGCTACGCTGCGGAGGCGGGCGAGCGTCCAAGGGCCACGAAGACCTTGCCCACTGCTTCGAGTAATGGTCTCAGGGCCGGGTCGGTGATCTGGACTTCGGGCGGTATCGCTTTTCGAGCGAGCAGCCGATCGGCGTGGTTCTCATACGGTTTGAGGCGATGCGCCACGAGCGCATTCAGGTTGAAGATGTCGGACATGGATTCATGCGGTTCCGATTCGATCTGGGTTATTGACGACACGACTCTCAGGCGTTGCAGATACCGCTTCGTGCCCGCAGACACCGCCGTGTAGCCGCTCGCAACCCAGAACTTCATGTCTGAGCACAGTTCCGCGGGCGGGATCGCCGATTGCTTGGCTTGTTCGATCGCCAGGGAGCGCAGCTTGGTCAGCTTCGGGTTGCTCCAGCGCAAGCGCCGCACGGTCCTGGCGAATCGCGCGTCCGCTGGATGCTCGACATGTTCTGCGGCACCGAATCCCACGCTCAGCAACTCCTCTGAGACTTCAAACTCAGATTCGTTGGTCTCTTCGCCCTTGACATGCGGCGGAGCACCGGCCAGCACGCCCGGGCATTCGGCCTTGATCTGTGTTTCGAGCGCCGTGATTGCCTTAAGCTCGGCCGGCTTCCCCTCGGCAGCCGTCGTCCGTTGCAGGGCGATTCGTGCCTCCAGGTAGTCGTGCGTGGTAGCGGCGTCGCTCGGTTTGACCCCGGCGATCGCCGGTGAGACGGAGCACAGCATCGCCGCGAGCGTGATGGGGAAGAGCCAGCTGAGTTGTCGCATAGGGCGGCAAGTCTGACAGGCCGAACCGCAACGCCGCAAGGCTATTGACGCCTCTCGACTGCGCGTTGCACCTATGATACGCTCCATTCGTCCACAAGCTAGGAGTGTCGATGAGCCGGACCAGCTTCCATGAACGCCGCAGTGCCGGACGGATGCGCGATCCAGAGTTTCGCGCCGAGTATGAGCGCGCGCGGAGCGAGATTGAGCAGATCGACTCCGTTGTGCGATCTCTCGACCAACTGCGCGAGAGCACGGGGATGAGCAAGACCGACTTGGCGCGGCGCATCGGGCGCAACCCGTCGAGCATTCGCCGCCTGTTCACCGCGGCGTCGAACCCCGAGCTGAGGCTCGTGGTTCAGATCGCCAATGACCTCGACGCGGACATCATCGTTGTCCCGCGCCGCAAGAAGCGCGACCGCCTCAAAGAGGCCGAGCGCGCGAGCGCCACCGCCGCCTAACCGAACCCGAGCCGCCGAACCCGAGGCTACCCTCACCCGGTGGCCTGGCAGATCGAGTACTACGAGCATCAGGACGGCAGCGTTCCCGCCGCAGAGTTCCTCGATGAGTGCCCGACCAAGATCGACGCTCAGTTCAACGCTGTTCTTGATGCCGTCGCCGCCGCTCCCCCGCCGCAGTTCAGCGGAGGCGGGAAGTGGGAGGCAATGCACGGCAACATGGGCGGCTACTACGAGATCCGCCTCACCGGACCGGGCCGCGAGCAGTTCCGCCTGTTCTGCCTGCTCGAGAACGCCGAGCCCGTCGAGCTGCGCCGCAGAGGACTGAAAGGGCCGAGCATCGTCGTCATCAACGGCATGCGCAAGCCGCACCGCACAACCTTTACCGACCGGGACTACCGCAAGCACGTGAGAGCCTTGGGGGAGAACCATTTGGCGACCATTCCCCGGCACCTCTTCCGGTAGCCAAACGAATCCGTTGGCCGGTTTGACCCTCTTGTGGTCAGCAATAGGGATGAGACAGCAACAATTGGGTTCTGATCCCACGGCAAGCCTCGTGCAAGACCCCCGCGGCGGTCCCGGTGAGGACGCCGGCAAGGTGGAACTTTCCGCCGCGCTCGATGAGTTGATGACCGCCGAGCAGGTCGCAGCACTGCTGTTGTTGCCGGCGTCGACAGTCAAGGACTACACGCGCCGCGGGGTGCTCCCGTCGATCAAGCTCGGCAAGCACCGCCGCTTCGTTCGTTCTCAGGTGCAGGGAGCGATCGATGCTCTTGCGCGGTCCTCGCGCTAGTGCGAAGCCAGCTCGGGGAGCAGCGTGCGCGTGCTGCCGTCGGCGGCGACGAGCACGATGGCGTGGCCTTCGTCGGAGGCTCTGCGGATCTCGCCGCCAACCGAAGGAGGGAGACGCCTGTGCCGAGTCAGGTGGCTGTCAGTGCCTCGGATAGTGCGTCGGGGCTGACGACGACGCGCTTGGGGACTGTGATGTTGATGGCCTGGTCGCGTTGGAGCAGCCACTTGGCGTTGATGATCGTGACGCCGATCACCTCGCCGCGGTCGTTGAAGCGCAGTACATGTCCCTCAGGTGTCTCCTCGCTGTCGGCGGCGACTTGGCGCTCGCCGATGTGCAGGTAGAGGACGTCGCCGTGGTCGTCGTAGGAGGCGTGGTCGAAGGTCAGGCTGCCGATCGTCACGGTCATTGGGTTGTCCATCCGGGGGGTCTTTGCGGTTGGCGTAGGCGGTCACGATTCGGGCTGGCGTCTGATTTATCGTTGCCAGTGCTCATTGCTTGCTCCACGACTCGATCATAAGACCGCGCAGTCGATCGAGTTGGCGTGTGAGGTCGGCGCTCACGCCGGAACTGCGCTATCGGCAGAAACGGCGCTCGGCAGGTCTCGCGCAAAGATCCGCGAAAGCTTCGCCGCGTCCTCCGCGGCCGGGCGGGCGTGCAAATACCGCGAGGTGGTGCGCGAATCGGCGTGGCCCATCATCGCTTGGACGTTCACGAGATCGAAGCCCTGGGCGGCAAGCGTCCCGAACGTATGCCGCAGGTCATGGAAGCGCAGTGTCGGCATGTCCTCGTTCTTGGCAACAGCGGCGTCTCGTGCGGCCTTATAGCGCCGCCTGAGCGCCGAGGGGTCGAGGTGCTCTCCGGTCCGCGCGCAGAACACGAGATCGGCGGGCCGTGTGAACATCGACCGCTGTGAGAGCCGGGCGAGCGCTCGTGCGGGCTGATCGGCCAGCGGCACGGTGCGGCTTCTCCGGCCCTTCGTGCTGTCCTCCTGGCCGAGCACGTAGCTGCGTTGCACGTGCAGGCGCTGGGCGTCCCACATGATGTGCCGCCAGCGCAGGCCCAGGCACTCGCCCACGCGCAATCCGCAGAAGGCCGCGACGAGTATCACGCAGGCATCCTGCTCGTCCTCCAGCGCGCGCACGGCCTGCTCCTCGTCGGAAAGGCGCAGGTGGTTGTTGCGGTGCGGCCCGCTGGCGGCGGCCCGTGCGAGCGCCTCCACCTCGGCGGGGGTGTAGGTGACGATCTCTGCCGGGTCGGATTCGCGGCGCTTCTCGGTCCCGGCCGCCGGGTTAGCGGCGAGCCCGAAGGTGTCCTCGCGACAGGCGTAGCGGTAGATGCCGTGCAGCACCGTCCGGTGCTTGTTCACCGAGCGCGCGCTCAGCCCGGGCTCGCGGTCGAGCTCACTCAGCCATCGCGCGACCTCTCGCGTGGTGATCGAGGTAGCGGGCCGTCCACCGAACGCCGACATCATCCGCGCCCGTGGCACCCGTCCGCGCTTCTTCGGCTGCTCGTCGGGGCGCAGCAGCATCGTTTCGTAGTCGTTGCGCGTGGTGCGCTTGATGCCGATCACTGCGATCCGGTGTCCCAGCCACGCTTTGGCGATCTCGTCAAACGTGATCTCCCGTTCGGCCTCCTTTGCCCGCTCGTCCTGCGCGCGCCTCTGCTCGGCCTCGTGGTCTGCGATCGCGCCGGGAATCAGCGCGACCGCGTCGTCCTCCGTGATGTAGCCCTCCTCCACGCGTCCCCGCCGCTTGATCCATCCGTCGTGGCGTGTCCGTCGCCGCTCGGCCTTCGCGGCGTCCCCGCGTTCGATCCAGGCGGGCCCGAGCCGCCGCTTGACCTGCCAGCCGTCACGACGCCACTTGGCGTAGTAGACGGGTCCCTCTTGGCGCTCGACGACGAGCAAATTCGCGCTGGGAAGTTTTGGCATCTCGATCATTTTCGTCGACCTCTTGGACCGTCAGAGTACCCCAACATCGAGATGTCTCTGGCGCGGGTACCACTGCGGGTACCAATCCAACCTGCCGAACCCCTACAAAACTACCCCTTACCTAAGCCATTTTTCCCGGACGTTGCGGAACACGACGACCATTGGATCGCTTTGCCATGCAGAAGGTCGAGGGTTCGAGTCCCTTCATCCGCTTCATCCGCTCTCGCGAGCACCTGCCTATACCGGCCTCCAGTGTGTATGGGACATACTCGATAGCTCAGCCGGGGAGGCGAGCTTCATAACGACGATTCGCCGAGAACCAGGCGCGCAGGAACAGTCACGGCGGCCCAGAAACGTCACGGTCCAGCGTGATCCGCCGGAAGGAACCAGGGGATGTGGAGTCATTGATGACAGGCAGGTCGTCGTGAACTGCCGCCGTCGCTCCCGTCGCTTAACCGAAGGAGTCCAGATGCACCCAGCAATGAAGGCCCTCGTCCCCGCACTGGCGGCATCCCTCACGCTGGCCGCGTGCGGGAGCAGCTCCAGCAAGTCGAGCTCCTCCTCACAGGCTGCCGCGACGCCGGCCACCACCGCTCCATCGAGCGAAAGCGCGGCCGTCGTAAAGAGCGCGTCGAACGCGACGCTGGACGCGACGGTGCTCGTGGATGCCCAGGGGATGACCCTCTACAGCCTCAGTGGCGAGCACAACGGCAAATTCATCTGCACGAGCTCAGCCTGCGTGCAGGTGTGGCATCCGCTGAGCGCAGCGACCGGTACGCCGAGCGGCAGCGTCGGCTCGCTGGGGACGGTCAAGCGGCCGGACGGCACCGAGCAGGTGACCTACAAGGGCATGCCGCTCTATACGTTTACGCAAGATCAGACGCCCGGGGAAGCCAAGGGACAGGGCATCAAGGACGTCGGCACATGGACCGCCGTGACGGTCGGCGCCAAGAGCTCGAGCACGCCCGCCAGCGCTCCCGCTTCGACACCCGCGAAACCAGCCGCACCCGCGGAATCCACGCCGCCCACGGGCTCCGGTTCCGGTGGTGGCGGTAGTGGTGGTGGCGGCTACGGCTACTGAACCTAACTGCCCGTCGGGGAGGGAGCTATCTCTCCCCGGCCGGCTGCCTGCAGATCCGCAGGCAGATCGAGCGCGACACGGCGAGCGAGCACAGTCAGGCCGGTGCGCCACTGGATGATCGCCGCCCGCTGATCGGACTGCGTATCGGGCAGGCCGTCGAGGTTCTGCTCGGCCAAGCCGGTGGTGAGCGCACTCAGATATGAGTCCTCCAGGATGTATGTGTGGGCATAGGGACTGTTCACGAAGCGGAGCTGCGCCGTCGCGGGCTGAATCGCGGCCATGTCGACCGCATAGGCGGCGAAACGCCGCTCCAGCGCCCCCATCCGACGTGCTGCCAGTCGCGGGGATATGTGGCCATCGTGGTAGGCCACGAGAATCGGATCGGCTCCTTCCAGCAGACGGTTGACGGACAGCCGGATCGGCTCGACCTGTCGTAGATAGCTCACGAGCGCCACACGTTCGTCGTGCGCGGAGACGCGCCCTCCGCAGCCGCACAGCGCGGCGATGACGAGCGCGAGTATCGCCGCGAACAGCGACGCGCGCGCGTGTCGCCGCCGAGAAGCAGCTGCATGATGGAGCCTCAGACGAATGGTCACTCCTTCGATCCGACGCCGCTGCTCGCGCATCCTTCCCAGGAGCTAGGATCGGAATCGAGCCGCTCTGCCTGGAGCGACCGCGACCCGGACAGACACAGGGCATACGAGCAAACCACGAGCAGGAGCAACCTATGGCAGCCGCCGACACCGCATCAGAGCAACTGGTAACCGGAGTGGACTTCGTCGCCGTCTCGACGACCGACCTCGATACGGCCGTCAAGTTCTACGGCGAGACGCTGGGGCTGCCGATGTCGGTGCACCTGCGGGAGCGCAACTACGCCGAGTTCGAGACGGGGAACCTGACGCTGAGCGTGATCGACGCGGCGAAGATGGGAATGGAGCATCAGGTGCGCGGACATGAGATCGCGCTGCATGTCGACGATGTAGGATCCGCGCGCAAGACGCTGGAATCGCGCGGGGTTGCGTTCCGAGGCGACACGCTGGACACCAGCGTGTGTCGTATGGCGCTGTTCAACGATCCCGACGGCAACCCGCTGATGCTGCACCACCGTTACGCGCCGCGCCCCCCTCGGGCCTAGCCAGTGGACAGCGGCGCACGCCGCCGGTGGATTGAGGAAACCTCCACATGCCTCCTCGCGCCCGCCAGCCAAGCGCGAGGGCTACCGTAGAGACGTAGTAGTGGCCTACCAGCAAGCCATCAGACCGAGAACCTGTTTCAAAAAGATCGGCACGCCCGGATGCGTCCCTGGACGCGGCGCTGGATCGCCACGTGACGGCTCGCACGTGCCACCAGCATGCGCTTCGCCATCCCGCGTCGCCCAGCTTGGTCCATGAACGCACCCACCGCACCGCCTATTTTGAAAAAGGTTCTGAGGCTGCGCCCCGAGCGGCCCTGGCGCGAGCACGAGCGCCTGTATGTAGACCTGTTCGCGGACCCGGCGGTGGCCGCGACGCTGTGGCCGGGAGCGCTCGGCGGTCCGCGCTCGGCCGAGCAGGCGGCGGAGATGCTGAGCGCCGACATCGTGCACTGGCGGGAGGAGAGGTTCGGGCCGTGGGTGTTCTTCGAGGCGAGCACGGGCGTGTTCGTGGGACGGGGCGGGCTGCGGCGCACCACACTCGCGGGCAAGGAGTGTGTGGAGGTGTTGTATGCGCTGCGCTCAGACGCCTGGGACCGGGGTTACGCGACCGAGATCGCATGCGTGGCCGTCGCGCAAGCGCGACGCCTGGGACTTACGGACGTCGTCGGGTTCACGACGACCGCGAACGTCGCGTCGCGGCGGGTACTGGAGAAGTCGGGCATGCGGATCGAGGAGGACATGGTCGAGCACGCCGGCCGATCCCATTGGCTTGGACGATTGCTCCCAAATAGTTGAGTGTTGTGATCAATCCGCCGATACAAGGGCGGCTATGCGGGCAACGGGGAACCTGTCGCTGGCGGATGCGGTGCTGTGCACCATCCCCGATGGGGAGCCTGCTCGGGGCGCCCTCCGCGCAGACGCCCTAGGTTCTCAGGTGGACGGCAGCAGGGCGCCGCGGGTGAGCTGCTCACCCTCGCCCGCCTGCGCGACGTCGCCGCGCTGGGCGGTCTTGACCCCGTACAGATATCCGTCGGCGCGCGCCATCGGAACATCCAGGCTCTCGCCGGTCAGCCACTCGCTTACGCCCACCGACCAGCCGACGGGATCCTCGTCGCCGCGCAGGCGATCGAGCACGGCCTCGGCGCCGGTGGGGGTGGTGGCGGGTAGCAGCAGCACGAACTCGTCGCCGCCGTGACGCGCAAGGATGTCGCCGGGACGCACGCGCGCGCGCCAGGCACGACCGAGACCCGCCAGCAGCCGGTCGCCGGCGGCATGGCCCTCGCGGTCGTTGATCTGCTTGAACCCATCGAGGTCGAGCACGGCGAGCGTCAGCGGACTGCCGGTGCGATCGGCCAGCGCGCGCTCGCGCAGCGCGGCCGTCTGAAAGCCGTTGCGGTTGAGCAGCCCCGTCAGCTGGTCGGTGCCAGCCTGGCGGCGCATGCTCTCGCTGAGGCTGCCGAGCATCAGGCAGATCGACCAGATCGTGACGGTTACGATCGTCCAGTAGACGGCTACATGGGGCAGACCGCCGAACAGGAGGCCGACACCGAAGCCGACGGAGATCAGCAATCCCTGGGCGATCACCCCACGGCGCGGAAAGAAGTGCGCCGCGTAGATCGCGATCCACGGGTAGGCGAACGCCGCCACCATCATGCCCCCGGGGGTGGCGGCGTGAGCGACCAGCAAGCTGGTCGTCAGCGAGCCGCCGGCCGCCAGCAGCTCGTAGCCGAGCAGCGGGATGCGCGAGCCGAACAGCCAGATCGTGGTGGCGGCGGCGATGCCGAGGATGCCTGCGACGGCGACGAGCCTCACCGGCTCCGCCGCGCTGATCGGATAGACGACGGTAGCCAGGCAGATGAGGCCCTTGAACGCGAACAGCAGCGACAGCGCCCACGCGATCGGGGGGCGGCGCGCGGTCAGACGGCGCGCCGGCGAGCGCGGCGAGGCGACGGTCAGCCCGCGCGAACGCCGCCGCCGACTGTCGGACGGCTGGAGAGAGCTTGATCGCGTGTCGGGCACCTGCCAGCTTCTTCGGTCGCGCCCCCGCCCGGCTTGAGCCACCGGAGCGGTTGACAACGAACCTTCACCGACACCTCGGGTCTCCCCGCCAGCACGCACTACCCTGGACGGGAGATGCTGTTTTCACGCAAGCCGCCCAGTACCGTCGACCCGGCCACAGCGCTGCCGGGACGGACCGCCGAGATGCCCGTGCCCGAGCGACACGAGGTGCTGCGTACCCCGCTGCAGCCGCCGTTTCCAGACGGGGTAGGGACGGCCGTGTTCGGCATGGGCTGTTTTTGGGGCGCCGAGCGGATCTTCTGGCAGGCAGACGGCGTCTACACCACGGCCGTGGGTTACGCGGGCGGGTTCACGCCCAACCCGACCTACGAGGAGGTGTGCTCCGGGCGGACGGGCCACACCGAGGTCGTGCTGGTCGCGTTCGACACAGCCCGGACGAGCTTGCAGGAGATGCTGAAGCTGTTCTGGGAGGGCCATGAGCCGACCCAGGGCATGCGCCAGGGCAATGATGTCGGCAGTCAGTATCGCTCGGCGATCTACGTCCGCGACGAGACCCAGCGGGCCGCGGCGGAATCCTCGCGCGAGGCCTATCAGCAGATGCTCACCGCAGCGGGCCACGGTGAGATCACAACCGAGATCGCCCAGATCGACGAGACCGACCCGATGTACTACGCCGAGGACTACCACCAGCAGTACCTGGCCAAGAACCCCGGCGGCTACTGCGGGCTGGGCGGGACAGGCGTCAGCTGCCCGGTCGGTCTCGCCGCAAGCAGCTGAGGCCGACCCCCATTGTGTGGCAACACCGCCACCTGACGAGCGGATCGTCGTTCCTGGCCAGAACGCAGGGAGCGTGGCGTACTACGCACGCGAGCCGGCACCGACGGCGAAGCCGTTGGTGAGGACGCCGCCAGGGGCGAGGAGACGCCGTCAGGGAACGACCGCGGCCCCGCCGAAGCGGGGCCGCAACCGTCTCGTTGTCCCACCGGAACACGCTCTCCGTCTCGTGGGGTGGATGGAGAGCGCGCCCCGGAAGCTGTCGTCCGCCTACGTGGCGCTGCCCAGCGCGGGCTCGCTGCCCGGCTGCCATGTCGGCGGGTGCGGTCCGCCGAGCGTGGGCACGTCGGAGGGATAGACCTCGTTGCCGTGGATCGCGTGATCTCCGATCTCGAGCTCCTCGTCGGTGAGGCGCAGAGGCAGGAAGATGCCCACGAGCTTCAGCAGCACGAACGTGACGGTGCCGCTGAACACGATCACCCAGGCCGCGGTCTCGGCCTGCCAGCGCAGCAGCGTCCAGCTGCCACCGTTGAAGACGCTTTCTTTGCCCGGCAGGTTGGAGGCGCCGTGTATGCCGATGTACTCGACCAGATGCGGGTCGGCGAACAGGCCGACCATGAGACCGCCGCAGAGCCCGGCGATACCGTGGGTGTAGATCACCCCCAGCGTGTCGTCGACGTGACGGAACACAGGCGCTCGACTCAGGAAGCGGATCGACATCCACACGATCGTCGAGCCGATCACACCGACGGCGATGGCGCCGTAGCCGTTGACGAAACCGGCGCATGGCGTGATCGCCACCAGCCCGGTAATCATCCCGTTGACCGAGCCGATCAGCGAGGGCTTGTCGCGGAAGGCGTAGTCCCAGAAGATCCACACGAGCATCGCCACGGCGGTGCACAGGTTCGTATTGACCACCGCCGCGGAGGCGTTGGCGCCCGCGTAGTAGGAGTCTCCACCGTTGAACCCGTTCCAGCCGAGCCACAGCAGACCGGCGCCCGCCGCGACCATCAGCAGGTTGTTGGGGGCGTCGACCTCGCGGTCTCGTTGCAATCGTGGTCCGATCACCGCCGCCGCCACGAACCCGGAGATACCCGCCGCCAGGTGGATGACGTAACCGCCGGAGTAGTCCAGCGCGCCGTGCGCGGCGAAGTAGCCACCGCCCCAGATCAGGAAGGCGTTGACCGTGTACACGAACGTGATCCACAGCAGCACGAACGGAATCCACGCCTTGAAGCTGATCCGCCCGAGCACCGATCCGAGCATCAGGATCGGGGTGATGGCCGCGAACACGAACTGGAAGTACACGAGCGAGGCCTCGGGGAAGTGGAACGGCGGGCCTTCGGTGATCGACGGGATGATCGCCTGGCCCTCCTCAGCCCCGGTCGACAGGACCGTGCCCGACTTGCCCCACATCGTGGCCAAGAAGCCATGACCGCTGCCGATCGGGCTGCCGAAGCCCATCTTGAACGCCCACAAACACCAGGCGACGAGCACCAGGCAGAACGCCACGAACGTGAGCATCATGCTGTTGACCGACCAGCGCTTCTGCATGACCCCGCCGTACAGCACGGCGAGACCGGGGAGGCTCATCAGCCCGACGAACGTCGCGGCGGTCATCTGCCACGCGTTGTCTCCGGCGTTGAGCCACGACGGGTATGCGAGCCATTCTGCTGTGGCAAGGACGGACATACGCCTCCATTTCTCTCTCTATGTCGATGCAGTCGGGCCGCCGCTCGTAGGTACGGACGGCGACGCGACAATTGCGGTCCGCGTATGTAACCCCGCGCAGGCCCGGCGGGGTAGGGACACCGTGGCCAACAACTGGCGGGGAGGTTTCGACATTTGTATAGACGCCCGTGAGGAGGTTGTTTTGGGTCGAGACCAGGCGGGCGGGGACCGATCGGAGATCGACGGGATCTCCGATCGGCCAGCTGCGCAGTGACCGCGGTCGAGCGCGTGCTCGGAATGGGGCGATCTCAAAATCGATCCTGCTGAGCGCAGGAGCGCGCGGGTCAGTGTTCGAGTCAGCCGAACGGGAAGCCAGCCCGCCGGCAGGCGGCGCGCAGCTCAGCGGCAACATGCTTGAAGGCGCTGGGCGAGGCGCACACTTCTCTGGCCTGAGCGCCGCACGCGTGCTCGGTCGCGCCGCCGAGCGTGGAGGCGAAGGTGACTTCGATGCAGTCCCTGCGCGCGGGTGCGCCGCTCGTGAGGGCATACGTACCGAGCCCGATCGCGGCGAGGGCCACGCAGGCGAGCAGGGTCGCGACGATGGCGCGCTCGCGCCGACCCCAGCGCAGCGGCTCGGACAGCCGCTTGGACTGGTCCATCATGATCATGGCGGCGAGATTACCGCGCTAGGGCACGGGTGTGTCGGGCACGGCGGTGCTCGCCGCGGCGTCCGCCCCAGCCTCGGCGTCGGCATCCGAGGCCGCTCCGCGAGCGGCCTCGGGCTGAAAGGAGAGCGCGGCTGAGTTGATGCAGTAGCGCTGCCCGCTCGGGCCGGGACCATCGTCGAACACGTGCCCGAGATGTCCGCCGCAGGTGCGGCACACGACCTCGGTGCGGCGCATGAGCAGGCCGTTGTCGGGGCGCAGCTCGACGGCCTGCGCGACGGCCGGCTCGGTGAAGCTCGGCCAGCCCGTGCCGGAGTCGAACTTGGTGTTCGAGTCGAACAGCTCTGTGCCGCAGGCAGCGCAGCGGTAGGCGCCGGAGGCCTTGTTGTAGACGAGCTCGCCCGTGAACGGCGCCTCGGTGCCGGACTTGCGCAACACCTCGTACTGGGCGGGCGTCAGCTGCTCGCGCCACTCCTGCTCTGACTTGACGACGGTGCGCTCACCCATGGGTCTGTTTTAGCACTCACCGCCCCCGGGTCCAGCCTCCGATCCTGCTACGATGATGTTTACGTTCACGTCAGCTTTGCCACGCCATCCGTGAGGAGCGTAGTAGTCGCTTGAGCACCACCACATCCTCCGTCGCACCCCCTTCGCCCGACGGCACGCGCAGATCGCGCATCGGGGTCGCCGAAGGCCACGCGCAACTACAAGTGGTGGGCGCTCTCCTGCACGAGCCTGGGGATGCTGCTGGCGGCGACCAACTCGGGCACGCTGATCATCGCGCTGCCAGACCTCGAGCGTTCGCTGCACGCGAGCCTGCTCGCGCTCGTGTGGGTGATCCTCGCCTACCTCATCGCCGCGACCGTGCTCGTGTTGATGGCCGGCCGCCTGTCGGACCTGTTCGGGCGCAAGCGCGCGTACGTGGGCGGCTTCCTCGTGTTCGCGTTCGCCTCGCTCGGCGCCGGCTTCTCCCCCGACGCGACCGTCCTGATCGGCTGGCGCATCCTGCAGGGCATCGGCTCGGCGTTCCTGTTCGCGAACGCCGCCGCGCTCGTCACCGACGCGTTCCCCCGCGAGGAACTGGGCCTGGCGATGGGCGCCAACACGATGGTCGCGGCGATCGGGCTCGTGCTCGGGCCGGTGCTCGGCGGCGCGCTCGTGGCGATCAGCTGGCACTGGGTGTTCTGGTTCAACGTCCCCCTCGCGCTCGCGGGCGCCGCCTGGGGCGCGCTGATCCTGCGCGAGCTCGCCCGGCGCGAGCATGTGCATAGCTACGACGTGCTCGGCACCGTCACCTTCGTGCTCGGGCTCACCGGCCTCGTGCTCGGCGTCTCCAAGGGTGGGCTGAGCGGATGGAACGACACGCTCGTGATCGCCGGCCTGCTCGCGGCAGCCGTGCTGCTGCCCGCGTGGGTCCTCATCGAGCGCCGCTCGCGCGCGCCGATGCTCGACCTGAAGCTGTTCAACAACCGCCTGTTCGCCGCCGCGACCGCGGCCGCGTTCATCAATGGGCTCGCGCGCTTCGCGCTGATGTTCCTGTTCGTCTTCTACTACCAGGGCGCCCAGTCGAACTCGCCGATCGAAGCGGGCATCAAGCTGATCCCGCTCGCGCTGGGGATGCTCATCGCCTCGCCCCTGGCCGGCATCTACGCCGACCGGCATGGCTCGCGCATGCTGGCGGCCCTGGGCATGCTCGTCAGCGCGATCGGCCTGGCCGGGATGACGACCCTCGACGTGGGCAGCGCCTACTGGCAGAGCGCGGTGTGGCTGGCGCTCGTGGGCGTCGGCTCGGGCATGTTCAACAGCCCCAACACAGCCGCGATGATGGGCGCCGTCCCCGCCCAGCGCCGCGGGATCGCCGCTGGGGCGCGCACGCTCGTGCAGAACACCGGCGCGGTGCTGTCGATCGCGTTCGTGCTGGCGATCGTTACCTCCTCGATCCCGAAATCGACGCTGTTCGCCGTGTTCTCCGGTCTGGCCAAGGGCCTGTCGGCCGAGAAGCTGGCTCCGTTCATCCACAACATGCACGTCGCCCTGTGGGTGCTCGCGGCGACATCTCTCCTCGGCGCGTTCGTATGCCTGCTGCGCCCCAGCCACGTCGTCCTGAGCCCGCATAGCGGCGCTGGATCGGCGTCCTCGGTCGCTCGCGTGCCCAGCACGCCGAGGCGCTCCCTCGCGTCCTCTGGACCAGCTGGCCCTGCGCACCCAGGACAGCGCGATCGCAATCCCGAGGAGCAGCCCGTATGAAGTCACACCAGCCTGCACCGTCCGCGAGTGCGCGGGGCCGGACGCCCCGCACCCCCCACCTCGGGGTCTCACACGCCCGCGCGGATGCGACCCCAGCTAGCCCGAGCCCGTCCACCCCGGACCCGGTCACAGTCCACGCGCGGAGGACTCAATGAGCGGGCACGCGCCCAGCCTGCGGATCGGGGACGTCGCCAAGCTCGTCGGCACGACGCCGCGGACGATCCGCTACTACGAGGAGATCGGCCTGCTGCCCGAGGCGCCCGCGCGCCCGTCCGGCGGGCATCGCGTATACACCGACGCCGAGGTCGAGCGGCTGCGCGAGGTGATGCGCCTGAAAGAGCTGCTCGGGGTGACGCTGGAGGAGCTCAAGACGCTGCTCGCCGCCGAGGAGTCGCGCGCGACCGTGCGCGCCCAGCTGCGCCGCGAGGACGTCGACCCGGCGCGCCGCCGCGAGCTGCTGGACGAGGCGCTCGGCCACATCGACCGCCAGCTCGAGCTCGTCGAGCACCGCGCCGCCGAGCTGGCCAAGCTCAAACCCGAGCTGGGCGAGACCCGCAAGCGCGTGCGCCGCAAGATCCGCGAGCTGGACGCCCACGCCGAGGGCGCGTTCCCGCCCACGCCCGCATCCACCCCATCTTCCACCTCCGCCGGACCCGTCGCATCGCCCGGCATCCTCGACTCCTCCGCATCGCCCGAGCAGGCGCCGGAGCCCGCACGGTGAGCACGGCGCCCACCACTCCCACGACTGCCGACCCGGCCGTGCTGGTGGACGACCTCCTCGTCCGCTTCGAGGAGGTCACAGCCGTCGGCGGCGTCTCCTTCGCGGTCGCCCCCGGCGAGGTGTTCGGCCTGCTCGGGCCCAACGGCGCCGGCAAGACGACCACCATCCGCGTGCTCACCACGCTGCTCGCGCCAACCGAGGGCCGCGCGCTCGTGGCCGGGTATGACGTCCGCGCCGACAGCCTCGCCGTGCGCGCGTCGATCGGCTACATCCCCCAGGCGATCTCCGTCGATGGCGCGCTCACGGCCTGGGAGAACCTCGACTTCTACGGCCGCGTCACCGGCGTGCCGCGACGCGAGCGCCGCGAGCGGATCGCCGAGGCGATCGAGACGATGGAGCTCGAGCACATGCTCGACCGTCTCGCGCGCACGCTCTCGGGCGGCATGCTGCGCCGGCTGGAGATCGCCAGCGCGCTGCTCAACCGCCCGCAGGTGCTGTTCCTCGACGAGCCCACCGTCGGCCTCGACCCGAACGCCCGCGCAATGGTCTGGGAGCGGCTTGCAGCCCTGCGCGAGCAGTCGGGCACGACGATCCTCGTGACCACCCACCTGATGGAGGAGGCCGAGCGCCACTGCGACCGCCTCGGCGTGATCGACCGAGGCCGGCTGATCGAGCAGGGCGAGCCCGCCGAGCTGATCGAGCGCCACAGCGCCGACAGCCTGGAAGACGTGTTCACGAGCATCACCGGCCGCCCCCTCGACGGGGAGACCGCAGACGACGAGGAAGGGAGGCTGTCCGATGTCCGCGCACAGCGCCGCGTCGCCCGCCGGCTCAGCTGACCGTCGCAGCTCGCCCCATGCCCTCGCGACGGGCCCACTGGTGCGTGTGGCGGAGGGCACCCTCGCGATGGCCCAGGCCGAGCTGCGCAAGCTCCGCCACGACCACCTCGACATCGTCACCCGCTCGGTGCAGCCGCTGCTGTGGCTGTTCATCTTCGGCAGCGCCGTCGGCGGCGCCCACCTGCTGAACCTCGGCCACGTCGAATACCGCGCCTACCTCGCCCCCGGCGTGATGGCCCAGGCGGCGATGTTCATCGCGATCTTCTTCGGGCTCTCCGTCATCTGGGAACGCGACGTCGGCCAGCTCCAGCGCCTGCTCGCCACGCCGCTGTCGCGCACCTCGATCGTGCTCGGCAAGGCCGCCGGCGCGTGCGTGCGTGCGCTCGTGCAGGCGCTGCTGCTGCTGGCCGTGCTCGCGGTCGCCGGCATCGGCGTGCGCTGGACGCTGACCGGCGTGCTCGGGACGCTCGCGATGCTGATGCTCGGAACGGCGGCGTTCGCGTGCATGTCGATGCTGCTCGCGGCCGTCGTCAAGGAGCGCGAGCGCTTCATGGGCATCGGTCAGCTGATCATGATGCCGCTGTTCTTCGCCTCCTCCGCCCTGTATCCGCTGGCAGTGATGCCCGGCTGGCTGCGTGCGATCGCGCGGGTGAACCCGCTCACCTACGAGGTCCAGGGCCTGCGCCAGATGCTCGTCGGCGTCGGCGGACGCGGCGTGGTGTGGCTCGACTTCCTCGTCGTGGCCGCGTTCTTCGCGGCGATGCTCGCCGCGGCTACGCGCGCGTACCCGAAGGCGATCCTGTGAGCGGACTTTGCCGCCCGCGTGCGCTCACGCGCCCGTGTGTGCGCGTCGCGGGCATCCAACCGAGCATGAGTCGAGCGCGCATGCGCGCGAACGACCGATCGACACCGACACCCATACACCGAGAAGGGAGTAGTCGCCGCGATGTCCCCACCAGTTGACGTCACACCGAGCCCTGAGGGCGTGCCCGGAGCCATCACCGACCCTTCGTGCGTGCGCGGCGAAGACATCCTCTACCCCGGCGCACACGACGACTCGATCAACGGCTACCTGGCCATCCCGGCCGAGCCCGCGGGCGAGCACGGCCGTCCGGGAATCGTCGTCATCCACCATGCCGGTGGCCTGGACGCGCACACCCGCGACATCACCAACCGCCTCGCCAACCTCGGGTACGTCGTGCTCGCCCCAGACCTGTTCACGCGCGAGGGCGGGCCGCCGCCGCTGGACGACCTGCAGGCGATGATGGCGCGCCTGTTCGCGATGTCCGACGCGACCGTCCTCGGCGACCTCGAGGGCGCCGCCGATCTGCTGCGCGCGCGCGAAGACTGCGACGGCAAGGTCGGCTGCATCGGCTTCTGCATGGGCGGGCGCTACACGCTCCTGCTCGCCTGCGCCTCCAACCGGCTGGACGCGGCCGTGGACTGCTGGGGCGGGTTCATCGACGCGGCCACCCCCGAAGAGCGCTCGACCCCCGAGCGCCCCACTCCCCCGCTGGAGCTCGCCGACCGGCTGTCCTGCCCCCTGATGGCGGCGATCGGCGCCGAAGACCACAACCCCTCGCCGCTGCTCGGCGAGCAGCTGCGTGCCCGTGCCGGGCGATCTCCGATCGCTACAGGCGGGCAGGAGGTGAGCGTTGACGTGTACGAGGGCGCCGGACACGCGTTCTTCGCCGACCATCGCCCCTCCTACCGCCCGGAGCCGGCGGGCGACTGTGGGAGCGGATCGTCCCGTTCTTCGCCCGCCATCTCCAGGAGGCCTGATCGCGCTCCCCGCCGGCCGGCCGATCGCGCTCTCTGCCAGCCGGCCGCGCGACACCGAAGGCGCACGGCGACGTTCATATAGTGCGGTGCGAAGGGCTGCAATCCAGCGACGGTGAGGAGCTTCGATGATGGAGCGCAAGTGGTGGACTCTGATCGCGGTCTCAGTGGCGATCTTCATGCTGCTGCTCGACATCACCGTCGTCAACGTCGCGCTGCCGGACATCCAGCGCTCGCTGCACTCCACCTTCTCGGACCTGCAGTGGGTCGTCAACGCCTACGCGCTGACGCTCGCCGCGTTCCTGCTCACCTCCGGCTCGGTGGCCGACCTGATCGGGCGCCGGCGCGTGTTCGTCGTGGGCCTCGTGGTATTCACCGCCTCCTCGGCCGTGTGCGGCCTGTCCACCACGCCGCTGATGCTGAATCTCGCGCGCGCCGTGCAGGGCACGGGCGGGGCGATGATGTTCGCGACCGCCCTGGCGCTGCTCGCCCAGGCGTTCCATGGCAAGGAGCGCGGGACGGCCTTCGGCGTGTTCGGCGCGGTCACCGGCGGAGCGGTTGCGATCGGGCCGGTGCTCGGCGGACTCATCACCTCGGGCATCGGCTGGGAATGGATCTTCTTCGTGAACGTGCCGATCGGCGTGATCGCGGTGTTCATCGCGCTCACCCGCGTGGCGGACTCGCGCGACCCGAACGCCACCGGCGTGGATTGGGCGGGCCTTACGACCTTCTCCGGCTCGTTGTTCCTGCTCGTGTACGCCCTCGTACAGGGCAACGAAAAGGGCTGGGGCTCGCCGGAGATCGTCTCTTTCCTGATCGGCGCCGCCGTCCTGATGGCGCTGTTCCTGATCGTCGAGCTGCGCCAGAGCCAGCCGATGCTCGACCTGTCGCTGTTTCGCCGCCCCGCCTTCAGCGGAGCGAGCATTGTCGCGTTCTGTCTGTCGGGCTCCTTCTTTGCGATGTTCCTGTACCTGACGCTCTACATCCAGGACGTGCTCGGCTACAGCCCGCTGCAGGCAGGGCTGCGGTTTCTGCCCTCCACCCTGCTGTCCTTCATCGTGGCGCCCATCGCGGGCAGGCTGAGCGTGCGCGTGCCGGTGCGCCTGCTGCTGGGCTCGGGCCTCATGCTGATCGGGATCGGCCTGCTGAGCATGACGGCCATCGACGCCGCCTCGAGCTGGACAGCGCTGATTCCGGGCTTCCTGCTGGCCGGCGTGGGCGTGGGCCTGGTCAACCCGCCGCTGGCCTCCACCGCGGTCGGGGTGGTTCCCGCCGAGCACAGCGGGATGGCCTCGGGGATCAACTCGACCTTCCGTCAGGTGGGCATCGCCACGGGGATCGCCGGGCTGGGCGCCGTCTTCCAGCACAGCGTGACCCACGGCACCACCGCCGCGCTCGTGGCGAGCGGACACGCGCGCGAGATCGTGAGCACCGCCCACGGCCAACTCGGCACGCTGCTTGAGTCCGGCGAAGTCACCCGCATCGCGCAGTCCCTCTCCCCCGCCGCGCGCGCGGCATTGGAGCACTCCTATCGCGTGGGATTCACCGGTGCGTTTACGACGATCGCCGCTCATCGCCGCGATGGTCGCCCTCGTCGGCGCCGTGCTGGCATTCGTGCTCGTGCGCACCCGCGACTTCGTCTCCGCCGGCGAGCTGCCGGTCTCCCAGGAGGAGCCCGAGCCTCTGGTGACCGCCGCGAGCTGAGACCTCCCCGATCACGGCCATCTCCACGTGGGGCACGATCAGCCCGCGGTGCTCCTCGCCTCGTGCCCATCGCACGCGATCACCGGCAGCCGCGGATAGCGCGGATAAGCTGGGTCGGTGCGCGAGCGAGCGCACAGCGAGAACACCGAGCCGCGGGTGTTGCGCACTTCGACCTGGTGCTCGCACGTGTCGCACAGCCCCGCTCCCAGGCCAGGACGTGGGGGCAGCGATGGGCCGCAGGACATGACCGCAGCGTAATACGAGCGCCGCCGATGCCTTCGATCTCCGACCAATCGCTACCGCCGGCCGGCCCCTGCAATAATCGTTGACCGTACAACTATGACGACCTTCTATCGACTACTCGGGTTTCTGCGCCCCTACAAGCGCGGCATGATCATCTCGTGGACGCTGGCGAGCTTGGCGATGGTGATGACCGTCGCGCTCCCCGCCCTGACGGGCCGCGCTGTGCAGATCATCAGCACCGGCGCCCAGCAGCAACACTCCGCGGCGCGGGCAAGCGAGCGCCACGAACTGACGCTGATCGCCGGCGCGATCGCGCTCGTCGTGCTGGTGCGCTGGGGCCTGACCTACTGGCGGCGGATGGTCGCCGGGCAGACTCTCGCTCGGCGTCGAATACGACCTGCGCAAGCTGCTCTACGGCCACCTGCAGCAGCTCGAGCTCGGCTTCTTCGACCGCCAGCAGACGGGCCAGCTGATGTCGCGCGGGACCGTCGACCTGCAGGCCGTGCGCTTCTTCCTCGGCTACGGGCTCGTGTTCATCCTGCAGTCGATCCTCACGATCGTGCTCGCGGGGATCGTGATGATCGCGACCGAACCGCGACTGGGCCTGATCTCACTCGCGCCCGTGCCGTTCGTGGTGCTCATCTCCTACCGCTACGGTCGCCGCGCGCGACCGGCGATCCAGGAGACCCAGCAGCGCATCGCCGAGCTGACCGCGGACGCCGAGGAGAACATCTCCGGCGTGCGCGTCGTCAAGGCCTTCGCCCGCGAGCCACGCCAGCTGCAGCGCTTCCAGCACAGCGTCTCGCGCGTGTTTCACCAGGCGATGGTCGCCACCCGTCTGGAAGCGAAGTACAACCCGATGATCGGCTTCCTGCCCCAGCTCGGCCTCGCCGCCGTGCTGCTGATCGGGGGCAACGCCGTGATCCACGCGAACCTGACGCTCGGCCAGTTCACCGCGTTCTACCTGTACCTGAACATGCTCATCGCCCCGATGCGCACGCTCGGCGTGATCCTCAACCTCGCCCAGCGCGCCACCGCCTCGGGCGCACGCCTCTTCCAAGTCCTCGACCGCGCCCCGCGCCTGACCGAACCGCCCGGCGCCCCACCATTGCCGGCGGGCAACGGGCATGTGCAACTGCAGGGCGTCACCCTGCGCTACGACGACTCCGACGAGTTCGGCGCGGCCTACTCTGCGACGCGTTCGCCGAACGGCGATTCGCCTACCCACACCGCACGAGCGGTGCTCAGCGACATCGACCTGGACGTGCCCGCCGGGTGCACGGTCGCGCTCGTGGGCGGCACCGGCGCGGGCAAGACCAGCCTCGTCTCGCTGATCTCGCGGCTGTACGACGTGAGCTCCGGGCGCGTGCTGCTCGACGGCGCCGACGTGCGCGAGGTCAACCTGCGCTCGCTGCGCCAGGCCGTCGCGGTCGTCAGCGACGATCCGTTCCTGTTCTCGCAGACCGTCGCCGAGAACATCGCCTACGCGCACCCCGACGCCACGCTCGAGGCGATCGAAAGGGCCGCCCTCCGCGCTCAGGCCCACGAGTTCATCGAGCGCCTGCCCGACGGTTACGACACCCGCGTGGGCGAGCGCGGCCTGACCCTCTCCGGCGGCCAGCGCCAGCGCCTGGCGATCGCCCGCGCGCTGCTCGCCGACCCGCGCGTGCTGATCCTCGACGACGCCACCTCCTCGGTCGACGCCTCCACCGAGCGCTCGATCAAGCTCGCGCTGGATGAGGCGATGGCCGGACGGACCACGTTCATCATCGCCCACCGCCTCTCCACGATCGCGCTGGCGGATGAGATCGTCGTGCTCGACCACGGCCGGATCGCGGCTCACGGCAATCACGAGGAACTGCTGGAGGTCTCCGAGCTGTATCGCGAGATCGTCGAGAAGGGCCTGCCGGACCAGGTCTTCCTCACCAGAGAGTTGCCCAGCGAACGCGAGGTGAGCGGGATATGAGCGCGCATGGCGGCGCACGGATGGTGGGCGGCGGCCCCATGCGCTCGCAGTGGGCCGGGCGAGCGCGCCACGAAAGGCACGCGCGGGCGCAACCTGCGCGGCCTGCTGAGATTGTTGGGCCCCTACCGCCTGCGCGTGAGCGCGATGCTGACGGCGCTCGTGCTCGGCACGGCCGCCTCGCTGGCGCCCCCGCTGCTGGCCAAGGTCGCGATCGACGAAGGCATCGACCGCCACGACACCCGCACGCTCGTGCTGGTCGTGATCGCGTTCCTGGCCTCGGCGCTGCTCGTGTGGGCGATGACCTACGTGCAGACCTATCTCGTCGGCTGGGTCGGCCAGCGCGCGCTCGCGGACCTGCGCATCCGCATCTTCACCCACCTGCAGCAGCAGCCGATCGGCTTCTACGAGAGCCGCCCCGCCGGCGTGCTGATCTCGCGCATGACCAACGACGTCGAGGCGCTGGAAAGCCTCGTGACGGACTCGGTGGTGACGCTGTTCCAGGCCGGTCTCACGCTCGTCGGCGCGGTCGCGGTCCTGCTGTACCTCGACGTGAAGCTCGCCCTGCTGACGTTCTGCGTCGTCCCGTTCGTGCCCGCCGGCTCGATCTGGTTCCGGCTCGTCTCGGCCGGCGCGTTCCGGCGCACGCGAGAGACGATCGGCGCGATCACCGCCTACCTACAGGAGACCCTGTCCGGTATCCGCGTCGTGCGCAGCTTCGGCCAGGAGCCCCACCACGAGGCGCGGTTCGCCGAGCTCAACACCGAGAACTGCGACGCGAACATGGTCACGGTGCGACTCAACGCCGCCTACTTCCCGACGGTGGAAATGCTCTCCGGCATCGCGCTCGCGATGATCGTCCTGTACGGCGGCTATCAGGCGCTGGAAGGCCACATCACCGCGGGCACCGTCGTCGCGTTCGTAGGGACGCTCTCGTACCTGTTCGAACCGATACAGCAGCTCTCCCAGCTCTACACCACCTACCAGTCGGGGATGGCGGCGCTGGAGAAGATCTTCCAGTTGCTGGACATCACACCGGACCTGACCGACCGCGCCGGGGCGATCGCGCCTGGATCGCATCCGCGGAGAAGTCCGCTTCGAGGACGTCTCGTTCGCATACAACCCCCGCAGGCGCACCAGTCGCACGGCCGTCGCGAACTCGGACGGGTCATCCGAGGAGACGCCCGATGAGGCGCCCGAGGAAGTGAAGGCGCTCGAGCACATCGATCTGACGATCCCTCCCGGCCAGACGGTCGCGCTCGTGGGCGCGACCGGGGCGGGCAAGTCGACGATGGCCAAGCTCGTCGCGCGCTTCTATGACCCCACGTCCGGACGCATCCTCGTCGACGGGCACGACCTGCGCGAGGTCTCCAGCGACTCGCTGCGCTCGCAGATGGGGATCGTGCCCCAGGAGGCGTTCCTGTTCTCCGGCACCGTCCGCGAGAACATCGCCTTCGGCAGACCCGACGCCAGCGAAGATCACGTCCGCGAGGCCGCGGCGGCGGTCGGCGCGGAGGAGTTCATCGCAGAGCTCTCCCACGGCTACGACACCGAGGTCGGCGAGCGCGGCGCGCAGCTGTCCTCCGGTCAGCGCCAGCTGCTCGCGTTCGCCCGCGCCCTGATCGCCGACCCGCGCATCCTCATGCTGGACGAGGCCACCTCCAACGTGGACCTGCACACCGAGGGACGCATCGAGGCGGGCCTGCGCCGCCTGCTCGCCGGGCCGCACCGCGATCGTGATCGCGCACCGGCTGTCCACCATTCGCCAGGCCGGGCGCATCGTCGTGCTCGAACACGGCCGCATCGTCGAGCAGGGCACACACGACGAGCTGCTTGCCGCGGGCGGGCGCTACTACGAGCTGTATCGGGACTGGGCCACGCAGGCCGCGGCGTAGGAGCCGTAGCACGACCTTACCCTTGTCGGATACCAGAGTGCTACGCGGCCTCAGCGCCGCTTGGCGGCTCACGCGGCTCGATGATGCGCTCCGCTCCGTCGGGATATACGAGGACCACAGGTCGCCCTTCGCGTGCATATCTGGCGAGACTCCGACCGAGATAGGGGACATCGGCGCCTACAAACGCGGATCCGTTCGGATAGCGATCGGGCCGTTCCTCGATCGCGTCATCGATCGCGGCGTCGAACCGCTTAGAGGCCAATTCGCTGCCCGGGGTACGTCTGGTCACCGTCGCCATGATTCGATCATCTCCATGTAGCCTCTTTGAACCGCCCCGATCGCGCTTCGCATGGCCTCGCCAGCGGAGCCACGATGGAAGCTCACCGCAGGCTGCTTGACACCATCCCGATTGTACCGATGCATGTCATGGGCGCCGTGAGTGTTGTCATAGACGCGGACTGTGCGCCACTCTCCCCGCTCGTACGCCAGCAGCACGATCGCATAGTCGATGATTGTTCTCCTTTGCCTGAGGAAGCGCACGTCGATGTCCACGCCCTCGTCAAGCGGATCGCGATAGATCGTCTCGCGCATCGGCACGTCGCCGAGAAAGTCCATGCCGAGGTCATCTGAACCCACGCCCCTCTACACCGACCACGCCCGCGGGACGGGACATCGGCAAGCACTATCGGACTGGGCCACACAGGCCGCGGCGTAGTCCAGCTCAACAAACTCCGGGACAGGGACTCGAACCCCAATCTCCCGGACCAGAACCGGGCGTCACTGCCAATTGGACTATCCCGGACCGGCGCCTCTGCCAGAAGGATAGCCAACCCGTTCAGGCTTGGGCGGGCGATCCGTCCGGCGCGAAGTAGGCGGTGATCGACTGCTCGAGGCCCGGGTCGAGCACCAGCAGGACCTCGTCGCCGTCTTCGATCACGGTGTCGGGCTTGGGCACGAACCCGACCCGCCGCGCAGCACCGAGATGATCAGGCTGCCCTCAGGCAGCGCGATGTCCGAGACACGCTCGCCCACGACGGGAGCATCCGAGCTGACCTCGAGCTCGATGATCTCCAGGCGCTCCTCTTCCAGGGCGAGCAGGTGCACGAGGCCGTAGCGAGGCACCTCGTGCTCGATCAGGCGCAGGATCAGGTCGGTCGCGGACACCGCGGGCTGAATCCCAAGCAGCCTGAAGTGATCGTGGTTGCGAGGGTTGTTCACGCGCGCGATGATCCGGTCGCATAGGTACTTCTCCTTGGCGACCTGGCACACGAGCATGTTGTCCTCGTCGTCGCCGGTCACCGCGACGACCAGGTCGGCGCGCTGGATGCCGGCGCGCTCGAGCACCCACAGCTCGGTCGCGTCGCCGTACTGGACGGCGTGCTCGAACTCCTCCTCGATCGCGAGATAGCACGAGCGCGAGGACTCGATCAGCGTGACCTCGTGGCCCTTGACGATCAGCTCGCGGGCGAGGTTGCGCCCGACCTTGCCGGCTCCGACGATGATCGCGTACACAGCCGGCGGCTCCTCAGGCGAGCTCTGGTTGCAGCGCGCGCTCGAACATCTCGATCGCGTGCTTGGTCGGAGAGATCGTGTCCAGGCCCTGTTCGCCATACCAGTTGGCGCGCGCCGGATCCATCACCCGCACGATCACCTTCTCGACCCCGAAGCGCTTCTGGGCGATCTGGGCGATGATCAGGTTGGTGTTGTCGCCGTCGGTCGAGGCGATGAACACGTCCGCGCGCTCGATCCCGGCCTGCATCAGCGCGTCGATCTCGAGCGCCGTGCCGACCGTGAACTGACCTTCGGCATCCTCCCAGCTGCGGCCCTGACCGGCGTCCAGGCGCTCGTGGGAGAGCGGATCCTCGTCGAGCACCGACACTTCATGCCCCGCGGCCAGCGCGGACTTGGCGACAGCCGAGCCGACGCGGCCGGCGCCCACGATCATCACGAACATAGAGTTCGGGTCAAAGTAGCTGGTGGGCTGAGGGGGTCGGGCCGTGGATGGCAGACGCCGCACGCTGGCCGATCGGAGATAGCATCTGATCTCCGATCGGTAGGCGTGCTACCGATCATCCGGGATCGGCCAGCACGTCGAGCATCGTGGGTGGCGGCCTGACGCCGCGGAACGGCTGCCTCAGACCGACAGATGCTTTTACCCGGACTCATCAGCGGTGAGGTTAGACGATGCACAGCATCGGCTATGAGCTCGCTGCGGCCAGCGCCTGCGGGCGCCCCGCGGTGTCGTCCTGGGCTGCCGGCGCGGTCACGATCACGCGGCACTCGGCCTTGGCGATGACGTACTTGGTGACGTCTCCCACGAAGTCCTCCAGCGGCCCGCCACGGCCCCCCAGGCGCGCCCCGCCGCGGATGCGCGAGGGCTCCTCGGCGGCGAGCACGATCGCCTCCACCCCGCGACGCCGGGCCTCCTCGACGATCGCATACCCGGCGCGGCGCGTTCTGACCGTGGCGGTGGCGACCTGCACGCCCGCGTACTCCTCCCCCACGACCTTCGCGCGCGCGAGCGCCTGGCGCGCGTGCTTGACCTGCGCCTCGGGCAGGCGCGCCTCGAGCGGCAGCGACATCGGGATCACGAACATCCACACGGCCTCGATCGTCGCGGTGTCGATCGCGGCCTCGTCGGTCTGAACGCCTGAGACCAGCAGCGCCGCGGTCTGCACGATGTCCTCGTCCAAGCCGGTGCCGAGCAGAGGCACGAGGATCGAGCCGTAGTCGCGTTCGGCGGCCGGCTCGGAGCGCAGCATCTGGGGAGAGACGGTGACCCGTCGCAGCAGCGAGGTCTCATCCGCGCGGCGGTAGACCACGTACAGCGCGATCCCGATCGCCATCCAGCCCAGGCCGACATAGCGCGCGGGTTCGTGCACGACCATCACTGCCACCCAGCCGGCGGCCGAGACGAGCGCGCCGAACGCCGCCGGCAGCGGCAGCTCGCCGCCTCCGCAGCCTGATCGACAGCGGCACCTTGTACGGGCGGTCGCGGTCGGGCTCGGAGTAGCGCAGCTTGCAGATCGACAGGTGCGCGATCGTGAACGCGAGCATCGCCCCGAACGCATACAGCCCGACGAGGAAGTCGAGGTTCTCCGAGGCGGCCAGGCCCGCCGCGATCACACCCGCGAGCACGATCAGCACGTACGGCGTCGAGCGCTGTGGGATGCAGGCGCCCGAGACCGCTGGGGATCTGGCGGTTGGTCGACAGCGAGTAGGCCAGGCGGGAGAGCCCCAGCATCGCCGAGTTAGCGGCCGCCACCAGCGTCAGCGTCGCCAGCGCCCCGACGAGATACATGAGGCTCTGCGCGAGCCAGTGCGGGTGCATCTGCGTGACGATGCCGATCACCGGGTCGTCCAGATAGCGCGTCGCCAGTTCGGTATGACCGTCGTGCACGGGCAGCGCCGTGACGGCCACGAGCGCGATCCCGACGTACCCGACCACGACCGTCGCCGTACCGCTGGCGACCATCTGGCGCAGGCCCGCGCGGCTGATGCGCACCTCTCCCGCCAGACCGGCGGCCGACTCCAGGCTCGTGAACGCGATCGCGGCGATCGTCAGGGCGAACACGAAGCTCGACCACGTCGGCGCGCTGCCGAGATGGATCGGGGAGAGCAGCGTGTGCGGGTCGAAGAACAGCACCAGCCCGAGCACGACGATCAGCAGCTGCAACGCCAGGTCGCCGATCACCAGCATGCCGATCCGCCGCGCGCGACGGCCACCGAAGCCGCGGATGTTGGCGAGCACGACCCACGCGATGAATGCGAGCGACAGCAGCAGCGCCTCGGTGCGATTGCCCAGTGGATGCCAGAACACGCGCAGGTACTGGGTCGCCGAGTAGGTCGTGACGGCGATCAGGATGATGTAGTCCAGCAGCACCGCCCAGCCGGCGATGAAGCTGACGAGCTCGTTGAACGCGTACCGCGCGAACACGGTCGCCCCGCCGCGATCCTGATGCAGGGAGGCGCCCTCGACGTAGGTGAGCGCGGCGAGCCCGAAGAACAGCGCCGCGAGCAGGAACACGACCGGGGTCAGGCCCAGCGCGTGGCCGGCGATCACGCCAAGGGAGAAGTAGATCGCGCTGGCCAGCGAGGTGTAGACGATCGCGAACAGCCGCGGCGAGCCGATGCTGCGTTTGACGATCACCCGCGAGCGCGCCGCCAGCTCGGCGGTTGCGCGCTCGACCTCCTCCACGCCCTGCTCGACCTCGGCGGCGGCTTGCTCCAAGGCCGAGCCGTCGTCCGCGCCCTCCGAACTGAGAGTCCTCCGGCGGACTCATGCTCCCCGGTTCCTCCGTGACTCCACATACATCCGTCCCCCGCCCGCGGCGATGAACAGCACGCCGAGCAGCAATCGCGGCGAGACGATGCTCCCGTGCCCGCTCACGGCCTGCAGGACCAAAGCCACGCCGATCGCTCCCATCAGCAGGGAGAGCACGAACGTACCCGCGCGATGCACCTGTCGGCCGGTCATCTCAAGCTGAGCTTACGCCCGAGGCTCGGGGAACCTCGGCGCAATCGATGTATGCGGTGTGTATTTCAGGTTATCAGCGGAATGATCAGGATCGCCACGATGTTGGCGACCTTGATCATCGGGTTGATCGCCGGTCCCGCGGTGTCCTTGAACGGGTCGCCGACCGTGTCGCCGGTCACCGAGGCGGCGTGGGCTTCAGAGCCCTTGCCGCCGAACGCGCCGTCCTCGATCAGCTTCTTCGCGTTGTCCCACGCGCCGCCGCCGGCCGTCATCATCACGGCGAAGAAGAAGCCGACCACGATCACGCCGATCAGCAGACCGCCCAAGCGCCTGCTCGTCGATCAGCCCGACGATCAGCGTCAGCACGATCGGCAGCAGCGAGGGCAGGATCATCTCGCGCTGTGCGGTCTTCGTGACGATGTCCACGCAGGCCGCGTAGTCGGGCTCTTCGGTGTAGTCCATGATCCCCGGGTGCTCGCGGAACTGGCGGCGCACCTCCTCGACGACGGCGCCACCGGCGCGACCGACGGCCTCGATCGAGAGCGAGGCGAACAGGCACACCATCAGCCCGCCGAGCAGCAGCCCGATCAGCACCGGCGGTTCGTTGATGCCGAAGGAGATCAGGTGGCCGGCCTTGTTCTCGAGTTCTTTCTGGAAGCCGGCGAACAGCACGATCGGCGGCGAGCACGGCGGAGCCGATCGCGTATCCCTTCGTGACGGCCTTCGTCGTATTGCCGACCGCGTCGAGCCGGTCGGTGACCTTGCGCACGTCCTCGGGCAGGTCGGCCATCTCGGCGATCCCGCCGGCGTTGTCGGTGATCGGCCCGAAAGCGTCGAGCGCGACGATCAGCCCAGTCAGCGAGAGCAGGCCCATCGCCGCCACGACGATGCCGTAGATGCCCGTCGATGCCACCGCCTGCGAGCTTCCACGAGCCGAGGATGCCGAGCACGATCACGATCGCGGGCAGCGCCGTGGCCTGCAGCCCCGAGGAGAAGCCCTGGATGATGTTCGTGGCGTGGCCGGTGATCGACGCCTTCGCGGTCTTCTTGCACGGGGGAGAAGCGGGTCGAAGTGTAATATTCGGTGATTCCGAAGAGCAGCGCCGTGACGGCGATCCCGATCAGCGAGCACAGGTACAGGTGCGCCCAACTGGGCGTGTTGACGAGAGCTGCCGACGATCCTTGAAGGTTAGGTCGCGCATCAACCAGTAGGTGATCGGCGCAAATGCCGCCGCCGCGATCACTCCCGAGACGATCAGCCCCTGCAGCAGCGCGCGCTCGACGTTGTCAGATTTCGTGCGCACCGCGAAGGTGCCGATGATCGAGGCGATGATCGCCACGCCACCGATCACGAGCGGGTAGAGCACGACGCGCGTGGACTCGTGGAACGTGAGCACGCCGAGCAGCATCAAGGCAATCGCGGTGACCGCGTAGGTCTCGAACAGGTCGGCCGCCATGCCGGCGCAGTCGCCGACGTTGTCGCCGACGTTGTCGGCGATCGTCGCCGGGTTGCGCGGATCATCCTCGGGAATCCCCGCCTCGACCTTGCCGACGAGGTCGGCGCCGACGTCGGCCGCCTTCGTGAAGATGCCACCGCCGAGCCGGGCGAACATCGAGATCAACGAGCCCCCGAAGCCGAGCCCGACGAGCGCGTCGACCGCCGTCTTGGGGCTGTCGTTGAAGAACGAGGTCAGCGCACCGTAGTAACCCGCTACGCCGATCAGCCCCAGTCCGACGACGAGCAGGCCCGTGATCGCCCCGCCGCGGAAGGCGACGCTGAGCGCCGGGGAGACCCCGACGCGCGCGGCCTCGGCCACGCGCGCGTTTGAGCGGACCGAGACGTTCATGCCGATATAGCCGGCCGAGCCGGATAGCATGCCGCCGATCGCGAAGCCGCAGGCGACGGCGATGTTCAGGCTGATGGCCAGCGCGACAAACAGCAACCACACCGACGACGGCGATCGTCGTGTACTGACGATTCAGGTAGGCGCGCGCGCCTTGCTGGACGGCCAGCGAGATGCTCTGCATCTGCTCGTTGCCCGGTGAGAGCGCGAGCAGGGATCGCGTGGTCACCAAGCCGTAGATCACGGCGCAGGCGGCGCATAGGAGGGCGACGACGACCCCATGGTTCGTCAGAAAGCTGCTCAACGGTTAATCCTCCGCGGTCTGATTGACGTGCCGCGCGAGGATCGCGCGCACATTTCTCGCCCGAACACGCGCCCGTCATACGACGAGCACGCCGTCCGGCGTAAACGCGCGCGCAGTCTATCGTGCCGGCCCGCGGAAAGCCGGCCGGCTGCATCAGCGCCCAGGCACCCACAGCCGTCCGCTGGACTGCGCCGGTCCCTGTCCCGCAGACTTCTCCCCCGCTGCGGGAGCCTCCGGCTTTGCCGCGCCCCGGAGCCCGATCCGCCGGCGCGCTCGCTCCCGCCTCGCGGGCGTAGGCCATCTGCAGCTGGGACAGCGCGTCGCGCAGAGGGCGCAGGCTCTCGGGCTCGCGGCGCTCGAGGATTCCCATCAGGGCGCGCACGCCGTCGATCGCGTCGCGCACCTGCTCGAGATCGCGCGAGGACTCGCCCGCGGTCTGGCTCTGCTCTGAGGAGAACCCAAGCCGGTGGCCGCCGATGTTCAGCAGCGACACGACCGCCTGCAGGATCATGTCAGTGCTCGTGACGCGGCTTATCTCCGCTTCGTAGGCGGCCCGCTGGCCGATCTCCGATCGGTCCTCCTCGCTGGGCTGGCCAGGCGCCTCGCCCCCGTCCGGCTCGCTCGCTGCTTGGACTGGATCGGTGCTCACACCGTCACCTCCTCTGTATAGGTCTGTAGAGTCTCCGCGACCGAGGCCGCGAACACCTCCTCGCGCGTCGCGCCCGCCTCGATCATCCGCCGCTGGCGCTGGGCTCCGTTGCGCTCTGGAAACGCGGGCTCGATGCCCAGCTCGGCGCGGATCGGCGCCGTCCACGCGATGAGTCGTTCGATCGCCGCGCGGGCGGGGTACTCCTCGCGGCGCTCCAGGTCGATCAGCCGCCCATCGAGGCCGAAGCGGATCGCCCGCCACATGTTCTCCTCGATCAGGCGCGGCGCGGGGTCGGTGAAGGGCACGCCCTCGTCCACGTCGCGTACCGCCTGGGCGATGCACGCGACCATCAGCGCGGCGAGCGCATCCGACTCCTGCGCGCGTCGCCTGCGCGTCGCAGATGCGGACCTCCACTGTGCCGAAGCTGAAATGCGGCCTGACCGACCACCAGACCTGCGTGAACTCGACGATCGAGCTGGTGTCGCACAGAAACTCGATGTACTCGCGGTAGGCGCTCCAGCCGCCGAAGGAGTCGGGAACGCCGCAGCGCGGAAAGCTCTTGGTGAAGCTCTGCGTACGCGCCGAGTGAAGCCCCGTGTCGCGCCCATCCAGGTAGGGGGAGTTGGCGGAGATCGCGAGCAGCAGCGGCAACACCGGGCGCAGGCGATCGCAGGCGCGCACGGCGCGGTCGATGTCGCGCACACCCAGGTGCACGTGCAGGCTGAATGTGTTGTTGCGCCACGCCACGTATTTCAGCCCCTCCTCGACGCGGCGATAGTGCTCGGTGTCGATGATCGGCTGCTCCCGATAGTCCGCCCAGGGATGGGTGCCAGTGGCGCCGAGCGCCACGCCCTGCGCGTCGGCGAGCGCGAACAGGCGCCCACGGCGGTCGCGCTGGCGCTCGAGCGCGTCGTGGATGTCGCCTCCAACGCCGGAGATGATCTCGATCTCCGAGGAGATCAGCTCGCCGGTGATGTGCTCGTGCAGGATCGGGTCGCTCTCCGCGAGGGCCCGCAGCTGCTCGAAGCGTGGCGCCAGGTCGAGTGTCCGCGGGAGTAGGATCGAGAACTCCTCCTCCACTCCGACGGTGAGGTCGGGCGCCTGCGCAAACGTCTCGGCCACTCTGTCTAGGTCCAGGCTGGTCATATGGCGTGGGGGTCTGCCTGCGTGTGAGTCGACGGTCGGGCGTTCGGTGTCCAGCTTTGACGATGATGCGCCCGCGCGGGACTGTGGGCCTCAGGTCAGGTAGAAGTACAGCGCGTAGAGCAGATCGACCGCCGGGCTGGAGGTGTGGACGGTCACGTCGGGCGGGACGGCCAGCAGCGACTCCGAGTAGTTGAAGATGATCTTCACCCCCGCGTCGACGAGCTCGTCCGCGAGCTCCTGGGCAGCGCGTGTCGGCACCGCCAGCACACCGACCACGATGTCCTCGTCCTCCACCACCTGGCGCAGCTCGCCGATATGGCGCACGGTCTGGCTGCCGACGCTCGTGCCGACCTTCGCGGAATCCACGTCGAAGATCGCCACCACGCGAAAGCCGTGGTCGGCGAAGATGTCCGAGGAGGCGATCGCCTTGCCCAGGTGTCCCGCGCCGAGCAGCGCGATGTTGTGCTGGCCGGCGGTGCGCAGGATCTTGCGAATCTGCGAGACGAGCGCCTCGACGTTGTAGCCGACGCCGCGCTTGCCGAACTTCCCAAACCCCGACAGGTCGCGGCGGATCTGGGTGGAGTTCACATGCGTGTAGTCGGACAGCTCCTGCGAGGAGATCGTCTCCTTGCCCATCTTCTTGGCCTGCGTCAGCACCTGCAGGTAGCGCGAGAGCCTCGCCGCCACCCCAAGCGACAGCCGCTCGGCGGCGATGGCGCCGTTGCGCTCGGCTCCGGGCGCCGTGGTCGTGGGCTCGCGGTAGCTCATGTTCGTGACTCTAGACGCTCGCGCAGGATCTGTTCATCGACGACGTACTCGAACAGCTCCTCGCCGTCGAGGGTGACGACGGGAATCCGCTCGAAATAGGCGCGATGCAACGCCTCGTCGTGGGTGATGTCGCGCTCGCGCAGCTCGAACCCCAGCTCGGCGCGCAACGCGCGCAGGCGGCTGACGGCATCTACGCACAGGTGACAGTCCGGCTTGGAGTACACAGTGACCACTGTTCCGGGAGTGAAAACGCGAACCCCAGCCGTCACAGCGGACGTTCCCCGGTCGCGTAGGCGTCGAGGCCCAGGTAGTCGGGATACGGGAGCGGCTCGAGGTGCCGCGCGGCGGAGGCAATCATCGCCGCGTTGTCCGTGCACAGCGCGCGCTCGGGTACGTGCACGCTCGCCCCGAGCGAGCTCAGCCGCCGGCGCAGCTCGCCGTTGGCCGCCACGCCGCCGCCGAGGGCGACGCGGTCCAGGCCCGTCTCCCGCAGGCCCCGCTGGGCGCGCTCGATCAGGCTATCCACGATCGCCGCCTGGTAGGAAGCCGCGAGATCGGGCGCCCGCGCGTCGATCTCGGGTGCGGACATGTCGCGCAGCCGGTAGCGCAGCGCGGTCTTCAGCCCCGCGAAGGAGAAGTCCAGGCCCTGCTCGAACGCCTGCCTGCCCGTCCCCTTGCCACCCCGCGCGCGCTCGGCTGCAGAGCCGGGAAACGCGTACGCGTGCGGATCGCCCCCCTCGGCCAGCCGCTCCAGTGCCGCACCGCCGGGATAGCCCAGGCCGAGCATCCGCGCGCCCTTGTCGAACGCCTCCCCGGCGGCGTCGTCCAGCGTGCGGCCGAGCACTCGATATCCGTCGTGGTCGGTCACGTGTGTCAGCAACGTGTGACCGCCGCTGGCGATCAGGCACACGAACGGCGGCTCGAACGCCTCCCGCTCAGCGGCCCGTGGGTCGGGCTCGGAACGATTGTCGTGCGGCGGTGGCGCGATGAAGTTGGCCGCGACGTGACCCTGCAGGTGATCGACCGGCGCGAACGCCAGCTCCCGCCCGGCCGCCAGCGCCTTGGCCGTGGAGAACCCCACCAGCAGCGCGCCCACCAGCCCCGGCCCTTGCGTGGCGGCGACCAGCCGAACGTCGGCGAGGGTCACTCCCGCCTGCGCGAGGGCCTGCTCGACGACGAGGTTCACGAGCTCCAAGTGGCGGCGAGAGGCGATCTCGGGCACGACGCCGCCGTAGCGGTCGTGCACGCCCTGGGAGGAGATCACGTTCGAGCGCGCGCGTCCGTGCCCGTCGAGGACCGCCGCGCAGGTGTCGTCACAGCTCGTCTCCAGGGCCAGGATCGGCCCGGGGATGGCGCCGTTCACGCTCACACCGGACCCGGATTGGGCACGTCGTCGAGGTGCCCCCGCAGGGTGGCCGGGGTGCGCCACATCACGAGCGCGTCCTCGCCGTTGTCCTGGTAGTAGCGGCGGCGCAGCCCGGCCGCGCGAAACCCCTCCCGTTCATACAGTCCGATCGCCAGGCGGTTGGAGCGGCGCACCTCCAGCGTGTAGCGGGCCGTCTCGTCGGCGACGCGCTCGTACAGCTCGGCGAGCAGCGCCGAGGCCACCCCCTGGCGCTGGCGCTCGGCATCCACCGCGATGTTCATGACGTGCCAGACGGTCTCATACCGAGAGCAGACCAGATAGCCGATCAGCCGCCGCCCGCCGTCGGTCGCCAGCGTCGCGGCCAGGCAGATGCCCGACTGCTTGGACAGCTCCAGCACGAACATCGCCAGCGACCACGGCGTCGGGAACACGCGGCGCTCGATCGCGATCACCTGCGGCAGGTCGGGATACAGCAATCGCCTGATCTCGACGTGGCGCGGGGAGTCGATCCCGGGCTCGGCCGTCCAGGTGGAGCTCATGCGCCCGCTCCCCCCGATGTGGCGGTGTGTTCGAGCGCCAGCTCCGCGTCAGGCCGGCGACGGTAGTCCGGCAGGACCGTGTCGATCGCCTGCGCGACGCCGCTCACCGCGAGCGCGCAGATCGCCTCACCGCTCACCCTGTGCAGCGGCGAATCGTCTGACGGAACTCGGACCCCGAGCGACTGGAGCGCGTCGCGATATAGCACTGCGCCGTTGCCGACCGCAACCCACCCCATGATGCTCTCCCCGCTCGCCGTCACGTCATCGAGGATCTCACCAAACTTTGCCGGCGCGAGCGCCCGTGACGACGCGAGCGTGCGCGGCACAAACGAGTCACGATCCACGACCGGCTCGTCGCGGGGGGCGTAGGCAGCCACGAACGCCTCGCCGCGGCGGGCGTCGATCGCCGCCAGCACGCCGTGGCCCTCGGCCCCGCCACTCGCCGCGGCGAGCGCGAGCGCGCGAGGGCTGGAAACACCGACCAGCTCGGCCTCCAGCGACTGGGCCAGCCCGCGGGCGCTGGCGACGCCGATGCGCAGCCCGGTGAACGTCCCGGGTCCCACCCCCACCGCGATCCGCTCCACGTCTGCAAAGCTCAGGCCGGCCTCGGCGAGCAGGCCCGCCGCGAGGGGCAACAGCCGGGTGGCGTGTCCGGGGCGCTCCCCATGCCGGGGATCGTCGCGCGCCTGCACGGTCGCGCCGTCGGGCAGGCGCAGCCCGATCGCGGTCGCCGTCGTGGAGGTGTCGAAGCCGAGCACGATCATCTCGGCGCTCCATCCGGATCGGATGGCGCGGGCGCTGTCAGAGTCCGCACCTCAATGCGCCTGCGATCGGCGCCCGCGTGGGCGAGCGTCACGCGCAGGCGGGCGTCCGGCAGCTCTCCCGCGCCGGCCTCGGGCCACTCCACGAACGCGATGCGGTCCGCGCCGAAGTAGTCCTCCAGCAGCTCCGGGTCCTCGCCGCGCAGGCCCTCCAGGCGGTACAGATCCAGATGCGACACGGTCACACCCGTTCCCCGGTAGCGGTGTCCGATGCTGAACGTGGGGCTCGTGATCGGGCCTGAGACGCCGAGCGCCCGCGCGGCGCCGCGCACGAACGTGGTCTTGCCGGCGCCGAGCTCGCCGTGGACGAGCACCACGTCACCCGCGCGCAGATCGGCGGCCAGCTCGGCGCCGAGAGCCTCTGTCTCGATTGGATCCGCAGTCTCGACGATGTGGACGGCCACGACGAGACTCTGACAGGAAACGCAGGGAGCTGGGCCCGGTTTTGGGGGGTGACCCATAGCCGGTCCGACCTCCAGCCTCCTCGGCACCGGTCACCGCACCCGTTGGCGCCGCGCGAGCGCTTAAACCGAAGACCGGCCCGCGGGAGAGAAAATCGCGGGCCGGTCGGTACTGCTAGGGAGGATGGAGACAGGACCCTTATCGACAGGCATACCGGTCGGCTTTAGGGCCCTGGCACAAACTTTTCGACATCTCCGCCCACTTTTCCTGCCCATGAGGCCCGATTCCCAGTTCTCACGCCGAATTCGCGGCGCGAGAGCCATCTCCATGGAAGCTGCATCGAGTCGCGGAATGCGCAATTTGCGGGAATTCGACCGCGCGGGCAGCCGCGCCGAGATCAGAACAACCCCAGCTGATCGGCCTCGGTGGTCCCGGACGCGTCCGCCGCGTCGCGATCGGCGCGCGCCACGTCCGCCTGTGCACTGGCGAGGTCGAGGGGATCGACCTCCGGCGCGGGCGTCCAATCCGGTTGCTCGGGCGCCCCCTGGGCCAGCAGCTCGGGCAGCCGCGCGAAATCCTCGCGCAGGGTCTCGAGCATCCGCGGCGTGTACAGCGCGGCGGCGGGATGAAAGATCGGGTACAGCCGCACCGCCCGCCGGCCCAGCGTCAGCACCTGCGGCTGTCCGTGCAGGCGCGTGATCCCGGTCGGATCGTCGCGCAGCAGCTTGGTGGAGAAGTTGCCGAGCGTGCAGATCACCGTCGGCTGGATCAGCTCGACCTGGCGCAGCAGATACTCATGGCAGTTCTCGATCTCGATCGGTTGGGGATCGCGATTTCCCGGAGGTCTGCACTTGAGCACGTTGCATATAAAGACCTCCGAGCGCGCGATCCCGATCTCCCCCAGCAGCGTCTCCAGCAGCTTGCCGGCGCGACCGACGAACGGGACGCCCTGCTCGTCCTCGCTGGCGCCTGGAGCCTCCCCCACGAACATCAGGTCCGCGTCGGCGTTGCCGGCGCCGAACACGACCGTTTTACGCGTCGCCGCGAGCTCGCTGCAGCGCACGCAGGTCTGTGTCTGCGCATACACCTCCTTGAGGGCCTCGCGCCGCTGCGAGGCCGGGGACTCGCTCTCCTGGCCTGACATCCCCTGCATGCTATGAGCGATGATCCTCCGATGGCTTCACCCCCCGAGCCGGCGAGCGAAACGAGCGACGGCGAGCGCGCGGATGTGCGGGCGGTGCGCGAGCGTCACGAGCTCGGGTTGGACGCGGCTCGCCCGGACGCGATCGCTAAACGCCGCGAGCAGGGGCGGCGCACGAGCCGTGAGAATCTCGACGAACTGCTGGATCCGAACACGTTCGTCGAGTACGGCCCGCTCCTGTTCGCCGCCCAGGAGCGTCGCCGGCCGCGCGAGGAGCTGATCGAGCGCACGCCGGCGGACGGGCTGGTGGCGGGGGTTGGGGATGTCGATGGCATGCGCTGCGTGGCGATGTCCTACGACTACACCGTGCTGGCGGGCACTCAGGGCATGCGAGGGCACGCGAAGAAGGACCGCCTGTTCGAGCTCGCCGAGCGCCGGCGGCTGCCGGTGGTGCTGTTCGCCGAGGGCGGCGGCGGGCGCCCGGGCGACGTGGACTGGCCGATGGTCGCGGGCCTCGACTGTCGCGCGTTCAACCTGTTCGCGGGTCTCAGCGGGCTCGTGCCGCTCGTGGGTATCGCCGCGGGCAACTGCTTCGCGGGCAACGCCGCGCTGCTCGGGTGCTGCGACGTGGTGATCGCCACGGAGGACGCGAGCATTGGCATGGGCGGCCCGGCGATGATCGAGGGTGGTGGGCTGGGCACGTTCGAACCCGGCGAGGTCGGACCGATCGACGTACAGGACGCGAATGGCGTCGTCGATCTGCGTGTCCCCGACGATCGCGCCGCGGTCGCCGCGGCCAAGCGCTACCTCTCCTATTTCGGCCCTTCATCACGGGACGTGCGCGTGCCCGACCAGGAATTGCTGCGGGATCTGGTCCCCGAGCGACGCAGGCAGATCTACGATGTGCGCAAGGTGCTCGACGGGCTGTTCGACGAGGACTCGGTGCTGGAGCTGCGTCGCGGCTTCGGCGCGGGCATCGTCACGGCGCTGGCGCGCGTGGACGGCCGCGCGCTGGGCGTGATCGCCAACAGTCCTCCCCACCTCGGCGGCGCGATCGACGCCGAGGGCGCCGACAAGGCGGCGCGCTTCATGCAGCTGTGTGACGCCTTCGAGCTGCCGATCCTGTTCCTCTGCGACACGCCCGGGTTCATGGTCGGCCCCGCGGCCGAGCGCACCGCGACCGTGCGCCACTTCGCGCGCATGTTCGTGACCGGCGCCAACCTGACCGTCCCCACCGGCACGATCGTGCTGCGCAAGGGCTACGGCCTCGGCGCGCAGGCGATGGCCGGCGGCGGCTTCACCGCGCCGCTGTTCACCGTCGGCTGGCCCACCTCGGAGTTCGGCGGCATGGGCCTGGAGGGAGCGGTGCGGCTGGGCATGCGCCGCGAGCTGGAGGCGATCGAGGACGAGGCCGAGCGCGAGCGCGTCTTCCAGGCGACCGTAGCCGCCGCCTACGAGCACGGCCGCGGCATCAACATGGCCGCCTACGGCGAGATCGACGACGTCATCGACCCAGCCGACTCCCGCCGCTGGATCGCGACCCTGTTCGCCGAGACGGACGCTTCCTGGCAGCAGCGCCCGGACAAGAAGCGCCCGTTCATCGACACATGGTGAGGCCGCGCCGCGCGCCTTCTATCCGCGCCCCGCAGCGCCCGGTACCGCCGACATAACACGCCACTCATCCAGAGATTGCCCATGTGTGCCCAAACTCACACATAGATTCTCGCGGTGCGGGCAACATAGTGATCGACCCGAAGTACAGCAGCATCCCTCCTCCCCGACACGGCCCGCCTCCCCAGCGGGTCGTGTCATTTAAGCAGTCTCCCCGCGCGATATCTCTCCGGCAACGCGCAGGGTCGCCGAGCGCCGCGATTACAGCTGAAACGCTCCCAACCGTGCCACCGCTGCGGTGACCGGCGCCGACTGCGCTGTTCGCACGGGACCGGCTATGGGTCACCCATCCATACCCGCACGCCGATCAAATGATCGGCGGTTGGCTCAGGCGCCGATCGTCGCGGAGTCGCGCTCCAGGATCGCGCCCCTCACCCGCTCGGCGATGCGCGCTCCCGTGTATCCGACCTCCTCGTGCAGCAACGCCGGCTTACCGTGCGTGACGTAGCGGTCGGGCAGCCCCACCCGCAGGATGCGCGGGCTCGCGCCGGTCTCGTTCAGGGTCTCCCACACCGCGCTGCCGAACCCGCCCGCGAGCACGCCCTCCTCGATTGTCACGAGCAGGTCGTGCTCGGCCGCCAGCTGCGCCATCAACCCCGCGTCGATCGGCTTGGCAAAGCGCGCGTCGGCCACCGTCACGTCGATCGCGCTCGCGCTCAGCTCCTCGGCGGCTTCCAACGCCTTGCCGACGCCGCTGCCATACCCGATCAGCGCCACCCCGCGGCCGGCGATCGCGCTCGCTCCCCCTTGGCGAAGGATCTCGCCCGTGCCGATCCTGATCGCGCGCGGCTGCTCGGGCAGCGACACACCCGTGCCCTCTCCGCGCGGATACCGCAGCGCGATCGGCCCATCGTCGTAGCTCAGCGCCGTGCGCAGCATGTGCACGAGCATCGCCTCATCGCGCGGAGCCATCAGCACGATGTTCGGCAGGCAGCGCATGTAGGCGATATCGAACGCTCCGTGATGTGTCGGCCCATCGTCGCCCACGAGCCCGGCGCGGTCCAGCGCGAACACGACGTTCAGCCGCTGCAGGCACACGTCGTGCACGATCTGGTCATACGCGCGCTGCAAAAACGTCGAGTAGATCGCCGCCACCGGCTTGACGCCCTCAAGCGCCAGACCCGCTGCGAACAGGATCGCCTGCTGCTCGGCGATGCCCACGTCGAAGTAGCGCTCCGGCATCGCCTTCTGCAGGATGCTCAGCCCGGTCCCCGAGTTCATCGCCGCGGTGATTCCCACGACGCGCGCGTCGCGCTCGCATTCGCGCACGAGCGCCTCGCCGAACACCTGTGTGTACTGGGGCGGTCTGGGCTTGGCCTGAGCGCCCTTCGCAGCCGGAACGCTGGGCGCGGGAGCGCCGTTGGCGATCGAGTTTGGCTTAGCCGCATGCCAGCGCTCCATTCCCTCCAATCCGCCGTCCTCGGCGGGCGCGAACCCCTTGCCCTTGACCGTCGCGATGTGCACGACCACCGGGCGCTGCGCCGCCAGCGCCTCCCGCAGCGCCTCGCGCAGCGCCCGCACGTCGTGCCCGTCGATCACCCCCATATACGCCCAATCGAGCTCCTCCCACCACAGCCCGGGCGCCCAGAACGCCTTGATCGACTCCTTCAGCTGGGGCCCCAGCCGCTCGAACGCCGAGCCGATGCCCCCCGGCAGCTTCGCCAATCCGCCCTCCACGCCCGAGCGCGCGTGCCACAGCTTCGGGTTCAGCCTCACCCGGTTGAAGTACCGCGACAGCGCGCCCACGTTCGGCGCGATCGACATGCCGTTGTCGTTCAGCACCACCACCATCGGCGTCCCCAGGCCCCCGGCCTGGCCGATCGCCTCAAACGCCACGCCGCCCGTCATCGCGCCGTCGCCGATCACCGCCACTACCTTCCCGTCGGACCCCTCGCCGCCGAGATGGCGCATACCCTCCTTGATGCCCACGGCATAGCCGATCGAGGTCGAGGCGTGTCCCGCGCCCATGATGTCGTGCTCAGACTCCTCGATCGAGCAGAACGGCGCGAGACCTCCGTACTGGCGGATCGTGCCGAGCCGCTCGCTGCGACCCGTAAGAATCTTGTGCGGATACGCCTGATGCCCGACGTCCCACAGGATCTTGTCCCGCGGCGATTCCAGCAGCGAGTGCAGCGCCACCGCCAGCTCACACGTGCCGAGGTTCGCGCCGAAGTGCCCGCCGATCTCACCGACCGTGTCGATGATGTGCGTGCGCACCTCCTGAGCCAGCTCGCTCAACTGCGCGTCAGAGAGCCCTTTCAGGTCCTCCGGTCCGTCGACGTGATCGAGCAGGGGCGTAGTGGTCATGAGGTGCGGGTGTAGATGAAATCAGCGATCTGCTCGAGCTCAGCACCGGCGTTCGGCGCCCCCGCCCCGGCGGTCGCAGCTTGCGCGAGCGCCTCTCTCGCCGTCCTGTGCGACTCCGCCGCCAGCTTTCTTGCCCGTTCCATGCCGAACTCGCTCACGTATGTCCGCTTGCCATGCCGCTCGTCGCTGCCCCGCGGCTTGCCGAGCGCTTCGTCTGTGCCGGTCACGTCGAGGATGTCGTCGACGATCTGAAACAGTACGCCCAGCTCGGCCGCGAATCGCCGATACCACATTGTCGCAGGTCCGTCGATTCCACCCAGCAACAGTACGCACACGACCGACGCGTCGATCAGCCTGCCCGTCTTCAGCTCGTGCACCCTGCGCAGCGCACGCCGGCCCGTCGGGGGTGGCGAGACTGACGTCCGCGTACTGCCCCCCCACCATCCCGTCCACGCCGGTCGCCCCCGCCAGCTCCGCCGCCGCTCTCAGCACCCGCTCCGGCGGTGAGCGCCGCTCTGAGAGCAGGTGCCTGAACGCCTCCGCATACAGCCCGTCCCCGGCGAGGATCGCGACGTCCTCGCCGTACTTCACATGACACGTGGGCATCCCCCGGCGCAGCGCGTCGTCGTCCATCGCCGGCAGGTCGTCGTGGATCAGCGAGTAGGTGTGGATCAGCTCGATCGCGCCGGCCAGCGGCATCGCCTCGCGCTGCTCCAGCCCCACCGCCCGCGCCGTCGCCAGCGCCAGCACCGGCCTGATGCGCTTGCCGCCGGCAAGCAGCGAGTAGCGCATCGCCTCCTCCAGCCCGGCGGTCAGCGACTCGTGCGAGAACCGCATCGCCTCCAGATAGCGCTCCACCTCGATGCGCAGATGCTCCGGGTAGCCGGCTTGCTCGTCGGAGTCATACACCCGCCCCGGGCACTCGGCCCCCGGGTCCTCGGCCTGCTCCGGACGGTCTGCCGTCACGTCGGCCGTCACACCGCTACAGCAACGAGTCCTGGCCGGGCGCGACCGTCGAGACCTCCGCGCGCGAGCGCCGCTCCAGCTCCGCCGCGGCCTCGCCCGCAAGCCCGGCGCAGTCCTCGACCAGGGTCGCGGCCGCGTCCGGCGTCAGCTCGCCCGAGCGCAGCTGCTCGGCGGCGCGCTCCAGCTTGGAGATCAGCTCGTCCAGGCGCTCGTCGACGATCTGCTCGGTCTCGTTCATCTGCGGCTCTCCCTCGGCGGCGTATTCTCGGGCATGTCGGACGCATTCTCGCGCACTTCCCGCAACACCGCCGCCAGCACCCCGTTCACGAACGCCGGCGCATCCGCGCCGCAGAACACCTTCGCGCTCTCCACCGCCTCGTCGATCGCCCCCTCCGCCGGGATCGGCTCCTGCGCCGGGCGCGACGTCCGGGTGCAGGATCTCGATCAGCGCGACCCGCATGATGCTGCGCTCCAGCGGCTGGATCCGCTGCACCGACCATCCGTGCGCGTGCCTGTCGAGCACCGCGTCCAGCTCATCGGAGCGATCGGCCGCCGCGTGCGCCAGCGCCATCGTCATCGGCGACGCGTCCCCTCCCAGCGTCTCCCCCAGCGGCCTGCCGGTCAGGTCGTGCTGATACAGCGCCACCACCGCGGCCCTGCGCTGCTCGGTACGACGCATCTATGCGCCTCCGGCGCGGCTCTCCGGCGCCGTGCTCGCCATGGCGATCCTCGGGCGCCGCGGCGAGCACGGGCGGGTCTCGCCGTGCGGCTCGGCACCCGCTTCACGGCGGACCTCACGCGCGCGAGACGTATTCGCCCGAGCGCGTATCCACCCTGATGCGCTCGCCCACATCCACGAACAGCGGCACCTGGATGCTCGCGCCCGTCTCCAGCGTCGCCGGCTTGGTCCCGCCGCCGGAGGCCGTGTCGCCCCGCAGACCCGGGTCGGTCTGGGTCACCTCCAGATCCACCGCGCTCGGCAGCTGCACGTCGGAGGGCTCCTCGTCGATGAACAGCACATCCACCTCGCTGCTCGGCTTGCACCAGCGCAGCGCGTCCTGCAAGCGTCGTCTCCGTGACCGCGATCTGCTCGAAGGACTCCGTGTCCATGAAGTGCGCGTCCGTCCCGTCCGCAGTACAGGAACTGCATCCTGCGCGCCTCCGTCCTGACCGGCCTGAACTTCTCCCCCGCCCTGAACGTCTTGTCGATCACGTTCCCATCCGCGGCCCTGCGCAGCTTCGTGCGCACGAACGCCCCGCCCTTCCCCGGCTTCACGTGCTGGAACTCGACGATCTTGTAGATCGTCCCGTCCACCTCTATGTGGTTGCCGTTCTTGAATTGGTTGGTGGTTATGGCCACTGATAGCCCCTTCCAGAGCCAAATTTCGATGTGGTTCGGTCGCGACTAGAACTCGTTGCGGCTGGGTCACGATAGCGACTGCTGAGGTGCGTCAGACAGCGGCAAGCGTAGGCGCGAGGTCTTCGGCAGCTGTCTCAACCGTCTCGGGGGATCGAAGGATGACCTGCAGGGGCACCCCGACGCCCATGCAGGGCAGGGCGATCCTCGAGCTCAGGCGCAGCGGTCTGCCGTTCGTCGCACGCTGTCTCCTGGGCACTTGAATCCTCCTCCTGCCACCGAAGGATTCCAAAACCCCAAGTCCACGCTACAGGGGACAGACCACACTGTCCGCGAAAGCGGGTCCACTCCACCAGCCGGATTCGTCAAGTTCGACCCATGACTTAGCCGCCAATAAGCCGCTCGACTACGGCGACTAGAGCCAGCGCCAACTCCCGAGCATCGTCCAGAGCTGCGGTAGGTATGACTCGTAAGTCTCAGTCGGGCTCGAAAACATCCCGATGTAGAGTGTCGTTCCATGCACAACCCAAACCTCAGCCCCCATCAGAGCAACTCGTCGCTCGACTCCGAAACGATCACCTGGCGCAGACCCAATCAGATGATGAACAAACGCCCGCTCACCGTCGAGCCCAATGCGCCAGGGCGCACCGTATGACGAGAAGTCTGGTAGAGCTTGAAGGCGCGCCTGCACCAACTGATCGAGATCGACGAACATCATTTGGGCATCTGGGTCAGCGACGCGTAGGCCCCGATCGACGACTGTGAAGTTCGTCGCCGAGCAGCCGAGGCGAGGATCGGGAGTCGTCACGCAGACTCCCATGGCAGCGCGAGCCCTCGTGACTGCCGACTGATTAAGAAGCTCGTCACTTGTCAAGTCCCTCCAACCGCTCGGCACGCCGACCGCGAACACTCCGTCACATTCCGACCAGCGCTCTACTGACAACGGAGGTGCTACCGGCTGATACCGCCGAGGATCGAGTGCCTGCTTGATGGGGTCATTCAACCCCGCCACGAACACAGCCGGGTCCACGACCGGCACGTCCAACTCGGCGTCGAGCAAGTCACGATCGACCGACACCAGATAGTCCGCCGTCGCCTCTCGGCCGAGCGCAACAAGGTAGTGGTCGTCTGGATCGCGCACCTCGATCCGTTGGGCCGAGGGCACGTCCGAGCGTAGCTCGCTGCGAGCGCGAAGCGCAGCGATGTACGCATTCGCCCGGCCTTGTGATGACCAGCGATCGAACTTGGCTCGTCCGAGCACGTCGGTCAGCTCGTCAAGCAGCAGCGGGGATACGACGAGGACGAAGCGGCGGTCGCGCCATGCCGTGATGAGACGGCCCGGCCCGGCGTTGGGATTACCGATGAAGGCCGAGACAAAGACGCTCGGATCTACGACGGCACGGATCAAGCGCGGCTGTGCGCTCGTCGGGCAGCGCGCACCTCGGCTACCGCCAGCTCGTCGGCGGCCTCTGGCGAGAGAGTGCCGAGGGCACGCGCATCATCCAGAGCACGAAGGCCCAGCATCACCGACAGAGCATCCTCGACCACCTGGGCGTCGCTCTTGCTGCTCTGCCCCACGTCTTGATCGCGGGCTCGCCGGACCAGCTCCTCGTCCAGCGGCAGATTGATCTTGCGCGTAGCCATCAGTTCAGGATACCGCCGCCGGTTCGCCACGTACAGGATTCCGTCCGAACCCGCCTATACGTTCTAGGCACGTTTCAGAATTGGTTGGTTGTTACGGTGCTCATAAACCGTTCTGGAGCCAGGTTCAATGTGGTCTGACCCAACCAGGCGCGTCGGATAGGCGAGATCAAGATAGCTGCCTTCGGTGGCTCGGCACTCTGCCCATAGAAGGATGACCAGCCGGGCTGCCCGGAGCCCAAGGGGGCTACGGGCTACGCGTGGATTACAACCGCCGGCGACCCGTTCGCCTTGGCCGCCGGAACCAGGTGGTACTGCACGATGAAGCCGAGGCTCTCGGCGTAGCGATCGACGGTCGAGATCTTCGTGTCGGCGGCCGTGCTCTCCAGACGTGCGACGAAAGACTGCGAAGTCTCCATCGCAGCGGCGATCGTGGTCTGCGAGCGTTGCTGCTCCTCACGCTGCTCGGCCAGCGCCCGCAGCAACTCACGGCGGCGGCGAGCCGCATCCAGCAGGCGCGGAAACTCGGGGTTGCGCGCCGTGCGCTTGTCGATCATCTTGTCTAGGAAGTCACGTTCGGGCATGGTCTCCGCCTAGCGAATGAGGTCCGATATCTCTGCTGGTATCTCTTGCTGGAGATAAGACTATCACACACTTCATCGGTGCAGCGTGCGCTTGCCCCGCGCCTTGCGCTTCTGGTCGCCTCGCCGCCGCCAGTCCGCCAGACGCCTCTTCGCCAGCTTGATGACGGACGGAGGGGTCTTCTGGGTCTTCTTGCTGAACCCCTCGAGCGCCAATAGAACCTGGCCGCGGCTGCCTTCCTCCGCGAACAGGATGCGGTAGATCACGCGATCGCCGTCCACCCGCACCTCCCATACCTCGCCGTCCAGATGACGCGCGGCGCGCAAACCCCGATCCCGCACCTCCTCCATACCGGCCAGCACAGACGCAGCGTCAGAATCGGACAACCCGTCGATGAACTTCTCCACTGGGCTGCGACCCGATGCGGTCCTGTAGTCGCGCCAGCGTCGTCGAATCGGCGGAGGCCCACCCTCAGCCGAACCAGTCGTCTCCCTCGATCGCTTCGCCGCAGCCATCGTGCGAGCTTAAGTGGTGCCTCGGACCGAGCTGACCAGTGCGCCCCAAAGTTGCAATATCAACATCAATACAAATAATCAGTCAACTTGGAAGCGCAGACCGCCGATACACGCAGCGTGGGTCTTCTGATCAGCTACATCCTGGGCGCAGTAAGCGCTGCGATCCTCATCTTCCACGTGTCGCGCCGTCAAGCCGGTGGCGATCCAGGCCTCGTCGACTCGATCGGCGAGTTGCGTGGGCTGCTTTCCGGGGTGAGCAACCAGCAGGAGCGCCTCGTCACGCAGGCTACTCAGTGGAACCAGCTGCTCGGCCACGCTGGCCAGCGCGGACGCTGGGGTGAGCTCACGCTGCAGAATCTCGTCGAGGCAGCCGGTCTGCGAGAGCACGTGGACTTCGACGTGCAGGTCCACGTATCCGACGGCGAGCAAGCAGGGCGGCCGGATCTTGTTCTACGGCTGCCCACCGGTGGATGCGTTCCAATCGACAGCAAGGCAACCTGGGATGCGTACCAGAACAGCCTCAACGCAGCGGAGCCGAGCGCGCGCGAGGAGCTTTTGAGCAGGCATGCCCGCAACGTACGATCGTGCGTGCAAGTGCTCTCGAAGAAGGCTTATTGGTCGCAGTTCGCCAACGCGCCCGAGATGGTGGTCCTGTTCATCCCTTCCGAGGCCGCCTTCGCCGCAGCGGCGGCGAGCGATCCCGAGTTGCTGGCCTACGCGATCGGGCAGCGGGTAGTCATCACGACGCCAAGCACGCTCTTTGCGCTGTTGCAGGTGGTGGCCGCCGGATGGCACCAGGCCGAGCTGTCCAAGAACGCGGATCAGATTCGCGAGCTTGGCGCACAGATCGTCAAGCGCCTAGCGGACGTCACCGCTCAGCTCGCCAAGGCATCCAGAGGTCTCGACTCGGCCGTTCGCGCCCACAACGAGGTCGTCGGTTGCTTCGATGGCAAGCTCCTCGCCACCGCGCGACGCATGGGGGACCTTGGCGTAGCCGGCGGATCAGAGCTGGAGGCACCTCAACCAGCAGCCGTCAGCGTGCGAGCGCCACACGCCCCCCGCACCGTCGATACGTTCTAGGCACCTTCTTAAATTGGTTGGTGGTGATTATGTTCGATCAGCCAAGGAGGTTGTCCCGTAGTTCGTAGAAGTTTGTAGGTGGCGGTCCTTCCGCCTCGTCCGGTCCCGTTGGGACTGTGGCGAGTGCGAAATCATCCACCGAGACGAAGGGACCGCCATGAAGACCGTAGAGCAGGAGCAGGTCGGGAGCGCTTCGCTGGGACTTCCAGCGAATGTGCAGGACGCGTTGGGAGAGCTGGCCGGTGCGGCGAGGGAGGGGCTGTTGGCGCTCAGCGTGGGTGTCGGCCTCGGGGTGCTGGGCGAGATGATGGAGGCTGAGCTCGATGAGGTCGTCGGCACGAAGCACGCCCGGATCTCAGAGCGCACCGCGGTCCGTCATGGCCACGAGAATGGCGAGGTCACCCTTGGTGGGCGGCGGGTCGCGGTGAAGCGGCCGCGTGCCAGGAGCGCCGATGGCGAGCAGGAGGTGCCGCTAGCGACGTATGAGTATTTCGCTGACCGTGACCCCTTGACGCGGGTGGTGTTGGAGCAGATGCTCGCAGGGGTCAGCACCCGGCGCTTCTCACGAACTCGTGAGCCGGTCGGTGAGAAAGTGGTCGTGAGTGAGCGCTCGGCGTCGAAGTCAGCGGTCAGCCGCGAGTTCATCGGCCGCACCCGTGAGCACTTGGACGCCCTGATGAGCCGAGACCTCGCAGACGTGCGCCTCGCGGCGTTGATGGTCGACGGGATCGAGCTGAAGGGGCGCTGCTGCATTGTCGCGCTCGGCGTCAGCACCGACGGCGTGAAGCTTCCGCTTGGTTTGTGGGATGGCTCCACGGAGAACAAGACCGTCACAGCGCATCTGCTCGCCGACCTCGTTGGCCGTGGCCTTGACGTCGAGCAGGGCATCCTCGTCGTCTTGGACGGGTCGAAGGCACTCCGGTCAGCCGTCGATGAGGTCTTCGGCCCAGTCCCGGTGCAGCGCTGTATCCGGCACAAGGAAAGAAATGTGCTGGAGCACCTCCCCGAGCGCGACCGCCCCGCAGTAAAGGCGCGCCTCAGGCGCGCATGGGCAAGCGATAACCACACGCTCGCGCTGGAAGGTCTGCAGGCCCTCGCCGGTGAACTGGAGCGCTCCCATCCCGGAGCGGCCGCGTCCCTGAACGAGGGGCTCCAGGAGACCCTAACGCTCACACGCCTGGGAATCCGCGGACGACTGAAGAAGACCTTGGCGTCAACGAACCCGATCGAGTCGATGATCGAGATCATCCGCCGCACCTCCCGTAATGTGAAGCGCTGGCAGTCCGGCGACATGTGCCTGCGCTGGACCGCCGCCGGGATGCTCGAGGCCGAGACCCAGTTCCGTAAGGTCGTCGGCTACACCGACCTCGCAAAGCTCGCCGTCGCCGTCGAACGCGACCTCGCCATCCACCGCGCGCCCATTCACACCACCACCCACGAGGAGGCGCTCACACCCGCCACCGTGTAACCATCACACCGGCCGCCACCAGAAACTTCTACGGCGAACGGGACAACCTCCCAGCCAAGCTTCAGTGTGGTTAGGCTGTCGTGAGCACGTGAGCCGGATCGCGATAGCTGCCCGACGGATTCCATAGCTTACGACCCTAGGTAGGCAGCCGGCGACTAAGGGAGACTCACACAGGTCTCTCAGAGAAGCACAAGGCGCCCTTCTTTTGCGGCCACCGTCGCGAGTCCCTTGTCGAGTGTGATCAGTCCAATGTTCAGCCGCTGCGCGAGCGCCAGGTAGGCGGCGTCATACGCGGTCAGCTCAGAGCGCAGATCCCATATTGCATCGGCGAGCTCGATCACTGGATATCTCACCGCCCGCAGATCGGCCAGCGCCGCGAGCGCCTCAGCGGCTCGGCGCTGGCTCAGCTCTCCGCGAATCGCATAACGGCGCAACACCGACAGCAGCTCGACGTGGAAGTGCTCAGGGACATGCAACTCGGGATGTCGCGAGAGAGCCGTACGGATCCCAGCAGCCGCCGGGCGCGCGAGCAGCAGCTCGGCGATCGCACTCGCGTCCGCGACGATCACGCCGTGTTGCGGTCACGCTCGACAGCGAGCGCAACCGCAGGCGCCTCACCGACCTTGACCGGCTCCCACGCCTCACTGCGCGCAAGCCACTCTTGCATCGTCGGGCGCACCGCCAAAGCGCGAAGCTCGGCGAGCAGATAGTCGGAGAGCGTCATGCCGGTACGCGCGGCGCGCACCTTCAACTCGCGATGCAGCTCGTCGGGCACGTTGCGAATCTGGATCATCGATGACATGCTTGCTTGATGGTAGCATGTCGATCGCATGTGAGAGGGACCTTGTGTGGCTAGCGAACGCACCTGAACTGGTTGGTGTGATCACGGCTACGCGGGGTAGCGGGCGAGTCGTTCCGCCCGTCCAGGGCCCGCTCAAGCGCTCTTGAGGTCGGGCGTCTTTTCAGCCAGCGTATTCGCGCGGCGATCGACCGCGCCGGTGACGGCCTGCTGGGCTATGCCGAAGAACACCGCGTAGCCCAGGATCGCAGCGTCGCTTTCGAACACGAGCCCCGGGATGAGCCCGCTCACCACCAGCATCACGCCGGCGAGCGCGGTGGCCGCGCCCGCGAACGTCTTCAGCACGAGCTGCTGGTTGAACACTCGGTAGGGAGTGTTGATCCGTTCGCCTGTGGCGATCGGGATGACCACCGACAACAGGCCGCCCAGCATGCCCGCCAGCTCGACCGCAAACACGTCAAATCGCTCCGAGCCGTGCCCCATCGGGCAGAAGATTTGCGACGTTGACTTAGCCGTTGCGCAGACGGAGATGACCTCGGTGTTCAGGGCGTGCAGCACACCGAGCACGACCACGATGCTCAACAGCGCCGCGCTCGCGGTCAGCAGCGCGTTGCGCAGGATGCGCGCTTCGCGCTGAAGCGCCTCCGAGGTGGCGGCGGTCTGTTCGTAGACCTCTCGGAGCTCGGCGCGAATGGTAAGCGTCGTGTTCGCCGGCTCGGCTTTGAGCTTGCCTAGGATGCTCGTGAGCGATTTCAGCGGCGAGCTCGATTCGGGAAGCACGCTTACCAGTGTGGGCAGATACTCGGCCTGCGCCATCAGCTCGTAGTTCGGATAGAGCATGTAGAGAGCCGCGCGGGCTCGATGTATCGCCCTCCACGCGTGTTCGATGCGAGCGCCAGAGTAGAACAACTTCAACGGGGCCCATATCCCTTCGCGTTCGCGGGGGGATATCGCCAGCAGGGCGTCGTCGAGCGCTCGCTGGACAACATCGATCGCTCGTTCGCGCTCCGCCCCCAAGAGCTCGGTCGATTCTGCGGTCGTGGCCGGCTGGGCCGCGGTGTGGGCCTGCTGAGATTCGCCCGTGCGCCCCTGCGTGGCCTGCTGACTCTGCTTACCGTTCTTGGAACCCTGCTTTTTTGCCCGACGTTCCTGCTTCTTGGTTTGACGTTCCTGCTTCTTGGTTGGTCGGGGGCTTGCGGCAGGCCGTCCCGTCGTTGAGACCTGCACATCCTTGTTCGGCTGAGTCGCAGGCGTTGGCGTATGAGCACGAATGCGCTCGAGTTCGTCGTTGATCTGCGAGTAGGTGGTAAAGGCTTCGGCACGCCAGGTCGAGGAGGCGCAGCCGGCCCGTTGCGTGAGCTCTCTGCGGGACTCCTCGGTAAGTCTCTCTTTCAGAGGCTGCAGGCCGGTATCTGCCGCGTTGGACATGGTCGTGTTATCCGGATGTGCGTACATCAAGAGTCGTTGCGCCAACAAACGCAGACATTGGCCGTAATTCATATCATCTTGTTAGTGTTGAATGTCTGTACCCTTTCCAAAGCAGGCAACAGCGTCCGCGATTTGCGAGGCCTCCCAAACGGACAGGCGGTCGACACCCAGAGCCAATGACCATTCGTTCAGAGGGCCGGGACTAGCCAGAAGATCCATCACAGCCTAGGATGCGCGGATGGGCGAGCGGATGGGGAGATCGGCCGCACGGGCACGGGACGGCCTGGCAGGGGCGCCCGTAAGCGTATGGCGCTCGCCCCCAGAGCAGCCACCGTGGGCACGCCCGGCGCTACTGGCGATCGCGGCGCTCGCGGGAGTGACATACGCGTGGGGCATGAATGGCGCCGCGTTGGAGGCGTTCTACGGGGCCGCCGCGCGGAGCATGTCCACGAGCTGGCACGACTTCTTCTTCGGCGCGTTCGATCCGGCGGGGACGGTGAGCGTCGACAAGCTGCCGGGCGCGCTGTGGCCGCAGGCGCTGTCGCTGCGGGTGTTCGGATTTCACACGTGGGCGATCGTCCTGCCGCAGATCATCGAGGGCGTGCTCACGATCCTCGTGCTGTATCGCGCTGTGCGCCGCCTGGCGGGTCCCGTGGCGGGGATCGTCGCGGCCGCCGTAATCGCGACCAGCCCCGTGACGGTCGCGTTGAACCGCGGCAACGTGGCGGACTCGCTGCTCATCCTGCTGCTCGTGCTGGCGGCGGACGCCGCCACGGCGGCGGTAGTGAGCGGACGGTTGCGCTCGCTGCTGCTGGCCGGCGTGTGGGTCGGTCTGGCATTCCAAGCGAAGATGACCGTCGCCTGGCTGGTGCTGCCGGCGCTGGCGGGCGCATATCTGCTCGCCGCTCCCCCACATCTGCGCACACGCATCGGTCACGTCGCGCTTGCGGGCGCCGTAACGGCGGTTGTGTCGGTCAGCTGGATGACGGTCGTCTCACTCGTACCGTCGCACGACCGGCCGTATGTGGATGGCACGCAGAACGACTCGGTGTTCAGCCAGACGTTCGACTACAACGGAATCGCCCGGCTGCGGCGGGGCAGCGGCGTCTTCGCTGGGGCGGGACACCCCGCCGCGTTCCTCGTGCGGCTGTCTCAGAAGAGCGCGGGCCCGATTCACGGCATCCATCCGAGCTGGCACCGGCTGCTGAGCGGCCCATTCGGGCGTGACGACGGCTGGCTGCTGCCGGCCGCGCTGATCGCGGCGATCGGCGTTCTGATGACCCGCCGCGGAACAGGCCGATGCGACCCTCTCAGAGCCGCCGTGGTGCTGTGGGGCCTGTGGCTGCTCGTGCTGGGAGCGTTCTTCAGCGCCGGGGGATATCCCAACTCCTACTACGTGGCGGCGCTGTCTCCCGCGATCGGAGCGTTGTGCGGGACGGGCATCGCGGTCGTCTGGCAACGACGGGAGGAGCTCACGGCGCAGGCGTGCCTGGCGGGCGCGCTCCTCGCGTCGGTCGGCTACGGCATATACCTGCTTGGAGGAGGATCGCGGGTTCCCGGGTGGCTCGTCCCGGCGGCCGCCTGCATGGGCGTCCTCGGCGCGCTGGCGCTCGGAGTGGCACGGCGAGCGGACGGCCTCAGAGCCCCCATGGGCGGGGTGGTGGCGCTCGTGGTCGCGTGCGCGCTACTGCTCCCGGGCGTGGCCGCGGCGCTGATGGTCATCCGCGGCCTTGGCCCGTTCGCGGCGCCATACGAGCCGTCCTCGGCGACCGTCTCGCGCGCGGAAGCCAAGCGGACGCGGCTGCTGGACGAGCAGGTCGTCGAAGAACTCTCCTCGACCTACGGCACTCCGATACCGATGGCGACCGACTCCTCGATCCTGGCGGCCCCTTACATCCTTGCGTCGGGCCGCGAGATCCTGCCGATAGGAGGGTTTCAGGGTGGGATACCGGCGCCCACCCTGACCCAGTTGCAACGGTACATCGACTCTGGGCAGGTTCGCGCGATGCTCATTCCACGAGTGAGCAGCGACCCGCGGATCGTGTGGATTCGCGACCATTGCCGCGCGCCCGAACAGGCGAGCGGCGAAACGGCGCTGTATGACTGCGCGGGCGGTTGAGGAGGTACCCGTCGACGTGGTCGAAACCGAGCGCCCTGGGGAGAGCGAACCAGCTACCCGACGTCGCTGCTCGGCGACCTGACAGAGCATGTTCGCGCGGATCGCGACCGCCTCAGCGCACGGCGAGGCTCAGCCGGATGGTCCTGGTAGACCCGTCGTTCACGCGGACGGTGACGAGCAGGGGCAGCTCGAGCGAGTGGCCGTGCCCCAGCCGGGCGAGCATCTTGCGGGTAAGCCTGACAGCGACGGGGCGCCAGCGCGCGGCGCTGGAGGTTGTGTGCGCGTCGCCGGCGGGGCCGCGGACGGTGCACGTCCCGCGGGTGTCGAGGCGACACACGACCGCGACGCTTCCCTGCGCGAGGATCGCGCGCAGGGTCTGCCGGGCGAGGCCGAGCCGCGGCGGCGCGAGTGGGCCGTGTCTCTCGGTGGGCGCGGGGAGAGTGCCTTTGGGCAGGGGCGCGCCGGTCGCGGCCGGCGGGTTGGTGGTGGTGGTGGTGGTGGTGAACGAGGAGGAGGTCGTGGAGCCCGACGAGGAACCTCCTCCGCCCGATTGGGCGGGCAGAATCTTGATTGCCCGACGCGTGCTCGTGCGATACCCGAGCACCTCGGTGCTCGCGTACTGGACGGTGTATTCACCGGGCGCGGTGTAGGTGTGCAGGGCGCTCGTGCTATCAGCGCTCGCGCCGTCGCCGAATTCCAAGCGCGGCGACCACGAGTCGACGGAGGAGGCGGAGAATTCGACCGGCTTGCCGACCGTCCCGGTGGCGGGGGCCTGGAGGCTTTCCGCCGGCGGCGGGTCGGTGTCGTAGCCGGCCGCCTGGACGGTGTACCTGACGGGATCGGGGCATTCGCTTTGGATCTCGCGGCAATATTCCCCTTCGCCGCTGGTCCAGACGACCGTGGCGTCGCCCTGCGCCGCCTTGACTTCACCCTCGGCGTCCAGCACGACAACGGGATCGAACGATTTGCGACCTTCGGCGGAGAGGCTCGCGGGGGCCTGCCACGCGCCTTCGCCCGCGGGTCTGTAATCGGACTGCACGATGTTGTCGGTCCCCGTCGATCGCTCCCAGACGACCACCGCGTTGCCCTGCTGGTCAAACGCCAGGTCGGTGGGGAAGGCGTTGCCGCCGTCTTCGGAGAGGACCGCCGCCGCCTCCCAGCCACCGGCGGCTGGGCGATAGGTGGCCTTGGCCTGAACGTAGCCTCCGGCGATGTTCGTATCCCCGGCCCAGGCGACCAGCGCATCGCCGCTCCCGTCGAGCGCCACCTGGGGGTACTGCGCGTCTTCGCCTTCTGCGGAGATGTCGGCGGGCCCCTGCCAGGCGCCGCTCGCGGGCCTGTAGGAGCCGCGCACGATGTTGTCGTAGCCGACGTCTTTGGTCCACACGGCCAGCGCGTCGCCGTGGGCGTCCAGCGCGATCTGGGGATCTCCGCCTTCTTCCCCTTGCGCGCTCAGGGCTTCCGGAGTCTGCCAGCCGCTCCCGGCGGGCCGGTAGGCGGTGCGCGCCACGAGCAGACCGCCTTCTTGGATCATCCAGACGGCGGTCGCGTCGCCTGCCGCGTCGACCGCCGTCTGCGGCGTGAGCGCTTCGTGACCGGCTTCGGAGATGTCTACCGGCGTCTGCCAGGAGCCGCCCGCCGGACGGTCGGCGCTCTGCAGGACGCCACTGTGCTTCCAGACGGCCGTCGCCTCGCCGTCCGCGTCGACGCCGACGCGCGGTTCCTCGGTGCTCGCGGTCGGCGCTGGATGTGAGATGTCGACCGGCGTCCCCCAGGCGCCGTCGGGGTCGCGGGAGGTGGATTGGATGACCGTTTCGTCGCTGCCCGTTCCCCGTTCCCAGACGACCGTCACGGCGCCGTTGGCGTCGACCGCGATCGTCGGGTAGTCCGCGGAGCGTTCGCCCGCGAGCAGCACCGTTTCTTCACCGACGTCAGAAATGACCACGGGCGCCTGCCAGCCTTCGCCCGCGGGCCTGTAGGCGCTTTCGATCACCCCGTGTTCGCCGTTCCACGCTTCCCACACCGCCGTCGCGTTGCCCTGCGCATCCAGGACGACGTGCGGAGCGCCGGTGTTTTCTCCGGCGGCGGTGAGGCTCACTGGAGGCAGCCAACCGGCCTGAGCCGAGGGCGCGACGCTCGCGCACAGGAGAAGCGTCCCGGCCAGCGCCATCGCACTTGCCTGGGCGGCCCTCAGTCGTCCTTGCATCGAATCCTCTCCGTTTCCATTTGGCACGGTCGCCTGCCGCTCGCGGTGGCCGTGCGAGCGAGCTCGCGCCGGCGGAGGCCGAAATATTACAGCATGAGTCGGTTTTCGTCTACTAAGTGGAACCTGGGCTGCTGTGCTTGACGCACCCAGCAAGGCGGTGACGGATGGCACGGAGATCCCCGATGGGCGGCGCCGGTGGCTGTGCGCGCGGATGCGCGATCGGACGCCGACGCTCGCGCACGCGGTGGCCGTGAGGGTGTGCGTGGACAACCCTTGCGCTGCGAGCACTGGAACTGGGACATCCCGAGAAACCGCTCGGAGCGTGCCTGTGAGGTGCGTGCTGGATACTTGGGACACGGCCTACTACGCATTGTGGTTCGTGCTGGCGAGGGTATGGTGAGCGAGCGCGACGCGCTGCTCACGCTCACGCTCGGAGATTGCGCCCCGAAGCTCAGTTGATGACCGTGAGCCCCTTGGGCAGTCCCGTCAGCACCTCGTGACCGCTCTCGCGAACGACGAGGAGATCCTCGATGCGCACGCCGCACTCCCCGGGCAGGTAGACGCCGGGCTCGACGGTGACGACGTTGCCGGCGCGCAGCGGATCCTCGCCGGCGGTGCGCGACAGGCGCGGCCCCTCATGGATCTCCATGCCGACGCCGTGACCGAGCCCGTGGCCGAAGTGCTCGCCGTGTCCGGCCAGCTCGATCGCCTCGCGCGCGACTGCGTCGAGCTCGCGTCCGGTGGGGCCGGCGGTGACGGCGGCCAGCGCCTGGGCCTGGGCTGAGCGCACGAGCTCGTAGACCTCGCGCGCCCGCGCGGAGACGCGCTCGCCGGTCGCGAATGTGCGAGTGCAATCCGAGCAGTAGCCCTCGTGCAGGGCGCCCCAGTCGATCGTGACGAGCACGTCGCGCGCGATCGGCTCCGCCCGAGGCTCGGCGTGCGGCAGCGCGCCATGGGCGCCGGAGGCGACGATCGAGGGGAAGCTGGGCCCGTCGGCGCCGAGCCGCCGCATCTCGAGCTCGAGGTCGAGCGCGACCTCCCGCTCGGTGCGCCCCGCCAGGCCCCGCTGTAAAACGCCGCACAGCAATGCCTCGTCTGCCAGCTGAGTCGCGGCGCGAATGCGGGCGATCTCGTGAGCGTCCTTGACCGCGCGCATGCGCTCAACCGCGCCCGCGCAGGGGACGAGCTGCCATCCGGTCGGCAGCAGCTCGCGCAGACGCGTGTGCTGGGCGACTGTGAGGCTCGCGTCGTCGAATCCCAGGCGACCCGCGCCCCCAACCGCCGCGACCAGCGCGGCGACGGCGGCGTCGAGCAGCTCTCCGGAGACAATCTCGCGGGCGAACAGGTCGGGAACCTGTTCGGCGGACTGGGTCTCGTAGCGGAAGTCGGTGAGAAAGCGGTGACCGCCGGCGCGTTCGCCGGCGAGGATCAGAACCAGCGCGTTGCTGCCGGTGAAGCCGGTGAGGTAGCGAACGTTGACGGCGCTCCACACGAGCAGCGCGTCGAGCTTGCGCTCGCGCAGCTCGCCGGCGAGGCGCTCCACGCGCCCAACGTAAGCGAGCTCATCCCCCGTGTCCGCGCCCGTCATCGAGCCTCGCCCTGGTCGAGGTGCTGTCGCAGCTGCGTAAGGGCCTGCAGGTAGCCGTCCGGTCCACGCCCTGAGATCGTCGCGAAGCACAAATCCCTGATCACCGAGAAACGCCGCCACTCCTCGCGGTTCTCGATATCGGACAGGTGGATCTCGAGCGCCGGCACGCCGGCTATCTCGAGCGCGTCGCGGATCGCCCATGCGTAGTGTGTCCAGGAGCCGGGGTTGAGCAGGATCGCGTCGGTGTTGCCGCGCAGGGAGTGCAGATGCTCGATGAACGTGCCTTCGTGGTTGGTGTGGAAGCAACGCACGCTCAGACCCATCACGTTCGCGGCCTGCTCTATCTGCCGTTCGAGCTCAGGCAGCGTCAGCGTGCCGTAGAGCAGCGGGTCGCGGTGACCGAGCTGATCGAGGTTCACGCCGTGCATCACCTCCAGGCGGTAGTTCGCGCGGGTCATCCCGTGAGCTCCGCAACCGCCGCGCGCACGTCGGCCGCGTCGACCTCGCAGCCATAGTCAACCTCACCCGGGGCCTGGACGAGCACGAACGGGACGTTAGCCGCCCCGCGCTTCTTGTCGCGCGCAGTCGCGGCGATGACCTCATCGACATCTACGAGTGCGCCATCGAACGTGACAGGCAGACCGCGGGTGAGCAGCAGCTCGTGCACCTGCGCACGCAGGTCCTCGGCACCGGAGAGGCGCAGCGCGACCAGCAGTCCGAGCCCGACGGCCTCGCCGTGGCGGTAGCGGGCGTAGCCGGTGACGGTCTCGATCGCGTGGCCGACAGTATGGCCGAGGTTGAGAACCTGGCGGGCGCCTGAGTCGCGCTCGTCGGCGGCGACGACCGCGAGCTTGGTGGCGGCGCAGTCGCGGATCGTGCGCTCATCCACCTCGCAACCGGCCGCGCGGGAGACGCGATCCCACAGCGCGCCGCCGGCGATCAGGGCGGTCTTCAGCACCTCCACCCAGCCGGCGGCGAGCTCGGCGGGGGGCAGCGTGGCGAGCGTGTCGGGGTCCACGAGCACGGCCGCGGGCTGGTGGTAGGCGCCGACGTAGTTCTTGGCGGCGGGGAGATCGACGCCGGTCTTGCCGCCGTAGGCGGAATCGACCATGGCGACGAGCGTCGTGGGGACGTGCACGATGGGCACGCCGCGCTGGTAGGTGGCGGCGCAGAACCCGGCGAGGTCGCCGACGACGCCCCCGCCGAGCGCGACGATGTGGTCTGCGCGGGTCATGCCGGCGCCGACAAGCTCGCTCCACACGCACTCGGCGGTTGCGAGCGTCTTGTGAGGCTCGCCCGGCGGGATCGCGATCGAGCCCGCCACCTCGCCCAGCCGCTCGCCGTAAAGCGCCGACACGGTCTCGTCGCTGACGAGAAAAGGACGGGATCGAGAGCGATCCAGCGGCCAGAGCTCGGCGAGCCGACGCTCATTGCCAGAGCCCAACAACCCGCGACCGACGAGCACGGGATAGTCGCCAGACGCGGAGCTGGCCCACAGCAGCACGGCGTCGGCCAGCTGCGCATACAGCTCGCGGCGATCGGCGTGCAGCGCCGCGAAGGTCGCGAAGTCGCGCGCGAGCGGGCGCTCGACTCCGTCCGGCGAGGACCGAACGCGCTCCCAGGCCACGGCCTGGTCGACATCGAGCAGCAACGTGAGGTGCTCGGCGAGCGCGGCGCGCACGGACTTGGACAGGACGCTGCCGCCGCCCAGCGCGACCGCGTCGCGGGGGCCGGCGTCGCTCAGCAGCTCGCATACCGCCTGCTCCTCGCTCGCGCGAAACGACGCCTCGCCGTGCAATTCGAACTCACGTGCAACGGAGTGCCCCAGCCGCTGTTCGAGCAGCGCGTCGCTGTCGAGCGCCCCTCCGCCGAGGGTCGCGGCCAGCTGGGCGGCGACCGTCGACTTGCCGGCGCCCATGAAACCGATCAGGACGAACGCCACCCGATCCTTTCGCTGTATGCCCGCACGGAGGCGAGGACATCATCGATGTGGTCGCCTCCGAACTTCTGCGAGTAGGCGTCGGCGAGCACGAGCGCGACCATCGCCTCGCCGACGACGCCGGCGGCGGGAACGGTGCAGGAGTCGGTGCGCTCGCGCAGCGCCTCGGCCGGCTCGTGGGTGGCGGTGTCTACGGAGCGCAGCGGCCGGGTGAGCGTCGGCAGGGGCTTCATCGCGCCGCGGACAATTACCGGCTGGCCGTTGGTCATGCCCCCCTCGAGACCACCGGCGCGATTGGTCTCGCGGTAGTAGCCACCGCGCGCGTCGTCATAGAAGATCTCGTCGTGCGCCTGTGAGCCGGGCACGCCGGCGATGTGAAAGCCGTCGCCGATGGAGACGCCCTTGAGCGCCTGGATCGAGCAGATCGCCATCGCGAGGCGGCCGTCGAGGCGCTGCTCCCAGGAGATGTGCGAGCCGAGGCCGGGAACGAGCCCGAAGGCCTGCACCTCGAAGACGCCGCCGAGCGACTCGTTGGCCTTGCGCAGCCGGTCGATCTCGGCGACCATCGCACGTGTTGCGTCGGCGTCGAGGCAGCGCACGGGCGAGGCGTCTACCTCCGCGAAGTCCTCCAGTTGCAGCGCTGCGGTCGGCGCGGGTGCACGGACGGAGGCGATCTGCACGACGTGCGAGCGCACGTGCACGCCGAGCGCGGCGAGATAGGCCTTGCACAGCGCGCCGCCGGCGACGCGCGCGGCAGTCTCGCGCGCGGAGGCCCGCTCGAGGATGTTGCGGATATCTGAGTGACCGTACTTCTGCGCGCCGACGAGATCGGCGTGACCGGGACGCGGCAGATGCACCTCGGCGACGGGCTCTGAGACGGGCCAGGGATTCATGCGCTCCTCCCAGTTGGCGTAGTCGCGGTTGGCGACTTGAAGCGCCACGGGACCGCCGAGCGTGAGGCCGTGACGCACGCCGGCGGTGACCTCGGCGCGGTCGCGCTCGATCTTCATGCGCCCGCCGCGACCGTGGCCGAGCTGGCGGCGGGCGAGATCGGCGCTGAGCGCGTCCTGCTCCAGGCGCAGGCCCGCGGGCAGGCCCTCGACGATGCAGGTCAGGCCGGGGCCGTGGGACTCTCCGGCGGTGATCAGACGCAGGCTCATGGACAGCCAGCATATTTGCCGGTCGCGATCGTCGCGCGAACGGCGGCGGGTTTGGATGGTTGGGTGACCCACAGCCCGCGTCTTCGCAGGACGCCATCGGCGCCGGTCACCGCAGCCGCGGCATGGTTGGGAGGTTCTCGCCGAGGAGCGTCTAGCGATGACGGGAGGCGGCGCGGGCCGCGAAGGCGCGGTGCGCTCCGAGCACGATCATTACGCCCGTGTGGGTCGAGTAGCGCAGGCCGGGCAGCGTGGACAGGCCCGCGGCGCGCAGCAGGGCGCGGCCGGCGGACGAGGTGGCATGAAACGCACTGGCGGCCTTGGCGGCGGAAGCCTTGACGGCGGTGATCGAGCCGAGCTCGAGTCTGTAGACGAGCGCCTGACCGCCGAGCGGAGCGTATTCGAGTTCCTCGCTCTGGCCGGGCGCGAGCTGGATCGCCTGACACTGCGAGGCGCTGGGGTGGCAGACGGCGGGACCGTGCGGGAAGACTTCGCTCACGATCGTGAAGATCGCGCTGGCGCCGCCGGCGGTCGCGCCCGCGAACACGAGTAGCGGCGCTTGGCCGTTGACGGACAGCGGGGACAGTCGGGTCAGGTTGTTGAAGACCGTCAGGGGAATACTCTGCGGGGGAGTGCCGACGGGTGCGGCCCCGAAGAAGACGTTCACCTGGTAGATCTTCGTCGGAGGCTTGGGCTTGGCCGGCTTGGCCGGCTTGGCGGGCGTGCTCGGCGAGGACGAACCGGAGCCCTTGGATGAGCCGGAAGAAGAGGAGCTAGAGGAAGAGCCTGCGCTCGAGGGGGGCGTCGTCGGGGAGGACGGCAAGGCGGTCGCGGGCTTCGCTTTCGTGGAGGGCAGCGGAGTGAACGGGTTGTGCGGGGCGCCGGAGTGCTGATGGACGCTGCTGGTCGTCTCGGAGACCGCCTCGTTGGGGTGCGGCGCCTGGCTGATGGCTACGACGCCGACCGCTCCGGTGGCGCCGGAGGACGCGCTGGGGGTCGGTGAGGTTGGACTCGCCGAGGAGCCGCCGCCGAGGACGGCGTAGGCGAGCGCGGCGACGAGCGCGACGCCCAGGAGGGCGAGGACGGGCAGGAAGCGCCTGTCGAGCAGATCGGACTTGAGCGAGTTGAAGAAGTCGGTCATGGGTTCACCTGCGCTACGGCCGGAGGATTGGGTGAGCTCGAAGCCCCCGTCGAGGCCGTCTGCGTCACGGTCCCGGCGGGCCCCGAGGACGTCGCTCCGCCGGCGATGGTCTGACCGGCGGGGAGCACGTAGGCGGTAGCCGTGATCGTGCCGGAGAGCTGCCCGGGGCTCTTGCCCGAGGCGGCGCTCGAGCTGCTCGCGGGTCCGAGCTTGACGCTCTGGACGGTGAGCAGGCGACCGCTGACCCGCAGCCCCGTGGCGCTCGTGCGCAGCGCGAAGCCGTCGAGCTGCTGGAAGAGGCTGTAGAGGCTCTCAAAGCTGCCGTTGAAGACGAACGTGAACGGCAGCTGCCTGAAGCCGGTGGCGGCCGTGGCGGAGACGCTCGCCGCGGCGCCGGCCCCGGCGGCCGAGCTCGCCCCGGCGCCGCTTGTCCCATCGGCGCCTGAGGCGATCGACGCGAATTCGACGTTCTTCTCGTTGGACGCCTGCGCCAGCTGATACATCAGCGAGGGCACTTCCTGATCGGCGGGGACGGCTTTGCCCAGGCGTACGATCGATGCGTACGCGGCCTGGTAATGCGCCTGCGCGGCGCTGGCACTGGCCACCTGGCTTTCGGCGGTCGCGAGCTGCGCCTGCGCGGCGCTCACTTCCGTGGCGAGCTTGGAGGCCTTTTCGCGCTCCGGCGCGACGGCGAGCAGCCACGCTGCGGCGAGCACGGCGAGCGCGGCCAGACCGACGATCACGATGCGATCGCGGCCGGTCATCGTGCCGTTCCTGGGGAAGCCGCGGTGCCGCTCGTCGAGACGGCCACCGTCGTTGTCGAACCGGAGGGAACCGAGGAGACGGTCGGCAGGGCGTCGAAGGTGACCAGTACGGTGAAAGCGGGATCGCCGCCTTCACACCCTTCGCCGCCGCCACCACCGCCCCCGCCGCCGCCAGCGCCGGCGGAGCCGGATTTGGTGGAGCTTTGCAGCGCCACTTCGCTGACGCCGTCGATCAGGCGCAGCCGGTCGAGCATCAACGCGACCTCGGCCTGCCCGGTCGCGCAGCCGGCGATCGTGAACGTGGGCACGCTGCCGGGCGGAGTGGCCGACGTCACCGAGGACGAGGAGCCCGCGGCCGCGCTCGCGGCCGCGCTCGTTTTGCTGGCGCTCGATGTGCCGGACGTGGAGCTGGATGGGGAGCCGACTGTGCCGTTCAGCGAGGTGAGCGAGACATCCGACGGCAGCACGCGTCCGAGTTCATGAAAGGCGTGCGCCCAATCGAAGCGGGAGTTCACGAGCGCGGTCACGGCCTGGACGCGCTGTTCGTGCATCGCGGCAAAGCTCGTGTACGGGGCGAGTTGGGCGGCGCGCGCCTGCGCCTGCTGCGCGCGAGCGTCGAGCGACGCGACCTGCGCCTTGCGGCTGGAGATCTGATGGGCGGAAAGCCCGTACAGCAGCGCAAACACAGCCAGGCCGCCAAGCAGTACCAGCACGAGGTACACGCTGCCCCCGGAACGTCCGGCGGTGATGCCAGAGCCGCCGCGCTCGTCGGTCGGGATCAGGTTGACGGACCTCATTGCCGTGCCTCCTCGACCGCGAGGCCGGCCGCGATCACCAGCCGCTGCGGCGAGACCGAGGCGCCGTCGAGGGCGCCATCGGCCAGACCGACGCTCTCGCGGGTGACCGACACGCCCAGTTCAGCCTCCAGGGCGTCGGCGAAGCCGGGAACGTCGAGCGCGGCGCCGCTCAGCACGACCAGCGCGACCTCACCCCCGCCCTCCTGGGAGCGGTGGAATTCCAGCGAGTTGCGCACCTCGCCCGCGATTTCGCGGATGCCGTTCTCGAGCACCGCGCGCACGTCCGCATCGGAGTCGGAGGAGGAGCCCTCAACGTCCTCGACGCCCGCTGGAACCGTCTCGGAGACGGGATCGACGACCGCGGGCTCGACGTCCGCGACCGGGTCCTCGCCGGAGGCGACCGCGGGGACGGCGGCGCTCTCGCTGCCTGCTGGGAGCTCTGAAGGGTGCGACCGGGCGACGGTCAGGTCGGCTGCGGCGATCAGCGTCCGGGAATCCGCGACGGGGATACCGCGCCGCTCGGCCAGCTCGCTCGCCATCGCCTCGAGACCTCCGCCGACGACACGCGTGAAGCGGCAGACGGCCCCCTCGGCGATCGCCATGTTCGTGAGGCCGTCGACGTTCAGGTACAGGACGCGGCCATCGTGCTCGGGGTCGGGACGGTACATGGAGCGGATCAGCGCGAAGGCGGAGAGGTCGATGCCCTCCGGGCGCAGACCGGCGTTGCGGACGGCGGCGAGCAGGCGCCCGACCATGTCGCGCTGGGCGGCGACGAGAACGACCTGCAGGCGCGGTCCCGTGGGCGTGTCGTGAACGCCGAGCGAGTGGAAGTCCAGGACGGCGTTTGCGAGCGGCATCGGCACCTGCTCCTGGGCCTGGAAGCGCACCGCCGCATCGAGCTCCTTGCGGTCGGTGATGGGGGGAAGCTCCAGCGTGCGCAGCACCGTGCGCTGGTTGGCGACCCCCACGCGAACCTGTCTGCTCAACCCGCTGTCGCGGAACAGCTCGCGCAGGCTCTCGCCGAGCACGGCCTCGTCGAGGACCTCGCCCTCGCGGACGGTGTCGGCGGGCAGCGGCAGGGCGGCCGCCCGCTCGGCGACGATCGAGCCGTTGACGTGCGCCTGCACGGCGGCGATGTGCCCGGGTTGGATGTCCAGCCCGACGACGCTCGCTCCGGAGCTGCGGCCGAGGCTCAGATTGAGCGATGGCCTCGAGAGTTTGGGCTTGGCGAGCTTGGGCTTGGGTAGCGAGGGCATAGCGAGGGGTCATGCGGCCTGGATGAGAGGGCGCCGCCGATACGGGTCCTATCGGCGCGGAGGCGACAGCGCTTTAGCGCAGAAAGTGATTGGTGTACAGGTCGATCATGGGCTGCCCGGCATATATCGCCACGATCGCCCCCAGCGCGAGGAACGGGCCGAACGGGACCGCCGTCTTGCGCCCCGCGCGAGCGCCCTTGCGGGCGATCACGAGCGCTCCGAACAGCACGCCGGCGAGCAGTGCGATCAGGATCGCCGGCGCTACCGCGCGGCCGAGGAACAGGCCCATGACGCCCGCGAGCTTGACGTCGCCCATGCCCATGCCACCGGGATAGGCGAGCGCGGCAAGCAGCAGGAAGCCGCCGGCGGCGATGCCCGCGATCAGGCGTTCGGGCTCACCGGCGGGGTCCAGAGCCGTGCCGAGGGCGATCGCGACGATCGCGCCGAGCATCGTTAGACGATTGGGAATGATGCGATGCTCGAGATCGATCAGCGCCGCGGGGACGACGATCAGGATCAGCGCAAGGCTGAGCGCGATCCCGGCTGCCGTCTGGTGGACGAGCACGGCGCCGACGCAGAGCGCGGCTGTGAGCGCCTCCACGAGCGGGTAGCGTGGGGAGATCGGCTCGTCGCAGCTGCGGCAGCGGCCACGCAGCAGCAGCCACGACAGGATCGGGATGTTATCGTAGGGCTTGACCGGCGTACCGCAGTTAGGGCAGTGCGAGGCGGGGCTGACGAGCGACTCGTGTCTGGGCAGACGATAGGTGACGACGTTCAGGAACGAGCCGACGATCGCGCCCAGGACTCCAGCAAAGGTGATTGCCTCCATAAGGTCTGATCGGCCGGGATGGGAGGGCGCTTGAGCGGCGCTGCCAACGGCTGTGCAAGGCGCTCGCCGACCGCGCGACGCCTACCCGCCGCGCGGCGCTTCGCTCGGTGTCCGGCTTGGGTTCGTGCCCAGCGCGAGGACTACCATTCTTTGGAGGCCGGGCAGCCGCCTTCTGCTTTTTTCGACGGCGTTTCGCATTTGCGCGTGATGACGCCTTCAGCGCTGCGTTCGATCGTGAACGTGTTTCCGTCGGGCTCTGCTTTGGCGGTCACGGTGTAGGTGGTGGCGGTCCCGGAGGCCGCACTCAGATACGCAGTGGTGGTCGAGACGGCGATCGGAATCGTTTTCTCGATTTCCTGCAGGTTCAGCGGTTTTGTGATGGTCACGTAGCTACCACCATTTTCGGTGGAGACCGTCTCCGCCGTAGTCTCAGCGGTACGCGCAAGCTCCTTCGCCGAGGCGTCACTCGCCTTGTTCTTCTGGCTCAGGAACGACGGAATGGCGATCGCGGCAAGAATGCCGATAATCAGGATAACGACCAGAAGCTCGATGAGCGTAAAACCACCCTCATCGCTCGAGCGCTGGCGCAGTCGATAAAACATAGAAGCTCCTTGGTCCGGTTATATAGCGCCAGTCCCGGCTCGTCGCCATCTGGACGGCGACTCGGTCCTCTGACGGACCGTCGGCTTTGACCTGTCGCCCTGCGGGCGCCTGCCTGTACCGAGAAACTGGTTGTGACCCTATCGGCCCGGCGACTTCCATTCTTAAGCAGGTGCAGGTGGCCATGCATGCCCTGACCTCGACAGCGCCGTGGCGATCCGGGGGTCACGATGCTCGAGCGTCGCACGCAAAAAGGGAGGCGACCCTGGGGTCGCCTCCCTGCTGCCTTGCTTCTTCGTACTCAGTGAGCTCAGAGCTCTAGAGGCCGATGCCTACCATTCTTTGGAGGCCGGGCAGCCGCCTTCCGCTTTTTTCGAGGGCGTTTCGCATTTGCGTGTGATGACGCCTTCAGCGTTGCGTTCGATCGTGAATTCGTTTCCGTCGGGCTCCGCCTTGGCGGTCACGGTGTAGGTGGTGGCGGTCCCGGAGGCCGCACTCAGATACGCAGTGGTGGTCGAGACGGCGATCGGAATCGTTTTCTCGATTTCCTGCAGGTTCAGCGGTTTTGTGATGGTCACGTAGCTACCACCATTTTCGGTGGAGACCGTCTCCGCCGTAGTCTCAGCGGTACGCGCAAGCTCCTTCGCCGAGGCGTCACTCGCCTTGTTCTTCTGGCTCAGGAACGACGGAATGGCGATCGCGGCAAGAATGCCGATAATCAGAATAACGACCAGAAGCTCGATGAGCGTAAAACCACCCTCATCGCTCGAGCGCTGGCGCAGTCGATACAACATGTGAATCCTCCTAGGATCCGGTTTGGCGCCAGCCCCTAGACTCCATCGCTGCAAACTGCGATGCGTCCCCCATGGGCAGACCCGTCAGGGTCGGCTTGCGAGAGCCGCCGGCTTTGCTACACACCCATCTGGATGTACTGCCTTGGCGTCTCGACACTGGCTTTTGTCAGCGTCTGCATCGGCCGCGGGGAGCCAGACCTGAAGACCTGCATAAAACTTGGACGCATCGACAAGGGTGCGCGCTCAGGCGCTGCCGGCGATGTCCTCTCCGCCGTGCTGGGCGGCCTGGGTGTCAATTCCGCTCAGGCGGACGCCGCCGCCGCGACACCACGGGCAGGGGAGCGTGCTGGGGGTGCCGCCGAGGTTGGAGATAACCCGGCCCGTACCGCGACAGGGCATACACTCCCGCGGTCCATGAGACCCCTCGGTTCGACCGCCGTCCTTGTCGCCGTCATCGCTCGCCACGCAGGCGGGGAGACTAGCGCGTCCTCGCATACATGAAGCGGCCAGTCCGACATCACGGGCCAGAGAGCGAGCCCGAACCGGCGCCCGCACCGACGGCCTCAGCGGTGCCCGAAGCGCTGCACAGAGCTCAATCGGGACCTGGACCCGCGCCTGTCTGGGCGTGGGCGATCGTCGCGCTGATCACCCTCGGCGCGGCTGTACTGCGCCTCGTGCACATCGGCAAGGTCTCGCCCGATCCGTTCTACGACGCGGCGGTCAGGAGCATGGGGCTGTCTTGGCACAACTTCTTCTTCGGCGCGTTCGAGCCCGGCGGGAGCGTGTCGATCGACAAGCCGCCCGTGGACCTGTGGCTGCAGGTGGCGAGCGTGAAGCTGCTGGGGTTCAGCTCGACGACGCTGAAGCTGCCGGAGGCGCTGGCGGGGATCGCGGCGGTGCCGCTGCTGTTCGCCGCGGTCAGGCGGATGTGGAGTGTTCCGGCCGGGCTCGCCGCGGCCGTCGGGCTGGCGGTGCTGCCGGTGGAGGTGATCACCTCGCGCAGCGACACGATGGACGGCGTGATGATGGCGCTGATCGTGCTCGCGCTGTGGCTGATCGTGCGCGCGTGCGAGACCGGACGCTACGCCTGGCTGCTGGCGGGCGCGGCGGCGCTGGGGGTCGCGTTTGACGTAAAGCTGCTGGAGTCGCTCGTGGCTGTCCCGGGGCTGGCGCTGCTCGCCTACCTGGGTCTGCCCGGACCGCGCCGGCGGCGCCTGGTCCAGATGCTCGCCGCCGGCGCTGTGTACGTGGCGGTCGCGCTGGCGTGGCTGACGGCGACGCTGCTGGTTCCCGCCCACAACCGGCCGTACGCGATCGGCTCCACGAACGGCAGCGCGTGGAATGCCGCGTTCGTGTTCAACGGGACCGAACGGCTGGGCGGCAAATCGCCCGAACCCCAGCAGACGGTCTACCAGCCGGGTCACCGCTACCCGGTGGCGACGCAGTCCGAGCGCGACCACATTCCGATCGTTCCCCCATCCCCCACGCGGTTGCTGGCGCGGATCGGGCCACTGTCGGGCGAGCGGCTCGGGCTGGAGCTGCTCGTTGCGCTGCTGCTGGGCGTGCCCGCGCTGATCGGCACGCTGCTAAGCGACCGGCGCGACGCCCGCGCGACGGCCGGGCACGAAGCGGCGGACTCGGACGGGGACGTGGACGGGGCGCCGGGACGGCGGATGCGGCGCGCCGTCGCGGCGGGGCTGTCGCTGTGGACGCTGACGGGGATCGCCCTGTTCAGCGACATGGCTCGGCTGCACCCGCGCTACGTGGAGAGTGTCGTCCCCGCGGTGGCGGCGCTGCTCGGCATCGGCGTGGCATGGGCCTGCGCGACCGACAGGCGATCCACGTACAACCGGGCGCGTCTGATCGCGCTGGTCGTTGCGCTGGTGGCGAGCGTTTACTACGTCGAGCGACTGCTGTACGGTCGCGCGGGCGTGTGGTGGATCACGCTCGCGGCCGCGCTGGGAGCGATTGCGTTCGCGGGGCTCGCGCGCGTCGGTCCACGCGAAGACGACAGGCGCGGGGGTTGGCTGCAGGCCGCGACGATCGTGCTGACGCTCGTGGCCGTCGGCGCCCTGCCGGTGAGCGCGGACGTGACCGCGATCGACAACGCCGTGACCGACGCCGGGTATGTCGGCGCGCTGCCGAGCGAAGAGCAGCGCCTGGTGAGCTCTTACCTACGCGCGCACCAGGGCGGCGCGCGCTATGAGCTGGCGGCGGAGTCGGCGACGCAGATCGGCTCGCTGATCGTGCAGGACGCACGACCGGTCCTGATCCTGACGACCTACGACGCGCGCGTGTTCACAACCGTGCCCGACCTGCAACGGGCGATCGCGAAAGGCGAAGTGAGGTATGCGTTCCTGAACTCGTTCTGCGGCAAACACATCTCAGCGATCAACGCGGCCTGCTCGGAACCCGCGAGGTGGGTGCGCGCGCGTGGAACAGACGTGTCGCGAAAGGCGGGATTGAGCCGAGGCGGCATATTGTGGCTGCTGCCTGGAGCGAAGCCGTGACCAAGATCACGCCCGCCGCCGAAGAGACGCCGGACCTGACCGAGATCGCGCATACAGCGCGCCAGAGCGGGCGGATCGCGTTCGATACGGAGTTCATGGGCGAGGGCCGCTACCGGACGCTGCTGTGCCTGATCCAGCTCGCCGTCCCGGACGGGCAGGGAGGCGAGCGGATCGAGATCGTCGACACGCTCGTCGAGGACCTGGACGGCGCGCCGCTGGCAGACGTGCTCGCCGATCCGAACGTGCAGGTGGTGGTGCACTCCGGGCGCCAGGACATCGCGCTCGTGCGCCGGCGGCTGGGAACGGAGGTGAGCAACGTGTTCGACACGCAGGTCGCGGCGGGGTTCGCGGGGATGGCGGCGCAGGCCTCGTATGAGACGCTGCTGTCGGAGCTGCTGGACGTCAAGGTCGCCAAGAGCGCAAGCTTCACGCGCTGGGACGCACGTCCGCTCTCGCCCGAGCAGCGCGAGTACGCGCGCGAGGACGTCATGCACCTGCTGGAGCTCGCGGGCGCGCTGGAACGCCGGCTGACCGAGATCGGACGCCTCAAGTGGGCGCGGGAGGAGTGCGCGCCTCTGCGCGAATCGAGCGACGTGCGCGACCTCGAGACGGTGTTCGCGCGGCTGCCGCGCGTGCGCGGACTGAGCGCCTCGGCGCAGACGATCGCGCGCGAGCTGGTGCGCTGGCGCGAGAACGTCGCGGCCACCCAGGACCAGCCCGTGCAGAGGGTCCTCGCCGACGCCGCGCTCGTGGAGATCGCCAAGCGCAAGCCGACGTCTCAGGCCAAGCTGGAGCAGATTCGCGGGGTTAATCCGGGCAGCCTGCGCCGGCGGGGACGGGACGTGTTGGAGGCCGTGCGGCGCGGCGAAGAGCTGCCGCCGCTGGAGCGGGCCCAGGACGCGCGCCCTCACGCGAGCGAGCCCGACGACGCGCCGCTTATCGCGCTCGCCGAGGCGCTGGTGCGGGCGCGAGCGCGCGAGGCGGGGCTCGCGTACGAGCTGCTCGCGGCGAGGGCCGACCTGCAGGCGATCGTCGCTGCGGGACGCGACGGGGGTGAGGCGGACGTGCGCACGCTGCACGGCTGGCGACGCGAGCTGGTCGGCAATGAGCTGCTTGAACTGCTCGGCGGCCGCGTCTCGCTGTCGGTGCGCGAGCGACGGCTCAGGATCCTGCCCTGAAATGTCCTCCGATCGCGGACGCCGCGATCACGTCCTGAACGACCCAGGCGCCCAGGCGTCCCTGCGGCCCCGGTGCCCTGATTGACAAATCCGTACGATGTCCGTACAATGCCTTGCATGCGTACCCAGCGACTCGAGCTTCGCCTGACCGACGATGAGCGCCAGCTCGACGGCGCCGCGGCGACAGCGGTCGGAGAGACGCTTAGCGACTTCTTCCGCCGGGCGGCACGAGCGCGCGCCCAGGAAATCCTCACCGATCAGCAGCAGATCCTGCTCAGCGACGATGAGGCCGTGCGCTTCCTGAACTCGCTGGAGGACGTCAACGCGGACACCGTCACCCGTCTACGCGACTTGCGCCGGCGCACGTGAGCGCCGGCTTCACCGGCACCGAGCGCTATGACCCCGCCCGGCACGACACCTCCGGCTTCAGCTGCGGCAATGAGCTACTCGATCGCTGGCTGACCCGCTACGCCGGGCAGAACGAGCGCCGCGACGCGGCACGAACGTTCATCGCTACGTCCGACGGCCGCACCGTCTATGGCTACTACACGCTTCTCGCCGGTCAACTCGAACACCATGAGGCCACACCCCAGACTCGTAAAGGGCTTTCACGCCACTTCCCCGTCCCTGTCGCGATCCTCGCCCGCCTGGCCATCGATTCAAGCCACCACCGCCAAGGGTTCGGGGCCGCCCTGCTCGACGATGCGCTCGTACGCGTCTGCCACGCCGCCGAGCAGGTCGCCGTCCGCGCTGTAGTCGTCCACGCCGTCGACGAGAACGCCGCCGCGTTCTACGCGCGATTCGGCTTCCAAGCGCTCAGCGCGACCCCCCGAACGCTGATGGTCACCCTCGCCGCGCTACGCACCGCGGGCTACGAGTAGCAGCCGCCGGCTCATCGGTGTCGGCGCCGCTGACGGGCTTGCTTGGCGACGAGCTTCTGCCAGCGTTCGATGACGCCTTCGCGGATGGCTCGTTCCAAGTCGATATCGAGGAATTTGGCCAGACGGCGCCCGAGGACGTCTATCTCGTTCTCGTCGAGCCGGCCGATTGGGCCGGTCACGAGCGCCGACTGGTGTACGCGCACGAGCGAGTTGAGGTCGACTGCGTTCTCCTGGCGCAGCCCATATTTCTCCTCGTTGTGCGGAAGGTGCAGGAGCGCCGGCTCGTTCCCGTCGCGGACTCGTTGTTGGTCGCCTGCGTTTAGCTTCGTGAAGCGCGTCAGCTTCAGCGCGGCGTACTCGGGCAGCACGCCGCGGGGACGGTCCTGCAGGATGACCAGCGGACGCAGCTTCGCGGGCACCTCGAAGGTGGGTACCGGGGCCAGCTCGCCGTCCCTGATCGCGCGCGCCACCGTGGGGGCGTCAGCATAGGAGCCGATCTTGCCATGGACGTCGATGAGCTCGAACGGCGCCTCGGGCTGGAAGGCGGTGAACGCCCAGACCACCGCGCCGCGCAGGCCTCGGTGCGACGATGGTGACGAGTTCACGCTGCAGAGTGCGTGTCGAGCAGTCCATAGTCGAACTCCTCGATGTCCTCCCCGGCCTCGGAAGCACGATGGACCTCCAACGCGGCATCTGAGAGCGCAAGCTCCGCCGGCTGATGCTCCCCGAACATGCCGAGCATCCGCTGAAACAGCTCAAACGACGCAGCGTCTATTACCGCCGCATACGCCTTGCCGTAGCGCTGAACGAGAATGGCCTCACCGGCTGCCGGCTCCGGAATACGAACTTCATTGGACGCGACTACGCGGGTGCGCATGTGGGAGACCTCCTGGACGTTCTCGCACGAGAATAGCACGAGTCGTACGAGACCGAGGCACAGCGCGCCCAGGAGGCAGCGTTCCGCCATGCCTGTGCGCTTGAAGGCATCCCGCTCGGCGACACGCCTGCATCGGTACGGCCATCGACACGGCGGGCTTCGGAGGCTCTCGGCGCCTGAGCCTGGCCCGGCAGTCTTCCCGCGCGGCCAACGAACGTCCTGACCTCTTCTAGCTGGGTTCCCAGACGATGAACGTCTCGGCGTCGTAGGCCGCCACGATCACCGCCATCAGTGAACCGACGACCGGGTCGGCGATATCGGGATCGAGGTCCGCGCCATCCACGAGCCCAAGCTCCTCGGCGGACACCGACGTGACAAACGCGTTCAGCGGATACTTACCCGAGCCGCGATGCAGCGCAAGAATCGCGGCGTCTGTGCCGCCCTCAAGCCCGGCCCAGTGAATCACCCTTTCACCAACAAACGCCGTCAACAGCAGCCCGTCCAAACTCGGATTCGGGTCTCTTCGCAGCCTCAGACAGTCCTCGACCGCCACGCAAGCCGCACCGTGCTGAGCGAACGTAGCGAGCACCTGGGCAAGGGCCGCCCGAGCATCGCCCGTTTTAGTGACTCCTCCGTCACAAGGAGTCGCCAACCGCGCAGGGTCAACCGTGTCGGGGGCGAGCGTGTATGCGTGACCCCGCTGCTCCTCGATGACCTTGAGCGCCACGGGCGAGATGACCTCTCCCTGGCCGAGCGAGTAACGCAGCCAGTCGAGTGCGACCGTCTGATCTACCTCAGTGGGTATCACCGAGCCGGTCATGGCTACTTGGGTTCTATCCGGCCGTCCGGGTAGATGCGATATTCCGATCCGTCCGGGGCTTCGTAATCGTAGTGAGGACCGTGTGAATTCTCGCCCAAGTGAGGGTACAAACTTTCGTCAGTGTCAGGATCCCACCACGACCCTTCACTGCTGCCCGCCGGCCCTTTGCCCTTCCCCACGTACTTGACTTCCGCCCGTGTGCTCCATCGAGCGTCGAGTTATACCTCGCGGTGGAAAGCCCCGGTGGACCGCTGGCGGCCGTCTACCGGTCTCGGATGCGTCATGGCTTCAGCAGCTCCACCTGGCAGCTGAGTCCCCGGACCTTCGGCCAGTCGCCGTCGGCGCAGAGGACCGTTTCGATCTCCGGCTGAAGGTCCGCCGTGGCGAGGATCAGCGCATCGGGCATGGGCAGCGACCTGCGCCTGCCTCGCAGCGTCGCGGCACGCGCCGCGATAAGCCTGTCGATCGGCAGGAGATTCTTGATCAAGGAGTCGAAGAAGCCGTCCACATTCTCCCGGGGATGGTGCCCAAGCGAAACGCCGGTCATGACCTCGGCGTAGCTGATGACGGAGGCCACGAGGGGACGGCTGCCCACGATCTCCCTGAACCTGGTGACGGTGACCTCGTGCAGAGCATCGTCGGCATCCAGGAAGCCGACGATGACCGTCGAGTCGAGCAGGATCAGTCCCACTCTCGGCGCAGCCCGCGCACGGTTTGACCGAGCTCGCCACCCGTGCGCAGACAGCCCGCGTACTCATCGACGAGATCGTCCATGCGCGCGATCAGGACACGCCCACGTCCTTGCGCCTTGACCTGCACTACATCGCCCTCGCGCAACCCCGCCTCACTGAACGCCCCGATCGGGATCGTGATCTGGTGCTTGCCGGAAACCCGTGAGCGGCCCGCGCCACGCTTTGCCGCGCCTTTTGCTTTCTTTACATTCACCGTCATAAGTAAAGAATAGCGTAACGGCAAGCTCCCGAGCAGGGGCGTAGTGCTGCACTACGACGGCGGCTACGACGTGCTCGCCGAGCATACGAGCCTCGTGTTCGAGAGCGAACGGCTCGCTCTCCCGGCTCGCTGCGAGGATGCCCTCCGCCCCGGCTCAACCTCAGAACGCCCGCAGACCGCTGAGCGCCCGCGCCGCGAAATCTAGTTCCCGATGTGGTTATAGACTTCGAACAGCGGCAGGTACATCGAGATGACGATGAACCCGACGATGGAGCCGATCAGGATGATCATGACCGGCTCGAGGATCGAGGTGAGCGCCTTGACCGACGCTTCGACCCGGTCCTCGTAGAACTCGGCGACCTTGTTGAGCATCGTGTCAAGGGCGCCTGTTTCCTCGCCGACGCCGACCATGTGGGTGACCATCGTGGGGAAGATCGGGGCCTGGGCTAGCGGGGCGGCGATCGTGCCTCCGCGCTTGACCGATGTGATCACGCCGTCCATGGCCTCCTCCACGGCGACGTTGCCGCCGGTGCGCCCGGTGATCTCCAGGGCCTGCAGCAGCGGCACCCCGGCGCTGGTCAGCGAGGCGAGGGTGCGCGACCAGCGCGCGACCGCCACCTCCTGCACGATCGTGCCGATCTTCATCGGGATGCGCAGGCGGAAGCGATCCCATTGCTTGCGCCCCCACGTGGAGGACTTCCACTTCATGAACGCCACGACAGTCACGGCGGTCACGCCGAACATCGCCCACCAGTAGCCGGTCACCATCTTGGAGGCGAACACCGAGACCTTGGTGATGGCCGGCAGTTCGCCGCCGAATTCCTTGAAGACGTTGATGAACACTGGGATCAGGAAGGCGCACAGGGCGAGCATGATGCCGACCGCGAAGACGATCACCATGATCGGGTAGATCATCGCCGAGCGGATCTGACGCCGCAGCGACGCGTCCTTCTCCAGCTGGTCGGCGACGCGCATGAGCGCGCTCTCGAGCACGCCGCCCATCTCCCCGGCCTGGGTCATGGCGACGAACAGCGGGCTGAACACCTTCGGATGGCGGGTCATCGCGTCGCTCAGCGAGAGGCCGGCCTCGACGTCCTTGCGCACCGCCACGATCGTCTCCTTCAGAAACTTGCTCTCGGTCTGCTCCTCCAGGACGTAGAGCGCGCGCAGGATGCTCATGCCCGAGGAGATCATCGTCGCGAGCTGGCGCGAGAACACCGCCAGCTCGGAGGCTTTGACGCTATCCATGAAGGAGAGGTTGATCTCGCGCGAAGCGTGCTTGTCGGCGATGTCGAGGACGATCAGCCCGCGCGCGCGCAGCTGATCGGAGACCGCCTGCTTGGAGTCGGCGTCGACTTCTCCGCGGGCCTTGACCCCGGCGAGGTCCATGGCCTTGAAGACAAAGGTGCTCATCGTCCCATCAAGCCCCTAAGCGGCCGCCAGCGATCCGGCGCCGAGCAGGCGTCGCAGCTCGTCCGACGTGGACGAGCGGGCTTCGGCGAGCTTCTGGGTGATCTTGCCGGCGCGCACGAGCGAGGCCAGCGAGGTGTCCATCGTCTGCATCCCCTGCGCGGAGCTCGTCTGCAGGACTGAGTAGATCTGGTGGGTCTTGCCCTCACGGATGAGGTTGCGCACCGCCGGGTTGGGGACCAGCACCTCGGTCGCCACAACCCTCCCGGCGCCGTCGGTAGTCGGCAGCAGCTGCTGAGTCATGATGCCCTGCAGCGCCACTGACAGCTGCACGCGCACCTGACCCTGCTGATGTGATGGGAACACGTCGATGACACGATCGATCGTCTGAGCGGTGTCCTGGGTGTGCAGCGTCGCGAACACCAGGTGACCGGTCTCGGCGGCGGTCAGGGCGGTGGAGATCGTCTCGAGGTCGCGCATCTCGCCGACGAGGATCACGTCCGGGTCCTGGCGCAGCGCCGCCTTCAGCGCCTCGGAGAAGCTCTGCGCGTCGGAGCCGAGCTCGCGCTGGTTGACCAGGCACTTCTTGTGCGCGTGCAGGAACTCGATCGGGTCCTCGATCGTCATGATGTGCTCTTCGCGCGTCTGGTTGATCTCGTCGATCATGCCCGCGAGCGACGTGGACTTGCCCGAGCCGGTGGGGCCGGTGACGAGCACCAGACCGCGGGGACGGCGCGTGAACTCGTGCACCGCCGCGGGCAGGCCGAGCTCGTCGATCGAGGTCAGCCCGACCGGGATCAGGCGAAATGCCGCGCCGATCGCACCGCGCTGGTAGTAGGCGTTGACGCGGAAGCGCGCGTGACCGGGGACCGAGTAGGCAAAGTCGAGCTGCCAGTTCGTCTCCAAGCGCTGGCGCTGGTCGCCGTTGAGGATCGAATACACGATCTCGCGCGTGTCCGACGAGGACAGCTCGGGATAGTCCTCGAGCTGGGAGAGCCGCCCGCGCACGCGCACGGTCGGACGAGCCCCGGCGCTCAGGTGCAGATCCGAGGCGCGGCGGGAGACAACCTCAAGCAAGAGCTCTGCGAAATCGATGTCCATCGCCGAAACCATCGACAGATGCGGTCTCGGCCATTAGCGCCGATGTTGCACGCTGGGGGGAATGGACGAAGATATGAGCGCCGCGAGACGGTCCGGCGTTGGCGCGCCCCGGCGGCGGCTCCGCCGCGAGCTCTGAGGTCAGCTGCCGCCGATCACCCGAGCGATCTCCGCGATCGAGGTGCGACCCTGACGGACCTTCTCCAGGCCGTCGTCGCGCAGGCGGCGCATGCCCTGGCGGACGGCGATGTCGCGGATCTCCTCGGCGGGGCGGCGTTCGAGCGCAAGCTTTTGGACCTCCGGCGTGATGTCCATCACCTCATACAAGCCGACGCGCCCGCGATAGCCGCTGCCGCTACAGCGCCGGCAGCCGACGGGCTCATAGGCCTCGAGGTCGACGAGCGCCTTGTAGCCGCTGTCGCGCAGGATCTGGGCGGGCACGATCGCGCGGCGCTTGCAGTGTGGGCAGAGCATGCGCGCCAGCCGCTGGGCGACAACGCAATCCAGGGCGGAGGCGACCAGGAACGGCTCGATGCCCATCTCGACCAGGCGGGTGATCGCGGATGGAGCGTCGTTGGTGTGAAGCGTCGAGAGGACCAGGTGCCCGGTGAGCGCGGACTCGATCGCGATCTGGGCGGTCTCCCGATCGCGGATCTCGCCGACCATGATCACGTCGGGGTCGGCGCGCACCATCGAGCGCAGTCCGGCCGCGAACGTGAGGCCCACCTTTGGCGCGACCTGCAGCTGGGTGAGGCCCGCAATTTCATACTCGACGGGATCCTCCACCGTGATGATGTTCTTCTCGGGAGTGTTGAGCTTCTGCAGCGCCGCATACAGCGTCGTGGACTTGCCCGAGCCGGTCGGCCCGGTCACGAGCACGGCGCCGTGGACCGCATGGAAGGCGCGTTCGAAGCGCTCGCGCTCGGGCTCGGCCATGCCGAGCGTATCCAACGCCACGACGACGGAGTCCTTGTCGAGCACGCGCAGCACGACCGCCTCGCCGTGGACGCTCGGCAGCGTGACGACGCGCAGGTCGACGTGACGACCGTCGACGGTCAGACCGACGCGTCCGTCCTGGGGCAGCCGGCGCTCGGCGATGTTCAGCTCGGCCATGATCTTCACGCGCGAGACCACGCCGGCGGCCATCCGCCGCGCGACGGTGGTGACGTCCTGCAGGACGCCGTCGACGCGGAAGCGCACGCGCAGCTCGCGCCCATCGGGGGCGAGGTGGATGTCTGAGGCGCGCCGCTCGACCGCTTGGGCGACGATCTGGTTGACGAGCTTGATGACGGGCGCGTCTTCCGCGGTGTCGTGCAGGTCTACGACCTCCGCTACGCCACCCTCCTCCTCCTCGAACTGCCCGCCGGAGTCGGCGACGACGTCCTCGAGGCGGTCGAGGCGTGAGATCAGCGTTGCGATGTCCTCGGGCGGAGCGACCGCCACGCGCACCTCGTAGCCGGTCATGATCGCGATGTCGTCGACGGCGAGGACGTTGGAGGGATCGGCCATTGCGACCAGCAGCGTGCGCTTGTCGGCAAACGCGACGGGTACGGCCTGGTAGCGCTTGGCGGCGGTCGTGGTCACGAGGTTGGCGGCGGACATGTCAACGGGGAACATGCCGAGATCGAGGTGATCCAGGCCATAGCGCTCGGCGAGCGCTCGCGCGAGGCCGTCGTGAGTCAGCGCGCGGCCCTCGAGCAGGACCCGCTCGGGTGTCGTGCCAAGCCCGCGCGAGCTCTCGATCGCCTCCTCGACCTGGCCGCGCGAGGCGAGGCCCATGTCGACGATCACGTCGGTCAAGAAGCGCGAGGAGGAGCCGCGGCGGCTGGGCCTGGTGATGCCGGTCCACTCGCCATCTCGCGGAGCCGGCGCGCCGCGGACATCCTCACCGCCCTGACCCAGCCTCGTCGGAAGCTCTTCAGCTTGCCCGCCCGCGATGTCCTCATCGAAGGCAATGTCCTCGTCGGTCCCGATGTCGGAGCCGGTCGCGACAGTCCGCTCGACTTCGATGACCAGATCCCGCGCCGCATCGGTGTCCTCATCCATGCCGAAGATCGCGTGCAGGTCGGGACCGGACTGTCCCGGCGCGTCGCTCATCGCGTCCGCGTCCTGACCATGCCGAGCCCCGCGCCGAGTCGCGGCCCGCGGGAGCGCGGGCCACCGCTAGCCCAGCGCCCGGCGCATGACCTCAAGCGGCGGTTGGATGCCCGTCCACAGCTCGAAGCTGAGCGCGCCCTGGGCGAGCAGGATCTCCAGCCCCGCGACCGTGCGGGCGCCGTGGGATCGCGCGGCGGCGAGCAGCGGCGTGGGTGAGGAGCGGTAGACGAGATCGACGACATGGGAGTAGTTACCGACTTGATCGAACGTAATGGCGGGGAGGTTGAGCCCCTGAGCCTCAGTGGCCGACTGTTTGAGGTTCGCGGGCTCAGACTCAAGTCCCACGGAGGTGCAGTTGACGAGCAGGTCCGCCGGCTCCGGACGGGGCGCGAAGCGTACGCCGAGATCGCGTGCGAGCGCGGCGGCGCGCTCGGGTGTGCGGTTGCAGACCGACACCTCGCGCGCCCCGGCCTCGCGCAGAGCCCAGACGACCGCGCGCGCGGAGCCGCCCGCGCCGAGCACGAGCGCGCTCATGCCTCGCGGCGGAACCCCGAGCGCGGCGAGAAAGCCGGGAGCGTCGGTGTTCTCCGCCGCGATCGTGCCGTCGGGGGCGAACGTGAGCGTGTTCGCGGCGCCGATGGCGCGCGCGGCCTCACCGGCGGTGTCCGCGAGCGCGAGCGCGGCGTGCTTGTGGGGAATCGTTACGTTCGCACCGATAAAGCCGGCGTCCGTGAGCGCGCGGACCGTCTCGACGAAGCGCTCGGGCGGGACGGGCAGCAGCTGGTAGCGCCAATCCTCCATGCCGAGCGCCGCGAACGCGGCGTTGTGCATAGCCGGCGAGCGACTGTGGGCGACAGGCCAGCCGAGGACTCCCAACCGTGGCATCCGACGGCGCCTGCCTCGCTATCGCTTCCGACAGGTCGGGACGCGGCCGCCGTTGGCGGCGAGCGCTTCGCGGTAGGCCGCGGCGTCGCGTTCGAACTGGGCGTTGCTGGTCGAGAACACCTGCTCGCCGCAACCGTCGGCGCCGGCGACGTAGTACAGGTAGCCGGCGTGCGCCGGGTGCGCGGCGGCGTGGATCGCGGCGAGGCCGGGGTTGCTGATCGGGGTCGGCGGCAGGCCGCTGTGCAGCCGGGTGTTGTAGGGGGAGTCGAGCGCGAGCTGGGCGACGGTGAGCGGTCGGGTGTAATCGTTCAGGGCGTAACGGATGGTCGCGTCGATCCCGAGCGGCATGTTCAGGTGCAGGCGGTTGTAGATGACGGCCGCGACCTTCGCGCGATCGCCGGGCAGCTGCGCCTCGCGTTCGACCATCGAGGCGACGATCAGCAGCTGATAGGGGGTGACGTGCAGCTCGCGCGCGCGACGGATCTCCTCGTCGCCGAAGCGTTCGGTGAACGCGATCAGCTGTTCGTGCACGAGCCGGCTCGCCGGGTCGCCGCGGTAGAGGTCGTAGGTGGCCGGGAACAGGAATCCTTCGAGGTTGGGGGTGTTCGATGGCGCGCCGTAGTGGGCTGGGTTCAGCAGCGACGAGCGCTTGGACGCCGTCAGGTAGCTGCCGGTCAAGCCCGGCAGCGTGAGCGCGAGCCGCGATCTGCCGGCGGGTTTCGCCCTCGGGGATCAGCACCCGCACGACGACCGGCGCGGCGACCGGCTTGGGTGTGGTGGTGCGCGTGAGCCGATCGATCGCCAGCCAGACTGCGCCCGCGACGAGCACGAGGGCGAGCACGGCCAGCACCCGCGCCAGCCACGAGCGTCCGCGCCGGGACGACGGCGGCGGCCCCAGTGGGGGCATGACGGATGGGGGCATGACGGCCGACGGCACAACGGGGGGCGGCAACGGAACCTCAACTACCTCAGAGACCGGTCGCGAGACAGCGCGCCGCCGTTCGCGCTCGGCGCGGTCGTGCTCCCGTTCCTCCTCGGTTCTAGGGGTTCCCTCACAATAGATGGTGGGTTGAGGGGGTCGGGCCGTGGATGGCAGACGCCGCACATGAGCGCAGGCGTATCGGTAATACGTCGAGCATCATGGGTGGCGTATGACGCCGCGGAACGGCGGCCTCAAGCCGGCAGATATTGGGACGGGGGCCCTAGGCACCCTGGCGCAGCCTGGCGTGCAGCCAGCTCTCGAGCATGTGGGCGGCAGCGCGGGAGTCCTCGCCGGCCCGGTGCGAACCTCGATCGTGGCGGGCGATGTGGGTGGTGTAGCGCTCGTCGTGGAGCTCGACGGGAATCCCCTCCCCCAGGCGCAGGGACAGGCGCCGCGCGAACTCGCGCGTCTCGCGCGTCTGATCGGAGTCGCCTCCTCGCAGCGACACGGGCAGCCCGATGACGACCCGCTCGACCTCGCGGTCGCGAATCAGCTCTTCGATTTCGCGCAACCCGGTGCGGGTGGCAGGACGGGGGATGGCCTCGATCGGGGTGACGATCGTGCCCGTCGGGTCGCTGAGCGCGCAACCGCAGCGGGCGCTGCCGTAGTCGAGGGCGAGCACGCGACTCATGACCGCAGCGCCTCCTCGATCGCGGCGCGCGCGGCGAGGAGCGCATCGTCGAGCTTGTCGGGGTCGCGCCCGCCGGCCTGGGCGACGGTGTCGCGGCCCCCTCCCCCGCCACCGACGATTGCCGCCGCGGCCTTTACGATCGCCCCAGCTTTGACGCCTCGCGCGACGAGCTCGGGGGCGACGCCCGCCGCGAGATGCACGCGTCCGTCGACGGCCGCGCCGAGCACGATCGCGGCCCTGTCGAGCCGGCCCCGAACGTGGTCGAGGATTTCCATGAGCGCGTGCGCATCGGACGCGGAGACGATGGCGGTGAGCACCGGAGCGCCCGCGACGGACTGGGCGGACGCGGCGAGCGCCTCCACGTCGACCGCCGCACCGGCCGGACCGGCGCCCTCGCGCGCGGAGCGCTCCAGCTCCCGGCGCTCTGACTCGCGGGCGCGCAGGGCGGCGAGCGCGTCCCGCGGCCGGGTGCGCAGCTCGGCGGCGATCTCGCCGAGCAAGCGGTCATGGTCGCGCAGCAGCTCGGCCGCGCCAGACCCGGTGAGCGCCTCGATGCGGCGCACGTTGGCGGCGGAGGAGGTCTCGGTGAGGATGTGAAATACGCCGATCTCGGCCGTGGTGCGCACGTGCGTGCCACCGCACAGCTCGCGCGAATAGGAGCCGTCGCCGATCTGAACCATGCGCACGACCTCGCCGTACTTCTCGCCGAACAATGCCATCGCACCGAGGCGCCTGGCCTCCTCGAGCGTGGTGGAGATCGCGCGAACGGGGTCGCCCGCCGCGATCCAGGCGTTGACGGCGTCCTCTACGTCGCGCAGCTCCTGCCGCGGTGAGCGCGCCGGTGTGGGTGAAGTCGAAGCGCAGCTTGTCGGGCCCCACGTAGGAGCCGGCCTGGCGGACGTGGCCGCCGAGGCGCTCGCGCAGGGCGGCGTGCAGGAGGTGGGTGGCCGTGTGGTTGCGCTCGGTGGCGCGCCGCGCGGTGTGGTCCACGCGCGCGAGCACCGGCTCCGCGGGCGCGAGCGAGCCCTGCTGGAGGGAGACCTCCAGCGCCTGGTCGTCACCGAGGCGATAGACGTTCGTGACGCGGCCCAGGCACGCGCCGGTGGCGCATTCGATCGTGCCGGTGTCGGAGACCTGACCGCCTCCTGCCGGATAGAAGGGCGACTCGGCGAGCTTGACGAGCATGCTCGCGCCGCGGTGCAGACCCAGAGAGGGCTTCGGTCACGGCTCCGTCCGTTGCAGTGGAGGTGGACGAGGCTCCGTTCGGGGCGCCGACTAGAGCAACGGCCCCGACTGTGGTCTGCTGGGACTCGGTCTCATAGCCGGTGAAGCGGGTGGGTCCGGCGGACGCCGCGAGCTCACGAGCCCGCTCGCGCGGGTCGATGCCGTCGCCCTCCCGTGCCACCGCGCCGGCCGCGGCCGCCCGGGCGCGGGCACGCTGGGCGTCCATCAGCCGCTCGAACCCCTCGCTCCTCGACGCCCAGCCCCCGCTCGGCCGCGAGCTCGCGCGTCAGGTCGAACGGGAAGCCGTAGGTGTCGTGCAGGGCAAACGCGTCGGCCGCCGCGATCGCCTGCATCCCCGGTATCCAGCGCGCGGGCGATCAGCTCGTCCAGCAGGCCGGTGCCCTGCTCGAGCGTGCGCCCGAACGCATCCTCCTCGGATGCGAGCCAGCGCTCGATCGGGTCGCGCTGATCGAGCAGCTCGGGGTAGGCGCCGGCCATCAGCTCGCGCACGACGGCGGCGTAGCGGAGCAGGAACCCGGGCGCCATCTCCAGGCGACGGCCCTGCAGGATCGCGCGGCGGGTGAGGCGGCGCAGAACATAGCCGCGATCCTCGTTGGAGGGAACGACGCCGTCGGCGATCAGGAACGACATGCCGCGAGTGTGGTCGGCGAGGATGCGCAGCGCGCGGTCGTCGGCGGGGTTCTCGCCGTAACGGCGATCGGCGAGCTCCTGGCCGAGGTCGATCAGCGGCTGGAACTGGTCGGTGTCGAATACGGAGTCCCGGCCCTGGAGGATCGCCGCCAGGCGGTTGAGGCCGAGGCCGGTGTCGATGTTGCGCGTCGGGCAGCGCTCGCAGCTGGTCGTGGGGGTCCTGGTCGTACTGCATGAACACGAGGTTCCAGTACTCCAGGAACCGCTCGTTCTCGCCGCCGGGCAGATCGTCGGCGGCGCCGAAGGAGAGGCCGCGGTCGATGTACAGCTCCGAGCACGGTCCGCTGGGGCCGACCGGGCCGGCTTCCCAGAAGTTCTCCGAGCGCGGACACCCGACGATCCGCTCGCGCGGCACGCCGACGGCGAGCCACAGCTCGATCGCCTCCTCGTCGGGGCCGAGCCCGAGCTGCTCGTCTCCGGAGAAGACCGTCACCCAGATGTCGTCGGGGTTGAACGAGAACACTTCCAGGGAGAGATCCCACGCGAACTGGATCGCCTCGGCCTTGAAGTAGGCGCCGATCGAGAAGTTGCCGAGCATCTCGAAGAACGTGAGGTGGCGCAGGGTGCTGCCGACGTGGTCGATGTCGGGCGTGCGAAAGCACTTTTGACAGCTCGTCAGCATGGGCGCGGGCGGATCGGCGCGGCCCAGGAAGTAGGGCTTCAGCGGCTGCATGCCGGCGGTCGTGAGCAGAACCGTGCGATCGTCGGCGGGCGGCACCAGCGATGCGGAGGGAATGCGCAGGTGCTCGCGCTCGGCGAAGAAGCTGAGAAACCGCTCGCGAATCTCATCCGAAGTCATCGGAATGATGTTAAGGGAGGTGCGCATGAGCCACGAGTGCGGCAGATGAGATGGCTCTCATGCGGGCGGGCGCCGTCGGAACGCGTCAGGCGATCGTGCCGTGGCCGACGATCAGATCGCCGTCATACAGGCACGCGATCTGACCCGGGGCCGTGCGCTCGGCCGGCTCGAGCAGCTCGACCTCGATCACGGAATGCTCGCCGGCTCCAGCGGGAGCGGCGAGGCGACAGCGCAGGCGCGCGCCCCGGTAGCGGATCTTGATCGCGTCCACGCGGCGGCCGTCGCGATGGAGGGTCGCATCGCGCGACGCGCACGGTTCGGGTGAGCAGCTCACCGCGGGACCCGACGGTGACGGTGTTCGAGGCGTGGTCGGTCGCGAGCACATACAGCGGCTCGCCCGCGCGGTCCAGACCGGGTCCGGCACCCAGCCCGCGGCGCTGGCCGACGGTGACGGTGTGGATGCCGGCGTGCTCGCCCAGCACGCGCCCGTCACGGGTCGACGATCGGACCGGTATGCACGCCCAGGCTGCCGTGGCGGGCCAGGAAGTCCGTCCGGCGGGTACCGGCGAGGAAGCACAGATCCTGAGAGTCGCGCCGATGCGCGACCGGCAGGCCGGCGCGCTGCGCGATCGCGCGAACCTCGGGCTTGGTCAGCTCGCCGAGCGGGAACCGCAGGCGCCGCAATGAATCCCGTGAGAGCGCGCTCAGCGCGTAGCTCTGGTCCTTGGCTGGATCGACGGCCGTCCGGAGCAGCGGACCGAGCGAGGGCTCGTCGCGGTCGATGCGCGCGTAGTGGCCGGTCGCGAGCGTCGGCGAGCCCAGTCGGGCGGCGAGGTCGAGCATCGCGTCCAGGCGCACCGAGCCGTTGCAGCGCACGCACGGGTTCGGCGTGAGGCCGGCCGCGTGGTCGGCCAGCCACGGGTCCACGACGCCGGCGCGGAACTCGGCGCGCAGGTCGATCGAGAAGTGGGGCACGCCGAGATCGTGCGCGAGCGAACGCGCGGAGCGGACGGCCTGGGCGGAGCAGCAGCTGAGATCGCCGTCGTTGGCGGGGTCCGACCACAGCTCGAGCGTGACCGCCACCGTCTCGTCTCCGACTCCCGCGACGAGCAGCGCGGCGACGGCGGAGTCGACGCCGCCGCTCATCGCCACGAGCGTGCGCTCCGCCACCGGAGCGAGGCTCGCCTGGCGCAGCGCGGAGCCGAGCGCGCGATGCAGCGCGTCGGCGGCGAGCTCGGCGGCGTGGCGCTTGGCCGGAGTCAGCCCCCCGAGCTCCTGCGCGATCGTGTCGGGACCGATCAGGGCGGCGCCCAGCAGCGGGGTGTCGCGTCGCAGCAGGGCAACGACCGCGCTGCCGGCCGCGATCGTCGCGCCGCAGCCGCTCGCGTCGAAGCCCGCGTCGAGGATGCGGCCGTCGGGGCTATCGGGGTCGAGCGACAGCGAGACGCGGATCAGATCGCCGCACGCCGCCCCGCCCGCGGCGCCGGTGTGCGCGCCCGCGGGAGCGTGCCCGCGCGCGAGCGGACGTTCGAGATGCGCAACCAGGCCCGTGGCGAGTGTCACCCGGTCGAGTGTAGGCAGTGGTCGGGCTCGTGGGAGGCGCCAGAGGCGCGGACCCGTGGCCGGGCGATGCGAGCGGTGGGCTGCGTCAGACCGTGCGCCGCGCCGAATGCGAGATCCCGCGGCGGGCAGCGGCCCGATGGCTCGCGTCAGGAGTGGCGAGATTCCGAGACGGCCTGCTGGATCGCAAAGGCGTCGGCGAGGCCCGTGAGCACCGTCGTCTGACCGTGGGGGTTGACGATCAGCAGGGTCGGGGTCTGGGTGACCTGGACGGCGTGGGTGATCGTGCCGAACGCGCCGACCTGGCCGGCGGAGGCGTAGTGGACGGCGACCCTGCCGCCGAGCGCGTGCTGGACCGCGGGAAGGGCGTTGTGGACGGCGACGTCGTCGGAGCCGTGGCGGTCCCAGAACAGGATCAGCACGGTCTTGCCCTGCTGCAGCTCGTGTTCGACCGCGACCTGCATGCTCGGCGCGGTGGCGGCGTGCTTGATCGCGGCGGGCGAAGCATGGACATGTACGGGCGTCGTGGCGGCCGGGTGCACGACCGCGCGGACGGTGACGTGAGTCGCGGGAGCAGCCGTGGAGGCGGCAGACGAGGCCGAGGGGGAGGCGGCGGACGAGGCCGAGGAGGAGGCGGACGGTTCCGAAGTTTCCACGCGATGGGCTTCGTGCTGGGACTGGGCGACGGCGCCGTGGGCCTTGTCGATCGCGCGGGTCAAGCCTTCGACTCCGGGCGCGGCGCCATGGTAGATGTGGGTCGGCGCGGCGGCCGCTTTGGCCTCGGCCGCGGCCGAGGGGGTCGCGGGCGCGCTCGCGCCGGCCGGGCTCGAACCCGAGCCGCCGCCGGAGCTGGGCGCGCGGCGGTGCAGCGCGGCGAACCACACGAGCACGAGCAACGCGAGCGTGACGAGCGCGATCTGATAAGGACGGGACAGCTGGGTCATCTGCTAACCCCTGTCGGCACATATCGCCTCCGAGTTGAACCGCGCTCGCCGCGATGGACGTCCCACGCGGCTCGACGGGCCACTCGCAGTCGCGGTGATACGCAACGAACGCTCATGAACCGCCCCGCCCCGCATCGGACCGCGAGCTGCGGCGCTGGCTCCGCCGTCCAAACGAGCCCGACACGTGAGCTCAAGCCGGCCGCGGGATGAGTTACAACGCGCGCCGGCCACGCAGGACGGCGTGAATCACGGCGTCGGGCGCCACCGTCTCCTGGGAGCCGCCGAGCATGTCTTTGAGAACCGTCTCACCGGCGCCGATGATCGCGACGTAGCGGGCGTCGAGCGCGTTGGCGTAGCCGAGTTGGCCTTTGAGCGAGCGTCCCGCGAGCTCCATCTGCGCCGTCAACCCGGCGGCGCGCGCCTCGGTGAGCAGCGCGAACGCACCGGCCGGCGCTGGGATGGCGTGTGGACTGCGCACCGTCACGAGCGGGCTCATACGCGACGAACAGGTCCACGGGCGCGGGCGCCGGATGCGGCGGGGCGCCGGCGAGCAGTATCCGCTCGATCCCAGCGGCCCAGCCGATGCCGGGCGTGGGCGGGCCGCCGAGCTGCTCCACGAGGCCGTCGTAGCGTCCGCCGCCGCCGACGCCCGACTGGGCGCCGAGCTGATCGGAGGTGAACTCGAACACGGTGCGCGTGTAGTAGTCCAGCCCGCGCACGAGCGTGGGGTCGATCTCATACGCGACGCCCGCGGCGTCCAGGCGGGCGCGAACCTCGGCGAAGTGCTGGGCGTCCTCGGCGCTGAGGAAGTCGGCGAGCAGCGGCGCGGTCGCCATCACCGCGCGGGTGCCGGGGTGTTCGGAGTCGAACGCGCGCAGCGGGTTCAGCTCGATGCGCTCGCGCACCTCCTCGGACAGGCTGTCGGCGTGCGCGCGCAGGTGCGCCTGCAACCGCTCGCGATACTCCTGGCGGGCGGCGAGGCTCCCAAGACTCGACGAGGCGCAGGCGGACCGAGGCGACGTTCAGCTCGTCGAGCAGCGCGGCGAGCAGGCAGATCGACTCGGCGTCCACGGCTGGATCCTCGGAGCCGAGCGCCTCCGCGCCCACCTGCCAGAACTGGCGATAGCGCCCGGCCTGGGCGCGCTCGTGGCGGAAGAAGCTCGACAGGTACCACAGCCGCACGGGCTGGCGGAGCTTGTGCATGCCGTGCTCGACGTATGCGCGACACACGGGCGCGGTGCCCTCCGGGCGCAGCGTCAGCGAACGTCCGGAGGCGTCCTGGAAGGAGTACATCTCCTTGCGACGATGTCGGTGGACTCGCCCACGCCGCGCGCGAACAGCTCGGTCGCCTCGAACGCGGGCGTCTCGATGCGCTCATACCCGGCGCCCTGCAGGATCGTGCGGGCGCGGTCCTCGAGTACGGCGCGCGCGGCGGAGGACTCGCCGAGCACGTCGAACGTGCCGCGGGGCGCTTTGATCCGATCGGCCGCGCTCAACTGCCGCCCACGCCGTCCGGGCGCGGTGCCCCGCGGTGAGCCGGCGCGGCCTGCGATACCGGGGACTGTCGGCCGGGGCGGAGCTCGACGAGGAACGGGTTGGTGGCGAGCTCGCGGCCGAGCGTCGTGATGCCCATGTGACCGGGATAGACGGTCGTCTCGGGCGGGAACGTCTCGATCAGGGTCTCGAGCGTTCGTTCCAGCGTCGGATGGTCGGCGAACGGCAGGTCGGTGCGCCCGATCGAGCCCTGAAACAGCACGTCGCCGGAGAGGATCGCGGCGTGGGCGGGCAACGAGAACGTGAGATGACCGGGGCTGTGGCCGGGCGTGAGCAGCACCTCGATGTCGAGGTCCGCGAGGCTCAGCGACTCACCCGCCGGCGAGCGTGTGCTCGGGCACATAGCTCTCGAACGGTCCGAACCCGGGCGGCGTGCCGAGGCGGATGTCCTCGAGCACGGGGCGCTCGATCTCCGGGCAGTACACCGGCGCGCCGGTCGCGCGCGCGAGCGGCGCGACCGCGCCGATGTGGTCGAAGTGGCAGTGGGTGATGAGGATCGCCTCGATCTGCACGCCGAGATCGCTCGATCGCTCCCAGCAGCCGGTCGGGCTCGTCGCCGGGGTCGACCAGCACCGCGCTCGCTGGCGCCGGAGAGGCGGACGATGTAGGCGTTCTCCTGCGACCGGCCCGACGGTGAACGAGCGGATGTCGAGCTCGCTCATCGGCCGCTCGCTCCGCGCCGGATCGCGGGAACTGGCCGGCGGCACGCGTTGCGCGCTCATCGCGCGGGCGCCTTGCCACCGCCCTGCTTGGCTTTGTTGCGCATGCGCCTGTTGTAGAGCCACATGTCGGTGTAGTAGCTGATGGGGACGTAGAAGATCAGGACGATCGGGAACAGCGCGATCGCCTCGTTGGGCTTCTTGAGCAGAAACAGGCTGACGAGCAGCATCAGCACGGCCGCGGCCATCGCCCGGTAGAACGCGCCGAGCCAGGTGGGCGGACGGTCGCGCTTGGGGATGCGATCTTCGCGCGGCTTGCCTTCCTTCTCGGCTTTGGTCGGCTTGCGGCCTGTGCGACCGCGCGACTCCACCACGCCCGCGGCATTGCCGCGATGCTTGGTCTGGCGCTTGCGCTTGGTCTGGGCCATCACTGCAAGCCTACAGCCCGCGCGCATCGCCACACGGTGCCGCCCGCATGCGTCCCGTGGACTCGGCCGGGCGCACGCGGCACGCCTACTGCGAGGCCAGCATCGCGCTGATCCCACCCGGCGGGCTTGATGCCGGCGTCGCAGGCCGAGCAGCCGCTCGATCAGGCGCGTGGACGGGATCGAACCCCGGCAGGGGGACGTCGTCGGGGAAGCCCGCGAACGCGGCGCGCGGCGCGAGCCCGACCAGCTCCGCCGCTCGCGACGGAGGCGTGCGCACGGACGCGTTCGATCACGAGCGCGAGCGGAATCTCGAACGGGCGCTCGACGTTCATCGACACCTGCGCGACCTCGCCGCCGAGCTGGACCCCGATCGCCCGCACGCCGGGCAGGCCCTCGGCGCCGCCCTCGCGGATCAGCGAGGCGATCCGGCGCGCGTCGGCGACGGTCGCGGGCGGGGCGAGCTGGAGGTTGAACGCGACCAGCGGCGCGCGCGCGGCGACGAGCGTCGCCCCGGCTGTGGGATGCAGGTCGCGGCGGCCCGAAGTCGGGGCGACAGCTCGCCCGTGGCGATCCGTTGAGCGAGCCGAGCGACGCCGCCGGAGCGCAGCTGCGCGCGGGTGCCGCTCCGCCCGGCGAGCTCGCCGTAGAGGAACACCGGGACCGCCAGCTCGTGGCCGATGCGGTCGGCGATCACGAGCGCCTCGGCGCAGGCCGCGCCGCGGGATGACTCGTCGAGGTAGACGACCGGCGCGACGTCGAGCGCTCCGACGTGAGGATGCTCAGCCGCGGGGTGTCGGCGCATCGGAGTCGCACGCATCACGTCGATCCGCGCGACCGCCTCGGCGGCGCCTCGCAGCAGCGCGCCGGAAAGCGCGCCGGGCGCTCCGGCGAGCGTGTAGACCGAGCGGTGATGGTCGGCGTCGGAGTGGACGTCCAGGAGCCTCGACCTCGCCGCTCGGCGGCGAGCGCCGTGGAGATCGCCCGCACGATCGCGGCGTCGCGCCCCTCGGAGACGTTGGGGACGGCCATCAGAAGGGTCGGCGGATGTTGGGCGGGAATGCCATGGTCGGACCCACCGCGGGTAGGCCCTGGCCAGCGCGATGAGATACCATGCCGGAGGAGGGACTCGAACCCCCGACACGCGGATTATGATTCCGCTGCTCTAACCAGCTGAGCTACTCCGGCGGGACGGCGCAGTTTAGCCTCATCGCTCTCGTCTCTAGTCGCCTGTGGCGGAGAAATGCTCGGGATCGATCGGCCCGAGGACGCCGCCCACGAGCTTTACCGGCCCGGGGTAGGAGCGCAGGACGCCGATCAGCTGGGATGGGTTCGTCACATCCACCGCACCTCCGGGATACACGGTGGTCTCGTGGTTGCTGCGCCCGGCCGGTCGCGCTGAAGGCACCGGCCACGTTCAGCTGAGCCTGTTCGTAGTAGGACCTGTAGCCGCTCGTGACCGTCCCGGTCCAACCGTGGAGAGACGCCCACTGCAGGATCGGGACGATCCAGTCGGCGATCGGCTTCGATCGCGGATTCCACGCCGCTTCGGGCGTTTGCATCTGCGCGACCGGGCCGCCGGCGTTGGACTGCGCGTTTTCGAACGATGCGGCCGAGTCCCCCGACGGCAGCACGATCCCGGCCCTGCGCGCGGCCCTGATCTCACGGCGGATTTCCGCGTCCGAGGCGGCGCCTGGCGGCTATGTGCACCTTGCCTTCGGCGAGCACCGCGTCGGATGAGGCGTCGATCCGCGCGACCACACCATTGGGATGCGCCGGCGGAGGAGTCGGCTGTGCGCTGACTTTGACGGTCACCGCTTTCGGTACGGGCCCGCTCGGGATCGTGGCTTCGCCACATCCTGCCGCGCCGCCGGAGCCGACTGTTAGGAGCACAGCGATGGCGATTTGTGCACGATGGCGGTTGGCAGGTCTGCGGATACTCATGAGTGGCTCTCCTCAATGGTGGCCCGAAAATCCTTGATCAAAGAGAATCAGGTGCAGCGGGTGCATGGCGAGCGTTCAAAACCGAACTGCGCGTACCACTCCCGGGTGCGCTCGTCGACCGCATGAATGGCAGTGCGCGGATCCCGATCAGCTCGCCAGCCCGCAGGACACGCATCATCGCATCCAGCAATAGTGAGCGCACAGATGCTGGCTCTGATGGCGAACGTCAACAGCCAGGCGACCCGCCAGGACGACCGGTACTGGTTGGTTGGACGCCAGGCCGCGCACGAGCCGCCTGGACGACGAAGTCTGTCAACGGCTGATCGGTCTGCTCGGCCGCCAACCGCACGATCGCGTCGACTCCTCGGCTACGCGCATGTTCCAGCGCTCCGTCTTGCTCTCTCAGCGGTCTTCATGGTCTCGACTGTACTCCCAGTGTACGTACAGCATAAGGCCATCTGCTCACCGCTCAGCAGATCGCCGCCACCACCTGTGCAAGGGCCGCCACGGCTTGAACGACCGTGGCCGCCGGCCCCGCCAGCTCCTTGAGCGAGGCGAGCTTGGCGAGCAGCCCGTTCTTGTCCGGAGCGGGCATCTCGAGCTCTGCGGCGATCTCCGCCTGGCCGGCCATCAGCGCGTCGCGCGTCGCCGGGGGGCCGTCGAAGCCTTCGATGGCACGCTGCAGGTCGGCGAGTGGCCCCCTGAACTGCCCGGAGCTTACGGTCTGCTCGATCCTGCTGTTGGAGCCGACGGCGACGTTCTGCGCCGTGATATTTATGCTCTGGCCGCTGATTCCCTGGTTTCCCGAGTCCGGCATCTCGCGTGGCCTTTCTGTGTCGAGGGCGGTCGTACTGCTTGTATCGAGGGAGCTCCTGCTACCGCTGCGCCGCGAGCGGAGGAGACGAGCCATCCCCGGAGCCGCCGCCAGGTCGGGGGATGTTGCTGAAGATTTTGGGGCCGCGTCCGACCGCCAGGTTGTGGGCGTTGATGTTGGTCTCCTTCGCCATGATGCCGTTGTTGATGATGGTTGCGCTCCGTTCGGCGAACTCGGCGGTGTCGATTCCGTGCTGCTCCAGAACCTCCACGATCGAGTCCAGGACCGTGCGTTCCAGCACCTTGTCGTACATTTCCTTGTCGAGCAGTTGGAAGTAACGACGATATTTGGTCGAGCGCACCCGATCGAGGGCCGTGATGGTTGCCCCGTGGTCGAAGAACGGATCCCCTGCGACCTGTCGCGTGGCGTTGGATGCCTCGAGAGCGCGATTGACGGGCTTGAGCATGACTTTGGGCGCGCGGAACGACAGCACCGGAGTCGCGGCAGCCGCGCGGCTGATCATCAAGAGGACATCCCGCAGCCGGATGCCGCCGCCGAGATGGTCCAGGCGATGAAGCTCCTCCTTGAGCGGTACGAGCACGAACTTGTTGAGCTCGCAGAACAGACGTCCGTTGCGGATCGCAAAGCGCAGGAACAACGACACGACCAGCTCGCCGCGCCAGTCGACGATCTCTATACACCGGTAGTGACGGATCTGGTGTGTGGGCGAGGCCAGGTACTGGCTCAGCACATCGAGCTCCACCCATGCCAGAGGCGGACCCAGGGGGTTGGGCATGAGGTCCAGATCGTCGCGGACGTCCGAACCGCTCACGAACAGACGATCCCTGATTTCCAGGTTTGTCATATCCAGCGCCGCCAGCGAGCGGGCCGCCCCCGCGTAAAGCTCGCTCACGGTGAGCTCGCGAGGCGTCGAGCGCTCGCCGAAGATGTCGTCCCTGCCCTTGCGCAGATCGATCAGGAACGACCAGCCGCCGACGTTCAGGCCCGCCCCGGAGAACGGCATGAACCCACTGTAGACCGTGAGATTGCCGCGTTGGTCGCGCGCCAGCTCCTCGATCCGTCGTGCGAGCTTCGGGTCTGCGGGCATCGGCGCTTGGTGTGTGGCGAAGTCTCTGGGGTTCAGGCGCCCGACCACGACGAGATAGGTGGCCCTCCACATGTCCCACAAGACGATCGCCCAACCGAGCAGGAACCCGAAGAAGAGCCACACCGCGGAGTGTTTCGCGAAAAACAGGATGATCGCTAGGAACAGATCGAGAGTGAGCAGCCCGTCGCGTACGATCTTCTGGCGGCAGGCAGCGAGGCAGTGCTTGGCGACGGTGGCGATATCCACGCCTGTGGGTATCTGGATCGCGCGGTGACGCTCGTTAACGATCTCATCGACGACATCCTGGGCGAAGGTGGGCTCCATGTAGGCAGCCGTGCACATCAGCCGCGTGGCCTCCGTCCAGTCTTGGCCCCCGCCACCTTCCACACGAGGCGCGAATGGACGGGCGCTCGGGGCCGGGGACGACACGGAAGGGGCGGACGAGAACCCCGGGCGCGCTGACGGGCTTGCCTGTGAGGCCGGGATCGTTGGCGGCGCCGGAGAGCGTGGGGGCGGACTTTGACTTGGCGGACCCTGACTAGGAGCAGGCTCCAGGTCGGCCTCCGTGATCTCAAGACGCCTCGCGCCGTCGGTCTCGGGAATCTCTTCACTCATCGTCGTCCTCGTTTCACACTCAGAGCCTGGGCTCGATCGTTCGAAATTGCATGAACTGCACCATTCATTCCTATGTGTTCTCCTTCCAGACCGGCCCGCACGGCATCGAACATGAACTCGAGCGCCAGCGGCGCCTGGGTGAGGCCGGGATTGTCGGTGGCCGGCTCGGCCTTCGGAACAAACAGCGCCGCCGCCGCCACGGGCGTCCGGGGGAGGCGGAGGACAACGATCTGGCCAGCCAGAAAGTGGGGCGGATGGTCCCGACTGCCACCCCAGCCCGCCTTCCAGGCAGGATGCCAGGCTGTGGGGAAAGCCATGCCAGCTCCCCAGTCCAGTGGTGGAGCCGACGGTGGCGGAGGTTCTTCCAGGGGTGGCTCCTTGGGCTGCTCCATCAGCCGCAGGAGATAAGCGCCGGGCGCATACACACCCTCGGTGAGAGCATGCGTGAACGAGATGGCGTCGACCTCGGTCCATTCCGCCGTGCCAAATTGGGGCGCCACGCCAAGATCGCCGCCTCGCAGTTCCCCACGGTTGCGATCCAGATAGCGCACGCAGGTCTGTTCGGCGGCGGCCGCCTGAGGGGTGGTCTCGATGCTGGCTCCCGCGCTCGCCAAGACCTGCTCGAACGCCGCCACCGTGCCCGCAAGCCCCCCATTCAAGCGGTCCTGCAAGCCGACGATCACTCGTCTTATGGCGCAGTTGTCCGAGCGACGAATGGCATTCGTGAGCGCCGACCTCAACACCGGATCGGGTTCGTTCCCGGCGGCCTGCAGCGCAGCGATGCTCACGACGGCCTTGCTCATGCTCCACATCCGGTGGGGCGTGGTAACCGGTCCGCTGAGAACTGGCTGCGCATCACCCGAGACCCACACGGCCGCCGCCGCTTCGCCGCCCAGCTCATCGGCCCTGTGCACCCCGCTGTCGAGCGCCGCCCCGAGCCCGACCCTCGGCGGGCTCTCGCCCCGACCAGCCATCACAGGACCCGTCGCGGAGCTCACAGGGGAGTGAGCGGGAGAGTGGAGCGACAACGAATGCCCCACGACGGGGGTTGCGGCGGTTGTGATGGTTGCGGCAGTCGCGATGGTTGCGGTGGACCGGTCGGCGGCGTGACCGGAGAGGACGGCGACGAGCAGCCCCGCAGCGAGTCCTCCCGCGAGCACGATCGCCACGAGCGCCGGATCCCGGCGGAGCTGGCGCAGGAGGTTGGTCAAGTCAGCAGCTCCCGCCGAGCAATTCGGAGAAGCGGGACTTCCATTCGCGTTCCCGTTGCGGAGTGGTGGAGTATCCGGGGTCGTACCGCCAGGCTCCGTCTTCGTACTTCGCCCAAGTGATCCCCGACCATTCGGTGCATGACGCGCCCGGCTTGCTCCAGGTCATTCCCGTCACGTCCACCTGTGCCACGCCGCTGCTGGGTTCGGTGCTCTGGATCGAGACCTGCAGTCCTGCTGGATCGAGGTAAGGGCGGAGCGTGGACTGGTTCTTGACCCAGGTGGCATACCCTTGCCCACTTTCATCCTGAGCTTGCTTGCGCTGGCTCAACAGCTCCCAGGCGGCGCGGTAGTTGCCGTGCACCACGTCTTCGTGCCAGCTCAGCAGCATCTGTTGAATTTCCGACTGCAGCTGCTGAGCCGGCACGTCCGGTAGCGCCCCTTCACCGGCGGTGGTGGAGGTGGTCGCGGTGGCGTCTTCGCCGGCCGTCCCACCGCTGGGGGCTTCGGCGGTGCTCGCCGCGGCGCTCCCGGAGGACCTGACCGTGCCGGCGTTGGCAGTGTCAGTGTTCGCGAGAAGGTGCGAACTGGCATTGCCACCCCGGCTTGCAATGATCGCCACCGCCACGCCCGCCATCGCGACGGCCAGAATGATGACCGCCACCGCCATCAACGGGCTCCATCGCCCACCGGCGGCGGTCGGTTGTGGCGGCAGCTCCGGCGGAGGAGGCGATAGGACGGCCTGCCCATGCCGCTCTTCCGGTCTCGATGCCCCCGTCGGCGCCTGTGCGAGCCCTGCTATGCGCGGCTGCGGGGATGTCGGCGCTCCGGTGTGCTCCATGGTGGACGCGCCGCCCGGTACGCCCTCAGACGTTCCTGCGCTCGTGCTCGCGGTCGTCTCCGTCTCCGCTATAAGGCGCAGGACATCATGCTCGTTCACTCCCGCGCCCGCGAGCGTTTCGTGGTCATCGATCTGCTCTCCGGACTGCTCATGGCGGAAGCTATAGGAGAGGGACTGCCCCTCCGGTCCAGTCACTGGGAGCCCCAGCAGCTCCACGAGCTTGTCCACGATTCGTCCCGCGGCAACGGTGTCAGGCACGCTCACCTGCTCGGTTCTGCTGCCCGTCGCGTCGATGACCGTCAGCTCCAAAGTCGCCTCCCACATCTCGCACGGGTTCGCGCTCGAACCCGTATCCACCGCCGTATCGCCGTCAAACGGACCGCAGGGTATCCAATTAGGCCAAACGCAGTCGTCTCATCGAAACTCTCGGCAGACGGGATCATTCAACTGCTGGAGAGGCGCGAGCCTCTGAGCGCTCGACGCCATGCTCATGTACGTGTACGTATCCGCCGGAGCATATGTCGCAAGTGCTGCTCGTTCTCCTTCTCAGCCGGCGCCCGCTCTCCGCGACTCGACCATAGAAAAGCCCCGCCGGAGCGGGGCTTTTCCTTAGCAGGTCGATAAGCCGGATTCTGTCGTTGAGCAGCCATCCATCTACGCGGCCTACCTGGACCTCGGCGGGCTACCTGCAGTCGGTCCGCTTTGACCTTGCACCGGGTGGGGTTTGCCCAGCCGCCGCGTCACCGCGACGCTGGTGCGCTCTTACCGCACCATTTCACCCTTGCCGGCCCGCCGTTCACGTGGGACGGCGGACGTAGGCGGTTTGTTTCTGTGGCACTTTCCCGCGGGTTTCCCCGGGTCGATCACTCGACCACCCTGCCCTTTGGTGTCCGGACTTTCCTCGAGGGCTTCTCAGCCCCCGCAGCTGCCTGACCTGCTCCTCCACGGTAGCGCTCGGAGCGTGTGGTGTAAAGCGCCGCATCCCCAGGGGCTTAGCGACGATCGCGGTCCACCCAGCGCACGCTCACCGGAGTCGCGCTCGGTAGGTTGATCTCGGCAGAGCCGGACTCGGCGCTCAGACGCTCCTGAGCAGCCCGACGACGCGCCCGATCACCTTGACGTCGGTGCCGCGTATCGGCTCCATCGTCTCGTTCTCCGGCTGCAGCCTGATGTGGTCGGACTCGCGGAAGAAGCGCTTGACCGTCGCCTCTTCTCCGAGCAGGGCGACGACGATGTCACCGTCGCGCGCGGTGCTCTGCGAGCGCACCACCACGTAGTCACCCTCAAGAATTCCCGCATTCTTCATCGAGTCGCCCCGGATTCGGAGCAGATACTGGCCATCTCCGCCACCGGCTAGCTCGGGCACCGACACGTACTCCTCGACATTCTCCTCCGCGAGCACCGGCGCTCCCGCGGCCACCGAGCCCAGCAGCGGCAGGCTGTCCGGGCGTACGATTCCGCGCACGCTCTCCACCGCGGCGCCCGCCGCGCGATCCAGCAGCTCGATCGCGCGCGGCTTGGTCGGGTCCCGGCGCAGCAACCCGATCTTCTCCAGGTTGGCGAGATGTGCGTGCACGGTCGAGGACGAGGCCAGCCCGACCGCTTTTCCGATGTCACGCACCGTCGGCGGATAGCCGTACTTGGCCGAATGCTTGCGAATGAAGTCGAATATCTCCTGCTGGCGCTTGGTCAGATCCATGATTTGCCTGTTCCGCTCCCTGTGTGGTTCGGTGGACGGGGGACTTCGACGAACATGTGTTCGCATATTAGCGCTCCCCGTGGACGGATGCAAGGACCGGACCGCCTTCGTCAGGCTCGATGCCTGGCTGTGTGCCCTCGCCCTGGGCATCACGCCCGCTGCCGGGGCGCTCCCCAAACGCCTGTTCGGCTCACTGCCTCGATCGCGCGCGGCTATACTCGCCCCCTCTGCGCCTGTGGCGGAATTGGTAGACGCGCAAGGTTGAGGGCCTTGTGGGGAGTTTTCCCCGTGGTGGTTCGAGTCCACTCGGGCGCACTGAAAAAGCCCTGTTTATCGGGGCTTTTTCTATATCAGCTAGCTTCCGTCCCACGCTCGCGCTACTGTTCGGATCGTTGCCAATGGCAACTCCGAACACTTTTCCAAACATCTCGTGCCGATGTTCGGACGAAGGAGGCGCGATGAGCTACAGCAAAGCGAAGGGCAGTTGGGAGGTCCGGTGGCGAGACTCCACCGGCCGCCAACGCTCACGGCGCTTCAACGCCGAGGAGACGGCCAGGGAGTTTGACGCGGCGATCCACGACCACGAGCGCGCTGAGCGCCGTCGGGAGACCAGACATGGGCAGAGCGGCGGCGTCTACCCGTATGAGACGGCATCAGGGACCATGTGGCGGTACGTGGTCAGGCGATCGGATGGCTCGCAGACGAGCAAGCGGGGCTTCTCCAGCGAGAAGGCCGCGCGGGATGCCCGGCGCCGGTTGGTCGAGAAGCAGGAGCGCGGCGAGGTTCGCCATACCAAGGAGACCTTCGGCGCATTTTGGGAGCGATGGCTGAGCCGCCGCAAGCCGTACTTGGAGCCGGGGACCTGGCAAGCATATGAGCGCGACGGTCGCTTGCGGCTCGTGCCAGCGCTGGGATCATCGACGGAGCTTGGGCGGCTCGACGTCGAGCACGTACGCGGGCTGATGGACGAGTGGGTCGAGGCGATGGAGGCCGAAGAGCTCGCCCCGAAGACGATCAACAACACGCTGGGGACGCTCGTGGTGTGCCTGAATGCCGCCGTCGAGGACGGCCTGATCGTGGCCAACCCGGCGCTGCGTGTGCCACGCCTGCCGCCCAGGCACATCGAGCGCGAGTACCTGCGCCTGCACGAGATCCCGCTCTACCTGGACTCCTGCTCAGCCGTCTACCGGCCGCTGGCAGAGCTGCTGATCGGCAGCGGCCTGCGCATCTCCGAGGCCCTGGCGCTGAGGGTGAGCGATCTGGAGCTCGAGGCCAAGGGTGGCGTGATCGTCGTCTACCGCTCGCGCAAGAAGGACACGGTCGGGTCCACCAAGTCCGACCGCTTCCGCTCCGTGGAGATCGGGCAAGGTCTGGCGGGAGTGCTGCGCGACCACCTGGCCCGCCGTGCGGAGATGGCCCGCGGCGACCAGTCCGCCGCCTACGTGTTCGTGATGCCGGTGCGCACGCGCAAGCGTGATAACGGACGATGGGAGGGCGACGGCGACGGTGAGCCGATGGACCGCACGACCGTCTCGCGCGACTGGCACAAGGCGGCGCTGCAGGACGCGGGCCTGCGCGACATGCCCTTGCACGCGCTGCGGCATACAGCAGCGGCGGCATGGTTGGCGGGGGCGAACTCGCTGATGTACGTGCAGCGCCAGCTCGGGCACGCGGACATCCGTACGACCGAGCGCTACTACGGGCATCTGGAGCGGCATGTGCTGGCCGCGGGCGCCATCGCAACCGAAGAGGCGATCGCCCGCGCCGCCAGAGCGCACAACGACAACGCGTAGATCGCGTTGGGCCTACCGGCGCGCGCGGGGAAGGGTACGTGCCCTGCCGGGGACGACATCCGCAGGAGACCGGGTCGGTCGAGTGGAGCAGCCTGGAAACCACTCCGCGCGTGCATCATCGATCCAGCGCTGGATGTCCTCGGGCACGAACCGCAGCGGCCCGTACTCCCCGCCGATGCGGATCGACGGGATGCGCCCTGTCTTCGCGGCCTCGTAGAGCCAGGCGCGGGAAACGCCGAGCTGCGCGGCCAGGGCCGTGGGCTTCAGCAGGGCGATGTTGAGTTGTGGATGGTCCTCTTGCATGTGGTTGTAGACCCCGAGGGCTGTGGACCGGCCAACGAATTCGGTCCGGCCCGTGCACGAGCGGAAGAGCAGCACCCCGGTGTGTCTTTCTTGAGAGATGCCCAGGTCGTGACCACCCGGTTCCGCGCCGGCCTGTGCAGTACGTCGAACGCTGGGACCTGCAACTATTCCGGCGCATGGCGACCGTAGCGGAGCAGATTCATTCCCCAAACCCGCGAGCCGAGGTACTCGGCTCGACCGTAACGACGTTGACCCGCACGCTCGCCATCGCTGGCTTTCGCATCGATCGCCAGGACGAAAACAGCGTCGTCTATATAAAGTCGCTCTGGCGAACTCTCTACGACGCGTGGGTGATCTTCTTGCCGATATCGCTCATCCAGGGAGGTTGTCCCGTTCGCTGTGGAAGTTCGTGGTGGCGGTGGGGTGTGATGGTTACACGGTGAGAGTGGTGAGTGCGTTCTCCTCTCGGGTAGTGGTGTGAGTGGTGGTGCGGCGTGCGGCGAGGTCGTGTTCGACTGCGTGCGCGAGCTTTGCGAGGTCTGAGTAGCCGACGACCTTGCGGAATTGGGTCTCGGCCTTGAGCATTCCCGCGGCGGTCCATCGCAGGCACATATCGCCGTTTTGCCAGCGCTTGATGTTGCGGGAGCTGCGGCGGATGATCTCGATCATCGACTCGGTCGGGTTCGTCGAAGCGAGGGTCTTCTTCAGCCGTCCGCGGATCCCCAGGCGTGCGAGGGTGAGGGTCTCCTCCAGCCCCTCTTTAGGGACGCGGCCGCCCCGGGATGGGAGTGCTCCAGCTCTCCGGCGAGGGTCCGCAGGCCGTCCAGCGCGAGCGGATGGTTATCGCTGGCCCACGCGCGCCGCAGGCGCGCCTTCACCGCTGGGCGATCGCGTTCGGGGAGGTGATCGAGGACGTTGCGTTCTCTTTGAAGAAGAAGTGGATGTCAAGGGCAAGTCAGGGTGGGTGTGCCTTCCTCTCAGGGTCGGGGGGTTTCGGTAGTCGCTCAGTTCTCTTTCGGCGCTCGCTAGCGCACACCGTGTCGGTCGGAGCTGTCCCGGCTTCTCAATTCCTTGTGGGTCGTTAGTCGACCAGAACGCAACTGGAGCTGGCCGGGACAGGAGCGCTCGCGCCGCGCGGGCGCGAAGGGTTGAAGGGCTTCTGCAGGGAGAGGACGTGCCAGGTGGCGATCAGGACCTTGCGGGCGACGGCGGCCTTGGCGGGATTGCCCTTGCCGCCGCAACGCTGCTTGACGTCGAGGTAGAGCTGGTTCCACGGGCTGTTCGGCCTCCAGGCCTGCTGGGCAGCCTCGATCGCGGCCCACCGCAGCATCGTCGACCCGGACTTCGAGAGCTTCCCAGTGCGCGCCTTCTGCCCGGACTGGTAGACGCGCGGGGTCAGCCCCGAGTAGCCGATCAACTTGCGGGAGGACGGGAAGCGCGAGATATCGCCGACCTCGCTTGCGATCGTCAAGCCCAGCAGGTCGCCCACGCCGGGGATCGTGATCAGCAGCTGCACGCGTGGGTCGACGCGCGCGAGTGGCCGGAGCTCCTGCTCAAGCGGGATCAGCCGCAGATCGAGCATCGCGACGACAGCGACCGCCTCGGCGATCGAGCGACGCCATACCTCCGGGACGCCTCGCTCGATCAGAAGCTCCTCGGTGTCAGGCTCCCGCAGCCGCTTGAACGCGAGCTTCACACCGAACTGACTGAGCACGCCGTGCGCACGGTTCATCGCTGCGGTCCGCAGGCGAACCATGTGCATCCGGCGGCCGAGCCGCTCCTTGAGCTCACGATCCGCGAACGTCGGCACGTGCACCTGCGGCACCAGATCACGCCGCGCGAGCTCGGCCAGGACACGCGCGTCGAGCTTGTCAGTCTTCGCCGCCAACGACCCGACCGCCTTGGCCTTGCGGGCATCAGCGATCTGAACGGTCCAGCCACTCCCTTGCAACTGGTCGCGGACCCACGCCGCGCCGCTCATCATCTCCAGGCAAGCGACAGTGTCCGGGCCAAGCCGGGCGACCATCAACGCCAGGCCATCCTCGTCGGCCGGCGCCCAATCCTCGTCGATCAACACGCCCGCCCCGGTGACCGCGCACCATCGCGCTCGCCTCGTAGCCCAGTCGATCCCAACAAACTGCTGCATCTCGATGCTCCTCTCGAATAGGGAATCCCTCGAGGCTGGCCACCACCGCGGACGTCACCCCTTCATGACATTCCTTGTGGCGGATGCAGCGTTGCACCGGCACGGGGCCGAACACCTCCTCGACGGCCGCCCTGAGTGCCTTTGACCCGTCGAGGACGACGAGGACGCCCTGCTCGACATCCAGGCCCCGGGCGACGAGATCGGCGAGGAGGTGCGCGGTGACGGTCTTGTTCTCCGTCGAGCCGTCCCACAACCCCAACGGGAGCTTCACGCCGTCGGTGCTGACACCGAGCGCGACGATGGCGCAGCGGCCCTTCAGCTCGATCCCGTCGACCATCAACGCCGCCAAGCGCACATCGGCGAGGTCGCGGCTCATAGAGCGTCCAGGTGCTCCCGCGTGCGGCCGATGAACTCGCGGCTGACCGCGGACTTCGACGCCGAACGCTCACCAGCGCCGACCTGCTCACCGACGGGCTCACGAGTCCGGGCGAAGCGGCGCGTGCTGACACCGGCGAGCATCTGCTCCAAAACGACACGTGTCAACGGGTCACGGTCAGCGAAATACTCATACGTCGCCAACGGCACCTCCTGCTCACCATCAGCGCTCCTGGCACGCGGACGCCGGACAGCGACCCGCCGTCCACCCAACGTCACTTCGCCATCGGTGTGGCCGTGACGGACCGCGGTGCGCTCTGCGTTATTGGCGTGCTTGGCGCCGACGACCTCATCCAGCTCGGCCTCCATCATCTCGCCCAGGACGCCGAGCCCCAACCCGACACTGAGCGCCAACAGCCCGTCCTTCGCGGCACCAGCGAGCTCTCCCAGCGCGTCCTGCACGCCCGGCGGCAAAACCCTCTCCGGGCGTGCGTCCTGCTCCTGCTTTACGGTACTCATGGCGGTTCCTCTCGTCTCGATGGACTGATTTGCACTCGCCACGGTCCCAACGCGACCGGACGAGGCGGGGGAACCGCCACCTACGAACTTCTACACGCTACGGGACAACCTCCAACAATTAGCTTTGTGGGCATGAGTGGTCACGTTACGCCGTGGTGACGACATGATCCGACGCCGTCCGACGTCACACTCCGAGCAGTGTGCCCTGCAGCGGCTCCTCTTCGGGCATCGGGCTTTCGGGCAAGACGTACACGATGACGTCCACGTCGGCTCGACACACACCGTCAGGACTAGATCGCGCACCGTGGGCCAATGCATACCGCCCTGTCCGGTGCCGATCAGCGGCATATGCACCTCCGCCTCGCGCTCGACCGCATGTTCGGCGAGCGCTCGCAGACAGTCTCGCAGTGCTGGCAGCCGCAGCCGGGGCTTCGTGCTCTCGCCGTAGCCGGCCTGGGCGACCATGCTGGCCACCCACAAACCCGGGGCCGCCACATCGAGATGCACGGTCCCGAGGGTCCGCCCACCCCGCTCTTCTGCCGAGGCGGCAAATGCGTCACGTACCTGCGGGTAGCGACGCGCGAGCGAACGTGCAAACCCATGACCTCCCCATCGCCGTGCGCGGTCGTTGACGACATGCGCGATGATTGTCGGTAGCTCACTTTGCGGCTTGGTCGCATCGCCCCGGATGTAGCGGATGCCGGCGCCGTGAGCCTCCATCCCAGCGGCGGGACGGATCAGCCCGGCAATCCGGGGAAACCGGTGTCCGGGGTAGGGCGGAATGCCGACTGCCTGTACTTCAAGATCGCCGTCCCTGTCCCAGCTCTCGATCGCGTGGTCGGTGTAGCCGACAGCGGTGCAGTGGCTAAGCACGCTATCGGCGGTGACTCTGCTTCCGCCCGCGAGCGATGGTCGCCACGCACGCGACGGGACGACGTAGTCAACGCGGAACTCGCCAGCATCCGCTTCCTTGCGTGCGGCAGTGAACAGAGCAACGGGCTCCTCAGCCAGACGCACGATTCGGTTGAGTAGCGCCTCGGTCGAGACGCCGAATTGTGAGCGCAAATCAAGCAGATGCGCCAGCGAGAGCTCTGCGGGCTCACGTCGCGCGAGCGCCCCCTCGGGCATCAACAGCTCAGCGGCAGCGAGATTGCACAGGAGCTCGAGTTGCCACTCGTCAGCCTCACGCAAAGCTGCCTCAGCCCCTCGGTGGCGCGGACGCGCCGCGTAGTCGGCGAAGAACAGATGCCCCAGCTCGTGCGCCACCGAAAAGCGGACGCGCGCCGGACGGCGGTTCGGGTTGAACTCTATACACGGCTTGCCGTCTACGGACACGAGCCTGGCGTCCTCGAGATCCTGGCGTGCGACCAGCTCAACGCCACGGTGTGCCGCGAGCTCAAACGGGTCGAACGGGGGCCCGCTCCAGCCCTCCTCGATCGCCTCAAGCGCCCAGTCCTGGGCGCGCCGTGCGATCTCTCGTACAGGATCATCGGTGCCCGCTGTACTCATGAATGCGCGCACCGAGGGATTAGTCCAACGGATATCCACGCTCATCTTCGATCAGGTTCCTGTCCAGGCGACGATGCAATGAGCATGACACCCCGCGCGGCGGGCCGCGCGGGGAAGTGCCGCAGTATCGGGAAATCTGCGGGCAGCCGTCGCATCTCGTGTTCGCTGGGATAGCTTTGCACGAACATATGTTCGCCTACGCGTGGGACGTCCGACCACAACGTCCCTGACCGACGAAGGCAGATCAACCGACCGGTGAGCCCTGCGGCGAGGCCACAGGTAGCATCGCGCCCTGAATGACGATCCGACTGCTCGCGAGCTACCAGTTCATCGACAAGGACGGCCAAGCCGGGGGCATGGTGCGCCTGCCCGTCGTCGGCTACGCCCCTCCCGACGAGGATGGGCGGGAGCGTCCGCGTGTGCTGCTGCTCAGCGGCGACGACCCCTATCTGATCGACTTCCACCCCGACAGCACCGTCGAGACCCAGTACGGCAACTTCGAGGCGCTGCTGATCGACGCCGTCGCCGACCCCATCCCCGCCCAGCCAGGCTGGGTCGCTGAGCTCTGGATCGAACCCACCGCCGAGCAGCCCAAGCTGCTCGGCGCCTATCCCGTGCTCGCCTGGGAACCAGATCCACAGACGAGCTTCGACGATTACCCGCAGGGCCACGCCATGCTCCTGATACCCGATCGCGACGATGACATCGGCAGCCACTCCGGCCCCGTCAGCACCCGCGACCTGCCCGGACAGGCCCGCTACCGCCTCAGCGATCCCGAGCGCCCGCAAGCACCGCGCTGACCTGCTCCAGATCGTGCGCGGTCTGGGTCAGCAGGTCCCGCTCGGCCGTGTCGAACCGGGACGCCTGCTCCTGCAGGAGCGTCGCCATGCCGGCGAGCAGCGGGGCGCCCCGCAGGTTGCTGATGTCGCGCAGGACCGTGATGTAGGGCTGAGGCATGTTGCCGCGCAGGAAGAACGCCCGCAGTGCCGCGTTGGCGAAGAACTGGCGGTGCCCGCCCTTGCTGCGCCGCGCGCGCAGCAGCCCGAGCTCGTGCCAGTGGCGGATCTGATCCTGCGTTGAGCCCGTGAGCGTGGCGAGCTGGCCGATACCGAGCGGGTAGGTCGCGCCAGCGAGCTTTGGATGGGTGCCGGGATCGAGCACCATACCCCGCTCCGCATCCGTCAGGTACCCCCACATCGGGCTCCCCTGCGGTCCGGCAAGTGCCTCCGCCTGCCGCTGCGCCTCGGACAGCTCTCGCTCTGAACGCCGCTCCAGCAGCGCGCTCTGAGAGTCTGAGAGAGCGCCCGCGGCTCGCGCCCAGGTGGCGATGCGCCGCCGGTAGCCCTCGGGAAGCGACTCATCGTCGTGGAACCCGGCGTGGAATGCCTCTCCGAGCCAGTAGCCCGGAGGATCGGTACTGCGCCGCAGCTCGCCCTTGTGCGTCTCGGTCATCACCGACAGCATAGCAAGTCTCGGATCGGGATACTAGATTTCATTCGTACTCGTCTACCCGCCACTCGCCGCCCTCCCACACGCCGACCGCCACGATCATGCCCTCGATCGGTGAGCGTGATCCCCACGAGGCCTCCATCAGCCAGATGTGACCATCCATCGGCTCGAACGGCACGTCCGCGAGGCTTGGGTCGACCACCAAGACGCCATCCATCGGGTGCTCCGGCCTTGCGTCCCCGAAGCACTCCCAGCGCAGCTGGTCGCGCGTGGCGTCCTCGTAGCCGATGTCCAGCGCGTAGAAGCCGGGACCGTACAGGCCATCCCAGACCTCCACGATCACCGGCCGACCGGTATCCACGTCCGCCGCACACTCGAGCGCGAAATCGCGCGTCGTGAAATGGAAAAGACGATCCGGCATCCACGCGGAATCTAGTCGTCAGCTCGGCTGCCATTGGGCTTGGACCCGGCAGTGACATCCTCGCCCGCGGCGCAGACGCGCGGCCGAGACCGTAGATCTGTGGCATCCGAACATCATCGCCCTGAGCACTTGACTTCTCTCCCGAGCTGGCCAATGATTCGCGCGGAGGCTTTGCGGGCTCAGCCCGCATTGCCTTTTCTTTTGGGCCGACATCGCTCGTAGGGTCTGGCGTCCGTCACTCTTCCCGCCAGCGTTCGAGTGCGCAATCGACGTCATCGCGTACACGTTCCCTGGCCTCACCGCGATCGACGCCGGCCATCAACAGCCCGTCGTAGCCGGTGTCCTCGTGGCGAATCGATGCGATCACCGCCAACTCGACAGCCTCGGCCTGGAGATTTCGCCCGGCGGCGGTGCGTCCGACTCGCCCGCTGCCGCGCGCGGAGGCGCGACGTGCGATCGCCTCCGCGCGCTCGATAGGACAGCCGGGGAACAGCGCCTTGATCTCCGCAGCGAAGCGCCTAATGAGTTCCACGTCCTCGCCAGCGCGTCTGAGACGTTCACGGGCGCGACGGCGATCGCGCGCCTCCTCGTCGGCGAGGCACTGCACCTCGGCGGCGATGAGTGCATCCTCTTCCACCAGGATCCCCTGACGCTCGTAGCGCTTGCGCGCACGGCTGAAACGCACGACGACCGCCGACAGCGTGCTGGCCGCCTTCGCCCGCCGCGTCAGCGCGGCGTCGCCGGCCGCGAGGAAGACGAGGTGGTCCATCTCCGCGCAGGCCAGGCACAGCGGGCCGGACTCCTCCATGATCAACAGCTCACCGGTGCCCTCGCAGGCGGAGCACGTCCAGTCGCGGACTGGTGAGATCACTATGAGCTCCGGCGGCCTGCTCTGACGCTCGGCCAGCCTTTCGCGCTTGCGCTCCGACAGTCGCGGCGAGACCCAGTGCGTACGGTAGGCGCGCTCGATGCTCGGTTTGCCGCTCTTGCTGAACCGCAGCGCGCGGCGTCCCCGCGAGCGGGCGACATACGCGGTCTCAGAGGGCTTCAGGCCCCGCCGGCGAGCCCAGGCTTGCAGGCACCGCATCGCCGTGGCGATCTTGCTCAGGTTGGCGGTGATGACCCTCTCCAAGTAGGGGGTACGACCCTGACGCCACGCCTGTTCGTTGGAGGGCTCAAGCCAGCCCAGGCCGAGGAATACGTCGATCGCTGTGACGAACCCACGCTCTGAGAGCGCCGCCTCGGCGACCGCCGCCACGCGCTGTTCAATGCGCCTGTCGTTCATCGACAGGCCGCACGCTAGCGCGTGCCGCGCCGGACCTGCTTGGCTCTCTCTACGCCGCCCGTCTGACAGCCGTCAGGGCATCGTCGCCGCTGCCGAGCGCCCTGTTGACCTCGTCCACGTCGAAGCGAGCAGAGTCGAACTCCGCGGCCGTCTGGAGGCCAAGCCACTTCAGCATCTCCCCGTGCTCCTCGTCAGCTGGATCGGCAAGCACCTCGCGCAGATGCTCATACCCCCACACACCCCCGCAATCCTCAGGTGGGCAGGCGCCCTTGCCGGCAACACAGACCGGGTAGCGCACACCCGGCTCAGCGGCGAGCACCTTCTCAACAACGATCTCGTGCTCCCAACCATCGCCAAAGTCATAGGTGTAGCGAATCCGCTCGCCCTTGCGCTTGAGCAGCCGGCCAAGCCTCGCCTTGCGCCCGTCCCGGTGCCCCAACTCCGGGTCCGCCAGTCCGTACTCGCGCGTGCCGTGCGAGAACACGTGCATGTGGTAGTCCTCCCAGCCCATCGCCGCCTGCATCACTCCGTGCAGCCGGTCCAGCCGGATGTCGGCCGGGATCAGCAGCCGCCGCCAGACCGGCGGCTTCGAGGACCCGAGGAGACTGATCTTCACTTGCAGGATGTAGTCCATTGGTCCACTCACGTCACCCTCCAATTGCAAGTTCTCAGTCCGAGCACCGCCTACACGCGCACGGTACACGCCACCCCAGATGGACAGCTCGACCCGGCCGCCGCCCTCGCCCGCCAGGCGCGAATGCGGCCGACACTGCTTCAACTCCGTGGCAACACTTTTTGGCAACGTCCATACCGTCCAATGCGTCCAGCGCGTTCCGAAAACCTCGCAAATTGGATGATCTGGACGCAGGCAGACATATCTACGCCCGGCGAATCAGGTTGAGGGCCTTGTCCGGGGCAACCCGGGTGGTGGTTCGAGTCCACTGGGGCGCATGAAAAGACCTGCAAATCACAAGTTTTTATAACTTTGTGATTTGTTTGTGATCACGTACTGACAAATCTCTGATAAATCCGAACAATTTGCCGAACGTTCTCCGGCCCCTCCATGCGACTGTTTCGCGACGTAATCGCGATTGTGAGCTATACTTTTCAGCCCATGAGTCCATTGCTCGAAGACGCCCAGCGCGTTCACGACGTGGCCGGCCTATCGGACCGGATGATCGCTGCCGCGACCGGAGCGAGGCCGAGCACCGTACGTGGGTGGCTCGCCGGGCGCAGCGAGCCGACGGGCGCTCGCGCCGAACGACTGATCGAGCTGGCCGAGATGATCAAACGGCTCGCCCTCGTCGTGCGGCCCGAGTCGATCCCAGTCTGGCTGTATCGGCCGATCCTCGCGTTGGATGACGAGAAGCCGATCGAGCTGATCGCTCGCGGCGAGTACCGCAGGGTCGCCAAGCTGATCGCCGAGATCGAGTACCCCGGCGTCTCCTGACCGTGGAGCGGTTGCCCGTTGGTCCCCGCACGGTCGAGGGCACGTGGATCAGACACGTACCGCATGGAGCTGACCTGCTCGGAAGAGCGGACACCCCATCGGATGGACGCTGGCAGCGAGGCGATGTCGTACGCGCCCTCTACCTCGCCGACACCGTGACAACAGCCACAGCGGAGTGGTATCGCTCGCTTGCCGAGTGGGGACTCTCACCACAGGATCACATCCCCTACGACCACCATCGCTGGCGCCTTGACATCCAACTGGCAGACCTCAGCGACGTCGAGCAACTGCGCAGCGTCTCACTCGAAGCCTCCCGACCGAGCCGAAGCACATGGCCTGCCTATCAACGGGCTGGTGAGCAGCTCTGGCGCGAGGGATGGGCCGGCCTCATAGCTCCCAGCGCCGCGCATCCCGGATCGCTCATTACATGCGTGTTCGCGACGGACTGGCCGCCAGCCGACTGCACGCCGCTCGACGCGAGCACCGTGCAAGCCATCCCGCCACCGCCCCGGGGCATGACCACCTGATCGTGCCGATCGGCGTCGCGCGCTGTGAGCCCTGGCCAGCACCGCCCGAGCCCTCTGTGAAGTCGGCTTGGTCGACTCGCTCAACACTTCGTCAGCGACCTCGGGGCTAGAAGACCGCTGATGAAGTGGGTTTCTGGGTGAGGTGGTGTATCCCGGCGGCTGGGGATCGTGTTTTGGGGGTGTCGACGGAGGGGTGGTCGGGCTGGCTTGCGCCGGTGTCTTTTAGGTGCTGTGGAGGGCGAGTCGGCGCCTGATCGGGTTGAGGTTGACCAGTGCGGCGGCCCATGCTGCCTGCAGTCGTGCCTTGGCGCTGCCGATGTAGCGGCTCTTGCGGGCGCCGTAGCGGTGTGCGAGTAGCCCGAGGAGTCGCTCGATTCGGGGACGGCCGCGTCGCAGGTGCTCGGCGGTGGCCGGGTCGGCAAGTGCCTTGCGGGCGGCCAACAGTAGGTCCTCGTACTCGCCGAGGTTGATCTGGCGGCGAGCGCAGCCGGGGCAGCAGCGGTCCTTTAGTGGGCATGCGCCGCAGACCTCGCGGGAGAAGTTCGCACCGCGGAACCCGGTCTTCGAGGTGCTGACCTGGACGGTCTGCCCGGCCGGGCAGGGTGACGGTGCCGGCCTGCAGGTCGATGTGGAACTCTCGCTTGCCGAGGCGATCCTCTGCGATCTTGCCCTCTGATACCGGGGCGAGCACCTGCACGTCGCGCTCGGCCAGTTCAGCGCGAACCGGCCCGTTGCCGTAGGCGGTATCGCCGAGCACCCGCCCTGGCCGGCGCTCTGACGGCTGGGCATCGATCAGGTGCTTGGCCTGCGGCCCGTCGGTCTCACCCCCCCGGGACTGACGTGCACGGCGGTGATCAGCGGCTCGCTGCTGTTCGTCACCGAGGCGGAAAGCTTGTAGCCATCAAAACGCTGATGCTGGCTCTTTGCGGCCGTGACGCATCTCGGTATCGACCGTCGAGATGACCCGGTCCGAACGAGTCCCGCGATGAAGCCGAGGAGCACCGTCCTGGTCGATATCGAAGTCCTGGCCGAGCAGCTCGCGCAACAGATCGTGCGCGGCCTTGACGTGCTCGTCCTCGAGCAGCCCGTCCGCTCGCTCGATGGACTGCAACGCCCGCTCGGCATCCTGCGCGACCCGGGTAAGCATCCGCTCGCGCTCGGCCTTCTCCCGCCAGCGACACTCCGGCTTCTCACCGGCAGCGATCGGTGCTGGCGCAACACTCCTCGCAGCGGGCTAGCTAGCCCAAGGGCAAGTCCAGCCTGACCGTTGGGTCGTGTTCTCGCTGCTTGCAAAGATCAAAGGACCTCGATGAGAGATCGGTCCCCACCGCTGACTGGAAAAGCACTGGTAGATCTGTTTACTTAGGCCACCGCCGCGAACTCCCGCTCGACCTCGCCGTCCACGGTGCGCTGAAAGCACACCAGCAGCTCCTCGTCCAGCACAGCCGCGATGCGCTGCAGCGTCGGCAGCTGCGGGATGTGGGTGCCCTTCTCAAGCCGCGACACCGCGCTGTGGGAAGTACCCGCCGCCTTCGCAACCTCCTCCTGTGTGAGCCCCAGCTCGAAACGCCGCTCCCGAAGATGTGCAGCCACGGGGCTGACCTCGCGAAGCGCGCGGATGCGTTCGTATTCGGCGCGCGCGTCGCGGTAGGCCGCGTTGCGATCAGCGCGGCCCTTGGCTGCCTTGGCAGCACTCTTGCCAACGGGACTATGTAGGGAGGTGGCCATATCGCATAGCTTATCACGGCTGATAAGTCTCCTCAGCCCCCACGCGACCCCGGAGGCGCATCGTGTCCCGCCGCACGAGGCCGTCGGCGCGGGCTCGCATCCATCCTCGCTCGAAAGTCGACCATCCGCGCCTCGGCCTTCCTCCGATCGCTCGCCGAGATGGCGCCGGTGTTCTTCTCAAAGATGTGCAGCAGGACCACGAGGTTCCGAGACCGCTGGTAGAGCACGCGATAACGAGTCCGCGCGAACCGGACCCGCAGCTCCCTCAGCTCTCCCTCAATCTGCGACGTCGCCGGGAACTCCGGCGGTGGATCGCGCGGGTCGCGGCCGTTCAGATGCTCCTCGATCGCGTCGTCGATCTTCGCGACCGCGAGAGGCTGAGTGCGCAACAGCGCCTCGAGGAAGGCGTCGGCGGGCTCCTGTCCCCGCCTGTCTCGATAGAAGACGGCCTGCGTACGCCTGCGCGGCTGCGCGTTGCCGGCACTCGGCCGAGAATTCGATGAACGCCTTGCACGTGGCACGGCCCAAGAGGCTAGAACTCGCCCCGGCGCCCTCCGATCACCGCCGGCACAGCCGCCATCGGTGAGAACACTTTGAGAACATCCACCCCTCCAAACCCGCGTCCGATGCATCCAGAAATCCGCGCAAAATGGACGATCTGGACGCCCTCGGACCTATATGCGCCGGACGCATCAGGTTGAGGGCCTTGTGGACCGCTTTGGTCCGTGGTGGTTCGAGTTCACTCGGGCGCATTGAAAAAGCCCTGCTGAGCGATGGACTGGCGGCCGAGGAAGAGCGCCCCGGACCCTCGACATGCACAACACCCTCCCACGGAAGCCACAGGCCCAGTCGGCCCAGTCGCCACCACCCACGCCAGCAGCGCGCACGCCACTCCGACACCCAATGCCACACGCCGCCCAACCCCGACGATCCCGATGGCCGCCATTCGGCTCAGCCTCAAGCACACCGCACTCGCCCACGCAAACCCCAGGGTCAGCTCTAACGCCGGACCGTGACGTGGGCGGTGGTGGTTTGACTTCCTGCGGAGCTGTGCAGGACGATCGTGAGGGTGGCCGCGAAGTGGCCGTGGCCGGAGGCCAGCAGCTTGATGCCCACGACCTTCAGGGGCACCTTGAGGATCTCCGTGGCGCCGGCCGCGATTACGAACTTGCCACTGGCCAGGATCTCGAGGGTCTTCCCCTTCCCTCGCGTGAGCTTCAGCTCGACCTTGCACGTTCCCTTTGGGGCGGGGCAGGTGATCGGTACATCCACGACCTTGCCGTTGCTCTTCAGCGTCTTGTACTGCACGGCGATCGGGCCCAGGTCTGCGACCTCGATGCCGCCAGCGTCGCGGAAGGTGACGAATCCGGAGCCGTTGTCGGCGATCGCGACGCGCGCATTGTCCATATCGCGGTAGGAGCCCCCGACCGTTGCGATGTACTGGGCGGGGGAGAAGCGCGCGCCGCCGTCGGTGGAGAGGTACAGGCGCATCAGCGAGGCGCCGCTCCCGCTGAACTGCGGCCACACGGCGGCGAGCTCGCCGGTGTCGTAGTTCTCGCCCAGGCCGCCGCCGGTGAACAGGTCAGCCGTGTCCGCCGGGTGGCTGGTGAGCGTGAGCGGTGCGCCGAAGGTGTGGGTGCTCGGGTTGTACTTGCGGATGTCCACAGCGGTGGGTTCAGCGCCGGTGTGGAGGGAGTCCGAGGACAGCATGAACAGCCCGGCGGCACCGTCGGCCAGGCGCGGCACATCGCCCGAGCCCACCACCGTCGGACCGCTCCACCCGGCCTGGGGGGAGATCGGAGCGGGGTTGGCGGCGTGGAAGTAGTAGTAGGCGAGCGTCGGCGGGCTGCTCTCCCGCCAATACGCCTCGACGACCTCGCCGGTCGAGGTCAGGCCGAGGGCCGACCCCGCGACCCCGCCGGGCCCCGGGTTGCCAAACTGGAACTCGCTCGCGCCCGCCGGACCGCCCGAGGTCTCGTTGGTGTTGTCGAGGTTGAAGCCCAGGCCCGGGTTGTTCGAGGCCTCGAGCCAGTAGACGGACGGCTGCCCTGTGCTGGTCGTGTAGAGCTGCCCGTCATAGGCGGCGTAGCTGGGGGTGACGGGCAGCATGTCATCGACGTTGGTCAGGTCCGTGAAGCTGAAGGACAGCACGCACGGACCTACGATCGGGCAGGTGCCGATGAAGGGGATGTCGTACGGCGCGCTGAACGTCTGCCCGCCATTGGTGGAGGTCCAGATCACGGTGTCGTTGGCGATGTAGCGGGAGGCCACGACCCAGACCACGCCGGGGGGGCCGAGGATCGGGGAAGGCTGGTCGTCGCTGGCGAATTCGGGGCCTCCGGGCAGCGCGAGGCTGATCGGGTGCGCGCACTTCCTCGCACCCGGCGCGAGCTTGCAGAACATCGGCACATCGGTGCTGACGCCCGCTTCGTGGTTCCAGGCGAGGTAGCCGTTGCCGGCCGCGTCGGTGACGACCGCACCGTAGGAATCCGGCTGTGACTCCAGCGTGAACTGGTCTGCGGCCTGCGCCGGCAACGGGACCGCCAACCACAGTGACAGCACGCCGATCGACACGAACAGCGCCAACCGCCCTCGCGAAGCTAGCCAGTCCCTCGCTCCCATCGAGCACATCCTCTCACAGGCGCAACATGTGCGTCGGATGGAGCTACGGCCCGGCTCCGCGCCCCCATTCGACGTAGTCCCAGTGCATACTGTTGTTCGATTGGACGGTCTGGGCGGTCATCACGAACGACTCAGAGGTGCGCCCGGGGCGCAGGCTGTAGTAGTCGCCCGTGAGCTGCGGCAGCCCCTCGGGCTCGGCGCTGAGGAACGGGTTGCTCGAGCCGGGCGCGAGGAAGCCGACGACTGGCTGCGGGTTCTGGCCTTCGGGCGCGGCGCGCACCACGATCCCGACGTCGCCCGCCCCGTCGACCTGCAGGGCGGGCCAGGTGAGCGCGGACTTGTTGTCGTACAGCCAGCGTTCTCCGGTTGTGGTCCACGAGGAGACGCTGTACTGCGAGATGAAGACGGCCGGCTCTTTGAACACGGGCGGCCCGATGACGGGCGATTTTGACGTGCATGCCGCCACGCAGTAGGAGCGCCCGGTCCCCTGCGCGACGTAGATTGTGCCCCCGCTGAGCGCGGCGCTGTCGACGGAGCCGGGGAAGATCCCCCAGCGGCTGTACCAGTTGCTGCCTGTGGTCCCGTTGACGACGCCGTTGTATTTCGGCACGGAGGTGTGGGTGATGACGTGCACCGTCGCTGTGGACGACGAGTTCGGCCACGACCAGATCCGCTCGGTGCTTGAGTCTTCGTTGCCGACGAAGTAGCCGGTGCTCGCGTTTACGTCCTGGGCGACGTTGACCTTCTCGTGGCTTTCGGTGATGAATCCGAAGCGGAAGGCTTTGCGCGCCGCGAGCGCGGCGAGCGAGATCCGCATCAGCACCGAGGAGACGGTCGACTTGCCCCTGAGCACGTCCACGCTCCACAGGACGTAGCGCTTGTTGAGCGCCATCTTGCTCTGATCGAACCACGTCCCCGGTCCGCCGAGGCGGCTTCCAAACGATTCCTTGGGCGTGATCGACCAGTAGTGCCACGCCTTGCCGGGAGCTTTCGCGTTGGCGCGCAACCCGGCGGGGCTGGCGACGGCGATGCGCAGGCGGTTGGAGGCCGTGCCCGGTTCGGTGCACACTACGGTGGGCGGCGCGCTTTTGCCCTTGCCGCACCAGTACTGCAGGATCCAGACGAACAGTTTCTTCTGCGGCGAGTAGGAGACGATCTGGTCGCAGCAGAAGTTCAGGCCCTTTTCGGGGAACATGGTGGCGGGGTTGAAGTACTTGAACGTCTTGCCCCCGTCGAGGGACAGGGCGACGGAGTCGTTGCCCGTGTACCACACCACCTTTTCTCCAACCGCCGCCGTCGGCTCCTGCGGGAATCCCTGGCCGGGCGGTTCGCCGAGGTCGGTGCTGACGAACCCCTTCGGGGTGAGGCTCGCGGCGAGAGCCGTGGCGCCGTTCGCCCCGAACGGCAGCCCGCCGGCGAGCGCGGTTTCGGGGCCGAGCGCGGTCGGTGGCTGCACCGGCCCCTGCGGCGCGAGGACTTCCTCGTCGTGCTCGACGAGCGGCGCGACGCCGGGGAGCGCTGGGAACACGCCGCCGAGGTGAGGCAGCACCGGCGCGGAGATCATCGCATGCTGCGTTTCTTCGCACACCCGACTCGCCGGGCACTGCTGGGCCGCGGGGGCGACTGGTGCGCCGGCGCCGGCCGCGGCGGACGCCAGCAGCGAGCTCGCGAGCAGGGTCGTGGCGGCGATCGACAGCACCAGCCGCGAGCCCGATCGGCTCGCGCTGGCTGCGACCCTCCGGAAGCGCGCCCGCCCCATCGGCGAAGACCATATACCACCCGGCCGGCTCCTGACGGCAGGTTGCGCATTCGGGAGGCTGTCGCACAACGCCCCTGGCCTGGCCGTCGGGACTACCCGGGGATGGCCCCCGGGGTCCTCGACAGCCTCGAGCGCGGGCTCAGCAGCCGCTGGAGCTCATCGCTAAATGCATTCCGGACTTTTGCATTTGGGGAGGGGCGGCAGCCCGCCCTGGTTGTAGAAGGCGATCGCATAGGGCGACTCACCCGCGCCCACGATCACCTTTGGGCCACTGATCCCAAACTTCCCTCCCCCGAACACAAACCATGACCTGAATTTCGTAAATGAAGATTTGGTGTGAGTACCGAGGTATTCCGAAGCGGTGATCTTCACGGCCGTGGCCGTCGACACCGAGGTGCTCGGGGATGTCCACGCCGTGGCCGGGAGAACCGATTCGATCGGCGATTCCGGCAGCACCTTATACGTGTTGAGCGAGAACGCCCAGGTCGTGACGGCGGTCGGACAAGCACCAACACAACCGCCGCCGCCGGTGGCGAGGTACCAAGCGGTCGCCTGGAAAATTGTCCCCCCCGGCGCGATAAACGTCGCCTTCTTCTTGGGCTTGAGCACGGCGTTGACGTCCCAGAACATGAACTCGTAGACCGTCCCCGCCGCTGTGGGCGAGCTCGCGGGCGGGGGTTGGTAGATGAATTCAGGTGCGGTCAGCGTGCCCAATTTGCCCCCGGACACCAGAACGGCCCCCGACATCCCGCCGGGCACCGGAGCGCCGCTTGGGAACAGGTTGGAACTGACCTTCATAACTGAGGGCGCTGCCTGCGCCACCCCCGGTATGAACATCGTCGCGCCGAGCATGACAGTGAATGCGCACGACCAAGTGACCGGCTTGAATGCTCTCATTGGATCCTCCGGTTGGGTCTGGCGGCCGCTGTCCTCAGAGTCGAGGACCCGTGCCGCGGATGGTGTTGTTGGTGAAACGGGCGCATCAGAGTGGAATCAAGATCGACCCCGGGGTGAACACCCACGCCGCTCCGACGCCGCCGTTGTCGGCGTCGCCGCCGATCAGCGCCGTTTTTGCGTCGGAGGACAGCGCCACGCTCCAGCCGAAGTTGGCGGCGCCGATCTCTGCGCCGGGGCCGATCGGCGGGAGGCTCAGCGTCTGCTGCTCGGTCCAGACGGTGCCCGCCCGTGTGAACACTCGCGTCGCCCCCGCATGGCTGTTGGAGGATGGGCCGCCGAGCAGCGCCGTGTTGCCGTCGGAGGAGAGCGCCACGCTGTAGCCGAACTCGGGGTTGACGGGTTTGCTTGGTTCGCCGGGTTTGACGATGATGAGATATGGGCCAGGCGTAAGCACCTGCTGCTCGGTCCAAGCGGTGCCCGTGCGGATGAACACCCACGCCACCGCGTTGCCGGGACCGCCGATCAGCGCTGTGCTGCCGTCGGAGGACAGCGCCACGCTGGCGCCGAACTGGGCGGGGGGTATTCCGTGCACGGTCCCAGGGGTGGGTCGGGTCAGCTTGGCCTGCAAGGTCCAGACGCCGCCTTCGCGGATGAACACCCACGCCGTCCCGACACTGCCGTTGTCGCGCTCGGCGCCGATCAGCGCCGTGTTACCGTCGGAGGACAGCGCCACGCTCGAGCCGAACAGGCCGTCGCCGATCTCCATCGTTCCGGCGCCGGTGGTGGGGGCGAGGAGCTTGCGCTGCTCGGTCCAGACGCCGCCTTCGCGGATGAATACCCACGCCGCCCCGACACCCGTCGGCACGATGACACATGGACTGGGGCAGACAGCCGGGTCGTCGTAGGCGGCGCCGATCAGCGCGGTGTTACCGTCGGCCGACAGCGCCACGCTGTAGCCGAACAGGCCTTCTCCCTTCTCGCTCCTCTTGGGACCAACGGTCGGGGCGATGAGCTTACGCTGCAGGGCCCAGGCGGTGCCCGTGCGGATGAACACCCACGCCGCCCCGACACCGCGATGGTCGCCGTAGCCGCCGATCAGCGCTGTGTTACCGTCGGACGACAGCGCCACGCTTGAGCCGAACCGGGCGTCGCCGATCGCCTTCCTGTGGGGGCCGACAGTAGGAGCAACAAGCTTGCGCTGCAGGGCCCAGGCGGTGCCCGTGCGGATGAACACCCACGCCGCCCCGACACCGCGATGGTCCTCAAAGCCACCAATCAGCGCTGTGTTACCGTCGGACGACACCGCCACGCTCACGCCGAACCGGGCGTCGCCCTTCTCCTTCTTGAGGGGTCCGCTCGTCGGAGCGGTCAGCTTCGCTTGGCCGATGAAAGGGTCGATGGTCAGTGGGTAGCGTGCGCGTTGGTCCCAGACGCGGAGGGTGAGCTGGTGCCCGTGTGGCGTGATCGTCGCCTGTAGTGACCGGCCCGTGGCGTCACGCACGCTCAACTCGCCGTAGTTCAGCACTGCCCGCCAGTCTGTGGACGTAAGCACGATCGCTGACCCTTGACGGCGCGCGAGGAGCGACCCGCCGACCCGCAACGCCAACGTCAACGGACCTATACGGCGCCCTGCCGGGTGCGTGGCGAGCGTGAACCCCTGCTCGAGTCCGAAGGGACCGTTGCGATACCACTCCCGCAGCCAGCCGCGCCGATAGGACACGGTGTTGCCGTCGGCGACCGGTGTCACCTTCGGCATGGCGGCGAGCCGCCCGCCGTAGCCGACAGCGATCAGCGACAGGCGCGCCACGCCCTCAGCCGTCCCAAGGCTCACACCGGCACGGGTGAACGAGCTCGATACACCCCCGCCCGAGGCGACCAGCGCCCCGGGCCGGCTGAGCACCCGGAACCCGCGCCCGTGTGCGCCGATCGCCGGTGACGCCGCCGCTGCCAAAGCGGCCGGCACCGCTGTCATCGCGCGAGCTGGACCGGCGGCGCGTACAACACTCCGCTCGGAAAGCGCAGACCCCGAAACTCCCGCCCCGGGTACACCCACCCAAAGCCCCGTGAGCAGCAAAAACCCAGCTCCGAACGCGGCGAACTCCAGCCGCCGCGAACCACGCACTGCCTTCATCCCATGAGCGCCTACACGCCCACCCGGGCACCGGTCAAGCCAGCGCGAGCACCGGTCAAGCCAGCGCGAGCACCGAACAGGCCCCGCGGCGGCCGCCGGAGTTGCGCCCACCACACCAACCCCCACCAGCCGAAACGGGTCCACCCGACAACCATACTCGCCGAGGACCAGCCGCTGCAGAAATCGGCACCGACGCGATCTACCGCGCGACGCTCCTGCTCGGCCCTCGCGAAGCGAACGTCCCGATAGCGGGTGAGCGAAAGCCGTGACAAATCTCTGACAAAAGTTGTGACCTCATTCCTGATAAGGTGGTCACATGCGCGAGATTGGTGTCCGTGAATTGAAGCTGTCGCTGAGCGAGACGCTGCGAGCGGTCAGCCGCGGACAGCAGGTGCGGGTGACCGTCCGTGGTAACCCGATAGCGGACATCGTTCCCGCTGGCGCCTCGGCTGATGATGATCTTCTGCGAAAGCTCGTGGCCGACGGCCGGTTGGTCGCGCCAACGCGCGCGCGAGCGACCAAGGCACCACGACTCGTGAAGAGCCGGCGCAGCGCATCATCGCTGGTGCTCTCAGAGCGGGACGACGAGCGCTGAATCTCTACCTCGACGCAAGCGCACTCGTCAAGCGCTACGTGGCTGAGCCCGAGAGCGACGCAGTTCGCGATGCCATGGATGATGCCGACGGATGGTTCATGTGCCGTGCCGGCTACGTCGAGACTGTTCGCGCGGTCGGTCTAGCCGCCGGCAAGACAGCCGCCGAGACGGTCGGTTCTGAGTGGCCCATGTTCGGCGTCATCGAGATAGACCAGCGCCTCGTAGAAGACGCGGCCGCGCTTGCGATCAATCGCGCACTGCGCAGCCTCGACGCTCTGCACCTCGCCGCCGCCCTCGTGCTCCCGCACGAGGATCTCGTATTCGCGACGTGGGACCGCCGACTGCACAATGCCGCAAGCGGAGCAGGACTTCGGCTCATCCCAGAGACCCTCACCTGATCTGCCGTTGGCGACCCGCGATTGCGAGCCCCACGCCCACAATAGATGCCATCCTCGCGGAGGAGGTTTGAGCTGTCCTACCAAGAGCGCATGAGAGAAGCCCTGCTATGCGAGATACTCCGCGTCACGATCAGTACGGCAGCGAGCGAATCGAGGCTTGGCCATGAAACTCCCGAACAGTGCGCATGAATCCCAGCCTTGGCGTATCCGTGAGGTCGTGCCCGACTTCAGGCTGGAGGATGTTTGGGCGCTACCGGCGCAGGGCGGCGCCGAGGACTTTCAAACACTGCTCGAGATAGCAGCCTCCTCCGATCCGGCCAACGCGGAGTCCCTCCCGGCTCGCGTCCTGTGGCGTGTCCGCGATCGCCTCGGCAGTCGGTTCGACCTCGGCAGGATCTCGGCCCCGATCGACAGCGGCCGGGATGATGGGGCGGGCAAACTGCCGATCCCGGGTAAGCACGAAACCTCACTGACCGAGCGGCTGCCAGGAGATCTGCGCAACACGGCGGCGGATTTGGATTTCGGCTCCCTGCCCTTCGCGCCCCTGTATCGCACCGACGTCGAGTTTGCCGCGGAGATCTCGAACAAGACCGTGCACGGCGTGATGCACCTGGCCTGGGTCGATCAGGGCGAAGGGCGCTACCAAGGACAGATGGCCGTCTACGTCAAGCCACGCGGTCTGTTCGGAGAGGGATACATGGCGCTCATCAAGCCGTTCCGGCATTGGATTGTCTACCCCGCCCTGATGCGACAGATCGAACGGACCTGGAACGCCCGAATGGCGCACCAGCGGGGGGCCGACACGTCCACCGCACCGGCAGCTCGTTAGACCCTATGGACGACCGCTCTCCGTCGAGGATGTCGCGGGCGCGTTGGGGGGACGGGCGCGAGTGGAGCGAATTCCGACGCCGGGCGACTGTGTGGATGGATTCTTTGAGGCGTTTTGGCGGCGACCGGAGGCGCTTCTGGACCCGGCGGTGCGGGGCGCGCAGTCGGTGTGGGCGCTGCTGGAGGCGGATGTGGAGCAGCGGATCGTCGATCGTCTCACGGCCGCGCTGGAGTGCGGCGCGTGGGACGCCGAGCATGGCCACCTGCGAGCGCAGGAGAGTCTGGAGGGCGCACTGCGCCTGGTGATCTCCGAAGGGCCGTAGAGAGACCTGCGCTACTCGGCGAGCGACGGGAGCGGGGTGCGGGATGAGGGTGGTGGTCGGGGGGTCGAGCCCGCGGTGGACGGCGAGTCGAGGGCGTGGTGTCCGCGGTCGATCGCGTGCGCGAAAGGGAGCGCTCGCAAAAGCGGGCTCATCCCCGCTGAGAGAGGCGCGGGAAACACGGAGGTCGCGATACTGCGGGGATGGCGGCTACGGACTTGAGAGGCGGACCGGCAAGGCGGGCCCGGGTGGTGGTGCTGGGCGGAGGGTTCGGAGGGGTGTATGCGGCGCTGGGCCTGGAACGGTTGGCCGCGAAGGGCGCGGGGGTGGAGGTGTCGCTGGTGAACCGCGAGAACTACCTGGTGTTTCAGCCGATGCTGGCGGAGGTGGTGGCGGGGGATGTGGGGATTCTCGACACGGTGAGCCCGCTGCGGCAGATGCTGCGCGGAAGCGGAGTTGTATGTGCGGGAGATCGAAGAGGTGGATGTCGATGGGAGGGTGGTGGTGCTGGGCGCGGGGATGACGCCGCAGAGATACGAGCTTGAGTACGACCACCTGGTGGTAGCGCTGGGGAACGTCACGGATTTCCGGGGGATACCGGGACTGCCCGAGCACGCGATGGGGTTCAAGACGCTGGCTGACGCGGTGCGGATCCGCAATCACGTGATCAATGTGCTGGAGCAAGCGTCGGTCGTGAAGGACGCGGAGGTGCGCCGCTCGATGCTGACGTTCGTGGTGGCGGGCGGAGGATTCTCGGGCACGGAGGTGGCGGCGGCGTTGAACGACTTTGTGCGCAGGGCCATCGGGGACTATCGGTCGCTGCGGCGCGAGGAGATGCGGGTGGTGCTGGTGCACAGCGGCAAGCAGGTGCTCGAGCGCGAGCTGACGCCGAGGTTGGCGAGGTATGCCACGAAGACGCTGGGCGAGCAGGGGATCGAGCTGATGCTCGGGGAGCGGCTGGTGGCGGCGAGCCCGCACAGCGCGGTGCTGGGCGACGGGCGGCGGATATCGACGAGGACGCTGATCTCGACGGTGCCGTCCTCGCCGAACCCGGTGGTGGAGCGCATGGGATTGCCGACGATGAGGGGGCGGTTGGAGTGCGACCGAACGATGGCGGTGAAGGGATGCGAGAACGTGTGGGCGGTTGGGGACTGCGCGCAGATCCCGATGCACGACGGCTCGCCGAGCCCGCCGACGGCGCAGCACGCGATCCGCGAGGCGAAGGTGCTGGCGGCGAACATTGTGGCGACGGAGAGCGGCGCGCGAAGGAGGTCGTTCGCGTTCAAGGGCCTCGGCAAGCTGGGCGCGCTGGGCCACCGCAGGGCGGTGGCGGAGCTGCCGGGAGGAGTGACGGTGGAGGGGCAGTTGGCGTGGTTGATGTGGCGGTGCATCTACTGGGCGAAGCTACCGGGGGCGAGCCGCAAGACGAAAGTCGCGCTTTCGTGGCTGAGTGACCTGGCGCTGCCTTCGCACCCGGTTCAGCTGAATCTGGGCGGCGGTGGCGGCGCCACGCAGGCGCACTACGAGCCGGGCGAGGTGGTGTTCGAAGAGGGCGATACGGGCGACAGTCTGTTCATGATCTTGTCGGGCGAAGTCGAGGTGAGCAAGCGCGTCGGAGAGGAAATGCAGCACATCGGCACGCTCGGTGCGGGAGAGTATTTCGGCGAGATGGCGTTGCTCGGCCGCAGTCCCGCGCAGCGCCGGTGCCGCGTGCGGTAACGCCACTAGATCTGCTGGTGCTCCCCGGACTCGGACTTTGCGGCGCTGGCCGAGAGCATGAGCGAGTTCCGCGGCCAGTTCGAGCAGATCGCGCGGGCACGGGCCGAGGCAGACGAAGCGCGCGCGGCGTCGAGCCCGCGGGTCTAACTCAGACGGTTTCCGACCCAAGTGATCGACCCATCAAAGTCGAGAGAGGGAGCGACGAGGATGTCGAAACGGAACCTGAACGACGACGATCCGCTCGAAGATTTCGATCCACGCGTGGTCACCATCGACGGCGTCGCGAAGGTGGTGCACGTGGCCGGCGCGGGACCGGCGGTGATCGTGATGACGGAGATGCCGGGCATCAGCCCGCACGTCGCCCGCTTCAGCCGCTGGGTGAGGGACGCGGGATTCACCGTGTACATGCCCTCGCTGTTCGGTCGCGATGGCGCGGTGCCGGGTGTCGAGGAGGGCGCCGCCGTCTTTCGGCGGGCGTGCGTCAGCGCCGAGTTCCGCGCGTTCGCCGCCAACGAGTCGAGCCCGGTGACCCAGTGGCTCCGGTCGCTCGCGAGGCTGGCGCACGAGGAGTGCGGCGCTCCAGGCGTGGGTGCGATCGGGATGTGCTTCACGGGCAACTTCGCGCTCACGATGATGCTCGAGCCAGCGATGCTCGCCCCGGTCCTGGCCGAGCCGACGCTACCGCTGGACGACCCCGCCGGGCTGGAGATCGCTCCCGGGGAGCTCACCGCTGTTCGAGAGCGCCTCGAGCGGGAGGATTTGACCGTCATGGCCTATCGCTTTGAGGGGGATCGGTTCTGCAAGGCTCAGCGGTTCGCGGCCTACTCGGAGGCGCTCGGCGACCGCTTCATCGGACGAGTGCTCCCCGACAGCGCGGCCAACCCTGACACGCCACCATTTTTCGACCAAGTGGTGGCGAGCCCGCACAGCGTGGTGACCGCCCACCTGATCGATGAAGCCGGCCAACCCACAATCGCCGCCCGCGACGAGATCCTGTCGTTCTTCGCCGATCGGCTCGCCTCATGACCACATCAGCGATGTGATCCCATTAGCGGAGACGGCCGAGGCGGGCGGGCGGCTGCACGGGACGTTTAGCCGATATGTCCACAACGTCCGGAGGAAGAGCCGTGCGCCTGGCACGGACCCGGGCGTGGGCAGGCGAACCGATTACGTAGCGGGAGTGAGGGACGGAGAGGGCGACCAGAGTGTCTCCGGCGGCGCATGCGCCGCCGGAGACAGCCGCACATGTGCGGCTGTCAGGCCGGGCCCCATGCGGCGCGGGAACGACACGATTCTGAAGCGGGCGGGAAGCGTCCCGGGCAGGTCCACGGCGCCAAGCGTGGGAGGATGCGATTCACAGCGTGCGAAAGGGCTCCCGGGCGCGAGCAGGGTCCGGGCTCAGTCCCCGGGCCACGGGGGAGCGACTACGCGTCGGTCGAGCCGGCCAGCGGATCGGCCGCTGGACGCAAGCGGTCGCCGGCGCGCGGCGGGGAGGGCGCCAGCAGGTAGACGATCAGGGCGATACCGAAGACCGCTCCCGCGTCGTAGAGCATCTGCGCCAGGCCGCCGGCCAGGAAGTCGCCCTTGTCGGAGCCCGCCAGCCCATGGCCGAGTTCTTCGACCGCGCGAACGGTCGAGTAGATGTGCAAGCCCACCAGACCCAGGCTCGCTCCGAGCAATCCGCAGACGGCGAAGAACGCCAGGCCCCCGACCGGCCCGTCCGCGAGGGACGGCAGCCAGCGCGAACTCGCCCAGACGCCCGCGCAGAGGCAGACGACGAAGATGAGCGCGGGCACCAGCACGTGGGTATTGTCCGGAAGCCGCCGGACGTAATCGACGGAGGAGAATCTTTTCCAGCTGTCCGCCCACGTCCCCGGCGAGCGGATTGGCTGCTGGACGCGGCCATGACGTGGAGTCCGGCGATGAGGGCAGTCCGCGAATAGACTCCGCCTCGCCCATGACGCCCTTCGAGCAAATCGCCATCGACCTCTCCGAGCGTATCCTCACAGTCACGCTGAACCGCCCTGTGCGGCTGAACGCGTGGACGCCCACGATGGCGCGGGAGCTGATCCAGGCGTTCGACCGGGCCGACGACGACGATGAGGTGCGCGCGGTCATCGTCACGGGCGCCGGACGGGCCTTCTGTGCGGGCGCGGACCTGGCGGCCGGCGGGGAGACGTTCGCCCGGCGCGGCGGCGCGCTGGTGGAGGCGGAGCCGGTCGCGAACGACGGCGGGCGGACCGTGGGCCGAGACGGCCTGCAGACCAGCGGTCCGGAGGGCGACGACGGAGGGATCCCGCGGGACAACGGCGGGCAGGTCGTGCTGCGGATGTGGGAGTCCACCAAGCCGATCATCGCCGCCATCAACGGTCCGGCGGTGGGGGTCGGGGCAACGATGACCCTGCCGATGGACGTCCGCCTGGCCGCCGAGGACGCGCGCATCGGCTTCGTGTTCACGCGCCGCGGGATCGTCCCGGAGGCCTGTTCCAGCTGGTTTTTGCCGCGGATCGTCGGGATCGGTCGTGCGCTTGAGTGGGCGATGACCGGCCGGCTCTTCTCCGCTCAGGAGGGCCTGGAGGGCGGGCTGTTGCGCAGCCTGCACCCGCCCGGCGAGCTGCTGGAGGCCGCGCGCGGACTGGCGCGGGAGATCGCCGAGAACACTGCCCCCGTCTCGGTCACCCTGGCGCGGCGGATGCTCTGGCGGATGCTCGGCGCCGAGCATCCGATGCTTGCCCACCGGGCCGACTCGCGCGGGATGCTCCACCGCGGGCGCTCCGCCGACGCGGCGGAGGGCATAACGGCCTTCCTGGAGAAGCGCCCGGCGGAGTTCCCCGACCGCGTCAGCGAGGGCCTGCCCGACGTGTTCCCCGGCTGGAGCGCGCCCGAGTTCGAAGTAACCCCCGAGTGGTCACCCATCGGACTCGGATGGGTGTCACACCAGCTCGGGCGGCCACGCAGGTCGCCCGGCGAGCGGAGCGTAGGACTCGCCATAGCCCAGCTTGAACGAATTCGACCTATGGCCTGGCGCCATCCGACGCCCGACCTGAAACGCAAACATGATCTAACACGACCGCACACGTCTTCGTCCCACATGAACCAGTCGCCCTAACCGGACGGTATTTGAACCACGAGAGGGCCAAGACTATCGGGCGGCTGCACGGGACGCTGTAGCGGAGACTTGGCAGGCAAGTCAGCGTCTACTATAGTTAAACTTTATATATGGCTGACGTTGTACTGCATCCCGATAGCTCGGCGCTGCACCGCCTCGCCTATTCCCAGGAGGGCCTGTTCACGGCCCGGCAGGCTCAGGAGCGGGGCTACAGCGCGCAACTGCTCGCCCACCACGCGCGAACGGGACGGTTCGCGCGAGTGCGGCACGGGCTCTACCGCCTCAGCGACTACCCAACAGGAGAGCACGAGGAGATGCGCGCCGCCTGGCTGGCGCTCGGAATGGGTCGCGCCATCGTCTCGCACGAGAGCGCGCTCGTGCTGCACGAGCTCTCCGACGTGCTGCCCGACACCGTGCACCTGCTCGTCTCCCGCGAGCATCGCGGAATCCGCCCACCCGCCGGAGTGACCCTCCACACCGCCACGACGGCCATCCCGGACGACGAGATCACAACTCGCAACGGCATCCGCGTAAGCACCCCATCGCGAGCAATCGCCGACGCGGCCAGCTCGGGCACGGCGCCCGAGCAGATCCAGATGGCGATCCGCCAAGCCCTGCAGCAGGGACGCGTGACACCCAGCAAACTCATAGATCAGGCAGAACGCCACAGCGGCCAGGTCGCTGCCCTCATACGGCGCACGATCCAAGAAGCCACAATCGCATGAAGTACGTCACACCGGAGGCGTTTCGCGCCGCGCTGGACCAGCGCATCCGCAACGAGGCAGCCGCCAGCGGCGTAACCGTGATGCGACTGCGCAAGCGCGTCGCATTCGAGCGCTTCCTCGCCAGGCTCGCCATCGTGGACCCGCAACGCTGGGTGCTCAAGGGAGCGTTCGCGCTCGACCTGCGACTCGGACTGCGAACACGCACGACCAAGGACATCGACCTCGCAGGAGCCGACGACGAACAGACCGCAACCGCCGACCTCATCGCAGCCCAGGCGATCGACCTACACGACCACTTCAGCTTCGACGTGACGCGAACCCCAGCGCTGGACCGCGCCGAGGCGTTCCGCGCCGTGCGCTACAGCGTGACCGCCGAACTCGCCGGACGTCGCTTCGAGCAGTTCCCCGTCGACGTGGCGCTCAGTGAGCATCCAACCGTCCCGTCCGAACGCTTGCCGATCCCGAGTCTCCTGGACTTTGCGGACATCCTGCCGATCGAGATGCCCGTGATCGCCCTGGAGCAGCACATCGCCGAGAAGGTCCACGCCTACACCGCGACATACGGACCACAGCAACAGCCGAGCACAAGGATCAAGGACCTGATCGACCTCATCCTGATCGCCGAACTCGCCACCCCGCACGCGGAGGGCCTGCGCGAAAGCCTCGACGCGACATTCCGCAACCGCGCCCGCCAACCCCTCCCCTCCGCGCTCCCGCACCCCCGCCAGCATGGACGATCCTCTACGCCCGCGCCGCCGAAGAAGTTGGTCTCCCCACCGACCTCAACGCTGCGCACGCCGATGTCGCGACCTTCCTCGACCCGATCTTCGAGGACACCAGAACCGGCCGCTGGGACCCCACCCAGAAGCGCTGGACGGCCTCCTGACGAGCCCGCCCCACGCTCTCCTCAACCCTCGGCCATTCCTCGCAGCGCTCCGAAAGTCGCACAGACGACGTAGACGCACAGACGAGCGAGCGCTGTGTGCATAGGCTGCCCAGAACCGGCTGGTTGAGCGTGCGACAAGGCCCCGATAGGAGCCCCTCATCGAGAGTATCTCATTACGCAATGGATCCACGACGGCTTGCACTGAAGTGGAAGACCAGCGACCGACTTATCGAGCTGATCACCACGGTAGTCGAGCAACGCGCCCGCAAGGGGGACGCCTTCCGGACCAGCTAGACATCGCACTTCCAACGGATGCTCATGCGCGAGATGAGGGACTCCCCTCCGTGGGGAATGTGGCAGTCTGGTTCCTCATCTTTGGCGGCCTGGCCTCGTGCGAGCCTGGATGGCTTCGATGGCTTCGTAGGGATTCGCCTTGGCGCGCTGCCATTTTTTCGCCTGCCTTTGAAGATAACTGTCATATCGGGGCGACTGGATTCGAACCAGCGACCTCTCGCTCCCAAAGCGAGTGCGCTACCAGGCTGCGCCACGCCCCGATGAGCTAAAGAGTAGACGCACGGCAAGCGCTGCCGGGATCCGCGACCGGGTAGCCTCTCGCCTCGACTCGGCAGATTTCTCCCACTGCTAGCCTCACCCCCGCCCATGGCCGAGATCCAACCGTTGCGTGCGTTGCACTACGACCTCGCCGTCGTCGGCTCGCTCGCGGACGTGACGGCGCCGCCGTACGACGTGATCGACGCCGATCAGCGCGCCGCGTTGCTGGCCCGCTCGCCGCACAACATCGTCGCGATCGACCTGCCCGAGGGCGAGGGTGGGCGGGATTCCGATCCTTATGCGGCCGCGGCGAGCCTGCTGGAGACTTGGCAGCTGCAGGGGGCGCTGGTACGCGACTCAGAGCCGGCGATCTGGGCGCACACTCAGGACTACACCGGGCCGGACGGGCGCCGGCTGACCCGGCGCGGGTTCTACTGCCGGGTGCGCATCGAGGAGTACGGCCCGGGACGGGTGCGTCCGCACGAGCGCACGCATCCCGGCCCGAAGGAGGACCGGCTGGCACTGACGCGCGCGACGCGCGCGAACATCTCCCCCATCTTCTCGCTGTACTCCGACCCGACCCAGGCCGCCTGGGCCGCGCTGGAGCCGGCCACCGCACAACCGCCGTGGGGCGAGGTCATCAGACGCGGAGGGCACGACGCACCGCCTGTGGCGGGTGGCCGACCCGCGGGCGATCGCGGCCGTGCAGACAGCCACGCGCGACGCCGAGCTGCTGATCGCCGACGGGCATCACCGTTACGAGACGATGCAGGCCTACGCGCGGGAGCTCGGAGGCGAGGGCGAGCACCGGTACATCCTCATGTGCCTGGTCGCGCTGGAGGACCCGGGGCTGACGGTGTTCCCCACCCATCGCCTGATCGGCCATCTCGACGAGGACCGCCGCCAAACGCTCAGGCGGGCGCTCGAGCGCGACTTCGAGATCGTCGAGGTGCCAGTCGAGGAGATCGCACCGCCTCCCGGCGAGGGACCTTTGCAGCTCGGCTACATCGACGGCCACCACGGTCGTGCGCTGCGCCTGACGCTGAAGGACCAGGCGATCGCCGATGCGGCCCTGCCGGAGCGCTCGGAGGCCTATCGCCAACTGGACACCGGCGTGCTGGAGGCGCTGTTGCTGAAGGGAGCGCTGGGGCTCAGCGACGAGGACATCTCGCACCTGCACGGCCTGTTCTATGCCCGCTCGACCGAGGAGGCGCTGCGGCTGGTCCGCGCCGGCGACTACGACGCCGCGTTCTTCATGCGACCCACTCCCGTCGCCCAGGTCAGAGACGTGGCGGCGGCCGGCGAGAACATGCCGCCGAAGTCGACGTTCTTCTTCCCGAAGCTGCTCACGGGCCTGCTGTTGAACCCGCTCGCGTAGTTTCGCGCGACCCTGCCCAGGGATTGGCGCCCACAACCTGGCGGGGCCCGCCTTGGGTTATGCCGCGCCGGGGCCCGAGATCGGGGGTGATCAGACCGGCGCCGGAGTACCATGTGAGATAGAGGCGCATGTGCAACGAGGGGTCGATCGGAGGGGCTTCGATGATCGATACGAAAGGTGGGCCGGCATGAAAGCTACGGCACGACGCGACGGCAGTACGTTGAAACACACCGTGCAGGTGCGCGAGCACCAGCTCACCGTTGACGAGCCGCTGGACAGCGGCGGCGAAGACGCGGGACCCGATCCGCAGGAGCTGCTCGCGGTCAGCCTCGCGTCCTGCACCGCGATCACGATGGAGATGTACGCGGCACGCAAGGGCTGGGATCTCGGGCATGTCGAGGTCGCGTGCGAGTATCGCCCCGCTGAGCGTGGGTGTCCCACCAAGTTCGAGCTGGTGTTGCGCCTGCCCGACGATCTCCCCGAGGAGCAGGCGGAGCGTCTGCTGGTGATCGCCGCGAAGTGCCCGGTTCATCGCGCGCTCGACGGCGAGGTCATGTTCGCGGAGCGCGTCGAGCGCGTGCACATGGCCGCCTGATCACGACCGCGATGCTCAGCCGATAGCCGACAGCGAAGGACAGACTCCCGCGGCGGTGCTGGTGCCGCTGTTCGTGGCCCCTGAGGGCGGAGATCCCCACGCCGTCTTCACCAGGCGTCGTACCGACCTGCGTCGGCACGCGGGCGAGATCTCATTTCCCGGCGGCAGGCGAGACCCCGGGGACGCGAACCTGTCGGACACGGCGCTGCGCGAGGCCGAGGAGGAGATCGGGCTGCCGCGCGCGCAGGTGAGCCTGCTCGGCGAGTTGCCGGCGGTGTCGACATTCGTGACCAACTACGTGATCCATCCGTTCGTCGGTCTGATTCCGGCTGGCTTTCGCTGGAGCGCGTCGCCGGCGGAGGTGGATGCCGTGCTCGAGCTCCCGCTGGCCGCCCTGCGCACCGGCCGGACGCGCACGCGTATGGAGCGTCGCGGGATCGCGTTCGAGACCGACGCCTACGTCGTGGACGACCACCTCATTTGGGGCGCCACCGCGCGCATCCTGGAGAATCTCCTGGATCGACTGCAGACGACCGGCCTCGACGGCCTTGCGCTCACGTAGCATCGGCCCCGGATTGCCCGGGGCGCACCGCAATGGCGGCTGAGTGTCAGCTGGGCTGCGGTACCAACCGTATGTAGGGACGGGGCTCCTCCCACCCATCCGGGTAGGTCTCTTTGGCCTCGTCGTTGGAGACCGAGCCCGCGATGATCACCTTCTCGCCCCGATTCCAGTTGACCGGCGTGGCGACCTTGTGCTTCGCGGTGAGCTGCAGCGAGTCGATCACGCGCAGCACCTCGTCGAAGTTGCGCCCGGTCGTCATCGGATACACGAGGATCAGCTTGACCTTCTTGTCGGGCCCGATCACGAACACGTTGCGAACCGTCTGATTGTCGGCCGGCGTGCGCGTAAGCGGGTCGCCGGAGGTGCTCGCGGGCAGCATGCCGTAGAGCTTTGACACGTTGAAGTCGCTGTCGCTGATGATCGGATAGTTGGGGGCGGCGCCCTGGGTCTCCTCGATGTCCTTGGCCCACGCCTCGTGATTCTCCAGGGCGTCGACCGAGAGGCCGATGATCTTCACGTTGCGAGCGTCGAACTCGGGCTTGGCCTGCGCCATGTATCCGAGCTCGGTCGTGCAGACGGGCGTGAAGTCCTTCGGGTGGGAGAACAGCACCGCCCAGGAGTCGCCGATCCAGTCATGGAATTTGATGCGGCCCTCGGTGGTGTCGGCGTCGAAGTCGGGGGCTTCCTCGCCAAGTTGCAGCGTCATGGTGTCGTTCCTTTCTCGACAGTCAGCCGTCGCGAGAGTCATGGGAAACCGCGCTTCTACAAATCTTGATCGGCTTTTGGGGATTAGCCTGAGGATAGCGCGTCTCCGCGCTCGTCCCGATCTCCGAGCAGCCCGTCCACCATGGCCTGAGCCTCGGCCTGCCAGACCTCGGGATTCTCGATGCCGGCCCTCAGAATCCTCACGGGGATCGCATTGCGCACCCCGACCGTCCGGACAATCCGCTCGCCCTCGGCAAGACCCTCCCGCGCCGCCGCGACGCCCGTCGCCTCATAGACGAAGCCGCGCATGGTCGTGTCTATCGCCTGGCCGAGGAACGACTCCACGCGCGAGCCGTGCAGCGCCTCCACTTGCGCCCGATCCCCCCGGGCCGTGGCGAGCATCCAGCAGGCGATCGTCACACCGTCCAGGGCCCCGCGCAGGGTCGCCAGGCGGTCGGGCGTGCCGATCAAGCACTCGGCGCCGGTCGCCTCGATCGCGGCGCGGCCGGACTCGCCGCGAGTCGTGATGCGCACGGCGTGTCGGCCCTCCTGCACCAGCCGCGCCGCCAGGCGCCTGCCACGGCAACCGCCACCGACGATCAGGATGCGAGCCACGGCGGGCGATGCTACACGCCGCGCAGTCGCCCCCCGGGCCCACTTTGACTAGCCAAGCCGGCCCGAGGCGCCCTGAGATCCGAGAGGCGTGAGCGACTGCCCTCCGGGCCGAAGCCCGAAGCTTGGGGTGATGCGGGACAACCCGGCGGGCGTCGCGGCCTGGTCAGGCCGCGACGCCCGATTGAGGAGGCCGGCGCGAAGCGAGCGCGTGCCGAGACCTGTTCGAGCGCCACCGGAGAGGTATGGGTAGCGGCGCTCGAACAGATCCCGGCACGGGTACGTCTCCTACGCATGTCCGTCCCGGCTGGAGTCCGTTCCACTTGGGTTGGCTACCGTCCATTGCTATGAAGAAAAACACAGTTTCTAGCGTATGTCAAGGGGAAAGGGAAAAAGATTTGTCAACCCCGTTCGTCGCCACCCGCGGATACACGACGACGAGCCCTCCCCGAGAGACGGTCGGGCGCCGGCCGCGAGCAGGATCGCAAGTCTCGAATACCATCCGCGGACGATGAGCGAGAGCCCGAGCGACACAGACGCCTCCGCGATTGGCACGCCGGGCGGGGATGTCGTCACGATGGACAAGATCGTCGCGCTGTGCAAGCGGCGCGGGTTCGTGTTCCCGTCCTCGGAGATCTACGGCGGCGTGGGCTCGACCTACGACTACGGCCACTACGGGGTGCTGCTGAAGAACAACGTCAAGAACGCCTGGTGGCGAGCGATGCTGCGGGAGCGCGAGGATATCGTCGCGATCGACTCGGCGATCCTCCAGCACCCGCGGGTATGGGAGGCAAGCGGACACCTCGCGGGCTTCACCGACCCGCTCGTGGACTGCCGCACGTGCGGCCAGCGCTTTCGCGCCGACCACCTCTCCGAGCTGCAGTGCGGGCGCAAACCGTCCAAGCACCCGGGCGAGACCGATGAGTGCGATCTGACGGACGCGCGCGACTTCAACCTGATGTTCGAGACGACGATCGGCCCCGTCCGGGAGTCGGGCGCAACCGCCTACCTGCGGCCGGAGACCGCGCAGGGGATATTCATCAACTTCAAGAACGTCCTGCAGTTCTCGCGCAAGACCCTCCCGTTCGGCATCGCCCAGGTGGGCAAGTCGTTCCGCAACGAGATCACCCCCGGCAACTTCATCTTCCGCACCCGCGAGTTCGAGCAGATGGAGATGGAGTTCTTCGTGGCGCCCGAAGAGGCGCCACGATGGTTCGAGCACTGGCTGACCGAGCGCGATGGGCTGGTACGTACGGCTGGGGATCCGACCCGATCATCTGCGCCTGCGCGCGCACGAGCAGGACGAGCTCTCTCATTACTCCTCACAGACCAGCGACGTGGAGTATCTGTTCCCCATCGGCTGGTCCGAGCTCGAGGGGATCGCCAACCGCGGCGACTTCGACCTGACCCAGCACGCGGAGTTCTCAGGCCAGAAGCTCGAGTACTTCGACCAGGCCACCGGCGCGCGGTACGTGCCTCATGTGATCGAGCCGGCCGCGGGCGCCGATCGGGCTACGCTCGCGTTCCTCGTGGACGCCTACGACGAGGAGGCGATCGAAGGCGAGACCAGGACCGTGCTGCGCCTGCACCCCGGCCTGGCGCCCGTCAAGGCCGCGGTGCTTCCGCTGGTCCGCAAGGACGGCCAGCCAGAGCTCGCGCGCGAGGTGTACGAATCGGTGCGCGAGCTGGTGCAGGCCGAGTACGACGAGGGTGGCTCGATCGGCAAGCGCTACCGCCGTCAGGACGAGATCGGGACGCCACTGTGTGTGACGATCGACCACCAGAGCATCGAGGACCGCACGGTGACCGTGCGCGAGCGCGATTCGCTCGCTCAGGAGCGCCTGTCGATCGACGGTCTCGCGCGGGAGCTCGAGCGACGTGTGCAGGCGCCCTGGAGCACACCGAAGCTGGCCGAGAGCGCAACGGCGAGCACCGAAACCGGGACCGCAACGGCGGGCTCGAGGTAGAGACAGCAGACATATAGGCGGCACCTGCCCGCACCGACTACGAGCGCCCGTCGAGATGTGCGACGAGCGAGAGGAGAGACACGAGAACATGGACTTCGACCTGACCGACGAGCAGCGCCTGATCCGCGAGACGGCACGCGAGTTCACCGATCGCGAGATCGTTCTGCAGACGCGCGAAAACGCGCGCAACCATCACTTCGACCTGGAGCTCGTCCGCAAGATCGCCGACCAGGGCTACCTCGGCGCGATCGTCCCTCTCCAGTACGGCGGCGCGGGCCTGGACTACCTCAGCTACGGGCTGATCGTCGAGGAGATCGGGCGCGGGGACTCGGCGATCCGCACGGTCATCTCCGTGCAGACCTCGCTCGTGTGCTCGGCGATCCTCAAATGGGGCACCGAGGAGCAGAAGCAGACCTACCTCCCGAAGCTCTGCTCCGGCGAGTGGCTCGGGTGCTTCGGCCTGACCGAGCCCGACACCGGCTCGGACGCCGCCAACCAGAAGACGCGCGCGCGCAAGACCGACGGCGGCTGGGTCATCAATGGGGCGAAGATGTGGATCTCGATGGGAAACTACGCGCGCCTGGCGCTGATCTTCGCCCAGACCGACCCGGATCTCGGCTACAAGGGCCTCGCCTGCTTTCTCGTCGACACCGACCAGCCGGGATTCAAACCGCAGACGATCGAGCACAAGATGGGCCTGCACGCCTCCGACACGGCCTCGATCGCCCTGGACGACGTCGAGGTCTTCGACGATCAGATGCTCGGCCAGATCGGCGAGGGGTTCAAGGTCGCTATGTCCGCGCTCGACTCCGGGCGCTACTCCGTCGCGGCCGGCTGCGTGGGCATCTGCCAGGGGTGCGTGGAAGAGTCCGTGAAGTACGCCAAGGAGCGCGAGCAGTTCGGCCGCCCGATCGCCTCCTTCCAGCTCGTGCAGGCGATGATCGCCGACATGGTCCTCAAGACCGACGCCTCGCGCATGCTCGTCTGGCGGGCGGGCTTCCTCAAGGACAAGGGCCGCCCGAACACGCTGGAGACCTCGATCGCCAAGCTGCACGCGACCGAAGCCTCGCTCGAGTGCGCGAACCTCGCGATCCAGGTGCACGGCGGAGCGGGCTACGTCGACGACCATCCGGTCGAGCGCTACTTCCGCGACGCCCGCGTCACGACCCTGTATGAGGGGACCTCGCAGATCCAGAAGCTGATCATCGGGCGCGGCATGACGGGCGTCAACGCGCTCGTGCCCAGCTGATCGCCATACGATCGCACACTTGTTTTCTTCTGTATCTACATATACCTAAACCGTAAATACTATGGTTCACAAAGTTTTAAATATATATATAGACCACACCCCTCCCATAGACCACACCCCTCCCCTTGTAGTGCCTATGTATTTGCCACTCGCGCCGCTCCCGCCGCTCCATGCCTGAACCCCCAGCTCCCTCCGCCCCCTCCGTCCCCCCGGTCTCCCCCGCCCGCACGATCGGCGTCGTGGGCGCCGGCACGATGGGCTCGGGCATCGCCCAGCTCGCCGCCCGCGCGGGCGCGCACACGCTCCTGCACGACCCGCTCGCCGAAGCACTCCAGCGCGGCGCCCAGCGCGCACGCGACGGACTCGCCAAGGAAGCCGCCAAAGGAAAGGTTGGCCCAGAAGAGGCCCACGCGGCCGCCGCACGGATCGAGCCCGTCGATGCGCTCGACGCGATGGCCGAGTGTGAGCTCGTGATCGAGGCCGCGCCCGAGCGGCTGGAGCTCAAGCATGAGCTCTACGTCCGTCTGGCGGAGGTCGTCGCGGCTGAGTGCGTCCTGGCGAGCAACACCTCCTCGCTGCCGATCACCGCGATCGCCTCGGCCGTTGCTCACCCAGAGCGTGTGGTCGGGATGCACTTCTTCAACCCCGCTCCGCTGATGCGCCTGCTTGAGGTCGTCGCCGGCGCGCTCTCGAACGAGCGCTCGCTCGCGCTCGCCGACGCGACGGGCAGGGCGATGGGCAAGGACACGATTCGCGCCTGCGACGGCCCCGGATTCCTGGTCAACCGCTGCAACCGCCCGTTCGGCCTGGAGGCGTTGCGACTGCTGGGTGAGCAGATCGCCGACATCGAGACGATCGATCGAATCGTGCGCCTCGGCGGAGGCTTTCGCATGGGTCCATTCGAGCTCTCAGATCTCGTCGGCGTCGACACCGGGTTCGACGTCTCGATGAGCTTTTACGAGCTCAGCTTCGGCGAGCCCCGCTGGCGCCCCTCCCCGATCCAGGCCCAGCGGGTCGCCGCCGGGCTGCACGGACGCAAGACCGGGCGCGGCTACTACGACTACTCACGCGATCCCCACCGCCCCCCGGACCCGGACCCACCACCGGGTGGCGCCGGCGCGATCGTGCGGGGCGACGGTCCGGTCGCAGACGCGCTGCGCGGGCTCGCCCGGGGCGCCACCGGCCCGACGATCGCCGTCGAGGGTCTCGGCGGGACCGTCGCGAGCGAGCCGTTCTACGCGCTCGTGCCCCTCAGTCTCGTGGAGGTCACCGGCGACGCCGGCGAATCGGCTTTTCAGGGGCTGGGACTGCACACCGCGCGCGTGCGGCCCGCGCCCGGGGGCGTGCTCGGACGGATCGCCTGCCAGCTCGTCAACGAGTCCGCGTTCGCGCTCGGCGAGGGCGTGGGCAGCGCCCGCGACATCGACACCGGCATGACGCTCGGCCTCAACCATCCGCGCGGACCGCTCGCGTGGGGCGACACACTCGGCTTGGACACGGTGCTCGCAACACTCGAGACACTGTGGGAGGAGTATCGCGAGGAGCGCTATCGCCCCGCCCCCGTGCTGCGCCGCCTGGTGCGCGAGGGCCGGCTCGGCCGCAGCGGCGGCGCGGGCTTCTTCGACTACGAATCGCACGGCGCCGCATCCGCTCAGCAGGATCCGGGTTGAAAGCGCCGCCTTCAGCACACGCGATCGACCGCGGACACCGCGCGCCCGACTCGCCGGCCGCATGGGCTCGCCCCCCGCGACCACGACCTCACGTTTTCGTCCGCGCACGCGTTTCATCCACGTGAGCTCCGGACCGCCGCCATTTCAACGCTTCCTCGACACCCACCGCGAGGACGTGTGGCGCTTTCTCCTCGCCTCCGTCGGGCGTGAGGACGCCGAGGACTGCTTCCAGGAGACCTTCATCTCGGCGCTGCGGGCTTATCCCCGTCTGCGAGCGAGCTCGAACCTGAAAGCATGGGTGCTGACGATCGCGCATCGCAAGGCCCTCGACGTTCATCGTGCCCGCGCGCGTAACGCGTTGCCCGTGGCGGAGATCGCGGACGTCGCCGATGGCGCCGATCGCAACTCCTCCCCCACTCCGCCTCGGGACGAGTCGCTGTGGCATGCCGTCCACGAGCTTCCCGACCGTCAGCGCTCCGCCGTCGTGCTGCGCTTCCTGGGCGACCTCCCCCACCGTGACATCGCCGCCGCGATCGGCTGCTCGGAGCAGGCGGCGCGCCGTTCGCTGCACGAGGGACTGACCACGCTTCGCCAGGAGGTGATCGCATGAACGACTCGCTCGAACACGCCCTCAGGACCATACCCGGCGACACACCCGAGCAGGCCGCCGCGGCCGCCCGGCGCCTGACCGAGCGCATCGTCGCCGAGCGCCTCGCCGACATCGACTACGCGCCCGTCGAGTCCCCGTTCGGCACGCTCTACGCCGCGAGCACCCGCCGCGGCCTCGTGCGCTTGGCCTTCCCCGAGGAGCCGCTCGACGAGTTCCTGGAGCGGCTCGCGCGCAAGCTCTCTCCCCGCATCGTCGCGGCGCCGGCGGCGCTCGATCCCGTCCAGCGCGAGCTCGACGAGTACTTCTCCGGGCACCGCCGCACGTTCGACCTCGCGCTCGACTGGGCGCTGATCACGCCGTTCGCGCGACGCGTGCTGCGCAACACCGCCGCGATCCCCTACGGCGGACACCTCTCCTACGCCGAGGTCGCGGCCGAGGCCGGCAGTCCCCGCGGCGCTCGCGCCGCCGGCAACGCGCTCGGCTCAAACCCGATCCCCATCGTCATCCCCTGCCACCGCGTCCTGCACTCCGGCGGCGGGCTCGGCGGGTACGGCGGCGGGCTTGACCGCAAGCAGTACCTCCTGGAGCTGGAGGGCGCTCTGCCGCCCCGGCTGTAGGCGTCGGGCGGCCCTGCCGCGCCACCGACTGCGCTCACACGCCGGCCGTGGGCTCCCACTGGGCTTCCGCGAGGTCTCCTTCGGGCATGCCCTCGGGCGTCGGCACCTCGGGAGTGTCGCGCAGGTACCACTCGGCATCCAGCGCCGCCTGACAGCCAGAGCCCGCGGCCGTGACCGCCTGGCGGTAGGTGTGGTCGACGAGATCCCCGGCGGCGAACACGCCGTGGCGGTTGGTCCGCGTGGAGCGCCCCGCGACGACGACATATCCCTCCTCGTCGACGTCGATCTGGCCGCGTACAAGTCCGGACTGAGGCTCATGCCCGATCGCGATGAACGCGCCCGTGATCTCGATCTCGCGGGCCTCGCCGGAGTGCGAGTGCACGAGCACCGCCTTCGCCAGGGCGCCGGTCTCGCCAGGCAGCAGCTCCTTGACCGTGTATGGCGTCAACAGCTCGATGTTCTCCTGCGCGCGCGCTCGCTCGAGCATGATCTTCGACGCTCTGAACTCGTCGCGCCGGTGCACGACCGTTACGTGTCCGGCGAACTTCGACAGGAATATCGCCTCCTCCATCGCCGAGTCGCCACCACCGACGATGACGGTGTGGGCGTCCCGGAAGAACGCCGCGTCGCAGGTGGCGCAGTAGCTGACGCCGCGCCCGCTGAGCTCCTCCTCGCCGGGGACGCCGAGCTTCTTGTGCTCAGCGCCCATCGCCAGCACGACCGTGCGCGCACGGTGTTCGACGTCTCCCACCCACACGCGATGGATGCCCCCCGGCTCGCTCGCCAGCTCGACGCGCTCGGCCTCCTCGGTCTCCAGGCGCGCGCCAAACCGCTCGGCCTGGGCGCGCAGCTTGGCCATCATCTCCGGGCCCATGATCCCCTCTGGGAATCCCGGGTAGTTCTCGACGTCGGTCGTCTGCTGCAGCAGCCCGCCCCACGCGAACCCCTCGATCACCAGCGGGCTCAGGTTCGCGCGCGCCGTGTACAGCGCCGCCGTATACCCCGCGGGTCCGCTGCCGATGACGATCGTGTTCTCGACGATGTCGCTGCTGCTCATCTCATCTCTCCAGGTCGCTTTACTTTGTAAAGTATATCGCCTGCGCTCCAGCGGTCTCGGCGCTGAGCGCGCGGGCGCTCAGCGCCGGGTGGGCGTTCTGCTCCTCGCGCCAGCGCGCCACGGTGCGGCGCAGCTGGAAGTAAGCCACGGCGCCGGGGATCGTGGGCAGCCAGAAGGAGATGGCGCGATAGGAGAGCACCGCGAGCACCGCCAGGTTGAAGTCGACGCCGAACGCGGCGAACGCGCCGATCATGCCGCCCTCGACGCCGCCGAGACCGCCGGGCAGCGGCAGCAGGTTGCCGAGCATGCCCAGGAAGTAGGCCATCCAGATGACCGTGAACGGCGGCGGCGAGCCGAACGCGTGAAACATCGCCCACAGCACGCTGATGTCAAACGCCCACCACGCCACCGCCCCGAGCAAGCCCGGATCGCGCGAGCGGATCAGCTCGATTGCCGTGCGCACCCCGCTTGCGGCCAGCGCGGGCGCCGTCACCCCGAGCGCCACCCAGCGGGCCAGACGACCGGAGCCCGACGCCCAGCCCTGCAGGCGACGCTCGATGTCGTCAGGGAGCAGCGCCATCGCGCCGACAACCGCAATCAGGATCGCCGCCACGATCGCGGGGACGATCGTCAGCGCGAACGAGCCACCACCGGGAAACAGGCCGGTTCCCAGGCCGATGCCGTCCAGCAGCACCGAGCCCGCGTAGACGGCATACAGCAGCACCACGAACGCCACCATGCGGCACGCGACCAGCCGCGGCTCCATCCCCGAGCGCCGCAGCGCCCAGGCGGTCAGTGCGATGCCCCCCGCGCCGGCGGTCGCGAACAGGCGCGTGGCGGCCAGGCCCGCCATCGTGATCTGATAGCTCTCCCTCCAGCCGATCGGTCCGGGTGGGTGGGCTCCCCTGCCGACGAACACCGCGCGGAACAACACCACGTACCCGGCGAACGACAGCAGCTCGAGCACGACCCCGATCGCGATCCACCAGCCGTCCCCGTCCTCGATGTGGTGCAGCGTCGTGCCGACTCCCGCGAGCTTCGGCAGCACGAAGTACATGAAACCGACGATCGTGAGCACGAACAGCCCGAACGCGACGGCCTGCCGGCGCGTGACCGCCACGCGCGGCATCTCCTCCTCGTGGTGCGAGGCGTTCGCCCTCGTCGGGCTGTCTGTCAGATCCCGCGCCACCTCCGGCTCGCTCGCTATACCCTCGCCCATCAACTTGCCTCGTGCGCGATTGCCTCCAGCGCCCCCACGGCGCGCCCGAAACCCTCGAGAGCCGGTCCCGCGCGCGGTCCCAGCCGGCGCACGGCGCCCGTCAGCGCGGCGCCCGCGAGCAGATCGACGGCGTAGTGCTCACCCAGGTACACCAGCGCGAACCCCAGCACCGCGGCGTAGGCGCCGCCGAGCGCGCCCGCGACCGGTCCCGCCTCCGCGAGCAGGAGTGCGGCCATCAGGGATGTGGCGAAGTGCAGCGAGGGCATCGCAGCCAGGGGATTGCCTCCAAACACACTGTATAGAGGCCCCCAGCCGTCTCTCCAGAAGTGCTCGCCGTACTCGACCATCATCCGGCGCACGTCCTCCGCGCCGTGATCGTCGCGACCGGCCTCCGACGCCGCATACCAGGGCGGCGCGGTCGGGGCGAGCCAGTAGACGCTCGCGCCCAGGTCGAACACGGCGTAGGTCATCACCGCGGCACGCGGGAACCGCTCAGGATGGCGCACGAGGATGTACACCAGCGAGCCGTGGGGCACCATGAACCACGCCCAGTGGGCCCACACGAGCACCTTGTCGAGCTTCCGCCAGCTGGGCTCCCCGTTGGCGGGATCGATTCGCGCCAGCGCACGCTGCAGGCGCAGCGTCGGCAACTCGCCGAGACCGAGCGCGCGATCGATGTCGATCGGGTAGTCGATGTGCACGCGCCGGGCCTGCGCGTCCTCGTCGTCGTGCGGCGTCTTGTACGCGGCCAGATACGCCCACATCTGCAGGCAGCAGACCGCCACGTCGCGCGTGCGCGAGCGGCGCACGGCCACGCACAGGGCGAGGGGCGCGGCGAACGCGACGGTCTGGGTCACGAGCGCCGGAGCCGCGATCCGCTTGCGCACCAGCGGCGCGGCGACCCCCGCCGCCACCACCCCCCAGGCCGCCGACCTGATCGTGTTGGACAGCCGCACTGCGCGCTGAGTATATGTCGGCTCAGAACGTGTTTTGAAATAGACGGTGCGGTCGGGCGTTCATGGACCAACGCGCGCGGCCGCCTCGGCGACAAACGCTCCGATGACCCTGCTGGCCGTGTCCGCCTCCGGATGCCACTGCACGCCGAGCACGAACCGCCGCTCCGCCAGCTCGATCGCCTCGGGTAACTCGTCCAGCGTGGAGACGCCGCTCACGACCAAGCGCTCCCCCAGCCGATCGACGCCCTGGTGGTGGTGGGACTTGGTTGCGTGCGCGAGCTCGCCCGCCGCGCGCGCCGCCAGCGAGCCTTCGCTCAACACGACATCGTGGTCGGAGCCGTCAAACGAGCCGACGACACGGCGGTGCTCGCCGTGTCCGAACAGCTCGGGCAGGTGCTGGCGCAGCGTCCCGCCGCAAGCGACGTTGATCAGCTGCATACCTCGGCAGATCCCCAGCACGGGCAGATCCCGCTCGATCGCCGCGCGGGTCAACGCGATCTCGAAGGCGTCGCGCTCGGGCACCGTGTTCACGGTCTCCACATGTGCCTCCTGACCGTAGGAGCCAGGGTCGATGTCCGCGCCGCCCGCGAGCACGAGCCCGTCGATCAACTCCAGCACCTCCTCCGGGTCCTCGGTCACGTGCGGATCCACGGGCAGGAGCAACCCGAGCCCGCCCGCCCGCTGCACGGCCTCGACATAGTTGTACGGCAGCAGCGCCGCCCGCAGGTCCCACACGCTCCAGCGCGCCCGCTCCAGGGCCGCGCACATGCCGATCACGGGACGTGCCATCGCCACACCATAGGATGATCGACGAAGAGGAGCGAGCCATGAACGACCCGAACACCCAGCTGGAGACCGTCAACGTGTCGCTCGCCGATGGCGTCGCCACGATCCAGCTCAACCGCCCCGAGGCGTTGAACGCATGGAACCATCAGTTCGGCGAAGACCTGCTCGCGGCCCTGCGGCGGGCGCGCCGAGGACGAGTCGGTGCGCGCCGTGCTGATCGAAGGAGCGGGGCGTGGGTTCTCCTCGGGCGCGGACCTGAAGGATGTCAGCGGTGGCGAGACCACGCCCGACGGACGCCCGGACGTGTACAAAACGCTGACCGAGCGCTACCACCCGATCATGCACGCCATCCGCGAGATGCCCAAGCCGGTGCTGGCGTCCGTGAACGGCCCGGCCGTCGGCATCGGCTGCTCGCTGGCGCTGTGCTGCGATTTGATCGTGGCGGGCGAGAGCGCGTACTTCCTGCTCGCGTTCGTCAACATCGGCCTCGTCCCCGACGGCGGCTCGTCACTGTTCGTGCCCACGCGCGTCGGCATGGCCCGCGCCACCGAGCTGATGATGCTCGGCGAGCGCCTGCCGGCCCCGCGGGCCCTTCAGTGGGGCCTGATCAACCGCGTCTTCCCGGACGAGCGCCTGGGCGAGGAGTCCGCGGCGCTGGCGGCGCGGTTGGCCGCGGGACCGACCCGCTCTTACGCTGGGACCAAGCGCCAGTTGAACAACTGGCTGTATGCGCGCATCGAGGAGCAGCTCGAGCTGGAGGCGCAGATCCAGCGCGAGATGGCCGGCAGCGACGACTTCCTGGAGGGCGCGATGGCGTTCGTGGAAAAGCGCCCGACGCGGTTCTCGGGCAAGTAGCAATCGTCATCAAGCACGTCCCGTCCGGGGCTGAATAGAATCCCGCGCGCCTTGGGCCACAACTGCTCCCGACAACGCTCGCATTCTTCACGCCCCAGTCGGGCGGCTCGCCGAACGCGGACAACATCGACTCGCTGTACAAGATCATCCTGGTCATCGCGCTGGTGATCTTCTTCGCGGTCATCGGCGGGCTGGCGTATGCGCTGATCAAGTTCCGCGCCCGCAAGGGCGCCACGGCCGCGCAGATCCACGGCAACACGCGCCTGGAGGTCGGCTGGACGGTCGGCGCGGCGGTGATCCTCATCGGGCTGGCGGTGCTCACGTTCGCCAAGCTCGGCTCGATCCAGAACCCGCCCAACTCCAGCGCGGCCGGCGCGAGCCTGATCGGCGAAAGCGAAGCGGGCGTGCTGTACGCGAGCGCCGACCGCAAGCTGCCGCCGAACGGCAAATCGCTGAACATCACCGTCATCGGCCGGCAGTACATCTGGCAGTTCGTCTACCCCGGCGCGAACGAACCCGATGGCCTCGGAGCGCCCTACTCGTATGAGGAAATGGTCGTCCCCACGAACACGACCGTGACGCTGGACATCGTCTCCTCCGACGTCGTGCACTCGTGGTGGATCCCGAAGCTCGGCGGCAAGTTCCAGGCGGTGCCGGGCTATCACAACTACACCTGGTTCAAGATCCCAAAGCCCGGCGTGTACACCGGCCAGTGCGCGCTGCTGTGCGGGCGCGGGCACGCGCGCATGATCGCGACCGTCAAGGCCGTCCCGCCGGCGCAGTTCGAAGCGTGGCTGGCCTATCAGAAGCAGGAGATCGCCCAGGCGAACGCCGCCGCCAAGGTGGCGCGCGCGAAACTGGGCTCCCAGATCGGCGCCGGCCAGGTCGAGAACCCCTAACCCGAACCCCGCTCAGAACCCTTCAGGAGAACAGCCCAAACATGGCCACCGTCGCATCCCAGCTGCCCGTCCCCCAGATAGTCGCCCACCGCGCCCAGCGCGAGGCGCGCGGCTGGACGAGCTGGATCACGACCACCGATCACAAGCGGATCGGGATCATGTACATGGTCACGACGTTCGTGTTCTTCTGCCTCGGCGGCGTCGAGGCGCTGATGATCCGCCTGCAGCTGGGCGCGCCGAACAACACGCTGGTCACGCCGCAGGTCTACAACCAGCTGTTCACGATGCACGGCACGACGATGATCTTCCTGTTCGTCGTGCCGATGATGGCGGGCCTGGCCAACTACTTCCTGCCGCTGATGATCGGCGCGCGCGACATGGCCTACCCGCGGCTGAACGCGCTCTCCTACTGGCTGCTGCTGGCGGGCGGGACTCGTGTTCTACGCCTCGATCTTCTGGAACCCGCCGGAAGCGGGCTGGACGAGCTACGTGCCGCTGTCCAACGCGATCTACTCGCCCGGCGGCGGGCAGGACGCGTGGATCTACCTGATCCACCTCACGGGGCTGTCCTCGATCCTGGGGGCGATCAACTTCTACGCGACGGTCGCGAACATGCGCGCGCAGGGGCATGAGCTGGGGGCGGCTGCCGCTGTTCGTGTGGGCGATGCTGACGTACTCGATCCTGATCATCTTCGCGATGCCCGTGATCGCCGCGGCGGTCACGATGCTGCTCACCGACCGGCACTTCGGCACGCACTTCTACGACCCCGCGCAGGGCGGCTCGCCGCTGTTGTGGCAGAACCTGTTCTGGTTCTTCGGCCACCCCGAGGTCTACATCATGGTGCTGCCGGGGTTCGGCATCGTCTCGGAGATCCTGCCGGTGTTCGCGCGCAAGCCGATCTTCGGCTACAAGGCGATCGCGGCCTCGACCGTGGCGATCGCGTTCCTCGGCTTCCTGACGTGGGCGCACCACATGTTCACGGCGCCGATCCCCGAGGCGCTGCTCGTGTTCGTGATGCTCAGCTCGTTCTTCATCGCGGTGCCGACGGGCGTGAAGATGCTCAACTGGATCGCCACGCTGTGGCGCGGCACGATCGAATTCAAGACGCCGCTGCTCTTCTGCGTGGGCTTTATCGCGCTGTTCCTGATCGGCGGCATCTCGGGGCGTGTTCCTCGCCGTGTTCCCCGTCGACTGGCAGCTGAACGAAACCTACTTCGTGGTCGCCCATATCCACTTTGTGCTGATGGGCGGCGCGGTGTTCACGATCTTCGCGGCGATCTACTACTGGTTCCCGAAGATCACCGGGCGGATGCTCAGCGAAGGTCTCGGCAAGCTCAGCTTCTACCTGATGTTCTTCGGCTTCCTGGCGACGTTCCTGATCCAGCACGTGATCGGCCTCGATGGGATGCCGCGGCGGGTGTACGAGTACCCGAACGTCGGCAACCTCGCGCTGTACAACCTGATCTCCACGATCGGCTCGTTCATCCTCGCGGCCGGCGTGATCGCGACGATCCTCAACGTCGTGCGCAGCCTCAAGCATGGCGCGATCGCCGGGCCGGACCCGTGGAAGGCGAACACGCTGGAGTGGTTCACGAGCTCTCCCCCGCCGGTGAACAACTTCGACACCGTCCCGCTGGTGCGCTCGGCCGAGCCGATGAAGGACATCCGCCGCGAGATCGAGCGTCGCAGCGGCGCCGGGCGTTCCCGCGCCCGGTACGGCGACCGTGCCGGCCGGGGCCACGCAGGTGGGCGTGTAGCCGGACATGAGGGCCCGGGTCTTGTGAGGCCGATCACCGTTCCATGCGCGCCGGCGCCCGGACGCGCTCAGAGTCCTACCATTCACCGCTCATGAGCGTGCGTTCGACAGGCGCGGCCCCGGCGATCGAGGCGCCAGGCCTCGGTCTCGCCCCGCGCACGCGTCAGCTGCTGAGCGACTACGTCGAGCTGACCAAGCCGAAGGTCCAGTCGCTGCTGCTGCTCACGACGATCGCCTCGATGTACATCGCCGGCGATCCGTCCGCCGCGCTCGTCGCGCTCACCTGCATCGGCGGCTACATGTCCGCCGGCGGCGCGGGCGCCGTCAACCACTGGTTCGACCGCGACATCGACGCGCGCATGGCCCGCACCGCCACGCGGCCGATCCCCGCCGGGCGCGTGTCGCCGCGCGCGGCGCTGCTGTTCGGGTGCGCGCTGGCGGGGCTGTCGTTCGCCGAGCTGTCGCTCACCGTCAACGTGCTCGCGGCGAGCCTGTCGTTCGCGGGGTTTCTCGGATATGTGCTCGTCTACACCGTCTGGCTGAAGCGGCGCACCGCCCAGAACATCGTGATCGGCGGGGCCGCCGGCGCCGTTCCCCCGTTGGTCGGCTGGGCCGCGGTCACCGGCTCGGTAAGCGGCACGGCGGTGCTGCTGTTCTTCATCGTGTTCTTCTGGACGCCCCCCCACTTCTGGGCGCTGAGCCTGCTGATGAAGGACGAGTACGCCAAGGTGGGCGTGCCGATGCTGCCGGTCGTGCGCGGAGAGGCGGAGACTCGCCGGCAGATCCTGATCTACACGGTGCTGCTGTACGCCGTCACCCAGCTGCCGTTCTGCGCGGGCGGGCTGGGCACGATCTATCTCGCCGCCTCGATGGCGCTCGGGTTCGGCTTCATCGCCGGCGCGATCGTGCTGTACCGGCGAGCCGATCGGCGCAGCGCACTGCGGCTGTACCTGTACTCGCTGGCCTACCTCGCGCTGCTGTTCTGCGCGATGGTCGCGGACGTCCACCTGTAGAATGCGCGCCCGATGATGACGAGACGCCTCGCACGCAAGAACATCCGCACCGGGCTGATCGTGTGCGGGATCTGCATGTTCATGTTCGGCATCACCTTCGTGGTCGCGGCCTTCTACGTGTCATGAGCCCGCTCGACCCCGAGATACCGCCCGCGGGCGAGGAGATCCATCTCCCCGGGCCCTCGATCCTGCCGCTGCTGACGGCCGTCGGCATCACGCTGGCGCTGGTGGGCGTTACGACGATGATCGAGCTGAGCGTGATCGGCGTGCTGCTGAGCATCGGCTGCGCGTGGCGCTGGATCAAAGACACGCGCCACGAAATCGACGAGCTGCCGCTGGACTGATTGGAAGACTGGCCCGCATGCGGGCCAGTCCGACACCGCACATGTGCGGTGTCGTCGAACGGCGCATTGCGCCGTTCGCACCCACGCCGCATGCGGCGTGGGTCGGAGCCGTACATGTACGGCTCCGCCGGTGGCGCATGCGCCACCGGAACAGCATCGCCCTAAGCGCTCGCCGGCACCGGGCAGATCGCCCCGTCCTGAGTCCAGCACCGCACCACGTCACGCACCGACAACACTCCCACGGTCTCCCCGCCCTCGAGCACGATCAGATGGCGAAACCCGCCGCGGACCATCGCCGAGGCGGCCTCCTCCAGAGACCAGTCGGGCGCGGCGAACACGACGTCTCGCGTCAGGTGCTCGTTCACCGTCTCGCGGTCGGGGTCCTGGTCGGAGCCGAGCGAGAGCAGGATGTCGCGCTCGGTGATGATCCCCGGACCGTGTCCCTCCGGGTCGATGACGACCGCGGCGCCGACCTCCCGCTCGGACATCGCGCGCGCGACGGCGCGCAGCGTGTGTCCCGGTCCCACCGTCAGGACCGTCGGGCTCATTCCCTCGCGAACCTCCATACACGACTCCTTCACACCCGCAAACACTTGCAACGATTGCCTCAATGTAGTACGGCAAACGCCCCCGGTCAAGCCCCCCTCCAAGCCCGTCCGCACGCCGGGACGCGACCGCCCAACATCGCATCGGCGCGAGGCACTAGGATCACGCCTCGTGATGGAGGGGATCGCAGTGACCATTGCTTCGAATCGTCGGGCCGCGCACACCGCGACCGGTGCGAGCACGGCCCCATGAGGACGCCCGGCATGCCCACCCGGCGCGCGATCGTGACCGCGTTCGTCGCGGGGCTGATAGCCATCGCCGCGGGCATCGCGCTGAGCTATCAGATCCACTGGTTCCCGGTGCAGGCCAGCACCCAGGCCAAGAACACGGACACGCTCTACCACGTGCTGGTGATCGCCTCGATCCCGATATTCGTGCTCGTCGTCGCCGTGATCCTGTTCTCGGTGTGGCAGTTCCGCATGCGCCCCGGCGAGGATCTCGAGGACGGCCCGCCGATCCATGGCAACACGCGCCTGGAGGTGTTCTGGACGGCGATCCCAGCGATGATTCTGCTCGGTCTCGTCTCCTACTCGTTCGTGGTCCTGCACGAAAACGAGAAGAAGCCCGCCGGCGTGCCGGAAATCCAGATCGGCGTGACCGGGCAGCAGTTCTTTTGGGACTACGAATACCCCTCCTCGGTCACCGGCGGCAAGCCGCTGAAGAGCTATCAGCTCTACCTGCCCAAGGGCGACACCGTCTACTTCAACATGCGCTCCAAGGACGTGATCCACGCGTTCTGGATTCCCGGCGTTCCGCCTGCAGGAGGACGTGGTGCCGGGCATCACGACCCACTACCGGGCGACGCCCGACCGCCTCGGCACCTATCCGGTCGTGTGCAACCTGCTGTGCGGCGCCGGGCACTCGCTGATGCGCTCGGCCGTGCACGTCGTCCCGCCGGCCCAGTTCCGGGCGTGGCTGGCCGCGCAGGAGCGCTCGGGCTCGAGTGTCGCCACGGCCTCCGCCACCCCGCCGGGGAGCGCCGCGCAGCCCGCCGCCGTCGCGGGAGCCGGTGCGGGATAATGCGCGCGACGATGAGCAGCTCACACCCCGAGGGAGCACGCTGATGGCGAGCACGGTCTCACTCGCCCGGTCCCGTCCGCCCGGGCACGGCCGGGTCGCCGTTCGGCGCGAGCGTCTCGCACGCGCCTCGCTCGGAGCGAAACTGCGCGCGCCCGGGTTCTACCGCGCCGCCTGGATGATGCTGCTCGGCGTGGCGTTCGCGTTCGGCCTGACGTGGCTGGTGCGCATGAGCACCGGGCACACGACCTTCCACCACTTCATCGACGGCGAAGCGATCCTGACGGTCGCGCTGATCGCCGCGCCGCTGATGTTCCTCGTGGGATCGGCGGGTTCGACTACTGGTTCTACTGGGCCTCGGGCCGCCCGACGCGCCCGGAGGACCACTCCGGCCACGGCGCTTACACGTGGCGAGACTACTTCCGCATCAACACCGACCACAAGGTGATCGGCGTGCAGTACACGGTCACCTCGTTCTTCTTCCTGCTCGTGGGCGGGCTGATCGCGATGCTGATGCGCGTCGAGCTGGCCCAGCCGGGCGCGCAGTTCATCGACGCGAACACCTACAACGGCCTGTTCAGCGTGCACGCGTCGATCCTGATCTTCTTCTTCATCATCCCCGTGTTCGCGGGCCTTGGCGAACTTCGTGATCCCGCTCATGATCGGCGCGCCCGACATGGCGTTCCCGCGGCTGAACGCGCTCTCCTACTGGCTGCTGCCGGTGGGCGGGCTGATGATGCTCGCGCAGCTTCCTGGCGCCCGGCGGGGCGTTCGCGGACGGCTGGACGGCGTACACGCCGCTCTCGACCGACATGCCGGTCGGGCAGGTGTTCTTCTCGCTCGGCGTGCAGTTCGCGGGCGCCTCCTCGATCATGACCGCGCTCAACTTCCTCGTGACGATCATCACGATGCGCGGCGCCGGGGATGAGCTTCTTCCGGATGCCGCTGCTGGTGTGGGCGAACTTCGCGACCTCGCTGCTGGTGGTGATCGCCACGCCGTTCATCGCCGCCTCGCAGTTCTTCGTCCTGCTCGACCGCTCGCTCGGCTTCAACTTCTTCAACGCCGGCGCGGGCGGGGACGTGCTGATGTATCAGCACGTGTTCTGGTTCTACTCGCACCCGGCCGTCTACATCATGATGCTGCCCGGGTTCGGGATCATCATCGAAGTCATCGCCGTGAAGTCGCGCAAGCCGATCTTCGGCTACCGCATGATGGCGTTCTCGCTGCTGGCGATCGTCGTGCTCGGGTTCACGGTGTGGGCGCACCACATGTTCACCTCGGGGATGGCCGCCTGGATCAGGATCCCGATGGCGATCACGACCGCGATCATCGCGGTGCCGACGGGCATCAAGATCTTCTCGTGGCTGGCGACGCTGTGGCGCGGCGTGCTGCACCTGGACACGTCGATGCTGTTCGCGCTGGGCTTTTTGACGACGTTCACGCTCGGCGGGATCAGCGGCGTGATGCTGGCGATGATCCCGTTCGACATCCATGTCAGCGCCAGCTACTTCATCGTCGCCCACATCCACTACGTGCTGTTCGGCGGCTCGCTGATGACGATCTTCGCGGGCGTCTACTACTGGTTCCCGAAGATGACCGGGCGGATGTACGACGAGCGCCTGGGCAAGTGGCACTTCTGGAGCACGTTCGTGTTCTTCAACCTGACGTTCGCGCCGATGCACGTGCTCGGGCTGCAGGGCATGCCCCGCCGCGTGGCGACCTACTCCACCCAGTTCGCCGACCTGAACCTGTTCATCTCGATCTGCAGCTGGCTGCTGGGGTTGAGCACGCTGATATTCCTCTACAACATGGTCACCAGCTGGCGCGGCGGACCGCGCGCGGGGGCCAACCCGTGGCGGGGCATGACGCTCGAGTGGCAGGTCTCCTCGCCGCCGCCGATCTTCAACTTCGATCGGGTCCCGACGGTCGTCGGCGGCCCGTACGAGTACGGCGTGCCCGGCGCGGTGCACGGCATCTTCCAGCCCGCCCACGTCAGCGCGCAGCGGCGCGGCGACGGCGACAGGAGCCCCGCCCGGCGTGAGGCTGTCCCCGAGCGAGTGACGATGCATCCCCGAGCGACACACACGATCGGAGGCCCCGGAGCGCGATGACGGAAATCCTGGTCGTAGCCAACCGCACCCTCGGCGGCGAGAAGCTGCTCGACCTGGCGCGCTCGCGCGCGCAGTCGGTGCAGGACGTCAGCTTCCGCCTGGTCGTACCCCAGATCAAAGCCCACGGCGGGCCTCGTGATCTACGACGAGGCGGTGCGCGAATCGGCGCAGATCAGGGTCGATCTGGCGTTGACCCGCGCGGCCCAGGAGGGCATGCGGGCGAGCGGCGAAATCGGCGATCCCGACCCGTTCCTGGCGACGATGGACGCGATCGCACTGCGCCGTCCCGACGAGATCATCGTCTCCACCCACCCCGCGACCCAGTCCGGATGGCTGCGACGCGATCTGATCGAGCGCATCCACAACGCCTCGGGCCTGCCCGTCGAGCACGTCGTGACCGATCTCGATCGCGAAGGGCTGCCGTTCGGGGTGACGCTCGTGATCGCCTCCAAGACCTCCAGCGGCGAGGAGCTGATCGAGCGGCTGCGCGCCAAGGCGGCGCAGGACGAGCGCACGCGACTGTTCATCGCCGTGGTCCCGCTGCAGGACGGCAGCGGCGATGCGCCGCGCGAGGCGCGCGCGCGGCTCGCATGCCATGCTCGACAAGCTGCACGGCGCGGGACTGCTCGCGTCGGGCATGACCGGCGACCCCGACCCCTACACGGCCGCGGTGAACGCGCTGGAGCTGTTCCGGGTCGACGACGTGGTCATCTCCACGCTCCCCAACCAGCGCTCGGGCTGGATGCGCGCGAACCTGATCGAGCGCGTCCAGCACGCGACCTCGGCCCGAGGTCGAGCACGTCGTCGTCGACGTGGACGACGCCACCGCGACCATGCCCACCCCGGCGGCATAGGACGCGGGCGGGCACCATGGAGGCAGCCAGCATCTCAGCTCACGCCGCCGGCCACGGCGAGCACGAGCACCACGGCCCGCCGCCGGCCAACCGCAGCTCCCGCGTAGAGCCCCCGCTGCTGGGAATGCTGCTGTTCATCATCTCCGAGGTGATGGTGTTCGGGGCGTTCTTCACCGCCTACTTCTTCATCCGCGTCGCCCAGGGCGACCCCTGGCCCGCCGTCGGGAACGCATCTGCCGGTGCAGGTCGCGGGCGTGAACACCGCGATTCTCGTGTCCTCCTCGCTGACATTGCACTGGGCCGAGCGATCGATCAAGAACGGCAACCGCTGGGGCCTGAAGGCGGGCATCCTGACGACGTTCCTGCTCGGGTGCACGTTCCTGTTCATCCAGATCAACGAGTACGCCAACATCGGCTTCGCCCCCCAGGACGCCGCGCAGCAGACGATCTTCTACTCGCTCACGGGCCTGCACGGCGCGCACGTGTTCATCGGCCTGATGCTGCTCCTGTTCGTGACGATCCGCTCCTTCCGCGGCCACTACTCCCCCGAGTCCCACCGCGGCATCGAGGTGCCCGGCATCTACTGGCACTTCGTGGACATCATGTGGATAGTCGTCTATTTCACCGTCTACATCCTCTAGACCGGCCCGGGCGACGGGCCGCGAGAACGAACGATCGTGCTCAACCCGCTGCGCAGCGAGGAGGAGGCGTTCCGCGCGCTGCTCTACGTGGTCGCGGTGTTCGTCGTGCTGATCGCCGTGGTGCTGATCGCCCGGGCGGTGTTCTGAGCAGGCCAGCAACCCAGCCGCTACACTTGCTACACTGTAGTCCGATGGCCGCGAGTCCCCCTAAGACACAGCCTTTCTCCATTCGCCTGGGCGCCCAGGCGAACCTGCTTGTCGCCGATGAGGCCCGTCGCTCGGGACACTCGCGCAGCGCCGTCGTCGAGGAGTTGGCCGAGGAGGCGGCGAAGACGCGCTTGTACCCCGGCATCGCCTTCCGCGGCAGACCTCGCCGCGCCTGGGTCATCGGCAGCGGCCTCGATGTATGGGAGATCGTCGAACTGCTGCGCTCCTACGACGGAGACGAGGAGTCGCTGCGAGCAAGCCATCCACTCGTGAGCGACAGACACCTACGTCTAGCCCGCACATACACGGAGCGCTTCCCCGCCGAGATCGAGGCGCTGCTCGAGGAGAATCGTCGTCCTCTCGTAGAGCTTCGCGAGCTTTTCCCTTTCCTGCGCGTGCACGGCTCCGAGTAGCCGACAGCGTTGCGATTCCTGCTCGACGCACACGTCTCGGGACCCGAGGTCGGAAGCCGCCTGCGAGCCGCTGGACACGACGTCCGCGCTCTCGATCAGGAACCGGCTCTGGAGGGGCTCGACGACGAGGATATCCTTGCGCTCGCCAGCGAGGACCAGCGCATCCTCATCACCCACGACATCAGCGACTTTCCCGGCATCCTGCGCGATTGTGCCGCCGAGCAGCGTTCACACGCAGGGGTCCTCCTCGTCTACGGCATCGACCACCGCGAGTTCGATCTCATCGTCCATGGAATTGAACGTTGGCTCGACCTATATCCGCAACCCGACGCCTGGTTAGATCTCGCCGCCGTCCTCGATCGCACCTTTGCCGCATCCCGACCTACGCCCGAGGAGCTCTCGGCCCGGATCGCTACCCGCGGCGCCGTCGAGACAATCGAATCGAGTGAGAGCGTGGTTCGCGCGATCCGCGACCGTGGTGAGAACTGACACAACTGCCCAGCGGTCAGATCCCCCCGACAAAGCCACCACCGCCGCCCGCCACCTGCATCGGGAACGTGTCCCACTGCAAGATCAGCCAGCAGCCGAACGCGAGCAACAGCGGGGCGTCTTGGAGCACGCCGAGCGATTCCCGCGCCTCGAGGTCAACCTCGAGCCTTTCGGGTGCGCCACGAATACGAGCCAGGCGCTCACCCGCCCCATCCGCCGCCGAGCCGTCCAGCGGCAGCGTGGCCACGGCCTCGATCTTCAAGCCGCCGTCGCCCTCGAACCGCCACCGGTCTTTGTGCAGCGGATGTCCGTGAAGCTGCAGCGTGCTCGTACCCGACTTCAGACGCCCCCCGCGATGCAGCTGGTGGGGCAGGAACTCGCACACGGCATCCCCGCCCGCGACCGGCACCACGGAGAAGTGCCATCCCGTCCGATGCTTCCTGACTATGTCGTATTCACGCTCCTCCACGACAATCCGCGCGAACGACCCATCGTCGGCGTAGTCCACGCGCGCGAGGACCTTCTCGTCCTGCAACAGTTGCCCATCCGCGTCGAAGCGCATGTTGTGAGAGGAGATGCTCAGGTCCGGAGCACAGGCATTCATTTGACGATCCCGTCGGAGGGGGCGTACACGCCCACCACCCTACTTCGCCACACCGGGCTCGGCGTCGATGATCGCCACGTGAGCAGCGAGCCGCCCGTGGTCTTTGCCGAGCAAGCCACGACCCATAGCGTTGAGGGTGATTTTGACGGCCGTTACCTCGCTGGCCGGGATCGAGAACTTCACAGTTCCGATCATGACCGTGTGTGAGCGCTTCTTTCCGCTCTTGGTCCTCGATGTCGTCTTTGTTGTGAGGATGAGCTTTCCGGCGCATTCTTTGCTGCCTGTGCAATCGAGCTTCACACGCACCATATGTCCTCGCCTGACAGCGAGCGTGCCACCCGTGGGCAACGAAACGCCGCCGGCCACGCTCGTGAGCGTTTTGTCCCACGGCGGGTGTTCCCAGAATTCTTTCTCAAGCTGCTTGTTGACCGGGAGCGGTTCGATCGCGCCGGGCAAGGTAGAGGTGCTGTTGCCCGTCGGTTTGGCGTATTCCGCTGATTCCACTACCGTCGCGGTCACCGTCTGCAGTGGGCCACTCTCGTGGTAAGCCAAGCGCAGGTGAGGCTCGATATACGGGTTGCAGCTTTCAGCAGCGAAGACCAACGGTATTGTCTCATCTTCAGGCGCGTTGCCGAATGTGCCGCTGAGCTGACCTTCCGCGCTGACGAACGTGTATGTCTTACCGACAGCCGGCGTCGCGCAGGATTCCGATTTGCTCTTCGGCACGACTAGGACGGCGATCCTGGCCCCGCTGAGCGCAACGGCGCCGGCAGATGCAAGCTGGGAGTAGTCGAGATCCGCGGTCGAGCCGGCGCCCGAGATCGCGAACACCACTTCGCTGGACGCATCGAACGTGGCGCTGGCCGCTTCGATGCCTTCCGCAGGATAATCTCCCTCGCCCACTCCAAGCCCCACGCCGTTGGTCGTCAGCGCGCCCACGGCGCCGCTGCCGACGACAAGGACGTGGTTGACGTTGACCGTTGCGCCGTCGGTCGCGTTCAATTCTGCGCCGAGCAGATCGACGAGCCCGTTGAGACCTCCTGCCTTACCCATGTCGGCGCCGTCGATCGCCAATGGACCGACCTCCGTGTCGTTCGCCAGGTAGAGCACCGGCCCGTGGCTCATGTCGACCGTGAGGGCGTCCCCCGAGCCCGTGACGGCCCCTGTCAATGCGATCCCGTTCTCGCCCGTCGGGTCGCCACTGCGCTGAGCGATGCTCCAGATCTGCGGCGCGCCAAGGTCGATCGGCAGCTTGAAGACGTCGCCCGCCGGACCACTCGTTCCCGCCGCGGGCGCTGCGGCCAGCCCGCCGGCGCCGAGCGTCAGCGCGTCCCCGCTCAGCTTGTAGTCGTTCCCATCGTCGATCGCGATCGATTCGGCCGACAGCCCGCTCACGTCGTTCTTGCTTTCATAGCAGACGCCGACGCAGGACGGTATGCGCGGAAAGCTCAGCGCCACCGTACCCGGAGCCGAAGGCGCCACTTCGGCTTCCCAATTTTCAGCCTTAGACCAGCCAGACCCCGTCGCCCCATTGCCAGACCATGTAAACAAAGGGGTGCTCGCCAACGCAGCCGGCGCGAGCGCAAGCATGAGACCAAACGCCATAAGCGCGCACAGAGCATATGCCCGCTTTGAGTAATGAGTATACCTTATGTAACTGCCGCCGCAGTCAAGCTGTCGGACTTGGCCCACACGATTAAGTTGCACTTATGCCTCTCTCAATCCTCCGACAACCGTGCGCGATGCTATCAGATTTCGGATTCTGGAGCTTGCATCGACAAATGCTCCACAACTATCGAAACAGCGACAGGAACTCAACCAACGCCGCGAGCTTAGCTCTAGGCAGGTTCTTGAACGATGGCATTGGCGCGGTCGGGTCCAGGATCGCGCGTTCTATCTGGCGTTTGGAGAGCTTTGAGCCAACATGCGTCAGCTCCGGCCCAGGACCCGAGTTACCCTGCTGACCTATCCGATGACAAGCCAAGCACCCAGAGTCTACCGCAACCTTGAATCAGGATTGAGTTAGGTGCTTGAAATCATGTAAATGCCCAGGATCGGACTACCCGAGACTCTATTCTGAGAGCGAACTATCTCGCCAGGAGTGTTTCTAACTCAAACGCCGCTATTTGGGACATCTACTTCACCGTCAGCGTCCCGTACATCCCAGCCGCCCGGTGCCCTGGAGCCTGGCAGAAGAAGGTGTAGGTGCCGGGCTTGAGGTTGACGGTGACCGAGGCGGTGCCCTTGCTGACGAACTGGCTCGCGCCGACCGGCGTGCCCGTCCCGGCCGCCCCGGTCGCGCCCGGTTCAACGGCGATGTTGTGGGAGACGCCGGACATGTTCGGCATTTCGATCGTGACGGGCCCGGAGGAGGCCGTCGCTTTGTTCGTCGCGTAGGCCAGCTGGCCTTCGGGGTTGGCGGGGATCTGCAGCTTGCCGGCCTTCTCTTCCGCGGGCTTGCCGCTGCCCGGCGCCGCGACGGCGCTGGCGAGCAGGCCCGTGTCCTTGCCGGGGTTGGCGGCGGCCGCGGCGACGTAGGCGGCGACGTCGGTGACGGTCTGACCGTTGACGAGATCCTTGGGCATCACGCCGAACGGGTTGGGCTGGCGGATCTGGTATTCGACGACGCCGCGGATCGTCGAGCGCCCGTCGGCTTCGGCTACGGAATAGCGGAAGGCTTCGTCGAGGTTGGGGCCGACCGTGCCTTTGGTGTTGGCGCGCGCGAGCGTGTGGCAGGCGCCGCACTTGGCGACGAACTGCTGCTTGCCGACGATCACGTCCGCGTTCTGGCCCTGCTTGGCCGAGCAGCCCGCGGCGGCCACGATCAGCGCGAGCAGCACGCCACTCGTCCCGACCGTCCGCGCGATATTGCGCGGACGCAGGCGCGTCAGGCCGCACAAACTCCCCGTGACGTTTACCCCAAGCATCAGCGCGGGAACTCTATCCGAACCTTCGGCCATCAGGGCCCCGCGAGCGCGTCCAGATCGCCGCACGCCGCGGCGATGACGCCGCGGGCTACGCCCTCCCAGGACCAGCGCTCGCGCACGGTCCTCACGAGACCGGCACGCGTCTGTTCGCGCACGGCGGGATCTACCGCCAACCATGCCACGATGCGCTCGGCGATAGCTCCGACCGCGGCGTCGTCCACGGGGAACGAAAGCCACGGAGCCACGTCGTCGGGCACTGCTTGGGCGAGCGCGCGCGAGACCTCCGCGAGACCCGAGTGGGCGGCGCTGATCGGCAGCGCCCCGCAGGCGGCGGCCTCGGCGGCGACCATGCCGAAGGCCTCGGGAAACGTGCTCGGCACGACGAGCGCCTCACAGGCGGGCAGCAGGTCGGTGAGCTCGCCGTGGTCGAGGCGGCCCGTGAACAGGACGCGCTCGGGCAGTCGGCGCGCAGCGGCCAGATAGCGGGCGCTCTCTACAGGCCGCGGGCCGTCGAGAAACGCGAGCAGGTGGCGCAACGGCCGTGGCTCGGAGGACTGGAACGCCGGCTCTGAAGAGGACGGCGCTTCCAGGGATCTGCCCGCTAGCGCGAGCTCCCGCGCGCGGTCGAGATCGCCCGCGGACAGCACCGCGAGCAGACTCTCCAGGCCGGACCGGTAGGCGCCGAAGCCGACCACGACCAGCCGTGCGGCGGGCACACGCTCCAGCACGAGCGGCCACGCGGCCAGCAGCAGGTCGCACCCCTTGCTGACGATCAGCTTGCCGACGAACGCGACGAGCCGGTCGTGCTCCGGGTCGAGGCGGGCCAGGGCGCGCGCGGCGGAGGAGTCCTCGCGCGCGAACGCGTCGCCGCCGGAGCTCCCCGCGTCGGGGTCCCCACTCGGTGAGGCAGCCGCGGAATCGTGAGCGCCGGCTCGCAACCGGGAGACGAGGTCGGCGAGTCCCGCGCGCGCCGGTGCGCGATCGCGCGGAGCGAACCGCTCGATGTCCACGCCCGGCGGACCGAGGCGGGTACGCGCCGGCAACGCCGGGATCGCCGAGCGCCGCCCACAGGCTGGCGGCGGTGTGATGGGAGCCGACGAGCACCGCGCGAGCGCCGGCGACGCCCTCTCGGGCGATGTCGAGGAACCGCTCCGGATGGGGCTTGACCGTGTACTCGAGCGCGCTGCCATGAACCTTGACGGCGTAAGGAACCTCGCCGCCGAGCGCCCGGGCGAGGATGACCGGGCCCATCACCAGGTGATTGGCCAGCGCGACGTCGGGACAGACACGGGCGGCGAGCTCGCGCACGGCGGTGACGTTCGCGTCGATGTAGGAGGCGACCTCGGCGTCCGAGCACTCGGCGAACGTGCGCGCCTCGATCCCCTCGTAACGGTCGGCTACGTAGACGGGCAGCAGCCCGCCGATGTCAGGCCGGTAAACGGTGCAGCGCCCCGCGCCCTCGCACTCGCCCCCCGATCCGACGCTCGCGGGTATGCCTCCCGCGCCTCCGGGATGACCTCCCGCGCGCAAGGTCCGTATGCGCAGCCCGCCGCTGTCCCAATCCCCGGCCGCATCGACGAACGAATGGCGCTCGGGATGACGGTCCTGGCAAAGCAGATGCACCTCGTGCCCCAGCTTCGTCAGCGCCGATGCCAGCCGCGCGTTGTAGACGTTCGATCCGGTTCCGCCCAGCAGGTAGCCGTGAAAGATGAGGATGCGCATCGCTGACGCGAGCCTACCGGCATGCCTCCCGCGTCCCGTGGCTCCGATAAAGTCCCGCTCATGAGCACACGACAGCGCTATCGCCTGCGCAACCCCGCCAGCGGACGGGAGATCCTGATCGAGGCCCAGCCCGAGGAGATATACAGGGACCGCGATACCGGCGAGGAGCTGGAGATCGTCGGCAAGCTGCTGCCGCTGGCGCCGTCGAGCTCGAAGCTGCCGTGGGCGGTCGAGAATCTGAGGTTCTGCCCGTGGTGCGACCAGCTCGCGCAGAAGGACCTGAACGACTGCCCGACGTGCGGACGGCGCATGGGGCCGCTCGGAGCGCCGGTGTCAGGGTGAGCGCGAGCGACATCCCCATCCGCGCTCGGAGCTCCCGCACCCGTCGCGCCATGACGGCGGCGGCGGCCGTGCTGGCGCTGGGGTGCGGCGTCGGCTTGGGCGCGTGCGGCGGTTCGAGCAACGTCTCAGACGCGACGCCGAAAACCACCCCGGAAATCACGCCGCCGACGGATACGAGCGCCGAAAAGGAAGCGGCACAGACGACGGCGACCTCGACGACCGCGAAAACGAAAACGGGCAGCGAAAACGAATCGAGCTCGTCCGAAAGCGAATCGAGCTCGGAATCGACCGGCAGCGGCAGCGCCGAATCGGGCGAAGGCGAAGCGGCCGGCGGCACCTCCGCGGGAGGGACGAGCAAAGGCAAAGAAGAAAGCACCGGCAAAACCGAAAGCAAAGGAAGCGAAGCCGGCGGCACCGGCGCCCCCTAGACGCTCTCTGGGCGGCGCTGGCCGATCCCGGACGATCGGTCTGCGTCCTCGGTCGCTCGTGTGCTGGCCGATCGACGATCGCATCTGATCGGCGATCGGTACACCACGCTCCCTGCGTCCTTACCGATTGGAGATCTAGTGAGATCTCCGATCGGCCAGCATGCCCAGCGACCGACTAGTAGCGCAGTGCGCTGACTACGGCGTGGATATCTCGGTCGCGCTGTAGGTCAGGCGGGCGGTGCGGTACAGGCAGAAGTACTGCACGTTCGTGCCGACCGCCGTCTGGGCGGTTTGCGTGGAGGTGCTCGAGCAGCTCGCCTTGGGTCGGGATGCCCGCCAGGAGGTCGTGTTGGCGAAGCCGAGCGCGAGCGCGGGCGCCCATGAGGGGACGGTGAGGGCGATGACATCGCCCTTCTTGACCTGGAGCGTCGTTTCGAGCGGGAACTGGGCGGTCTTGCCGAAGTAGGGTTCGAGTTTGACGAGCGGGCTCTGGGAGATCAGCTTGTAGGTGAGGTTCGGTTTCTTCTGCGGACGCAGGACGGCGATGCCGGCGGTGGAGGGGCCGCCCTCGTTGGTGTTGAAGAACTTGATCTGGGTGGCGTTGGGCTTGCCGAGGATGATCGTCCAGGCGACGATCGTGCCGGAGCGGGGCGCCGACAGGAGGTTGGTCACGGAGCCGACCTTGACCTGGAAGCCGGTCGTGCGGCTCACTGCCAAGCACGGGCTGGCGGGACAGCTGGGGACGCGTTTCGGGCGTGGTCGCGCCGATGATGCCGACTTCGCTGAGGGTCGCGGGTGCAAGCGCGGGCAGAGCCAGCAGCGTCAGCGCGGTGCCCCCCAGAATCGCCGTGAATGTGCGTCGCATATGCGTCATGAACACGCCCGCCTCGGAAATGGTGCGGTCAGTTTAGATTCGCTGCGCACCCGCGAGTTCCTTCGCGGCGGCGGCGATCTCCGCCGGATCGCCCGGCGCGGGCACCCAGGGCAGCCGCAGCGGATCGCCGGCGTAGCGTGGGACGACGTGGACGTGGAAGTGGAACACGGTCTGCCAGGCGACGGCGCCGCAGGAGTTGACGAGGTTGACGCCGTCGGCCGCCAGACGCTCGCGCATACGCGTGGCGAGACGTCGGCAGGCCAGCGCAGCCGCGGCCAGATCCTCGGGATCGACGGACAGCAGGTCGGTGCTGTGCGCGCGCGGAATCACGAGCGCGTGCCCGCGCGTGGCGGGATTGATGTCCATGAACGCGATCGTGCGCTCGTCTTCGTCCACGATCGTGGCGGGCAGCTCGCCGGCGGCGATCTTGCAGAAGATGCAGTTCGGATCGCTCATCGTGCGCGAAGGGTAGACGGTTGACGCGAGGTGGCTATGGGTGGGAGACCCGTATGGCCCCGCTGCTCCGTACAGCGCTGCCGGCGCCGGTCACCGCAGCTGTTGGCATTTCGTCGTCTACGACGTGCTCGATCGAGGCGGGGGCGTGGCGGTGGCGAGGAAGGCGCGCGCGCACGCGAGGGCCTGCTCGCGGGTGGTGACCTCGCCCGCGTACTGGGCGGCGGCGAGCTCGCGCAGGATCTCGCCGAGCCGCGGGCCGGTGGGAATCTCCAGCGCGCTCGCCAGCTCATCCCCGAGCCATAGCGGCGGGGACGGTCCGTCGGCGCGCCAGCGCAGGGCGTCGGCGAGCATCGGGCGGGCCAGGCGCATGTGCGCGTCGATCGACTCCTCAGCACGATCGCCACGGGTGGCCAGGCGATCGGCGACGGACAGGAGCGTGACGTCGACCTCGACGGGGGATGTCGCCTGCAGGTAGTCGAACACCGTACGCCGCGGGAGCGGCTTATACGCTGGGACTCGTGGACGAGGAAGCCGAGGCGCAGATGGTGGCGCACGAGCGCGGCGACGTGGGCGCGCAGGCGCTCGCTGGCGCGCAGGCGCTCCAGGACCGAGCGCGCGAGCTCGGCGCCGCGAGCGTCGTGGTCGAGGAACGTGACACGACCATCGGGGCGCACGGCGCCGGTGAGCGGCTTGGCGGCGTCGTGCAGGAGGGCGCCCCAGCGCAGGGCCTCGCCGCGCGTGAGCTCGTCCGCGAGCGGCTCGGCCAAGCAGCGCGGCGATGGGCTCCGCGAGCTCGGAGGAGCCCAGGACGGCGGCGGGGTCGACCTGTAGCGCAATCGTGTGCTCGAGCACCTCGAGCGTGTGACCGTGGACGTCGCGATGGTGGTAGCGGCTCTGCCGCACACCGCGCAGGGCGTCAAACTCTCCCAGCACGGCCGCGGTGATCCCGAGCGAGTCCATCAGCTGAAGGCCGTCCAGCGCGCGCGGGGAGGCGAGGATGCGACGCAGCTCCATGAACACGCGCTCGCCCGAGACGCCCCGCAGTTCGGGCGCCGCCACCGAGGCCGCGTGCGCGGTGTCGGGGTCGGGCTCGAAGCCGAGATCGAGCGCGAGCCGCACGAGCCGCAGGACGCGCAGGGGATCGTCGGCGAACGCGCGCGGTGAGGCCATGCGCAGACGGCGTGCAGCCAGATCGTCGAGTCCACCGAGGGGGTCGATATCGTCCCCGCCCGCGACGGGTGTCGCGATCGCGTTGATGGTGAAATCGCGCAGCGCGAGATCGGCGGACAGCGAGCCGCCGCGCAGCGGCTGGACGTCCACCTGCCAGGAGCCCTCGCGCGCAACCACCCGCCAGCCGGAGAAGTCCTCGGAGAGCTCGAAGCAGGCGGCGCCGCCGGCGGTGGCGCGGGCGATCGCGCGAGCCGCGGCCTGCGCAGGGGTGTCCACGACGATGTCGAGATCGATCGTGTCGCGACCGAGCGCTCGATCGCGTGGAGCTCCGCCGACCAGCCACGCGGGCCTGTCAGCCAGGGCGGCGCGGACCACGCGCAGCGCCTCTCGCGGCGCCGTCTCGCTCACGACACCGGCGCGGAGGAGGGACGGTAGGCGCGCCGTACCCGCGCGGACAGCCCGCAGGTGATCTCGTAGTTGATCGTGTCCATGCGCCCGGCGAGCTCCTCCGCGGTGATCCGCTCGGGACCGCTCGAGCCGATCAGGACCGCCTCGGCGCCACACAACTGCAGCGCGGCGGGGTCAGGGCCGAGATCGACGGCGACGTTGTCCATGCTGACGGTCCCGACCAGCGGCAGACGGGAGCCCGCGATCAGAACGTCGGCGGCGCCGGACAGCGCGCGCCGGAAGCCGTCGCCGTAGCCGATCGGGAGCACGCCCAGATGCGTGTCGCGATCGGCCACATAGCGCCGTCCGTAGCCGGTGCTCTCACCCGCGCGGCAGGGCTTTACCTCCGCGACATACGAGCTGAGCGTGAGCGCCGGGCAGAGATCGTGCGCGAACGGGTCCCGGTTGAACGGGTCCAGGCCGTAGACGGCGATGCCGCAGCGAGCCATGTCGAAGTGGGCGCGGGGCTCGCGCAAGACGGCGGCGCTGTTGGCGGCGTGGACGAGGACGTCGGGATGCTCGGCCCGGATCGCCTCGGACCAGTCGGTGAACGCACTGAGCTGACGCTCGAAGAAGCCATCGTCCTCGGGGATGTCGGCGGTAGCGAAGTGGGTCATGATGCCGGCGAGCTCCACTCCGGGCGCGGTGGCGGCCGCCGCGACCACACGCGAAGCCTCGGCGGGGTCGCGCGTGCCGAGACGTCCCATCCCGGTGTCGAGCTTGACGTGGACTCGCGCGACGCCGGAGACGAGCGCGGCTGCCTCGGCGACGAGCGCGACCGAGTGCTCGTGCCACACGACGATGTCGGCCCGCAGCGCGACCGCGTCCTCGATCTCGGCGCGACTCGAGAGCGCTCCCATGATCAGTATCCGCGCTTCGATGCCCGCCTCGCGCAGCTCGAACGCCTCCTCGATCGTGGCCACCGCCAGCCATGGGGCGCCCGCCTGCAGGGCGGCGATGGCGCACTCGACGGCGCCGTGGCCGTAACCGTCGGCCTTGACCACCGCGCACAGCCTGGCGCCGTCGAGCGCGCCGAGCAGGCGGACGCAGTTGTGCGCGATCGCATCCCGATCGACCCTCGCGGTGGCCCGTGTGACGCTCATGCGAGGGCTTCCCGCGCCGCCGGTAGAGCGGCGATCACATCGGTCGCGATCACGCCCTCGGCGGCGCCCTGCGCGCGCGCCGCCAGACGGCCGGCCTGGACGTGCAGCAGCACACCGGCCGCGGCCGCCGTGAACGGCTCAAGGCCCTGAGAGAGCAGCGCCGCGACGACACCGCTGAGCACGTCTCCGCTGCCGGCACTCGCGAGCGCGGGACTGTCGCCGGGGCTGACGGCGACCAATCCGGAGGGGTGGGCGACGAGCGTGTCATCCCCCTTGAGCACCACCACAGCGCCGGCTCGCGCCGCGGCCATACGGACATGCGCCAGGCGCTCGCGTGTGATGTGATCGGTGTCGGTGTCGAGCAGGCGCGCCAGCTCGCCCGGATGCGGTGTGAGCACCGTCGCCGCGGTGCGCGTCGCGAGGTCGTCGAGATGACCACCGCCATGGGCGCCGGTGTTGGGAGCGTGCGCGTTCAGACCGTCGGCGTCCAGCACGAGCGGAACCTCGGCGCGACGGGCCAGCGCACGGGCGAATGCGACCGCATGATCGCCCCGTCCAAGCCCGGGCCCGAGCGCGAGCGCCCCGCCGCGTCGCGCCGCCTCGAGCACCACTTCGACGCCCGCGGGCGTCAGCGCGCCGTCGGAGTCGGGTAGGCCGCGGGTCATCAACTCGGGTGAACCGCCGCTCGCAACGATCGCCTGAAGCGTTGCGGGGATGCACGCGGTGACATACCCGGCACCCGCGCGCATCGCGCCGAGCGCGGTCATGCATGGCGCGCCGGTGAGCCCGCGCGAGCCACCCGCGACGAGCACATGACCTGAGGAGAACTTGGTCGAGGCGGCGCTCCGACGCGGTAGCAGGCGCAGGACCGCGGGCGCGATCAGACCGATGTCGGCGTCGTGCGGTCCACCGTGAGGGATACCGATGTCGAGTACCTCGACCTCCCCCGCATGAGCCTTGCCGGGATGAATCCATAGGCCGGGCTTGGCCGCGTGGAATGTGACGGTCGCCGTCGCGCGCACCGCGGCGCCTGCGACGACGCCTGTGGAGGCATCCACGCCGGAGGGCACGTCGACGCTGACGACCGGCGCGGCGCAGCGCTCGATCGCGGCGATCGCCTCACCGACGGCGCCGCGGGGCTCGCCCGCAAACCCGGTCCCCAGCAGCGCGTCGACGACGACGCGCGCCCCGGCGAGCGCATTTGTGCCCTGGGCGAGATCCACGGGAGCGTCTGCGGGCAGGCGCTGGAGGTTCGCCCGCGCATCGTCCGTCAGCTTCGCCGTCGGGCCGGCGCACACGACCGTGACCTCCCGGCCCGCGTCGCGCAGCAAACGCGCGACGACCAGGCCGTCGCCGCCGTTGTTGCCGGCGCCGCACACCACGACCACCGGACCGTCCGGCACGAGTCGCTCCACCGTGCGCGTCACACCGGCGCCGGCCCGCTCCATAAGGTCGAGCGAGGGCACCCCGCGCTCGTCGATCGCCCAACGGTCGATCGCCCGCATGCGCTCGGCGTCGGGCAGGGGCGTCAACCAGTCGGGCGGCACATCCATGCCGAGCGATGCTAGATGGTCCCTGCGCGCCTCGGTCGTAACCCCAGCGGTCCGATGGCCAAGCCAGGCCAGGACGCAGGAGCGTGGGGTGCTCGGCACACGAGCGACCGAGGACACCGCCAGGCGCCGCGCCAGCGGGCCGCTGGCTACTCGACGGTGACGGTCTTGGCGAGGTTGCGCGGCTGATCCACGTTCAGGCCGCGCCTGCGCGCGATCTCATACGCGAGTAATTGCAGCGGTATCACCGCGAGGATCGGCTGCAACATCCAGTCGATGGCCGGCACGTAGATGACGGAGTCGGCGTGCTGTGCGATCTGCTCGTTACCGGCCGTCGCAATCGCGATCACGTGCGCGCCGCGGGCGCGCACCTCCTGCATGTTCGAGGCGATCTTCTCCAGCACGGGCGAGTCGGTGGCGACGCTCACGACCGGCGTCTGCTCGTCCAGCAGCGCGATCGGGCCGTGCTTCATCTCTCCAGCGGCGTACGCGTCGGTGGCGATGTAGGAGATCTCCTTCAGCTTCAACGCTCCCTCCAGCGCCACCGGCAGACCGACATGGCGGCCGATGTACAGAAAGAACTCGCTGCGCCAGTGCGCGTCGGCCACCGCGCGCACCTGCGCTTCAATGCCTTCGCCATCGGCCGCGCGCGCCTCGCCCGTCAGCTGGGCGATGCAGTGCGGCAGGCGCTTGAGCTCGGATACCAGCTCGGTGACGCGCTCCGGTGGCAGCGTGCCGCGCAGCTGGGCTAGGCGCAGGCCGAGCAGGTACATGACCGCGACCTGACACAGGAAAGTCTTCGTCGCCGCCACCCCGATCTCAAGGCCCGCGCGGGTGAACAGCACGCCGTCTGAGTCGCGCGTGGCCTGCGAGCCCATAACGTTCGTGATCGCCAGCACCTTGGCGCCGCCCGCGCGCGCCATGCGCATCGCCGCGAGCGTATCGGCGGTCTCGCCCGACTGGCTGATCCCGATCACAAGATCGCCCGGGCCGAGCACCGGATTGCGGTAGCGATACTCAGAGGCGACGTCCATCTCGACTCCAAGACGCGCCCACTCCTCGATCGCGTAGCGGCCGATCAGACCCGCGTGGTAGGAGGTGCCACAGGCGACGATCACGATCCGGCGCACATCCGCGAGCAGCGCCTCATCGAGCGCGCCCTCCTCGTCCAGGTCCACACCGTCCCCAGCGGCGGTGCGGTCGGCGATCGTCTCGGCGACCGCGTCGGCCTGTTCGTGGATCTCCTTGAGCATGAACGTCTCATACCCGCCCTTCTCCGCCGTGTCCTCGTCCCAGTCGACCGTCTCCACCGCCCGCCGCAGCTCCTCGCCCGAGGGAGTGGTGATCGTGACGCCGTCGGGTTCCAGCACGACGATCTCGTCGTTGTCGAGGAACTGCACCCGCCTGGTCTGCGCCAGGAACGCGGGCACGGCCGAGGCGACGAACTGCTCGCCCTCGCCGCGGCCGACGATCAGCGGGCACTCGCGACGCGCGCCGACGAGCACCTCGGGCTCGTCCAGGCTCATCGCCACGAACGCGTAGTGGCCCCGCAGTTCGGCGTAGGCGGCGCGCACCGCGTCGGGCAGATCGCCGTCGTAGTGGGAGGCGATCAGATGCGCGATCGTCTCGGCGTCGGTCTCGGAGGTGAACACACATCCTTGAGCGGCGAGACGTTCCTTCAGCGCGATGTAGTTCTCGACGATCCCGTTCACGACCACGTGCACGCGATCCTGAGAATCGCAGTGGGGATGGGCGTTCTCCTCGCTCACGCGCCCGTGGGTGGCCCAGCGGGTATGACCGATGCCAGTCGTGGCCGGTCTCGCGGCGACGGCCACCGCCGCCCCGGCCCGCGCGTCGGCGGCTTCGCCGTCGAGCTTGACCCGCAGCGCGCCGAGGTTGCCGACGGCGCGAACCGACTCGATGCGGCCATCCCGGATCGTGGAGATCCCGGCCGAGTCATACCCCCGGTACTCCAGCCTCCTCAGCCCGCCGAGCAGCAGCTCACGGGCGGGACGCTTGCCGACATACCCGACGATCCCACACATCGCTCGAAGATATCAGCGGTTTCGGCATGCGCCCGGGCGAAATGGACATATCGGCAGCGCATATGCCTGTTCCGACAGGCGCTCCTGAGACGTTTCGGCGAGGCCTGCATGAGGACGCGAGGGAGCGCTTTGGCGTGCTTTTAGGTACGCGAGCGACTGAGGACGCAGCAGAACGAAGCCGAAACGTCTCAGGTCAACTCGCGTTGGACGAGCTCGACAAGCCGGTCGCAGACCTCCCGCGCCTCGATATCTGTCGGCGCCTCGACCATCACGCGCACCAGCGGCTCGGTGCCGCTCGGTCGCACGAGCACCCGCCCACGCCCAGCGAGCGCTTCGTCCTCGGCTCGTATCGCGGCGGTTACCGACTCTGAGCCGTGCAGCGCCTCGCGGTCGCGAACCCGCACGTTCACCAGCCGTTGGGGCAGCTTGGCCATCGCGTGGCGCTCACGCAGATCCGCTCCGGCGAGCGCCTCGAGCGTCAGCAGCGCCCCGGCGATGCCGTCGCCGGTGCGGTTGAAGGAGAGCTCCATCAGGTGCCCGGACTGCTCGCCGCCGAGCGTCCAGCCCCGCGCCAGCAGCTCGGCGAGCACGTACCGGTCGCCGACCCGGGTGCTCGCCACCTCGATTCCGGCCTCGGCCATCGCCGTGTGGAAGCCGTAGTTGGTCATCACCGTCACGACCACGCCGTCGCCGCGCAATCGTCCGGCGTCGCGCAGGTGCAGCGCGGCGAGCGCCATCAGCTCGTCGCCGTCCACCACCGCTCCGGCACCGTCCACCGCGAGCACGCGATCGCCGTCGCCGTCGAACGCGAACCCGAGCGCATGCCCACCCGCGAGCACCCGCTCGGCCAGCCGCTCGACGTGGGTGGACCCGCAATCGGCGTTGATGTTGCGCCCGTCCGGCGTGTCGGCCACGGCGGTCACGGTCGCCCCGAGGCGCCTGAACACCTCCGGCGCGACCTGGTGGGTGGCGCCGTTGGCGCAGTCGAGCAGCACGTCTAGGCCCGTGAGGTCCAGGTCGGCGAAGCGCGTGTGCAGCTCGCGCAGGTAGTCCTCGCCAGCCCCGCGCAGCTCGCGGATGCGCCCGATCGGGGGAGGCGATGGGGATCCGCTCAGCCGCCCCGCCGCCGCGTCCGAGCCCATCCCGTCCCGTCCCGTGACGCGCTCCAGCTCGCGCTCTATCTCGAGCTCGGTGTCATCGCTCAGCTTGTACCCGTCGCCGCCGAAGAACTTGATGCCGTTGTCCTGGTAGGGGTTGTGCGAGGCCGAGAGCACGGCCGCCAGATCGAATCCATAGCGGGCGATCAGCAGGGGCGCGGCAGGGGTCGGCAGCACGCCGCCGAGCAGGGCTTCCCCCCGGCCGCCGCCACTCCCGCGGCCACGGCCGCCTGGAGCATCTCGCCGGACTCGCGCGTGTCGCGCACGATCAGCACCCGTGGACGCTCGGTGAGTGTGAGCACGGTCGCGGCCCGGGCGAGCCCCAGCGCGAGCTCTGCGCTCAGCAGCTCACCGGCGACACCGCGCACCCCGTCCGTACCGAACAGCTTGCGAGTCATCTGATTGCGGGCGCCGACATTGTTATCTCCACCCGGCGCGCCCCGCCATGCTGGGCCACGCCCGGACTAGCGCTTGGAGAACTGCGGCCGCTTGCGCGCCTTCTTCAGGCCGGCCTTCTTGCGCTCCTTCGCGCGCGAGTCGCGCGTCAAAAACCCGCGGCGCTTGAGCTCACCACGCAGGTTCGGATCGGCCTCCAGCAGCGCCCGCGAGACGCCGTGGCGCAGCGCTCCCGCCTGGGCGGAGATGCCGCCGCCGTGCAGCCGCGCGACCACGTCCATGCGATCCTGATACCCGACCGTCTCCAGCGGCTGGCGGATGTTGCGCTGCAGCGTCACCCGCGGGAAGTGCTCCTCCAGGACGCGCCCGTTCACCAGGTAGGTGCCCGTGCCCGGTCTCAGCGTGACCCGCGCGATCGCGGTCTTGCGCTTGCCGGTCGCCCGATACCTCGCCCCGGAGGCGAGATCGATGGCGGCGGTTGAGATCGGCTCGGCGAGCGCCTCCTCATCCTCGTGGAGCTCGCCCCCCCCGTCGGCGGCCTCGACATCCTGCTCGTAGGCCTCCGCGACGCTCGCGTAGGGGTCGGCGGAGTCCGTGTCGCGCCCCAGGGGGTCCGCGCCCTCGGGGACGATGTCCACTTCGAGATGCGCCCCCGGCACGGCAGGCTTCTCGCGCGGCGCGGGCTCCTCGTCCTCCTCTAGCTCGGCCTCCTCGACCGCCTCCGCGATCTCCGCCTCGACGGCCTCTGCCTCGATCTCCTCGGCGACCTCGGCCACAATCTCCTCGGCGATCTCCTCAGCGACAACCTCCTCGACAGCCTCGACCAACTCCTCCTCGATCTCGGCCTCGACCGCCTCCGCCACGATCTCCTCGGCGACAACCTCCTCCGCCTCAGCCTCGATGACCTCCGCCACTATCTCCTCGGCAACGGCCTCCTCCACAGCCTCGACGATCTCCTCCTCGGCCTCTGCGGCCTGCTCCAGTGCCTCCAGCGGCGCGTCCTCGGCCGACCCGGCGATCTCCATCGCCTCTTCGGTCGGGACGGCGTTCCCGGCGATCGGCCCACGCGGCTCGGTCTCAGCGGGCGGCTCGGTCTCGCCCTGCTCGTTCGCTGCCTCCTGCAACGCCTCCAGCGGCGCATCCTCGGCAGATCCCGCGATCTCGCTTGCCTCCTTGGTCGGGACGGCGTGCTCGGGCGTCTCCTCGGTCGGCGTGTCGGGCGTCTCGTCGTCGTCGGCCATGCTCATGCCTCGATCTCCAGTGGTTGCGGCTTCTGCGCGGTGTGCGGATGCTCGGGACCGGCGTACACCTTGAGCTTCGTGATCTGCCTGCGCGCGAGCCTGTTGCGGGGCATCATCCCCTTGACGGCGATCCTGATGACCTCCTCGGGCCGGCGCGTGATCATCTCCTCGAACGTGCGCGAGCGCAGCCCGCCCGGGTAGCCCGAGTGACGGTAGTAGCGCTTGGCGGCGCGCTTGTTTCCGGTGACGGCGACCTTCTCGGCGTTGATCACGACGACGAAGTCGCCCGTGTCGATGTGCGGCGTGTACTCGGGCTTGCGCTTGCCCCGCAGCACATCCGCGATCTGCGTCGCCAGACGGCCGAGCGTCTTGCCGTTGGCGTCAACGAGCACCCAGCCGCGCTCGCGATCGGTGGGCTTGGCCACATAGGTCTTCGTCGAGGGTGTCTTGATCGTCGTCATCGCGTGAAAAAGGCCGCACGTCAGCGCGCGGCGCAGCCGAACATCATAGGCGAAATCGCAGGAGTCCGCGGGTGGCGGTCCGGAAGCGGCTGCGCCGGATCAGACGAGGTCGACGGTGGGGCGCGTACGCCGTCAGGTAGAACTGGACCGTCGCGCCGGCCTTCGCGCGTGTCGGCGTGGCCGTCAGCGCGACGGTCAAGCCTTCCGAGCGCGCGATGGCGCTCAATCAGCTCGAGGCCCCCGAGCGCGCTCGGGGGCCTCGCTGCGACTACTGCTTCAGAGCTCGCGCGAGCTCAGTCGAACACGCCCCACGATGGGGAGCCGGCGAGTTCGAGCGTCGGCACGCCACTCCCTGGTTGGATGAGGACGGGGCCCCACGGCGCGTCTTCGAGTTCTTCGACGCTTTCTTCTTTCCCGATGCCGGCGGTGATCTTCCATATTTTTGTGATGTGAGTGGTGGGGAAGTTCAGTTCCACCGTTTTTGCTTCGGCCGGTTCTTTGCCGACTTCGATGGTTTTGCCGCCGCTGCGCAGTTCGGCGGCCACTTGGCCAGTCACGCCGAACGTGGTTTCACATTTTGTCCCAGTCAGTTTCACGCTCGGGAAGAAAGTGACTCCTTTCTTTGGTTCGAGCAGCAACCCGACCTTGCTTTTTTCACCGAACAGCATGGTCCGGCCCTTCAGCGGACTGGACGTCAGCGGTTCGCTGAGTTTGCAATTGCGCGGTCCGATCGCTTCGCACCCCGAGAATTCCAAAGTGCCTTCGAACAATCCTGGTTCGCCCGCGTGCGAGCCGAGCAGCTTGGCCCCCGATGCGAGTTTCACAGAGCATTCGACGGTCCCGATTCCGAAGTCCAGATCGAGCTTGCCGGATTTGAGCGTCGCTTCCTTGCTTTCGCCGAACCCCAATCTGGTCCCAGCTATCTTGAAGAACGGCGCTTCTTCGGCCTGTGCCGCGCCGGCTGCGACCGCACTGAGCGCGAACACCGCCAGCATCGCCACGAGCACGGTCTTAAACGTGAATCTCATAACACACTGCCTTTCTATTGTCTCATTCAATACCGGAGTCCACGCTGAAAACGAGCCTGGACCCGGCACCGGTCTCACTACCAGCACGCCCACACCGGACGAGACCGTCCCGCATAGACGCACGCCCTTACAGCCCGGAAGACACACGGGCAAGACCATCTACAACCCCGCCTGCAAGATCGCACTACCACTATTTATTCTGCTTCTTGTTCTGTTTGTGTTTCCGCTTCGCGCTCACCTTCTTACTCAACCTCGGGCAACCGGTGACACCGACCGTAGTGTCCTGTTTCAGCACCGAACCATTCTGCCCCACGAATTCGCTGGGCATGATCAAGGTCGTGGGCTTGACTTCGGTGACCTTGCGAGTCATCTTCTCCTCGTACACGCGCCCGTGACGCCTGACCTTGACAGTGACCTTCTTTTTGATCGTCTTGGTCGTGGTGGCGGCGCACAGACTTCCGTTGGCCGTCAGCGCGCTGTACGGCCCCTCCGGTAGAGTCAGCTCGAAGCTCGAGAACGGCTGGTCGGGAACCGCCTTGAACGTCGTACTGGTGATCCCGGCTTTGCTGATGAACGTATCGCCGACGAGATCGATCGTGACGCCGTACCCCTGAAGAACCATGATCAGGTTCGGGAAGGCTTCCCCGCCGTTGCTCACGAAATAGGCCGGACCTTCCAACGGCACCGGGAGCAGCGGGGTGTGCACGGTCGCGTGCCCGATCACCGACGGTGACGGGCACCCTGCCGGGTTCGTGTTGAATTGTGCGGCGGTGCAGGCCTTCTGCAACGTGGTCAAGCGTGACGGCAGTTGCCTGGGGAGTTCTACTTTGACCGAGCCGACATCCGCGTAGGTGCCCTGCGGACCATAGGGGTAGGTGACGGTCGCTGTCAGGCTCGCGCCGTCCGCTTTGCTGGTCTTACCGGATGTCGAGACAGAGAACTTTGGAGCAAACTTCAAGCTCGCGCAGTTAGTAACCTGGAACGGGATCGACACGGGAGAGTTCGCGCCTTCAGCGCTGGCCACGGTGCCGGTGATCCGTGTCGGGTTGCAGTTGGTCGGGTTAAACGTGAACCCAGGCCGGGTGATGTCGACGTTGACGTGCTTGATCTGCAGCGGTATGCCCTCGATCATGCTCGGGATCGCATACCCCTGCGCCGCGGTGTTCGTCGTGACCGTCAACGCCGCGGTATGCGGATCGACTTGGATCTCCGCGCGCACCACGACGGGTCGTCCTTCCTGCAGATCAAACGGGCCCGCCTTCGCAGGATTCACGATCGACAACCCGAACGGCGCACCCTCATACGGGCCGGTCAAATACACCCTCCCGCCCGTGACCGTGAACGGGTCGTTGCCGAGTCCGACGCTGACGACCGTTTCCCCGATCTCACTTTCAGGACCGCACGTGCCGGCGTTGGCTTCGGCTTCCCCGCAGAGCTTGACCCCGGAGAGGATCCCCGACAGACCCGGCGGGTAGTGCAAAGTCACCTGCTGGATGTTCTGCTGACCATCTTCCCGGCTGAGCGTCGTCGTCAGAGTCGAGAATGACCCCGCGTTGATGTTCGTCGAGCCCGAGGACAGCGAGGGGGTGAACTGGAGGGGATTCGAGCAGGCCGTCTGCTGCAGGCCGGACGTGGTCTGCAGTTCCGGGCCCGAGGTTATGTCGAAGCCGGAGGGGGGACTGGCGTCGGGTGTGCCCGTTTCGCCGGGCGCCCGATGAGACCAGGCTTCAAGCGAGGACGCCGTGGCATACGTGCCGCACAACGCGGGGGTGGCCAACGGAGCGCGGTCGGTGCCGTAGAATTCGAGCTTCGCTTCGCTGTACGGGAGCTGCGGCGTATGTTCGAACGTCGTGACGATCTGACCCTCCGCTTCACACGAGCGGCCATCCACCATCTGTCCCTGGCTTTCGCACAGCGTGACCCTGCCGGGAAGCTTCACGAGGACACCCGTGGCCGATTCGGAAGCCACCAAGTACACCGCGAGCAACGAGGAGAAGGGGTTTTCCAACGGGGCGCCCGCAAATTTGAAGTTCTGCGGCGAAGCGAGATAGACCGAGCCCGTGACTTCTCCTTCGAGCAGCGGAGTCTTGATCCTGACATTCGCGATCTTCGACGCATCCGGGCAGAAGTTGACACCCGGTTGCAGCGGTTCCGGCAGCTTCGAGGAGAACAGCAGCGTCTGCGCCCCCGGTTCGGAGACCGGCTCGTATTCCTTGGCGCCTTCGAAGCCGATCTCGTTACCCGGAGTCCCGGGCCGATCGGCCGGATCGCCCGTGCAGACCTGGAGCCCATCGGCAGCAGAGGCACTGATCGAGGTGCCGGCAGGCAAGGCGACAGTGGTGGTCCGGATATCGGCCTCACCCAACCCCAACGGGTTGAACGTCGATTCCTGCGGCACATGCACATCGACGTTCAGTCCTGTCGGGGTGCTCCCAGCGCTCCCGTCCGACTGGACGCCGATCGTGGGGCTGAAGTCGAGACGTTCGCAACCCGCCAGCTCTGGCAGCGCAACCGTCTTGGTGACGACGTGTTCGCCGGTGGTGAAATTCCCCGGTTCCTTCCAACCATCGACAGTCAACCTCGCTTCGCGTGGCACGCCGCAAGACGTCGGGTTCGTCAAAAACGGCACCACCGGAATATTCACGGGACAGCTCGCGGGCGACAACGGATCCACCACCCCGTTTTTTTCTTCATATTTCCTAGCCGATTCTTCTTCGTTGTAGCGCGTCCCTTCCACTTCTTCGTCATAGCGGTAAAAAGTCCCAGGCGCGAGGCATTTGCCGCGGGCCGGATCGTGGGCAGCTTCCGCCGGCACACCCCAGATCGTGAGCTTCGAACTGTACAGCGCGACCGCCTCGGACACATTCGGGGAAGTCGCCGTGATCCCATAGTCACGACCCGCCCTCACCGACGAATCGACGAACACCGAATGCGCGCCACCGACCGTAAAGCCGAGCTCAGACGCAACACCGCCAGGCGTTTCCATGTTGTACACCGGATTGGTATGGTATTCGACGTTTGCGACCCGCCTGCCCAGCCGCGGACTAACGAAACCATCAGTTTCCGCGAGCCCCGTCGTCTCGAACCCCACCACCGTATCGTCCGGACATTTTTTTTCCAGAAACACAAGATACGCGCATACCGGCACCGCGGTCGGATTCCCCACAAACCCCGGCGGCAGTTCCACGACCACATCCTTTACACCCCCACCAGCCAAAATGAACTTGAACGGCGGCGTCCCTACCTTGAATTCTTCCGGTTCATCGAACACAATGCTCGTCGTCAACTCATACGGATGCGACCCGGCCTGCACATCCGGCGTCTCGTTTCTGTTGACGACCCCGACTTCAAAGCTCTGCACCCCAAAACCGCCGGCGAAGGCCGAAGGCGTGAACAGCAACGCCCCCGCCAAAATCGCGCCACACAGTAGTCGCTTCATGAGCGTGCCCTCCGGTTGGTGTGAGCAGACTTCTTGGCCTTTTTCGGCTTCTTTTTACGTACGCATTTACCGTGACTGAGCTTTTGCTTCTTCTTGCATTTGACTGTCTTTGTCGTGGTCTTCTTCGGAGGCGACACTGGTGGCGGAGGCGTGTGGGCGGAGCTGCCGGGACCGGAGAAGGTTTCGCTCGCCGGAACACCGAACACGCCCGGCTGCGGCGATACGGGTGGTTTGCACGAGTCGGCGTTGTCACACCCAGGGGCCGGGCTGACGAGGGGGAAGCCCCCACCAACCCGAGCATCATACACGTTAATACGAGTGTCGCCGTTTGCTTCGGGTAGCAGATGGTGGCTGGTCGCGATGAACACGTCATCACCACTCGCGCTCGCGTCCATAAACCGCGATTCCTCACCACCCGCAGCACTCGAGATCGGGAATACGCACCCACCAGCACCTTCATCGAAGCCCGGAGAGCCCACCGCGCATGACCCAACCCCCGGCGACTCCCACTCATACACATCCAACAACCCATTACTGTCGCTCGAGGCCAACCCGTCCGGGGTTTGGAACAACAGCCGTCCCCCCCCTTCCACTTCGACCAGATTATCAGGAAGGTAGAACGACAACGGACTGTTCAGTTGCCCCGCCGTTTGTTCGGTGCCGCCAAGCTCGGCGGGGCCCACTGGCCGTGCCGTCGCGTCACACGACGCGCACACAAGCGTGGGTGGATGGGAGCCCGATCCAGCATCATAGATGTAGACCTCACGACAGCGATCATGTTCACCGCACACCCCCGATTCCACAGGAACATTATCAAAGCCAGTCAGGCTCAATTCCGATTCAAACGCCAACAACCGCCCATCCGGCGAGACCCTCGCCGTATGTGAACCCGGACCACGGTCTTCCACATTCGTTTCTTCATAGCCCACCCAGTCACGTTCATCACCATCTGTAGCAAGCGCTGACAAACTAAATTTGGCATTGCTGCCAGAGAGCGCCGCTATAAACTTGGGGGCTTCCCAGCCCGTGCCGTCGTAGTGCTCGACATACAGATTGCACGAGCGTTCACCCGCAACAGAGGCTTCACCTTCACTCAGCTTGCAGTTGCCTGGATGTGCCCGTTCAGCGAGAGCACCGTTCGCGACGAAGTAGATGTACGACCCGTCTTCCGCTGCATTGACGACACCGAGCACTTCTGCTCCATCCGCATCCGTAGTGTCAACGGTCAGATCAGTCAATACCCCCGTTTCCATGTCATATTCATACAAATTCGCCGCGTTGTCTTCCGGCCCCGTGTACGCGTCGTTCGTCAGCTCAGCCCTGCTGGTAAAAAAGACACGCGACCCATCCGCGCTCGCATCCCGGTAAAAAGCTGGCCGCGGACCATGCGGATCCGAACCCTCCGGCCCACCACCATTGCTCTTCTGCGACGCCGAGACCTCGACCGTACACGCATCGCCGGTCACCGTGCACTTGCCTTCGGCGCCATAGGGACTCTGCGGCGCGGTCGGGTTCTTCCGCACATACACCTGCCCAACGCCTTCTTCGGTCAGCTTTTCCTGCGCCGTGAAGAACACCCGCGACGCGTTGCTCGAAACCGCATGCCAGGTATCCCCTCCCTCGACAAAAGAGTTAGCAAGGGCATATGCGCCAACGTTGGAGTCGCCTTCGAAGACGACTCCCGGTGACGGCACGTCGACCAAAACAGGACTGCCGCCATCCCACTCATATATGTGCACTCGTTTGGGCGCGTCGGGCGCGTCGCTCACCGATCTGGCCTGCTGGAAGACCACGTGCGTCAAATCGCTCGACACTCCTGCCATCTGTGGTTCCGAGTCGGACAATTCTTCCCACGGCTCGTATTGCTGCTCCTTTTCGAGCGCCGAAAAGGAGGTGATCGGCTCATATGAGGCGGTCGCGGTTTCCGCCAGGTAGAGGTTGTTATAGCCGATAGGTTCGCCCGCGAGCAGCGGCGAGTACAGCTCCTCAAGCACACCCTTTGATAGATCCGCCGTAAAGAAGAGTTCGTCGAACGGAGGATGTGAACCATTGGTTCTGTAGTCGGTGTATGGCGGTGAGATGTTCTGCGTCGACCAGCCACCGGCGCCACGACGCGATATGTACCGGCCTTCGGCGAGCGCCGATTTGGGATCAGCGAACGCACCCTGCGAGATATACGTGATGGCGTTACCGGACGCAGCGGCGCGGCTAAGGCCCGCAATCACGCCGTTGTCATCCTTTTCCAACGGAGAGACTAACTCATACGCCCGACAGTCCGGCAGCCGCAGTCCATAGGGTTGTTCGATCCGGAGTTGTTCGTTAATACAGGTCCCGCCCACCCCGGGCTGCGTGGCGAGCGCCGGGACGGCGAGCGCGAGGGCGCCGACGACAGCGAGCATCAGCCACGGCAGCAAGCCGCGCCCACTCATCCTGGAAATGCACATGTCGTCGACGCCTCCTTTTTGCATGGTTGAGTGCTCGCGCGCCTTATTCCGATTCCGCGGTGACGGCCCACGCGCCGAACCCGCCGACACCGGTTCCCGCGGGGACCTGGGGGATCAGCATGATCGCGCCCGTGGTCCCCGCTCCCGCTTCGCGAGAGCTGTCCGCCCCGAGCGCGAGGAATTCGACTTCGAGTTCTTCCCTGGGCGCGTTCGTTTCGAGCAAGTTTTCATAGACACAGAGGTTGCCGGGCTTCGCTTCGGGTTTCCCAGCCGAGCCCAGGCAAACAGTCGACAGCACAAATTCGTGATGGGCGAATTCCTTGTCTTCGGTGTTCACAAAGTGCACAGAGAACTTGCTCGCGAGCGCGTGGGCCAGCGGGATTGGGAACGAGATCGACACGGCCGCCTCCCTTTCGACTGCGCCCAGTTCGTCGGACCACGTGCCCGTCTCGGTCTTGCCGGAGGGAAGTGTTTCGGTGAAGCCGGTTTCGCCGTTTTTACCCGGTTCGCCCTGTTTGCCTTCGTGGCCTTCTTTGCCTTCTGGGCCTTCCTTCCCGGTACCTCCGGTTGGCCCGGCTGGTCCCGCGATGCCCGTGCCGTTCGCGCCGGCGGGCCCCTGAGCCCCCGGAGCGCCGTTGGCCCCGGCCTTGCCCTTCAACGAGGCGAGCACGCTCGGCTTGATCTGCTTGGTCGAGGTGATCAGATAATGACTGGCGGCGAGCGCGCCGCCGCTCATCGCGAACACCAGCGCGAACGTGGCCGCCACGTTGGCGTAACTCATATGCCTGCGTATCGAGAACATCGGTTTATCTCTCCTCCTGGGAGTAGAGCGTGCCGGCGCCCAGCGCTACGCACGCGAATTGAACTGCGACATACGAAAGGAATGCGTTGGAAAGGCGCCTCATGCCGCGCCGCCGTGATCGCGGGTGCGCGTGCGGATGCTCTGCGTCGACCTTCACGCCCGTGGATGTCAATCGCCACGCGTTGCGCTCACCCCGGGAGTGCCCCTCGCCGGTGTTCTCCAGCAACCCCAGGCGCTCCAAGCGCGCCAAGCAGCTTTGAGACCTGGCCCTGATCGGAGATTCCGGCGTGCTCGGCCACCATGCGATTGCTGCGGACCGGATCCCCGCTCACCCTGCTCGGCGACGACTTCCAGCACCCGTGCGGTCCTATAAGTCAAGCGCATCGGGACGCCCACCAACGGGTCGGGCTCGGCCATCCCCCGCCGATCGTCCTCACGCGCGTCCGCACCCCCTCTCAGGATGCGGAGAGCGGGGCGATCCTGCTCACGCCGCGCCGCCGCCGGGCCCAGGTAGGGCAAGCACGATCATGCCCATCAATTCCCCCAGCAGGTCCGCTCAAGGGCTCGCGCTCACCTCGTGCCAAGCCGCGCGTATACGATCGCGAACGCCGCACCGACGAGTCCCTCCGCGGTTAGGGGTGGGCACCCGCGCGCGCCGCTCTCACCACGGCCCTCGTCCACCACGCTCGCCAGGCGCGCGAGGATCTCCTCGCGCCACTGCCAATACCCGCGGACCGCCGTGCAGCGCCTGCACCACACACACCCGCGCCAGCACAGGCTCACGATCGAAGAAGCAGAGGATCCTCCACAGGCCCTCGCGAACGCGCTCACGCCACGCCAGCCCGTCGAGGTTCGCCGCCGCGAGCTCTCCCGAGAGCAGCTCGGCGGTGTCCTCCAGTACCGCCAGCAGACAATCCTCACGATTCTCAAACAGGTCATAGAACGTGCGCCGCGACACCCGCGCACGCGCGGTGATATGCGCAACCGACGCGCCAGACCACCCCGACTCCTCAACCGTCACCACCGCCGCACCGAGCAACCGGCGCGCTGCATCTCAGAGACCTGCACCCGCGGAGAGACACGACCGTTGCGCGAACGCGCCTTCAACGCGTTACGACGCCCACCAACCCGCGCGGGCGAGACGCGAACTGGAGCGGGACCACGCCTACCGGCGGCCATCGCGCACCCTCCCCGCGAAGGGGGCTGCAAACTGGCGCTGCTCGGTGCTTAGACCAGCGCCGCTAAGCGGACAAGAGAGAGAGAGAGAGAGAGAGAGTGAGTCGGCAGTGCCGACGCATCTACCTACGGGCCCAAACGGGCACGCAGCAACTCCCGACACGAATGTCCCCAACGAACTCACGCGAAAACAACCCCTCTTCATGCGATCCAGCCCTCTCCCCTACAAAAACTCCCCTGCAAAAGCGCTTGAAACCGATCCAGAAGAACCGACCCAAACCCGATCTATCGTGCCCGACACCCCAGCGTGGGATGCCATGACAACAGGGAATATAACGTCTCCCCAAACGCTTGTCAAGAGCGAACTGCAAAATACAGTCAAGGCATGCCCTCGGCACGCCGCGCATCGGCTCCGCAAAGGCAAAGACGGGCGCGGCCGCACGCCGCCCCCGGGCCACCACCGAAAAACGCTCCCGCAACGTCAGCCGCTGCGGTGACCGGCGCCGACAGCGCTGTAGGAGATCCGGGCTATGGGTCACCCACCCATACAGCCCACTACGGCCTTACTCCCACTCTATTGTCCCCGGGGGCTTTGAGGTGATGTCCAGCACGACCCGGTTGACCTCGCGCAGCTCGTTGATCATCCGCGAGGCGATCGTCTCCAGCAGGTCGTACGGCAACCTGGCCCAGTCGGCGGTCATCGCGTCGTCGCTGGTGACCGCCCGCACGACCACGACGTATCCGTAGGTGCGCTCGTCCCCCTGCACACCGACGGTCCTGATGTCCGGCAGCACGCAGAACGACTGCCACAGCTCGCGATACAGCCCCGCTTTGCGGATCTCCTCCTGCAATATGTGATCGGCCTCGCGCAGCACGTCCAACCGCTCGCGGGTCGCTTCCCCGCCGACCACCCGGATCGCCAGGCCTGGACCGGGGAACGGCTGGCGCCACACCAGCCGTTCGGGCAGCCCCAGCTCGGCGCCGACCGCGCGGACCTCGTCCTTGAACAGCGCCCGCAGCGGCTCGATGAGCTCGAACCGCAGATCGTCGGGCAGACCGCCGACGTTGTGATGAGACTTGATCGTCGCCGCCCCGGTGCCGCCCCCTGACTCGATCACGTCGGAGTACAACGTCCCCTGCACCAGGAATCGGACCCCACCCGACCCCGGACCACCGGCGGCATCCGCGAGCTTGGCCGCCTCCTCCTCAAACACCCTGATGAACTCCGCGCCGATCGCCTTGCGCTTGGCCTCCGGCTCGGTGACCCCGCGCAGCTTGCGCAAGAACCGCTCTTCTGCATCGACCGCCACGAGCGGAACCCCGAACGTGTCCCTGAACGCGCTCACCACCTGCTCGCCCTCGTCCTTTCTCATCAGCCCGTGGTCGACGAACACGCACGTGAGCTGATCTCCGATAGCTCGATGCACGAGTAGCGCGGCCACCGAGGAATCGACGCCGCCCGATAGCCCGCAGATCACCTGCCCATCGCCGACCTGTGCTCTTATCCGCTCGATCTGATCCTCGACGATCGATCGCGCCGACCACGTCCGCTCGCACCCGGCGATGTCGGTCAGGAACCGCGTCAGGATCTCCTGCCCGTAGGGCGTGTGCGCGACCTCGGGATGGAACTGGATGCCGTATATCCCCCTCGCCGTGTCCTCCACCGCGGCCACCGGCGATGCGCTGGACGACGCGAGCGCGGTGAATCCGGGCGGCGGCTCGAACACGGTGTCCCGGTGTGACATCCAGCACGTCTGCTCCTTCGGCATCCCCGCGAGCAGCCGACCCGGGTTCGTGACCGTCAGGTCCGAGCGGCCGAACTCCCCCACCTCCGCCTGCTCGACCCGCCCGCCGAGCTCGTGCACGAGCAGCTGCATGCCGTAACAGATGCCCATTACGGGAACCCCCAACTCCAGCAATCCCCGATCGAGCTTCGGCGCGCCCGGCGCATACACCGATGCCGGCCCGCCCGACAGCACGATCGCGCGCGGCTTGCGCCCGGCCACCTCCTCCAGTGCGACGCTGTGCGGCAGCAGTTCGCTGAACACCCCGCAGTCGCGGATCCTGCGCGCGATCAACTGGCTGTACTGGCCGCCATAGTCCAGGACCACTATCTCTTCGGTGGCAGCCGGCGTCGCACTCGGCTCGCTCGGCGGTGTCGGCCGACGCGGACATCGTGGCGGCCACATCAGTCATTTACGAGGGCGGCTGCCTTCCCGTTCACTGCCCCCATGCCGACGGCCTGGTCGCGCTGCAGCGCCTTGCCCTCGGTTTGCAGCGCCGGCGCGATCACGACCTCCGCGCGGTTGAACTCGGCGAGATCCTTGTGCCCGCATGTCGCCATCGATGTGCGCAGCCCGCCGAACAGGTTGAACGTGCCGTCGTTCTCGCGCGCCGGTCCGACGAGGATCTCCTCGAGCGTGCCGTTCTGCGTGGTCGCCACGCGCGCTCCACGCGGCAGGGTCGGATGGAACGTCGCCATGCCCCAGTGAAAGCCCCTGCCCGGCGCCTCATATGCGCGGGCGAGCGGAGAGCCGATCATCACCGCGTCCGCGCCCAGCGCGATCGCCTTGGACACATCTCCGCCGTTGCTCATCCCACCGTCGGCGATCACCTGGCAGTACTCGCCCGTCTCCAGCATGTGCGTCGAGCGCGCGTGCGCCACGTCCGCGATCGCGGTCGCCTGGGGCACGCCGATGCCGAGCACGCCCCTGGTCGTGCACGCCGCGCCCGGGCCCCACGCCGACGAGCACGCCCGCGGCGCCGGTGCGCATCAGGTGCAGTCCCGTGTGGTAGGAGGCGCACCCGCCGACCACGACCGGCACGTCGAGGCTGGGGATGAACTCCTTCAGGTTCAGCGGCTCGGACACGGTCGAGACGTGTTCGCCGGAGACGACCGTCCCCTGGATCACGAGCACGTCCAACCCGGCCTCCAGCGCGAGCTCGTAGTAGTCGCGCACGCGCTGGGGCGTCAGCGACGCGGCGACGACGACTTTCTGCTCCTTGATCTCGGCGATCCTCTGTGCGATCAGCTCGGGCTTGACCGGCTCTGAGTAGATCTCCTGCATCTCGCGCGTAGCGGCCTCCTTGGGCAGTCCGGCGATCCGCTGCAGCTGCTCGTCGGCGTCCTCGTAGCGGGTGAATATGCCCTCGAGGTTGAGCACCGCCAGCCCGCCCAGCCCGCCGACGATCGCGGCGGTCTCGGGCGAGACGACGCCGTCCATCGCGGACGCGAGCATCGGCAGCTCGAACTGGTAGGGCCCCAGCTTCCAGCTGATGTCGATGTCATCTGGATCCCGCGTACGCCGCGATGGCACGATCGCGATATCGTCGAACCCGTATGCCTGGCGGGCCTTCTTGCCGCGCCCGATCTCTATCTCCATCTCACCATCTTTGCAGTTGGCGCGGATGCATACCCCTGATGGTCAGGATCCGGCTTGGACCCTCGGATATGCTCGTTTAGCTATGAACAGTAGGACTTTTCAGAGCTATGACCCGCACGCGATCGAGGCCCGCCGGCAGGCCGCCTGGCGGGACGGCGATGCGTTTGCAACGCCGTCCGTCGCGGCGAATCGCCCGCGCCGCTACATCAAGCCCTCCGCCCCGTTCACCTCCGGCAACATCCACATCGGCCACGTCCGCTCCTACTCGATCGGCGACGCCTACGCGCGCTTTCAGCGCGCGCGCGGCGAGGACGTGCTGTTCGCGTTCGGCTTCGACGCCTTCGGCCTGCCCGCCGAGCTCGGCGCGATCGACCGCGGCGAGGCGCCCGGCGACTGGGTCGCGCGCTGCGCCGAGCACATGACTGGCCAGCTGCGGCGCCTCGGCTACTCGTTCGACTGGGACCGTACGTTCCTCAGCTCCGACGCGCTGATGTACCGCTGGTCGCAGTGGCTGTTCGTGACGCTGCTGCGCGCCGGCCTGGTCTATCGCGGCACGGGCGCCGTCGACTGGTGTGACACCTGCCAGACGACCCTCGCCACGATCCAGGTCGAGGACGGCGGGCTTTGCTGGCGCTGTCACAACCCCGTGCGCCTGATCCAGCGCCCGCAGTGGTACCTGCGCATCAGCGCCCACCTGCCCGAGAACGACCGCCGTCTGGAGGAGCTGGCCGACAGCGGCCTCTGGGATGAGGTCGCGCTCTCCAGCCAGCGTTTCGTGCTCGGGCGCGTTGACGGCGTCGAGGTCGATCTCCCAGGTGCCAACTACTTGGACGGCAATGCGAGCGTACGTACGCGCGCGCGCAGTGACGACGATTCAGAGCACTCCTCCTCGCGGCCCTCCCAGCCTTACACGACGCCCGAGCCGCGGTCCTCTTCCGGTGGCGAGACGCTGACCGTGTTCACCCCGCACGAGGACGCCGTCGCGCTGGCCCGGTTCGTGCTGATCTCCCCCAGGCACCCCGACGTCGAGCGTTGGATCGTCGATCCCGCCGTGCGCGAGCGCCTGGAGGACCTGCGCTCCGGCGGCCTCGAGCGCGACGCCCGCGACGCCGAGGCGATCCCGCTGATCGACACCGGCCGCACGCTGCCGCGCCGGCCGGCGGGGAGCCTCTGCCCGTGCTGGTCTCGCCGATAGTGGACGGGCGATACGGCGCGACCGCGGTTCTCGGCATTCCCGCGCGCGACCGCACCGACGCGCTGATCGCCTCGCGGCTGTCGCTGCGGGTGAGCGAGGACGGGAGCGAGGACAGCTCCGAGGACGCCCCGCCACCGGTGCCTGGAGCCCGCCCGGCGATGCGCTACCGCGCAAATGACTTCTCGATCTCCCGCCAGCGCTCGTGGGGAACGCCGATCCCGATCGTCTACTGCGACGGCGACTGCGGGATCGTGCCAGTGCCCGAGGAGCAGTTGCCGGTCCTGCTGCCGCTCGACCTGAAGCCCACCGGCGCCGGCAACCCTCTGGCCGAGCGCGAGGATTTCGTGCAGACCACCTGCCCAAGCTGCGGCGGGCCCGCGCGGCGCGAGACGGACACGCTCGACTGCCACTTCGATGCGCTGTGGCTGTGGGTGCCCGTGTGCGTGCCGCCGGCCGAGCGCGAGCGCCCGCTGGATGAGATCTTCGCGCTGGAGGATCTGCGCGCGTGGCTGCCCTCCGAGCGCGTCGTCGCCGGCTCGGACAGCGGCAACTTCGTGTTCGACCAGCGCATCGTCACCAAGGCGCTGCGCGACATCGGGCCGCTCGCGTTCCTACCCGACGGCGAGCCGTTCGCGGGCTGCCTGTTTCACGAGATGGTCATACGCGACGGGCGCAAGATGAGCAAGCATCTGGGCAACGTGGTCGATCCCGACGAGCTCGTCGCCCGCTACGGCGCCGACACCGTGCGCCTGGCGACGCTGTATGCCGCCCGCCCGCAGCGCGCGCTGAACTGGTCGCGACTCGGCGGTGCTGCGCTGCCACCGCTTCCTGACGCAGGTCTGGGACTTCTCCCAGACCCAGCTCGCCGCCGCCGAGGTCGCGGGCGCGGATCGTCTCGATGATCGCGACGCGGCCTGCGGGTCGGATCCTCTCGCCGGCTCGGACATGTCGGTGAGAGACACGACCGAGCATCTGCGCGCACGCCTTGAGAAATGGTGCGACGCCGCGATCGAGCGGACCACCGAGGAGATGCTCGCCCTGGAGATGCACAGCGCGGTGCGCAACGTCATGCGCCTGTTCGACCGCATCAAAGATTTCGAGAAGCGTGTGCTCGCGCGCACCGATGAGCCGAGCGCGGCCGATCGAGACGCGCTGCTGAGCGCTCTGGCGGTGCTCGCGCAGCTGCTCGCGCCGCTCGCGCCGCACATCGCCGAGGAGCTGTGGATCGCGTTCGGCCACGACGGCGACGCGCAGACGCCATGGCCTGACGTATCGTCCCCGGTACCGGCATGAGCCTCTCGAGCACCTCATCGAGTCCCGACCAGGGGTCCCGAAAGCGGACGCGCTCATGCGCCACGGGCCTCGTCTGCCACCGCTGCGACAACCGCTACCCGCTGACCGACACGGTGTTCGCGTGCCCGGACTGCGGCAAGGGCCTTGACATCTCCTACGACTACGAGCTCGCCGCCCGTCACTTCAAGGAGATTCCCAGCTCCGAGCGTCCTCAGAACATCTGGCACTTCGAGGAGCTCCTGCCGATCCTCGACGCCTCCGCGCAGGCGCGCGTGGGACGCTACGCCGGCTACACCCCGCTGATCCACGCCGACCGGCTGGGCGCGGAGCTCGGCCTGAGCAACCTGTACCTCAAGGACGACTCCACCTCGCGCCCCAGCCTGTCCTACAAGGATCGCGTCGTCTCGATGTCCGTCGCCCGCCTGCTGGAGCTCGGCCGCGAGGAGATCGGCTGCGTCTCCACCGGCAACGTCGGCACCGCCGTCGCCTCGCTCGCGGCCAAGGCGGGCGTGGACGCGTACGTGTTCTACCCCAACCGCCTGGAGGACATGAAGGCCCGCGCCTGCCGCGCGCTCGGCGCCGAGGTCTGCCAGGTGGAGGGCAACTACGACGAAGTCAACCGCCGCTGCCGCGAAGTGGCCGCCGCGACGGGCCTCGAGTTCGCGAACATCACCCTGCGGCCGTTCTACGCCGAGGGCGCCAAGACGGAGGCGTTTGAGATCGTCGAGCAGCTCGGCTGGCAGGCGCCGGACCACATCGTCACCGCGGCCGCCGGCGGCACGCTGTCCTCGCGTATGCACAAGGGCTTGGGCGAGCTGCAGCTGCTGGGCCTCGCCGAGACCGACGCTACGCGCATCCACATCGCCCAGCCCAGCGGCTGCAACCCGATCGCCTCGGCGATCCTCGCCGAGGAGGCCGAGATTCACGCCGTCACGCCCGAGACCGCCGCGCACTCGCTGGCGATCGGCGCGCCCGGCGACGGCTATCTGGTGATCGACGCCGTGCGCTCGCGCGGCGGTACGGGCGGCTTTGCCTCAGACCCAGAGATATTCGCCGGCATCGACCTGCTGGCCGCCACCGAGGGACTGCTGACCGAGCCCGCCGGAGGCACGACGGTCGCGGTGCTCGAGAAGCTCGCCCGCGAAGGACGGTTCGCGCCCGATGACACGGTCGTCGCGGTCATCACCGGCAACGGCCTGAAGACGCTCGACGAGCACCCCCAAAAGCCCTGGCCGGAGAAGATCGACTGCGAGCTCGATTCGATGCTCGCGGCGCTCGAGGGGCTCGGGCGCAAGCCCAGCCCGGTCGCGGCGTAACGAGGAATCCCCGTCCACCGAGGCATCGGGGCACATTCTCACGCCCCGGGCCGGCGCCTCACACTGACCCGGCCGCGGGCTGGAGCTCGCGGGTCCCTCCCAGCTCAGCCCTCAAGCGCGACCGGGCGGTACTCCCTCGTCGTCGGATCCTGCTCCATCAGCCCGATCGTCTTCAGCGTCTTGACGTAGCGGTGCGTCGTCGAAGGCGACATGCCGAGCTGGTTGGCGAGCTCGATGATCGGGCGCCAGGGCCTGTCGGGCCCGTAGCACGCGAGCACCGACAGGCCGCGCAGCAGCGACTGCGAGAGCTGGGGATCGTCCAGCGCGGCGGTCAGCGCTTCCTGGGAGGCGCGCTGCAGGTCATACGCCTTGCGGTGGCTGCCCGTGGGTGGATCGTGGGCGTTGTCCAGCGCCGCCAGCAGCAGATTCGACACGGTGCCGCTGGGGCTCTTGCTCGCCGCGCGCATGACCTGCTCGACCTGCACCGGCGACAGCGTGATCGAGATGTAGTCGTTGTCGTTGTCGTGCTTGCTCATTCTGGTTCTCTCCCCAGGGTGTGGATTTGGCTGAGGCCCATCCGAACGGAGATGGACCTCTTCTCTAGTTCTTTTCGAATAACACTCGTGTTCGGATCATCAGCTACCCCCAGATACCGGAACTGTATTGGATCCGTCGGTCGCACCGCCCATACGTCGATCCGCGCACCGCTCTGATAGACCCGGGCGATGGACGACCCCGAGCATCCGCGCACCCAGCGGCGTTCGCCGGGCCCTCGCTCGATCCCCTCCACCACCACCGGACGCATCGGTCTTTTGATCGTCGCGCTCCTGCTCGCCGGGCTGGTCCTCTACGCCCTGTCGCGCCTGAACCTCGAACGCGTCGGGCACGCCCTGATCACCGCGACCCCCGGCTGGATCGTGCTCGCGCTCGCGCTGATGGGGCTCTCGCTGCTGGCGCGCTCGGCCTCCTGGCACGAGGCGCTGCGCGCCGCCCTGCCCGATACGCGGATCGGCTGGATTGCGAGTCGCCCGCGCCACGATGATCGGCGTGATGGCCTCGGCGGTGTTCCCGGGGCGCATCGGCGAGCCCACTCGGATCGTGGTGCTATCGCGCCGTCTGGAGGGGTCCCAGCGGCGGCTGCTGCCGATCGTGACGGGGACGGTGTTCTCGCAGACGCTGATCAATCTGCTCGCGCTCGCGATCCTCGCATCGGTCACGTTCAGCAGCATTCCCGTCCATGGCCGGTTCGCGGCGATCCTCGCGGTCGCGGCGGTCCCGCTGGCACTGTGCGCGCTGGTGCTGCTCGGCCCGCGCCTGCTGCGTTTCGGCGTCCGATCGCGCTCGCTGCGGGTACGCCTCGCCGCCGCGGCGATCGCGCGTCTGCTGGGACTTGCCAGGCAGGGGCTGGCCGTGTTCGTGACCCCGCGTCACGGGATCGCCGCGATCGCCGCGCAGCTGCTCGCGTGGATGCTGCAGTGGCTCGCCTGCTACGCGGTCCTGCTCGCGCTCGGCGTACCCGCCCACCCCACGCTCGTGGCGGCCGCCGCGGTGCTGCTCGCCGTCAACGTCAGCGCGATCCTGCCGGCGACGCCCTCCAATGTGGGCGTGTTCCAGGCCGCCTGCCTGGTCGTGCTCGCGGCGTATGGCGTCGGCGCCGGTCAGGCGATCGCGTATGGGATCGTCCTGCAGGCCGTTGAGGTCTCCACGGCATTGGTCCTCGGTGTTCCTGCGCTGCTCGGTGAGGGCCTGACCTGGCGCGACATCCGCCCTACCGGCGGTGAGACGCAGGAGGACCTCGGTGATCCGCGGGACGCTGGAGACGCCGATGGATCGATCGAAGCGGGCAGGCCGAGCGGCGCGGAGGACGCAGGCAAAACGGACGGTCCGGAGAGTGCGGACGGTCCGGACGAAACGGGGCTATCCGCCTAGCGCCCGTAGAGACTGCTTGAGCGAGTGCGTCGTCTGCAGCACTGCGGTCGGCTCGTATCCGCAGTGGGCCATGCAGTTTTCGCAGCGAGGGTCGCGGCCGCGACCGTAGGCGCTCCAGTCGGTGGTCTCCAACAGCTCTTTGTAGGTCTGCGCGTACCCGTCGGACATCAGGTAGCAGGGACGCTGCCAGCCGAACAGCGAGTAGCTCGGTATCCCCCATGCGGTGCAATCGAATTCGGCCTTGCCCTCGAGGAAGTCGAGGAACAGGGGGCTGTGGTTCAGGCGCCAGCGCTTGCGCCGCCCGTCCGCAAACGCCTGGCTGAACAGCTTGCGCGTCTGGGTCACGCCGAGGAAGTGCTCCTGGTCGGGCGCTTTCTCATACGCGTAGGCGGGGGAGATCATCATCTCGTCGACTTCGAGATCGTCGTTGAGGAAGTCGAGCACCTCGCGCACGGTTTTGGGCGAGTCGTGCGTGAAGAACGTCGTGTTCGTCGTCACTCGAAAGCCGGCGGCCTTGGCCGCTTTGATCGCCGAGACGGCCGTCTCGAACACGCCCTCGCGCTCCACCGAGGCGTCGTGGCGCTCGCGCAGGCCGTCGATGTGGATCGCCCACGCGAAGTAGGGGCTCGGCGTGAAGTCGGCGAGCTTGCGCTCCAGCAGCAGGGCGTTCGTGCACAGGTACACGAACTTCTTGCGCTTGATCAGCTCCGCCGCGATCACGTGGATCTCGGGGTGGATGAGCGGCTCGCCGCCGGCGATCGAGACCATCGGCGTGCCGCTCTCCTCGATCGCGGCGATCGCCTGCTCGACGGGCATTCGCCGGCGCAGCTCGTGCTCGGGATGCTGAATCTTGCCGCAGCCCGAGCAGGCGAGATTGCACTGGAACAGCGGCTCCAGCTCGACGATCAGCGGAAACCGCTCGCGCCGCGCCAGCCGCTGGCGCATCAGATACCAGCCCATGCGCGTGCTCTGCCTGACCCGGACCGCCATGGCGCCTACCTTAGACCCCCTGCGGTCCGCCGTAAAGCCCAGCAGACCCCGGGTCACCGTCGCGCCCGCCCACCGACCCGCCCGGGCGCGGCACCGGTGAGAGGGCCAGGGGCTCCCAGTCGCTCAGAGCGCGGGCCACGCGGCGCAGGGAGCGCGCGGCCCGCAGCGCTCCGGCGGCCGCCTGGGGACGCAACAGCTCATGGCTGGGACTGTCCAATACCACCCGCACGACCGCGAACGGGCGTCCCACGGCGCCGGGAGCCAGCCATACCGACTCCATGTCCACCGCCAGCGCGCCGCCGGCGAGCAGCTGCGCGCGGCGCTCGCCGAGGGCGAGCTTGGATACGCACACGATCTCGCCGCCGCGGACCGTCATCGCCCGGTCGCGCAGCCTCCGCACGAGGCCCTCGGCATCCGCGCACGCGACCCGCTCGGGGGCATGTCCTTCGCCGCCGGCGGCGCACACCGACTCGGCGACGATCACTTCCCCGGGCATGGACTCCGCGTCCAGGCCGCCGCAGAAACCCAGCACGAGCAAGGCCCCGCCCGGAGCCTGTGCCAGCTCCCGCGCCGCCGAGCTGGCGCGTGCCGGACCCATCCCTGTCTTATGCACGCGGGCGCCACGCGCGGCCGAGGAGATCAGCGCGGCCTCGACGCTCAACGGCGCTGCTATCAGCAGGTCGCTCATCGTCCTGTGAGCGCCGCCCGTGCGGCCGTGTGTCCGCTCAGGACCGCGCCCTCCAGCGTGGCGGGCCAGCCCGTGTCGGTCCAGGCGCCGGCCAGCACCAGCCCGGGTGTGGAGGTGTGCGCGCCGGGACGCAGCCGCGCGACCCCGGGGACGGCGCGAAACGTCGCGGCGTGCTCGCGCGTGACGAAGAAGCCCTCCACGCGCGCATGGCGCGCGCGTGGCAGCAGCGTGGAGAGGGCGGGCAGGTAGAGCTCGCGCAGCTCATCCACGCTCATCCGCATCTCCCGCTCGGCGCCCGACAGCGACACCGCCAGATATTGACACCCGGGCGGGACGCCGCCCGCGGCGGTGCGATCGAACAGGTACTGCACGGGCGTGCCCACTCCCGCCGCGAAGCGGTGCTCGCAGACGGGCCGGTCATAGACGATGTGGACGTTCACGATCGGCGAATTGTCCATTCGGCGCAGCCCACCGGCCACATCCGGCGCCAGGGTGTCCAGCAGCCCCGCCGCGCGGGCGTGCGGGACCGCCACGATCACGGCCGGCGCACTCAACGCGTCCGGCGTGTCTGTCGCATCCGTCGCGCCCGTGCCGCGCACCCGCAGGCCCGATCCGGCGCGCTCGATCGACTCGGCGCGCCAGCCTAGACGCACCTCGACGCCGGCGCGCGCCAGCGCGCGCCGGGCAGGCTCGGCGATCGTCTCACTCAGCGGGCGCTCGTGAAAGCCGATGTCGCCCGCGCTCGCGCTCGCCAGCAGACCCGTCTGAAACACGAACGCTCCGAGCCCCAGCGAAGCCTGCGCGGCGGGCAGGTTCAGGGTCGGCAGCGCGATCAGATCCCACAACGCCGCGACCGCGTCCGGACTCTGGCCGTGCGCGGTGAGCCACTCGCCAAGGGTCCGGCCCTCCAGCGTCTCGTCGTCAGGATCGAGCCGCCCCAGCGCGATCGCCGCGCGAGCAGCCCGCAGGCGCTGCAAGCGCGTGAGATGGGGGGAGTGGTAACGCATCAGCGCACGCACGAGGTGCAGCGGCGCCGGCAGGCGGTCGCGGCGCAGCACCACGGTCTCACGGCCCGGGCTCAGCACGGGGATCTGAAGGCGCTCCTGTACGACGACCCCGTGCTCGCTCCCGAGCCGGCCCAGCAGCCCACGGTAGGCGGTGCAGCAGCGCAGGAACACGTGCTGGCCGTTGTCGATGCTCAGCGTGTCGCGCTCGAACGAGTAGGCCGCGCCGCCGAGCCTGCGCCGGACCTCGACCAGCGTCACCCGCGCGCCGGCGTCGGCACAGTCCAGGGCCGCGGCGATCCCCGCCAGGCCTCCGCCGATCACGAGGACGTCGGGCTCCCCGCCGTTGAGAGGAACGTGTTTTGAAGTAGGCGGTGCGGTCGGGGCGTTCATGTTCTCAGGCGTTCAACCGCCCCCTTTCGAGCATGCTGCGCGCCGCGACCCATGCCTTCTCGCGCATCGGCAGCGAGATCCGTTCGCGCAGCGCGCATTCGGGGTCGGCGGCGATGCGGGTGAGCAGCCGGCTGTAGATGCCGGCCATCGCCAGCAGGCACGCGGCGCTTCGCCTGTCCAGCAGCGGTGCCAACGCCATCCCGCGATCGAACCAGCCGCGCGCGCGATCGGCCTGGAAGCGCACGAGCGCGTCGAGCCATCCCGCCTCCGCCGCATCCCCGTCTGAGCCCGTGCCGCGTGCATCCGCCAGACGCATGATCGTGCTCGCCGCCCGCGACTCGTCACCGGCCGCGATCAGCCCGAAGCGGCGCAGGTCCTCGGCGGGCAGGTAGACGCGGCCGCCCTCGGCGTCCTCGCGCACGTCGCGCAGGATGTTGGTGAGCTGCAGAGCCACCCCAAGGTCGTCGGCGAGCCGCTGCGCCGCCGCGCGATCCGTTCCGGCCGGGTCGCGCAACGCGAAGATCGCCAGACACGCCCGGCCGATCGCGCCGGCCACGCGCCGACAGTAGAGCACGAGCTCATCGAAGCTCTCATATGTCAAGCCCTCGACGTCCATGCGCACCCCGGCTATCAGCGCCAGCAACGCGTCGGGGGGCACGTCGAAGCGCACGTACGCGTCGGCCAGCGCGACCATCACGGGATCGTCCCGCGGAGCGTCAGGCGCGACGCCGGTCACTCGCGGAGGCTCGGGCTCCGCCGTGGGGCCGCCGGCGGGCGCGACCGCGCCGGCGGCCGTCTCGACTCGATCGTCGGGTAACGCGGCGAGGGCTCGCCTCTGAGCGTCGAGCCGGCGCAGCTTCTCCTCGCGTGGAAGCGTTCCGTCGCCGATGTCATCGACGCGGCGCGCGAACGCATACACCGCGCACATCGCCCTGCGCCGCTCCGGCGAGAGCAGACGGATGCCGTAGTAGAAGTTCGCGGCCGTGCGGCGCGTGATCGCCTCGCACTGGCGATAGGCCTCCCGCGTACTCGTGTTCACCGGCGGCGCTCCACGAGTGTGCGGACCAGCGCGAGCAGCCTCCGCGCGGCGCCGGCGCGAGGCGGGCCGGCGAGCACGTCAAAGCCGGCGTGCTCGATCGCGTCCAGCGCGGCGCGTCCCCCGGCCACGAACGCGGCCACGGCCAGCCGCTCGCGGACACCGCGCAGCTCGCCGATCAGGGGCGCCCCGCGCGCGAGCAGCTCGCGTGCGCGCGAGCACTCGAACGCGAGCGTGTCGCGCAGCGGTCCACCGGCATGGGGGCCCGACAGGTCGGCGATGGTGCAGCCGAAGCGGGCGAGGTCCTCGGCTGGCAGGTAGACGCGCCCGCGTGTGAGATCTTCGGCCACGTCCTGACAGTGCTCGGTGAGCTGCAGCGCGGTGCAGATCTCATCCGAGCGCGCCACGCGCGAGGGCGTGGCTTGACCGAACACGCCGAGCACGAGCTCGCCGACGGGGTTGGCGGACAGCTCGCAGTAGCCCCGCAGCTGCTCCCAGGTGTCATATCTGCTGACGCGCTGGTCGGCGCGGTTGGCCTCGATCAGGCGCACGAACGGCTCGCGCGGCAGTTCGCACTCGCGCAGCGTCGGCTGCAGGCGCCTCAACAGGGGATGCTCGGCTTCGTCCCGATAGGCGCGGTCCAGGTCGAGCTGCAGCCAATCCAACGCGGTCAGGCGATCGCCGGCGAACGAGTCGCCGAGCTCGTCGACCAGGCGGGCGAAACCGTAGAGCGCGAGCAGGTGCGCACGCACGCGCCGCGCGAGCAGCCGGCTGGCGACCGGGAAGTTCTCGCTCTGCGCATGCGCCATGACCGCGCCGGCGGCGGGGACATCGATCGGCGACTGGGACTCGTGCGCTCCCGGGGCCCCGGAGGGTGCGCCCGGCGGTGGCGAGGCCGCGATCATCGGCCCGTCATCGCCTGGCGGCGGCCGAGCGCAGGCAGCGGCCGAGGGCCGCGATCGGAAAGACGAGCCGGTACAGGTGATAGTTGATGTAGTAGTCCGACGGAAAGCCTGTGCCGGTGTACTGCGGCTCATCCCAGGTACCGTCGGCGCGCTGGCTGGCCACCAGCCAGTCCACTCCGCGCTGCAGCGCCGGGGAGTCGCCCTCATCGTCGTCGTGCCCGGCAGCGTGCAGCGCCAGCAGCGCCCAGGCGGTCTGCGAGGCGGTGCTCGCACCGCGGCCGATCCAGGCGGGATCGTCGTATGAGCGCGGATCCTCACCCCAGCCGCCGTCCTCGTTCTGGTGGCGCTGCAGCCAGTCCACCGCGCGGCGGACACACGCCTCGCCGGGCGCCACCCCAGCGGCGATTAGCGCGGGAACCGCGGCGCCCGTGCCGTACACGTGATTGACGCCCCAGCGCCCGAACCACGACCCGTCGGGCTCCTGCTCTGAGATCAGCCAGCGCACGCCGCGGCGGGCGGCGGGCGTGTCGAGCATGTTCAGCGCCGCGAGCATCTCGACTGCATGGGCGGTCACGTCGGCGCTCGGCTCGTCGATCACCTCGCCGAAATCCAGAAACGGCAGCTCGCGCACCAGCGCGCGGGTGTTGTCGGCGTCGAATGCGCCCCAGCCGCCGCCGGAGCTCTGCATGCCCTGCGCCCAGCGCGCCGCCCGGCCGATCGCCGCGTCGATCCTCGACCGCAGCTTCGCACCACGGAGGCTGCCGTTGGACGTGGGGCTCAGCGCGCTTCTCACACGGCCCAGCGCGAGAACCACCTCGGCGGTGTCGTCGACGTCGGGATAGTTGACGTTGGCGAACTCGAACGCCCACCCTCCGGGCGCGAGCCCGCGCCGGGCGACCGCCCAGTCGCCGGTCGCAGTGACCTCCTCGCCGAGCAGCCACTCGGCGGCGCGCACCATCGCGGGGTCGTCTCCGGGAAGGCCGGCGTCGGCGAGCGCAACCATCGCCAGCGCGGTGTCCCATACCGGCGACTGGCACGCTTCCAGGCGGCGGCTGCGGCCAGCGGGGGCGCCCACCCCGCGCGCGTCGTCCCGGTCCTCGACCATGAATCTGTCGAGACCCTGCAGCCCGCGTCGCATCACGGGATGCTCGAGCGGATAGCCGCCGAGGTGCAGCGCCATCAGCGAGTAGACCCATGGAGGTTGGATCCCGCCCCAGGAGCCATCGGCCTCCTGGCGGCGCACGATCCAGCGCTCGGACCGGCCGAGCGCGAGCCGGCGCAGCGGTCCGATCGGCCGGCGCTCATACAGGCGCAGGACCCGGTCCAGACCCGCGAGCATCCGGCCGTGCCACCGGCTCGCGGCTCGTGCCGCGGACGGCTCGCCGGCGATCGACGATCCAGGCGGTCGTCGATCGGGGCGCCGCCGCCGGAGGCGGCGGTCAGCTCTCCCAGCTCGAACCCCAGCGAGCGCACCGGCCGATGGGCTTTGACGAGCGACAGCGCGACGATCGTCTGACGCGCCCAGCACGCGAAGTCGTAGACGTTCAGCGGCGCCCACCCGGGCAGCAGCGCCACCTCGGGGGGCAGCGCGGGCACCTCCTCCCAGGACCACAGCCCGAACAGCGCGAGCCACACGTGCGTGAACACCCGCGCGCGCTCGATCCCGCCCCGCGCGCGAACGAACGCGGCGGCCGTGCGCATGTGCTCCCGCTCGGGCGCGTCCCCGGCGAGACGCAGCGCCCAGTAGGCCTCGATCGTCGTGGACAGCTCGCCGGGGCCGCCGTGGAAGTTCGCCCAGGTGCCGTCGGCGCGTTGCTGGGAGCGGATCCAGGCGGCCGAGCGTTCGGTCTCATCGGGGCGGCGCACGCCGAGGAACTCCCGCAGGAGCATGTCCTCGGCGTCCATCGTCACGTTCGTCTGCAGCTCCCCCTGCCACCAGCCGGCGGTGTCCTGGAGGCAGAGCAGGTGCTCACACGCTCGCCGCAATGCCACCTGTGCGTCGCTGGGCGATGATGCCTCTACCGTCGAAGGGGAGGACATGCGAGAAAGCTAGATGTTTTTGCCAGTTGACGACGGTTGCACGCCGGCGGGGAGCAGCACCTCGGGGTGCGCGCGGGTGATCACGTGCCGGCGCAGCGCCGCCTCGGAGACCGTGCGGGGAATCGGGGACACGAAGCGATACATGATCAAACCATGGACGTCGCGGCGGTCGAGCAGGTGAAAACCAGGCGCCGGAGGCGTGCTAGCGGAGGCTCGCAGTGGGGAGTAGCCGGTCTCGTCGATCTCGTTCACCGCCACCGACATACCCGCTGGGAGCGGATGCAACCCCGGCAGGTAATACTCCAGCGGAGCCGCCCCGAGCTCGACGGTCGTGATCACGCGCCGCGCCGGGGCCGTGGTGGCACTCGGGGTGGAGGCGGAGCCGCGGAGAGTATCGGCAAGGCCGCGCCAGTCCCCGCGCTGCAATCGTGGGCTGAGCGCTACGTCCACTGAGATCGCCAGGAACGCGACCGCGATCGTGACGGCAAGCCATGTCCCCGCGCGTGCGGCGCGATGAGAGGGCACGATCACGGCGATCAGCGCGGTGAGCGGGATCATCGCGGCGACGAGGTTGCGCGGCGCGAGGTAGTCGGCGCCGAATGCGACGAGCACGATCGGGATCAGGATGCCTCCGGCGGCGAGCGCCAGGGCGATCAGCGCACCGTGCTCCTCGCGCGGGGTCAGCACGCGCCACAGGCCGAGCCCGAACCCGGCGAGGATGGGCAGTGCGACGAGCAGCTCGATGCCGTGCCCGAGCGAGGCGCCGTAGTAGTCGGTGAGGTAGTACTGGGGAATCGCCTGCAGGCGGCTCGTGAAAGCCCAGGCGCCGATCCACTGCGTGCCGTGGCCGCCCTGCGCGGAGATCAGCGGCGTCAGCGCCAGGCCGACGAGCGCGAGCGCGGCGAGCGCGGGCAACATGGCGCGCAGACGATCCGCGTGCGCCCACAACAGCCACAAGACCATCGGGATGAGCAGGAACACCGCGAAGTAGTGGCTGAGCAGCGCGAGCGAGCCGCTGAGCGCGAACACCGCCATCCGCCCGCGGGTGGGAGCGCGCAGGGCGCGCAGGAAGCACAGCATGGCGAGGGCGGCGAAGAGCACAAACAGGGCGTAGGCGCGAGCCTCCTGGGAATACCACACCAGCAGCGGGTTGACGGCGACGAACGCGGCCATGGCGACGGCGGTGGCGCGGCGGGCGGTCAGCTCGCGCCCGATCGCCCAGGCAACGGGCACGGTGGCGATGCCCGCAAGTGCGGAGGGCAGACGCAGGGCGTACTCACCCGTTCCCAGCACGCGCGCATCGGCCCAGGCGAGGATGTACCAGAGCGGGGGCGTGTTCTCGGTGTGAACGACCGAGCGCAGCGTCGCCCACAGGCTAGGGTGCAGGACGTGGACGGGCGTGAAGGCCTCGTCGTACCAGAAGCTCTGCTCGCCGAGCGTGGACAGGCGCAGGGCGGCCGCGAGGATCGTGAGCGCCGCCAGCGGCCACCACGCGGGTAGGGAACGCGCGGGTGCAATGCGTCCTGCGGTCTTGGCCGCCGTGTCATGTCCGGGGGCATGGGACATGCTCGCCGTGCTCACGCGCCGGGGCCCGATGATGTGGATAGATGTTCCGCCGCCGCTTCGGCCGCGGTCGGGCAGATGCCGGACGATGCGGGCCCGAAGCAGCCATAGCGGTGGCGGCGCAGGTCTTCTTCGGTGTTGGGCGGCAGATACCAGCCTCCATGCACCACGCGTCGGGCGCCCACAACCGGGCCCCAGATCGCCAGGCACAGCTGGACGCGCGCTTTCGGGGCGCCGGGAGCGGTGTTGCCGCAGACGACCTCGCGCTGGGAGCGTTCTCCGAAGAGGGTCTGCTCGATCGAGAGGTTGTGGTAGTCGTGGCCGGTGTAGGCGCGCCAGGTGCGCAGGTCGTCGATCAGCCGCTGGTTGGTGTGGGTCTGGCGGGCGACGTCGTTGACGGTCGCCCCCGCCAGCAGCAGTCCGACAAGCACAAGCACGGTCGTCTCTATAAGGCGTACGCGACTCATCACGATACGGGGGCGAACAGAGGAGAAGTCTGATGGACGAGGAACAGCGCCTGCACGAACAGGGTGGCGATGAGCAGGCGCCGGTCGCGCGTGACGACGGCCAGCGGGAGCGGCCAGAGGATGTACCAGGCGAGCAGCCAGGTGCTGGTGACGGAGATCGCCAGCAGCGCCCAGCCGGACGCGGCCACCCAGTCATAGCCGCGGTAGGTGCGGTACAGCAGGTGCAGGACGATCAGCACGAGCGCGGCCTTGAGCAGGTCGTGGTCGACGGGAAACACGCCCGGCTTGCCGAACAGGTGGGCGAGCTCGTTGGGGAAGCTGTCGGTCGAGACGAACGCCGAGTCGCGGTTGAGCGCGGAGACGACGTCGATGCCGTGGATGCCGAACGCGAGATAGCCGGCGAGCGCGCACAGCCCCAGCGCGGCGAGCGCGCCGTAGACCGCCGAAGCTCGCCGCCGGGCGAGGATCATGAACGGCAGCAGCACCGCGACGGTCGCCTTGACGAGCGCGCCCGCGACGACGGCGGCGCCCGCGGCCGCGTCGCGGTCGGACAGCGTGAAGGCGACGGCGGCCATCATCAGCGCGAGCATGATCAGATCGTTGTGAGCGCCGCCAAGGCCGTAGATCACATACAGCGGGTTGGCGCCGACGGCGAGCAGCGCGAAGACGCGATCGCGGCCGCGCCGGCGCGCGACACGCCAGGTGAGCGTGAGCGTGGCGGCGGAGGCGAGCAGCGCGTAGACCTTCATCCCCCACAGCCCGCCGATCAGCCCGAGCGCTCCCAGCGGGTAGGAGAGCAGCGTGTAGATCGGGCCGTAGGCGGTGGCGACTCGCAGCCAGTCGTGCCCGACGTAGTGGAACACGGGGTCGCCGACGATCGCGACGGGACCGTGCAGATAGGGGTTGACGCCGTGGACCACGCCCATGCGGGCGTAGGCGAGGTAGCTGAATACGTCGGTGGAGATCAGGATCGGCCCGGCGAACACGATCAGGTTCAGCAGGGCGACGAGCCCGATCGCCCATCTGGATACCGTCCGCTCGCGGGCTGTGTCCCGAGCCTCGCCCGGTACGTGACCGCCGCCCATCGTGCCCGCGCTGGTGGCGAGCACAGGCGTGCGTGTGCGGACGAGCCCCAGCAGCACTCCGTATGCGACGGCGGCGAGGAGGATCGCGATCAGAAAGACGCGGTAGCCGAGCCGCTCGCCGCCGAGGGATCCCAGCCAACCCGCGGTCTGGGGCGAGCGGGGGACTAGCGGCGAATGCAGGCGGGCGGCGTCGAGCACGATCTCGACGGTCGCCGCGAGCAGGACGAGCCCGCACAGACCGGCGAGCGGCGCTCTCCAGCGTGCGACCCAAGGGCCTGAAGTCGCAGAAGCAGGTGCGGGTTGCGCGGGGGCGCCCGCGGCGAGGGTCGGCGTCACGACGGATAGGCCCCGGCAGACGTGAGGACCGGGACTACAGGGCGGTCCAAACCGTCTTGGTCTCCAGGTAGGCGTCGAGGCCGTCGCGGCCGTGCTCGCGGCCGACACCGGAGGACTTGAACCCCCCGAAGGGGGCGGACGGGTCGACGGCGCCCCAGCTGTTGACGTAGACCATGCCGGCGCGCAGCAGCGCGGCGAGCCGGTGCGCGGAGGAGACGTCACGCGTCCAGACGCCCGCGGCGAGGCCGTACTCGCCGGCGTTGGCGCGCGCGGCAACCTCCTCGAGCGTGTCGTAGGGCGAGGCGACGAGGACCGGGCCGAAGATCTCCTCGCGGGCGATGTCCAGGTCGTCGGAGGTTGTGGTGAAGAGGGTCGGCTGCACGTAGTAGCCGCCGCTGTCGATCAGCGTCGCGGAGCCGCCGGTCAGGAGCTCCGCGCCGGCGGCGCGGCCGGAGTCGATGTATGAGAGCACGCGCGACTGCTGCTCGGCGGAGATCAGCGGTCCGAGCTGGGTGGCAGGATCGAGGCCGGGTCCAAGCGGGGTGGCGGCGGCGCGCTCGGCGAGTGCGCTCACGACCTCCTCGAAGCGTTCGGCGGGGGCGAACAGGCGCGAGCCGGCGTTGCAGGCCTGACCGGAGTTGAAGTAGATCGCCTGGTAGGCGCCGGCGACGGCGGCGTCGATGTCGGCGTCGGGAAGGATGATGTTGGGCGACTTGCCGCCGAGCTCGAGCGTGACACGCTTGAGACCGCGTCCGGCAACGGCGCCGATCTCCCGTCCGACGGCGGTGGAGCCGGTGAAGGCGATCTTGTCGACGTCGGGGTTCCCGACGAGCGCGGCGCCGGTGGAGCCGTCGCCGGTGAGGACGTTGATGACGCCCGGCGGGAAGCCGACCTGCAGCGCGAGCTCGCCGAGGCGCAGCGCTGAGAGCGGGGTCTGCTCGGCGGGCTTGAGCACGACGGTGCAGCCGGCGGCGAGGGCGGGCGCGAGCTTCCAGGAGGCCATCAGCAGGGGAAAGTTCCAGGGGATGACCTGCGCGCACACGCCGACGGGTTCGCGGCGGGTGTAGCAGTGCATGCCGGCGCCGGCGGCGACGGGCAGGACGGCGCCCTCGATCTTGGTGGGCCAGCCGGCGAAGTAGCGCAGATGCGCGGCGGTGCCGCGCACGTCGACGTACTGGGCGAGCCCGACGGGCTTGCCGTTGTCCAGCGACTCGATCTGGGCGAGCTCCTCGGCGTGGGATTCGACGGCGAGGGCGAGATCGTGCATGAGGCGCTCGCGCCCGGCGGCGGGCAGCTCCGACCAGGGACCGTCGAGCGCGGCGCGCGCGGCTGCGACGGCACGGTCGGCGTCCTCGGGGCCGGCAAAGGCGACGTGGGCTATGTCGAGACCGGTGGAGGGATCGAGCGTGGCGAACGTGCGTCCGTCGGCGGCGGCGGGGCGCTCGTCGCCGATCAGCAGGCCGTGGGGCCCTGAGACGAACTCGCGCGCGGCGTCGCCGAGCGCGTCTGGGAGTGTGGCGGAGGCTGTGGTCATGACTGGAGCGTACCTATCGCGGGAGCGGGTGGGTATGGGTGGGAAACCCATAGCCCCGCGTCTTCGTAGAGACGCTGCAGGCGCCGGTTACCGCAGCAGCCGGCGTAACGACAGCGCAATCAGCCGCGGTGAGATCGCCGCACCTAGAATGACCGCACGATGAGCATGGCCACGAGGACGGACACGCGGTCGCCTGCGCCGCACGGTGCCGACAGCCACGATTTGATCCGCGTGCACGGCGTGCGCGTGAACAACCTCAAGGACGTCAGCGTGGAGCTCCCGAAGCGCCGGCTGACGGTGTTCACCGGCGTCTCCGGCTCGGGTAAGAGCTCGCTGGTGCTCGGCACGATCGCCGCCGAGTCGCAGCGGCTGATCAACGAGACCTACAGCGCCTTCGTGCAGGGCTTCATGCCGACGCTCGCGCGGCCCGAGGTCGACGTCCTCGAAGGACTGACGACCGCGATCGTCGTCGACCAGCAGCGGATGGGTGCCGACGCCCGCTCTACGGCTGGCACCGCCACCGACTCGGGCGCGATGCTGCGGATCCTCTTCAGCCGGCTCGGGCAGCCGCACATAGGCTCGCCCAGCGCGTACGCGTTCAACGTCCCCTCGGTTCGAGCGAGCGGTGCGATCACGGTCGAGCGAGGGGCCGGCAAGACCCAGACCAAGAAGGCGACGTTCACCCGTCTCGGTGGCATGTGTCCACGCTGCGAGGGCCGGGGCTCGGTCACCGACTTCGACCTGTCTGCGCTGTACGACGACACCAAGTCGCTCAACGAGGGTGCGGTCACGATCCCCGGCTACAGCATGGACGGCTGGTATGGCCGCATCTTCCGCGGCTGCGGCTTCTTCGACCCGGACAAGCCGATCCGCAAGCTCACCAAGCGAGAGCTGCACGACTTTCTCCACAAGGAGCCGACCAAGATCAAGGTCGAGGGCATCAACCTGACCTACGAGGGTCTGATCCCGAGGATCCAGAAGTCGATGCTGTCCAAGGACGTCGACTCGCTGCAGCCGCACGTCCGCGCCTTCGTGGAGCGGGCCATCACCTTCACCGTCTGCCCCGAGTGCGAGGGCACCCGGCTCAGCAAGGAGGCCCGGTCGTCGAAGATCAAGGGGATCAACATCGCCGACGCCTGCGCGCTGCAGATCAGCGACCTCGCCGGGTGGGTGCGCGGCCTCGACGAGCCGTCGGTGGCGCCGCTGCTGGCCGCGCTGCTGCAGACTCTCGATGCGTTCGTGGAGATCGGGCTGGGCTACCTCTCGCTCGACCGGCCGTCCGGCACGCTGTCGGGCGGCGAGGCACAGCGCACGAAGATGATCGGCCACCTCGGGTCCTCGCTCACCGACGTCACCTACGTGTTCGACGAGCCGACGGTCGGGCTGCATCCACACGACATCGAGCGGATGAATGACCTGCTGCTGCGGCTGCGCGACAAGGGCAACACCGTGCTGGTCGTCGAGCACAAGCCGGAGGCGATCGCGATCGCCGACCACGTCGTCGATCTCGGCCCCGGTGCCGGCACCGCTGGTGGCGAGGTGGTGTTCGAGGGCACCTTCGATGGGCTGCGGGGGAGCGGCACGCTGACCGGGCGGCACCTGGACGACCGGGCCTCCCTGAAGTCGTCGGTGCGGACACCGTCGGGGGTCCTGGAGGTGCGCGGCGCCAGCACTCACAACCTGCAGGACGTCGATGTCGACATCCCGCTGGGCGTGCTGGTGGTGGTGACCGGCGTTGCCGGGTCGGGCAAGAGCTCGCTGATCCACGGATCGGTGTCGGGGCGGGACGGGGTCGTGTCGGTGGACCAGGCTGCGATCCTCGGCTCGCGACGGAGCAACCCGGCGACGTACACCGGACTGCTCGATCCGATCCGCAAGGCGTTCGCGAAGGCAGGCGGCGTGAAGCCGGCGCTGTTCAGCGCCAACTCCGAGGGCGCCTGCCCCAACTGCAACGGCGTCGGCGTCATCTACACCGACCTGGCGATGATGGCCGGCGTCGCCACCATCTGCGAGGAGTGCGAGGGCAAGCGCTTTGAGGCATCGGTGCTGGAGTACCACCTCGGCGGCCGCGACATCAGCGAGGTGCTCGCGATGTCGGTGACCGAGGCCGAGGAGTTTTTCGGCGCCGGCGAGGCGCGCACGCCGGCCGCGCACGCGATCCTCGAGCGGCTCGTCGACGTCGGGCTCGGCTACCTCATCATCGGCCAGCCGCTCCCTACGCTGTCCGGCGGCGAGCGGCAGCGGCTCAAGCTGACCACCCGCATGGCCGAGAAGGGCGGCGTCTACGTCCTCGACGAGCCGACCACCGGCCTGCACCTCGCCGACGTCGAGCGCCTGCTCAGCCTGCTCGACCGGCTCGTCGACTCCGGCAAGTCGGTCATCGTCATCGCGCACCACCAGGCGGTCATGGCGCACGCCGACTGGATCATCGACCTCGGACCCGGCGCCGGCCACGACGGCGGCCGGATCGTATTCGAGGGCACACCCGCCGACCTGCTCGCCGCCCGCTCCACCCTCACCGGCGAGCACCTCGCGGCCTACGTCGGGGCACCTGACCGAGGCCCTCGCGGACACCGTGAGACACGTACCAAGTCTCGTCAGCGACGACGCGGCCGGTGAGCAGCGAGGCTATGGGTTCGCGCTTCATCGCCTCACGGATGCGGTGCAGCATGACGGCCGCGAGGGAGGCTACGGCGTGAGGACGATCTTCAGCGCCTCGCGCCGGTCATACATGGCATACGCGGCGGGCGCCTCGTCGAGGGACATGTGATGGGTGACGAGCGGCGCGGGGTCGAGCAGACCGGCGGAGACCATTGCGAGCACGCGATCGACGTGCGCGATCACGTTCGCGAGGCCCAGCCTGAGCGTCACGCCCTTCAGCCAGGCCAGTCCCAGCGGGACCTCGCCCCGGCCCGCGTAGGCGCCGATCCCCGAGACGGTGCCGGCGTCGCGCGCGAGGCTGATCGCCAGCGCCAGCGGGGCGGGGTCGCCGACAGCGTCCACGACCACGTCGACGCCCACCCCGTCGGTGGCCGCGCGGATCGCGCGCTTGGGGTCCTCGTCGGTCAGGTGGATGGGCGTGGCGCCGAACTGGCGAGCCATGTCCAGGCGGTCGGAGACGGTGTCGATCGCGAACACCTGGGTGGCGCCGGCGGCGCGGGCGGCCTGGACCGCGCACAGCCCGACGGGCCCGAGGCCGAGCACTGCGGCGGTGTCGCCGCAGCGCAGGCCGGCGTGGGCGACGGCGTGGTAGCCGGTGCCCAGCACGTCGCCGGCGAACAGCGCGACGTCGTCGGACATGCCCTCGGGGACGCGGCGCAGCGTGAGGTTGGCGCGGGGGACGAGCAGGCGCTCGGCCTGGGCGCCCTGGAGGTCGCCGAGGCGGGAGCCGTGCCCGAAGGTGCGACCGTGGGCGCAGCGGTGGTAGTCGCCGCGGATGCAGGGCGCGCAGGTGGCGCAGGCGGTGTGGAAGCAGCCGAGCACGCGCTCGCCGATGGCGGCGCGCTCGAGCTCGGGACCGGCGGCGAGGACGGTGCCGACGAACTCATGGCCGATCGTGAAGCCGGGCTCGACGGGGACGCGGCCGTGGTAGATGTGCAGATCGGAGCCGCAGATGCCGGTGGCGCCGATCTGGACGATCGCGTCGTCGGGACTCTGGAGCTCGGGCTCGGGTACGTCCTGCACGACGACCTCGCCGGGGGCCTGGAAGGTGACGGCGCGCATGGTCGGCACCCTAAATGAGTCAGGGTCCGTATGCTCCGAGCCGTATGGCGAACCCGTCCAAGGCAGTGTTGATCACCGGCTGCTCGTCGGGCATCGGCCGCGCTAGCGCGGTGCGATTGGCGAAGAAGGGTTGGACGGTGTACGCGAGCGCGCGCCGAGGAGAGTCGATCGCCGACCTCGCCGATGCGGGCTGTCAGACGCTGACGCTGGATGTGACCGACGAGGAGTCGATGCGCGCGGCGGTGGCGCAGGTCGAGCGCGAGCAGGGCGCGGTGGGCGTGCTCATCAACAACGCCGGCTACAGCCAGAGCGGACCGGTCGAGCAGGTCGAGATGGACGCGGTGCGCCGGCAGTTCGAGACGAACGTGTTCGGCATTGTCGCGCTGACCCAGCTTGTATTGCCGAAGATGCGCGAGCAGCGCTGGGGCAAGATCGTGAACGTCGGCTCGATGGGCGGGCGGTTGACGTTCCCCGGCGGCGGGTTCTACCACGCCACCAAGTACGCGCTGGAGGCGATCTCGGACGCGCTGCGCTTCGAGGTGCGGGGATTCGGGATCGACACGATCCTGATCGAGCCGGGACTGATCGTGACCGAGTTCGGCACCGCGGCCGTGGCGAGCATGGACGGCGTCCCGGACGACGGCCCCTACGCCGAGTTCAACGCGAAGCTGGCAAAGCTGACGGCGGAGACCTACGAGGGCCCCATGAGGCATCTCGGCGGCGGTCCCGATGCGGTTGCGAAGGCGATCGAGAAGGCGATCTCGCGCAGGCGCCCGTCGGCGCGCGTGCGGGTGACGGCCTCGGCGCGGCTGGCGATCGCCCAGCGCCGGCTCACGCCCGACCGCGTGTGGGACGCGGCGATGCGCACCCAGTTTCCGCAGCCGCAATAGCCGGCGGGCTCGGCACCCTACGCGGTGAGCGGGAAGCGCGGGTGCGGCCTGCCCAGCTCGAACCCCTGCGCGTAGTCCACGCCGTAGCGGCGCAGCAGTGTGAGCGTGGGTCGGTCGGTGACGTACTCGGCGATCGTGCGCACGCCCATGCCCCGAGCGAGCCCGACGAGGGCCTGCACGACGAGCTGGTCGTTGCGTGAGGCGGTCAGCCCGCGCACGAACGAGCCGTCGATCTTGAGGTAGTCGAACGGGAGCTGGGTGAGGTAGTGGAATGAGCCATACCCCGCCCCGAAGTCGTCCAGCGCGACGTCGCAGCCGAGCGCGGCGACGCCCTCACAGAACGCGCGGGCGCGCTCCATGTCGGAGATCGCGGCGGTCTCGGTTATCTCGATCACCAAACGGCTGGGGTCGGCGCCCTGGCTGTGCATGCAGCGCTCGACGTGGGCGAGCATCGCGGGGTCGGTGACCGACAGCGCGGACAGGTTGATCGCCACGCGCGGGCCCTCCGCGCGCGAGCCGAGCAGCGCGGCTACACGGGCGAGCACGAGCCGGTCGATGTCGCGAACGAGGCCGTAGCGCTCGGCCGCGGGTAGGAACCGCCCGGGCGCGACGAGCGGTCCGGATGGTTCGTCGGCGAGGCGGACCAGAGCCTCATAGTGGGCGGGGCGCCCGTCGGCGAGCGAGACGATCGGCTGGTAGTGCACGGCGAACAGGTCCTCCCGCAGCGCGCGGCGCAGGCGCGCAAGCCACGGACGCCGGTGCAGTCCCGCGGGCGAGGAGAGGCCGTCGTCGAGATCACCGCGGTAGCGCAGGTCGGGCGTGTCGGACTCGGGGGTGCGCAGGATCAGGCGCGGAGGGTTCTCGCAGGCGAGCGTGGAGGAGTGCATGGGGTCAGGATTTCGACACAACCCGTCGGTGACCCTGCGCGACACGGATATATGGAGGTTTGGGCGTGAAGGCGCCAGTAAACCTGCGCAAACCTGCTCAGTCCCGCTCATCCCGGTCTGAGTGGCGTGTACTGGACGTTCTCCCCGGCGCGCCCCGAACCTGAGTCGAGTGTCGGGCGGCAACGCGCTCACCCGCGCGAGTAGGGCCGCCGAGCGCGGTCGGAGATCACGAGCAGCAGCGCGAGCAGCACGAAGTTCATGACGACCGACGAGCCGCCGTAGGCGACGAACGGGAGCGTGACGCCGGTGAGCGGAATCACGCGCGTGACGCCGCCGACGATCACGAACACCTGCATCGCCACGATGAACGACAGCCCGGTGGCGAGCAGCTTGGAGAAGGAGTCCTTGGCGAGCATCGCCGTCTTCAGCCCGCGCGCGACGAACAGCAGGTAGACGAGCAGCAGTCCGGCGGCGCCGACTAGTCCGAGCTCGTCGGTGACGACCGCGTAGATCAGGTCGCTTTCGGGCACAGGCAGGATCGAGCGCCGCACAACCTGGTGGTTTGAGAGTTCGACGGGGTACTGCAGCAGCGACTGGTCGAACCCGGTGCCGAGCAGTCCGCCGTCGGCCTGCGCGAACAGGGACTGCGCGAGCTGGTAGCTGCCCCCGGGCTGGTTGTACAGCGTCGGGTCCAGCGGGTGTTCCCAGGCGAGTACGCGTGCGTGTACGTGTGCGACGTGCCCGGCTACGAACCACGCGCCCACGGCAAACAGGACGAGGCCGATCAGCGGGAACGACAGCCGCCCGGTGGCGACGTACAGCAGCGCGAGGAAGGCGCCATAGAACATCAGCGAGGTGCCCAGCTCGCGCGTGAGCAGCAGCGTGCCCATCGCCGCGCCCCATACGATCAGCATCGGGCCGAACTGCTTCATCGGCGGGATCGTCAGCCCGAGCACCCGCCGCCCGGCGGTGACGAGCACCTGGCGGTTGTCGTGCAGGTAGCTGGCGAGGAAGATCACGATCGCGACCTTGCCGAGCTCGGCTGGCTGGAAGGAGACGCCGCCGAGATGGATGTCCAGGTAGGCACCGTTGACCTGCTCGCCGATCACCGGCATACGCGGCAGGACCGTCATCACGATGCCGACCGCGGCGATCGTGTAGCGGTAGCGCTCGAGCACCCCCACCCCGTGGCGGCGCAGGGCGAGGATCGTGGCGGCGAACAGCGCCAATCCGAGCACCATCCACTGCGCCTGCTGGCGCGCCAGCACCGGGTCGATGCGGTAGACCATCACGATGCCGACGCTTGCGAGCACCGCGCCGAGCGGGAACAGGTAGGGATCGGCGTCGGGCAGGCTGAAGCGGATCACCAGGTGCGCGGCGATGCACAGCGCGAGGAACAGCGCACCGTAGGTCAGCGACACGCTGGAGGCATGGTTGAGCGTGAGGCTGGTGGCGGCGCCGCGCGAGGTGTCCTGCTGCTGGATGAATATCGCTGTGAACCCGGCAGTGACGAGTAGCGCGGCCGGGATCAGCCCGAGAAGCTCGCGGTTGCGGGGGCTCAGCATGGGGCGAGCGTACCTCGCGGATCGGCGTGGAACGCCGATCCGGGCACTACCATTGCCGGACGTGTTGGCCGATCGGAGATCCCCCATCGATCGTCGATCGGTCCGGGGGAGCGGCTGCGTCTGAGCACGAACCTGCCATGAGCGGCTATCCGATGACATCCCAGGACGACGAGCGTCCGCCCTCGCCGGGCTGGAGCATGACCAAGCGCTTTGCGATCGCCGCCGTGGCGATCGTCGCGCTCAGCGCCGGGGCGACGGCGACGGTGGCGCTGAACAAGATCACGAGCATCGCCGAAGAGGTGTTCCCCAAGCTGAACGAGATCGTAGCGCCCAAGGGAGTCGTCACCGCCGAATACAGCGGCGGGCCGCAGACATTCCTGATCCTCGGCACGGACCGGCGGGTGGGCGCGAAGGACTCATACGACCGCGAAAACCCGCCGCACTCGGACACGATCCTGCTCGTGCGGTTCGATCCCAGCCAGGGCCAGACGTCGGTGATGTCGATCCCGCGCGATCTGATGGTCAACATCACGACCAAGAACGGGGGGGTCTACGCCAAGGAAAAGATCAACGCGGCATACACGATCGGCAACAAGCTGGGCGCCACGCGAGGCGGAATGGTGCTGGCGGCCGAAACGATCGAGCACGAAGTATTCCCGGATCTGAAGATCAACGGCATCGTCGACGTCAGCTTTCAGGGGTTCATCAAAGTCGTCGACACGCTCGGCTGCGCGTACGTGAACGTCGACCACCACTACTACAACCAGAACGTCGGATCCACCGAAACGGACTACACGTCGATCGACCTGCAGCCCGGATATCAGAAGCTGTGCTACGAAAACGCGCTCGACTACGTGCGCTACCGGCACACCGACTCGGACTTCGTGCGGGTCGCCCGCCAGCAGGACTTCCTGCGCGACCTGCGCGAGCAGATCTCCCCGAGCAACGAGCTCGGCCAGATCGACACGGTCGCCAAGGCCGTCGGGCACGCGATCAGCTCGACGTTCCAGGCCTCCGCGAGCGAGCTGATCGAATTGGCGAAGCTGATCGCGTTCTCGCAGACCAAGCCGCTGCGCCAGGTCAAGTTCCAGACCGTCGAACGTCGACTTCCAAGGCGCGAACGGCGGCTCGTACGTGACCTCGACCCCCGAACTCGAGCAGGCGACGCTGGCGGAGTTCCTGCACGGTCACGAACAGCCGAGCGCACCCGCGCCCAGGGCGCCCGCGCACGCCTCACACCACAGCAGTCACGGCTCGCACGGGAGCTCGGGAGGGTTCTCGCTGCGCGCGCTGGACCTGTTCCCGACCTCCTCGGCGGGCAATGACGAAGCGGTCAAAGCAGCGGTCGAAGTGCCGTTCGGAGTGTTGTACCCCACGGTGCAGACCGGCCAGGCCGAACAGCAGCAGGTGCGCGCGTACACGCTCAAAGACCAGCAGGGCAACCTCCATCACGCCTACGTGGTCGTGTGGCGGCAGAGCACGATCGGCGGCTACTACGACTTCGAGGGCTCGGACTGGCTGAACCCGCCGCTGTTCGCGCACGCGCGCGTGCAGAGCATCGACGGGCGCGCGTACCGGATGGTCGACGACGGCGCGCACATCCACGTCATCGGCTGGCGCTCGGGCCGGGTGCTGTACTGGCTGACGAACACGCTGCTGGAGGAACTGTCCAACCAGCAGATGGTCCAGCTTGCCAAATCCGCCCAGCCGCTGCGCTGAGCTCGGGCGAGAGCCCTTTCCTCAAATAGCTCCGGCGTCGCGGGCTTGATCCAGCGCGGCGTTGACCAAGGCGTCGGCCTCGGCGTTCTGCGCGCGCCCCACCGTGCGCACGCTCCAGCGATCGAACCCGCGCAGCGTCGCGAGCGCGTCCAGGTACAGCGGCCGCATCGCCGCGTGCTTGACCTTGTACTGCCCGTTGATCTGCTTGGCGATCAGCTCCGAGTCGTTGACAACCTCCACCTCGCTGACCCCCAGCTCGCGCGCCCATCGCAGGCCGAGCAGCAGCGCGCGGTACTCGGCGACGTTGTTGGTGACCTCGCCGAGCAGCTCTGAGTGCTCGCCCAGGATCTCACCCTCGGGCGTGGAGATGACGCACGCGGCGGCCGCCGGGCCGGGGTTTCCGCGCGCGCCGCCATCGACATGAACGATCGCCTTCACGCGCCGGGATTATGCAGATCGCTTGGGACGACTCTGGGAGCTACAGAGCCTTGGCGAGCGGAGGCAAGTCGCCGGGCATCCGGGCGCGGCGACGGTTGCGGACGACGCGCTGCTGCTTGACTGCGTCCGTCGGGCGAGCTCCCGCGAGCGCGGCGGTCGGACTCGCGGCGATCGACGATCACCGTGACGTTCTCCTCGCGCGCGTAGTGCTCGGTGAGCTTCGGATACAGCTCCTCGGACATCTCTCTGGGCACGACGCAGTAGATCATCGTGCTACGGATCCTACCAGCGATAGGGATCCGTCGGCCGCCGCCACGGCGTTCGCGAGCCGATCCTCGGCGGCGAGCTCGCTCAGCTCGGTCCCTGGGCCGCGACGCTCGCGCCGGCCGCCTCGTCGGAGAGATCGACCTCATACCGGTACCAGCACAGCTCCCAGGCGACCACGATCGCGATCGCGCCGCCGGACTCGGCCAGCGGGCGGACGCTCACGCTCGGCGCTCCCAGCGAGCGGGCGACGCCCGCGACGCGGCGCGGGTGCTCGCCGGCGTTGAACACGTCCAGCGCGCGCACCGCCTTCGCGTCACCGCTCGCTCAGCGCCTCCTCGACCGGTGCCGAGGCCGCGCCTGAGAACGGCGCCGCGGGCACGGGCCGCAGCGGTCTCTTCGATACCGGGCATGAGCGGCTCGGCCGCTCCCGGACCGCCGTCGAAGAAGTCGTAGGAGCCTTCGCCCGGGTCTTCCGGCATGGGTGAAATCGCGACCTCGTCGTCCGGATCGGCGCGCTCTCGCTGCTGGCGCAACCGTTCGAGCAGGTTGCGTCCCCGTCGCGGACGGGCCGGGGGCAGGCTGACCGAATGATGGTCTGTCTCACGCAGCCAGCCCTCGGCGCTGGCGCGTGGAGCGCACAGTTCGCACACGGTCCGGCGCCGCCCGCCCGCCAGGAACACGTCGGGCTGCTCGCCCCGCAGCAGACGGCGTCCGCACACGTCGCAGGCGACGTCCGGCTGGGAGGTGACGATCATGCGGGTGGCCATGCGAGCGCCCCAGGGTATCGGGTGCGCGATGCGCGCGCGGGGCGCGCTCAGCTCAGGCGTGGGCGGCGGCGTGCTCGGCGGCGGCCCCCTCGACGACCTTCCGCGCGAGGTGTCCGGGCACCTCCTCGTAGCGCAGGAACTCGAGCGTATAGTCGCCCTGACCGCCCGTGATCGAGCGCAGGTCCGGGGCGTAGCTGAGCATCTCGGCCATCGGCGCCTCGGCCTTGATCTCGGTCATCCCGCCGGCCGGCTCCATCCCCTGGGGTCGCCCGCGACGGCTGTTGAGATCGCCGATCACATCGCCGACGCACTCCTCCGGAACCGACAGTGTGACGAGCATGATCGGCTCCAGCAGCACTGGATCGGCCGCACGCAACGCCTCGCGCATCGCCTGGGCGCCGGCGAGCTTGAACGCGATCTCCGAGGAATCGACGCTGTGGTGGGAACCGTCATACAGCCGTACGCGCACGTCCTTGACCGGATATCCCGCGAGCACCCCCGCCGCCATCGCCTCGCGCACGCCCTTCTCGACGGCCGGAATGAACGAGCTGGGGATCACCCCGCCCTTGATCTGATCGACGAACTCGAACCCCATGCCCGCGCGCAGCGGCTCGATCTCGATCTCACAGTCCCCGAACTGACCGCGACCGCCCGACTGCTTCTTGTGGCGCCCGTGCGCCTTGGCGGCGGCGCGAATCGTCTCCTGGTAGGGCACCCGGGGCGGCTTCAGCGCGACCTCGACGCCGAACCGCTCGCGCAGCCGGTCGACGATCACCTCGACGTGCACCTGCGAGAGCCCCGCGACGATCTGCTCGCCCGTCTGCTGGTCGCGGTGCAGGTCGATCGTCGGGTCCTCCTCCTGCAGGCGGCGCAGCGCGACGAACACCTTCTCCTCGTCCCCCCGACCGCCGGCCTCAACGGCGAACGCCATCACCGGCGCGGGCAGCTTCAGCGCGGGCATCTCGATCCGGGCGTCGCGCTCGGTGAGCCAGTCCCCGGCGCGAGTCTCCTTGAGCTTGGCGACCGCGCCGATGTCACCCGGCCCCAGCTCCTGCAGATGGCCGGTCTCACCCCCGGCGAACACGATCACCTGCCCGATCCGCTCCTTGGCGTGTGCACGCGCGTTCAACACATGGCTATCGGCGCTGAGCGTGCCCTGGTAGACGCGCAGCAGGTTGATCCGCCCCGCGAACGGGTCCGCTCGCGTCTTGAACACGTACGCGTACAGCTCCGCGTCCGGGTCCGCCAGCAGCTCCACCTCCCCGATCCTCAGTCCACCGTGCTTGACCGGCGAGGGCAGGTCCTCGACGATCGCGTCCAGCAGCCGCGTGGTGCCGAGGTTGCGCGTCGCCACGCCGCACACGACCGGAAATATCTTGCCGTGGTTGGTGCCCTCCTTGAGGGCATCCACGATCTCCTCGTGCGCGATCTCCTCACCCTCCAGGTAGCGCTCCATCAACGCATCTGAGACCTCGCTGACCTCGTCCATCAGCTTCTCGCGGTACTCGTTCGCGCGCTCGGAGCACTGCGTCGGGAATCGCGATCTCGCTCCACCCGCCCCGCTCGGCCGAGTCCTGCCTGAATGCGGTCATGTCGACGAGATCGATCACGCCCTGCACCTCGTGCTCGGAGCCGATCGGGATCTCGGTCGCGACTACGTGGGGCCCGAACGCCTGCTTGAGCTGCTCCAGCGTGCGGTAGAAGTCGGCGCGCTCGCGGTCGAGCATGTTCACGAACAGCATCCGCGCGATGTCCAGCTCCCCAGCGCGCTCCCACAGGCGTGTCGTGGAAACCTCGACGCCCATCACCGCGTTGACGACGAACACCGCCGACTCGCACACGCGCAGCGCGCCCAGCGCGTCCGCGACGAAGCTCGACTCTCCGGGCGTGTCGAGCAGGTTCACCTTGCGCTCGCTGCCAGTGCAGCGAGCTGAGCGTCGTCGAGATCGACATCTGCCGCGCCTGCTCGTCCGCGCCCGAGTCCGACACGGTATTCCCGTCTGGCACCGACCCCAAGACGGTTGACGACTCCCGCCTCGAACAGCAGCGCCTCGTGCAGCGACGTCTTCCCCGCCCCGCGATGGCCGACGAGGGCTACGTTGCGTATCCGATCCGCTGGGAGGGACATCGGCGCTGTCTCCTTTTCGGCGTGTCGAAACTCTACTCCGCGAACGCCTCCTCCTGCATCCGCGAACGCAACCGCAGAACCGCCTTCGTATGCAGCTGGCTGACGCGCGACTCGGTCACGCCGAGCACCTCGCCGATCTCGCGTAGCGTCAGGTTCTCGTAGTAGTACAGCGCGATCACGAGCTTCTCCCGCTCGGGCAGCAGCGCGATCGACTCCGCGATGCGGTCCTTCAGGTCGCCCACGTTGAGTGCTCTGGCGGGATCGGGCGCGCTCAGATCCTCGATCGTGTCCATCAGCGAGACCTGGTCGCCGCTGGAGTCTGAGGTGCTCCACAGCTCGTCCAGCGCGACCATCGATGAGTTCGATATCTGAAGCAGCGAATCGTTCAGTTCGTCCACCGTGATTTTCAGCTCGGCCGCCATCTCCCTATCGGTCGGCGCCCGGTGCAGCGCGTTCTCGAGCTTCACGTTCGCGCGCTCCACCTCGCGGGCACGCGACCGTACGCTGCGCGGAACCCAGTCCATCGACCGCAGCTCGTCGATGATCGCGCCCTTGATGCGCATGATCGCGTACGTCTCGAACTTGATCTCGCGGGAGAGATCGAACCGCTCGATCGCCGATATCAGCCCGACGAGGCCGTAGGAGATCAGGTCCGCCTCCTCGACGTGCGGCGGCAACCCCGCGGCCGTGCGCCCGGCGACGTACTTGACCAGCGGCGAGTACGCGACGACGAGCCGCTCGCGGGCGCGCTGGTCGTCCTCAGTCTTGTATCGCCGCCACAGTTCGCGCAGCTCGATCGCTTTGACGTTCGTCTCCATCCGGGGTCCTCGTCCTATCTCTCTTTGATTTAGGCCCGGGGGTGGCTGCGAGCATAGGCGCTTTTCAGCTTGGCCGACTCTACCCGAGTGTAGATCTGGGTGCTCGACACGCTTGAGTGGCCCAGCAGCTCCTGGATCGAGCGCAGGTCCGCGCCGCCGTCCAGCAGGTGCGTGGCGTAGCTATGGCGCAGCGCGTGCGGGCCGATCGCCCCCGCCGTGGACTCCACGCCGCTGTGACGCGCCCACCCGCGCAGCCGCCGGCGCACGTCGCTGGTGCCCAGCCGCCGGCCCGTCTTCGACAGGAACAGAGCCTGCTCGTCATTCGACGGCTCGGCCAGTTGCGGGCGGCCCCGCTCGACATAATCCCCGACCGCCTTCAGCGCCACCTCGCCGGCGGGGACGAACCGCGTCTTGCGGCCCTTGCCCTCGACGCGCACCTGCTCGGCGTCGTGGTCGACGTCCCCGAGCGCCAGCGACACGAGCTCCTCGGCTCGCAGCCCGCACGCGTATGCGAGCTCGAACATCGCCCGGTCGCGCAGCTGCAGCGGACCGCGCGGGGGGATCGCATCCAGCAGCGCGGCGGCCTCGCGCGCTTTGAGCACGCGCGGCAGGCTGCGCGCGCGCTTGGGCGTGGACACCAGCTCGGCCGGGTTCTGCGCCACGTTGCCGTGCTCGCGCTGGCTGTTGAACAGCGCTCTGAGCGCCGCCAGCTTGCGCGCGCTCGTGCTCGGGGCCAGCTCGCGCTCGGACAGCGCCGCGACATATCGCGCGCACGTCCTTGGGACCCACGTCCTCGGGGCGCAGTCCGCGCGCATTTGCCCATGCGGCGAACTGCTCCAGGTCGGCGCGGTATGCGCGCACGGTTCGTGGGGCGGCGTCGCGGCGGGACAGGTCTTCGAGCAGCAGCCCGATCGCGGCCCGCCAAGCGCGGGCGAGCGCCGCATTGTGTTGCTCTGTTTGGACGTCCTCGCGCGGGCGCGTGCGTGCACGCGCGCCTTTGGCCGCCGCGATCGTGGTCATGGCGACCTACTTCGCCGCCGCGACCCCCATGCCCTGCCCCATGCCGGCACCGATGGGCGAGCGCGAAGCGCCACTCAGCAGGGCTCCAGCACCCGGGCGAGCCCATCCCAGTCCTCGGCTGCGAGCACCTCCTCTTCCTCGCACACATCCCTGTTCCACGGATGGGCGAGCGTGGCGGCGGCGATCCCGCGTTCGAGCGCGGCGGTGAGGTTCAGCGGGCTGTCGTCGATCAGCACGTCGATCTGGAGCTCCTCGCAGCGCGAGACCTTGTCCCACGAGCAGCACGACATCGTCGTATGGCAGCGCCGATCTCCGCCAGCCAGCGTGCCGTCGCCGGGGCGCAGCGCGGGTCGCGATGGCTGGTCACGTGGATGTAGTGCCCGTCCGTCTCGTGCCAGCGGCGCACCGTCTCGACCGCGCCCGGATAGGGCACGCCGGCGAGGATGCGCTCGTCGCAGTGGCTCTCCTCGATGCAGATCCGCAGCTGCTCGGGCTTCAGCCGCGTGATGCCCCACGTGAACTGCTCGTCGTACGGCAGTTCGATCCCGAAGCGGCGCACTGCGATCTCTGAGAGCGTGTCCCAGTAGTGATGCAGCGTCGAGTCGATGTCGATTGCGATTCTCATCCGTGATGATGCCCCTGCCCGCCCGTTGGTCTCATCTGCGGCCACGCGCAGGCCGGCGCGGCCCCGAACGTCGGATTGCGGGCCCCCCGGCGGCAAGGCGGTAGATTATGCAGATGAAGCCCTCCGGTGGCAACCTCGTAGAGACACCGTCCAGCAACGGCCATCACGCGACGAATGCTTACGGACCGTCCGGACGCTCTCCGTGGCTCGACGTCGACTGGCGCGAGCACCAGCGCTGGGTGAGCGTCGCGGGGCAGCCCGTGAACACGATCGACCTCGGCGAGGGTCCCCCGCTCGTGTTCGTGCACGGCCTGTCGGGCTCCTGGCCGAACTGGCTGGAGCAGCTGCCCGTGTTCGCCGGCGAACACCGCGTGGTCGCGATGGACCTACCCGGCTTTGGCCACTCTCCGATGCCGCAAGAGCGGATCACGATCTCCGGGTACGCGCGCCTGCTGGACGGCCTCTTCGACGAGCTGCAGATCGACGCGGCGACGGTCGTCGGCAACTCGATGGGCGGGTTCATCTCCGCCGAGCTGGCGATCGCGTTCCCGGAGCGTGTCGAGCGCCTGGTGCTTGTCTCCCCCGCCGGCCTCTCCACGTACCGCCACCCGCGCGGGACGCGCGCGCTGCCGGCGCTGCACCGCGGTGAGCGGATCGTCGCGGCCTACACGGCCTGGATGGCGTCGAAGTCCGACATCGTCACTAAACGCGCTTTCCTGCGCAACGCGACGCTGGGCCTCGTCACGCGCCACCCCGGCCGCCTCCCGGCCGCCCTGGCCGCCGAGCAGTTGCGCGGCGCGGGCAAGCCCGGGTTCATCCAGGCCCTGGAAGCCAACCTCGACTACGACTTCCGCGACCGCCTCCCCGAGATCGCCTGCCCCACCCTGATCGTGTGGGGCGAGCAGGACCGCGTGATCACCGTCCGCGACGCGGATGTCTACGCCGAGCTGATCCCCGGCTCGCGCCGGGTCGTCTACGAGGACACGGGGCATATGGCCCAGATCGAGCGCCCGGACGCCTTCAACCGGCTGCTGCGGGATTTCCTGGAGGAGTAGGGGCGGCTCAGTCGGGGGCGTCGATCCTGATCGAGCGCTCGACCTCCTCCCCCTTCGGCGTGAGCCGCCACGCGTTGGCCTCCCCTTTGGTGTGGCCGGGGCTGGTGTTGGTAATGAGGGTGAGGTGGTGTAGGCGTGCGAGTAGCTTTGAGATTTGGCCCTGGTCGTGTATGCCGGCATGGTCGGCTATTGCGCGGTTGGAGGATCCGGGCTGGTCTGCGATCGCGGCGAGGACCCTGAGCGTCCTGTATGTGAGGCGCATGTGCAGAGCATTGAGGGGGTTTTTCGCTGTGCTTCTGGGTACGCCGCGCCGAGTTCTGGGTGCGGGACGGTGAGCCATCTCCTCAGCCGCAGCAGCGGGTCCGAGATAGGGCAGCACGATCATGCCCATGAGAGGGTTCAGCAGATCGGTCAATGGCGCGCCGGGCCGTTCGAGCATCCGGCCGTGAATGACCGCCAGGACAGCACCGGCGACTCCCTCCGCAGTCAGGGGTGGCGGATCGTTACCGCCGGATTTCGTCGTCTGTGAGCGTCCCCTGTCGATGAACGCGACCAGAGGGGCGAGACGCCGCGCGCGGCGCGCGAGCACACCCGGAGCGCCACCGAGCGCGTGCACCACCACCAGCGCTCCCAACACACGCTCATCCTCCACGAACTCCAGCACCGCGGACAATCCAGCCCTGACCTGCCCAGACCAGCACGACTGCCCCTCGGCCGCACCGACCGCGACCATCGTCACGCGCGTAGCGGCATCGTCGAACACCGCGATGAAACAGTCTTCACGATCCTCGAACAGGTCATAGAACGTACGCCGCGACACGCCCGCACGAGCGGTAACTCGCGCCACGCTCATACCCGCATATCCATCCTCGCCAACGACCTCCGCCGCCGCGGACAGAATACGCGCACGCTGAACCTCACCCACCTGCACAGCACCCTCCCGCGACGCTGCGCTCTCTCGCCCAGCATTTTCCCGCACAATCCTCTCCCGCGCTGCGTCCTCCTGGACAGAGCGCCGCCGCCGGTCGCCGTCAGCGACCGCGGCGGGCGCGGACCCAGGCCGCCGGCGACGATCGCGCGTGTTGGACACGAGCGTCCCACCCACCGTCCCGGGTCTACTTCTTGCCTTTGTGTCTCTTGGCGCCATGACCACGCTTCACCTTCTTATGCTTCTTCTTCGCCTTCTTGGCCTTCGGACAGCCGGTAACACCGATCTTTGTGCTCTCGTTGATCTTCGCGCCGTTCTGCGCGAGGAATTCGGTCGGCATCGTTAGTTTGCTTGTGCAGAGGTTCCCGTTCGCGGCCAGCGCAGAGAACTTCCCCTCGGGCAATGTCAGTTCGAACGTGGAGAACGGTACGTCCGGGACGGTCTTGAACGTGCTGGAGGTGATCCCGGCTTTGCTGATGAACGTCGTACCGACGAGATCGACCGTGACGCCATAGCCCTGCAGGACCATGATGAGGCTCGGGAATGCTTCGCCGCCGTGGCTGACGAAGATCGCGGGGCCTTCCAACGGGACGGGGACCAGCGGGGTGTGCACGATGGCGTGCCCGATGAACGATGCCTGCGGGCATCCCGCGGGGTTGGTTTCGAACTGCGCGTTCGTGCACGCCTTCTGCAACGTCGTCAAGCGTGACGGGAGCTGCTTCGGCAGGTCGACCTTGACCCGCGCGATGTTCGCCTGCGACCCGAACGGTGCGTTCGGCTCGGACACCTTCGCTGTGAGGCTCGCACCGTTGGCTTTGCTCGTCTTCCCACTCGTGGAGACACTGAATTTGGGTGCGAACTTCAGTGCCGCGCAGTTGGTGACTTGGAATGGCGCTTCGATGTTTGAGTTGGCGCCTTCGGTGCTCTGGATCGAGCCCGTGATCTTCATCGGGTTGCAATCGGTGGGGTTGAACGTGAACCCTGGCCGGTTGATCGTGACGTTCACGTGCTTGATCTGCAAGGGGATGCCGTCGATGATCGTCGGGATCTTGTACTGGCCAGTGTTATCGGTCGTGACCGTCAACGCCGTCGTACTCGGGTTGACTTCGATCCTGGCGCGGACTACTACCGGGCGGCCTTCCTGCAGGTCGAACGGGCCGGCCTTCGCGGGGTTGACTATCGACAATCCAAACGGTGCGCCGTGATACGGGCCGGTGATGTACACCTTGCCGCCGGTGACCGAGAACGGGTCGCCGCCGACACCGACACTGACGATCGTTTCCCCGATCAGGCTGTTCGGGCCGCACGTGCCCGCGTTCGCGTTGGCTTCCGAGCATAGTTCCACGCCCGTCAACAGGCCAGATAGGCCCGCGGGTAGGTGCAAGGACAAGCCCTGTAGGTTCTGTTGGCCGTCTTCGCGGCTGAACGTCGTCGTCAACGGCGTGAACCCTCCAGCCTGAATGTTGGTCGAGCTGGAGTGCAGCGTCGGGGAGAACGGGAGCGGGCTCGCGCACGGCGAACCGTTCGGACCGGAGATCACGTTGAACGTCGAGGACGACCCCACCGCTTCGTTACCAGACCACGGCGTAAACGACGCACTCGTCGTGTATGAACCGCACCGTGCGGGCGAGGCCAATGGTGCGCGTTCCCCACCGAAGAATTCCAGTTCGGCGTCTTCGAAGGGTAGTTGCGGATTGTTTTCAAACGTCGTTGTGATCTGTCCTCCCGCACCCAGACTGACACGCCCCGCGAGCTTGACCAACACACCCGACACGGGATCCTTCGCGACCACGTACATCGCTACCAGCGCAGAGAACGGGTTTTCCGCCAGCCCCATAAAGTTCTGCGGGGACGCGAGATACACAAACCCCTTCAACGGGTTCGGCAACAATGGTGTCCTGATCGTGACCGTCCCAATCTTCGAGGAATCAGGACACGCCGCTTCGCTGTCGTCGCTCAAACCGACCTGCGCCTGCGAACACGCCCCCAACCCGTCCGCGGCCGAAGGGTTCAACTGCAACCCTTCGGGCAACACGACCGTGATGTTCTTCAGGTCAGACTCAGCATCGCCGTTGGGAACCAGCACCGAGCTCTGCGGGACGTGCACGTCCACGTTCAGCCCCGACGGGCTGCTCCCCGCTTCGCTGTTCGGCGTCACCTTGATCGACGGTTCAAAGTTCAAACCTTCGCAGCCATCAAAAGCAATCGAGGGGGACGCCTGATCGTGCAGGATGTATTCCAGTGGAGCGGCCTGCTGGACCGGCTTGTTTGGTCCCGACCACGAATCACCGCTCACCGTCGACACGAACGGTTCCGTGGAGCTTCCACACGATGTCGGCAGCGCCAGGAACGGCGCCGTCGCCGTGTCTTTAGGACACGACGCGGGCGACACTTTCGTCTCAAACAGGCAATTGTTGAACGAACTGGGTTCGTCGCGTGAACGGTCGTGGCGCGGATCGGCGGGCCAACCCCAGAACGTGAGCTGCGCTGAGAGGAACTGGGCCAGCTGCGTGATGTTATCCGAGCTGACCGTCACACCATAATCCCCGCCAGTGCGAACCGACGCGTCAAGCAACACTCGAACACCTTCGGCGTCAAACCCGAACCGCGCGGGCTCACCCGGCGCGGGCGGCAGATTGACCACCGGCTCCGTGACCGTTTCGTGCAGGGGATTACCGAGCGTCACCAATGTAACACCGAGCTGCGTATCCCCCGGACACGGCGCACCGGACGAGTCGAACACACGTTCCGGGCATTGCGGGAACTGCGTCGGGTTGCCGACCAGCCCAGCAGGCAGCGCGAAGTGCAGATCCTTCGCGAGCGCTGGCTGCATCACTTCCCCCACCGGCGCTTCCAGATTTGCCAGATATGCCGTTTCGGCGCCGGCGTTCAGCACGGTCGTGGTCGTCAACTGAAATGGATGGGAGCCCGCCTGCGTATCCACCGACCCATCCGCGTTTTCCGGCGCTATTTCATAGGTTTCCACACCAAACGGCACCACTGATCCACTGACTGTCAGCGGATCGCTGACAGACACACCTGTGGCCCCGCCACCTGAGAGGCTCACCGTGTCGGCCAGCTTACCAGGAGAAACCGTGGGTTCCCCTGCCACCTTGACCTTGATCTGGACTTCCAGACGCTTGTACGGCGCCAGGCTGCCGTTATCGCTGCAAACCACCACGCGGGATCCCGCACCCACACACGATCCCTTGGTGTAGCCTGACACCGTTTGCTGCCCCGAAAAATAGGACGCCGAGGTCACTTCGAAGCCTTCCGGCAACGTATCCGTCAACGTCACAGGGGCTGTTTCGCCATCCACTTCACCATCACCGAGATTCGTAGCCGACACCACGACCGTTCCTTCGCCGCCGGGCGCAAGATAGGACGGGCGCGAACCCACGTTCACATGCCACCACGGGACTTCGGGAAGTTCCACCGCGAGCGCACTGGACACAGCACCGGCCAGCGCGAGCACCAGCACCACCGCAAGAGACAGCGCCACCATCGTGATTCGTCGCATTTACTTAGCCCTCCGGTCGGTGTTCGCGGACTTCCTCGCCTTCAAAGCGCCATACCTGTGCCGGGCCTGCTTTTCACAACCCACGCGCTTGACGCCCCGAAACCTCTTCCTGCACACCACCAACATCTTCGCGAGCTTCTGCACACGAGTCGGCGGCTTCGCCTTCTGCTTCACAACAGGCACCGGCGCCGAGACAGGATTGCCGGCGCCCGAGAAGGTTTCGCTGGGCCCAGACCCAAAGATCACCGGTTGCGGCGTCGGCGCCTGCCTGCACGAGGCTTCCGTACCACACGGCGGCGGGGAGGCCGCTTCCGTGGAGCACGGTGCGGTCACGCTGCACACGTGCGCGTCATATACCGCCAACGCGCCACCGTTATCACCAGACGCAAGCCGCGCGGAAGACACGAAGAACACATCTTCACCGCTCGCGCTCGCATCCACAAACGCCGATTCTTCGGCCGAGGATCCCGAGGAAACCAGCCCTACACAACCCTCCGATCGTTCGCTGAACGTCGAGGACGAAGTCTTGCACCCATCTTCCCCACCGACACCCACAGGCTCATACTCATAGACGTCCGTCAACCCGTTCGTCGCCTGCGGCACAAGCGCATCCGGGCTGTCAAAGAACAAGCGACCTTCATCAGACAGGTACCGAGATTGATAGCGAGCCGTGTTAAGTGACATCGCGGTCCAGCCCGGAACGCTCGCGGCCAACCACCGACCACCCCACACACCATCTCCATCAATAAGCAATTCGTTTCCGGGGTCCAGCAGCCCGTCCGGCCGCGCACCCGTGGGATTACACGACGCGCACACCAGCCCGCCGACAGGCGCACCGGCCGAGGGCGCCCGGTAAAGATAGACCTCCTCGTCCGGTTCGCCGCTATTTGCATCGCGGTTGTCATAACCCGTCAGTCCCTGCTCCGACATAAACTCCAGATATTCGCCATTAGGCGAAACTCTTGAAGCCAACGATTCAAGATTCCCGTGTTCGCCTTCCCAATCCTGGCGGTCAGCGGCAGAGAGCACGGCGACGAACACCGGTTCTTCCCACGTCTTCTCTTCTTGATTATAATGCATCATATAGAGATTGTCGTCACGGGCTGTCGCATTTTCGCCTTTTTGATTTGGGACACTCGTCAAAACACCCCTAGCGACGAAGTAGACATGCGTACTGTCATTACTACCGCCGAGAACCACGCCTCTAACGCTGGCGTGTACCCCTGGCACAGCCGTCAAATCGATCAACGTGCATGACGGAGAGCCAGCCACTTCTTCACTGATTTCACACTCATATAGATCCGGCCTACTGGAGGCCGCCCCAGAGTTAGCTGTAAGGGCTGCTTCGTCGGTAAAGAACATCTTTGATCCACTGCTATTCGCAAACTGAAACTGTGCACTGGTTGCACCTCCGGCTGCGTCCGGTTCTTCCTTATCCATCTGGACGCTCTGACCGGTCGCCACATCACGCATATAAAGATGCGGTTCATTGGTTTCCGATTCGGACCAGAAGATTCGCGAACCGTTGCTCGAGACAGCTCCTCTCGCGTCCGCGCCATTGCCGAGATACCCTGCCACCTGTTCGCCACTGGGCGCAGGCAACACACTGATGGCCTGCAACCGTCCGCCGCTCCACTCGTAAAGACCAGCTTTGGCTGGATTGCCTTCGGGCGTCATTTCCGCCAGAGGCACCCCAGAATGGATGACGACATGACTCAGATCAGGACTGGCGCCTTCAAATGCGATCTGTTCACCAAAAACCGTAGCCGACGGCACGTTTGCGCAACCGGGCGTGGATGTGACCAACGGCTTATAGCCGCCTTCCGCGACAGCTTCACCGTAGACCCCATGTTCAGGCAATTCGGATGTCAACGGAGCGTCGGCGCGTAGATAGATCGTCTTTTCAGACGCGCACGGTGACAGCGGCGTCGCCCCTGCCGCTTCCTGTCCACTGTACCCAGTTCCAAACGGTGCGACTAGACCGACCGACAGGTTGGGTGAGAAGAATTTGTACTCCTGGCCGTGACCGATCGATACGCCGGTCGATTGTTCGTGCGGCGTGGCGATGTCCTGCGAGGACCAGCCGCCACCCCCATCGCGCACAGAGAGCACCTGCGAGAAGTTCGACGCGCCCGCGGGATTGGCTTCAGAGGAGCCATTGATCCCATAGCTGATCGCGTCGCCGTTTTCCGCGGCTTGTATCAACGGCCCGTCGCCTCCTTCGATGATTCCAGCCGCACCCGACACGCCGTTATCCCCCGGTGGTGGGGAGATGAGTTCCCAGGCTCGCCCGTCGGGTAGCGTGAACTCGCCGCCCGCGACGCGTGTCGTGAAAGACTGGCAGCTACCCGGTGTCAGACAGCCCGGCGTTTTGCCTTCCCCGTTCGTGGCGAGCACGCGGTAGTAGTAGGTCGTGTGCGGCGTCAGGCTCTGCGGGTGCTCCTGAACGATCACGCCTTCTGCGCCCGCGCCCACTTCGCCTTCCGGTGCCGGTGACGCGGGGAAGACCTCGCCTTCCCCGGCGAGCAGCGCGGCTTCGCTCGTGGCGTATTCAAACTTGTACGTCGTGGCGACTTCCCCGGGGTTGACCTTCGCCTGTAGCGTCGCGGCGGTCGCGGTGACGTGCGTCACCCACTGTTCTTCCACTTTCGGCGCTTCCGCGGCGAGTGTCGGCGCGGCGTCGGTAACGGCGATGAGCACCAAGCTCAGCAGGACTGCCGAGGCTGCCCTCGCCACAACCTTTGCGATCCATCCCCTGCTGCTCATCTGCCTCAACCCCTTCTCTCCTCGAATGCTCGCGTCGAGCGCTCTCGTGCGCTCCGTTTTATGCCTGCAACTTCTCGTAATCTGGATAAAGACGTGCGTGGGTCGCACGACCCCACGCACGCTCGATTTCCTGATGTTCCTACGCTTTGACTTCCATCGCTTCCCCACTGGTGATCGCAAAGTTGGTTTCGATCGCCGTTTCGTAAAACGTCGTAGTGATCAAACTGGATTCGAGTTTATGAGTAGCTTCTTCACCTTCGAAATGGGACCATTCCTGTACGTATTCGACAGCCCCTCTTTTGAAAGAGAGGTTAAGTTCCGTGGTTTCTTCGTTAGACGGGCTGAGCCAACCGATGACAGCCCCTCTCAATTGAAAGATATAAGAATAAGGTTTAGTCACGCATTCGGCGATCAGTCCACCTTTTGACGGTTCGAGAAGCAGACCGACCTTTTGGGATGCTTTGGAGAGATACCCAATCCGTCCCGAAAGCGGCGCCGTCACCATTTCTTCCGTTTTAGCGCCAGGACCTGTGCAGGTCGTGCCCGCTCCCACCGCTATACGACACCCGGTGAACTTGATGACCACATTAGCTACTTCGTTGACCCCATGAGTTTCACCCGTCACCGTGCTTGCTCCGCATTTCCACACAGCGCCGCTCTTGCTGTAAAAGATATTCATGCCGCCTTTCGCGGTGAATTTCACAACTTTTGTCAGCCCTTTCCCGCCCTGCTGAAATTCCGGCAACGCCGCCGAAGCCGACGCCGAAGCGACCACACCCACCACCAAGACCCCAACCAGCGCTACGAGCACCATCCTGCACTTGGATCTCATCTAAACAACTCCCTTTCGTCTCATTCAACGCCACGACCCCCACCCTCAAAGCGAGGGGCAGACCCATGGCGCCGGTCTTGTTACCCAGCACGCCCACGCGAGACGGCGAAACCGCCATCGCCCAGCGCGGACGCACGTCTGAACGCCCGGCACGCACACGGGCACAAGCAGGCGCCGCGCAAGAGCGGCGCGAAAGAATCAACCGCGAGCAGGCGCGCCCGATGCTCCCCGCGAGGGGGTCCGTCGCCCGGCGCGACCCAGCGGTTAGAGCGAGGCTGCTAGCAGGACAAGAGAGAGAGAGAGAGAGAGAGAGATGTGTCAGCGCTGCTGACGCATCTACCTACGGACCCAAATGGGCGCGTAGCGTCTCCCGACGCGTATGTGTCAAACGAACTCACGCGAAACAGCTCCCTCACCGAAGCGATTCAGGTTCCCTCTCCCGAAAAGAACCCCTGCTGATCATGAAGCCCGGCCACAAAGGCGAGACCCCAAACCCGATCTATTTTCTACACGGCACCCATAGGGATGCCAACACGGAACCACTATATACCAAGACCGCAGCAAAAGTCAAGCCCCAATCGTCAAGCCCCTGTTAGGGCTCTCAGACCGCCGCCAAAAGCGCTCTAGAGCTGAATCAAGCGGGCCAGACCGCCCGTGAGAGTTTCGTCCCAAGCGCGGCGTAGCTTCGGAGGAGTGCCGATCGAACGTTTCATCTGGACGATCCACGCGGAGGATAAGCGCGCCAAACGACTGCTCGACCGCCTCGCGGTGGAGCGCGCGATCTGCGGCGGTCACGCTGACCGCCAGATCAACCGTGGTCGCGCGGACTGGCTGATCCATGGCCTGATGGCCGACGGACGGCGCTTCGAAGTCGTCTACGACCATCCCTGCGGCAGGGACCACGCCGCAGTCCGGATCGTCAGCGTTTGGGACCTATAGACCCTACTGAAGGAGTATCTTGGAGAAACATGGATCTGCATTTGCACTACGACCCAGAAGTCAACATCGCGATGCTTTCCTTCGAGGATGGGCGCACCCGCAGCCAGGAGCACTCTTGGGGACTGATCGACCGTCACCCCGACGACGGGCACCTGATGGGATTCGAGATCTGGGAGGCCTCGAAGATACTCCCCGCCGAGATGGTCGCCGCGCTGCCACTCGCAGAGATGCCCGATGACGACACCACACCCACCGAAGACACTACGGGACTACACCTGCACTACGACCCCGAAGTCGACATCGTCCTGATCTCCTTCGAGGATGGACGCGCCATCGGTAAGCGCTACTCCTGGGGGCTCGTCGAACGCCACCCCGACGATGGTCACCTGATGGGGTTCGAGATCTGGGAGGCCTCGAAGATGCTCCCCACCGAGATGATCGCCGCGCTGCCGGTCGCGGGCAAGCCCCACGGCGTCGCCGCCTGAGACCGGCTCAGCGCGCGATCGCGCCCTCGGCGGCGCTGCCGACGAGCTTGGCGTACTTCTGGATCGCCACCTCGATGTGCTCGTCCGCGCGCGGGGGCCGCTCGTAGGCGCTCACTCGCCGCGCGATCTCCTCGTCGGGCAGGGCTACGTCGATACGCCGCTCGTCCACGTCGATCGTGATCTCATCCCCATCTTGCAACGCGCCGATCGGACCGCCCCTGACGGCCTCCGGGGCGACGTGCGCGGCCATGAACCCGTGCGTCGCGCCGGAGAAGCGCCCGTCGGTGATCAGCGCGACGCTCTCCCCCAAACCCTCGCCGACGATCGCCGCCGTCACCGCCAGCATCTCGCGCATCCCCGGCCCTCCCGCCGGTCCCTCGCCGCGGATCACGACCACGTCGCCCGCTTGGATCTCTTTCGCGAGCACGGCCGCCATCGCCGCCTCCTCGCCGTCGAACACCCTTGCCGGACCCGTGTGCTTGCGCCGCTCGTGTCCGGCGAGCTTGACCACGCACCCGTCCGGCGCCACGTTTCCGCGCAGGATCGCGAACCCGCCCGTCGGCTTCACTGGATCGCTCAGCGCTCTGACGACCTTCTGCCCGGCCGCCTCCCGGGCGTCCGCGGCGTGCTCGCCGATCGTTCGGCCCGTGACCGTCACGGCGTCGCCGTGCAGCACGCCCGCGTCCAGCAGTCGCTTGAGCACGAGCGGCACCCCTCCCGCCTCATACAGATCCGTCGCGACGTACCGCCCGCCCGGCTGCAGGTCGCACAGCAGGGGCGTGCGCTCGGAGATCGCGTCGAACTCACCGATCTCCAGGTCCACGCCCAGTTCGCGCGCGACCGCCAGCAGGTGCAGCACGCCGTTGGTCGAGCCCCCGCTCGTCGCGACCGCCGCGATCGCGTTCTCGAGCGCCTGCCTGCTCATCACCTCGCTCGGCAGCCGCCCGGCGCGCAGCACCTCCATCACGAGTTCGCCGCACTCCTTCGCGACCTGGAGCTTGCGCCCGTCCTCCGCCGGGACCATCGCCGTGCCCGCCGGCGAGATCCCCAGCGCCTCGAAGGCCATCGCCATCGTGTTCGCCGTGAACTGTCCCCCGCACGCGCCCGCCCCCGGCGAGGCGGCCTCCTCCAGTTCGTGCAGCTCCCGCTCTGAGATCTTTCCGGCGGCATACTCCCCGACGGCCTCGAACACCTGCTGGATCGTGACGTCATGGTCCTTGTAGCGGCCCGGGCGGATCGACCCGCCGTAGAGCATCAGCCCCGGTATGTCCAAGCGCGCGAGCGCCATCACCGTCCCCGGAATCGTCTTATCGCACCCCGAGATCGTCACGAGCGCGTCGAAGCAGTGCGCGCTCGCCACCAGCTCGATCGAGTCGGCGATCAGCTCACGCGACACCAGCGAAGCGCGCATCCCCGCGGTGCCCATCGTGATCCCGTCGGAGATCGCGATCGTGTTCAGCTCCATCGGCGTGCCGCCGGCTGCGCGGATGCCCTCCTTGACCTTCGCCGCCAGCACGCGATTGTTGAAGTTGCACGGCATCGTCTCTATCCACGAGTGCGCCACCCCCACGATCGGCTTAGCGAGGTCCTCGGCGGAATAGCCGATCCCGTGCAGGTAGGAGCGCGCGGCCGCGCGCGCGGGCCCCTCGGTCAGGGCTCGGCTGCGATGCTTGACGTCGAAGGCGGCAGTGCTCACGCGGCGCGCACATTACCGGCGTCGAGTCGGCCCCGTCCGGCACTCCGCGCGCGGGCCGGACCGGTCTCCCCGCTTGCGGGTGCGCCGTGGCGCCGGCGCGCGACCGACTCATCGTGCTCGTGCTCCCACCGCGCGAGCCTCTGCAGGTCGCGCCCGACGCGCTGCGGATCGACCTGCCGGCCCGGCAGGTGCATGTTCGCGTCGGCGATCAGCCTGCGCTCGTCCGCCTTCAGCGCCATCCACTTCGCGAGCACATCGTCGGAGTCGGGCAGCCGCGCGCTCCCGTACGGGCACGAGTGGTCGGGAAACGCCACGCAGTACTCGCTCAGCAGCGCCCCCGTCCGCGGCACGTAGGAGACGATCGGCTTGTGCGGGTAGATCAGGTAGGCGTACCGCTCGCCGGAGCCTCCGAACACGCGCAGAAACCCGAGATCGCGATACATCCCCCACTCGCGCTCGCTCACGCACGAGCGCAGCAGCTCGCGCGCCCGCTGCTCGGCGCGGCGCTCGCGGCCCGGGTCGTAGTCCAGCTCGCGCGTGCGGTCATGCCTCCCACGGAGATCGCGCACGAGAAAACGGCGGCGTTCGCGTGCACGCACGCGTACCCGCGCGACCCCGGCCGTAACCCTGGGCCTGCTCAGCTCCCACACGAGCGCGCTCAACACGAGCGCCGCGGTCGCCAGCCCGAGCAGCACCGACGCCCCTCGCGCGCTACCGCGACCCGCCGGCCGCGCGAGGAAAGAAGATCACGCGCTCGGCGTCGCGCGGGACCTCGGCGAAGCTCTTCACGAGCTCCGCCTCGCGCCGTCCGTCGGTCGTCTCGGTCGGCACGGCCGCCCACATTCCCGCGTCGAGCTCGCGCCTGAACGCCTCGATCAACGCCTGCTCCTGCTCGGCGACCTCCACGTCCCCCTCCGCGAGCACGATCTCGCCGTGACCGGGCTTCATTCGCAGGAGCTTCATCGCCGTCCGATTATGGCACGTGCGGGCTGTCTCGATGTGCGGTGAGGCCAACGACGTCGACCGGGCCGGCGCCCGCACCGATGTCGCGCAACCCGTTCGCGACCGCCTCCCCCGCGAGCCTTCGTGCGACGGTGGCCGCCTCCAGGGGCGTGTCGCCCAGCGCGAGTCGCGCCGCGAGCACGGCGGAGTGCGTGCACCCTGAACCGTGGGCGGCGCCGTTCGAGTACCGCTCGCCGGGGATCTCCACGATCTGTCCGTCAGAGCCGACAAAGAGATCCATCGCGCGCGCGCGATGCCCCCCGGTCAGCACGACCGCATCGGCTCCAAGGGCGAGCACCACCCGCGCCAGCTCCCGCGCGTCGTCCTCCTCCGCGTCCGCATCCGTCGCTGGGAGCCCCGCGAGCACGCGCGCCTCCGGCAGGTTCGGGGTCAGCACGCTCGCGCGCGGCACGATCCCCTCGATGAGCGCGCTCTGTGCGTCCGCGTCCAGCAGGCGCGCGCCCGACTCGGCGACCATAACCGGGTCGACCACCACCGGCGTTCCCGCGGGCAGCTCATCCAGCGCGCGCGCCACCGCGAGCGTGACCGCCGCGGTGCCGAGCATCCCCACCTTGACCGCGTCCACGCCGATGTCGCGCACGACCGCCCGCACCTGCGCGAGCACGATCTCCGGAGGCACCGGATGGATCGCCTCGACGCCGATCGTGTTTTGCGCGGTGATCGCGGTGATCGCGCTGCACCCGTGCACACCGCAGCGCGCGAACGCCTTCAGGTCGGCCTGGATGCCGGCGCCGCCCCCTGAGTCCGAGCCGGCGATCGTCAGCGCGACGGGGGTTCTCCGCTCCACCGCCGTGCTCATGTCGGCCTCGCCCGCAACAGCTCGCGATGGCGCCCATCGCGCGTCATCGCCGGTCAGTCCGGTCGCGGCTCGCCGCGACGGCGGCGCGGAAAGATCGTGTAGCTGCCGATCGCGCTCACCAGCAGGCGGCCGTCCTCGTGATGCACTTCGCTGCGCAGCACCGCGGTCGTGCGGTTGCGCCGGTCGAGCGTGGTCGAGCACACGATCTCGCCCTCAGTCGCGGTCTGGACGTAGTTGATCGAGATGCCGATCGTCGCGATCCGCTCCTCTGCGGTCGTCCGCGCCCACAGCGTCGAGCCCATGCAGTAGTCGACGAGCGCATACGTCACGACGCCCGACAGCAGCCCACCGGCGTTTATCAGCTCGGGCCTGATCCGCAGTCGCACGGTCTGCGGATCGTCCCAGCGCATCCCCATGAAGCCGCTCACGCCGTCGATCGACCCCGGCCCACCGGCAGAAGGGCTGTTGGGAGTGTCATCCACTGACGGCAGGCTACGCGAGCGCGCCCGTTCGCGTCCTTTGCCGGGCTCATCGGGGTCGGCGTCACAGACTTGTGACGGTGTTGACGGCGGATCGTCACATCTGCGCGTCTGCGGTCACACCTGCCGATCTAGCGTGATCGGCATGAGTACAGCAGACACTCCCACGGCCGAGCAGGGCGCCGCAGGCGGAGATCCCAAGCGCACCGATCCGCGCCACGCGCTGGGGCGCCGTGGCGAGGAGTTCGCCGCCGCCCACCTCGACCGCCTGGGGTTCGCCCCGCTGGGGCGCAACGAGCGCACCCGCTACGGAGAGATCGACCTGATCGCGTTCGACGGCAGAACTCTGGTTTTTGCCGAGATCAAGACCAGGCGCGTGGACGCCCGCCCGGGCGGACCTCGGCCCGACCAGCAACCACTGCACTGGCTGCGCCCCCGCCAGCGCATCCGCCTGCGCAAGCTCGCCACCGCCTGGCTGACCGAAGAGAAGCACATCCGCCCCACAGCCCACACGATCCGCTTCGACGCCATCGGCGTGATGATCGACAGCAAGGATCGGCTGCTGCGCTTGGATCACGTGGAGGGGGCGTGGTGAGGTGAGAACCGGTCCCCACGTAAGCTCACCGACTCCGCCCTCCGAGCTCGCGACGCTGTCGCCCAGGTCACACATCGACGCGATACGTAGTGCGATACGCGTTACGCTTGCTCGCGTGTCACACGCACCATCGCCGCTGTCGCTGAGATTGGGACAGGATGGCCAAGACGCGCTCCAGGAGATCGCTCGTCGCCGAGGCATCAGCCGCTCCGAGGCGGCGCGACAGGCAATCCGCGAGACAGCCGCGCGCGATCGGCTGCGCAACGGGTTGGCAGCGGAGGCTCGACGCCTCATGGCCGATCCCGCCTATGTGCGAGAGGCACGAGGCGTCGCGGCGATGATGGAGGAACTTCGTGGTCCGTGGTGACGTGCATAAGATCACGCTCCCACGCAGGCGAGGACATGTCCAGCACGGAAGCCGCTACGCCGTGGTCGTGCAATCCGGCTCACGTCAAGCCAGGATCATCGCCCTGCGGGCTCGTGTAGCAGTCACGGTGGTAGCACTCCTCGACCAGGGCCGCGCCGTCCCGCACACCGGCTCGCGAGGTCTCGTGCGCCTGCCCATCGATGAGCGCGATCAGCGGCTCGTACACCCCGATCACGTCTCCGCATTGTTGGCAGCGCAATGTCTCGGTCATCGGTTTCTTCCTTACGAGCGCTTGAGTTCCGATCGGCGTGGCGACTGCCGGCCCGGCTTGCGCTGCTCATAGATGCTTGGCTCAACATAGGCGGCTGGCGGAGAGCGCTCTCGGGGATGCTCCGCGAATCAACCAGGGCTAACTACGGATCAGCGGGGTCAAGGCAACCAGAGGATGACCAATGAGCACTCGGCGCCCCTGAGAAGTGCAGGGGTTGCTACACCGATGGACACATCGACCTGCCGGGCGCGATTAAGCTGCCTGGGAGATGAGCGAGGACTCCGAGGAGATCTCGATTCGCCGCCTGCTGGATCTCGGCTTCGGCTTGGCAGGAATGCGCGAGCGGGTGAGCTTGGCCGGCGGCACGCTCAACGTCCACTCCGACGAGCGGGGAACACTGGTCAGGGCCTGTCTGCCCGCCCGCCACCGTGACCCGGCACGCGGCCGGCTGTCCGAGTCAGGTTCTAAGCAGGCCGCGTCGTAGCGCGTAGCGGACCAGCCCGGCGCGGGTGGCGCAGGCGAGCTTCGTGAAGATATGAGCGCGGTGTGTCTCCACCGTGCGCGGGGACAGGTGCAGCTTGCGCGCGATTTCGACGCTCGTGTAGCCAAGCGCGATCAGCCGTAGGACCTCGACCTCGCGCGGGGTCAACTTGTCCTCGGTGAGCGTGCGGTGCAAAGCGTCCAGGCGGGTGGCCACCCGTGGGCTGATGTACTCCTCGCCGCGCGCAGCCGCACGTACTGCTTGTGGCAGCTCGCTGTCGGCCAGCTCCTTCAGGACGAACCCGAGCGCGCCGACGATAAACGCACGCTGGACGAATGCGGGGTTGTCTTCCATTGTGAGCACCACGATCTCGGTCGCTGGCGCCTGGTCGCGCAGTTCCCCGATCGCTTCGTTCTCGGACCCGCCAGGCAAGCGCAGGTCGAGCACGAGCACGTGTGGCCGGTGGTCGCGGACGTGGCGCAGGACAGATGCCAGGTCGTCCGCTTCGGCGATCACCTCCATATCATTCTCGCTGTCAAGTAGCAGCCGAAGACTGCGGCGCATCAGGGCATGGGCGTCGGCAAGAACCACACGGACAGGCAACGCCACGGGGGCGATCGGCGCGGACTCCGATGCGAGGCTGGGCGCCAGCTGCAAATGTGATGACATGTCCGCACGCTAACCAGAGCCGCCATGTCTCCCATCGGTAAACATCCCCGCTGCTGCTGTGGCAAAGCCCCGATCTTTCCGAGGCGCGCACGCCTGCTGCCGGGCGATCGGCCACCGCGTAGGGTCATTCCGCGGTCATGTGCGGGAAAACCCCGGATGCCGCGGGCTTGAAATCCTCAGATCCTCCTCCTGTGCAACAGACACAGCTACGACCGAACACACCGGGAGTTCGCTCCATCGCTGACCCCGCGGCGTCAGCGATGCATACAGACGGGCTCTCCAAGCGCTACGGAAGCACGCTCGCGCTCGACCGGCTCGACCTTACCGTGGGCAAAGGCGAGGTCTATGGGTATCTCGGGCCGAACGGGTCCGGCAAGACCACCACGATCCGGCTGCTGTTGGGGCTGCACCGCCCGAGCAGCGGGCGGGCGGAGCTGTTCGGCCTCGACGCATGGGGCGACCCGGTGAGAGCGCACCGGCGGGTCGCCTACGTTGCAGGAGAGCCGTTTCTGTGGCCTTCCCTGACGAGCGCCGAGACGTTTGAGTTCCTCGCGCGCCTGCACGGCGGCACCGATATCGCTTATCGCGACGTGCTCGTGGAGCGCTTCCAGCTCGACACGCGCAAGAAGATCCGGGCGCTATCGAAGGGCAACCGCCAGAAGGTGCAACTGATCGCTGCACTCGCCATGCGCGCGGAGCTGCTGTTGCTCGACGAGCCGACAAGCGGTCTGGACCCGTTGATGGAGGTGGCCTTCCGAGATTGTGTCAAGGAGGCCAAGGAGCGCGGGCAGACCGTCTTTCTCTCCTCGCACATTCTCAGCGAGGTGGAGGCGCTATGCGACCGAGTTGGGATTCTCAGAGACGGGAAGCTCGTTGACGAGGGAACGCTTGCGGAGCTGCGCCACCTCGCGGTGCAGACAGTCGAGGTTACGTTCGCGGGCCACGCGCCAGAGCTGCCGGCGCTGGCTGGGGTGCAGGTGCAGAGCGCGGGCCCGAACACGCTGCGGTTTGAGGTTTCGGGCAGCGTCGGCCCACTGATCGCCGCGCTCGCCGAGCATCCGGTCACGACGCTGAGCAGCCGCGAGCCGTCGCTCGAGGAGATATTCCTGCACCACTACGACGGCTCTGACGATCATGTCGGCGTCTAGCGGGACGGTTTTGGCGCCTAGTCTGCCCGGGTTGAGGACCAGAGTGGGTCTCGCTCCCGTGCGGGCGTTGGCGCGGCGGGCATTCCGGGACGCGCGGACGCGCACGATCGCGTTCGGATACCTGTTCGCCGTGATCGCCTACATCCAGCCGATCGGCTACCGCAACGCATACCCGATGCTATCGAGCCGGCTCGCATTCGCCCACAGCTTCGCCGAGAACAAGGCGATCCGGCTGTTCTACGGCGTCCCTCACAACCTGCTCACCGTTGCCGGCTACACCGCTTGGCGCGTCGGCGGGACACTGGCGATCTTCGCCGCGGTGTTCGGACTGCTGGCCGCCGTGCGCGCGCTGCGAACCGAGGAGGACACGGGCCGGATGGAGCTCGTGCTGGCAGGTCCCGTCGGGCGACGGACGGCGTACCTCTCGGCGATGGCGGCGATCGCGGCGGGCGTCTTGATCCTGGGACTCGCCGAGTTCGCCGGGTTGTTCCTGGCGGGCCTTCCGGCGGGCGGGTCAGCCGATCTCGCCCTCGCGACGGCCTCGGTCGTGCCGGTGTTCGTAGGGGTGGGCGCTCTCACGAGCCAGCTTGCCTCGACACGCAGGACGGCCCTCGAGTTCGGCGGTGCGGCAGTGGGGCTGTTCTTGGCCCTGCGGGTTATCGCCGATACCTCTGGCGGCGCCGGCTGGCTTCGTTGGGCGACGCCGCTCGGGTGGGCGGAGGAAGTGCGTCCGTTCACCGGCGCCCATCCGATCGTGCTGCTGCTCCCCGTCCTAGCAACCGTGCTGCTGCTCCTGGCAGCCGCGCGGATCGCCGCCGGCCGCGACATCGGCACCGGGATCCTCCCGGCGCGTGAGAGCGCCGAGCCACGTCTCGGTCTGCTCTCCTCGCCGATCGCGCAGGCATTGCGCTCAGAGCGAGGCAGCCTGATCGTGTGGCTCAGCAGCGTCGGCGCGTTCGCGTTTATCGATGGCGTGATCGCGAAGAGCACCTTATCCGCCGGCATCTCCAAGAGCCTGCAGCGGGAGGTCGCAAAGCTCGGCTCCGGCTCGATCGTGACGCCCTCCGGCTATCTCGGATTCGTGTCCATCTTCTACCTGTTGGCCGTCAGCCTGTTCGTGTGCGCGCAGATCGGCGCCGCGCGCCACGAGGAAGCCGATGAGCGGCTCGAGACGCTGTTCTCCCTGCCGGTCGGCCGCCGCAGCTGGCTGGGCGGGCGGCTCGTGCTCGCAGCGGGTGGCGCCGCCGCGATCTCGCTGATGGCGGGCCTGCTCAGCTGGGTTGGTGCCGAGGCTGGAGGCGTCAGCATCTCGCTGGCGGGGATGCTCGAGTCCGGCGCAAATTGCCTTCCCGTCGCGCTCATGTTTCTTGGCATCGCGGCGCTGGCCTACGCGATCGTCCCGCGAGCGAGCGCCGGGCTCTCCTACGGCCTTGTCACGGTCGCGTTTCTGTGGGATCTGTTCGGCTCCCTGCTCGGCGTGTCGAAGTGGCTCGTGGAGGCGACGCCGTTCGCGCATGTCGGGCTCGTGCCCGCTCAGCCCTTTCGTGCCGCCGCTGCCCTCGTCATGCTTGGGATCGCGGTGAGCAGTGCGCTCGCGGCGACGTGGATCTTCCAGCGGCGGGACCTGACGGGACCTTGATGAGGATGCACTCGTGCTACAGAAGGTAGCCGTCGGACGGTGGTCGCTGGACGCCTACGAGGGGGTTGTGCCTGCCCCGATCCTGGCGGAGCTGCGCGAGCACGCACGCGCGCTCAAGGGTGCGCGCATCCTGAATGTCAACGCTACGTCTTATGGCGGCGGGGTATCCGAGCTTTTGCGTTCGAGCGTCCCGTTGATGCGCGACCTCGGTCTGACCGTGGACTGGAAGGTGATCGGTGGTGACGAGGACTTCTTTCACGCCACCAAGGCGCTGCACAACGCGCTACAGGGAGGGCCACACGCCCTGAGCGACGCCGAGCAGGCGGCATACCGGAGGTGCATCGAGGAGAACGCAGCCACCCTCGACGGTGGCTATGACTTCATCATCGTCCACGACCCCCAGCCCGCCGGGCTACTTCAGGCGCACGGCAAGGGCAGCGCACGCTGGGTGTGGCGCTGCCACATCGACACCAGCGAGCCCAACCCCGCCGCCTGGCAGTTCCTGGCGCCATACCTGGAGGGTTTTGACGCCGCGGTATTCACGATGGGAGAGTTCGTGCCGCCTGAGCTGCCCGTTTCGCGGGTGCAGACGATCGCGCCGGCGATTGACCCCCTGAGCCCCAAGAACATCGACCTCGATCCGCACATGGCCAGCCAGATCCTCGACTGGATCGGCATGGAGATCCCGGGGCGGCTCGTGACGCAGATATCGCGCTTTGACCAGTGGAAGGACCCGCTTGGAGTGATCGACGCCTACCGGCTCGTGCGCGAGGAGATCGGCGATCTACAGCTCGCGCTCGTCGGCTCGATGGCGCTGGATGACCCCGAGGGCTGGGATGTCTACCGCCAGGTCTCAGAGGCCGCCGAGCGCGACGAGCTGATCCACGTCTACACCAACCTCACCGGAGTGGGCAACGTCGAGGTCAATGCCTTCCAGCGCCTCTCGGAGGTGGTCGTGCAGAAGTCGATCCGCGAGGGCTTCGGACTCGTGGTGAGCGAGTCGTTGTGGAAGGGCACGCCCGTGGTGGCGGGTCGCGCCGGTGGCATCCCCCTACAGATGCCCGAGGGTGTCGGCGGCGTCCTTGTTGGCAGCACCGAGGAGTGCGCCCAGGCGCTGCTCAAGCTCCTGAACAACAGTGAACTGCGCAGCCAACTCGGGCAAAGCGGACGCGAGCGCGTGCGCGAGCACTTCCTGCTGCCCCGCCTGCTCATGGAGGAGTTGCGCCTGCTGGCCACCCTGGACGCTCGGGCCGGGTAGTACCCGCGCCTGACCCTCGGGGTTTACCCGGATGCTGGGCTCGTGACATGGATGCGATAGTCGCGAATATGAAGCGCACCAGTTCACCAGGCGAGTCCGCACACGTGCTGATAGCGGGTGGCGGGTTCGGAGCGGTTGAGGCCATGCTCGCCCTGCGCGCACTTGCGCCCAAGAACGTGCGCGTGACCCTGATCTCGGCCTCCCCGACGCTCGCGTACAAGCCCGCCGCGACCACAGAGGCGTTCAATGAGACGCCACCGCGCAGGTATGACCTGCAGGCAATCGCCGCCGATGTCGGCGCATCCTTTCGTCTGGATCGCCTGGAGGCGGTGGCTTCCCAGGATCGCCGCGTGCGGCTCGCATCCTTTGCATACCTCGACTACGACGCCCTCGTGCTCGCGATCGGCGCGCGCGCGACCGCCGCGATCCCGGGCGCGCTGACGTTCCACGACCAGCGAGAGGTCCATCACATCCGCCGCATGACGAGCCAGTTGCGCGACGGGAAGCTGCAGCGCATCATCTTTGCGGTGCCATCTGGCTGCTCGTGGCCGCTGCCGCTGTATGAGTTGGGGTTGCTCACAGCCACTCAACTTCAGGAGAGCCGCGCAAGCGGCGAGGTGGTACTGGTGAGCCCCGAGCTCACGCCGTTGCAGGTGTTCGGCGTGCAAGCTTCACTGCTCGTCGCGGATCTCGTGGCCAAGCGGGGTGTGCGCTTCATCGGCGAGTCTGATCCCCAGCTTGTCGAGCGAGGCGAAACGCTCTCACTGAGTGTCGGGAGCACACTCCAGGGCGACTGTGTCGTCACGGTCCCTGAACTCCGGGGGCCAAGGATCACCGGGCTGCCAACCGACCGCGAGGGCTTCATCACAACCGACGCGCTCGGCGGCGTCATCGGGCTGGCGGATGTCTACGCCGCGGGCGACATGACGAGCTTCCCGATCAAGCAGGGCGGGCTGGCCACCCAGCAGGCCGACGTGATCGCACAGCGCATCGCCTCTCATCACGGGGCCATCGTCAAGGAGGTACGGGTCCAGCACGTACTGCGCGCCCAGCTCATCGGCGGCGCACATCCAATCTTCCTGCGAACAGAGCTCGACGAGTTCGGCCAGCCCACGACCGCCACCCTTCAGCATGAGTGCTCAGAGGACAGTGAATCCCCGCCGGAGAAGGTCTTTGGGCGCTATCTCACCCCATACCTCAAGACCCGCCAGCCGGGGACTGGCCTCCCAGCACAGCCCTGACCTGCCGGGCGATCTCAAGATCCTCGCGGGTGGTGAGCACCAGCGCGCGGACACGGGCGCCATCGCCTCCGATCTCGCCATCAACGTGCGTCTCGCTGTTGCGGTCCTCATCGAGCGCGACACCGAGGAAGGCGAGCCCCGCTGCGGCTTGTGCCCGCACCTCGGGCGAGTGCTCGCCGATGCCGCCGGTGAACACGAGCACGTCAAGGCCACCGAGTGCCGCCACCATCGCGGCGATCCCGGCGCGCAGTCGATGGACGTACACATCCAAGGCCAGGCGCGCGGAGGGCTCGCCAGGACAGGCACGAGCAACGACCTCACGCATGTCTGAGCTGCCTGCCAAACCGAGCATCCCGGAGCGGTGCTCGAGCGCGTCCGCCAGCTCCGCCACAGACAGCCGCTCGTGCTCCTGCAGCCAGAGCAGCATCCCGGGATCGACGCTGCCCGAGCGCGTGGCCATCACCAGGCCCTCAAGTGGAGTGAAGCCCATTGTCGTGTCCAGCGAACGGCCGTCCTCGATCGCGCACAGCGAGGCGCCGGCCCCCAGGTGACAGCTCACGATCCGCAGCCCTGATGCGTCCCGCCCAAGCAACTGCGGCGCGCGACGAGAGACCCAAGCGTGCGAGAGACCGTGAAAGCCGTAGCGGCGCAGCCCCCAACGCTCCCGCCACTGTGCGGGCAGGGCGTAGGTCGCGGCGGCTTGGGGCAGGGTGGCATGAAACGCGGTGTCGAAGCACGCCACCGCAGGCAGCTCCAGCAGCGCCCCGGTGACGGCATCGAGCGCGGCGAGGGACTTAGGCTGATGGAGCGGCGCGAGGTCGGTCAGCTCGCGCATCGCTGTCTCGACGTCTGCGTCGATCCTCACGGCTTCGTGGAAGCGCTCGCCTCCGTGAACGATGCGGTGGCCGACTGCATCCGCCTCACGCAGAGGCGAATCGAGTGCCGCGCGGAGCCGATCCGGGTCCACCCGCGCGCGAGGAGCCGGTAGCTCCTGCGAGGCGACCGTCTTGTCCTGTCCGTCGAGCAGCGTGAGCTTGAGGCTGCTTGAGCCCGCGTTGACTACCAGGACCCGCACGGCGAGCCTACGCCCGCGTGTCCTGCTCTGAGCGAGCGTCACTGTGGCCGGGCCAGCACCAGTCTGTGACGTCAGGGCGGGTCCTGTCCGTGCTCGCGCGTGTACGCGCGGTGGCGCAACCGCTCGTCGACCATCTCCTGACGTATGTGAGCTGCGTGCTCGGCCAGTCCGGGCACCCTGTCGATGACGTCCATCACGAGATGGAAGCGGTCGAGGTCGTTGAGCATCACCATGTCAAACGGCGTCGTGGTGGTGCCCTCCTCCTTGTAACCACGGACATGGATGTTCGCGTGGTTGGTGCGCTGGTAGGTGAGCCGGTGGATCAGCCACGGGTAGCCGTGGTAAGCGAAGATCACCGGCTGGCTGGTCGTGAACAGCGCGTCGAACTCCGCATCTGGTAGCCCGTGGGGATGCTCGGTATCGGGCTCAAGGCGCATCAGGTCAACGACGTTGACCAGCCTGACCTTCAACTCAGGGAGACGCTCGCGCAGGATCGCCGCCGCCGCGACGCTCTCCAGTGTCGGGATGTCCCCAGCGCAGCCGAGCACCACGTCGGGCTCCTGCTCACCGTCGCTGCAGGCCCACTCCCACATGCCGACCCCGCGCGTGCAATGCGCCACCGCCTCGTCCATCGAGAGGTAGTTGAGCGATGGCTGCTTGCCGGCGACGATCACGTTCACATAGTCGCGGCTGCGCAGGCAATGGTCAGCGACGGACAGCAGACAGTTGGCGTCCGGCGGCAGGTACACGCGCACGACCTCCGCCTTCTTGTTGACCACATGGTCGATGAACCCTGGGTCCTGGTGGGAGAACCCGTTGTGGTCCTGGCGCCACACGTGCGAGGAGAGCAGATAGTTCAGCGACGCCACCGGCGCTCGCCACGGGATGCCGCGCGTGACCTTCAACCACTTGGCATGCTGGTTGAACATCGAGTCGATGATGTGAATGAACGCCTCATAACTGTTGAGCAGACCATGCCGACCAGTCAGCAGATAACCCTCAAGCCAGCCCTGGCAGAGGTGCTCGCTCAAGACCTCCATCACACGCCCGTCGGGCGCGAGGTGATCGTCGCTCTGAAGGCGCTCAGCGTCCCATGCGCGATTCGTGACCTCGAACACGGCGCCCAGCCGGTTGGACGCCGTCTCGTCAGGACCCATGATGCGGAAGTTCGCCGGGCTGGCACTTATCGCATCGCGCAAGAACTCGCCCAGCACCCGCGTGGGCTCGCTGATGCTCGCCGTCGGCGCCGGCACCTCAACGCGCGTAATCGCAGAAGTCGGGCAGCTCAAGCTCGCGCAGCAACACACCGCCGTTGGCGTGCGGGTTTGCGCCCATGCGCCGCTCGCCCTCGGGCGCGAGCGCGGCCAGCTCCGCCCGCAACGCACCATCCTCGTCGAACAGCTCCTCGACACGGTAGGAGCGAAGCCACTCCTCCAGCTGGCGTAGGTGCTCGTGGTTGCCAGCCAGGTCGGCGAGGGGCACCTGATGAGAGCGAAACGACCCCTCCGCCGGGAGCCCGTCGACCACCTTCGGACCGGTCCACCCCTTCGGAGTACGCAGCACGATCATCGGCCAACGGGGGCGCTCGGACTCGCCATCCTCGCGGGCACGACGCTGGATCTCGGCGATCTCCGCCGTGACCTCATCCAACGTGGCGGCCATCAACTGGTGCATCGCCTCCGGGTCATCTCCCTCGACGAAGCGCGGCGCGTAGCCATAGCCCTCCATCAGAGACCGCAGCTCGGCGGGGGAGATGCGCGAAAGCACCGTCGGGTTGGCGATCTTGTAGCCGTTGAGATGCAGCACCGGGAGCACCGCACCGTCGCGAGCCGGATTCAGGAACTTATTGGAGTGCCAGCTCGTCGCCAGCGGCCCCGTCTCGGCCTCGCCATCACCGACCACACAGCAGACCAGCAGGTCGGGGTTATCGAACGCCGCACCGTAGGCATGGGCCAGGGAGTAGCCGAGCTCACCGCCCTCATGGATCGACCCCGGCGTCTCCGGCGCCACATGGCTCGGGATGCCACCAGGGAAGGAGAACTGGCGAAACAGCCGGCGCAGGCCCTCCTCGTCGCGCCCGATGTGGGGGTAGACCTCGCTGTAGGTGCCCTCCAGGTAGACGTTCGCGACGATCCCTGGGCCGCCGTGACCGGGGCCGACGACGTAGATCGCGTTCAGGTCACGCTCGCGGATCACGCGATTCATGTGCGCGTAGAGGAAGTTCAAGCCTGGAGTCGTGCCCCAATGACCGAGCAGACGCGGCTTTACGTGCTCAATCGCAAGTGGCTCGCGCAGCAGCGGGTTCTCGAGTAGATATATCTGCCCGACCGACAGATAGTTCGCCGCCCGCCAATAGGCATCCAACGCGCGCAGCTCCTCACCCGATAGAGCGGCAGGTGGGTCTGTCACGGTCGCGTCGTCGATCACAGCGCAGACTCTACGCTTGGCCCGTGGCACACGAGGCCGAGAGCGCTGCCGGGCATGAGCTGACCTTCGACGAGGAGCTGCTGTTGTGGCTCGGCGACGAGCCCCCAGGGGTACGGGCAGCACGCCGAGCGCGTCCGCGACACCGCCGGCAAGGACGGCGCGATCAAGCGCATCACGGCCTACCTGAACCCGCGCACCTGTCGCATCGTGGCACTGCCCGCTCCCGACAATCGCGAGCGCACGCAGTGGTCCATCACATTAGGAGAGGACGGCCGGCTGCTGCTGGCTCATGGGCACCCCGGCTGCCGCATATGCATCGAGCCCATCGAGCGTCTCGCTCTCGAGGAGCGCCTGAGCAAGACTCTCCAACTGCTCGCGATGGTCGCTGAGCAGGCTTGTGACCTCCTGATGGGCCGTGTCGATCATCCGCCTGACCTCCTCGTCCACCAGGCGCTGGGTGGACTCCGAGGTCGCGCTCACCCCTGGTAGGAACGGTCCCTCACCGTCGGCCGGGAGCACCGCGATCGGGCCGACCGCCTCGCTCATTCCCCAGCGGCCGACCATCTGACGCGCGATAAGCGTGAGCTGCTGGATGTCGGACTCCGTGCCAGTGGTGATCGTGCCGTAGACGACCTCCTCGGCGACACGCCCGCCGAGGGCCACGCGGATCTTCGCCTGCAGTTCCTCCAGCGAGTAGGAGACGCGGTCTGAGTCGGGCGTCGAGAGAGTCACTCCCAGGGCCATGCCGCGCGGGATGATCGAGACCTTGCGCACAGGGTCGGCGCCCGCCGTGAGCATCCCCACGAGTGCGTGGCCGGACTCGTGGTAGGCGGTGCGCTCGCGGTCGGCCGGGGAGAGCAGGATGCCGCGCGGGGAGCCCAGCATGATCTTCTCCAGCGAGTCCGTGAGATCGGCCATCTGCACCTTCTCGTGGTCGCGGCGAGCGGCGAGCAACGCCGCCTCGTTAGCGAGGTTCGCCAGGTCGGCGCCGACCATCCCCGGCGTGCTCGCGGCCAGCGCGTCGAGGTCGACGTTCTCGGCGAGCGGGATTGAGCGCGTGTGGACCGCGAGGATTTCACGCCGGCCGCCGCGGTCGGGGGCCTGCACCGTGACGCGGCGATCGAAGCGACCGGGCCGCAAAAGCGCGGAGTCCAGCACGTCAGGACGGTTGGTCGCGGCCAGCACGACGACCGCCTCGGAGCTCTCAAAGCCATCCAGTTCGGTGAGGATCTGGTCGAGCGTCTGCTCGCGCTCGTCGTTGGCGCCCGTCACCGACACCGATCCCTGCCGCGAGCGCCCGATCGCGTCGAGCTCGTCGATGAAGATGATCGCGGGCGCCGCCTCCTTGGCCTTGACGAACAAGTCGCGCACCCGCGAGGCGCCAACGCCCACGATCGCCTCGATGAACTCCGGGGCCGAGATCGAGAAGAACGCGGCGTGCGCCTCGCCGGCGACCGCTCGCGCCAGCAGCGTCTTGCCGGTCCCCGGTGCGCCCGAGAGCAACACCCCGTGGGGCATTCGTCCGCCAAGGCGTCCGTAACGCTCGGGGTTGCGCAGGAAGTCCACGATCTCTGAGAGCTCGGACTTGGCCTCGTCGATGCCGGCGACGTCCTTGAAGGTGACGCGAATCTTCGCCGGGTCAACGCGCCGCGCCTGGGAGCGCCCGAAGTTCCCGAGCGCGCCCATCGCCCCACCGGCCTTCGCGGCGCGACGAGCGATGAAGATGAACAGACCCACGATCAGCAGGGTCGGGCCGAAGCCGAGCAGCAGCTCGCTCAACAGCGACTGGCTGGTGCTCGTCGACTTCGCGTTGACCTCAACACCCTTTTCCTGCAGCAGCGCCGAGAGCTGGCTGCCGTTCCAGAACGACGGGACCTGGGTGGCGAACAGCGTGCTGGGCGTCGCCTTCTTGTTCGTGGTCGGATAGCGCAGCTTGTGCTTGAAGGTGCCCTGGATCGTGTCGCCCTTGGAGGAGATCGACTTCACCTCGCCGCCCTTGACCTGTTCGAGGAAGAACGGGTTGAACGACACAGTTACTCGCGGCTGGCCAGCCGCGGGCGCAAAGAGCAGCACCGACAGCCAGTTGAGCGCGAGCAGGAACAGCACAAACCACAAGAAGCCGGGTCTGCGGTGCGCCGGTGGCCCCTTCGGCGCCAGCTCGGGCATCCCGCGCCCGTCGGGTGCGGGCGACACGTGCCAGCCTCGCTTGTCGCGCGGCATCGGCGGGTGCGTATTCGTCTTGCTGACGCCTACACGATCAGGCTCCTGCGGCGTTTGATCGGGCATCGCGCCCATGCTACGCATCGTGGCCCTACAGCACAGCCGGCCTATGTCGCGGGATGCTCAGTAAAAATCCACAGGTCATGCAGGAGCCACCCCGGATGCCGCCGGGACGGCCTGGGATCTAGCGTGTAACCGACCCCGACAAGGAGACCCGTGATGTTCAAGAACGTGCTCGTGGGAGTGGACGGCAGGCCCAACGGCCGTGACGCCATCGCGCTTGCCTCCCAGCTCACAAACCCCAATGGAAAGCTGACGCTCGCCCATGTCCACAGCGGCGATCTGCGCCCTTCCCACGCTATCGCGCCCGGCTTGATCAGAGAAGAGCGCGAGGCATCCCACAAGCTGCTCGAGCAGGAGCGCGCCACGGCCGATGTCAAAGCAGAGCTCATCAGCATCGTGTCGATGAGCCCCGGCCGCGGGCTCCACGAGCAGGCCGAGGAGCAGAACGCCGACCTGATCGTCGTGGGCTCCTGCAGTCACGGCACGTTCGGGCGCGCGATGCTCGGAGACGACACGCGCGCCGCGCTGAACGGCGCTCCCTGCGCGGTCGCAATCGCCCCCCTCGGCTACGCCGAGCATCCCACCCCGATCGCCAAGGTCGGCGTCGCCTACAACTCCTCACCGGAGAGCGAAGCGGCGCTCGCGATGGCACGAACCCTGGCAGCCCCCACCAGGGCAACGGTCCATGCGCTGGAAGTCGTGATGATCCCCACCGTCGCCTACACCGGGATCATGCCCCCCGCTATCGGGGAGAGCATCGACCTGATGACCCAGGAGGCAAACAGCCGCATGAAGGAGCTGGCAGACGTCGAGGGTCATGCCGTCTACGGCCTCGCGGGTGAGGAGCTGGCCGCGTTCGGCGATCAGGTGGACCTCCTGGTGGTCGGCTCACGTGGCTACGGTCCAGTGAAGCGCCTGGTGCTCGGCAGCACCTCCGACTACCTGGAGCGCCACGCGCGCTGCTCACTGCTCGTGCTGCCCCGCGTGAGCGCGGGCTGATCAGCGCCGACCGCGAGCGCACTGCCTGACCTACGCGCTCTGCTGGGAGCGGTAGTGCTCTTTCCAGATCAACCGGTAAATCGGTATCCAGCGCGGGATCCTGTTGACGATGGGGATGAAGGGGATGCAGACGAACAGCAGGCTGAGCAGGCCCATGATGATCATGACCTGGATGTCCGCGTTGGAGGAGGACTTGATCGGTTCGACCTGATACCAGAGGGCATACAGCCACAACCAGGCCTGGCCGGGATAGCTGCCGGTCTCGTTCATCATGCCCCACTGCTCGCCGAGCAGGTGCTGGGCTTCGGCTCGTTCGGCGAGCAGGCCACCGTCGGCCATGAACAGCAGCGGCTTGGTGTAGTCGGTCTGGAAGAACTGGTTGCCGGCCAGCAAACTGCCGTCAAGGCCGCCGCTCTTGGCCAGGCCGAGCAGCCCGGCCATCATCCTCGGAACGGGGCCCGCGCCGCTCGCCTGGACGGTCACGGCACCGGCGGACGAGTCGACGGACACCGTGCTCGGCAGCGTCTTGTGTTCTTCCAGCGCCGTTTCATATTCTTCCAGTGGCTTGGCGTACGCTTCGCCCCAGGCTTGTTTGGTCGCCGCGGGCGCGGCTCGATATTCCGCCACGGCGCTCCGCAGCGCGGGGTCGTTTGAGACCGTCCTGAGCGGGTCGATCACGTAGTCATCAGCCGTGTCGATCGGGTGGCTGACGCCGAGCCAGCGCTGCGGATGCAGGAAGAGGAAGTGCTGCACGCCGCCGCTGCTGTGGTTGTAGGGGGGGCCGTATTCGGCGGTGTCGCTCGTCCCGTCGAGCTCCTTGGCCGCAGTGGCGACGAAGTTGACGGGCAGTTCGCGCGACCACTGCGCGACCGAGCTGGGCTTGTCATCAGGCGAGGAGAACAGCACGGTGAGCACCACCGCCAGCAGCCCGATGACGCCGACCGCGATGCACAACTCCTTGATCAGGTCATACGGCGCATATCCGCCGCTCCAGGGCCGGGTGTCGTCCCTGGGGCGCAGGAAACTCATGACCGCACCCCCGTCGAGGTCTGGGGCGGAGGCGGGGGCGACCCGTCGGCGGCGGAGGGGCTCGCTACCGCGGCTGATGACCCCAATGCCGCTTTCTTGCTGTCGATCTCAAACGGCGGCACGACTCCGTGCCGGCGCACGAGCAGCACGTGCGCACCGACGAGCGCAACGACCGCGACGGGCAGCAGCAGGACGTGCCAGCTGTACATCTGGCCGAAGTTGGTGACGTTGAAGAAGGCGCCGACGCCGACCGCGTTGAGCCCGTCCTTGGCCTGCGTGGCGATCCATTGCGCGTCGAAGTTCTGCTGGGAGACGTAACCGGTCAGCGCGGTCGGGACGGCGATGAGGAAGGTGATCGCGCCGGTGATCCACACGCGCGTGCGTCCGCCGCGCCAGGCGGCCATCCAGAACTTGCCCCAGAGGTGCACGACCATCACGAAGAAGAACAGCTCGACGGCCCACATGTGGATCGAGTTGAAGAAATGCCCCACGCCGGTGTAGTGCCACCAGGCGGGGCCCTTCAGCGCGAGGATCGAGCCGGAGGCGACGATCACGATCAGCGCGGCGATGGAGGCGACACCGAACACGTAGATCCACGAGGCGACATACGTCGGCTGGCCGTCCGGGCAGCAGCTTCTCGGGAGGCAGGGCCTCGACGGCGGCTTCCCTAACGCGCACGGTCCAGGTGTCGGGGTGCGGCGCAGGGGCGCCCTCGGCGGGCGGCGGAGGCGCGACGCTCATGACGCCCCTCCCCGCCTGCGCGCGGCGCCCGGAAACGGAAGCAGGATCGCCAGGAAGAAGACGACGAACATCAGACCGATCACCACGACGTTGGCCACCGACAGATGGATGAATTCCCAGTCCACCGTATGGGCCGGGTGATTGAGGTTGAAGACCGCGCCCATCACGCCCCACAGACTCAAGAGGGGCCTCCTCGAATTGGCCTGCGCACCATCTGGTCGAGCAGCCTACCGGCGGGCCGGACCTCTGTATATCCGTATTTTTCCCCGCCGACGCAAGGAAGCCGGATCATGCGACAGCCATGCCCTGCTCCGTTTCGGCGGCTCGCGGGCCACCGTTTGCACCCTGCAGCACGATCTTCAAATTGGTCCGAAGCGCTCGTGTGCCAGCCGCCAGCCCGTGGTCAGGAACTCAACTCTCTCCTCCGGTCCCTCGTGACGCACCACGCACCCATCAAAGCCCTCTCGAAATACATCCAACATCGCGCGGTTTTCAGAGAGCACCTCAGCCACGAAATGGGTGATCCCCCGCTGCTCGGCGATGACCGCCAGGCGCTCGATGAGCATCGTTCCAAGGCCACGACCGTGGAGGTGATCGGCGACCTCGACCGCGACTTCAGCGCGCCTCTCGTCGAGCTGGACATAGGTGGCGTGCCCGACGAGCACGCCCAACTCATCCTGGGCGACAAGCCCGTAGTGGCTCGCGTCCGTGACGGCCGCCAGGTGCGCCGCGGATGCGATGTCCGCCGCTCCCGTGAAGAACCGCAGGCGACGGGCCTCCAGGCACAGTCCATCCAGGAACGACCGCAGCGCCGGCTCGTCCTGCGGTGCTCGCCGGGCGAATCGTCACCGACGAGCCGTCTCGCAGTACGACGAACTCGGTCTCCGACTGGCCGTCAGTTGACATCGTCGCGGTTGGGGCGGAGAGCGCTGGGGCTGCACATATCACGATGCCCCAGCCTGGTGCAAACAGCAGGTGCGGGCATCAGAGATTGGCCGTCAGCTTGACGCGGAAAACTACGCGATGAGACTCACAGCGACCAGTAGTGGCCAATGTGGGCGGCGGCGCGTGAGGTCAACAGCGGCTCGGGCGCAGCAGATCGCGCCGGCTCGTCCCCGCCAAGCGCGACGAGCGTTGCTTGCACGGATTGCGCGAGGGCAGCAGGTTCATAACCGCCCTCCAAGACCGCTCCGAGGGGCACGCCGAGCTCATCGGCGAAGTCACGGACGTGGCGGGTCATCTCCGCAAAGGAGGTGCTCTCGAGACGACAGCCCGCCGAGCGGGTCCGCGCGGTGAGCATCAAAGCCAGCGGAGATCAGCACGAGCTCGGGCTCGAACTGCCTGGGCAGCGGGAAGCACGATGTGCTCGATCAGCGACAGCCACAGATCCTCCTCGGAGCCGGCCGGCACGGGAAGGTTGATCGTGTAGCCCTCTCCGGGCCCGGAGCCTACGTCGCTCAGCAGGCCGGTGCCGGGGTAGATGCCTGACTGGTGGATGCTCGCAAACAGCACATCGGGGCGGCGGCGGAACGCCTCGGCGGTGCCGTTGCCGTGATGGACATCCCAATCGAGGATGAATACCCGCCGGACGCCAAGCTCGCAGATCGCGAACTCCGCGGCGATCGCGACGTTGTTGAACAGGCAGAACCCCATCGCACGATCTGGTTTGGCGTGGTGCCCGGAAGGTCGCACGCCGCAAAACCCCACCGTCGCCTCGCCGTCCAGTCAGCGCCCTCGTCATCTCGCAGGCACCGCCGGCAGCATGCAGCGCGGCGCGATAGGAGGGCTCCCCGACAAACGTGTCCGAGTCGATCGCTCCGCCGCCGGCCAAGGCCAACTCCTTGATCCGCTCGACGTGGCGCACACTGTGGATGAGCTGGAGCTGGGTCTCCGGAGCCGGCGGGGCCGTGCGTCGCTCCCAGCCCAGCCAGCCGTATCTCGCCAGCGTCTGCTCGATCCCAAGCAGACGCTCCGGTGTGTCCGGGTGCTCTGGCATGTACGCCCGCGGATCGTGTTCCAGGCACGCCGGATGGCTGAAGTAGAGCCCCGGCGTGCTTGGCGCGCGTGGCCTTCCGCTCGGCGCTCATCGACGAGTGTCGCCGGCGGCGTGATGAGACCGAGCGGGTACTTCATGGTCCTTTCGCATGAACTGACTGTACGCCGTGACATACGGGTGGCGGCGTGGACGTGCTATCGAGAGCTGGGGCAGACTTCAGGCGCCCCGCGCGAAGACCCCCGTCACATACTCAGCCGGCTCGGCGAGGAGTTCGCCGCCGCCCACCTCGACCGCCTGGGGTTCGCCCCGCTGGGGCGCAACGAGCGCACCCGCTACGGAGAGATCGACCTGATCGCGTTCGACGGCCGCACGCTCGTATTCGCCGAGGTCAAGACCCGTCGCGTGGACGCCCGTCCATACCCGCCCCGATCCGACCAGCTACCGCTGCACTGGCTGCGCCCCCGCCAGCGTATCCGCCTGCGCAAACTCGCCACCACCTGACTGACCGACCAGAAGCACATCCGACCCACCGCCCACACGATCCGCTTCGACGCGATCGGCGTGACGATCGACAGCCAGAACCGGCTCCTGCGGCTGGACCATGTGGAGGGGGCGTGGTAAGCAGCTACAGCGTTTGAGTCGCTACAGCGCCAACTGCTGATAGGCCAGCGACTGAAACGACATCCGATGAAGAGGCGAGACGCCCTGACTGGCGATCGCGTCGCGGTGAACCGGAGTCGAGTAGCCGACGTGCTCGGCAAAGCCCCAGCCCGGGTGCTGGGTATCGGCATGGTGCATATAGCGATCGCGGGTGACCTTCGCGACGATCGACGCGGCGGCGATCGCGGCGCTCGTGGCGTCGCCGTCCACGATCGCGCGCTGGGGGCGCTCGAACTCGGGGACGGAGAAGCCGTCCACGAGACACATGACCTCGCCCGGAACGCCTGCGGTGACGTTGCGCAGAGCGTCGCGCAACGCCGCGAGGTTCGTGACGTGCAGGCCGCGTTCGTCGATCCCTCCCACACAGCGTGAGACGACAGCGACCCGAGCAGCGCAGCGCAACACCAGCGGGTACAGCTCCTCGCGCGCCTGCGGGGTGTGCTGCTTGGAGTCGTTGAGCGCGCTCAGGCAGCGCAGCTCGCGGGTGGTGAGCGCCTCGTAGTCAAACAGCACGCCGGCGGCGACGAGCGGCCCAGCCAGGCAGCCCCGGCCCGCCTCGTCCGCGCCCGCGACCAGAGGGACGTCGAGACGGCGGTCGAACGCGAACAGCCGCCGTCCGCTGGTGCGCGCCCGCGCGCGGCGACGCCGGGCACGGGCGGAGCCGCTACTACTCCCCTTCCCGGACTTAGCGGCGGACCCGGCCGTGTTAGGAGGCTTGGTCAGGCGTGTCGCGGTCCGCGACGCGGGCTGTGTCGCGACAGGTCCGCGCCGCCATCCGCGAGGATGGCGGCGCTAGAAGAACCCGATGCGGTCGGGGGGCCAGTAGGTGGCGAATGCTTCTCCGATGATCCACGAAGTCGGGACAGGCCCCCAGAATCTGCTGTCGTCGGATTCGCCACGGTTGTCCCCCATCATGAACCAGTGTTCGGCCGGAATCCTGATCGGGACCGGGAAGCTGCACTCCGCGCTGCCTTCGCACTGACGGATGTAGGCGTCCTTCTCGGGCTGGCCGTTGCGGGTGACGTGGCCTTCGTGGATCGAGATCACGTCGCCCGGACCGGCGACGATGCGCTTGATGAAGTTGACACCCGTGTCCTCTTTCGGGATCGGTTCCGAGCAGGCGGCGCCACCCAGTTTGACGGTGTGGGGGATCGGCCCGCACTGCTGCTGCTGAGCGCCTTCGGGCGGGTGAAAGACGGTGATCTGCCCGACGTGCGGTTTACTGAAGTGGGTACCGATGCGATCGACGAGCACCCGCTGACCGACCGCCAACGTCGGTTCCATCGAGCCGCTGGGGATCCGGTAAGGCTTGACGATCCATGCCTGGATGGCAAGCGCAAGACCAAGCGCGACGAGCACGATCACGACCAGCTCGACGAGCGAGCTCGCCGTCGATTTGGTGCGCTTGGCGGCGCCGGGCTTTGCACCCGGACTCACGCCGGTGTGTCGCCGGCGACCTCGCCCCCCTGGGTGTCGCCGGCTTCGGGGGATGGGGAATCGGCGCCGAGCGTCTCGGACTCGGCCGTCGCAGGCATAGGTGCCTCCGTCTCAGCCCCCCCGGGCGCCTGTGCCTCCGCGGATGTCTCATCCTCCGCGGATGCCTCAACCCCGGGCTCGACCGTCCCGGCCTCGGCTGGCTCGTCATCCCGCTGTCCCGCCTCTCTACCGGCGGGCGACTCAGCCTGGGCCGCGGCATCCGCGGCGGTGATCTCGACGTCGGCTCCGTCCTGTATCGCCTGCACACCCTCGGCGACGGTCTCCTCCGCGGTCATGCCCTCCGCGTCAGTCGCCCCGGTGGGCTCGTGTATCAGGCCGGGCTCGACGGTCTGTTCGGGACCGGTGTAGCGACGCTCGCGCACACGCGCGCGCTTGCCGACACGATCACGCAGGTAGTAGAGCTTCGCCCGCCGCACATCGCCGCGTGCCGCCAGCTCGATGCGCTCGATCTTCGGAGAGTGCACCGGGAACATGCGCTCGACGCCGACGCCGAACGACTGCTTGCGCACGGTGAATGTCTCGCGCGCGCCGTGCCCCTGGCGCTTGATCACGACGCCCTCGAACACCTGCACGCGCCGGCGTGCGCCCTCGATCACCTGGAAGTGGACCTTGACACGGTCGCCCGGCGCGAAGGCGGGGACGCGGCGCAACTGCGCGCGCTCGATGGTTTCGATGACGCTGCTCATGATCAAAGGGGTGCGGGAGGAATCGCGCCTGGAAGACCGCTCCAAGAAACCCTGAGAGAGGGTCGTGACGGCCAAGCGCGGTCAGCAATAGTAGCGGACCCTCAGCGTTGGCGCGCACGTTCGCGACTGCGCTCGCGCCGCCATTGAGCGATGCGCTCGTGATGCCCGGACAGCAGCACCTCGGGAACGGGCCAGCCCCGATACTCGGCAGGGCGTGTGTAGTGCGGATACTCGGGGCGTCCTTCCAGGGCCGGGCTGAAGGACTCCTCGGTCGCCGACTGCTCGTGCCCGAGCGCACCAGGCAGCTTGCGCAGCACGGTGTCGCACACGACCATCGCCGCGAGCTCGCCACCCGCGAGGACGTAGCGCCCGATCGAAACCTGCTCGGTCGCGAAGTGCTCGAGGATGCGCTCGTCGAAACCCTCGTAGCGACCGCACAAGAGCGTCAGCTCCGGCTCGCCCGCCAGCTCGCTCACGAGCTCGTCGTCGAGCAAGCGCCCGCCCGGAGTCAGCGCGATCACCCGGCGATCCTCGCGCAGCCGCACCGGATCGATCCCGTAGCGGGCGCGCAGCGCGGCCTCGAGCACGTCCACACGCAATACCATCCCCGCGCCGCCGCCGAACGGCGTGTCGTCGACCTGTCCGGCGCCGAGCGGGGTGTGCTCGCGGAAGTTCACGCACTCAAGGCGCGTGCCCCCCGCGAGCGCGTTGCGCACATGGCGCTGCTCGGTCAGCCACTCAAACCACTCGGGGAACAGCGTGAATATGTCAATCTCCACGACGATTCAGCCCTCGACGAAGTCCATGTTCACGTCGATCGTGCCCGCGGCGACATCGACGCGGCGGATCGCGTCTTTGACCATCGGCACGAGCAGCGGCCCGCCGGCTTCCCGCGCCACCTCCAGCGCCTCGCACGAGGGCAGCTCGATCATCCGTGTCACCGTACCGAGGCGACGCTCCCCGTCGAGGACGACACAGCCCTCCAGCTCGTGCGCCCACCATTCGCCCTCGCCCAGCGACGGTGCGTCCGCCGCCGCCACCGTGAGCGCCTCGCCGCGCAGCGCTTCCGCGCCGGCGCGATCCTCGACGCCCTGCACGCGCACGATCGGACGCCGGTCGGTGCCGGCGCGGCGCACGATCGCGACTGTCATGCCGGCGATCGTCACGTCGGTGCCGAGCGCGAGCAGGCGCGGACGGGCGCCGGTGACGTAGAAGCTGCCGTCGAGGCCGTGGGCGCGGCCGACCCTGCCCGCGCCCAGTCGATCCTCGGAAGCCAAACCGCTGGTGTCCACCGCCGCGTCCGAGCTCCCTGTCTGCAGGAACGCCCGCCGTGCGTCAATCGACGATGTCGACGAGCACCCGGCGTCCCGCGCCGGTCGCCGCGGCTTTCACGACCGTGCGCAGCGCGTGGGCGGTGCGTCCGCCGCGCCCGATCACCTTGCCGTAGTCGCCGTCGGCGACGCACAGCTCCAGCACGATCGTGCCGTCGTCCTCCTCGAACTGCTCGACCGACACGTCCTCGGGCTCATCCACCAGTCCTTCGGCCAGATACTCGAGCAGTTCCCGCGGGGTCTCGCTGGAGGGCCTGTCATCAGGTGCGGGCACGGTCAATGCATCGGCGCGCCGCCGCGTCAGTCGCCCTGGGCGGTGATGCCCTGGATGCGCAGCAGCTTGCGCACCGTGCTCGACGGCTGCGCTCCGCGCGCCAGCCAGCTGCGTGCGCGCTCGGCGTCGATCGCGATCGTCGAGGGGTTCGTCTGCGCGTTGTACTGGCCGATCGTCTCGATCACGCGACCGTCGCGCGGGGAGCGCTGGTCGGCGACGACCACGCGCCAGATCGGGTCCTTCTTGCCGCCCACCCGTGTGAGCCTGAGCCGTACCGACAACTTGTTCCTCTCTACGCCGTGCTATTTACGAACGCAGAGCTTAGCTAACGCGCCTGGCGCATGAGCGCGCCGATGTCGGGCATCTTGCCGCGACCGACCTGCTTCATCAGCTTGCGGGTCTGGGCGAACTGCTTGACGAGCTGGTTGACCTGCTGCACGCTGGTGCCCGATCCGCGGGCGATGCGCAGCCTGCGCGAGCCCTTGATCAGCTCGGGCCGGGTGCGCTCGCCGGGGGTCATCGAGAGAATGATCGCCTGCACGCGGTCGAGCTCGCGCTCGTCGACCTTCATGCTTTGCAACTGCTGGCCGGCGAGTCCGGGGATCATCCCGAGCAGGTTCGTCAACGGACCCATTCGCCGCACCGTCTTCAGCTGGGCGAGAAAGTCGTCGAGACCGAATTCGTCCCGCCCCAGCTTGCGTTGCAGCTCAAGCGCCTCGTCCTCGTCGAACTGGCGCTCGGCCTGCTCGATCAGGCTCATCACGTCGCCCATCCCGAGGATCCGCTGAGCCATGCGGTCGGGATGGAATCGCTCGAACTGGTCGAGCTTCTCTCCTGTGGAGGCGAACATGATCGGCTTGCCGGTGAGCGCCTTCACCGACAGCGCGGCGCCGCCTCGCGCGTCGCCGTCGAGCTTGCTCATGATCACGCCGTCGAACTGGACCTCCTGCGCGAATCGCTCGGCCACGGATGCCGCGTCCTGGCCGGTCATCGCGTCGAGCACCAGCAGCACGTCGGTGGGCTTGACCGCGGCGCGGATCCGCACGAGCTCGGCCATCAACTGCTCGTCGATGTGCAGGCGCCCGCTGGTGTCGACGATCAGCACGTCCTTGCCCTCCCGGGTGGCGCGCTCCAGCGCCCATGCGGCGATATCGACCGGGTCGCGCTCGGTCCCCTGCTCATATACCTCCGCTCCCGCCTGGGCGCCGACCTTGACGAGCTGCTCCACGGCCGCCGGACGGTGGGTGTCGCATGCCGCGACCGCCACCGACGCGCCGCGCTCGGAGCGCAGATGCAGCGCGAGCTTCGCGGTCGCGGTCGTCTTGCCCGAGCCCTGCAGCCCGGCCATCAGGATGACCGTTGGAGGGTGCGCGGAGAAGGCGAGCCCGGCCGCGGCGCCGCCCATCAGCGACGCGAGCTCCTCGGCGACGATCTTGACGACCTGCTGGGCGGGGTTCAGCTTGCCGATCACATCCGCGCCGAGGCAGCGCTCGGAGACCTGCGCGGTGAACTGCCGTACGACCTTGAAGTTGACGTCCGCCTCCAGCAGCGCGAGGCGGATCTCGCGCATCGCCGCATCGATGTCCTGCTCGGTGAGCGTGCCGTGCCGGCGCACATCGGCGAGCGTTGCCTGCAGCTTCTCGGCGAGCGAGTCGAACATTGATCCCGCATTCTCGCAGCCCCGGCTCGGGCTGCGATCGGCTCAGTCCTTGTGACCCGCGGGCGGGACGGCCGGCTTGGAGGGTCGCTCGGGAGGCGAGACGGCCGGCCTGGGCGGTGGCTCAGGAGCCCCGCCGGAGGCGCGGCGTGAGAGCGCCTCGCCGATCCCGCCGAACGCCTCGGCGAACTCACTCGGCACGACGAACACCTTGTTGGCGTCGCCTTCGGCCAGCTGGGGGAGCATCTGCAGGTATTCGTAGCTCAGCAGCTCGCGGTTAGGTTTGCCCGCGTGGATCGCGCTGAACACCGTGTCGATCGCCTTAGCTTCGCCCTCGGCGCGCAGGATCGCGGCCTGGCGCTCGCCCTCGGCGTCGAGGACCGCGGCCTGCTGGGCGCCTTCGGCGGTGAGCACCGCCGCCTGCTTGGCGCCCTCGGCGGTGAGGATCTGGGACTGCTTCTCGCCTTCTGCCGTCAAGATCGCGGCGCGGCGGTCGCGCTCGGCGCGCATCTGCTTCTCCATCGCGGTCTTGATGTCCGTCGGCGGATCGACCGACTTGATCTCCACGCGGTTGATCCTGATCCCCCACTTGCCGGTCGCCTCATCCAGGACGGTGCGCAGCTCGGCGTTGACGTTCTCGCGGGCGGTCAGGGTCTGCTCGAGTGTCAGCCCGCCGATCACGTTGCGCAGGGTCGTGACGGTCAGCTGCTCGATCGCCTGCAGCGGGTCCGCGATTTCATACGTAGCCGAGCGCGGGTCGGTGATCGTGAAGTACAGGACCGTTTCGATCGCGACGACCACGTTGTCCTCGGTGATGACCGGCTGGGGGGAGAAGTTGACGACCTGCTCGCGCAGGTCCACGAGCGGCTTGACCCGGTCGATGAACGGCGTGACGATCGTCAGGCCCGGCTCCAGCGTGCGGCTGTAGCGGCCGAGCCGCTCCACGACTCCAGCCCTGGCCTGCGGGATCACGCGGATCGTGCGCGCCGCGACCAGCAGCACGAACAGCACCACGACGGCGATGACGATGAGTGCGGCCATTGGTCAGTTCCCTTTCACGTTGTCCTGCGACTCAGTGCATCACGAGCGCGGTAGCGCCGCGTATTTCCACGACCTCGACGCGCTCGCCCGCGTCGATGACCTCATCTTCGTCATAGCTGCGCGCGGTCCACACCTCGCCGTCGATCTTCACGCACCCGACACCCTCGCCGTTGGCGATCCGCTCGATCACGACCGCTGGTCTGCCGACGAGCGCGGCGGCGCCAGTCCTGATCGATGGGGGCAGACGGCGATGCCTGCGCGCGACCGGTCGCAGCGTGGCGAACACCATGCCTGAGGCGGCCACGAACACGATCGTGCTGAGCAGCGCCCCGATCCCCAGCAGGCTCACGACCGTGGCGAGCCCCGCCCCGATGGCAAACGGAGCGAGATAGAACCCGCCCTGGTGCATCTCCCCGATCCCGAGCAGACATGCCGCGACGAGCCACACGATCCATACAGACATGTCTTTCAGGTTACCCCTCGCGGACCGGCACGCATGGGTCGAGGCCGCGCGGCGTGGATGCCCCGCGCGAGGATCATGCGTCGGCGATCAGCGCGCGCGCGAACTCCTCGGGGTCGAACGGGCGCAGGTCCTCGACCGTCTCGCCGATCCCGATCAGCTTCACCGGCAGCTTGAGTTCGTCGGCGATGGCGAGCGCGATCCCGCCGCGAGCGGTTCCGTCGAGCTTGCTCAGCACGACCCCGGTGACGTCGGCCGCGGCGGCGAACATGCGGGCCTGACGCAGCCCGTTCTGGCCCGTGGTGGCGTCGATCGTGAGCAGCGTCTCGTGCGGTGCCCCGTCCAGCTGGCGGGCGATCACCCGGTGGACCTTGCCGAGCTCGGCCATCAGGTCGTCCTGGGTGTGCAACCGCCCGGCGGTGTCGATGATCGCGACGTCCGCGCCCTCGGCGCAAGCGCGGGCAATCGTCTCGAACGCGACAGCGCCCGGATCCGATCCCTCCGGGCCGGTCACGATCTCACACCCTGCCCGCCGCGCCCAGCCTTCCAGCTGCTCGCTCGCGGCCGCCCGGAACGTGTCGGCCGCGCCGAGCAGGACGGTACGGTCGCACTCGTGACGCAGGTGCCAGGCGAGCTTGCCGATCGTCGTCGTCTTGCCCGTCCCGTTCACGCCGACCGCCATGATCACGGTCGGCTGTGCGCGGATATCGATGCGTCCGTCGCCGACGCGGGCGGTCTGGGCGAGCAGCCCGATCAGTCGCTCGCTCAGCGCCTCGCCACCCGAAAGCTCGCCTGCGTCGGCCTCCGCCTCGAGCGTGCCGACGATCGACGCGGTCGTGCGCGCGCCGACGTCGGCGAGGATCAGCGCCTCCTCCAGTCGTTCCCACGCGCCGGCGTCGAGCGTGCCGAACAGCGTCGCCTGGATCTCGCCGCCGAGCGCTTCGCGGGTTTTCGACAGGTTCTCGCGCAGGCGCCTGAACAACCCGCGCCGGGGCTCGCCGGACGCGCCCGACCCCGCGCCGCGGGCGGGCGCGTCGGTGATGAACAGATCGCTCCAGTCGCGCGCCATGGACCGGACTCCGAAGCGACTCAGGCGACCTCGGCGACGGGCGCCGCGGCCGGGACGACATTGTTCCCGTCGGCCTCGCCCTGGACGACCGCTTCGGGAGGCAGCCGGCGCGAGAGCACCTTGGAGACGCCATCGCCGCCCATCGACACCCCGTACAGCCAGTCCGCGGCCTCCATCGTGCGCTTTTGATGGGTGATGACGATGAACTGGGCCCTGTCGGAGTAGCGGCGCAACAGCGCCAGAAACCGGTCGAGGTTGAGGTCGTCGAGCGCCGCCTCGACCTCATCGAGGATGTAGAACGGGCACGGGCGCGCGAGAAACACGGCGAACAGGAACGCGAGCGCGGTCATCGACTTCTCCCCGCCTGAGAGCAGCGACAGGCGCTTGGTGGACTTGCCTGCGGGCGTGATCTCGATCTCGACACCCATCGCATCCTCCTGCTCGCTCTCCCCGCGAGTCCGCTCCTCCTCGCGCTCGGCCTCCGCGTCGGCGGCGGCCTCTCCGGCGTCGGCGCTCACCGAGGGATCTCCCTCGGAGGAAGCGCTCGCGGCGGGAGACCGCCCGCCGAGCACGGCACGGGGCGTGTGCTCGTCGCGCACGAGGCGCAACCGTCCGCTGCCGCCCGGGAACACGTCACCGACGAGCTCCTCGAAGTTGCGCGCGGCGGCGGCGAACGTTTGCTCGAACGTTTCTGAGATCTGGCGATCGGTATCCCTGATCACGGTTGCCAGCTCGCGCAGCGCGGTCTCCAGATCGGAGCGCCTCAGCTCGAGCTCCTCGACGTGGGCGAGCGCCTCGGCGTACTCATCCTGCGCCAGCGGATTCACGGGGCCGAGCTGCTCGCGTCGCCTGCTCAGGCGCTGTACGCGGGCCTCCAGCGCCTGCGCCTCCTCAGGCGCGAGGGGCGACAGGACCTCCGTAGGCTCGACGCTCTCTCCGACCGCGACGGCCTCCCCGGTCTCATCCGTCGCACGCTCGTGCGCTCTGCCGGTGACGCCCTCGCCGGCCTCGTTCCCTGCATCCGCTTCGCCCGCGCGCGCGGGGGCCATCGCCGGCACCGGTCGCTGCAGCCGCTCGGCGATCGTCCTGACCTCGAGCTCCGCCTCACCCGCCTGGTCGCGCAAGCGTTGGGCGGCGACCTCGGCTTCGGTGACGACCTCGCTCGCACCACGCAGCTCCGACTGGATCCCGGCCTCCTCCCGCGCGCACGCGCGCAGCTCGTCCGCGACGTGCGCACCGGCGGCGCTGTCCTGAGCCAGCTCCTGCTGGACTCGCGCCACGACGCCGTCCTCGATCGCCTCGCCCACGCGCGCCAGCACCACGCCGAGACGCTCCGCCACCGGCGCCAGCGCGCGGTCGGCCGCGAGCTGGGCGTGCAGCCGCTCGATCCTCCGCGCCCGTTCACCCGCCAGCTCGGCCTCGCGGCGCCCTCCGTCCATGTCGCGGTCCACCGACCCCAGCTCGGTCAGACCCCGCGCGACCGCCCGCTCGACTGCGTCCCGCGCGAGACCCTCGGCCTCGGCCACGACCGTACCCGTGGCCAGCGCGCGGGCGTCCGTGTCCGTCAGCGCGAGCGCTCGCTCGACGCCGTCGGCCAGCGTCCGGTGAATCTCATCCCACGCCTGCTCCCACGACGGCTCGCCGTCCTCGGTCCCGGATCGGGCGGAGGACTCGTTCTCCGCCTGCCTCTCGCCCGTGCCGCCGGGAGCGTCCTCGGACGAGGTCTCGCTTAGCGCGGCGAGCTCGGCCTCGACACGTTCGATGCGCCGCGCCAGCGCCTGGCCGGCAGCGCCCGCCTGCTCACCGCGCAAGCCCACCCGGTCGCGCGCCGAACGGGCGTCGTAGACGCGCCGCGCGAGCGCGTCGTGACGCTCGGAGCGCTCGGTCAGCGCGCGCTCGGCCTCGCCGCGCCGCGCCACCACCCCCTGCAGCCTGGACTCGACAGCCGCCCGACCCTCGCGCGCGCCCAGCACGCGCGACTCCGCCCCGTCGAGGTCCGCCGCGCGGGCGCGCAACGCCTCGCACGCAAGCGTCCAGCGGGCTTCCAGCGTCTGACGCTCCAGCCGCTCGTGCAGCTCGGCCGCCTCGGCCTGACGCTTGAGCGGGCGCAGCCGCGTGCGCGCCTCGCGCTCCACGTCGAGCGCGCGGTCGAGGTTCTCCTGGGTGCGATCCAGCTTCAGCTGCGCGCGGCGCCGGCGCTTGCGGTGCTTGCCCAGCCCAGCGGCCTCCTCGATCAGCAGCCGCCTGTCGCGCGGCTTGGACGTCACGATCGCCTCGACCCGGCCCTGAGAGATGACCGAGTGTGTCTCCTTGCCCAGACCGGTGTCGGACAGCACCTCGATCACGTCTGTCAGCCGGCAGCGCGCGCCGTTGAGCCGGTAGCCGCCCTCGCCGGCGCGATCGAGTCGGCGCACGATCGAGATCTCACTCAGCGGCAGATCGACCGTGCCGTCGGAGTTGTCGAGCACGATCTCGACCTCCGCGGCGCCGCGGGCCTGCACGCCGTGCCCGCCGCCGAAGATCACATCCTGCATCGACTGGCCCCTGACGGCGAGCGGCGACTGCTCGCCCATCGCCCACAGGACCGCGTCGGTCACGTTGGACTTGCCCGACCCATTGGGCCCGATCACGACGCTGACACCCGGGCCGAAGTCCAGGCGGGTGCGGTCGGGGAAGGACTTGAAACCCTTCAGCGTGAGCGACTTCAGGCGCCGCTACGCATCAGGGTCATGTCTGCTCCTGCAGACGATCCACGGCCTCCCGAGCTGCCTCCTGCTCGGCGTTTTCCTCCCAGCTTGCCTGCGAACCAGGCATGTCTGCTCCTGCAAACGGTCCACGGCCTCCCGAGCTGCCTCCTGCTCGGCGTGCTTCTTGCTTTTGCCCGACCCCGAGCCCACCGTCTCGCCGTCCACGAGCGCCATCACCTCGTAGGTGCGCTCGTGCGGCGGTCCCGTCTCCTCGGTGATCTCGTAGGAGACGACCGACCCGCGCCGGGCGAGCAGCTCCTGCAGCGCGGACTTGAAATCGACCGGGTGCTCCAGCGCCTGCTCGATCTCCGGTTGAAACGCCTCCACGACCGCTTCGGCGGTGCGCTCGTAGCCGGCGGTCAGATAGCACGCGCCGATCACCGCCTCGATCACCGACGCGAGCACGCGCTCGGTCTCCACCAGCGCCACCGCGCCCCCCGCGGCGCTCGAGGGGGCGGCGGCGCGCAGCCGCTCGGGCACGCCCAACCGCTCGGCGACCGCACGGCAGCTCGGACCGGACACCGCCTGCGCGCGGATCTTCGTCAGCCGTCCCGCCCCGAACCGCTCCGCTTCCAAGCGCGGGTACAGGTGCGTGGTGATCGCCAATCCGAGCACGCTGTCGCCGAGAAACGCCAGCCGGGAGTAGGACTCCTCGCGGCGCTCGGTCCACGACGCGTGAGTGAATACTTGCCGCTCTAGATCGTCGGGCAGCCCATCGAGCAGTTCGTTCAGCAGGTTCATTGGCTGGCATCACGCCGGTGTATGCGCGAGCACGAAGTCCACCGCCTGTCCGACTGTCATGATCGCGGCAGCCTGCTCGTCTGTCATGCGCACGCCGTAGCTGTCCTCCAGCTCCTGCACGAGCGTATACAGGTCAAGTGAGTCCGCCTCGAGGTCCTCCTTGAAGCGGGTGTCCCGCACGATCACGCCCGGCTCGATATCCAGCTCGTCGGCCAGATGACCCCTGATCAGCTCGAACACCTCCTCACGCGTCATTCCCCGGCAGGCTAGCGACAGACGCGGACGCGGGCGTAGCCCGTCGCAGGGCACCCGCCTGCGCCAGCGCGGCATGCGTGCGGCCGATCAGATCTTCCCGCGCGCCGTGCTGGGCGCGGACGATCGCCCGCGCGAATCCACGGCGGCGGAAGCCGCCGTGGGGAACCACCCCGAGCCGGCGCAACCCGAGCAGGTAGGCGCCACCTTGACCTTCGGGGTCGATCTCCTCGCGCAGCCCCCGCAACGCTGGCGCCAGCAGCAGCCCGCCGAGCTTCGCCCGCGTCGAGGACGTCGCCGCGTCGCGAATCGCCCGCAGCAGCGTCTGCGACACGCCCTCCATCGTCTTCAGCGCGATGTTGCCGGTCAGCCCGTCGGTCACGATCACGTCGGCTACGCCTGAGACCAGGTCGCCGCCCTCGACGTTGCCGACCAGCTCGAACCCGCTCGCCCCATCGCTCGCCCGATCGTCCACTTGCGCGCGCAGGCGGGCGTGAGCTTCGATCACGAGCGGGCTCCCACGCTCGGCCTCCTCGCCGTTGGACAGCAGTCCGACGCGCGGACGCTCCACTCCGAGCATCGTCTGCGCCAGCGCGACACCCATGAACGCAAACTGCTCCAGGTGCTCAGCGCGCGCCTGCGCGTTGGCGCCGACGTCCAGCAGCGTCACCGGCCTGCCCGGCACCGGCAGCACGAGGGCAAGCGCGGGTCGGTGAATCCCGCGAGCGCGCTTGATGTTGAACAGGCCCGCCGCCAGCGCCGCGCCCGTTCCCCCCGCGCACACCAGCGCCCGTGCGCGATCTTCGGCGACGGCCCTCGCGGCCTGGACAATCGAGGCATCGGGATTGGCCCGAGCCGCGCTCGCCGGATCGGGGCTCTTGGCGATCGACACGGGCGCGTCCACGATCTCGATCGTTCCCCCGCTTGAGCCATGGAGCGTCGCCGAGCCCGCGGCCTCCAGCGCGGCGCTCAACTCGCGCGCCGGACCGAACAGGATCGTGCTAGCCCCCTCGCCCGCTGCCAGCACAGCGCCCGCCGCGACCTCGATCGGACCTAGGTCAGCGCCGTTGCAGTCCACGGCGACGACCACCTCGGGGCCTGCCGTCTCAGTCAATCTTCAGCTCGTTCAGCTCGCTCAGCCTCGCCCACCGCGCGTCCGGCGAGCGCTCGTGCCGATGCTCCGGGCCGGCCTCGTTCAGGTCGACCGCGCACTCCGGGCACAGCCCAGCGCAGTCCTCCCGGCACAGAAACTTCGCCGGCGCGTCCAGCGCGAGCGCGTCGTGTGCCCACGCCGCCACGTCGAGCGTCTCCTCATGCACATACGGGCTGTCCATCTCCCCGCTCTCGCCCGGCACGTCGACCTCGCGGGCCTGCACCTCTATCTCGGGCGCGGCGTCCTTCAGACAGCGCATGCACGGACCAGCCAGCCTCGCGCTCATCGCCAGCTTGAGCGCATATCCACCACCGGTCATTCGCGAGACGTCGATCGTCACCGGCACGCTCGCAGGGCGCACGTCATACCGCTCTCCGCCCAGCCGCAGCGCACCGATCGGGACCTGGAGACTGAGCCGGCGCCCCGCCCCGGGGCTGAGCTGCAGGCCCGCCAAGTCGAACTCATACGCGCTTGCCCGCATGGCCCCAGGTTAGCGACGCCTCACAGTGCACCGAGACCGCCGTGATGGCAAGCTTCGGCCCAACGAACCCGCGAGCCGGACAGCCGCTCCGCTACTTCTTGCCGGTCTTCGCCTTGTGGCCGTACTTTTTTGTGGCCTCGGCCATGCAGTGAGCACGCTTGCTCTGCGGCTTCTTCTTGCATTGCGCAAGCGCTTTGCTCAGCAACTGGGCCCGCGTGGGAGGCTTTGATTCTTCCTGCTTCTTCTTGGCCGCTTCTTCTTCCTGATGCTTCTTGATCGCAGTGATCTGGGCGTTCAATTCTTCTTCGTGCTTCTTCGCTTCTTCCCCGACCTGCTTGGTGTGTTCTTCAGCTTTTTTGAGAGCTTCTTCTTGCTTCTTCAGGGTTGCTTCCAGCGCCTGGAGAGCTTTTTCCTGTTTCTTGGCTTCTTCTTCGTGCTTCGTCAGCGTTGCTTCCAGCGCCTGGAGAGCTTCTTCCTGTTTCTTGGCTTCTTCTTCTTGCTGTTTGGCTTCGATTTCCTGCGTCGTGACGGCCTTTATCTCGACCGGCACGCTCGTGTGTACGGTCATCGACAATTCCACGCCCGTCGGGACGAATGGGTTGCTTTCCCTTCTGCCCGTGGGGATCGCCTGGAGCTTTTCGCCATTTTCGCCTTCGTATTCGTCGGGCGTCTGTACGCTGTCCAACTGGTTCAGCGTCGCTGTGAACGCCGTGGCTTCTTGATTGATCGGACCTACGGGTGCGAGGAAAGAACCCTTCCCTTCGGCGGGCTCGCCCCCGCATTTGAAGGTGATATAGGTGCCTTTCCCGGATTGAGCAGCATGCCGACTTCACGCCTGGCCTGATCGATGTACACGAGATCCGCGTCGATTGGACCCGTCTTGATTTCTTCTGCGTTTGCGCCTGCGGATTCACATTCCTGCCCCCCCGCGGTGCACCCCGTGAGCCGATATTTGGAAACCGTCGCGCGCGGTCCCGTGATTTCGCCTTCGCCGTGGGAGGCGGTGCATTCCACGAGCGTTTCAAAACCGGCCATTTCGGCGCTCACCGCCCCGCTTTCGGTGGTGAAGCTGACCGGCAGGCTATGGCCGGGGACGACGAATTCGAGCACCGGCGAGGCCGCGCTCGCGCCGGCGGGCACGAGCAGCAGCGCCATGGCCGCGATGAACGCGACGGCATAACGATGACTGGCCCCGAACCCCGAAGAGGTTGACTGGCCACTTGACTTTTGTGGCACTCGTGGCTTCACGTTAGGACCCCCTGCTCGATATCGACCCGAAAGACGACCTGCTCCGGTGTGTCTCCTCCAGCGCCCACCTGTCCACCCGTAGGACAGAGGCAGAGCCTACCAGAGAGCAAAAGCCGACGTTCGCCCCCGGCGAGCCTACTAGGCCAGTGTCTTCAGCTCGCGCTTGAGCACCTTGCCCGTCGCGTTGCGCGGGAGCTGCTCCAGGAACACCACATCGCGGGGAACCTTGTAGCGGGCGAGGTTCGCCTTGACGTAGGCCTTCACCGCCTCCTCATCCAGCTGGGTGCCCTCGCGCGGCACGACGAACGCCTTCAACCGCTGCCCGAACTGCTCGTCGCTCACGCCCACCACAGCGGCCTCCTCGATCTGCTCGTGGTCGGCGAGCAGGTCCTCGACCTCGCGCGGGAACACGTTCTCCCCGCCTGAGACGATCATCTCGTCGTCGCGCCCGTCCACGAACAGCCGCCCGCTCGCGTCGAACCGTCCGACGTCGCCGGTGCTCATCAGCCCGCCAACGATCTCCTTGTTGCCGCCCCCGGTATAGCCTTCGAACACCATCTCATTGGCGACGAAGATGCGCCCGCCCTCTCCGGGCGCGGCCTCACGCCCCTCGGAGTCCAGCAGCTTCACGATCGTCCCCATCGGCGGTCGGCCCGCCGTCCCCGGCGCGGCGCGCAGATCCTCGGGCGTGGCGATCGTCGCCCACGCGACCTCCGTGGACCCGTACAGGTTGTACAGCACGTCCCCCAGCGCGTCCATCGCCTTGCTCGCCAGCTCGCCGGGCAGCGCGGATCCGCTCAGCGCGATCACCTTCAGCGAGCTCAGGTCGTACTTGCCGATCGTCTCCGGCCCCAGCTCGAGGATCCGCTGCAACATCACCGGCACCACCGCCAGCGCCGTCGCGCGATGGTGGGCCACCGCCCGCAGCGTGTCCTCGGGGTCGAACTTGCGCCGCAGCACGAGCGTCGAGGCGAGCGGCAGCGCGAGCGTGAAGTGTCCGAAACCCCACGAGTGAAACATCGGCGCGGCGATCACCGTCGTCTCGCGCGCGCGCAGCGGGATCTTCGAGAACAGCGCCGCCAGGGGCTCCATCGAGTCGGGCTGCTTGCGCGTCGCCCCCTTCGGCGTCCCGGTCGTGCCCGACGTCAGGATCACCACGCTCCCCTTCTCGGCCGGAGGCGTCAGCGGCGAGTCATCCTCTGAGGCGATCAGCTCCTCCAGCGGCGGATCGGACTCCGACAGTCGTCCAACGCCTGACTCGTGCCAGGCGACGAACCGCTTCATTGCGCGCCCCTCCCCCCTCCTGCGCCGACGAGGTTGCCGAACTCCTCGTCGTACACCAGCGCGACCGGGTCCTCGCGGCGCATCACGTCCGCTATCTGCGGCCCGGCGAACGCCGTGTTCAGATACAGCGCCCCCGCCCCCAGCTTCGAGCAGGCGACCGTCGCCTCGATGAACCCCCGGTGGTTGCGACACATGATCGCGACCCCGTCCTGTTCTTTGACGCCCGCATTGGCAAGCCCCCGCGCGAGCGCGTTCGTGCGCCGGTCCACTTCCGTGAACGTCAGCGTCCCCCGCTCGTCCACGAGCGCCTCGCGATCGGGATACCTGGCCGCCGAGGCGGCATACGCCGCGGCCGGCGTCGGCCCCCAGCGGTGCAGCGCCGCGAGCGCGCGCACCGCCCTGTCGGGGCGCACCGGCTTGAGCATCCCGGTGCCCAGCAGCGTCTGGGCGACCTTGAGCTTGTACTTCAGCTTCGCGCGTGTTCACGCGCGGACCCTACCCAATAACGAGCGTCAGCCGACTTCGGCGGGTTCGTCCTTGCCCTGCAACCGCTCGCGGCCGCGCTGCACGGCGGCGATGAACTTGGACAGGTTGACCTCCAGCGTGTTCAGGATCTCATCCGCGTAGTCCTCCGCACCCAACCTGATCTCGCGCTCGCGCGCACGTGCGTCCTCGACGATGTCCTCGGCGGCTCGCTCAGCCTGCTTGGTGACCTCCTCCTCGCCGACCAGCTGGTCCTGGCGCTCGCGCGCCTCCTTGAGGACCCGCTCGGCCTCCTTCTTGGCCTCGGCCAGCATCTCCTGGCGCTCCTTGACGATCCAGCGGGCCTGCTTGATCTCCTCGGGGATGGTCGCGCGCATCTGGTCGAGGATGTCGTAGATCTCCTCCTTGTCGACGCGCACCTGATCGGTCAGGGGCACCGGCTTGGCGTTGTGCACCAGATCGTCGAGCTTGTCAATCAGTACCAGGACGTCCATTGGCTAAACACTATCTCCGTCCGCGCCCTCTGCGCGGACGCGATTGGTTGTACAGGCGCACCGGCCACTCTGCTCGTGCGAGGAATCTCCAGTCGGGTTCGGCCCTAAGTTCGTCAACGTCTCAGCTCTTCCTGCAATCGCGTCGCGACCCGAGCGGGCACGAGATCGTCGATCCGCCCGCCGAATATCGCCAGCTCCTTGACGCCGCTGGAGGACAGGAAGCTGTACTGCGAGCTTGCCATCAGATACACCGACTCTATCTCCGGATCCTGCCGGCGGTTGAGCTGATGCATCTCGAGCTCGTACTCGAAGTCCGATATCGCCCTCAGCCCCTTTACGATCGCGCGCGCGCCGACCTTGCGGGCGAACTCGACCACGAGCGTGTTGAACGGCTCGACGCGGACGTTTGCCAGCTCTGCGGTCGCCTGCTCGATGAACGCCAGCCGCTCCTCGATCGGAAACAGCGTCTTGTCCTTGCGCACCGACCGGTTCACGACGGCGATCACGACCTCGTCGAACAGCATCGCGGCGCGTCCGATCACGTCCAGATGGCCGTTGGTGATCGGGTCATACGAGCCCGGGCAGACGACCGTGCGCTGGTTGTTCTCGGTCATGCGTGACAGTAGATTGCGATTGTGGTGTCTCCGTAGCGACGCTCTTTCTCGAGCGCGAGCCCAAGGCGCAGCGGCGCGCGCCGATCGCTCTCGATCACCACGCGCGCTCTCGGCGCAAGCAACCCCGGCAGCGCCGCCGACAGCAGCGGCTCCAACTCGAGCGCCCGTCCGTATGGAGGATCGATCAGGAGGAGATCGTATGTCTCTTTGCGTTTCCGTGCCCGCCGGAGCGCGTCATCGGCGTGTTCGCGCCTGAGCCGCGCCTGCCCGCCGGGGAGCCCGAGCGCCGCCAGGTTGCTCTGCAGCGCCTCGATCGCGGCCCGGTCGCACTCGACGAACACGGCCTGGCGGGCGCCCCTGGAGAGCGCCTCGATCCCCAGCGCGCCCGTCCCCGCGAACAGGTCCAGCACACGTGCCCCCTCGACGTCGCCGAGCATCGCGAACAGCGCCTCGCGCACCCGCTCGGAGGTCGGCCTGGTCGTCCTGCCCTTCGGCGCCGTCAGCCGACGGCCGCCGTAGCGGCCCGCGATCACTCGCATCCACGCACCGTAACGCGCGCCGTGGGAGCGGGACGCATGCGAGCCCCGCGGGGCCGGCGCGAGCGCCGAGGGGCTATCCGGGCCGAGGTGCGCTCTCTGCCGATGCACTGTGCGTCCTACGCGGGGATCGGCTCGAGCGCATCGGCCCCGAACGCCCGCTCCAGCGCGTCGCCCAGGAGCGCGTGCTCGGGCTCGCGCAGTTGCAGATCGGCCGCCACGATCGCCTCCGCGCGCGCCCGCGCGCGCTCCAGCAGCTCCGCGTCCTCGGGCAGGCAGGCGATCCGATGCTGGCCGATCCCGGACTGCCTGACGCCGATCAGCTCGCCCTCGCTGCGCAGCCGCAGGTCGATCTCGGCGAGCTCGAACCCGTCGGCGTGCTGTTGCAGCGCCCTCAGCCTCGCCGCGCCTGACGGACCCATGAGCAGGCACGAGGAGCGATGTTCGCCGCGGCCGACCCGCCCGCGCAGCTGGTGCAGCTGAGAGATCCCGAACCGCTCGGCGTTCTCGATCAGCATCACGCTCGCGTTCGGCACGTCGATCCCGACCTCGATCACGGTCGTCGCGACCAGCACGTCCGCGGCGCCGCAGGCGAACTGCTCCATCGCCTCCGCCTTCTCGCGCGGTCGCATCCCGCCGTGCAGCAGCACCAGGCGATGGTCGCGGAGCTCGCCCTTGCGCAACCGCTCCAGCTCCGCGGTCGCCGTACGCAGGTCCGACTGCGCCGCCTGGCCCGCCTGCGCGTCCTCGGCCTGCTCGATCAGCGGGCACACGACATACGCCTGCCGGCCCGCGCGCAGCTGTTCACGCAGCTGCTCGTACGCGCGCTCCCGTTCGGACTCCCCGGAGACGATCCGCGTTTCGATCGGCTGCCTGCCCCGGGGCAGCTCGCGCAGCATCGTCGTGTCCAGATCGCCGTAGTTGGCGAGTGCGAGCGTGCGCGGGATCGGTGTCGCGGTCATGTGCAGCACGTGCGGCGCTGGGCGATCTCCGATCGATCCCGCGCCGGCCTTGCCGTCCAGGGCGGCGCGCTGGCGCACGCCGAAGCGGTGCTGCTCGTCCACCACCGCGATCGCGAGCGCCCGGAACTCGACGTCGGGCTCGATCAGCGCATGCGTGCCCACGATCAGCGACAGCTCGCCGCCGGCCAGCTTGCCAAGCGTGTCCGCGCGCCTGCGAGCCGTGGTGGAGCCCGTCAGCAGCGCGCATGTGACGTTCGCCTGCTCGCCGCCCAGCAGCTGCTGCAACGTGGCGAAGTGCTGCTCGGCGAGCGTCTCCGTCGGGGCCATCAGCGCCGCCTGCATCCCGTGCTCGACGGCGCGCAGCAGCGCCCACACCGCGACCACCGTCTTGCCGCTGCCGACCTCCCCCAGCAGCAGCCGCTGCATCGCCCGCTCCTGTGAGAGATCCTCGCCGATCGTCGCGATCGCCCGACGCTGATCGCCGGTCAGCGCGAACGGCAGTTGCTCTCCCAGCCAGCGTTCGCTCAGCGACGGCGCCTCGTTCAGTGTCGGCGCGCCCTTGCGCGCACGGCGCCTGGCCCTGCGGCGTAGGAACACGAGCTGCGTCAGCAGCAGCTCCTCGAACGCCAGCCGTTCTCGCCCTGCCTCGCGATCCTCGGGTGTGCGCGCGAAGTGCATCGCCGCCAGCGCGCCCGCCCGGTCTGGCAGTCGCTCGCGCAGCCCGGGCCGCGGCGCTCAACGCCTCCGGCACGTCCGCCGACGCTGCTCCTGACGGCCGTGCACGAGCGTCAGGATCTGTGTCGAGCTGACGCCCTCGCTCGCGGGGTAATGGGCTACGATCTCGCCCGGCGCGCCGGTCTCGCCCGCGGCGAGGTCGGCGCCGAGATCCGAGCCGATCGGCGTGATGGGCGACGTTGAACGTGCCCCGATCGGTCGTCTTGCCGTGCAGCACCAGTCGCGTCCCGGGCTTGTAACGCTGCGCCAGCCACGGCTGGTTGAAGAACGTCGCGCGCATGGTGCCCGTCTCGTCGAACACGGTCGCTTCGACCAGCGGCTTCATCCCCCGCCGCCTGACCGGCCGTGCGCCGATCGTGCGCACCTGCACGGCGACCGTCGCCGCCTCGCCCGCCCTCAGCCCCTTGACCGTACGCGCATCCCGGCTGTCCCTGGGCAGATGCTCGAGCAGCGCACCGACGTTCGTCAGCCCGAGCGTGGCAAGCCCTCCGCCATCTTGCTGGATGGCGCCTCCAGCGGCGTCTTTTAGCCGCGACGGCCTCGGCCAGCGCACCGGCGCGGCGAGCCACTCCTCCCTGGTCGGGCTCTCCTCAGACGCGAACGCCCGCAGACCGACACCTCGATCGGACGCCTGCTTGGCGTTGGCTTGAGCGAGCTGAGACATCCGTCAACCCGCATGATGCCCGCCCATCGCGGTCGTCACTCGGCCGCCAGCAGCCACCAGTATGCGTGCTGGCCGCCGTCTCGCAGCTCGAGCTCGGCATCGCCATTGACCATCGCTTCGACCTCCGCGGGTCCAAGCGGAGCGCCCTCGCCCGCGAGGCAGCTGATCAGCTCGGCCTCCTCGGCGAGGCTCGCTATCACCGCGCTCAGCGTCTGCGCGGGACCGCCCCAAGCGATGCACCTCCTCAGCGATGAACCCAACCGCCTCGCCCCGCTTGAACCGCCCCTGGGCATCGTCGCGCGCGGCCTGTGCAACCGCACCCGTGCGCACATGCGCCAGCGCCCCGATCAGCGCCTGCGCATTCTCCTCCACACTGCGATCCGCCTCCAGCGCAACGGCCGCAACCAGCCCCGCCTGCTGGCCGGCGGCAGGGGCGACCAGCACCTGCTTGTCCGACAGCTCGGCGGCGCGCTCGGCGGCCATCGTCACGTTGGGGCTGCTCGGCAGCACCAGCACCTCCTCGGCCGGGACCTCGTGGATCGCCGCGAGCAGCTCATACGTGGAGGGGTTCATCGTCGGGCCGCCGTCGATCGTGCGCACGCCCAGCTCGCCGAACATCCTGGCCAGCCCGTCGCCGCTGACGACCGCCAGAGCGCCGCAGCGAGCCCGGGGCGCCACGGCGTCGGGCAGACCGGCGCTCGATCGCGCCGTTGGGGTGGATGGAGGCCTGCATGCGCTCGTCGCGCTCGGCGACCTGCAGGCGCATGTCGGCGATGTCGAGCCTCGATATCTCCCCGACCCGCGCGAACAGCGCGGTCGCGCGCTCGGGCTCGTCGGTGTGCAGGTGCACCTTCAGCGTGCTCGCGTCGCCCACCACCAGCACCGAGTCGCCCAGCCCCTCCAGCGGCTCGACGAACGCGGCCGCGCTCAGGCCGCTGCCGGTGACCGCGAAGTTCGTGCAGAACCGGTACGTGCCGGAGACGTGATGGGGATGGGTGATCCGGGCCGGCGCATGGTGGTCGAGGTCGGGCGCCTCCTCGCCGCGCAACGCCGCCACCACGCCCGCGAACATGATCGTCAACCCGTACCCGCCCGCGTCGACCACGCCTGCCTCGCGCAGCGCCGCCAGCAGCTCAGGGCTGCGCTTGACCGACTCCTGCCCGGTCGCGACCGCGCGCTCCAGCGCGTCGGCGATCGCGATGTCCTGAGTGGCCGGGTCGGTCGCCGGTCCCAGACGCGTGTCCTCCGGGCTGTGCGCGACGTCGGTCATAATCTTGTGCGCCATCTCGCGCGCGACCGTCAGGATCGTGCCCTCGGCCGGCTCGCGCACAGACGCGTACGCCCGGTCCGCGGCATTGGCCAGCGCGGCGCCGATCAACGTCGCGTCGATCAGCTGGCCGGGGCGCGAGACGAGCTCCTCGGCCGCGCCGCGGATCAGCTGCGACAGGATCACGCCCGAGTTGCCGCGCGCACCTAGCAGCGCGGCGCGGGCGACCGACTGCACGATCTCCTCGCGTCCGATCTCGTCGATCGTGCGCGCGTGTCCGTTTGCCCCCTGCAGGCGATCGAGCTCGGCCAGCACCGCGCGCAGCGTCAGCGCCATGTTGTCGCCCGTATCCCCGTCGGCGACCGGGAACACGTTGAGGTCGTTGACCTCCTCGCGGCGGGACTCCAGATGCGCCAGCGCCCCTGCCACCGCCGCACGAAAACGAACCAGGTTGGTGTCGCTCACTGCGTTACGTCTTATCAGGTCGGTCGGAGCCGAGCATTCCCAACGAGCGACCAGCCCAGAACTCAGAATCTGTCTCGTCACAGACTGTAGGGTCGATGGGCAAGTCAGACAAGGACGCAGGGAGCGTGGCGTACTCGGTACGCGAGCGACCGAGGACGCCGTACCGATTGAAGATCGACGGGATCTCCAATCGGCCAGCAGCCCAGCGGCCCTACAGGGCCTTGGTAACCTTGCCGGCTTTCAGACACCGCGTGCACACGTACACGCGCCGCGGCGCCTTGCCGACGAGAATCCGCACCTTCTGCAGGTTCGGGTCGAACCGGCGCTTGGTGGCGACCATCGAGTGGCTGCGGCTCTGCCCGAACGCCGGACCCTTGCCGCAGCTGTGACATACCTTGGCCATCGCGTTCGGCAGTTTAGCCGACGCCCGGCCCGGGCAGGACCTCGCGGGCACCGAGCAGCTCGCCGCGCAGCTCCGCCATCCGCAGTACGGCCTCGGCGGCGTGGCGTCCCTGGTCGCGCTTGCCGCCGCCAGCGCGTGCGAGCGCCTGCTCCATCGTCTCGCAGGTGAGCACGCCGAACGCGCACGGCACACCGGTGTCCAGCTGCACCCGCATGATCCCGCTCGCCGTCTGGGTGCAGACGAACTCGTAGTGGTCGGTCTCCCCTCTGATCACCGCGCCCAGACAGGCTACGCCGGCGTAGCGACCGGACCGCGCGGCGTAGGAGGCGGCGAGCGGCAGCTCATATGCGCCGGGCACATCGAACACGGCGATGTCGTCGTGCCCCGCCTGCGCGAACGCCTCGCGCGCGCCGCTCACCAGCCGCTTGGCGAGATCCTCATAGAAGCGCCCCACGACGATCGCGTAGGAGGCGCTCACCGCTCGGGCTCTCCCTCGGCGGCATCCTGAGTGCGCTCGGAGTGCAGCATCTCCGCGTCGAGGTTCAGCCCCTGATGGTGCAGCGTGTGCCCCATCCGCTGGGCCTTCGTGCGCATGTACTCCTCGTTGTGGGGGTTCGGCGCGTGCTCGATCGGGACCTGCGCGCTGACCGACAGGCCGTAGCCCTCCAGGCCCTTGATCTTCTTGGGGTTGTTGGTCAGGATGCGGATCGAGGACAGGCCGAGGTCGGCGAGGATCTGGGCGCCGATGCCGTAGTCGCGCAGGTCGGCGGGCAACCCCAGCTGGAGGTTGGCTTCGACCGTATCGAGGCCGTCCTCCTGCAAGCGGTAGGCCTTGAGCTTGTTCAGCAGGCCGATCCCGCGGCCCTCCTGAGCCAGATACAGGAGCACCCCTTCCCCCTCAGCCTCGATCATCGCCAGGGCAGACTCGAGCTGTTCGCCGCAATCGCAGCGCAGCGAGTGGAACACGTCCCCGGTGAGACACTCCGAGTGCACACGCACGAGCACGTCGCCGTGCCCGGACACCTCGCCCTTGACGAGCGCCACGTGGTGCTTGTCGTCCACAAGCGAGCGATACCCGACGACTTCGAACTCGCCATGCGCGGTCGGCAGCCGCGCCGAGGCGACCCGCTCGACGAGCTTGTCGTGCCGGCGGCGGTAGGCGATCAGATCGGCGATCGTGATCATCTTCAGCCCGTGCCGCTCGCAGTAGCCGGCGAGATCCCCTACGCGCGCCATCGTGCCGTCATCGTTCATCACCTCACAGATCACCCCGGCGGGGTTCAGCCCCGCCAGGCGCGCGAGATCGACCGCCGCCTCGGTCTGTCCGGTGCGCTCCAGCACGCCCCCGGAGCGGGACTTCAGCGGAAAGATGTGCCCGGGCTGCACGAGATCGCGCGGATGGGTCTCAGGGTCGATCGCCACCTGAATCGTGCGTGCGCGATCGTGCGCGGAGATCCCCGTGGTCACGCCCTCGCGCGCCTCGATCGAGACCGTGAACGGCGTCTCGAACGACGATTCGTTCTTGGCCGCCATCAGCTCCAGCCCCAGCTCCTCGCAGCGCTCGGCGCTCAGCGACAGGCATATCAGCCCGCGCCCCTCCTTGGCCATGAAGTTGATCGCCTCGGGCGTCGCGAACTGTGCGGCCAAGGTCAGATCGCCCTCGTTCTCGCGGTGCTCGTCGTCGCACACGACCACCATCCGTCCCGCGCGGATCTCCTCCAGGGCTTCCTCGATCGTGGCGAATGGAGTTGCCACGGCGCTCGCGTCGGGCTTGTCTGTCGTGGTTGTCTTAGACCGGGTCATACGCGGGCCTCCATCAGTCGCTCGACATGCTTGGCAAGGATGTCCACCTCCAGGTTGACCCGATCCCCGACGGCCATGCTCCCCAGGTTGGTGCGCGCAAGCGTCTCCGGTATCAGCGAGACCTCGAACCCGTCCTCGCACAGCGCACTGACGGTCAGGCTGACGCCGTTCACCGCGACGGACCCCTTCTCGACCAGGTAGCGCGCCACCTCAGGCGCGGTGCCGATGCTCAGCACGCGGGCGATTCCCTCATCGCGGATCTCGCTCACAACGCCCGTGCCATCGACGTGCCCCTGCACGATGTGTCCTGCGAGGCGCCCGTCAGCGCGCAGGGCGAGCTCCAGGTTGACTTGCGCCCCGGGTTCCAGCGCGCCCAGCGCGGAGCGACGTAGCGTCTCGACCATCGCCGTCGCGGCGAATCCCCCGTCGCAAATGTCAGTCGCGGTCAGGCACACGCCGTTGACGGCGATCGAGTCGCCCTGCTCCAGTTCGCCCGCCAGGCGCGTCCCGATGCGTAGCGTCGCGCCCTCGCCGTCACGCTCAAGCGCCGTCACGCTGCCGAGATCCTCGATCAGGCCTGTGAACATGGCTCGCTCATTCTCGGTTCACCACTCGCGCAGCCTCGCGCTGATCAATAGATCCTCGCCGACGCGCTCGCATTCACACGTCAGGGCGCGCAACGCCTCGGAGATCTGCTCGACGCCCTTGCCCTCAAGCGGATCGCGGGCGGCGCTCCCCCCAAGCAGCAGCGGCGCCAGAAACAGGCGGATTTCGTCGATCTCACCCGCGTCCAGGAACGCCCCGGCAAGATGCGGCCCGCCCTCCAGCAGCACCGAGCCGACGCCGATCGCCCCGAGCTGCTCCAACCCGGAGCGTACCCGCGCGGGCTCGTTCTCGCCGGTCGCTACGAGCACCTGCACACCGGCGGCCTCCAGCGCATCTGTGTCCGCGCGTGCCGCCGCCCGGGAGACGACGACGGTGAGCGGGATCTCCAGCGCCGCCGAGACCAGCTGGGAGCCAGGTGAGAGCCGTGCGAGCGAGTCGAACACCACGCGACGGGGTTGGTATCGCTCGAGCTCGTCGGTGAGACCATCCGGGCGGGCGGTCAGCCGCGGGTCGTCGGCCAGCGCAGTGCCGATCCCGACGACCACGGCATCCACCGAGGCGCGCCACCGATGGGCCAGCTCGCGACTGGCCTCGCCGCTGATCCACTGCGAGTCGCCGGTCCGTGTCGCGACCTTGCCGTCGAGGGTCATCGCGGACTTGAACAGCACCCACGGGCGCCCCACACGCGCGTGCTTGCGAAAGGCCTGGTTCAACAGCCGCGCGCTCGTGGCCAGCTCGCCGTCCGCGAGCACGACTTCGACGCCCTCGTCGCGCAGAATCCCCAGACCGCGTCCGGAGGCCTTCTCGGTTGGATCGTCCGAGCCGACGACCACACGCTTGATCCCGGCCTGCACGATCGCATCGGTGCACGGCGGCGTCTTGCCCTCGTGGCAGCAGGGTTCCAGCGACACGTACAGCGTCGCGTCGTTCAGATCGGCCAGGCCGCAGGCCTCGATCGCGTTGACCTCCGCATGCGCCGCGCCGAACCGTTCGTGCCAGCCCTCACCGAGCACCTCGCCGTCACGGGCCACCACCGCACCGACGACGGGGTTCGGCTTGACCATGCCTCCGCCCTTGCGCGCCAGCTCGATCGCGCGCGCCAGGTGCTCCTTGTCGGTGTCCGTGCAGGTCGTCATCTGTGCATTCAGGATAACCCCGCTCAGCTGCCGCACCGGCCCCCGTGCAACCGGTAGACGGTCATCACCGGCCCCGGGCGGTCGTAGGCGAGCGGGTAGTAGTCGAAGCTCCAGTCGAAATCGAACGCGACCGGGCCCTGCCCGCGCACATACGGCGATGAGCGATAGACGACTTCGCCCCGCCGCGCCAGCACGCGGTAGTAGGCGATCGCCAGCGGCACTTCGCCGGGGTCGGCGAACGCGCGTCCAGACTCGGTCGAGCCGCTCACCACCCAACAGTAGCCGTGCGCTTGGTAGTAGCCGATCAGCGCGGGGGCGAGCGAGCGCTCGTAGTCCTCGATGCCAATTTTTGCGGTCGCATCGGGTTCGAGCGCGCCAGTCGGGGAGATGCGCGAGATCAGCGACGGATACTTGTTCCAGCGCGTGCCCCACCCGTCGGGCGCGACGGGCTCGACCACGATCGGCGTGCCGGCCGGGATGTGCGCGAGCATCCAGGAGCGCGTCAGGTTGCGCGTGTCCGCGCGCGCAAGCACTCTGCCCGAATGGATGCTGTATACGAGCCCCTGCGCGAGCAGCACCGCGACGACCGCCGCGACGAGCGCTAGCCGAAACGGGGACTCGCGCCGAAGGCGCGTGTCGCCCGGCTTCGGTCGCGTGCGCGGCAGCCTGCGCGCAACAACCTCCACCAGCTGCAGCGCGAACAGCGCCGCGAGCAGGCACAGGATCGGAAAGATCGGCAGCAGCCAGCGGCCGAAGTAGCGTCCCTGAACGCCCATGAACGCCAGGTACAGCAGCGGGGCGGGCACGAGCAGCCAGCCGAGAGCGCGCTCACGGCGCCACACGCTCAGCGCTCCCCCCAGCGCGGCCAGCGCCGGGGTCCAGCCGAGGCCCCAGGTGAGCGTCCACAGGTAGTAGGCCAGCCCGCCGTCATGGGGCGCGCCGAGCTTGCCCTGGGCTTCGGCGGACAGCGTGGACTGGTGGACCAGTTCGGCGTGAAAGTCCGAGTAGTCGAGGATCGCGTAGGGGTTCGCGATCAGGAACGCGGCGAGCGCCATGGTGCCGGCGAGCGCGGCCCCGCCGAGCGCGCGCCGGCCCGCGCCGGCGGACCCCAGCTCGATCGCGGAGTCCAGATAGCGCGCCGCGACCGCGGCCAGGTAGGGCACGAGCACGATGCCGGCCGTGTACTTGCTCGCGCACGCCAGCCCCAGCCCGACACCGGCCAGCAGGTGATCGCGCGCGCGGCCGCAGCGCAGCACCCCCGCGGTCCCGAGCAGCGACAGCGTCAGCGGCGCGAGCGTCGGCACGTCGTTGAGCGCCAGGTGCGCGTAGAACACGGGCAGGAACGCGACGGCCTCGATCGCCGCCGCGAACAGTCCGACGCCACGGCCAAACAGGCGCGCTCCGGTCGCATACAGCAGCCACAACGCCGCCGTGCCGAGCGCCGCGGCGGCCACGCGCGCGAGCGTGTAGACGCCGGTGGGGTGTGCCGAGATCGCGTGCCGCACTCCCGCCGTGCCGCCATAGGCGACGGCGAACAGATAGTGCAGCACGTACGTGTACGCGGGCGGGTTGGCGAAGTAGTGGGGGTTCAGGCTGTGCCCGAACATTTCGATCGCGTGCGGGACGAAGTGGTCGGCCTCGTCGGCGTTGTACGCGTAGGGCAGCCCCTGCCTGACGCCCCACAACCGCAGGCCGAGCCCGCCCGCGAGCACGACCGCCAGCCCGGCCCACGCCCAGCGACGCGAACCCGTCCGGGCGTCGCCGCCTTGGACATCGTGTTTGTGGCCACCCCGATCGGGGACGACACCGTCCAGCTCAGACCCGCCGGCGACAGATTGCGGCGTCTGAGATCCCTCAGCAGTTGTCATACACGGCGTAGTAGCGGCTCGTGTAGATGCGGTGATATCCGGCCTGCGGGACCTGGTCGCGGGGATCGTCGCCGACGTCGACGATCGCCTCGAAGAACACGGCGCTGCCGAGCGGATAGACCGCGACGCTGCCCCTGCTCAGACGGTCCTCCAGTTGGTGGGCGCCTTTCTTGGCGTCGGCACGCGCCTGGCTGCGCGCGACGATGTCGTGCTGACCGACGCTGTCGAGAATCCAGCGCGCGTCGGGTATCAGCTTGTTGTCCGGCAGCGACACCAGCGGGCAGCGCCTCAGCGCCGCGCGCACACGCGGGTTCGACAGCGCCGCGGCGAGCCCCTCGTGGAAGTCCTCGTGATAGGCCAGGGTCGTGCGCAGGCTCGACAGGCTCAGCGTGGTGGCGACCGACACGCCGCCGTAGGAGACCAGCGCGGCGGCGCCGAGCAGCCACACGCGCCGCAGCGCGGTGCCCGGCGCTCAGCATCGCCCAGCCCCCGATCGACACGGCGCAGAACAGCAGCGCCACGATCGACGGCGCCCATCAGGTAGCGGTCGATCACCGACGCGCCGGCGGCCCCCTCGGCGACGAACACCGCGATCAGCAGGACCAGCGCCGCCAGCGGCGTGAGCACGCGACGCGGTGCAAGCCACACCGCGATCGGCAGGCCGAGGAGCGCTCCGAGGATCACCGGCAGCTTGTCGATCCGCACCCCGAACGTCCACACCGAGGCGAGGACGCTCGACAGTCCCTGGGTGCGTTCGAGTTCCTGGGCCAGTCCGGCGGTCGAGTTCAGCGAGTACAGCGGGTCGCCCGTCACGATCGCGTCCACGCACACCCATACGACCGGTCCGATCAGCGCCAGACCCAGGTACCACAGCCGCCGGCGGTTGTCGATCGACGCATCTCGGCTGGCCGACCCAGCCCCTTGGGCTGTGTGCCCGAGATCCCCTCGATCTCGGCTGGATGGCCACGCGCACCACAGCCAGTACGCCCCGCTCAGCACCCACGCGTCGGGGCGCAGCAGCCCGGCGGCGGCGAGCAGCACGAACACGAGCGTGCCCCGCCGCGGGCGCTGCACCTCGAACACGATCGCCCATACGATCAGCGCGACGTAGCTGATGTCGAGATAGCCCTGGGCAGCCAGGTTCTCGATGAAGAACCGGCTCAGCATGAGCAGGGCCGCGAACAGTCCGACGACCGGGCCGAAGCACAGCCGTCCCAGCCGGTACATGCCGGCGACGACCGCCACGAACGAGGCGATCGACCCGAGCACCATCAGCCGCGCGCCGCCCTGCCCGAAGATCGAGCAGACCATCCCGAACGCGATCGCCAGCGGGTGCTCGGTCGGACCGCGATACACGCGGAAGTCGGGCAGGTGCAGGTGCAGCAGATCTCGGCCCCACAACAGCGCATAGAACGAGTCATACGTCGGATAGGTGGGGTAGGCGAAGTAGCCGACCAGCGCCCCCACGCACAGCACGGCGAACCCGATCTTCGCCCACGTCGAGGCGTCGATCGCCCGCAGCCGCCGCAGCGGAGTGGAGTCCTGCCGCGGTGTGCTGAGCGTCGCGCTGGCCATCGGTCGCAGAGCCTATCCTTGCAAGCAGCCGCCCTGACGAGGCAAGCCCCACGGGGTAGGGTTCACCCTAGTGAAGCTCATCATCCAGATCCCCTGTTTCAACGAGGCCGAGCAGCTGCCGGGCACGCTCGCCGACCTGCCGCGCGAGGTGGAGGGGTTCGACATCGTGGAGTGGCTGATCATCGATGACGGCTCGACCGACGAGACGATCGCGGTCGCGCGCGCTCACGGCGTCGATCATCTGGTTCGCCTGACCAACAACAAGGGGCTGGCCGCGGGCTTCCAGGCCGGTATCGACACGGCCCTGAAGCTGGGTGCCGACGTGATCGTCAACACCGACGCCGACAACCAGTACTACGGACCGGATGTGGCAAGGCTCGTGCGCCCGATCCTCGACGGACGCGCCGACATGGTCGTCGGCGACCGCGAGGTCAGCGGGATCGAGCACTTCTCGCCGCTGAAGAAGACGCTGCAGCGTCTCGGCTCGTGGGTCGTGCGCCAGGCTTCCTCCACCATCGGTGCCCGACACGACCTCGGGCTTTCGCGCCTACAACCGCGAGGCGGCGATCCAGATGATGGTCGTCTCGCGCTTCACCTACACGCTGGAGACGATCATCCAGGCGGGCAAGCTGCTGGTCGCGATCGACCACGTCCCGATCCGCACCAACCCCAAGACGCGCGAGTCGCGCCTGTTCCCGTCGATGGGCGCCTACGTGCGCCGCAACACGATCTCGATCTTCCGCATCTACGCCCAATACGAGCCGCTGCGTGTGTTCTGGAGCCTCGCGCTGCTGATGGGCCTGGTGTCGATCGGCGTGTGGATCCGCTTCGTGGTCGCCTACGCCGAAGGCAACGGCAAGGGCCACGTCCAGTCGCTGATCCTCGGGGCGGTCCTGTTCATCGCCGCCGTCGTGCTGTGGGCGCTGGGCGTGATCGGCGACCTGCTCGCCGCCCAGCGCGTGATGACCCAGCGCACGTTCGAGCGGGTGCGCCGCATCGAGCTGCAGCTGGGCGTCGCGCCCTCCCACTACGAAGCGAATGGCCCGTCCATCCGGGCCGGCGCGAGCGAGACCCCCGCGGACGCCGGGGCGGCGCCGAGCGATCCGGCCGCGGACGACTCAAATCGGGAGGGCCCGGAGCGGGAGCGGGAGGCGGTGAGACTGTGAGCAGCAGCGTAAGCGCGGGCGTGACCGTGTCCGAGGACGGGATCGTCACCGGCAACACCTACGACAAGTACGGCTCGACCAACCCGGCTGGTGCGGCGCATGATGGCCGGGTTCGAGGGCGCGCTGGACGAGCTCCTCGCCCGCGCCGACCCCCGTTCCCTGCTGGACGTCGGCTGCGGCGAGGGCGTGCTCGTGCACCAGTGGGCGCAGCGCCTCGGCGAGAGCACGCGCGTGGTCGGGATCGACCTGGAGGAGGAGTCGATCCAGGCGGGCTGGTCGCAGCGCACGCTGCTCCAAACCTCGAGTATCGCGTCATGCAGGCGGAGAACCTGCCGTTCGCCGATGGCGAGTTCGACCTCGCCACGGCGATCGAGGTGCTCGAGCACGTCCCCGATCCCGAGCACACGCTGAGCGAGATGGCGCGCTGTGCCGAGCGCCACCTGCTCGTCTCGGTCCCGCGCGAGCCGCTGTGGCGGATGCTCAACATGGCCCGCGGCGCGTACTGGCCGGCGCTCGGCAACACGCCCGGCCACCTGAACCACTGGTCCAAGCGAGCGTTCGTCGAGCTGCTCTCGCGGTACGGCGACGTGATCGGGGTCCGCTCGCCGTTTCCGTGGACGATGCTGCTTGTCCGGCTCTGAATCCGGTCCGGCGCGCGGCGCCGCCAGCGCGCCCTCACACCACACGGCCAGGTCCGCACCGGCAAACGTCGAGCGCTCCGAGCCGGAGCACCAGACACCCGGCGACGGCGACGGCAAGCCACGCTCCTACGGCAGCGGGGCGCGCATCCTCTCGATCGGGATCGCCGCGACCGGCCTGCTGACGTTCGCGTTCTTCTCGATCGCCAGCCACGTGCTCAGCGCAGCAGAAGCGGCTCAGCGGCTGGACGTGCTGTGGTCGGTCATGTTCGTGGTCATCTCGGTGATCTACCGGCCGATCGAACAGCTGCTCTCGCGCACGATCGCCGAGCGTCGCGCGCACGGGCACACCGAGCACCCGCTGCGCGTTCCGATCGCGATCCAGACCGGTTTTGCGCTCGCTTTCCTCGCCGTGGCGCTGGCCCTGCGCGACAGAGCTCGTCGAACACGTCTTCGACGACTACGCGGCGCTCTACTACGTGCTCGTCGTCGGCACGCTTGCCTATGCCGCCAGCTACTTCGCGCGCGGCTGGCTCGCGGGGCACGAGTACTTCGCCCTGTACGGCGGCCTGGTGCTGATGGAGGCCATCTCGCGCATCTGCTTCGCGCTCGCCGTCGCGCTGGGGATCGCGAGCGGCCAGACGGCGGTCGCGCTCGGCATCGCGGCGGCGCCGCTCGTCTCGCTGGTCGTGGTGCCCGCCGCGTTCGCCCGTCGCGGCGGCGAGCGCGACGCGGCTGCCGGCGGGCCGCGGGCCGACGCCGCTCGCAGGCGCCGATCACCGTGGACGAGGCCGACGCGGCGCTTGCCGGCCCCGGCACCGAGGGTGTACAGGAGACGGCTGCGCACGACGAGCTCTCACTGCGGCGGGGCGGTCGGCTTTGCGCTGTGGGTCTCGGGCATCATGCTGTCCGAGCAGACGCTCCTGAACGCCGCGGTGCTGACCGTCGATGCCACCTCGAACCAGGCGCTCGCCGGGATCGTCTTCAACGTGCTGCTGATCGCACGCGCGCCGTTGCAGCTGTTCCAGGCGATCCAGACCTCGCTGCTGCCTCACCTCACGGGCCTGGAGGCCAAGGAGGGTCATGCGGCATTCGCGCGCGCGATCGGCGTCGACGGTGCTCGCGATCGCCGCTTTCGCCGCCGCGGTCGCGCTCGGGCTGCTGATCATCGGCCCGTTCGTGATGAGCCATCTGTTCGGGCAGCACTACACCTACAACCGCTTCGGCCTCGCCCTGATCGGCCTCGGGATGGGCATGCACCTCACCTCCGGCGCGCTCAATCAGGCGGCGCTGGCGCGCAACCGCGCACGCGCCGCCGCCGACCTGCTGGCTGATCGCCGCCGTCGCGTTCCTCGCCTGGATGTTCACCCCGAGCAGTGGGCGAACAGCTGCTGCGCGCCGAGATCGGCTATGCCGGCGCCACGGGACTGCTCGCGCTGCTGTTGTGGACGCTCTACCGTCAGGGATCGCGGACGACTGGCCGCGCCACGGCTCAGTCCGCGCCGACGGCTCGCGCGATCGCCCGGTAGGCACTCGCCGGGATCGCCGCCGCCGAAGATCGCCGAGCCCGCCACGAACACGTTCGCGCCGGCCTGACGGCATCCGGGCGCGGTCTCGGGGTCGATCCCGCCGTCCACCTGCACCGCGACGTCCGCGCCGACGATCGCCCTGACCCGCTCGATCTTGTCCGGCGAATGAGCGATGAACGGCTGCCCGCCCCAACCGGGATTGACGGTCATGCACAGCGCCATGTCGATCGCCCCCGCCACCTCGGCCAGCGCGCCCACCGGGGTGGCCGGGTTGATCGCCACACCCACACCCGCCCCCCTTTCGCGCAACAACCCGGCGGTATAGGAGACGTGCGGGGTGGCCTCGGCGTGAAATGTGATCGTGTCCGCGCCGGCGTCGACGAACTCGCCGACGTGGCGCTCGGGACGCTCGATCATCAGGTGCACGTCGAGCACCGCACCCACCGCGTGCGTCTGCTCCCGCAGTGCCGCGACGACAAGCGGTCCGACCGTGATCGGCGGCACGAAGTGACCGTCCATCACGTCCACGTGGATCACCCTCGCGCCGGCGTCCAGCACCTCCCCGACCTGCTCGCGCAATCGGCCAAAGTCGGCGGACAGGATCGACGGCGCCACCTGCACGCCGCCCAGCAGCTCCCTCACGGGCCTCCTCATATGGGTTGCAACATACTGTCGCCGCAGTTGTTGCACTTGAGGATCGCCGTGGAGGACATGCGCACGATCGTCGAGTGCTCACCGCAGTTTGGGCACACCGATGTCAGCTCGAAGCGGCGCAGGCAGTACACGCAGCGGTAGCGCCCCGGCAGGTTCGTCGGGCGCAGCCACGGCTCGCCGCAGTGCGGGCAGCGCGGCCCCAGCTCGACCTGGGCCTTCGCGGGCTTCTCCTGCTCGCCGGCCACGGTCTCAGCCCGCCCGGCGCAACCGCGCGATGAAAAAGCCCGCGGTGCGGTCGCGATGGGGCAGGGTCAGCACGGTCTCGGGCATCGCGCGGGTTGGCGTGGGCCGGCAGCTCGACGCCGAGGTCATCGAGTGCGAAGTCGGGGTGGGCATCCAGGAATGCGGCGATCCGGCGCTCGTTCTCGGTCGGGGAGATCGTGCACGTAGAGTAGACCAGCACGCCGCCCGGACGGAGCGCCTGGGCGCCAGCCGCGAGAATCCGCTCCTGCGCCAGCTCGAGCTCAGCCAAGCGCGAGGGCTCCATCCGCCAGCGCAGATCGGGGCGTGCCTGCAACGTCCCCAGACCCGAGCACGGCGGGTCCACCAGCACGCGGTCGTACACCGCCCCCTCCGGGCGGGCCTGGGCCGCATCCGCCAGCTCGACGCGCACGTTGCGGGCGCGCAGCCGCTGCGCTGTGCGCACGAGCGCGCCGGCCCGGCTCCGGTCTCGCTCGACCGCCACGACCTCGCCGGCACCCTCCATCAGCGCGGCGAGATGCGTGCTCTTGCCTCCCGGCGCGGCGCACAGGTCGAGCACGCGCTCGTTCGGCCGGGGCGCCAGCACACGGGCGACGAGCATCGCCGCGCGCGACTGCGCCAGGAACGCGCCGGCTCTTCCACAGCGGCGAGTCGTGGACGTCGAACGCCTCCTCCAGCACGAGCGCCTCGGGCACGTCGGGATCGGCGTGTGTCCGCACAGGGAGCTCTCGCGCCAGCGTGGAAGCATCGGTGAGGAGCGTGTTCGCGCGCAGCGCCACCTCGCCGGGCTCGTTGTCGCAGGCCATCAGCGCGCGGGCGTCCTCGGCGCCGAGCTCCCGCCACCACAGGCGCGCGATCCACTCCGGGTGCGAGTGCTTGACGGCGGCCCGCTCTGGCGTCGCGTCGTTCATCGCGCCCAGCAGGGCGGCCGATCCCTCGCGCCCAGCCCGGCGCAGCGCCGCGTTGACGAGCCCGTGGCCGGCGCGCGCGTGAGTCTTGGCGAGCTCGACGGCGTCGGCGACGACCGCATAGTCGGGCGCGCCATCCAGGTAGAGAAGCTCATACAGCCCGAGCCTCAGCGCCGCCAGCAGCGGCGGGTCCAGCCGCGCGACGGGTCGATCGGCAAGCCCTTCGATCAGCCGGTCGAGCGTGCCCTTGCGCTGAACCGCGCCGTAGGCCAGGCGCATGGCCAGCGCGCGGTCGCGCGAATCCAGCTTCTTGGACTCGGCATGCAGAGCCTGATCGGCGTAGGCGCCGTCCTCGAACACCCGGCGCAGGACCGCGTATGCGCAGACGCGAGCTTCAGAGGGCATGTCCGCGCAGGTAGGCGCCGGCGTCCATCGGGCGGGCGCCCGACGGTTGCACGCACACCAGTTCGAGCGTTCCCCGCGCCGTGCCATACAGCAGCCGCTCGCCGTCCGCGGAGAGCTTCCCGGCCGGCGGCCCGTCCTGCCCCAGGACAGCCTCAACCCGGGCCTCGCGCACCCCCAGCAGCTCCCCGCCGGCGAGCGCCAGGCGCGCGCCGATGTGGGGGTGCAGCGCCCTGACGAGGCGCTCCAGCTCCTCCGCGGACCTGGCGGGATCCAGCAGACGATCCTCGGGACCGATCTTCTCGGCGTATGTAACACCCGCCTCGTCCTGCTCGACAAACGCCGGCGGCTCCCCGCGCGCGGTCTCATCGAGCGCGCTTACGATCAGCTCTCCGCCGAGCGCCTGCAGGCGCTCGGCCAGCGACCCGTAGGTGTCCTGCGGGCCGATCGGGAGTGACTCTGCCAGGCACACCGGCCCGCTGTCCAGACCAGCGGTCAGACGCATGATCGAGACGCCGGTGCGCGCGTCGCCGGCCATGATCGCGCGCTCCACCGGCGCTGCGCCGCGCCAGCGCGGCAGCAGCGACGGGTGCACGTTCAACAGCTCGTGCGCTGATAGCAGCGGCTCCTTGACGAGCGCGCCGAACGCGCACACGATCACCGCCTCGCGGGCGCGCTCGCGCGATCGACTCACGGGCGGAAGGCCCGTTGACGCTCGCGGGCTGCTCCACCTCGATCCCCAGCCGCCGCGCGGCGTCCGCCACGGGCGGAGCGCCGAGCTTGCGTCCGCGCCCCCGCGGACGGTCCGGGCGCGTCAGGACCAGCGCCGGGCGGTGCTCGCTTACGGCCAGGCGCTCCAGCACAGCGGCCGCGAACGACGACGTGCCGAGGAAGACCGTGCGCATAACTCGAGTCCCTCCCACGCGCCGCGGACGGGCGGCTACGCGGGGCTCGTCTCGGAAGCGACCGCGCGCTCCGGCCGGGTCTGGGGCGTGACGCCGTCACGCGCCTCGCGCAGGGAGCGCATCGCCTCGCGGCGCGCCTCGCGCGAGATGCGGTCGAGGATCAGGATGCCGTCGAGATGGTCGACCTCATGCTGGATCACGCGCGCCTGCAGACCCTCGGCCTCGACGAGCATCTCTTCTCCAAACGCGTCGCTCGCGCGCGCGCGAACCCGTGCCGGACGTTCCACCTCGACATGCACGCCGGGAATGCTCAAACAGCCCTCTTCGGCGCTCTCCAGCTCGTCGCTGCGCCACTCGATCACGGGATTCACCATCGCCGTGAGTGGATCCTCAGCGTACGTGCGATACACCAGCACCCGGTGCAGGACTCCCACCTGGGTAGCCGCCAGCCCGACGCCGAGGGCGTCGCTCATCAGCGCGCCCATGCGCTCGATCTCGCTCCTCAGCGCGTCATCGAAGCGATCGACCGCGACCGCGCTCGCGCGCAGCACGGGATCGCCCAGCTTGCGCACCCGCGCCAGCGCCGCGTCGCGGCGGGCGCGCGTCTCCTCGTCCAGCTCCTCGACCGCCGGCGCATCCTCCTCACCGGCCGATCTTTGATCGGCGACCTCCACATCCTCGTCATCAGCCATACGAGCCAGTTTATTGGGGGTCGACGTCCACGCTGAAGCTCACGCCCCGGTGCGCGCGATCCTCAGCGACACGGCGCACGGCCTCGCCGACGGCGCGCACGGCGGGACGGCGCTCGGACGCCTTGACGACCAACACCTGCCGCTCCTGTCCACGTAGGCGAAACAGCGCCGCGGGACCCAGGATGCTCGCGCTTAACCCCTCGTCGGCCGTCTCAGGCCCGCTTGACCGACCGCCAAGAGACGACGCCCGCAGACGCTCCGCCAGTGCGCTTGCGGCCGCCCGCGCGGGGGCGTTCTCCACGGCGGCGCACACGATCCTGATCAGGTGCGAGAACGGCGGGTAACGCAGCGCCTGACGGCGCTCGAGCTCGCCCGCGAGAAAGCCGTCGCTGTCGTGGCGCGAGGCGTGGGCGATCGCGCGGGCCTCGGGGGCGATGCTCTGCACGAGCACGCGACCCTCGGCACCGCGCCCGACGCGCCCCGCAAGCTGGGCGATCAGCGCGAAGGTGCGCTCCTCGGCACGGAAGTCGGGGAACCGCAGGGTCGCGTCGGCGTCGAGCACGACGCCCAGCGTGACGTCGGGGAAGTCGTGGCCCTTGGCGACCATCTGCGTACCGATCAGCACGCCCGACTCGGCCGCCTCGAACCGGCGCAGCAGCGTGGCGATGCCCCCGGCGGGCAGGGAGCCCGAGACGGTGTCGGCGTCGAGGCGCAGGACGGGAAACCGGCCGTCGTCCTCACCCAGCGCGGCGGCGAGGTCGTGCTGGACGCGCTCGGTCCCGGCGCCGTGGCGCGCGACCGAGATCGAGCCGCACTGCTCGCAGCGCTGCGGCGCGGGCTCGCGATGCCCGCAGTGGTGGCAGGCGAGGAAACCGCCGTGGCGGTGCAGCACGAGCGAGACGTCGCACTGCGGGCAGCTCCACACCCGCCCGCACGAGCGGCAGGACAGGAAGTTCGACCAGCCGCGGCGGTTGAGCAGCACGATCGCCTTGCCCCGCTGTTCGCGCACCTCGGCGAGCGCACGCGCGGTCTGCGGATGCAGGCCCGCGCTCTCGCCGCACATGTCGAGCACGCTCACGTCCGGCAGCGGCCGTCCGTCCACGCGCGCGGGCAGGCGCAGCAGGCGCTGAGATGACCGCGGTGACGCGGCGGGCTGCGCAGACGCAGAATGCACGCTCTCCGGGCGCGGGGTCGCGCTGCCCAGCAGCAGCAGCGCGCCGCCGGCGCGCGCGCGCTGCACGGCGACGTCGCGAGCGTCGTAGCGGGGGTCGCCCTCGTGCTTGTAGGAGGCGTCGTGCTCCTCGTCTACGACGATCAAGCCGAGGTCCTCGATCGGCGCGAACACGGCCGAGCGCGGACCGACGCACACGCGCGCCTGCCCGGTGCGCAGCCGCCGCCATTCCTCGTAGCGCTCTCCCGGGCGCAGGCGCGAGTGCAGCACCGCGACGGTCTCGCCGAAGCGTTCGGCAAAGCGCCCGACGATCTGTGGCGTCAGCGCGATCTCGGGCACGAGCACGATCGCGCCGCGCCCCTGCTCCAGCGCGGTGGCAGCCGCGCGCAGGTAGACCTCGGTCTTGCCCGAGCCGGTGACGCCCTGCAGCAGGCGCTGCTCGAACCCGCGCCCGGCGAGCGCGGCGTTCAGCGCGCGCAGCGCCTGCTCCTGAGCGGGCGTCAGCGCCGGCGGCTCGGGACGGCGAGTCCCGACGGGCAGATGCTCGGTGCGCACGAGCGCGCTTGCGCTGCGGCGCTTGCGGCCGCTGAGGCGCCGCGCCGCGCCGGGGGGCAGTACGAGCGTCAGCGCGCGCGCGATCGTCGAGCAGTACTCCGCCGCGATCCACTCGGCCAGCGCGACCAGCTCGACGGGCACGCCCAGCTCCAGAGCCCTCAGCGGGGCAAGCAGCTTCTCCTCTGACACCTCGCTGCGCTCGGCCATGCCGACGACGACGCCGAGCACCTGCCGGCGGGCGAACGGGACGACCAGCATCGAGCCGACGTCCACGACGCCGCCGCGCAGCTCCTCCGGCAGGCGGTAGTCGAACGGGCCCCGCAGCGCGCGGGCGGTCGTCATTGGCTCTACCTGGGCGATGGCGGGCATAAGATGCGAGGCCCGTGGTCTTCCCAGGGCCGGACGGAGGCGAAGGCGAGAGAAGGCTCGCCCGTGACCTCTCTCGACTGTAGACGGCCCACCGGACCGCTCCGAATGCCGGCGGGATCGCCCGCTCGGGCACTGGCGCGCGGCCTCTGCCGATGGTGCCGAGTCCGCTCGTGCCACGCCGTCAAATGCCGGACGCCGGATGTGTGGGGTCCCACGACCGTCGTGAGACCCCACGATCCTCGTATCAGGCGCTAGCGATGATCTATTTCGTGAACACCCCCCATTCGGTCCCGCCGGCGAGTTCGAGGCTGAACCCACCTTCCTCTGACAATTCTAGCCCGCCGTTCATTTCGAGGCGTATTTCTTTTTCTTTGACCAGAGAGCCGCTCTTTTCCGTCCACGCAGATTTTATTGGTACTGCGGGAAGCCATAGCGTGAGTGCTTTTCCCTCGGCAGGTTCTTTCCCAACTTCAATGGTTTTGCCGTTCATGTTGACGTCAGCGCCGAGCGTTCCCCTGAGCCTGATCTGTTCATAAAGACAGGGACTTCCGGACAGGTTGATCGTTGCGAAGCTTTCACCTGTGACAGGTGAAAACTCGAGTCCGAGCTTACCGGTGCGTTCGGCGCTCAGATACACGAGATGCTCCTTGAGTTTGGTGGACGTGAAGCTTGTGACTTTGCATTTTTCACCCAGTCCTTCCACGCCACAGCCCGAGAGTTCGAGCACACCTTCACCGGAGCTCGAGTTGGCGCCGGTCGACCCGTATATCTTGTCACCCGCAGCGAAGTTCATTTTGGAGCATACCATGTTCCGTCCTCCTCCTCCCAAGACGAAAACGATCTGTTCGCCGGACACTTTGGCTGTAACTTCCTTGCTCTGGCCTTCTGTCAGCCTCGCCCCGCCGACCTTGAAGAAAGGTCCTTCCGTCGCCTGTGCCGCGCTCGCCGCGACCGCGCCAAGCGCGAGGACGGAGAGCAACGCGAGGAGCACTGTTCTGAACCTTGATCTCATCATCAACTGCCTTTCTGATTGTCTCATTCAACGCCATAACCTCGCCCCAAACACAGGCGAAACCTGACGCCGGTCTTGTTGCCAGCACGCCCTTGCCAGACGAAACCGCCCGGCGCGGACGCACGCCCTTACAGCCCGGAACGCTCACGGGCAAGATCATCCAACCGAGAGGCGCCCTCGCGCATCTCGCAGCCACTACGACGACGACGACGATGCCCCCCTCCCCTTCTTCCCCCCAGCCCGCCGCTTGTGCTTCGTCGTCTTCGCGGGCTTGAGCTTCGCGCAGCCCGTAACACTGATGTTCGTGCTCTGATGGATCACGGCGCCGTTCTGAGCAACGAATTCGTTGGGCATCACCAACGACTCGCCGAGCGCCTCCTTGACCTTGCGCGTCACGGTGCGCTTATGACCCTTCACCCTCACGCTCACCTTCTTCTTGATCGTGACCGTGCGCGCCAGAGCGCATAGGTTCCCGTTCGCGGTGAGCGCGCTGTAGGGGCCCTCGGGGAGATTGATTTCAAACGTGCTGAACGGCTGATCCGGCACGGTCTTGAACGTCGTCGAGGTGATCCCGGATTTGCTGATGAACGTCGTGCCGACGAGGACGATCTTCACGCCGTAGCCCTGCAGCACGACCTCGAGGCTCGGGAACGCTTCGCCACCGTGACTGACGAAGTACACGGGACCCTCCAACGGGACCGGGACGAGCGGAGTGATAACCTTCGCCCTACCGATCACCGACGGTGACGGACACCCGGCGGGGTTCGCTTCGAACTGCGCGCTCGTGCAGGCCTTTTGGAGGGTCGTCAGGCGCGACGGCAGTTGGACCGGCAGTTCGACTTTGACGTAGGCGATGTTCGCCTGGGTCCCAAGCGAGCCCGCGGGCTCGGTGACCTTCGCGGTCAACGACGCGCCGTTGGCTTTACTGGTCTTACCGCTCGTCGAGACCGAGAACCGCGGCGTGAACTTCAGGTGTTCACAGTTCGTCACCTGGAACGGGATCTTAACCGGGGAACTCGCCCCTTCGGCGCTGTTGATCGTCCCTTCGATGTTCGCCGGGTTGCAGCTCGTGGGGTTGAACGTGAACCCGGGCCGGTTGACGAGGACGTTGACGTGCTTGATCTGCAACGGGATACCCTCGATCATGCTCGGGATCGCATAGCCCTGCGCCGCGGTGTTGGTCGTGACCGTCAACGCAGCGGTGTGGGGATCCACGTTGATCGTGGCCCGCACCACCACTGGCCGGCCTTCCTGCAAATCGAACGGGCCGGCCTTCGCGGGGTTCACGATCGACAGTCCAAACGGGGCGCCCTCATACGGGCCGGTCAGGTACACCTTCCCGCCCGTGACCGAGAACGGGTCGTTGCCGAGGCCAACGCTGACGATCGTTTCGCCGATCTCAGACGCTTCCGGGCACGTCCCCGCATTCGCTTCGGCTTCGCCGCACAGCTTCACGCCCGTAAGGATCCCCGAGAGACCGGGCGGGTAGTGGAGTTCGACAGACTGAATATTCTGCTGCCCGTCTTCGCGCGACAGCGTCGTCGTCAACGGGCTGAACCCGCCAGCGTTGATGTTCGTCACGCCCGACGTGAGCGACGGGCTGAACGGCGGCGGGGCAGAGCACGGGCTGCCGTTCGGGCCCGAGGTGATCTGGAAGTTCGCGGACGGGCTCTTCGCCGCCTGTCCGGACCACGGCACGAACGACGTCTGTGTCGTGTAGGTGCCGCACAGCGCCGGGGTCGCCAGCGGCGCCCGCGCGGTCCCATAGAATTCCAGTTTCAGATTTTCAAACGGCAACTGCGGCGTGTTTTCGAAGCTGGTGCGGACCTGTCCGGGCGCCAGGCCGTTTTCGCCGGTGCCGAGTTCAACCTTGCCAGGGAGCTTGATCAGCACGCCGCGTTCGGGTTCTGCGGCAACCAGGTACATCGCGATCAGCGACGAGAACGGGTTCTGCGGCAGCCCCGCGAAGTTCTGCGGCGCCGCCAGGTACACCGACCCGGTAAGTTCGTGTTCGAGCAGCGGCGTCGCGATGCTGACGTTCGCGATCTTCGACGCCAACGGGCACAACGTCGCTTCGTACGCTTTCGTTTCGGGATTGTAAACCTTTTCAGCGAATTCCTCCGCCCCGGACTTCGCGTTCACGCCCTTGAAGCCGACCTCCGCGGTCGAGCACGCCTGCAGCCCATCCGCCGCCGCGGGGCTGAGCTGCACCCCCGCGGGCAGCGTCACCGTCGTATCCCTCACATCCGCCTCACCCTGCCCTTCGGGGTTCACCGTCGATTCCTGCGGAACGTGCACACCGACGTTCAACCCCGTGGGCGTGCTCCCCGCACTACCATCCGGCAGCACCGTCAACGACGGACCAAAGGCAAGGTTTTCACAACCGACCAATTCAGGCAAGGTGACGGTCTTCGACGAAAGCACACCCGGTTCATCCCAACCGTCAACACTCAACGTCGCCGACCGCTCTTCGCCACACGACGTCGGGTTCGTCAAGAACGGGCGTACGGGGCCTTCGAACGGGCAGGCCGCGGGCGCCGTGGCACCTTCTTTGTAGTGCTGAGCCCGATGTACTCGTTCTTCCAGTTCTCTCGTCGTCCGTTCGTAGTCATAAGGTCCTCCTTCTTCTTCCACTGCTCTTTGAACTTGTTCAAGATCACCCAGGCATTTTCCCCGCAGCGCGTCGTGGCGGGGATCTCCCGGAACCCCCCAAATTATAAGTTTTGACCCCCATGCCGAGACGGCCTGAGAGACATTATCAGCGCTCACCGTGATCCCGTAATCGCCACCCGCGCGAACCGACGCATCCAACAAGACAGGCGCGAGCTGGATAAACCTGAACCCCAGCTCGGCCGCGACGCCGCTCGGCGCCTGCATGTTATACACAGGAACGGTGGCATATTCGTGCGCGTCGACTTGTTCGCCGTGCAGGGCCTTACCTGCTTCGGAAGCGCCGATTTCAGTGACAATCTCGCCAACGACCGAGTCGTCCGGGCAACCTCCTGTTATCTGTAGTAGGCGGAAGGGGCACTTCGGCACCGCATTTGGGTCGCCGACAAATCCCGGCGGCAATTCCGCATGCACGTCCTTCAAACCGCCACCAACGGGCCTGTATCGATTGCGCCCGACCAGTTCTGGTTCCTGCAGCGTGAAGCTCGTGATGAGCTCGTACGGGTGGGACCCGGCCTGGACATCGGCAGGCCCAAGCGCGTCCGGTGCATGACCAGCCGGCGGCGCTTCCGTCGCCGACATTTCGAAGCTTTGCAACCCAAGGCCGGCAGCCGGGGCAGCCGGCGCGATCAGCAGCGGCATGCACACCGCCAGAATCAATGCCTGAATGAGCCCTCGCGGCGTCATGACTTCCGCCCCCGCTCGACGTGCGCGCCGGCCCTTCTCGCGGCCTTCCGCGCCTTTCGCCTCACGCACCTGCCTCGCCTGTTCATGACAAAATGCGTCTTACATTTGACCCTGCTCTTTTTCGCGACGGCCGGTGGACCGGGTGGGGTCGGCTGGGGATTCCCCGGGCCGGAGAACGTCGCGCTCGCGGGCGCCCCGAATACCGACGGCTGCGGCGACACGGGCGGTTTACAGGAATCAGCGTTCGAGCATGCAGGCGCGGCCACAGGCACCGGGAACCCGCCATCAATCCTCACATCGTACGCGTTGGCCTGGGCGTCGGCCTCCGTTTCGGGAACCAACGCGTCTTTCGTCACGATAAACACATCATCGCCACTCGGGCTGGCGTCCATGAAGCGCGATTCGTGACCACCGACAACATCAGAGATCGGAAACAGACACCCCCCGTCGCTTGCGCTGTACGCGCTGCTCGCGGCTTCACAGCCGCCTTCACCCGCGTCCTCCCACTCGTACACATCCCGCAAACCATTGCGATCGGACGGAACAAGCGCATCTTTGCTTTCGAAGAACAGTCGCCTGCCGTTTTCAGTCAGATAGCGCGGCAGATAGAGCGGTCTATCTCCTGTGAGAGCTAGGATCACGTCTTCTCCGCTTTCCAACTGTGAGGAGAGGCCAATCGCCGAGGCGCCGGTTGGTCGCGCCCCTGAGGGATTGCACGACACGCAGTGGAGGCTACCCGACGCCATGCTGTACATGTAAAGCTCGCTGCAGCCGCGGCTGCGACCGCACTGCCCCGCCTTGGCAGGCGCGTTGTCATAGCCAGTGAGGCTCCGTTCGGACATGAACACCAGCGTCCCCCCGTCCGGCGTCACACGAGCAGAGTGCACGAGCGGACCAAAATCCATTTTCGGTTCTTCGTAGCCAACCCAGTCTTCTTCATCCCCTGTGGGGTGTTGGACGGCGAATGTTTCATAGCCGCCGGCGAGGCTTGCGATGAACCGGGGGGCTTCCCACGCGCTGCCGTTGTAATGCTCGCCGTATAGGTTGCACGTACGTAGAGGTTCACCAATGAAACTGCCCTGCGGCTGCTCGTTGCAGTTCCCTGAGACGGCTTTCGCCCCCTCGCTGCTCGGAGCATCGCTCAGCACGCCGTTGGCTACGAAATAGATATAGGTGCCTTCTTCGCCGGCCGTCACCAGACCCAGCACGCCAGCGCCATCAGTGTCCGTTTGGTCGACCGTGAGGTCGGTCAGCGTTCCCGTGTTTACGTTGTATTCATAGAGGTTGGCGGCGTTGTCTTCTGGGCCCGTGTACGCATCGGTCGTGAGCTCCGCGCGACTGGTGAAGAACACGCGAGAGCCATCCGCGCTCGCGCCTCGATAGAACGCCGGCTGCGGCCCGTGAGGATCGGGGGCCGCTCTGCCTTCAGGATTCACCCTCTGGGAAGCGGAGACCTCGATCGTGCAGGCGCCGCCAGGTACCGTGCATTTGCCTTCAACGTAAGGACTTTCAGCGCTCATCGGATTCTCACGCACATACAGCTGTTCCTTCATGCCTTCATGGCTCTCCGTGAAGAAGACCCGCGAGCCATCCGCTGAGACGGCGTGCCAGACGTCTCCGCTAAGCAGTGGTGGTTTCCCACCGGCGGCCGCTCCCACGTCAGCGTCAGCCTGAAAGCTCCCTCCCCCCGGCGGCACATCCACTAGCCGCGGCGCACCACCCGCCCACTCATACACATGCAGGTGCCCGGGCGACGCCCCGCAGCACAAGCTATAGCTCTGCTCGAAGACCACGTCGCTCAGGTCGGTGGAAGCACCCACGAGCTGAGGCACCGTCGTTGATTCGAACTTGTAACCCTCTTCGTAGGGTCTAACGCCCGGCGGTGTGATGCTGGAGACCCTCTCGTAGGAGCCAGTTTCCGTGTCCGCGAGATATGTATTGTCATAGCCTTCGGGTTCGCCTGCCATCAACGGCGTATAAATGCTCACCACGGCCCCTCGGGAGAGGTCGGGCGTGAACAGCAGCTCTTCAAACGGACTCTGGAGTTGTGTTGCATAGGAAGCGTAGGGCGGGCTGAGATTCTGCGTGGACCAGCCGGCCGGGGTCCGTCGAGCGAGATACCGGGCCTGTAGGCGCGCTGATCTTGGTTCGGCGAAAGAACCAGGTGATTCATAGGTGAGCGCTTCACCCGAGAGCGAGGCGCGAGCGCGGATGGGGTACACTTGGTTGCCGTTCTTTTTCAGCGGCGAGACCAGCTCGTAGGCGCGGCAGTCCGGGAGACCCTGCCCGTCCTGTTCGGCGCGGCGCTGTTCGTTGGCGCAGCCCGGCGGCGTCGTGCTCGGGGGGGCGGGAGTGACGAGCGCTTTGCCGGGACCGTCAAATGCCTCCGGCTTGCCTTCGATTTCGCTGACGGCGACGACACGGTAGTAGTACGTGGTACCTGCCCGCAGGCCCGTCAACCGGGTGCTGACGGGAACGGCGCTCGTGCCGGCGCCGATGCTCGCGTCGGGGGCCGGAACCTCTGTGCCGTGCGCCGCGATGCCTTCGTAAGGGCTGGTGTCGAATTCAAAGTGGTAGCTGGTCTGCGCCCCGTCGGGGTCGATCTGCGCTTGCAGCGTCGCGGCGGTCGCTTCGACGCTCGTGGTCTGCTCCTGGCCGATCCCTGGGCCGGTGGTCGTGACCTGGTGATCGGCCGTTTCCCCGGTCCCGTGTTCGTTGGTCGCGAGCAGGCGGTAGTGATACGTCGTGTCGGGCGAAAGCCCGGCCAGGGTCGCGCTGACCGGGACAGGGCTCGCGCCCGCGCCGGGTGGCGGGCTGCAGGGCGCGGTTGAGCCGTAGGAGCTGCTCGTGCCGTATTCGAACGCGCACGCTGTGACCGGCGACCCCTGCGGGTTGACAGCGCCCTTGAGCGTCGCGCTCGTGGGCATGAGGCCGGAGGCGGTCGCGAGGCTCACTTCGGGCGAGGGCAGCGCGAGGAAGACCGCCACGTCATTTCCCGTGGCGTCGGCAACATATACAGCGCCGCTGGCCGCGGCGCCTTGGGAGTCGTTGACAGCCACCCCGGCCCCGTCGGTGAGGTGTCCCGCGCCGAAGCGCTCCAGCAACGCCCCCGATGAGCTGAGCTGAACAACGCTCGTCACATTGTCGAAATAGACCCCGCCACTGGACAAATCGGCAGCGGCGCCCGTCGATCCCTCTCCCCCGAGCCGTTCGATCAGGTAGCCACCGGAGCTGTCGAGCTTCTCGTATTCACCGAAGGCGGCCGACACATATAGGTCGTCTTCGGCGTCCACCGCGAGTCCCGGGCTCACGCCAATCACAGAGGTGCGGGCGGACACGAACGCGTTGGTCAGAGCGTCGCTGTAACTATCGATCTCCCTGGTTTCCTGGGACACCCAGACAGCACCGCCGGCGTCGACCGCCACCCCGTCGAGGCGCGCGAATGGTGCTTCGCCTTCGCCCTCGGTGATCTGCCCGAGATAGGCGCCGCTCGCGCTGAACTTGTCGACCACGCGATGGCTGGTGTCGGTCACGTACACATCGCCAACGGACGGGTCTTCCAGCGCCGTGCACCGTCCACCAAAAACGACTTTGCAGTTATCGACAGCGATTGCTTCGGGCGCGGAGAACACGCCGGTCGGCGCCGCCGCGCCGTTGAATTCCGCGAGCGCTTCGCTGCCGGTCGAGTTGAACTCCTCCACCCGGTTATGGCCCCGGTCGACCACATAGACATCACCCGTTTCATCGTTCACCGCGACACCCGCCGGCCCTGAAAGCGCCTGTCCGCCCGAGCCCGCGAAGGCGCTCGAGAACACGTGCCCAGTCCTTGCCTGCGCCGTCGCGGCGAGCCCCCCAACCCCAAGCCAGACGCACACCAGCACCGAGCAGACGGACAGGCCGGTACGCGCCGGCGAAACGCTGGTGCTGACGCTGACCGACGATGGGTATCTGCGTGCTCTGAACATGGCGATCGGTCCTTGGCTTGGGATTGGGGGCGAGAGGTAGTGCCGGGTTGTTCGCTAGGGTGCCGTCACAGCCCACGTGCCGATGCCGATGGCGGTATGTCCGGCTTCCGATGATCCAAGTGACACGAAGCCGCCGGTCGTCCCAAAGACTTCTGCTTTATTTTCCGGCGAGACAAACGACGGGACATGATTGAGTTCGAACGCATGAACGTGTGTCAGAGACCCCGTATACACGCAGAGGTTGCCCGGTTCGGCCGTCGGAGTGGCGACAGATCCCTTGCACGCAGCCGATTCCACTTCAAAGAATTCGCCGAGTTCTTCATAGACTTCCTTGCCCGCTTGATCGATGAAGTGCAGATGCCCGCTTCCTTCAAGGGCAACCTTGAGCGGGATCGGGAACGAGATCGTCAGCCTCACACTGCCAGGTTCGGTCGCGTTGCCGACTTCGCCGGTGTACCACGTGCCCGTCTCGGTCTTTTTCGACGGCAAGGTTTCGGTGAACCCCGTTTCGCCGTTGGTCCCTTTTTCGCCCTTTTCCCCTTGGATCCCTTTTTCTCCCTGTATGCCTTTTTCGCCCTGCGTGCCAGCGCCTGCGGGACCTGCGGGGCCAGCTGGGCCTGCGGGTCCCGGCGCTCCATTTGTGCCGCTCGTCCCGTTTTTACCCGCGGGGCCGGCGGGGCCTCGCAGGGACTTGGGCTTGGGCTTCTTCTTGGCGGCGGTGGCGAGGGTATTGCTCCCCGCCCGGCTGGCCGAGGCGGTCGTCCGATTGGCTCCTCGCCCACCCGAGCCGCCGCCACCGTGGCTGCTCGCGGCGAACGATGCGCCAGTGGCTGCGAACACCAACGCGACGATCGCGATCACGCCGCTGGGGGTTACGTGCTTACGTATACTTTCAAACATTTACATCACTCCTTTGCTAAAGCTTGGACTGAACATTAATAACCCGGGGAGAAAACACGGTGAAGCTCATGAGCGGGTTCAGGATGCCGTGGAAGGTCGCCGTGGTCGCGTGAACGGGTTCTTCGACCGTGAGGGTCGGCGCTTCCGGCGCGGCAGCGAGGGCGGGGGTTGCCGAGCAGGCGAGGACGGCGAGAGCGGCTACCAACGGGGCGGCGACTCTCGCTAGACCCGTCCGGGTGCAAGCGGTCTTCGCGGTGCGCTCTGTGGGATTCACCTTGACTCCTCGGTAGTGATGGTCGTGCGTCATGACGCACCGTCCTGCTGAAGATCGCTCCTGAGAGAGAGCTGCTGGGTGACACGCTCACCCAGCGCGGTCAAACACCAAGCGTTGGGCTCGCCCTTGGCGTGACCCTCACCAGTGTTCGCCAACAGCCCGAGGCGCTCCAAGCGCCCCAAGAGCTTCGAGATCTGCCCCTGATCGTGAACATCCGCCCGCTCCCCGATAATGCGGTTGCTGGCGCCGGGGCTCTGCGCGACCTGTTCCAACACCAGCGCGGTGCGATACGTCAAGCGCATCGGGACATCCCGCAACGGGTCCTCCCCCACACGAAACGCACGCGCCTGCAAAGAACCACCAGACCTAACAGCACTCGTCGTGACGACCGGCGGGGTTGGCGCGGGACGCATGCGCTCAGAGCGCGCGGCCGCCGCTCCCAAATAGGGCAGCACGATCATGCCCGTCAAATCCCCCAACAGATCACTCAACGGCTCACGCTGACCGTTGGACAGGCGCCTCGAGAGAATCGTCAAGACCGCCCCCACCAAACCCTCAGCCGTCAAAGACGGGACACGCGCTGAACGCTCACCCTCAAGCCGTCCTTCGTCGACGATCGCGGTCAGGCGCGCAAGGATCTCCTCACGCCACTCCGACACGCGCCGCCCACCACGCGCGCTCTGAACCATGCACAACCGCGCGAGCTCAGGCTCACGATCAAAAAACGACAGGACGATCCACAGGCCCGTGCGAACACGCTCACGCCAGGACAAACGGTCAAGACCCGCGACGTCCAGTTCTGAGGCGATACGCCCGGTCGTGTCCTTCAAGACCTCGAGCAGACAATCCTCGCGATCGCCGAACAGGTCATAGAACGTGCGCCGCGACACCCGCGCACGCGAAGCGATACTCGCCACGGTCACACGCGACCAACCCAACTCCTCCACCGCGGCCACAGCACCACCCAACAACCGCGAACGCTGCATCGCAGCCACACGCACACGACCACCACCAGCGAGTTCGAGCGCCGGCGCGCTCGCACGACCACGCAGCACACGAGTACCACGTGAGCGGGTACGCGCGGCGGCGGGCATCAGTGCTCACCCCCGACAAGCACCGGCCCGCGAACGGCCCACCCCCGCGAAGGCTTCTGAAAGCGGGGAGAACCGGCTGCTAGAAGAGGGAAACTACAGGGACAAGAGAGAGAGAGAGTAGAGCCCGGTCCCAACCTGATCCTATGTCGTCCGGCAACCCTTGTGATTACCGTGACGTGCCCAAGTATATGCACAACCAGAGCCAGAGGTCAAGCCCCAACCACACACAGCCCCCAACGACGCCCAGGACCGAGACGCCTGCCACACCCACAAGACGTCCCGGAATCCCGCATGAATAAAAGGATTCCCGGTGCTCGCCACCCACACGAACCGGCCAGCCCGGGCACGACCGAGAGAAGCCCACAAGAGCACCCAACCCCTCCCCCAAGCACGCAAAGTCTCCCTAATGTCAAACAACTGGAAGCTGCTGGGGAGCGCAGGGGCCGCCCGCCGGGGCGCCGCGCCCAGCTCGACGCATCACCCTCAAACACCCCAGAAAACTGTGGTAGCATGTGGCCACAATGCTGGAGCGGATTGGCATACGCGACCTTCGCGACAACCTGACCGCGACGATCCGTCGTGTTCGCGCTGGCGAGACGATCGAGATCACCCACCACCGGGAGCGTGTCGCCGTGCTTGCACCCGTGCGCGGCGATCGCATCGACCAGCTGCACGACGCGAGCGACATCACACCGGGCAACGCGCTCGAGCGCCCTCTCAGGCGACATCCGGCCACAGGCCAGATGACCGCGAGCAAGGCTCTCCAGGAAGATCGCGCTGAGCGCTGAGCGCTGAGCGCCGCCTCATCTACGCCGACTCCTCGGCGCTGGTCAAGCTCATCATCCAGGAGCCAGAGACGCAGGCGCTGGAAAACCATCTCGCCGGCTGCCCCGCCGTCCTGGCGACCAGCCGCCTCGCGATCGTCGAGGTCACGCGAGCCGCCAAACTGGCGAATCCCAGCACAGAGGTGCAGGAGGAAGCGGACCGGCTGCTGTCCTCGTGCATGCTCGTGGCCGTGAGCGCCCAGCTGCTGCGCGCGGCCCGCAGGCTCGCCTCCGCCTCCGTCCGCACGCTCGACGCGATCCATCTCGCCAGCGCGCTGCGCATCGAAGCCGACGAGCTGCTCGCCTACGATCACCGCCTGCTGGCCGCCGCCCGCGAGCAGCGCCTACCGATCGTGACTCCCACCCACCTGTGAAAAGCGGGGAGCCGAGGCTCGCCCGGACCCCCAGGGGACAAGTTCAGAGCCCGGCGGCCGCGCGCAGCGCGGCCGCCTTGTCGGTGCGCTCCCACGTGAAGTCGTGGTCGTCGCGCCCGAAATGGCCGTAGGCGGCGGTCTTCCGGTAGATCGGGCGGTGCAGTTTGAGCTCCTCGCGGAAGGAGCCCGGGCGCAGGTCGAAGTGCTCGTCCACGAGCTGGGCGATCTGGGCGCGCCCGACCTGCTCGGTGCCGAACGTCTCGACCATCACCGACACGGGATGCGCGACGCCGATCGCGTAGGCGACCTGCACCTCAGCGCGGTCGGCGAGCCCCGCGGCGACGATGTTCTTGGCGACCCAGCGCGCGGCGTAGGCGGCGGAGCGGTCGACCTTGGAGGGGTCCTTGCCGGAGAACGCGCCGCCGCCGTGACGGGCCATGCCGCCGTAGGTGTCGACGATGATCTTGCGCCCCGTCAGCCCGCAGTCGCCCATCGGCCCGCCGATCACGAACCGTCCGGTCGGGTTGACCAGGAAGTTCTTCAGCAGCTTGTTCTCGTCATAGAGACCGTGCGGAAGCACCGGGCGCAGCACGTGCTCGAACAGGTCGGGCTTGATCAGCGCCTCGGCGTCGATGCCGTCGGCGTGCTGGGTTGAGATCAGGATCTTCTCGATCGCCACGGGCTTGCCGTCGCGGTAGCGGACCGTCACCTGGGTCTTGCCGTCCGGGCGCAGATACGGCAGCACCTCGCCCTTGCGCACCTCCGCCAGGCGCTTGGCGAGCTTGTGCGCGAGCGCGATCGGCAACGGCATCAGCTCCTCGGTCTCGCGCGTGGCGTAGCCGAACATCATGCCCTGATCGCCCGCGCCGGCGACGTCGAGCTCGTCCTCGTCGGCGGGATCGTGACGGGTCTCATACGCCGCGTCGACGCCCTGGGCGATGTCCGGGGACTGCTTGTCGATCGCGTTGATCACCGCGCACGTGTCGCAGTCGAAGCCGTACGCCGCGTTGTCGTAGCCGATCTTGCGGACCGTCTCGCGCGCGATCTGCTGGATGTCGACGTAGGTGTCGGTCGAGATCTCCCCCGAGACGACGATCAGGCCGGTGTTCACGAGCGTCTCGCAGGCCACGCGGCCGTAGGGGTCGTCGGTCAGGACGGCGTCGAGCACCCCGTCCGATATCTGATCGGCGATCTTGTCCGGGTGCCCCTCCGTGACGGACTCGGAGGTGAACAGAAACTCGTTGTCTGCGTGCTGGCTCATGGGTTCGGGTCGGCTCCGCGTTCGTTGCTGGCGATCGAAGTCGGGAGAGTCTATCCACGCTCGCCGCCACCGTTTGCGAACTGGACGTGGGAATCAGTGTCGGGGCACTCGAAGTGCGTGCCCGGAGCTCTCAGCGACCGGCGCGCGCGCGCCGCGCCGTGTCTACCCCGCGCCCGCGCTCCCCGCGCTGGACGAAGTCGACGATCAGCGGCACGCCGTCCATTCCGTAGCGCGCGCGCAATCGGTTCTCCAGGAAGTAGGCGTAGTCGCGCGTCACGCGCGCGCGAGAGTTGACCTGGATCGCAAAGCGCGGGGGGCGCTCGCCGATCTGAGCCATGTAGATGAGCTTCAGACGGTGCTGGCCGGCGCTGCGACGCGTCCCCACCGGCGGCTGGCGGGCCTGCACGGCCTCCGCCAGGAAGCGGTTGAGCTCGGGCGTGGGGATCCGCCCGGACATGCGGTCGCCGAGCGCGATCGCCTCATTCAACAGCCGCGTCACGTGCCGTCCGGTCAGGGCGCTGGCGGTCAGCACGCGCGGGCGCAGCCGCAGCTTGGCGGCCACACGCGCGCGCTCGTGCTCCAGCCCGTCCTCGTCGCCCTCGTATATGTCCCACTTGTTCAGCACGAGCGCGGTCGCGCAGCTCGACTTCATCGCCAGCTCGGCGATACGCAGGTCCTGCGCGGTGACGCCGTCGCGCGCGTCGCACACGACCAGCGCCACGTCCGCCCGTTCCGCCGCGCGGTGAGAGCGCAGCGAGGTGTAGTACTCGACCGAGTCGGCGACCTTCGACTGGCGGCGGATGCCGGCCGTGTCGATCAGCGTCAGCTTGCGCCCGTCCACCACCAGCGGGGTGTCGATCGCGTCGCGCGTGGTTCCGGCGAGCTCCGAGACGATCGTGCGCTCCTCGCCGAGAATGTGGTTGACGAGCGAGGACTTGCCGACGTTCGGGCGTCCGATCACCGCCAGGCGGACGGTGTCGTCCTCGGGCTCGTCCTCACCGGCGGGCAGCAGCTCCACGATCCGGTCGAGCAGGTCGCCCGAGCCGAGACCCTGCGCGGCGGACACCGCCAGGGGCTCGCCCAGCCCGAGACGGTGGAACTCGGCCGCCTGAGGGACGTCGCCCACGCTGTCGCACTTGTTGGCCGCGACGACGCTCGGAACCGATGAGCGGCGCAGCAGGTCGGCCAGCTCCTCGTCACCCGCCCTGATCCCGGCGCGCGCGTCTACGACCAGCACCGCCACCTGCGCGTCCGCGAGTCCGGCTCGGGCCTGGTCGCGGATAGAGCCTGCCAGTGGATCCTCGTCCTCGAAGTCCACCCCACCCGTGTCGATCAGCTTGAACTGGCGCCCGTTCCACTCACAGTCGAGCTCCTTGCGGTCGCGCGTCACCCCCGGGCGCTCGTGCACGACCGCCTCACGCGTGCCCGTGAGGCGGTTGATCAGCGAGGACTTCCCCACGTTGGGATAACCGACGACGGCGACCTTCAGCATTGAGCCAGTATGACCGGCGACGAGATGCCCGTACGCCGCCTGCCGAGGTCAAGGCTCGGGTTGAGGGTGTCGAGCCCGCGCGTGGCGGCGAGACGGTCACGCAGTGTCCGCGGTCGTTCGCGTGCGCCAAAGGCAGCGCTTTCAACACAGATCCTGCTGAACGGACCCGGCGCGCGCCAACCCGGCGATGCGTCGCACGACCTCCTCTACGCTCAGGCCCGTCGTATCGAGCGTGATCGCGCCCGGGGCGGGCCGCAGTGGGCTGTGCTCGCGCGTGGAGTCGCGCTCGTCGCGCAGGGTCTGCTCGGCGAGCACCGCATTCGGATCGGCGCCCAGCTCGTGCGCGCGCCTGCGCGCACGCTCGCGGGGGTCGGCCGTGAGGAACACCTTCAGCCCGGCGTCGGGGGCCACGACGGTGCCGATGTCGCGACCCTCTGCCACCCAATCGCCGTGGGCGATCAGCTCGCGCTGCCTGGCCACCAGCGCCTTGCGCACACCGGGGTCGGCGGCCACGCGCGAGGCGGCCTCGGAGACCTCGGGTGCGCGAATCGCCTCGGTCACGTCGCGCCCGTCGAGCAGCACCCAGCCAGGCGCCCCCGACGGCGCCCCCCCGAGATCGATCACGGCCGTGCGCGCCAGTGTCGCCGGCTCCCGCTGGGGCGCCTGGAGCGAGAGCAGCGCCACGCACCGATACATCGCGCCGCTGTTGAGATAGGTGTATCCCAGCTCGTGCGCGAGCGCGCGAGCGACCGTGGACTTGCCCGCGCCGGCAGGACCGTCGATCGCTACGAGCACGCGATCCGCCCGCGCGTGCTCACAGTAAGCACAAACCGTTCGTGCCGCGCAGCAGCCGTCACGAGCACAGCTGCGCCAGGTCCTCGACGAACCCCGGGTAGGACACCGCCGCCGCCTCGATCCCGAGCACCTCGACCCCCTCGCGCGAGGCGAGACCGGCGACGGCGCCCATCATCGCCATGCGGTGATCGCCGCGCGCGTCGATGCTCCCGCCGCGCAGGCCGCCCGTGCCACGCACGGCGAACCCGTCGTCGGTCGCCTCGATGTCCGCCCCGAGACCGCGCAGCCCCTCGACCACGCCCGCGATGCGGTCGGACTCCTTCACGCGCAGCTCCCCGGCCCCACGCACGATCGTCTCGCCCTCGGCATAGCAGCCGAGCAGCGCCACCAGCGGCAGCTCGTCGATCGCGAGGGGCACCTCCTCGGCCTCGACCTCCGTCGCCTCCAGCGCGCCGTGGGCGACGTCGAGATCGCTGAGGGGCTCGTGCGCGGACAGCTCGCCGGTCTCCTGCTCGAGGTCGCCGAGCACGATCCCGCGCATGCGCCGCACGATCCGCAGAAAGCCGGTGCGCGTCCAGTTGACGCCGACGTCGCGCAGCAACAGGCGCGAGCCGGGCACGAGCACGCCCGCGGCCACCAGGAACGCGGCCGAGCTGGGGTCGCCGGGGACGCGCACGCGGTCGAGGATCAGCTCGTCGGCGTTGACGACGGTGACGTGGCGGCCGTTGCGGTGGATGTTGACGCCGGCGCACAGGAGCATCCGCTCGGTGTGATCGCGGCTGCGCTCGGGCTCACCGACGGTGGTGGCGCCGTCGGCCGCCAGCGCAGCCAGCAGGACGCACGACTTGACCTGCGCGCTCGCCACTCCCAGCTCGCATGAGATCGCGCGCAGGCGAGCTCCACGCACCGTCAGCGGCGGAAATCGTCCGTCCCTCGCGTCCAGCTCGGCGCCCATCTGGCGCAGCGGGACGGCGATGCGATCGACCGGGCGGCGGCGGATCGAGTCATCGCCGTCGAGCGTGAACGAGCGGCCCTCCTGCGCCGCCAGCCAGCCGGGCAGCAGGCGCATCAGCGTACCCGCGTTGCCGACGTCGATCGGGCCGTCGGGCTCGCGCGCCTCGCGCAGGCCCGTGCCGCGGATCGTGGTCTCCCCATCGCGGATCTCCACGAGCGCGCCCAGCGCGCGCACGGCATCCAGCGTGGACGTGGTGTCGGCCGCGTGCAGATAGTTCTCGATCCGCACGGGCTCGCTGGACATCGCCCCGAGCAGCCCGGCGCGATGGGAAATCGACTTGTCCGCCGGCGCGCGCAGCTCTCCGGCGAGCCCGCTGGAGGGCTCGAAGCGCAGGTTCATGAGCCCCAACCCTACGAGCCTGATCTCAGCAGCGTCTCGCGCTGCACCCGCGCTTGCTCGTTCCAGTCGCGCAAGGCCTCGGCGTCACCTGCCTCGAGGTCTGCGCGGACCTGGGCCAGCCGTCGTGTCAACTCGTCGATGGCCTCGATGAGAGCGTCGCGGTTGGTGAGATAGATGTCCGTCCAGATCGCGCTGTTGGCCCCGGCCACCCTGATCGTGTCTCGCAGGCTGGGGCCGGCCGTCGGTGGGGAGCCCTCACGCTCGAAGGCACCGGCGGCTTGGGCGGCGAGCACGTTGGCGAGCACGTGGGGAAGGTGCGAGACGCAGGCCATCAGATGGTCGTGGGCGGCGGCGTCCACCACCTGCGGACGGGCGCCGAGACGCTCGATCAGGCCGCGCAGCCGCTCGTACAACACCGGATCGCTCGCCACAGACGGCGTCAGATACCAGATGGCGCCCTCGAACAGATCCTCGCGGGCGCCCGAGACGCCGGCCGTCTCGGCCCCGGCGAGCGGGTGACCGCCGACGAAGCGCCGATCTCCGCGCGCGTCCTCGAGGGCCAGCTTGGTCGAGCCGACGTCGCTGATGACGCAATCCGGCCCGGCGCCTGCGAGCGCCTCGGACACGGTCTGCTCGAGCGCCCCGACCGGCGCGGCCGCGAACACCACGTCAGCCCCCGCGACGGCCGTGGCGATGTCCGGCGCCCGCTGATCGACCGCCCCCATTTCGAGCGCCAACTCACACGCCGCGGGATCCGGGTCATAACCGCATACGTGCGCGCCCGTGCGCGTGCGCGCGGCCAGGCCAATCGAACCGCCGATCAGCCCGACCCCGAGGACCGCGACCCTCACGCCGCGCTGAGCGCCTTGCCCGCGAATTCGGCGGTGCGCCGTACCGCGGCGGCGTACTCGTCGAAGGTGTCGGCCAGCAGCGCCTGGGGCCCGTCGCAGACGGCCTCGTCGGGGTTGGGGTGCACCTCCACGATGATGCCGTCCGCCCCGGCCGCGGCCGCCGCGAGCGAGAGCGGCAGCACCAGGTCGCGCCGGCCGGCGGCATGGCTGGGATCGACGATCACCGGCAGATGCGACAGTTCCTTGAGGATCGGCACCGCCATGATGTCGAGCGTAACGCGGCGGTGGTCGGTCTCGAACGTGCGGATGCCCCGCTCGCACAGCATCACGCTGGGGTTGCCCTCCTTGAGGATGTACTCGGCGGCCATCAGCAGCTCGTCGAGCGTCGAGGACAGCCCGCGCTTGAGCAGCGCGGGGCAACCCGAACGTCCGATCTCGGTGAGCAGTGGAAAGTTGGCCATGTTACGAGCGCCGATCTGAATCACGTCGGCAACCTCCAGCACGTCGTCGATGTCGCGCAGATCCATCAGCTCGGTGACGATCGGCAGGCCCGTCTCGGCCTTGGCCTCGGCGAGCAGCCGCAGCCCCTCGACTCCGAGACCCTGGAATGCGTAGGGCGAGGTGCGCGGCTTGTAGGCGCCGCCGCGCAGCAGCGACACTCCCGCATCGCGCACCACGCGCGCGGTCTGCAGCGTCTGCTCGCGCGATTCCACCGTGCAGGGACCGGCGATCAGGGCGAAATGGTCGCCGCCGATCTTGCGACCGGCGATGTCGAGGACGGTGCGCTCGCCGTGGCGGATCTGCGTGGAGGCGAGCTTGTACGGCTTGAGGATCGGCATCACCCGGTCGACGCCCGGCTGTCCCTCCAGGCCGATGCTTTCCAGGTTGACATCCTGCTCGACGTCGCCGATCGCCCCGATCACCGTCAGGCGGGCGCCCACGATCGGGTGGGCGAGCGCCCCGGCTCGCTCGATCTTCTCTATGACCGCCTCGACCTCCTCGGGGGTCGCGGTCTCCTTCATTATGATCATCATCGACTCATCCTTTCACTTACGCCTGGAGTTTTACGCACCGGCCGTGTGAGTTGGCGTTGTGCACGCCGGGTGAGGCGCTCGGTCCGGTGCTCGGACCCGGTGCGGCCGCCGGCGCCCGTTCACACGCGCGGGCAGGGACGATCCGAAGCGCCTAGATAAATCGCCAGGCGTAATAGGCGTAAGACGGCGACCACGCGGTGAGGGCGCGGGATGTGCAACCGGATGTACGAACCGTCGCGGTCATAGCCGTCTCGACTCTTTGTAGCAGACCGACATGTTTCCGTCCAACGATGAGAGATTCCGCACGCGAGCTCAGAGCACCTCTCCCAGCGCCGCAAGGAATCGCACGTTCTCCTGGGGCGTGCCATACGTGACGCGCAACGCGGGCGTCTCTGAGCCCAGCGGGCCGCCGCCGCGGACGAGCACGCCGCGATCCTCCAACCCGCGCATGATCTCGGCCTCCTCGCGCTCGCCGAGGTCGATCCAGCAGAAGTTCGCCTGCGAGTCGGCCGCCCGCAGACCGAGGGCGCTCAGTGCCTCGCCGACGGAGTTGCGCTCCGCGACAGTGCTGGCGACGCGCTCGATGACCGCGTCCTGATGGGCCAGCGCCTCGACCGCCGCGGCCTGGGCGAGCGCGTTGCAGTAGAACGGCTGGCGCACCTGATCCACCGCCCGGGGCAGCTCCTCAGAGCCGCACAGGGCGAACCCGACGCGCAGCCCACACAGGCCATACACCTTGGAGAACGTCCGCAGCAGCACGAGGTTGGGGTGGCGGTGCAGCAACTCGATCGAGGCGTCGGGGTCGCCGAGCAGGTTGAACTCGCAGTAGGCCTCGTCGACGATCACGCACACGTGCGGCGGGACCTCGGCGAGGAACGCGGCGATCTCCTCTGGTGGGAGTGCGGTCGAGGTCGGGTTGTTCGGGTTGCACACGATCGCCAACCGGGTCGCGACGGTGATCTCTCCCAACATCGCGTTCAGATCGTGGCGAAGCTCTGAGTCGAGCGCCACCATGACCGCGCGCGCGCCAGACGCCGCGGACAGGTGCGGATAGACCGAGAACGACGGCCACGCGTGCACGATCTCCGCGCCCGGCTCCAGCAGCGCCTCGCCGGCCGCGAGCAGGATGTCGCACGAGCCGTTTCCGATCGCGATCCGCGACACCGGCACTTCGTAGCGATCGGACAGCCGCTCGCGCAGGATCGAGTTGGACGGATCGGGATAGCGGTTCAGCGAGGAAAGCCCGTCATCGATCGCCTCGCGCACCGCCGGCAGGGGCGGGTATGGCGACTCGTTGCTCGCCAATCGCACGAGCGAGGCCTGCTCGGCGTAGCCGCCGGCGGCGGGATAGGAGGGGATGCGACGGATGCGCTCGGCGAACTCGATGGGCATGGTCGGCTCATTGTGACGGACCGGCGCCGGCGAGCCCGACCCGGCCGATGAGCCGACCGGCCCACCCGACGGCTACTGAGCGGACAGTAAATCGGCGCGCAGCTCGGCGGCGTCGCCGAGGTATACGTGCTTGGACTCGTGGTCGTCCTCGGCGTAGTAGTGGATCAGCACCCTGATCACGCGCGGCATCGCGCGCGGCACGGGGATCTCCCGCGAGCACAGCAACGGCACCCGCTCGAACCCCAGCGCCCGCGCCGCGACGGCGGGGAACTCGGCGTTGAGGTCGTTGGTCGCCGTGAATATGCAGCTGACGACGTGCTCGGGCATGAGCGCGTTGCGCTCCATGATCGCGCTCATCAGCTCAGTCGTGGCGTCCAGGATCTCCTGGGCGTCGTTGCGCGGCACGCTCGTGGCGCCGCGCAGGGCGAACAGTCGTTGCGACATGGCGGCGATTGTGTCAGTTGTCCCCGCACGCTGTCCGTCGGCCGTTTCGCCGTCCATCGTGGTGGGTCGTATTACTATTTTAAACGTACTGACATACTATAGCGCACGCTGGCGGCTTTTTATATATAAGAGTCGACCGTCTTTACCTTCCAGCCCGCACTACCATAGTGCGACACATAACGTTCAAGAAGCTCACTTGCGCGAAGCGCGTAGATCCTCGACCTCGACGTCACTCAACCGCCGATGCCCTCCTGGGGCGAGGTCGTCCAGACGCAACGGGCCGAACCCGACCCGTTCCAGCGCGAGCACGGGATGACCGACCGCCTCACACATGCGCCGCACCTGCCGATTGCGGCCCTCGTGAATCGCCAGCTCGATCACGGCCGGTGCGAGCAGGCGCACCCGGGCGGGGGCGGTGACGCCGTCGTCCAGCTCGACGCCGCCGCGCAGCGCCCGCACCGCATCCTCCCCCACGCGCCCGCCGCCGACGCGCGCGAGGTAGGTCTTGACCACCTCATACCGCGGGTGCGTCAGCCGGTTGGCGAGCTCCCCGTCGTTAGTGAGCAGGATAAGCCCGCTGCTGTCCGCATCGAGCCTCCCGACCGGATACAGGCGTAGCAGCCCGCGCGCGGGCACGAGCTCGACGACAGTCGGGCGGCCGTGGGTGTCATGGGCGGTCGAGACCGCCCCGAGCGGCTTGTTCACCGCATACACGACTCTCGGCTCCGCGCCTGCCACCGCGCGTCCCGCGACCTCGACGCGATTGCCCTCCCCCACGTCTCGCGCGGGATCGGTCACGACCTCCCCGTCCACCGCCACGCGCCCTTCGGCGATCAACGCCTCGGCGCCTCGGCGGGACGCTACGCCCGCATGGGCGAGATGCTTGGCCAGACGCATATCAGCCAGCCTAAGCGCGGAACGTGCACAACCACGGAATCGCCACCGTTAAGCGCTCTCTCAACGCCGACGGCTGCGATGAGCGGCGCCGACGGCAACCCGACGAAGCGGCAGGCTCTGGCTCACCCCAAAACCGGTCCTACTCGCCCGACGATCCTACGCCTCCCGACCGGGCCTCTCCCGCGCGCAGCAGCCGCTCGCGCAGCTCCGCCTGCTCCTCGGGCGTGGGATCCCAGCGCGCCACGTCGGGCAGCTCCACCAGGGAGCGCAGTCCGAAGAGCTTCAGGAACAGGGTGCTCGTGCGGTAGGTGATCGCGCCGAACCGCGAGCGGCCGGCCTCCTCGATCAGGCCGCGCTCCAGCAGCGTGGTCGCGGCCGAGTCGGCGCTGACACCGCGGATGCGCGTGATCTCCGGGCGCGACACCGGCTGCAGGTAGGCGACGATCGCCAGCGTCTCGGCCTGCGCGGGCGTGAGCGTGGCCGTGCGCGGGCGGCTGAACAGGCGCCTGGCGGCGTCCTCGGTGGCGGGATCTGTCGCGAACGTGTACCCGCCGCCGAGCTCGCGCAGCACGATCCCGCGCTCGCCGGGCACGTACCGCCAGGCGAGCGCGCCCAGCGCCGCCTGGGTGTCGGGCTCGCCGGCCTGGGCCGCTTCGGCCAGCTCGGTCACGCTCAGCGGGTCGGGCGAGAGGAACAGGAGCGCCTCGATCGTGCTCGCCAGCTCATCATTATCCCCCTCGCCGTCCGGTGGGCCGGCTTGCGCGCGGATCTCCACATCACCCTCCGTGTCCGCCGCGAGCGCCCCTCGAGCGATGAAGTCCATCTCCGCGTCCATGACGCCTATCCTGCCACGGCCGCGACCGATTGGGGATCAAGATGCGATCCCCAATCGGCCAGCGTGGCGGACTGAGCGCCGACGGCCTCGATCGCGATCTCTCCGAAGCTCTCCGGCTGACGCCAGTCCACTTCGCCGCACTTGTACAACTCCAGCAGCGCGAACAGCGTGACAGCGACCGTCATGCGATCGGCCCCGCGCACGGCCTCGTCGAAGCTGAACGCTCCCCGGCGCAGCAGCCCGCGCAGGTGCGCCAGACGCTCTGAGACCGTCACTCGCGCCGTGCCGATGTGACGCAGACTGATCGCCGGAGGCATCCTCAGCAGCCGTCCGATCGCCTCGCCCAGGACGGTAGGGTCCTCCGAGCCCTCCTCGGGTGCGAGCTCGGTGCGGCGCAGGTGCACGGGCGGCGGCGCTTCGCGGAATCTGCTCCCGTGCTCTTGCGCGAGCAGCTCCTTCAGGTGGCCCGCGGCCGAGCGGTAGCGGCGCGCGTCCAGCATCCGCGCCAGCAGCTCCTCGGCCGCCTCCTCGGGCTCCATGTCGAGCAGCTCGTTCTCATCCTCGCTGGCGAGCATCAGCTTGGACTTGAGCTCCAGCAGCGCCGCGATCAGCACGATGAACTCGGTCGCGGTCTCCAGATCCAGCTCGCCGCGAGACTCCAGGTGGTCGAGATAGGCGAGCACCACGTCCGCCAGCGCCAGCTCGAGCAGGTCCACCTCTTCGCGCAGGATCAGCGTCAGCATCAGATCGAACGGTCCGCTGAACAGGTCCAGGTCGAGGTCGAGCGTGGCGATGCTCACCCGTCCACCGTACCGATCAGCCCCGACGGGGCGCACCCACGCCCATCCGCTCGCGCACGTCCGCGAGCGTGCCGGCGGCCATCTCTCGCGCACGCGACGCTCCGTCGGCGAGCACCGCCTCCAGCGCGTCCTCGTCGGCGCGCAGATCGGTGTAGCGCTGGCGCACCGGCGCGAGGTACTCGACCGTCGCCTCCGCCACCGCCGCCTTCAGGTCGCCGTACCCGCGCGCGTCCTCCATCTCCGCCTCGACCGCCTCCGGCGTGATCCCGCGCGCGACCGCGAGGATTTCGATCAGGTTCGACACGCCCGGCTTCTCGGGCGCGCGGCGAATCCCCGTGCCCGAGTCGGTGACGGCGCTCTTGATCTTCTTTTCGATCGCGCGCGGCTCGTCCAGCACGTACACCGTCCCCTGTTCGCTCGAGCCGCTCGTCGACATCTTGCGCGCCGGATCCTGCAGGTCCATGATCCGCGCTCCCACCTCGGGTATGCGGTGCTCGGGCACGACCAGCACCTCCTCGCCGTCGCCGAACCGCGCGTTGAAGCGACGCGCCACGTCGCGCATCAGCTCCAGGTGCTCGCGCTGATCCTCGCCCACCGGCACCTCGTCGGCGCGATAGGCGAGCACGTCGGCGGCCTGCAGCACCGGATACATCAGCAGCCCGGCGCTCACCAGCTCGCGCTGGATCACAGACTTGTCGCGGAACTGGTGCATCCGCTGCAGCCTCCCCAGCTCGGTCACGCCGCTCAAAAGCCAGCACAGCTCGGTGTGCTCCCGCACGTCCCCCTGCCTGAACAACGTGCACCGCTCAGGGTCCAGGCCCGCGGCGAGCAGCAGCGCGGTGAGGTCATACAGGCTCTCGCGCAGCCGCGCGGGCTCGTAGGGGACGGTGATCGCGTGCAGGTCGACGATGCAATACAGCGCCTCGCCGCGCTCCTGCCCGGCGACATACTGGGAGATCGCGCCGATGTAGTTGCCCAGGTGCTTGCTCCCGGTGGGCTGGATGCCGGAGAAGATGCGCATTTGACCGGGGGATGGTAGCGTCAGCCGCGGGCCCGGACAGATCCATGGCCGGGGACGGCTTACCCGTCGAGACCCGCCAGCACGGAGCGCGGAGCCAAGCGGCACAGCGTAAGCGGATCACGTGAACCACAGCGGCAGACAACGCAATCCTTCGCGACATTGACGAGCCAGTCACGGCTCTCGAAACGCTCGGCTCGCGCACTGCAGCACGCGCGGTCACTATATAAACATCGTGTCTGTCAGCACCCGCAAGAGCACTCAGCGCGAACGGCTCATCGCCGGCATGATCGCCGCCGTCAACCGCGACGGATACGCCGGCGCGAGCGTCTCGAAGGTCATCGCCAACGCCGGCGTCTCGCGCCCCACGTTCTACGACTACTTCGCCGACCGCGACGACTGCTTCCTCGCCGCCCACCGCGACATCGCCACACGGCTGCTCGCGCAGATCCGCGACGCCGTGCGCCAGGCGCCGCCCGAGCGGGCCCCCCAGGCGGCCATCCGGCGGCTGATCGCGCGCGCCGAAGCCGAGCCCGCTCAGGCCCGGTTCCTCGCCAACGAGGCGATGGCCGGCGGCCCGCGCGCGCTGGACGAGCGCGACCGCACGATCACCCGGATCGAGAAGGTCATCGAAGGAGCCCGCGCCGGGCTCTCACCCCAGACGCCCACCCCCGATCTCCCCACCCGAGCGCTGATCGGCGCTGCCCACTGGCTGCTCTCGCCCCGCCTGCGTCGCGGCGAACACGACCTCTCAGAGCTCGACCGCGAGCTCGGCGGATGGATCGAAAGCTATAGCCGGCCCGCCGGCGAGCACCGCTGGCATACGCTGAAGCCCGGCCCGCCGCCGCCGCCCTCGCCCCACGTGTCCGAGCTGCCACGCGAGGCCCCGGCGCCGATACCCGCGGGCAGATCCAGTCTGCCCGCGAGCGAGATCGCGCGCAACCAGCGTGAGCGCATCCTCTACGCAACCGCCGAGGTCGCCGCCCGCAAGGGCTACACCGCCACCACCATCGCCGACATCGCTGCCATCGCGCGCGTGGACCGGCGCGTGTTCTACGCCCACTTCCGCGACAAGCAACAGGCGTTCCTCGCCGTCCACGAGCTCGGCTTCCAGCAGACGATGGCCATCGGCGCCAGCGCGTTCTTCAGCACCGGCGCCTGGCCCGAGCGCGTCTGGCGTGGCATCCTCGCGGCCAGCCAGTTCCAGGCGACCCACCCCGCCATGGCGCACATGGCATACGCCGAGTCCCACGCGGTCGGCGCCCCCGCCATCCAGCGCGTCGAGGACAGCCACGCCGCGTTCACGATCTTCCTTCAGGAAGGCAACCAGCACACCACCAACCCCCAATCCCGCACCGCGATGGAAGCGATCGTCGCCGCGGTCTTCGAGCTCGGCTACCACCGAGCCCGCCATGGCCACACCCGCAAGCTCTCACGCCACGCATACCACGCCACCTACCTCGCGCTCACCCCCTTCCTCGGCCCGCGCGCCGCCGACGACTTCATCGACGGCAAGCTGCGCGAAAACACCACCGTCAGGACAACGCCTGACGGATGACCGGGCGCTTGGCGGCGGCGACCTCGTCCAGCCGCCTGACCGGGGTCGTGTAGGGGGCGTTCTGAGCCACCTCCGGCCCGTCGGTCGCGGCCTCGCGGAGGATCGCGGCGATCGCCTCGGCGAACGCGTCGAGCGTCTCTCGCGTCTCAGTCTCGGTCGGCTCGACCATCAGCGCCTCGTCCACGAGCAGCGGGAAGTAGACGGTCGGGGGATGGAACCCGTGGTCGAGCAGGCGCTTGGCGAGGTCGAGCGTCTTCAGCTTGAGCGCGCGCTTCATCGGCCCGCCCGAGAGCACGAACTCGTGCATGCACAGTTCCCCGTAGGCGAGCGGCAGGTGCTCGGCGACGCTCGCCTCGCGCAGCCGCGCGAGCAGGTAGTTGGCGTTCAGCACGGCCGTCTCGGAGGCGTCGCGCAGCCCGTCCGCGCCGAGCGAGCGGATGTATGCGTAGGCGCGTACGCAGCAGCCGTAGTTGCCGTGGAACCCGCGCAGCCGCCCGATCGTGCGCGAGCCCGGCCCGTCGGCCGTGCCGAAGTCGAGGTCGAACACGGGCTCCCCCGGACCGGCGCCGTTCGTGGCGGTGCCCGCCGGCGTGACGCCGTTGGCCACGGCGCTCGCCCGCGCCGCATCGCCCTCGCCGTTCGCCTCCGCCGCGGCGCGCCTGACGACGGTCGGGGTCGGCAGGAACGGGGCGATGCGCTCGCTCACGGCGATCGGGCCAGATCCGGGGCCGCCGCCGCCGTGGGGCTGGGTGAAGGACTTGTGCAGGTTGAAGTGGACGATGTCAAACCCCATGTCCCCAGGACGCGAGACGCCCATCACCGCGTTGAGGTTGGCCCCGTCGTAGTACAGCGTGGCCCCCACCCCATGCACGATCGCGGCGATCTCCTCGATGTTGGGGTCGAACACCCCGAGCGTGTTCGGGTTGGTCAGCATCAGGCACGCCACGTCGCCGTCGGCCTTCGCGCGCAGGTCGTCGAGGTCGATCCCGCCCGCGGCGTCGGTCGCGAGCTTGACGACCTCCAGGCCCGCCATCGTCACGGTCGCCGGGTTGGTCCCATGGGAGGTGTCCGGCGTCAGCACCCTGTGGCGAGCGTGGGCCTCGCCGCGACTGTCGTGATAGGCGCGCGTCAGCAGCAGTCCCGCGAGCTCGCCGTGCGACCCGGCCGAGGGTTGCAGCGAGACATGCGGCAGGCCGGCGATCTCCGCCAGAGCACCCTGCAACCGCCACATCAGCTCCAGCGCGCCCTGCGCGCGGGCGGGGTCCTGCAGCGGGTGCAGCCGCGCGTGTCCGGGCAGCGCGGCGGCGCGCTCATGCAACCGCGGGTTGTGCTTCATCGTGCACGAGCCGAGCGGGTAGAAGCCCGAGTCAAGGTCGAAGTTGCGCTTGGAGATCGATACGTAGTGGCGCACGATCTCGGGCTCTGAGACCTCCGGCAGGCGCGGCGGCGCGGCGCGGCGGTAGCGCGCCGGGAGCAGCCGCTCGGGGTCCACCGGCGGCACGTCCAGCTGGGGACACACGAACGCGCGGCGCCCGGGAGCGCCCTTCTCGAAGATGGTCCGCGCACGGTCACGCTGCTGCGGTGTCTCGGTCCACGAGTCCACATGGCGGCGCTGGATCGGCGTCCTTACCGATCGTCGATCAGATGCGATCGACTGATCGGCCAGCACGCGTACGTCGTACACCACGCTCCCTGCGTCCTTGCCCAGCTTGCCCTGCGAACTCGTGGAAGGTTCGGTGACCTCCTCCTCACGCTTATTTGTCATGCCGCCACCGCCTGGCGCTCGGCCTCCACCGCCGCGCCGAGCACGTCCGCGAGCCGGTCGATGTCCGCGCGCGAGCGCTGCTCGGTGAGGGCGACGAGCAGGCCGCCGCGATCGGACTCGCGCGCGGTCAGCGCATGGATATCCACGCCGGGATTCACGCCCGCGCGCGCGCATCGCGCCTTGACCGCCGCCACGTCGGCGTCGAGACGGATGGCGAACTCGCGAATCACGGGCTGTGAGTGCATGGCCCCCACGCCGTCGAGCGCGGATCAGCGCCTCGCGCGCATAGTGGGTGCGGGCGAGCAGCAGCTCGCCCAGCTCGACGATGCCGTGCCGGCCCAGCCACGCCAGGTAGACGACGCCGGCGAGCGCGTTGAGCGCCTGCGAGGTGCAGATGTTCGACGTGGCCTTCTCGCGGCGGATGTGCTGCTCGCGGGTCTGCAGAGTCAATACGAACCCGCGCCGTCCGTCCACGTCGACGGTCTCGCCCGCGATCCGCCCGGGCATCCTGCGCAGGTACTCCTCGCGCGCGGCGAACAGCCCGAACGAGGGCCCGCCGTAGTCCAGCCGGTTGCCGAGCGGCTGGCCCTCGCCGACGGCGACGTCCACGCCGCATTCGCCCGGGGCATTCAGCACGCCGAGCGTGATCGGATCGACCTGGGCGACGACCACCGGACCCGGTCCCCGCCGCCCCGAGCCGCATCCCCTCGGCCGGCGAGCACCGCGGCAGCGTCATTCGCGGCGGCGCTCAGCCGCGCGGCGTCCTCGACCGCGCCGTAGAAGTTGGGCTGGGCGAAGATCGCCGCGCTCGTGTCGGCGTCGATCGCCTCCGTCCACGCGTCCACGTCGGTGACGCCGTCGACGAGCGGAACCTCGACGACGCTCATCCCGTACCCGTGCGCGAGCGTGCGCAGCGTCTCGATCGAGTGCGGGTGCATGCCGGCGCTGACGACGAGCCGGGTGCGGCCGTTGTGCAGCTTCGCCAGATACCCGGCGGCGGCGACGGCGCTCGGCCCCTCGTACACCGAGGCGTTGGAGACGGGCAGCCCCGTCAGCTCGCAGATGGCGGTCTGGTACTCGAACATGACCTGCAGCCCGCCCTGGGATATCTCCGGCTGGTAGGGGGTGTAGGGCGTCAGGAACTCCGAGCGCTCCATCAGCATGTCGATCAGCGCCGGGACGTAGTGGTCGTACATGCCCGCCCCCAGGAACGAGACCTCGTCTTCGGCGCTGACGTTGCGCGATGCCAGCTCGCGCAGGTGCGCGTAGACGTCCTGCTCGCCCATCCCGTCCGGCAGATCGAGCGCGCGTCCCAGCCGCACGCCGGCGGGGATCTGACGGTCGAACAGCTCCTGCACGGAGCCGACGCCGATCGTCGCGAGCATCCGCTCGAGGTCCTGCTGGGTGGTGGCGGTGTAGCGGCTCAAGGGCTCGCCTCAGCTCAAGGGGTCCGCACGGAAAGACCTGGCGGCCCGACCACCTCGACCCACCTCTCCCTCCGTCGAAGCCTAGCCGCCCAGCGTGGCCGAATAGGCATCGGCGTCCATCAGCGCGTCGCGCTCGCCCGGATCGCTCAGCGCGATGCGCACCATCCAGCCTTCGCCGTAGGGGTCCTCGTTGATGAGCTGGGGGCTGTCCTCCAGCGTGTCGTTGACCGCGACGATCTCCCCCGACAGCGGCGCGACCACGTCCGATACGGCCTTGACGGACTCGACCTCGGCGTAGGGAGCGCCCTGGACGAGCAGCGTGCCGACGGCGGGCGCCTCGAAGAAGACGACCTCGCCGAGCGCGTCCTGCGCGTACCAGGTGACCCCCAGCGTCGCCTCGGGGCGGGCGGGATCCGATCCCTCGGCGTCGATGCGCGCCCAGTCGTGCTCGGGGTGATACAGCAGATCGTCGGGATAACCCGCCTCGGACATCACGCGCCCTTTCGGTATAGAGGCTTCTCACGGACCACGGCCGGGCGCATCTTGCCACGGACGTCGATCTCGAGACGAGTCCCCACGGCGGCGTGCTCGGAGGGTACGTAGGCGAGGCCGACGCCGATCCCCAGGGTGGGCGAGAGGGTGCCGCTCGTGACCTCGCCGCCGCCGGCGATCGGATTGCCCTGGCGCGCGATCCCGGGCCCGTCGATCGCGAATGCGACGAGCCGTTCACGCGGCCCCGCGGCGCGCACCGCGCGCACGGCCTCGGCCCCGACGAAGCCCGTGTCCTCCTTGCAGCACCAGCCGAGCCCGGCCTCGATCGGCCCGCGCTCGGTGCAGAGGTCGTTCCCGTACAGGTGGTAGCAGGCCTCCAGGCGCAGCGTGTCGCGCGCGGCCAATCCCGCGGGAACGGCGCCGCGACGCATCAGCTCATCCCACAGCGCGGGGGCGTCGGCTCGCTGAGAGCAGCAGCTCGACGCCGTCCTCGCCGGTGTAGCCGGTGCCGCATACGAGCATCTCCATGCCCGCCAGCCGCCGCGTGGTCGCGGTCATCCGCGGGGGCAGCGGCGCGTCGGAGATCGCCTGCACGAGCTCGCGCGCACGGGGACCCTGCACGGCGAGCATCGCGTAGTCGCTCGATGCGGTCGTCCACCCGCGCGTCGAACTCCCCGACGTGAGCGCGCCACCATTCGAGGTCGCGCTCGTGATTGGCGGCGTTGGTGACGGTCAGCCAGCGCTCGGCGTCCAGGCGATATGTGAACAGATCGTCCAGCACGCCTCCGTCCTCGCGGCACAGCAGTCCGTACTGCGCGCCGCCGATCGGCACGCGCGAGAGGTCATTCGAGATCAGCCGTTGCAACAGCTCCAGCGCCTGCGGGCCGGAGGTCTCGATCTCGCCCATGTGCGAGACGTCGAACATACCCACGTCGCTGCGCACCGCCATGTGCTCCTGGCGCACCCCCTCGTACTGGACGGGCATCTCCCAGCCGGCGAACTCGACCAGCTTGGCCCCGGCGGCTACGTGGCGGTCGTACAGGGAGGTACGGCGCGGGGTGGACGGCACGCGCGCGCAGGTTATCGTGGCACGATATTCGTCCGCTCAGACCGTCGCATGCGCCGCTGGCGAGGCGCATGCGTCCGAACCAAGCCGCATGCGGTTACCTGCAGGCGCATGCGCCTGCAGGCGCAAGCCGCATGCGGCGATTCCGGCGATGGCGTCGAGGCCTGCCGCGGACCGGCTGCCGAACTCATGCTAGCGCAAGAACGGCGGCACGTCGATGTCGTCGTCGGAGATCTCCAACGACGAGCGCTGGCGATCGTCGATCCGGGGACGCGATCTCGACGCGAGCGGCCCTCCGCGCGCGCGGCGCGTCCGGGCCGGTGGTCGAAGCCGGTGCCGATCACGGTTACGCGCACGTCGTCGGACATCGACTCGTCGATGACGGCGCCGAAGATGATGTTGGCGTTGGGGTCGGCCGCGTTTTGGATGATCTCGGCGGCGTCGTTGACCTCGAACAGGCCCAGGTCCTTGCCGCCGGTGATGTTCAGCAGGATGCCGGTGGCGCCGTCGACGGACTCTTCCAGCAGCGGCGAGGAGATCGCGGCCTTGGCGGCGTCGCCGCAGCGATTCTCACCGCCCGCTGTGCCGATGCCCATCAGGGCGGAGCCGGCGTCGTGCATGATCGTGCGCACGTCGGCGAAGTCGAGGTTGATCAGGCCCGGGATCGTGATCAGGTCGGTGATTCCCTGCACGCCCTGGCGCAGCACGTTGTCGGCCTCGCGGAACGCGTCGAGCATCGAGGTGCGGCGCTCGACGACCGTGAGCAGCTTCTCGTTGGGGATCACGATCAGCGTGTCGACGACCTCGCGCAGGCGCTCGATGCCCTCGGCCGCCTGGCGCCCTCGCTGAGAGCCCTCGAAGTCGAACGGACGCGTGACCACGCCGACGGTAAGCGCGCCGATCTCGTTCTTGGCGATGTCCGCGATCACCGGCGCGGCGCCAGTGCCCGTGCCGCCGCCCTCGCCCGCGGTGACGAACACCATGTCCGCGCCCTTCAGCGCCTCCTTGATGTCGTCGCGGGACTCCGAGGCGGCGCCGAGGCCGACCTCGGGGTTGGCGCCCGCGCCGAGACCCTTCGTCGACTCGTGGCCGATGTTCAGCTTCAAGTCGGCGTCGCACATGGCGAGCGCCTGCGCGTCGGTGTTGGCGGCGATGAACTCCACGCCCCGCAGGCCGGCGTCGACCATGCGGCTGACCGCGTTGGTGCCGCCGCCGCCTACGCCCACGACCTTGATCACAGCCAGATAGCTGCCGGCGCCGGTCATGCTGCCGCTACTCGCTGAGCTCTCCATGGTGGTTTCCGTCCACAGCCTTCAGTAAGAGTTAAGGGTTCGATCGACACTGTCGGCCGGCCCGCTGAAACGTGCACGTTATGCAGGGAACTTCGCCCTGTCAACGACGGCGGCCAATCTCGCAACAATCGTTGCAGATCCAGGAACTCTCGACCGGACCCCGAGACACGCCCTCCCGATGGAATCAACCTAAAGTCGAGGGTTAGAGTTTAGATTGGGACTCGCGAGACGCCGCTCAACCCCCAGGAACCCCGCTTGTGGTGGGCGTTTCGGAGGTTTCGCCGGTGCTGGCTTCCGACGACGGCGGCGGCGGCGAGGCGCCCGTCGCCGCGCCCGAGGTCGAGCCCGTCGAGCCGGCTTCAGACGGCGTCGAGCCCGACTGCGCCGCTCCGGCGCCGGCGCTCGGTTCGGCCCCCGCACCGCTGCCGGAGCTCGTGCTCGAACCCGAACCCGAGCCCGACCCGCCCCCCACGGCGGCGTCCAGGCCGCTGGCCAGTTCGGCGGCCGTATTCGGGTCCGACGTGCCGGTCGATTCCGTTTCGGTGGAGCTCGCGTCGGGGCGGACGGTGCCGGGGGCGAACCCCGCGGCCGGACGTTCGGGCAGGCGCACGTCGATGTAGGCGGCGCCTGCCGAGCTGGGATCGGCGAGCACGCGCGCGAGCGACAGCCACTTCGCGTGCGGTCGCGTGGCGTCGCCGAAGTACGCGAGCAGGTCTCCGCGCAGCGTGACCGTCAGGCCCTTCGGTCCGGAGTACACGCGGGTGACGGCGTGCGCCAGCGGTGGCGGAGCTGCGCCCAGTATCGCGAGTGCCCCGAGCAGCGAGGCGCCACGAACGCTCCCCCCACCGGCGGCAGGGTGGTCGTGGCGGCGGATACGGCTGTCGTTGCCCCGCCGGCGTTCAGGAGCGGCAGCGAGCTCGACAGGAAGCCCGGGCCCAGCACGACCCCGTCGGCCGCCACGGCGGTGCTGGCGCCGCCCACGACCAGCGCCGCGACGGGTGGCCGCTCGACGACCTCTATACGCAGCCCGTGCGGGAAGCTCGGATGGACCCTGATCGTGCCGACGATCGGGTAGGACGCGACGGCGGCCCGCAGCGCGGCGGGACTGACGGCGAGCGTGCTCATGCCATGCGCCGCGCCGGTCAGGGCCGTTTCGATCGCGGCGGTGTCCGCGCCATGCACCGCGGCGAGACCGCTTACCTGTACGTGCTCGACCGCGCTCAGCGAGGAATGGCGCAGCAGCTGGTAGGAGCCGCCCAACAGCGGTATCGCGACCAGGACCGCCAGCAGCGCGATCCGCAGCCGCCGGCGCGCGCACACGGCGGCGATCCCGGCGCGGGTCATGCTCGCGGCGGCCCTCAACGGGCGCGGCACGCCGAACGTGAGGCGCGCCCGTCTGCGGGTTAGGCGGCGAGGAGCGGGCGCAGCGAGCGAGCGGGCCATTCGGAAGGTCTTCGACCTTCGCGCCCGAACCCCTACCGGCAGCGACAGCTTGTGTGCGGGATGGGACGGCGCTATCATAGTTGGCGCTAGTACAACGACTGATGTCGCTGTCTTCAGGGGCCCGGGCAACCGGGCCCCTTTCTTTGTAGAATCGCCCCGGTGGACATGGGGCCTGTCGTCCACCGGGGCTTGAGGGCAACCCGCCTATCTCGTGAGCCGGTCTATGACCAGCATGGCAACGAGCAGCGCAGTTGCTAGTACAGCGACAGACGTCGTCATACTTTCACCTCCTCTCTCGGGACCGATCGGCCCCGCATCGGCCGGAATCCGAGCTAGGAGATGACCTCCCCGGCGAGGCTACTCAGCGCTTAGGACCCTAACGCCGGCGACCCACGGAAACCGAATGTCCCCAAGCGTCTGCACCTCGGGCTCCAACGCCACACCGAAGCGCTCCAGTACGCGGGCGCGCCCCTCGGCCATCACCGCGAGCACGTCGGCGGTCGTGGCGGCACCGGTGTTCTCCACGAAATTGGCGTGCTTGGGCGCGAGGCGGGCGCCGCCGACCGTCAGGCCGTTGCAATCCGCCTGCGCCAGCAGCTGTCCGGCGGTGCGACCTTCCGCGCGAGGGTCCTCCGGGTTGACGAACGTCGAGCCGAACGTCTTGATCCCCTGCGGCTGAGCCTCGTGGCGGCGGGCGCGCATCTCCGCGAGCGTCGCCTTGACGGTGCTCGTGTCCAATTCGGCAAGCAGGAAGGAGGCGCGGGCGACGATCTCCCCGGCCTGGAGGTTGGAGTGGCGGTAGGAGAACCCGAGCTGCTCGGGAACGCGGCGCTCGGATCCGTCGGCGGTCACGACCTCGACCCACTCCAGCGTCCGCGCGAGCTCGCCGCCGTAGGCGTTGGCGTTCATCCGCACCGCGCCGCCGACGGTGCCGGGGATGTTGACGCCGAACTCGATCCCCGACAGTCCCGCCTGGGCCGCGCGGGTCGCGACCGCGGGCAGCCTCGCGCCGCCGCCGCAGACGATCCGCAGCGGACCCTCGCGCTGGATCAGCGCGAGCTTGCGATCGAGCTTCACGACCAGCCCACGAACCCCCTCGTCGGCGATCAGCAGGTTCGAGCCCGAGCCGACGACCGCCACGGGCACATCCGCGGCGCGCGCCCAGACGAGCAGCTCGCGCAGCTGGGCGCCCGACCCGGCGCGCGCGAACCAGTCGGACTCACCGCCGGTACGGACCGTCGCAAGGCGCGCGAGCGAGTAGTCGCGCTCCACGATCGACGGCACGGTCGTGGGCGAATCCCTGGACATGGGCTTACGCGCCATCGCCGCTCACCGCCAGTTCTCTTGCCAGCAGATCCACGTCCCCGGCGCCCATCACGACGCAGACGTCGCCGGCGTCCAGCAGCTCGCGCAGCACGGGCTCGGCGGCGGCGAACGTGGGCAGCCAATACACGGGCTTGCCGCCCGCCGCGTCGGCGACGGCCTGCACGATCAGCAGCCCGCTGACGCCGGGATGGTCCGCCGCGCGCTCGCGCGCGGGATACACGTCGAGCACGACCGCGACGTCGGCCTGCGCCAGCGCTGCGCCGAACTCACGCGCGAACATCGCCGTGCGCGAGTACAGATGGGGCTGGAACACGGCGATCAGCCGCTCGTGCTCCAGCGTGCGCGCCCCCGCGAGCGTCGCCGCGACCTCGGTCGGGTGGTGGGCGTAGTCGTCGTACACGCGCGCGCCACGCGCGGTGTCCCCCAGCAACTGAAAGCGTCGGCCGGCGCCGTGAAACCCGGCGAGCCCAGCGATCGCGCGCTGCACCTCCGCCCCGGCCAGGCGGGCCGCCTCCAGCGCGGCGGTCGCGTTCAGCGCGTTGTGCGCGCCCGGCACCGACAGCGCGACCTCGTGACCGCGCCAGATAAAGCGCGAGCCGCCGTCGACGAGAGCCGGCGTGGGCGCGTCGAAGCGCACAAGCGTCACCATCCCGTCCGCGGTCGCCTCGGTCGCGCATGCCGTCACCCTCGTCGTCTCACCCGAAGCCGTCTCACCCACCCCCGTCTCGCCCGGCGCCAGCGCCAGCAGCTCGGGGCGGTCCCACACGACGATCGCCGTGCGCGCCCGTGCGAGGAATGCACGGAACGCCTCGCGCAGCTCGGCCAGCGAGCCGAACGTCGCGTGGTGGTCGAGCTCGACGTTCGTGAGCACCGCGATGTCGACGTCGAGCATGAGCATCGAGCGATCGGACTCGTCGGCCTCGACGACCAGCCACTCCCCCACTCCCGTCCAGCTCGCGTTGGCCTGTCCGTCTGCGATCGTCCCGCCGACGAGCCAGTCGGGCTCCAAGCCGGCCGCGTGCAGGGCGGATACGAGCATCGCCGAGGTCGTCGTCTTACCGTGGGTGCCCGCCACCGCGATCGTGCGCCGCAGCGCGCTCAGCTCGCCCAGCAGCTCCGCGCGCGGACGCTCGGGCAGGCCGCGCGCACGGGCCGCGGCGCGCTCGGGGTTCTCGCGCGGGACGGCGCTGGAGTAGACGACCTCCACGTCCTCGCCGTCGGGCACGTTGGCCCCGTCGTGTTCGCCGATCCGCGCCTTCAGCACGCCGTCGGCGGCCAGGCGCTCGGTGTATGGGGAGGCGGCGCGGTCGGAGCCGCTGACCTGCGCGCCGAGCGCGTGGGCCGCGCGCGCGTACCCACTCATCCCGGCGCCGCCGACGCCGATGAAGTGCAGCCGCCGCCCGCTCCACGGGCGCCCGGACACGCTGGTCATGGGCGCACCGCCCGTCCCGACGCCGCGACGGCGGCGATCAGCTCGTCGGCCACGTCACGCGCGGCGTCAGGGAGCGCCAGGCCGCGCGAGGCCGATGCCATCGCCTGAAGGCGCGCGCGGTCGTCCAGCAGCGCCGCGACCTCGCGCGCGAGGCGCGCGCCGGTCAGCTCTGAATCGGGGATCACGACCGCGGCGCCCGCGGCGGCCATCCAGCGCGCGTTGGCGGTCTGGTGGTCGGCGGACGCGTGCGGGTAGGGAATCAGGATCGCGGGGAGGCCATACGCGGCGATCTCGAACACCGAGCCACCCGAGCGCGCGACCACGAGGTCGGCCGCGGCCAGCGCCTGGGCAAACTCGTCCAGGTCCAGGTACTCGCGCAAGTCATACCCGTCAGGCAGAGTGCGGGCGGCCAGCTCGGGATGGTCGCGACGCCCGGCGATGTGCAATACGCGCAGCGGCAGAACGTCCTCGCGGGCGCCTCCGAGCAGACCTTCCGTCGCTATCTCGCCGAGACCGGCGGCAGATGCGGCTCCCGCCAACGCGGAGATCGCGGCGAGGTTGATCGAGCGCGCGCCGAGCGAGCCCCCGAACACGAGCACGCACGTCTCGTCGTCGGCGATCTGAAACAGCGCCCGCGCCTGCGCGCGATCGGCGTCGGGCACGGGGATCGGCCGGCCCGTCACGCGGTAGCGGTCCCCGTCGCGCCCGTCGATCGGGAAGGCCAGGCACACGCGCCGGGCGCCGCGCGCGAGCAGGCGGTTGACGAGCCCGAGGTGGCTGTCGGCCTCGGTGAGCACGAGCGGGATGCGCAGGCTCAGCGCGGCGAGCCCGACGGGGCCGGCGACGTAGCCGCCACCCCCCAGCACCGCGTCGGGGCGCAGCTCGCGCAGTATGGCGCGCGCGCGCGGGAACGCGAGCGCGGCGCGCAGGAGCGCGCGGGCGGCGCGCAGGGGGTTGGTGCGGCTGAGGCCCTCGACGGAGACCGTGCGCAGCTCATAGCCCGCGGCGGGCACGAGCTGGGCCTCGGCGCGCGTTCCGCCGACGAACGCGACCCGCGCGCCGTCAGCCCGCAGCGCGTCGGCCACCGCCAGCGCCGGCGCGACGTGTCCGGCGGTGCCCCCCGCCGCGATCGCGATCGTCGTCTGTGTCACGGCCCCATCCTGCCTGTTTTCGCGCGTCGGCCGTCGTGCGAGTCGGGCCTCGAGAGGGCACGGCGCGCACGTGCGCGGTGCCGCCGGCGGCCACGTTCAGCAACAGGCCCATCGCGGCGAGCATCACGATCAGGCTGCTGGAGCCGTAGGAGACGAACGGCAGCGGCACGCCCGTCAGGGGCGCGAGGCCGAGCACGGCGAACACGTTGAGCAGCGCCTGGGAGACGATCAGCGAGGTCACGCCGACGGCGATCAGCGCGCTGTGCAGGCTGCGCGCGGACTTGGCGACGCGCAGGCCGGCGTAGGCGATCAGCCCGTACAGGAACAGCAGCGCACACACGCCCACCACTCCCAGCTCCTCGGCGATGACCGCGAGGATGAAGTCGGTGGGGGCCTCCGGGAGGTAGAAGATCTTCTGCACCGACTGGCCCGGACCGACGCCGAACAGGCCGCCGGAGCCGATCGCGATCTGACCCTGCACGGCCTGAAACCCGCTGCCGGAGGCGTGCGCCCAGGGGTCCATAAACGAGGTCAGGCGCGCGCGCGCGTAGGGGCGCGCGATCGCGTACAGCGCGACCAGCCCGAACGCCGTGCCGGCGACGATCGCCAGGTTACGCGCGGGGATGCCGGTCGCCACGAGCAGCGCCGCGGTCGTGAACGCGATCGTCATGGCGGTGCCGAGGTCGGGCTCGGTGGCGACGAGCAGGCACGCGCCGCCGACGACCACGAGCAGCGGCCGCGAGAGCTCGCGCAGGTCGTGCACGCGCTTGGGCCGGCGGGCCAGCAGTGTCGCGGCGTACAGCACGAGCGCGAGCTTGAGCAGCTCCGAGGGCTGGAACTGCAGCTGGCCGGGGCCGATCCAGCGCCGCGCGCCGTTGACGGCGACGCCCACGTGGGGGACATGCACGGCGAGCACGAGCACGAACGAGACGGCCAGCAGCGGCGCGACGAAGCTCTGCGCTTTGGCGATCCCGTCGCGTGCGAGCACGCGCATCAGGACGAGACCGATCCCGCCGTAGAGCACGAACTTGATCAGGTAGGAGCTGCCGTTGCCGGAGCCCTGCAGCAGCGCGGTCGCGGAGGTGGCGCTGTAGACCATCACCGCGCCGTAGGCGAGCAGGCACATGGTGGCGGTGATCAGGATGCGGTGCTCGATCGAGTGCGACGGCCGCGCCTTCGGATTGCCCGACGGGCGCGGACGGGCCCCCCGGGGTCCGTGCGCGGGGCGGGGGCGCCGTGCTGCTGCGGCTGGGGTTCGTGTCACGATAGATGGTGGATTGAGGGGGTCGGGCCGTGGATGGCAGACGCCGAACGCGAGCGCAGACGTGCTGGTGGCACATCGAGCATCGTGGGTGGCGTCTGACGCCGCGGAACGGCGGCCTCAATCCCGGCAGATATCGGGACACGGACCCCTATCATCCATGCCCACTTCGACGCGGATCGGGCGATGCCTTTACCGATGCCCTCAGGGACGCCTCGACCGACGCCTACGAGTCCGTCCCGAGCAGTGCGACCAGCTCGCGGAAGCGCTCGCCGCGGGCTTCGAAGTCGGCGAAGCGGTCGAAGCTGGCGCATGCCGGCGAGAGCAGGACGACGTCCCCCGGGCGGGCGGTGGACACGGCGACCTCCAGCGCCTGCTCGAGCTCGCCGCATTCGAGTAGCGGCACGTGCATGCCGGCGAGCGCGGAGGCGATCAGAGTGGCATCTTCGCCGATCAGGTACACAGCCTGGCAATCCCGTTCCACGGACTCGCGCAGGGGGGTGAAGTCCTGGCCCTTGGATTGGCCGCCGAGGATCAGGTGCACGGTGCCGGGAGCAAAGGCATCGAGCGCGACGATCGTGCTGGCGACGTTCGTGGCCTTGGAGTCGTTGACATAGAGGACGTCCTCGCGGCGGGCGATCTCCTCCAGGCGGTGGGGCACGCCCGCGAACGTGCGCAGGCCCGCGCGGACCGCGTCGGGGTCGATCCCGCGCGCCAGGCAGACGGCCGCGGCGGCCATCGCGTTGCAGGCGTTGTGGCGTCCGCGAAGAGCGATCTCCGCGGCGGGCAGCAGCGGTGTGCCCTGCCACCGAATCGTGCCGTCGTCGTCCAGCGCCACCGACGCCGAGCGCGGATCCCCGCCCTGGATCGGCGGTGGGCCGAAGGTCACGCGCCAGACGTCCTCTCCCAGCTCGACGTCGAGGTCGGCGGGGAGCACGGCGACGTCCCCGCGGGACTGGCGCGCAAAGACCTGGAGCTTGGCGGCGGTGTAATCCTCGACGGTGGCGTGCCGGTCGAGATGGTCGGAGGCGATGTTCAACAGGACGGCGGCCTCGGGCGCGAACGCGAGCGTGTCCTCGAGCTGGAAGGAGGAGGTCTCGCAGACGATCGTCACGTCCGGGTCGATCTCGCCGACGAGCCCGCTGAGCGCGGCGCCGACGTTGCCGGCGACGGCGACGGGCAGGCCGGCGGCGCGGTGGACGTGCCCGATCAGCTCGACGGTGGTCGTCTTGCCGTTCGTGCCCGTGACGGCGACGAACTCGTTTCCCAAGAGGCGCCAGGCGAGCTCCAGCTCGCCGAGCACGGGCAGCCCGCGCGCGCGGGCCGCGGCGATGACGGGCGCCTCGCGGGGCACGCCGGGGCTCTTAACGACCGCCCCGACGCGCTCCAGCAGCGACACGCCCTCCTCACCGGTGTGCAGCTCGACGCCGGCGTCCACGAGCGCCTCCAATCCCTCCGGAGCGCCCGCGTCGACCCCGACCGTATGCTCGCCGCGCGCGCGCAGCGCGAGTGAGGCCGCCCGCCCGGAGCGCGCGAGTCCCACGACGAGGTAGGGCCCGCCTGGTATGTCTGGTCTGGGGTGCGAGACGCGCGCGGGCACTTCAACGAATGCTCTGGTGATAGATGGTGAAGCCGATCGCGCAAAAGATCGAGGCGACGATCCAGAAGCGCAGGATGATCTTCGTCTCAGACCAGCCCTTGAGCTCGAAGTGGTGGTGGATCGGCGCCATCAGGAAGACGCGCCGGCGGGTCGTCTGGAAGGAGAAGACCTGGATCGCGACGGACAGGGCCTCCAGCACGAAGATCCCGCCGAGCAGGATCAGCAGGACCTCCGTGTGGGTCATCACGGCCAGCCCGGCGATCGCGCCGCCGAGTCCGAGCGAGCCGGTGTCGCCCATGAAGATCGTGGCGGGGAAGGCGTTGAACCACAGAAAGCCGATGCAGGCGCCGACGAGGCAGCCGGCGAGCATCGCCAGATCGTAGTCTTCGGTGACGAACGCGATCGCGATGTAGGAGAGCAGCACGATCGCGGCGCAGCCGGCGGCGAGGCCGTCAAGGCCGTCCGTCAAGTTGACGGCGCTGGTGGTGCCGGCGAGCACGAGGTAGATGAGCACGGGGTAGAACGGCCCGAGTTCGATCGTGTAGTCGACGAAGCGCAGCCGCAGCTCGGGCGCGAGGTGGGCCTCGTGGCTGGCGACGAACCACAGGCCGAGGGAGATGGCGATCGTGATCGCGAGCTTGGTGCGCGCGCGCAGGCCGAGCGAGCGGCGACGCACGAGCTTTACGTAGTCGTCGGCGAAGCCGAGCAGCGCGCACGCGATCATCGCCCCGAACACTCCCACCGAGCGCCAATCCCAGTCGGTCAGGATCATGAACGGGATCGCGACGGCGAGCACCACGATGATGCCGCCCATCGTCGGCGTGCCGGCCTTCTGGTGGTGGCCCTCGGGGCCGTCCTCGCGGATGTGCTGGCCGAACTCGCGCCGGCGCAGGAACTCGATGAACTTGGGGCTCAGGAAGATGCAGATGAGCAGCGCGGCGGTGCCACCGAAGAGAATGCGCCCCATTCAGCGCCCGTCCGCCCGAACGCCGTCGGGGGCCTCGCGCGCGAGCAGCGCCTGACCAACGTGCTCGAGACCCACGCCGCGCGAGCCCTTCACGAGAATCGTGTCGCCGCGGGCGAGCAGCCGGGACAGCAGCTCGGCGGCGGCGGGGGCATCGGCGGCCGAGTGAGCGTTCTCGCCCGCGAACGCGGGGATCATCTCGGCCGCGAGCGGACCGACGGCCACGAGCACGTCCACGCCGCGTGCGGCCGCGTGGGCGCCGATCTCGCGGTGGAAGCGCAGCTCATCTGGCCCGAGCTCGAGCATGTCGCCGAGCACCGCGACGCGCCGCCCGGAAGCGGTCTCGACCAGGTCGTCGATGGCGGAGCGCATCGACATCGGGTTGGCGTTGTAGCAGTCGTCGATCAGCACGATTTCCTCAGACAGTCGTATGCGCTCACCGCGCAGCGCGGAGAACCTCACAGTAACCACGCCTCCGGGCGTAACACCGAGCGCACGGGCGGCCGCGACGGCCGCGAGCAGGTTGCGCAGGTTGTGGGTCTGCGCGAAGGAGGGCCGCAGGACGATGCGGGCGGGATCGGCTGGGACAGTTCTTGCGCGATCGTGGTCGCGTGCAGGCGAGACGGCGGCCGTACCGATCGAAGATCGTGGGATCTCCGATCGGCTAGCGGAAGTGCCGTCCAAGATGCAAACGCACCCGTCGGGGTGCTCGTCGCAGAGTTGGACATCGCCTCCGAGGCCGAAGGTGACCGTATGGACATCGTCCCGCAGGTGCTCCTGAAGGAGCGGCTCGCCGGCGGGCACGATCACGGTCGCGCCGGGAGCGAGGCCGGCGATCAGCTCGGCCTTGGCGGCGGCGATCGCCTCCAGCGAGCCGAGCAGCTCCAGGTGGACGGGGCCGACGTTGACGATCACGCCGACCTCGGGCTCGGCGATCGCCGTCAGCTCCGCGATCTGGCCGGGACCGCGCATCGCCATCTCCAATACGAGCGCCTCGGTGCCCGCGGGCGCGGCGAGGATCGCGAGCGGAAGACCGATCTCGGTGTTGAAGTTCTCCGGGCTCGCGACCGTGCGCAGATGGGGCGCGAGCAGAGCGGCGAGGATGTCCTTGGTCGAGGTCTTGCCGGTGGAGCCGGTGATCGCCACGACCCGCGCGCCGGCGGAGCGCAACTCCGACAGCCAGGAGCGGGCGAGCGACTGCAGACCCGCGAGCGGGTTGGGGTCCGCGAGCACAACGCCGTGGTATCCGACGCCCGCCCCGGCGGCCTCGGCCATCGCGGCGACGGCGAGCGCGTGCTCGGGCGCCGCGAGCACCCCCCAGGCGCCGGCCTGCAGCGCCTGGGCGGCGTACTCGCCCCCGTCGGAACGCTCGCCGCGCAGGCCGACGAACAGGTCTCCTGGGGCGATGGCGCGCGAGTCGATCGACACACGCAGGGGCCCGGATGGCACCATGTCCCGAGGCTCGCCCGGCAGGGCGTCGGCGTCCGGACGGAAGACCAGGCGCGCGCCGGCGGCGCGCGCGACGCGGTTGGCGTCCCAGTCCCTCATTCGCCCGCCCCCGCGGGGGCGCCGACCCGGGCGGTGAGGAGCTCCCGTGCGACCGTGACGTCGTCGAAGGGCTCCTTGCGCCCGTCGGCGAACTCCTGGCCCCGCTCGTGGCCCTTGCCGGCGATCACCACGACATCGTCGGTCATCGCGAGCGAGAGCGCCTGCTCGATCGCGGCGCGGCGATCGACCTCGACGCGCACCGACCCGTCGGATACCGCTGTGGACGGGATGCCCGAGACGATCTCGGCGAGGATGTCGGCGGGCGCCTCCGAGCGGGGGTTGTCGGAGGTGACGAGCGTGATGTCCGCCAGGCGCGCGGAGATCTCTCCCATCAACGGGCGCTTGGTGCGGTCGCGGTCCCCCCCGGCTCCAAACACGCTGATGACGCGTCGCCCGCGGGCGATGTCGCGAGCGGAGCGCAGGACGTGCTCGAGCGAATCGGGGGTGTGGGCGTAGTCGACGAGCACGGCGAAGCCCTGACCGGCGTCGACGGGCTCGAAGCGCCCGGGCACCCTGAGGCCGCGCCGCAGGGCGGCGATGAGCGTGTCGAGGTCGAACCCGAGCGCGTGCGCGGTCGCGAGCGCGCCGAGGGCGTTGGCCACGTTGAAGCGGCCGGGCATCGGGAGCATGACCTCGCGCGCGCCAAGCGGCGCGCGCAGCGTGAAGCGGCAGCCGGCGAGGTCGCAGCGCAGGTCCGTGGCGCTGTAGTCCGCCGGGCCGTCGACCGCGAACGTCCGCGCGCCCTCGATCTCTCCCGCGAGCCGCCGTCCGTAGGGATCGCCGACGTTGACGACGCTCACCCCCGGCAACTGGCCCTCGCCGGGCAGGAACAGGAGGCGCTTGGCCAGGAAGTAGTCCTCCATCGTCGGGTGGAAGTCGAGATGGTCCTGCGTCAGGTTCGTGAAGACGGCCGCGGCGAAGCGAACGCCGCCGGCGCGCCCGAGCGCGAGCGCGTGCGAGGAGACCTCCATCGCGCAGGCGCGATCCCCGGCGTCGAGCATCGCGCGGAAGCCCGCGTGCAGGTCGATCGCCTCGGGGGTGGTGCGTTGCACCGGACGCTCCTTACCGCCCACGATCGAGGTGACGGTGCCCAGCAGGCCCGTCTGCTCGCCCGCCGCCTGCAGTAGCGCGCGCACGAGGAACGCGGTCGTCGTCTTGCCGTTCGTGCCGGTGATCCCCACGACGTCGAGCGACGCGGTCGGATCGCCGTGGAAGCGGCTCGCCAAAGCCCCCATCGCCATGCGCACGGAGGGAACGAGCACCTCGGGCACGCCCAAACCCAGGGGGCGCTCCACGACGAGCGCGGCGGCGCCACCGCGAATTGCCTCGGCGGCGAAGTCGTGCCCGTCGCTGCGAAAGCCGGGGACGCAGAGGAACAGCGTCCCAGGCCGCACCGCACGGCTGTCGTACGCGAGCTCGCCGATCTCGACGTCAGAGCCCGCATCGCCCACGGACCCGACACCCGCAACCAGCTCGCCAAGCCTCATGGATTCAGCCCCCGCGGCAGCACATCCCAAGTCTATTCGCGCTCTGCACTACCCCACGCCCGCTCTGTCCCGAGCAGCTCGGGGTAGATCTCGAGCAGCGCCGCCACGGGCAGGCCGACGACGTTCTCGACCTCGCCGTCGATCTTCTGAGCCAGCTTTTCGCCGGCGCCCTGAATCGCATAGCCGCCCGAGCGTCCGCGCCACTCCTCGGTGCCCACGTACCAGTCGAGCAGCTCCTCGTCGATCGCCCGGAACGTGACCCGCGTACGCGCCACGGCCACGCGCTCGACGACCTCCGAGCGCCCGTCCGCGAGCAGCAGCGCGATCCCGCTGATCACCTCGTGCGTGCGCCCGCCGAGCGCCGTGAGCGTCGCGCGCGCCGCCGGCACATCGGGCGGCTTGCCGTAGATCATGCCGTCGAGCACGACGATCGTGTCACAGCCGAGCACCGCCTCGGCTGTCCCCGGGCGGAGCGCCGCCCGGGCCTTGCGCAGCGCGTTCTCGCGTGCTACCTGCACCGGGTCGCCGTCCGCCAGCTCCGGCACGTCCGTGGCGCGCACCGTGAACGCGACCCCCAGCCGCTCCAGGATCGCCCGCCGCTGCGGCGAGCCGGAAGCTAGGACGAGGGGAAGAACAGCTCTGCCTCGCGCGCCGCGCTCTCGGGCGAATCCGAGCCGTGAACCATGTTCTGGCCCATCTCGATCGCGAAGTCGCCGCGGATCGAGCCGGTGGCGGCCTCCAGCGGGTTGGTCGCGCCGATCACCTGGCGCGCCGCCTTGACGGCGTCCACGCCCTGCAGGACCATCGCCACGATCGGCCCCGAGGTGATGAACTCGACCAGCTCGCCGAAGAACGGCCGCTCTGAGTGCTCGGCGTAATGGCGCTCGGCCAGCTCGCGGGTTACGGTCATGTGCCGCAGGGCGACGATCGTAAGGCCCTTGCGCTCGAAGCGGGCGATTATCTCACCGGACAGTCCTCGGGCGAAGGCGTCGGGCTTTACAAGGATCAGTGTCTGGTCCATCTGCGGGGTCCTTTGGTGGTCGTTTACGTGAGCTCGGCCGTGGCGGGGCGGAGCGTCGTCAGGAGGTGGGCCGGGGCCGGCGGGCGCGCCCGGTGCTGCGCGAGCGCGAGGATGCCGACTCGGGGGCCGCGACGGGTTTCGCCCTGACGTCGTCGTCGGGGGCGGTGCCCGCGGGCGTGACGGCGGGCAGGGAGTCCTCGGACGTGGCGTCGGCGCCGGGCGAGACATCGCGCGTAAACGAGGGTTCCCGCTCGATCAGCAGGGACTGCTCGTCGCTCGTCTCGCGGCTCCGGCGTTTACGCCGCGTAGGGGCGACGGCGCCGGGCACCTCGGTCTCACAGTAGGGGCAGATCGTCCAGGCCTGGTCGAGCGGGCGCTGGCAGCTGACACAGCGCTCCTTGAGCTTGCGCAGGCAGCTGGGGCAGCGAACAAAGTCGCGCTCGATCCGGTAGTCACAGTGCGGGCACAGCCCGCTGTCCATGTCGTGCAGGCGCGCCTCGGCGGCCTGCATCTCCAGTTCACGCTCGCGCACGTCCTCCAGGTACTCCGGCGGGCGCAGGATCACGTAGACGATCGTGCCGACGAACGGGAACAGCGACGCCGCCGTCGCGCAGCCGACCAGCATCGGATCGAGGATGCGCCGCCGCGCGTCGGCGTATGTCCAGTAGATCAGCGAGAAGTACAGGACGACGACGAACAGGATCAGCAGATCGATGACCAGGTTCAGGCCGCTGCTTTCGATTCCAAAATATGCGAGCGGTGGCATCGGCCGGCTGAGTTTAGAGAAACAACCGGCCAAATCCGTAGCCGGCAGCAAAAAATACAAGGATGACCAGGGCCACGATCAGCGCGACGGCGCCGATCATCGTGAGCACGGGGGGGCCGTCGTCGTTCATCTGAGTATCAAGTTTGCGAAGCGGCCTGCGCTGGCAGCGTAGCGGACGTCTCCAGCCCGCGCAGCAGATCGCCGACCAGGTAGATCGAGCCGGTGGCGAGCACCGCCCTGCCGTCCCCGTCCTCCCCGGCCCAGCGGCGCGCCTTCGCCAGCGCCCGCTCCGGCCGGGGCTCGCACTCCACCGCGTCGAATCCAAGCTGGCGCGCGAGCGACTGCAGCGCCGCGGGCGAGAGCGCGCGGGGACTCGGCGGCGCTGTGAACCAGGCGCACTCGCATACCCCCAGCAGCATTCCGAGCATGCCCGCGGCGTCCTTGTCCTCGAGCACGCCCATCACGAGCGCCACGCCACGGCCTCCCAGCACGTCCGGAAGCGATCGCACCAGCTCCCCGACCGCGTCGGGGTTGTGCGCGCCGTCGAGCACCGTCAGCGGGCGCTCGCCCACGACCTGCAGCCGACCCGGCACCTCGGTCGCGGCGGCGGCCGCGCGGACGGCCCGCTCGTCGGGCTCGATCCCCGCGCCGCGCAGATACGCCTCGGACGCGGCGCGCGCGAGCGCGAAGTTGCGCCGCTGGAAGAGGCCCCTCGCCGCGAGCGTCACCGTGCGAGACGCGTCATCCACGCGCACGATCCGCGCCTCGCGCTCGCGCGCCACGCGCTCGGCGACCGCCAGCCCCTCCCGAGCGAGCCAGGACCCGAGCACGAGCGTCCCCCCCGGCTGCACGACCGCGAGCTTCTCCTCGGCGATGTCAGTCAGCGTCGGCCCCAGCCAGCGGGTGTGCTCCAGCCCGACGTTCGTGAGCACCGTCACGGGGGCGTCGATCACGCTCGTGGCGTCGTAGCGCCCGCCCAGACCGGCCTCCACCACCGCGACCCGCACGTCCCGCTCGGCCATCTCCGACAGCGCCGCGGCCGTGAGCAGTTCGAACTGGGTCACGTGGTCGTCCTCGGCCAGCGTGCGGTTGACTCGCTCCGCCGCCCGCGCCGCCCGCGCGAGCGCCGCGGCGAACTCGCCTTCCTGCAGATCCCGCTCGCCGATCCGCACGCGTTCGCTGTAGGAGATGAGGTGCGGGGAGGTGTACGCGCCCGTGCGCAGGCCGTGGCGCTCCAGGATCGCCGCGATCATCCGCGTGGTCGAGGTCTTCCCGTTCGTCCCCAGCACATGGATCGCATCCAGGCGCTGCTCCGGAGAGCCGAGCGCGGTCATCATCCGCCGCATCCGGTCCAGCCCGAAGCGCATCCCGAACAGCTCCAACGTCCGCAGGTGGCGCTCGGCCTGCGCCGGGGTCCAGCTCGCGCCCGCGTTGCGTCCGGCGCCGGATCCCGTGCCGGCGGCAAGCCGCTTTGCGCTCCGTGGTGTCTTCATTCCCGCGATCGACGCCGCCGCGTGGCACTACGCGTCCGGATGCTTGCGCAGGTAATCGAGGAACACCGGCCGCAGCGCCTCGCCGAGCGTCCCGTCGCCACTGTGGACCGCATCTTTGATCAGCCCTTTGGAGGACTCGATGTCGAAGTCGGCCTCCCCCGTGTCCCCGCTGGCCGTCTCCGCCGCGGGGATGATCTCCAGCAGCGACCAGAAGAACTTCACGTCGAGGTGCTTCTCGGCGCGGTGCACGGCGCGGTCGTGCAGCTCGTGCGTGGACAGCCTTTCGAGATCGTCGGTCATCTGTGACGCTTGCGCCCACGCCTATGGCGTCGGCGCAGCACGAGCGGCGCCAGATCGCGGCCCATGCCCCTGACGTCGAGCTTGTGCGCGAGCTTGCGCAGCTCCACGCGCTCCTTCGCGCTGAGGTTGCGTACGCGCCCGCGCGAGCGGCGCACCAGCTCGGCGAACCGCGCCCGCTCCTTCTCCGACAGCGCCGCCCAGCGCCGCCCGACGATCATCGTGCCCTGCAGCAGCGTCGCCCACGGCACCGCCTTGACGGTGCGCTTCAGTTTGGAGTCCGGCTTGGCTTGCGACTTGACGAGCTTGGTCACAGCGCGATGGTAGCGATCGGGCGTTCGCGACGAGCGGTGGCTGGGTCGTGGCGAGGCCACCTCGTGCGCGAGCGCGAGGGCGGCAGGAGGGGTCGCCGCCTACGCCGACTCCTCGCGCAGCTCCTGCCCGGACGACGGCTCCTGTTCAGGCGCGGCTTCGGTCACGAGCGTGGGCGTCAGGCCGCGTTCGACCGTCTCCTTGGTGACGACGCACTTCTTGACGTCGCGGCGGGAGGGCAGCTCAAACTGGACCTCCAGCAGTATCTCCTCGATGATCGAGCGCAACCCGCGCGCGCCCGTTTCCCGCTCCAGGCCGCGCTCGGCCATCGCGGTCAGCGAGTCCTCGGAGAACACCAGCTCGATCCCGTCGAAGGAGAAGAAGCGCTGGAACTGCTTGACCAGCGCGTTGCGCGGCTCGGTCAGGATCGACACGAGATCGTAGCGCGTGAGCTGGTGCACCGCGCTCATCACCGGCAGCCGGCCGATGAACTCGGGGATCAACCCGTACTCGATCAGGTCCTCCGGCAGGCACTGCTCGAACACTTCGCCCGTGTCCTTCTCCGCCTTGGCCTCGATCGCCGCGGCGAACCCGATCCCCTTGTTGCCGATCCGCCGCTCGATCACCTTGTCGAGATTCGCGAACGCCCCGCCGCAGATGAACAGCACGTTGGTCGTGTCGATCGTCAGGAACTCCTGGTGGGGATGCTTGCGCCCGCCCTGGGGCGGCACCGATGCCTGGGTGCCCTCCAGGATCTTCAGCAGCGCCTGCTGCACCCCCTCGCCCGAGACGTCGCGCGTGATCGACGGGTTGTCGGCCTTGCGCGCGATCTTGTCGACCTCGTCGATGTAGATGATCCCCGTCTCCGCCTTCTTGACGTCGTAGTCGGCGGCCTGGATCAGCTTCAGCAGGATGTTCTCGACGTCCTCGCCGACATACCCCGCCTCGGTCAGCGCGGTCGCGTCGGCGATCGCGAACGGCACGTTCAGGATCCGCGCGAGCGTCTGCGCCAGCAGCGTCTTGCCGCAGCCGGTCGGCCCGAGCAGCAGGATGTTCGACTTCTGCAGCTCGATCTCCTCATCGCCCGAGGTCATCATCTGCACGCGCTTGTAGTGGTTGTAGACGGCCACCGACAGCGTTCGCTTGGAGGGCTCCTGGCCGACCACATACTCGTCCAGCACCTCGTAGATTTCGCGCGGCTTGGGCAGGTTCTCCAGGTCGAACGCCGGCGGAGCGGCCAGCTCCTCGTCGATGATCTCGTTGCACAGGTCGATGCACTCGTCGCAGATGTACACGCCCGGCCCGGCGATCAGCTTCTTGACCTGCCTTTGCGACTTGCCGCAGAAGCTGCACAGCAGCTGCTCGTTGGTGTCGGTCGGGCGGGCCATCTCAGTGTTCCGTGATCACCCTGTCGATAATGCCGTACGCCTTGGCCTCCTCGGAGGACATGAAGTAGTCGCGCTCGGTGTCTTTGCGCACGTCCTCGAGCTCCTTATGCGTGTGCTTGGCGATGATCTCGTCCAACCGCCGGCGCACGTCGATGATCTCCTTGGCGTGAATCTCGATGTCCGTCGCCTGACCCTGAAAGCTCGAGCTCACCTGGTGGATCAGGATCTTGGCGTTGGGCAGCGCCATGCGCTTGCCCTCCGCGCCCCCCGCCAGCAGCAGCGCCCCCATCGACATCGCGATGCCGACGCAGATCGTCTGCACGTGGGGCTTGATGAACTGCATCGTGTCGTAGATCGCCAGCCCCGCATACACCGAGCCGCCGGGCGAGTTGATGTACAGCGAGACGTCCTTCTCGGGGTCCTCTGACTCCAGGTGCAGCAGCTGGGCGACGATCAGGTTCGCGACCTGATCGTCCACGGGCGTGCCGAGGAAGATGATCCGCTCGTTGAGCAGACGGCTGTAGATGTCGAACGCGCGCTCGCCTCGCGAGGTCTGCTCGACGACCATTGGCACTAGTGGGCTCATCGTCCTCGCTTTAGTTTCTCGTCCCCGACCTGATTCCTTCAGGCTAGCGACTTGGCGTCCACAGCTTCTCAGTCCGCCTGCGCCGGCTCGCGCTCGCGCTCGGCCTCCTTCTCCGGCGTCCACAGCTTCTCGCGCGCCGCCGCCTGCTCCAGCGGGATCGGCTTGGCGCGCTCGACGATCAGCTCGACCGCCTGACGCGCCGCGAGATCCTCGCGCAGCTCCTCCACGCGTCCGGCCTCGCGCAGCTGCGCGAGCACCTGCTCGGGCGCGATCCCCTCGCGCTCGGCCGTCGGCGCGACGGCCTGGAGCAGATCCTGCTCGGAGGGCTCGATCCCCTCCGCCGCGACGACCGCGCTCAGCACCGCCTCGCGGCGCAGCCCCTGCTCGGCGTCGGACACCATCTCCGCGAGGATCTCCTCCTCGCCGCGCCCGACGATCTGCAGATAGGCCTCGCGCGTGATCCCGCGGTGAGAGAGCGTGTGCAGCATCCGCTCCCACATCTCCCGCGCGCGCGAGCGCGACAGCTCCTCGGTGACGGGCACGCGCGCCCCGGCCACCGCCGCGTCGAGCGCCGCCTCGCGGAACTCCTCCGCCACGCGCTGCTCCTCGGACTCCAGGATGCGCCGGCCGATGTCCTCGCGCAACTCCTCCACATCGTCGAACCCGGCGTCCACGGCGAAGTCCTCGTCCACGTCCGGCAGCTGCTTGCCCTTGACCTCCTTCACGGCGATCTCAAACGACGCCTCCCGGCCGGCCAGCTCCGCGTTCCCGTAGTCCGCGGGGAAGCTCAGCTCCACCGTGCGCGTCTCGCCCGCTCCCGCGCCGAGCAATCCCTCCTCGAAGCCCGGGATCAGCTTGCCCCCGCCCAGCTCGACCAGCTGGTCGCGGCCCTCGCCGCCCTCGAACGCGACCATCGTCAATGTCTCGCCCGTCTCCGGGTCCACGGTCGGCAGGCGCCCGACGTAGTCGACGACGACATAATCGCCCTCGCCCGCGGGTCGCTCGGCCGTCTCCAGGCGCGCGAGGCGCTCGCGCATCGCCTCGATCTCCCGCTCGACGAGCTCCTCGTCCAGCACCGGCTCGCGGCGCCCCACCTCCAACCCCGCGTACTCGCCCAGCTCAGCCACGGGCAGCACCCCGATCTCGAACGAGAACTCGCAGCGCCGCCCCCTGCGCGGGCAGCTCGCCGAGGTCGATCTTGGGGTCCCCCACGGGCACGATCCCCGACGTCCCGGATCGCCTCGGCGTACCAGCCCCCCAGGCCGTCGCGCACCGCTTCGTCGAGCACCGCCTCGCGGCCGACGCGCTGCAGCACCAGCGGCGCGGGCACCTTGCCCTTGCGAAACCCCGGCAGCTTCAGCTCGCGCCCGAGCTGCCCCGCCTTGCGCTGCACGCGCGCCTCGATCTCCGCCCGGCGCCACCTGCACGTCCACGCGCACGCGCGACTCTCCCAGCTCGGTGACTGTCGTCTGGACGGGCTCACCCATTGCCGCCACGATACCGTCCGCCCGATGAGGACCGCCCAACCACACCGCCCCGCGCCCGCGCGGACCACGCCCGCCCCGGGCGCCGCCCGACGCGTGGAGACGTGGCTGTGGACCGGTCCCGCTCGGTCACCTGCTCGGCGGAGGGCTGGACTTCGGGCGGGCGCTCGCGGGCTACCTGCTCGCGCGGTCCCGCGCCCGTTCAACCACCTGCAGGAAGAAAGTGACGTACCCTGCTCGCTTTTGCGAGCGCTTGATTTCACGCACGCGCCCCGCGCGGACATCCCCTCTCCGAGACGCCACGCGCGGGGGCCCGCCCCAAAAATCCTAGGCGACGGCGGCCGCGGGCGCTCCGCCGACCGATCGGAGATCGGCCAGCAGCGACACGCCGCTCGGCAGCACCAGCACGGGGCACGTCGCGATCTCGATCAGGTGCGCCGCCGAGGAGCTGATCGACACCCGACCCCGCTCGGCGTCCGGGCGCGAGTCGATCACCAGCAGATCGGCCTCGTCGTCGGCCACCGGCACGACCTCGGCGCCGAGCGCGCTCGCGAGCGCCTGGGCGGTCGCCTGGGCGCCGCCCGCGCCGCCGGCCTCTCCCACCGCCACGATCCTGCGCGTGACCTCATGCGACTCGGCCAGCCCGACAGGTGCGATCCCGACGGCGACGCGGCCCGCCCTCCAGCAGTCGCTGAGCGGAGTTGCCGATCGTGATGTGACCGTTGGCCGTGTGCGAGTCCGAGCAGAACACGATCGCCTGAGCGCCGATCTGCGCGGCGAGGGCCTGCAGGCCCTCGGGGGTCGAGCGATCGGTCACCGCGTGGCTGCTCGCGAACGTGCCGGCGAACAGCGCGGCGCCGCGGTCGAGCACTTCCTGTGCCTCCTCGTCGCTCACGGCCTCGTCGGTGTGGCGGACGTAGCCGAGGGACACCTCGGCGCCGGCGAGGTGCAGCAGCGCCGCCGAACGCGACCGCGTCGTCCTCGTTGGCGGTTCCGTCGTAAGAGACGATGATCTTGGACATGTCGTGCTTCTCCTCTTGTCTTCGCGTGTTCGTATGCGTTTTCGCGTTCTTACGGCGCCGCCTTCAGCGGTCCGCACAAGCCTGTGTTCGAGTTCATACTGGCACCTTCCTTGCATAAGGGCCAGTGATATTTATTATCTATGCGATAAGCTCTGCTTATGCTCAACGTGAACCGGCTGCGCATCCTCAAGGAGGTCGCCCACCGCGGCTCGTTCTCGGCCGCCGCCGACGCCCTCTCCTATACCCAGTCGGCCGTCTCCCAGCAGATCGCCGCGCTCGAGGCCGAGACCGGCATGACGCTGCTGGAGCGCCGCCCGCGCGGGGTCAGCCTGACCGCGGCCGGCCAGACGCTCGTCGGCCACGCCGAGAGCGTCCTCGCCGACCTCGACGCCGCCGAAGCGGCCCTCGCCGCGATCGCCGGCCTGCGCGGGGGCCGCTTGCGGATGGCCTCCTTCCCCACCGCCGGCGCGACGCTGATGCCGCTCGCGATCGCCACCTTCCGCTCCCGCCACCCCGACGTCGAGCTGACCCTCGCCGAGGGCGAGCCCGAGCAGATCGCGCCGCGGCTGCGCACCGGCGAGCTGGACCTGGCGCTGCTGTTCGAGTTCGACGCCTCCGGCCCCGACGGGGACAGCGGCGGCTCGGGGGAGACGGACGGGTCGGTGCGGCGGACGCCTGACGCGCGTGGAGTTGCTCAAGGATCCGCTGTACCTGGCGCTGCCCCGCGCGCACCGTCTCGCCGCGCCGGCGGCGGCTGCGCCTGGAGGACCTGCGCGGCGAAGCCTGGATCCAGACCTCGCAGGACAGCCCCTGCGCGCGCCACGTCGTGCGCTGCTGCCACGCCGCCGGGTTCGAGCCGCGCGTGTCCTTTCAGAGCGACGACTACCAGACCGTGCAGGGTCTCGTCGGCGCCGGCGTCGGCGTCGCGCTGATACCCGAGCTAGCGCTGTCGGTCGTGCGCGAGGACATCGTCATCCGCGCCCTCTCCCCTCATCCCCCCGCCCGCCGGGTGATCGCGGCGACGGCCGCCGGCGCGCGCCTGCTGCCCGCGGCGCCGGCGATGCTCAGCGTGCTCGAAGGAGTCGCCTCGGAGTATGAGGCGCTCGGGGTCGGCGCGCCTGGCTGCGTAGGGCCCGTAAAGCCCGGCAGCCGGGGCGCCTGTCCATCAGACGGGCGCCCCGACTACGCGTCCTGTGGCGGCTTCAGAGGGCCATCAGCGCGCCGGGTTGGCCAGGTACGCCTGGTTGACCAGCCTGCCCAGCACTTCATATCCGAGCGGCGACGGGTGGATGTCGCCATCGTCGGAGCTGCCACCGGGGTCATCCGGGTTGCACATTTCGGTGTACTTGCAGATCGAGGCCTGCTCCCGTGCCGGCTTGCGTCCCCGGTTGAATATCGGGAACGGATTCGCGAACGTCACGTTCGGGAAGTGCGGCAGGATGTCGGCTTCGACCGCCGCGTTCAGGCCCTCCTGCAGCGCGTCGCTGCCGGGGAGTATCAACGCGTCCGGGTTGTAGAACCCGACCAGCACGATCGGCCCCGTGTAGTGGCCCCCGCCCGGTGCCGGCATTGTCCAGCACGCCCAGGATGTCGCCGATATTCGCGAGGATGTGCGGAACGGTGATTTTTTCTGAGCTCACCGCGATGCACGCGACCACCGCCGCTTCGGGCGTCGCGCCGTATTTGCTTTTGCCCGTGTGGGTGAATTCTTCGGTTACTTCGTTCTTGCACTGCGTGATCGCCGCGAGCTCGTCGTTGGAGCCGATGTTCAGCGTGATCGCGTCGACCGGGTGCGCCGGATGGCCTTCTTTGAGGATGCTCAGCGCGTCTTCCAGCTGCGAGATCGACTGCCCGCCGACGCTCAGCGAGTTGTGCAGCGGCAGCCCGTCCACGTTGTTGTACGCGCACGGGTGGTAGTCGCCGAGCCCCTGCGGATCGTGTCCCGCCGGTTCGGTCGACGTTTTCCCGCCGAGACGCCGCGTTTTCGCCGATCAACCCGTTCGAGGTCTCCCCCGGGCAGGCGTCGTTGACGAGCGTGACGCCCCTGCCGGCCTCGAACGGCCGTGCGAGGTCCTGGGCGAAGTCGTTGGTGAACCCTTCTTCGAAGAACGACGGCGACTCGTTCGGGAAGTTTTCGTTGAACACCTGCTCGCTGTAGCCGAAGCTGATCGAGTCGCCGAGCGCCAGGTAGGTGCTGACGGTGGGCTTCGGGCCTGGCGTTGGCGGCCGGGGCCGAGCGCCAGGGCCGCGAGCGCGACCAGCGCGACGGCTAGCGCGAGCGGGCGCCCGAGCGGGCGGCGGTTGCGAGCGGATCGGATCTGCGAAGCCGTGTGAGGCGTAGCATGTGCATCTCCTCCAACTCGAGGGCCCTGCACACACACTACGTCCTCTCCCCCCGATGACGGCACAGCCCATCTGACGGAATTTCTCCACGCTACTCCTCGGGCTGACCGCTGTCAAACTGGTGCTGACGCGGGACCGTCAACGATGTCCGCGGGCGCCGGCGTCAGGCGCGCAGGAACTCGATCAGCAGCTCGTTTACGCGCTCGGGCGCGTCGTGCTGGACCCAGTGGGTCGCCTGCCCCAGCCACTCCATGCGCACGTTCGGCACCCAGCGAGCGCCGGGTTCGGCGAGCTCGCTGCCGAGGTGACGGTCACGCTCGCCCCAGATCACCAGCGTGGGCGCCTCGATCGGGACCAGCCGTCGCCGAGCGCCGCGGGGCGAGCGGCGCAGCGCGGCCCTGTAGTAGTTGATCATCCCCGTCAGCGCGCCCGGCTGCGACCAGGCCTCGACGTAGCGCTCGAGGTCCTCGTCGCTGAACGTGCCCGGCGAGTCCGCGCGGAGCGAGCGCTTGGCGAACGAGTAGCCGTCCCGCGAGAGCAGGTACTCCGGCAGGAAGGGCGCCTGGAAGAAGAACATGTACCAGCTCTTGCGCAGCTGACGCGCGGTCCGGAACCCCTCGAGCATGCGCGCGGGGTGGGGCACGTTGAGGATCGCCAGCCGCCGCACCGCCCGCGGATGGCGCATCGCCGTCGCATAGGCCACCGCGGCGCCCCAGTCGTGCCCGACCACATACGCCTGCTCCTCGCCGAGATGGCGCACCAGCCCGGCGACGTCGTCGGCCAGGAAGTCCGTGTCGTACGCGCGCCATCCCGAAGGCTTGTCCGAGAGGTTGTACCCGCGCATGTCAGGCGCAACCACGCGCAATCCCGCGCCCGCGAGCGCGGGGATCTGCCGCCGCCAGGAGTACCAGAACTCCGGGAAGCCATGCAGCAGCACCACCAGCGGGCCGTCGGACGGTCCCGCGGTGACATAGTGCAGGCGCACGCCCCCGCCGACCTGGGCCTCGCCGTGGGTGAGCTCCGTCATGACCGTCGCATCCGGCACCGAGTGCATCGTAGAGCGTCGCCGCCACGACGGGATCGCCGTCATCCCGCCGCACTGCTCGGCCCTTGAGGATCCCCCCGCTCGGGCGGGAAAGGATGTGCGCTGCGCGCGCAGGACTGCTCTACGAAGGAGTTGTGCGTGGGGCCCAAGGGCCCCACGCACACTGGATTGCTTGGAACAGCTTCCTACGCCTTGATCTCCAGTGCTTCTGCGCTGGAGATTTCGGGCGTGGTTGCGAGCGCTGCTTCTGTATAGCTCCCACCAAGCACAGAGGCTTCCATTATATGAAGCGTTTCTTCACCTTCAAAATGAGACCACGTCGGTTTGTATTCTTCTCCCGCTTTGTCTCTGTATTCGAGTTTGAATTTGGTGGTTTCTGTATTGGTCGGGGACAGCTTCCCGATCACGGATCCCCTGAGTTTGAGGACCAGGATTCCGCATTCGGCGATCACTTTGCCCGTGGACGGTTCGAGGAGCAGTCCGACTTCTTTTGTTTTGGGGAGATAGCCCAGTCTTCCCGACAGCGCCACCGTCACCATTTCCCCCCCTTCGGCACCATGACTGGTACATGTTTCTTTGCCCACGATGCACCCGGTGAACTTTATCACCACATTCGCCACTTCTTTGGTTCCATGGGTTTCACCTGTCGCCGTGCTCGCTTGACATTTCCACAGGGCGCCAGTTTTGCTCGCAAAATAAACTATGCCGCCTTTTGCGGTGAATGTCACCGTTTTTTCGAGCCCTTTGCCTCCATGCTGGAATTCCGGCAGCACCGCCGAAGCCGACGCTGAGACAACCGTGCCCAACGCCAACACCCCCACAAGCGTTACAAACATACTCCTGAAAATAGATCTCATAAGAAAACACTACCCTTTCGTCTCATTAAGCCCCGAAGCCCATCTCCAAACAGAAACAGAACCCCGACGCCTGTCTTGTGGTCACTCAACAGCGCGTCCGGGAAGGCAGCACGACCCAGCCTGAACGCACACTTGAAAGCCTCTGCGATCAGCGCCCCCGCTTCTTCCTAAGCGCCCCGTACCTCCTGCGCGCCACACGCTCGCACTTCGCCCGTTTAGCCTTGTTCTTCTCCTTGCGGCACGCCTTCAGCGCCCTGGCTAGCTTCTGCGCACGCGTCAGCGCCTTGACCTTCGCGCACCCAGTGACACCGATCGGTGTGGACTCATTGATCCTCATACCGTTCTGCGCGAGGAATTCGGTCGGCATCGCCAGTTTTGAGGTGCACAGGTCCCCGTTCGCGGTCAGCGCGGAGTAGGGGCCCTCGGGGAGGGTCAGTTCGAACGTGGAGAACGGCACGTCGGGTACCGTCTTGAACGTACTGCTCGTGATCCCCGCTTTGCTGATAAACGTCGTACCCACCAGATCGACCGTGACGCCGTAGCCCTGCAGCACCATGATCAGAGAGGGAAACGCTTCCCCGCCATGGCTGACGAAGATCGCGGGGCCTTCCAACGCGACAGGTATCAATGGCGTGTGCACGACCGCGTGCCCGATGAACGACGCTGACGGGCAACCAGCGGGATTGAGTTCGAACTGTGCGGCGGTGCATGCCTTCTGCAACGTCGTCAAGCGGGAGGGCAACTGCTTGGGGAGATCGACCTTGACCCGCGCTATGTTCGCCTGGCTACCAAACGGCGCGTTCGGCTCAGACACCCTCGCGGTGAGGCTCGCACCATCCGCTTTGCTCGTCTTCCCCGACGTCGAGACACTGAATTTCGGTGCGAACTTTAGGATCGCGCAGTTCGCGACCTGGAACGGGACCGACACCGGCGAGATCGAACCCTCGTCGCTCATGATCGAGCCCGTGATAACCATCGGACTGCAGTTGGTCGGGTTGAACGCGAACCCCGGACGATTGATCATGACGTTAACCCTCCTGATCTGCACGGGGATACCATCGATCAGGTGCGGGATCGCATAGGGCCCGCTTTCGTCTGTCGTGACAGTCAGCGCCGCGGTATGAGGATCCACTTCGATCCGCGCGCGCACCACCACACAATCACACACCGGCTCATATTCATTGGGCTTGGAGGTATCGTGCTCTAGGTCGAACGGGCCCGCCTTCACGGGATTAACGATCGACAAGCCAAACGGTGCGCCCCTGTACGGGCCGGTGATGTACACCCTCCCGCCCGTCACGCTCACGGGATCAGAGCCCACACCAGCACTCACCGTCGTTTCCCCGATCAAACTATTAGACCCACACGATCCCGCGTTAGCCTGCGCTTCGGGGCACAATTCCACGCCCGCCAACAGGCCCGACAACCCCGGGGGCATCTGCAACCGCACACTCTGCATGTTCTGCTGACCATCTTCACGACTGATAGTCGTAGACAGCGCACTGAACGCACCCCCACTGTTATTCAGCGTGCCACCCGTCAGCGATGGCGAGAACGGCAGCGAGGCGCCCGGGCAGGATGACCCGTTAGGGCCGCTCGTGATATCGAACGTTGAGGACGGCGTGGACGGCGCGCCGCCAGACCATGGCACCAGCGAAGACATCGTGGTATAGGAACCGCAATGCGCCGGTGTCGCCAATGGTGCGCGTTCCCCACCAAAGAAGTGCAGTTCGGCGTCTTCAAACGGCAACTCCGGACTGTTTTCGAACGTCGTCACGAGCTGACCCGTGACGCTCAGGTGCACATCGCCCGCGAGCTTGATCAGCGTCCTCGACACCGGGTCTTCCGCGACAATATAAACCGCGATGAGACCCCCAAACGGATTTTCGTTCTGCGAACCCAAATACACGAATCCCTTCACCGCGTCCGGCAACAGCGGCGTGTGGACCGTGACTTCACCGATCTTCGACGCGTTTGGACAGAACGGTTCAGGCAGCGTCGGCGTGAAACGCAGATCACTCGGGGGAGAGCTCTCACCAGGAAGATAACCGATCTGCGTATCAGAGCACGCCTGCAGCCCATCACCACCAGACGGGTTGACCGCCACACCTTCGGGCAACGCCACCGTTATACCTCTGACCGCGGACTCCGCCAGACCTTCCGCGTTCAACGCCGCTTCCTGAGGGACATGCACGTCGACGTTCAGTCCCGTCGAGGTGCTCGCGTCCGGGACATCCGGCACGACATTGATACTGGGCGAGAACGGTAGATGGTTACAACCATCCAGCGCAACCGGTAGACGATACGTAAACGGTTCGGCTTGTTCTGACGGGGCACCGCCCGCGGCCCAAGAATCCCCCCGCAACGTCGTTTCAAACGGTTGTTCACACGATGTCGGCATTATCAGGAACGCCGGATGATTGGTCTCCGGCACCGTTTCACACGGCCCGAGGCCGTCAAGACAGTACAGGCCGCGCTCGTTGTTGTGACGCGGATCGCCGGGAACACCCCAGAAAGTCAACTTGAAGCTCTCGAGCGAGCTGAGCTGAATAATGTTGTGCGACTCGAGCGTGATGCCGTAATCCCCACCCGTACGCACAGACGGATCCAAATACACTGGAACGATCCCGCCCGCGTCGAACCCGAACCGCGCCGGCTCACCCGTCAACGGCTGCAGATTGAAGATCGGCTGTGTATAAGTAGCAAAACCGGACCCAGGAATAGTTGACGTGACTGTTGTCACCCCGACAACAGATTGCAACGGGCATTCGTTTGGTGCCTCCGCTACGTGACCGATGTTGTGGTCGAACTGTTCCTGTGTGCACTGCGCGATCGGTGTCGGGTTGCCCACGAGTCCCGCGGGCAGTTCACCCACAAGATCCTTCGGCAACGCCACGGCACGGGGATCACCCTTCACGCCGACGCCTTCCTTGAAGAACGTCTGGTTGAGCGTGACGACGCTCGACACCTGAAACGGATGGGATCCGGCCTGCGTGTCAAGCGAACCACCCGCGTTTTCGGGGATCACCCGATATTCTTCGATCCCGAACCCCGGTTCCCCACCAACGCGTATCGGCCGACTGAACGTCTTCGTCCCCGCCGCGCCGCCACCAGAGACGCTGACACTGTTCTCTTCACCCGAGGACGCGCCAGCCAACACCTTCACCGAGATACGCACTTCGATCTGTTCATACGCAGGCAACGTCCCCGAGAACGTGCACGTCAGCGCTTCAAGCGAACAATCGACAAGACCGCGATTGAACGGTTGACCAGGGACCTGGCCGCCGGCCTGACCTTCGATCCCCTGTGCTTGCAGACCCTTCGGCAACACATCGACGATCTTCATGGCGGTCTGCTGTCCGTTCGCGTCAGCGTCACCGAGATCCTGTGCGGTGACGATGATTTGACCTGTGCCCTGCGCCGGCAACGTGCTCGGCCGCGACCCCGACGTCACACTCCACCACGGCGCTAACTGTTCAGCGAACGCCGGGGTAGCTGAGAAGGCGAGAACGGCCAGGAGCAGGGCAGGTAGGAACAACAGGGTAGGTTTCGATTTAGCTACGCTGCCGCGGGAACTGCACGGCCGAGGTTTGCGGGCTGTGCCGATCGTCGTGATGTCAAGCAGGTCTTGGTCTCGAAGGATCGAGTCCCTCGGCCGGGAGGGGTGACAGGCGGATGAGACTGACCAGAGTGGGGTTTTGGGAAAAAACATTTTACTTCCTCCCCCTCGCCGACCTCGTGGCCTTAGTCTTCTTTTTCGCTTTCTTGTGCTTCACGCATTTGTTGTGACTCAGATGCTTGCCTTTGGGACATTTCACTGTCTTTGGTTTCCTCGCGGGCGGCAGGGGCGGGGCGATGTTCCCCACACCGCTGAACGTCGAGCTCGACGGCGCCCCAAAGATCGACGGTTGCGGAATCAGCGCCGCACGGCAAGAATCGGCTGTCGTACACGGCGGCGGCGGCGGCGGCTCACTGAAACACGGCGACTGGACCGTACACATATGCGCGTCATAAACTTTCGTCCCATTGCCGATGTCTTGCGGTACGAGCTTTTCGCTCGTCAGGAAGAACACGTCACCGCCGCCTTCGCTCGCATCCAGGAACGCCGATTCATACGACGAGGTGCCCGAAGACACCAGATCCACACAACCACCCGACGCCGCTCCGAACGTGGGCGAGGACACCGTACAGCTACCCGTGCCAGGCGGCTCGTACTCATACACATCCTCGGTGCCGTCGATGTCCTGCGACACCAGCGCATCGCTGCTGTTGAAGAACAAACGCCCTTCGTCTGAGAGATAGCGCGACTGATAAACAGCATCAGTTACGCCCAACAAAGAGCCAAACGCAGTCCAGGCAGGAACATTCGCCGCCAACCACGTACCATTTGCCCAACCTATGAAGCGGCTGCCACCGGCCAAACCTTTTTGCAACCGGCTCCATTCGACGCCGACGGGACGCGCGCCCGTCGGATCACACGACGCGCACGCCAGCTTCCCCTCCGAGACCTGTCCCGATTCAGATGTTTCGGCGCGGTAAACGTAGACCTCCTCGTCAGGCTGGCCGCTGTTGGCATCACGATTGTCATAGCCCGTCAACGACCGGCCAGACATGAACGAGAGCCACTGCCCATCCGGCGACACCCTCGCAGTGAGACCCACCGGCGTAACACTCCAGTTCGGATCGTCTTCGCCGGAGAGGACCGCTATAAACACAGGCTCTTCCCATTTCGCCGAGCTCGCATCATAATGCGACATGTACATGTTACATATAGCCCCCGACGGCTGTGAGGGCCCGTTGCTGCAAGACCCAGCGACCGCTTTTTCTCCCGCGCTGTTTGCCACATCACTCAGCACCCCGTCCGCGACGAAGTACACGTACGAGCCGTCTTCGCTTGAGCCGACCACCCCGCCCTGCACATCCGCAGGCTGACCCGACACTTCAGGTGTCAGATCGCTCAAAACGCATTCATCCTCGCCGGCCGTCTCAACGATCGCGCACTCATACAGTTCAGGTTCGCCCCGCGCACCAGAGCCCACAGTCAAAGGCTGTTCATCGGTGAAGAACACTCTCGAACCGTCGCTGCTGGCGGTCTGGTACACCGGTTTGATAATCCCGTCCTGACTCGGCGCTCCCGGCTGGGGCACATCGAGCTGGATCGTATGTTTATTCACCATATCACGCATATAGAGGTGGTCCGCCGGGGGGTGCGATTCTTCACTCGTCCAGAAGACGCGCGACCCGTCGTCAGAGATAGCGTGCCTGCTGTTCCGTTTTGGTGCCATCCTGCCAAGATTGGCCTGTTGCGCCGCCGTACCGTCCGGGAGCACGCTCACAAGCGGCAATTCTTCGGTGAGCGGCTTACCGGCCGACCACTCATAAAGCCCTTCCCGTGTAGATGAAGCCTGATCCAGTGGCACCCCAGAGAAAAGAACCACATGACCCAGATCGGGCGTGGCGCCCTCGAAGCGGAGCTCACCTTCGGGTGCGGTGGGATCGCCGCCGAACTTGGTCCCAGCAGGCACATCGGAATAACCGGGCGCACCAGTCACCAACGGCATGTAACACGTACCCGGTGTGCTTTCGCACGTATCATCGTGACGCAAATAAAGGGTGCGTTCCGTGTCCTGGGGGAATACTTCAGGCGCAAGCGAAGTAAACCCACCCCACGGTTCCACCAGTCCAAGCGAGAGGTCTTCCGAGAAGAAACGATACTCTTCGCCATGTTCGAGAACCGGACCACTCGGTTCCCTATGTGCCGTCGCTATATCCCGAGACCGCCAACCGCCTGGACCACGCTCGGAGAGAACCTGTCCAAATTCATGGAATCCCCCGCCCGGTTCGGCTTCGATCGGCTGGCTCGCCAGGTACGTCATTGCACCACCAGACGCAGAGGACTGTATAACACCCCATGTCGAGAGAGGCGAGAAGCTGGCACCGTGCTTATCAACCGGAGACACAAGTTCCCACTGGCGACCGTCGAGCAACGCCAATTCTTCACCGCTCACCTGCGTCCTGAACGAATGATCTTCCCCCACAAGCGGTTGCGGCGTAACGATGTTGCTCGCGATAACCCGGTAATGGTAGGTCGTGCTGGGCGACAGGCCCTGCACGTGCACGCTGACTTCCGAGCCAGACAGGCCCGATCCGGCGTCACCGTCCGGTATCGGCGCGACACTCCCGTACGCTTCGCTAGTCCCGTACTGGAAGTAATAGGCGGTATCGGCCCCGTTCGGATCGATCCTTGCGCTGAACGTCGCGCTAGTGGACGCGACATCAGCCACCGACTCGCCTTCGATCACCGGCGGTGCCGGCACGATCTCGTCGTCGCCGTAGCTCAAACCACCCGAGGCGTTGCCCACAACCAGCCTGAAATGGTATACGACATCCGGTTGCAACCCCGAGACTTCAGCGCTCACGGGCACGCCCGCGGTCCTTTCACCGATTTCGCCAGGCGTCTGAGCACAGGCGACCGTGTGCGTATAGACACCCGCTTCAGTGCCGTATTCAAATTCGCACGATTTGACAGCCGTCCCATTGGGATCGACTGTCCCGTTGAGCGTCGCGCTCGTGCCCGTCAACCCGGACGGCGCTTCGGTCTTCACTGAGGGCAGCAACGAGAACTTCACGATCGTATCGCTCCCGCTGTCAGCGACATAGACCGCGCCGGTGCTCGAATCGACGGCCATCCCACCCCCAGCCGTCAAATCGCCCGAACCGAACGTCGGCTGCTGCGCGAACGCACCCCCGCCCGGTTCGTAGACCGACACGAATTTTCCGGGCCACGGATACGGTTCGGAGAATTCCCCCATATCGAAGAACAGCTCGCCATTGGACTCATCGACGGCGATACCCCGGACCGGCGACGCTTCCTGGAATTCTTCTGTCACCAGACTGCCGGATTCGCTGAACTCGATGACATGGACGCGCGAGACGGCCCGAATATAGACAGCACCGCCCTGCGGATTCACGATGATTTCTCCCGTAGTGCCGTCAGACGGCCATGAAGTCACGAATTCATTGCTGAGCGCGTCCGTAAACTCAAACACTTCGTCGTCCGCCGACACCCACACGTTGCCGGCCGGATCGACAGCTATCCCCTGAGGAAATGTGAAGGCACCGCTGGGCGAACCTGTAAGCTCTCCCAGATATTCTCCGGTGGCAGTGAACTTGTCGATCACGTGATGTCCAACATCCGTGACATAAACATCCCCGGCGGAAGGATCGAGCAGTGGATCGCCAGAGCTATCGACAGCCACATATTCCGGTTCGGAGAACTTCCCATCCGCGGCTGGCGCACCGCTCTGCACTTTGCCTTCGACTTCGAAGGTCCCGCTGCCGTCAAACTGACCGAGATAAGCTCCCGTTGAGCTGAAACGCTCGACCCGACCGTTGCCCTTGTCGACCACGTACACATCATGCGTCGTGGCGCTCACAGCGAGACCAGCCATACCCCCCGCGCCGAACTGCCCATCGCCGGAGCCTTCGCCGGAGCCGAAGCGCAGCGCGAATGCATGCGAGCCGGTCAACGCCAGCGCCTGCGCGCCACCAAACGCCAGCAAGCCGGCCAGCGCGGCGATCAACACGACGGGCAAGAGATGCACTCTCAGGCCACGAACACTCACCGACATATCTCCTCCTCACAGCAACCGGCGGGACCCAACCGGCTCCCCGGGTCCTTCCGCTTCTCAAATGTCCGCATCAAACACGCTCCCGCATAATCGCCTCTAAGCACCCGCGGGCCCCTGGCGTAAGTCATGTGGTTGCGTATCGCCTGGAACATCATTGGTTATCTCTCCTCCTATGGGGAGTCGAGCGTGGGAGCGCCCAGCGCTACGCACGCGAATTGAACTGCGACAACGAAAAAGAATGCGTTGGAAAACACGTCTCATGCCCCACCACCGTGATCCTGGGTGGTGGGGGTGTGCGCGCGTATGCCGTGCGCCACACGCAGGCCCATCACGGTCAGACTCCACGCGTTGCGCTCCCCCCGGGCATGCCCCGCACCCGTATTCTCGATCAGGCCCAAACGCTCCAAGCGCGCCAGCAGCTTCGAAATCTGGCCCTGGTCTGAAACCTTCGCCAGTTCCGCGACAATGCGATTGCTGACACCGGGCTGCCCAGCGATAGCCTCCAGCACAAGCGCAGTGCGATACGTCAGACGCATCGGCACACCCGCCAAAAGATCACCACCACCGTTGCCACGATCAACCGCATCCCCCCAGCCCACGGAGACCACACGCTCCCGCCGCGAACCACCTATCACAGGACCCGGTAGGGGACGAGTCTGCTCGCGACGCGCCGCAGCCGGCCCCAAATAGGGCAATACGATCATGCCCATCAATTCCCCGAACAGGTCGGTGAGCGGCTCACGCTCCCCCCGGATCAGCCGCCCGTAAACGATCGTGAACGCCGCACCGACAAGACCCTCCGCGGTCAACGACGGACACCCACCGCTCCCAGCAGCCTCGTGACGACCCTCATCCACGACGCGCGCCAGCTCCGCCAGGACCCGCTCGCGACGCTCCAGCACCCTGGGGCCACCGCGCAGCGCCTGCACGACACACACCCACGCCAACACCGGCTCACGCTCAAAGAACGACAGAATCGTCCACAGACCGGTGCGAACACGCTCGCGCCAACACAGACTATCGACGCCCGCCGCGAGCAGCTCGTCGCGGATCGCCTCGACCACGCTCTCCAACGCAGCCAGCAGACAATCCTCACGATTATCGAACACCTGGTAGAACGTGCGCCGCGACACCCGCGCACGCGAAGCGATATGCGCCACCGTCACCCGCGCATAACCCAACTCCTCGATCGCGCCCAACGCCGCCGCCAACAGCCGCGAACGCTGAATCTCCACCACCCGCTCACGCGGCGTCTCACCCACCCTCACGCGCGAGCGCACCACATCGGCCTGCCCCCGCCTGCGCTGGCGCGCAGCAGCACGCGCGGCCATCAGGCGGCCCTCCCCGCGCGCAGGACAGTCGCCCGGCGCCTCCGAGCGGTTAGACCGGCGGCGCTAGGCGGAGAAGAGAGAGAGAGAGAGAGAGAGAGATGCCTCGGCAGTGCCGATGCATCTACCTACGGGCCTGTATGGCCACGCAGCAATCCCCGTCACGTATGCGTCCAACGAACTCACGCGAAAACAGCTCCCTCACCGAAGCGATTCAGGTCCCTCTCCCAAAGAGAACCCTGCTGATCAATCAAGGCCGGCCACAGCGGCAAGCCCCAAACCCGATCTATGTATCGTGTCCCGCCACATGACAAGACACACACAACAGACATAACATACATCAAGCCCTAACCTCTTGTCAAGCCACTAACCGCGAGTGTCTTCCAATACGGCCGCGAGGACGCCGCCAAAAGCGCTCGCGATATGCCGGCCAGTGCGGTGAGCGGCTGCTGCGGCAAGCCGACGAAGACGCGGGCCATGGCTCACCCACCCATCCAACCAACCCCTCGCCGTCCGCAGCGGCTGTCATCGTTGACCGGGCAATGAGCATCCTGTTGTTGATAGTCGGACTGCTGCTCGGCGCCGCGTGCGCCGTGGCGCTGGGGCGCCGTGGCACCCGTGGGCGCGATGAAGAGCAGCGCACCCAAGAGCGCGAGCGCCTGCGCGACGAGCTGAAGGCGATCTCCCTCGACGTGTTGCAGCAGACCGGCGACTCGCTCGCGCAGCGGATGACCGAGGCGCGCCGGGCCGAGGAGGAGCGGGCCTCGGGCGAGATGGCCCGCCGCGCGGAGGAGCTCAAGGGGCTCGTGCGGCCCGTCCACGAGAAGCTCGGCAAGGTCGAGTCAGAGCTCTCCCGCCTGGAGCGCGAGCGCCGTGACTCCCAGGTGCAGCTCGCGGAGATGGTGCGCACGCTGAGCGCGGGCACCGACACGCTGCGCCGGGAGACGGGCGAGCTGGTCTCCGCGCTCAAGCGCCCGGAGACGCGCGGCTCCTGGGGCGAGATCCAGCTGCGCCGCGTGGTCGAGCTGGCGGGGATGGTCGCCCACTGCGACTTCACCGAGCAGTCCACGATCCACACCGACGACGGCCGCCTGCGACCCGACCTGCTCGTGCGCCTGCCCGGCGGTAAGACGATCGTGGTCGACTCGAAGGTCCCGCTCGACGCTTACCTCGCCGCGATCGAGGCCGGCTCCGAGGATCGTCCCGCGCGCGAGCGCGACCTCGCCCGCCACGCCCGTCAGACGCGCGAGCACATCACCAAGCTCGCCTCCAAGGGCTACCAGCGCCAGTTCGACTCAACGCCAGAGCTGGTGGTGATGTTCGTCCCCTCCGACGGCATTTACCAGGCGGCGCTCGCCGAGGATCCCGCGCTGATCGAGTACGGCGTCTCCCAGCAGGTGCTGATGGCCACCCCCACGACCCTGATCGGGCTGCTGCGGGCCGTGCACTACGGCTGGAGTCAGGAGCAGATCGCGGAGTCCGCGCGCGAGATCGCCGAGTCCGCGCGCGAGCTGCATCGTCGGCTGGGACCGTTCGCCGAGCACCTGGCCAAGACCGGCCGCCAGCTGGACTCGGCCGTGAATGCCTACAACCGGGCGGTCGGCTCCTTCGACCACAAGCTGGTTCCCCAGATACGAACGATCGAGCAGGCAGGGGTCGTCTCCGAGCGGCGGATCGACGCGCCGCCGGCGATCGAGACCACGGCGCGCCCGGTCACCGCCCGGCTGGAGCCCGTGGCGGAGGAGTTCGGGCTGGGCCAGGCTCCGAGCGCTCGCGAGGGCCATCCGCGGTCAAACCGGATCGTGCCCCCCGCGCGGGAGACCCCAGTCCCCCCAAGTCCGCGTCAGCCCCCGCCGACGCGCCATCAGAACGAGCAGCGTGAGCGCGACCGGCACGGTCGCCGGAAGCTCGTTCACGAAGAAGAACAGCAGGTCGAAGGAGAGCGCCAGCAGCGCCGCGAGCGCCGCCCCGCGCAGCTGCCAGCGCCGGCCCATCGCCGTTGCCAGCAGCCCGCCGAGGACGCCCGCCACGAATAGGTCGCCATAGCCCATCACCGCCGAGCCGAACGCCGCCGTCTGCAGTTGCGGCAGCCCCGCCGCCGGGTGTGCCGCGTTCAGCGCGTTGTTCGGCCTCTGCAGCAGATCCGAGACGACGAGCGCCGTGTCCACCGCGGCCATCGCAACGATCCCGGCCGCCAGCCAGCGCGGGGGCGTGACCGCCGCCAGCAGTGTCCCCAGCGCAGCGCAGCTGAGCGCCGACAGGCTGAGCGCCGCCGCCTCTCCGGCCAGCCCGCCGCGATCGGACCAGGCGAGCGCGAACAGCATGGGCACGACGAGCAGCGCCCGCAACGGGCGAGGCCGCTCGGCATCCCACGCCAGCCACCCCAGCGCGAGCGCCGCGAGCGCCGGCACCGCGACCAGCGCCAGATAGGTCAGACCGTCCGCGCTCGCCCGTTCGGCCTCGCGCGCGATCAGCACGAACGCGAGGACCGACACCGGCGGGATCAGCGCCCAGCGGCGGCTGCGCATCCGCGTCAGCCTGCTGGCATCCCACGCGCGGGGAACGGCCACCACCGCGCCCTGGACGAGCGAGAGCACCGCGATGGAGATCGAGAAGGGGACCATCGTTCTGTCAACATAAACTCTCCGCGATGGTCGCTCGCCAGCAGCAGCCGCCCAGCCAGCAGCAGGTATACAAGCGCCGCCGCGTGGTCGCGGCGATCGTCGCCGTGGCGCTCATCGCGCTCGTTATCGCGGCGCTCAGCTCCCATGGGGGCAGCGCGCACACGACCGCAAAGACCGCCGCACACGCCAAAGCGCCCGTCAAACGCACTCCCGCCGAAGAACTCGCGCTGACGCGGGCGGCCGAAGAAAAAGCGATCGATCACGTCCTCTCCTACACCCCCGCCATAACCGCTGGCGGGTCGCACGGCAACGAGGTCGCGCTCACGTTCGACGACGGCCCCGGTCCCTACACCCAGCAACTGGTGGGCGTACTCAACAAGTACCACGTGCACGCCACGTTTTTCGCGATCGGCGAGGAGGAGCGCTACTTCTCGCCCGGCACTCTGCTGGAGCTGCGCTCGGGCGACGTCGTCGGCGACCACACCGAGACGCACCCGATGATGGCCTCCCTCTCCGCCCACGACCAGTACGAAGAGTTGTTCGAACAAATAGCCCGCATCGAACTTCTGGATGGTCCGCGTCCGCGCCTGTTCCGCCCGCCCTACGGCTCGTTCAACGCGACCACGTTCAAGCTGCTGCACAAGCTGCGCCTGCTGATGGTGCTGTGGTCGACCGACACCGACGACTACACCATTCCGGGCGTCCAGGCGATCGTGCAGAGCGCGCTCGCGGGCGCCCACCCGGGCGCGATCATCCTCATGCACGACGCCGGCGGCAACCGCTCGGAGACGATCGCCGCGCTCCCGGCGATCATCGCCGGCCTGCGCAAGAAAGGCCTGCACGCCGTCACGGTCCCGCGACTGATGCTCGATGACCCGCCGCCTCCCGGCCAGCCGCTGCCGACGAGCCTGGCCGGCGATTAATGGCCCAGCTGGACGGTCTTGACCACCAGCAGCAGCACAGCGACGACCAGGTAGCCCCGCAGCACAAGCATCGCGAGCCTGCGTCCCGGCGACCACACCGGCCGCTCCAGCAGCGCCAGCGGCGGCATCGTCCACGTGTGGCGCCTCTCTCGCGGGACATCCCCGTCCGCGACGGACACTCCAGCGGACTCCCGGTGCGCGAGCGCATAGCCGCCCATTACCGCCAGTCCCAGCGCCAACCCGACCGACAGGTACACGAACAGCGTCGTCACGTCGATGCTCGGGAACATCGTGTTCGCCATCAGGATCAGCGACAGCTCGATCAGCACGCCGATGATCACGCTCGCGATCGCGTTCAGCCACGGCGGGTTGACCCACGGGCCGAGCACCTCGCGGTCGTTGCACAGCAGCAGCAGGAACACGGTCGCGCTCGGCAGCAGCACGCCCGCGAGCGCCTGCACCGAGGTCGTGATCAGTCCCAGCGGCGCGCCCGGAATCAGCACTATGCCGGCAGCCGCCGCAACCATCAGCGTGAAGGACGCGTAGAACCCCTTGGCGTCGAGCGGCCCCCGGTTGAGGGAGTGCTTGGCGCCGAACACATCGCCGAACGCATAGGACGTTGACAGGGTCACCGCCGCCGCGCCGATCAGCGAGGCGTTCAGCAGCACGATCGCGTAGAACGTGCCGGCCGTGGACCCCAGCGTGCGGCCCAGCTCCGTGGCGACCGTGCCGGCGTCGGAGAACTGCCCGAAGTACCGCGTCCCGGCGAACGCGAACGCCGTCACGGCGATGATCGCGCCCGCGCCGATCACAACCACGAACGCCCCGATCACCGTGTCCACGCGCTCGTAGTTGATCCAGCGCGGCGTGATCCGCTTGTCGATGATGTTCGACTGCTGAAAGAACAGCTGCCACGGCGCGACCGTCGTGCCGACGATCGCGATGATCAGCAGCACCGCGGTGGAGCCGACACCGCCGTGGATGCTCGGCACGAACGTGTCCTGGGCGATCTGGCCGAGGTGCGGATGGGCGAGGATCAGCAGCGGGATCACCAGGAAGTTGGCGATTACGAACACGTACATGAACCGCTCCCAGCTGCGAAAGCTCCCGGTCGAGGTGATCCCGACCAGCGTCGCCGCCGCCAGCGGGACGGCCACGTAGGAGCTGACGCCGAAGTACTCCAGCGCGAGGCTCACACCGATGAACTCGGTGACGATCGTCAGGAAGTTCAGGACGAACAGGTCCCCGACCGAGAACCACCCCCAGAAGCGCCCGAACCGCTCGTTGATCAGCCGCGCGTGCCCGACGCCCGTGACCGCGCCGAGACGGATCACCATCTCCTGATTGACGATCAACACCGGGATCAGCAGCACCAGCACCCACAGCAGGGTCGTGCCGAAGTTCTGCCCCGCCTGCGAGTACGTCGAGACGCCGCCCGCATCGTTGTCGCCCACCATCACGATCAGGCCTGGCCCCATGATCGCCAGCAGCGCCATCCCCCGCGAACGCCAGCCATGACGCTCGCCGGTGTCGTGCATCCTGATCGTCCCCAGCGCACCGCGGATGTCGCCGATGTGCGCCTCGTCCAGGACGGGCGGCACGCCCTCGGGGCGAACGGGAGCCGGCGCGGGCGCCGGCGAGTGCCCTGGCGGGGAGGCGCCAGGGTCGCCGGGGGTCAGCGTCGTCTCCTCGGTCGTCATCTCGTTCACCTCCTGGCCTTCGCTCGCGGGATCGCGCTCGTCACGTCTCGGCGCACGCCGACGCGAACAAAGTCCCGGTGAGGCGGCTACTAGGCCAGGGGGAACGGAACGTCGCCCGACACGCGTGCGGCCGGCTGGGTACTTCGTGGCTGTTCTCGGTCCATGCCGACCTCCTTCCAACTACGCGTGTTGTCTGGGCGTCAAACCAGGGCCCAGCGTAGCAATCGTCAGTCGCTGACGACCCCGAAGCGCCGCCGCCAACCGGAGGGCAAAGTCTGCTCGAGCACGTCATCGACCGTGATGACGCCAACCATCCGCTCGTCCTCGTCCACGACGGCAAGCATCACGAGGTTGTAGTCGGTCATCGCCCGCGCGACCTCGGGCAGGTCGGCGTCCGTGCCGACGGACTCCGGCTCGTGCTCGGCCAGGACGTGCAGAACCGACTCGGGCGCCGCGCGCAGCAGCGTCACCACCGCCACCGAGCCCGACAGCCGGCCCTCGGAGTCGCGCAGGTAGACGGTGCTCAGCGTGGCGGGCGCGAGATCGCTTGTGCGCACCCGCTCGATCGCCCGCGCGAGGGTGTCGGCCTCCTCCAGCTGGATGAAGTCCGGGCTCATCAGCCCGCCCGCGGTCGAGGGATTGTAGTCGAGCAGCCCTTCGATCTGGCGTCGCTGGGCGGCCGGCAGCAGCGCGAGCACGCGTCCGCGGCGCTCTTGGTCGATCTCCGCGATCAGGTCGACCGCGTCGTCGGCGGCCATCCGCGCGATCACGGCCGCGACCTGCGCGTCGGGGCGCTCGCGGATGAACTCGAGTTGGTGATGCTCGTCGAGCTCCTCGAACACGTCGGCCTCGAGCTCGCGATCCTGGCCGACGGCCTCGATGATCTCCTCCCCCTCCTCGTGCGAGGCAGCCTCGACGAGGTCGGCGATCTCCGCCGGGTGCAGGTTGGCGAGCTTGCGGTGCGAGAACCGCAGCCGCGCGCTGGGCACGTGCCCGACGAACGGCTCCAGGTCCGTCCAGTCCAGGAACGGGCGGTCCGCGACCATGCCGCGCAGGCGCCGCGGCAGCATTCGCCGCAGCCGCGCACGCGTGCTGTGATCCACGCCCACCACCCGCCACCAGCCCTCGATGCAGGACAGCTCGATCTCGTGCGCGGTCACCAGGCGCGGTGGGTCGGCCTCGACGTTCACGAGCTTGCGCCCGAGCACGTCCTGGCCGAGCAGCACCTCTCCCACGCGCCGCTCGAACCGCCCAAGGCTCAGCTTCTCGCCCGCGAGACGCACGGCGCCGGGCCGCAGGTCGGCGATCCGGTCCACCGGCACGAACAGCTCACGCCCGCCGATCCGCGCCTTGACGCCCGTCACGGGCGGATAGCCGCCATCGGCCAGCCGTACGATCAGATCCTCGACGCGACCAAGCCGCTCGCCCGCGCGATCCAGCAGCGGGCTGCGCAGGAAGTTCGACAGATGCTCCACCGGCTGGGTCAAGACCGATATACGTTACGCCGTCGCGCGGACTCAGTCATCGGCGCGTATCGGGCTCGACCAGCAGCGCCGCGCCGATCGCGCCGCCGAGGTCGCCGAGCGCGGCGACGTGGACATGCGGGTGGCCATGAGTCGGCAAACAGGTGCGGCTGCATCGCTTCGGCGATGCGCTCGGCGTAGGGATCCCCGAGTCGTACGCCCAGCCCGCCGCCGACAATCACGGCCTCGACGTCGAGCAGGTTCACGGCCGAGGCGATTCCCGCGCCGAGCGCGCGTACCGCACGGTCGATGATCTCCGTGGCGAGCTTGTCGTCGTGCTCCAGCGCGCGCGCCCAGATCCCGCTCGTCAACCGCTCGCGCTCATGCTCGCGCATCAGCTTGAACAGGTCGGTTTTGTGCCCCTTATCCTCGTGCAGCTTGCGCGCGTACAGCTCCATCGCCGCGCGCCCGGCGTACGCCTCCATACAGCCGCGCCGCCCGCACGTACAGCGCGCGCCGTCGATCTCCACGACCATGTGCCCGATCTCCCCGGCGCCACCGCGTCCCGTCCAGGGCTTGCCGTCGAGGATCAGCCCGCCGCCGACTCCCGTACCCCAGAAAACTCCCAGCAGCGAGCTGTATGGCCGTCCGGCGCCGAGCTTGACCTCCGCGTCGGTGGCGACCTGCACGTCGTTGCCGACCCGCACCTCGGGTCCGAGCGCGGCCCGCAACGTCTTTGCAAGCGCAAACGTGCCCTCCCAGCCGGGCAGATTGCGCGCGCTGGTGACGTTCCCGTCCGCGATCGTCCCCGGCGAACCGACCCCGATCCCGGCCAGCCGCGCCGGCTCGATCCCGGCGTCCTTGGCCGCGTCGCGCAGCGCGCCCGCCATCGCATCCGCCACGTCCTCCGGTCCACCGCTCGTGGGCGTCGGTCTGCGCGCGGACCCCAGCACGGTACATCCGTCGTCGATGACCACCGTCTGGATCTTCGTCCCGCCGAGATCGATCCCGCCGTAGGAGGCCATCGCGGCCATCATCACACATAAAGATGCACAGCCTCAACATTTAGGCGAATTTAGGCGTCCTTGCAGGGTTTCTTCGTAGCCTCTTACGCCTCCGCCTCACCATCGAGCAGAGCGAGATGACCGAGCGCACCAGAGCATCCTGGCCCGTCTACGCACTGGGAGCTCTGAGCGCCGGTGCGATCGCCCTCGCCATCCTCGTCGTGGGACCGGCGTCTGGCAGCTCGACGACCGTGACCCGCACCGCCACCGCCGCCGAGGGAGTCGTCCAGTCCACGGTCTCGGGCAGCGGCAACCTGCAGGCCGCCAGCCAGCTCAACCTCGGCTTCAAGACGAGCGGCGTCGTGAGCGAGATCTACGTCTCGGAGGGACAGCACGTAACCGAGGGTCAGCTGCTGGCCGAACTGAACCCCAAGAGCGCGGAAGTCACGCTCGAGCAGTCACGCGCGACCCTGCAGGCCGCTGAGGCGAATCTCGCGCAAGTCGAAGAAAACGGCGGCGAAACATCATCCAGTCAAGGATCGGCCGGCTCGGGCAAAGCCGCCGCGGTCTCTAAGACCTCCAAGGAACCAGAACCGTCCAAGTCGGCAGAGGGCCAGGCCGTCCGCGAAGCGAACATCGCCTCCGCGCGGGCCGCGGTTCAGAGCGACAGACTGACTGTCGAAGGTGACGAACAGGCGCTGGCCGACACCAGGCTGTACGCGCCCAAAACCGGCACGATCGTCTCCCTGACGGGCGAAATCGGCGAAGACGTCTCGGCCCAGGGCACGACCAAGGCGTCGAGCTCGAGCTCCTCCAGCGGGTCGGGGTCTTCGGGGTCGGGCACGGGCGCGACGGGCGCCTCCTCCTCCGGGCGCTCGGGCGCCGGAGCATCCGGCTCGTCGGGCTCCGCGGGGTCCTCCGGATCCTCGGCCTCCTCCAGCTCGGCGTTCGCGGTCCTGAGCGATCTCAGCTCGATGCAGCTCATCGTGCCGTTGAGCGAATCGGAAATCGGCTCTGTCAGGAATGGACAGATCGCCACCGTCACCGTTGAAGCCCTCGACGGCAGCAAGCTCGCCGCGCACGTCGGGGAAGTCGCGACCCTGTCCACGAGCAACAGCGGCGTCGTCAGCTACGACGTCACGTTCGGACTCGACCAGATGGCGGCAGGACTGAAACCGGGGATGAGCGCCACCGCGGAAGTCGTCGTCAAGCAGGCCGAAGGCGTGAACGTTCCGACCAGCGCGATCTCCGCCGGCGCGGTGACCGTCCTGCATGGCAGCAGGCAGGAACGCCGGCGCGTGGTGACGGGACTGGCCGGCAACAGCTCGACGATCGTCCTCAGCGGCCTGCGGGCGGGCGAAAAGGTGCTCCTGCCCACCGCGACGAGCACGGGCGCGAGCAGCCTCACCTCCAGACTCGGCAGGGCATTGGGCGGAGGCGGAGGCGGCGCGCTCGGTGGCGGCGGCGGGCTCGGTGGGGGTGGCGGCGGCGTCTTCTTCAGAGGCGGCGGCTGATGGAAGCCAACTCGCACCCGGTCATCGACCTGCGCGACGTCAGCAAGACGTTCAGCATGGGCCGGAGATCGCCGTGCGCGCGCTGCGGGGGGTCTCGCTGCGGATCGAGCATGGCGACTTCGTGGCGATCATGGGCAGCTCGGGCAGCGGCAAGAGCACGCTGATGAACATCCTCGGCTGCCTGGACATACCCTCCAGCGGCCGCTATCTGATCGACGGCATGGACGTAGTCAGCCACATGGACGAGGACGAGCTCGCCGACCTGCGCAACCGCAAGATCGGGTTCGTGTTCCAGAGCTTCAACCTCGTGCCGCGCACGAGCGCCCTGGTCAACGTGGAGCTGCCGCTCGCCTACGCCGGACTGCGGGGCGCCGAGCGCAGGCAGCGCGCCGAACGAGCGCTGCGCGCGATGGGGATGGGCCACCGCTTCGATCATCAGCCATCGGAGCTGTCCGGTGGCCAGCAGCAGCGGGTGGCGGTCGCGCGTGCGATCGTGACCAACCCCTCGCTGATCCTCGCCGACGAGCCGACCGGCAACCTGGACTCGCACTCAACCGAGGATGTCCTGCGGATATTCGCGCGCCTGAACGAAGAAGGCCGCACCGTCGTCCTGATCACCCACGAGCCCGATGTCGCACAGCAGACCAAGCGGACGATCCGGCTGAGCGACGGTGAGATCGTGGAGGACCTGCGAACGCTCGGCGTGCACGACGCTCCGCCCGTGCTCCACCGTCAGAAGTCGGCCCACCATCACGCTGACACCGGCGTAGAGGACTCCCAGACCGGCGCCGCGGAGACAAAGACCGGCGCCGCGGAGACAAAGACCGGCGCCGCGGAGACAAAGACCGGCGCCGCGGAGACAAAGACCGGCGCCGCGGAGACAAAGACCGGCGCCGCGGAGACCACGGGCATCGCGGAGGCACGGCCGTGATCGGGACCGAGATGCTGCGCATCGCCTGGAGCGGGATCGCCGCCAACAAGCTGCGCTCCGGTCTGACGATCCTCGGGATGACGATCGGCGTGGCCTCGGTGATCGTCCTGATCGCCGTCGGCAACGGCTCCTCCAAGGCCGTTCAGTCGCGCATCCAGAGCCTCGGCACCAACGTGCTGATCGTGCTGAGCAGCGGCGCTCGCGGCGGCGCGCGGGCCAGCACCGCGGGCAGCGTCTCGCTGACCAAGCAGGACGCCGAAGCCCTCCAGAACCCCAGCCTCGCCCCGGACGTCAAAACCGCCTCGCCCGTCGTCAACGCCGGCGCCGCGAAACTCGTCTACGGCAGCTCGAGCTATGAACCGTCATCGTTCGTGGGCACCACGCCCTCGTATCTGCCCGCCCACAGCTACCGCCTTCAAGAAGGCGCCTCGTTCACCGCCGCGGACGTCAGCCGGCACAAGCACGTGGCGGTCATCGGCCAGACGGTCGTGCAGGAACTGTTCGCCGGGCAGAGCGCGGTCGGCCAGACGATCAAGGTGAACGGAAGCAACTTCGAAGTGCTCGGCGTCCTCGCCTCCAAGGGATCCAATGGCGCCGCCAACGAGGACGACGTCGTGATGGCTCCGATCTCCACCGTGCAGAACTCGCTCACGGGCACGGGGCCGATCGACTCGATCACCGTCCAGGCCACCTCGGAGTCCTCGCTCAACGCCGCCGAAGCGGAGGTCACGCAGGTGCTCGAGGAACGCCACAAGATCAAGAACACCGCCGAACCGGGGTTTCAGGTCCTCAACCAGGGCTCGCTGCTGGAAACCTCCAACTCGACCAGCAGCGTGTTCACGACGCTGCTGGGAGAGGTCGCCGCGATCTCGCTGCTCGTGGGCGGGATCGGCGTGATGAACATCATGCTCGTCTCCGTCACCGAGCGCACGCGCGAGATCGGCATCCGCAAGGCGATCGGCGCCCGACGCAGCGACATCCTCACCCAGTTCCTGACCGAGGCCGTACTGGTCTCCCTGTTCGGCGGGGTCACCGGCGTGCTCGTCGGCGTACTCGGCAGCCAGTTCGAAATCGCCGGGGTGCACCCGGAAATCGCCACGTATTCGATCTTCCTCGCCTTCGGCGCGGCGGCATTGTCCGGCCTGTTCTTCGGAACCTACCCCGCCGCTCGTGCAGCCGGCATGAGACCGATCGAGGCACTGCGCTTTGAGTAGCACACACATCCCCAACGAGGAGCCAGCGATGCCCGATCAGCAGATGACCGTTCACGAACCCGCCACGGTCGAGACCGGCCAGTGGGTCGAGGACCCCGCCGCGGAGCTGCCGCCCAGACCGCGGCGGCGGCTGCTGACGCCGGTCCCGCTGGCGCTGCTCGGCGTGCTGCTGATCGCGTGCGGGTTCATCGCCGGCGTGCTCGTCGAGAAGGGTCAAGCCTCCTCGAGCTCATCGACCGGCGTCGGCGCGGCCGGTCTCGCCTCGCGGTTCGCGGCACTGCGAGGAGCCTCCAGCGCGTCCGGGGGCGGCGCCAGCGCGGCGGGCGGCTTCGGTGCGAGCGGGTCGAGCGCCGGTGCAGGCGCGACCATCGGCCAGGTCGCGTACATCGACGGAAGCACGCTGTATGTGACCGGTGCCGAAGGCAACACCGTCAAGGTGAAGACGTCGGCGGCCTCGACCGTGACCAAGACCGTGAAAGCGGACGTCAAGGGCATTCACCCGGGTGAAACCGTGGTCATCACGGGCGCCACAGGCGCCGGCGGCGCCATCGACGCCGAATCGATCCGCGTCGGCGGCGGAGCCAGCGGCAGCATCGGCGCGCTGTTCGGCGGTTCGGGCGGCGCGGGCGGCGGCGGGCGCGGTGGTGGTGGCGGCGGGACCGGAGGCGGCGGTTCGTCCGGCAGCGGCGAACCTGCCCTGTTCGGCAAAGGCGGTTAACGAACCTGGGCCGTCCGTCGACATCACCGGCTATCTTGCGGACCCGCGATCGCCACCAGGCGGGGTGTGCGTCCGACAGCACGATCATCGAAAAAGGAGCTTCATGTCTCACATCAACAGCATCAGACGCTCAACCCCGGCGACAGCCATCCTCCTCGCCCTCGCCCTCCTGCTCGCCTGCCTCGGGGTGGCGGCCTGCGGCGGATCTTCGAGCAGTACGTCCACGAACGCGAACGCCCCCGCCACGACTCCTGGAAGCACCGCACGCACAGGCGTAACGGGGCCAGGCGCGACGCGGTTCAAAGTGCTGCGCGAATGCCTGCAGAAGAACGGCGTCACGCTGCCGAAGCGAACCCCCGGCCAGCGCCGTAGCGGCCCCGGGGGTCCCGGCGGATTCCTCGGCGGCGGGGCCGGCGGTCCCAAACTGCCAAACGGTGTGACGCGGGCGCAGTACGAAGCCGCGATCAAGAAGTGCGGCGGCGGCGCTTTCGCGGGCCCCGGAGCACGCCTGAAAAGCCCCGCCTACAAGGCGGCACTGACGAAGTTTGCCGCGTGCATGCGTGAAAACGGAGTCAACGTGCCCGCGCCGAACACCTCGGGCAACGGCCCGGTCTTCGACACCAAAGGCATCAACACGGCCAGCGCCCAGTTCCGGACGGCCGAGCTCAAGTGCCGCGGCGACCTGGCCGGCGCGTTCCGGCGCGCTCCCGGCGTGGGCCCTGGCGCCGCTGCGGGGGTCGGCGCCGCCAGGCGGCGCCGCGGCCGGCTGAGGCTCGTCGCGCGAGGGCGAGGAACCTGATCCGGGCCGCGGTCGCTCGACGCGGCCCGGTGGATCTACCCGCCGGAGGATCCCGCGCCGGTGCCGCCCGGCGCGGCCTGCGATTTGCCGGCGGGGCCCTGGCTGTCAGGGATCGCGGCGGAGCTGGGCTTGACAGCGACGGTCGGTGCGGGCAGGCCCGCGATGCGCCCGATCAGCTGTTCCCACTGCGCCACGCTCAGCTCGCCCACGATCGCCACCGGCGCGGGCGCAGCCTGACCGGCGCCCGCCGGATGGGCGACGGCGGCCGTCGTGGGGGATTTCAGAGCGCTCGCAGGCGACATCGGCGTGAACGCGATCTCGATGTAGTCGCCGTGGTCGGCGCGCGCGAGCGTGCTCGGCGCGCCGGGATAGCGCATCAGGCTGACGATGTGAGCGGGCGTGAAGTCGCCCTGGAGCGTGAGCAGTGTACGGATCGTCGTATCGGTGATCGAACCCGCGCCCTGGTGGCCGGCGATCGGGATGCCGTTGATCGCGACGATCGCGACCGCGTCGCCGACATGGTCGGAGGACACGTAGCCCACAGCGTCGTAGGAGCCGCAGCGCAGCGTGCCGACGGTCGGCTTCAGGCCGCTGCGCGACAGGAACGCGAGCACCGCCAGCGCTCGCTTGTCGATCGCCCCCGAGGCCACTTCGTGACGGGAGCACGCGGACAATCCGACACCCGGGTCGGACAGCACCTCGCGCTCGAGCTGGCTCTTGGACAGCAGGAACACGTCGCTCGCGGTCGCGCCGAGCAGGTTCGGACGGCCTTTCGCGCCCTGCGGGTGCAGCGCCGCGTCGAGCTGGGTCCAGTTGGAGAGAATCGCGCGCGGGTCGATCGTGCTCGCGTCGCCGGCCGGCTGGATCGCGAATCGCAGATGACCATCCCTGGCACCCGCGAGAGCGCTCACCTGGCCGAGGACGGTGCCCTCGGCGACGACGGACCCGGCGCGCAGGGGCAGCCGCCCGCCGGCGGTCGGTTCCAGCAGCAAGCCTGGCGTCGGCGACGGCCGCCTGGGCGTCCGGGTTACGGTAGGGGCGGGCGAACACGCGCACCTTGCCGGCCGGCTTGGACCCGGCCGCGGAGGCGCGGGCAGACGACCCGGACGGAGATCGCGCGGAGGCGCCGGCGCTCTGCGAGGAGGCGCTCGTGGCCGACTCCGACTTGGGGAGCTCGTAGCTGTGGGCGATGGAGCCGAGCCCGGCGTATGTGAACACGTCTCCGTAGACGTCGCGCAGGATCACGTACCGGCCGAGCTTGCGGGAGTACCCGAGCTTGACCACGCGTCCGTCCTGCACGGCCACAGCCCGCGCGTTCGGTTCGCCGCGGACGTCCACCAGCCGCGGTCCCGTGGACGTCGTGCTGACGGTCGTCGCTGCTGTCGTCGGGGACGGCGCGGCCGAGGAGCCAGGCGTCGTGGCGGAACCGGTGGGGGCCGAAGCGGAGGTGGCGGTCGCACCCGCGGTCGCGCTGGAGGATGGCGGCAGCTGGGCGGTGGCGGCGGGCGAGATCGAGGGCGCTCCCCAGCCGATGCGCTTGCCGGTCACCGGGGGACGTCCGTCGATGAGGCCGGTCAACGTGGCGATCACCTGGTCGGGATACGCGGCGATCAACTTCGCGCGCAGCAGCACCGAGCTGACATAGGCTTCGGAGTGGTTGTAGGCGAGGATCGCCCCGCTCAGGTTGTGGGCGGCGCCCGCCGCGTTCAAATAGCGAGCCGCGGCATAGATCGCGTCGACCGGGTTGTAGGGGTCCGCGTAGCCCGCGTTCAGCGCGTCCACGCCGTACTGCAGCCAGGTCGAGGGCTCGAACTGCATCCAGCCCTCGGCGCCGGCGGAGGATACCGACAGGTCGGTCCCGTAGTTGGTCTCGATTTCGTTGATCGCCGCGAGAATCGGCCAGGGCACGTCGTACTGGATCGCCGCGGCCCGATAGATCGGCAGCAGGAACAGCGGGATGCGGTAGAAGTCGAGCGCCTGCACCGACGCGTCGTTGGTCGAGCCGCCCAGCATCGCCGCCAGCGCGCCGGCCTGACCGGCCACGAGCTGCGGTGGCAGCGCCACGTTGCTGGGGCCGCCGGCTGCCGCGCTCGCGCCACCCGCTGTCGAGGTTTTGCCGGCGCTCTTCGTGGACTGCCCGCCGATGGGCTTGGCTTTGGTCTGGGTGACGGTGCCGCTCGCCGGCTTGCCCGCGCTCGCCCGTTGCTTGTGCCGGACGATGACCGTGGGACCTTCCCCCGGGGCGGGGGCCCCGGCCGGGGCGGGCGTGGACGGAGCGGTCGTCGTGGGCGCGGACGTGGATATGGTCGAGGGCGTGGTCGATGTGCTCGTGGAGGACCCGCTCGGACCTGTCGTCGTGCCCGTTTCGGGGGTTGTCGGGGTGACGGGCGGCTGGGCCCCTTCCCCGGTGGTGGTCGATCCGGTGGACGCTTCGGCGCCGAGGGCGCCGCCCGCAAGCGGCCCACCGAGGCTCGCCGCCGTGAGCCCACCGCCGGCCATCAGCGAGAGCATCGCGCGCCACGACAGGCGGCGCGGACCAACGCGGGAGGAGCCGTTCATCGGCGTCGGCGGCCTCTCTCGGGGCTGGTCGTCGTGCGGTCGGTTGTCCATGGCGGATCGTTGGTCGGCGCCGTTGCCCCACGATCGCGGGGCACGCCACCGATATTCATATCGGCAGACAAGCAAGAACCCGTAAAGGATTCGTAATCACGCCTGGCCAGCCGTTTTGACAGCCGACCGTAGCGATGTGCGCGGCGGAACGTCGCAGTCTGGGCCGAACCGCTCTATTCTTCGTGCTCGAGGGTTTACTGGTCAAGGTAGACGGCGATCGTTTCCGACGGGTCGCCATACACTAGGAGCGGGAGAGGATATGCACAGAGTCAGGATCATTGCCACAGCATTGGTGGGCTGCGCCTTGCTGCTCGGGACCGCGACCGCGGCGCAGGCGGAAGAGACCGTGACCGTCACCAAGGCCGGCTTCTCACCCGACGCGCTCGGGGTGCCGACAAACGTGTTCGGCGCTGCGACGATCGGCTCGACGAACCTGCCTGTGCCCTCGCCGATCACCCACATCAGCGTGTACGGCCCAGCGGGGCTGACGCTGAACACGGAAGGCACCGGCACGTGCTCGGCGGCCACGCTCGAAAACAGCGGTCCCGAAGCCTGTCCCGCCGACTCCAAGGCCGGGTTCGGCGGCGGCGTGGGCGCGTATGAAATCGCCCATGAAGTGATCAACGAGAGCTACACGCTCGACTTCTTCCTGGGCGATAACAAGCCTGGCCACGTGGTGCTGCTGATCTACCTCGACGGCGCCAGCCCCGTGTCGATCCAGCTCGTGTTCACGGCGCCGGTGGTCCAGGGCCCCAAGCCTTACGGACTCGGGTTCAGCCTGAACGTGCCGCTCATCAAAGTCCTCCCCGAAGCCTCCGATGCCTCGGCGGTCAGCGCGTTCTTCACGGCCGGCGCGAAAAACGTCGCCTACTACAAGAAGGTCCACGGCAAGCGCAAGCTGTTCCACGTCAAGGGCATCATCACCCCCAAAACCTGCCCTCTCGGGTACTGGCCGGCCAAGTCGGAAATAAGCTTCGAGGACGGCTCGACCGTCACGAACAAGATCAAAGTCCCCTGCGCAAAGAAGTAGTCCGGCTCGGAGATGCCAGGCGTGGTTCGAGGACAAACGCCGATGCCGGGGCCGGCGCGCGGCGCGCCGAGAGTGGAGCGGCCGTGAGTCAGCGCGCGCGCCGGTCTGACCAATGAGTCGGGGCAGCGCGGCGGCGGTGCTCGTGGCACTCACGGCTTGCCTGTGCGTCGCCGCCCCGTCCGCGCTGGCGCAGACGGAAACAAGCGCCAGCATGCGCCCCTCGCTGCTGCCCGACCGGCTGGGCGCGAGCACCGCGCTCACGCTCGCGTTCCGGTTCTCCGGGGGCGCGGAAGGCATGCCGGCGCCGTTGCGCGGGATGGTCATGCACCTGCCCGCCGGGCTGAGCGTCAACCTGCGCGGCGTCGGAGTCTGCCCGCCGTCGCGACTGCGGAGCAGGGGCACGAGCGGCTGCGGGTCCAAGTCGCTCATCGGGCGCGGTCATGCGCTGATGAAGGTGCACGCCGGCTCGCTGGCGGTTGGAGAGGAAGTCGCCGTCTCGATCTATCGCGGCCCCAACCGGGGTGCTCGCCAGACGCTGGAGATCTTCAGCCAGGGTGAAACTCCGCTGGACGAGAGCACGATCTCCACTGCGGTGCTCGCGCCGGACGGCGGTCTGTACGGCTCAAAGCTGACGGTGTCGATCCCCGCGATCCCGACGCTCATGCTCGAGCCGGACGCCTCGTTCGTATCCCTGTCACTGACGGTCGGCGGGATCGGGCGCCGCCCGCGGGCGCACGCCGCCGCGGGCGCGATCCTCGTGCCGCGCAGCTGTCCCGCCACGGGCTTCCCGTTCGCCGCCGAGTTCACGTTCGCTGGCAGCGCCACCGCGAACGCATCGGCCACGGTCGCCTGCCCATAGCGCGCCCGCGGGGCGCTTCGACGCGATAATCTGAGCGCATGACGACGATCCTGTCCATCATCCAGCTCGCGATCTGCGTGGTCCTGATCTTCCTCGTGCTGATGCACTCCGGCAAGGACTCGGGTCTGTCGGGCGCGTTCGGGGTCGGCAGCGGTCAGGGTCCGCTCGGCGGTGGCTCGATGGTCGAGCGCAACCTCAACCGCTGGACCGTGGTCTTCGCGGTGCTGTTCTTCTTGAACGCCATCATCCTGCTCAAGTCCTAGGCGTCTGGGAATCCGCGGGCGGGGTCTGTAAGTCCCCGCCGGGCGCGTCGCCTCCGAGCGCCACCAGCCGATCGAGGATCGCGACGGCCTCCGCGCGCAGCGCGCCGTCGATCGCGGCATAGTCCTCGGACGAGAGCTTGCCCGTGCGGTAGTCCAGCTCGGCGTCGCGGATCTCGCGGTACTTGGCCTCGCGCGCGGCCTCCAGCTCGGCGCGGTCGGCGACCGACTCCGGGTCGGGCGGACGGCGGGCGGCGCGCAGCGGCGCGCTGACGAGCAGGATCACCGCGCCGAGCAGCACGATGGTGAGGACGGCGACGATGACGTTCATTGTGTGTCGTGCCGGCTCAGGCGCGCGCGAGGCCCTGCCCGGCGCGGGAGCGACGGGTGCGCGCGAGCACCGATACGCGCCGGCGCACGGCGCTGGGCGCGGGCCAGATCGCGATTAGGCCGCCGCCGAACACGATCAGGCCGCCGAGCCAGATCCACATCACCAGCGGCGAGACGATGAAGTGGAACTGCGCCGGCGGCGGATGCTGGAGGTAGGCGCGCGCGAGGTAGGCGACCGCGATCAGGGCGTCTTCGGGATGCGCGAACGGGATCGTGCGGTTGCCGATTTCGACGACCCGCTTCAGCTGGGGCGTTTCGATGTTCGGCGCGACCGCGCTCCACACGTCGCGTGTGACCCCGGCGCTCATCGCCACGTGGCTGACGGGCTGACCGCCGATCAGGCTGCCGACCGACCCCTGCGAGGGTTCGTCGGAGGCGTAGTAGCCCTCGCTCGGATACAGCGTCGCGACGTGTCGCCCGTGCTTGCTCACGTTCAGGACCGCGCCGAGGCTCAGCGTGGCGCCGGTGTGGGCAGCGTCGTTGCTGGGCGTGACCGTCGCCGTCGGGCGCACGTAGTGGACGGTGTAGGCGCCGACCCTGCTGGACTGCCCGACGGACAGCGTCGGCTCGACCGCGTGCTGGAACGACGAGGACGCCGCCACGCCGACGAACAGCACGGCGATGCCGATGTGCACGATGTAGCCGCCGTAGCGGCGGCGGTTGCGCCGTACGAGCGCCACCAGCGCGACGGGGGCAGCCTCGCTCGCCATCGCCCGCCGCGCGCGCACGCCGCGGACGAACTCCTGCCCGACGCACCCGAGCACGAACGCGGCGCAGCCGAACATCGCCAGCGCGAACGGCTTGCCGGACACGCCCGCCGCCAGCAGTAGGACCACCGTCGTCAGCGCAATGCCCACCGGCGCGACGAAGTTGCGCCGCGCGTTGGCGAGCGTCGCTCGCCGCCAGGCGATCACAGGCCCGATGCCGCTGAGCAGCACGAGGAGTAGCGCGAGCGGCACCGTGTAGCGGTCGAACCACGGCGGCCCAACCGAGGCCGCTTTGCCGGTCAGCGCTTCGGAGATCAGCGGGAAGTAGGTGCCCCAAAAGATCACGAAGCACAGCGCCACGAGCACGACGTTGTTGGCGAGGAACGCCGACTCGCGCGAGAGCAGCGAGTCGATGCGATGTTCGGAGCGCAGCATGTCCCGGCGTGTGACGACGAGATAGATCGAACCGGCGATCAGCACCCCGATCAGGCACACGAACGGCACGCCCAGCGTCTGCCCGCCGAAGGCGTGGATCGAGCTCAGCACGCCGCTGCGCACCAGGAACGTGCCCATGATCGCCAGCGTGCCCGTGGCGAGCACGAGCGAGGCGTTCCACACCTTCAGCATGCCGCGCTTCTCCTGGATCATCAGCGAGTGCAGGAACGCCGTGCCCGTCAGCCACGGCATCAGCGAGGCGTTCTCGACGGCGTCCCAGCCCCAGTACCCGCCCCAGCCGAGCTCCGAGTAGGACCAGCGGGCGCCGAGCAGGATGCCGATGCCCAGGAAGAACCAGGCGGCGAAGGCGAACCGGCGGATCGCCCTGATCCACTCGGCGTCCACGCGCCGCGCGAGCAGCGCGCCCATGCCGAACGCGAGCGGGATCGTGCACAGCGTGTAGCCGGAGTAGAGCATCGGCGGGTGGATCATCATCGTTCCGAACCGCAGCAGCGGATCCAGGCCCGCGCCTTCCACGGGCGCCGGACTGCTCGTCGCGAAGGGGTTCGCGTAGAAGATCATCAGCGACACGAAGAACCCACCGAACCCGAGCAGGATCGCGGTCGCGTACGCCGCCACGTCGCGCATCCGCTTGCGCGTGAGGAACAGCACGAGGCTCGACCACATCGACAAAAGCCACGCCCACAGCAGCAGCGAGCCTTCCTGGGAGGACCACACCGCGGCGGCCTTGTAGAACGTGGGAGTCGTCAGGCTGGAGGTGTCGGCGACGGTGTTGAACGCGAAGTCGTTGCGCAGGAACGCGATCTCCAGCACGGCGAAGGCGACGGTGAGGACGCCCGCCAGCGCGTACACCGCGCGCCGCCCCGACTCAGACCACTCCGGGCGAGCGCGCCGCACCCCGTAGAGCGAGGCGCCGATCCCGTACACGCACACGGCGAGCGCGAGCAGCAGGCAGGCGCTGCCGAGTTGAGCCATCAGCGCTCAGCGCCCGGGAGCGTCGACGCGCGCGACGGGCGGGACGTCGCGGTAAGCGCGCGGTCGTGACGATATGGGGTCGGGCATCGCACTCAGTAGCTCTGCTTGCCGGCCACGGGCGGCGCGGCCTTGTACTTGGACGGGCACTTGGTGATCAGCGAGTCTCGTTCGCCGAGGAATGCGCCCCCCTGCTTCTGCACGGTGACGATAATCTCCCGCCCTTCGCGGAACGGGTCGGGGACCGTGCCGGTGTAGGCGACCGGGACGACGGTCCCCCCGGCGCGATCCTCGACGCTGAAGTCGAGCGTGCCTCCGGAGCGATGCACCGAGCCGCCCACGACGGTGCCGGTGACCTGATAGCTGCGCCCGGGCTGGGCCTGGTGGACGAGCTGGCTGGGCGTGAGCGCGGGCGAGGCGGCGCTGAAGCTCGTGTAGATCAGCGCTCCGGCCAGCACCACGGCCGCGCTAAGGGCCACCGTCAGCCGCACAGCTCGCTTACGCGCGGGGTTCATCGCCGTGAAGTATTTCACGCGCCGCGAGCCCCGGCGCGGGTCGATCGGACGCGCGGAGCCCATGGCCGCGAAGATTCCCAGGAAATCCCGCGTTAAGAGCGAAACCTTTGGGGGTGCGCAGAGTCTTTACAGGTAGATCGTCATGAGAGCCGCCGCGCTACTGCAACGTCTACCACGCTCCGCCGACACCGAGCGCCCCCGCCGTCCGCGCCGGCACAGGCGTAGCAAGCGCACGGCCGCGACGCGCACGGCGAGCCTCCACCTGGCCGCGCCCTCCTCCGGGCAGGACACGACCGTCGCCCGCGTTCGCCTCGCCGGTGGGCCGATCGATAACGCCTCTTACACGTGCTCCTGCGGATTCGTGTTCGCCGCGTCGGTCTCCACCACGGTGCGATGCCCGCACTGCGGCGCCTCGCAGGCCTGGTAGCCGTCAATCCGCGAAGGCCGCGCGCGCGGCCATACCCTCACGCCTCCCGACTCCGTTAGTGTCTGCGTTACCGTGCGTTCCCGCACCCGACGCCACAAGCTGATGCTCGCCTTGGTGCTCGCCGGACTCGCGGCCGGCCTGTCGCTGGCACCGGCGGCATCCGCGGACGTCTGCACGGGCGGCGCGCCCTACCAGGGGTCTGGATCGCCGCCGTCCTCGCTGCTCGCGGCTGTGCCGTTCTTGAAGAACCCGCGCTGGTCGAAGGAGTCCCTGCCACAGTGGTTCGACACCGCGACCTCCGAGCGATGGGCCAACCAGCTCGCCTACGCCTGGTATCAGGACAGCGTCCTGTGGGACGCGACCAGCACGGCCTCTTGGTGGGTGATCCCCGGACAGTCGTGCGAGCTGGGACCCAACGAACAGCCCTACGATCCGCAGGACTGCGTGATGGTCGCCGCGCAGCTCGTGCTGGCGAGCTTCGACTGCCAGGACTCGCAAAAGCTGGCCGGCGCGAACCCGCCGATGACGGTCGCGCATGGCGGTCAGCTGCTCGTGTCCGGCTTCGCCCCGCCGGGAACGGGGTCGGTTGACGTCAGCTTCCAGAACGGCAGCGCCACCTTCCCAGCGGTCGGTGGCGTCTACGGCGGCAGCGTGAGCGCAAGCCTGGGCACAGTCCGCCAGGCGACGAACCTGTCCGCGGTCGCGACACGCCAGCTCGCGACCGTCGTGCTCGTCGATGAGACCGGCCTGTACTCCTCCAGCGAAGGTCCGCTCGCGAGCACACGACGACTGAAGGGCGTAGCGGCCACGTTGCACGCACGCATGCGGTCGGTGAGCGCGACGATCCTCGGCACCGCGGTCAAGGGCCACCGAGCGCACGACGACGTGCTCTACGGTCCCGGCGCGCGCGCATTCGCGGCGCGCGTAGCCAGAACGCTGCATGCACACACACCGACCGCGCTGCGCGGTGATGCGCTGTCGATGTTCGGGTCCGTCGCGCGCGTGGTGGTACTGGTCGGGCGCAACGACTGAAAGCTCCGCCACACCCCTGCTTGCCCTGTGTCTAGAACAGTAAGCAGGCAGAGCGCTACAATCAATCTGTGACCACCAAGGTGACCACATGAAGGTCGTGACCGTACGCTACTTCCGCGATCACGCGTCGGAGATGTTCCGCTCCGAGGACGTGGTCCTCGTGACACGCGAAGGCACCCCCGCCGGGTTCTTCCTCCCGTGGGATACACCCGAGCTGCCGGTCGAGGTTCGCCGCGAGGTGTTCCTGCGTCTATCCGAGCAGATCGGCGCGGCACTGAAGGCAAAGGATGTGGACGAGCAAGGGGTACTCGGCGATTTCGCTGCCTACCGCAGTCGTAGTTGACGCGAACGTCGTCCTCTCAGCCCTGATCGGCTGGACCCAGGACAGCTCTAGTTCGGGACCACCTCGAAGGACTGCCCGGGCTCGTCGAAGCTGACACAAAACGCGGCGAAGAAGTCACCCCGCCCCCATAGGGCCTGGCTGCCGCCCGTGAACGTCGGCTGGATCTTGATGCGCCGCCCGGGCATCTCGGGCAGCCATGCTTCGACCGGCTGCTTGGCTCGACGAAAGACGGTCGCACCGCCCGCCTGGGTGCCGGGGATCTGCTCCAGGTCGCTGTCCGCGAAGCCCATGAGCGGTGCGAACCCGTCAGGGAAACAGCTGGTGTCGGCGCCCGAGTCCACGAGACCGAGCACCGGGCCAGACCAGCCATTGGGGCCTTCGACGATCAGATAGAGGTATGGTCGGCTGCCGGTGCCGAGAAGGTCTCGGTACGAAACATGGAGCCCTGCCGAGGGGCTCAGAGGACGTACATTCCGCTGTCGGCGGCGGGTACGGGGAGCAACTGGTCGCTCTCCTTGACCGCAGGATCATCACGCAACGACACAGAGTCATCAGCGCTCGCGACCACATAGCCATCGCGCAGAGCGACCCATTTGCCCGCATAGGGGCGCAGATCCTCCTGTGGCGCCAATGACGCTTGGTCCAGAACACTCATGACCTGATCCTTTCCCAGTTTGGGACGGTGTCCACTCAGACACCCTTCGGGTCTCGGCGACCACCCGGTCGCCTATATGGATCATCGCAGATTACGCTCCCGTCAGGACCCCCTGCAGCAGATCCGCCAAACGCAAAAGAGCCTGCCGAGACATCGACCTGCCGCCTTGCGGAGCGCACGCGCGACACGACTGGCGCGAGCAGCCTTTTCGAGCGCCGCTGCTCTGGGCCTCAGCGACGCCCCAGCACGACCAGCACCACCCCGAAAACCCAGTCCCAGAGCTACTTGATGTGCATCCCGGAGATCGCCCGCGAGATCACGAGCTGCTGGATCTCGGCGGTGCCCTCGAAGATGTCGTAGATCTTCGCGTCGCGGTGCCAGCGCTCGACGGGGAACTCGCGCGTGTAGCCGTTGCCGCCGAGGATCTGCATCGCGCGCTCGGTCGCCCACACGGCGACCTCGCCGGCCTTGAGCTTGGACATCGAGCCCTCGGCGTTCTCGAAGGGGACCTGGTTGCGGCCCATCCAGGAGGCGCGCCAGACGAGCAGGCGGGTCGCGTCGATCTCCAGCTTCATCCGCGCGAGCGTGAACGCGATCGCCTGGTTCTCGATGATCTTCCTGCCGAACTGCTCGCGCTCCTTGGCGTACTCCAGCGAGTACTCGTAAGCCGCGCGAGCGATCCCCAGCGCCTGGGAGCCGACCGTCGGGCGGGAGGCCTCGAACGTCTGCATCGCGGCCTGGGACTTGTTCTTCTTGCCCTCGCGCACGCGGGCGATGCGCTCGTCGAGCTTGTCCTTGCCGCCGAGCACGTAGCCGGCGGGGACGCGGCAGTCGTCGAGGAACACATCGGCGGTGTGCGACGCGCGCAGACCGTGCTTGGAGACCTTCGTGCCCTGGGAGATGCCGCGTGGCTTCGCTCATCGGCACGACGAACGCGGCGTGCCCTTTCGAGCCCAGCTCGGGGTCGACGGTGGCGATCACGACGTGCACGTCGGAGATGCCGCCGTTGGTGGCCCACGCCTTCTGGCCGTTCAGCACCCACTCGTTGCTCGCCTCGTCGAACTTGGCGCGGGTGCGCACGTTGCGACACGTCCGAGCCCGCGTTGGGCTCCGAAGCGCAGAACGCGGCCACCTTCAGGTCATCGGGCGTGCCGAAGCAGCGGGGGATCCACTCGCCGATCTGCTCGCCGCTGCCCTGGCCGAAGATCGCGGCCACGGCCAGCGCGGTGCCCATGATCGACATGCCGATACCGGCGTCGCCCCAGAACAGCTCCTCGTTGACGATCGACAGCGTCAGGCCGGTGGGGTCGGCGAAGAACTGGGCGAGCCCTTCGAACCCGTACAGCCCGATCTTGGCGGCCTCCTCGATGATCGGCCAGGGGGTCTGCTCCTTCTCGTCCCACTCGTGCGCGGCGGGTCGCATCACGTCGGCGGCGAAGCCGTGGACCCACTCGCGGATGTCCTTCTGGTCCTGGGTCAGCGCCATCGAGAAGGTCGCCTCCTGGTTGGCCGAGCTCGTGATCGCCTCGACGGCGGCCTCGGCGGCCTCGGTATTCGTCTCCTCCGGGGCTGGGGCGACGGTGGGCGTGGCTGACATCTGGCGGGATCTCCTTCGGATGGGGCGCACGGAGCGCCGGGCGGCTGCGGAAAAAATGCCTCGAGCGAGGCATGGTGCGGTCGTTAAGCGTAACCCAAAACGAGGATAACCTCAAATCTGGTAACCCAGAATGAGGACATCCTCGAATCTGCCCTAATCCGGATGCAATTTCTGGTATTAGTTTGGCGTTCGATGTTCATCATGTCGTCGATGAAGAAAGTGGTTATGTCCATACGCACTCCTGTCGTTGCCCTGACCCTGCTGATCGCCGCGCTCGGCCTCGCCGCCTGCGGCAGCAGCTCCTCGAGCTCGAGCGGCATCGCACGTGACGCTGGTCGCCTACTCCACGCCCCAGGGCGCCTACGAAAAGCTGATCCCGGCGTTTCAGGCCACGCCCGAAGGCAAGGGCGTCTCCTTCAGCCAGTCCTACGGACCCTCGGGCGAACAGAGCCGCGCGGTCGCCAACGGGCTGCACGCCGACGCGGTCAACTTCTCGCTCGAACCGGACGTCACGCGGCTGGTCAAGGCGGGGCTGGTGTCGCCGAGCTGGAACCAGAACGCCACGCACGGGTTCGTGACGGAGTCGGTCGCGGTGATCATCGTGCGCAAGGGCAACCCCAAGCACATCACGAGCTGGTCGGACCTCGTCAAGCCGGGCGTGGGAGTGCTGACGCCGAACCCGTTCACGTCGGGCAGCGCGCGCTGGAACATCATGGCCGCGTACGGCGCGCAGATCAAGGAAGGCAAGACGCCCGGCGGAAGCGGAAGCGTATTTGAAGGCGCTGTTCCAGAACGTCGTCAGCCAGGACAGCTCGGCGCGCAATGCGCTGCAGACGTTTCTGGCCGGCCGCGGCGACGCGCTGATCGACTACGAGGACGAGGCGATCGCCGATCAGAAGAAGGGCGCGGCGATCGAATACGTGATCCCGCCGCACACGATCCTGATCCAGAACCCGGTCGCGGTCGTCGGCTCGAACACGAGCGCGAGCAAGTTCGTGAGCTACCTGCTCTCGCCCGCCGGGCAGAAGATATGGGCTGAAAAGGGCTACCGGCCTGTGATCCCGGGGCGTGGCCGCGCCCGGCCAGTTCCCGACGCCGGCGGGGCTGTTCACGATCGACGATCTCGGCGGATGGACGGCCGTGGACAAGCAGTTCTTCGAACCGGAAACGGGGATCGTGACGAAGATCGAGCAGTCGCTGGGAGTGTCCACTTCGAAATGAGCGCCACGCCCACCGCCCCCGCCGTTGCGCCACCAGCGCCTGAAAGCGCCCGCCGTCCTCGGCGGCGGGCGCGCGGCGGGGGTGCTCGGCAAGGGCATGATCGGCATCTACCTGTCGGTGCTCGTGCTGCTGCCGGTGGCGGCGCTGCTGGCGAAGGCGGGCAGCGGCGGGCTGGACGCGTTCTGGCGCGAGGTGACCGGGCCGGAGGCCCAGGCCGCGATCAAGCTGACGCTCGTGATGTCGGCGATCGTGGTGGCCGTCAACGCGTCTTCGGCACGCTGATCGCGTGGGTGCTGGTGCGCGACGAGTTCCCGGGCAAGCGCACGGTCAACGCCCTGATCGACCTGCCGTTCGCGCTGCCGACGATCGTCGCCGGGGTGGTGCTGCTGGCGCTGTACGGCAACAACAGCCCGCTGGGCATCGACGTGGCGTTCACGCGCGCGTCGATCGCGCTGGCGCTGCTGTTCGTGACGCTGCCGTTCGTCGTGCGCTCGGTGCAGCCGGTGCTGATCGAGATGGACCGCTCGATGGAGGAAGCCGCCGCCTCGCTCGGCGCCGGGCCGCTGACGGTGCTGCGCCGGATCGTGCTGCCGACCCTGACCCCGGCGATCGTCTCGGGGGTCGCGCTGAGCTTCGCGCGGGCGGTCGGCGAGTTCGGCTCGCTGGTGCTGATCACGGGCAACCTGCCGTTCAAGACCGAGGTCGGCTCGGTGTATGTGTTCAGCCAGATCCAGAACGAAAACCTGCCGGCGGCCGCGGCCGTGTCGGTCGTGCTGCTGGCGGCCGCGCTGATCGTGCTGGGCGCCCTGACGCTCGTGTCGCGGTGGAGGTCCCGCCATGTCCTCTAGCGAGCGGCTCACGCGATCGAGGTACGGGCAATGCCTGAGTCGGGTCTCGTCGGGCGCGCATCCTGGCGGGCGGGTGCTTCGTCCGGGGAGCGGCCCCGCGGGGCATCCGGCCCCGCGCCGGAGCGCGAATCCCGCCCGCGCCGCGCGGGCGCGCAAGCTGGGCGTGCGCACGGTCGCGCTCGGGTATCTCGCGCTGCTGCTGCTGGCGCCGGTGGCGATGATCTTCTACCGCACATTCGAACACGGGATCGCGCCGGTGTGGGACGCGGTGACGGCGCCGAACGCGGTGCACGCGTTCTGGCTGTCGATCGAGATCGTCGCGATCGCGGTGCCGCTGAACACGGCGTTCGGGGTCGGCATGGCGCTGCTGCTGGAGCGGGGCTCGTTCCGGGGCAAGGCGCTGCTGGGGATGCTGGTGGACCTGCCGTTCGCGATCTCGCCGGTCGTGGTCGGGCTGGCGCTGGTGCTGGTGTACGGCAAGACGGGCTGGTTCGGCGACTGGCTGATCGGGCACGGCATCCAGGTGATCTTCTCGGTGCCCGGCATGGTGATCGCCACGGCGGTCGTGTCGCTGCCGTTCGTCGCGCGCGAGACCGCGCCGGTGCTGCGCGAGCTGGGAACCGACGCCGAGCAGGCCGCCGCCACGCTCGGGGCCGGGCGCGTGGCAGACGTTCCGGCGAATCACGCTGCCGGCGATCAGATGGGGCGTCGTGTACGGGGTCGTGCTTGACGACCGCGCGCGCGCTCGGAGAGTTCGGCGCCGTCAGCGTCGTGTCCGGCCGGATCGAAGGTCAGACACAGACGCTGCCGCTGTACGTGCAGGGGCAGTTCGAGAACTTCAACATCACCGGCGCGTACGCGAGCGCGGTGGTGCTGGCGCTGCTGGCGCTGGGTACCCTGGTGGCTATGAACCTGCTCACGCGACGCACGCGCAGAGGACGGCGGGCTCCGACAGCGGCGCATGGCCGCCGGCAGTGACTGCTATCCACAAAGGACTTGGTACAGCCATGGCGATCGAGGTCCGCAACGTGAGCAAGCGCTTCGGCGAGTTCGTCGCGCTCGACGACGTGTGCATCCGCGTGAACGACGGCGCGCTGACGGCGCTGCTGGGCCCGAGCGGGAGCGGCAAGTCGACGCTGCTGCGGATCATCGCCGGCCTGGAGACGCCCGACTCGGGCGAGGTGGAGATCGGCGAGCAGGTCGTGACGGACACGCCCGCGCGCACGCGCGACGTTGGCTTCGTGTTCCAGCACTACGCCCCGTTCAAGCACATGACCGTGCACGACAACGTCGCGTTCGGGCTGACCGTGCGCAAACGCCCGAAGGCCGAGATCCGCGAGCGCGTGGGCGAGCTGCTGGGTCTGGTCAGGCTGGACGGGCTGGCCGACCGCTACCCGTCACAGCTCTCGGGCGGTCAGCTGCAGCGCATGGCGCTCGCGCGGGCGCTGGCGGTGCAGCCGCGGGTGCTGCTGCTGGACGAGCCGTTCGGCGCGCTGGACGCGCAGGTGCGCGGCGGAGCTGCGCGAATGGCTGCGCCGGCTGCACGAGGAGATCCACGTGACGACGATCTTCGTGACGCACGACCAGGAGGAGGCGATGGAGGTCGCCGAGCAGATCGTGGTCATGAACCGGGGCCGGATCGAGCAGGCGGGCACGCCGCGCGAGCTGTACGAGAGCCCGCGCAACGAGTTCGTGATGTCGTTCATCGGCCCGGTCAACCGCCTCGGCGAGGCGTCGTTCCTGCGCCCGCACGACATCCAGATCCTGCCCTCCGCCGCGGGCGAAGGGACGGAGGCGCTGATCGAGCGCGTCGTGCACCTCGGGTTCGAGGTGCGCGTCGAGCTGAAGCTGGGCGACGGCCGGGACATCTGGGCGCAGGTGACGCGCGAGACCGCCCAGGAGCTGGAGCTGCGCGAGGGGCAGATCCTCGCGGTGCGGCTGCCCCCGCCGCGCGTTTCGCATAACGCGCCATATTGGCCGGCACATGCTTTTAGAAAGCTGATGTTGTGCCGGGCGGCGCAAGCGCCGCCGGAGTCCGCGCATGCGCGGACTCCTTGACGGGTCGCATGCGACCCGTCAACCGGCGGCGCATGCGCCGCCGGCGTGGCGTGCATGCACGACCACGAGGAGGGGCCGCATGCGGCCCCTCCGGCATGCCGCATGCGGCATGCCGCCCATCAGCTTTTTTATGTCAGCGGCGCTACCCGTAGAGGCGCCGTCCAGATCGCCCTGCTCTAACGCGTTTCCCAGGCTTCCTCTTGTTTCGTCAGAGCGACGATGTCCTTCGGCAGCTTCCCCGAGGCGACGTCGGCGAGCGTGACGTGCTCGAGGACTTTGCGCAGGTTCGCGCGCAGCGCCAGCCAGACCTGCTGCAGCGACTCGGCCGAGCCCTCGTAGGAGACCTCCTCGGGGCGCAGCCCGCGGACGCCCACGAGCGGGCCCTCGACCGCGCGGATGACCTGCGCGAGGTTGACCTCCTCGGGCGGCTTGGCCAGCCAGTAGCCGCCCTCGGGCCCGCGCTGGCTGCGGACCAGACCGGCGGAGCGCAGCTGCGTGAGGATGTTCTCCAGGAACGACACGGGAATCCCCTGAGCCTGCGCGACCTCGTCGACCTTGCGCGGCGAGTCCTGGCTGCCGGAGGCGAGCTCGACGACGGCGCGCACGGCGTAGTCGGCCTTGGCGGTGACGTGCATGGCAGGCGATTCTCACGTATTTGGTCGCGGAGGGCGTCGAGGGTGCCTCAATCCCGACCGCTGTGGTAGAAATTAGGCAACCCTAACTCGACGTCCGCCTCGGACTCGACGGCGAAGGGCGGGAGATATATCTATGACCAACGAGCGAACGGAAAAGATATGAGCTTCGGCGAGACGGTCGGGCTCGGCGCGATCGCGGGATTCACGATCTTCATCGGACTGCCCATCGGGCGAATGCGGACGGTCAGCGATCGGCTGCGCGTGAGCCTGGCGATGCTCTCGGTGGGAATCCTCGCATTCATATTCATGGACGTGACCAGGCACGGCGAGGAAATCATCGAAACAGCGCTCGACCAGTTCAAGGCCCACACGGCCAGCCTCGGACACGTGCTCGGGCTGTTCGCGCTGCTCGCGGTCGGGTTCACGATCGGCACAGCTGGGATCTCGGCGGTCGAGCGCAGGCTGCGCGCGCGCAGGTCAAGTCCGGCGCCGCTGGCCGGCGGCGAGGCCGAGGCGGTGCTCGACCCCGCGCAGGCAGTTCACCCGCGAGCGGGCGCGAGCGAGTTGGCCGAACGCCGGGCGCTGCAGACGGGCATGGTGATCGCGGTGGCGATCGGGCTGCACAACTTCGCGGAGGGCCTGGCGATCGGGGTGTCGGCGAAGACCGGGGCGATCGGGTTGGCGACCGTGCTGGTGATCGGCTTCGGGCTGCACAACGCGACCGAGGGGTTCGGCATCGTCGGCCCGCTCGGGGATGTGCGCCCGTCGTGGCGCTGGCTGGGGCTGGCGGGCCTGATCGGCGGCGGCCCCACGTTCCTGGGGACGATCGTCGGATACCAGGTGGACTCCAGCCCGCTGGAGCTGCTGTTCTACGCGCTCGCCGGCGGCGCGATCCTGTACGTGATCGGCGAGATCTGGACGGGGATGCGCCGCTACGGCCACCACACGCTCGGCCTGTACCTGATCTCCGCGGGGTTCCTGCTCGGCGTGGCGACCGATCTGATCGTGTCCTACGGGGGGGCCTGACAGACGGCCGCAAAGGCCGCCCACGGGTGGGCCGCTGCACAGGCGGGGCGCAGGTTTCGCACGAGGCTAATGTGTTGCGCGAGGACGTACGTGCGTGCGCGCGTGCACGCAACCGATCGCGAAGGGAGACGATGTCATGTCCGAGCAGCAGGCGTCAGACAGCGGGACGGCGGAGCCGCCGAGCTGGACGTTCGAGCCGGGGCACACCGAGGCAGGATTCCGGGCGCGCCACATGATGGTCACCTGGGTGCACGGCCTGTTCAAGGACGTGCACGGCAAGCTCCGCCTCGACTTGGAGCACCCGCTGCAGGGCACGTTCGAGGGGCGGATCGACGCCCGCAAGCTGTGGACCGGCCAGGAGGAACGCGACACCCACCTGCGCAGCGCCGACTTCTTCGACGTCGAGCACTACCCCACGATCGAGTTCGCCGGAGCACTGACCGAGCGGGTTGGGGACATCGACTTCAAGGCCCGGGCCGAGCTGACGATGCGCGGGGTGACGAGGACCGTGGACATGGACGTGTCCTATCTCGGCCAGTGGAAGACGCCGTTCTGGGTGGGCGAGGAGAACAAGGGCACGCTGACCCGCATCGGGTTCGAGGCCAAGACCCGCATCGACCGCCACGAGTTCGGCGTCTCCTGGCAGGACGAGATCCCGGACGGGGGTGTCGTGGTGGGCAACGAGATCGAGCTGACGATCGACGTCGAGGCGATCCTCGACGCTGACCTCGAGAGCACCGGCGCGATCGAGTACTACCGGTAGGTTGATTGTCCGGTTGGGCTGGCCAGGCGAAGCAGGGCACGCATTCACGCGTGTGCGGCCGGACCTCGGATTGCGGCTCCCCACCCGGTGGGTTGACTACGGCTATCGCGCAGGATGATGCCGGCGAGTTCGTGCCGGCTCAGCGTGATCCGTCGGCCGGCAGGATCTCGAATGAGCCTCCCTGCAGCGGCGTGACGGCTCGGAACGCTCTTTCGTCAAGAGTGAGGATGCGCCGCGTTCGCCAGCGGCTGGCTATCACTACAAGCGAAGCGTCAGCCAAACCAAGCTCGAGATCGCAGTAGCGGGCAACGACGTCTCGTGCAATCGTCAGCTCGGACGGTGTCAGCGCGTCGACGACATAGGTTCCACCGGCGAGGTCGTCGAGGAACTTCAGCTCCATCTCGATCCCGAGACGGCGCAGGATCAGGTAGTCCGCCTCGGCGACGACGATCTGCGAGGTGACAAGCGGTTCGCGCTCAGCGCGAAGCGTATGGGCAACGGCCGCGTGCTGCGGCTCATCCGCGTCCGCCTGCGCGTACAGCGCGCCAGCGTCCACGATCAGTGCGGTCATCGACCGGGAGCGACCTTGCGGCGATACAGCTCCTCAGCCTCCCAGCGGCGGTATGGCTCGCCGCCGCCATGCCCCTTCCCGAGGCTGTGGAAGGTGCGGGTCTTCGGCTCAGCGCTGCCGGTCACCAGCCGCACACCCTCACGGATCAGCTCGGCTCGCGAGCGCCCGGTTCGCGCGGCCGTGCTGCGCAGCAACTCGGCCTCCTCAGGGGTCAGATAGACAGATGTCTTCTGCATGCCCTATATAGGGTAACAGCTTTCGAGGGATTGCCCCCGTCCGAGGTCTGAATCACGCGCCGCACCCTCGCGAAGAACTCGCGACATGGTTCGAACCCCCAGGCCGACCTTACGCACTGCCCCAAAAACAGACCCAAAAAGCGGGGTGCCAGGAGCGGGAGCGACGGGGGTCGAACCCGGACTTTACGCTCCAGCTCCGCGAGGACATCGCAGTGTGGCGCAAGCCAGCGTGGGCCAAGAGCTTGTAACTGGCGGGAGGCCCTTAACTCCGCGAACTGGCGGGCGCTTTTGCCGTGCTGAGAAAGCGCTCGACATTCGGCGAGGCCCCTTCGCGTGTGCGCTGCTCTATTCGCCCCAGCGGGAGACCATCGGCTCGGGCGCCCACTCTGGCCAGGTGGCAGCCCCGATTGGCAGCCCCCCGAAGAACTCCGCGATTGTGACTGGGCCAGCGGGCCGCGAGTTGTCATACACAACGGCCCTGTCCGCTCGCGAGATCGCTTGCGCAACGAGTCGCCACAACCGTTGGTAGCGCTCACGAATCTTGTGCTCCGGTACGTCGTGCCCACCCGCCTGCACCCGGTACGCAACGCGCCTGACCGCCAGCTCCTCTGGCACGAGCATCACATGGAGCACAACCTGGTAGCCCGCCTCTCGCGCAGAACGAATCAGGTCGAGCTTCGACGGATGGGAGAAGACGGTCTCGGCGATGAACGACTGGCCGCTGGCGATGAGGTGCGCGCGAGTCTCGGCAGCTACCTGAGCGGCCTCGTAGGCGTGCGCATCGGAGTCGGCAGGCCACCTGGCCTTGGCGATTTCGTCCGCGTTGACATAAGCGTAGTCCGGCAGCTCCAGCGTGAGAAACTCTGTGACGAATGTGGTCTTGCCCGAGCCGTTCGGTCCAATGACCACATGCAGCTGCTTCAAACGGACGCGCTCGTTCCGTCAGGCCGATACTCGGTTAGTTCGCCTTGCTCGTTCAGTGCCACGGTCGTGACCCCGCGCGCGGCAAGGACCGCGCCGAGGTTTGTCGTTCGCAGACGCGCGTCTAGCCGGGACTGCGCCTCAGAATCGAAAACGATTCCCTCCTCATCGGAGAGATGCTCGACTGGGAGCACTCCTGCCAAGGCGGCTTCTACCCGATGCCTGGAAGCTGTCTGTCGCGCGCAAACCGACCTCCCGACGCGCGCCCAGTGCTCAAGCTGCTGCTTGGCCGAACGATTCTCCCTGGCGCCCTCGACGACTGCGCTGTCGAACAGGTCGGATGGAACTCGCGTTGGCCGGTCGGCGGTGGCAACCATTAGAACTCCTTGGTAGAAGACTGCTATATAGCGTAGCAGAGTGATACGAGGGTTGGAGTCTTGTCAGCGTCTCGGTGCCTGGTCCTGCTCGTCTATTGCGTGGACGAGCTGATGGAGATCAGCGCCGAGGGCATACAGGAACCGTTGGACCGTGAGCCATTGCACGCCGCGTCGTCCTCGCTCGATGCGGGAGATGTAGGTCGCGTCCATCTTGACATTTTCTCAGATCGCGTTGAGCGCCTGGTTTGATCGTCACACCCCACCGAACTCCGGTAGTTCGCTACAGCCACCACCACACCACACCGCGTCGATCAAGCCCACGAAGCAGCAAAACCGAGCGCGTCCACTCCACATTCCGCCGATTATCTCGTTGACGCTTTAGCCCAAACCGCTTGCGATCCGATAGATCGGACTAGGAGCCCTTCCAAATGGCAGGTATGAACAACCAGATCATGCAACGCATTGGACTCGTGCTCGTGGTGCTCACATCGCTGCTTGCGCTCACCGGCATGGCCAGTCATGCCGCCGGGTATTCGCCCGGCTGCGGCCAGATCCCGATCGTCTACGGGACTCCGCCATGGGGCTTCCACACCGGTGCACCGATCACAGGGGCCACCGGCAGCTTCGCCCGCGGCCACGGCGAAATCAATCTAGAAGCGCACACCGTCTCCGGGATCATCTGCCAGGAAGACCACGTCCGAAACCAGCCAACTCGTGCGATCACCATGACGGTCGAACACCACCTCGTCTACCAATCGCACTACGCGGTGATGTGGGGTTTCCCCGGGAACATCATGAAGATCGGGGTCCGCGTGCGAGCCAGCAACGATCCGGAATGTAAAGTCGGAACCATCGGACACGCGACCCTGTTCGCTAGCTACAACGGCGTGCGCAGCGACAGCGTCCAATTCAGCTTCCCGGCCTCCTGCAAGGCCCAAGACCACCTGTACCACGGGACACAGGTCAACAACCAGGTCCCGCCGCTGTAGCCTCGCCTGAAAGCGGCGGACGGGCCTCGAACCCGCGACCTCGAGCTTGGGAAGCTCGCGCTCTACCAACTGAGCTACCACCGCGCAGAGGCGAATCTTAGCCCCTGGGGCCTGCCCCCAGGCTCGCGCGCGGGTCGCGCTGGACCATCGCCCATCTATCCTGAAGCCCGTGCGTGGCCGCATCATGCCGATCCTCGTCTGCCTGGCGGGCGCCTGCCTGATCGGGCTGCTGGTGTATGGCGTGACCACCCAGTCGGCCAGCCGCACACTCGACGAGGCCCTCGCCAAAGGGCAGCATCCCGCGGCGCCGCAGGCCGAGCGCAGGCTGCCGGTGCTCTCTGAGGAAGCGAGCTCGTCCGTCGCTACCACCCTCCCCACCGGCTCGCTCGCCGCGTACAGAGGCAAAGTGGTGGTGCTGAACTTCTGGGCATCGTGGTGCGTGCCCTGCCAGACCGAGGCGCCGCTGCTGGAGCGCGCCCAGAGCCGGCTGGCGGCGCACGGCGGGACGGTGCTCGGAGTGACCTACCTCGACGCCTCGACCGACTCCAAAGGGTTCGTGCGCGAACACCGCATCACGTATCCGAATCTGCGCGACACGACCGGCGAATTCGCGCACGCCTACGGCACCGACCAGCTCCCGGAGACCTTCGTGATCGACCGTGACGGCGGCGTCGTGGCGATCTCCCGTGGCGAGATCGACCAGGCGTTCCTGAACAACGCGATCAAGCTCGCGGAAAGCAGCTCGTGAGAGCCCGCGCGCCGCTGAGAGCCCACGCACTGCCGGCGATGCTTGTCATCGTGGGCGCGATCGTCCTCCCCCCCGCGCCGACCCTCGCCGTGACGCCACCGATCACGACGACAACCACGCTCCCCACCGCTACCGCCCCGGCAACGACGCGCTCCGCAACGACGCGCTCCGCAACGACGCCCCGAGCGTCGCTGCCGGCGATCGAACGCAGAGTGATGTGCGTGACGTGCAAAATCCCGCTGATCGTCGCCGAGTCGCCACAGGCCGACCGCGAGCGAGTGTTCATCAGGGGGCTGATCGACGAAGGCAAGACCGAGTCGCAGATCGAACAGGCGCTGGTGAGCCAGTACGGTCCGGCTGCGCTCGGGCTGCCGAGCGCGCACGGGTTCGACCTGACCGCCTACCTGGTGCCGCTCGCCGCGATGCTCGCGCTGGCGGCGATGCTCGCGCTGCTGCTGCCCCGCTGGCGAGGACGCGCGCGGCGCCGGTCAGAGCTGCCGGAGGCGCCAGCGCTCAGCGCCGCGGAGACGGCGCGCCTTGACGCCGATCTGGCGCGATTTGACCGGTAGCCGCGCCAAGCCGTCACATCTGCAGGGGCGCGGTGACCCCGAGCAGATCCAGGCAGCGTGCGATCGTGCGCTGCGATGCGACCGACAGCGCCAACCGCAGCGATTCGACGTTCGCTCGGCCTTCCGGCGACTCGGTCCCAGTCGTTGCGACCGTGTGTCCCGGCTCCGCCGGGCGGTCGGCGCCGACGATGCGGCAGGCTTCGTAGAAGGCTGTGTAGTCCTGCGCCAGCTCCAGCGCGTAGGCCGCGATCCGGTGCGGCGCGCGCCGTTGTGCCGTCTCGGAGATCTCGCCGGGGAAGGCGAGCAGCCGCTTGATCAGGGCGCGCTCGGCCGGGTGCAGGGCCTCAACGCCGTCCTCCGCACCCGCGCCCTCCGTCGCATCGGCGACATCTTCCGTATCGGCGCCTCGCCAGAGTCTGCGGGGGGACCTGGCATCGCGTCCTCCAGCGCCCTCGCCACGCGTTCGGAGCCCGCGAGGGCGAGCACGGAGACGATGCGGGCGTGCGCGTACTGGACGTAGTAGACGGGGTTCTCACGGGACTGCTCGCGCGCGAGGTCGAGGTCGAGGTCGATCGTGGTGTCGTGCGAGCGCGACAGCAAGAACCAGCGCGCGGCGTCGACGCCGACCTCCGAGACGAGGTCCTCGAGCGTGACGAACTCGCCCGCGCGCTTGGACATCTGCGCGCGCTCGCCGCGGCGCACGAGATGGACGAGCTGCATCGTCAGCATCTCCAGGTGCTCGGGGTCGCCGCCGAGGGCGGCGTAGGCGGCCCGCATCCGCGGCAGGTAGCCGTGGTGGTCGGCGCCCCACACGTCGATCTGGCGCTCGAAGCCGCGCTCGCGCTTGTCCTGGTGGTAGGCGATGTCCGAGGCGAAGTAGGTGTGCTCGCCGGAGGAGCGCACGAGCACGCGGTCCTTGTCGTCGCCGTAGTCGGTGGTGCGCAGCCACAGGGCGCCATCCTCGCGGTAGGTGTGGCCGTGCTGTTCGAGGGTCGTGAGCGTGTGCGCCACGGGGCTCGGATCCCCCGCGTGCAGCGCGCTCTCGTACTGCCAGTGGTCGAAGCCCTGCACGGCGAAAGACCTGCAACGTCGCCTGCATCCGCGCGATCATCACGCCGACCGCCGCGCGTCCGAGCTCGCCGGGGTCAAGCGTCGCGGCGTCGTCGAGCTCCGTCACGAGCTCTCTGACGTAGTCGCCGCGATAACCGCCCTCGGGAACCTCCTCCCCGCGCGCGAGCGCGCGAATCGACTCGCCGAGGGCGCGCACCTGCGAGCCGGCGTCGTTGACGTAGAACTCGCGTTCGACCTCGTGCCCGTGGAAGGCGAGCACGCGCGCCAGCGAATCTCCGTAGGCCGCGTTGCGGGCGTGGCCGACGTGCATCGGCCCGGTGGGGTTGGCCGAGACGAACTCCACGAGGATGCGCTCCGGCGCTCGCGCCCCGGCGGCGCCAAACGTCTCCTCCCCGCCGAGCACCCGAGCGAGCGCGGCCCGCAGCCAGGAGTCGGCCAGGAACAGGTTCAGGAAGCCCGGTCCGGCGACCTCGAAGCGCCGCAGGCGCTCGCCGAGCCGGCGCTTCAGCTCGGCCCCGAGACGCTCGGCCACCTCGCGCGGTGGGGTCCCCAGCGACGGCGCGAGCAGCAGCGCCGCGTTGGTCGCATAGTCGCCGAAGTCGGCCTTGGGCGGGCGCTCGAGTACGATCGCATCGGGCCTGCCAAGACCCGAGCCCCCGCCGTCGCCGTCGGCGCTCACGAGCGCTGCGGCGCCCGCCAGAACCGCCTCGCGCAGGTCGTCCACCGGGGTGCTGACACCCGTCGCATGCATCTGGCTCACAGATTGGGATACTAACTACGTGAACGACCAAGACCCAGGCGCGGAGCGCCACATAAACATCCACCTCTCCCCCGAGATCATGGGGGGCGTATATGCGAACTTCGCGAACGTAAGCCACTCCGACTACGAGTTCACGGTCACCTTCGCGCGCGTCGACCACGAGGTCGAGTCCGAGGAGGTGCCCGGCGTGGTCGTCTCGCGGGTCAACATCTCGCCGAGGTTCATGCGCGAGCTGATCGACGCGATGGAGGACAACTACTCCAAGTGGCGAACCCGCGAGGGCATCAAGAACCTACCCGAGTACGGCGGCGCCGAGGCGGGGGACGCGGAGGAGTAGGGCCGTGACCGCGCGCTGCGGTCGCGCGCGGCAGACGACGATGAAGGTCGCGGTGATCTCCGACATCCATGGCAACCGGCACGCGTTCGAGGCGGTGCTGGAGGCGATCGCGGCGAGCGACGCCTCGGAGCTGTGGTGCCTCGGCGACCTGGTCGGCTACGGCGCCGAGCCGGACGCGTGCGTGGCGCTCGCCAGCGAGCACGCCGCCGTGTGCCTGGCCGGCAACCACGATCTCGCCGTCACGGGCGAGATCTCCTTCGAGGAGTTCTCCCGCGGGGCCAGCCTCGCGGCGCAGTGGACGCGGGAGGTGATCGCCTCCGAGCACCTGGACTTCCTGGCGGGCCTGCGCCCGCAGGGGCAGGAGGGGCCGATCGGGCTGTATCACGCCAGCCCGCGCGACCCCGTGTGGGAGTACGTGCTTTCCGCTCTGCTCGCGGAGCTGTGCCTGGACAGGCAGCCCAGCCGCGTCTGCCTGATCGGCCATTCGCACGTGGCCCTGTCGTTCGTGCGGCACGAGGGCGAGCTCGCCAGCGGCGAACCGCGACGCGAGGGCGTCGCAGCTGGACATCGCCGACGGCGAATGGCTGCTGAATCCCGGCAGCGTCGGCCAACCCCGCGACGGCGACCCGCGCGCGTCGTGGCTGATGCTGGATCTCGACGGCTTGACCGCGTCGTTTCGGCGCACCGACTATGACGTCGCGGGCGCGGCCGCCGCGATCCGCGCGGCGCGCCTGCCGGACTCGCTCGCGGAGCGGCTGGAGTACGGTCAGTGAGCATGCACCGGAACATCTCCTCACGAAAGCGGTCCTGGACGCTGGGTCTGCGCCTGCTCGCAGCCGGGCTGCTGGGGGTGGCGGTCGCGATCGTGCTCGTCTCCTGCGGGAGCTCCGGCAAGGGCCTGATCCCGATCGCCAACGCGGGGCCGCTGCAGAGCGACTTCGAAGCGGTCGCGCAGGCCGCGCAGAGCGGGGGCGGCAGCTGCACCGCGACGACCGAAGCGATCAACAAGACCGAGCGGGACTTCGCGGCGCTGCCCGCCACGATCGACTCCGGCCTGCATCGACGGCTCAGCGAAGGCATCTCCAACCTGCGCGAACGCGCGCTCGCGCTGTGCGCGCAGCCGCTCACGAAGACGGCCACCACGACCACGCCCCGCACGACCACGACCACCACGACGACAAAAACCCAGACGACGCCGACGACGCCAACCACGACGACGACCACGACGCCCACCACTCCCGTGACGCCCACGACCCCGAGCACACCCCCGAACAACGGCGGCGGCACCGTGGCGCCCGGCGGCGAAGCCCCGCCCGGGGGCGCCGGCGTCGGGGAATCGGGCGGGGCCGGGGTCCAGGAAGGCGTGAAATGAGCCGCTCGACCACGACGAATGCTCCTCGCGCGGACCCCGGCGGCGCGGGTGCGCAAAGCGGGGGCGAGGAGCGTCGTCGTGAACGACGGCGACATCATCGCCGGGCGCTATCGCCTGGAGGGCAGGCTCGGGTTCGGCGGGATGTCGACGGTGCATCTCGCGTTCGACATGCGCCTGGAACGGCGCGTCGCCGCAAAGCTGCTGGCCGAGCATCTGGCGGACGATCCGACGTTCGTGTCGCGCTTCCAGCGCGAGGCGCAGGCCGCCGCGCGGCTCGTGCACCCGAACATCGTGCAGATCTTCGACTCGGGCCTGGACGAGCAGTCGGGCCGGCACTTCATCGTGATGGAGTACATCGAGGGCCAGTCCTGCGCGGAGATCCTGCGCGACGACGGCTGGGTGCAGGTGGACGAGGCGGTGGCGATCATCGAACAGGCGTGCGAAGGCCTGCACTACGCCCACCGCCATGGGGTGGTGCACCGCGACGTCAAGCCCGGCAACCTGCTGCGCGCGCGCGAGGGCGAGGTCAAGCTCGCGGACTTCGGCATCGCCAAGGCGACCGAGCAGTCGAGCATCACCCAGGTCGGCTCGGTGCTCGGCACGGCCGCCTACCTGGCGCCCGAGCAGGCGCGCGGCGAGGAGGCCGGTCCGCGCGCGGACCTGTACGCGCTCGGAGTGGTCGCCTATCAGCTGATCTCCGGGCGGCTGCCGTATGAGGCGACGTCGCTGACGGAGCTGGCGCTCAAGCAGCAGCGCGAGGAGCCGCCGCTGCTCGACACGCTCGTCGCGGCGGTCGGACCCGAGCTGGCCGAGGCGATCGCGCTGGCGCTCGCGCTGGACCCCCGCGAGCGCTACCAGACCGCGCGCGAGATGGGCCGCGCGATCAGCGACGGCGCGGACGGGATCTCGCCGCTGGAGTCACCCGCCGGGGGCCGCGCCGCGAGTCGAGGCGGGGCCCAGCCGGCGACGCAGGCCACGAGCGTGCTGAGCGGCGGCGCGCGCGGATCGAGCGGCGCCGGGGCCAAGCCCGCGGTCGCGCCGCGCCAGCCGCGGCAAGGACCGGCGCGGAGCGTTGTCGCCGCCGGCGCGAGCGCGCGCCCAGCCGCCGCCCCGTCCTCCAGCGCGCGCGGTCGGGGACCCAGGCGGCTGGCGCTGGCGCTGCTGGGACTGCTGGCGCTCGGCGGCGTGATCGCCGCGATCGTGGCGATCACCGCACCCGCGCCGACGAGGGTCGTGCTGCGCAACGTCGTCTACAACGACGTCGAACAGGCCTCGGTGGCGCTCAAACAGCTGGTCAGCGAAAACACGAAATAGAGCCTGAACAGGCGAAAGGCCCGCTTACGCGGACCTCGCCTGGGCAACCGTCAATTGCCAGCAGGCTAACAGCGTCCTGCTCGCCATGACGCGGCCACCTCGGACAGCCGCCCGTCGGTGATGCCCTGCCGCAGATCGCCCATCAGCCGCGCGAGGAAGGCGAGGTTGTGCATCGTGATCAGGCGCGTGCCGGTCAGCTCGCCGGCGCGGGCGAGATAGCTGAGGTAGGCCCGCGAGAACCCTTTGGAGCACGCCGGACAGGCGCAGCCCTCCAGCAGCGGCGCCTCGGACTCGCGCGAGCCGGCCTTGGTCAGGTCCAGGCGCCAGCGCGCGTCGGGGTCGGGCACGAGCGCGGTGCCGTGACGGCCCAGGCGGGTGGGCATCGCGCAGTCGAACGTGTCGATGCCGAGCTCGACGCCCGCGATCAGGTCATCGACCTCGCCGATGCCGAGCAGGTGGCGGGGCCGGTGCTCGAGCGCGCCGCCCAGCTCGGAGGTGGCCCAGGAGACGACCTCGTACATCTGCGCCTTGTCCGAGCCGAGCGATCCCGCCGATCGCGATGCCGTCGCAGGCGCTCGAGCCGACGAGCTGCGCCGATTCGCGGCGCAGGTCCTCGTGGACGCCGCCCTGCACGATCCCGTAGACGAGCTGCTCGTCGGGGCCGTGCTCGGAGTGCCAGCGCAGGCAGCGATCCAGCCAGCGGTGGGTGCGCTCGGTCGAGCGCTGGGTGTAGGCGCGGTCGACGTGGAAGGGCGTGCACTCGTCGAACACGAGCGCGACGTCCGAGCGCAGCGCGGCCTGCGTCGCCATCGAGTCCTCCGGGGAGAGGAAGCGGGTGTGACCGTCCACGTAGGAGCGAAACCGCACCCCGGACTCGTCGATCTCGAGGATCGCCCCCTCGCGCTCGCCGGGCCTGCCACGAGCGCGGCCCTTGATCTCCTCGGCGACGGTGCCGTGGCCCATCGAGAACACCTGAAACCCGCCGGAGTCGGTGATCGTCGGTCCGGACCAGCCCATGAACGGGCCGAGGCCGCCGAAGCGCTCGATCAGCTCGGGGCCGGGGCGCAGCAGCAGGTGAAAGGTGTTGCCGAGCACCATGTCGTACCCGAGCGCGGCGACCTCCTCGGGCAGCAGCCCCTTGACGGTCGCCTTGGTCGCCAGCGGCGTGAACGCGGGGGTGCGAACATCGCCGTGGGCCGTGCTCAGCACGCCCGCGCGAGCGCGCGAGGACGCGTCGCGGGCGGTGATCGTGAAGGCGGACACCGTCGGGCATCCTATGGACCCGCGTCGGCCACCATCTATCGTGACGCGGACCCAGGGTCCACGCCGAATCCTGAGGAACCGCAGCGCCCGCCCATGCTCGCCGCGATCGTCAACGTCAGCCATCTCGTCGAAACGCTCGGCTACCCGCTGCTGTTCGTGGCGGTGATGGCGGAGTCCAGCGGCGTGCCGATCCCGGGCGAGACGGCGCTGATCACCGCCGCGGTACTGGCCAGCGGAGGCAAACTCCAGATCGAGCTCGTGATCGCGATCGCCGCGGCCGGGGCGATCATCGGCGACAACATCGGCTATCTGATCGGCCGCCGGGGAGGTCGCTGGCTGCTGGAACGGCCCGGGCGCTTCCAGAGCCAGCGTCAGCAGGCGCTGCAAAACGGAGAGGTGTTCTTCGAGCGTCACGGCCCCAAGGCCGTGTTCCTCGGCCGGTTCGTGCTCGGGTTGCGCGTGTGGGCCTCGTGGCTGGCCGGCGCGACGCACATGCGCTGGCGGTCGTTCGTGTTCTGGAACGCGCTCGGGGGTATCTGCTGGGCTACCGCGATCGGCCTGCTGGCCTACTTCCTCGGCCATGCCGCCGGCAATGCGATCGAGACGTTCGGCATCTACGGGCTGGTCGCCGTGCTGATCGCCGCTCGCCGGCGCCGTGATCGCGCACCGCCGCCATCGGCGGCATGCCGCGTCGGCGTCCGCCACCCGAGCCGACATCGCCCCCGGCGACCCCAAGGGTCCCTGAGGACTGCGCTCCACCGGCTCAGGGCGGCCGGCGGGCCCGATTCAGCAGCCGTGAGGGCGCCGTTGCCGTTGCCGCATGGCGCGATGCGGTCCCACAGGTCCGCCAGCGCGCCGAGCTCGGGCTCGGAGAAGCGCGAGAAGAAGTGCTCGCGCACGACCGCCAGGTGCGTGGTGCGCGCCTGCGCGAGCCGTTCGCGACCGAGATCGGTCAGACAGGCATAGGAGCCGCGCGCGTCGTGGTCGCAGGAGCAGCGCTCCAGCAGCCCGTCGCGCTCCAGGCGATCGACCAGTCGGGTCAGGCCGCTGCGCGACAGCTGGGCCTGCTCGGCGAGGTCGCACATGCGCATCCGCCCGGCGCCCGCGTCGTCGAGATGGTGGAGCACCTCGTAAGAGGTCATCGGCAGGCCGTGCTCGCGCTCGAGCTCGGCGTCGAGACGCTTGGCCAGGCACGCGTGGGCCCGCAGCAGCCCGCGCCACGCACGGAGCTCGCCTTCGCTGAGAGACTCCTGCTCCCCTGGTGGAATCTTGACTGCGGTCGCGGTCGACATGATGACAATCGATACGAAAACCCTGCTCAGTCGAACATAGCAGCGTCAGGGATCGATCTCGGGCGTCGGAGCGCTCATCGCCGCGTCGCGCGCCAGGCCCAGCGCATCATCAGGGGCTGCAGCGGCAGCCGCGCATACAGCGCCCAGCGCGGGATGCGGGGGAAGCGATCGGGGTCGCGGGCCATGTACAGGTTGGCGGGGAACACGGCGGCGAGCAGCGCGACCAGGCCGAGGCCCGCGAGCCGCCGGGTGCGGGGCAGCAGCACCCCGACGCCGCCCGCGATCTCGGCGACGCCGCTGATCGCGACCAGACGCGCGGCGTCGGTCCTGCATGCTCGGCGGCACGATCGACTCGTAGGCGCGGGGCATGACGAAGTGGTTGACCCCCGCCTGGACGAAAAACGCGCTGAGCAGGGTGCGTGAGCGATTCATCGTGGCCATATTTATCAGCTCTCGGACGCGACTTGGGAGCATGAAGGGCCTCACCTCGGGCATTCGACGCTCGCCGGGAGCGCTGGGAGCCTGGGAGAACCTCAGCTACCAATGCTCGATCAGCGAGCGTCCGGTCATCGCCGCCGGCTGGTCGATGCCGAGCAGCTCGAGCACGGTCGGCGCGACGTCGGCGAGGACTCCGCCGTCCGCGCGCAGAGAGAGCGTCTTCGTCCTCGCGTCGCCGTCACGATCAGCGGGACGGGGTTGAGCGAGTGCGCGGTGTTGGGGCTGCCGTCGGGCTCGAGCATGTGGTCGGCGTTGCCGTGGTCGGCGGTGATAACGCACACGCCACCGGACTCGCGCACCGCGGAGACGACCTGTCCAAGACACTCGTCGACGGTCTCCACGGCGCGTACGGCCGCGGAGATGACGCCGGTGTGTCCGACCATGTCGGCGTTGGCGAAGTTGATGACCCCGAACTCGGGCCGGTCCTCGCGCCACGCGCGCACGAACAGATCGGCAGCCTGGACGGCGCTCATCTCGGGCGCGTGGTCGTAGGTGGGCACGTCTCGCGGAGAGGGCGCCAGCTCGCGCCGCTCGCCCTGCTGCGGGGTCTCGACGCCGCCGTTGAAGAAGTAGGTCACGTGCGCGTACTTCTCGGTCTCGGCGACGTGCAGCTGGCGTGCGCCCGTGTGCGCGATCGTCGCGGCGAGCGTGGTCGAGGGGCGCTCGGGGGCGAACGCCACCGGGTAGGGCCAGCCTTCCTCGTACTCGGTCAGCGTCGTGTAGCGCGCCACCGGCTCGGCCCCGCCGCGATCGACCTCCGCGAACCCGGGCTCGGCGAGGGCGCGGGTGAGCTGGCGCATGCGGTCGGGACGGAAGTTGAACGCGATCACGCTGTCGCCGGGACGTATCTCGGCGTCGGCGCCGACGAGCGTCGGCTCGACGAACTCGTCGGTCTCCCCCCGCTCGTACGCGGCCCGCACGGCCTCCTCGCCGCTGGAGGCGGTGTGGGGAGCGCGCGCGTGGACGAGCAGGTCATACGCACGCTGGGTGCGATCCCAGCGGCGGTCGCGGTCCATCGCCCAGTAGCGACCGACGACCGAGCCGACCCGCGCGCCCTCGGTCGCGTCGAGCCGCGCCAGATAGCCGGCGCCCGCGTGGGGAAGCGTGTCGCGCCCGTCGGTGAACGCGTGCACGATCACATCCCGAGCGTCGCTGCGCGCGTGTGCTTGCACGCGCGTCAGGGCGATCAAAGCAAGCAGGTGCTCCAGCGAGGAGTGCACTCCGCCGTCGGAGACCAGCCCGATCAGGTGCACCCGCTCGGCATCGGCGAGCGCCGCGAGCAGGATCGGGTTCGCCGCGAACGAGCCGTCTGCGATCGCGTCGTCGATGCGAACGAGATCCTGGCGCACGACCGCGCCCGCGCCGAGGTTCAGGTGGCCGACCTCGCTGTTGCCCATCTGCCCATCCGGCAGACCGACCGCGCGACCGCACGCGAGCAGGGTCGTGTGCGGGTAGTCGCGCCACAGCTCGTCGAACACCGGCGTGTGCGCCAGCGAGACCGCGTTGCCGGGACCGGGCTCGGCCAGACCCCAGCCGTCGAGCACGACCAGGCAGACGCTCGGAGCGTGCCGATCAGCGGCGTCATACGGCGTCCTCGGTCGCTCGCGTGCAGAGCACGCCACGCTCCCTGCGTCCTGGTCTGACTTGCTGCTCGACCCGCTCCGAATGTCCATCACGCAGCGGCGGTCGCGGCGGCGCTCACGATCTGCGCGAACGACTCCGCGTCCAGCGAGGCGCCGCCGACGAGCGCGCCGTCGACGTCTGCGAGCGCGAGCAGCTCGGCGGCGTTCTCGGGCTTGACCGACCCGCCGTACAGGATCCGCACGCGCTCGGCGGCCCCGGCGTCGCGGTCGCCGACGAGCGCGCGGATGAACGCGATCGCCTCCTGGGCCTGCTCGGGTGTGGCGACGCGGCCGGTGCCGATCGCCCAGATCGGCTCATAGGCGATCGTGACGTCCGCGAGGCGCTCGTCGGGCACGGCCGCGAGATCGTCCCGGACCTGCTGGCGCAGCTTGCGCTCGGTGTCGCCGGCGTCGCGCTCTGACTCGGTCTCGCCCACGCACAGGATCGGCGCGAGGCCCGCGGCGAGCGCCGCGGGGAGCTTGGCCGCCAGCGCGCGGTCGGTCTCGCCGAACAGCTGACGGCGCTCGGAGTGGCCGAGCACCACGCCGTGGACGTCGAGCTCGGAGAGCATCGGCGCGGAGATCTCGCCGGTGTAGGCGCCCTCGGGCTCGGCGTGCATGTTCTGCGCATACACCTCCACGCGCGAGCCGCGCGCGGAGTCGACCATCGCGCGCAGATCGGTGAACGGCACGCAGATCGCCACGTCGACGCCGTCCACCGCGGAGACGCGCGGGAGCAGCGCCTGGATGTAGGACTCGGCCTGGGCCTCGGTCTTGTACATCTTCCAGTTGCCCGCGATCAGCGGGTGCGTGCGGGCTCCGGCGCCGGCCGATCACGAGACCACCCCTGCGCCTTCCAGCGCCTGCACGCCCGGCAGCGTCGCTGCCCTCCACCAGCTCGAGCGTCGCGCCGCCGCCCGTGGAGAGATGGTCGACCGTGTGCTCCAGCCCGAACTGCGCCAGCGCCGCCGCCGAGTCCCCGCCACCCACGACGGTCAAGCCCGGCGCGCTCGCCACCGCCTCGGCCACCGCCCGCGTGCCCACCGCGAACGGCTCCAGCTCGAACGCGCCCATCGGGCCGTTCCAGAAGACCGTGCCGGCGCTCGCGATCACGCTCGCGTAGCGCTCCGCGGTCTTGGGGCCGATGTCCAGGCCCATCCAGCCCTCCGGCACCTCCACCCCGTCGAGCACGCGGTGGGGCGCATCGGCCGCCAGGCGCTCCCCGATCACGAGGTCGTTCGGCACCAGCAGACGTGCTCGGCCGAGCTGGGGAGAGTCCGTGTCGCTGGCCCGCGACAGAGCGCTGCGCGCATGCTCGACGTCCTCGTCGCCGCACAGTGAGTTGCCCACCGTGTGCCCCTGTGCGCACAGGAACGGGAAGCACATCGCGCCGCCGATCATCACCACATCGGCCACCGCCAGGAAGCGCTCGATCACCGCGATCTTGTCCGCCACCTTGGCGCCGCCCACGATCGCCACGAGTGGATGCTGAGGATGCTCGAGAATCCCCGTCAGCGTCTTGACCTCTCGTTCGAGCAGCCGTCCGGCCGCGCTCGGCAGCAGGTGCGTGATGCCCTCCGTGCTCGCATGCGCGCGGTGTGCCACGCCGAAGGCGTCGTCGACGTAGAGATCCGCCAGCGCCGCCAGCTCCCTCGCGAGCTCGGGATCGTTGCTCGTCTCTCCCGGCTCGAAGCGCACATTCTCGAGCACCAGTATGTCGCCGTCGCGCAGCTCCTCCGCCAGCGCCGTCACCTCGTCGCCGACCACCGCCGGCGCCAGCGTCACCTTCGCGCCCGTCAGCTCGCGCAGGCGATCCGCCACCGGCGCCAGCGACAGCTCCGGCACGCGTTTACCCTCTGGCCTGCCCAGATGGGAGACCAGCACCAGTCGCGCGCCTCGCGCGCGCAGCTCTTCGATCGTCGCCAGCGCCGCGGCGATGCGCGTGTCGTCGCTGACGAGCGGAACGCCACCGGCCGCGGCATCGCCGTTCGCTCCCAGCGGCACGTTGAAGTCCACGCGCACGAGCACCCTCTTGCCGTGCACGTCCAGGTCGTCAATGCTCCTCATGAGGACTGTCTCCGATCTCTTCGTGCTCCTTCACGTTACCCCCCGGCAGATCGTCTGCACTATCGCGCCAACCCCGCGAGACAAGCGGGCCGGCGGGACGCCATCGTCGGCTCACAGAACCCTCTGCACGAGGTCGACGAGGCGGTTGGAGTAGCCCCACTCGTTGTCGTACCAGGCGACGACCTTCAGCATCGTGCCGTCGATCGTGGCGGTCAGCGAGGAATCGACGATCGAGGAGAACGGCGAGCGCACGATGTCGCTGGAGACGATCGGATCGGTGGTGTAGGCCATGATCCCGGCCAGCGGACCGGACTGCGAGGCGGCCAGCAGGGCGCCGTTGATCTCCTCCACGCTCGTGGCGCGAGCGCACTCGACGGTCAGGTCGACGACCGAGCCGGTGGGGACGGGCGCGCGCACGGCGAACCCGTGCAGCTTGCCCTGCAGCTCGGGGATCACCAGGCCGATCGCCTTGGCCGCGCCGGTGGAGGCGGGGATCAGGTTGATCGCGGCGGCGCGCGCGCGGCGCAGGTCCTTGTGGGGCAGGTCCTGCAGGCGCTGGTCGGCGGTGTAGGCGTGGATCGTCGTCATCAGACCATGGGCGATGCCGACCGTGTCGTTGACCACCTTGGCGACCGGCGCCAGGCAGTTGGTCGTGCAGGAGGCGTTGGAGATGACGTCGTGCGCGGAGCGGTCGTAGACCTCGTCGAAGTTCACGCCCAGCACGACGGTCGCGTCCGGATCGGTGGCGGGCGCGGAGATGATCACCTTCTTCGCGCCCTGCTCCAGATGGGCGGCGGCGCGGGCGCGGTCGGTGAACAGGCCGGTCGACTCGATCACGACGTCGACGCCGAGCTCGCCCCAGGGCAGCGCGCCGGGATCGCGCTCGGCGAGGACGCTGCAGCTCGCGGCCGTCCACCTCGATGGCGCCCTCGCACGAGCGTGCACCTCGCCGGGGATAGGGCCCGAGGATCGAGTCGTACTGCAACAGGTGCGCCAGCGTGGCGGCAGTCGGTCAGATCGTTGACCGCCACCCACTCGATCTCGCCCGCGTCCGCTCGCGCCTGAGCGGCGCGGAACACGTTGCGGCCGATCCGGCCGAACCCGTTGATTCCCACCCGTACCGACATATCTGCACGGCCTCCTAGTCGCGCGAAAATGAACGAGGCCGGACGTCGAAAGCACTGCTCCGTCGCCCGGCGTACCCGGCGAAGGCTATCAGCGAGCGGTTTTCCGCCGCGTGGAGGGCGCGCGATCGGTCCGCCGAAGCGCCGTCTCGAAGGTCCCGGACGCGACGGCGCCTCGCCGAGGCTCAGGACCCACGCCAGGGTCCTTAGGAGCGCCGCGAAGCCTTGTCGATGTCGCGGTGGGCGACCGCCACGTCGAGGTCCTCGTTGTCGCGGTAGCGCGCGGCGAGATGCTCGGCGATCGCGACCGAGCGATGGCGTCCCCCGGTGCAGCCGATCGCCGATCACGAGATGGGACTTGCCCTCGGCGACATACTCGGGCAGCAGGAAGTCGAGCAGCGCGTGCAGGCGCACGTACAGCTCGTCCAGGCGCCCGTCCCGCGCGATGTACTCGACCACCCGCTCGTCGTGGCCGGTGAGCTCGCGCAGCTGCGGCTCGTAGTGGGGGTTGGGCAGGAAGCGCACGTCGAACGCGAGATCCTCCTCGCGCGGGGGGCCGTGCTTGAAGCCGAAGCTCATGAACGTGACGGCGAGCCGGCCGGCGGTCTGGCGGGGCAGGAGCTCGTCGGCGATGCGCCCGCGCAGGATCGCGGTGGACATGCCGGTCGTGTCGATCACCAGATCGGCGCTGGCTGCGCAGCGGCTCCAGCAGCGCGCGCTCGGCGGCCACGCCCGCGGCGACGCTGCCCTCAGGGGCCAGCGGGTGGCGGCGGCGGGTCTCCTTGTAGCGGGTGACGAGCGTCTGCTCGGCGGCCTCCAGGAACAGCACGTGGTGGCTGAGCCCGAGCGCGTCGAGATCGTCGACGACTGCGCGCAGCGCCTCGAAGTAGACGCCGCCGCGCACGTCGGAGACGACGGCCGCGCGCTCGACCCGGGAGCCGCCGTGCACGAACAGCTCGACGAGCGAGCGGATCATCTCGGGCGGGAGGTTGTCGACGCAGAAGTAGCCGGCGTCCTCGAACACGTTCATCGCCGTGGACTTTCCCGCGCCGGAGAAGCCGGTGATCACGACGAGATCCTGCAGGCGCGACTCCACGACCGGCTTCGCCGCGCGCAGGGGACGGAGGGGCCTGATGACGGCCATCGCGTCTGATTGTGGCGGGTTGGGCGGACATGCGTGTCACTTTTCGTGCAGGCGTTTCGTTTTAGGAGGCCAGGGCCGCATGCGGCCCTGGCTCGGGGCGTGCATGCACGCCCCGACTGTCGGCGCATGAGCCGACAGCGGACACGCTGCATGCAGCGTGTCCCCGGCCGCACATGTGCGGCCCGGACCCTCAACCTGCCCGATGTAGAGACGAATGCAGCTCCCGCGCGACCTTCGCGGGCAGGCCGGGGACCGCCTGCAGCTCCTCGCTGGAGGCGGCGGCGACGGCCTCGGGCGAGCCGAAGTGTGCGAGCAGGGCCGCTTGCGCGCGGGGCCGATCCCGGGCAAGTCGTCCAGCAGCGAGGCGGTCATCGCGCGATCGCGGCGGATGCGATGGTGGGTGACGGCGAAGCGATGGGCCTCGTCGCGCACGCGCTGGAGCAGCTGCAGCTCGGGCGTGGAGTGGTCGAGCACGAGCGGCGTGCGGCGGCCGGGCATGAACACCTCCTCGATGCGCTTGGCCAGCGAGACGACCGCGACGCCGCGCTCGCGAAACCCGCGCAGCGGCGGCAGGCCGGCGGCGAGTTGGCCGGCGCCGCCGTCGATCACGACGAGGCTGGGCAGCGAGGCGAAGCTCGAGTCGTAGTCGGAGTCGTGCGGGGAGATGTCGGCCTGGGCCTCCCACTGGGCGTAGCGACGCGCCAGCACCTCGGCCATCGCGGCGTAGTCGTCGGAGGCGCCCTCCTGAAGCGAGCGGATGCGAAAGCGGCGGTAGTCGGACTTGCGCGGGGCGCCGCCCTCGAACACGACCATCGAGGCGACGGTCTGAGTCGCCGCCGAGATGGGAGATGTCGAAGCACTCGATCCGAATCGGCGGGACGTCCAGCCCGAGCGCCTGCTGCAGGCCCTCGAGCGCGTCGACGCGGGTCTGGCGGCGGCGCTCGGCGCGCAGGCGCTCCTGATCGAGCGCGAGCAGCGCGTTGCGATGGGCGAGGTCGAGAATGCGCCGCTTCTCCCCGCGCTCGGCCGGGCGGATCTCGACGGGACCGTCACGGCGGCTGGCGAGCGCTTCGGCGAGCGGTCCGACCTCGTCGTCCGACGCGAGCTCGCGCTGGACGACGATCAGCGCCGGGATCGACAGGTGGCCGGCGTAGTACTGGAGCATGAACTCCTCGGCCACGTCCGCGACGCCGCGCTCGGTCTCGTTGGAGAGGTAGAACGACTGCCGATCGGTGAGCACGCCGTCGCGGATCTGGAACACCTGCGCGTTGGCCTCGCGCCCGTCGATCGCGACGGCGACGGCGTCGAACGTGCCGGCCGAGGCGTTGGCGACGCGGCGGCGCTCCAGCAGCGAGTGGACGGCGCGCAGGCGGTTGCGCTCGAGCGTGGCCTGCTCGAACTCCTCGGCCGCCGCGGCCGCGCGCATGCGGGTCTCCAGGTCGCGCTCGATCGCGACGAACCGGCCGGACAGGAAGTCGCCGACCTGCTCGATCGACGCGCGGTAGTCCTCCCGAGAGATGTAATCGACGCAGGGGGCGGTGCAGCGCTTGATGTAGTAGTCCAGGCACGGGCTGCCGCTGCGCCGGCCCGGCTCGGGACCGGTGCAGGAGCGGAACATGAACACCTTCGCGAGCACCTCCAGCGTGGCGCGCACGCGCTTGGCGTTGGAGTAGGGGCCGTAGTAGGCGCGGCCGGGACGGTGGCGCTCGCGCGTGAAGTACACGCGCGGATAGTCCTCGTCGAGGGAGATCGCGATGAACGGGTAGGACTTGTCGTCGCGCAGGCGGATGTTGAAGCGCGGCCGGTACTGCTTGATGAACCCCTGCTCGGTCAGCAGCGCCTCGGACTCGCTGGCGACGACCACGCACTCGACGTGCGCGACGGACGCGACCATCTCGGCGTGGCCGGGAGTTGAGGCAAGCTGCGTCTTGGCGAAGTGCGAGGCGACGCGCTTGCGGATCGAGACGGCCTTGCCTACATAGATGACCCGCCCGCGCTCGTCGCGGAAGAGGTAGACGCCGGGCTGGTCGGGCAGCGCGCGCCGCTGCGCGGCGAGGGTGCTCGCATGCGTGTCCGGGTCCTCGGCGGTCTGGGCAGCCATCGCGTTCGAGGATACGAGCGTCGAGCGCTCGTCGTCTATCCGCTGATGCTAGAATCTTGCTTCATGAATCCGTCTCCTCAATCCCTCCGACGTACGACCGTCGCAGCGAGACGCTCCTCGCTCGACACGCTCGGGGCCGAGGCCCGCAGACGGGGAGTGACGCTGACGACCGTGCTCGCAGAGGCCATCGACGAGAAGGCCAATGCCCTGCACTCCTCTCGCCGTCCACGTCTCGGGATCGCCAGGTCGACCGACGGTCTCTCCGCAGCCGAGCTGACGGCCGAACCCATCGCGCATCCGCCCTCGTAGATGGCGCTGGTGCTCGACACCGGCCCGCTGCTCGCGGCGCTGGACACAGCCGACCCCGATCACGATCGGTGCGCCGCGCTGCTGAACGATGCCCACGAGGACCTCGTCGTGCCCATTCTCGTGCTCGCCGAGCTCGACTACTGGTGCCATCAGCGTCTGGGCGTCGACGCCTGGATCACGTTTCTGGACGATGTCTTGAACGGAGCGTACCGGCTCGAGGACACGACCACTTCCGATCTCGAGCGTTGCCGGGAGCTTCAGATCCAGTACACAGATCAGTCGCTGGGCGTGGTCGACGCCAGCGTCCTCGCGCTCACCGAGCGTCTCGGGGAGGACAAGCTGGCGACCCTCGACCACAGACACTTCGCCATGCTGCGGCCATCCCACGTGCAGGCGCTGCAGTTGCTGCCTCAGTAGGCTCGCCAGCGCCGGAAGACCACGATCAGCGCGTACACGATCCCGGCGGCCAGTACGAACCACAGCAGCTCGCCGACGCCCGTCTGCCACATGCGCACGCGGGACATGTAGACCAGCACACCGCCGGCGATCGACCCGTACAGCAGTCCGCGATAGCGGTCACCGAGCGAGTGCAGGGCGACGTGGTGTTCGCGGTAGAAGCGCAGGCCGAGATACCCGATCGCGACGCCGAACCCGATGTAGAGGAAAGCTTCGAACGTATGCGCGACCTGCCCGCCCGAGGGGAGGAGGTAGACGGCCGCGGCGATCAGCGCGACGATCGCGATGTTGCGGGTGGTCTTGAGGCGGTCGGTCACGCGGAGGAGGTTAGCTCTTCGCGCGTGATGGCCCCTGGGTCCCCTCGAGGCGCCACCGGAGAGGGCACAGGGAAGGTGCTCATCAAGCTTTCTTTTTCTTACCTTTTTGCTTGTGCTTGGGCTTCTTGTGTTTGGGTTTCTTGTGCTTGGGCTTCGCGTGTTTTTTGATGGTGGGTTTCGCGGTGTTCTTGGTTTCTGTGGGGAACGCGATCGCGGGGGCGGTTATCAGTGGTAGCGTGAACGGCTGCACGATCGGGTTGTTGTAGGCGGGGGTCGTGAACGTGCGGTCAACACCACCTTGGCTGCGTCCGTCGCTGTTGATCGCGACGAACCGGTAGTGATAGGTGCTGCCGGGCGCGAGGTCCTGCAGGTTGACCGTGATTTCGGTCGGCGTGCTGGCGGACCCGACTTCGCCATAGATGCTCGTGCCGTAGGTTGGGTCGGTGCCGAGGTCGAGCTCGTAGGAGGTTTCCAGGCCTTCGGGGTTGATGGTGCCCGTGACGGTCGCCGTTGTGAGCGTGATGTTCGATGCTTCCCCGGTGCTCGCTGTCGGTGGTGTCGGGGGCGCTGTGGTGAACGTCTTATCAGGACTGCTGTAGGTCGTGCCGTCGGCGTTGGTCGCGACCAGCCGGTAATGGTAGGTCGTCGCGGGTTCCAGGCCGCTGATGCCGATCGGCGCTGCGACCGCGCTTGAGCCGGAGCCAGCGGCCACGCCCTGGATCGACGGGGCGTTACCGCCGTAGGCCGTGGTGGTGCCGTACTGGTAGTAGTAGAACGTTTCCAGCCCTTCCGGGTTGACCGTGCCCGGGAGCGTCGCTGTGGTGCGGGTGATGCTCTGCGCTTCGCCGACCGTGACCAGGGGCCGGGGCGGGACGAGGAACGGTTGTACCGCCCCTACGGTGGTCCCGCTGTTGTTGCTCGCGAGGATGCGGTATTCATAGCTTGAGCCGGGATGCAGACCGGTCAGCGTCGCGATCAGCGCCACGTTGTTGGCGCCTTCACCGAACGTGTTTTCGGGTGGGTTGTTCGGCTGGCACCCAACCGATTCCGGTGCGCCGAACCCTGCGCCCTGGAGGGCGTACTGCACTTCGCAGCCGGTGATGGGCTGGTAGTTGGGGTCCAGCTGCCCTTCGATCGTTGTCTTTGGCGCGGTGATGAGGCCCGTGTGTTCGCCGCTGAGGGTCGGCTTTTCCAACGCCAGCGTTTCAAACGTTTCATCCGGGCCTTTTTTTTCCCCGGTCGCGTTCTTGACGGCGACACGGTAATGATATTTGGTCGCCGGCGTCAGTTTCGTCAACGCGAAGTTAACGCCCACGGGGCCTCCGCCTTCGAGAGTGGGCGGTTCGCACGGCGCCTTGTATTCGCCCGCTACCAGGCCGTATTCAAAGACACACGACGTGGTCTGGTTCTCAGGGTTCACTTCAGCGAACACGCTCGCCGCGAACGGCGTCACACCGAAGAAGCCCTCGATACCAACGTTCGGTGGTGTGGGTTCTGTTTTGAAGGAGACGGGATTGCCAGCGGTGGGTTCGCCCGCTTTGTTGATAGCGACCAAGCAGAATGTGTACTGCTGGTTTGGTTCGAGGTTCGTCACGGTCACCGACACGGCCTGTGGCGAAGCACCGGTCATCGTGCCCGCCGGTTCAGGCGCGCCGAATTCCCGGTTACATTCGCTCGCCGACCGCTGGTAGGTGAATTCGTACGTGCCTGCTTCACCGGCTTTGACCGGGTTCAGGATGCCTTCGAGCTTCGCGGTCGTGCCGGTGATTTCCTTCGCCGGGGTGAGCGTTTCCGGTTTTTCAGGCTTGACCGGCGTCGTGAACGTCACCACAGGACTGGTCTTGGATTCGCTCTTCGCGTTGTTTTCCACCCGCAAACAGACCGCGTATTCCGTGCCCGGCGTCAAACCCGTGATCGTTTCAAAAGGTTCTTCACGACCACCGCTGAGAACCGGCCCAGGCGAAGCCGGCGCCGTGCTGCCGCCCGTGCAAACACCCGTTTTCGATTCTTTGTACAAGAACTGATAAGTCCCCGCTTCCCCCACGCCGTTCGGATTCACGACACCATGCAGCCGTGCTTCCATAGACGGCGCCGCCACGGCGAACGTCGCGTCTTCCACCGTGAGTTCCGGCGTTTCCTGAGCCGCGAGCGCGGGGACCGCCGAGCACGCCAAGACGCCGAGGGTTATCGCCAAGACCCCCAGGGTACGTCCGCTAGCACGCCTCATGACCGACCCCCCCGCCCGTTGCTGGCCCGTCGCGCCCGCCGCGCCTTTCGCGCCTTCTTCGCCTTGGCGGCTTTCGGGCAGCCGGTGACGGCGATCGGGGTCGCCTGATGGATCGTCAGACCGTTCTGCGCCGTGAACGCCGTCGGCATCACGAGCTTTGCTCTTGCACAAGCTTCCGTTCGCCGTGAGCGCGGAATAAGGGCCCTCGGGGAGATACAGCTCGAACGAGCTGAACGGCACGTCGGGGATCGTCTTGAACGTCGAGCTCGTGATCCCCGCTTTGCTGATGAACGTCGCGGCGGTCAGATCGACCCTGACACCGTCGCCCTGCAACACGACCACGAGGTTCGGGAAGGCCGCGCCGCCGTGAGAGACGAAATACACCGGACCCTTCAACACGTCCGGCAACGCCGGTGTGACGCCTTCACGACCCCGATCACCGACGCCGCGGGACACCCACCGGGTTCGCTTCGAACATCGCCGCGGGACACGCTTTCTGAAGCGTCGTCAACCGCGACGGCAGCTGCTTCGGGAGATCCACCTTGACCTTCGCAAAGTTCGCCTGCGTCCCCAACGCCCCCTTCGGGAAGCTGACCCGCGCATCGAGCTCGCGCCCTTCGCTTTCGACGTCTTGCCCGAGGTCGAGACCTTGAATCCGCGGTTTGAACGTGAGATCCCCGCAACCGGTGACCTGGAACGGGCTGCTGAAGCTCGCGGTCGCGCCTTCACGGCTCGTCACCGAACCACCCAAGCTCATCGGGCTGCAGTTCGTGGGGTTGAACACGAAATCGGGACGGTCGATCACGACGTTGATCGTCTTTACCTGGATCGGGATGCCGTCGATGATCGTCGGCAACGGATCGCTCGTGACCGTCAACGCCGCCGTGTTCGGATCGACGTTGATCGCGGCGCGCACCACGACCGTACCCAGGTTATAGGGGCCCGCGATCGCGGGGATCACGAACGTCAGGCCGAACGGCGCGCCCTTATACGGGCCCGTCAGGTACACCGGTGTTCGGCGGCTGACCGGGGACCGGCAGATACAACGGCGCGGCGCCAGAACCCACACCCACGGTCACGTGACCGATCTGCGACGCGGCGGAGCACGTACCCTCAGACGCCTGTGGTTCTCCGCACAACGGGACGTTCGCGAGCGTACCCGAGCAGCCCGGGAGGGGTCTTGACCTGCACGTGATCGACCCTCTGATCGGCATCGTTACGCGAGAACGTCGCGCTGAAAGGACTGAACCCACCAGCCTGAATACTCGACGTGCCAGCCGTAAACGACGCGCTGAACGGGACCGGGGACGGACACGCCCCACCGAGCCCGTCAAAGCTCACGTCCGAACGTGCTGAGCGGCGTCGCGTCGCCCGTACCGCCGGGACCAGCAGACCACGGCGTCAGATCGATCGTCGTCGTCGCGGGACCACACGCGCTCGGGTTCACGAACACCGCCCGTGGACCACCATAGAAATGCAGCACGAAATCGGTGAACGGGAGCTCCGGGTTGTTCAAGAAGCTCGCCGTCAACTGGCCCGTCACCGGGTTCGCGACCACAGTCGCCTTCAACTTCACGAGCAAACCGTCGCCACGGATCACAACGAACACCGCATAATCATTAGCCGAATGATCGATGCTCAAATACACTTCGCCGTGCAGGCACGTCCGGCAACGCCGGCGTCGTCAGTTCGACCGTGCCGACCTGCGACGCATGCGGACACGCCGGCTGCGCCTCAGAACCCAACCCGATCTCGTTCCCCGGACTACCCGGCGGTTCACGCACCATTATCCGTACACGCCTGCAACCCATCCGCCGCACCCGGATTGATCGCCAAACCCTGCGGCAGCGTCGCCACGGCATTATCCAACGCCGGCGAAGCAAGATCGTTCGGCGCGATGCTCTGCGGAACATGCAGATCGACCCCATAACCAGACGGCGAATCCGCCTCGGTCGTATCCGGTGTCACCTTCAACGACGGATTGAACGCCAACTTATTACAACCAGTCACACCAGCCGGATACATCGACGTCGACACCGTACTGCCAGTTGGGATCACTCAACAAGCGGCCTACCATCAAACGGTTCAAACAAACCCGGGATGCGCCCAACTATCGCCGATGAACTTCGCGTCGTATTCGCTCCCGGGACCGCACTTCGTCGGGTTCGTCAAAAAGCCGTCGGCGGCGCACTATCGGACAACGGTTCACCATTTGCGTTACCCGGGTGCTGATCGGACAGCGCGTCAGCGAGGATGCCGCACCCGACACCGTTCTTCGGGTAGGAACCGTTCCGCGTCGTGCCTGGGATCCGCGGGAACACCCCACAGCGTGATCCTCAAACCCGCGAACGGCAAGAACTCCGAGATGTTCGTCGTCTGCGCGACCAAACCATAATCACCATCGGTCCGCGCGGTAACGAGAATCGGCTGCACCACGGTCAACACATGGAACGCGAGCTCCGCCGTCACCACCATCCGAGGGAACCATGTTGTAGACAGGCACCATTGCGGGCGAACGATTGCGATGTAGCCTCCAATTCACCGAAGAAGACTTCGGCGACCCCGACCTGCGAGCTCGTGGGACAACCAGGTCTGGTTCGCCATTGGCAAGTTCTGGAGATTAGTGATGCGGGCATTGCGGGACCGAGACGATACTCCCAGCGAACCCCGACGGGAGATCGACGCTGATGTCCTTCGCATAATATTCACCCGTAGTGTTACCTTCCGGGTCGAGATTCAGCTTGAAAGTCGTAGTCATGTCAAACGGGTGCGAACCGGCCTGAGAATCCAGATCGTTCGGGTTCGCTTCACTCGGCTGACTGGGATTCGCGGAGTTGCTCACCACGACCGACGGCGCGTTCGCACCACCAGCGCAAACCCGAACGACGCCAACGCCGCAGAGGAGCAGACGAGGCCAGCCAACACCGCCATCAAGAACGACGCGCAGACCACCCACAAACGACAGCTGATCTTATGCATGTGACTTGGCCCTCCGGTCGGCGCTGGCTCTCTTCGCGGTCTTCGACGTTTTCGCTCCCGACGCACTTGTTTCTCTTCTTTACGAGAGCCCTTCTTGCACTTCTCGGTCTTGCGCCTTCGGCTTCGCCTTGACCACCGGCGCCGAGGCGGCCGGGCGGGGTTGCCGAGACCCACGAACGTCGCGCTCGCCGGAGCGCCAAACACCGGCGCCGGGGTCTGCGGACCCTGACACTGACCGCTATCGCAACCCGTGGTGAACGGCCGATACGGAAAGCCCCCATCGACACGAGCGTCGTAGATCTGCGTCGCGCTCTCGATGTCCTGCGGCGCCAGGTGATCGGTCGTCGTGATGAACACGTCGTTACCGTTGCTGCTCGCCCCCGAGAAGTTCGACCCGGAAGTGCCCTGACCCGAGGAGATCAGATAGATCCGGCCGTTCTCCCACTCATACACGTCCGAAAGCCCGTTCGTGTCCTGCGGCACCAGAGCATCTGCCGTTTCGAAGAAGACACGCGAACCATCCGGAGATATCTCACCCTCAGAATAGCCCGGCAGAAGCGCGTTGTGCTGGCTCGCATCCATCAGGCTGGCACTACCCAGTGGAGGCAAGCCGGTCGGGTTGCACGACACACATGTGACCGAGCCGGTCGTCGCGTCATAGACATACGCCTCGGCGCATTGCCGAAGCTGGTTGTAGCTCGTGAAGATTGGCCCGCGATCGAGGAAGAGAAACTTGGAGCCGTCCGGCGTAGCGACAGCGTAGTCTGGCCTGCGGACTTAACGACTGTTGTTCGGGCTCTGAGATTCACACCGCTTGCAAATCCTTCGCCGGCCTTCGGTATCAAAATGCTCGTGCCTTTGTCCCAAAGTACAGCCCAGGATTCGGGTCCCCCTGTCGATCAAATAGTAGACGCGAGACCCGTCGGCTGAGGACGCGACGAACGCCCTTCCGTTGTGATCGTGCTCGTCGTACCCGTCGCGACGTCATACTCAAAGACTTCGCGTTCCCCCACCCCGTCGGTGAAGACCTTGGAACCATCGGAGCTCCTGGCGAGGTACCCTACCCCGGCCAGCTTAATCGTCGTCGCGTTCGGCGTCCCGTTGTTCTCACGCAAGTACACTCCTTCAGAAGGGCCGCATTGCGCTCCGTTGATTCCGCGCGTCGTGAAAACGACGTTCGTGCCATCGGGCGAGATCGCGCCATAGACACGCCCAGCCTGAAAAACCGCATCTCCTCGTGCCGTCACCGAGCTCGGTCGTCGCACGTTTGAGAAATCGTGCCGTCTGGCAGCACTCCAACCATATACGTGTGACCGCCCGTACGGTCGTACAGCATGTCCCCAGGATGCGGTTCGCTGGGTGTCCCCGGCGCAACAGGCAACTGATCAAACGTCTGGAAGAAGACATGGCTGCCATTTTCAGAGACACCCGCGATGTATGTACCGCGCTGGTTGCCGGCAGCATTGAAGCTCGCCGTCATCGGACCGGTATCGGGCAGCGCCGCGAGCGACCACGCGCCGCTCGACAGGTCCATGCGATACGCATCGGAGTACCCGAAATTCCGCATCGGCGGCGTAGTCCTGGTCCAGCGGATCGCTGTCGAACCCCGAGTCGACAAACGCCTGCCGAGAAATCACCGGTGAAAGCCGCGTTACCGGCGTAGTAGCCGCCGCATCGGGGATCGTGGAAGTATCGGCCGTACGGTTCGCCCGGACCGGTGGCGGGAGGGGTAAGCGAGGTATTGACCCAACCCGAAGCGGTACGCGTGCTCAAGACGTTGCCATTGCTCGCCGCTCCCCGCACCCGGCATCGGCAGAAGCTACTGTAGTAAAAGACGTGATTGCCGTCGGGGAAACCGTAGGGATTGCCGGGGCCCCCGATAGTTGCTGTTATCGCCCTTGACTTCCGGGGTCACCAGCTCAAACGCCCGGCAATCGGGCAGGCGCCCGGCGCCCTGTTCGGCCCTGACTTCTTCGTTCGGGCACGATTCGGCGCCGGCCACGCTCGGCCAGGTCATCGGAGCCGCATACGCGCTGATGATCCCCACCAGCAGCGCGATCAGCTTCGAACGCAAGGACATGTGCGGCAGCCGCCGCGGGGCTCGGGGGGCGGTCCCGTATGCCGCGGCCGGGAGATGGAGCTCCAGGGCGAGGACGAGATGAGGGGCCGGGAGGAGCATCGTCGTCGTGTTCAGGCGCGGGGGGACGATGCGAATTGGCGAGAGAACCTCACCCCCCCCTCTATGTCCGCCCCCTCTAAGTCCAGCTTTCATGACCACCACGACCTCTCCCCCATCCGCTTTACACACATAACCTGGTGTCGTGGGGCCGCGACACGAAATGCCACGACCCCACAGGACCAACTCTACGCATCACCTTACGGCGCAACCGGTTCATTCCTATTAATCCTCAAACAGTTCGATTTCTACATGTTTACCGCTATTTAAAGTGAATAAATCCAATAAAGCTAACGCGACCTCGGACGATAATTCTAGAGGCTTTACCGTGCCGAGTTCAGTGACTAAGGAATGCAAATCATACGTGTTCAATGTATCTTCAAATAACAGTAACCTCAAATGCTGTAAACCAGGGGCTGTCTGTTGGAAATTCAGAATCGCAGTCGAAAACGCTGTATTGAGCGGTATCGGTTTCTCGCTTGGATCTAACTGAAAGGCACCGATCACGGAGCCTAACACTAAGATTTCGGCAAGCCCATTACCACAGTTGATTTTAACATCTTTATTTAGTAAGATAACTAGGGCAGGTAGCTTCCCAACCGTCGAGCTTAAATGCGCTAAGCCCAGATGGAATGATGTCCCTCCTAATGGTAGATGGATTTCACCAGCCCCGGCCCCGGCCGTATTACAGCTAATACTACTGGACGTACATCCTAAGAACTGTATTAAAATATCGCCTAAAGTCGAGCTTAACCATAATCCGTGATTAGTAGCATCTGTACAATTAATTTCTTTTCCACTATGTGTAAACAACTGCGTTAATTTAGCCGACGATAAGAAGCTGACGCCTGCGATACTCCCACCACCCGCAACCTTGGCTAACAGTAACCCTGGTGTGGCTGAGGCACTGGAAGCAGTCATCGCGCTGAGCGCGAACACCGCCGCCAGGAACAACCCGGTCATACTTATGCGTTTCATTTTCTACTGCTCCTTGTTTCCGGAGCAACGAGGAAACGGCACGCGCCGAACCACGCGATGAGAACCATAGCCCAGCCCGTTCCATCGGCGCAAGCGCGAGTTTTTGGTTTGTTTCGCATAGTTGAATGCGATCGAACACAGGGCGCCCGCCGACGGCTGATCGGGATCTGCCGGGGAAGCTCACCGTGGGGGAAGGTCGTGCCATCTCCTGTATGCTCCTGTTGTTGGGAGCCCTGGCCTCCCGAACGGGAGGCCAGGGCGGTATGTGCTTACCGGCTCAAAGCAAAGGGATAAGATGCTCCGATCCGGCCTCTTACATCGCCCCTAGGCCCAAGCCATTGCTAGCTCGGTAACGGGACACTCGACTGTCTAACAAATTTCATCGAAGTGCGCAATGTTGATGGTCGGAACGTGATGGTGGGTCCAGGAGTCCGAACGATCGGACTCCTGCGGCGAGCAGGTGATTGTTCGGCTCGCGCCGTGAATCGCCTAATGGGAGACAGTCCTCGGAAATCCGGCCGAGCGACGGGACCACGACGAGACCCGCTCGCTTTGCGCGCTCGCGTGCGCTCGCGTCCGGTCAGGCGTTCAACGCGACGCCGAAGGCGGCCACCACGGCGCTGCCGAGCACCAGGTCGCCGGCCATCTGGATGCCGTGCGTCCCGCCGGCGAGGAGCGCGTCTTCCCACGTCTCAGACGCGGCGCTGCAGCGCACGTCGGGCTCGGCCGAGCCCATGAGCTCGCTCACCGCGACGCGGCGATCATCGACGAGCAGCCAGACGGTGTGCGTCTGTCCCGACGGTTCGTGTTCGACGAGCAGACAACGCCCCTGGCGATCGGTCGCCGGATGGGACACGGGCGCCAGGAGGCGCAGGAGGTTGCCCAGCGCCGCGTCGGCACCGGGTCCCGCGCGGGCGAGCTTGCGCCGCTCCTGACGCTCGATCAGCAGTTCGTTGGCGAGCAGCCGCCGCCCGCTCTCGTTCAGCCGGTACTCGACCCGCAGCGGGAATTCGGCTCTCCGACTGCTCGTCACGATGCCGAACGCGATGAGCTCGCTCAGGCGCGCGAACAGCGTGCTGCGGACGATCCCCTGCAGCCGTTCGAGCTCGGAGGGCCGCCGCGATCCGTCCGCCAGCGCCAGCACGATCGTCCGGGTCCGCTCGTTGGCGAGCAGCCTCGGCACGGCGGCGACGTTCAGCCCGCTGCGCGACGGGGGCAGCGCCACGACGCCGGCGCACGCAGATCCCTCCGATTTCCTCGGAGGACCGTCCGCGGGGGTGGCCGGGAGCTTGCAGCCAACATCTAAGCCCCAGGTTGACATTCGTAAAATGATCGTAACACGCGCTCGGGCAGGTGCCCGCTTAGCCGAACTGCTCCAAATAGCATGCACGGGATTGTCGCGAGGCGCCGGGCGCCGCTCACCCGCCACTCTGGATCGAATGCTCCTCGGCGTCGATCGCCCGCACCGCCGCCTCGGCGCCCACGATCGGCGCCAGCGCGACGTAGGCGGCCTGGCCTGCCAGCGCCGGGAGCATGTATGCCGCGCCGCCTACGACGTAGCAGCGGATGATGCCCCACAGCGCTCCGACCGTCGCCTCGGCGACGACACAGGGCGGTCCCAGCCTCCGCGTCAGCCTGCTCACGAGCAGGCTGACGTAGCGCCGCAGCATTCGGTCGCGGCGCTCGATGACGGCGGCGTCGCCGGCGAACGCGTATACCAGGATCAGACCGCGCAGCACCGGATCCTCCGCGACGTATTCCAGCAGCGCCGCGATTCCGCGATAGGCGCCCCGTACCCCATCCCCGACACTGCGCGAGGCCGCCGCCGCGGACGTCATGGCTTCCAGCCCGACGAGGTCGAGCGCGTCCAGACAGCACTCCTCGGCACTCTCATAGAGAGCGCCGAACGCATCGCCGGAGACCCCGGCGCGATCGACGATCCGCAGAGGGTTGGTTATGCGCGCGTGGCCTTCGCCCGCGGCGATCTCCGCGGCGGCGCGCAGGATGCGCCCGCGCACGTCGCTCGTGCACGCGCGAACACGTGGCCAGGTCGAGGAGCGCTCGGGGCCGGCGGGCGCCGGGACGGGCAGCGCGGCGACCGCCGGGGAATCGTGGGAGAGCGCCCAGTCCGCGAGCGGGCCGGCGAGGCCGGACAGCTCTCCCGCCCCGCCGCCGAGCAGGCTCCGGCAGACGACGCGTTCGACGCCGCAGACGATCCCCGTCGCGACGGCGGCCGGCAGCGCGACCGCGGCGGGCGCCTGCCCGAAGCCGGCGACGATGAGCCGCTCGAAGGTCCGCCTGGCGCGATCGCTCCGGTCGAGCGCCGTCCGGCCCGCGCCGGCGGCGCCCACGAGCACCAGCCGAGCCGCCTTGGGGTGATCGGCGGCGGCGCGCACGAACGCCTCGAAGACCTCGCGCAGCGCCGCCTCCCGATCCGGCTCCTCGCCGTGGGCGAGGACGGCGCCGGCGAGCGCGCAGCGCGTGATCGCGTCGTGGGTCGCCAGGAAGCACGCCTCCTTGTTGGCGAACTGCTCGTAGAACGTTCGCTTGGAGACCCCCGCGAGCCTGCTCAGCTCCGCGACGCCCGTCGCGTCATAGCCGCGCGCCGCGACCGCCTCGATCATCGCGCCGCGCAACCGCGCCCGCTGGTTCTCTTCGACCTCGTCTTTGCCGAGCCCGTGCGGGCGCGGTCGCAGCTGCCGGTAGAGGGGGCCGGACGGAGCATGGTTGGCCGCATCGAGTTGGGCGCCCGGCATCTACCTTCAAATTGAACGAACGCATTCGAACACTCCAGATGTGTTTCTCACTCTCACATCTCGCCGAGATCCCGGCCACGCCTCACTCCACCAGCGCCTCCAGCCGCGCGTAAGCCTCCTCCACGGCGCGGCGCGCGGCGGTGTGGCGCGCCTCGGACTTGGCCGACTCGTATTGCGTCGCCCACGCGGCGGGGTCGGCGAGCTGGTCCTCCAGCTCGCCCATCGCCGCCTCGGCCTGTTCGACCGCTCGCTCGGCGGCGGCCTGGGCGGTGAGACGGTTCTTGGAGGGTCCGGCGGGCTTGGGCTTGGACCTGCGCCTGGAGCCGTTTTTACCGGGTGAGGATGGGGTTCCGGGCGGCGCATGCGCCGCCCGGCGAGTCGGCACATGTGCCGACTCGTGGGAGCGCGCATGCGCGCTCCCAGCCAGGGCCGCATGCGGCCCTGGCACCGACGCCGCATGCGGCGTCGGCCTCCCCAGCTCGGCGCGCCGTTCGTCGCGCACACGCACGTACTCGGGCCAGCCGCCGACATAACTGCGCAGCGAGCGATGCTCCTCCACCGCGATCGTGCGCGTGCCGACGGCGTCGAGCAGGGCGCGGTCGTGGGAGACGAGCAGGATCGCGCCCGTGAACGCGCGCAACGCGTCCTCCAACGCCTCGCGGGACTCGATGTCGAGATGGTTGGTGGGCTCGTCGAGGATCAACACGTTCGCGCCGGAGTGCACGAGGATCGCGAGCGACAGTCGCCGGCGCTCGCCGCCGGAGAGCCCGTCGAGCGGTTTTTCGGCCTCTTCGCCACTGAACAGGAACCGCCCGAGCAGCGCGCGGGCCTTGTTGGGCGTCAACCCCGTGGCGCGAGTGGCCGCGTCGAGCGCGCTCTGTCCCGGCGACCCGCCCGCGCCGAGCTCGTCCGCGTGCTGGGAGAGATATCCGACCGTCACGTTGTGCCCGGTGCTGAGCCTGCCCCGCGCGAGCGGACGGCGCCCGGCGAGGGTCTCGATCAGGGTGGTCTTGCCGGATCCGTTGGGCCCGACGAGCGAGACGTGCTCGCCGCGTTCCAGCCACAGCTCGGCCTGCTCGAGCAGCGTCACGGGCGGCTCGCCGATGTCGATGAGACCGTCGGTCAGCTCGAACACGACGCGGCCGGAGCGCGCCGGCGGCTTGAACGCGAACTCCAGCCCCTGCCCGTCGCGGGGATCGCGCTCGATGCGCTCGATCTTCGCGAGCTTCTTCACGCGCGACTGCGCCTGGCGCGCCTTGGTGGCCTTATAGCGGAACCGCTCGATGAACCGCTCCATCCGCGCGATCTCCGCCTGCTGGCGGTCGATCGCCTTGCCGAGCGCGATCTCGCGCGCGGCCTGCTCGCGGCGCCAGGCGTGCCAGCTGCCGGCGAAGAACCGCGACCTGCCCGCCTCCAGCTCGAGCACGGACGTGCCGACGGCCTCCAGAAACCAGCGGTCGTGGGCGACCAGCACGACGGCCGCGTCGAGTGAGACCAGCGTCTGCTCCAGCCACTCCAGCGACTCGATGTCGAGATGGTTGGTGGGCTCGTCCAGCAGCAGCACGTCCGCGTTCGTGGCCAGCGCGCGGGCCAGCGAGGCGCGCGTGAGCTGCCCGCCGGAGAACGTGTCCAGCGCGCGGTGAGATCGGCGTCGACGAACCCCAGCCCGTGCGCCATCGCGGTCGCGCGATCGCGCCACAGGTATCCCCCGTGCGTCTCCAGCCGCGCCTGCGCGCGCGCGTAGCGGTCCAGCAGCGGCTCGTCGGCCGTGCCCGCGGCCATGCGCTCCTCCAGCTCGGCGAGCTCGACCTCGATCCGCAGCTCCTCGACGCAGCCCGACAGGATGTACTCGCGCAGCGGCAGTCCGCGCTCGCGCGGAGGCCGCTGGTCGTGCAGAGCGATGCGCACGCCGCGGGCGACGCTCAGCTCGCCGCGGTCGATCGTTGTTACCTCCCCCGCCAGCGCCCGCAGCAGCGTGGTCTTGCCGGCGCCGTTGCGGCCCGCGATCGTCATGCGTTCGCGGCGCTCGAGCTTGAAGCGAGACGCCGCGCAGGAGCGGCGCTCCCGCCATGTCGATGTGTATGTCGGAGGCGATCAGCAGGGCCATCGGCTGCTGATGGTAGGGCCCGCCGGGCGCCGGACCCGACCGGCTCGGCTGCTCGCACCGCGAGCGGGCCGGCGGACGCCTCATCGGACTCGCCGATCGGCGCGCCGGGTGCGCGCTGCGCTAGCATCCGCCGCGTAAATGCGCCGCCTATCCGCCACCCTGATCGCGTCCACGGCCACCTCCACCCTGATGCTGCTCGTGCTCGCCCCGGCGGCGCTGGCCGAAAACGACGGACGCGGGTGGTACGGCGCGACGAACGACAAGGTCGTGACGAACGCCGGCTTCATCGTGATCGTGTTCTTTCCGACGTTCGTGTTCGTGATGAGCATGATCCAGCGCAAGCTGGAGAAGCGCAAGGAAGCCAGCAAGGCCGCCAAGAAGCAGCTCGGCGGCGCCGAGTGGCACGGCGGCTGGTAGATCCGCCCCCGACGCCGATGCGCGAATCCGCTCCCGCGAGCCGCACGCGCAGCGGAGCCGACGCCGCGAGGCGACGATGAGCGAGCCGAGAACGCCGTCCGCTACGAGCGCGAGGGCGCCGCGGCGGTGGTGACGATCGACCGCCCCCACCGGCGCAACGCGGTGGACGGCGACACAGCCGCGCGGCTGCACGAGGCGTATCAGCGGTTCGAGGCCGACGATGAGGCGCGCGTGATGGTGCTGACGGGCGCGGGAGGCGTGTCGTTCTGCGCCGGGGCGGACCTGAAGGCGACGGAGACGATGGCGGGCAGGCTGATGTCGGCGGAGGGGCCGATGGGATTCACGCGGCTGACGCCCTCCAAGCCGACGATCGCCGCGATCTCGGGGTTCTGCCTGGCGGGCGGGCTGGAGCTGGCGCTGTGGTGCGACCTGCGGATCGCCACCGAGGGCTCGACGCTCGGATACCCCGAGCGGCGCTGGGGTGTGCCGCTGATCGACGGCGGGACGCAGCGGCTGCCGCGGATCGTCGGGCTGGGGCGCGCCCTGGACCTGATCCTGACGGGGCGCATGATCGACGCCGGCGAGGCGCTCGGCATGGGGCTGCTGACCGAGGTCGTGCCCGCGGGCGCGCATCTGGAGCGCGCGCTCGCGCTCGCGGAGGGACTGGCTCGGTTTCCGCAGCGGACAATGCTCGCCGACCGGCGCGCGGCGATCGAGGGGTTGGGAATGACGCTGGCGGAGGGACTGGCGCTGGAGGCCCGAGGCCGGGCCGGAGGTGTTCGAGGACGGCGCGCGGGGCGCCGCGCGGTTCGCGGCTGGAGAGGGTCGCGGCGGGGCCGGCGCGGGTGCATAACGGCGCAGACCTGCCGCGCCGGGTGTGTATTCATATGCGCCGCTTACAGTCTATGTGCCGGTCGCAACGACCGGCCCACGACTCTACGGAGCCATGCAGCAACCGTACCCATCTCCGGCAAGCCCACAAGGCGTCTTTTCCTTTTGCGTGTCACGAAAGTTAGCGCCGTAGCTGGCGCTACTCCCGGCGCGGGCATCAGTGACCGATATCCTCGCCTGGCGATGGCGTATTTCGTAACAGGCGCGACCGGGTTCATCGGGCGCCGGCTCGTGGAGCAGCTGCTGGACAAGCGCCAGGGCAAGGTGTATGTGCTGGTGCGCGACGCCTCGACCGGCAGGCTCGACGACCTGGTCGAGCGCTGGCGGGCGGTCGTCGGGGCGAGCGCCGACAAGCGCGTGGTGCCGGTGATCGGCGACCTGCGCAAACCGCTGCTCGGCGTCGAGACCGAGCGCGTGGAGGAGCTGCGCGGCAAGATCGACCACTTCTTCCATCTGGCCGCGATCTACGACATGACCGCGCCGGCCGAGCAGAACACCGCCGTGAACGTCGGCGGCACCACGCACGCGGTCGAGCTCGCGCGGGCGCTGGACGCGGGGCGCCTGCACCACGTCTCCTCGATCGCCGTCGCGGGCACCTACAAGGGGACGTTCGAGGAGGACATGTTCGACGAGGGCCAGCGGCTGCCCTCGCCGTATCACCGCACGAAGTTCGAGTCCGAGCGGATCGTGCGCGAGCAGCCCTACGTGCCCTGGCGGGTGTACCGGCCGGGGATCGTCGTCGGCGACTCGCGACGGGCGAGATGGACAAGATCGACGGGCCCGTACTACTTCTTCAAGGCGATCCAGCGGATGCGCCAGCTGCTCCCGGAGTGGGCGCCGCTCGTCGGGCGTGGATCTCGGCAACACGAACGTCGTGCCGGTCGACTGGGTGGCGAGCGCGCTGGAGCACATCGCGCACGAGCCCGATCTCGACGGGCGCGCGTTTCACCTGACCGACCCGCGCCGCCAGCGCGTGGACGAGCTGATCAACGAGCTCGCGACGGGCCGCGCACGCGCCGCGGGTGGCGGTGAGCATCGACAAACGGCTGACCGACCCGCTGCCGCGCTGGCCGCTTGCAGCTCGCGCTGGCGCTGCCGCCGTGGCGCCAGGCGAAGAACCTGGCGCTGCGCGAGCTCGGGATCCCGCGAGGAGGTGCTCGGGCACATGGAGCTCGTGCCCCGGTTCGACACGCGCGAAGCCGCGCGGCGCGCTTGCGGGCTCGCCGCTGGCCGAGCCGCCGCCGCTGCACGACTACGCCGCAGCGGCTGTGGGACTACTGGGAGCGCGAGATGGACCCGGGCATGGCGCGCGGGCGCACGCTGCACGAGGCGCTCGAGGGCCGGCACGTGATGATCACGGGCGCCTCCTCGGGCATCGGGCGCGCGAGCGCGCTGAAGGTGGCGGCCGCCGGCGGCGTGCCGCTGCTGGTGGCGCGCAACGTGGAGAAGCTCGAGGAGACGCGCGCGGAGATCGTCGCGGCGGGCGGGACGGCGTACGTGTATGCGGCGGACCTGTCGGACATGGAGTCGGTCGATCGGCTGGTCGAGCGGGTGCTGGCCGACCATCGCCACGTGGACATGCTCGTCAACAACGCGGGGCGCTCGATCCGGCGCTCGATCGCGCTGAGCTACGACCGCTTTCACGACTTCGAACGCACGATGCAGCTCAACTACTTCGGCGCGGTCAAGCTGATCATCGGGCTGCTCCCCAGCATGCGCGAGCGCGGCAGCGGGCACATCGTGAACATCTCCTCGATCGGCGTGCAGACCAACCCGCCGCGGTTCTCGGCCTATGTGGCGTCGAAGGCGGCGCTGGACGCGTTCACGCGAGTGGTCGCCTCGGAGGTCGTCGGCGACGGGGTGACGTTCACCACGATCCACATGCCGCTCGTGCGCACGCCGATGATCGCGCCGACGAAGATGTACGACGCGTTCCCCGCGATCACCCCCGACGAGGCGGCGGACATGATCTGCGAGGCGCTGCGGGGGCGCCCCAAGCACATGGGCACGCGCCTGGGCACGTTCGGCGAGGTCGCCTACGCGCTGTCGCCCAAGGCGGTCGATCGGCTGCTGCACCTCGCCTACCGCGTGTTCCCGGACTCGGCGGCGTCGAAGGGGCAGCGCGACGTCGAGGAGCGCGCCTCGTTCGAGCAGATCGCGATGGCGACGCTGACGCGGGGCGTGCACTGGTAGGCGACCCCGAAACGCGATCGAGGTGCGCGACCTGCACAAGCGCTACGGCGAGTACGAGGCGGTGCGCGGGATCGACATCGAGGTCCGCCGCGGCGAGGTGTTCGGGCTGCTGGGGCCCAACGGGGCGGGCAAGACGACGACGGTCGAGATCCTGGAGGGATATCGCGAGCGCACGAGCGGCGAGGTGTCGGTGCTGGGATATGACCCGGCGAGACGGCAGATCGAGCTGCGCCGGCGCATCGGGATCGTGCTGCAGAGCGGCGGCATCTACAGCCACGTGACCCCGCGCGAGGCGCTGGCGCACTGGGCGAGCTTCTACCCGACGACCGCGGGACGTCGAGGAGGTGCTGCAGCTGTCCGGGTTGGCGGAGCAGGCGGACGTGCGCAGCCGCAAGCTCTCGGGCGGGCAGCAGCGCAGGCTGGATCTGGCGCTCGCGCTGGTGGGCGACCCGGAGCTGATGTTCCTCGACGAGCCGACCACCGGGTTCGACCCGAAGGCCAGGCACGGCGCGTGGGAGACGGTGCGCAGGCTCAAGGACCTCGGCAAGACGGTCGTGCTGACGACGCACTACCTCGACGAGGCGCAGGCGCTGGCCGACAGGGTCGCGATCGTCAAGGACGGCCGCGTGCTCGCGATCGGGCCGCCGCGCGAGCTGGGAGTCGGCGGCGACGCGGTATCGAGTCGCCTACCGGGATGGCAGCGGTGAGCTGGTGGAGCGCCAGACCGACGACCCGACCGGCCTGCTGAACGAGCTCACGAGCGAAGCGCTGGCACGGGGCGAGCGCCTGGAGGAGCTGAGCGTCGGACGGCCGACGCTGGAGGATGTGTACCTGGAGCTGACCGCCGATGCCTGACGCGCTCGCCCTCACCTGGCGGCAGTACCGGCTGGAGCGGAAGATGTTCTGGCGCAACCCCAGCGCGGCGTTCTTCAACTTCGTCCTGCCGCTGCTGTTCCTCGTCGCCGGCGGGGCGATCCTGCACGGCAACCAGAGCCAGCTGAACCGAGCTGGTGCCGGCGATCGCGGGGATGAGCGTGATGTCGACGACGTTCACCGCGCTGGCCTACAACATCGTGTTCCTGCGCGAGCGGGGCGTGCTCAAGCGCATCCGCGGGACTCCGCTGCCGACGGGCTCCTATCTCGGCGGGGTGGCGGCAACGCGGTCACGAACACGGCGCTGCAGATCGCGATCGTGGTGCATCGCCGGGCGGGTGGCGTTCGGGATCGGCTGGCCGAAGGAATGGGTGGAGCTGATCGTGTTCGTGCTCGCCGGGGTCGTGTGCCTGGCGGCGCTGGGCGTGGCCTTCGCGCACGTCATCCCCAACTTCGAGTCCACCGCCGCGTACGTCAACGCCGTGTTCCTGCCGGTCGTGTTCGTGTCGTTCTACGCGTTCGACACCGCGAGCGCGCCGGAATTCATCCGCAACGTCGCCGACGCACTGCCGCTGAAGCCGCTGATCGACGGGCTGTATGGGGCGATGGTCGACGGGGAGCGGCCTGCGGAGCAACCTCGACGCGCTGGCCGTGATCGGGCTGTGGGGCGTGTTCGGAGTGTGGCTGGCGATCCGGGGATTCACGTGGGAGCAGCGGCGCGGATAGGCTGTGCCCCGACCCATCGCCTGCCCACCGCAACCGTCGCGCGCCGCCGTGCGGGACCGCGCGAACCCGACCCGACATAGGAGAACGCACATGAAGCAGCTCGCCGAGGACGTGTATCAGCTGAAGGGGTGGCCGCGCAACGCGATCAACGTGTACGTGATCGGGGACGTGCTGATCGACGCGGCGACGCGGCAGGCCGAGAAGCGGATCATGCGCCAGATCGCCGGCAGGACGATCGCCGCGCACGCGCTGACGCACGCCCACCCCGACCATCAGGGGTCGAGTCACGCGGTGTGCGAGCAGCTGGGGATCCCGCTGTGGTGCGGGCAGGGCGACGTGCCCGCGATGGAGACGCCCGGCGGGATCGTCAACCCGCAAGGCGCCGGGCTGGCTGAACGCGGTGCAGGAACGCTTCTGGACCGGACCCCCCCACCCGGTCGCGCGGGCCCTGGGCGAGGGCGACGAGGTCGCGGGGTTCACGGTGCTGGAGACGCCCGGGCACTCCCCGGGACACGTCTCGTTCTGGCGCGAGTCCGATCGCGTCCTGATCGTCGGCGACGTGCTCGGCAACATGAACTTCATCACCGGCATCCCCGGCCTGAACACGCCCCCGGACATGTTCACACCAGACCCGGCCCGCAACCGCGAGTCGGCGCGCAGGCTGGCCGAGCTGCGACCGGCGCTGGCGTGCTTCGGCCACGGCGCGCCGTTGCGCGATCCGGGCAAGCTCGCGCGAGTTCGTGGCGAAGCTGCCCAGCTGAGGCTCGATGAGCGAAGGCCTGTTCATCCCGTCCGCGAGACGGGCGCGGTCGAGCCGACCGAGCACGCGCGCGGTCCGTGGGACCCGCGGGCGCTGCACGGAGGGGCGCCGGCGGCGCTGATCGCGCGGGCATTCGAGCGGACCGAGCCCGGCGCCGAGCTGCCGTTCGCGCGGCTCGGGTTCGAGTTCCTGAAACCGATCCCGTTCGCCGAGCTGGAGGTGGCGACGGAGATCGTGCGCAACGGCAGGCGCGTGCAGGAGCTGGCGGCCGAGCTGCAGGGCGGGCGAGGAGACCGATCGGACGCGGGCGAGCGCGCTGCGAATCCAGGCGGTGCCGGAGGGCCTGCCCGACCCCGACCGGCGCCGCGAACAGCCGGGTCCCGAGGCGGTGCGCGCGCTGCCGGGCCCGGAGCAGGGCAAGATCGTGAAGTTCGCGCTGAGCGACACCGGACGCGACGAGCCTGGCGACGACGGGCATGGAGATGAGCTGGCTCACCGACCCCTGGTCGCTGGGGCCCGGCCAGGTGTGGATGCGGCTGCTGACAGCCGATCCTGCCGGGCGAGGAGGCGACGCCGCTGGTGAGGCTCGTCGCGACCGCCGACTTCGGCAACGGCGTCAGCGCGGAGCTGCCGTTCGAGAGAGTACCTGTTCATCAACGCCGACCTGACGATGCACCTGTGGCGCGGGCCGCAGGGCGAATGGATCGGGTTGGACGCCAAGACCGTGCTGATGGACGGCGGCGTGGGCACGGCGGAAAGCGTGCTGCACGACGAGCGACGGCCCGGTGGGTCGGGCGCTGCAGACGCTGGTCGTGCAGCCGCGCTGACGAGCGCTTCTCTACCGGAGCGCCTTTTGGCGTAGCCCGCCCCGAGATAGTTGCGTGCGCAAACAATTGCTATGATTGCGCAGACAACTACTTAGGGCTGGGCGCGTGCGGCGTCCGCCGCGAAAAGGAGCCACCATGTCTGCCGATACCGCCGTTGCGAGCACCACCGAGACGACCCCCTGCCCACGGGCACATGGAAGGTCGATCCGGTCCATTCGAGCGTCGAGTTCCAGGTCAAACATCTGGGGATCGCGACCGTCAAGGGCCAGTTCAAAGAGTTCGAGGGCACAGTCGAGGTCGGACCCGAGGGGGCCAGGCGCCTACGGGACCGTGCAGACCGCGAGCGTCGACACGCGCGAGCCCCAGCGCGACGAGCACCTGCGCTCGGCCGACTTCTTCGAGGTCGACACCTATCCGACGATCGACTTCCGCTCGACCGCGATCCGCGCCGTGGGCGAGGACGAGCTCGAGATCGACGGCGAGCTGACGATCCACGGCGTCACCCGCCCGATCACGCTGCGCGCGGAGATCGAGGGCACCGAGACCGACCTGCAGGGCAACGACCGCGTGGGCCTCTCCGCCAGCGCGCAGATCAACCGCTCGGACTACGAGATGAAGTTCAACGCCGCGCTCGGCTCGGGCAACGTGGTGGTCAGCGACAAGGTCAAGATCCTCGTCGACATCTCCGCCGTCAAGGCCGGCTAGCGACCCGCTGGCACGGCGCCAGGCCTACGTCCTCAGTCGCTCGCGTACGTAGTACGCCACGCTCCCTGCGTCCTGGCCTGGCTTGGCCATCGGGCCGCTAGCGAACGACGACGTCGCCGAGCGCAGCATCGATCGCCGCGAGCGTGTCGGCGCTGAGCTCGATGCCGGACGCGGAGGCGTTGGCGTGCACCTGCTCGGGGCGGCTGGCGCCGACGATCGCCGAGGCGACGTTCGGCTCGCGCAGGACCCAGGCGAGCGCGAGCTGAGCCATCGTCAGGCCGGCCTGCTCGGCGACCGGGCGCAGGCGCTGGACCGCCTCGAGCACGGGCGGGTCGAGCAACCGGTCGATGAACGCGCTCATCTCCTCGCTCGCCGCGCGGGAGTCGCTCGGCAGCGGCTCGCCCGGAAGGTACTTGCCGGTCAGCACGCCCTGCCCGAGCGGCGACCACACGATCTGGGAGATGTCCTCCTGCGTGCACAGCGGGATCACCTCGGCCTCGGGAGCGCGCCAGATCATCGAGTATTGCGGCTGGCTGGAGACCCATCGCTCGACGTCTGGAAGCGCAAGTGACTCGTCGATCCGCTGCACGGGCCACTCGCTGAAGCCGATGTGGCGCGCCTTGCCGGCGCGCACGACCTCGGTGAGCGCGGTCATCGTCTCCTCCAGCGGCGTCTGGTCGTCGTAGCGGTGGCACTGGTAGAGATCGACGTAGTCGGTCTGCAAGCGTGCCAGGGAGGCGTCGATCTGCTTGTGGATCTGCGCCGCCGACAGGCCGCGGTCGGTGGGCGACATTTCGAAGTAGACCTTCGTGGCGAGCACGTAGGAGGAGCGTTGCGAGTGCCCGGAGAGGGCTTCGCCGAGCAGCGTCTCGGAGGCGCCGCGGCCGTAGACGTTGGCGGTGTCGATGAAGTTGATGCCGGCGTCGAACGCCGCCTCGACACACGCTCGCGCCTGATCGCGCGCGACTCCCCCGGAGTAGGTCAGCCACGAGCCGAGGCTGATCTCCGAGACCTCGATGTCGCTGGAGCCGAGTTTGCGTAGGTTCATTCGCGCAGCTTATCCACCGAAGCAACCGCAGACTCTCACTAGAGGGCCGATGGGCAAGCGAGGCAAGGACGCAGTGAGTGTGGCGTGCTAGGCACGCGAACGATCGAGGACGCAGCATCGCGCCGGCTCAGCGGCCCTCTAGTCCATCGTCAGCGGGCCCTCGGCCGATCCGCTGAGGAACTGGCGCACGAACGGGTTCTCCGAGGAGAACATCCGCTCCGCGTCGCCCGCCTCCACGATCCGCCCCCGCCACAGCAGCGCGATGTACTCGCCGATCTGCCGCGCCGAGGCGATGTTGTGGGTCACGACGATGTACGTCCCCCCGTAGAGGTTGTGCATCTCCTGAATCAGGTCGCACAGCAGCGCCGTGCGCACCGGGATCCAAGCCCGAGTCGGGCTCGTCGAAGATCACGATGTCGGGCTCCATCACCAGCGCGCGGGCGAACCCGGCGCGCTTGCGCATGCCGCCGGAGAGCTGGTTGGGCATGTAGTCGATCGCCTCCATCAGCCCGACGTCCGACAGGCGCTGCCTGACGATCTTGGAGATCTGCGCCTCGGCCATGTCCGTGTGCTGGCGCAGCGGGAACGCGACGTTGTCGTACACCGACATCGACCCGAACAGGGCGCCGTCCTGAAACAGCACGCCGATCTTGCGGCGCAGGGCCAGCAGCTTGGGCAGCGTCAGAGCCGGAACCGACTGGCCTTTGACGATGATGTCGCCCGAGTCCGGGAACATCAGCCCGATCAGGTGCTTGATCAGCACGCTCTTGCCGGTGCCGGACGGACCCAGCACGACGGTGATCGTCTCGTCGGGGATCGCGACGTTCAGGCCGTTGAGAACGGGCGCTCCACCCAGGCGCTTGTGCACGTCCAGGCAGCGGATCGACCAGCGCTCGTCGTCGGGATCGCCGAGCAGATCGACCTCGCTGGAGTGATACTCGAACTCCCCGCCCTCCCGGCCGTGCGCGTGCAGGCCGCGTTCGGCATCCGCGGCGATCCGGCTCGCGCCCGCGGTCTCGCGCCCGAAGTCTGGATCGGGACCCTCCTCAGAGCCCTGTGGCATGCCGTCGGCCGTCTCCACCTCTCGGATATTAGTCGGCGACTGCGACATCGGCAACAGCGGCCGCCAGATCTTTGGCTTGACAATCTACCGCCGGTCAGTCTACGATATGAGGTCAGAATCAGTTTATAGCCGGGGGGGCACAGAGAGGGAGGAGTCAGATCAGATGTTGGATCGCAGGCTTTTCGCGGTCGTACTCGAGCCGTCCGCCCCCGTCCGCTCGACCGACCCGCGTCGGCGGATTCTCGACGCGCTCGTGCACACGATCGCGCTCGGAGGCTACGACCGCACCACGATCGAGCGCGTGCTGGCGCTCGCCGAAGTTCCGGCGCCGGTCTTCGACGAGCACTTCGAGGACAAGCAGGACTGCCTGCTCGCGGCGCTCGACGAGCTGATCGCCCGGATCGAGCGCGCGATCTCCGAGCGGATCGGCGAATCGGCGTCCTGGCCCGAGCGGGTGCGTATCGGCCTGCAGACGCTGCTCGCGGCGCTCGCCCGCGATCCCGACGGCGCGCGCGTGACGCTTGTCGAGTGCCTCAGCGCGGGCGAGCCCGCGATCGCACGGGTGCGCTCGGCGATGGCCAGCTTCGTGCCCACCCTCGAGGAGGGCTCGTTGCGGCTGTAGTCCTGGCGGCGACGCCGAGACCGCCGACGTGGATACCGCCCATCTGCCACCGCAGACCTCCGAAGCCGTCGTCGGCGGGATCGCTTCGATCCTGCACCGTCGCGTGCTCGAAGGCCACACGGCGGAGCTCCCGGCACTGCTGGGAGACCTGCTCTACTTCGCGCTCATGCCCTACCTCGGCCACGACCGCGCGCTCGCGATCGCGGGGACCGCCTCCAGCGGCTGACCTCGCACAGTCCGCGCCACAACCTCAATGCGGCAGGCCGCGACGCCGGAGGACCCGTGACGGCCTATTTGCCGCCGTAGGTCACGTGCGGGTACTGGCCGGTCTGACCGTTGAACGTGAACGGGCCCTGCTGGTTGCATGCCGGCGCGGGAACGGCGTTGGGTGTTTCCGGCGCGTTGGCGATGTGGAACTGGATCAGCTGTTCAATCAGCGTCTGGGAGATGGTTTCGTTCGCGGGCCCGCTCACCGATGGCGCCGAGTTCGCGCACGAGCCGCCTTCGAACACCTTCAGCCCGCCGTTGGCGAGGGCTCGGAACGCGCCGGGCTGGAAGTAGGGGTTGGCGCGGTTCGTGCCGATCCGTTTGCGTGTAGATCGCGAGGCTTTCGGGACCCAGCACCAGCATCGTCCTCAGGAAGTGCAGCTGAGAGCCCCTGCTTTCACCATTGACCGCGAAGTTGCTGTCCTGGGCCTTCGTCTGCGTGGCGGAGGCGAAGTTGGCGAAGAACGCCTGCAGCTCGGGTATGTACTGGTCGGTGAACTGCAGGAACGGATCGAAGTTGTGCAGCACGGGCCTGAAGTTTTCCAGCAGTGGCACGGTCAGCTCGAGCTCGGCTGCTTGACCGCCGGCAGCCCCTTCTTCGCGGCCTGCGTCAGCGGTCCGAGCGCGGTCAGGAAGCTGTTGAACGCGGGCGCGAACGGCTTCGCCGCCCCCAGCAGCGACGAGAGCTGGCGCTCGGCCGGGCGGAATTCTTCGAGGAACGGGCTGGCGATCGTGGCGAAGCTGTCGAGTTCTTTGAACGCCACCTGCGAGTTGTGCTCGAACGCCGGCAGCACCTTGAACGCATCGGCGAACGCCTGGCTCTCTTCGGCCGCCGCGTGGAACGTCCGCTCGCCGTTGACGATGAAGCCCTGGAACTGGTGGTCGCGTTCGGAGAGCGCGTCGAACACTTCGCCCGTGTTCTTCACCAGCGCCGTCAACGCGCCTTCTTGAGAGGCGAGGATGCCCACCAGCTGGTTGGCGTGTTCGGCGAACGGGTGCAGCTCGGCGAAGTCGGAGTTGATCTGTTCGCCCCGGCCGGTGATCCCGACCGCGACCGACTGCATCCACACCTGGAAGTCCTTGCGTGTCTTCGGGTCGAGCGCCGAAAGGATGTCATCGAGCGTCACCGACGGTTCGACCTGGCTCTCGGGCAGTCTGCCGCCGTCGGGCAGGTACGGCCCCGTACGGCTCTCGGGGATCAGCTGCACGTAGGTCTCGCCCAGCAGCGTCTTCTGGCGCAGAATCGCGTGCATGTCGGCGCGGATCGGCGCATACTGACTGGAGAGTTCGAGCGTCGCTACCGTGCGGCCTTCCTTGCCCAGCTTCAGCGCGACCACGTGCCCGACGTCGACGCCGCTGATGCGCACGTCCGACTGTTCGGCCAGCGCCAGCGAGCGCGGGAACGCGACCGTGAACTGATACTCCTTCGGGTTTCAGCGGCACCGGCCCCCCGAAGGACTCCCACAGGAACAGCAGCAGGCCGAAGCAGCTGAGCGTGAACAGGACGATCACGAGGATGTTGCCGAGCGTGGGAGCGCGCTTCTGCATCTCAGCCCCCATCTCCGAACGGATGCTGGCTCAGACCCGAGAACAGACCGCCGGCCGGCTGCTTGGATGCGCCGCGCGCGGCGGCGGCCGTCGCGCCTTTGAGAATGCCGGCCGCCTGACACTCGGCCTTCGTCGGCGGGTTGATCAGACCGACGATGATGTTCACCGTCGGGTTGATCTTCGCGGTCGGGGCCAGCAGCGGCAGCACTTCGCAGTTCAGGTACGCCAGGCCGCGCGCCAGCACCCCGTGCGCGTCGGCGGAGCTGACGACGCTGTTGAGGTTGTGGCTGGCCCAAGCGGCGAAGAAGCCGAAGCCGGCGCGGCTTTTCCCGGGGTTGTAGGCGAGCTCGTTGAAGATTTCGTTCAGCACCGAGAAGCTGCTGGCCAGATGCGGGAACGATTCGGCGAGCCCCTTCGTGCTGGGCGCGAGCGCGTCGATCGTCGGCAGGATTTCGCGCGCGAACGGGCGGATCTCGTTCTTGAAGATCGGCGTCGTCGTCTTGAAGGACGCGCGCGACGCTTCCTCGGCGGGGGCGAGCGCGCTGGCGAACGGGTGCAGATCCTTGAGCGTCGGCCCCACGACGTTGAACGCCGTGGCGAGCTTGCCCAGCCCCTGTTCGGTCTTGCTCAGCGCGCCCGGCAGCAGGCGCAGCGTGCTCTGCACGCTCTGGTTCTCCTGCGCGAACGTCGCGAACACGGCATTGGAGGACTGGATCAGGTCGGCCAGCTGCTGGTCCTTGTCGCCGAACGCTTCCATCAGCAGCTTGAAGTTGTGGATCGAGCGCGCGATGTTCGGCGTGGCGGTACTGCAGCTGCTGGGCGATCAGCTGCGCGTCGCGCGCGGTCGGATCGAAGCGCTTGAGCGTCGCCGACAGCGCCTTGCCGTTGTTCTTCAGACCTTCGCCTGCACCCGCCAGCAGCTCCTGCAGGTAGGCGCGCGTGTCCGCGTCAAGGCCCGCGAGGAATTCGTCGAAGTTGATGTCGGGCGCGGTCTGCGAGAGCGGGATCGTCTCGCCGCTGTGCAGCCGCCCGCTCGCGGGCGATCCAGGATCGACCTCGACGGTCATGTCCTTCAGCTGAGTCTTGGGGCGCAGCAACATCGTCGCGTCGTGGAAGATGCGCCCTTCGGCGTATTTCGGGACCAGGTGCATCGTCACGATCGCGACCCCGTTGCGCAGGTCCACGCTGGCGATTTCGCCGATCTTCGCGCCCGCGATCGTGACCGCCTGACCCTGGCCCGGGGTCACCGCCTGCGCGGTCTGAAATTCGCCCTTCAGGACGAAGTAGCTGCGCCCCAGCACCGGCACCCAGCCCGGCAGCTTGAGGTTCTCGTGGGCGAGGATGTAGCCGCCGACCAGCGCGGCGATCACGATCATCGTCACGACCGCGATGAACGCTTTCTGATAGCGCGCGATCTGTTCGCGGACGCTCAGCCCGCCTTCGTGGCTATCCCCGGGGGTCATCCGCCGCTCCCGTCGGCTGGGCCCTGCGACAGCGGCCCGTTGAATTCGAGCGGCGTTTGCGTGTCACAGGGCACCAGCGGCTTATACGGAGGCTCTTCGGCCGGATATGCCGGGCGCGTGCCCAGCGGCGGCAGCGGGGAATGCGCGAGCAGCTGCAGGCCCTGCAGTTTGGTGCCCAGGATCGACGTATGACCCGAGCGAACGACCTGACCGCTGTTGCCGATCAGAGCGTGCGCCATCGAGCCGTTGCCGGAGAAGCTCTGCCCGAAGCCCGCCAGACCCGTGAGCGAGGACCAGAACTCCTTGTACACTTCCACGCCCGCGGTGCTCGACCCGTCCTGCAGCTTGATGTTGGCCCCCGGGAAGAACAGCTTGCTAAGACACTGGCTGAATTCGTCGGTCTGCTTGAAGAACGGGACCTGTTCGCCGATGAGCTTGGCGAGCGTCGGCGCCGCTTCGTTCAGCCCCCTGGCGACCCCGCCGAGCTCGGTCGGCGCAAGCGAGGCCTGCACCTGTTCGATCCACGGCAGCGCCGCGTTGATCGTCGGCACCTGCTGCTGTACGCCGGGGAGGATCGCTTCGGCGAATGCGCGCGTCGGCGGGAACGAAGCGTCGAGCGCCACGAATGCCCGATCGGCGTTGCGCAGCGCCCCCGGCAGATGGGCGATCGCGGCGCTCAGGCTCGGGGATTGGGCGGCGAACGCGGCGAAGAACGCATTGAAGTTGGGCGCCAATTCGCTCAGCTGCTGCTCGTGCACGTTCAGCGCCCCGGTCACTTTGCCGATCGCCGCGATCAGCTGTGAGAAATCGTGCTGTTCAGTGCCGCCGAGCGCCTGGTTGACGATCGCCGAGTCGCGCAGGGCAGAGGGCGCGCGATGGTAGGTCTTGTTCAGCGCCTGCGCGGCGTTCAGCCCGTAGACGTCGGGGTCCTGTTCGGCGTTTTCGGCGGCGTCGGGCTTGCGCGTCAACCCGTCGCCGTAGCCCTGCAGGAAGTCCTGGAGGTTGGCGCGCGTGTCGGTGTTGAGCGCGTTGAGCACCTGGTCGAGCTGCACCGGGTCGGCGGTCTGCGTGATCGGGATCGTGTAGCCCGAGGAGACCGTCTTCGCGGTCGGACTGCCGGGCTGCATGTCCACGAACCAGTTGCCTTCGAGGAAGATCCGGGGTCTGATCTTCAGCGTCGCGTCGGTGTGGATCGGTAGCCCTTTGGGTTCGATTTCCATGTTCACCAAGCCGGCGTTGCCCTCGCGCTGGATCGAGGTGACCGCGCCCACGTTGACGCCGGCGATGCGCACCGGCGACTTCGGGTGGATGTTGACGGCGGTGGCGAACACCGCTTTCAGGCGAAATCCGTGTTTGAACGGGATGCGCTTGGTGAAGCCGAAATACACGGCCATCGATGAGGATCACCAGGAACACGATCCCGATCCGCACCGGATTGGAGCGGCGCAGCTCGACCACGGGGATCTCGTCGTGGCGGCGCCACCAACGCAGGCGACTCATGATCCACTTCTTTCCCTTCAAACCGAGGGCTTTGAGCGTCGCGCTCGGATACCTTTCGCCGAACAGGTTCTGTTCGCGCGAGGTGAGTTCGCGGTTGTTCGTGCTGCCGCCCGGCGGCGTGTTGCCGACGACCAGCTTGCCCGCCACGTACTTCTCATTGCCGGCTTCGCACAGCCGCGGCTGACCGGGGCCGGCGACGTTCGGATAGGGGTTGGCGTGCAGGAAGTCGTTGTTGACCGGCCTGCCCAGGCTTTCTTTTTCGATCGACGGGCCGTTGGCCGGGCCTGTCGAGGGGAAGCCCTCGGCGTTGGGGCCGTTCGGGGAGAGCACGACCGCCGCACGCGCGAGCGTGCCGTTGCCGACGCTCTCCGCCTGCAGGTTCGAGACGTTGCGGAGCATCAGCGTCACGTAGTTGCAGTACGCCTGCTCGGGCGCGATCCCCGCGAGCAGCGGCCCGCCGAGTTCCGCCGTCTGCGTGAGGTCTTCGAGGCCGAGCGTCACGACCGGGTTCTGCGCGAACGCCTGGAAGGCCTGCGCGGCTTCCGCCACGCCCGCATTCAGGGCGGTGGCCGCGCGCAGGTTGACCGCACCGACGGCGAACGCGTGTCCCAGCTGCGGAGCGATTGTGCGCAGCGCGCTCGCGCTCGGGCGCAGCAGGCGCATGAACTCGGTCGTGTTTTCGACGAACGGCGCCTCGTAGGCGAGCGAGTGCGTGGCCTGCGCGAGCGCCGCCGGCCCACCCGCGATCGTCTGTTCCAGCGACGGCGCCACGCCCGCCCAGGCCGAGAAGAAGGTGTCGAGCTCGTCGAACCAGGCGGCCTGCGTGGTCGCCACCGGGGCGACCTGCGAGGCGAGCCGATCGAGCGCGGGGAACAGGTTGCGCAAGCCCGTCTGCGGCGCGGCGAGGTTGTGCAACACCGGGACGGCGTCGGTGACCAGTGGACGCAGCGTCGCGATCGTTTCGTTCAGCCCCAGCCCCCGCCCGGCGAGGCCGTCGCCGAAGTTGATCGTGTTGTGCTGGATCGCGGTTCTCGTCTTCTGGTCGAACATGTTGAACAGCGAGACGATGTCCACCGGTTCGCGCGTCTGCGCAACCGGGATCGTTGCGCCTGGCTTGAGCGTCTGGTGCGAAGTGCCCTTTTCCAGTTCCAGGTACTTGAGCCCGATCGCCGACACCGACCGCACGATCACCTTCGTGTCGGCGGGGAGGGGCTCGACGCCCTTTTCGAGCTTCAGTTCGGCGATCGCGATGACGCGGCCCGTGTTGGGATTCTGGAGCGGGGTCAGCGAGCTAATGATCCCGACGCGCGTTCCAGCGATCCGCACCTGGTTGGCTTTCTGCAAGCCGGAGGTTTCGGGCAGTTCCACCTTGATGTTGTACGTCGGCACGAACGGGAGCCCGTTGTTCGCGTTGAACGACAGGAACACCGCGACTACGACGATCAGCGTCGTCAGCGCCCCGATCAACAACGGGCTTCCAGCCAGGGATCCACGACGGCGTGGGCTCACTTCGGTGTCTCCGTGGGGTCGCAGCCGAGTTGACCGTTGTTGGTGAACGGCGCCGAGCCGTCGGCCGAGGGCTGGGTCGCGGCACCCGGGCAGCGGCGCAGCTGGCCGGTCTGCAGCGCCTGGAGGACCTGCTGCGGGCTCGACGCCGGCGTGAGGTTGTTGTTCGCGCCGAGCGTGAACGAGGGCGTGACCGGGCTGATGCGCGCGTAGTGCCCGTTGGCGTCGTAGTAGGCGGTCGTCTGGCCGAAGTCGCGCAGGGCGCCCTGCAGCTCCGGCGAGTACGGGCCGAAGAACGCGGTGATCGGGACCGATTCGCGCAGCGCCCGCACGCCGTTGGGCGAGGCGGTGCTCAGCTCCCGCGCCAGCGCCGGCAGCGCCGCGAAGGCTTCGGTCAGGTCGTTGTTCGTCCCTGGCCGCGAGATCGCCTGGCTGAAGTTGCTCAAGACCGGCGTGGCGGTGGTCACGAGCGGACGCAGCCTTTCGAGCAGCGTCGTCAGCGCCTGCGTATTCGGCTGCTGCGTGTTCAGCAGCCGCGTGAGCGCGGCGAACGTAGCCGGAAGCGCGACGAACGTCTTGTTGCCCTGATTGAGCGTCACCGGCAGCAGGCGCAGTCCCTGGGCGAGGCTGCTCTGCTGCGAGCCGATCGCCTGAAAGGTCTGATCGCCGTGTTCGACCAGATCGCTGAGCGATTCCTTGTGCGCCGCGAGCGTCGTCAACGCCTTCGCGGATTCGACGAGGAAGTCCGTGAAAGTCGACTGGTCGCGGGTGAGCTCGGTGAAGAGATGGTCGAGCGAGGCGAATGACGGCGCGAAGTATTCGGTCGCCTTGCCCAGCTCGGGCCCGGCTCCCGCATATTGTTCGGCCGAGCCCTGGATGACCTGCTGCAAGCCCTTGCGCGTCTTCGGGTTGAGCGTGTTGAATAGCTGGTCGAGATCGACGACTTCGCGCGTGTCGCTGGCCGGCAGCGTCGCTCCCGCCGCCAGCGCCGGGTGGTTGTTGGGCCCGGGCGTCAGCGCCACGTAGCGGTTGGCGACCCCCGTCAGCGACGGCACTCTGATTTCGGCGATCGTGCCTTCGTGCAGGGGCGCCAGCGAGGAGTCGACGTGGATCGTGATGCGGGCTTTGAAGTCTGGGGTGAGCGCGATGTCGGTGACGCTCCCGACGGGCACGCCACCGACCTGCACCTGGTCGCCTCTGACCAGCTGGCCCGCTTCCTTCATTTCCAGGTGGTAGTCGGCGCCGCCCCCACCGGAGAGCACGAGATAGGCCGCGATCAGCACCACGATCGCCAGCGCGCCGACGGCAAGCCCGCGCGCCACTCCGGGCGGCACGGCACGCGCGCCACGCGCGGGTCGAGGCAGGTCCTCGCGCGGAGGAGGAGGCGGCGGCGGCGCCGACGGGCTGGGGGGGCTAACCGTGGCCACCGGCCCCACCTTCGCTCGCTCCGGCGCCATTCGCTCCCGCGCCGGGCGTTCCCGCGCCGCTCGCCCCCGGCGTCGCCGATCCGCCGCCCCCGGTCGATCCGGGGCTGGGCGCAGGCGTTCCTGGCCTGTCGGGCACCGCCGCGGCGGAGGGTCCGCTTGCGACGGTCGGGTCGGGGATCTCGCCCAGCCGGGCGATTAGCTTGATCCACTCCTTCGCGCTCAGCACCGAGCCGAACGCGCTGGCGGCATGGGCGCCAGCACCACTCGAGGAGCCCAGTGGGCGGAACGCGACGTAGACAAAGGCGCGCGCGCTCGGCTTGACGAACGTGATCGTCGCACCGGGGATGCTCGTCTGGCTGACGATCCGCAGCGGGCGGTTCACGCCCTGCAGCGTCAGCAGCCTGCGAATCATCGTGTCGGCGATCGAGCCCTGTCCCTGGTGGCCGGCGATCGGGATGCCGTTGACCGCCACGATCTTGACCGTGTCGCCGCCCGAGCCCGCGGACGCGTTGCCTTCCACGGCGGGCGCCGCCCCGGCGCACTTCAGCCCGGACGCAGTCGGCTTCAGACCCGATACCGACAGGAACTCGAGCGTGGCCAGGATGCGCCTGTCGACGCGACCCGTCTGGACGTCCCTGCGTTCGCAGGCGTGCATGTGAATGCTCGCGTCGCGCCCGAGGAGCTGCTCTAGCTGTCCCTTGGACTCCAGCAGCACCTGCCCGACGCTCGGCGCGGTCTGAAGGAACGGGTTCTCGCCCTTGGCTCTGAATATCGAGGTGCTCTCCAGCGCCACCCAGCCGTCGAGGATCGGCTTGGGGTCGACCAGCGGCGCTCCCACTCCGGCCGGTTTGATCTGGAAGAGCATGTGCGGGGCGCTCGTCTGAGCGCTGCCCGCCGCGCTCGTGCCCTGAGCTCCCGCTCCCGTGTCGCCCACGCCGCTCGCTTCCGCGCCGACGTGTCCCAGCACGGTCCCGGCGATCACCTGCACGCCCGAGCGCAGGGTATGCAGGTAGACGTCGTTCAGACCGGATCTGAACACCCGCACAGTCGCCCGCGCGGGCTGCTGTGGCGAACCCGGCGTCGTGGTCCGCGGCGCGGGCGCCGGAGGTGTGGCCGGGGGTTCGAGACCCGCCGCCGCTCCCAGCGCAAGTCCCGACTCGGCGGCGCCTTCGGACAGCGGCGAGCGCGGCTGCGCGCCCGCCGTCGCGGGACCGCTGGGCGGGGGTTCGAGCGCCGGACTGGGCAATCCGCGCGCTGACGGCGGTGTGCTCATGCGGCTCCAGCACCGGATACACCGCGGACACGCTGCCGAGCCGCGCGTACACGTACGTGTTGCCATAGGCGTCGCGCAGCGACACGAATCGTCCGAGCGAGGACGAGTCGCCGATCTGCACGACTTCGCCGTCCTGCACCGCGATCACGGGCGCCCCCGCCTGCGAGTAGATCGTCGTGCCGGCGAGCGTCTTCGCCGGGCTCGATCCGTGGGCGGGAATCGTCGCGAAGCCATCGCTGAAGTGCGAGGGCGCATGCACTGGGAACCGCGCCTCGGTCAGGCCGGTGATCGCCCCGAGCAGTTCCGGCGGCGTGCCGCCGAGCAATTGCGCGCGCAGCAGCACCGAGTCGACGTATGCCTGGGAGTGGTTGTAGGAGTACACGGCCGCCCTGACGTTCGTATCCCCGCCGGCGGCTCGCAGGTACCTGGCGGCGGCGAAGATCGCGTCGGCCGGGTTGTAGGGGTCCTTGAAGCCGTCGCCATTGGCGTCGACGCCGTACCGGGCCCAGGTCGAGGGCAGGAACTGCATCCATCCCTCCGCGCCGGCGCTGGACACGCTCAGATCCCGCCCGTAGTCCGTCTCGACCTCGTTGATCGCCGCCAGCACCTGCCAGGGGATTCCGTAGGCCGTGCCCGCCGCCTGATAGATCGGCAACAGGAACGGCGGGATCTGGAAGCTTTCGATAAAGAACCCTGGCACACCCGCGATCGAGCTTCCCAGCGAGAGCGGAAGCCCCGGGGTCAGCGCGGAGGGCGACGGCGCACGGTGGCCGGCGCGCACTTCCGAGCCGGACGTGCCACCGGTCGTCTGCGTCTGCCCGCCGGCGCCTTCCGTGGCGGCGCCCGCGCCTTGGCCGTGCGTTTTGGCGTGCGTGCCACCCTTGCCCGCGCCGGTCGAGCCAGCGGGCGTCGTGTGCTGCACGTGCTGCGCTTGCACCTGCGGTCCCGTGTTCGTTTCGCCCGTTTCGACGCCGGCTTCGGCCGGCCCCGCGGGGGGTGTGGATGGCGCGGGTGTGGCCGCCGGAGTCGTCGCCCCGCCCGGCGGGGTCGTTTCGCCCGCCGGTGGCGTGGTTGGCGTCGTCGCACTCGGTTCGCCGGCGCTCGCCTGAGGCGCCAGCGCCAGCGCGAGCATCGCCGCAACCGCCGCCAGCATGACTCCCAGCCGTGGCCGCGGCGCGCATGACGCGACCATCCTGACAAGCGAGCGTCGTATCGGGGGTGTCTTTGCGGTCATCTCAGTTGCCGAGCAGGTAGTTGAGCAGCATCCCGCCCGCCCCGGAGCTTTCGGGCGAGGGCGTGTAGTAGGTCGTGCCGGTGCTCGATCCGCCCACGGGCTGGGCGCTCGCCGCGCCTTCGCCGGCGGCGCCAAGGCCTCCGAGCGCACCCGCGGTCGAGGTCGAGCCCGGGTATCTCGCGATCGCCTGCGCCGGCGTCGCGCCCTTCAGCACCGCGAGCGTGCGCGCCATCACCAGGCTTGTGGCGCTCGCGTGGGCGCTCGCGGAGCCGGCGGTTGCGGGCGAACCGGCGCTCGCGGCGGAGCCAGACGTGCTGAACAATTTGCCGGGACACCCGCCCGCGGGAGCGATTGCATAGGTCAAGCACGTGGCGGCGACGACCCCTTCCGTGCGCAGGAAGTGGCCGAGCGCGTCATAGCCGTTCGTCGTGCCCGCGCCGAGGAAGATGAAGTCCATGAGGCGCTCCAGTCCGCCCGTATCGCGCAGGCTCGTGAGCAGTTCGGAGAGGCTCGCGCTGAACGGCTGAGCGGCGCCGCCAAGCGTTTTCACGCGCGCCAGCAGCGGCTGCAGCCCCGCGAGCGCCGGCCCGGAGAGCTTGGCGGTGCTGCCGAGGCTCTGGAAGAACGCGGTCGAGCTGCGCGCGAACGGCGCGAGCTGCGTGAACGTCTGGTTGATCCCCGGCGCCGCCGCTTTGAGGTCGGTGAACGTCGGCGTCGTCTGTTCGGCCAAGCGCCCGAACCGTTCCATCGCCGGTCCGAGCTGTTCGAGGAACGGCGGGAATCCCGCGAGGTTGCGCGCGATCGCGCCGCGCTGATTGGCCGACGCGCGCGAGACCGTGTCGATGCCGACGATGAAGTTCGAGATCTGTTGTTTGACCCCGGCGATGGGCGTCAGCGCGCGGTCGGATTCTTCAGCGAGGTTGACGAGCGTCTTGTTCTGAGCGGCGAGGATGCCGAGCACCTTGTCGAGTTCGCGCAGCGCCGGGTCCGCGCGGCGAACGACGGCGTTCAGGTCGCTGCCGCGCCCCGCGAGGCCGGCGCCGAGTTCGTTGATGATGATCGTGAACCGCTGTTGCTCGGGCAGCCTGTTGATGTCGCCGAGCAGGTCGACGTCGACCGGGCTGGAGGTCTTCGTCACCGGCAGCAGGTACTGACCTTCCCCTTCATGACCGCTGGGGATCTTGTGCAGCGGCGGCGGCAGCGGCGTGCCTTCAGGGCGCGGTTGGGTGGGCAGGCAGTTGACGAACTTCTCGCCGATCAGCGCCTCCGGTTCGATCGTGCAACTCGCGTCCGCCCGGAAGTCCTGGAAGCCGGCGTTTTCGATGTGCAGCACGACCGCCGCCTTCTGCGCCGGCGTGGGCGTGACCGTTCCGACGGCCCCTACCTTCACGCCCTCGATCTTCACGTCCTCGCCGGGAATGATGTTGGCGGCGTCGTCGAAGATCGCGCGCACGGTGTAGCCCCCGCCCGAACCTCCACAGCCGGAGACGCTCACCAGCGCGACCGCGACCAGCGCGGCCATGCCGAGGGCGACCACCGTGGTGACCGGCCCTCTCCTCCACCCACTGGTCTGACTCAACCGATTGATCCTTCCATACCTTCTCAACAGCGATCAGGGCGGCCCCGCACGATGACGGGACCGCCCTCACTCTTTCCTTTCGGCGGGCCGGGCCCGCCGCTGTCAGTCTGCGTCTACTTCTTGGGGCACGGCGCCTTGTACGCGGCAGTCGAGGTTTCGCCAGTGGCGAACGTGATTTCCGACTTCACGGGGAAGCCGCCCTTCGGGCACTTCTTCGGCAGCGTGCCGTAGGAGATCGTCTTCTTGCCCTTCTTGTAGGCAGCGCCGACCTTGATGTTGATCGATTCGGTCGACACCGGCGGAGCGCCCGGAACCGACTGGACCAGCTGAACTTCGGTGGTGAACTCCAGGCCATAGGGCGGGGTGGCGCTGATGAAGTGCCCCTTGGCGACGAGCAGCTGCGCCGAGATCGGCGAAGCGGCGTTCGCGTAGAACTGCAGACCGCCGCCGGGCGCGAAGAACGCCTGCAGCGTCGCGTTCTCTTTAACGAGTTCGCCGCCGATCGGATCGACGACGCCGGCGGTGCCGATCGGGCTCGCCTGCGACTTCTTCGGGCAGCCGCTGGGGCCGATGTTTTCAAGCGTCGCCGACGGGCACGTCACGAAGCCGGTCTGATTGATCTTCGTGCCGGCAGGCAGGAAGAAGTTGACGTGCGTGATCTGCGACGGCACGCCGCCGGTGGATTCCGTGCCTTTGATCGTGTATTTCGCTTCGACGGCCGCTCCGGCGCCGAGAATGTTGCCCGTGCCCGGGAAGCCCGGAATCGGGACCGCCTTCGCTACGAGCGTGACAGTCGGCGCCGCCGAAGCGACGCCGGTTAGGCCGAGGACGGCAAGGCCGAGCAAGGCCAGACAGGTGGATGCTCTGCGCATCAGGTTCTCTCCTCTTTTTTGATGGACAGGTCCGCCTCGATCCGGGTAGCTCCGGAACCATGCCGGTCCGGCGATATCGAGATCCCCGGCGACCCACGCCGGAGAACAGTGGCGATTTCACCCGAAACCTTAGCTGTCGCGGGCGATGCCTTCAAGATCAGGAGTCATTACGGGAGCGGGCTTGCGGCCGCATATAGCCCACTGGTTAGAACTCTCAACCTCCAATTGAGGTCTAGACTAGGCCCCGAGATCACGCCGTCAGCTCCAGCTCGCCGCCATCAAATCGCACGCCGATCGGCTCCAGCACTACTTCTCGAGGCCCCTCCTCCACGGCGCCGGCGATGCAGGCATCCAGACCGAGTCCCGCCGCGAGCTCGACGATCGCCGCGCCAGCGCCGGCCGCGCAGTACAGGGCGTAGCCCACCCCCATGTTGAACGTCGAGTGGGCCGCCCGAGCGTCCAGCCCCGCTTCGGAGACGAGAAAGCTCAGGACCTCCGGTGTCTCCAGCAGCTTCCATATCCGGTATCTCAGCGCCCGCGGCCGGCGCATCAGCTTGAGCAGGCCGTGGCCGGTTATGTGGCTTATATACGTCAGCGGCGAACCGCGTGAGAGCAGCTCCGCCACCAGTCCGACATACATCGCCGAGGGCTGCAGCAGCGCCTCGCCCAGCGTCGCCCCACCCGGCAGCGCGGTCGCATACCCGTCGCTCAGCCTGTCCGCCACCAGGCGCGCGAGCGACGCCCCGTTGGCATGCAGGCCGCTGGAGGCCACGAGCACGATCTCATCGCCCGGGCCCAACTCCTCGCCCAGGATCGGGGCGTGGCCCTCCGGCACGGCGCCGACGGCCGCCCCCGCGAGCTCGATCTCATGCTCGTCCACCAGCCCCGGCAGCGAAGGCGACTCCCCGCCCCCCCACGCACAGCCGGCGTCCGCACAGGCCCGGCGCCAGCCCTCGATGAGCGACGCGGCGCGCGCGCCCTCGCGGTACCACTCCGAGGAGCCCGTCGCGAAGTATGCGTTTACGACCAGCGGCAGCGCTCCCACGCAGCACAGGTCGTTGACGATCGCGGCGACCGTGTCGTAGGCCACGTCGCCAAACCGGTCGATGCCCTGCTCTTGCAGCACCTGCCGCGCGACGATCGACTTCGTGCCCAGCCCCTCGACCACGAACGCCAGCGTGCGGCCGTCCAGCTCGAACGCGAACGCCGGCTCCCCGCGGGAGGCGTCGAGCGCGCGTGCGCCATGCGCAGCAAGCAGCGACGAGGTGGACAGCGCGCCTGCCATCGCCAGTCGCTTGCCCGCGTCGAGCGTCTCGTAGTCCACGCCCGCATCGCGGTAGCTGGCCCGTGGTTGCGTCATCGGGGATGATCCTAAGCCCATTGCCACCACCGAGGAGGACCGATGGACTTCGAGCCGAGCAAACGCTGTGTCGAGTTCAAGGAGCGTCTGAGCGCGTTCATGGACGAGCACATCCACCCGGCGGAGGAGGTATACGAGCGCCAGCTGCGCGAATCCGGCGACCCGCACCATCAGCCGGCGATCATGGAGGAGCTGAAGGCGCGCGCGCGCGAGGCGGGGCTGTGGAACATGTTCCTGCCCGATCCCGAGCGCGGCGCGGGCCTGTCGAACAGCGACTATGCGCCCCTGGCGGAGATCCTCGGACGCTCGCACATCGCCTCGGAGGCATGCAACTGCTCGGCGCCGGACACGGGCAACATGGAGGTGCTGCACCAGTTCGCCACGCCCGCGCAGGCCGAGCGCTGGCTGACGCCGCTGCTGGAGGGCGAGATCCGCTCTTCGTTCGCGATGACCGAGCCCGAGGTGGCGAGCTCGGACGCGACCAACATCGCGCTGCGGATCGAGCGCGATGGCGGCGACTATGTGCTCAACGGCCGCAAGTGGTGGATCTCGGGAGCGCTGCACCCCCACTGCCGGATCATGATCGTGATGGGCAAGACCGCGCCGGACGGTCCGCGCCACCGCCAGCAGAGCCAGATCCTCGTGCCGCTGGACACCCCCGGGGTCAGCATCCTGCGCGGCCTGCCCGTGTTCGGCTATCAGGACCAGGAGGGCCACGCGGAAATCCTGTTCGAGGACGTGCGCGTGCCGGCGTCGAACCTGATCGCGGGCGAGGGCGACGGCTTCATGATCGCCCAGGCGCGCCTCGGCCCGGGGCGCATCCACCACTGCATGCGCTCGATCGGCGCCGCCGAGCGGGCGTTGGAGTCGATGTGCCGTCGCGCGGTCTCGCGCGTCACCTTCGGCGAGCCGATCGCCGCGCGCGCGAACGTGCAGGACTGGATCGCCGAGTCGCGCATCGAGATCGAGATGGCCCGCCTGCTCACGCTGAAGGCGGCGTGGCTGATGGACACGGTCGGCAACCGCCATGCGCGCACGGAGATCGCCGCGATCAAGGTCGCCGCGCCGAACGTCGCGCTGAAGGTGATCGACCGCGCGATCCAGGTCCACGGCGGCGGCGGCGTGAGCGACGATTACACGCTCGCCTGGGCCTACGCCCACCTGCGCACGCTGCGCCTGGCGGACGGGCCCGACGAGGTGCACAAGCTCTCGATCGCCCGCCGCGAGCTCGCGCCGTACCTGCCGCGCGAGGGGTGACGATCGCGGGCATAGGGATGGCGGGCCGGCCGGCCCGCCATGGGAGGGCACATGTGCCCTCCCACCGTCGGCGCATGCGCCGACGGCAGACGAGCCGCATGCGGCTCGTCTGGCAGGGCCGCATGCGGCCCTGCCTCGACCTCGCGCATGCGCGAGGTCGCCGGGAGGCACATGTGCCTCCCGGAACAGCCCACTACTCGTTCATCAGCTCCAGCAGCCGCGTGACGGTGTTCCAGTTGCGTCCCGTCGCGACGAGTCCCAAGCGCCGCTCCCAGAAGGCGTTGCTCAGCCGCGTGGCGCGCACGCCGTCGGGATACCACACGTAGACCTCCCGCTCGCCGAGCGCGAACACGTCGGGCTCGAAGTCGGCCGGCGCCAACGCATCCACGGCCTCGTGCTCGGGCGCGTCTGAGAGGAAGGTGACGAGCAGCCGCGCATGATCGTCGGCCACGCCCAGCAGCGGGTTCGCCGCGACGACCCGCTGCAGATCCTCACGGGTGCGCACGAGCACGCTCGCCGTCAGCCCGAGCTCGCGCGCAAGCGCGCGTTCGATCTCCCGCGCCACGCCCTCTGCGCCTCCCGGTGTGGTCCCGGCTGCGGTGAACACGGCGTTGCCGCTCTGCAGATGCGTGCGCACCTCGCCGTAGCCGAGACCCTCCAGCAGCTCGCGCAGATGCGCCATCGCGATGCGATTGCGCCCGCCCACGTTGACCGCGCGCAGGAGCGCCACGTGCCTACCCGCCGCACCCCTGCCCGTACCCTGCCTGACCCTCGCCGCCACGATCTGTAAACTTTATATTGACTTTACGTTAGCGAGGGAATAAGACAGAGGTGAGCGAACCGACGTGAGCCTGCTGGCCAAGAAGCTGATCGGGGTAGGTGCCGCGGTGATCGTGGTGGGAGTCCTGATCGGCTTGTACGTCGGAAGTTGGGCGACGAGCTTCCCCCCGGCGGTCACCGCGGCCAGCACGCGCCCGATCGGGGGCAGCCATCTGACGCTCGAGACCGTCGGCGCGATCGGCCCGCACTACAGCCCGTCGCACCCCGACTGGGTCTCCTACCTGGTCCACTCCAACGGCCAATGGGTGCACAGCACGATCTACACGGTGCCCGCCAACTCGATCGTGCATGTAACGATCTACCAGTACGACTCGCCCACCGGCCTGCGCAACCCGTTTCTGTCGCAGGTACAGGGCACGGTTGGCGGGACGATGACGGTGGACGGCAAGACGACGAACGCGATCGAACCCGAAGAAACCTCGCACACGTTCGCGATCCCCGGGCTCGGGGTGTTCGTGCCGCTCCCGGGTGTGCCCGAAGAAGCCAAGAACCCGTGCGAATTCGCGCCGTGCGAAGGCGCGGCGCACCGCACGATCGAATTCAGCTTCCGTACCGGCGGCAAGGGCCGCTACCGCTGGCAGTGCTTCGTCCCCTGCGCGGCCGGCTGGCTCAACGGCAACGGAGGGCCGATGCAGACGCTGGGCTACATGGACGGGTTCATCGATGTCGTCTAGGGCCGATCCGAGCAGCAGCGTGAGCGTCGGCTGGAGGGCTGAGCCCTAGCCATGGCCGCTGAGCCACACCCGACCGTCTCGGAGCCGGATGGCCCCAACCACGCGCGGCGGTTCGGCGCGATCTGGGTGATCGCCTCGCTGATCGCCACGCCGCTGGTGATCGTCCTCGTCGGTCCGATCCTGCCACCCGGCAACGGCTCCGAACAGGCCTCCGGCCACGTCACCGACAACACCGTGCTGCTCGCCATGGCCACGCCCGTGCTGCTGCTGGTCGTGATCTATCTGATCTACGCCTCGATCTGCTTCCGCCAGCCTCGGGGGGGCGCGCTGGAAGGTCCGGCGGTGCGCGGGAACTCGCGGGTGCAGACGACGTGGATCGTCGTCACCTCGCTGCTCGTGGTGTCGCTGGCGGCGTACGGGACCGTGCGCCTGGAGTCCGACTACGGGGCAGGCTCGGGCAGCGGGCCGAACCCCCTGACCGTCCCCAGCGGACCGAAGCTGCCGGTGCAGGTGATCGCCCAGCAGTGGGCGTTCACCTACCGCTACCCCACCTACGGCGGCGTCGAGACCCCGCATCTGGTGCTGCCGGTGAACAAAATGGTCGAACTGCACGTCACCTCGCTGGATGTCATCCACTCCTTCTGGGCCTACCAGCTCGGCGTCAAGGCCGACGCCAACCCCCACGTCGACAATGTCGTGTTCGTGAAGCCCACGAAGCTGCAGACGTTCAACGTGCGCTGCGCCGAGTTGTGCGGCATCTGGCACGGCGAGATGTCCGACCTCGGCCATGTGGTGAGCGCGCCCGCGTTCAACACCTGGATCCACCAGCAGGAGGTGGCATTCGCGCCGGCGACGAAGGTGCTGCCGCCGTACAGCACGACCTACCTGCCCGAACCGACGAGGCGTGGCGAATGAGACCGATCGCTCCACAGCCCCGATCGCCCCGCGAGCGGGCGAGAGCAAAGGAAGCGCTATGAGCACGACGACCGCGGCTGCCCCATCCCCCGACCCGACGCGCCGGCCGCTGTGGCGGCGGCTGGTCGGCTTCAACCTGCTCGCCGCGGTGCTGCTCGGCGTGGGCGGCTACTACCTGGGCTGGTTTTTGGGACACCAGATCAACGGCGGCAAAAGCTTCGAATACCAGGCCGCGAGCGACGAGAACGACGTCGCGCTGCTGCTCGCCTACACGTTCGGCGTGGTCGGGTTCCTGATCGGGTTGGGCTTCGCCAACTACCCGCTCTCACGCCTGCTGGGGCGGCCCGCGTCGCTGCGCGAGAAGGAGCACGAGGGGATCGGACGGTACTTCGGGCTGTGCACCGACCACAAGGTCGTGGGCATCCAGTATCTCGTGGGGATCGGGGTGTTCTTCTTCGTCGGCGGCCTCAACGCGATGCTGATCCGCACCGAGCTGCTCCACCCGACCCCGACCGTCGTCGGCCCCAACCAATACCTGTCCCTGGTGGGCATGCACGGGACGATGATGATGGGGATGATGACCTCGGGCATCATGGGCCCGTTCGCCAACTACTTCGTGCCGATCATGATCGGCGCCAGGCGGATGGCGTTCCCGCGCATCGAGGCGCTGACGTTCTGGCTGCTGATGGCGGCCGGGTTCATCCTCACCTCGACGATCTTCTTCGGCGGGTTCCCCACCGGCTGGACGGGATATGAGCCGCTCAACGACCAAGCCGTGATGGGCATGGACTCCTACATCATATTCTTCACCCTGGTCGGGATCTCGATGTGCCTGCTCGGGCTGAACATGATGGCCACGATCATCACGATGCGCGCCCCCGGGCTGAGCTGGGGGCGGCTGCCGATATTCGTGTGGTCGGTGTTCGCCACCTCGATCCTGATGGTGCTGGCCGCGCCGATGCTGATCGCGACGCTGTCGATGGCGGCGCTGGACCGCACGATCAGCACCTCGTTCTTCATCGCCGGCGGAGGCGGCAGCTCCTACCTGTTCCAGAACCTGTTCTGGTTCTTTGGGCATCCGGAGGTCTACGTCCTCGCTCTGCCCGGGTTCGGGATCGTGCTCGAGCTGCTGCCCGTGTTTACGCGCAAGCCGCTGTGGGGCTACAAGCTGGCCGTCTCGGGCATGCTGGGAGTCACCCTGCTGAGCTTCTTCGTATGGCAACACCACCTGTTCGTGAGCGGGATCAACGCCGACCTGCGCCCGTTCTACATGCTCTCCACCGAGATCATCTCGATCCCGACCGGATTCATATTCCTGTGCTTCATCGGAACGATGTGGAGAGCGCGCACAACGTTCACCGTGCCGATGCTGTTCTGCATGGGTTGGGCGTTCAACTTCCTGCTCGGCGGACTGTCCGGCGTGTTCCTGTCGGACACGCCCAGCGACACCGATACCCACGGCAGCTTCTTCGTGATGGCCCACTTCCACTACACGATCATGGGCGGGCTGATATTCACGTTCTTCGCCGCGATCTACTACTGGGTCCCGAAGATGACGGGCCTGCGCTTCAACGAGCGCCTGGCCAAATGGCACTTCTGGCTGATGTTCATCTTCTTCAACTCGACGTTCCTGCCACTATTCGTGCTCGGCATGAAGGGCATGCCCAGACGCGTTAGCGAATACGCGCCGAACCTGCAGGGGCTCAACGTATGGGTGTCGATCTCAGCGTTCGTACTCGGGTTCTCGATGCTCATATTCCTGTTCAACACCGTCTACTCGCTGATCTTCGTGCGCCGGCCGGCCGAGTCCAACCCGTGGCGGTCGAAGTCGATCGAGTGGCAGATACCCACGCCCGTGCCGGTCAACAACTTCGAGCAGATCCCGGTGTTCGACTCCGATCCCTACGACTACGGCACGCCGCCGCCGAGCATCGGCGCGGAGCCGGCGCCGGCGGGGGCGTGAGGACGATGGCGGCCTCCGGCAGCGAACAGCAGCCGCTGGGCAAGCTGATCCCGCCGGTCCCGCGCGGGGTGGAGATCCCGCCCGAGCCCGCGGACGTCGGCGCGCGCGCGCTGTATGTGGCGAGTCGGCTGCTGGCCGGCGCCACCACGTTCTTCTTCCTGGCGTTCCTGTTCGCCTACTTCTACCTGCGCTCGCTCAACCAGGACCAACTGTGGCGTCCGCCCCACGTCGACCCCAACCAGGGATTCGGCGTGGCGATCGTTGCGTGCGTGCTCCTCAGCGCGGCGCTCGCGATCCTCGCCGGCCGGCGGATGAAGGTCAAGTCGAGCGTCTGGACGGCGCCGGCGATCGTCGCGCTGGGACTGGGGCTGGCGGCGGTGGCGCTGCAGTGCATCCAGTACACCGTGCAGCACTTCGGCCCCACCGACGGCGCATACGCCAGCGTGTTCGTCGCGTGGACGGGGTTCTACGCGATCGCCGTGCTCGGCACGATGTACTGGCTGCAGACCCAGATCGCCACCGAGATTCGCGCCCGGCACTCGCCCGCGGAGCACGGCGACATCCGCGACCCGGACAGGCTGATCGCGCCGGGACTGGACGCGTGCGTGTTCTACTGGGCCTACCTCGCGGCCATCGGCGCGATCGCATACGTGACGCTGTATCTGGTGTGATGCCCACCGGGGCGGGGAGACCGCGGTGACCCTCGCCACGACCACGGCGACGCCCGGGTTCTGGGATTGGTCGTTGGATCCGCCGCTGGTGCTGACGATAGACCTGGCGATCCTCTATTGGATCGGCGCCCGGCGGACGATTACGCCCACACGCAAGCGAGTCGCGCAGCGCTGGCGCAGCGGGTGCTTCTACGCGGGCCTGGCCGTGCTGGCGATCGCGCTGGCCTCGCCGATCGAGCCGCTGAGTGGTCAGCTGTTCTGGGTGCACATGATCCAGCACGTGTTGCTGCTCGTGCTCGCGGCGCCGCTGATCGTGCTCGCACGCCCGTGGATCCGTCTGTGGCGCTGCCTGCCGCTGGACGCGCGCCGGCGACTCGCACGCGACCTTAGCCATGGACGGCGGACGGCCCCGCTGCGCGCGGTGTGCCGGACGCTGGGCAGGCCAGTGCCCAGCTTCGTCGCGTTCTCGGTCGTGCTGCTGGCATGGCACGTGCCCGCGCTGTTCGACGCGACGCTGCGCTCCGGCGCGCTGCACGCGCTCGAGCACAGTCTGTTCTTCGCAACCGCGATCATGTTCTGGAAGCAGGTGATCCCGTCGCCGCCGCTGCATACCAGCCTCCTCGCCGCCCAGCGCGCGGTGTATGCGATCGGGGGAATGATCGTCAGCTGGGTGCTGGCGGTGGTGCTCGCGTTCGCCCCCGATCCGCTGTACGGGTCCTACGCGCATCTGCCTAGCCGTCCGGGCGGCATCTCGGCGCTGGCCGATCAGCAGCTCGCCGCGGGCGTAATGTGGGTGCCCGGGTCAGTCACGTTCCTGATCGTGGTATTCGTCTATGTCCATCGCTGGCTCGCGCCTCCGACGGCGCCTGCCTCGGCTCCGGCTCCTCGGCTGGCGAGTGGGCACTAAAGTCAGTGGGAGGGTCCATGCCAAACATCGCAGTCCCAATCGCCACCAGCACAGGATCGGTCCTTACGATCGTACTCCCACTGGGCGTGTTGATCGCCGTCACCGTGTGGTATGTGGTGCTGTGGCGTCGCGGCGCCGGCGAACGCTGAGAAAGCGCTACTGCGCCGCGAGCTTGGGCACGTCGTGGACGATCTGACTGGGTTCGAAGCTATCCGGATAGATCGTCCTGACGTCACCGCCGGCGGTGATCCCATAGATCAGAGCCGAGTGGGACACGAGCTGCGGCTGGGTGGCGTCGCGCGTGGAACCGACGCTCCACGCCTTCCAGGTGGCGGCCAGCTGCGAGGGGGAGCCGATCAGATACTGCATCCGTCCGACCATGCGATGAACCCGCAGGAACCCGGCCACGGAGGTGGGCGTGTCGCCGCGAGGATCGACCGACACGGCGACGATCTGCGCATGCGCCGCCTCCGCGCCGAGCATGTCCATGGCCGTTCTCAGCTTGGCGGTGATCAGCGGGCACACGTCGGGACAGTTGGTGTACAGGAACGTGACGAGCACGGCCCTGCCGCGATACTCGCTCAGCGTGACCGGCTGACCGAGGTAGTTGCGCAAGTGGATCGGCGGCGCCGGCTTGGAGGGGAGCGCCAGCGTCCCGTAGAAGCCCTGACCCGAGCCGGCTTCTCGGGCGCCGGCGGGCAGCGTCGCGTGGGGCGATGAGCGTAGCAGCGCGAAGCTCAGCCCACCAACGATTCCGAGCAGCAAAGCCAGCGGCAGCAGGAGCTTGACCCACAAGGGGGTACGGGCCTGCGGGGACTCGCTCGGGGTTTGCTCATCGCCTGCGGCTCGACCGTCACTGGGGGGCAGCGGGACTGAGTCGGGATGCGAGTCAGACGCCATCAGGTAAACATAGTCCGCTCAAGCAGCGATGAAGTGCTCGTCACAGTGCCAAACCTCCCCCCACCATCCCCCGCGGCGGTCTCGCTGCCGCCCAAAGGCTGAGCGCCGCGGTGTTCGTCCTGGCGACGTTGGTGTATCCGTGCGTGCTCGCGATCCTGTGCGTAGGGGCCGGGCTGCTGGTGGATCGTGTCAGCGGGGGCTGGCTGCCGGGAATGTTGCTGGCGACGGTGGGGGCGGCGGCGCTGATGGCAGTGTCTCAGCTGACGACCTACATAGCGCCGGTGGCGCCAGCCACGCCGTATGTGCTGGCGGCCGTCGCCGTGGCCGGGTGCGCGCTCGGACGCTCGAGGGTGAGAGCCGTGACGAGGGACTGGCGGCAGTGTCGCTGGCAGCTGGGGGTGCTCGTGCTCGCCTACCTCGTGGCGCTGGCCCCGGTCTTGCTGGCGGGCCGGCCCACGTTCTCCTCGTTCGGGATCCTCGACGACTCGGCGTTTCACCTGCTGGGCGCCGATTACCTGATGCGCCACGGCCAAGATTACGCGCACCTGGACCTGCGCAGCTCCTACGGCCAGTATCTCCACGCGTACTACGCCACGGGTTACCCGTCCGGTGCGGACACGCTGTTCGGCGGCAGCGCGTTCATCCTGGGGGCGCCCCTGATTTGGATGATGCAGCCATTCAACGCGTTCATGCTCGCCACCGCCGCCGGCCCGGCGTGGGTGCTGGCGCGGCGCATCGGCCTGGAGGGCGGGTGGGCCGCCCTGGCGACGGTGACCGCCACGGCGTCCGCGCTCGTGTACGGCTACGAGCTGGTCGCGTCGGTCAAGGAGATCGTCGCGCTGGGCATGATCCTCACGCTGGGCGCGCTCGTCGTGCTGCATCCACGCTGGCTGCGCGCAGGCCCCGCGGGCATCATCCCGTTCGCCATAGTGCTGGCCGGCGGAGTCGCGGCGCTCGGGGTGGGGTTCGGCGCCTGGGCGTTGGCGGCTGTCGTCGTCCTGGGCGTGGTGGCGATTCGCGACGTCGCGGCGGGCCGGCAGCGCGTGCGACAACTGCTCCCGCTGATCGCCGCCGGGGGCGGGGTCCTGCTGGTCGGCGCCCTGAGCACGTGGATCGAGTTGTCCCGATCGGTGCAGGTCGCGCAGGGCGTCGCGTCGACGAGCAACCCCGGCAACCTGCAGGCGGGACTGCGGACCGTGCAGGTGTTCGGGACCTGGCTGGTGGGCAGCTACGAGCAGGTCCCGGCCGGCGGGCGTCTCACGGTCTCCTACGCGATCGTGGCCGTCACGCTCGCCGCCGCCGTGCTGGGCGGTATGCGCATCGTATACATGGGCGAGTACGCCCTGGCGGGTTGGATCGCGCTGATGATCGCGGTCGGACTCGGGTTGGGCCTGTATGCGACGACATGGGTCGATGCCAAGGCTCTGCTGCTCACCTCGCCGGTGGTGGTGCTCCTGGCGTGGGGAGGGTTCGCCGCCCTGCGATCCTCGGCCAACGGACGGGGGCTCCGAGCGGCAGCGCTGGCGGTGGCAGTGGTGCTCGTCGGTGGGATAGGCGTGTCGGACGCGATGCAGTACCACAGCTCCAACCTGGCCCCCACCGCGCGGTATGACGAGCTGGCGTCGCTGAACGCCCGATTCGCCGGCAGGGGGCCGACGCTGTACGTCGCCTTCGACGAATACGCGCTGTATGCGCTGCGCGACCTGGACGTGAGCGGGCTGGATTTTATGTATCCGCCCGCGGGACTGCGGCTGATGGGGGGTCACGGCTACCCGGTCGATCTGGACCGGGTCCCGCCGGCGGCGCTGTTGCCGTATCCGCTGATCGTCACCCGCCGCGATCCGACCGCCAGCGATCCGCCGTCCGCCTATCGGCTGGCGTGGCAGGGAACCTACTACCAGGTGTGGGCTCGCCGACATGGCGCGCCGGCGGCGATCGCGCATCTCGGGCTGGCGAGCACGCGCCCGGTCGAGTGTGCGACCGTCCGTCGCCTGGCACGGATCGCCCAAGCGCACGGCGCCCGCCTCGTCGCGGCCGTCCCACCGGAGCTCGTGAGCGTCGAGGTGGCCAAGGGTGAGCACCCCGAGTGGAAGTACACGCATCCGGGACTGGTGATGACGGGGGCGGGTCGGCTGCAAAGCACGTTCGAAGTGCCCCATGGGGGAGCGTGGGAGGTGTGGCTCAAGGGACAGCTGATGCCCACGGTGCAGGTCAGCGTAGACGGACGATCGATCGCCTCGATCGGGGATCAGCTCGACGGCAACCCGCACAACCCCGACGGTATGACGCCGGTGCGCGTAAGACTCGCCGCCGGGCGCCATCGCTTGACGATCGCGCGTGGAGACTCGGGCCTCGCCCCGGGCGACGGGGGCTGGGCGATCCTGCACGAAATAGTTCTGACGCCCGCCGACGCCCCGGACGTAGACACGCTCCACACGACACCGCCCGCCCAGTGGCGCGCGCTGTGCGGAGGACGGTTCGACTGGATCGAGGTCGTGCCTGGATAGCAGTGGATCTCAACGCCGCCATCCGGGGATATATTGAAGCGGAGATGCTCAGACGTATAGCGATCCTCACCGCGGTGCTCGCTGTCGCGGTCGCGCCCGCCACGGCAGGCGCCACATCGCGGGACGTCGCATCGACTCACACCTATCTTGCGGTGAGCTACACGGTGCTGCATGCCGCGGTGACCACATGGTCGTCGGTCGAAGCGAGCATCCACGGGCTCGACCTTCGGTTCCACGCCGAATGCCCGGACGTCGGGGCTGGCTCGCCGCAAAACGAAGAAGAGCAGAAGCTCAGCTATGAGGCGGCCGGCGCCCTCTGGGCTACCGGTTACCACACAGACGCTGCGATTACTCGAGCGTACGTCAATACCCTGCACCGGCTGACATGGAGCAACCCACAGATCACGCGTGACGCCCACCGGCTCGCCAGGGGCCTGCAGGAAATGACGGCTCTACACGTACCGGACATCTGCGCCGATGTCCGCGCGTGGAGCGCGGACGGCTTTCGGACGGTACCATCCGACGTCGAGTCCTACGACCAGCATGTGGAAGCGATCGAAATACATGAAATCCCTCGGCGCTTGCTCGCTCCGTATGTGCAGCCGGCAGATAGGGGCCTGCGCGAACGGGTGGAACACCTAGCCACCAGGTTCGCAGAAATCGAATTCATGCGGGGCCAGGCCGACTGGATCGCGCTGCTCGAAGTGGTTGGGCTCAACGAGTAGGCCCGTGCCGCATCCTGTCCGGTGTTGACAGTCGGACCACGAGAATCCTTGGTTCGACCTTCGGACGAAACATGGAGAGGGCCGTACGTTGCGCGGACCCCACCCTGGTCAGAGCGGCCAGGCTCGATCTGACTGCATCTGATGTATAATCTGCATCATGAAGGATCGTAGAACGACCGTCGTCGCCCGCGACGAGGATTTGGCATTGCTCTCGCACGAGGCTCGAAACCGAGGGCTCTCCCTCGGCAGGATGCTCGGAGTGGTCGTGGCCGAACGAGCCGACGAACTCAGGCACGACCGTCGTCCACGCCTGGCGACCTTCCGCGCCGACACGAGCATCGCCGTCGCCGCCGAGCAAGAGCAGCCGGCGGCACGCGACTTCCGCTCTGCGTGACGCTCATCCTCGACACAGGGCCAATCGTCGCAGCCCTCAACGAACAGGATCCCGACCATCACCGCTGCGCGGACCTGCTCGCGGGAGCGCGGGACCTGCTCGTACCGAGCCCGGTACTTGTCGAGGTCGACTACTGGCTCATCAAGCTAGGCGGCACCAAGGTATGGACCGACTTCGTAGCCGACATCAACAGAGGCGCCTACCGGGTAGTGCATCCAACCGACGCCGACCTGGCGCGGGCCGCAGAGCTGGAGCAGACCTACGAGGACCTCGATCTGGGGCTCGTCGATGCCTGCACCGTCGCCCTCTGTGAGCGTCTTGGCGAGACCGCCGTCGCCACGCTCGACCAGCGACACTTCTCCGTCGTGCGCCCCCGACACTGCACACACCTCACGCTACTCCCAGAGTAAAGGCAGGCGCCCGATCGCACTTGGTGGACGGCCTTACCGCCGATAATTGTCTATGGACGAGGGCGGATGACAGTCGAACCGCGCGTCCGCCGGTTCGACCTTCGTGCAAAAGATGGAGAGGACCGTACGTTGCGCAAACCCCGTGGTCTTGCAGGCGGAGCCGCTGAGCGTGTAGCCCGAGCGTCGCGACGGGGCAGCGTACCTCTCACTTCTCATAGTGGTAGCGGGCCTGTAGGACCACGACGTCGGTGTCGAGCACTTGGTACACCAGCCGGTGCTCCTCGGTGATCCGCCGCGACCAGGCCCCGGCGATCCCGTACTTGAGCGGCTCAGGCTTACCGATCCCGCCCGTCGGATCGCGTAGAGCGTCGTCGAGCAGGCGGTTGATGCGTCTCACGATCGCGCGATCTGCCCGCTGCCAGTAGGTGTAGTCCTCCCAGCCCTGTGGCGTGAAGACCAGCCTCACGCGCGGTCGAGTGGGTGCTCGACCGTCTCGCCGCGCTCGGCCGCCTCAGCGGCATCGAGCAGGCGCCGCGCGTTGGCCGGCGAGCGGAACAGGTACGCCGTCTCGTGCCACGCCGCGTACTCGTCAGCCGACATGAGCACGGCATTGCCGCGTTTGGACGTAATCTCGATCGACGCCCGATCGTCGTTGACCTTCTCGATCAGCGGGAACAGCCCTCGGCGTGCCTCGCTAGCCGTGATCGCCACCGCCATCTCCTTTCACTGGTACCAAATATCGTACCATAGGTGCGGGATCCGTCGGTACGGCAACCGCCGGCTGCGCCGGCAGCGGCTCAGCCTCAGCAGTAGTCAGCACCTTCCTTTTGAGTGGAAGAGGACCGTACGTTGCGCAAACCCCGTGGTCGTGCGGGCGGAGCCGCTGAGCCTGACGTAGAGCGCCGGCACGGAGAGCCGCAACTCCGGGCGCGGACGATACGGTCGCTAGCGACGCACGTGAGGGGCGGCTGACGACGCAAAAAGCCCCAGCCGCGTCATCCCGAGGGAGAGAGGCGCACTGGGGCGTTCGCCTGGCAGAGTAGCAGCGCAGTCACCGTCCGAGCCGGTACGCTGAGAGCATGTCACGGCTAGATCGCGTCACCACTGTCCCGAACATCTGCCACGGGCAGCCCACGATCCGTGGTCTACGCTACCCGGTCGAGAGCCTTCTGGAGCTCCTGGCTTCGGGTATGACGATCGAGCAGATTATCGCCGATCATCCAGACCTTGAACGCGAGGATCTGCTCGCCGCTCTGGAGTTCGCGGCGCTGGCCGCTGGCGGGCACCGGGTCGTACCGCTCGCCGCGGCATGAAATTCCTGATCGATGCTCAACTCCCGCTGCGGCTGTCCGACCTGTTGGCCGAAGCCAATCACGACAGTATCCATACCTCCAGCCTGCCAGACGGCAATCGAACCGGCGACCGCCAGCTTGCGGACATCGCCGACAGCGAGAATCGCGTGGTGGTCACAAAGGACCGCGACTTCCGCGATAGCCACCCGTACCGCAACATGACCGCGAAGCAGAGCATGACGCCCCGGGCATGTAGAACGGACTCGCGCCGACCGCAGAAGACCATCTACGACATCCAGCCGACCTACCGTGTCCTGACGCCCGACCGCGCCCACACGGCCGGGGTTTGCGCAACGTCAGGAAAAGTGGAGACGGCGGGAATCGAACCCGCGTCCGCGATCGCGTATGAATGGCTTCTACGAGCGTAGCCGGCGCTCTGATCTCATCCCTCGCTCGCCTCGCCGGCGGGGTTGCGGGGGACCAGCCTCCTTGAGTGTTCCCGGTTTGGCGAAGACGGACCGCGCCGGGTGAGCCCGCTTTCTGATCCCGGCCTTCCCCACCGCGGGCAAGTGGGGCCCGAGACCTCGCGTTTAGCTCTTAACTAAACGGCGAGGGCGTACTCGTGAGAGTCCGCACTTATGGTTTTCCCGGGAGTTTTACGAGGCCGCCCGGGACCTCGACTCGCCACCATCCACACGAGCCGACCGCGTCGAAGCCTGTCGTCCCCGTGGATGTTGCTCATCCATTGTAGCCGAGGCCCGGTCATGGCTTGCGGCTGCGACCTCAGCCGCATCTGGCGGAGACGCAATCCTCGCAGGCGATCCCGCCTTGGGGCTCGATCTCCATCCGGCCAGCGCCCGATCCGGTGCCAACGCCGATCCGCGGACCGACCGCCGGCGGCGCACCTACATACGCAAAACGACGCGGTCCCGGGCCGCTTGAGGAACCTTTCCCGTCCGGCCCGGAGGCCCTTCGGTTCGGGTGGCGCGGCCTCACACCTCAGTGGCCTCGCTCTTTGCGGCTCGGTTCCGCGTCTTCATTCAACTTAGCTCGCTCCCCCACCGATTGCAACCCCCTGGCGACATCCTCTCCGCACGTTGCGAAAAAAACGTTTCCCACCGCGTCCCGGACCACCGCGGGCGTCGTTAGGCAACGCTTTATCGGGGCTGCCACAATGAACATATGGACAGTGGCCTCGTGAGCAAAGTCGATGCCGATCTCTCCCTCCCGGCATCCGCCGCACCGACTCGCTCGTTGACTCCCGTCGCCCAGTCCTACCCCTCGCACACCGTCGCTCCCGCCGCCCTCCAGCCCGCGTCCACGGCTCCACCGGCGAGCGCGACCGGGACCGGCTCCGGCGAGGATCCCTTCGGCACCCAGCCGCCGCTCGCGCGTTCAGGCGCTGCGCAAGCGCATCGGCAGCATGTTCGCGGCGATCGTCGCACTGATCGCCAAGTTCTTCGCCGCGATCAAGGGCCTGCTCCTGCTGCTGCCGAAGGTCAAGCTGCTCACGACCACCGGTACGGCGCTCGTCTCGGTCGCCGCCTACAGCCTGTTCTTCGGCTGGGAGTTCGCCGCCGGGTTCGTGCTGCTGCTGTTCGTGCACGAGATGGGCCACGTGTTCCAGCTGCGCCGCGAGGGCGATCAGCGCGAGCACGCCCATGTTCATCCCGTTCCTGGGCGCCGCGATCTTCTCCAAGTCGCTCGGCGACAACGCCCTCGCCGAGGCGCGCGTCGGGCTGGCCGGCCCGATCCTCGGCACGCTCGGCGCGGCGGTGTGCCTGGTGATCGCCGAGGCCCTCAACAGCGACCTGCTGCGCGCACTTGCCTACGTCGCGTTCTTCCTGAACCTCATCAACCTGATACCCGTCGTCCCGTTCGACGGCGGGCGCGCGATGGCGGCGATGGCGCCGTGGATGTGGTTCCTCGGACTCGGCGCCCTGGTCGCGCTGCTGCTGCATCACCCACAACCCCTTCCTGCTGATCTTCCTGCTGCTCGGATTCATGGAGACGCGGCGGCGCTGGCAGCAGCGCAAGACCCGCTCGCTCGAGCAGGCCGCCTACTACCGCGTCGCGCCTCGCCATCGCGTGTATGTCGGCGCTGTCTACATCGGCCTGATCGTGGTGCTCGTGCTGGGGATGGACGTCTCGCACATCCTCGCCTCTGGCGGCCACACTTCGGCTCGATCTAGCGCCTCATCGCCCTTGGTCCCAGAGCGGCTGCCCAGATCGGACCGCCTACCGGCCGAACGGCGCCCCACCGCACTACCGGCGGGCTTCGCGCACCGCGCGTTCCATATCCCGCTTGGACTCCCGGTCGCGGATCGTCTGGCGTTTGTCGTACACGTCCTTGCCGCGCGCCAGCGCTATCTCGACCTTGGCGTGCGAGCCCGCGAAGTAGATCCTGGTCGGCACCAGCGTCCAGCCGCGCTCGGCCACTTTCGTCTGCAGCCGGTCGAGCTCGCGGCGGTGCGCGAGCAGCTTGCGCGGGCGCTCCGGGTCGTGGTTCTCGCGCGAGGCCGGCTCGTACGGGGGGATGTGCACCGAATGCAGCCACAGCTCGCCCTCCTTGATCGCGGCATACCCGTCCTTCAGCTGTGCGCCCGGACGCGCGCAGCGCCTTGACCTCGGTGCCCTCCAGCACGATCCCGCACTCGACCCGCTCGATCAGCTCATACCGATACGACGCGTACCGGTTCGACGCCACATCGCCCGCGCCGATCTTGCGCTTGCCTTTCTTGCTTTTCGCCATAGCGTTTTCGAGCCTAGACGGTCGGCCAGGCCGTCGGAGGGCTGGGGTTGTGGTTATATATTTTTTGCTTTGTGCGCTATGGTTATACGTTTTTAGGGAAAACTTAAGTTAGTATATGCCATAGCTAACCAACTATTTTTTATAGTACATACTCCCTCCTCCTTTACCTACTCTTTACATGCAGGCTCTCCCCCCCTATCAGCCGGCCCGACTGTTCTTTTACCCACTCTCCCCTTAGATGGTCGGGACCAGGTCTACCCGTCCGCGGACCGTATCCACGCGCGCGACCCTCACCTCGATCGGGTCCCCCAGCCTGATCGTCGCGCCGCTGCGCTCACCGCGCAGGATCGTCTCGTGCTCGTTCAGCTCCCACCAGTCGCGCCCGCCCTCGCTGCGCATCCGCCGCACCGGCAGCATCCCCTCATACGTGGGCTCCGTCGCCCGCGACCGAACGCGACGAACGCACCCGCCGAGATCAGCCCCGTGACCTCGCCGACGAACGTCTGCTCCCAGCCGCCCTCGTACAACGCCTGCTCCAGCGCGAAGCACCGCGCTACGTCATCCCCGCCGCGCTCGATCTTCATCGCCTCACGCTCGCGCTCGGAGGCCCACTCTCCCAGCTCGCCCATGTCCCCGACCTTCGGCGCCGGCTCCTGCCCGCCGAGCGTCGATACCAGCGCGCGGTGGCACACCAGGTCGGGGTAGCGCCGTATCGGCGAGGTGAAGTGGCAGTAGCAGGCCGAGTGCAACCCGGCGTGGCCGATGTTCCTGGGCGAGTAGTACGCCTGCCGCAACGACCGCAGCACGAGCGAGCTCAGCGCGATCCGCCCGCCCCACGGACCGGCCCCGCGCCCGCTCCGACCTCGCCTCCGCCTCATCCGATGCCGCCCTCCCGTCGTCGTCGTCGTCGTCGCCGCCGCCGGAGCCCGCCCGCTTCAGCGCCTCCTGCACATGCCGCTCGACACGCCGACTCACCTCGCCCATCAGCTCCGCCGCCTGCGAGGGCGAGATCGTGTCGGGCACCGCCGGCGTCGCCACCCCCAACGACGCGAGCTGCTCGACCAGCCGCAGCACCCTTGCGGGCTCGGGGCGCTCGTGCACGCGATACAGGCACGGCACACCCCGCTCGGACAGGTGCCGCGCCACCGCTTCGTTGGCGGCGATCATCAGGTGCTCGATCAGTCGATGCGACTCCGTCTGCGCGCGCGTACGGATCTCGCGCACGTGCCCGTCCTCGTCGAACACCACCTCCGGCTCCTCGGAGTCGATCACCAGCCCGCCCGCCTCGCTCGCGCGCCCTTCCCAGCGCCGCGCTCGCCTCGCGCGCGGCGGCCAGCGGCTGTGCCCACGGGTCCTCCGCGCGCTCCTGCCCGGCGAATACGCGATCGACGCGCTCGTACTCCAGCCGCACGTCCGATCTGATCAGCGAACGGTAGAACGCGGTCCGCACGACCTCCGCCCCGCGCAGATCCATCTCCACGGTCACCGCCGCGCGCTCGACCCCGGGCACCAGCGAGCACGCGTCATTCGACAGCGCCTCGGGCAGCATCGGCTCCACCGCGCCCGGCGCGTACACGCTCGTGCCGCGCCTGCGCGCCTCCCTGTCCACGAGCGACCCCTCTGGCACGTACGCGCTCACGTCGGCGATGTGCACCCATACGCGCACCTCTCCATCCGAGCTGCCCGCGCCCGGCGCGTCCCGTGACGGCGCGCTCACACCCGACGAGCCTCCGCGCGACGCATCCCCTCGCCGGCACGCTCCCACCCACCGCGTTCGGTCGCGGCGCATCCTCACCGGGCCTCAGCCGTTCCGCGGATATGGCGTCGTCGAAGTCCCGCGCCGTCGCAGGATCGATCGTCAACGTCGCCAGCCCGCGCAGGTCGCGCCTGCGCCCTTCCTCCACTTCGCGCACCGCCGCCGCTAGCCCCTCCTCGCGCGCGCGATCCGCCGCCTCGCTCACGGCCGGGTCGAATCCGCGCGCGAGGCCCCGGTCGAGCATCAGCGCCTCGATCGCGTCCCGCGCCACGTCCGGGCGCCCGATCGCCGCGCACGATCCGCGCCCTGCCGTCGCCCCCGCGCCCGCCGCCGCCACCCAGCTGCACGAGCACCAGCTCGCCCGCGCTCACCGTCCCACCCCCCGGACCGTGCACGCGGTTGGAGGCGAGCACGATGCGACGACCACCCCGGGACCGCCGTCCGTCCCCGCCGGAGCGCAACGAGGGGAAGTGCGGCTCCGCCGCCCAAAACCTTCCCCGCTTCTCGACCACCGCTACGACGGTACTCGGTCACTTGACCTGTGACGCCAGCGTATTCAGGGCGACTTCCAGCCCGTGCGGGGTGTCCACCCCGTGCGCCACCACCACTTCCGGCGTGACGCCCGCGCCCTGCTTGATGCCCCCGCCGCCGAGGTTGCGCCCGTTGGGCGTGAAGTACTCGCCGACCGTGATGTCCAGCGCGCCGCCGTTGGACAGCGGCATCTCCTCCTGGAACACGCCCTTGCCGAACGTGTGCGTGCCGACGACCGTCGCGCGACGGTGATCCTGCAGCGCCGCCGTGACGATCTCCGACGCCGAGGCGGTGTTGCCGTCGACGAGCACCACCACCGGGACCGACGCCGGGATCGCGTCGCCGACCGCGCTCAGCGTCTGCGTCGGCAGCGAGCGCGCGCGCGTGGTCACGATCGCGCCGTGCTCGATGAATATGCTCGCGATCAGCTGCGCCTCCTCGACCAGCCCCCCGCCGTTGTCGCGCAGGTCCAGCACGATCCCCTTCGCGCCTTCATGCAGCACTTGTTCGACCGCTTCCCGCACTTCGCCGTGCGACCCCGGGCTGAACGTCGCGAGCGCGACCACCCCCAGCTTGACCCCGTGCACCGTCTTCGTCGCCGAGGCCACGACCGGCTCTGAGATCGTCGCGCGGGTCAGCTCTCACCGTGCGAGCGCGCCGTGTCCCGGCGCCTGCCGCTTCGATCGACAGCGTCACATCCGTCCCGGGCGGACCCACGATCAGCGCGCGCGTGGCCGTCCGGCGGACGATGCCCGCGATCGAGCGCCCGTTCACCGCGACGATCGTTTCGCCCGCCCTTCAACCCGCCACGCGACGCGGGCGAGGAGTTGAACACCCGCTCGATCAGCAGGCCCCGCTTGTCCACGGCTGCACCTCGACACGCCGATCCCGGTGAAGCTCGGCGGTTCGTCGAACTCGTGAAATTCCTTCGGGCTCAGATAGTGCGAGAACCGGTCGTGCAGGCTCGCCACCGCGCCCGCGACCGACGCGTTCGCGAGCGAGCTGCGTTCGCCACCGGCCGGTAGTAGTCGCTGGAGATCCGTTCGATCGCTTCGTCCACCACCCGCGTATCGGCGTGCGCCACCAGGCTCGACCGCGCGAACGCCGGCAGATCTTCCGGATGCCCGCCCCACCACACCCCCGCGACGAGCAGCACCGGCAGCATCGCCACGAGGACATACGTCAGGCGTCGGCGCGAGGACATGGTCCCCAACCCTAGTCGAGCGACAAACCTTCTGAGACGGTCGTGGACCAAGCTGGACTAGGACGCAGGGAGCTTGGCGTACTACGTACGTGAGCGACCGAGGACAACGGCCAGCGCCGTGTCCACGGTCGTCTCAGACGCGCAAAAAGCGGCGCAACGACAGCCCGGACCCCGCGGCCGACACGGCGACCGCGCAGCCCATCAAGATCGCGATCAGCAGCGGGAACGCGATCATGTCCGGCTGGGATATCAGCTTGACCGTGTTCGCCAGCGGATCGACCAGCGTGACCTTCGCGAGCGCCAGCAGCCCGATCGCCGCCGCGCCGCCGAGCGCGCCGAGGAACAGCCCCTCGATCACGAACGGCCAGCGGATGAACCAGTCGGTCGCGCCGACCAGCTTCATCACCTCGACCTCGCGCCTGCGCGAGAACAGCGACAGGCGGATCGTGTTCGATATCAGCAGCACCGACGCGAGCACGAGCAGCGCGGCGAGCAGCGCCATCGTCAGCTTGATCACGCGCGTGGCGGACAGGATCTTGTTCGTCTCGGCCTGGCGGTTCTGCACGGCGGCGATCGCCGGGTCGGTGACCAACCGCGTGCCCAGCGGGCTTGACTGGTCGAGCTCTGCCCGCACCGAGCCCGCGTCGTTCGGGTTCGACGGCGTCACGCGGTAGATGTCCGGCAGCGGGTTGTAGCCGATCAGCGCGAACGCCTGCGGGTTGAGCTTGCGCTCCTGTTCATACCCGGCCTGCTTGGACACGAACTGCACGCTCTTCACGTCCGGCGCCTTCACGATCTCCGCGCGCACCCGCGCCTCTTCCGCCGGCGTGGCCGTCGTGTTCAGGTCCACGTCCACGAGCACCCGTCCGCGCACGTCGTTGGCCGCGCCGTTCGTCGCCTGCACGACCGGGATGAACACGCCCAGCACGAGCGTCGTCACGAGCACCGAGGCGAACGCCGCGAAGCTCGGCACGGCGTTGCGCCGGATCGAGCGAACGCTCTCTTTCAGAAAAAACCCGGGCTTCATCGCGCCTCAGGAGCGGTCGCCTGCTTCGATTGCATGGGACCGAGCACGCTGCGTGCGGCGTCGACGGTCGCGCTTTCCGCGCGCAGCCTGTCGCCCAGCTCGTTCGTGTTCTCTTCGCGCGCATACAGCCCCGTCGCCTCGTCGCGGACGATCCTCCCGCGGCGCAGCTCGATCACGCGGCGGCGCATGCGATCGACCATCTCGCGGTCGTGCGTCGCCACGATCACCGTCGTGCCCGCGCGGTTGATGCGATACAGCAGCTGCATGATCCCGATCGAGGTCTCCGGGTCGAGGTTGCCCGTGGGCTCGTCCGCCAGCAGCAGCGGCGGATGCCCGGCGAACGCGCGCGCGACCGCCACGCGCTGCTGCTCGCCCCCCGACAGCTGATGGGGGTAGTTGTGCAGCTTCGTCGACAGCCCCGTCAGCCGCAGGATGTCCGGCAGCGTCGTGCGGATCTGCTTGCGCGAGGCGCCCGTCACCTGCAGCGCGTACGCGATGTTTTCGTACACCGTCCGGTTCGGCAGCAGCTTGAAGTCCTGGAACACGACCCCCACGTTGCGCCGGTAGTACGGGATCTTCTTGCGGCCGATCTCCGCCAGGTCCCGCCCCGCGACGCGCACCACGCCCTCGCTCGGATCGAGCTCCTTGATCAGCAGCCGCATGATCGTCGACTTGCCCGAGCCCGTCGGCCCGACCAGGAACACCATCTCCTGGCGGCGCACCGCGAACGTCGCCCGCTCCAGCCCCGTGTCCCCGGCGCCATACAGCTTCGACACCCCCCGCAGCTCCACCACCATGTCGCGCTCGTCGCGCACGGGACCGGCAGCCCGCTTGGGCGCCGGACGGGGACGCGAGCACGCTGTGGCTGGGGCGCACGCGCGGGCAGCGTGACCTTCAAGCGGCCGCCCGCGATCGTCTTCGTCGGCGTCATCGGTCCCGGGAGAGTAGCCGGGCAACGCCCGCCCGCCTAGTGTTTTGCCTGCATGCAAGCGTATTTGCACTGACACGAACGTGGACGCTGCGCGAGGCGTTGTCCTCGATCGCCCATGTGCTGTCTCAGACGGCGATCTAACGTGGCCGACGACATGGCCACCATCAACACCACGACCGTCCCCACCAACGGCCTCCCCGTCCACAGCATCGCGATCCCGGGCACCCGCGCGCTGACCGTCCTCGTCGCGTTCGACGCCGGCGCCCGCACCGAGCGCCCGGAGGAGAACGGCATGGCCCACTTCCTCGAGCACCTCGTGTTCAAGGGCGGAGAGAAGTACGACAGCTATCGCGCCGTCAACGAGACCGCCGAGCGGCTGGGCGGCGTGCTGAACGCCTACACCAGCCACGACCTCGTCGCCTTCCACATCACCGTACGCGCCGAGTCCGCCCCGCAGGCGATCGACCTGCTCAGCGACTTCGTCGGGCGCCCGCGCCTGGATTCCGAGGAGCTCGACCGCGAGCGGGGCGTCGTGATCCAGGAGATCAACCGCTCCTACGACCAGCCCTCGACGGTCGCCGAGTACCTGATCGACCGGGCCGCCTTCGGCGAGCACCCGCTCGGCCGCACCGTGCTCGGCCCGGAGGAGAACCTGCGCACGTTCACCCGCGAGGCGATCGTCGCGTTCCGCGAGCGCCGCTGGTCGGGCGCGCGCGGCGGCGCGTTCCTCGCGGGCAACATCGACAGCCTGCCCGACGAGGCGGAGCTGATCGAGCGGTTCGGGCGCTTCCCGAGCCTGCCCGAGCCCGAGCCCTACGTCCCGGCGCCGGAGTTCGCAGCCGCAGACGCTCGTCGAGCAGCGCGACACCAACCAGTCGCACCTGCGCATGATCTACTCGCCCGCAGATCGAGGTCTCGAACCTGCGCGAACGCGCGGCGCTGTCGATCTACGCGACGCTGCTGGGCGGGTCGATGGGCTCGCGGCTGTTCGAGGAGATCCGCGAGAAGCGCGGCCTGTGCTACTCGGTATACGCCGCCGACCACGCGTTCGCCGACGTGCCCGTGCTGCAGCTCGGTTCGGGCCTCGAGTCCGCGAAGTGCATCGAGGCCTACACGCGCATGCGCGAGATCGTCGACGAGCTCCGCGACGACGGCCCGACCGAGGAGGAGGTCGCCCGCGCCCGCGCCTACGCCGCCGGCCGCCTCGTGCTCGCGTTCGAGAACACGGGCGCCGTCGCCCGCTACGGCGCCAGCCGGTCGATCGTCTTCGGCGAGGACATCGACCCCGACGCGGCCATCACGGCGCTGGACGAGGTCACGTTCGACGAGGTCCGCGCGGTCGCGGCGGGCGTCGCAGACAACCTCGCCGTGGCCTGCGTCGGACCTCATACGGCCGAGGAGTTCTGAGCTCAGCCGAGGGCGACCATCCGGTCGATCGGAACCCGCGCGCGCTCGGCGATCTCCGCGGGCACGCGCACCTCGTACTTCATATCCCGCAGCGCATCGCGCAGCTTCGGCAGCGTGATCATCTTCATGTACACGCACGACGCCCGCGGATTGGCGGGGATGAAGCTCACGTCGGGCGCCGCCATTTCCAGCGGGTAGAGCATGCCCGTCTCGGTCGCGACGACCGCCTCGCGGGGACCCTGGCCGGCGTGCTCGTGCGAGCCGCCCGCAACGCCGTCCACGTCTCCCGCGACGGCCCTCTCACCGGGAGCGTGCGCGTGCTCGGCAGCCCCGCCCGCGACGCGCTCCAGCTCCTCGGCGTATTTGAGCATCCCGCCCGTGGAGAGCATGTGCACACCCTCGGCGGAGATGTCGCCCGCGGCGACGTACTCCATCACGCTGGTCGAGCACCCGCACTCGGGGTGGATCAGGAAGTCGGCGCCCGGGTGGGCGGCGCGGGTGGCGTCGATGTCGGATGGGCGAATGCCGGCGTGCACGTGGCACTCGCCGTCCCACACGTGCATCGGGCGGCCAAGCTCCTTCTCCACGAACGCCCCGAGCCACATGTCGGGCCCGAACAGGACCTCCGTGCCGGGGCCGTGGGTGTCGTAGATGTGGCGCACGACGTCGACCGCGTTGGCGGACGTGCAGCAGTAGTCGGTCAGCGCCTTGACCTCGGCGGTCGTGTTGACGTACATGACGACCACGCCCGTCGGGGTGCTCGGCGCGCCAGGCCGCGAGCTGCTCGGCGTCGATCGAGGCGGCGAGCGAGCAGCCGGCGTCGAGGTCGGGGATCAGCACGGTCTTCTCCGGACACAGGATCGAGGCGGTCTCGGCCATGAAGTGCACGCCGCAGAAGGCGATCACCTCGCTGTCGCCCGCGGCCGCGCGGCGGGAGAGCCCGAGCGAGTCGCCGACGTAGTCGGCGACGTCCTGGATCTCGGGCACCTGGTAGTTGTGCGCGAGGATCGTCGCGTGGCGCTCGGCCGCGAGCGCGCGGACCTCGTCGTGCAGCGCCGCGATCTCCGCGGAGCCCAGCGCGGGCGCGGGCGCCTGCTCGGGGATCATCGGCAGCGTCGGGTGCCATCGGCAGGGGGTTCATGGCGGCAACACCTCCAGCGTCATCGACAGGTCCAGTGCGCGCGGCGAATGCGTCAGCGCGCCCATCGAGATCCAGTCTACCCCCGTCTCCGCGCGCTCCCGGAGCGTGTCCAGCGTGACGTTGCCGCTGGCCTCCATCGCGGCGCGACCGGCGACGCGGGTGACGGCGGCGCGCAGTTCGTAGACGTCCATGTTGTCCAGCAGCAGGCGGGGCGCGCCGGCGGCGATCGCCTCGTCGATCTCCGCCAGGTCGCGGACCTCGACCTCGAGCGTGTCGGCCAGCTCGGGGTGCGCCGCGCGCACGCGTTCGATCGCCTGGGTGATCCCGCCGGCGGCGGCGATGTGGTTGTCCTTGATCGAGGATCGCGTCATACAGCCCGAAGCGGTGGTTGCGCCCGCCACCGGCCGCCACGGCGGCCTTCTCCAGCGCGCGCAGCCCCGGGGTCGTCTTGCGCGTGTCGAGCACCTTCGCGCCGGTGCCACTCGCCGCGCTGGCCGCGCGCGCGGCGAACGTGGCTCACGCCCGAGAGGTGCCCGAGGAAGTTCAGCGCGGTGCGCTCGGCCGTGAGCAGCGCCCGCGCCAGGCCCTCGACCTCGAGCACCGGCCCTCCTTCGGCGCGCCAGTAGCCCTCGCGCACGAGCCGCTGAAAGCGCGCGTCGGGGTCGAGCGCGAGGAACGTGAGCTCGGCCAGCTCCAGCCCGTAGACGGAGCCGTCCGCCTTCTGTGAGATCAGGCCGCGAGCGCGCGCGTCGGGAGCGACGGTCGCGTCGGTCGTGACGTCGCCGGAGCCGATGTCTTCGGCGAGCGCGCGCCTGACGAGCGCTTCCAGCTCCGCGCGCGGCGGTATCGGCGGCTCGCCGCCGGAGCCCCATTTCCGCTCCTGCTCCTTCTCCGGCAGAGACGTCACGTCGGCCGATGGGATGAGGCCGCCATCAGCAGATAAGCCCGCACAAATCCGTCCAAATCGCCGTCGAGCACGCGCTGGACGTCGCCCATCTCGAAGTTCGTGCGGTGGTCCTTGACGAGCGAGTACGGGTGCATCACGTAGGAGCGGATCTGCGAGCCGAAGTTGACGTCCTGGGCCTCGCCCTTCTCGCGCGCGATCTCCTCGGCGCGTTCGCGCTCCTGCTTCTCCAGGATCTTGGCGCGCAGCATCGCCATCGCGGTGGCGCGGTTGGAGGACTGGGAGCGCTCGTTCTGGCACTGCACGACGATGCCCGTCGGCCGGTGCGTGATGCGCACGGCCGAGTCGGTCTTGTTGACGTGCTGGCCGCCCGCGCCGGAGGCGCGATAGGTGTCCACCTGCAGGTCGTCCTCGTCGATCTCGACCTCGCCGGAGGCCTCGGGCACGACCGGCGCGACCTCCACGCCGGCGAAGCTCGTCTGGCGGCGGTGGGCGGAGTCGAACGGGGACAGGCGCACGAGCCGGTGCACGCCGCGCTCGGCGCCAGAACAGGCCGTAGGCGTTCTCGCCGGCGACCCGGAACGTGGCGGACTTGATGCCCGCTTCCTCCCCCGCGCTCGCCTCCAGCAGCTCGACAGAGAAGCCGCGCGATTCGGCCCAGCGCATCAGCATGCGCAGCACCATCTCCGCCCAGTCCTGCGCGTCGGTGCCGCCCGCGCCCGCGTTGACGCTGACGAGCGCGTCGCCGGAGTCATAGCGCCCGGAGAACAGCCGCTGCTCCTCGAGCGCCGGCCAGGCGCGACTCGACCGAGGCGAACTGCTCGTCGATCTCCTCCTGCAGCGAGGCGTCCTCGGCGGCCATCTCGACGAGCCCGTCGAGATCCTCGACGTCGGAGGCGAGCGTCGTGAACGTCTCCAGGCGCCGCGCGGCGCGCGAGTGCTCGGAGGACACCGACGCCGCCCGCTCGGAGTCGTCCCAGAACCCGGGCGCCCCCATCTCCGTTTCGAGCGCAGCGACGCGCTCTGCTCAGCGCAGCCGGGTCAAAGATAATCCGCGAGGAGCTTCAACTGCTCACGAATCGCGGACAGGCGCTGCGGGGTCGTCTCGGCGGGGGCGTTGTGGTCATGGGCCCCACGCTATCAGTGCCGAGGCCGTGCCTACGCGCCGTGGCACCTCTTGAACTTCTTACCACTGCCGCACCAGCACGGATCGTTGCGGCCGACCTCATGCTCGTCGTCGACCACGCGCTGCTCGACGACGGCAGCCAGTTCCTGCTCGACCGCGCCGCCGTTCTCGGCGTAGGCGCCGACCGCCTGCGCACCGTCCGACTGCGCAGCCGCGGCGGCGGCCGCGAGCGCTCCGGCGCCGGCGGCGGAGCTGCCGCCCGAGTATGAGACGCGTCCCGCGCGCGTGGCGCTGCCCGAGGCGGCGAACGCGGGCTGCGGCGCTCCACCGCCGCCGCCGTTCTGGCCCTCGACGTTGACCTGCACGTTGAAGATCATGCGCGTGTAGTCCGTCCAGACGCTGTTCATCAGGTCGCCGAACAGCTCGAACGCCTCGTTCTTGTATGCGACGAGCGGATCGATCTGGGCGAAGCCGCGCAGGTGGATGCCCTCGCGCAGGTAGTCCATGTCGAACAGGTGCTCGCGCCAGCGCTCGTCGATGATCTGCAGCAGCAGGAAGCGCTCGAGCGCGCCCATCAGCTCCTCGCCGAGCTCGGTCTCGCGCGCGTTGTAGCGCGCCATCGCGAACTCGGTGACGCTCTCGGTGAGCGAGTCGCGATCCGCCGTCTCGGGGTCGAGGTTCTGCTCGGCCGAGGTCGAGCGGGAAGAACTGCCCGAGCGCGGTGAACAGGCCGTCGAGGTCCCAGTCCTCCATGAAGTCGCCGGGCGTGTACTGGTCGATCGTGCGCTCGAGCACGGCCGCGACTTCCTGGCGGGCCTCCTCGCCGATCGCCTTGCCCTCCAGCACCTCGTCGCGGTAGGCGTAGATGACGCGGCGCTGCTCGTTCATCACGTCGTCGTACTCGAGCACGCGCTTGCGGATCAGGAAGTTCTGCTCCTCGACCTTCTTCTGGGCTTTCTCGATCTGCTTGGAGAGCATCCCCGCCTCGATCGGCTCCTCGTTGCCCTCCTCGTCGACCCCGCCGAGCTTGTCGAGGATGCTTGTAGATGCGATCGCCCGCGAACAGCCGGACGAGATCGTCCTCGGCCGACAGGAAGAAGCGGCTCTCGCCGGGGTCGCCCTGGCGGCCGGAGCGCCCGCGCAGCTGGTTGTCGATGCGCCGCGACTCGTGGCGCTCGGTGCCGCAGATGAACAGGCCGCCCGCGGCCATCACCCGCTCGCGGTCGGCGTCCATCACGCGCGCTCGATCTCCGGCAGCAGCGCGGCGAAGCGCTCGCTCGTAGCCTTCGCGCCTCCGGGCTCGATGCCCTCGCGGGCGAGCTGCAGGCGCGCGAGGTGCTCGGGGTTGCCGCCGAGCTTGATGTCCACGCCGCGGCCCGCCATGTTGGTCGCGATCGTGACCGCGCCGGGCTGGCCGGCCTCGGCGACGGTCTCCGCCTCGCGCGCGGCGTGCTCGGGCTTGGCGTTCAGCACCGTGTGCTCGATGCCGCGCTTGCGTCAGGCGCTCGGACAGCAGCTCTGAGACCTCGACCGAGATCGTCCCCACGAGCACCGGCTGGCCGTTCTCGTGGCGCGCGGCGATCTCTTTGACGACCGCGTTCCACTTGCCGTCCTTGGTCTTGTAGACCTGATCGTTGCGATCGGCGCGGACCATCGGCATGTTCGTCGGGATCTGCACGACCGGCAGCTCGTAGATCTTCATGAACTCGGTCGCCTCGGTCAGCGCCGTGCCGGTCATGCCCGCGAGCTTGTCGTAGAGGCGGAAGTAGTTCTGGTAGGTGATCGTCGCGAGCGTCTGGTTCTCCTCCTGGATCGGCACGCCCTCCTTGGCCTCGATCGCCTGGTGCAGCCCCTCCGACCAGCGCCGGCCCTCGAGGATGCGCCCGGTGAACTCGTCGATGATCTTCACCTCGCCGTCGATCACCGCGTAGTCGACGTCGCGCTTGTACAGCGACTCGGCCCGCAGCGCCTGGATCAGGTGGTTGACGAGGTGGCCGTTCTCGGCCCGGTAGAGATGGTCGATGCCGAGGAAGCGCTCGGCCTTGGCGACGCCCTGCTCGGTGATCGAGACCGTCTTGTGCTTCTCGTCGAACTCGAAGTCGAAGTCCGCCATGAACTGCTTCTTCATGCGCGGGTCCATGCCTTCGGGCGTCTTGCCCGGCCGTCATCTGCGGCGCCAGGCGCGCGAACTTGACGTACAGGTCGGCGGCCTGTTCGGGCGCGCCGGAGATGATCAGCGGCGTGCGCGCCTCGTCGATCAGGATGTTGTCGACCTCGTCCACGATCGCGAAGGAGTGCCCGCGCTGGACCTTTTCGGCGAGGTCCTTGGCCATGTTGTCGCGCAGGTAGTCGAAGCCGAACTCCGAGTTGGTCCCGTAGACCACGTCGCACGCGTAGGCGCGCTGCTTCTCCTCGTAGGGCTGCTGTTCTGCAGCACCCCCACGGTCACGCCGAGCGCGTCGTAGATCGGGCTCATCCATTCGGCGTCGCGGCGCGCCAGGTAGTCGTTGACGGTGACCACGTGCACGCCCTTGCGCTGGCGGCTCGGCGTCGGGATCGTCCGGGTCGCGGTCGCGCACCGCCAGCGAGTTGAGCACGACCGCGAGCGTCGCGGTCAGCGTCTTGCCCTCGCCGGTCTTCATCTCGGCGATGCAGCCGTCGTGCAGCGCCATCGCGCCGATCAGCTGCACGTCGAAGTGGCGCATCCCCATCGTGCGCTTGCCGGTCTCGCGCACGATCGCGAAGCACTCGGGCAGCAGCTCGTCGAGCGACTCGCCCTGCGCGGCGCGCTCGCGCAGCGCGTCCATGCGCTCGCGCAGCTCGGCGTCGGTGTCGTGTTCGAGCTCGGGCTCGAACGCGCTGATCAGCGCGACGCGCTTCTCGTAGGGCTTGAACTTCTTCGCCTCGCCGACGTTGAGCGCGCGATCGAGCAGGGATGGGCATATCGCTCAGGATAGCTCGCCGCCGGGAGCGCCGATCGCGCCGGGCCGTGCCAGCCACGTCAGCCGCCGTCGGCAGCGCGCTCAGCCCGCAGGCTGCACGGCCATGCCCGGCAGAGTCGCTGCGTGGCAGGCCGCGCGACCGGCGCCGCGTGAGCCTCGCGGCGGTGGCGGCGCTTGTCGCGGTGGCGCTTGACCTGGCGCGCGAGCTCGTCGACCATCAGGTTCAGCGAGTGCAGTCATCTCCGGCGAGGCGTCGCGCGCGCGCAGCGTGACGCCCTTCAGATACAGCGTCGCCTCGGCCACCTGGCAGTCGGCGACGCGCGGGTTGCGCTCCTCGAAGAGCTCGATCTCCAGCCGCGCGAGCTCCGAGACCTGGCGCGCGACCTTGCCCAGCCGGCGCTCCAGTGTGCGCGCGCAGCTCGTCGGTGACCGGGACGTTGCGGCCCTTGATGTCGATCTGCATCACGGACTCCCTTCGGTCGGATCGGTCGTGCTCACGATGCTACGCACGCGTAGCGGATGTCCATCGGTTACCGCCATGACGGCGGATGTCCGAGCCTGTGGGACAATCGGCGCGATCGTCCACCGTCGCGATCCCGACCTGTCCTGGACGCTGCAGCCCGGCGTGCTGATCGGCGTCGGCGCTGGTCGGCGGCGCCTACCTGCGCGCGCTGGCGGCGGTGCGCGCGGGCCTCCGCCGCGGCCCGCCGCGCGAGGCGCCCGTGTGGCGGCTGTGCTGCTTCGCTCGGCTCGCTGGCTGATCGCGCTGCTCGCGCTCGTCTCGCCCGTGGACGCGCTCGCCGATCAGCTGTTCTTCATGCACATGATCCAGCACATGCTGCTGCTCGACATCGTGCCGATCCTCGCGATCCTCGGCCTCACGAAGGTGATCCTGCGGCCCGTCACGCGCTCGGTGCGCGACGCTCGAGCGCCGCGCCGGGCCGCTCGCGCACCCCGCCTTCGCGGTGCGTGCTCTACGTCGGCGTGATCTGGACCTGGCACGTGCCCGCCGCCTATGACTTCGCGCTGCGCCACCCGACGGTGCACGTGCTCGAGCACGTCGAGCTTCCTGTCGCCGGGACGCTCTACTGGTGGCACCTGCTGTCCCCGATCCGCGCGCGCATGCGCCTCGGCGGGCATGGGCCCGGTCGTGTACATGGGCTCCACCAAGCTGTTCGTCGGCGCGCTCGGCATGGGCCTCGCGTTCGCGCCGACCGCGCTCTACCCCTACTACGTCCACCACGCCCGCGTATGGGGCATCTCCGCGCACGACGACCAGTCGATCGCCGGGCTCGATCATGGCCGTCGAGCAGTCGATGGTGATGGGCATCGCGCTGGTCGTGCTGTTCGTGCGGATGCTCTCGCGAGTCCGAGCGCGAGCAGCAGCGCAAGAGCGCTACGAGCGCTGAGCAACGCTCATGACATTGTCAGAGGACTGTCTTGCGCTAGAAGCGCTGAGGCCCGCTTCGGCGGGCTCTCCTCTATCCCAGGCTCAGGCTCTGCAGGATCCCCGCGTGGCCGACGATCGCGCCGATCAGGATCGACCCCGCGGCGACTCGGTGCCGGGGAAGCACGATCGTCTCGCGCAGCTGCGCGCCGTCGCCGACTCTGGCGCCGTCGCCGAGCACGACCGGGCCCATCAGACGCACGCCCGCGCCGATCTCCACGTCCCGGCCGATCCACGCCGGCCCGTCGACCTCGGCGTCCTCGGGCAGCGACTGCGCCGCCCGGCGACGATCACGCCCGGGGCGCACCTCCTCGCCCTCGACCTCCAGGCGCAGCTCGCCGCGCAGCGCGTCGAAGGTGCCCTGGCGCAGCTCGCCGAGCGAGCCGACGTCGTTCCAGTACTCGCGGACCTCGTGGATGTGGAAGGGCACGTCGTTCGCGAGCAGCGCCGGGAACACGTCCTGGGCCCAGTCCACGAACGGGCGCTCGGGGAAGTAGTCGAAGATCTCGGGCTCGAACATGTAGATGCCGCAGTTGCCGAGGTCCGAGAGCGCCTCGTCGGGCGCGGGCTTCTCCTGGAAGCCCGTGATCCGCCCCTCGCGGTCGTGCAGCACGACGCCGTACTCGCGCGTGTCGGCGACCTTCTTGACCGCCAGCGTCGCGATCCCGCCCGCCTGGCGGTGGCGCGCGCGAGCGCGCCGAGGTCGATGTCGGTGAGCGCGTCGCCGGAGATCACCAGGAACGGCTTCGTCGCCGAAGAACTCCGCGCACGCGCGCACGCCCGCCGGCGGTGCCCAGCAGCTCCGGCTCGTAGCGGTAGGTGAGGCGCTCGCCGAAGTGCTCGCGGATCGAGTCCGGGAAGTAGTGCAGGTTGGCGATCGTCTCGTCGAAGCCGTGCCGGTCGAGCAGGTCGAGGATGTGCGCCATCACCGGCCGATCGAGCACCGGCACCATCGGCTTGGTGATCTCGTAGGTCAGCGGGCGCAGGCGGGTGCCGAGACCCGCCGCGAGGACCATCGCTTTCATGCGCGCTCGGGCCTAGTAGCGGTAGTGGTCGGGCTTGTAGGGCCCTCGACGGGCACGCCGATGTACGCGGCCTGCTCGTCGGTCAGCGTCGTGAGCTTGCACGCCGAGCGCGTCGAGGTGCAGGCGCGCGACCTTCTCGTCGAGGTGCTTGGGCAGCACGTAGACGCGCTTCTCGTACTCGTCGTTCTTGGTGAACAGCTCGATCTGGGCGATCGTCTGGTTGGAGAACGAGTTGCTCATCACGAACGACGGGTGCCCGGTCGCGTTGCCGAGGTTCAGCAGGCGCCCCTCGGAGAGCATGATGATCGCGTGGCCGTCGGGGAACACCCACTTGTCGACCTGCGGCTTGATGTTGATGCGCTCGATGCCCGGGGACCTGCGCGAGGCCGGCGATGTCGATCTCGTTGTCGAAGTGGCCGATGTTGCCGACGATCGCCTGGTGCTTCATGCGCTGCCATGTGCTGCGGCCGTGATGATGTCCTTGTTGCCGGTCGTGGTGATGAAGATGTCGGCGCTCGCCGACGCACGTCCTCGAGCGTCTTGCACCTCGTAGCCCTGCATCGCCGCCTGCAGCGCGCAGATCGGGTCGATCTCGGTGACCACCACGCGCGCGCCCTGGCCGCGCAGCGATTCCGCGCAGCCCTTGCCGACGTCGCCGAAGCCGCACACGACCGCCACCTTGCCGCCGATCATCACGTCGGTGGCGCGGTTGATGCCGTCGATCGAGCGAGTGGCGGCAGCCGTAGAGGTTGTCGAACTTGGACTTCGTGACCGAGTCGTTGACGTTGATCGCCGGGAACAGCAGCTCGCCGGCCTCGACCATCTGGTAGAGCCGGTGCACGCCCGTGGTCGTCTCCTCGGTGACGCCCTTGATGCCCTCGCCGATCCGCGTCCAGCGCTGGGGGTCCTCGGCCAGCGAGCGCGTGAGCAGCGAGAGGATCACCTCGAACTCCTCGGAGTCGGCGCTCGCCGGGTCGGGCACCGCGCCGGCGCGCCTCGTACTCGGTGCCCTTGTGCACGAGCAGCGTCGCGTCGCCGCCGTCGTCGAGGATCATGTTCGGCCCGATCGCTAGGCGTCCCGTCCTCACCGGGCCAGCGCAGCGCCTGCTCGGTGCACCACCAGTACTCCTCGAGCGTCTCGCCCTTCCAGGCGAACACCGGCACCCCGCGCGGTCCTCCGGCGTGCCCTCGGGACCGACCGCCACCGCCGCGGCGGCGTGATCCTGGGTGGAGAAGATGTTGCAGCTGCACCAGCGCACCTCGGCGCCGAGCGCGGTCAGCGTCTCGATCAGCACGGCCGTCTGGATCGTCATGTGCAGCGAGCCCGTGATGCGCGCGCCCTTCAGCGGCTGCGCGTCGGCGTACTCGCGGCGGATCGCCATCAGGCCGGGCATCTCGTGCTCGGCGAGCGTGATCTCCTTGCGGCCGAACTCGGCGAGCGAGAGGTCGGCGACCTTGAAGTCGGTGCTGGCGGTCGTGGCGGTGGTGTCATGCGACCTCCTGTCGGTCAGGTGAGCGCCCTTGCTGCAGGGAGGCCGAGCGTGGCGGATCGTGCCCGTCGCAGCGCTCCTCGGCCGGCCCGACGCTATCACACGGTCTGCGGCTCAGCTCGCGCGAGCGCGGCCTTCAGCTCCTCGATCGCCCGCACCGGGCCGGGGTCGACGCCGCGCAGCGCCGCCAGGTAGATCGACACCAGATCGCCCAGCAGCACGAGCGAGATCACCCGCTCGATGCGTCGTCTGCCCGCGCGTCTCCAGACGGAAGCTCGCCGCGGCGTTGGGGGCGATCAGCCGCTCGGTCAGCGTCCATCCGCTCCTTCACGCGCGGATGGGCGTCGGAGTCGTCGAGGAACACCGCCGAGAACCGGCCGACGTCGCGGGCGCCCTCCCAGCCGACGAGCTCGTTGTGGTCGAGCTCGGGCAGTTCGTGCGTGAAGCACGGCAGCTTGGCGTTCTCGTTGATCTGCGTCTTCCAGCGGTAGGCGATCGGGGTGGTCAGGCCCGGCGCCGGCGACCACCGGGATCGTGCCCAGCAGACCGCGGGCGACCGTCTTGGCGAGCGAGTCCTCGGCCGCGTCGGGACCCCACTCGGCCACGAGCTGCTCGGTGTGCGAGGCGGCCACGTCGATCTCGGAGGTCAGCCGCGGGCCGGCGCCGCACAGCGCCGCCACCTCGAGCGCGGCGACCGTCATGTAGGCGACGGCCGCGCGCGGCTGAAAGCCGCCGGGCAGCGGGATCACGGGCACGCCGTCCGCGCGGGCCATCTCCGCCAGGCGTCCCCCCGTCGTCACCACCGTGCGCTGGGCGCCGAGCGCGCCCGCGGACTCGTAGCAGGCGAGCGTCTCCTCGGTGTCGCCCGAGTAGCTCGCGCACAGCACCATCGTGTCCGGGCGTCGTCCACGGCGGCAGCCCGTAGGCGCGCGTCACGAAGATCGGCCGCGAGGCGTGGTCGCCGAGCGCCGCGCGCGCCAGCGCGCCGCCGATCGCCGAGCCGCCCATCCCCGCGACGACCAGGCCCGGCGCGAGGTGTCCCAGCCCTGCATGATCGCCGACTCCACGCGCCACAGCGCGTCGCGCAGGTGCTCGGGCAGCGCGAGCACGTCGTCCAGCTGGCCGGAGGCGTCCACGCGCGCGATCGCCTCGCGCGAGAGCGCTCCCGTCGCGGCGCGTCGCCGTCCGTCTATCGCTGCGTCCGTGCCGGCGCGTCGGTGCTGGGCGGGGTGCTCATCAGAACTTGATCGCTCCATCGGGCAGAGTCACGCCCGGGAAGATACGCGCCCCGCGGGCGATCGTGTTGTCCGCCCCCACCGTCACGCCCTCGCCGAGCACCGCGCCGCCTTCGATCTGGGTGCCCGCGCCGACGCGGCAGCCGGCCGCGACGATGCAGTCGCGCAGCGTGCAGCCCGCGCCGATCTCGCGCCCCGCCGAGGATCACCGAGCGCTCGACCGTCGAGCCGGCGCCGACGTGCACGTTCTCGCCCAGCACCACCAGGCTGCCCACGTGCGCGCCCGGGGCGACGTGCACGCCGCGCTCGATCACCGCCGGGGGGACCACCCGCCCGTGGATCTCGGCGCCCGTCGGCGACCGCCAGCCAGTCGCTCGCCGAGCCGCGCGCGCACGGCGGTGTCGACGTTGCCCTCGATGATGTCGAACGTCCCCTGCAGGTAGCGCTCGGGCGTGCCGATGTCCAGCCAGTAGGTGTCCGCCGGGAAACCCGTACAGACCGGCGCCGATCAAGCAGCGGCCACACCTCGCGCTCGATCGAGACGTTGCGGTCCGGCGCGGACGAGCTCGAGGATCTCGCGCTCGAGCACGTACGCGCCCGCGCTGATCAGGTTCGTGTCGATCGCTCGGAGCTGGGCTTCTCCACGAAGTCGCTCACCGAGCGGTCCTCGTTCAGGTGCACCAGCCCGTAGGCGCTCGGGTCCGCGACGGGCACCAGCGCGAGCGTCGCCCGCGCGCCGGTGCGCTCGTGCTGGGCGATCTGGCGCGGTGAGGTCGATGTCGGTGAGCACGTCGCCGTTGAGCATCAGAAAGCGCTCGTCGAGCATCGGCTCGGCGTACTTCAGCGCGCCCGGCGGTGCCGCGCGGGTCGGGCTCCTCGACGAAGCGCAGCCTGATCCCCAGCGCCGAGCCGTCGCCGAGCACGTTGCGCACGGACGTGCCAGAAACCCGCACGACATGATCACGTCGTCGATGCCGTGTCCCGCAGCCACTCGAGCATGAACGCGATGAACGGGCGGTCCACGAGCGGCACCACCGGCTTGGGCACGGTCGAGGTCAGCGGGCGCAGGCGCGTGCCCTCGCCCCCCACGAGGATCACGGCCTGCATCAGCGGCCTCGACGCGCCGTCGCCGATCGCCCTCGTCCGTCCCTCATACAGCAGCCCGGCGGCGCGCACCGCGTCGCGGTCCAGCGCGTTGCGCCCGTCGATCACGACGTCGCCCGCGCATCGCCTCGGCGACCATGCCCCAGTCCAGCTCCATGAACTCGCGGCCACTCGGTCACGAGCACCACCGCGTCGGCGCCCTCGAGGGCGTCCATGGCGTGTCGGCGTAGTCGAGCTGGGGCATCAGCTTGCGCGCCTCGCTCCTCGGCGATCGGGTCGTATGCGCTGACGTGCGCGCCCTCGGCCTGCAGCCGCGCCGCCAGCACCAGCGAGGAGGCCCCGCGCATGTCATCGGTGTTGGGCTTGAACGCGAGCCCGAGCATCGCGACCCGCTTGCCGGCGAGCTCGCCGAGGTGCTTCGCAGCTTGGCGACCACACGCCGCTTCTGCAGCTCGTTGACCTCGATCACCGCGTTCAGGAGCTGGAAGTGATAGCCGGAGTTGCCCGCCAGCAGCTTCAACGCACTCGACGTCCTTGGTGAAGCAGGAGCCGCCGTAGCCGATGCCCGGCCTGCAGGAACTTCGGACCGATGCGGTCGTCCAGTCCCATCGCCCCGCGCGACCTCGACTACGTCGGCGCCCGTCTCCTCGCAGACGTTGGCGATCTCGTTGATGAACGAGATCTTGGTCGCCAGGAACGCGTTGGCGGCGAGCTTGATCATCTCCGCGCTGGCGACGTCGGTGCGCACCAGCCGGGCCGCCGTGCGAGCGAGCAGCGGCCGGTACAGCTCGACCACGGCCTCGCCCGCCCAGTCGCCCTCGTCGCCCACGACGACGCGGTCGGGGTTCATGAAGTCCTTGACGGCCGAGCCCTCCTTGAGGAACTCGGGACAGGAGACGTAGCTCATCCGCTCCTTGCCCCGCTCGCGGAAGACGCGCTGGATCGTGGCGCCGGTGCCGCACGGCACGGTCGACTTCATCACGAGCGCGTGCCGCTCGGAGGTCGGGCATCGACTCGACCACCGGCGTTGCACCGCCGCCAGGTCGGCGTCGCCCGAGTGCGTAGGCGGCGTGCCGACGGCGACGAACAGCAGCCGCGCGTGCTCCAGCGCGTCGCTCAGCTCGGTGGAGAAGTGCAGCCGCGCGGAGTTGCGCGCCAGCATCTCCTCGAGACCCGGCTCGTATATCGGCACCTCGCCGCGCTGCAGGCGCGCGATCTTCTCGGCGTCGATGTCGACGCACCACACCTCGCTGCCGAGCTCCGCGAACCCCGCGGCGCTGACCAGACCGACATAGCCGGTGCCGATGACCCCGACGGGCTCGCGCGCAGTGCTCATCTGGCGGGAAGGCTAACCGCCGGAGGCGCTCGAGCCGGACGCCTCTAGGGCGTGGCCTCCTGGACCAGCACCAGCGCGCGGTTCTCGGCGAACTGCAGATACCCCTCGCCCTGGCGAACGCACGACGTCGTCTCCGAGCGATACAGCCGCAGCTCCGTCTGCTCCAGCGTCGCCAGCACCGGCTCGTGATTGGCCAGGATGCCGACCGAGCCCGACGGCGGTGCGCGTGGAGACCATCTCGACCTCCTCGTCGAACACCACCCCCTCGGGGGTCAGCACTTCGACCGGGAACTTGTTCTGGCCATCAGAGCTCACCTCGCCGCGGGTGCGGCAGGCTCCCGTATCCCGCGCCACGCGACCCGCTGCGGGCCGCAAGGCCCGCCTCTCTTTGCAGCCTCCAGCACCTGCTCGATCGTGCCCTTCAGGAAGAACGCGCTCTCGGGGACCTCGTCGTGCTTGCCCTCGATGATCTCTTCGAAGCCCCTGATCGTCTCCGCGATCGGCACGTACGCGCCGGGGGTGCCGGTGAACTGTTCGGCCACGAAGAACGGCTGCGAGAGGAAGCGCTCGACCTTGCGCGCGCGCTGCACCGTCAGCTTGTCCTCGTCGGAGAGCTCGTCGATGCCGAGGATCGCGATGATGTCCTGCAGCTCCTTGTAGCGCTGCAGGATCTCCTTGACGCGGTTGGCCACGCGGAAGTGGTCCTCGCCGAGGATGTCGGCCTTGAGGATCGTCGAGGTCGAGTCCAGCGGATCCACCGCCGGGTAGATGCCTTTTTCGGAGATCGCCCGCGAGAGCACGGTGGTCGCGTTGAGGTGCGCGAACACCGACGCCGGCGCCGGGTCGGTGAGGTCGTCGGCGGGCACGTAGATCGCCTGCACCGAGGTCACCGAGCCGCTGCCGCGTCGAGGTGATGCGCTCCTGCAGCTGGCCCATCTCGGTCTCCAGCGTCGGCTGGTAGCCGACCTGGGAGGGCATCCGCCCGAGCAGCGCCGAGACCTCCGAGCCGGCCTGCACGAAGCGGAAGATGTTGTCGATGAACAGCAGCACGTCCTGGCCCTCATCGCGGAAGTGCTCGGCCATCGTCAGCCCCGACAGCGCGACGCGCATGCGCGCGCCGGGCGGCTCGTTCATCTGCCCGAAGACGAGCATCGTCTTGTCGAGCACGCCCGACTCCTTCATCTCCAGCCACAGGTCGTTGCCCTCGCGCGAGCGCTCGCCCACGCCGCAGAACGCCGACAGCCCGCCGTGCTCCTTGGCGAGGTTGTGGATCAGCTCCTGGATCAGCACCGTCTTGCCCACGCCCGCGCCGCCGAACAGCCCGACCTTGCCGCCCTTCGCGTAGGGCGCGAGCAGGTCGATCGACCTTGATGCCCGTCTCGAACATCTCCGTCGTCGGCGTCAGGTCCTCCACGCGCGGCGCGTCCTGATGGATGTCGCGGCGCGGGGTGTCCGCGGGCAGCTCCTCGCCGAGGTCGATCGGTTCGCCCAGCAGGTTGAATATCCGTCCCAGCGTCGCCTCGCCGACCGGCACCGTGATCGGGCCGCCCGTGTCGATCACCTCGACGCCGCGCGCAAGCCCATCGGTCGTGTCCATCGCCACCGCGCGCACCCGATCGTCGCCGAGGTGCTGCTGCACCTCGCACACGAGCACGCTCGCCGCCGGCCTCGGTGCTGATGCCGGGCGCCTCCTCCTCGGCGGCCGCCGCTGGGCCGCGCGATCGTGATCGCGTGGTTGATCTCGGGCAGCTTGTCGGGGAACACCGCCTCGATCACGACGCCCTGGATCTCCTCGATGCGCCCGACGTTGCGCGTCGGCGGCGCGCTCGCCCGACCCGCTCCGCGCGCTCGGGCGCGTCGGCCGGCTCAATTGTGGTGCTGGTTGCCATTGGTCTTTCGATTCTCCTCTTATCCGTTGAAGTCTCTGTGTCGAGCTGCCACCCGCGGGCCTAGCTAAGTCCCTCCGCTCCCGCCACTACCTCCATGATCTCCTGCGTGATCTCGGCCTGCCTGGCGCGGTTCATTTCGAGCGTCAGATCGGTGATGATCTCCCCGGCGTTCTCCGAGGCGTTGCGCATCGCCGTCATCTGCGCGCCGAAGAACCCGGCGGCCGACTCGACCAGCGCGCGATAGATCGAAGTCTCGACATAGTCTGGCACGAGCCGCCTCAGGATCTCCTCCGCGTCGGGCTCGTACTCGACCAGCGCCCTGGGACCGGCCTTACGCGCGCCTGCCCCAGCGCCTGATCCACCCCGGACGCGCTCGCGGTCCCGCCCCCGCCCGACGCCTCATCGCGCGTCGCGCCCTTCCTCGCCCGCGATCGTCGCGCGCGACAGCGGCAGCAGCGTCTCGCGCGTGACCTCCTGCGTCAGCGGCGAGACGTAGGCGTTGTAGACGAGCTCCACACGATCGACCGCGCCCGTCGTATATGCCTCGATCAGCTCGCCCGCGATGTCGCGCGCGTCGGCGTAGGACGGTTTGTCGGTGAACCCCGTGTATGCGCCGCTGAGCTCGCGTCCGCGGAACGTCAGCGAGGACACGCCGCGGCGCCCGGTCGCATACCAGACGCGTCTGCAGCCCCTGCTCGTCCAGCTCCGTGCCCGCGCGCATGCCCGCGCGGATCACCTGCGAGTTGAACCCGCCCGCCAGCCCGCGGTCGCCGGTCACGAGCAGCAGCCCGACGGTCGAGATCGTCTCGCGCTCGTTGAGCAGCTCCAGCCGCGACGCCTCCGCGCCGGCGTCCAGCGCGGCCTGCCTGGTCATCCGCCGCAACGCGTCGGCGTACGGGCGCAGCGCCGCGATCCGCTGCTCGGCCCGGCGCAGCCGCGCGGCCGCGACCATCTCCATCGCGCGGGTGATCTTCTGGATGTTCTTGACCGAGCCGATCCGGTTCTTGACGTCGCGCTGCGAGGCCATGGCGATTCCCGCGCGCGGCGCTACGCCGCCTGGGCCTCCGGCTCGGGCGCGCCGCTCGGCGGAGCCATCGCGCGCCGGCGGGAGGGGCGCGTCGTCCTCCAGCGGCTGGCCCTCCTCGTCGAGGTCGTATCCGAAGTCCTCGGCGTATGCCTGCACCGCGTCGCCCAGCGCCTGCTGGGTCTCATCCGACCAGTCGCCGCCGGCGATCTTCGCGCGCACGTCGGCGTGTTCGGAGTGCATCCGTTCGGTCAACCCGGTCAGGAACTCGGGCACGCGCTCGACGTTCAACCGGTCCAGGAACCCGTTCGTGGCCGCGTAGATCTGCGTGGTCTGATCCTCCACCGCCAGCGGCGCGCGCTCGTTCTGGTTGAGCGTCTTGACGATCCGCTCTCCGCGCGCGAGCGTGCGCTGGGTGTCCGCGTCCAGATCCGAGCCGAACTGCGCGAACGCCTCGAGATCGCGGTACTGCGAGAGCTCGAGCTTGATCCGCCCCGCGACCTTCTTCATCGGCCCGATCTGCGCGTTGCCGCCGACTCGCGAGACCGAGATGCCGACGTTGATCGCCGGGCGCACGCCCGAGTTGAACAGCTTGGGCTCGAGAAATATCTGCCCGTCGGTGATCGAGATCACGTTCGTGGGATGTACGCCGAGACGTCGCCGGCCTGCGTCTCGATCACCGGCAGCGCCGTGAGCGAGCCCCCGCCGAGATCGTCGTTGAGCTTGACCGCGCGCTCCAGCAGGCGCGAGTGCAGATAGAACACATCGCCCGGATACGCCTCCCTGCCAGGCGGGCGGCGCAGCAGCAGCGACATCTGCCGGTAGGCGTAGGCGTGCTTGGTCAGGTCGTCGTACACGCACAGCGCGTGGCGGCCGTTGTACAGGAAGTGCTCGCCCATCGCGCAGCCCGCGTAGGGCGCCATGAACTTGATCGGCGCCGCCTCGTCGGCCGATGCGGCGACGATGATCGTGTTCGCCAGCGCGTCGTTTTCCTCCAGCGTCTGCGCCAGCGCCACGACCGTGGACATGCGCTGGCCGATCGCCACATACACCGACACGACGCCCGTGTCGCGGTTGTTGATGATCGCGTCGATCGCGATCGCCGTCTTGCCCGTCTGGCGATCGCCGATGATCAGCTCGCGCTGGCCGCGCCCGATCGGGATCATCGCGTCGATCGCCTTCAGCCCCGTCTGCATCGGTTCGGTCACCGGCTGGCGCTGCACCACGCCCGGCGCCTTGAACTCCGCCGGGCGGGTCTCTGAGGTGTGGATCTCGCCCTTGCCGTCCAGCGGGCGGCCCAGCGGGTCGACGATGCGTCCGAGCAGCGCCTCGCCCACGGGGATCTCCAGCAGCCGGCCCGTGCGCTTGACCGTGTCGCCCTCGCCGATCCGCTCCCACTCGCCGAACAGCACCGCGCCGACGTTGTCGGACTCGAGGTTCAGCGCCAGGCCGGTGACGCCGTGCGGCAGCTCGAGCATCTCGAACGACATGCAGTTCTCCAACCCGTGCAGTCGCGCGATGCCGTCCGCCACCGACAGCACGGTGCCGACCTCGGTCAGCTCGGCCTCGCCGGCGCCGAGCCCCGCGATGCGGCTCTTGAGGATGCTGGTTATCTCGTCTGGATTGATCTGCATCATGGCTATCTCGGATGGCTCCCCTTGTCGATGTCCGGTCGGTCGGCGATTGGTCGGTCGGTCGGCGATTTATGCGATGGGTCGGCGGTCGCTCATCAGGCGGCGGCGGACGCCACCTGCTTGCGCAGTTGCTCCAGTCGGCTTCTGATCGAGGCGTCGAGGATCGAGTTCCCGACTCTGACCACGATCCCACCGAGGATGTCCGGGTCCACGCGCGTGCTCAGCGTCACGTTGCGCGAGGTGCTCTGCCCGATGGAGGCGCCGATGCTCTGCGTCGTCGCCTCGTCGAGCTCGATCGCGCTCGTCACCTGCACCGGCAGCACCCTGTTCGCCTCGGCCCACAACCGCTCGTACTCGCGCCTGGCGCGAAATATCACCGGCATCCGGTGATTCTCGATCAGCAGCTTCAGGAACCCCACGAACGCCTCCTCGGCGCCCTCCAGCAACCCATCCAGCGCCTGCTGCTTCTCCGCGGTGGAGAAGTACGGCGAGAAGAAGAACAGCTTCAGCTCCCGGTTCTGCTCCAGCGCGTCGGCGAACTGACCGAGCTGCTCGCGCAACTCCTCCATCTTGCCCTGTTCCTCGGCCACCTCGAACAGCGCGCGAGCGTATACCTGGGCGAGCTCCTCCATCAGTTGTTGCTCGCCCCCGACGACAGACCCGAGAAGTCCAGCTCACCCAGCGCCTCCTGCACGAGACGCTTCTGATCGGCGTCGTCGAGCGTCTTGCGCGTCACCTTCTCGGTCGCCATGATCGTCAGCTCGGCGACCTCGCGGCGGATGCCGTCGATCGCGCGCTCGGTGGCCGCCTCGATCTCGCGCTCGGCGCGCCTGGCCGCCTCGGCGGCGATCCGCTGCGCCTGCTCTTTTGCCTGGAGCTCGTGGGACTCCGCGGTCTGGCGCGCGCGCTGGACGATCTCATCCGACTGCGCCCTGGCCTCCTTCAGGCGCTCGCGATACTCGGCCAGCAGCCTGTCGGCCTCCTCGCGCGTGCGCCGCGCCGAGTCGATCGAGTCTTCGATCGTCTTCTGCCGGCGTTCCAGCGCCTCGCTGATGTACGGGAACGCGAACTTGGCGAGCAGCACCATCGTGACGCCGAACACGAGCAGGGTCCACACCATCAAGCCGACGCCCGGCTTGATCAGGAAGCTGCCGTTGGAGGCGATGGGAAGCATCGAGGACATCCGCTCCTCAGACGATGAACGCGGCCAGCAGCCCGGCCACGAGCCCATAGAAGAAGCAGGCCTCGGTCAAAGCGAACCCGAGCCACTGCAGCTGGGTGATCTCGTCGCGCATCTCTGGCTGGCGGGTGATCGCCTCGATCGCCTTGCCGAAGATGATCCCGATGCCGACGCCCGCGCCGACGGCGCCGAGACCGCCGCCGACTCCGAGGCCGATCGACTTGCCGGCCTTGGCGGTTTCTTCGGTCGCGGTCGCGAGCAACGTTATGAGGGCTATATGCACATTCACTCCTTTTTGGCGATTTTCGGCGTTAGTTGATGTGTCCGGCGGTGGTGGTCAGGTGCTGCTTGGTGGGCTTGACTAGCGGATGCGAGCTCGACTCGGTGCGACTTTTCAGTGATCTTCGGCGACCGCGCCGCCGAGGTAGATGGCGGTGAGCGTGGCAAAGATGAACGCCTGCAGAGCGGCGACCAGGCCGACCTCGAACGCGAACAGCGCGATGCCGAACGGCAGCGTGAACCAGCCCAGCGCGGAGATGCCCAGGATCACCGCGAGCGCTCCCGCCATGAACAGGATGATCAGATGGCCCGCCAGGATGTTGGCGAACAGACGAATCGTCAGCGACAGAATCCGCATCAGGTTCGACAGGACCTCCAGAAAGAAGATCGCGACCGCCATCCCGCCCGTGACGCCGCCCGGGATGAGCCCTTTCAGATAGCCGATCGGGCCCTTGGCGCGCACGCCTTCGAACGTGTAGGACACGAACACCACGAGCGCGAGCGCGAGCGGGATCGCGATGTTGGCGGTCGAGGCGTACAGCGAGAACGACGGTATGTGAGTCCCGAACACGCTCAGTTCGTGCTCGGTGTTCGTCGGCAGGGGGATGTAGCCGATCAGGTTCGAGAACATGATGAACAGGAACAGCGCCCCGATGAACGGGAACCACTTCGCGGCCATCTTCTCCTCCATCGCGCTGCCCGTGATGTTCTCGCGCATTAGCTGATACAGCGTCTCCACCGCAGCCTGCACCTTGTTCGGGCGCTGCTGCATGCGCCGCGCGATCCAGATCATGCTCACACAGGTCAGCGTCGCGGCCAGCACCAGGTACAGCACGGCCTTGTTCAGCGAGAACGCCCCCAGGCTCACCCAGTTGTCGAGTTTGAACTCGTTCTGCGGTTCAAAGCTCGTGTTGCGGGTGCCGTGAAACCCGTAGATGATCCCGAGCACGATCACGCCGCCGATCCACACGCCCGCCAGGATCAGCAGCTTCCGCTTCGTGCTGAGCTTTTGGCGAGGGCCGCGGTCGTCGGCGCCCGAGCCTGTCGACGGGCTCTCGCCCTGACTGTCCACGGCGACGCTCACGAGGCGCTCGGCGTTCTGAGGGCGCGTGCCCGCGGCGGAGCTCCGCGGGTCACGAACGACATCACGAAGTAGACGGTGAACGCGGCCAGCACCAGCGCGGCCGCCATGATCCCGTCGTCCCTACCGCCCGCGTAGCGAGCGAGGATCACTGCCAGCGCGATCAGCCACAGCCGGCCCATCATCCCCCCCACCTGCAGTCCGGCTTTGAGCTTCGGGTCCCCGGTGCGCAGGGCCTGCTCCTGCATCCACACCATCCCGGCGCGCGTCAGCAGCCAGGCGCACGCCCCCACGAGGTAGCCCAGCAGCGGCAGGCCCGCGATCAGCACGAACGGGGCTGTCGCGAGCACCAGGCACACGTCGAGATAGCGCAGGGTGGCCACCTCAGCTCAGGGATCCCGGGGATCCGTGGCACGCCGTCCACAGGCGCCGGCGATTGCGCGGCGGAGTTCCCAGCACGCGCACCTGCCACCCATACGGACAGGCACGCCGCGCAAGCCTGCGCCGGCGCGCTATCAGCCTCACTCCCACGCGCCGCGCCGGGGTATGCCGCTCGCCGAGAAGTGCCCTGCGGCGAGGTGCCTCGTGCGACGGACGATCGGCGTTTCCTCGGGCAGCTTGCGGCGGTCCTCGACCGCCTCGGTCGCATCCGCGGCGTCGGTTCCCTCGACATGCACGACCGGCGCCGGTACGCGACGCCGCCTTCGTCCGCCGAGACATACCCGTCCGCGGACACGCGATCGCTCATCCACCCGACTGGACAGGGGCGAGTCGGCGCGACGGCGGCCGGCCTCGACGTAGCCTTCGTTGACCTCGAAATCTGGCATCTGCTCGTTGCCTCCTTGCAGGCGCAACCGACCACGCCCTTTACACGGACGGACGGTCTGATCCCGGCGCCACTGCTGCTTCAGCGCTTGTGGACCGCCTGCGATGACGTGATTCAGTCTACCTGGTATCAGACTTCGTAACAAGTTTGTGACATGCGCCACGCGACGTGGGCGGATTTTGCGGAGAATCGTTGCCTCAATCAGCATCGCCACTGCCAGCGTGGCGAGACCCGCGAGCACGTCCAGCACGTAGTGGTTGCCGGTGGCGAGCACCGCCAGCGCCGTCATGCACGGATACAGGAGCGCCACGCCGCGCACCCACGCGCGCGTGGACAGCCGCCACAGCGCGACCGAGCACCACGCGGCCCACGCCATGTGCAGCGAGGGCATCGCCGCCAGCTGATTGGCGGCCGAGGCCAGCGCGCCCGTGTGCCAGGAGCCGAACGCGTGAGTGGAGGCGACGATGTCGCTGAACCCGTCGGCGCGGAGCATGCGCGGAGGGGCGACGGGATATAGCCAGAAGACCGCGAACGCGATCACGTTCGTCAGCACCAGCGTGTTGCGCAGCGGCCGGTACAGGTCGGCGCGGCGCACCCACAGCCAGCCCAGCAGACCCAGCGTAACAATGAAGTGGGCGTTGTCGTAGTAGTCGGAGACGAGCAGCCCGAGCGTGTGATGGCCCGCCAGCCAGCGGTCGAGTGAGAGCTCGGGATCGATGCCCATCCAGCGCTCCGCCGCGAGCACGCCTTCGGCGTTGCTCAGCGCCGTGTGCAACCGCAGCGGCGCGAAGTTCGTGATCGCGTCATACACCCAGCACAGCCACACGATCACCAGCGCCTCCACCCACCAGCGCGTGCGGGTGACGGTTACGCGCGCGACTCGCGCCCGTGCACGCGGGCAATGCGGGCATGGGCTGAACCCCCGCGACGGACTGGACGACCGCCGCCGCGGAGCCGTCTGGATCGAACGAAACGGCACTGGACAAGCCCTCGATCTTACCCTCCTACTCTCCCGGACCAGCGGTTTGGGACGGTTCAGGCGCGACGGCGCCTCGGCACAGCGAATCAGAGCGCGACGGGCCGCAGCCCCCGCTGCGCGAGCGTGTCCAGCACGCGCGGCAGCGCCGCGACTGTGCGCCGCCAGGAATCGGGCGCCGAGTAGTCGTCGGCGTCGTGCAGCAGCAGCACCGAGCCCTCGCCGGCACCCGTCTGTCACCCGTGCCGCGATCGACTCCGGCGTGGCCCGCGCCTGCCAGTCCTTGCCCCAGTGGCTCCACAACACCGTACGCCAGCCATGTCCGCGCGCGAGCCGTAGCGCCGCCGCGTTCAGCACGCCGTACGGTGGTCTGTACAGACCGATCGCACAACCGGTGGCCGACTCGATCGTGTCCTGCGCGCGAGCGATGTCGGTGCGCACCTGCCGCGGCGACAGACGCAGCAGGTTGCGGTGGCAGTCGCAGTGCAGACCGATCTCGTGCCCGGCGGCGAGAACCTCCGCGGCCAGACCGGGGTTGCGCCGCACCTGCTCGCCGACCATGAAGAACGTGGCCCGAACGCCGGCGGCCGCGAGGATTTCCAGGGTCGCCGGGGTTCCCTGCGCGTGCGGACCGTCGTCGAAGGTGAGCGCGTATCCGCGTCCGCTCGCGGTACGGTCCTCCACACCGAGCGGACGGCGCAGCGCGGCCAGATGCTCCGGCGAGCGCGGGACGGCGAGTCCGCGGCAGGCAGGTAGCCGCCCATCGCCAATCCGGCCACCGCGCCGGCGGTGCAGCGGCTGTGAGTGCGATGATCGTGGGTGGACATGGTCGATCTTGTGCTGGGAATCGGAGCCGCCGTGGGAGCGTCGGTCTTCTACAGCCTAGGGATCGCCCTGCAGGCGATGGACGCCAAGGAGGCGCCCTCCGAAGAGCACCTGCGCCTGGCGCTCGTCTGGGGGCTGATCAGACGTGGGCGCTGGATGCTCGGCACGGGCCTGTCGATCATCGGCTGGCCGCTGCAGGTACTGGCGCTGCTGCTCGCCCCGCTGGTGGTGGTGCAGCCCGCGCTCGCCACCGGCCTGGTCGTGCTGCTGTTCCTGGGGCAGCGGATGCTCGGCGAGCACGCCGGACGCCACGAGCACATCGCGATCGCGGCGATCGTGCTCGGCGTGATCGGAGCGGGCCTGTGCGCGCCGCCGCGCAGCACCGGCCACACCTCCGAGCGACTGACGATCGGCATCGTGCTGCTCGGTCTCGGCCTGGCCAGCCTGCTGCCCTATGTGCTGCGCGCCATCCGCCGCTCGCCCGCGTCGGTGACGATGCTCGGCGCCGGTCTCGCGTTCGGCTGGAGCGGGATCGCGACCAAGCTCGCCTCCGACGACCTCTCCGCCGGGCACCTGCTCGTGGCCGCCGCATGGGGGCTGGCGACGGCCGCGGCGTCCGCTGTCGGGGTCCTCAGCGAGACGAGCTCCCTGCAGTCGCGACCGGCGATCCAGGTGGCGCCTGTCGTGTTCGTGACTCAGACGATCGTGCCAGTCACGGTCGCGCCGCTGCTGTTCGGCGAGCGCTTCTCCGACACCCCGCTCGGTGGCGTGCCGCTCGCGCTCTCGCTGGCGCTGCTCGTGACGGGCGCCGCCGCGCTCGTGCGCTCGCCGCTGCTGCTCGCCCTGATGGGCGGCGAGCCGATCAGCCACGACAGCGGCTCCGCCCCCAGCCCGTGCCCGCCGAGCGAGGAGACGATCCGCTCGAGCCCCGCCACCGAGGCGGAGGACCCGTCTAGCGTCACGACCAGCACTTCCCCGGCGCGCGCGGGCCGCTGAGGCAGCGGCGCGGTCGCGCTCAGTCGCAGCGCGCCGCTCACCGGTTTGGCGCCGGTCGTGCGCGCCAGCACGAGCTGGCCGACGGTCAGCCCGCCCCGGGGCTGAAGGAAGTAGAAGTGGTGACGCAGTCCCAGCGCGCGCGCCTGCGCGCGCAGCATGCCGCGCGCTTTCACCCACCGCAGCAACGTGCCCGAGTCGGGGATCGCCGGCAGCAGTTCGTCGCCGAGCGCGCGCACCCTGGAGATCGTCGCGGGCGTCGGCGCTCCGCCCGCGTCGGCGAAGGAGACATGGATGCCGCGCCCCGCCAGCTCGGCCGCGACGAGCGCCTGATCTGGACTCGGCACGCGCAAGATCACGCCGACGTCGCGTTGATCGGTCTTGACCCGTGCGAGCGGGTGCACGTGCAGGATCTTCGCCGCCAGCACGCTCACCTCGTCGGTTGACATCGTCCACATGCCCATCCCCAGCAGCAGCACCAGCGGTGTGAGCAACGCCACCAGCCGCAGCCGCCACAGCGGGATCGGGATGACGCGCGCTGGGGCGCGTCGAGCACCAGCTCGGCGGCCGTCGTCTCGGACGCTGTCTGCGCGGCGCAACCGTCATCCCGGGCCTCGCGGCGGTCCCGACCTCTGCGCCGACTCCCGGCGAGCTCCCGCGCGAGCGACGGAGTCGAGTCGTCGTCGCGAGCGCCGGGGCGACTTCGGCGAAGCTCGCCCGCACGTGCTCGCGCAGCTCGGTCGTATCGTTGGCGAGCCGCAGCAGGTTCAGGTCGGCCATCGCGCGCGTGTTCAACCGCGCATGCCCGACCGGCAGCCCGTAGGAGACCACGGGCGTGCCCGCGGCCTTCGCCTCCAGGCAGGTGACGCCACCGGTGGAGTGCACGAGCACGTCGGCGGCCGCCAGCAGCCGCGGCATCTCGTCGGTGAATCCGTACACGTGCACCCGCTCCTGACCGGCGAAATCGGCGTTCAGCCGTTCGCGCAGCTGCTCGTTGCGTCCCGCCAGGCACACGATCGCGCTCGATCTCCGGCTCGCATAGCAACTCGCGCACGGCGCCCGTTATGTCGCCCACACCCCAGCCGCCGCCGGAGACGACGACCATCCTGCCCGCCTCGGGCAGACCCAGCGCGCGGCGAGCCCGCAGCGGGCAGCGCGGGCGTCGTGAACTCCGCGGAGATCAGCGGGCTCACCAGCTGCGCGCTGCCCGCGCCGGCGATCCGCTCGACCGGGCTCATCGACTCCCCGTACATCACCAGGTGCATGTCGATGCCCGGCTGGGCCCAGAAGAACAGGCCGGTCAGGTCGGTGATCGTCGCGACCGTGGGGCACTGGATCGCGTGGGTGCGGCGCAGGCGCGCGAGCACGACGGTCACCGCCGGGTAGGTCGAGACGACCACGTCGGGGTCGTGCTCGGCGATCCGGCGCGCCAGCGGGCGCGAGCCGAACAGGCACAGCAGCCGCCGCGCCGCAAGCGGATCGGCGCTACCCGCTCCAGCAGCCAGTACACGACGGTGTACGTCCACGGCATGAACCGCAGCTGCACCCTGTATCCGTCCTCGACGACCGGCTGCAGCAGGCGCCCCATCGCGGCCAGCCCGTCGATCACGGTCACCTCGGCAGGCTGCCCGGATTCCTCGATCTGGCGCGCCAATGCGCGGGCGGCGGCGGCGTGGCCCTCTCCCACGTCCGCGGACAGCACCAGCACGCGTCGCGGGTCGTGCGCGGGGCGCGGACTGGATTTGCGTTGGCGGCGTCGCATGTGCCTGATCAGACCTTCGCCCGCGCTACGGGCGATCCCTGCTCGAGCGCGTGCCCACGGACGAATACTCCAGGAAGGCGTGAGCCAGCCTCCACAGGGTACTTGGCCCATCATATGCTTGCAGGCCGGGTAGACGTAACAATGACCGCATCGAGGCCACGACTCCGATACCCGGGCGCGTAGAAGACGCCGGACGGCGTACGCCCGTCCCCGCGGATGGGGCTGCCGGGGCGATCCAGAGCCGTCCCGCGCGGGCGCTGCGCGCGCTCGGCGCGGTCGGGCTGTTCGGGATCCTGGCGAGCGTGTTGCTGCTGAGCGCCGGCGCAGCGGGCGGTCCGTCGGGGTACGTGCCCGCCCGCACCGGGGGCTGGCCGGACTGGCTGGCCGGACCGTTGCGGGGTCTTGGCGCCGGCGCGATCTCCTCGGACGAGTTTCAGACGCTCACCCTGATCATGTGCGCCGGATACGCCGCGGTGCTGGTGGCGGCGCACGCGCGCGCGCTGTCCTTGCGCGCGATCGTCGTGGCGATCGTGGCCGCGAACCTGATCCTGCTGCTCGGCCCGCCGCTGATCTCCCAGGACGTGTTCGGCTACCTCGCGTTCGCCCGCATGGGCGTGCATGCACGGCCTCGATCCCTACACGCATGTGGCGTTCCAGGCGCCGACCGACCCGATCTACCCGTTCATCGGCTGGCCGTTTCAGCATTCCCCCTATGGACCGCTGTTCACGCTCGCGAGCTACGCCACAGCGCCGCTGGGGCTCGCGGGCGGCCTGTGGACATTGAAGGCGGCCGCGGTCGCGGGGAGTCTTTCCGCCGTGGCGCTGACCGCGCGCGCCGCCGGCGCGCTGGGTCGCTCGCGGCGCTATGCCGCGGCGTTCGTCGGCTTGAACCCGGTGATGCTGGAGCTCGCGGTGGGCGGCGCCCACAACGACACGATCGTGCTCGCGTTCCTCGCCGGAGCGCTCGCGCTCACCGCCGGGACCGCCATGGCCGCGGAGAGTGGCGCGGGCGCCCGCGCCACCGGACGCGCCGGCAGGCCCCCGCGCTATCGCGCGGGGGCGCTGGCGCTGGCAGCCGGCATCGGCGTGAAGGTCACCGCCGGGATCGTGCTCCCGTTTCTGGTGCTCGCGCCCTCTGACTGGCGCGAGCGTACCCGTGTGGCCCTCGCCGCGATTCTCGGCCTGGCGCTCGTGGCGGGCGTCGGGCTGATCGGGTTCGGCTCGCACGCGCTCGGCTTCCTGGACGCCGTCGGCGAGCAGCAGCAGCTGGTGGCCGTCCACAGCATTCCCGCCGAGACCGCGCGCCTGGTGGGGCTGGGAGGAACACCCGGCTGGTGGCGGCACTGCTTCCTCGGCGCGTTCGCGCTCGTGCTGTTCTACGCGCTGTGGCGCACGGCGCGCGGCGCGGACTGGCGCGTGGCCGCCGGCTGGAGCACGCTGGCGCTGCTGCTGTCCACGGCGTGGCTGCTGCCGTGGTATGCGATCTGGCCGCTCCCGCTAGCGGCCGTCGGCGGCAATCGGCGCCTGCGCGCCGCCACGCTGCTCGTCTGTGCCTACGCGATCCTGATCCACCTGCCGCTCGCCGATGGGCTGCTCAGCGCGCCCGTCCTCCACACCGAACCCCGCCACGGGCACGTCGGCGCGCTCGGACGCTGAGGCGGTCCGAGCGGTCCGCGCCGGCGGGGTCGCCAGGGGCGGGGGATCGTGGGCCTCGGCGGCGGAGACCGTCTGAAACTCGCCGGTCTGAAAGTCCCGCGCCACGTCCCGCTCGATCTCCGCGGGCGAGGCGTCCGGGCGCAGCCGGCGCAGGCGGATCGCGTCCAGGCGGCGGAACTTGAATATCTCCAGCACGTACACGAGATAAACGCTGGCCGCCACGACGATGAGCCCAATGGCGAGCATCGCGAGCGTCCAACCTGAGCGCAGGTGGCCGTGATGGTCTGAGTAGGGGACGAACCGCAACGCCAGCGCCAGCCCCGCGAGCAGCAGCGTCCACGCGTACAGATAGGCGATCGTGCGCCTGCTGGAGAAGCCGATGCGAGCCATGCGATGGTGGAAGTGCTCGCTGTCGGGCCGGTAGATCGGCTGCTTGTACTTGAGGCGCTTGAGCACCACGAACGTCGTGTCCAGAAACGGCACCGCGAGCAGGATCAACGGCAGCACGAACGACACCACGGCCGTCGTCTTGACCGCCGCCTCGACGGTGATCACGCCCATCAGCAGGCCGAGCAGGTTCGCGCCGCAGTCGCCCATGAAGCTCGACGCGGGCGGGAAGTTGTAGATCAGAAAGCCGAGCGCCGCGCCGGCGGTGAGCGCGGCGAGCACGCCGGGCTGCTGGCGCCCGAGATCGAAGGCGATCACCGCCATCGCGGCGGCGATGATTGCGCACACGCCCGCGGCCAACCCGTCGACGCCGTCGGAGAAGTTGACCACGTTCATCATCGCCACGAGCCCGATCACCGTCAGGATCGGCCCGGCGTTCGTGACACCGGCGTTGGGCAACGCGAGTTTGCCGACGAACGGGAGCGTGATCGCCTTCACCGCCACCCCGTAATGCACGACGATCACCGCCGCCAGCACCTGTCCGGCGAGCTTGACCGCGGGCGGGAGCTCGAAGCGATCGTCCAGCGCGCCCACCAGCGTTATCAGCGCGGCCGCGATCAGCACACCCTGCCACAGGTGACGCTCGCCGTAGTAGCCGCTTCCCAGCCATATCAGCATCGCGACGAGCACCCCGGCGAAGATCGCCAGACCACCGAGCAGCGGCGTCGGGCGTTCGGACAGGCCACGTTCGCGTGGTTCGTCGATCGCTCCGACCGCCCGGGCGAGCCGCATCGTGAGCGGCGTCAGCAGCGCGGTCACGGCCGCGGCCACCAGGCCGGCGTAGAGCGCGTCGAGTGGAGTTGGGTGCGCCATCGACTTCGTGCACAGCATCGCAGGCGCCGGAGTCATACGCGACCGCGGCCCGTATGGCGGCGCGGGGCCGCTACAGCATGCGCTCGATCTCAGCCCGCCCGAGCGGACCCTCGCGCACGATGCGCCACTCCCCCGAGCGCTCGTAGTCGCGCAGGTCCAGGACGGTTGAGGCGACGCCCGGCAGATCCCCTCCGTCGAGCGTCAGGTCGGCGCCTGTGCGAATCGAGGCGGGCACGTCGGCCAGTCGCCGTGCCTCGGGACCGCCGGAGAGGTTGGCGCTCGATTGCAGCAGCGGCCGGTCCAGGGCGGCGAGTGCGGCAAGCTGGGCAGGCAGCGACGGGACGCGCAGACCGAGGGTCTCCGAGCCGCCCGGGCCCGGCCCGCACGCGAGCGAGAAGCGGTGCGCGCGGTTGGGCAGCAGCAGCGTCAGCGGACCCGGCAGCAGCGCTTCCAGCGCGGCTCGCTCGCGCGGTCGCAGCTCTCCCAGCGCGCCCAGGGCGAGGTCGAGCGCGAAGAACATGACAGCTGCCGGGCGTGTCGCGGGGCGGCCCTTCAGCTCGTAGAGCCGCCTCACGGCCGGCTCGCTGTCGAGGTCGCAGCCGAGGCCGTAGACGGTGTCGGCCGGGAATACGACGACGCCCGCGCGGGCGATGCACTCCCTCAGGGCATCGACATCGGCGGCCGTGAGCGGCCCGGGAGCACCGCCACGCCGAACCTCGCCGTCCGGCGGCCCGGCGGACGGCGGCCGCCCACTCACCGCTCTCCCACGACCACACGCTCGATCCCCGCCAGGTCGCGCTCGGAGCGCACCGAGCCGAACCCCGCCGCGCACACCTGCTCAGCCACGGCGTCGCTCTGCCCGGCGCCGTGCTCCAGCGCGAGCAGTCGCACCCGCTCACGCTTGGCCGCCTGAGCGATCAGCGCGCGGATGCAGGCCAGCCCGTCCGGCCCCGCGAGCAGCGCCCCGGACGGCTCGTGGCGCAGGATCTCGGGCGCCAGGGACGCGCACTCGGACTCAGCGACGTACGGCGGGTTGGACAGGATCGCGTCGAACTCGTCGGGGACGCCCGTGAGCAGATCGGCGTGCAGCCAGTTCACGCGCGGGCCGAGCCGCTCGCCGTTGGCGCGCGCGAGCTCGAGCGCGTCCTCGCTGATATCGCTGCCGGTCACGAGCAGGTCCGGGCGCTCGTCGGCGAGCGCCAGCGCGACCGCCCCGCCGCCCGTGCCCACGTCGAGCACGCGCGCGCCAGAACGCAGCCGTGCGACGGCGATTTCCACGAGCAGCTCGGTCTCCGGGCGCGGGATCAGCGCGCGCGGGTCCACCGCCAACCGCAGGCGGCGAAAGGCGCGGGCGCCGATGATGTAGGCGACGGGCTCGCGCTGCACGGCGCGACGGCGCACGGCGTCCTGAACGGCTCGCACGTCGCGCCCTGAGACCGTGAGGTCGCGATCGGTCAGCAGGCGCTCGCGCGAGACCCCGAGCACGTGCGCGAACAGAAGTTCGGCGTCCAGCCGGGGCGTTTCGCAGCCCGCGGCCGCGATCGCCGTGATCGCCCCGTCGAGCGCGTCGCGAACCGGGGTGCCACGCGTCACGTAGCCGCGGCCTGCGCCCGCAGCCGCAAACGCCGCTCGTCGGCCTGCAGCGCGGCGGTGAGCTCGTCGAGCTGACCTTCGAGGACCTGGTCGAGGTTGTGCACGGTGAGCTTGATGCGGTGGTCGGTGACGCGCCGCTCGCCGTAGTTGTAGGTGCGAATCTTCTCCGCGCGATCGCCCGTGCCGACCTGCGAGCGGCGATCTGCCGCGAGCTCGGCCCGCTGTTCGGCCAGCGCGCGCTCGTACAACCGCGCGCGCAGTACGCGCAGCGCCTTCTCGCGGTTCTGCAGTTGGGACTTCTCGTCCTGCATCGAGACGACGATTCCGGACGGCTTGTGCGTGATGCGCACCGCCGAGTCGGTCGTGTTGACCGACTGCCCTCCAGGCCCGGAGGAGCGGTAGACGTCGATCTGCAGGTCGTTCGGGTCCACCTGAACGTCCACGTCCTCGGCCTCGGGCAGCACCGCGACGGTCGCGGTAGAGGTGTGGACGCGCCCCTGGGACTCGGTCTCGGGCACGCGCTGCACGCGGTGGGTGCCCCCCTCGAACTTGAACACCGAGTAGGCGCCATCACCCTTGATCGCGAACGTGTACTTGCCATCGCCGATGTCCATCGACTCGGTGGCGAATCCGAGATGCTCGGCGTACTTGGCAAGCATCCGGTACAGGTCGCCCGCCCACAGCCCGGCCTCGTCGCCGCCGGCGCCACCCTGGATTTCGACGATCACGTTGTGCTCGTCGTTGGGATCGCGCTCGATCATCGCCAGGCGGATCTCCTCCTCCAGCTCCTCGATCCGCTCGCGCGCGCCGGACAGCAGCTCGCGCAGCTCAGGATCCTCGCCGTCCTCGGAGATCAGTTCCTCCGCCCCGGCGGCGTCGTCGTGTGCGCGCCGCCACTGCGTCGCGAGCTTGGCGGCGGGCTCGAGTTGGCGGTAGGCGCGCCCGGCACCGGCGTAGCGCTCCCGGTCGGAGATCACCTCCGGGTCGGTCATCTGGGCGCCGAGCTCGGCGAAGCGCGTTTCGATCTGCTCGACCAAGTCTTCGATCATCAGACTCAGTCTATGTCCCGCCTACGCCACGACCTCCACGCCCACCAGGTCGGCGGCCGACAGCGCGCCGGGCGTCTCGCGCTCAAGGACGGCGTCGAGCGCGGCGATCGCGACCGCCAGCTGGTCGAGGTCGGGCTCGCGCGTGGTGAGCAGCTGCAGCTTCAGGCCGGGCCACATGACCGCGCGCACCCAGCCGCGGCGGCGGTTGCGCCCGGCGAACTTGATCAGCTCGAAGGAGATGCCGGCGATCAGGGGCACGCCGAGGATACGGGTGAGCACGAGCCAGTACCAGGCGGGCAGGCCGATCGGGGCGAAGACGAAGATCGCGACGATCATCACGACGAGCAGGAAGCTGGTGCCACAGCGCGGGTGCAGGCGCGAGAACCGCTGCGCGTTGACCGGCGTCAACGGCAGGCCGGCCTCGAAGCAGGAGATCGTCTTGTGCTCAGCGCCGTGGTACTCGAACACGCGGCGCAGGTCGCGGATGCGCGAGAGCAGGAACATGTAGCCGAGGAATATCGAGGTCCTGACGATGCCCTCGACCACCCAGAACAGCACCGAGCTGTGCAGCTGGCCCTTGATCAGGCTCGTCAGGCCGACCGGGACGAGGAAGAACAGGACGATCGCGAGCAGCAGCGCGACGACGACCGTACCCGCCCATACGCCGCGGGGAATCTCCTGCGGCTCTGCGTCCTGCTCGTCGGGCGGCAGCTGGGCGTTGGCGGAGACCTCCAGCGCGCGGAACCCGATCGCCAGCGAGCCGCCGAGCGCGACGACGCCGCGAATGATCGGCAGCCGCAACAGACGGTGGCGTCGCATGACTGAGTCCAGCGGAAACGTGCTGACCTCGATCTCCCCGAGCGCAGCCTCCTCGGGCGAGCGGTGGGGCTCCTCGCGCAGCTGCTCGGCGCTGGGCTTGCGCACCGCGACCGCCCAGTTGGACACGCCGCGCATCATCACGCCCTCCAGCACGGCCTGGCCGCCCACGGGCGCGTCGCGCTGGGCGCTCAGCTCGCCGTCCGGCTCGAACACGACCTCCGCGCCGGCCGGAACGTCACCGAGCGCGCGCGCGGGCGCGACCGGTCACGACCGGCGCCTGCAGCGCGTTGGCACGCACCCCCTCACCCCCTGCCGGACGAGAGGCCATAATCGGACCGCTTAGGACGCCTTGGCCTGAGCGGCGGCGCGGCCTTTGGCCATGCGCCGCTGGAAGCGCTCGACGCGCCCACCGGTGTCCACCAGCTTCTGGCGACCGGTGTAGAAGGGGTGGCAATTGGAGCACACCTCGACGTGCAGCTCATCCTGGGTCGCGCGCGTGAGAAACTCGTTGCCGCAGGTGCAGCGCACGTGGGCCTGCACGTAGTTGGGATGGATGCCCGTCTTCATCGTCCGATCATTCTAGCGGCGAGGACGATGAGGGAGCGCTCGCGGCCGGCGCGGGCTGCGAGCATCTGTGCGTACGCCGTTCGTCGCGCTTGATCATACGGCCGTGGGCGCCCTGCCAGCGGAAGCTGACGAGCCCTTTATAGTCGGCCGGGGCCGACAGGTTGGTGACCTGCTTGACGTACTTGTAGACACCCACGCCCGGGTCGGACGCTCGCCATACCCCCAGCCCGGGAGCAGCGACCGCGTGGTAGGCCGTCTCCCCCGGCATCCGCTCCAGCAGTTCGATGCGCATCGACATGCGCGTTGTCCCCGCAATGGCCGTCATTTCGCCGGAGAACGTCGCCGACCGTTCGGCCGGTTCGCTCGCCGTCAGGCACTGCACGAGCGAGGCCGAGTCCTGCGAGGAGTTGCCGGCGCCGAGCAGGTCGGCGCTCTGACCGACGGTCTGCCCGCGCGCGCTGCCCGCAAGCGCCGCCCCCAGCAGGGCCAGCCCACACGCGACAGCGAGGAGCAGGCGCCTGCCGCGGATGGCGGTCCTGGCGGAGGTCAGATCCATGACATCCCTCTAACACCACTTTCACGCGCATGTTTCGCACCCTCCAAGAACTCGTGGTTGGCGCGGCCGAAACCGGGCGGGCGGGAAGTCGGTCGGCCAATGTCCGCGGCAACAGGCCCGTGAGCGGCTCACTATCCCGTGCAACAACCGCGTACACGATCGCGAAAGCCGCACCGACCAAGCCCTCCGCCGTCAACGACGGACACTCAGCGCCATGCGCGCCCTGCACCCGACCCTCATCCAGAACGCCGGCGAGCTCGCGCACACCCTGCGAACCACGCAACGCCTGCACCACACACACCCTCGCCAAAGCAGGCTCACGATCAAAGAACGCCAAGACCGTCCACAAGCCCACACGCACACGCTCACGCCACACAAGACCCTCAAGACCGCCCCCGCTCGATCTCCCACGCGACCGGGGCGAGCTGTGAGACTACTTCGATCTCGAGCGCATCGAGGAGATCGCCGGCCGCCGCTTCGAGGAAGGCATAGGCCTCTGCATGGCCCGCTACCGGGTGCCGCCCGAGCACCCAAGCATCGGCCACATCGTCGAAGCCCTCGGCTACCTCGATGACGTTGACGAGGACGACATGCTCCCCGAGAGCCGGGCGACGATCGCGGCGTACTGGCAACGCCGCCAGCCCGAGATCAGCCGCAGCCTGGCCCGCTTTCCGGGCTCCTAGCCGCGCACGGGTCGAGCCGCGGTTCGAGCACGCGCCCGGCCGGCGAAGGGTCCCGGCCGTTCGCGTACCGACGAGGAGATACGCCGCACGCTCGAAGCCGTGCGGTCTTATCGCGCGCTGGGTGTGCGATTTGCACTGGTCGAGTAGCGTGGGGTACCGGCACGTCCGGGACCCCACGCGACCGTCATGCCTGGGCTGGTGTCAGATCGCGCTCCAGTCCTGGCCCGAGGTCAGGCTCACATTGTCGGAGTAGGACAGCGTGAACTTTGCCCCAAGGACCGTCAGTTCGTTGCCTTCCGGCTTGCACGCTACTTCGTGTCCGAGCGCTTCGGTTTCGACGCCCGGCAGGGCACACGTGTAGTGGCCGTCCACGGTATATTCGCCTTTCACCGCGCAATTGTGCGAGGTAAGGTTTTAATCGTCAAACGGAACAAACCTTCGCTTCCAGCTGCCGGATGGAATTCGTCGGTCAGCGCGCCGTTGACGCCCGCCAGACTGTCTTTGACTTTGTACGACAGGCTTGGGACGCTGCAGTTTGGATATTCAGGCATTTTGCAGCTTTCGACTTTGATTTCGCCACGCGATTTGCCTCCGGTTTCGAGATAACCGGTGAGTGCTGTGCTTTTGCATTCGACACGCACGTTGTTCCCAAGGACTTTCCACGCCATTTCAACGCTGCCACCGGTGCCTGTGGCTTCCTTGGTTTCGGTGAGATGGCTACCTGCGACGATGAATTCGTGCGCTGAGGCGGCGCTCGCCGCGACGGCGCTGAACGCGAGCGCCGCGACGGCGACCGCGAGCAGGATCCTGTAGGTGGATCTCATGGAGCAACACTTCCTTTCGTCTCATTCGCCGCTCTGACGGCGGCGGTCTTTGTCAACACGCCGGACGAGAACCGTTACCGGTACCGTCCGACGCACGCTCACAGTCCCTCCTGATGGGACGCAAGATCGGGGAAGACAGACTTGGAATCACAAACGCATCACAGTCCAGAGCCCGGCGCCGCATTCAGGTTTGCCCGTTTTGCCGCTCACTTACTTCTTCTTCCGCTTCACTGGCCCGTAGTGCTTGTGCGCCTGGTGTTCGCACGCTTCGCGCTGATGGCGCTTGGCTGTGCTCATATACTTCTTGCGACACGCCTTCAGCGTCGCTTTGAGCTTCTGCGCGCGGGTCAGGGCCTTCTTGGCGACACTCGCACATCCCATGACCGCGACTTTCGTGGTCTGGGTGATGACCGCTCCGTTCTGAGCGGTGATCGTCGTGGGCATGACCAGCGACTGCCCGCACATATTCCCTTTCGCTTTGGCTGGGATGTCCGTCGCCAACACCGAGTGCGGCCCCTGCGGCAACACCGTTTCGAAGCTGGAGATCGGAGCGTCGGGCACCGTTTCGAAGCTCGAGTACGTGATCCCGCCTTTGATGTCCGTCTTGCCATCCAGGGTGATCTCCACCCCTTCGCCCTGTAGCAGGAACTCGACATCCGGAAACGCCGCGCCACCATGAGACACCAGGATCGCCGGTCCCGTCAGCGGCACACTCAACACCGGCGTCACGGCCGTCGCCGTACCGATGAACGACCCCGCCGGGCAACCCGCGGGATCCACCGCGAACTGCGCTTCCGTGCACGCTTTCTGCAGCGTCGTCAACCGCGCCGGCAACGCCTTGGGCAACGTCAAATTGACCTTGTGAATGTTCGCTTCGCCCTGCTTCTGGGCGACCTTCACGTCCAGGCTCGCACCACTGGCTTTGCTCGTCTTGTCCTGCGTGCTCGCCGAGAAGCCCGGCTTGAACGACAGCGCCGCGCAGTTCGCCGCCTCAAACGGACTGGGGACACTCGCACTGGCGCCCTCCGTGGAGATGAGCGTACCGCTCACACTCGCCGGGGCGCAGTCGGTGGGGTTGAACATAAAGCCCGGCCGGTCCACCGTCACGTTGACCGTGCGGATGTCAAGCGGAACTCCTTCCAGCATCGTGGGCAACGGGTCGCTCACGGCGGTGATCTGTGCCGTGGCCGGATTCACCCGGATCGACGCACGCACGACCTCACGCCCGGGACCACCATTTCCCGTCAGCGTGAACGGACCGGCCGTCGTGGGCACCACGATCGACAGGCCGAATGGACCGTTGTTGTACGGACCGGTCAAATAGACCTTGCCGCCGGTAACCCAGTAGGGGTCCGATCCCGGACCGACCGCAGTCGTGACTTCCCCCAGCAGGCTCGCTTCGCCACATCCGCCTTTCGAGGCCTGCGATTCTCCGCACCGCGCGACCCCCGCGATCTTACCGAGCAGCCCAGGCGGCATCGTGACCTGCACGCCGGAGAGACGCTGTTCGCCGTCTTTGCGCGAGAACGTCATGCTGAACGGGGTGTAGCCGCCCGCCTGGTTGTTCGTCGTGCCAGCCACGAACGAGGGAGAGAACCAGAACGCGCCGCACCCAGAGCCGATCGCGAAGCTGCTGGCCGGTTCAGCCGGAGCGTTCCCGTCCCACGGCGTCAGGACCGAACTCGTCGTGAACGTCCCACATGAGGCGCCCGTCATCAACGGTGCGCGGGGGCCACCAAAGAAACGCATCTTCAGTTCGCTGAACGGCAGCTGCGGCAGATAGAACCCTGTCGTCGGATCCTTGCCGAACTTTGCGCTGACCTGGCCTGTGGCCTGGTCCAGGCGCACTTCGCCCGGGAGCTTCACCAGCGCACCGCTGCCTTCCGCGACCAGGTACAGCGCGAACAGCGATCCGAACGGGTTGGAGCCATGACCCGCCAGGTCGCCCTGCTGGGCGAGATAGACAGACCCCTTCAGCGGAGATTTGAGCAGCGGCGTTATGACTTCCACAGAGCCGAGCTTCGAGGAGTCCGGGCACGTCGGCTTGTTCGGTCCGTTCAGTTCGATCTGCGCTTCATTGCACGCGCCGAGACCGTTCGCCGCCGACGGGGAGACGGTCATGCCCGCGGGCAGCGTCACGGTCGCTTCCTTCAGGTCGGACTTCGCGAGCACGTCGGTGCGTTCAAGGCCTTCTTCCTGGGGAATCTTCAGGTCGACTTCAAGACCCGTCGGGGATTCCGTGCTCGCCGCTTCAGGCTCAGCCGGGTGCACGGACAGCGTCGGACCAAAGCCGAGGCTTTTGCACCCGGTCACGGCGGGCGATTTCGCTTCCGCTTCCACGAACCTTGTCGGTTCCTCCCATGAGTCGGCCCTCACCGTCGCGACCAGCGGACTGCCGGTGCAAGCCGACGGCAGTGTCAACAGCGACACGCCTGTCCGGTCGACCGGACAGGCGCCGAGGCCTATGATTTCAGCGCAGAGACCGCGTTGTTCGTCATGGCTTTCGGCGGTCGGTTCGCCCCACAATGTGAGCGCCACACTGTAAAGCGCGCCCCTCTGCAGAATGTCTGATGCCTTGGCCGATATCCCGTAATCGCCGCCGGTACGCGCGTTCCCGACAATATGAGCAACGATTCCTGCTCCGGTAATAGCGAAGCCAATCTCCGCTGGCGCTCCAGGAGGGGGCACCATATTGAAGACCGGCACTTTCCCTGTTTGACTTTGAAATATCCCCAGCTTCACAAATGCAACGCCGATAGCGGCAGCATTAGGGCATTTGAACGTGGTGTCGAGTTCGGCCTCCGTGCACTTCGCCTTGGTGGCGTTTGGGTTGACTATCACTCCCGCGGGAAGGTTCACTTCGATGTCTTTAACGTCACCGTCCGGTACCGGATTCAATCCGGCTTCTTTTTCGATCGTCCCAGGTGGATGGGTTGCAAGGTTGATCGTCGTCGTCATCGCGTACGGATGCGACCCGGCCTCAGTGGCTGGTTCGCCTGCTTCATTCGTGATCGTGTTTTCAAACGTTTCGACCCCAAATGGTTCGCTCGCCCACGCCGAGCCGGCCGAGATGAGCCCCATCACGACAGCCATCGTCACGCATGCAATGAGAGCCCTCGTCGCAGATCCCCTGGTCATCGCCTGCCCCCTCTGTCGCTCTTCTTCGCTTTCGTCCCGTAGCTCTTGCGCGCCTGCGCCTCACAGCGCACCTGCCGCTTCTTCGGCTGCTTCTTACACGCCCCCAGCGCCCTCACGAGCCTCTGCGCGCGCGTAGGCGGCTTGACCTTCGGTTTGACCGCCCTCGATTCCGCTGGCGGCGCCAGGTTGCCGGCTCCCGAGAGCGTGGTGCTAGAGGGCGCGCCGAACACAGGCGCGATCGTGGGGGTGCCGCGACACCCTTCGCCTTCACACGGACTCGACGACGGCGTGTTCTGAGCTTCCAGGCCACCTCCTACCCGCGCATCGTAGATATCGACGTTGTTGTCCTGGTCCTGACCGACCAGCGACTGCCGCGTGAAGAAGAACACGTTTTCGCCATTTACGCTGGCATCACCGAAGTAGGAAGCACTCGCGCTCTGTCCGCTCGAGATCAGATACAGGCAACCACCGCTGTTATTGCCTTCCCCGGCCGCGCAGCCGCCGGTGCCTTCCCGCTCCCACTCGTACACGTTCATCCGTTCGTTCGCTTGAGGCAGCAGCGGTTCTTCGGTCTGGAAGAACACACGGCTGCCGTCGGCCGACAGGTTGCGCGTTGTGAACGTATTCAGGACCGGCGAGGAGGGTCCAATCGTGTTCTGCGAAAGGAAGGTGTCCTTACCTGCCCGTTCCGTACGAGGGTTGCACGATACGCACACCAGGCCGGTACGCGTATTGTAGAGATAGAGCTCATCGCAGCGGTCCGGCACGTGGTCGCATATCCCACTGGCCGGTAGGTTGTTATAGCTAGTCAGCTTTTCACGGGAGCTGAAGAGCAAGGTCTTCCCGTCTTCCGCGACTCGCGAAGATTTGTATCCTTCCGCCGCCGAACTTTCTTCGTCTACACGAAGACCATTCCAATCGCCAGCATCGTAGAACGAATTGAGGGTCGCAATAAACTTAATCGGCGTTGTGGCGCCTTCATGCCACACGTAGAGGTTGGGAGCGCCCGCGATCGCCCCGGCTTCATCTTCCCCGGGTATCACGGTTTCAGCGACGAAATAGACGTAGGAGCCGTCCGCCGAGATACCAGCGACACCTTTCACACTCGCGGCTCCTACGGTCATCGGCGTGCGCGTCATGTGGTCGGCGTCGAACTCATACAGATTTCCACCTTCCGTGTAAAATGCCTTCGAGCCGTTCGCCGTTGCCATCCGCCATTGGGCTTCGCCTTCGGAGACTTCGACCGTCCGATTCTCGTCCGGTTCCCGCATGTACACCTTCTTGCTTTCACTTCTTTCCGAGAAGAAGATACGCGACCCGTCTTCGGAGAGCGTGTTCTGGTCGTACGTTCCATAACCTTCGCCTTCGTTCGATCCGGCGACGGTACCTTCCTGGGGGACTTTGCCCCCGACTTCCCCGACGAAGCTGACCTGCCCCGTTTCCCTGTCCCACTCAAAGAGGTAAGGCACAAATTTCGGATCGCTGACCCCGGCGAGTTCCTGCCCTTCGTCCAGGACGGCTGAAAAGAGCACACGGGAGCCGTCTGGCGTCGCCGCTGCGAGCCTGACCCCAAACACGCCCGCCGCGACCAGCCGGTATTCCCCGGTCAGGGTGTCGTGCAGATAGAGATTATGCAGCCCCGCCTTGGCGCCCGGGGCCAGCAGCTGACCTTCCTCTGCACTCACTTCCACAAAAGTTTCACCGTTTTCGTCGCTCAGGGCTTCGGCATAGGCGGCCGGTTCCACCAATGGCCGAACGCCCTGCGTCGACCAACCAGCAACCGAGCGGGCGCTCAGATAGAAGGGGAATTCGGGCGAGCCGACCGTGCCCGGGAACGGGACGACCGAGTAGTAGATCACGCTTTCCCCCGACAGCGAGCTCTGCATGTGGCCCTGCCGCCCCGCGGCGTCGGTCGCGTTCTTGTCCACCGGCGAGACCTGCTCGTAGGCGCGGCAGTCCGGTAGCTGTGAGGCGTAGGGCTCGGCCTTGCGCACCGCTTCGTTGGGGCACCCCGCGGCCGACGCCCCCGCTGGGGCGGCCCCGGTCAGCGCAAGCGCCACCACGACGCCCGCCATGATCATGGCGCGGCGTGGCCGGGTGCTCCGCCCGCGACCCGCGGGCATGGAAGTAGCAAACCCAAACAGTCCTCTTGCAGCAGTACTCACGATGAAATCTCCCCGTACGAAGCCCCGACCAGCGAGGCGGATTTGCCTTTCGAGAACCCGAAAACTGTGGGAAAACACGTCTCATGCCGCGCCACCGTGATCGGGGGTGTGGGTGTGTGCCCGTATGCCGTGAGCCACGCGCCGGCCCGTTACGGTCAGACTCCACGCGTTGCGCTCGCCCCGGGCATGCCCCGCACCCGTGTTCTCGATCAGGCCCAAGCGCTCCAAGCGCGCCAGCAGCTTTGAGATCTGGCCCTGGTCTGAAACCTCCGCCAGTTCCGCGACAATGCTATTGCTGACCCCCGGCTGTTGTGCGATCGCCTCCAGTACGAGCGCGGTGCGATACGTCAAGCGCATCGGCACGCCCGCCAAGAGATCCCTCGCCGGGGCGAGAGGCAAATCAGGCACGTGAGTCGGACTTTTCACGCCGGCCAGGCTTCTCCGACCGGATAAAAACGTCCGAGTCCCGCGCTGCTCGCGACGCGCCGCGGCCGGCCCCAAATAGGGCAGCACGATCATGCCCATCAATTCCCCGAACAGGTCGGTGAGCGGCTCACGCTCGCCGCGCAACAGCCGCCCATAGACGATCGTGAACGCCGCGCCGACAAGGCCCTCCGCGGTCAGCGGCGGACACCCATCGCTCCCAGCACCCTCATGACGGCCCTCGTCCACGACGCGCGCCAGCTCCGCCAAGACCCGCTCGCGACACTCCAACACCCTGGGACCGCCGCGCAGCGCCTGCACCACGCACACCCGCGCCAGCACCGGCTCGCGCTCAAAGAGCGACAGGATGCTCCACAAACCCATACGCACACGCTCACGCCAGGACCGATCGTCCAGATCCTCCCGCGCAAGCTCCCCACGAACCATCTCAACGACGCTCTCCAAAGCCGCGAGCAGGCAATCCTCGCGATTATCGAACAGCTCATAAAACGTGCGCCTCGACACCCGCGCACGCGAAGAGATATGCGCCACCGTCACCCGCGAATAGCCAAGATCCTCGATCGCGCCCAACGCCGCCGCCAACAAACGCGAACGCTGAATCTCGATCACCCGCTCACGCGGAGCCTCACCGCGCGAGGTGCGCGAGCGCTCACGCGCCGGCACACGCATAGGGGCACGCGAGGCCATCACACGCGCCCTCCCATGCACGGGAGGGCCGTGTCAGAACGCGACCGGCCCCTCCCCGCGAAAGGGCTGTAAACCCAGCGCGATCCGGCGGCTAGACCAGCAGCGCTAAGCGGACAAGAGAGAGAGAGAGAGAGAGAGAGATGAGTCGGCAGTGCCGACGCATCTACCTACGGGACCATCATGGCCCGCAGCAATCCCCGACACGTATGTCCCGACTGAACTCACGCGAAAACAGCTCCCTCACTGAAGCGATCAAGGTCCCTCTCCAAAAGAAACCCTCTATAAGCACTGCAAGGTCGACCACAAGGAAGACCCGAACCCGATCTATGTCCCTGCGCCCCATGACAAGACGCACACAACAGACACAATATACATCAAGCCCCAACCGTTTGTCAAGCCTCCAGCACGCGCTCCTCCGACCACAGCGCCGCCGAGCGAAGTAAGCAGCGCTACTGTTTACTTCCGAGCCGCACTGCGTTAGCCTCCGTCGGGCGCGTCCGCGCACTCGCCCAGCATCCCCCAGACCGAGGAGACCGTCGAACATGGCCGCCACCGCCGAGAGCCTGCTCAAGCCCGACCATGGGGCCGCGCGCAAGCACTTCATCTTCACCGACGAGCACGAAGCGCTGCGCGAGTCGATCCGCAGCTTCGCGATCAAAGAGCTCGCGCCGCACGCGGCGGAATGGGAGGAGACGACGTTTCCCGACTCGGTGTTCAGGCGCATGGGCGAGCTGGGGCTGCTCGGGCTGGACAAGCCCGAGCAGTACGGCGGGCAGGGCGGGGACTACTTCTCAGCGATGGTGCTGGCGGAGGAGATGTCGAACGCGAACTCCGGCGGGCTGTCGATGGGCGTGGCGGTGCAGACGGACATGGCGATGCCGCCGATCCTGGCGTTCGGCACCGAGGAGCAGAAGCGCGCGTGGGTCGTGCCGGCGATCAAGGGCGAGAAGATCCTGTGCCTGGGCATCACCGAGCCCGATGCGGGCTCGGACGTGGCGGGGATCAAGACGCGCGCGGTGAAGGACGGCGAGGAATACGTGATCAACGGGTCGAAGACCTACATCACGAACGGCCATCGCGCGGACGTGATCGTGCTCGTGACGAAGACCGACCCGGACGCGGGGTATGACGGCTTCACGCTGTTTCTGGTGCCGATGGACGCGCCGGGCGTGATCCGCGAGAAAAAGCTGCAGAAGATGGGCATGCACGCTTCGGACACCGCGCTGCTGGCCTTCCAGGACGTGCGCGTGCCGGAGTCGGCCGTGCTCGGAGAGGTGGGGCGCGGCTTCTACCACATCATGTGGGAGCTGCAGGGCGAGCGCATGATCGGCGCCGCGGGATGCGTGGCGGGTGCGCAGAAATGCTTCGAGCACACGCTGCAGTACGCGAAAGAGCGCGAAGCGTTCGGCAAAGCGATCGGCCACTTCCAGGTCATCCGCCACAAGTTTGCCGAGATGGCCACAAAAATCGAGAGCGCGCGCCAGCTGGTGTATGTGACGGCGTGGCGCTTCGCCAACGGCGAGTACCCGGTGCGCGAGATCTCGATGGCGAAGCTGCACAGCGCGCGCGTGGCGTGCGAAGTGGCGGATGAGTGCATCCAGATCCATGGCGGCGCGGGCTACATGCGCGAGTACAACGTCGAGCGCGTGTGGCGCGACATGCGCCTGAACCGCATCGGCGCGGGCACGGACGAGATCATGCTCGAGGTGATCGGACGCTCCTACGGGCTTTGATGTGGTCCTGGCCGCATGCGGCCAGGCCTGAAACCGCACATGTGCGGTTTCACCGGGCGGTACATGTACCGCCCGGCCGACCGGCGCATGCGCCGGTCGGAACTGCACCATTCCCCCTCCCATGAGCAACCCCGATCCCCCCTTCACTCCCGAGCACGAGGAGCTGCGCGAGTCCATCCGCGGCTTCATCGACCGCGAGCTCGCGCCCCACTCCCAGCGGTGGGAGGACGAGCAGTGGTTCCCCGATGAGGTCTTCGGAAAGCTCGCCGCGCAGGGCCTGCTCGGGCTGAAGTACCCCACCGAGCTGGGCGGACAGGGCGGCGACTATCTGCACGAGGCGGTGATGTGCGAGGAGATGGCGCGCATCGGCTCGGGCGGCACCGCCGCGGGGATCGGCGCGCACGTCAACATCGCCACGCCGCCGATCTGGAAGTTCGGCACCGATAAGCAGAAGCAGAGCTATCTCGTGCCCGCCATCCGCGGTGAGAAGATCGGCGCGCTCGGCATCACCGAGCCCGGCGCGGGCTCGGACGTCGCGGGGCTGCGCACCGCCGCCGAGCGCGTGGACGGCGGCTGGGTGCTGAACGGCGAGAAGACCTACATCACCAACGGCGTGCGCGCGCACTTCATCGTCACCGCCGCCAAGACCACGCCCGAGGGCGGCCATCACGGTATCTCCTTCTTCATCGTCGATCGCGGCGAGGGCATCGAGTCGGCGAAGCTCGAGAAGCTCGGCTGGCACGCCTCGGACACCGCCACGATCGCCTACCAGGACGTGTTCGTGCCGGAGGATCGCCTGCTCGGGGAGCTGCACGGCGGCTTCAAGCTGATCATGGCCAACTTCCAGTGGGAGCGCCTGGCGATGGCGCTCGGCGCCGTCGGCGCGATGCGCATGGCGTGGGAGCGCACCGCCGAGTTCGCGCGCGAGCGCCAGGCGTTCGGGCGACCGTTGTCCGGCCACCAGGTCATCCGCCACCGCCTCGCCGATCTGGCGGCGAGCGCCTATCAGGCGCGCTGCGTCACCTACGACGCGCTGCGCCGGTTCGTCGCCGGCGAGGAGCCGCTGCGCGAGGTCACGATGGCCAAGCTGCTGACCCAGCGCGCCTGCTTCGAGCTGATGGACGCCTGCCTGCAGATCCACGGCGGCGCCGGGTACATGCGCGAGGTGTGGGTCGAGCGCGCCGCCCGCGACGCCCGCCTGGGGCCGATCGGCGGCGGGTCGGATGAGATCATGCGCGAGATCCTGGGACGAATATTGGAAGCCCCGCCCGCCCTGTAGCCCTCGCGAGAAGACCTCTCCCCCGCCTTGTGCTTCGCCTCCCGCACGCCGCGCCCGAGCATCGCTCGCCGGCCCGGCATGTGGTGCGGACGGTCGTGGACGGATAGTCTCCCGGCCCACCAACAGACGACGGACAGGAGAGCGAAATCATGGGAGTACTCGACGGCAAGGCGGCGATCGTCACCGGCTCGGCGCGCGGCATCGGGCGCGCGACGGCCGAGCTGCTCAGCGAGCAGGGCGCGAAGGTGCTGATCAACGACCTCGACGGCGACGTCGCCAAGCAGGCGGCCGACGAGATCGCCGGCGAGACGGCCGTGTTCGCGGGCGACCTCACCAAGCCCGGCGCCCCCGACCAGCTCGTGCAGGCCGCGATCGACGCGTTCGGCCAGATCGACATCATCGTCAACAACGCCGGCTACACGATCGACGCGCCGGTGCACAAGATGTCCGACGAGCAGTTTCAGGCGATGATCGACATCCACACCGTCGTTCCCTTCCGCGTGATCCGCGCGGCCGCCCCGCACCTGCGCGAGCCCGCCAAGTCCGAGCGCGAGGAAGGCCGCGAGGTCTTCCGCAAGATCGTCAACGTCTCCTCCACCTCCGGCACCTTCGGCAACGCCGGCCAGGCCAACTACTCGGCGGGCAAGGCGGGCGTCGTGGGCTTGACGAAAACGATCGCCAAGGAGTGGGGCCAGTTCAAGGTCAACGTCAACGCGGTCGCCTTCGGCTTCATCGACACGCGCCTGACCCAGGCGAAGGTCGACGACAACAGCATGGAGATCGGCGGCGAGACGGTGCAGCTCGGCATCCCCGAGCAGATGCGCCAGATGGCCTCGATGCTGATCCCGCTCGGCCGCCCAGCCACGCCCGAGGAGGCCGCGGGCGGCGTGTTCTTCCTGTGCACCCCCTGGTCGAACTACGTGCACGGCCAGACGCTGCACATCACCGGCGGGCTGTTCGGCGGGATGACCGGCTGAGGGCAGGGACAGATCGACCTTGCGCGGGCCTCAGATCCCGCGCAGGTCGAACTGGCAACCCGAGAAGTACGCCCCCGCGGGCGAGGCGAGGTAGGCCGTGAGCGCGGCCGCCTGGCCCGGGGCGGTGCTGTCGCCGAGGGCGATCGTCACCACCGTGATCCGATGGCGCGCCCACTCGACCGACAGCGTGCGCGCCAGGTTCTCCAGACCAGCGCGCGCGGCGTCCGCCCGATCGCCCGCGCCGGGCGGGGGCGCGAGATAGACGATCCGCCCGCCACGAGCGGCGGGCAGGAGAGCGACGTTGACAACCGCGCGCGTCGCGTCCCACGCGCCCGCCAGGCACGCGTGCAGACCGCCGGAGGCGAACAGAGCCGCGCCGTCCACGACCAGCATGTCGATGTCACCCGGGTCGGCGGCGGTGCTTGCAACAGCGGCGTCCATCGCTGCTTCGTCGACGACAGCGTCGCCCGCATATGAGTCCACGCGCGCGCCCAGCCGCTCACACGCCTCCCGCACCGCGTGCCCGAACGACTTGGCGGGAGGCTCGCCGGTCGAGTCCGACGATCCGACCGCCAGCAGAGAGACTCCCTCCAGCAGGCCGGGGCGCAGCAATCGGGCTGCAAGCACTATCGATGACGACTGCTGTCGATGACTACTGACCGCTCTGCGACGCTTGAGGACCACTCGAGGATGTCGTTGAAGGCTCCAGAGCGTTCGCGCGCGCGACCAGCTGGTTGGTGTTTTCCATGATCCTGAACAACGCGATGATCAGCTCTAGCAACACTCGTGCGTAGACCAAGCTGGCCAGCGTGAAAATGGGCGCGATGATCAACAGCACCAAGAGCCCCGCGGCAGTGCTGTTGGAAAAGCCGCCGACGATGAAAAGGAGGGCGTAGAGTCCGATCAGGATGATCGCCAGGACGTAGAGCAGTTTGATAATCCGTGTTGCTACCAAGGATGTAAACGACAGGTCGAAGAGCGACCCGAAGAATCCTTTTGTGTTTTGCATCATGCCTCCCGTTCGACCGAAAAGAAAAGAGCCTAATCGCCATTCCGGCGAAAGCCCCTGACCACAACAAGAGGCCCGCCTCGCGTCAGGCGGGAGCGGTGCGGTGCGCGCGGCCCTCGGAGCGACGCTGTTCACGGGCGCGCTCGAGAGCCCCCTTGCGACCATGCTCCTCAAGCCCCGCATATAGCCCGCGGATCTCGGTCAGGATGGCATTGGCAACCGCCTGCTGCTGAGCGCGAGTGGGGTTGGCGACGCGCTCCCACCGCATGGCGTCGCCGTACTGAACCGTGACCTGGGGAAAGCGCAGGCGCTTCCAGTTGCGGATGCGCGAGGAGCCGTGGATCGCGATCGGCACGATCGGCGCGCCCGTCTCCAGTGCCAAGCGACCGATGCCGCGCTTTGCCTCGGTGGCCATCTGGCCGGTGCGCGAGCGTCCGCCCTCGCAGTACATCGTGATCGCGCCGCCGCGGGCGAGGATCGTCTCGGCGGTGATGAACGTCTCCTCGTCGCGCGCGCCGCGGCGGACGGGGAACACGCCGCCGGGGCTGTAGATGTAGCGCATGGGAAACGAGAACAGCTGCGACTTGGCCATGAAGCGGACCTTGCGGCGGATGTAGCAGCCCATCAGGAAGTGGTCCATGAAGGAGAAGTGGTTCGGCGCGAGGATGACCGCGCCGCGGCCGGGGACCTTCTCGGAGGAGATCGAGCGCACGCGCAGCAGCGTGTAGGCATATAGCGAGGTCAGCATGCGCGTGGCCTCGTACACCCAGTTCGGTTCGCGCGTGCGCGCGCGCTCGTGAAACTGGTCGAAGTACTCCTTCGGCCGGGGGTCGGCGTAGACCTGTTCGCGCATTGGAGCGAGATCGCTCATATGAACGGACTACGTCGCGGGGGCGTAGAGGTTACGTGTGGGGCGACATCTATCCATTTCAGGAAGACAGCGCCGCATGCGGCGCTGTCCCGTCCGGTACATGTACCGGACGGCCGGGCAGTGCATGCACTGCCCGGAACGGGGCCGCACATGTGCGGCCCCGCGACCCGGCGCATGCGCCGGTCGAACAGCGATCATCGTCGCGTGCGGGCAAGCGCGTCGGTCCAACCACCCAGCAATTGGGAGCGCTCCTCGGCGGACATGCGCGGCTCATAACGACCGCGCTCGGCCCGTGCCGAGGCGACGTCGGAGATCGTGCATAGGCCGGCGCCGACGCCCGCGAGGTAGGCGGCGCCCAGGGCGGTCGTCTCGGAGGTCGCGGCGAGCACTACGGGGACGCCGAGGACATCGGCCTGGAACTGCATCAGCCACTCGTTGGCGGTCGCGCCGCCGTCGACGCGCAGCTCCGCGAGGACCTGTCCGGAGGAGGCCTCCATCGCGCGGACGGCGTCGTGGGTCTGGTAGGCGATCGCCTCGAGGGTCGCTCGCGCGAGGTGGGCGCGGGTGGATCCGCGGGTGAGGCCGACGATCGTCCCGCGCGCATGCGGGTCCCAGTGGGGCGAGCCCAGGCCGGTGAGGGCGGGGACGAAGTAGACACCTTCGTTGGAATCGAGCGAGGCGGCGAGGGGCTCTGTGTCGGCGGCAGAGTCGATGATGCGCAGCCCGTCGCGCAGCCACTGCACGGCGGCGCCGGTGGCGAAGATCGATGCCTCCAGCGCGTAGGTCGTGGATGAGCCGATCCTCCATGCAACGGTTCCCAGCAGGCCGGACGCGGGCTGGGGCGGGGAGAAACCGGTGTTCAGAAGCGCGAACGAGCCGGTGCCATAGGTGTTCTTGCCGAGCCCCGGATCGACGCAGGCCTGCCCGAACAGCGCGGCCTGCTGGTCGCCGGCGACGCCCGCGAGCGGGACGGCATGGCCATGCAGCGCCGCGGGCAGCGTCTGCGCGAACACGCCGGCGCTGGGACGGACCTCGGGCAGGGCGCGGATCGGGATGTCGAACAGGTCGAGCAGCTCGGGGTCCCAGCGTCCGGCGGAGATGTCATACAGGAGCGTGCGCGAGGCGTTGGAGGCGTCGGTCAGATGCTCCCCGGTGAGCTTGAACAGCAGCCAGGAGTCGATCGTCCCGAACACGGCCGTGCCATCGCGCACCCGCTCGCGCAGACCGGAGACGTGCTCCAGCAGCCACGCGATCTTCGTGGCCGAGAAGTAGGGGTCGAGCACGAGTCCGGTGCGCGCGCGGATGAGCGGTTCGTGCCCATCGGCGCGCAGCTGCTCGCACAGGGGTGTGGTGCGGCGGTCCTGCCAGACGAGCGCGCGATGCAGCGGCTCGCCGGTGGACGGGTCCCACACGCAGACGGTCTCGCGCTGGTTGGCGATCGCGACCGCCGCGAGCTCACCGGGACGGACATCGCCGGCGTCCGCAAGCGCTTCGCCGGCCACGGCGTGTGTGACGGCCCACAGTTCGGCGAGGTCGTGCTCGACCCAACCGGGCTGGGGGAAGTGCTGGCGAAACTCGCGATACGCGCGCCCGATCGGCTCGAAGTCGGAGTCATAGACAAAGCACGTCGTGCCCGTCGTCCCCTGGTCGATGGCGAGGATCATCTCCGCGCGAGCCTACTGACGGCGTTATCGCTTCGGTTTGCGATGCTGGCGCCGGCGCGATATCTCGAGCGATTCGATGTCGACCAGGTCCTGAGGACGGCCGGCGGCACGCTTCATGGCGATCAAATCCTCGATCGACGCTACGCGCACGACGATTCCATCGATATCGATCTCGCTTGCTCGTCGCCGCAGGGCGCCGTAGCCGGGAGAGCCGTCCGGGTCAACGAGCAGGTCGATCCCGCCGTCGGCCGTGGTCAATGTCAGGATCTGTGTCTGCCGGAGCGTGCGCCCATCTGGCACGAACGGCAGATCCTCCTCGGCTGCGCGTAGCTTCGCCCCCAGCCCGATCAACACCGCTCCGAGTCGGTCCAAGTTCTCCTGTCCAGGTGCGTAGCAGATGTCGAGATCCTTGGTGAATCGAGGACTCGCCTGAAGGATCACCGCAACGCCGCCGATGACCACGAAGTCCACCCCACCCTCCGTCAACCCGCGCAACAGAACGCGTAGCCGGAGCTCAGGGTTGCCCCACAGGAGCTCAGACGCGTTCACCGCGACTCCGGGCTCCGGCCAGCGACAGCATGCGGGCTTGGACATACATAGTTTCGATGCCGCGCAGCCGCTCGGCCGGCGACAGTTCCAAGTGCTGGCGGATCAGGCTCTCATCCACGCCCGGGCGCCGCACGGGAGCATCGAGCGCCAGACGATGTCCGGTTGCCCAGAGCGCGTCGTCGAGAGTGTCCACGGTGGGGTTTGCGCCAGGCCGCTCCAGCTTGGCCACGGCGGCCTGGCTGACCCCCAGCCGGCGGGCTAGCTGCGCCTGGGTGAGACCGGCGTGACGGCGGGCCTCTTTGAGCAGGGTGGCAGGGTCGGGCATACGATGAATTATAACTTATAAGTTATTTGATATGCAGCACGGCTTGACGATCATCCAGATGCAGGATCTATCTATGCGCGGATCCCACTCTGGCTCGACGAGTCCCGTAGACGCGCACGAAGTCGATCAGCTGGCGCGCGCGATGGATGAAGCCGGCCAGCGTACGCCCGGTGGCGCGGTGGGAGAGCGGCAGGTCGACCTCGACGACTCGATGACCGGCGCGAACGGCGTCGATCGTGATGCCGATCTCCATGCCGAACCCAGGGGCGAACGGCAGCATGTCGGACAGTAGGCGCGCACGGATCGCGCGCTGTCCGGAGATGGGCGCACGCGTGGACAGGCCGCAACGACGGCGGATGGCCCAGCGCGCGAAGGCGAGCGCGAGACCGAATCCTCCGCCCACGCGCGTGGTGAACGAGGCGACCGCCAAATCGGCGTCGCCGCTGCCGAGCGCGTCCACGAGCGCGCGCAGCTCGCGCGCGGAGTCGCCGAGGTCGCCGTCGCAGAGCAGGACGATCGGCTCGGAGAAGTCAATGCTCGCCAGCGCCGCCCGCACCCCCGCGGTCATCGCCTGGCCCTTGCCGATAACACGCTCGCTGCGCACCACCGTGGCACCGGCCTCCCGCGCGAGCTCGGGCGTGGCGTCCGTCGAGCCATCATCGGCGACCCACACCGGCGCGCCCGGAAAAGCGGCGGCGAGCGCGGCGAGCGTGCGGGAGATGCGATCGGCCTCGTCCAGGGCGGCGACGACGATGAGGATGTCGGTGCTCATTGGTGGGGTCGGGTCCAGAGGCTATTGTCCGCAACCGTTCTCGGCAATCGAGGCTCACGGTGATGATGGGGCTCGGCGAAAAACCAGGAGGCGCATCGCGTGACTGACGTGGAGGCCCACATAACGGGCACGGTATGGAAGATCGAGTGCGAGGTGGGAGACGAGATCCGGGAGGGCGACACGGTGGCGATCCTGGAGTCGATGAAGATGGAGATGCCGGTCGAGGCCGAAGACGCGGGCACCGTGACGGAGATTCGCTGCGAGGAGGGTCAGGCCGTCAACGAGGGCGACACGCTGGTCGTGCTGGCATAGCAGCCGACGACGACTACCCGACACTCAAGTCATCCCGCTCGCCCGCCGACGGATGGCTGTGATCCGCGATGCCACGAATCACCACCACCGAGTAGAAGAGGGGTTGCGATGACTTCCAGCGAGATCCTCAGCAGACATGTAGCGGCGATCGCGGCCACCGCCCTCCTCGCGGTACTCGGCGTGGCGCCCGTGACGGCTGATGCGGCCGGCGGCTTCGGCCCACTCAGCGGTCCGGGCGGATGTCTCGTTGAGCCGGAAGCCGCCTCCTCGGACAGCGGCACGTCGAGCTGCGCGGTCGGCAAGGCGCTGACCGGAGCCCACGCGGTGGCTGTCTCTCCGGACGGCGCCAACGTCTACGTCGCGGGAGGCACCGCGGGCGACAGCGTCGCCACGAGCTTCGGTGCGGTGGTGATCCTCAAGCGCGACCCGGCGACGGGCGCGATCGCCGAGACGGGCTGCCTGAGCTCCGATGGAACCGACGGGCGTGACGGCGCCTCGGGCGCGTGCACCCCCACGCCGTCGCTGCTGGGAGCCGACGGTGTGGCGGTGAGCCCCGACGGCTCCACCGTGTTCGTCAGCTCGAGCAGCTCCGCGAGCGTGGTCGCGTTCTCACGCAACCCCACCACCGGGTCGCTGACACGACTTGGCTGTCTGCAGGGCACCCCGCGCCCCGGAGGTCCCTGTGCGGCCGCCAACCTGTTCTCGAGCTCCAGCGCCCTGGCGGCAAGCACGGACGGTAGCGCCCTGTATGTCGCCGCCCCGCTCGAAGGCGCGATCTCGACGCTCACCGCGGCCTCGACCATGCCCGCCGCCGGTCCCGGCGGCTCGACGTCCAGCACCAGCGGCCCGACCGCGAGTGCGATGCTGGCCTCGATCTTTACGACGCCACCCGCGAGCACGTATCTGCTGAACCCGTGCATCGCCGTCAACGGCCTCGACGGCGTGTGCGCCGTGGGCACGGCGACCCAGGGACTCGACGACCTCGCGTTGAGTCCGGACGGCAAACAGCTCTATGCGGCCGCACCCGGCAGCAAGGCGATTGACGTGTTCGCGACCGGAGCCGGCGGCACACTGTCCGAGACCAGCTGCCTGAAGGTTCAGGCCCCGCCCGGGCTGTGCGGCGAGGGCAAGCTGATGAGCGCACCCAGCCAGTTGGCGGTGAGCCCGGACGGTCAGAACGTGTACGCAAGCGACTCGCTGGGCTCGGGCGGGAGCGTGGACGTGTTCGACAGAAACCCGACCACGGGGGCTCTGTCCGGCAACAGCTGTGTGGATTTCCTGCCCAAGCCAGAACCGAAGGAACCGGGCGAAGAAGGCGAAGAAGGCGGGGGCCAAGAAGAAAAGTCCTCCACGCCCACAGATCCGTGCGCGAGCGCCCCGGGACTGAACGACGTAAGCGCGGTCGCCGTCAGCGGCGACGGCTCGTCGGTGTACGCGATCGGCAGTGGCTCGGCGGCGATCTTCTCGCGCGACGCCAAGACCGGCAAGCTGACCGAGACCTCCTGCGCCGCCGAAGAAGACAGTCGCTGCACGAGCCTCCCCTCGTTGCAGGGTGTCAGCGGAGCCGCCGTCAGCCCGGACGGGCGTGAGGTCTACGTGGTGGCCGCCAAAAGCGACGCGGTGATGGTGTTCGGCATCGGCGCGGCCGTCACCACCGCCCACACGGCCGCGACCCATGCCGGGACCGCGACGGTTCGCGTGGTGTGCCCAGCCGGACTGCGGCACGCGTGCAGCGGTCGCGTGGACCTCACCCGGGCGGTCGCGAGCGTGGCCAAGCACCACGGTCATCGCATGCGCGTCCGGCGGGTGGAGGTCGGGCAGTCCGGCCTGTTCTCGATCCGACCGGGGCGCCAGGCGAGCGTCCGCCTGCGGTTGATGCCCACCGCTCGCCGCCTGCTGCTCAACCGCCGGCGTCTGCGCCTGATGGCGGTCGTGCGCGCCGATCCCTCCGCCGGCGGGTCCGGCTACGGCCGCCACGTGGTGCTCCGGCTCGGTCGTCCCTGAGGGCCGGGTGGTGCGCCTGCACGGTTGCGCCCGCCCTCACCGCGGCGCGGCGCGGCGCGGCGCGCAGGCGCGTACGACAGTGCTCAGCTAGCCTGTCGCGACGGTGTCCTCGAGCGCCCCCCAACGCGAGCTGGCCGCGGGCAAGCTGCTGATCGACGAGCCGGCCGAGGGCGTGGTGCGACTGACGATCTCCAACGAGGAGAAGCGCAACGCGCTCGACCATCCGATCCTCGACGCGATCACGGCGACGCTCGGCGAGTACGCCGGGGCGGATGGGATGAGCGAGCCTCAATCCCGGGTGCGCTGCGTGGTAGTGACTGGCGCACACGGAATGTTCTCTGCCGGGTATGACATCGGCGAGATACCCGACGCCGAGTTCGAGGAGCGCGCGCAGGCGCTGGTGGCGCACCCTTTCACCGAAGCGATCGACGCGCTGGAGGCGTTTCCGTGGCCGACGGTGGCGGCGTTGCCAGGCCACACAATCGGGGGCGGACTGGAGCTCGCGCTGGCGTGCGACCTCAGGGTGGCGCGGGATGCGATCAAGCTGGGAATGCCACCGGCGAAACTCGGCCTCGTGTACTCGCACACGGGGCTGCGCCGGTTCATCGACGCGATCGGCGCGGCGCGCACGCGCGAGCTGTTCCTGCTCGGCCGCTACATCGATGCACAGACAGCCCTGAGCTGGGGCCTGGTCAACCGCGTCGCGGCAACGGACGACCTGGAGGCAGTGACATTGGAGCTGGCGAGCGAGCTGGCGGGCAACGCGCCACTGTCCCAGCTCGGCAACAAGCGCGCGATCGCGGCGTTGCTGCGCGCGGAGGGCGAGCTGGATGAGGACGTCGAGCAGGAGTTGATCGAGCTGCGACGAGCCTCGTTCGCCTCGGTGGATATGCGCGAGGGGATGCGGGCGTTCGCGCAGAAACGCGCTCCCGAGTGGCGCGGCGAATAGACCCGTCCGAGGCGGCGCATACCGTGGAGGAATGCCGCCGCTGATCACCCGTGAGGAGGCCACGCGCCTCGGCGAGATCGAGGATCACGCCGAGATCGAAGCGCTCGTGCAGCGCGCGTGGGAGGCACGTGTCGAGCGGTTCGACGATTCGACCGACATGTGCTCGCTGGTCAACGCCAAGTCTGGCGGATGCGCCGAGGACTGCGGGTTCTGCGCGCAGTCGCGGTTCGCGGAGGCCGAGACGCCGATGCACGCGATGATGAGCCCCGAGCAGATCCTCGAGCACGCGCGAGCCGCCGAAGCCGCGGGCGCCCACCGGTTCTGCATGGTCACGCAGGGGCAGGGGCTGTCCAAGCGCGACTTCGAGCGGATCCTCGAGGGCGCGCGCCTGGTGGCGGAACAGACGAACCTCAAGCGGTGCGCCTCGATCGGACACATGTCCGCGGCGCGCGCGGCGGCGCTGCGTGAGGCGGGGATCCAGCGCGTGCATCACAACGTCGAGACGGCCGAGAGCTACTACGACGAGGTGTCGAGCACGGTGCGTTACGAGGGGCGAATCAGAACGATCCAGGCGGTTCGCGACGCTGGCTTGGAGACGTGCGTCGGAGGCATCCTCAACCTCGGCGAGAGCCGAGAGCAGCGCGTGGAGATGGCGTTCGAGCTGGCGGCGATCGATCCGACGAGCGTGCCGATCAACCTGCTGAACCCCAGGCCGGGCACGAAGTTCGGCGACCGCGAGCCGATCGATCCGTGGGAGGCGGTCAAGTGGATCGCGATATTCCGCCTGATCCTGCCGGAGGCGCTGTTCCGGCTGTGCGGCGGGCGCGTGGAGAACCTCGGCGAGCTGCAGCCGCTCGCCGTGAAGGCGGGGCTGAACGGCGTGATGATGGGCAACTTCCTGACGACGCTCGGCTCCGAGCCCGAGGAGGACCGCGCCATGTTCGAGGAACTGGGGCTGAACGTGGCGCGCCAACCCGACAACGGCGCAAACCCGCGGCCGGACAACCGCTCGGGCTGGCTGGACGGCGAGACGCCGGACGTCGTGGAGGAGCTGCTCGCGCAGACCGCGCTCGCGGCAGACCACGGCACAGATGAGGATGGCGAGAACCATGGCGGTCAAGGCCTGACGGTGCGCCTGTGGGACCCGTCGACGCAGTTGCGATTCAAGGCCAAGCGCAACGTCCCGCCGCGCCCGGACGGCGCACCGAACAGGGCGCCCGCGCACACCACCTCGCCCGGAGCGGTCGTGGGCGACCCCGTTCCCGTCTCCGCGGGCTGGGGAGACTGACCGCGGCGGCCGCGGAGGCGTTGAGGATGAACGAGATCGAGCAGCGCCTGCAGGAACTGGAGCGGCTCGGACTCGGCAGACGCACGCGGCTGGTAAGCGGACCGCAGGGGCCGCGAGTGCTGCTCGACGGCAAGCCCGTGCTGCTGCTGTGCTCCAACAACTACCTCGGCCTCGCCGACGATCCGCGCGTGCGCGAAGCAGCAGCCGATGCGGCGATGCGCTGGGGCGTGGGCGCGGGTGCGTCGCGGCTGGTGTCGGGCACGATGACGATCCACCGCCGCCTCGAGGAGCGCCTGGCGGTGTTCGAGCGCAGCGAGGCGTGCGTGCTGTTCGGCTCGGGCTACCTCGCCAACGCGGGCGTGATCGGCGCGCTGGCTGGCCGCGGCGACACGGTCTTCTCCGACGAGCTGAACCATGCCTCGATCGTCGACGGCTGCAGGTGCTCACGCGCGAAGGTCGTCGTGTACAGGCACCGCGATATGGACCATCTCGACTCACAGCTCCGCCGTTACGGAGGCAACGGCCGCCGGCTGATCGTCACGGACTCGGTGTTCTCGATGGACGGCCATGCCGCCCCGCTGGCCAAGATCGTCGAGCTCGCCAGGGTGCATGGCGCACGAACGATCGTCGACGAGGCGCACGCCGTCGGCGTGCTCGGCCCGGGCGGGCGGGGCGCCATCGCACAGGCCGGGCTGGAGGGCGAGATCGACATCGTGGTGGGCACGCTCGGCAAGGCGCTCGGTTCCTATGGCGCGTATGCGTGCGCGCGTGAGGAGACGATCCGCTACCTGATCAACACGGCGCGCTCGCTGATCTTCTCGACCGCCCCCCCACCCCCCGCGATCGCGGGCGCGCTCGCCGCCCTGGAGTTGCTGGAAGAACGACCTCACCGCGTCCGGCGGCTGCGCTGTAACGCACGCGTACTGCGCCGCGCGCTGATCGCCGAGGGTATGCCCGTAGAGGACGGGGAGATGCACATCATCCCGCTGATCGCAGGCGACGAGCGCGCGGCGACGAGCCTGTGCGAGGCGGCGCTGCGGCGGGGCGTGTTCGCCCAGGCGATCCGCCCGCCCACCGTCGCCCCGGGCACGTCGAGGCTGCGGCTGGCGGTGATGGCGAGCCACACCCCCGAGGAGCTGCGCGACGCGGCGAGAGTTCTCGGCGCGGCGGCGGGCGAGCTGGGCCTGGACCGGGCGAGGATGGGCTCGCGTGTCGCGGACGCGCCATTGCGCGTGGACGAGCACGAGGACCTCGAGCTGGACGTGCCGGCGTTCGCACAGGGCGCGCCGGTGGCCGTGCGCTCGGCGGATGCTCACTCGCCGACAGCCGCGCCCGCAAGCGCTCCGTTCGATGGCGAGCGCGACATCGTCATCCACCGCGCGGCCTAGCCGCCCGAGCCCGAACCCAAGCGCGAGCATGCGTGGGCTGTTCGTCACCGGCACCGGCACGGGCGTGGGGAAGACGATCCTGAGCGCCGCCCTGCTCGCCGCGATGGCGGCCAGTGGCGAGCGCGTACGCGCGCACAAGCCCGTCGTGACGGGTATTGATGACCGACCACAGACAGACTGGCCGGCAGATCACGAGCTGCTCGCCGGCGTCGCCGGCATGAGACCCGAGGAGGTGGCGCCGCTGCGATACGGCCCCGCGGTGTCGCCTCATCTCGCTGCTCGACTTGCGGGCGAGGCGATCGACCCGGCCGACTCAATCACGCGAGCACGCGCGGCGGGAACCGGCGGGGTCACGCTGATCGTCGAGGGAGTCGGCGGCCTGCTGGTCCCGCTGACCGAGGACTTCACGGTGCGCGATCTCGCCGCTGCGCTCGGGCTGCCCGTGCTGATCGCCGCCGAGCCTGGCCTGGGCACGATCAATCACACGCTGCTGAGCATCGACGCCGCACGCGCGGCTGGATTGGGCGTGCGCGCAGTCGTGATGACGCCATGGCCTGACACGCCCGCAGAGCTGGAGTGCTCCAACCGGGACACGATCGCGCGGCTCGGCGAGGTTGAAGTGGTGGGTCTGAGCCACGTGTCGAGCCCGGCGGCGACAGACCTCGCACGGGCGGGCGATGCGCTCCCCTGGCGGCGCTGGTGCCCGCCTGAGAGTTTCATCCCAAGCGACTCTTAGCATCGACGTATGGCTGGTCGTCACGGCGCGCATGCTCGCTCCCTCGGGCTGTTCCGGGGTCGTACACCCGAGAAAGGAGGAGTTATGAATGCACCCGTGAGTGCACTGGCCATCGCCCTGCTTGTCGCATTGCTGGTCATCGACCGGCTGACGAGGTAGCAGGGCGCCCTGGCGGTCGCAGCGCAGACGACTCCGGCGACCGTCAGGGGCTTCCTTAACCAGAGGGAGCCCGGTCACCCGGGCCCCTCGGAGTCGCTGAATGCACTCATCAGCGCACTAGCCGCTTATTAGTGTAACCCACCAGCCGACGGAACTCGACCGGACCCTCAGCGGGCAGCCGTCAGGGACTCCTTAACCGGAGGGACCCGGTCACCCGAGTCCCTCGGAGGCGCAAATGCCCGAAGCATTGAGCGCACTAGCCGTTTACCAGTGTAACTCACCATCCGATGGAAACTCAACATGCGGGTCTCAGCTCTCGCTGGCAGCAGTCACCACCGCCCCGCTCACACGCGCCAGATCCTCCTCGCCGATCACATACGGCGGCATCGTGTAGATCAGATCTCGAAACGGGCGCAGCCAAACCCCCCGCTCCACCGCGATCGCCGTCGCCGCGGGAATGTCCACCTCACGATCGAGCTGCACCACGCCGATCGCGCCCTGTACGCGCACATCCACGACGCCAGGCAGTTCCCGCGCGGGCTCCAGCCCGGCGCGCAGCCCCCGTTCGATCGCGGCCACCCGCTCGCGCCAGCCCCCGTCGGCGAGCAACTCCAGCGAGGCCAGCGCAACCGCGCACGCGAGCGGGTTGGCCATGAACGTGGGGCCGTGCATCAGCCCGCCACCCTCACCGCCCGAGACAGTCTCGGCGACGGCGGGCGTGCACAACGTCGCGGCGAGCGTCATGTAGCCGCCGGTGAGCGCCTTGCCGAGGCACATCACATCCGGCGTCACGCCGGCGTGCTCGCACGCGAACAGCGCGCCCGTGCGCCCGAACCCGGTGGCGATCTCGTCCAGCACGAGCAGCAGCCCGTGCTCGTCGCACAGCGAGCGCAGCAGCGCGAGACACTCGGGCGCGTACACCCACATCCCCCCCGCGCCCTGCACGACTGGCTCCAGGATCACTGCTGCCAGCTCGTGCGCGTGCGCGGCCATCAGCTCGCCGACGTGTACCGCCCAGCGCTCGTCCAGACCGGCGTCGAACCCGGCGGGTGGACGCTCGGCAAAGACGTGCTCGGCGAGCACGCCCTCGAACAGGCTGTGCATGCCACCGACCGGATCGCACACGGCCATCGCGCCGAACGTGTCGCCGTGATAGCCGCCCCGCACGGTCAGCAGCCGCGTGCGCCCTGCGTGCCCTAACGCGCGCTGGTACTGGAACGCGAGCTTGATCGCGACCTCCACCGACACCGACCCGGAGTCGGCGAGGAACGCCCGCTCCAGACCCTCCGGCGCGAGCTCGGTCAGGCGCTCCACCAGGCGTATCGCCGGCTCGTGCGTGAGCCCGCCGAACATCACGTGCGCCATCCGGCCCAGCTGCTCGCGCACGGCGGCGTCCAGCGCGGGATGGCGGTAGCCGTGGACCGCGCACCACCACGACGCCATCCCGTCGATCAGCTCACGGCCATCCGCCAGCCGCAGGCGCACACCTTCGGCCGAGACGACCGGCAATGGTGCGGGCGCCACGCTGGGCAGCCCGCCGTAGGGATGCCACACGCGCTCGCGATCGAGCGCCAGCAGGGCCTGCCAGTCCGACAGGTCCGGTCCTAGTCCTCGTATGCGACGAAGTCCCGCTTGCGCGCGCCGCACACCGGGCAGAACCACGTATCGGGGATGTCCTCGAAGGCTGTCCCCGCGGGAATGCCTCCGTCGGGGTCGCCGTCATCGGGATCGTAGATGTAGCCGCAGGACTCGCAGATCCAGCGTTGCAGCGTCTTGGTCGCGTTCATGGCCAAAACATTACCGGCCACCGCCGCTGGCGGGTAGGGTGGTCAGTCGATGGATTCCGGCGCCTCAGACGATCCGACCCTGACAGACCCCGTCGCCGAGGATCGCCCGGCGGCGGGCGAGGACTACAACCCAGGTCCCGCCACCCGGCCGCGTCAGGCCGCGACTGTGATCCTGCTGCGTGGCGGCGCCGACACGCTCGAGATCCTGCTCGTGCGACGCACGCCTGAGGCGAGGTTCATGGGCGGTGTCTGGGTTTTCCCCGGCGGGGCCGTCGATGCAGACGATGGAGACGACGATTGCGACGGCGCGCACCGCGCCGCCGCAATCCGCGAGCTGCGCGAGGAGGCGGACATTGCCCTGGACGATCCCGAGGAGCTCGTCGAGTTCTCCCGCTGGATCACCCCAGCGGAGGTCAGAATCCGATTCGACACCCATTTCTTCCTCGCTCCCTTGCCCCCCGGCCAGGAGCCGCGTGTCGACGGCGAGGAGTGCGTCGACCTCGGCTGGTTCTCACCCCAGGCGGCGCTCGACGCCCATGAGGCCGGTGACATAGTGCTCGTGTTCCCGACGATCGCGCACCTCCGGCAGATCGTTCCGTTCTCGTCGGCCGACGCCCTCCTTCTACACGCGCACGATCTCACGGTCGAGCCGGTGCTGCCACGAGTGATCGTCGAGGGCGACTCAGCCCGCGTGCTGATGCCCGGCGATCTCGGCTACTGACGCAAGACCCTCAGAACGTGTTTGAAAAGATCGGCACGCCCGGATGCGTCCCTGGACACGGCGCTGGATCGCCAAGTGACGGCTTGCACGTGCCACCAGCATGCGCTGCGCCGTCCCGCGTCGCCCAGCTTGGTCCATGAACGCCCGACGACCGTACCGCCTATTTCAAAACACGTTCTCAGGCCTGCTCCGCGGCGATGATGTGCGTCACGGCGTTGATCAATGCCAGATGGGTGAACGCCTGGGGGTAGTTGCCGAGATGGCGCCCGCTCGAGGCCTCGAGCTCCTCGCCGTACAGCTCCATCGGCGAGGAGTACGACAGCAGCCGCTCGCACAGGTGCTGCGCGTCGCGATGCTCGCCGATCTCCGACAGCGCCGAGACGAGCCAGAACGAGCAGATCAGGAACGTGCCCTCCTTGCCGTGCTGCCCGTCGTCGGTCTCATCGGTGCGGTAGCGCAGCACCAGGCCGCCCTCCGTCAGCTCGTCGCGGATCGCGCGCACCGTCGCACAGACGCGCTCGTCGTCCGGCGGAAGGAAGCGCAGGAGCGGCACGAGCAGCGTCGACGCGTCGAGCGCGTCGGTGTCGTAGTGCTGGCGAAAGACACCGCGCGAGTCGACGCCCTTCGCCAGTATGTCCTCGCGCACCTCCTCGGCGATCGCCTGGAATTCCTTCGCGGCTTCATCGTGTCCACGCCGTTCGCCCAGCCGCGCGCCGCGGTCTAGAGCGACCCAGCACATCAGCTTGGAGGAGACGTAGTGCTGCGGCTTGCCGCGCGCCTCCCAGATCCCCTGGTCCGGCTCCTGCCACACCGCCGCCGCGCATTTGATCTGGTCGATCAGCACCGGCCACAGCCGCTCGGGGATGTGATCGCGCTGCTTGGAATGCAGGTAGACGGAGTCCAGCACCGCGCCGAACACATCGTTCTGTCGCTGGTTATACGCGCCGTTGCCGATCCGCACCGGCCGCGCGCCTCCGTAGCCCTTGAGATGGTCGAGCGTCGACTCCTCGAGGTCTTTCTCGCCTCTGACGCCATACATGATCTGCAGCGAGCCGTCTTCGTTGCGCGGGACTTCGGCGACGTACTCGATGAAGTCGTCAGCCTCCCAGTCGAGACCGAGCGCGTGGAGCGCCCACAGCGTGAACGACGCGTCGCGCATCCAGCAGTAGCGGTAGTCCCAGTTGCGCTCGCCGCCGGGCGTCTCCGGCAGCGAGGTCGTCGGCGCGGCGACAAGCGCGCCGGTCGGCATGAACGTCAGCCCCTTGAGCACTAGCGCCGAGCGCTGCAGATGCGCGCGCCACGGATGGTCGGGATAGGTCCCTTCGGCCAGCCAGCCACGCCAGAAGTGCCCCGTCCGCTCGATGATCTGCTCGGCTTCCTCGGCGGTGTGCGGGCCGCCGCGCCCCTCCGTCCAGGAGATCGCGCAGAAGCGTTTCTCGCCTTCGGCCATCGTGTGGCGCCCATGCGTGCGGTTGCCCTCGATGCCCATCCGGATGTCGCTGTACAGCCTGAAGATCGTCCTGCCGTCGGACGCGTCCATCGCGAGCGCGTCGTGCGCGTGCGGCGCGTTCGGCGCCTCCGACTCGAGCTCGACCTTTCGCCACTCCGCCGGCGTCGCGCCGTAATCGAGCATCGGCTCGCAGACGACCTCGACCTGCACCTGGCCCTGGACGCATTCGACCATCCGCACGAGCAGATGGTCGGCGTCGAAGTCGGTCGGCGGGCGCGTGTGGCTCGAGCCGTGCTCGTTGTCGTGCCATTCGCCGATCGCCAGCGCATCTACCACGCGGATCCAGCCCTGCGGCGTCATCCACGTCGTCTCGATCATGTTCGTCCCGGGTATGTAGCGCCGGCCGGCCGGCACGTACAGCCCGTACGGTCCGACGCGCCACGACCCCGCGCCGCGGTCGAGCAGCGCGCCGAAGATCGACGGCGAGTCGAAGTACGGCAGGCACATCCACTCGATCGACCCGTCCGAGGCGAGCAGCGCGCCGGTGTGGCAATCCGACAGGAAGCCGTAGTCGGCGATCGGCGGGAAGGGCGAGCTTTGGGCGGGCGCTCCCGGGCGCGCGGAGGCGGAGGCAGTCGTGCTTCCTGCCACCGAGCCGGACGTAACGACGCCTGCCGGTGTCAGCGCGGGACCCGTACCGGCCTGCACGACATCGTCCGCCGGCGCCTGACCGGCGCTCGAGTCGGGAGCGGCGCCGGGCGGACTCACCAGTCGAAGCTGTCGAACGTCGGACGCTGCACGCCCGTGGGCAGGACCTGCTCGTCGTCGAGCTTGTCCAGGTGCGCCGCGAGCGTGACGCTCGCCAGCGGGCGCATCGACTCCGACACGTCCGGCCAGACCGCGTCGAGCAGCTCACTTTCGGTGCGCAGACCCTTGCCGAGCGCGTACATCAGCGCGTGCTCGCGGTCCAGGCGATGGTTGACGTACTCTTCGAGCTTGGCGTGAGCGTCCCACACGACCGGGCCGTGGCCGGGACAGATCACGTTGAAGTCTTCGCGCATCCGCAGCCGTGTCAGCGCGAGCATGTAGTGAGACATCGAGGCGCGGTGCGGAGCGATGAAGACGCTGCCTTCGCCGAGCACCGCATCGCCCGTGAAGCAGGCGCCGTCGGCGATCAGCGCGAAGTGATCGACCGCGTGCCCCGAGGTGGCCACCGGGTAGAACGGCCCGAACCGCACACCCTCCTCGAGCTTCACGTCGACCTCGCCGCGCCCGGCCGCCAGTGGAGCGGGATAGCGCGCCAACAGCTCCGGCGCGGCCTCGGAGTGGTCCTCGTGGTCGTGCGTGAGCACCACCCCGCCAAGCCCGCCCCGTCCGTCGATCGCCGCATACATGCGCTCCAGGTGAGACTCGATCAGCGGACCCGGATCGACGACCCAGGCCGGCCGGCGCCCCACGACCCAGGTGTTCGTGCCCGACAGCGTGTACGGCCCGGAGTTGGGCGCGCGCAGGCGCAGGATGTCGTAATGCGTCAGCAGGTCGGTGTCCGACCCGGGCTCTGGGACTATCTCCTCGTCCGGATCGGACGAAAACGGAGAGCTCACGACCGCGACGTTAGCCGACGGGCCGGCTCAGCGACTGCTCGTTGCGCTTGCACGGCGTCTCACGCGGCCACATAGCGCTTGTTCATGCGGCGCTCCTTGGGCACGGTGACCACGTCCCAGCACAGCCCCAGACGGGCCATCGTGCGGATCACGAGCGCTGAGATGTCGGGCTGGCGCCAGCTGAGGCCGTGGCTGGCGGAGGTCGGAAACGCGTGGTGGTTGTTGTGCCAGGCCTCGCCAAACGTGGGCAGCGCCAGCCACAGCAGATTGCGCGAGTGATCCTCGGTCGCGTAGTCGCGACGACCGAAGAAGTGGCACAGCGAGTTGATCGAGTAGGTCATGTGGTGCAGCACGAGCATCCGCACGGCGCCGCCCCACAGCAGGCCGGTGAGACCGGCGCGCAGCGAGCCGCCGATCGCGTAGCCGAGCCCGAACGCGGCGGCCAGGCCGGCGAATGTCCACAGGAAGAAGGTGCGATCGACGAACGACACCACCGGGTCGGCGATCAGGTCGGGGGCGTAGCGCTCGCGCGAGCCGCGCTGGGTGTGGATGAACAGCCAGCCCACGTGCGCGTGCGCGAGCCCGCGCAGGGCCCCGCGCCAGCCGACGCCGTGGTCCACGTGCGGGCTGTGCGGATCTCCCTCGCGGTCGGAGAACGCGTGATGCTTGCGATGGTCGGCCACCCAGGAGATGACCGGCCCCTCGATCGCGGCGGACCCCATCACCGCGAACACCCCGCGCAGCGCGGGCGAGGTCTTGAAGCTGCGATGCGTGAACAGCCGATGGAATCCGACCGTCACGCCGAGACCGGTCAGCAGGTACATGATCACGAACACGACCAGGTCGGACGGATGCAGCAGCCCATCCCACAACTGCCAGCCGACGAAGAACAGCGCGACGATCGGCACGACGGTGATCAGCCCCGTGAGCACGCGGTCGAGCGTCTCGTTCGCGGGCGGCTGAACATCGTCTGGCCCGGGCCCCCTGCTTACCGGACCACCCAGAGTATTTTCATCGTCCATTGTGCCAACAGGCAAGTTACCAGCGCGACCCCTAGGCTGCGTAATGGCAATGCGGTTCCCACGCGCCTCACACCCGACCGCCCACCCGCAAGCCATCGGCGAACCGTCGACTCGGCACGCGGGTAACCCCAGGCATACGGGCCGGCACACACTCGCGGGAAGGACCGGCGGTGCTCGCCCAGCCTGAGCCGCTGCGCCGCGAGCTCGCGCGCGCGCTGCCCGCACGCCCGTTCGCGCTGCGCTTCTGGGACGGCTCGCAGCTCGAGCCCACCGTCGCGGGAGGCCCCGTTCTGACGGTGCGCTCTCCCGCCGCGATCGCGCACATGCTGCGCGCGCCCGGCCAGCTGGGCCTCGGACGAGCCTATGCGGCGGGCGAGCTCGAAGCCGACGACCTCGACCGGGTGATCGGCCTGCTCGACTCCTTCCACGCGCCCCCGATCGACCGTGCCACCCGCGCGCGCCTGACGCTGGCGGCCGTGCGCGCGTGCGGGTTGACGCGCCCGCCGCGCATCCCCGCCAGCGAGTTGCGCCCGCGCGGTCGCCGTCACAGCCGCGAGCGCGACGAGCGCGCCGTGCGCCATCACTACGATGTCTCCAACGAGTTCTTCGCGCTGTTCCTCGACGACTCGATGACCTACAGCTGCGCGCTGTTCTCACGCGGCGCCGCCACGCTGGAGGAGGCGCAGACCGCCAAGCGCGAGCTGGTCTGCACCAAGCTGGGGCTGCGCGAGGGCGAGCGCGTCCTCGACGTCGGCTGCGGCTGGGGCAGCTTCGTGATCCACGCCGCCCGCGAGCACGGCGTGCAGGCCCTCGGCGTGACGCTCTCCCCCGCCCAGGCCGAGCTCGCGCGCCGGCGCGTGGCCGAGGCGGGCCTGGAAGACAGGGTCGAGATCCGCGTATGCGACTACCGCGACCTGGGAGTAGGCAGGCGGCGAGCGGTTCGACGCGATCGCCTCGATCGGCATGGTCGAGCACGTGGGCTCCAACCGCATCGACGAGTACGCGCGCGTGCTCGCGCGTCTGCTGGAGCCGGGCGGGCGGCTGCTCAACCACGGCATCGCCCGCCTGCGCCACGGCGACCCCGAGGCGGGACCGTTCTCCGAGCGCTACGTGTTCCCCGACGCCGCCCCCCTGCACCTGTCGCGCATCCAGCTCGCGCTCGAGCGCGCGGGCTTTGAGACCGACCATGTCGAGGGTCTGCGTCAGGACTACGTCGACACGCTGTCCGCCTGGATCGACCGTCTGGACTCAAACCGCGAGGCCGCCGAGCGCCTCGCGGGCGGCGAGCGCCTGCGCGTCTGGCGGCTGTACCTGCGCGCGGCGCGCAACGGCTTTCAGACCGGGTTTACCTCGATCTACCAGGTGCTCGGCCACCGCTCTTAGACACACGCCGGGGCGCCGCGCTTCTGCCGGAACCCCCACGGCCACGACCGCCACCGCGCTTCGGACGCTGGGGTGAGCCACCTCCACCACGCTGCCCGGTGGCGTCGCTCGGCAATCCGCCCAGCTCCAGCTCGCGGTGCAGCCCGAGGTCGCTCACCATGCCCGACAGTTCGCGCGCCTGCTCGTGGGTCACGAGCGTGACGCCCACCCCGCTGGCGCCCGCGCGGGCGGTGCGTCCGATGCGGTGGACATAGTCCTCGCGCGTACCGGGAATGTCGTAGTTGATCACGTGGGTTATCCCGGCGACGTCGATTCCGCGTGCCGCGACGTCGGTCGCGACGAGCGTGTCGACGGCCCCGGACTCGAAGCTCGCGAGCGCGCGCTCGCGCTGGCCCTGGGACTTGTCGCCGTGCATCGCCACGGCCCGCACGCTGTTGCTCGCCAATCGTTTGACGAGCCGGTCGGCGCCGCGCTTGGTGCGCACGAACACGAGCGTGCGCCCGCGCTCTGATCCGTCCAGCTCGGAGACCAGCCGAGCGACCTTGCCCTCGTGGGAGACCGTGACGAACCGGTGCTCGACGTCCCCCTTGCGCTCCTCGGAGTGCGCGTGCTCGTGACGGCGGGGGTTGGATGTGTAGGCCTTGGCGATGCGCCCCACCTCGCCTTGCAGCGTGGCTCAGAACAGCAGCGTCTGGCGCTCGCGCGCACACATCTTCACGATCCGATCGACGACCGGCTTGAACCCCATGTCGAGCATGCGATCGGCCTCGTCGAGCACGAGCAGTCGGACCCGGCTCAGCGACACGTCGCGCCGGTCGATCAGGTCGAGCAGCCGTCCCGGCGTGGCGACGAGGATGTGAGCGCGCGCGGCGATCCGCGCCTGCTTGACGATTCCCGCCCCGCCGTACACCGCCGCGATCGACAGTGCGCGGGAGTGCGCGATCTCGCGCAGATCGTCGACGATCTGCGATGCCAGCTCGCGCGTGGGCGCCAGCACCAGCGCGGATGGGCGCACGTCGACGCCCTTCAGCCGCTCGACCATCGGGATTCCGAACGCGAGCGTCTTGCCCGACCCGGTCGGAGACTGCGCCAGCACGTCGTGCCCGGCGAGCACGTCCGGAATGACCATCTTCTGGACGGCGAACGGCTCGCAGATGCCACGCTGGGCAAGCTCATTTGCGACGACCTCGGACACGCCGAGGTCGGCGAACGTTTCATGATTCATGTGTTGATGCTCCTTCTGGCGAAGACCCTCTGGCCCGCCTTATGCAGATGGAGATTCCGACTGACCCCATCCGCGCACTCAGAGCGCCAACAAAGACAAAGAACCTCGCGGACGACTTCGCCGCCCGGTGGGGCCACCGTAGCAGGGGTACCCGCAGACCATGAGGTCGAGGGCCTATTGCAAGTTTGCCATCACGTGCTTGACGACGGTGTAGTCCTCCAGCGAGTACACGCTCAGGTCCTTGCCGTACCCCGACTCCTTGAACCCTCCGTGGGGCATCTCGGAGACAAGCGGGATGTGGTCGTTGATCCACACGCACCCGAACCGCAGCGCGCGCGACACGCGCAGCGCGCGGCCGACGTCGCGGGTCCATACCGAGGAGGCCAGCCCGTAACGGGTGCTGTTTGCCCACGCGATCGCCTGCTCCTCGTCGGAGAACCGCTGCACGGTGATGACCGGGCCGAAGATCTCGCGCTGGATCATCTCGTCCTCCTGCTCCAACCCCGCGACGACGGTCGGCTCCAGGTAGAACCCCGGCCGGTCGGGCGCGCTGCCGCCCGTGACGATCTCCGCGCGCTGTGGCCTGCGCTCCAGAAAGCCCGTTACGCGCTCGCGCTGACGGGAGGAGTTGACCGGCCCGAGCGTCGTCTCCGGCGCGAGCGTGTCCCCGATCTGCAGGCCCCGCGCCTGCTCGGCCAGACCGGCGACGACATCGTCGTAGACCTTCGCGCCGGCCAGCACGCGGGTCGCCGCGGTGCAGTCCTGGCCGGCGTTGTAGTAGCCGGTGCCGGCGATCGTCTCCAGGGCGCTCTCCAGCGCGACGTCGTCGAACACGAGCACCGGTGCCTTGCCGCCCAGCTCCAGGTGCACGCGCTTGAGGCTGTCGGCGGCGGTGCGCGCGATGTGCTTGCCCGTGTCCACCGAGCCCGTCAGCGAGACCATGTCGACCTCGGGGTGCTCGATCAATGCCTGTCCAGTCGGCTCACCATGACCGGTGATGACGTTGAGCACGCCGGCCGGCAGCACGTCGGTCGCCAGTTCGGCCAGCCTGATCGTCGTGATGGGGGTCGTCTCAGCCGGCTTGAGCACGATCGTGTTCCCGGCCGCGAGCGCCGGGCCGATCTTCCAGATCGCCATCATCAGCGGGTAGTTCCACGGCGTGATCTGCCCGATCACCCCCACCGCCTCGCGGCGCGTGAACGAGGTGTAGCCCTCCAGGTACTCGCCCGCCGCCCGGCCCTCCAGACAGCGCGCGGCGCCGGCGAAGAACCGCAGGTTGTCGGCCATCACCGGCAGCTCGTCACCGGTGACCGCCCCGATCGGCTTGCCCGCGTTCAGCGCCTCCAGGCGCGCGATCTCGGGCGCGTGCTCGTCGATGAGGTCGGCCAGCGCGAGCAGCGCCTGCGCGCGCTGGGCGGGCGTCGTGGTCGACCATTTCCCGAACGCCCGGCGCGCGGCCTGCACCGCGCGATCGACGTCCTGTGCGGTTGACTTCGACGCCCGCGCCAGCTCCTCCCCGGTGGCCGGGTTGAGGATCGGCTCGCTCTCGCCCTCGGAGGCGACCCGCTCCCCGTCGATGAAGTTGCTCAGCGCCGGTGGCTCGGTTGGCGTGGATGATGGAGTGGATGGCGAGGATGGCATGGGCGGGGGTGTGTGTATTAACTTTTTAGACATCGTTTACCATGGTATGTCGATATATACGTATCATATACAGATTTAGGTATAACCTATGCATATACCGCGATACGGTGGTGCACAAAGTTTTAAATCGGAACATCCTTCCTCCCCTGGTATTCACAAAAGTATTCACGAATCGACACACTTCAGCCTCCTCCTCACACAGCAGGCAGAGCGAGAGCCTCGATCACAGCCGGGTGCGTGATCTCACCGGCCCGCACGTTCAACCCAAGGCCCAAGCCGGGGTCTTCCGCCATAGCCTCCTCCGGACCCTGCTCGGCCAGTGCGAGCACGTACGGCAGCGTGGCGTTCGTCAGCGCATATGTCGAGGTGATCGGCACGGCGCCAGGCATGTTCGTGACGCAGTAGTGGGTGATGCCGTCAACCTCGTATGTCGGGTCTGAGTGCGTGGTCGGACGCGAGGTCTCAAAGCACCCGCCCTGATCGATCGAGACGTCCACGAGCACGGCATGGGGCCGCATCAGCTTCAGCTGCTCGCGCGTGACCACGTGCGGAGCGCGCCCCCCATGGACGAGCACCGCGCCGATCACGAGATCCGCCAGCCCCAGCATCTCCTCGATCGCGAGCGTCGAGGAGTACACGGTCGAGGCGCGCCCGCCGAAGGCGACTTCCAGCTCGCGCAGCCGATCGATTGAGCGGTCGAACACGAACACGTCGGCCTGCATGCCGATCGCGATGAACGCCGCGTTCATGCCCACCACGCCGCCGCCGATCACGAGCACCGTCGCCGCCGCCACGCCCGGAACCCCGCCCAGCAGAATCCCCCGCCCCCCGAGGGGCTTCTCCAACATGAACGCGCCCGCCTGCGTGGCGATCTTGCCCGCCACCTCGCTCATCGGCGCCAGCAGCGGCAGCCGCCCGGCGGAGTCCTCGACGGTCTCATATGCGATGCACGTCGCGCCCGAGGCCATCAGCCCATGTGCGAGCTCGGGCTCGGCCGCCAGGTGCAGGTAGGTGAACAGCGTCTGCCCCGCCCGCAACATCTCGACCTCGCCCGGCTGGGGCTCCTTGACCTTAAGCACGAGCTCGGCCTCCCCGAACACGGCGTCGGCGTCGATGACGATGTGGGCGCCCTGCGCCTGGAACTGGTCGTCGGTCATCGCGCTGCCCTCGCCGGCGCCCGCTTGAACAAGCACCTCATGTCCGCGCGCGCTCAGCTCGCGCACCCCCGCCGGGGTGATCGCGACGCGATACTCGTCCAGCTTGATCTCACTCGGAACTCCGACGATCATCGCAGCCATCCTGGGCTCGCAGGGCAAGCTGGGCAAGAGGACGCGAGGGAGCGCATCGGCGTACTACGTACGCGAGCGACTGAGGACGCAGATCCAGCGCCGCCATGCGTGCCTAGGATCATCGTGCCAGCTCTCGGCCGCGCAGCGCCAGCCAGAACTCGATGCGATCGCGCGCGGTTGAGAAGTCGCGCCCCGTGAGCTGCTCCACGCGCCGGATGCGATAGCGCAGCGTGTGGCGATGACAGTACAGCGCGCCCGCGGCCTTCTCCCAGTGGCCGTTGTTCTCGATGAACACGTCCAGCGAGCGCAGCAGCTCGTCGCCGTACTCGCCCTCGCCCTGCTCCACCGGGCCGAGCACGCCGCGGCAGTAGGACATCAGCGCGTCGTCATCCTGCAGCGACAGCAGCAGCTGGAACGCGCCGAGATCTTTGTAGGAGGCTACGACCGCCTCTGTCCCATCCCCGTTGCGCAGCCGCGCGGCCTCCAGCGCGCAGCGCGCCTCGTGAAAGCTCAGGCGCAGCGAGTGCGTCGCCGCCGGGCGGCTGGCGGCGGCGCGGACCTCTCCCAACCGCGCCTGAAGCTCGGTGCGGGCGCGCCCCGCGAGCTCGATTGGATCGGGCTCGACGCCGTCGATGTTGATCACCGCGCACAGCAGGCCCGCGCGAATCGCGACCAGGCTGTGCACGCTCGCGCGCTCGAGCGCCCGCTCCAGCGGCGGCGCCCCGCTGGCGGGGTCGGACATCGAGAACGCCAGCACGGCCGCCTGCTCGCCGATCCCGAACGGGCGGAGCTTGGCCTGCAGCTCTTCGGGGTAGAGGTTGCCGGTCAGCGCTTCGGCGAGCACATCGCCCGCCATGCTGCGCTGCAGCAGCTCGTACCGTTCGTCGACCAGCTGCGCGAACACCCGCTCGGTGATCGCGATGAACGGCAGCTCGTAGGGGACCTCGAACACCGGGAAGTCGCGCTTGCGCGCGGCGTTGACGAGCGCGACCGGCACCTTCTTATGGGCGAACCCCGTGCCGAACCCCAGACCAGCGATTTCGTGCTTGACCAGCCGCTCGATCAGTTCGTGCTGCACCTTCGGGCCGCCGAGCTGGATGCCGGTGGTGAGCAGCAGCTCGCCGCCCTTCAGCCACGGCGTCGGATCGACCAGCTCGGTGATGTGCACCCAGCGCACGTGCGCCTTGGCGGAGCTCCGCCCGCTGGAGAGCTCCAAGCCCAGCTCGGAGATCAGGCTCTCGACTGTGAGCTCCATCTCGCGATCATTCCTTCGACGTCGAGCCCCACTGCGCCATCCGTTCGGAGGCCTCGCTCAGCACGGGGCGCAGGATCGACTCGATCTCCTCGAACTGCTCAACGCCTGAGATCAGCGGCGGGGAGAGCTGCACGATCGGCTCGCCGCGGTCGTCGGTCCGGCAGATCAGCCCGCGGCGGTACAGCTCACCGGAGAGGAATCCGCGCAGCAGCTCCTCGGCTTCCTCGTGGTCGAACGTCGCCTTCGTCTCTTTGTCCTTGACCAGCTCGATCGCGTGGAAGTACCCGGCGCCGCGCACGTCGCCCACGATCGGCAGGTCGCGCAGGCTCTCCAACATCTCACGCATGCGACCTTCGTTCTGCAGGACGCGCTCGCACAGCCCCTCGCGTTCGATCACGTCGATGTTCGCCAGCGCCGTCGCGCACGCGACCGGGTGCCCGCCGAAGGTGAAGCCGTGGTTGAAGATCGCCTTGCCGTGCAGGAACGGCTCAGCCACACGGTCTGAGGCGATCACCGCCCCCAGCGGCGCGTACGCGGAGGTGATGCCCTTGGCGGTGGTGATCACGTCGGGCTCGTAGCCGAACCGATCGCATCCGAACCAGCCGCCGAGGCGCCCCCATGAGCAGATCACCTCGTCGGAGATCAGCAGCACCCCGTGGCGGTCGCAGATCTCGCGCACGCGCTGGAAGTAGCCCTCCTGGGGGACAAAGCAGCCGCCGCCGTTTTGGACCGGCTCCAGGATGACGGCGGCCACCGTGTCCGGACCCTCGAACTCGATCGCCTCCTCGATCGCATCAGCCGCCCACAGCGGATCGCGGTCTTCCCGCCAGCGATAGGAGTTGGTGTTCGGCACGTGCACCCCGCCGGGGGTCAGCGGCTCGAACGGCTCGCGCAGCGGCGGTCAGCCCGGTCGCGGTCAGCGCGCCCATCGAGGTCCCGTGGTAGGCGAGCTTGCGCGAGATCAGCTTGTGACGGGTGGGCTCGCCGCGAGCGGCGTGGTAGGCCTTGGCGAGCTTCCACGCGGACTCGACCGCCTCCGAGCCGCCGGAGGTGAAGAACACGCGATTCAGGCTCGCGGGCGCGAGCTCGGCGATGCGCGCGGCCAGCTCGATCGAGCGCGGATGGGCGTAGCTCCAGTTGGTGTAGAACCCGAGCTCGGCGGCCTGGCGCGCAGCCGCCTCCCCCAGCTCCGCGCGGCCGTGGCCGACGTTCACGCAGTACAGCGCCGACAGTCCGTCGAGGTAGCGCTTGCCGTGCTCGTCATACACGTAGCACCCCTCGCCGCGAACGATCACCGGGACCTCCGCGCCTTCCTCGTAGGCGCCCATGCGCGTGAAGTGCATCCACAGGTGGCGCTTGGCGAGCTGCTGCAGCTCGGTGCCCGAGATCGGCCCCCGCCGGCGCCAGGAGCCGTCACCACCGAGGGAGCCCGACTCCCGGGAGCCTGCTCGCTCGGACCTGTGCTCGTCGGTGTGATCGCCATCGCACCCTCCTCTCGGACGCGGTTGCATTCAGCTAGACACTCAGGACAACGGTACTCCGCCTGGATGTCCAGCTCAAGGCGTCGCACGTTCAACAAGCCACTACTTCATTGTACGAAACGTACAAAGCTAGCCGTACGTTTTGGGGATCGCGCCCATTGGCTCGTGCCGGTCGAGGACGTAGCGTTTGCCACAACCTTTTCCGAGAGGAGTTCCAATGGCCAGTGCCAGCGTCGCCGCATCCTCATCCCCCGAGCCTTCTGGGGTCATGGACAAGGGTCTGAAAAAAAGCGCGATCGGCTACCTCTCGAACATCGTCATCGGCGTCGCCTCGACCGCGCCCGCGTACTCGCTGGCGGCGACTCTCGGGTTCATCGTCGCGGTCAAAGGCGTCGGCGTGCACGCTCCGGCGGTGATGCTCGTGGCGTTCATCCCGATGCTGCTGGTCGCCTCGGCCTACAAATACTTCAACCGCGCCGACCCCGACGCGGGCACGACGTTCGCGTGGACGACGCGCGCGTTCGGTCCGTCGACGGGCTGGCTAAACGGCTGGGCGATCTTCCTCGCGGACGTGATCGTGATGGCCTCGCTGGCGGACATCGCGGCGATCTACACCTTCAAGCTCTTCGGCTTCACCGAACTCGGCGAATCCAAAGCGGCGATCATCGTCGCCGCCGTCCTGTGGATCGCGATCATGACCTGGATCTGCTACCGCGGCATCGAGCTCTCGGCGCGCATCCAGCAGGTGCTGCTGGGCGCCGAGGTGTTCATCCTCGGGCTGTTCGCGGTGGTGGCCTTCGTCAAGGTCTACGGCAGCCATCCCCCGGCCGGCTCGATCAAGCCGTCGCTGTCCTGGATCAACCCGTTCGCGATGAACTTCGCCGACCTGGTCGTCGCGCTGCTGCTCGCGGTGTTCATCTATTGGGGCTGGGATTCCGGCGTGGCGGTCAACGAGGAGTCCGAGGACCCGGCCGAGGGCCCGGGCAAGGCCGCGGTCGTCTCGACGATCCTGCTCGTGCTCATCTACGTCGTCGTCACGGCGGCCGCCCAGTCCTTCCACGGCGTCGGCTTCCTGACCAACGAAGCCAACCAGGAAGACGTCCTCAACGCGCTCGGCTCGGGCGTGCTCGGCAGCACCCTGAACAAGCTGCTGATCATCGCGGTGCTCACCTCGGCGTCGGCCTCGACGCAGACGACGATCCTGCCGACCGCCCGCACGACGCTCTCGATGGCGCACTGGAAAGCCGTCACGAACCTGCTCGCCCGCGTGCACAAACGCTACCTGACGCCGACCGTCTCGACGCTCGGCTTCGGCGCGCTCTCGATCATCGATCACGGTCATCCTGCTGCTGCTCTCCTCGAGCGTGCTCGAAGACTCGCTGCTCGCGATCGGCTTCCCGATCTGCTTCTACTACGGCTTCACCGGCATCGCCTGCGGTTGCTACTACCGTCGCGCCTTGACCGAAAGCGCACGCAACTTCCTGCTTCTGGGACTCGGTCCGCTGATCGGGGGCCTGATGCTGTTCGGCATGGGGATCAAGGCAGCGTTCTACTACGGGCACGCGGCAAACGTCTCGTCAAAGCCGATCCTTCAGCATCACACTGCCGCTGTGGATAGGCATCGGCGGCATGCTCCTCGGCGCGGTGATCATGGTCGCGTCGCGGCCGTTCTTCAAAGAGTTCTTTTCGCGTAAGCTGGAAACCGCGCCCCCGGGGCTGCTCGACCAGCCGCCGCCAACCGAGCCCGTGCCCGCGCGCGTGGACTTCTGAACCGGGGGCACGCCGCCCGTCACGGGGACACGGCGCTCACACACGCGGACGGAGGACCGTCGTGATCGTGAGCGCCGTGCGACGGGTCATGGCCGTTTCAGCCGACCTCCATCACCCCGTGCGGCGAGCCCAGCTCGGCGAGGCGCTCCAGGAACGGCTGCGGCGGAAACGCCTCGGGACCGAGCACGCCTGTGCCCCGCCAAACCCCCTCGTTCAGCAGCTCCAGCGCGACGACGGGGTTGACCGCCGTCTGCCACACGACGGCCTGGCTGCCGTACTCGCGCATCGTGGTCTCGTTGTCGACCACGTGATACAGGTAGGTCGAGCGCTCGCCGCCATCCACGCCGGTTCCCGTCACCCATGTGCCGGCGCAGGTGCGCCCGGTCATGCGCTCGCCGAGCGTCGCGGGGTCGGGCAGCGCGGCTGCGACGACGTCGCGCGGGGCAACCTGCTGTCCGCGGACGCTCACGGGCTTGGTCGAGTCGAGCCCTAGCTTGTGCAACGTGCGCAGCACCTCGATGAACTCGCGGCCGAGCCCGTACTTGAACGTGACCCGCTCGCACTGCACCCAGCGGGGGATCAGCACGACCTCCTCGTGCTCGACGTTGACGCACTCGACCTTGCCGATGCCCTCGGGGAACGTGAAGACCTCGGGCTCGGAGAAGGGCACGGTCGTGTGGAAGCCGCGCTCGCGCTCCCAGATCAGCGGCGGGTTCAGGCACTCCTCGATCGTCGTCCAGATCGAGAAGGTGGGCGCGAAGTCGTAGCCTTCGACGACGAGATCGGCGCCGTCGCGCACGCCCACCTCGCGCACCTCGGAGAACAGCTCCTGGGCGGCGTAGGCGGCGAACACGTCTGACAGCCCCGGCTCAACCCCGATCCCGACGAGCGCGAGCACGCCGGCCTGCTCCCACTGCTCGTGCAACGCGAGCTGATGGTCGCCGAGCATCGTCCCGGGCAGCTCGTAGGGACGCTGGGGATGGGGCTGGGACAGGGTCATGGCCATGTCCAGATAGGTCACGCGCGCGTCGAAGCAGGCGCCGAAGATCGGCTCGTTGAAGCGCGGATCGCAGGCGTTGAGCACCGCGTCGGGCTTGGTGCGCTCGATCAGCCCCACCAGATCGGCCCGGTCGGAGGCGTCCACGCGCTCGGCCGCGAAGCGATCGGCCTCGCCCAGCCGCGCCACCACCTCGCGCGCGCGCTGGGGCGAGACGTCGGCCATCACCACGCGCTCGAACGCCGGGCGTCGCTGGGCGATCGCGGCGAACGCGCCCCCCACGCCACCGGCTCCCACCACGAGCACCCTCATGCTGAACAGTCTTGCGCAAATCCACTCACCGGAACGTCCTAAGAGAGCGCCGCTCATACGCCACCACGGACATACCGCTGCAAGGGCCCATCCACGCGTGGCGCCGGACGGCTCACGTATGCTGCGCCGTTCGATGGCGAGCGCGCTCCTCGACACGCCTGCACTTTCGCCTGCCGCCAAGCAGCATGCGCGCTGGGCGCCCTCACCCAAGCTCGGACGCACCGAGCTCCTGTGGGTCGTGCTGGGCGGGATCGCGCTGGCGGTGCTCACGAGCTGGCCGCTGGTGCTGCACCTGCCCAGCCGCATCGCGCCGGATCTCGGCGATCCCGTGCGCACCGCCTGGCAGATCGCGTGGGTCGGTCACGCGATGCTCAACGACCCGCTGCACCTGTTCGACTCAAACGCGTTCTACCCCCACCCGCTCAGCCTCGCGTTCTCGGATTCCCTGCTCGGGTACGGACCGGCGGCGTTCATCGGCCACGGCACGGTGGCGGCACTGGTCCGTTACAACCTGCTGTTCCTGTGGGCATGGTCGCTGTGCTTCGTCGGCGCGTATCTGCTGGGGCGCGAGCTCGGCCTGAACAAGCTCGCCGCCGGCGCCGTGGGCATCGCATTCGCTTACGCGCCCTACCGCGTGACCGAGGCGGGACATCTGCATGTGATCTCCAGCGGCGGCATTGCGCTCGCGCTGTTCCTGCTGCTGCGCGGCTACCGGCGTTCCTCGCGCGGGCTCGTGCTCGCCGGCTGGCTGGTATCGGCCTGGCAGGTCAGCCTCGGGTTCACGCTCGGACTGCAGTACTGCTACCTGCTGGCCGTGCTCACGCTGCTGGCGTTGGGCTACTGGTTGTGGGTGGGACGCCCGGAACTGCCCCGCCACCTGCTCGCCGTCACCTGCATCGGCATAGCCGTGCTCGGCGTAGTCGCCGTCTACCAGGCCCGCCCATACCTGAAGGTCGCCAACGAGTACCCCACGGCGAAGCGCACGCTGAAGGAAGTGAAAACCTACTCCTCCGGGCCCGCGGCGCTGGTGTCGGCCTCCTCGGAGAGCCGCGTGTGGGGGAGCGTGAGCGCTCCGGCGCGCGAACACGTGCACTCCAAGAACGAGGACGTGTTTTGGCCCGGCGGATTGATCCTGGTGCTCGCGCTGATCGGCCTGGCGGGAGTGGGCGGGTCGGTGTATACGCGCCGGTTGCGACTCGGCCTGGCGAGCGGGATCGTGGTGTGCTCGGTGCTCGCTATGGGCCTCGGGCTGACGGGCGCGGGGTACCCGTATCGCCTGCTGTTCGACTACGCCCCGGGCTGGGACGGCGTACGGGTGCCGGGCAGGGTGTTCACGCTGGCGACGCTGTTCTACGCGCTGCTCGCCGGCGCGGGCGTCCAATGGCTGCTGGTGCGCGCCGGGGCGTGGGGTAAGCGCAACGCGCTGCGCGGCGTGGGCGCGATCCTCGGCGCGGTGCTGCTGATCGGGCTGCTCGGAGAAGGAGCGGGACATCTCGCCCACCCCTTCGTGCCCCAGCCCCAGCCCGCGGAGGTCGGCCTGCCGGGGCCGCTGCTGGATCTGCCCACCGACGGCGCCGCCGATCGCGTGTGGCAGTATTACTCGACCGACGGGTTCTACAAGATCCCGATCGGCAACAGCACGTTCGATATCCCCCAGGTCGATGACCTGCGCGGCGGGATGAGCGGGTTCCCCGACAAGGCCAGCGTGGAAAAGCTGCGCTACTACGGCATTCGCACGGTGGTGCTGCACCTGCGCATGCCGAAGCTGCCGGGCATCGTCGGGTATGCGCTCGCCGAGCCGCCAAACGTGCGGGCGGCGGCGGCCAAACCGGTCGCGGGGCTGGGCGTCAGCAGCCGGCGGGTGGGTTCGCTCGTGATCTATGAGATCGGGCCCGGTCCCAAGGCGCTGCACGGCACGGACTGAGGCTGACGGATGTTGACCCGCAAACGCCTGGCGCTCGCCGCGATCCTGCTCGTGGGCCTGTCGTATGCGACGTTGATCCAGTCGTTCTCGTGGAACCAGACCTCGCACTACGACCTGATTCGTTCGTTGAACGTAGGACGAACGACGATCGACTCCTACCAGGTGAACACGGGCGACAAGGCTTACTACAAGGGCCACTATTACTCCGCCCGCGCCCCCGGGCTGGCGCTCATGGCGCTGCCGTTCTACGACGCGCTCAACCTCGTCGGCGCGGAATCGTGGTCAGACGCACACGTGGCGCCGCCGAATCATCCGGGCGACGAGATGATCTACCTGATCGGCCTGTGGGCGAACGTGCTGCCGGGCCTGCTGCTGCTGCTGCTCGTGTGGCGCGTGGCCGACCGCTACGAGCCTGGCTATGGCGCGGCGGCGGCCGTCGCGCTGGGGTTGGGCACGATGGTGCTGCCGCTGTCGACGCTGCTGTTCAGCCATGTGCTCACGGCGTTCCTCGGGTTCGGGGCGTTCGCGCTAATGGTGCGAGAGCGCGATAATGGCCCGCCCAGCGCGATGCTGCTCGCCCTCGCCGGGCTGGCGATGGGATATGCGGTCGCCTCGGAGTACCCGCTGTTCTTCGTCGCGGCCGTGCTCGGGGGCTATCTGCTCTCACGCCGCGACGCGCTCACACCGCCGCTGATCGTGCGCCGCGCCGGCGCCTACATCGCCGGCGGCGGCGTCGGAATCATGCCGCTGCTGCTGTACAACCACTACGCGTTTCACTCCTGGACGCACCTCGCCTACTCCAGCATCCCCCGCCAGCAGAAAGGGTTCTTTGGAATCTCCCTGCCCAGCCTGAAGGTGGGAGCGACGCTGCTGCTGGACTCGCGCGGGCTGTTGACGATCTCCCCGGTGCTGGTGCTGGGAGCGCTCGGAACAGTCCTGTTGTACAAGCGCGGCAAGCGCGCGGAGGCGCTGACGATCGTCGGCGTGTGCGCGTGCTACATCGGCTACAACTCCGGCTACTACCTGCCGTTCGGCGGTGGATTTGAGGGGCCAAGGTTCCTGACGACGATGCTGCCGTTCCTGGCGTTTCCGGTGGCGCTCGCGCTCAAGCGCTGGCCGGGACCGACGATCGCGCTGGCGGCGGTGTCGATCGCGACGACGGTTATCGCGACGATCACTCATCCGCTCGTGGGGTATGAGACCGAGACGGTGGTATGGGCGCGGTATCTGCGCGAGGGGTTCTTCCAGCCGACGATCGCCTCCGCGTACGGCATGGGCCGCGGTTGGGGTGGCATTTGGCCGTTCCTGCTGGCCGCGGGAGGGGGCGTGGCGCTGGCCGCGTGGGCGACGCCACGCCTGCGCCTGTCCAACGCCACGCTCGGCTACGGCCTGCTCGCGCTCGTCGGGTGGTGCCTGTTCGCCGCGCTGGCGCCGACCGTGCTCGGCCTCGACCACCAGGGTCTGCTCGACATCCGCTCGGCCGGCGACCGCACCGCCTTGAACTTGACCCTCCACGACGGCAGCCGATATCCACTCAAGACGCTGGCTCCGATCGCGGCGGTCATCGGGCTGCTGGCCCTGTGCGCGATGCGACTGCTACGCAACGAGACCGAGCCGCCGTCGCGCGTGCGAGTGGCGCCGAGCCCTCACGGGCAGCGAGTCCCCGCGGGGTGACCGGGTCATCTCCGATCGGGTATGCAGCGCTAATAACAGCGATTCCGCTGGACGAATGCGTCGGACCCCGGACTGCTACAGTCCGCGCGATGTCAGGCGGCCAAACCCCCAAGCAGAAGCAGTCCTACTCGCGTACGCACAAGCGCCGCGCGCAGCACAAAATCGTGCCCGCGGCGTCGAATGAGTGCCCGCAGTGCCACGAGCCCAAGCTGCCCCACCGCGTGTGCGTCAACTGCGGGACGTATCGGGGTCGAGACGTGATCGACTCCGGCCCCGCCGCCCCAGTCGAGGAGTAGCGCGATCGCCGTGACGGCGCCTCCGCAAGACCGGCCAAATCAAAATCAATCACCTCGGCCAAGCAGGTCCGGAATGTCGTCTCGACCGCCCCGCGAAGCGGATTTGCGGTCAGAAGGACGTCCTGATCCCGCGCTGCGTCCCGCCTGGGCCGCGCTCGACAAGCATTTCCAGGAGATCGAGGGCAAGCACCTGCGCGAGCTGTTCGCCGCGGACCCGCGGCGCGGGGAGCGGATGACGGCGCAGGGCGCGGGGCTGTATCTCGACTACTCCAAGAACAGGGTCACCGACGAGACGCTGAGCCTGCTCGTCGAGCTGGCCGAGCAGTCGGGGTTGCGCGAGCGGACCGCGGCGATGTTCGCCGGCGAGAAGATCAACGTCTCGGAGGAGCGCTCGGTGTTGCACGTAGCGCTGCGCATGCCGAAGGGCGCGTCGCTGATCGTGGACGGAGTGGACGTCGTCAAGCAGGTGCACGAGGTGCTGGAGCGGATGGGGACGTTCGCCGAGAAGGTGCGCTCGGGCGAGTGGCTGGGCCATACGGGCAGGCCGATCAAAAACGTGGTCAACATCGGCATCGGCGGATCGGACCTCGGCCCGGTGATGGCGTATGAGGCGCTGCGCGCCTACTCCGCCCGCGGGCTGACGCTGCGGTTCGTGTCGAACGTCGACTCGACCGATCTCGTGGAGGCCACGCGCGATCTCGACCCCGCGGAGACACTCGTGATCGTCTCCTCGAAGACGTTCACGACGCTGGAGACGATGACCAACGCGCGGTCCGCGCGCGAGTGGATGCTCGCCGCGCTGGGCGATCCGGCGGCGATCGCCAGGCACTTCGTCGCCGTCTCCACGAACGCCGAGGGCGTGAGCGGATTCGGGATCGACACGGACAACATGTTCGGGTTCTGGGACTGGGTCGGCGGGCGCTACTCGCTGGACTCGGCGATCGGGCTGTCCACGATGCTGGCGGTCGGGCCCAAGCGGTTCGCGGAGCTGCTAGCGGGGATGCACGCGATGGACGAGCACTTCCGCGGCACCCCGCCGGAGCGCAACCTGCCCGCGCTGATGGGCATGCTGTCGGTCTGGTACGGCGACTGGTTCGGCGCGCAGACGTGCGGGGTGATGCCCTATGAGCAGTACCTGAAGCGGCTGCCCGCTTACCTGCAGCAGCTGACGATGGAGTCAAACGGCAAGCACGTGAGGCTCGACGGGGTGAAGGTGGAGTATCAGACGGGCGCGGTGTACTGGGGCGAGCCGGGAACCAACGGCCAGCACAGCTTCTACCAGCTGATCCATCAGGGCACGAAGCTGATCCCGGTCGATCTGATCGGGTTCGGCCAGGCGCTCAATCCGCTCGGCGAGCACCACGACATCCTCATGTCCAACGTGTTCGCCCAGGCGCAGGCGCTCGCGTTCGGCCGGACCGCGGATGAGGTCCGAGCGGAGGGCGTGCCCGAGGCGGTGGTGGCGCACAAGGTGATGGAGGGCAACCGCCCGACGAACGTGATCCTCGCTGAGAAGTTGACGCCCTACGCGCTGGGCACGCTCGTGGCGCTGTATGAGCACAGCGTGTTCACCCAGGGGACCATGTGGGGGATCGACTCGTTCGACCAGTGGGGGGTCGAGCTGGGCAAGGCGCTGGCCAAGCGGATCATCCCCGAGCTGACGTGCGCGGCCGAGCCGGAGCTGGCGCACGACAGCTCAACGAACGCCCTGATCCGCCGCTATAGGGCGCTGCGAGCACACAATCGATGAAAGGAGCCTGCGATCATGGCTAGCGAGAAGCCGATGCAGTTGGGAATGGTGGGGCTGGGAAGGATGGGCGCCAACATCGTGCGGCGGCTGATGCGCGACGGGCATCGCTGCGTCGGGTATGACGTCAGCCCCGAGGCGGTGGCGGAGCTCGCCGCCGACGGCGCGGAGGGAGCGTCGACGATCGGGGAGTTCGTGGAGAAGCTGGAGAAGCCCCGCACGGCGTGGGTGATGGTTCCGGCGGGCGAGATCACCGACAGGACGATCGCCGAGCTGGCGCGGGCGATGGAGCCCGGGGACGCCATCATCGATGGCGGCAACACCCACTACCACGACGACATCCGCCACGCGGGCGAACTGAAGGCGAAGGGCATCCACCACATCGACTGCGGAACCAGCGGCGGCGTGTGGGGGCTGGAGCGCGGCTACTGCCTGATGATCGGCGGCGAGCAGGAGGTCGTGGAGCGGCTGAGCCCGCTGTTTCAGACGATCGCTCCGGGAGTGGACTCCGCGGAGCGCACACCCGGACGCGGCGGCGAGCCGAGCCCATCCGAGCAGGGGTACCTGCACTGCGGGCCAAATGGGGCGGGGCACTTCGTGAAGATGGTGCACAACGGCATCGAGTACGGGCTGATGGCCGCGTACGCAGAGGGGCTGAGCATCATCCACTCAGCCGACGCGGGGCTGCGCCAGCAGGAGCAGGACGCCGAGACGAGCCCGCTGGAGCACCCCGAGTACTACAAGTATGAGATCGACACGACCGAGGTCGCCGAGGTGTGGCGGCGGGGCAGCGTGGTCGGATCGTGGTTGCTGGACCTGACCGCCCAGGAGCTGCTGGCCTCGCCCAAGCTGGAGGAGTTCGCCGGCCGGGTGTCGGACTCCGGCGAGGGGCGCTGGACGTCGATCGCCGCGATCGAGGAGGGCGTCCCCGCGCCCGTGTTGAGCGCGGCGCTGTACTCGCGGTTCGGCTCACGCGGGCTGGACGAGTACGCCGGCAAGGTGCAGTCGGCGATGCGCAAGGGGTTCGGCGGGCACGACGAGAAGCCTCAAGCGAGCTGATCGGGTCGACCTCGCCGCATGCGGCGAGGTCAGCAGGGCCGCATGCGGCCCTGCTCGAACGGCGCATGCGCCGTTCGCACACAAGCCGCATGCGGCTTGTGTCGGGGATGCACATGTGCATCCCCGCCTGACGGCGCATGCGCCGTCAGGAACCATCGTCGTACGCAAGATAAAGACCGGGGGTGTACGTATCTAATTTAAAACTTTGTGCACCATGGCGCACAGCTTTTTATTTTTTATACCTAACACCCGCCCCTTCAGGTGATCGTCAGGCGAGCGCCTGCGCCTCGGGTTCGGGTCCAGACTCGGCCTTGAGCTCGGACTCGGGATCCGTTCCGGGGAGCGCCTCGGTCGCTACTACGTCTGTCTCCTCCTGCAGGCCCCGGCGCAGGCCGACGACGGCCACGACCGCGGCGAACGCCATGATGCCCGCCATCGCATACAGCACCGAGCGCGTGGCGTAGGCGAAGTCGAGCCGGATGAAGTGGGGAATCGACGCGGTGCCGCCGGTGGAGCCCTGAGACTGGGAGATGCTGGACGCCTCGGCCTGCGCCCGCGCGCTGGGGAGGCCCCGGGCGATCAGCGAGGTGGCCACGCGAGCCTGCATCTGCGAGACCAGGACCGTGCCGAGGATCGCCAGGCCGAGGCTGGCGGCATAGTTGCGGACCGTCTGAGTGATGCCGGTCGCCTCGCCGTAGGAGAGGCGGGAGGCGCGGTTGACGGCATCCGTGCTGGCCGGGCCCAGCATGAAGCCCATGCCCGCTCCGGCGAGGATGATGTCCCACTGCTGGGCGCCAAAGCTCAGCCCGGTGACCTTGCCCGCCCACAGGTAGAACCCGACCGCGCCAAGAACGCAGCCGAGCACCACCGGGCGCTTGGCGCCGATCCGATCGAGCATCCGTCCGCCGATCTGCGCCGCGATGACGAAGCCGATGAAGAAGTACAGGATGTACAGCCCGGCATTCGCGGGCGACTTGCCCAGGGCGATCTGGGCGTACTCGCTGGCGAAGAAGAAGATCGGCACGAACACCAGCATCGTGATGGCGAGCACGAGGTTCTCGACCAGGAACGCGCGGATGCGAAAGATGCTCACAGCGATCAGCGGCGAGGGGGTGCGGAGCTCGACGAAGTAGAACACGACGAGCAGCAGCGCGCCCACGGCGATGCACGCGCCGGTGGCGGGGTCGCTCCAGCCCCAGATGAACGACTGCTGGAAGCCGAACACGCTCAGGGCTACGCCGGAGACGATCAGGGCCAGGCCGCGGTAGTCCATGCGCGCCGGTCGATGCACCGTGACCGGTTTGGAGAGGACTATCAGCGCCAGTGCGATGAGCGCGACGGGGATGTTCACCCAGAAGATCGCCCGCCAGGTCCACTGCGTGAGATAGCCGCCGAGGATCGGGCCGACCGAGGTGAGGCCGCCGGCGATGCCGAAGAAGATCGCCAGCGCCCTGCCGCGTTCGCGCAACTCGAACGTCTGCACCACGATCGCCAGCGCGGCCGGGAACATGATCGCCCCGCCCGCCCCCTGGATGATCCGGAACGTCACGATCCACGCCTCGGCCGCGCTCCCCTTCGGGGTCAGCCCGCACATCGCCGAGGCCCCGGCAAACACGATCACTCCGAGCGTGACCATCCGGCGGTGGCCGACCGTGTCGGCGAGGCGCCCGCCGAACGCGAACAGCGCGGCGAGCGACAGCAGGTAGGCGTTGATCGCCCACTGGATACCGGTGCTGGTCAGGCCGAGCTCCCGCTGGATCTGGGGCGCGGCGATCGAGACGATCGTCTGGTCGATGAACGTCATCGCGACGGCGAAGATCATCGCCGCGAGGATCAGGTTTCGCGATTGTCCGCCGGTGGCGCTGCCTGCCATGTTGCCTGCCACGGCCACCAACGATATGGGTTGGAGCGTCGCGGTGACTGGCGGGCGGCTGTTCCTGAGTCCACCCCCGATCGCCGCGTCGGCGCTCGGTCGCAACGTGCGCCTCCGGTTCCTCGATGTCGCGCCGGACTCCGCTCGGGAGCGTCATCGCGCCGTCAGGCGGGCGTGCCGGCGGACAGGCCCGCCAGCTGGGCGCTGCGTTCCCACAGACCCTCGGCGAGCGTGTCGTCCTGGGCCTGGGCGCTGGGGCTCAGCACCTTCTCGTCCTGCACGTACTCGCCGGAGAGCGCGCCCGCCTCCTCGGACAGCGCGAGCCAGACCAGCGAGCGGGCGCCGCGCTGGGGCGAGCGGAAGAAGGGCCCCCCGAGCGTGGTGAGCACCTTCCAGATCCCGCGCTCGTTCTTGGCGAACCCGGTGCGCACCACGCCGGGGTGAAAGCAGTTGGCGGCCAGCTCCGGCGCCCGCTTGGCAAGCTCGCGCGTGAACAGGATGTTGCAGAGCTTCGAGGTGCCATACACGCGCATCGCGGCGTATGAGCGCTCGGATTGGAGATCGTCGAGATCCAGACGTCCGGAGGCGTGGGCGTCGGATGCCGTGGTCACGACGCGCCCGCCGTCCAGGCGGTCGCGCAGCAGGTTGGTGAGCAGGAACGGAGCGAGATGATTCAGCGTGAACGTGCGCTCGAGACCCTCGGCGCTCACCTGCCGCGAGGCGAAAAGCGCCCCGGCGTTGTTCGCCAAGACGTCGATGCGCCCGTAGCGTTCGCGAGCCTCGGCGGCGAGCGCGCGAACGCTGGCCATCAGCGTCAGGTCGGCGACGTGCTCGTGGACGGGCGCGCCCCCGCCGGCCGCCCTCGCCTCACCGGCGACGGCTGCGACGCGCTCGGCCTCACGGCCCACGAGCGCGACCTCGGCGCCCTGCCGAGCGAGCTCAATCGCGGCGGCGCGACCAATGCCGCGCGTGGCTCCGGTGAGCAGGACGAGCGTCATGGCGTGGACTCTACCTACGCGCGCTTGCGCCCAGCTGCTCGATCACCTCGTCGCGGTTGGTGCCATGCGCCTGAAGCACACGATCGAAGTCCTCGCCATACACATGCATCACGGCCATCAGCACGTCGGTCGTTACGACCCCGGCGGCGCTCCGCAGGCCGGCGAGATGGACGGCGTACTCGATGACCCGCGCAACCGCGTCCTGATCGTCGGCGCCGGCAGGACCGGCCCACTCACGCTCGGCCTCGCCGATCTCCTGGAGTGGCCCCTCGCTCACGCCGAGCGCCTGCAGCGCGGCGCCGGCTTCGCCATATAGGCGCAGGACCCGCAGCCAGCGCTCGGCCGCGTCCTCGGGAGTGCATGCGAACGGCATCGCGGTGGATGCGATGCCCAGCACAATCGCCGCGTCGGGGGCGAGCGCCGGCCCGGCGTTCACCGCGCCGCCCCGCGACCCGCTCGCCGTCCCACGTGGGGCGGGTGCAGAAACGCGACGTTGTCGCGTCGCAGGGCTACCTCCGGCCGTCCGTCGGCGAGGCGCAACTCGAACAGGGCGGTGCCGTCGCGCTCTGCGACGATGCGCGCCGAGCGCACAAGCTCGGCGATCTCACTGTGCCGCACCCCGCAGGCGAGGAGAAACGGCTCGATCCGATCGCTCGCGGTCTCGTCACGATCGAGTTCGAGTTCCTCGACAAGCACGACAGGGGCGTCCTCTATGTCCCCTTCCACGCACAGCAGGCACGCCGCCATGTCGTCGGGGCGCGAGTCGGTGTCTTCTGCCACCCGATCCAGGAGCGCCGACGCCGTGGCTCCAGGCCCGAGCTCGGCGAGCGTATGCGCAAGCCGCTCGGCGCCGAACAGCTCGACACCCACCCGTGCCTCGGTCACGCCGTCGGTGTGGAAGCACGACCTGTGAGCGGCCCGGTACCGATACCACGGTCTGGCGCGTTCCGGTCCGCGCGCCGGTTCCGATCGGCGGCGCGGAGCAGACGGTGATCGTCGCCATCGCCCGCGAGCCGAGCACGATCGGTGGAGGATGACCGGCGCAGGCATAGGTGAGGATGCGCTCGCGTGGATGATAGGTCGCCGCCGCGATGGTGGCGAACGACTCCCCGAGCTGGCGCTCGAGCACAGCTCCCGCCGTCTGCACGGCGATACGCGGCGAGAGGCCGGCCTCGAGGTATGCCCGCAGCGTGAAGCGCACGAGCGCCGTATGGGGCAACGCCTGACGACCGTGTCCGGAGACGTCGCCGACGATGACCGCCAGCCGGCCGTCATCGAGTGCGAACAGATCATAGAAGTCCCCGCCCGCCCCGGGACCGTCCGCCGGCCGGTAGGCCGCGGAGGTGCCGACCGGACCGAGCCGAGCGGGCAGCACAGGAAGCAGCGCGGCCTGAAGCAGGCCGACGTCCTCGAGCAGCTCCCCACGTTGGCGCTCCAGTCGCCGGGCGCGCAGCGCGGCCAGGCGCGAGCGGAACGCCAGCGCCAGCGCGAGCGCGAGCAGACCGCCGATGAGAGCCCACACCAGAGTGGGTACCACGCCGACGATTCTGGTGATCGTCGTCACGATCGGCGCCTGGCGGCTCGCCGTCGATGGGCTGTGCGTGGCCTCCCGCGCATGACCGGTCCGCGCGGGGTTAGCGGGCGGGATCCTCGCCACAGGCGCGACTCCTCCCGAGGACAATGCGGCCGGGGTTGCATGCGTGGCCGCGACGACGCGGCTGTGGGCGTGCCGACGGCGCCCGTGCGCGCCCCGGTGACCGCGCGGATCACCGCGGCCGGCGCCCGCCGGCCGCGACGCCCCAACGACCTGGGGCTGCGCCGCCGCCGCCGGCGCGGGTGTGACGGCCGGGGGTGCGATCGCCGTCGGTGTCGTCGTCGCGGGCGCGGGTGTGGCGACCGCCGCCGGCGTCGTTGCGATCGCGGTGGGCGTGGGTACTCGGGTCCGTGTGGCCGGGATGACCCCCGCTTTGCCCGCGGCCCCCGCTTTGCCCGCAGCCCCCGCTTTGCCCGCGGCGGCTGAGGGATCGGCGTGCGGCGCGGAGTGTCGTCGCGCCCGGTCACGCGAGGGAAGCGACGTAGCCGGGCCGCCGGCACGCTGATGTCGGTTGCCCGGACTTTCTCGCCCTCCACGCCCAGGCTCCCCGGGTACTACGCGGCCTGGATCCTGTTCTCCCTGGTGCTCCGGCTGTTCGTGTGCCTGACGCCCGGCCGGCTGTTCATGCGCCTGACGCCCTGGCAGCGCGTGGGCCTGGTGGCTCAGGCCTGGTTGTTCGTACCGGCCAGGCCCCGGCGATTCGTGGTGCCCTGGCTTGGGTCGTCCCTGGTGTTCCGGTTCCGGCGCGGCGGACCCGGTCGGCGGAGCGCCGGTCTCGTTCGGCGCGGGCGCGCCGGGCGTCGGGCGAGCGTGGCCGAGTCGGAACGCCGCGGCCGGAATGGAGGCCGCGGCCAGGACACAGCAGGCGAGAGCGATGGCCGCGGGCAAACGCCGGCGCCGACGAGCGACCGGGGGATGCTCACTCGGGGCGCTTGCCATCGGCGGACCCGTTGATCAGCTTGCGCATACTTCGTTCTCCCGCGCGTATGCGAGCCCCTCATCGAGCGTCGGGAAGATCGCAAACGCCCCATCCAATCCCGAAAACTCGAAGATCTTCCGTACGTTGGGCCGCGCGCAGACTATTGCCAGTCGCGCGCCGGCATCGAGCCTGCGCGTGACGCCGACGAGCACACCCAGTGTCGTCGAGTCGATGAAGGTGGCCAGCGAGAGGTCGACGACGAGCCGGCTGCTGCCCGCATGCAGCGAATCGACGAGCATCTGCTTCAGGCTCGGGGCGGTGAAGAGATCGAGCTCTCCCTCGACCGAGATCAAGCTTGTGCGCATGTCCAGCTTGCGCTGAAAGATCCCGAATGCTGTCGAATCCGGTGGTGAACGGTTGATGTTGATTCGGCTGGGTATCGTGGGTCCCCGCTTTACGCGCCGGCCATCCTTCGCGAGACTCGGCGTGCATCCCAACGCACAGATGCCAATGCATAGACGCGCTCGGGCCTCAAATATTGCGTTCGGCCGCAATCGATCCGCCCCTTAATCATAGGACGGGCGATCGAACGAACGTCCAGGGGCTCGCGCCCCGACATTCTGAGCGGCGCTCCGCGAGGACATCCGATCCGCCGATGTCAGCGGGCGAAGGAGCACAGGGCGGCGGCGGCAGCGGCGAACGCGACCGTTCCGACGCCCACCGCCTCCGGCGGGCATCTCAACGGCTCTGGACGGCGCCGATCAGGCCGCCGCGATCACAGCATCGCGGCCTCGATCTCGGTCCCGTCAGCCAGCGCTCTCCAAGCTCGCGGGCAGAGACACTGGAAGCACCGGGAGCCGTCAACCGTCATCTCAGGCGGGTGCCGCATCACCGCACCATGGGGTGCTATATCATGGCACTATCTGGTGCTATACTATGGCACCAATGAGCAGTCCGTTCATCTACGAGGATCCCCTCGAGCCACCCGAAGCGCTTGCCGACCGGGTCGCTGAGCTGGCACTGCTGCGCGATCGCATCGGCGAGACTCGCAACAGCCGTCTCGAGGGGCCACGCCGTTACGGCAAGACATCGTTGCTCAAGGCCGCGCTGGCCGCGGCCGACAGGGATGGCTTCGTGCCGATCTACGTGAACTTCCTTGGCGTGCTGACAGCCGCCGACGTCGCCGAGCGCATTGAGCGAGCCTACCGCGAGCAGCTCGACGGACAGCTGAAGCGCTGGTTTGCCGGCGCCGTCTCGACACTCCGGCCGCGCGTGAAGGCGGCGCCCGGGGGGGTTGGCGTCGAGCTGGCACCCGCAAGACCAATGCCCGAGCTGCTGGATCGGCTCGCATTGCCACGCCGGCTGCAGGAACGTCACGGGCGCCAGTGCGCGATCGCATTCGACGAGTTTCAAGACGTCGTGCGGGCTGGAGACGCCCTGACAGGAACGATCCGGTCTGAGCTCGAGCAGCACGGCAAGGTCGCCGCCTACATATTCTCCGGATCTCACCCGGGATTGATGCGCGACCTGTTTTCAGACCGCCGCCACGCATTCTTCGCGCAGGCCAAACCCATAGATCTCCCACCGCTCGGGGCAGACGACCTAGCCGAGTACATCGGGTCTCGGTTTGAAAGCAGCGGCCGCGATCCCGGAGAGGCACTCGAGCCGCTGCTGGCAATCGCGGACGGACATCCGCAGCGCGCGATGCTGCTCGCACACCATCTCTACGAGAACACGAAGCCCACCGCGATCGCAACCGGCGAGGAGTGGGTAAGGACATTCGCCGGCGCCGCGCGCGACGCAAACCCGGAGGTGCAGGCGGCGTGGGATTCCTGGACCAACAGCGAGCGGCGGCTGATGGCCGTGATCTCTCAACGCACAACGCCACTGCAAGGCCGCGTCGCGCGCGAACGCTACGGGGTCAGCAAGACCGGAAGCAACCACAGCACCATCGAGCGCCTCTACCGCGACGGACACGTCGTCGCCGACAAGAGCGCCACGACCGGCTGGCGCGTCGTCGACCCGCTGCTCGAGCTATGGCTGGCTAACTCTCGCAGCTGGCCGACCGCGACCTAATCGTCTCGCCCACCTCAACCGCCGCCACTATGAGGCAATCGGGCGATTTGGCGGTGGTTGGGCTGGGGCTGGGATTTGGCGGGGCGTGTGCGGTTTCGTGGGCGTGATCGACCGAGGCTGGCGGCCGGAAGAACCCTTGGGCAGCCGAGAGCCTTGATTTGCGCTCGCTGTTCACGATGAGCCAGCTTCGACAGGGCCACTCCACCAATCCAACGGAGCAGCGACTCTTGAGGCTCGATCGCAAGCGCGCCCTGATCCTGCTCGGCATAGCCACCGTCGCGTTCACGGTGATCCTCGAACTGATCGACCCGTCGCACATCTCGCACGGGCCGACGATCCTCACCTTCGAGTTCGCCGGCACCCAGTCGCGCGCGGCGCAGATCACGGCCGAATGGGGAACGAAAGGCCGCAGCGCCGCACACCTCTCGCTCGTGCTCGACTACGGCTACATGTTCTCCTACGGACCGTTCTTCGCGCTCGCTGGCTTTGCCGTCCGCGACACCGCACGAGCACGCGGCTGGTCGCGCCTCGCCGCCATCGGCAGCGTCGTCCCATTCTTCGCCCTCGCCGCAGCGGCGTTCGACGCGACCGAAAACGTCGCCCTGCTGCTCATGCTCGCCGGCAAGGGTGGCAGCTTCGCTCCGCCGTTCGCCGCCGTCTGCTCCACCATCAAGTTCGCGCTCATCGGCATCGCCATCCTCTACGCGGCCTGCAGCCTCGCGCTTTGGCTCAGAGCCCGTCTCCTCCAACCGAGCTGATCGAACCGCCCGGACTGGCGCCAGTGCAAGCGACGCCAGCTACGGGTCAAGGATGGCCTTGCATCCCGTTTGCATCCCGTTTGCATCCCGCTTCTCGCCTACTTGCATCCCGCTTGCGGCCCTCCAGACCACCGAATAGCCGCGAACACGGGCAAGCCGCCTCCCGCTAGGGCCAGTGTTTCCGGGGGTTTTCGCCCGTGTTCGCTGGCCTTCGCGGTTCTCTAACCAATCGGGGCGAACGGTTAGAGTTGGCTTGAATACAGGGGATTCGGGCTTTCTGCATCCCGTTTGCAGCCCTCCCGACCATCTCGATACCGGCTTGCCGCTCGCCCAGACCCGGCGTATGCCATGCTGAACGTCCGTATAGCGATCCACACCCGCTATCGCTCGTATGCCCTGCCCCGCGGGAGGACGTGCCGGACGAGTACGGTCTGTGTAGCACGGTCGTAGTCGAAGATCACGCGCCAGTCGCCGACGCGCAACCGGAAGTGCGCGCTGCCTGTGAGCCGCCGGACATCGAGCGAGCGATCGTCGGCGCTGAGACGATCCAGCGCTCCCAAGACCCGCGCGCGGATCGGCGGGTCGAGGCGCCGCAACTCCTTCTCGGCGGCGCGCGTGAAGCGCAGCGCTCGCCCGCCGCTCACTCGGCTCCGAGGCCTTGCTTCACCTGCGCGTAGGAGACGGTACGACCGGCGGCGATGTCCGCGTCGCTTGCGGCGAGCGCTGCGTGCTCCTCGGGGCTCAGCGGCTCGTCGTCCTCGGGACGCGAGTCCAGCCAGTCTCCGAAGCTCTGGCCACGTGACGCGATGAAATCAAGGGTCGCCTCGGCTTCCTGCTCGGTCAGATCCTCGACCCTCTCGCGCAGCTTCTCCTTCGCCGTCATGGCACCAATGTTAGCGGCGGGGTCGTCGCCGTCCGCGCAACAAAGCCCGTCGCCCACGCGCCGGCCTATGGAGGCAGGGTTGTCACGGGTTCGGGGCGTGAGCCCGAGGTGAATCCCCGCTTTTGCTGGGGGAGCGGAGCGATAGCCGCTGATAAGGCATCCCTGCATCAGAACTCTCCCGCCGCCTCTCGCTGCAGGGCAGCCTGGCGCTGTACCTCAAGGCTCTCAACCGAATGGCAACGCCGTGGTCCGAGTCCCGTTGATCGCACCATAAGAACGAAGGTCGAACCGCCCGGTTCCCCGGAAGAGCTGGGTGGCTCGCCTGGACCCTCTGGCCTACCGCAGCGCGATCGTACGCGTGACCGTCCCGATGCCGTGGCCGCCCTGGGAGAGGCCGACCGTGACGGTGTAGCGGCCGCGCGGCAGCGAGCCCAACAGTTCGGTAAGCGGCACGTTCACGGTCTGTCCCGGCACGATCGCCTTCGTGCCCGCGGTGGCGCGGAGCGAGCGCCCCTGCCCGCTGATCAGCGCCGTGCCGCCGATCGGGACGATCGTGTTGCCGGTGTTGCTCACAGCCAGCAGCAGCGTGCCGTGCCGTGCGCTGCCCTGCTCGATCAGGCCGCCCGCGCGCGCGTGGAAGGACTGCGCGCCTGCAGGCGGGTCCAGGCGCAGGCTCGAGACCAAGCGATAGGCGAGCTTGATCCCTTTCGCGGCGTGTCCGGACGGCGTGCCCGCGACTTCGATCGCGCCGTACCGCGAGCGGCCGGGAGGGGTGCGCGTCAGTGACACGCCGACCGTGCGCGAGGAGCCGGCGCCCAGCGTGAAGGAGCTCGCGCTGAGACGCACTTCGGACAGCGTGGCGCGGCGGTTGGGCGACACTTCGCCGCTGCGCCCCTGCAGCCACGGCCGCAGCGCGACGCTCACCGCCATCGACGTGCGGGTGGTGTTCGAGATATTGATCGAGCCGACGCTCCCGCGGCTGGCGACGTGCTCGAAGATGCCGGGCGAGATCGACAGGCCGCCGCCCGCCGCGAGGCTTGCGCCGGCGGCGGTGAGCATCCCGACCGCCGTGACGAGCGTCAATCGCCTGATGTTGTGAAGTCTCATGATCGCTGCTTCCTCTCTAATGGTTGGGGGGTTGTCTGTGTCGATCGGCCTTCGCCGCGCCGCGCGTGTCACGGTCCGGCGGCGGTGACGGTCACCAGCAGGAGCTTGTGGTAGCCGCCGATGGGCGGCTGGTGGGCGCCGCGCACCGCCTGGCGCAGCTGGATCGTGGCTCCTTCCAGCGAAACCGGTTCGCCCCACTGCTCGAGCACCGGGTCCACGCTTGCATCGAGCGAGCGAAAGGGGCCGCGACCGGCCGCGGCCCGCAGCGCGAGCCCGAGGATCGAGCGCCCTCGCACAAGGTGCCCGCGGCGAGCGCCGGAGATCGCTTCGCCGTCGGCAAGACTGAGCCTGACCGGCGCGTCGGTGGCGGTCACTTCCACGGCGAGCGTCGCGTCGTACACGCTGCGCCCGTGACCGGCGTGCACGCGCGCGAAGGGGCTCGGTTCGCCCAGCGAGAGGGCGAGCGTGCTTTCCACCGTACCGCCCACGGGTGTGCCGCCTTCGGCGAGCGCGGCGGGCGCGCCGCCGAGCGTCGCCATGACCGCCACGGCGGCAAGCGCCCAGCGAGCCGGCCCGGGCGCGCTCATCGCCCGCGCCTCCCGCGCCTCGGATGCGTGGGCGCGATCTCGATTGGGATGTTCACCTGCACGAGTTCACCATCGATGGCACCGTAGCTGAAGACGATCGTGCGCGCGCTCGTATAGCCGTAGCCGAGGATCGCTCTGAGATTGCCCTTGTGCACGGTCATCGTGCCGCGGTCGGAGCGCCGCGCGGGGTGCCGGCCGATCTTGTAGAAGACGTGCACCACTGTCCCCGTCGGCGCGGACACGCGACGGCCGCCCAGCAGGCATGTCAGGCGTCCGCGGTAGGTGTAGTTGCGGCGGGCTCGCAGGACCGGGATCCGGCGCTTTTTGACCTTGGCGTAGCGCAGGGGCCTGGAGACGAGCCTCATCGCGAGCAGCGGCGAGCGGCACAACGTGGAGAAGGAGGCCCCCGACACCTCGCCACGCCCGCCGTTGCGGCCTTTCCCGCCTGTTTCGGTAGGTTCGGGCGGGCCACTGCTCGGAGGACCCGCGTTACCGATCCCGATCGTGACGGTGTTCGAGCCGGGCGGTGAGGGGCTCTCGACCACGATCGTCTCATCGACGAGCGTCGTCGTGTCGCCCGCGGCGTCGGTCACCGTGACCAGCAGCACGTGTGAGCCTTCGCCTCCGACGTCGATCGGCAGCGGCACGTTCGAGACGCTTTCCGGGCATTCGCCGCCGGCGGAAGCTTTCACCGCACCAACCGCGGAGGCGGGCGGGGGGCAGAGCGACACGGAGGCGGTGTTGCCGCCGATCGAGGCCTGCGCGCTTGTCAGGCCGGTGGTGGTGTCGCTGGCGTCGATCATGAGGTTCAGCGTGGAGCCGGCTTCCATGGGACTGCGCACCCCGCCGACGGCTCCCGTCGGCGGCGAGCTGTCCTGCGCGACGGGCGCGGTCGATGACAGCGTGGCCGGCGCCGTCGCCCATGCGCAGGGCGCAGCGAGAACCGCCGCCGCGATCGTTGTGATCGCGGCGGCGGCGATGTTTCCTTCGCGCATCATTTGCGCACCCATTATGCACCCATGCTATGCATCCATGCGCACTGCTGCTGTTGCTGCTACTACGGTTCCGTGGTTGACAGGGTCAGGGTGATTGTCTTCGAATAGGTGCCGGTGTGCAGATGATCGTGCAGCCCGATCTTCTGGTTGAACGTCACCGTCGCTTCATCTTCGGCAAACGGTTGGGCATATGTCAGCAGCGTCACGGGTGTTACCAGCGACGTGAGGCCAGCACCAGTTCCTCCCTGCGGGGAGTTTGCTGCGTTGGTTTCGAGCGCTTCCGGCAGGAAGTAGGTTTCTTTGACTTTACCTTTTTCGTACACCTGCACGAGATGCCCCTTGTCGGTGGCGCTCGGGTCTTCGGCGACCAGCTTGCTTTCAGCGGCCGTGCTCGTCGCCTTCAGAACGCAGGTGCCGTTGTATGCTTCGGTCTTGGCCGGCTTGAACGGGCCCAGCACCACTGGCGAGCACGCCGACGCCAGCGTCTGCGTGAACGGCACTGTGCCTTCCACGGTCAAGGCGACCGACGCCGTCACAACCGCGGTGGCCGCCGATGCGGCTGGCGTCGACGGACCACTCGCGTTGTGTGCAACAACCACGAAGCGGATCGTGTGACCGATGTCGGCGCTTGTCAACGTGTATTCGCCCGCCGTCACACCTGCGATGCTCGAGCATTCGGCACCTGTCGCGTTACAGTCCTCCCACTGGTAGGTGTAGGAGGTCGGCGACCCGGTCCACGTGCCGTTGGTCGTTGTCAGCGTATGGCCGTTGTACGGCGTGCCGCTGATGACCGGCAGGCCTGTGTTCACCGGCCCCGCGCTGAAGGTGGCCGTGACCGACTCGTTCGCGGACATCGGACTGAACGAGCATGATCCGGTGCCCGAGCAGGACCCGCCCCACGCTACGGTATAGCCAGTTGCCGGCGCCGCTTTCAATTCGACGGCTACTTCTTCGAATTCGGCGCTGCATGCCGTGTGACCCTGCCCGCATTCGATGCCCGCGGGCACAGAGGTCACGGTGCCTTCGCCGCTGGCCGTCACGGTGAGAGTGTGCTTTGCAGTGGTCACCTTCACGTTGAAGGATGCTTTCGCGGTGTTTTCGTGACCGTCCACTGCGGCGCATTCGACTTTGGTCGTGCCGTTTTTGAACGTCGAGCCCGATGCGGGCAGACAGCTCAGGGACTTGACCAGCGCGTCGGGGTCGCTCGCTTCGACGCTGTAGGTGACCACCGCTCCAGTGCCCGTGGAGGGAGTGACTATTTCCGCTGGCACCGTGATGGTGGGCGGCGTCGGGCTGTACTCGTCGGCGCCGATGTCGCACGCAGTGCTCGCGACATCAGGACGCGGATAACCGCGCTGATCGGTCGTCGGACACTTAGCCGGGTCACCGGTATCGATCGTCGGGCTACCAGCCTTCTCCGAGTAGAGCGTCGTGGAACCGCCATCGTTGCTCAACGACGTCTGCAGCAACGGTGTCTTGTTCTGGAACTGTGCTTCGCCGCCACAGCTTGCGTCGGAGGCAAGGCTGTGATCGTTTGTGATGGTGATGCTCCCGCACTGCGGGGAGTGGTTGAGGGCGACGATCGTGTTCGTCAGGCTCAACGTGCCTGTGCCGGTCCCGATGCCGCTGGAGGCGTTATGCACGACCGTCACGTTCAGCAGGCTCGCCGTGCCTTCGTCGACAAGACCAAATTCGTGGCCGTCGGAGAGCGTCGAGTTGGTCAGATTGGCGGTCGCGCCACTCTGAACAAAGATCTGGCTACCGAGGTTGCCGGAGATCGTCGCGTTTTCGACGTCCAGAGTCCCCCCATCTTCGATCCCGGGGTTCCCTCCGCCACCACCACTGGTGACAACGACGTGCTTGAGCGTGACCGTCACGCCCGCCTTGACGGTGATCAGTTCTTTTTCTGAGACCCCTTTTACTTCTGTGACGGCGCCCCCGTTGATCTGGGCGCCAGGCGTAGCGACTCCTATCGTGCCCGCCGGCCCCGCCACCGTCTGCGTGCCGCCCGTGTTGGTGAAGATCAACGTCTGGCCCGGCAGGTATGTGCCGGCCGTGAGTTCGATCGTGTTCGCCACGCCGTTCCCGTTGGCCGAGGTGACCGCTGCTTCGAGTTCCGCGGTGTTGTGAACGACAAAGGTTGCGGCGCTCGCCCCAGCAGCCAGCATCAGCGATGCTGTCGCCGCCAAAGTGAGCGCGGCCACATACATTCGCAAACGCGCAAGCCGTTTATGGCTCATTGAGTCCTCCAGTACGGTTTTGTAAAATACGAGTTTTGGCGCATCTTTGATGCACCTTCGACCATTGACCGTCGAGGACGCCCAGGCCTCTCGCTGAGACACGGCCGCTACTCAACGTTGAGCAGGAGCCGAAATTACCAAGCTCTCGCGGACCAAAGCAAGGCCGTTTACCGCATGGTCACGACCGTTTACCACTTGGTCACGTTTGCTTCTGATGACATTCTGTTCACGTTTGCATATCGTGTCGGTGGCGGTTGGGTTTGAGATGGATCGTGGCGAGCTACTGCCGTGTCGGCCCTCTCGCCAATCTCTGCCACAGGTCGGCGCAGATCCGTTTACAGGTCGTTTACTTCTGGCACCGCTCGATACCTGAGAATGCTCGTACCTCGGCGTGAAGGTCGCTGCCAAGCGCACCGCCACACCCCCAGCTTCCCAGCGATCCAATGACGAGTTCGCGTAAAAAGACCGCTTCTACAACTAGCGCAGCAGCCACGGCCTCCGCCTTCAGGAGGTCGCGCTTTGCCGGGCTGCGCCGCGGCGCCGCTGCCGTATTCGCGGTGCTCACAGAGAGTCCGCTGCTGAGCGGCCTGGCGGCGACGGCTGTCTTGCTGCTGGTCCTCTTCTTCGTCGGCCTGTCGATCATCGCGCCGCACTCGGCCGGACAACAGACCACGCTCACCAACGCCACCGAACTGATCTCCCACGGACACGCAACGCGGGCGACGCTCCTCGACGTGGACGCGCAGCTGGAACTGCGCACAGACAATGGCCAGGCGCTATGGGCGAGCTACCCGCATTCGGACTCCTACACGGGCACGCTGATCGCTCTCCTTCAGCGCAAGCACGTACCGACATCCGTCAACCCGCAGTCGGGCAAGGCAGGCCTGCGCGCGACCGTCCAGTTCCTGCTACCGATCCTCATCCTCGTCACGCTGTTCGCCTTCTTCATGACGCTCGTGCGAGAGCAGGGAGCGGCCTTTGCGTCGTTTTCGAAGTGGAGCGGGAGCGAGCAGAAGCCCGGCGAGGGCCGGACAACGTTTGCCGATGTGGCCGGCGCCCCCGAGGCGCTGATTGAGCTAGGCGAGGTCTGCGACTACCTCGAGAACCCGGGACGCTACGCCCGCCTCGGCGCCAAGGCGCCCAAGGGAGTAATACTCACCGGGCCCCCTGGCACGGGAAAGACGCTGCTCGCACGTGCCGTCGCCGGCGAGGCACAAGCCAACTTTTTCTCCCTCTCCGGCTCGGAGTTCGTCGAGTCGCTGGTCGGCGTCGGCGCCGCCCGCGTGCGTGACCTCTTCCGTCAGGCACGCGAAGCGGCGCCGGCCATCATCTTTATCGACGAGCTCGACGCCATCGGTCGGCAGCGAGGCGCAGGCATGGGACAGGGCAACGACGAGCGCGAGCAGACGCTCAACCAGATCCTCGTCGAGATGGATGGGTTCGGGGCAGAGTCAGGCGTCGTGATCATGGCCGCGACCAACCGGCCGGACATCCTCGACAACGCGCTGCTGCGACCAGGCCGCTTTGACCGGCAGGTCGTCGTCGACGTCCCGGACGTACACGGGCGCACTGAGATCCTGGAACTGCACGCCAGCAGAAGTCCGATCTCGCCCCAGGCCGACCTGGTACGCATCGCCCACCAGACGCCCGGCTTCACGGGCGCCGACCTCGCGAACATCATCAACGAGGCCGCGCTGCTCACCGTGCGTGCCAGCAAGCAGCTTGATCGAGCAGGAAGAGCTCGAGGAGGCGATCGACCGGGTTATGTCCGGGCCCGCACGCAAGAGCCACGTGCTCTCGCGGGACGAGGTCTGGCGGATCGCCGTGCACGAGTCCGGACATGCGATCGTCGCCCGCGCGATCGGCAACTCGGCGGCGCTGCAGAAGCTCTCGGTCGTGGCGCGCGCCCGCGGGCGCGGCGGCGCGACCGTTTACTCGAGCGAAGACAAGCTCATGCTGACGCACCTCGACCTTACGAAGAATCTGATCACGACCATGGCCGGGGTGGCAGCCGAGGACTACGTCTTCGGCATGCTTTCCACCGGAGGCGAGAACGATCTCGACGAAGCAACGAAGACCGCCCATGCGATGGTTTCGGTCTGGGGCATGAGCGAGGCGATCGGACCCGTGACTGTGGGCGAGAAGCCCGGCGAGATCTTTATCGCCCGCGACCTGGCGAAGACAGCGAACGTCGCGGCGGCGACGCACGAACTGGTGGACAGCGAGACGCGGCGGCTGACCCACGACGCGGAGGACACTGCCAAGCAGATCATCGAGATGAACAGGGCAATCCTGGAGGAGCTTGCCAACGCGCTCCTCGACGCCGAGACGTTGAGCGGGCCGGCGCTCGATACGTTCCTCGAGGCTGTGCTCCCGTGGCAACAGCCGCTGGTGAAGGGCGTCAACGGCCACGTGCCACCGGTGGTCCTGCGAGAAGCCGTCGGCGTCGGCGACGTCGACGTCATCGACGGTCCAGACTGATCGTGAACCGCCCCTCCTGCTACACGACCGGCCGGGCAGTCCTGGCCATCGCAGGAGTCGCGCTCGCCCTCGCAACTGGGGGATGCGGCAGCACAGTATCCGGTTCGTCAAAGCAGACGGCCACCTCGAAGACAGCAGAGGCGCCTGCCCCGAGCAACAAACTCCTCGCGACAGTCAGCACCACGGGCGGCCAGGTGACTTTGACCGACTCAGGCGGTCGCACCGTCACCCGCTTGCGCACTGGCTGGTACTCCATATTCGTCACGGTCAACGCCGCAGGAGCGGATTTCCACCTCACCGGTCCGAGCGTAGACTCAGCCACCAAAGCGAAGATTCTGGGCGTGGCCATATGGGGGATCCATCTCCTCAGGGGCACGTACCGCTACATGAACGATCGCGACGCGCGCGCCACGACGCACATGCTCTCCGTCTACTGATCAGGACAGCGCGGCAGGACAGCGCGGAGCGATTCGCGTGGCGCCGCCGCTTCATCTCCTCGCCATCTCAGGGCGTGGTGGCGAGGACCTGTTCGAAGTGGCCCGCGACGTCCTTTTCCACAGCCACAGGACCTATCGGGTTGTGATCCGTGCCCGGCTGATAGCGGCGTTCGGCGAGCGCGACCCCTTCCAGGGCGAGACCCCGGGAAAACGCTTGCTCGATGGCGCTTGGCTCGGCCGAGCGCGCTTGGTGCACGGCGGCCTCAAGCACCCGGATCGTTTCGAACCCGAGGCCGGGAAAGCTGCCAACCGGTTCACTGCCGAACCGCTTCTTATAGCTGACGAGGAAGTGGTGTCCCGCCGGGCTTTCACGCGGGAAGCCATATGAGGGAAAGACCGAATCTTCGAGCGCGCCGGCGTTGCGTCTGACGGTAAGCTGCGTGTCCATCACCGAGGCACCGACCACACTCTGACGTATGCCCTGCGCCTTCAGGCCAGCCGCCATCTGGTTCACCAATGGCGGCGGAAGCGCGGTGAAGATGATCGACGGTCGCGCGCTGGCAGCTTCGATGGTGTGCGCCAAGCCCGAGAAATCGCTCGTTGTCATAGCGATCGATGCGCTGCCGACTATCCGTATGCGCCTGCGTTGCGCGGCGGTGCGGAAGTCATCTGTAACGAGCTGGACATAACGGCTGCCTGGGGCGGTGACGATGAAGGCGCTTCCGTAACCGATCGTGCGCATGAAGCTCGTCAGCCCGGCCATTTCTTCGCTTGTAGACATCCCGATCGGCCAATACGTCGGATAGCGTTCTCCAGTCGTCGGGTCCAGGTTGCACGGCGCGAGCATGAGCGTCCCGTACCGGGCCGCCCCCGCGGCGAGGCTCAGTTGCGAGTCCGTGTCGCACGGCAGGATCAGGGCGGCGGCGGCCTCGGAGTGCAGCCGGTCCTCCACCGCAGCGGCGGGCAGACCGTCCAGGTCCTGAGGCACAAGCTTGATCCGAATATGCCGGGCAAGTCCGCCCGCGGCGTTGAGTTCATCGACCGCGATGGCGGCTCCCTGCGCAATTGAGGCGTTCTGTTCCGCGAACAAGCCTGATGACGGCTGGTCGATGGCCACGATCATCGATCCGTGCCGCAGCGACCGCGTCACGGCTATATCCCCTGTTTGCGAGCGGACACTTTGGACGAGCGATTGGTTGCCGGAGACCAGCGGCGCCGAGCCGTGCGACCCGCTCCCGCCCCCTGCCAGGACCACGATCAACACCACAGCGCCGGCGGCCAGAGCCGCGACCAGCGCCAAACGCAAGACCTCCGAGCGATTCCGCGGCCGAACGGACCACATCTAGCGCAAACTCCGTGGTCGGCGGAGCCGCGGGCCTGTCCGGTTTCTGCTCACCGGCCGCCGAAACGATGTCCACGGTGGTGCCCGTGGGCAGGCCCGCTGGGGTGGCGGGAAGACTCTCCTACAGAACGCGTACAGCCAAGCGACGCCTCGATCTCCTGGGCTGACTGACTCCAGACCGTCGCGAGCTTCGCGGGAATCTTAGGCTTGACCCTGTGTCGGTCGTTTCTGATCACGGCGACGAATTGTTCAAGGTCCTTACAGGCGCCGGACTGCGTGCTCTTCCGCCGATCGGCCTTTGTCGTTGCCGCTCGCGACGAAAGGACCGCCGCACCACATTTCGAACGCCCACGGCCGTTCAGCCCAGCCAGGCTGCGCAACGCATCGCTCAGCAGGCAGGAGAGCCTCTTGCGAACGCCATGCGCAATATTCGATGAGCTGACTTCGTACAGAAGCTGGTGTATTGCGGCTTCTGGTGAGGTCGCTGGCGGGGTCTTGTAGGTGAAGACGCCTGCCTTGCAGCCGGGAGTGGCCGCAGCGGTCTTGACGCAGACTTCGACCGCTCCGGCGGCGTGGGCGGGGGTTTCGACCTCGACTTCGACTTCGGAGCCGTGGAGGATCGTCGCCTTCTTGCCGCCGAAGATGACTTCGGTGGCGCCTGCCAGGTGCGAGCCCTCGACCTTGACCTTTTCCGCGCCTGTGGTAAATCCTTCATTGGGCACCACGGACGAGACTGCCGGGACGATGGGCAGTGCCGCGTTGACGGTGAGCGTCGCGGTGGTGCTGGTCGTTTTGCCGTGAGCGTTAGTGAAGACGGCACGGAACTCGTGGCCCGATTCGGGGGTCGCGGTGGGATCGTCTTTCAGAGTCGCGGAGGTCGCTCCGGAGAAGTTGGTGCCAGAAACCGGACCATAGGTTTTCCCACCATCACTGGAGACTTCCCACTGGATCGTCGCCGCCGAGCAGTTAGACGGGACCACGCCCTCTTTGACACTGAAACTCGCCGCCGCGGGTTCTGTGACCGTCAGGCCCGAAGGTTGGGTTTCGATCGTCGGACTGGCCGCGCACACTGCCGCGTTGACTGTGAGCGTCGCGGTGGTGCTGGTCGTTTTGCCGTGCGCGTTAGTGAAGACGGCACGGAACTCGTGGCCCGATTCGGGGGTCGCGGTGGGATCGTCTTTCAGAGTCGCGGAGGTCGCTCCGGAGAAGTTGGTGCCAGAAACCGGACCGTAGGTTTTGCCACCATCACTGGAGACTTCCCACTGGATCGTCGCCGCCAAGCAGTTAGACGGGACCACGCCCTCTTTGACACTGAAACTCGCCGCGGCAGGCGCCGTGACCGTCTGGTTTGACGGTTGGGTTTCGATCGTCGGGTCAGCCACGCACACTGCCGCGTTGACGGTGAGCGTCGCGGTGGTGCTGGTCGTTTTGCCGTGCGCGTTAGTGAAGACGGCACGGAACTGGTCGCCTGTTTCGCTTGTGTGGGTGGGGTTGATCGTGTAGGTGGTGGAGGTAGCACCCGTGATCGGTGTGAAACTCACGCCATTGTTGGTGGACAGTTCCCACTGGATCGTGGCCGCCGCGCAGTTAGACGGGACCGCGCCCTCTTTGACACTGAAACTCGCCGCCGCGGGTTCTGTGACCGTCAGGCCCGAAGGTTGGGTTTCGATCGTCGGACTGGCCGCGCACACTGCCGCATTGACGGTGAGCGTCGCGGTGGTGCTGGTCGTTTTGCCGTGCGCGTTAGTGAAGACGGCACGGAACTCGTGGCCCGATTCGGGGGTCGCGGTGGGATCGTCTTTCAGAGTCGCGGAGGTCGCTCCGGAGAAGTTGGTGCCAGAAACCGGACCGTAGGTTTTGCCACCATCACTGGAGACTTCCCACTGGATCGTCGCCGCCAAGCAGTTAGACGGGACCGCACCCTCTTTGACACTGAAGCTCGCCGCGGCAGGCGCCGTGACCGTCTGCCCCAAGGGTTGGGTTTCGATCGTCGGGCTAGCCGTGCACGCGGGCGCGTTGACTGTGAGCGTCGCGATGGTGCTGGTGGTTTTGCCGTGCGCGTTGGTGAGGACGGCCCGTAGCTGATCGCCCGTTTCGCTTGTGTGGGTGGGGTTGATCGTGTAGGTGGTGGAGGTAGCGCCCGTGATCGGTGTGAAACTCACGCCGCTGTTGGTGGACAGTTCCCACTGGATCGTGGCCGCCGAGCAGTTAGACGGGACCGCACCCTCTTTGACATTGAAGCTCGCCGCGGCAGGCGCCGTGACCGTCTGCCCCAAGGGTTGGGTTTCGATCGTCGGACTGGCCGCGCACACTGCCGCGTTGACTGTGAGCGTCGCGGTGGTGCTGGTCGTTTTGCCGTGCGCGTTAGTGAAGACGGCACGGAACTCGTGGCCCGATTCGGGGGTCGCGGTGGGATCGTCTTTCAGAGTCGCGGAGGTCGCTCCGGAGAAGTTGGTGCCAGAAACCGGACCGTAGGTTTTGCCACCATCACTGGAGACTTCCCACTGGATCGTCGCCGCCAAGCAGTTAGACGGGACCGCACCCTCTTTGACACTGAAGCTCGCCGCGGCAGGCGCCGTGACCGTCTGCCCCAAGGGTTGTGTTTCGATCGTCGGGTTAGCCGTGCACGCGGGCGTGTTGACTGTGAGCGTCGCGATGGTGCTGGTGGTTTTGCCGTGCGCGTTGGTGAGGACGGCCCGTAGCTGGTCGCCCGTTTCGCTTGTGTGGGTGGGGTTGATCGTGTAGGTGGTGGAGGTAGCGCCCGTGATCGGTGTGAAACTCACGCCGCTGTTGGTGGACAGTTCCCACTGGATCGTGGCCGCCGAGCAGTTAGACGGGACCGCACCCTCTTTGACATTGAAGCTCGCCGCGGCAGGCGCCGTGACCGTCTGCCCCAAGGGTTGGGTTTCGATCGTCGGGTTAGCCGTGCACGCGGGCGTGTTGACTGTCACGTTGAACGACGCGGTGGCTTTGTTTTCGTGGCCGTCGACGGCGGTGCATTCGACTTTGGTGGTGCCGATCGGGAAGGTAGAGCCCGATGCGGGCACGCAGCCCAGCGACTTGACCAGGGCATCGGGGTCGGTCGCTTCGACGCTATACATCACTTCCGCCCCCGAGGAGCTCGTGGCGGGAGTGACTATTTCCGTTGGCACGGTGATGGTGGGCGGCGTCGGGCTGTACTCGTCAGCGCCGATGTCGCACGCCGTGCTCGCGACATCAGGACGCGGATAGCCGCGCTGATCGGTCGCCGGACACGCAGCGGGATCGCCGGCATCGAGCGACGGACTACCCGCCTTCTCCGAGTAGAGGGTCGTGGAGCCGCCATCGTTGAGCAGCGACGTCTGCAGCAACGGTTTCTTGTTCTGGAATGCCGCTTCGCCGCCACAGCTTTCGTCAGAGATGAGGCTGTGATCGTTGGTGATCGTATTGCTCCCACACTGCGGGGCGCCGTTTAGGGCGACGATCGTGTTCGTCAGGCTCAACGTGCCGGCGCCGGTGCCCCCAACACCGCCGGAGGCGTTATGCACGACCGTCACGTTCAGGAAACTCGCCGTGCCTTCGTCGACAAGACCGAATTCGTGGCCATCAGAGAGCGTCGAATTGGTGAGATTGGCCGTCGCGCCACCCTGAACCAAGATCTGGCTGCCGAGGTTGCCGGAGATCGTCGCGTTTTCGACGTTAACGGTCCCACCGTCTTCGATCCCAGCGTTCCCTTCGCCGCCACCGCTCGTGACCACGACGTGCTTGAGCGTAACCGTCACGCCCGTCTTGACGAGGAACAGTTCGTGTTCAGATATCCCTGAAACCGGCGTGACACTGCCTCCGTTGACCTGCACGCCAGGCGTAGCCACGCCGACCGTACCCGCCGGTCCCGCCACGGTCTGCGCACCGCCCGTGTTGGTGAAGACCAACGATTTGGTGGGCAGATAGGCGCCGGCTGCAAGTTCGATCGTGTTTGCAACGCCATTCGCGTTGGCTTTGGTGACCGCTTCTTCGAGCTGCTTGGAGGTGCTCACCTTAAAGGTTTCGGCGCTCGCGGTGCTTGACGCCAGCATGCCGAGACACGCCACTGCGACCGTCAGCCGCAGCGCGCTGCGGTAACGGCGAAACAGGTTGATCCTCATCGTCATCTTCACCGGCTCCTTTTCTACCAGAACGCTCGTCAAAGGGAAGCCGTCTGGGAAGAATATTCACATTTTAGATACAAAACATCCTTCACATGAATGGGGGAGCCGGCTGGGCCAGCTCCCCCATTCTGCAGATCCATTGCCACGACCTGACTCTGCCTATCGTCCTAGACGTCCGTGTCTAGAAGTTTTCCTGGAATCCCTGCTCGAGCTTTGGCAGCCAGCTCGACGGCAGTGGTGCGTAGTGGATTTTTCCCGGTACTTCCTGCCCGGCCGAGGAGAGGATGAACGTGAAGAACGAGTAGATCGTCCGCCGCTGGTCGGCTGTAAGCCGGCTGTTGGCGCTCTTTCCTTCTCCGTTGTTGCTGTTCAGGCCCGTGTACACCAGGTCGAACGTGAGTCCGCAGATCGGGTACTTGCTGCCCAGATCCGTGGCGTTCTCGTGGTTGGCGGGCGCGCTTGCGTACCCTTCGTTGTTGTTGCTCCAGTTATCTTCGGCGTTCAGCCCGACGGCGTCGCTGTTGCTGCTGCCCGGAGGGGCCGGCAGCGAGCTGTAGAGGCAGTTGGCCGGTCCGCCGCCAATGCTCGGCGCTTCGAATTTGGTCCCCGTGGCGTTCTGGACGCTCGCGAGCACAATTCCTGCCTGGCCCACGGCTTCGGCGAGGTCGATGTAGCCGACGCCGCCCGCCGTTTCCTTGAGCTTTGCGATCAGTTCGGGCCCACCGCTTGCGGCCCCCGTGGTGATCGCGCTGCAGGTGCCTTCTTCACCGACGTGTTGCTTGCCGGGCCATTCTGTGTTGGTCGTGAAATAGGCTTCCCAGTTATGGACAACCGAATTGCCTTCGCCCTTGCACACCGCGCCGGCGCGTTCGTTGTCCACGCGGATCAGATACTGCTTGAGGATGTTGGTTGTTCCAGACGAGTCGAAGCGCACGACGCGCGTGATCGGGCCGGTGCAGGTCGATAGGCCCGGGTTTTCTTTCACGAGTTCGGCGTCATTCCACGTCTGAGCGTCACCACCGTAGATACGCGAGACCTCCTTCGGGGTGAATTTCAGGCTTGTCGGCACCGTGCCCGTTGGGCAGCTACCTCCAGCTCCACCCGTGAGGTGAACCGCAACCGTCACGGAGGAACCGCCAACCGGGAATGCCATGACGTTGGCCTGAATGTCGTTGGCGTTGGGGAAGGGCGCCGACTTGGGTTCGAAGGGCGGTTCGAAAGTAATCGAGCAACCGCCAGTCGCGCCCGGTGCCCCGTTGAGCTGTTCAAGCTGCGCCCGGCTGTACGGGATGTCTGTGCCCGCAAACGCATCCGTGCGGCAGCTCGCGGCCTTCACCCCGTTGCCCGAGCCGGTGGCGCTCGCTGTAACGGCCTTTGGGTAGTTGTAGGCGATCATGGTGGTGCCTGCCGGATCCCCCGAGAATTGTTCTGCAACGCTGCCGCAGAAGTCTTCGCCGTAGAATTTGGCGTATTCTTTCAGCAAGATATTCTGATAGGTCGAGCCGCGCCCATTGATCTTGCCTTCGGAGGACTGGCAACCGAGGCCTGCCGGCGTCGCCGCGGAGCTCGTGTCGGCAAAGACCATGCACCAGACCGCGCCGAGCCCGATCAGCAGTGCCGCGAACGGGGCCAAGATGAATCGTTTCCGAACTACGATGTCCATATGCTTTTCCCCTTGCTTGGAGTCGAGGATAACGATGATCACTGGCCTAGTTGCTCCGAACGGTACGTCGGTCGTCCGCCTCTCAGTGGCACGACACCAGTGACGAGCAAGAGACGCCCACTCTGGCTGCGAAGCCTCCCAGGCACGGAGCCAAAGGTATTCAGTCGGAGCAGAGGCCGGTGTTGCCCCCTGGTGAAGATCCTTGTGTCTTAATGGTGAACGTCGTTACGTCACGGTGAAGCGCGTGTCACGGCGACGTGAACGCGAACCAAGATGCGCTTGTAACAAGCATCCGCTGTGCGCGGGTGTATCTTGGCCTCGCCGATCGTGAACTTCCGGTGAACGCTCGATGTCCGGGATCGACCATCCGGCTAACATCGTCCGCCATGCGCCGCCGCTTCGTGCTGCTCGCCCTGCCGCCGAGCATCCTCATCCTTGCTGTCCTCGGCGGAGCCCCCCCGGCCAACGCCGCCGGAGGCGGCTCGACGGTTGCCTGCACGCAGAGCGCGACCACGACGACGACCACGCCGTCCGGGGTCGAAGAGCCCCCCACCTCGCCTCCCGCCAGCCCTACGCCCGGCAGCCCATGCTGGGTGGACGTCAATCCGTACCCCTTCGGCAGCGAAGGCATACCCGTCGAGAGCCCCGCCCTGCGGTGCTCTCCTGTCTTCAAAGGAGAAGCCCCACCGGAGAGCCAGTGCGCCCTCACGGTGACTTCGATCGCCTTCAGAGCCTGGAACCGCGGGCTCGCGGCGACCGACACGAGCGAAGGACCGGGGGTGGATGCGAACAATCCCTACGGAGTCTGGCTCTTCAACGGCGCCTCGTGGTTCCCGAGCCCAGGCTTCCCGGGCTACAACGTCTGCCCGGGCCACACGGTCGTGTGGGCCGGCAAGCTCGACTACTGGCTGATCGGGGGACCCTCAGACCTGAGTTGGAGCCGCATGTGCCGCTTCGACGGCGCCACGCTCGAATGGGAGTCGCTGGAACTTCCGGCAGCGACGAAGCAGCACGTGACCGTGGTCGCGGGCAAAGAAGAAAGGCGCAGGCCCGGCGGGATCACCTCGGCCGCCTGCCTCGCCTGGAACGACTGCTGGTTCTTCGGCACCTACGGCACGGTCGTGCACTGGGACGGGACGCAGTTGAGCGACGCCTCGCCGGACCCGTCGCTCAAGTGGCTCCAAGGCGAATACACGGCCGCGGTCGCCCGCCAGGATCCGCGGGGCGACCCGTTCGGCGTGGCGGTCGGCGCCACGGCCGAATTCCACGGCGCCACATCGATGAGCGAAGTCCTCTCAGAACACGAAGGAGCGCCCCTGCCCGAGATGCAGGCCTCGAGCGGTGGGCCCTTCGCGCCGGTCCCGTTCACGCCGCCCACGAGCCCGCAGGAACACGATCCCTACCGGACCGACCTCGTCGCGGTCGACTTCGACGCCACGGGCCAGGGTTGGGTGGCCGGCAATCCCGCCGGGTTGCGGATTGATTCCAGGTATGAATTCCGGCCCGCCTCGCCGTCACTCCCGCCCCCACCGTCACCGCTCGTGCCGGTGTCGACATCCGGGGCGAGCACAACCTGCGCGGGCCCGTCAGAACGCCGTTTCACCTTCACGCCCCTCGCCTTCAACGCTGGCCAACCGACCGACTCCTTCCTGTGGTCTTCGATCGCAGTCATCCCAGGCTCGGGCGAAGCGCTTGCGGGCGGCAGCTTGCTCCCCCATAAGGAAGGTGCGGTACAAGACCCAAATGCGAGACCGGTCGAAGGTGAACCCGTCATCGCCCAGGCGGCCTGCGACGGAGCCACCACCGTCACGCGCTTTCGCGTCGAAGACCCAACCTACAAAGGCTCCCTGCCCAAGCCGCCGCTCGTGTCCGCCGACCGCGAAGGCTACGTGAGCGCGGTCGCCGCCAACGCCCCCAACGACGCGTGGGTCGCAACCAGCACGGGCAGCGTTTTCAACGAAACCGGGAACTCTGTGCTGCAGCCACCCCACCTCTACCGGCTGACCGATGGATCCAAACCAGACGCGCCGGAAGGCGACGACCTCGAAGAACGGCCGCTGGAACTCCAACTCGATCCGCCGATTCTGGTGCTCGAACCCCCACCGCCGCCACTACCGCCTGCGCCGCCGGCGACCGTCACCGAGACAAGCAGGGTCAAGCTCCCCCCCGCGATCTTCGGAGTCAGGACCAAGCTGCACGGTCGACATAAACTCAGTCTCTACCTAAGCTTCAGAGTACGCAGGCCGGTCACGGTCGGGGCACAGGCCCTCCGGCGCGGGCACATCGTCAGCGAAGCCCGTCCGCGGCGCTTCACGGGGAAGCGAGGGCTGCTGATCCTCGAGCTCGATCGCAGGCGCTGGCCGACCAAGGTGCGATTCGTCGCTTGAGCGACGGCTGCATGTAACGGCTTCTTTACGCCACGCCGGCGCGAGAACTTCAAGATGCTCGTTTCTGCGTGGCGTGATCCGCAAACGGTTCGTTACGCCAAACAACAATGGACCAGACACTTGTGAGATCCAAGATGACCGCGGTGCTCGCGTGAGGAGGTTCTTCCTTCTTGCGCTCGTCATCGCAGGCACCATCGCCGCCGCTGCCCCGCCCGACAGCGGCGCGTCTACGGTCACCGAGACGGGCTCCGGGCAGGCTGCCGCCTCCACGGCGGGCGCCGAGCTGGCGGCGCCGACGCTTTCCCCGACGTCCTTGCAACCGCGGCCGGAAGTCATCCTGGAAACGGAACCGGCCGGGTCCGACTTCATAAGTGAATCCCTCGTCACCCTCAAGCTCAACACGACACTGGCCTCCGAATCGATCGAATCGATCGCGTTCGAAGATTCGACCGGACGAGAGCACAACCTGGCAGGAAGTCGAAAGCACGAAGAGCCCAACCCAGCCGTATGCGTTCCTGCACCCGGAAGAAGAAATAGCACAGGACGGTCCGTATGAACTACGTGTCGTCGTCACTGAAAAGACAACGCACACCCAATATGAATCGCCGACGATCGAACGGCTGATCGTCGTAGGGGAATCGCCTGTCGTAAAGCTCGCCGTTCCCGAATCGCCGCTGCGCGGCGTGATCAAGCTGCAGGCCGAAGTCCCTCGCGGCGCCGAAATCCAGCCGATCCGCTTCGAATGGGCTCCCTCGGGCACCGGCGCCTGGAGGCCGGTACCCACCGTGCCCAGCGGAAGCGAACCCACGAGCTGTGCCGGCACGGCGACCACGGCCTGCCTCGATACCGCGACGAGCGAAGCGCCGAACGGTCGCGACGACTTCCGCGTGGTGCCGGCCGGCGGGGAAGGCCTCAGCTTCGTCTCGCTCCCGGTGCGCGGCCGGCTGGTGGACAACACCCCGCCGGAAGTCGGAAAGGTCGAACTGGAACCACCCGGCTCGCCTTTGAGCGGCGATGTCACCCTCAAGGTGACGGCCAACGATCCCAGCCTCCCAAATGGAGAACCGGGCTCGGGCGTGGCATCTGTGATCTTCGAACGGGCCCGTGTCGGCAGCACGGCCTGGACGCGGCTCCCCGGAGGCGCAGTTACGGTTGCCTCCTCCTCGAGCGCCGGTACATACACCCACCGACTGCACACCGAAATCCTGGAAAATGACCGCTACATGCTCCGCGCGCGCGCCCTCGACGCCGCCGGCAACCAGGTAACCTCGCAGGAAACGGAAGTCGAAGTCGCCAACAGAGTGTCGGCGCCCGCGGTCTCGGCGTCGATCACCGGCGTGGTGGCGCCCGCCGAAGACATCACGATCCTCGGCACCGTCTCCGCCGGCGCCAGCCCGCGGCACGAAACGGAAACCTGGGCCTACGGGATCACGCGCGCGTCACCCGCGGCGGCGGGCGCAGAACGGCTCGAATACACGGCCGAAGGCCACCAGCTCGTGCTGCTGCGCTATACGGAAAAGGGCGGCTGGCAGATCGCCGACGTGCCGCGCGAAGCCGGCGGCGTGAAGCCGTTCAAGTTGCTGGCAGCCAATGAGCTCAACATCGACGCAGGCGGCGGGATCAAGGTAACCGGCGCGATGACGCCCTCCGGCGAGGCGTGGCTTGGGCTGGTCGAGACCCCGCGCGAAGGCGCCGAGACGATCGGCTTCTTTCACAGAAGCCCAGGAGGGCCGTTCGAATACGACAAGAGAGCCACGGAAACCGCGGCGCCCCTGTTGGAATCCGGCAGCGCGCAACTGCGCCTCGGCCAGGATTCCGAAGGTCACTCCTACGGCATGCTGACGGCGAGCACATCGGAATACGCGCTCCTGAAGGAAGGCGCATGGACGCGCGAAACACCTCTGCAGCGGCCCTCGGGCATCCCCAGCAGCGAACCGATGACCCTCCGAGTCGGCGATATCCAGGGTCCGGGCGAAGCCTGGGCGGCGTTCTCGCTCGCCAATCCTCAGGGGCGTGGGTTCATCCTGGGCCACCTCTACAACCGCGAATGGCACTTCTCGCCGAGCGGGCTCGGCCTCGATGCGCTCGACCTCAGCGGCGCCCTAGCCGGTCACAGCAACTACGTCGAACCGACAGCGCTGAAGGTCGAGCCGGGCGGCGGCGTCGTCTGGATCGAAGCGAAGGTCTACCTCAACAACCACGACAGCGGCCACGTGGTGGCGCGCTACGACGGCAATAGCGGCAACGTCACCAACTCGTGGTGCACGCTGCCGGTGGCCAATTCCTGCGAAGAACCGCTCGGCTCGGCTGCGGTGCCCGATGCGTTCTTCGCGACCGAAAGCGGACCGGTGGCGCTCTCGCTGCACGAAGAAGCCGTCGACGTCTACGCCCGTGGTCGCTGGGGAAGCGTCCTGGCGCCCGGCCACGGACCGGAAAGTGGAGATGCGTTCACCGGACCCAATACAGGCTGGCTTGGCGGCAAGAAGGCGCTCGGGCAATGGTCTCCAGAACAGAGTTCGAAGCCTGCTCACACCGTGGCCGCTGCCCGACCGCTTCCCGTTGACAAGCGTCGCGCTGGCGCCGGGCAGCGGCGCGGGGGCCGACGAATCGGGCGCGCTGGCGGTCGGCCTGGACGGCGCGACGTTGCGCTACGACGCTTCAACCGGCTGGCAGGTCGAGCCCGCCGCCCCACGCGCCCACCACCTCAACCTGCTCGGCGTCGCCTTCAACGGACCCTCCAGCGCCTTCGCCGTCGGGCAGTTCGGCGTCATCCTGCGCTGGGACAGCACGTCCTGGTCTGAAGATCCGCAGTCGATCTCGCTCACGCAGTCACAGCTCAACGCCGTGGCGTTCGCCGCCACCGGCGAAGGCTGGGCCGTGGGAGCCAACGGGACGATCCTTCACTACGACGGGCAGCGCTGGAGCATCGAAGATCCTCCGCCCTCCGCGTCCGGGGAGAACATCAGCTCGGTCGCGGTAGCCGGCTCGGAAGCCTTCGCGATCGCGGGTGGCAACCTGATCGAGCGCCGGCCCGGCGGCGGCTGGGAAGCGCCCGAAGAATCGCTGCTACCGAACCACCCAAAGCCCGCACCGGGCCAGTTGCGCCTGGTCGCCGGCCTGCCCGACGGGGGTGTAATCGCGGCCGGACGCTCGATCATGCTCGTCCGCGAAGCTGCCGGCCGAGGCTTCGAATACGCCGAACAGCCGCTGTCGGGCATCGCCGTCGCGCTCGCGCCGTTCCGCGAAGCCTCCGGCAAGCTGCGAGCCTATGTTTCGGTCGCGCCGCCGGTCAACCTGCTGAGCGGTGAAGTCGCCGGCTTTCCCCCCGGCGACGGCGAGCTGCTGCGCCAGAGCGAAAGCGGCTGGCAGGATCTGAGCCGCTCGCAGTACGCGGGGAACGTAATCGGTGGCGACGGGGCGGTCAAGAGCGACCCTGTGCTGGCGGTCGCCACCGACCCGACCGGCGAGCACGCTTGGGCTGTCGGCGGTTACGACGGCACCGAAGACGCCGCCCACCAAGGGACCACCGAAGTCCTCTCAGCCCGCCCCGCGGGCTGGAGGACCGCGTCGATCTGGCGCTATGACACGACAGGCAACGCACAGCCCTCCGGCCTGACCTCCGCGGCCCCAAGCCTTCCGGCCAAGCCGGGCGTGGTCTCCTTCGCCTTCTTCACAAGCCCCGAGTGCAAGGTGCAGTGCTCGGCGGCGCCCGACGCCCAGCCCGACGTGAACCTGAGCGCGGCGGCCAAGCAGATCGCGACCTACGCCGCGCAGCCGGGGGGTCCGGCGTTCGCCATGCTCGGCGGCAACGCCGTTGGACCGCTGGAACACGAAAAAGGCGCGGAACCGGCGGCTGACTTCGCCCGCCTGCCCGAACTGCTCGCGCCGCTTGGCGGCCTGCCGACGTTCGCGGCCATCGGCCGCTCCGACCAGCCGTATGAAACGCCCTTCTCGGAAGCATTCGCGGAAGCCCCGGAGCCGTTCGGCACAGGGGCGCCGGTCAGCGGAATCGCACCGGTCTCCTCGGGATCGCCGACGCCGAACGGAGACGTCCATCGCTATTACGCCTTCGACGCCAACCAGGGTGGCGCGACGCTGCGCGTGATCGTGCTAGACGACGCCGAAGGCCAGCTCGAAGCGGGTGCGCCGACAACGGGGCAGCGGGGCTGGCTTGAAGAACAGCTCGCCGCCGCGCATGGGCGGGGGCTCCCGGTGGTGGTGATCGCCGCCACGCCGCTGCAAAGCGTCAAGGAAGGCGAATCCGTCGCCGCGCTGCTCGCGAGCTCGGGCGTACTGGCGGTGTTCACGACCAGCGAACGGCGACTTGACGAACGCCGCCTCGTCCCCGAAAACCCTGGCCCTGGGGCGCCCCAGATCCCCGAGTATGAGGGCGCCTCGCTCGGCTACCAGAAGCCCCAGAACAACGGAGTGAAGTGGTACTTCGTGTCAGCCGACACGAACGCGCGCGAAGTTCACGTCGCCGCCGTGCCCGTGATCGACTCGCTCGCGCTCAAGCCGCTGGATGGGCTGAGCGTCGCCAGGAGCCTGACGCTTCAGTTCGAAGCGATCGCCCGCCGCCCCCCGGGCACGCTGGCCACGATCGCCGGGCGCCCAGAAGAACCGAGTGAACCGGGCGAACCGTTTCCCGGCTACGACAACTACGTTGAAATCCCAGCGCCGGGCTGCGGCGCGAGACCGTGCGTGCAGCCCAGCTACGCATTTACGAGTTCAGACCCGACGATTGGCGCCTTCGTGGAAGCCAGTGGCCCGGGCTCGCCGCTGCCCAAGCTGGGCGCCGACGGGCACCCGATTGCCTCCTCCACTTCGAACCTGTTCTGCGCGTACAACGCGGGCACGACCGTCGTCTCGATCACCACCGGCCTCTTGAGCTACTCACTGCCGGTCACGGTCAGGCCGGGTGGCTTCGGGTCGCCCTGTGGCACGGTCTACCGGCCCGGTGTCGGCGAGGTGATCAGAGTCCACACCGCCCAGTCGCAGGGCAGAGTGGGTGGGGCGGCGGCGCCGCCTCCACCTCCCCTGGCGCCCGCAGGCACGTCCCCGGCGGCGCTTACTGCGATTCCGCCTGCGCCGGCGCCGCCACCAGCATCGCCCACGCCGCCGGCGACCAAGCCGCTCGCGCCGCCGGCGACCAAGCCGATACCGGTAGAACCGTCTCTGCCGGCGCCGATCGAAAGCGTGGTCGCACCGCTGGCGATCCTGCCGGCGGCCACTCCTCCGGTCGAGCCGATACCGCCGGGCGCCGGCGGCTATGCCCAGAGCCCCTCGGCGGCCGAGCGCAAGGAGAAGGCGCGCAAGCAGGCGAGCCAGTCGGCATTCTCGACACGGCCGTCTGGCGCGAGCGGTGCAGAGTGGTTCTATGTAGCCGTCGGCGGCGCCACACTGCTGGCTCTGCTATTGGGCGCACAGGCGTTGCCCGCAGGACCTCGGCCCCGTCCTGCCTTGTTGCTCGAACGCACTTCCAGCGAGGACCGCCGCCGCGCCAGACGGAGGTTTCGGTAGGTGCGTTTGCCAGCGCTGTCCTCGCCGTGCCGAATCAAGCGGATGTGGCTCTGGCAGCATACGAGCACTACGCCGCATGAACCGCCACCACGCGCCCCTGAGCGTGCGCATAAGTCAAAGAACGAGAAGCGCCCGCCGATAGCCTCGAACCGTCGTGTTGCGGCGGCGTCCGGGTAGCTGATGCCGAACAGCACCTTGAACGTCTCCCCGGCGCCGAGCGCGGCGGCCGCGAGCGGGCCGTGCCGGCCACAGGATGCGTTGAAAGCTCGACCGGCCGCGTTTCGAGCGCAGCGCCCGACAAGAGCGCTGGCTTTGCATTTCGCAGGGACGAAAACCATCATCGAATTGCTCGATCTTGGGTCGCGCAAGCCTATGGCGGATTAGGTTCAGTGTTCCTTAGCCTTATGCTACCATGACACTGTGGCTAAGAATCTGACTGTGCGTCTCGATGACGACCTGGCGTCCGACACCCAGGCGCTTGCACGTGCCGAAGGCAAAAGCCTCAACGAGACCGTCAAGCACGCCCTCACGGAGGCGGTGCAGCGTCGCCGCGAAGACCCCGATTTCAAGGCGCGTGTACGCCGCATCATCGAGGAGGACCGCGAGCTGCTAGAGCGGCTCGCCAAGTGAGCGTCCGCTACATCGAGCTCGTCGACTACCTCGCCATCGCCACCGAGGTGACCGGGCTCGACACGACCACGCTCACTCGTGTCAACAAGATCGGTCTCGCGGAGTCGGGGCTGCACGCGCCTGCGATCAGCTTCGGTGAGACGGAGTTCTATCCCGACTGCATCGAGAAGGCTGCCGTTCTCGTCGTGCACCTGGCGAAGAACCATCCGTTGCCCGATGGCAACAAGCGCGCCGCCTGGGTAGCGCTGCGCTTGTTCATCGCGATCAACGATTGGACGTGGCACACCACGCCCACCGTCGATGACGCCGAGCAAGCCGTCCTGGCGATAGCCGCCGGCACATGGAGCCAGGACGACATGGCCACATGGCTGCGACGCTACCTCGCGCCGCCATCACAATGTCGTCGTAGGCTCGCCCCGAGCACGCCGAACCCCCCATAGAACCTTGAGATCACTGCCGTCGTCTGCTCTGATCCACGACGTGATGCCCCTCGCCCGATGGACAATGACATACCAAACCCGCCGCAGGGAAGCCATCGTTACAGGGACAGCGCAGGGTGTCGCCCGCGCCGCAATCTCCACACGCTCGGCTCATGACTCCGCCAGAACTGTCGAGCGACGCCAGTCCCCAAACGCCCGAGCCCTGGGTCACCAAGCAGCAGCTCGCCGACCATCTGAGCGTCACGCGCCGCTGGATCGAGCTCCAGCGCGGCCTCCCTTTCCTGCGCATGGGCGCCATGAACCGCTACCGCATCTCGGAGATCGAGGCGTGGCTACGAAAGCACTACGGCTCACCGGCCTACAAAGAAAATTGAGGCTGGCCTGTACCGCAAGTCCCCCTAAATCGACTTTTAAAGAGGGGACTTCAATCGGGGCGAACGGTTAGAGTTGGCTTGGGATACAGGGGATTCGGGCCTTCTGCGATGGATTTGCGGTGGTCCAGACCATCCCCATGCCGGGCTTTGCGCTCGCGAGACCCTGTGTATGCCATCGTGAACGGACGTATCCGATCACCTGCCTTTCAGTTCGTCATGGATCGCACCCACCCCGCACGGCGGCACCCCAACGGCCCGACAAGATTCCTTGACAAACTGCGCCTGACAAGATATCTTGTCAGCAATGCGAGTCGCGCAGACAGCTCGAAAGCACGGCATCGCTGACGAAGACATGCTCCACGCCACCCGCAACGCCATCGCCCAATGGCGACTCGATGACGACTTCACGATGCGCGTCGGCCCCGCCCACGATGGCGATCTGCTCGAGATCGGCGTCCTTGGCATCGACACCGACGACCCTGTGATCGTCCACGCAATGCCCGCCCGCCCGCAATACCTACCCCACCGATGACAGGAGCGAAGATCATGCACACAGATGAGGAGATCCAGCGAGCGGCAAAGCTCGCCGAGGAGTTCGACCCGTCTGGCATCCCCATGGACGACACGACCGATCTGCGAGCACTCGCAGAGGCCGTCGATAGCGTGCGAACTGGAGAGGCTCGCGTTCGCGAGCTGGTTGCCCGCGCACGCGCCAACGGCCGGTCATGGGGCGAGATCGGGATCGCGCTCGGCGTCTCTCGACAGGCAGCCCGTGAGCGATTCGCCGAGAAGATCCGCGCCTAATTCGATCTCACGACGGTCGAGGCTTACGAGAGAGACGCACAGATCGCAGCAGCACTGCGACGCCAAGCTCGTACTTCAGGCCAGAGTTCATCAGCTGCACCCGCCCTCGCCCGCCTCAAAATATCTTGCGGACATGGCAGCGCGCAAGCCCTTACAGATTCACCGACTTCTGCTCTACGACTCCTTTCGGCGACGGTGCCGCGAAGGTGAGACTTCGCACCGGCGAGTCACAACCTGGCTCCGCGAGATCGCTTCGCGGTAGGCGAGGTTCACCTTAACGAGAGGAAAGACCACGCTCGATGAGCCGTTGCTAGCGGGGCAATCGGCGCTCACGACACTAGTCCTCTTGCCCACATGGACGAATTGGCGGTCCATAGTGAGTTCGAACTTCGAGATGTGCCCATAAATGCCCTTATATGTGTAGGTCTGAGAGAAGCAGTTCGGGTGCCCTCGCACGCAAATGCCCGCGATAAACCGCATTTGTTCCACCGATAGGATCGTCCCGAAGGTGCCATGAGCCTTGTAGATCGTGAACGGGATTACATAGGTGAGTGGCAAAGGACCGGTACTTGTGACCTGCGCAAGGATACGGGGCTGACCTTCCCCGAGGTCATAGAAAGCCGAGAGGTGCCCTTCGATCGTTACAGGCGCCTGTCCTGGCAGAGTCACTTCTGAGATCACGATCCCGTAGCCGACCAGCGACCCCGCACATACCTGCCCGGCGTCCGAAGACTCAGAGTAGAGCTCCGCGATGGGGCAACTCGGCAAACCGGCCGTCTGAAATGTTAGGTTGCGGGACACTTCGAGCCGGATTGCGGTGAGTTCAGGGGTTATAGGCGTGCTCGCTGCCTCGGAGGTGAATCCCAGCCGCAGCGTCGCTGGAACCATGCGCGAGCGAGGCAACTTGCCAGGAACCGTTTCTCCTGAAACGCCGATCACCACTTCGCCGTGCGCCACCTCTCCACCCGAGGAAGGAGGCGAGACGCCAGCGACGGCCATCAATGCCAGCGCGAGAGCGCCCAGTAGCAGGACCAACGGTCCGACGCGAGATCCACGCGGCGCCACAGCGCTGCGAACATCCAAATAGAAGCTGCCAGACATAGCGCCCTCCCTATCCTAACTCGATATCTCACAGAACAAGAACTCGCGTCCGATCTCAAGGCAGTCGCACTGCGGTGGATTTGCGGTGGTGGAGACCACCGCACTCCCGCGCACACAGGCGAACCGCCTCCCGCCAAAGCCAGCGTTGCCGGTGTTTTCGCCCGTTCGCCGGCCTTCGCGTTTCTCTAACCAATCGGGGGACGGTTCAGATCGGCTTTCTGATGCGGGTTTTTCGGGGGTCTGCGGTCTTATTGCGGTCCCATTTCAGATGCATGTCATCGCGTACGAGCGTACACTTCAGCGTCGCGCACAGGCCAAGACGGCAGGCGGCCGTAAGCAGCTAGTCGAAGACGCTACACAGCTCCCGCTAGCAACGAAGTCAGCATCCTTGAGTGCCAGGCGCCGCGCCACAGGACAGCGGTACCCGGCGAAGGAGAGGGTCCGCCCTCAGCCGTTGGTTGAGCCGCTGTCCGGCTCGACGGCTCCGATCGTCAGGAAGACTCGCTCGAGGCTGCGCTCGAGCTGCGCCAGATGGTTGTCATCTCGGTGGCGTCGACGGCCATCCTCGACAATTCGCCGCAGGCGTGTGAGGAGTCGCAGCTTCTCGTCTCTACCCAGTGGCGCTACCTCAACGAACTCAAGGCCCGCCGAGCCCATCACATGGAACGGGTAGGGGTCTGTGTCCCCGCGGCGCAGGATCGCGTCTTCGAGTTCGTCGAGCGCCTCCTGCGCGCGTGCGACTGACCCGGCTTCCTCGTGGTCCCGAGTGGCACGGCGCAGCTGCATGTAGCCCCACTCGGTCTGGACCCGGTAGTCGATCGTGCCGCTTCGAGGTAAGTCTCCGCAGCTCGCAGGTCTCCGCGCTCTACCTCGAAGCTCCCGCGCTGCAGCCAGTAGTGGTGATCCCAGCCGACCGTGCGTTCGACGTGATCGTAGATTCCGCGGATGTCAGCCCACTGTCCGTGAAGGTTCTGTTGATTGGCGGTGATCTGCGGGGGATTTGCGGTGGGCCGCGACCAGCGAAAGCCCGCAAACACGGGCGAAACGGCCGACGCCACCCTCAACTTCCTTCGGGCCTTTTCGCCTGCGTTCGCGAGATTTCGCCTAGCTTCGCAGACAACTCGCTATATCGGGGCGCCGAGATTCGAACTCGGGACCTCACCGACCCGAACGGTGCGCGCTACCAGGCTGCGCCACGCCCCGACGCAGTGCGCAGTATCCCACACCGGCGCTGGCGGGTATCGTCGCCCGGATGCGTACGCCCATCGCCGAGATCATCGCCGAGCTCGACGCGCTGCTCCAACCGGAGCGTTTCGAGGACTACTGCCCCAACGGGCTGCAGGTCCCCGGACCGGCCGAGGTGTCGACCATCGCCACGAGTGTGTCCGCCAGCGCGGAGCTGTTCGAGCTGGCCGCAAACGAGCAGGCCGGGCTGGTGATCGTCCACCACGGCCTGTTCTGGGGTAAGGGCGCAGGCCCGATCGACGCCCAGCTCAGGCGCCGGTTGAAACTGCTGTTCGACGCGGACATGGCGCTCGCCGCGTACCACCTCCCGCTCGACGCGCATCGTGAGCTCGGCAACAACGCCTTGATCGCCCAAGCGCTCGGAGGTGAGCGGCTGGACAGGCCGTTCGCATTGCGCCATGGTGAGCCGATCGGCTGCCTTGCGCGCTTCCCCGGCGACGGCCTGCCCGCCGAGGAACTGAGGGCGCGTGTGCGGGCCCTGACCGAGCGCGAGCCGCTCGTGTTCGACGCCGGACCGCCGCGCATCCGCACGCTGGCGATCGTGTCGGGCGCAGGCTCGGACTATCTGGCAGACGCATCGCTGGCGGGCGCCGACGCTCTGCTCACCGGCGAGCCGGCCGAGCGCGCGATGGCCCAGGCTCGCGAGCTCGGTGTGCACCTGATCGCCGCCGGGCACTACGCGACCGAGACGCTGGGGGTGCGCGCGCTGGGCAAACACCTTGCCGAGCGGTTCGGGGTGCGGCACGTGTTCCTGGACGTGCCCAACCCTGTGTAGGCCGAGGCCGGCGCGAGCCTCCGGGGACAGGCCGGCGCGCACCATCGGCCGCAGGCGCCACGAACGCCCGGCGAGCCGTCCGAATGAGACGGCGGGACGAATAAGACCTGGAGGTTGCGGGAATCTTCTATTGCAATCGTCCGCTCCCGCCGCTAGGTTGAGATCAGCAGCCGGACACATATCTCGGACAGGAGGAGATCTCCCGATGGCCAACCACCTGACGCCCACCGAGCTTGCCCGCGAAGCCGGACTGGGGCGCCGAGAAGTTCTGTCGAAATGCCTCGAGAACGGCGTTCCGATATTCAAGGGGCGCATCGACAAGAGCCTGTTCCTCGCCTCCGTGCGACAGGGTCGCTCTAAGCAGCGTCCCGCCGCCTCGCTCAAGACGTAGGCCCGCGCCTGCGCGAGACCGCGGTCGAACACCCACCCGTCGCACCCGGGCGCCTGATGTCGTGCCCTTTTCGCCGCGGCCCGCCTAGCCGAGCCCATCCCAGCTGGCGCGCGCCACCGAACACGCGCAAACTCCCCTAAGATCTGAAGGTCGCTTCGTCAGTCATCATCATGTGAGCGGCACGTCAGCGTCGATCGAGGAGGAGAGCAGTCATGGAGGTCACCGCCGTGCCGTCGGCAACCGCGTCGCAGACGATCGCCGACCTGGTCCCACATGCCGCGGAGCGATTTGCGGACCGCGCCGCCATCCGGTTCAAGCAGGACGGCGACTGGCAGGACGTCACCTATGCCGAGCTGGACCGGATCGTCAGCGAGGTCGCGCTCGGGCTGATCGATCTGGGCATTCAGCCGGGCGAGCGGGTGTGCATCCTCGCGAACACCCGTCCCGAGTGGTCCTACGCCGACCTCGCCGCGACCTCGGTCGGCGCGGTGGTCGTGCCGATCTACCAGACCAACTCGCCCGAGGAGTGCCATTGGGTTATCTCCGACTCCGACGCGTGCGCGATCGTCTGCGAGGACGCCTCGCAGCTGGCGAAGGTCGCGGCGATCCGCGACACCTTGCCGAACCTGCGCACGATCGTCACGATCGACGCGCCCTCCGGGGAGGAGCTGACGCCCGAGATCGCGGCGCTCGAGGCGGTCCCGCTGGAGGAGGTCCGCGCGCGCGGACGCACGCGCTCGCTGGAGGAGCTGGAGGCCCGCCGCATCGGGGTGCGCCCGGAGGACACGTTCACGTTCATCTACACCTCCGGTACGACCGGCCCGCCGAAGGGGTGCGTGCTCACGCACGGCAACTACCGTGCGATCGTCGACATGGTCGAGTCGCGCGCGAGCCTCGCGAGCGACGCCGGCGACGTCGTCTATCTGTACCTGCCGCTGGCGCACTCGTTCGCGCTGCTGTTGCAGCTGCTCGTGTTCGACCTCGGCGTCACGCTGGCATACTTCGGCGGGGACACCAAGCAGATCGTCGGCGAGCTGGCGGAGGTCAAGCCCACGTACCTGCCGTCGGTGCCGCGGATATTCGAGAAGATCTACACGCTCGTCAGCGCCAACGCCGACCCCGAGGAGCTCGCGGGCGCGGTGCGCGTGGGCATGCAGGTGCGCGAGCTCCAGCTCGCCGGCAGGCCGATCCCGGACGAGCTGCAGGCGCCGTTCGAAGAGGCCGAGGAGCGGCTGTTCAAAAACGTGCGCGCCGCGTTTGGCGGGCGCGTGCGCGAGGCCGTCAGCGGCGCGGCGCCGATCGCCAAGGAGATCCTCGAATTCTTCTACGCCTGCGGTGTGCCGGTGATGGAGGGCTACGGCATGACCGAGACCGCCACCGCCGCGACCGCGTGCAGCCCCGAGAACCACCGGTTCGGCAGCGTCGGCAAGCCGTTTCCGGGCGTCGAGGTCAAGATCGCCGACGATGGCGAGCTGCTGATCAAAGGGGCGAACATATTCCAGGGCTACCACAACCGCGCCGAGGAGAGCTTCGGGGCGATCGAGGGCGGCTGGCTGCACACCGGCGATCTCGGACGCATCGACGAGGACGGGTTCGTGTACATCGTGGGGCGCAAGAAGGACATCATCATCACCGCCGGCGGCAAGAACCTGACTCCCGCGAACATCGAGAACGATCTCAAGCAGTGTCGCTGGATATCCCAGGCGGTCATGCACGGCGATCAGCGCCCCTACCCGGTGGCGCTGGTGACGCTCGACGAGGAAGAGATCGCCGGATACGCCGCCGAGCACGGGCTGCCCGCGGACATGCCCTCGCTCGCGCGCGAGCCCGCCGTGCAGGCGCTGGTCCAGGAGGCGCTCGACCGCGCGAACTCCAAGTACGCCCAGGTCGAGCAGGTCAAGAAGTTCGCGATCCTCGAGCACGACCTGTCGCAGGAGACGGGCGAGCTGACGCCGACGCTGAAGGTCAAGCGCAACGTCGTCAACGACAAGTACTCACACGTGCTCGACGAGCTGTACTCGGACTGATCGGGCGCAAAGCGATGGAGATCGATCGCCCGCCGGGGCATGGATGGCGCCTGCGCCCGGGCTCGTCCGCGCCCGCGTGGACGGCGGCGTGGACGGATGATCACGGGCGGACGTCCGGGCACCTGCGAAGATAGGACCGATGCGCACCGACCCCTCCGACAACGGCGGCCTGTTCGTCGGTCGCCGGCCCGGCACCGCGCCGGTCCACTTCCGCACGCTGCCCAAGCGCGGCAGCGATCTGCGCCAGCGGCTGGACGGCTCGCTGGCGAGTATCCTGCTCGCGGGGATGGTGCTGCTCAGCCTGCTGTGCTGGGGCCCGATCCCACTCGCCTGCCTGTGGATCGCAGCACAGATCAACTACCTGTCGGGCAGCGTCAGCCTCGGGATATTCGTCGCGTTCGTGGGGCTGTTCGTGCTGCTGTTCGGCACGCTCGCGATCCTGCGCCGCCTCGATCAGGCCTGGATCCTCGTGCGCCGTGCCGCCGGACACGACCAGCGCACGGGCGCGCTCGGGCGCATATTCGCCGCCACCGCCGCGATCTGCGGCGGCATATTCATGTTCTGGTTCATCCTCATCCACGGCCCCGGCATAGGCGCATACAACGCCGCCCCGTTGAGCGGATGAGCCTGCTCGACTACTACCGCCAGTTCGAAGGTATGTCCGAGGAGGAGGTCAACGTCGGTCTGCGCGAGGAGGCGGCGGAGCGCAAGCGCAAAGCGCTGATGCGCGTGGAGACGCTCGACCTGTCGCAGACGACATGGCCCGAGCTGGCCCATCCGAGCATCGTCAATGCGATCACCTTCATCGCGCGTCGCGGCATGCAGCGATACCCGCACCTGCGGGGCTCGCAGCTGCACGACGAGCTCGCCGAGCGCCACGGCGTGGACTCCGCCCGCATCATCCTCGGCAACGGCGCCGCCGAGCTGCTGAGTTCCGCCGCGCGCGCGCTGATCGAGCCCGGTCAGCGCCTGCTCAGCGCGTGGCCGTCGTACCCGCTGTTTCCGATCATGGCCCACCGCGCCCACGGCCAGGCGGTGCGCGTCGGCGGGGGTGTCGACGAGTTGCTTCAGGCCGCGGCCGAGCCCGGCACGCGCGTGGTCGCGATCGCCAGCCCGAACGATCCCACGGGCGAGCTGCTGGCCAGCAGCGAGCTGGAACGGCTACTCGCGGGTCTCCCCGACGACGTGGCGGTGCTGCTGGACGAGTCGCTGGTGGAGTTCTCCGACGCCCAGCCGGTCAACTCATCGCTGGAGCTGGCGGCGAAGCACTCGCGGCTGTTCGTGGTGCGCAGCTTCTCCAAGGCCTGGGGTCTCGCGGGGTTGCGCGTCGGGTACGCGATCGGCGGACCGGGTTCGGAGGAGCTGCTGGCCGAGCTGCAGCCCGACCTGGGCGTCTCGGAGGTCTCCCAGGCCGGCGCGTTGGAGGCGCTGCGCACCTGCTCGGAGATCGTCTCCAGGCGTGTGGCCGCGATCTCGCGCGAGCGCGCGAGCGTGACCGATGCGCTGCGCGAGCGCGGGTTCGACGTGGCCGACAGCCAGGCCAATTTCGTCTGGGCCGCCCATCCCGCGATCGACGGCGGCGAGCTGTCCGCGCGCCTGGCTCGCGCCGGCATCCTCGTCGCCGGGGGCGCCGCCCTCGGCGAGCCCCGGCATGTGCGCATCGCCCTGCGCGACTCCCGAGCGAGCGGGCGCCTGCTCGACGCGCTCGACAAGTCGCTGTAGCCCCCCCGCGTCCTGGGGCATCAGGGTCAAGCAGATCAAGGACGCAGGGAGCGTGGCGTACCCGGTACGCGAGCGATCGAGGACGCAGACCGATCATCCGGGATCGGCCAGCGCCAGCCATGACGTCCCAGGCTAGCCCGCGAGCCCGGACTGGCGTAGCAACGCTCCGGTGGTGCCCTCGAGGATCTTCCGCCAGGCGCTCGCCGGCTCGGGCTCGACGTCGTCGAAATGGGCCACCACCGCGCGCAGCCGCTCGCCGGAGATGTCGAGCCCGTGGCGCTCGGCCACCTCGCGATAGTGGTCGTATTCGCCCGCGAGATGCTGGGTGACCGACTCGAACCCGTGCCGGGCTATCTCCACGCGCGAGGCGAAGCTCATGATGGAGGTCTGGAACATCAGCTTGTCCGCTGGCTCGGGCTCGATCAGGACGATGTCCACGCCCGGATAGCGTTCCTCCCAGCGCTCGGCCATGTCGTGCAGCCGCTGGTGGGCGAGCAGCTTGAACGCCTGGTATCCGATCTGCGGAAACCCCATGTCGGAGACCCGCTTCGCGCGCACCCCTCCGAGCGTGCGCACGGTCTCGGAGAAGTCGTTCACGAACGGCACGATCGGGTTGATCACGACGATCAGCTTCGCCCCCGCCTCCACGGCGATGTCGAGGTTTGTCGTCGACACCAGGCCGCCGTCGACCAGCTCGCGCTCGCCCACGGTGACCGGCGCGTACACCATCGGCAGCGCCCCCGACGCGCGCACCGCCGTTGAGATCGGCACGTCCGTGAGACCGTCTGCTCCGAACACGACCCGCTCGCACGTGTCCAGGTCGGTCGCCGTCAGATACAGCTCGCGGCGCAACTGCGAGAAGTCATCGCTGCGCCCCGGCTCGCTGAGCACCTTGCGCAGGTACGCCTCGATGCCCGCGCCCGTATACGCACCCGAGGGCAGGCCCTCCGCGAAGCCCAGCAGCACGTCCATCAGCGACACCTGCCCCCGCTGGCGCACCACGTCCCGGGCCAGCCCCAGCGCACGCCACGGAAGCATCGCGCCCTTGCGCGCCAGCTCCACGAGGTTGAGGCGCAGCAGATCCCCGAGATCGACATCCTCGAACGGAGATGGCGCCTGGTGCGTGACGACCTGCATCATCTCCTCCGGAGTCACGCCGTTCGCGCACAGCGCGGCGATGAACGATCCGGCCGAGGTTCCGACGTAGATGTCGAACTGGGTGACGGTGCTGTTCACCGCCAGCAGGTCCAGCGCCCGCAGCGCGCCGATCTCATACACGCCCCCGGTGAACCCGCCGCCGCCGAGCACGAGCGCGGTCTTGTCGCTGCGCCGCCGCCGCCGGCGCCTGCCGGAGGCCGTCCTGACCGCCGCCCGAGCGGACTCCCCGCCCCGCGGGCGCGCCGCGGAGCCGTTGGTCCTCGCCGTCGCCGGTTGCAACTTGACAACCCGTCCCATACCACCCAACATCATATGCTCCGCGTGCCCCGGAACCGGATTGCCCATACCCTGATCCTGCTCTGCGGACTGCTGCCGGCCATAGCCGCCATGCCTGCCGCTGCCGGCGCCGCCAGCGGCGGCCTCGCCGGATTGCAGTCCGATCTCACTCACCAGCTGGCACTGGCCGGGCCAGCGGACGGCGCGTATGTGTATGACCTAACGGCCAAGCAGGCCCTGTTCTCAGAGCGAGCCACCACGCTGCGCCCACCCGCGTCGGTGGAGAAGCTCTACACCGCCACCGCCGCGCTCGCGCGCATGGGGCCGTCTGGGCGGTTGAGCACGACCGTGTACGGGACCGGCAGGCTCGCGGTCGGGGGGGTGTGGGAAGGCAACATCTACCTGCGCGGCGGCGGCGACCCGACGTTCGGTTCGAGCTCGTTCATCGCCGCCCACTACGGCGGCGTCGGCGCGTCGGTATCGGCGCTCGCAACCCAGCTCGTGCGCAGCGACGGCATCCATCGCATCACGGGCTCGGTGCTCGGCGACGAGTCCTACCTGGACTCGCTGCGCGGCGAGCCATCGAGCGGGTATGCGCCGGACCCGTTCCTGGAAGGAACGCTCTCCGGGCTCGCGTTCAACCGCGGCGCGAGCGGCTCCGAACGCGGTGTGCACGCGCCGGCCGCGTACGCCGCGCGCGAGTTGTGGGCAACGTTGAAGAATGACGGCGTCCCCATCGCCGGCCACAGCGGCGCGGCGAGCACGCCCCCCGGGGCGAGTCAGCTCGCGCAGGTGAGCTCGCCCACGATCGCGCAGCTGCTGGGCCTGACGCTGCCGCCGTCGGACAACTTCTTCGCCGAGACGCTCATCAAGGACCTCGGCGCGCGGTATGGCGGCGCCGGCACAACCGCGACCGGCGCGTCGGTCGTGCGCGCGACGATCGCCTCGCTGCTCGGCATCCACCCACAGGTCGTCGACGGCTCCGGCCTATCGGAATCCGATCGGACATCGCCGTACGAGGTCACCGACCTGCTCGTAGAGCTCGCCTCGACCTCGATCGGGCCGGTGCTGCGCGGCGACCTGGCCATCGCGGGCCACACCGGCACGCTCGCCACGCGCATGCGACACACCGGCGCGTCGGGACGGTGCGAGGGCAAGACGGGCACGCTCACGGGCGTGTCCAACCTCGTGGGCTATTGCACGGCCGCGGACGGGCATACGCTCGCGTTCGCCATATTCACCGACGGGATCGCGACCGAAGCCGCGCACGTGGTGCAGGACCACGTGGCGATCACGATCGCGGACTACTGATCGGTGCAGTACCGGGTGGCGCATGCGCCACCCGGCGGAACCTCGCATGCGAGGTTCCAGACCAGGCCGCATGCGGCCTGGTCGCAGGGCCGCATGCGGCCCTGCCCCGTCAACTCTCGCCCGCGTCGATCAGGTCGGCCACCGAGACCTCAAGAGCCGCGGCGATTTTGCGCAGCGTCGGGAGGCTCGGTTGATGCAGACCGCGTTCGACACGGCTGAGCGTCGAGGTGCTGATACCAGCAGCATGGGCTAACTCTTCCTGCGGCAGTTCGCCGCGTAGCAGCTTGATCGTCGTGCCGACAGACACACAAGAACATTGACTATTTCAAGGCACATATGCCAGAGCAAAATCACCTAGGCAATTCTGCTTTGGTACGCTGCTCGAGCCCCGGACCGTATCCCCACAGATCATCGTCCGGGGGCGCCCGACACAGAGCCCCCGCTTACAGTCTCTGCCAAGCGGGGGCTCTGTGAGTGCTCAGCCGCCGTCACACCCCATCCGGCTCGCCCTCCAGCACGGCCCGCAGACCGTCCTCGTCGAGCACCGGCACCGCCAGGCGCTGAGCCTTGGCCAGCTTCGATCCGGCGGACTCGCCCGCGACGAGGTAGTCGGTGTTGCGCGACACCGACCCCGTCACGCGCCCGCCCGCGGCCATGATCCGTTCGGTGGCCTGCTCGCGCGTCCAGTGGGGCAGCGTGCCGGTCAGCACCAGGGTCTTGCCCGCCAGCGACCCCTCCGAGGGCGGTGGGCCCTGCTCGCGCAGCGCCAGCCCCAGCGCTGCGCAGGTCGGCGATCAGCGCGCGCATGCGCTCGTCGTCGAGCTGGTCGCGGATCGTGCGCGCCATCTTCTCGCCGATCCCGGGCGTCTGCGCGATCTCCTCGGGCGTGGCCCGCAGCAATGCGTCGATGTCGCGAAAGCGCATCGCCGAGGTTGCGCGCGGTCACCTCGCCGACCTCCTCGATGCCCAGCCCGAACAGCACGCGCGCGAACGGCCGCTGCTTGGAGGCCTCGATCGCGTCGATGAGGTTGCGTGCCGACTGCTCGGCGAACCCCTCCAGCTCGACTCAGCTGCTCCTCGGTCAAACGGTAGTAGTCGCCGTCCGTGCGCACCAGCCCGCGCTCCTGCAGCAGTGCGACCTGCTTCTCGCCGAGGCCCTCGATGTCCAGCGCGCCCTGCGAGACGAAGTGCTTGAGCAGCTGCCACGCGCGCGCGGGGCAGTCGCGGTTCGGACACTTCGTGAACACGCCCTCGCGCGGCTTGACGGTCTTGGTGTTGCAGAACGGACACCTCGCGGGCGGACGCGGGCGCGGTGGACGCTTGCCGGGGCGATCGAGCACGTGCGGCGCCGGCGAGACCACCTGCGGGATCACGTCGCCGGCGCGCATCACGATCACGTCCTCGCCCGGGCGGATGTCCTTGCGGCGCAGGTCCTCCTCGTTGTGCAGCGTCGCCAGCTTGATCGTCACGCCGCTCGACGGCGACCGGCGAGAGCACCGCGTATGGGCGCAGGTCGCCGAACTTGCCGACGTTCCACATCACCTTCTCGAGCTTCGTCACGGCCGTCGTCGGCGGGAACTTCCAGGCGATCGCCCAGCGCGGATCGCGCCCGACCGAGCCCAGGCGACGCTGCAACCGCAGGTCGTCGACCTTCACGACGACCCCGTCGATCTCGAAGTCGAGCTCGCCCCGGCGCTGCTGCCAGTCCAGGCACTGCGCGATCACCTCGTCCTCGCTGTCCAGCACCTGGATGTCGGGGTTGACGCGAAACCGGTGCTCTCCCAGCCAGTGCAGCGCCTGGGAGTGCCTCTGAAACGAGAGCCCCTCGACGACGCCCACCTGGTAGCACCACACCGACAGCGGCCGCTCGCGGCGTCGGCGGGGTCGAGCTGGCGGATCGTGCCGGCGGCGGAGTTGCGCGGGTTCATGAACGTCGACTCGCCCGCCTGCGCACGGCGCTCGTTCAGCGCGGCGAAGTCGGCCAGCGACATGTACACCTCGCCGCGCACCTCCAGCAGCGGCGGCACGTCCTCGACGCGCAGCGGGATCGCGCCGATCGTGCGCAGGTTGTGCGTGACGTCCTCCCCCACCTCGCCGTTGCCCCGTGTCGCCCCTCGCTCCAGCATGCCGTCGCGGTAGACGAGGCTGATCGCCAGCCCGTCGATCTTCGGCTCGACCACGAATCGGAACCGCGGCGCGGCGATGCCCTCGCGCGCGAGGTGGGTGCGCATCCGCTGCACCCACGCGCGCAGCTCCTCCTCGGTGCGGGCGTTTCCCAGCGAGAGCATCGGCTCCAGGTGCTCGACCTTCTCCAGCCGCCCCACCGGCTCGCCCCCGACCCGCTGGGTGGGCGAGTCGGGCGTGCGCAACTGGGGATGCTCGGCCTCGATGGCGCGCAGCGCGTCCAGCAGCGCGTCGTACTCGTCGTCGCCGATCTCGGGATCGTCGAGCACGTAGTAGCGGTGTGCGTGATGTTCGAGCTGCGTGCGCAGCTCCCGCGCGCGCGCCAGCACCTCCGGGTCGGCGTCGCTCACGACGCGCGGGGTGCGACCGGCCCGAGCAGCTCCTCCAGGTCGAAGCCGCGGAGCGCCTGCAGACCCGCGCGGTCGGTCAGGTCGAAGTGGATGGGGGTCACGGCGACGCGCCCGGCCGCAACGGCCGCGAGATCGGTGCCGGGCTCGTCGTGAAACCCGGGGTCGGAGCCGTAGATCCAGTAGCGCCGGCGGTGCTCCTCCTCGCGCTCGAGTTTGAGCTCGTCCTCGTAGATCCGCTTGCCCAGGCTCGTGACCTCGACACCCTGGGGCTCGCCCGCGGGCACGTTGACGTTCAGCAGCGTGCTCGCCGGCAGCGGCACGTCCTCGATCCGCTCCACCAGCCGCGCGACGAACGCCGCGGCGATCTCGAACCCGAACCCGCCGTCGTAGCGGAAGTCCAGCGCCCGCGCGCGCGACTGCTGGGAGACGGCGATCGCGGGTATGCCCAGCACGACTCCCTCCAGCGCAGCGGCGACCGTGCCGGAGTAGGTGATGTCATCGCCCAGGTTCGCCCCGTGGTTGATGCCCGAGACGACCAGGTCGGGCTGAAAGCCCTCGATCAGGCCGAGGCTCGCGAGCCTCACGCAGTCCACGGGCGTGCCGTCGCTGGCGTACCCGACGGTGCCGTCTGAGAACGGTGTCTCCGCGACCCACAGCGGCCGGCGCGTGGTGATCGACCGCGCCATCGCCGAACGGTTGCCGTCGGGCGCGATCACCGCGAGGTTGACGCCCTCCAGCCCGACGAGCGCCGTGCGCATTGTCTGCAGGCCCTCGGCCTCGATTCCATCGTCGTTGGTGAGCAGCACGTTCAGCATCTGTATCTCTGCCCTCAGCATAGGGGCCGGCTCGGCCCTCGCGGTGGCGGTCTGGTTAGGAGTCGGATGGGTAGGCGACCGAGGCCAACGCCAGGCCGTGCGGGAGCGCCGTCGGTCCCGCCTCCGCGCGCGGCCTGCCTTCGAGCAGCCGCTGGAACTGCGCGAACGGGCGCTGCCCCGAGGCGGCCTCGAGCATCGTGCCGACGAGGATGCGCACCATGTGCCGCATGAACGTGTCGGCCTCGATCCACAGCTCGAGCATGTCCCCGTTCACCCGCCATTCAACGGACAGGACGGTCCGCTCGAAGTGCACGTGGTCAGTGTCGGTGGGCGTGAACGCGGTGAAGTCGTGGGTGCCGAGGAGTGCCCGCGCGCACTCGTCCAGTGCGTCGCGATCGAGTGGACGCGGCCACCACAGCGTGTAGCGGCGCTCGAACGCGCTGCGCGATCGCCGCGTGAGCAGGCGATAGCAGTATGTCCGGCTGATGGCGGAGCGACGCGCATCGAACCCGGCGGCAGCCGGCTCGGCGGAGAGGATCGAGATGTCCTCTCCCAGCAGCGAGTTCAGCCGCCGCGGATCGACGGCCTCGTGCTCGTAGCTGGCGACCTGGCCCCACGCGTGCACGCCACGATCGGTGCGTCCCGCGACGGTCAGCGTCAACGGCGTCCCGGTCGTGGACGTCTCGCCGAGGACGGTGCGCAGCACCCGCTCGACCTCTTCCTGCACAGTACGTAGCCCAGGCTGGCGCGCCCAGCCGATGAAGTTGGTTCCGTCGTACTCGAACGTCAGCTTCGTGACCAGCGGCCTACACCAGCTCGATGAACACCATCTCGGTCGCATCCGAGCGGCGGGGACCGAGCTTGAGGATGCGCGTATACCCGCCGGGACGGTCGGCGTAGCGGGGGGCGAGATCCTCGAACAGCTTGTGCACCGCGAACTTGTCCTGCGCGAGGCGCGACAGCGCCTGGCGGCGCGCGTGCAGGTCGCTGCGCTTGGCCAGCGTGATCAACCGCTCGACCTCGGGTTTGACGGCGCGAGCCTTCGCCGAGGTCGTTTCGATCCGCTCGTGCTCGATGATCTCCTTGGAGAGATTCATCAGCAGCGCCTTGCGATGGGCGCTGGTCCTGCTGAGCTTGTGTTTGGTCTTTTGATGTCTCATGTGGGTCTGGGTCCGGGCTTGAGTCTGAGTCCGGGCCTGGGTCGCCACCGTGAGGGCTGGGTGTTGGTATATATATTTTTTACTTGGTGCGCCATAGTTATACGCGGTCCAAAAACTTAATACACCACATCCATCCAGTCACAAAGTTGTGCGCCTTGCGTGCGTAGTCTGACGCAAATTGCCCAAGCGAGTCTAGTCCTGACGCAGGTTCAGCCCTCGCGCGTGCAGCGTCTCGATGACCTCGTCGATCGACTTTTTGCCGAAGTTCGGGATCGCGTTGAGCTCCGCCTCGGACTTGGAAATGAGGTCCCCGACGGTCTGGATGCCGGCGCGCTTGAGGCAGTTGTAGGAGCGCACGCCGAGCTCGAGCTCCTCGATCAGGATGCCCCACTCCTCGCCCTGCAACGCGCCCGCGGGCGCGCCACCCGCGCCGGAGACCGCGAGGCCGTGTCCGTCGAGCTGACCGCCGGGCGTGGCGCGCAGCTCCTGGATGCGATCGGCGTCGGTGAAGATCGCCAGCTGTGAGATCAGCAGCTCGGCCGCCTCGCGCAACGCGGCCTGGGGATCGATCGAGCCGTCGGTCTCGATGTCGAGCGTGAGCTTGTCGAAGTCGGTCTTCTGCCCGACGCGCGCGCCCTCGACCGCATAGGCCACCCGCCGCACGGGTGAGAAGATCGAGTCGATCGGGATCACGCCGATCGGCTGGTCGGCAGACTTGTTCTCCTCGGCCGGCCTGTATCCGCGGCCGCGGCCGATCGTCATGTACAGCTCGAGCTTGGTTTTCTTCTCGAGCGTCGCGACGTGCACGTCGGGATTGAGGATCTCCACGCCCGCGGGCAGGTCGATGTCCTTGGCGGTGATGTCCCCCGGCCCGGTCACGACCAGCGGCGCCTCGACCTCGGTCGCGTCGGAGTGCATGCGACAGACGATGCCCTTGAGGTTGAGCACGATGTCGGTCACGTCTTCCTTGACGCCTGGAATCGTGGAGAACTCGTGCGCCACGCCCTCGATGCGCACGCTCGTGACGGCGGCGCCCGCCAGCGAGGAGAGCAACACGCGCCTGAGCGAGTTGCCGAACGTGTAGCCGAAGCCGCGGTCGAGCGGCTCGATGGTGAACGTGCCGCGGTTCTGCTCCACGGACTCGGATGTGATCCGGGGGATTTGGAAGTCGAGCATCAGCGTCCTAACGTCGTATTGGTCTCGCACCGGCGCCCTCACGGGCACCGACTCCGGAGCGCCGTCTCCCCGCCCGCGGGCGGAATGATGACGGCATGGGCAAAGTCGCTACTTCGAGTACAGCTCGACGATGAGCTGCTCCTGCACCGGCGCGGCCACCTCGCGTCGCTCCGGCTTGCGCAGCACCTTGGCCGTGAGCGACTCGTGATCGGCCTGCAGCCACGCGGGTATCTGTCCTGTGAGCTCGGTCGCATCCCTGACCACCTGCGTCGCCGCGGTGCCCGCCTTGATCGCGATCACCTCGCCCGGGCGCACCTGATAGCTGGGGATGTTCACCCGCCGGCCGTTGACCGTCCAATGGCCGTGGCGGATCAGCTGGCGGGCCTGCCTCCGGGAGGCGGCGAAGCCGAGGCGCACCAGCACGTTGTCAAAGCGACACTCCAGCAGCGCGAGCAGGTTCTCGCCCGTGATCCCCGGCTGGCGCGACGCCTTTTCGTAGTAGCCGTGGAACTGGCGCTCGAGCACTCCGTAGTAGCGGCGCGCCTTCTGCTTCTCGCGCAGCTGCAGACGGTACTCGCTCTGTTTCATCCGCCCGCGGCCGTGCTCGCCCGGCGGGTAGGCGCGGCGCTCCACGCCGCACTTGTCCGTCAGGCAGCGCTCGCCCTTGAGGAACAGCTTCTGCCCCTCGCGGCGGCACTGCTTGCACTGGGCGCCCGTATCTCTGGCCATCACCAGCTCCTGAGATGGTCGTGAGTCGAGCGGGCACCGACGGCGAAGCCGTTGGTCAAGGACGCAGCGAGCGTGGTGTGCTCGGTACGCGAGCGAGCGAGGACGCCGTATGGCGAAGTGCTCACGGCCATCTCAGACGCGCCTGCGCTTGCGCGGACGGCAGCCGTTGTGCGCCTGCGGGGTCACATCCTTGACGCCGGTCACCTCGAGGCCCGCGGCCTGCAGCGAGCGGATCGCCGTCTCACGGCCCGAGCCGGGACCCTTGACGTAGACCTCGACCTTTTGCAACCCCTGCTCCAGGCCCTTGCGCGCAGCCGCGTCGGCGGTCACCTGGGCGGCGAACGGCGTGGACTTGCGCGAGCCCTTGAACCCGGCGCCGCCCGCGGACTCCCAGGCGATCACGTTGCCGGTGGTGTCGGTCAGCGAGACGATGGTGTTGTTGAACGAAGTCTTGATGTGAGCCTGGCCGATCGGGATATTCTTCTTCGGCTTGCGTTTGCCGCGCGCGCGTTTCGGGGGGGCCATTACTTCTTACCGGCTTTCTTCTTGCCCGCGATCTGCATCCGCTTGGGGCCCTTGCGCGTGCGAGCGTTGGTCTTGGTCTTCTGCCCGCGTACGGGCAGCCCGCGACGATGGCGCAGTCCCCGATAGCAGGCGATCTCCTGCAGGCGTTTGATGTCCTGGGAGCGTTCCCGGCGCAGATCGCCCTCGACGGTCAGCGAGCGGTCGATCGCGTCGCGCAGTTTCGCGACCTCGTCCTCGGTTAGATCGCGCACGTAGGTATCGGGGCTGACCCCGACCTCGGCCAGGATCCGGTTCGAGGTCGACCGGCCGACCCCGTAGATGTAGGTCAGACCGATCTCCGAGCGCTTGTTCAGAGGCAGGTTGACTCCCGCGATTCTTGCCATCAGTGCCCGCTTATCCCTGGCGCTGCTTGTGACGCTTGTTTTGGCAGATGACCAGCACCGCTCCGTGGCGGCGGATGATCTTGCACTTCTCGCACATCGGCTTGACCGACGGTCTGACCTTCATGATCCCTTTCGGCTGGTCCCGGCGACCCGGCTCTGGCTGCCGTGGTGGCCGCCGCTACCAAGTCGTGGATACGCTCTCGCGCGCGCGTACGACCTCGCGTTCGAGCAGGACTGCGGATGGTAGCAACTCCAGAGCCCGGAGCAAACGCCCGCGCCCAGGGTCGATCGGACGTCAGCTCGCGCTCGCCGCGGCCTGGGGCTCGCTCACGGTGGGGCGCTCCTCGGGCGGCAGGTGCCACGGAGTGAGGATGCGCGGACCGTCGGCGGCGATCGCGATCGTGAACTCGAAGTGCGCCGCGGGGGAGCCGTCCTGGGAGAAGATCGCCCAGCCATCGCCGGCGACCCGGACGCCGGCGCGCCCGGCGGTCATCATCGGCTCGACGGCGAGGACCATGCCCTCCTGAAGCAGCGGACCGCGGCCGGGCCGGCCATAGTTGGGTACCTGGGGATCCTCGTGCATGGAGCGCCCGATGCCGTGTCCGACCAGCGAGCGGATCACCGACAGCCCGGCGCCCTCGGCGGCGCGCTGGATCGCACTGGAGAGGTCGCCCAGGCGATTGCCCGCGCGGCACCGCTCGACCCCTGCATGCAGCGACTGAAGGGTCGCGGCGAGCAGGTTCTGGGCGACCGGGTCGATCTCCCCGACGGGGAACGTCCGCGCCGCGTCGGCGACCCAGCCGTCGAGGGTGACGCCGACGTCGATCGAGATCACATCGCCCGGCGCGAGCGTGTAGGGGCCAGGTATGCCGTGCACGACCATCGCGTTCGGCGACGCGCAGATCGAGCCGGGGAACCCGCGATAGCCCTTGAACGCAGGGGTGGCGTCGCGGGAGCGGATGAACCGCTCGGCAACGGCGTCGAGCTCGGCCGTGGTGACCCCCGGACGGATGTGGCCCTCCAGCAGGTCGAGGGTCGCGACGAGCACCTCGCCCGCGCGCGCCATACGGTCGATCTCCTCGGGGGACTTCTTGATGATCACCGCACGAGCTTAGCTGCCCGCGCCTACAGCTTCTCCTCCAGGCGCAGCGTCGCGAGGGTGGCGCGAATGCGATCGTGGACTTCGTCGGCGCTGCGGCGCCCGTCGAAGCGCCGCAGCAGGCCGGCGCGATCGTAGTAGCCGATCAGCGGCGCGGTCTGGCGGTGGTAGACCTCCAGGCGCCGGAGGATCGTCTCCTCGCAGTCGTCGTCGCGCTGGATCAGGCGCGAGCCATCCTGGTCACAGACGCCGTCGTGCTTGGGCGGGTCGAGCTCGACGTGGTAGATGTGACCGGGGTTCTTCACGCACACGCGCCGCCCTGACAGGCGGCGGACGACCTCCTGGTCTGAGACCTCGATCGCCAGCACCGCGGTGAGCCGGCGGTCGAGACCGCCGATCGCCTGCGCGAGCGCCTGGGCCTGGGTCTCGTTGCGCGGAAACCCGTCGAGCAGGAATCCGTCGCCGGCGTCGGCGTCGGAGATTCGCTGGACGATCATGCCGACGATCACCTCGTCGGGCACGAGCTCGCCAGCATCCATATAGCGCTTGGCCTGGACGCCGAGCTCCGAGCCGGAGGCGACCTGAGCGCGGAGCATGTCCCCGGTGGAGATGTGGGGCAGGCCAAAGTCTTCGCGCAGGCGCTCGGCCTGAGTGCCCTTCCCCGCGCCCGGCGGACCGAGCAGGATCAAGTTGAGCTCGGACTCCACAAGTCCGAGATTACTTCAGGAAGCCCTCGTAGGAGCGCATCATCAGCTGAGCCTCGAGCTGCTTCATCTCTCGCACGGGAGTGGGGCAGGCCCCCCTCCCGACCACCCCCCGAAGAAGCATCACTTCAAGAACCCCTCATAGCTGCGCATCATCAGCTGAGCCTCGAGCTGCTTCATCGTTTCCAGCGCGACTCCGATCACGATCAGGATCGAGGTGCCGCCGAACTGAAACTGCTGGTGGGTGCGCGCGAACAGGATCGCGGGCAATGCCGCGACGGCGGCGAGGAAGAGGGCGCCGGGGAACGTCAGGCGCGCGAGGATGCGATCGAGGAATTCGGCGGTCGGGCGCCCGGGACGCACGCCGGGGATGAAGCCGCCGTACTTCTTGAGGTTGTCGGCCTGGTCGACCGGGTTGAACGTGACGGCGGTGTAGAAGTAGGTGAACAGCAGGATGAGCAGCGACTGCCCGGCGATGTAGTGCCAGCCGTTGGGCGTGAAGAAGTCGGAGACCTGGGTGCCCCAGTGGGTTTTCACGAGCTGTCCTACGGTCGGCGGGAAGGCCATGAGGCTCGCGGCGAAGATCACCGGAATGACGCCGGCCATGTTCACGCGCAGGGGCAGGTATGTCTGGCCGCCCTCGGACATGCGCCGCCCGATCACGCGCTTGGCGTACTGCACGGGGATGCGCCGCTGGCCCTCCTGCACAAACACGATCCCCGCGACGACGGCGAGCACGAGGAAGGGCATCATCACCTTGAACACCTGATCCTGGGTTGTCCACCACTGCTGGATGCCCGAGGGCAGGCGCGAGACGATCGAGGCGAATATCAGCAGCGAGATGCCGTTGCCGATGCCGCGCTGAGTGATCAGCTCGCCGATCCACATCAGCAGCACGCAGCCGGTCGTCAGGCAGACGACGATCAGGAAGATGTGCGGGGCGTCGAAGTGGGTGACGACCGATTCGCCGGCCTTGGCCTGGAGGGAGTGGAACAGGAACACGTAGCCGATCGACTGGGCGAACGCGAGCCCGACCGTGAGGTAGCGGGTGTACTGGGTGATGCGGGCCTGGCCCACCTCGCCTTCCTTGGAGAGCTTTTCCAGCGAGGGAACGACCACCTGCAGCAGCTGCAGGATGATCGAGGCGGTGATGTAGGGCATGATCCCCAGCGCGAACAGCGCGATCCGCGACAGGCCGCCGCCGGAGAACAGGTTCAGGTAGCTGAGGATGCCCGAGCCGCCGAACTGCTTTTGGATGTTGTTGACGGCCGTGAGGTTGACGCCCGGCACCGGCACATGGGAGCCGACGCGATAGATCAGGAGCATCGCCGCGGTGAAGCCGAGCTTGCGGCGGATGTCCGCTACCTGAAACGCGTTGAGGATCGTGGAGAGCATGGTGGGTACGTGGCCGGGGACACGCGGCCCGGAGAAGTCTAGCCAGCGCCGGGGGACGATGTGGCGGACTGGTTTGGGAGGTGACCCATAGCCCGGTTCACCGAGTGGTGCAGTCGGCGCCGGTCACCGCACTGGTCGGCGCCGCGCACGGTCTCGCGGCACTGGCCTAGGAGTCGATCGTGTGGCAAGCGCCGCCCGCGGCCTCGATGCGCTCACGGGCGGTGGCGCTGAAGGCGTGGGCGTGGACGGTGAGCGCGTGGGTGAGCTCACCGCGGGCGAGGATCTTGACGGGCACGTCCTTGCGAGTGCCGAGCCCGGCCGAGGAGAGCAGCTCGATCGTAACGTCGGTCCCCGCCTGAAAGCGGGCGGCGAGATCGCCGATGTTGACCGGCTGGGTGTGCGTGCGGAAGGGCTCGAAGGGCATCGACTTCTTCATGTGGGGACCGCGAAGCTTGCGCATGCGCATGTGAATCGGCATCTGGCCGCCCTCGAAGCGCGCACGGCGCTTGGAGCCCGAGCGCGCGCCCGCGCCCTTTTGGCCGCGTCCGGAGGTCTTGCCCGTGCCCGAGCCTTCGCCGCGACCGACGCGCTTGCGCGGGCGGCGGCTGCCGGGGGCGGGGCTGAGGTTGTGCAGTCCGATCCGCTGCGCGCCGGCGTCGCCGGTCGAGTCCTGTCCGTCGGGGCTCATGAGCCCTCCTGGACCTCGACGAGGTGGCGAACCGCGTGCAGCATGCCTCGCGCCTGCGGGCAGTCTTGGACTTGGACGGTATGGCCGATGCGGCGTAGGCCCAGCGAGCGCAACGTGTCGAGCTGGCGGCGGTCGGAGCCGTTGCCGGAGCGGCGCTGGGTGACGGTGAGGGTGGTGGCGGCGGTCGTGGCGGCCATCAGGCTGAGGCCTCCTCGACCGCGGGCGCGGCGTCCGCGGATGTCTCCGTCTCGGCCTGCGAGGCCCCTGGGGCGGGCGCCGCGGAGGGATCCTCCGTCGCATCGGGCGGCGTGCCGGCGGCTGCCTCGGGGCTCGCAGTCTCCGCAGCCGGCGTAGAATCCGCCGCCGCATCGGCGGGGATGTCGGAAACGGTGGCATCGGGAGCGCCGTGGGCGGGTGCGCCGCCGAGGCCCAGCACCTGGTCGATCGACAGGCCGCGCAGACGCGCGACCTCCTCGGGCGTGCGCAGGCCGCGCAGGCCTTCGATCGTGGCCTTGACGAGGTTGATCGGGTTTTGCGTGCCGAGGCTCTTGGAGAGGATGTCGTGGATCCCGGCGAGCTCGAGCACCGCGCGCACGCCGCCGCCGGCGATCACGCCGGTTCCGGGAGAGGCGGGCTTCAGCAGGACGCGACCGGCGCCGAAGATGCCGGTCGTCTGATGGGTGATCGTGCTGCCGTGGCGGGGCACCTTGAAGAGATCCTTCTTGGCGCGCTCGACCCCCTTCTGGATCGCGAGCGGAACCTCGTTGGCCTTGCCGTAGCCGACGCCGACGGTTTCGCGCTCGTCACCGACGACGACCAGCGCGGTGAACGAGAACCGCCGGCCGCCCTTGACGACCTTGGCGACGCGGTTGATCTCGACGACCCGCTCCTGGAGGTCCAGGCCGGACGGGCTGACTGAGCGATCGGATGTAATGGACATGGGCAGATGGAAGAGAGTAGCGGTATGGCGACGGGCGCCTCAGACGGTCAGGCCGGACTCGCGGATGGATTGCGCGAACGCGCGGACGTGACCGTGGTAGCGGTAGCCGCCGCGATCGAACACGGCCTCGGTCACCCCAGCGGCCGTGGCTCGCTCGGCCAGCAGCTGGCCCGCGCGTGTGGCGGCCTGCGCTTTGCCAAGGGAGCGCAGCTCGGGCTCGAACCACGCGACGGCCGCGAGCGTGCGCGCGGAGACGTCGTCGATGACCTGCGCGGAGAGCCCGCGGTTGGAGCGGAACACGGAGATGCGCGGGCGCGTGGCGGTGCCGGAGATCTTGGCGCGCACACGGCGGCGGCGTTTGAGCCGGCGGCGCTCCTTGGTGAGAACAGTCATGCCAGCCCCTCCCCGCATGGACACGTAGGGCAAGCTGGGCAAGGACGGAGTGAGCGAAGTGTGCTCTGCACACGAGCGATCGAGGACGCCGATCCAGCGCCGCCATACGTGTTCATGCGCGCTTGCCGACCTTTCTCGCGACGTACTCGCCCTCGTAACGGATGCCCTTGCCCTTGTAGGGCTCGGGCGGGCGCTGCTTGCGGATGATCGCGGCGGTCTCGCCGACGAGCTGCTTGGAGATGCCCTTGACGACGATGCGCGTCGGCTGGGGCACTTCGAATTCGATTCCCGCGGGCGCGGGGATCGGCACAGGGTGGGAGTAGCCGACGGCGAGCTCGAGGTTCTTGCCCCGCAGCTGAGCGCGATACCCGACCCCCTGGATCTCCAGGCGCTTCTCGTAGCCGGCGGTGACACCCTGGACCATGTTGGCCAGGAGCGAGCGAGTCAGCCCATGGAGCGCGCGATGCTCGCCGCGGTCGGTGGGACGCGAGACGCGCAGCACCTCGCCGTCCTGGACGACGTCGATGTCGCGGGAGATGCGCTCGGACAGCTCGCCTTTGGGGCCGCTGACGCGCACCGACTCGGGCTCGATCGCGACCGTCACGCCGGAGGGCACCGCAATGGGTTGTCTGCCGATTCGGGACATCGTTGGATCCGCTCAGTTACCAGACCTGCGCCAGGACCTCGCCGCCGACGCCGGCCGCGCGCGCGTCGTGGCCGGTCATCACGCCGTGGGAGGTGGAGACGATGGACGTGCCCATGCCGCCGAGCACCTTGGGGATGTGCTTGGCGTCGACATACGTGCGCCGGCCGGGACGCGACACGCGCCGCAGACCGGAGATCGCCGAGCGGCGGTCGTCGGTGTACTTGAGCCTGATCTGAATCGAGCTGGCCCGGGCCTCCGTCGGGCGCCGGGACAACCGACCATGCCTCGATGTAGCCCTGCTCGACGAGGATCCGCGCGAGCTCGGACTTGAGTGTGGACGCGGGGATGTCGACCGTCTCGTGGGCGGCGTGGATCGCGTTGCGCACCCGCGTGAGGAAGTCGGCTATCGGATCGGTCATGGACATGGCTGGATGATTGCTCTAGGTTGGGATTCGATGAGGTTGGCCGCTACCAGGAGGACTTCGTCATCCCCGGTATCTGGCCGTTGTGGGCGAGCTCGCGCAAGCAGATCCGGCAGATCCCGAACTTGCGATAGACCGCGCGGGGGCGCCCGCAGCGATTGCAGCGAGTATAGGCGCGCGTTTTGAATTTGGGCGGGCGCGTCTGCTTGACGCGCAGAGAGACCTTGGCCATCAGTCGGCGTCCTTTGTGTCGTCGGTGTCGTCGATATGGTCCGTGCCATCCGCATCGTCGGTGTCGTCCGTGCCGTCGGTGTCCGTCGCGACAGCTGTGTCGGCGCCGCCGGTGTCGTCGAAGCCGGCGGGCCGGCCCTGACGGGCGAACGGCATGCCAAACGCCTCGAGCAGGGCAAACGCCTCGGCGTCGCTGGTCGCGGTGGTTGCGATCGTGATGTCCAGACCACGAACCTGGTCGATCGAGTCGTAGTCGATCTCGGGAAAGATGATCTGCTCCTTGACACCGAGCGAGTAGTTGCCGCGGCCGTCGAACGAGCGCGGGTTCAGGCCGCGGAAGTCGCGGATGCGGGGAATCGCGATCGAGACGAGACGATCGAGGAACTCGTAGCCACGCTCGGCTCGCAGCGTTACGGCGATGCCCACGGGCATGCCCTCGCGCAGTTTGAATGCCGCGATCGACTTGCGGGCGCGGCGCACGCTCGGGCGCTGGCCGGCGATCGTCGCCAGCTGATCCTGGGCCGCCTTCAGCGCTTTGGAGTCCTGCTTGGCCATACCGACACCCATGTTGAGGACGACCTTCTCGAGCTTCGGCGCCTGCATCGGCGAGGAGTAGCCGAAGCGTTGAATCAACGCCGGACGGATCTCGTCCAGGTAGCGGGTCTTCAGGCGGGCTGGGGGGGCTGTCGCGTTCATGGTGTCGGTGGTCGTGCTTGGTGACTCAGGTCGGTCCGGGGCTCTAGTCGATGATCGCGCCGGAGCGTACGGCCACGCGCGAACGCTTGCCGCCGCTGCGGTCGATCCGTACGCGGGTCGGCCGGCCTTTGGGGTCCAGCAGCACCACGTTGGAGATATGTATCGGTCCCTCGCGCTCGATCACGCCGCCAAGCTGCCCCGCGGTTGCACTCGAAGCCGCCTGCCGTGGGCGGGTGTGGCGCTTGATCATGTTCAGGCCCTCGACGTAGATGCGCTCGGTGGTGGGCTCCGCGCGCAGGACGCGGCCGGACTTGCCGCGATCCTTACCGGAGATAACGCGCACCTGATCACCCGAGCGGATCTTCAGCGAGCGGCGCTTGGGGGTGCTGGCGGATCTGCGGTGAGCCATCACAGCACCTCCGGGGCGAGCGAGACGATCTTCATGAAGTTGCGCTCGCGCAGTTCGCGCGCGACCGGTCCGAATACGCGCGTGCCGCGCGGGTTGTTCTGGTCGTCGATGATCACAGCGGCGTTCTCGTCAAAGGCGATGTAGGTGCCGTCGTCGCGCCCGATCGGCTTTTTCGTGCGCACCACGACGGCCGTTACGACCTCGCCCTTTTTGACGGCGCCCTGCGGGTTGACCTGCTTGACCGTCGCGGTGATCACGTCGCCGACGAACGCATATCGACGCCGGGAGCCTCCCTTGACGCGAATGCACAGGATCTCGCGCGCGCCCGTGTTGTCCGCGACGCGCAATCGAGTCTCATTCTGGATCATGCTCGGACCTCCATCCAGTCCGCCCCGATGACGACAACGACCGCCCCCCGGACGCCCATGAGCTGAAAATCTCTGATCATCGGGCCCGCTCCAACACGTCCACGAGCCGCCACCGCTTGGTGCGCGACAGCGGGCGGCTCTCGATCACGCGCACGGTGTCGCCCTCGTGAGCGTCGTTGTTCTCGTCGTGGGCGTGCAACGTGCTCGAGCTGCGCACGATCTTCTCGTAGCGACGGTGTCTGCGGGCGGTGTCGATGCGAATCGTGATCGTCTTGTCGGCCTTGTCTGAGACGACCACTCCCTGACGCACCTTGCGCACGCCCTCGGTCTGCGTGTGCACAGGCGCGAGCGGCTGACGCGGGGATGCGTCGCCACCATCGCGATCGCGTACCGCGACTCGCTTCGCGCGTTCCTGCAGGCGACGCGTGCGGCGGCGGGCCGCCTTGGTCTTGCGCTCAGCCACCCGTTCGGCGTGACGCTCCTGCGGCGAGCGTGTGGGGCGAGCCTCGCCGGTGTGCGTCGAACGCGCCTTGCGGCGGCGCTCCTTGGGCGCCAGCTGGCTTGCGGACTCCGCCTGCGCGGAGCCCTCCACCCCCGCGGGCGACGTGTCGGCCTGCTCGGTGGGCGCCTCAGCGGCGGCCTCGGTGGGCTCCTCGGGAGTCTCGTTGTTTTGCTCGTCAGCCATGTCGTCCTCGATTGCTCTATCTGTCCACACTCTGCCCGGGCGCCACCAGCTCGCGCTCGCGCGCGACGGTGAGGGCACGCGCGAGGTCGCGCCTGGCGCGTGCGATGCCGGCGGTGTCGTCGAGTTCCCCGGTCGCGTTCGCGAAGCGCAGACCGAACAGGTCTTTGCGCATGGTCGCGATCTGCTTGTCGAGTTCGGAGCTCTCCAGGTCTCTCATCTGCTTGGCGTTCATCGCGATGTCCTCAGTCCTCGCGCAGCACGAACTTGGATTTCACCGGGAGCTTGTGCGCGGCGAGACGGATCGCGTCGCGCGCGAGCGGCTCGGGCACGCCGGCCAGCTCGAACATCACGCGACCGGGCTTGACCACGGCGACCCAGCCTTCGGGCGATCCCTTGCCGGAGCCCATGCGCGTCTCGGCCGGCTTCTTGGTGACGGGCTTGTCCGGGAACACGTTGATCCACACCTTGCCGCCACGCTTGATCTTGCGGGTCATCGCGATGCGGGCTGCCTCGATCTGACGGTTGGTGAGCCAGCCCTCCTCGAGCGCCTTCAGGCCGTACTCGCCGAACTGGACCTTGACCTGCCCGCGCGAGACGCCGCCCCGGCGTCCGCGGTGCTGCTTGCGGTGCTTGACACGCTTGGGAGAGAGCATCAGCGCACTCCTCCGCCGCCGCCGGAACGAGGACCTCGTCCCCCACCTCCACCACCGGGACCGCGTCCACCGCCACCGGGGCCACGCCCGCCGCCGCCCTGGCCACGTCCACCGCTGGGACCACGACTGCCGCCCTGTCCACCAAATCCGCCAGGACCACGTCCCCCGCCCGAACCGCCACCACGCCCGCCGCGCCCTCCACCACCGGAGCCGCCACGGCCCCGACCGTCGCCGCCACGCCCGTCGCGTCCGCCACGCCCATCGCGGTCGGAGCTGGGCGTCGCGGGCGCCGTCATGTCGGTCAGGTCGGCGCCGGTGTACCCCTCGGGCATGATCTCGCCCTTGTTCACCCAGCACTTCACGCCGATGCGCCCGAACGTGGTGCGCGCCTCGTAGAAGCCGTAGTCGATGTCGGCGCGCATCGTGTGCAGCGGCACGCGACCGTCGGAATAGCTTTCGGTGCGCGCCATCTCCGCGCCGCCGAGACGTCCCGCGACCTGCACCTTCACGCCCTTGGCGCCGGAGCGCATCGCGCTGGTCAGCGCGCGCTTCATCGCGCGGCGAAACGCCACCCTGTTCTGAAGCTGCTCGGCGATCGACTGGGCGACAAGCTTGGCGTCGAGCTCCGGACGCTTGATCTCGAGGATGTTGACCTTGATCTGCTTCTTGGTCAAACGATGCAGATCGCGGCGCAGCGCGTCGACTTCGGTGCCGGACTTGCCGATCACGATGCCCGGGCGGGCGGTGTGGATGTTGACCTCGAGTTCGTTCGCGTCCTTGCGGATCGTGATGTCCGAGAGACCGGCATGCGCGAGCTTGCCGACGATGTGCTCCCTGACGCGGATGTCCTCGGCAAGGTACTCGGAGAACGAGCGCTCGTTGAACCAGTTCGACTTCCAGTCGTGGATGTAGCCGACGCGCATCGCCTCGGGGTGAACCTTTTGTCCCATTTTGCCGTTTGCTTCTCTCTTGATCTTGAGTCTGTGTGTGGTGGGTTTGGGCTGCCTAGGAGCCCGGAGTCAGGGTGATCGTCAGGTGGCTGGTGCGCTTGTGAATCGGCGTCGCGCGCCCCATCGCGCGCGGACGAAAGCGCTTGATCGTCGGCCCCTCGTCGGCGTAGGCCTCGCGCACGACGAGATCTTCCTCGAGCAGTTCGTGATTGTTCTCGGCGTTGGCGACCGCCGACTCCAGCAGCTTGCTCCAGTCACGCGCCACCTCACGAGGGGTGAACGCGAGGATAGCGCGTGCCTCGGGAACGGTCTTGCCGCGGATGTGACCGCACACCATGCGGGCCTTGCGCGTCGAGGTGCGCACGTAGCGCGCATGCGCACGCACGACCCGGCGTCGGGGCGGTTTGCCCGAGGCCGGACGAGCGGCTTTTTTGCTCTCGCTCGCAGTCGTCTCTTTCGCTGCCGGCTCTTTGGTGGTCGGCTCTTTCGTGGTTGCGTTTTTGCCCGCCGGCTCTTTGGCCGCTTTTTTAGCGGGCGGTTTCTTGCCCTCGTCGGCCTTGCCCTCAGTGGACTGGGCCTCGGTGACGTCAGCCGCTTTCGCGTCCTCCGCCTTGGCCTGCGCACCTTTCGCCGCGGCTTTGGCAGGCTTTTTCGCGGCAGCTTTCTTGGCGGCCGGTTTCTTGGCCGCCTCGCTCTCCTCGGACAGCGTCTCGCCCTTCTCCTCCTCGGCGCTCATCAGCGGACCTTCCCCGAGCCGGCGTGTCCGCGGAAGACGCGCGTGGGCGCGAACTCGCCGAGCTTATGACCGACCATCGACTCGCTGATGAACACCGGCACGTGCTTCTTGCCGTCGTGCACGGCGATCGTGTGACCGACCATCTCCGGGAAGATCGTCGACGCGCGCGACCAGGTGCGCAGCATTTTTTTGTTGTTCTCGGCGTTCAGCGCCTCGATGCGGGCGAGCAGGCGCTCCTGCACCCACGGCCCCTTCTTGCTCGAGCGACTCATATCAGCGACCCCCCTCCACGGATACGCAGGGCAAGCAGGGCACTAGGACGCGAGGGAGCGCTTTGGCGTACTGCGTACGCGAGCGACCGAGGACGCAGATCCTGCGCCGCCATGCGTGTCCGTGGCGCTCCTGCACCCACGGTCTCTTCTTGCTTGACCTACTCATCTTTGCTTGCCCTTCCCACGCCTGCGGCCGCGGACGATGTACTTGTCGGAGTTCTTGTTCTGCTTGCGCGTGCGATACCCCAGTGTCGGCACGCCCCAGGGGGTGACCGGATGACGACCGGCCGTCGTCGAACCCTCGCCGCCGCCGTGCGGATGATCGACGGGGTTCATCGCGGTGCCGCGGGTCTGCGGGCGCACGCCCATGTGGCGCTTGCGCCCCGCCTTACCGACCTTGACGTTCTGATGGTCGGCGTTGCCGATCGTCCCCACGGTGGCCCTGCACTCGGCGCGCACGAGTCGCATCTCGCCGGAGGGCAGCCGCAATGTCGCCATCTCGCCGTCGCGCGCCATCAGTTGCACCGAGGCGCCCGCCGAGCGCGCCATCTGCCCACCGCGACCGGGCTGGAGCTCGACGTTGTGCACGACCGTGCCGACGGGCATGCGCGCCAGCGGCAGACAGTTGCCGACCGTGATGTCCGCGTCCTCGCCGGATGCGACGGTCATTCCCACGGTCAGACGCTGGGGCGCGAGGATGTAGCGCTTCTCGCCGTCCACGTAGTGCAGCAGGGCGATGTAGGAGGAACGGTTGGGGTCGTACTCGATTGCCGCGACCTTCGCGGGCACGTCGTCCTTGCGGCGCTTGAAGTCGATGCGCCGGTAGGCGCGCTTGGCGCCGCCCCCGCGGTGACGTGCCGTCTTGCGCCCGTTTACATTGCGCCCGCCGCTCTTCTTCAGGCCCTCGACGAGCGTCTTCTCCGGCTCGGACTTCGTGACCTCGGCGAAGTCCGGATAGGAGACGAAGCGCCGTCCGGGGCTAGTGGGCTTGGGCTTGCGAATGGCCATTGCGCTCGGCTCCTAGGGTCCGTAGGGGAAGAGGTTGGGGGCTGAGGGGAGCGGGCCGCGAGTGCCAGACGACGCACGCTGGCCGATCGGAGATCGCATCTGATCTCCGATCGGTAGGCGTGCTGGTGGCACGTCGAGCATCGGGGGTGGCGGCTGGTGCCGCGGAACGATGTTCTCAGACGTCAAGATATTCATCTACGGACCCTTAGTCCAGGGCCGCCAGGCCATGGAAGATCGGGATGCTGTCACCCTCGCGCAACTGCACGATCGCCTTCTTCCACGTGCGCGTGCGCCCGCGGGCGGTGCCGCGGCGCTTGGGCTTGGACTTGACGCTGAGCGTCCTCACCTCGACCACCCGCACGTCGAACAGCTCCTGCACCGCTTGGCGAATCTGTGTCTTATGGGCGTCGGGATGAACCCTGAACGTGTAGCGGTTAGCCGCCGAGAGGACATAGCTCTTCTCGGATACGACCGGACGGATGATCACCTGGGAGCTGTCCATCAGTCCTCGGCCTCCTCAGTGGCGGCAGTCTCTGCGACGGCAGCAGCTTCACCGGCGGTTGCCGTGGCGGTCGGCTCGGCAACCGCCGTGGACTTGGAGGGCCTCGCCGCCTTCGGCTTGGCCACGTCCCCCCCGGGAGCCTGATGAGCCTCCTCGGCCGCGGACGATCCACCGGTCCGCACGATCAGTGCGTCGAGGGCCGTCTGCGAGAACACGACCGAGGCCGCGCCGACGAGATCGGCGATGCCGACGTTCTCGTGGGTCAGCACCGCCACGCCCGCGAGATTGCGAAATGACAGCGCCGCGTGGCGCTCCTCGGTGCAGAGCACAACCAGCGTGGGGAACGCCTGACCCCAGTCGTCGAGCAGGTCGGCGGCCTCGCTGGTCTTGGGCGCCGCGAACGCCGATGCGTCGAGCATCGCGATCGAGCCGCGCTGAGCGTGCAGCGACAGCGCGCTGCGCAGCGCAGCGCGCTGCTCCTTGCGGTTGACCTTGAACGTGTAGGAGCGCGGGTGGGGTCCGAACACGGTGCCGCCGCCGGTCCAGATGGGAGAGCGGTTGGAGCCCGCTCGCGCGCGGCCGGTCCCCTTTTGGCGCCAGGGCTTGGCGCCGCCGCCGGAGACCAGGCCGCGGGTTTTGGTGGCCGCGGTCCCGCGCCGGCGCGCGGCCTGCTCGGCACGGACGCTCTGGTGCACCAGCGGCTCGTGCCAGCGGGCGGTGAACGCGTCGTCCTTCAGCTTGATCGTCTTGCCCGCGCCGAGCACGGGAGCCTCAGGTGTCTTTGCGCGGGAGCGCGTCCCGGCGCCGGCCTCAAGCATCGCCGCGCACCTCCACCACGCTGCCCCTCGCGCCCGGCACCGAGCCGCGCACCATCAGCAGGTTCTTCTCCACGTCCACCGCTACGACCTCGAGCCCCTTCTGGGTCGCCCGGCGACTGCCCATGTGCCCGGGACCGCGCAGCCCGCGCAGCACGCGCGAGGGCGTCGCCGAGGCACCGATCGAGCCCGGTGCGCGCACATTGTGCGAGCCATGGGACTTGGGACCGCTGGCGAAGTTGTGACGCTTGATCGTCCCCTGAAAGCCCTTGCCCTTGGATATCCCCGCAACCTTCACACGAGCGCCGACGGTGAATGACTCGACGGTCACGGTCTCGCCGACCTGGAGCTCGCCCGCCTCGTCCCGGAACTCCACGAGATGGCGCATGGGCGGCGCGTCGGCCTTCTTCAGGTGACCGAGCTCAGCTTTGCTCAGATGCTTCTCGCGGGCTGGGCCGAACGCCAGCTGGACGGCTTCATAGCCGTCTCGCTCGGCGCTGCGGATCGCCGTAACCGGGCAGGGCCCCGCCTCCAACACGGTGACGCGCGCGACGGCCCCATCCTCTTGAAAGAGCTGGGTCATACCTAGCTTCTTGGCGAGGATCGCGGGCATCACTCAGGTGGCGAGGCGAATCTCGATGTCGACGCCCGCGGGCAGATGGTCCAGGCGCTGAAGCGAATCGACGGTCTTGGGGGTCGGCTGGTGGATGTCGATCAGCCGCTTGTGCGTGCGGATCTCGAAATGCTCGCGCGAGTCCTTGTCCTTGAACGGCGAGCGAATCACGCAGTAGACGTTCTTCTCGGTCGGCAGCGGAACCGGGCCGGACACGCTGGCGCCGGTGCGCGTGGCGGTCTCCACGATCTCCTTGGCCGCGGACTCAATCGCGGAGGTGTCGTAGGCCTTCAGCCTGATGCGGATCTTGTTTTGGGTGGCTGCCGCCATGGGAATCGGTTGTGCTCGTCTCTAGCTCGGTATCGTTTATCGCTGGTCGATCTGGTGTGTTCTTGGTTGTCGCTCTGCCGGGTCGCATGCCGGCTTCATCCCGGCGCCGCGCGAGGCTCGGCGGCGGGCGGAACTCCGCCAGTTGCATCCCGGGGCGACAGAGAAAGGGCGGATCCCGTGTCGGGGAACCGCCCCTTCCGTTCGCCCCTCCGGCGGAGCTGTGTTAGTCGTATCGGACTGCCAATTGAATGCGCCGTTGCCGGGGTCCCGGCGCAGACGCGGGTGTTACTCGATGATCTCTGAGACCACGCCCGATCCGACCGTGCGCCCGCCCTCCCTGATGGCGAATCGCAGGCCCTGGTCCATGGCGATCGGCTGGATCAGCTCGATCTCCATCTGAACGTTGTCGCCGGGCATGACCATCTCGACGCCGTCGGGCAGCTTGGCCACGCCGGTGACGTCGGTGGTGCGGAAGTAGAACTGCGGCCTGTAGCCCGTGAAGAAGGGGGTGTGGCGTCCGCCCTCCTCCTTCTTGAGCACGTAGACCTCGGACTTGAACTTGGTGTGCGGCGTGATCGAGCCGGGCTTGCACAGCACCTGACCGCGCTCGATCTCCTCGCGCTTGGTCCCGCGCAGCAGGCAGCCGACGTTGTCGCCGGCCTGGCCCTGGTCGAGGATCTTGCGGAACATCTCCACGCCGGTGACGACCGTCGTGGTGGTGTCGTGGACGCCGACGATCTCGACGGTGTCGCCGGTGTTGACGATTCCCTGCTCGACGCGACCGGTCGCGACCGTGCCGCGGCCGGTGATCGAGAAGACGTCCTCGACGGGCATCAGGAACGGCTTGTCGAGCTCGCGCACGGGCTCGGGGATGTATGAGTCCAGCGCCTGCGCCAGCTCAACGATCTTGCCCTTGTAGGTCTCGTCGCCTTCGAGCGCCTTCAGCGCCGAGCCGGTGATGAAGGGGATGTCATCGCCCGGGAAGTCGTACTCGGAGAGCAGCTCCCTGACCTCGACCTCGACGAGCTCCAGCAGCTCCTCGTCATCGACCATGTCGGCCTTGTTGAGGAACACGACGATGTAGGGAACGCCAACCTGGCGGGCCAGCAGGATGTGCTCGCGCGTCTGGGGCATCGGACCGTCCGCGGCCGAGACGACCAGGATGGCTCCGTCCATCTGGGCCGCGCCCGTGATCATGTTCTTGACGTAGTCGGCGTGACCGGGGCAGTCCACATGTGCGTAGTGGCGGTTCTCGGTCTGATACTCGACGTGCGAGGTGGCGATCGTGATCCCGCGCTCCTTCTCCTCCGGAGCGTTGTCGATCTCCTCGAAGCTACGGGCCTCACCGCCCATCTTCTCCGCCAGCACCGTCGTGATGGCAGCGGTCAGCGTCGTCTTGCCATGATCGATGTGACCGATGGTCCCGACGTTGACGTGCGGCTTGTCGCGCTCGAACTTCTCCTTCGCCACTTTCTGTTCGCTCCTGTATCGACTTGTATGTTCGCCGTCAAAAGGCGAACCTAGAAAATCTATCTAAATGCGGTCCTGCGTGTGTGCTGGTTGGGTGGGTCTTGCAATTGGTCTGGCGTTAGTGCGGTCCAACTCTGTGTGACTTCTGACTGCGATTGCTCCTATCGCCTTGCTTCTGAGATGGCCGTGAGTCGAGCGAGACAAGGACGCAGGGAGCGTGGTGTGCTCTGCACACGAGCGACCGAGGACGCAGTATCGCGAAGTGTGCTCACGGTCATCTCAGGCCGGCACGGGCTCTCCCGTGCGTTGCTCGACGATCTTCTCCGCGATGTTCGGCGGAACCTCCTCATAGCTCTCGAACTGCATCGTGTAGTTGGCGCGCCCCTGCGTGTTCGAGCGCAGGTCGGTGGCATAGCCGAACATCTCGCTCAGCGGCACCTGAGCGGTGACCGCCAGCGCGTTGCCCTGGCGCTCCTGTCCCTCCACGCGCCCGCGCCGACGACTCAGGTCGCCGATCACCTCCCCCAGGAAGTCCTCGGGAGTGACGACCTCGACGGCGAAGATCGGCTCCAGCAGCACCGGCTTGGCGCGGCGCGCGGCCTCCTTGAAGGCGATCGAGCCCGCGACCTTGAAAGCGATCTCCGAGGAGTCCACGTCATGGTACTTGCCGTCGGTCAGCGTGACGCGCACGTCGACCATCGGGTAGCCGGCCTTGACGCCGTTCTCCAGCGCCTCCTCGACGCCCTTCTGCACCGCCGGAATGAACTCCGAGGGAATCGAGCCGCCCTTGATCTTGTTGATGAAGTCGAACCCCTCGCCCGGCGCCGGCTCGAGGCTGATGTAGACCACGCCGAACTGGCCCGAACCACCGGTCTGGCGCACGAACTTGCCTTCGACCTTCTCGACCGTTCCACGCACCGTCTCGCGATATGAGACCTGCGGGCGTCCGACGTTCGCCTCGACTCCGAACTCGCGCTTCATGCGATCGACGAGCACCTCGAGGTGCAACTCGCCCATGCCGGAGATCTCGGTCTGGCCGGTCTCTTCGTTGGTACGCACCTGAAAGGTCGGATCCTCCTCCGCCAGACGCCCCAGCGCAATCGACATCTTCTCCTGGTCGACCTTCGTCTTGGGCTCGACGGCGACCTTGATCACGGGCTCGGGGAAAGTGATGTTCTCCAGGTGGATCGGCGCATCGGGGGCCGCGAGCGTGTCGCCGGTCACCACCTGCTTGATGCCGACCGCGGCGGCGATGTCGCCCGCGTAGACCTCGGCGACCTCCTCGCGATCGTTGGCGTGCATCATCAGGATGCGCCCAATGCGCTCGGTGCGTCCGGTGCCCACGTTCAGCACGCGTGCGCCGGCCTCCAGATGTCCCGAGTAGACGCGGAAGTAGGTCAGCTTGCCGACGTACGGATCGGACATGATCTTGAACGCCAGCGCGGCGAACGGCTCAGAGTCGTCGGGATGACGGGTGACCTCGCGCTCGCCCTCCTCGCCACGGACCAGTTCGGTGCCGGTCACGGGGGGCACATCCAGCGGCGACGGCAGATAATCGATGACCGCGTCCAGCAGCGGCTGCACACCCTTGTTCTTGAACGACGAGCCGCACAGGACCGGAGTCAGTTTGGTTGACAGGGTCGCCTTGCGGATCGCCTGCTTCAGGAGCTCTTCGGGAATGTCAGCTTCCTCGAGGATCAGCTCCAAGAGCCCGTCGTCGTAGTGGGAGACTTCCTCCAGCAGGTGCTCGCGCGCCGCCGCGGCCTGTTCAGCCAAGCGCTCGGGGATCTTGATGACGTCCTGCTCCTTGCCGAGCTCGTCCTTGTAGACGATCGCCTTCATCGCGACGAGATCAACGACCCCCTCGAAGTCGCCCTCGGCGCCGATCGGCAGCTGGATCGGCACCGGCTGGGCGCCGAGGCGATCGAGTCATCGTCTGCACGCCTTTCTCGAAGTCGGCGCCGGTGCGGTCCATCTTGTTGATGTAGGCGATTCGCGGGACGTGGTACTTGTCGGCCTGGCGCCACACCGTCTCAGACTGGGGCTCGACGCCCGCGACCGAGTCGAACAGCGCGATCGCGCCGTCGAGCACGCGCAGCGAGCGCTCGACCTCGACAGTGAAGTCGACGTGGCCGGGCGTATCGATGATGTTGATGCGGTGGCCCTTCCACTCGGCGGTCGTGGCGGCAGAGGTGATCGTGATGCCGCGCTCCTGCTCCTGTTCCATCCAATCCATCGTCGCTGCGCCGTCGTGGACCTCGCCGATCTTGTAGGTGCGTCCGGTGTAGTAGAGGATGCGCTCGGTCGTCGTCGTCTTGCCGGCGTCGATGTGCGCCATGATCCCGATGTTGCGGGTGTTGTGGAGTGTGAACTTACGTGGCATGGCTCGTCTGGTGGCTGTGAGATGAGTGTCGGCGCGGCCTGCTCGGGGCAAAAAAATGGGGCCCCTCGGGCCCACGCGCGCTGCTGGTCGTGTCCGGACCGGTTCGCGTCGTTATCTGCTCGAGGTCTCCATCTTGATTGCTTGGCTTCGCGGCGGGCCTGCTCGCACGGCTGCGCCCAGACGCAAGGCGAGGCCGACTATAGCAGAGGATTTCAGGCGGTCTTCGCCCTATGCGCGTGCCGAGGACTCGGGACATGACCCGGCGACCGGCGCATCCTCGAACGCCGCGCTGAGACGCTCCAGCACACGCGTCGCGGCATGCAGCTCAGTCGAGCCCATACCCTCCAACGCGGCCTGCCAGCGCTCCTGCCAGGCGGCGCGCTTGGCCTCGATCTTGACGCCTGCCCTGCGCCGTCAGACGGGAGACGACCACTCGGCGGTCGGTCTCTGAACGCGCTCGCTCGACGTGGCCACAGTCCGCGAGATGCTCGAGCATCTGGGTGACCGTCGCGGGCGTCAGCCGCGCCGCGACCGCGAGCTCCCCGGCCGGCAGCTCGCCGCGCTCGTACAGCTCGATCAGCAACTCGAACTGGGCATGGCTGAGCTCCAAGCCCCCGAGATGCGTATCGCGTCCGCGTAGGCGATTGAGGCTGCGAAACGCTCGGCGAAACGCCTTGCCGAGCTCGTCCAGCTCGGCTGTCCACTCCGCCTCGGCGGGTGCCGAACTCGATGCCTTTCTGCGGGCGCCCGCCTTAGTCGAGTCCGCCTTCGAGCCAGACGGCTGGAGCGGCGCCCCCGGATCGGCGTCGGGCTGCTTGGCGGGGCGTGTGGCTGGCAGCCGGGCTCATCGCAAATCCCTACACGCCGATCGGCTCGACCGCCGCCTCGGCGCCGGCGGCCTCGCGAGTCAACTTCGTCCGTGGATTCTCAGCCCGCACCAGCACCAAGCACGGGATCAGCGACAGCAGCGCGATCCCCAGCGCCCACCAGTAGGCGGTGTTGAACGCACTCGCGAGCTGCGCCGGTGTGGAAGCGTGGGCGCCGGCCCGCTGCAGGACGACGGCGAGCACCGCCACCCCGATCGCGCCGCCCACGCGCTGGAGCATGTTCAGCTGCGGCGTAGCGTCAGACAGCTCCTCGGGGCGCAGTGCGGTGAACGCTGCCGTCATCGCAGGCATGAACGACAGCCCGATGCCGACACCTCGCACCACCAGCACCAGCGAGATCAGCAGGATCGAGGTGTTCGCGCCGATCAACACGAATGGGACCGTGCTCAGACACAGGATCGACACCCCGACGATCGCCACGCGGCCGCCGCCGAAGCGTTCGGTCAAGTCGCCCGTTGAGCGGGCCCACGAGCAGCATCCCGAGCCCTTGCGGGCCGACGAGCAGACCGGTCACGATGATGCTCTCGCCGCGCACCTCCTGGTAGTACAGCGGTATCAGAATCATCGCGCCGAACAGCGACGCGCCCAGGCCGAAGGTTGTCAGCGACGCGGCGCCGAACACGCGGTTGGCGTACAGGCGGATGTCCAGCAACGGACGCTCTACGCGCAGCGAGTGCCAGCCGAAGGCAAGCGTCAGCGCGATCCCGGCGAGGATCGGCCACACCACGCTGGGGGCGGTCAGGCTCGCGTGCGAACCAAGCTCCGACAGGCCATACACGATCGCCGTGGCGCCCGTGGAGATCAGCCCCAGGCCGACCACGTCCAGCCGCCCGGCCTCGCCCGACTCGGTCTGCGGGAGCATCCGCCAGCCGAGGATGAACGCGATCACGCCGATTGGGACGTTCACGAGAAAGATCCACGACCAGTGCAGCTCCTGCAGGATCACACCCCCGACCACCGGCCCCAGGATCGGCGCGAGCATCGCGGGCATCACGACGACCCCCATCACGCGACCCATCCGCTTGGGGCCGGCGACCTGGGCCATGATCAGCTGGGCGATCGGCATGATCATCCCGCCGCCGGCTCCCTGCAGCACGCGGAAGAACACGAGTGCTGTGAGCGAGCCGGCGACCGCGCACAGGCCCGAGCCGGCCGTGAACAGCACCAGCGAGACCAGATAGACGCGCTTGGCCCCGAATCGCCGCGCGGCCCATCCTGTTACCGGGATGACCGCCGCCAGCGCCAGCAGGTAGCCGGTGACGACCCATTGGACCTGCGAGATCGAGCTGTGCAGGTCGTGCCCGAGCGTGTGCAGCGCGACGTTGACGATCGTCGTATCGAGGATCGACATGATCATCCCGAGGATCACCACGCCGGCGATCTTCCAGACGTAGGGCTCTATGCGATCGGAGGCCTCCGGGTGAAAGCCGGGATCGGCTGCTGTTGTCGAGGAGGAAGACATTCGGTACCTAAAGCTTAGGTACCGAACCTTTATACGTCAAGGGCTCCCGGCGTGAGATGTGTCACACAGCCCGGCGTGTCCACCTACGCCGTAGCGGGCCGAGGACCAAGCGAGACAAGGACGCAGTGAGCGAAGTGTGCTCTGCACATGAGCGATCGAGGACGCAGTATCGCGCCGCGTCCTCGGCCCGCTACCAACGATAGTGCGCAAACGCCTTGTTGGCTTGGGCCATGCGATAGATGTCGTCCTTGCGCTTGTAGGCGCCGCCCTGCTGAGACTGAGCGTCCAGCAGCTCGTTCGCCAACCGCTGGGCCATCGTCTTCTCGCGGCGCTGGCGGGCGAACTCCACCAGCCAGCGCACCGCCAGCGTACGGGCGCGCCTGGAGGCGACCTCGACCGGAACCTGGTAGGTGGCGCCGCCGACGCGGCGCGATTTGACCTCGAGCGTCGGCGTCAGCGCCTTGATCGAGGCCTCAAGCGTCTCGATCGGGTCTTTGTCCGAGCGCTCGCCCAGCAGCGCCAGGGCGTCGTAGACGATCCGCTCGGCCGTCGACTTCTTGCCGTCGAGCATGACCTTGTTGATCACCTGCTGGACCAGCTTGGAGCGATGGATCGGGTCCGCCTCGACCGGGCGAACTTGGGCGGCTGCGCGACGCGGCATCTACTTTTTCTTCACGCCGTACTGCGAGCGAGCCTTTTTGCGATCGCTGACGCCGGCGGCATCGAGCGTGCCGCGCACGACCTTGTAGCGAACTCCCGGCAGATCCTTGACGCGTCCTCCGCGCACGAGCACCACCGAGTGCTCCTGGAGGTTGTGCCCCTCGCCGGGGATGTAGGCGGTCACCTCGATCGAGCCGGAGATGCGTATGCGCGCGACCTTGCGCAGCGCGGAGTTAGGCTTCTTCGGAGTCGTCGTATACACGCGCGTGCACACGCCGCGACGCTGTGGCGCGGCGACCTTCTTCTTGCGCCCCTTGCCCGACTTCAGGCCCGGGGTAGCCAGCTTCTTCTTGGGAGCGACGCGCCCCTTGCGCACGAGCTGTGATGTGGTCGGCATTCGGCCGGGGATGGTAGCAGCGCGGCGTGCCCGTGCGAGCGAGCCGACTCTATGCCGTCGCCGAGGCCGCGGCGGGAACGCCGGCCGCACGGACCGGGGCGGGCATCAACGCACAGGCGACGATCACGAGCACGAACGCCAGCGACTGCAGCACCACGCCCACGGTGCTGCCCGCCATCGGGTCGCCGAACACGACGATTCCACCGGCGATGCCCGCGATGTTCGCGGCCGTGCCGGTCACGGCGATAACGGGCACGGCGTCTCCGTCCTGGAGTCCGCGCGCCGACGCGTAGAACGCGACGATCGACGCGAGCACCGCCACCGCCAGCCAGGGGCTGAGCAGCAGCCCGAGCAGACCGTGCGCGCCGGTAATGCCCGAGAGCGCCTTGATGGCCGTGTCGGAGACGCCGAACAGGATGCCCGAGGCCGCACCCAGCATCACGCCGTGGTGCTCCACCGGGACCGCCCATGCGCGGGCCCATTATCAGCAGGCCTCCCAGCCCGAACAGGCCGGCCTCGAAGGAAATCATCGCCGCCTGGGAGAACTGCGAGTGCGCGCCGTGCATCGCCGGCAGCGTCACGCCGAGCATCACCAGGCCGACACCGGTAAGACACAGGCCGAGCCACTGGCGCGGGCCGACCTCGAAGCCGAACATGCGGTCGGCCATCACCGCGATGAACACGATGCCCGCCGCCAACGACACCTGGATCACCGACATCGGCGCCAGCGTGAGAGCCGCCACGTGCAACGCCCAGCTGACGGTCGCGACGATCATGCCGATCGTGAACCACTTCGAGGCGAACAGCGCCCGCGCGGAGCGCAGCGGATGGCGCACCTGCACGCTCGGCGCCGCGTTGGCGCCCCGGTACTTGTAGAAGAAGGCGAGGTTGGCCACGAACGCGCATGCGAGGGCCAGGAGGATGCCGAGGGCGAGGGTCATTGGCGGTTGGAGATCTGGAGGTCTGGTTCGGGTGTGGGATGAAGGGTGTGCGGGCGGGTGTTGTACTGCTTAGAGCTATCGGCGTCCCCGCGCCCGCCCTAGAGCCCATCGACAGAGCCCGGCTGCTGCTTTACTGGCCGCACTCGATCCGGGCACATTACCGAGGCGAACATGTATGCGAGCTAAAGAGCCCTCCGTAGACCCTCTCACCGCGTCCAACGCCTCCGCCGGCCCCGCAGATCGCGCCGATCGTACCCGACTCGAGGCTGACGGCCGAGAGTCCGCCCGCGAGAAGCCCCTGTTGATGGTGGACATCGACGGGGTCGTCTCGCTGTTCGGTTTCGACGGCCACAGCCTGTGGACAGAGCGTTTCACGGCGACCGCCGGCTCGTTCCACACGATCGACGGCATACCCCACTTCCTTTCGCACGTCGCCGCCGCCCACCTGCAGACTCTCGCCGGGGACTTCGATCTCGTGTGGGCCAGCGGCTGGGAGGAGAAGGCCGAGGAATACCTGCCGCGCCTGCTCGACCTGCCCTCGGGCCTGCCCTTCCTGCGCTTCGATCGCTCGCCTGGCCGGAGCAACGCGCACTGGAAGCTCACCGCGATCGAGCGGCACTCCGGCTCGCGCGCACTGGCGTGGATCGACGACGCGTTCAACCACGCCTGCCACGCCTGGGCCGAGGAGCGCCCGGCGCCGACGCTGCTCGTCCAGACCGCCCCCGAGCGCGGCCTCACAGCCACCGAGGCTCAGCTGCTGGTGGACTGGGCGCGGGAGCTGGCGCCGGCCGCCAACCGGTGTTCCAGGTTGGCGCGCACCTGCGGCCACTCCTCCTCGATCACGCTGTAGTAGGCGGAGTCGCGCACGCCCACGCCCGGCATCAGCATGTGCTTGCGCAGGATGCCCTCGAACTGGGCGGGCAGCGCCGCCAGCGCCGCGCGGGATCGCTCGTTGCGGGCATCGGTCTTGAACTCGACGCGCATGCACCCAAGGTGCTCGAACGCGTGCTCCAGCAGCAGCAGCTTCGCCTCGACGTTCGCACCAGTCCGCCACATCGCGGGCGACAGCCACGTCCAGCCGATCTCGACACCCCGGTGAGCCTCGCGGACGTTCAGATAGCGCGTGCTGCCGATCGGCTGCCCGCTCACGCGATCGATCGTCGCGAACACCCCCTCACTGCCCGCCCGCGACTCGGCGAGGCTCGCCGCGAGCCAGGCGGAGAAGAACTCGCGACTGTCTCCGATCGGCGCCAGCCACTTCCAGATTTCCGGGTGCTGAGACGCGGTCCACAGCCCCGCCTCGTGACGAGGATCAAGAGGCTCCAGCACCACCAAACGTCCCTCGAGCCGCTCAGCCAGGCCTATCCACATGTCGGGCGCCATATTACTTGCCCGGTATGGCAGCATCGAGCCCGCATGTCGCCACCATGCACGTCGCCGCCGGCGCTAACTCACGGGCGCGACCGAGACGACGCCCGGAACGTGCAGCGCGACGGAGACCGCGGCCGGAACGCCGCCCGCGCCGGGGCACAGCGCGCGCAGCCACATCCCGCCGGCGCTCGGGGCGAGTGTGACCGCCAACGACCACTCCCCTGCCGCACCGGTGCTCGCCTGCGCGATCGTGCGCTCGCGCACGAGTTCGCCCTTACGCGAGACTTCCCGCGCCTGCACCACGATCGGCGCGCCTGCGATCGGTGTCCCGTCGAGCAGCATCAGGTTACCGGTGAGCGCCCGCGTCTGGCTTGCGGGTGGGACCGGTTGGCCGGGTGCGGCTTCCCCGCCGGGCGCGGGCGCGGGCGGGGCGCCGGGCGCTGGCGGAGCCACGGGCGGCGGCGGCGCGGCCCCCAGCGCGATGCTCACCCGCGCGACGCGCCCCGCGAGGCCCTGGATGCGCGGGCGCATGCCTGGCAGCTCGGCATACAGCGCATCGCCAGGGCAGTCGGTCGAGTCGCCGTCGCGGTGACCGGCTATGCGCGGGAGCGAGACGTGGGTGCCCGCGGGGAAGCGACTGTAGACGGCGCCCGCGGGATTCACGCGCACAGTCACCCGCCCAGCGGTCGGGATGCCGTGCAGCGACAGCTTCCACGCGAGCAGCCGTTCCAGGGCTCTCTGCGCCGCCGGGGAGATGGGCGTGCTGATGAATTCGCCGAGCACAGCCACCCCGGTCGAGACATAGTTGTAACCGCCAGCGTGCGCGCCGATAACCGGCTCGTCGATCCCACCCGCGCGCGCCTCGAACGTGCGCCCGTAGGCGTCGATCACGAAGTTGTACCCGATGTCGTTCCACCCGTTGACGTAGCGATGAAACGCGTATATCGCGCGCAACATCGCCGGCACCTCGCCGGGGGTGTAGCCGTTGGGATTCTCGGTGTGGTGCACGAACGCCATCTGCACCGCGCCGTATTCGGGCGCGACCCGTGGCCTGGCCATCCCCTGCGCCCACACCCGCCGCGCCACGATCGGCGGCTGTCCCGGTCCGGCGGGCAGGGTGGGCGCTAGGAATGGCAGTCCCGCCGCGAGCGCAGCGAACCCAGCCGCTGACGCCTGTCTGCGCGCGCCGATCCCGCCGCTCACATCCACACAGCTCAGGCTCACATCGGCAAGCCGTCGATCGGAGCGCAACTGCACCACCGAGCCACCGCCGATCCAGATGGGATCGCCAGTCACCACCCCGGTTCCCGCCCCGCCTTCGGCAGCATGTCCGTGCGCACCGGCCAACACCCACCGGCTCCACCCGCCGCGTTCGTCGCGAACGCGCAATTGGACCCGCGCGCCTGCCGGCCCAGACCATCGCACCCCAACCAGATCTGTGTTTGCGGCCAGATCGCTGATCGCACCGGCGCTCCCAGCCGGCAGCATCCCGACCACGTGCTCAAATAGCCTCGGTTGGGCTGCGCCCCCACGCGCCGCATGTCCCCCAAGCACCGCGAGCGCACCCCCGGGGCGCACCAGACCACCTGCGACCGCGCCAGCGGTGGCGGCAAGCAGCGATCGGCGCGTGATCTCGCGCGTCATCGTTCCTCACAACACCGCACCCCGACCGATGTCACGCCGGTCACGGGTGAGAATCTTCTCACCGCGTATCGCCTACTAACTGTCAGCCCGAGGACTACTTCCCGGAGGACGGCTCGTCCGGGACCTCGAGGTCGGCGAGCTCCTCGACGAACCCCGGATCGGTCGTCCCGGCGCCGATCTTCTCCAGCGAGGCGAGATCGGCATCGAACTCCTGGCCGTACCCGCCAAGTCCGTCGCCGCCTGACAGCCCGAGCTCGGCGGCGATCTCGTCCTGGTCGAGCAGCCCGACGTCGTCGATCGCCCGCGGCAGCGGTTCGGACGGTTCGATCTCGATCCGCCGGTAGCGCTTCAGGCCGGTCGCTGCCGGGATCAGCTTGCCGATGATCACGTTCTCCTTCAGACCGTTCAGCCGGTCGGTCTTGCCCTCCAGCGCGGCGTCGGTCAGCACCTTGGTCGTCTCCTGGAAGGAGGCGGCCGACAGGAACGAGTCGGTGTTCAGCGACGCCTTGGTGATGCCGAGGATGATGTCCTCGAACTGAGCCGTCTCGCCTTTCTTGTGAGCGACCTCCTCGTTAACTTTGGCGAATTCGAACCGGTCCACGAACTGCCCGGGCAGGTAGTCGGTGTCGCCCTTCTGGTCGACCCGCACCTTCTTGAGCATCTGGCGCACGATCAGCTCGATGTGCTTGTCGTTGATGTCCACGCCCTGGGACTTGTAGACCTCCTGGACCTCTTTGACGAGGTACTGCTCGGTCACGGTCCGTCCCCTGATCGCGAGCAGCTCGTGCGGATACAGCGAGCCCTCGTTGAGCTGCTTGCCGGCTGCGATCTTCTCGCCCTCGGAGACGAACAGCCGCGTGCGCCTGGGGAAGGAGTGTTTGTGCTCCTCCCCGGCCTGGTCGGTGATCGTGACCGTGAGCGCCTTCTCGGTCTCCTCGATCGAGACCTTGCCGTCCTGCTCGGCGATCTTGGCCAACCCCTTCGGCTTGCGCGCCTCGAACAGCTCGACGATCCGCGGCAGGCCGTGCGTGATGTCCGCGCCGGCGACACCGCCGGTGTGGAACGTGCGCATCGTCAGCTGCGTGCCGGGCTCGCCGATCGACTGAGCGGCGATGATCCCGACCGCGTCGCCGATCTGCGCGAGCGCCCCGGTTGCCATCGCCCTGCCGTAGCAGGCCTGACAGACACCGCTCGGAGCCTTGCACTTGAGCACCGACCGCACGGGCACCGCCACGCGCACGCCCTTGTCGTGATCGTCCGCGAACGCCTGCGCGATGTCGGCGAGCTCGGCGCGCCCGATCTCCGCGCCCTGCTCGACCAGCATCCGCCCGCGCTTGGTCGTGATCGGCTGGGCGGCGACGCGCCCGACGAGGTCTTGGTTTGGCTCCTCGCCACCACCAGCCCCCTCGCCCCACACCGCCATCTCGATGTGCTCCTCGGTTCCGCAGTCTGCTTCGCGGATGATCACGTCCTGGGCCACGTCCACCAGCCGACGCGTCAGATAGCCCGAGTCGGCGGTCCGCAGCGCGGTGTCCGCCAGGCCCTTGCGCGCGCCGTGCGTGGAGATGAAGTACTCGAGCACCGACAGCCCCTCGACGAAGTTAGCCTTGATCGGCCGCTCGATGATTTCGCCCTTCGGGTTGGCCATCAGCCCGCGCATGCCCGCGAGCTGGCGGATCTGCTTGAACGAGCCGCGCGCGCCCGAGTTGGCCATCATGAAGATGGGGTTGAGCGTGTCGAGGTTCTCGATCATCGCGTCGGCGACCTCGTCGGTCGCCGCGTTCCACTTCTCCACGACGGCCTCGTGGCGCTCCTCCTGGGTGATCAGGCCCATGTCGTACTGGTCTGAGATCTCGGTAACGAGCGCCTCGTACTTGTCCAGGATCGCCTGCTTCTGCGGAGGCACGACCACGTCGTTCTTGGAGATCGTGATCCCGGCCTGGGTGGCGTACTTGAACCCGAGGTCCTTGAACGCGTCGAGCACGAGCGAGATCGTGGTCGCTCCGTAGGTCTGCACGAGCGCGTCGATCAGCCTGGTCGTGTCGCGCTTCTTCATCGACTGGTTGACGAACACGTACTTGCTCGCGTCGAACCCGTCGCCCAGCGCCTCGGCGAGCGCGCGCTCGATGCGGTCGTTGTAGATGATCCGCCCGACCGTTGAGAGCACATGGCCACCCTCGCGTCCGAACGGCCTGAACTCGGCGACGTCGTGCAGTGTGACCACACCCGCCTCGTAGGAGAGCTCGGCCTCCTGCGCGGTCCTGAATACATGCGGACGCGCCTCGCCGGAGGGCCAGTTGCCATTGGTCAACAGCTCCCGTTTGGCCGAGAGCTCCTCGACCTCGGGCCCGTACGTCAGGTAGTAGGCGCCGAGGATCATGTCCTGCGTCGGCGTCGCCAGCGGCGCCCCATGCGCGGGGGACAGGATGTTGTTGGAAGACAGCATCAGGATGCGCGCCTCCGCCTGCGCCTCCGCGGACAGCGGCAGGTGCACGGCCATCTGGTCGCCGTCGAAGTCGGCGTTGAACGCGTGGCAGACCAGCGGATGCACCTGGATCGCCTTGCCCTCGACCAGCAGCGGCTCGAACGCCTGGATGCCCAGACGGTGCAGCGTGGGCGCGCGGTTGAGCAGCACGGGATGCTCGTGGATGACCTCCTCGAGCACGTCCCACACCTCGCCGATCATCGAGTCGACCATCTTCTTGGCCGCCTTGATGTTCTGCGCGGACTTGCGCTCGACCAGCCGGGCCATGATGAACGGCTTGAACAGCTCCAGCGCCATGATCTTCGGCAGCCCGCACTGGTGCAGCTTCAGGTAGGGCCCCGCGACGATCACCGAGCGCCCGGAGTAGTCCACGCGCTTGCCGAGCAGGTTCTGGCGGAAGCGCCCCTGCTTGCCCTTGAGCATGTCCGACAGCGACTTCAGCGGACGGTTGCCCGGTCCGGTCACGGGACGCCCGCGGCGGCCGTTGTCGAACAGCGCGTCCACGGCCTCCTGCAGCATGCGCTTCTCGTTGTTGACGATGATCTCCGGCGCGCCCAGGTCGAGCAGGCGCTTGAGGCGGTTGTTGCGGTTGATCACGCGGCGATACAGGTCGTTGAGGTCGGAGGTCGCGAAGCGTCCGCCGTCGAGCTGCACCATCGGGCGCAGCTCCGGCGGGATCACCGGAACCGCGTCGAGCACCATCATCTCGGGCTTGTTGCCCGACTGGATGAACGCACTGACGACCTTCAGCCGCTTGACCGCGCGCGCCTGCTTCTGGCCCTTGGCGGTCTTGACCTGCTCCTCGAGCTCCTTGCGTTCGGCCTCCAGGTCCACTTGCTGGAGCAGATCCCTGACGGCTTCAGCGCCCATCCCGCCGCGGAAATACTCGCCGAACCCATACGGCGATCCAAACCGCTCCTTGAGCTCGCGGAACGTCGTCTCGTCGTGCTCGATCTGCTTGGGCTCCATCGTCTTGAACAGCTCCCACACGTTGCGCATGCGCTCGGCGGCGTCCTCGATGTAGGCCTCGGTGTCAGCGATGTCGGCGTCGAAGGTCTTGCGCAGCTCCTTGACGAACTTCTCGCGCTCCTCCTCAGAGATCTTTGCCAGGTTCACGTCCAGCGAGTCCGCCCACAGGTGGTCTTCGTCATTGAAGCTGGTCTGCTTGCCGTTCTGCAGGTACTTCTCGCGACGCTTGAGGGACTCGCGCAGCTCCAGCACCCGCTCCTCGCGCTCGGCCGCGTAGGAGTCGAGGACTTTGTTGACCTCCTGCTCGAGCGTATCCAGATCCTTCGAGCGCGCCTCGTCGTCCACCCACGTGACGATCGACGCGGCGAAGTACAGGACCTTCTCCAGTTCCTTGGGCGCCATGTCGAGCAGGTATCCGATCCGCGAGGGCACCCCCTTGAAGAACCAGATGTGACTCACCGGCGCGGCCAGGTCGACGTGGCCCATGCGCTCGCGACGGACCTTCGAGCGCGTGACCTCGACGCCGCAGCGCTCGCACACGATGCCCTTGTAGCGAACGCGCTTGTACTTTCCGCAGTAGCACTCCCAATCCTTGGTCGGACCGAATATGCGCTCGCAGAACAACCCGTCCTTCTCGGGCTTGAGCGTGCGGTAGTTGATGGTCTCCGGCTTGATTACCTCGCCCGAGCTCCAACCGCGGATCTGCTTGGAGGAGGCGAGTGAAATCTCGATGGCGTCGAAGTTGTTGATGTCGATCATCTGTTTATCGCTCTGACTTTCGCTGTTGCGGGTGAAACGGACGGGTTGCGGTTCTGTCGTGCGGGTGTCCCGCCGAACCGCCGGCGGGGTGTTGAGCGCCACCGGCCCGCGGCGCCGGAGGTCTCGGTCTATGTCTCGGTCTCCTCGACCAGATCCTCGGGCGTGCTCGTGGCCAGCGCCTCGATATCCAGCTCAGCGACGCCCTCGCCGAGCAGCTCCTCGACGTCGAGCCCCTCCACCACGACGTCCTCCCCACCGACGTCAGGAGACTCCGCCTCGCCCTTGACCTCAGCGTCGTCATTGGCCTCGGTGCCCTTGCTCTCGCCGTCGGAGACGTCGTCCGCGCCAGCGGTGTCTTCGCCCTCCAGCGCCTCGTCGGCAGCCGCGCCGTTGGACGGCGCGCGCACGCCCGAGAGGTCGATGCCGAGCTCCTCGGCCGCCCGCAGCAGATCGTCGTCCTCGTCGCGCATCTCCGTGCGCTGACCCTCCTCGGAGACGACGTTGACGTCGAGCGCCAGCGACTGCATCTCCTTGAGCAGCACCTTGAACGACTCGGGGATCGAGGGCTCGGCGATGTTCTCGCCCTTGACGATCGCCTCATACGCCTTCACGCGCCCGACGGTGTCGTCGGACTTGATCGTCAGCATCTCCTGCAGCGTGTAGGCGGCGCCGAACGCCTCCAGCGCCCATACCTCCATCTCGCCGAAGCGCTGACCGCCGAACTGCGCCTTGCCGCCCAGCGGCTGCTGGGTGACCAGCGAGTAGGGGCCGGTCGAGCGGGCGTGGATCTTGTCGTCCACGAGGTGCAGGAGCTTGAGGATGTACATGTACCCGACCGTCACCTGCTCGGCGAACGGCTCGCCGCTGCGCCCGTTGAACAGCGTCATCTTGCCCGACGCCTGCTCTCCTGGCCGGCGACTCTTGTCGATGTCCATGCGGATGCGGCCCTCGTGCTCGTCCTGCCAGCGCACGAGCGCCTCGTCGACGTCGGTGATCGTCGCGCCGTCGAACACCGGCGTCGACACATACACGCGCCGGGAGGAACCGTTGCCGTTGGCCGAGCCGTTGGCGGCGTCGGCTTCCTTGAAGGCCTCCGAGCCGTCGTCATACCAGCCCTGCGCGGCCACCCACCCGAGGTGGGTCTCGAGGATCTGCCCGACGTTCATGCGGCTCGGCACGCCGAGCGGGTTGAGGATCACGTCGACCGGCGTGCCGTCCTCCAGGAACGGCATGTCCTGCGACGTCCACGATCTTGGAAATCACGCCCTTGTTGCCGTGGCGGCCCGCGAGCTTGTCGCCCTCGGAGATCTTGCGCTTCTTCGCCACGAACACGCGCACGAGGTCGTTGACGCCCGGCGGCAGGTCGTCGCCGGCGTCGCGGCTGAAGGTCATCACGTCGATCACCACGCCGCCCTCGCCGTGCGGGACCTTCAACGAGGTGTCGCGCACCTCGCGCGCCTTCTCCTTGAATATCGCCCTGATCAACTTCTCCTCGGCGGTGAGCTCGGTCTCGCCCTTGGGCGTGACCTTGCCGACGAGCAGATCCCCGGAGGCGACCTCCGCGCCGACGCGCACGATGCCGCGATCGTCGAGGTTGCGCAGCGACTCCTCCGAGCGGTTGGGGATGTCGCGGGTGATCTCCTCCTCGCCCAGCTTGGTCGTGCGGGCATCGACCTCGTACTCCTCGATGTGGATCGAGGTCAGCTCGTCATCCTGCACGAGCCGCTTTGACAGGATGATCGCGTCCTCGAAGTTGTAGCCCTCCCAGGACATGAACGCGACCATCAGGTTCTTGCCGAGCGCCATCTCGCCCTTGTCGGTCGAGGAGCCGTCGGCGAGCACCTCGCCCGCCTTGACCTTCTGGCCGCTGCGCACGCGCGGCTTGTGGTGGATCAGCGTGCCCTGGTTGGAGCGCATGAACTTCTGCAGCTCGTACTCGTCCTTCTTGCCCTCGCTCGTCTCGATGACGATCTGGGTGGCGTCGACGTGCTCGATCGTGCCGGCGTCGCGGGCTAGCAGCACATCGCCGGTGTCGAGCGCCGCGCGACGCTCCATGCCCGTGCCGACCAGCGGCGCGTCGGCCTTCAGCAGCGGCACCGCCTGGCGCTGCATGTTCGAGCCCATCAGCGCGCGGTTGGCGTCGTCGTGCTCGAGGAACGGGATCATCGCGGTCGCCACCGACCAGATCTGCTCGGGCGAGACGTCGACCAGGTCCACGTCCTTGGGGCCGACCGTCACGTACTGACCGGCCTGCGTGCGACACAGGATCTCGGTTCCCTTGAGCTTGCCCGTCTTGGGATCCACGGGCGTGTTGGCCTGCGCGATCACCAACTCCTCTTCCTGGGTGGCGTCCAGGCGCACGACCTTGTCCGTCACCACTCCGCCCTTGACGACGCGATAGGGGGTCGTGACGAACCCGTACTCGGAGACCTCCGCGAACGAGCTCAGCGAGCCGATCAACCCGATGTTCGGTCCCTCGGGGGTCTCGATCGGGCACATGCGCCCGTAGTGGGTCGGGTGCACGTCGCGCACCTCGATCGGCGCGCGCTCGCGCGTGAGCCCGCCCGCGCCCAGCGCCGACAGGCGCCGTCGATGGGTGAGCCCAGCGAGCGAGTTCGTCTGATCCATGAACTGGGACAGCTGCGAGGAGCCGAAGAACTCCTTCAGCGCCGCCACTACCGGGCGGATGTTGATGATCGTCTGCGGCGTGATTGTGTCGGCGTCCTCGGTCGTCAGGCGCTCGCGCACGACGCGCTCCATGCGATACAGCCCGATCCGGAACGCCTCCTGGATCAGCTCGCCGACGGTGCGCAGGCGGCGGTTGCCGAAGTGCTCGTACTCGTCGAGGTGCTCGGCGACCGGCTCGCGCGGCATGCTCATCGCCTCCGCCGCGTAATCCTTGATCTCGACCTCGGTCTCCCGCTCGGGGATGCCCAGGCGCTTGGGCAGCGACACCAGCTCGCGCACCAGCGCGAGGATGTCGTCATGGGTGAGCGTGCGCGTGTCGATGTCGACGTCCAGCCCCAGCCGCGAGTTGAGCTTGTAGCGGCCGACGCGCGTAAGGTCGTAGCGCTTGGGATCGAAGAACAGCTGGTTGAGCAGCGCCTTGGCGTTGTCGACGCTCGGCGGCTCACCCGGACGCTGCTTCTTGAACAGCTCGATCAGCGCGCCCTCTTCGGTGCGCGTCGCCTCGGTGTCGGACTCGATCGTGTTGCGGATGTAGAGCGAGTCCTCGAACAGCTTGAGAATCTCCTCGTCGGTCGCGTAGCCCATCGCCCGCAGTAGCACCGTCACCGGTAGCTTGCGCTTGCGGTCGATGCGCACGAACACCTTGCCCTTCTTGTCGATCTCCAGCTCCAGCCACGACCCGCGCGCGGGCATCAGGTTGGCGATGAACACCTGCTTCTCGCGGTCCTTGGGCTCCATCAGATAGGCGCCCGGCGAGCGCACGAGCTGCGTCACGACGACGCGCTCGGTGCCGTTGATCACGAACGTCCCGCGCTCGGTCATCCACGGGAAATCGCCCATGAACACCGACTGCTCGCGGATCTCGCCCGTCTCGCGGTTGATGAACGCGACGGTCACCGTCAGCGGGCGCGCGTAGGTCAGGTCCTTCTCGCGACATTGCTCCAGCGAAGCGACCGGCTCGTCGAACACGAACTCGCCGAACTGGACGGCGAGGTTGCCGGTGTAGTCCTCGATCGGCGAGATGTCGTCGATCGTCTCGCGCAGCCCGCCGCCCTGTGGGTCGGTGAGCCATGCAAACGAGCGGCGCTGGATATCGATCAGGTTGGGAACGTCTACGGTCTTGTGCAGGCGCGCGAAACTGCGGCGCGTCCGGAGAGCATCAACAGCAGCCAAGAAAACGTCTCCTTCGGAGGGCGAGGTACGGACGTTGGAGGGCGCCCGAAAGCGCGACCAGCAAATATAGCACAGGTCATCGACGCCCTTAAGTGGGCCACCGGCGCTCACGGACCCCGCCCTCGACGATCGCGTATGTGGCGCGACGTCGTACTCCTGAGGCGGCTGCGGCTATCGGCCAGCGCAGGGCACTTTACCGGAAAATCGGCTCATTTGTTAGGAGCGGGTAAAGACGGGTGCGAACGTGCGTCGCGGACGCCGGCGCGCGGGCACACACACGCGCGCGCATTGCCGTCGGACGAGTGAGTCGTCCCGCGCCACCCGCCCGGATATTCAGCCGGTGAGCCCAACGATGCCGTTGCGCAGCAGCGCCACAGCCAGCAGCGCGAGGATCGCGGCGGCAAGCATCCTGGCGTTGCGCTCGAGCCACCCCCGAGCACGCGTGAGCATCCGCTGAGTCGGGGCCGGGGCGAGAGCAAGCATCACCAAAGCGAGCGACAGCGGGAGCAACGACACGAGCGCGAATCCGACCCACTCGGCGATGTACCCGGCGGCGGTCGGGTCCGTCTGAGAGATGTCCTTCAGTGCCAGCGGGATGAAGCCGCCGGGATTGGCGAGCGTCGCGCCGGCGGCCACGATCGCGATCGCCGGCGAGGAGGCCAGCCGGCTCATCCGCTCGATCATCCCTTCCATCCGTGCGGGGTCAGACGGCCGACGCAGGAAGCGCACGACCACCACGAGCAGGAGCACGCCGGCGAGGATGTCCACGACACAGACCCACGTCTTGGGCGTGCTCGAGCCCGACGGTGCGGCGGCGACGTCGCCCAGCACGAACGCCGCGAGCACGCCGATCAGGAGCGTGACGCCGAGCGCGCCGAGGTAGAACCACAGACCCGTTCGCAGCGGGCGCTCGCCCAACACGAGCGCCAGCACCGAGAATGAGAGCGTGGTCGGAGAGAGCATCGCGGCCAGCGCGACGAGCGCAAGCTCCGTGTCGACGGAGGCCATCGCCGGAGCCTATGTCACGGAGAGCTACTTCAACTCGACCGTCCCGCCGGCCTCCTCCAGTTCGGCCTTGAGCTTGTCGGCCTCCTCCTTCTCAATGCCCTCCTTGACCGGCTTTGGAGCCTCGTCGACGAGCGCCTTGGCCTCTTTCAAGCCCAGGCCGGTGGCCGCGCGCACGACCTTGATGACCTGGATCTTCTTGTCGCCGGAGGCCGCGAGGATCACGTCGACGGTGCTCGACGCTTCCTCCTCGCCGGCGGCGTCGCCACCACCGGCCGCTCCGCCCGCGGCGGCCGCAGGCGCGGCCACGGCCGCGGCCGACACTCCGAACTCCTCCTCGAGCGCCTTGATCCGCTCGGCGAGCTCGAGCACCGAAATGCCCTTTAGCTCCTCAATCCACTTCTCTGTGCTTGTGGCTGTTGCCATGTGAGTCAATCCTCCTTGGTGGGATTCGTCTCGGCGTCCTCGGGCTGAACCTCAGCCGAGACGTCCGCCTGGTTGTCGTCTTGCGCCGGCTCCTGCAGCTGCTCCGGCTCAGCTTGCGCGTCTGGCTCCTCGGCGGCGGCCGGCTCATCGGGCGCAGCCTCCGCCGGCGCCTCCTCCTTCTCGGCGGTGGGCTCCTCGGGAGCGGACTCCTGCGCGGCAGGCGCCTCCTGCGCGACGGCAGGCTCCTCGACCGCGGCCGGCGCCTCGCCGGCGGGAATCTCGCCGGACTCCTTCTTCTCGCTGCACCTGCCCGAGCGCCACGGCCAGCCCGCCGACGAGGGCGCCGAGCGTGCGCACGAGCCCGCTGACCGGAGCGGCCACGACCCCGACGAGCTGCCCGTACAGAGCTTCGCGCGAAGGCAGGCGAGAGAGCGAGCGGATCTGGTCGGAGTCGAGCGGGGCGCCGTCCATCAGGCCACCCTTGAAGGGCAACAGCTGGGTCGCGCGACCATAATCGGCGAGCGCTTTGGCCGCGGTCGCGATGTCGCCGCGCACGAACGTCAAGGCCGTGGGGCCCTGCAGCAGCTCCTTCAGCGTGACCGCGCCCGCCTGGTCGGCGGCGCGTTCGGTGAGCGAGTTCTTGACCACCTTGAAGGTCGCGTCGGACTCGCGCAGCTTGGCCCGCAGCTCGGCCGCCTGGGGCACGGAGATGCCCTTGTAGTCGACGGCGAAAACGGCCTGGGACTCGTCTATGTGGGCCGCGATCTCGGCGATCGCGGCGGCCTTTTGGTCTCGGTTCATTCAGTGGCTCCTGTCCCGGTCTTCCACCGCACACATGCGAGCGCGGTTGCCGGGGGTCTGTGGTGGCCTGTGTGGGGTAAAGGGGCTACGCGGCGACGGCTGTCGCGGACGACGACGCCTCCTCGATGATGTCACGTGTGTGGCTTGGATCGACCTTGACCCCCGGACCCATCGTGGAGGTCAGGGTGATCGTGCGCAGGTAGCGACCCTTCGCCGCGGAGGGCTTGGCGCGGATCAGCTCTTCGACCACGGCCGCGTAGTTCTCCAGCAGCGCGCGCTCCTCGAAGCTCGCGCGGCCGATCACCATGTGCACGATCGCCGTGCGGTCGGTGCGGTACTCGACCTTGCCCGACTTGGACTCCTCGACCGCCTTGGCCACGTCCATCGTGACCGTGCCGACCTTCGGGTTGGGCATCTTGCCCGACGGACCGAGGATGCGCCCGAGGCGCCCGACGACCGACATCAGGTCGGGTGTGGCGATCGCCACGTCGAACTCGTCGAACCCCTCCTCGATGCGCTTGGCCAGATCCTCGCCGCCGACGACGTCGGCGCCGGCCTGCTCGGCTTCGCGGGCCTTGTCGCCCTGCGCGAACACGGCGATCTTCACGTCCTTGCCGAGACCGTTGGGCAGCGCGATCGTGCCACGCAGCTGCTCGTCGGCGTGGCGCACGTTCAGACCCGTGCGCACGTGCAGCTCGACCGCCTCGTCGAACTTGGCGCTGGCCAGGCTCTTCACGAGTGCGACCGCCTCGGCGGGCGGGTACTCGTGCTCGCGGTCGATCTTCGCCAACCCCTCGCGATGTCTGCGGCCATGCTGCGAACTCATGACGCAACCTCCACGCCCATGGAGCGTGCGGTTCCCGCGATGATCTTCGCCGCCTGATCGATGTCGTGTGCGTTCAGGTCCGACCAGCTTGCGCTCGGCGATCTCGCGCAACTGGGCCTGGGTGATCGTGCCGACCTTCGTGCGGTTGGGCTCGCCCGAGCCCTTGCCGATGCGCAGTGCCTGCTTGATCAGCACCGCGGCCGGGGGCGTCTTGGTGACGAACGTGAACGAGCGGTCCTCGTAGACGGTGATCACGACCGGGATCGTGGTCCCGGTTTCGCTCTGCGTCTGCGCGTTGAACGCCTTGCAGAACTCCATGATGTTGATCCCGTGCTGACCCAGCGCAGGACCGACCGGCGGCGCCGGGCTGGCCTGGCCGCCGTTGGCCTGGAGCTTGATGGTTGTGAGTACCTTCTTGGCCATGATCTAGATCTTTTTCACCTGGTCAAAACCCACCTCTACGGGGGTCTCGCGACCGAAGATTGATACCAGGACCTTGAGCTTGGCGGCGTCCTCGTTGATCTCGGAGATCTCTCCGGAGAAGTCCGAGAGCGGTCCGGAGACGACCTTGACGGACTCGCCGATCGCGAACTGCGCGCGCGTGCGGGGCGCCGTGGCGACATCGGTCTTGTGCAGCAGCCGATCGACCTCGACCTGCGTCAGCGGCACCGGCTCCTGGGAGGCGCCGACGAAGCCGGTGACGCCCGGCGTGCCCTTGACGACCCCCCAGGAGTCCTCGTTGAGCTCCATGTTGACGAGCACATACCCCGGCATCGTGCGCTTCTCGACGGTGACCTTCTGATTGTCCTTCATCTCCGACACGGACTCGGTCGGGACGACCACGTTGCGCACGGCGCGCTGCTGACCGAGCGAGACCACGCGGTGCTCGAGGTTCTGTTTGACCTTGTTCTCGTGGCCGGAGTAGGTGTTGACGACGTACCAGCGAAACATTCGGGCTCTTTAGTTCCTGACTCGTTCGGTGCGATGGTTAGGACAACGGCGGTGGGACGTTCCCTGAGGGGATGCGGCGACGAGGATGACTGCGGCGCTGCGTGCTCGATCAGAGGATGGCTTCGACGATTTCCTTGGCGACATAGTCGGCCAGTCCGAGGTAGGCGCCGGCGATGGCGACGAAGCCGAGCACGACGGCCGTCGCCTGAAACACGTGGCGGCGGTCGGGCCACTGCACTCGCTGCAGCTCGGCCCAGCTGGCGCGCAGAAACCCGATCGCACGGTTGCCTTTGCGGATGGGAGCGCCGGATGCCTGCTCCGGGCTGACGCCGTTGGCCCCATCGCGCCCGGAGCCCGCTCCCTCCTGCAGTTCGTCCTCGGTGAGGTCTCCCTCGGCCTCCGCCTCGGCCTCGATCTCGGCCTCGGAGAGCGTCTCGGCGTTGGCGGCGACTCCGCCGGCGCCGGCGATGATCGCGGCATCGAACTCGTCGACGTCGCCCGGCGTGCTCCAGCGCGCCCGGGAGATCGGCGCGCTCGACCCGGCCCACGCCGAGAGACTGCGCCGCGACGTCCGATCGCTCGATGGACGCATCGGTTGCTCCATCCGCGGGCGCGGCAGGGGCGGGCCCGGGACCTTGGCCCGAAGCCGCGGCGCCCCGGCGGGCGCGACGTTGCTTTGCTCGTTTGCGATCACGGGCCACAGCACAGCGCTCCCGGGCTGGCTAGCGAGTCTCCCGATGGCTGGTGTGACGCCGACACCAGCGACAGTACTTGCGCAGGGACACGCGGTCGGGGTTGTTGCGCTTGCTCTTGTTCGTCTGGTAGTTGCGATGCTTGCACTCCTCGCATGCGAGGGTGATAGCGATGCGAACGTCTCCGCGAGCCATAGCGAGTTGCTCCCTGCGCGATCGTGTTTGGACACCGTGCCCGGGCGAAGAAAAACCCCGCCCAGGCGCGAGGTATACGGCAGTCTAGCGCGTGTTCGCCGCGTGGGCGATCAGACGGAAACGGACCGCGGGATCACCGCCTGCGCCGCGTCACTCATAAAGCGTGAACGTAGCCAGGATCACATACAGCGCGACCAGCGCCCAGCCCTCGAACTCGGCGGCCTCGCCGTCGCCCGTGACCTGCGAGAGCGTCAGCGCGGTCAGGGCTAGCGCGCCGATGTAGACGGGGGCGAGCGCGAACGTCAGCTGGGTGGACAGCGCGAAGGAGACGAGCACCAGCAGCGGGAACAGGAACGCGGCGATCTGGGCGACCGAGTTCTTGACGACCGAGATCGCCAAGTCCGAGCGGCGCTTGTAGGCGAGCACCAGCCCGGCGACGTTCTCGACCGCGTTGCCGGCGATCGCGACGATCACGAGGCCCGCGAACGCCTGGGAGAGGTTCAGCACGGCAATCGCGGGGGCGAGACCGTTGATAAACCAGTCGGACACGAACGCGGACGCAACTCCGGCGATGAGCAACAGCGCCAGCGTCAGCCTGAGCGACAGCCGAGGGCCGACGAGCTCGGCCATCCCAGCGGACTCGCCGCCCACCGCGTCTGCCGACCGTACATCACCCGGCCCGGTATCGCCCGGTCCCACACCCTCCGGTCCCGCTTCCCTATCCCCCGGCCCATCGGCCGAGCCGTCAGGGTCCCGTCCGTGTGGAGCGGTATCGGAGCGCAGGTAAGGAACGACCCAGGCGAGGTAGACGACCAGCAGGCAGACGGCGCCGACCGCGGAGATCGCCTCGACGTGGTGGCTGGCGGGATCGTGCGCGGCGAGCGAGAGCCCGAGCAGGACGATGATGAACACCGCCAGGAGCAGCAACGTGGCGGTGTCGCGGGGCAGACGTGAGGAGAAGCGCATGATCCCGTCCGGAGATCGGCGGGCGCCTATCACAATCACCAGGCCGAGCACGAGCAGCGCGTTGGCGAGAATCGAGCCCACGATCGCCGTCTGCGCGACTACGAGCTCCCCGGCTTTCAAGGCGAAGATGACGACGAACAGCTCGGGCAGGTTGCCGAGCGTGGACTGCAGCATGCCGGTGACACCCGGCCCGAAGCGCTCGCCGAGCTGCTCGGTCGCGAACGACATGACCCAGGCCAGGCCGGCCAGCGCGAGCGTGGCGAGCGCGAACCGCGGGACCGCCAGCCAGGGCTGATAGTTGGCCACGCCCGCCAGCGCGCGTCAAGACCGCAACCAGCAGCAGCGTCGCGCGCTCGTTCGAGCTCAGAACGTGTTTTGAAATAGGCGGTGCGGTCGGGGCGTTCATGGATCAAGCTGGGCGACGCGGGTCGGCGAAGCGCATGCTGGTGGCACGTGCGAGCCGTCACGTGGCGATCCAGCGCCGCGTCCATGGACGCACCCGGACGTGCCGATCTTTTCAAAACACGTTCCCAGGGCGTTCATCGGGCGTGCATCGCGCCTCGGGTCCGCCTCAGTGACTGTCGAGGACCTTGTCGATCAGGCCGTACTCCTGGGCCTGCTCGGCCGTGAAGAAGCGGTCGCGCTCCATGTCCTCGCGGACCTGCTCAGTCGGGCGTCCCGTGTGTTCGGCGTAGATCTCATCGAGGCGGCCCCTGACGGCGAGTATCTCGCGGGCGTGGATCTCGATGTCGGTCGACTGGCCTTCGAATCCCGCGGAGGGCTGGTGGATGAGGATGCGGCTGTTCGGCAGCGCGGCGCGCTTGCCCTTCGTTCCCCCGGCGAGCAGCAGCGAGCCCATCGACATCGCTACGCCGACGCACATCGTCGCGATGTCGGGCTTGACGAAGCGCATCGTGTCGTAGATCGCCAGGCCCGAGTAGACCGAGCCGCCGGGCGAGTTGATGTAGATCGAGATGTCCTTCTCGGGATCCTCGGACTCCAGGTGCAGTAGCTGGGCGACCACCAGATTGGCGACCTGGTCGTCGATCGGCGTGCCGAGGAAGACGATGCGCTCGTTGAGCAATCGCGAGTAGATGTCGAACTCGCGCTCACCGCGGGCGGTGCGCTCGACGACCATCGGGATCAGGGGCATCGTCCCACCCTATCGGTCCAGCCCGGCGGGAGCGGTTTAAGCGGCTGTTTGCGCGAGTCGATGTGGGATAGACGGCACTTCCGGGACGGACCCGTGTAGCGTCCCGCAACCGCTGTCCGTTCCCGCGACCGCCGTCCCGATCGCATGCACGCGCACATCGACCCCACATCCTCTCCACGCCCTCGCGGCCCCCGCCGGCGGGGTCGGGCGGCGTTCGTCGCGCTCACGCTCGCCATCGTCGCCATCGCCACGGCGATCCCGGCCCTGGCGATGACCAGCCACGCCGGCTGGCCGGCGAACCAGCACCTGGTGATGGACAAGGGCCCGGCGGGCCGGCAGCACGTGCTCGTCGGAAGGCCGAACGTGCACAACTACCTGCTGGGCGGATACGGCGACGACACGATCTACGGCGGGAGCGCGGGCGACGTGATCTGGGGCGACTACCACCCGTCGGGCTGGCCAAGCTCACAGGTCGCGGTGATCCACGCGGGGAACGGCAAGAACTACATCTACGCCAACGACACCTACAACTATGTGTGGACCGGCACGAACCCGCTGACGGTCGTGCACGCGCACGAGAACTCAGGGATCATCCACTGCGAAAACCCGCACATAGTCGTGTACACGAGCCACCACGCGCTGCCCCACTACACCCTGCACGGGTGCCGGCACATCAGCTTCTACTCGGTCGGCTACTGACGACTCACAGGTTGACCGAGCGCATCACGGCCTCCGGGTAGCGCTCGCCGGCGGCCGCGGGGATGGCCTCGGCGATCGTCTGCACGTCGGCGTCGCTCAGCTCGATCTCGGCCGCGGCCAGGTTCTCTTCGAGGTAGGCGACGCGCTTGGTGCCGGGGATCGGCACGATGTGCTCGCCGCGATGCAGCACCCACGCCAGCGCGAGCTGGCCGGGGGTGATCCCGCGTTCGCTCGCGAGCTCGCGCACGCGCGCGGCGAGGCCCAGGTTCTGCTCGAGGTTCGCGCCCGTGAAGCGCGGCCCGTGGCGACGGTAGTCGTTCTCGTCGAGCTCCTCGGGCGAGCTGAACCTCCCCGACAGGAACCCGCGTCCCAGCGGCGAGTAGGCGACGAGCGCGATCCCGAGCTCTTGCAGCGTCGGCAGGATCTCCGCCTCGACGTCGCGTGTCCACAGCGAGTACTCGGTCTGCACGGCGGTGATCGGGTGCACGGCGTGCGCCCGGCGGATCGTCGCGGCACTCGCCTCCGACAGGCCGATGTGGCGGACCTTGCCGGCTCCCACCAGCTCGGCCATCGCGCCGACGGTGTCCTCGATCGGCGTGTTCGGGTCGACCCGGTGCTGGTAGTACAGGTCGATGTGCTCGACGCCGAGCCGTTGCAGCGACGCGTCGCAGGCCGCACGCACATAGTCGGGACTGCCGTCGATCACGCGATTGATCAGGTCGTCGTGTTTGAGCAGCTTGATCCCGAACTTCGTGGCCAGGAACACCTCCTCGCGCCGGGAGGCGATCGCGCTGCCCACGAGCCGCTCGTTGGTGTGCGGGCCGTACATGTCCGAGGTGTCCAGGAAGTTGCAGCCCAGATCGAGCGCCCGCGCGATCGTGGCCCTGGCCTCGGACTCGTCGACGGTCCCGTAGAACGCGGACATCCCCATGCAGCCGAGGCCGATCGCGGAGACCTCGGGTCCGTTCGGGCCAAGCGTGCGCGTGTTCATGGTCGTCTCCTGTCATCGAGGATGGATTCCGGGAGGCCCGATCGAGGCCCGCCGACCATAATGGCAATCGCTGTGTTCCCGCTGAACCTCCCGAACATGCTGACGGTGCTGCGCATCATGCTGGTGCCCGTGCTGGTGGTCGCGCTGCTGGGGAACACCCCGGAGGGAGACGTGCTCGCCGCGATCGTGTTCGCGCTCGCCTCGGCGACGGACTTCGTCGACGGCTACCTCGCGCGCTCGCGACAGTCGGTGACGACCTTCGGCAAGCTCATGGACCCGCTCGCGGACAAGCTGCTGATCGTCGCGGCGCTGATCGCGCTGGTGTCGCTGAACCGGCTGGAAGCGTGGGTGGCGATGGTGATCATCACGCGCGAGCTGGCGGTCACGGTGCTCAGGCTGGGCGCGACCCAGGCGGGGGTGGTGATGGAAGCAAGCATGCTGGGCAAGCTGAAGACGTGCATGCAGATCGCGCTGATCCTCGCCCTGATCGCGGTGCACGGACAGCCGCTGTGGGTCTCGCTGCTGCTGTATGCGACCGTGATCGTGACGGTGGTGTCCGGTCTGGACTACTTCTTCGGGTTGCGCCGGCGTCTCGCGGACCCTCAGGCGGGCGGCTGAGATCCAGCGGCGACGCTGGGGGTCCCGGCGTGGCGGCGCCGGCGGCGAGCCACTCGTCGAGCGTGGTGTGATGCGGCGACAGCGCACCGGCGTCGATCTCGCTGCGAAGCTCCGACAGCAGGCCGTGGCGTTCGGCGACAACGTTGTGCTGGTGGATCGTCTCGAGGTTCTCCTGGCGCGCCGAGACGAAGCTTGCGCCATCCAGCTCTGGAAAGCGGGCGACGACGCCCGCGATCATCTCCCGTACGCAGTCCTCGACGAAGCGCGGATGGGCGTGGGCCTTTTCGACGACCGCGACCTCGTCGGAGCGCTTCATCAGCTCGTAGATCTCCGAGGACATGCTCGACTCGACGATCTGCAGCAGCGACGTGGCGTCGATCTCGGCGACGCACTCCTCGATGCAGCCGATCTGCAACGTGCCGAGCCCGCGCTGGTTGTGTGTCGCGACGGGCACCCGAGCGAGGATGCGCTCGATCTGATCCTCGGAGAACCCATCGGCGAGCAGGCGCTCGCGCGCGCGGTGAGCGACGAGCTCCTGCGCACAGGGGCAGGCGGTCATGCCGGTGGCCGACACCCCGACGACCCGCCGCGTGCCATGCTCGTAGGCGACGGCTCGGCCCAGGAGCGTGTAGATCTCCTGGGTACCCACTCCCGAGACGGGTGCGGGCTTGTGCTCGGGGTAGCGCGCCGCGATCGTGACTTCGGCGCGCAGGGCGTTCTGGCGGGAGCGCACGAGTTCGGCGATGTGCTGGGCCAGCGTCTCCGCCCGAAACGGGGACTCGCTGAGGACGACCTCGCCGATCGCCTCGTTGACGACCTCCTCGAACCGAGACATATGGGCGCCCTTCTGGCCGGAGCCCAGGTCCACGAAGCACGACAGGCGCGCGAAGAACAGCTGATCGCGAATGCGAACGACCTTCTCGACGCCCGTCACCCCCACGCGCGACAGGCCGATCGGGACAGAGGGCGCCCGCGCCTGAACATCGTCGCCAAAGGGATGCGTCGGAGACAGCGAGTGGATCTGCCGGGTCGCCTGCACCTGCACCCAAGCCTAGCGGCCGGCCAGCGCCAACCCTCGCCCGCGGCGAGCCGCGCCCCGAGCAGCACCCGAACGAGCCGCGAGCTCGCCCTCACTCAATCGGCGTATACGACGACGGATTCTGGTATCACTTCGCACTTAGCCAGACGCAGTCAAAACCCCCGTCCGATCGGGGAACCGCGATTCGAGGAGCATCGGGAACGGCGAGAGCCACGGCAAGCACGACGGGGAATGACTTAGAGAGCAGGGAGCAGGCAGATGCGATCGAGTAACCACAGAGGAGGCTAGAGCAGTCTGGTCAGGGGAGGTCGGAGCGGACAGTCCGTTCCGACGGGGAAGCCGTTTGGATCCTGGGGGTCCAGAGTGAGCGACAATGTCGAGGTCTTGATCGCCACGGACAGTACGGCCGTGGTTGAGATCGATGAGTTGCAGGGAGTTATCGCGGAAGGTCAGGAACGGGGGTTCCTCACCTACGAGGCGGTGCGTCCGCGATGGAAGAGGCGGAGCTGACGCACGATCAGACGCAGGATCTGCTCAGCTATCTGGAGGAGCACGGCATCGAGGTGCTGGCCGCGGGTGAGCCCGCGCCGAGCCTGTCCGAGGACGAGCACGACGCCGGCGCAAGCGCGGCGCACAACGGGGCGCTGGCGGCCTCGCCCGACGATCCTCCGCCGGCGAGCGTCGACGGGGCCGGCGGGGAGGATTCGCTGGAGCGCGTTCGCGGCGCGAAGAGCGCGGATCGAGGAACAGCGCAAGGCCGATGTCGAGTTGGGCGTCGAGCCGAGCCTGGACTCGCTGCGGCTGTACCTGCGCTCGATCGGGCGGGTGCCCCTGCTGAGCGCCGATGAGGAGGTGTGCCTGGCCAAGCGGATCGAGCGCGGAGACGTCGCCGCCAAGCAGCACATGGTCGAGGCGAACCTGCGCCTGGTCGTGTCGATCGCCAAGGGGTACGTCGGTCGGGGACTGACTTTCCTGGATCTGATCCAGGAGGGCTCGCTCGGGCTGATCAGGGCGGTCGAGAAGTTCGACTACCGCAAGGGGTACAAGTTCTCGACGTACGCGACCTGGTGGATCAGGCAAGCGGTAACTCGGGCGATCGCCGACAAGGGACGGACGATCAGGATTCCCGTGCACATGGTCGAGCGGCTGAACAAGGTCATCCACGCCGAGCGCGTGCTGATCCAGCGGCTGGGGCGCGAACCGACCAGCGCCGAGATCGCCGCGGAGCTCGAGTGCTCGACCAAAGAAGTGCGCGAGGTGATGCGGATGGCCCAGCAGCCGGTCTCGCTGGAGAAGCCGGTCGGCGATGAGGACGACACGGCGCTGGCCGATTTCGTGCAGGACGACGCGGCCGAGTCTCCGTTCGAGATCGCCTCCACGGCGCTGCGGCGCGAGAAGGTCGTGCGCGTGCTCTCTGCCCTGCCCCGCCGCGAGCGCGAGGTGATCGAGATGCGCTACGGCATCACCGGCGGGCGCCAGCGCACGCTGGAGGAGGTCGGCCGCGCGTTCAACATCACCCGCGAGCGGGTCAGGCAGATCGAGAACCGAACGCTGAAAAAGCTGCAGACCCTGCCCGACGCGCAGCAGTTGCGCGAGGCTTCGTAGGGAAGCTCGGAGGACCGCGGGGCCTGCACGCATGAGAGCCTGCGGGGTTGGGCAGGATAGTCCCTAAACTGACGGCCGCCCGGCGGGGTTCCCGAGCGGTCAAAGGGACGAGACTGTAAATCTCGCGGCTCAGCCTTCGCAGGTTCGAATCCTGCCCCCGCCACTTTCGCGACACCCCTGGCGCCTCGGGCTTCGCGGTGGGATCATCTGGGTAGCGACATGACATACCCAGAAAGGAGTTCCAATCATGGAGTCCTCCGCATCCACCAGCCGCGTGCTGGTCGTGGCCCATAAGACGGCGGCCACACAACCACTGCTCGACGCCGTGCACGAGCGGGCGGGGCGCGGGAGGTGTGCGTTTACGCTGCTCGTACCCAACGCAACCCACGGCCTGCACAAGGTCGTCGATCCCGAGGATCAGGCCGAGAGCGAGGCTCAGACGGTGCTCGACCGAGCGCTGCCGCTGCTCGAGCAGGCGGCCGGAGCGCCCGTGGAGGGGCTCCTGGGCGATCCCGACCCGATCGCGGCCGTGCACGACGCGATCAATCTGCACGGTTTCGACGAGGTGATCGTATCGACGCTGTCGGCGAAAGTATCGCGCTGGCTGAGGCTCGACCTGCCGAGCAAGGTGGCGGGCATGGGCCTGCCGGTCACGACGGTGACGCCGGGAGATGACGTAGCGGCGGTCGCGAGCTGAGCGCGGCCGACCGGCCCTCGCGAACACACACAAGCGCACGAGACAGGCTTCTTAGCAGTAGGCGCTCACGACATCGTCCCAGCCATCGAGGCCGAGCAAGGCAGCCCGCAAGACCGGGAGGGCGCCTGGACGCCGGCCGGAGCACTGGGCAGTAAAATGATTAGATGTTTCTCTCTCTTGTGGCGCTCAACGCTGGGATGCGAGGCATCGCGGGAGGTCCTGAGGGCATTTCGCAGACCATATGTCGTGAGACAGCTGTCAGGCGATGTTTTGTCGGGCGATCGCTTGTCTGTAGACCTTCCGTCTGCGAGACGCGAGAGTGCGCCGCGTGAAACCACAAGAGTCCGTGCGACAGCAGTTTGCCGAGAACCTGCGCGGCCATCGCGAACGACTGGGCCTGTCGCAGGAAGAGCTGGCCGACATCTGCGATCTGCACCGGACCGAGATCAGCCTGCTGGAGCGCTGCAAGCGCTCCCCCCGCCTGGAGACGATCGTGGTCCTCGCGCGCGCCCTGGGCCTCTCCTCCGCGGGCGATCTGCTCACCGACATCGGCTGAGCGGTCGCGCGCGGCTCGGAGGTCATGTGGAATGACCCCGGGCCTGCCTCAGGCGCTAACGTCCAAGCAAGATCACCACGACGGTCGCGATCGAAAGGACGGGGGGAAAGCATGGCTGCAGCCGCAGGAGCTCACACGCTGACCGCGAACAGCAGCGGGCACGAATCCGGCGAGACCCAGCGCGCGGACGTACTCGTCATCTTCGGGATCACCGGCGACCTCGCGAAGGTGATGACCTTCCTGTCGCTTTACCGGCTGGAGAAGCGAGGCCTGCTGGACTGCCCGATCGTGGGGGTCGCGGGCGACGATTGGACGCTCGATCACCTGCGCGAGCATGCCCGCGAATGCGTGGAGGGAACGGGCGAATCCGTGGACCGGGAGGTCTTTGACCGCTTCGCCGCGCGGCTGTCGTACGTCAGCGGCGACTTCACCGACGCCGACACGTACAAGCGCCTGACCAGCGCGCTGGGTGACGTGCACAGCCCGGTCTTCTACCTCGAGATCCCACCGTTCCTGTTCGGGCCCGTAATCAAACAGCTGACCGACGCCGGTCTGACCAAGACGGGTCGCGTGGTCGTCGAGAAGCCGTTCGGCCACGACCTGCGGTCGGCGCGCGCCCTGGCCGCGGAGATCCATCAGTACATCGACGAGTCGCAGCTGTACCGGATCGACCACTTCCTCGGGAAGATGGGCACCGATGAGTTCCTGTACCTGCGCTTCGCCAACACGATGATCGAGCCGATCTGGAACCGCAACCACATCGCGTGCGTGGAGATCACGATGGCCGAGAGCTTCGGCGTCGAGGACCGCGGACACTTCTATGACCCGGTGGGCGCTGTTCGCGACGTCGTCGTGAACCACCTCATGCAGGTGGTAGCCCTCGCCGCGATGGAGGCGCCGTCCGGCAGTGACGCGGACGCGCTCAAGGACGCCAAGTTCTCACTGTTCCGTTCTATACACGACGCCGATCCTGCCCATTACGTGCGCGGCCAGTACGACGGCTACCTCGACATCGACGGTGTGGCCAAGGACTCGAGCACCGAGACCTACGCGGCGCTGCGCCTGGATATCGACAACTGGCGCTGGTCGGGGGTGCCGTGGTTCATCCGCACCGGAAAGCGACTGCCGACAACGCAGACGGAGCTGCGCGCCGTCTTCCGCGACCCGCCGCGGCTCGGCTTCATGGAGCACGGCCATCGCCGCCCGGAACCTAACCAGTTCGTTGTCAAGCTCGATCCCTCAACCGGGACGCGCCTAGTCCTCGACGCCCACCGCGCCGACCTGTCCGGGCCCGAGGCGATCACGCTCGACGTCGAGTTCGCCGCGCAGGGAGGCGAGGCGCCGACCCCATACGAGGTGCTGCTGCTCGACGCGATGCGGGGCGACAGCACGCGCTTCACCCGCCAGGACGGCGTCGAAGAGACCTGGCGGATCTTCGAACCGCTGCTGCAGAAACCGCCGCCGGTTCATTCCTACGCCCCGGGCTCCTGGGGTCCGAAGGCGGGAGATGAGCTGGTATCCGGATTCGGAACCTGGCATAGTCCGTGGGTGACGACATGAGTCGCGTCGAGCGTGCCCGATGAGTCCGGAGAAAGCCAAGAGCACGGGCTCCTCCGCGGCGGCGGACGGTCACGCCGAGCCCACCATGCCCCAGAGCGCCGCGGCCCCTTCTCCGTTCCCGCCGATCGCCGACTACGCCTTCCTGTCCAACTGCCACACAGGCGCGCTGATCGCGCCCGACGGCGCGGTCGACTGGCTGTGCGTTCCCCGGTTTGACTCTCCGAGCGTGTTCGGCACGCTGCTCGATCGTCAGGCGGGCGCCTTCCGCTTCGCGCCTTTCGGCATCAACGTGCCCTCCGCGCGTGTCTATGAGCCGGGCACGAACACGCTGCTCACCACCTGGACGACGCCCACCGGCTGGCTGGCCGTGCGTGACGCGCTCACGCTTGGACCCCGCCGCGGCGTGGACCTCGTCACGCCCCACACCCGTCCTCCGACCGACGAAGACGCCGAGCACCTGCTCGTGCGCGTGGCGATCTGCCTGGAGGGCGAAGTCGAGATCGAGCTGACCTGCGAACCGGTCTTCGACTACGGGCGCGTCCCGGCCACGTGGTCGATCTCGCAGGAGGGCCACTGCGCCGACGCGACCGGCGCTGAGCTCACCGTGAGGCTCAAGACCGACATGACCGTCGGCGTCGAGGGCGACTGGGTTCGCGCTCGGCACGTGCTCAAACAGGGCGAGCAGATCTTCTGCGCGCTCTCCTGGGCGGGCGAGCTGGAGGCGCCCAGCCATATCGATGACGCCAACGCGCGCCTGGCCACCACCGCCCGCTACTGGCGCGGCTGGCTCGGGCGCGCGCGCCTGCCCGATCACCGCTGGCGCGAGGCGATCCAGCGCTCGGCGCTGGCGATCAAGGGTCTCACGTACATGCCCACGGGCGCGACCGTCGCGGCGTTGACGACCTCCTTGCCGGAGACGCCCGGGGGAGAGCGCAACTGGGACTACCGCTACACCTGGCTGCGCGACTCGACGTTCACGCTGCAGGCGCTGCACTACCTCAACCTCGACTGGGAGGCGGAGGAGTTCATGCAGTTCGTCGCCGACCTCGAGCCCAACTCAGACGGCGCCCTGCAGATCATGTACGGGATCGACGGGCGTCGCGACCTGACCGAGTCCACGCGCGAGGACCTCTCCGGCTACGCCGGCGCGCGCCCAGTGCGGGTCGGCAACGGCGCCTTCGACCAGCGCCAGAACGACGTGTTCGGCGCGGCGCTTGACTCGATCCTGCTGCACACCCGTCGCTCCGAACGGCTGCCGCGCAGGCTGTGGCCGATCGTGCAGGCGCAGGCCACCTGCGCGACCGCCGTCTGGCGCGAACCGGACCAGGGCATCTGGGAGGCGCGCGGCGCCCCCCAGCATTACGTCTCCTCGAAGCTGATGTGCTGGGTCGCGATGGATCGCGCCGCCAAGCTCGCGGCGATGGCCGGCGACTCCGACCTGCAGTCCACCTGGGCGGCTACGGCCGAGGAGATCAAGGCCGACATCCTGGAGCACGGTCTCACCGACGGCGGCGTCCTGCGCCAGCACTATGACACCGACGCGCTCGACGCCTCCACGCTGCTGGCCGCTCTCTTCGGCTTCTTGCCAGCCGAGGACGAGCGTCTGCGCGCGAGCGTGCTGGCGATCGCCGACGATCTGACCGAGGACGGCTTCGTGCTGCGCTACCGCACCGGCGAGACCGACGACGGGCTGTCCGGCAAGGAGGGCAGCTTCCTGATCTGCTCTTTCTGGCTGGTCTCCGCGCTGGCGATCGTCGGCGAGGAGCAGCGCGCCCGCGACCTGATGGAAAAGCTGTTGAGCGTCGCCTCTCCGCTGGGGCTGTACGCCGAGGAGTTCGACACCTCCACCGGTCGCCACCTCGGCAACTTTCCCCAGGCGTTCTCCCATCTCGCGCTGATCGAGGCGGCGGCGCGCATCATCCTCGCGGAGCGGTTGGCGGAGATCTCCTGAAGGCAATTCCATGCGGCGCATGCGCCGCATGGCCTGACGGTGCATGCACCGTCAGGGGAAACCGCGCATGCGCGGTTTCCAGCCAGGGCCGCATGCGGCCCTGGCGCCTACACCGCATGCGGTGTAGGCCTTCGGCATGATTGAGCGGTGAGGGCGCTCGATCCGAGATTGCTCCGGTACGCGCGGGCGACCCGCACGTTCCTGTTCGTCTCGGTCTCGCTCGGCGTCTTCAGCGCGCTGCTGATCGTCACTCAGGCGTGGCTGCTCGCGGATGTCGTATCGCGCGCGTTCATCGGCGAGAGAAGCCCCGCGCAGCTGCACGCACCGCTGGCCGCGCTGTTCGTGGTCGTCCTTGCTCGTGCGGGCCTGGCGTGGGGAGCTGAGCTCGCGGCGAGCCGCTGTTCGGCGAGCGCGAAGTCGCAGCTGCGCGGCGCATTGCTGGCGCGTATCCCGGCGCTCTCCTCCGAGCGCTCCCGCGAGCAGCGAACGGGCGAGCTTGCGATCCTCGCCACGCGCGGGATAGACGTGCTGGACGGCTACTTCTCGCTATACCTGCCGCAGCTGTTCCTCGCCATCATCGTGCCCGTCGTGGTGATCGCGGCGGTGCTCTGGAACGACTGGATCTCGGCGGCGATCATCGCGTTCACGATCCCGCTGATTCCGGTGTTCATGGCGCTGGTGGGCGCCACCACACGGGAGCGCATGGACCGCCAATTCCGGACCCTGGAGCGGCTGGCGGGCCACTTCCTCGACGTCGTCGCGGGACTGCCCACGCTGAAGGTGTTCGGGCGGGCACGGGCGCAGGCGGCCTCCATCCGCGAGATCGCCGAGCGCTACCGCACGACCGCGATGTCCACGCTGCGGGTCACGTTCCTGTCCTCGCTGATCCTCGAGCTCGTCGCGACGATCGCCGTCGCGCTCGTGGCGGTGGCGATCGGCCTGCGCCTGATGGACGGGCGCCTCGACCTGCGCACCGCGCTGTTCGCGCTCGTGCTCGCCCCCGAGGCGTACCTGCCGCTGCGCCGGCTGGGCGCCAACTACCACGCGAGCGCCGAGGGCATGGCCGCCGCTGAGCTGGTTTTCGCGGTGCTCGAGACACCGTTGGCGCCCGCGGGTACGCGCACTGATGTTCCCGATCCGGCGGTCTGCGATCTGGCGATCGACGGCCTGTGCGTCACCTACCCCGGCCGCTCCGAGCCCGCGCTCGCGGATGTCTCGCTGACGGTGACGGCGGGGGAGACGCTGGCGCTAGTCGGTCCCAGCGGCTGTGGCAAGTCCACGTTGCTCAGCGCCCTGCTTGGGCTGCTCGACCCCGATGCGGGCTCTATCCGGGTTGGCGAGATCGAGCTCGCCGAGCTGGACCCTGACGCGTGGCGGGCACGGCTGGCGTGGGTGCCGCAGCGACCGCACCTGTTCAACGCGTCGATCGCTGACAACGTACGCGTCGGTCGTCGTGAGGCTTCTGAGGAGGAGGTCTGGGTTGCGCTCGCAGACGCCGGCCTCGCAGACGTCGTGACCAGCCTGCCCGCGGGTCTGGACACGATCCTCGGTGACCGTGGCGCCGGGCTGTCCGCGGGCGAGCGACAGCGCCTGGCTCTGGCCCGCGCGTTCCTGCGCGACGCGCCGCTGCTGCTGCTCGACGAGCCGACCGCCGGCCTCGATGGCCACACCGAGCAGGCGATCGTGCAGTCCATCCGCCGCCTCGCGCGCGGGCGCACGGTGGTGCTCGTCGCCCATCGCCCGGCGCTCGTGGAGATGGCCGATCGGGTGTTCTCGCTGGTCCCGGCCGAGGTCGCGGCAGGTTGCTTCTCCTCGGAGGTCGCGGCGTGATGCTCCCGTCCCCCATAGAGCAGGACGACGGCCCGCAGGCACCACTGCTGCACACGCTCGCGATCGCTCGCCCAGCCGCTGGGCGCCTGGCGCTCGCGACGCTGCTCGGGGCGGGCGCCGTCGCCGCTGCGATCGGCCTGATCGCGACCTCGGCCTGGCTGATCTCGCGCTCGGCGCAGCGCCCGCAGGAGTCGGCGGTCGCGATCGCGATCGTCGGCGTGCAGTTCTTCGCCCTCGCGCGCGGTCTGTGCCGTTACGGGGAGCGGCTGGTCGGCCACGACGCGGCCTTCCGCGTGCTGTCGGAGCTCAGGGTCTCTCTCTACACGCGCCTGGAGCGGCTCGCTCCGCTCGGCCTGCCCGCGTTCGGAAGCGGCGATCTGCTCGCGCGACTCGTCCACGACGTCGACGCGCTGCAGGACCTGCTGCTGGGAGTGGTGGGGCCCTTCGCCATCGCCCTCGGCGTGGGCGCGGCGACGGTTGCGCTGGTGTGGTCGATGCTCCCGGCGGCCGGCCTGATCCTGCTGGCGGCGCTTGTGATCGCCGCGACGCTCGTGCCGTGGCTGACCGGGAGGCTCGCCGCCCGCGGCGAGGGACGCCAGGCGGCGGCGCGCGCGGAGCTGACCTCCAGCGTCGTCGACCTGATCGAGGGCGCGCCGGAGCTGATCGTCAACGGGGGCGCTCAGGAGCAGCTGCGCCGCACGCTCGCCGCGGACGCGCTCCTGACCCGCATCGCCGGGGCGAGCGCTCGCACGGCGGGCATCGGCCAGGGCCTCACGAGCCTGTGCTGCGGCCTGGCGATGTGGGGGGCTCTGCTGGTCGGCGTGGCGGCGGTCCACGCGGGCAGGCTGGACGGCGTGCTGCTCGCGGGGCTGGCGCTGATCCCGCTGATCTCTTTCGAGCTCGTCACGGGCCTGCCCACGGCGACCCAGACGCTCCAGCGCGTGCGCCGCTGCGCCGCACGGGTGTTCGAGGTGATGAACACGCCGGCGCCCGTGAGCGAGCCGGCGCATCCGCTCGCGCTTGCACCCGCACCGCACGCCCTGCGCGCGCGCGGCCTGCGCTTCACCTACCCGGGCGCCGCTCGCCCGGCGCTGGATGGGGTCGACCTCGATCTGCGCCCGGGCCGGCGGGTGGCCGTCGTGGGAGCAAGCGGCGCCGGCAAGTCGACGCTCGCCGGGGTGCTGCTGCGGTTCCTCCCCTACGACGGCGGGTCCGTCACGCTCGATGACGTGGAGATCGCCGACCTCGACGGCGATCAGTGCCGCACGGTCGTCGGGCTGGTTTCGCAGGACGCGCATGTGTTCGACAGCACGCTCGAGGAGAACCTGCGGCTGGCCCGTCGCGGGGCGAGTATGGACGACCTGCGCGCGGCCCTCGCGAAGGTGCGATTGCTCGACTGGACCGAGCAGCTGCCCGCGGGGCTGAGCACGGAGGTGGGGGAGCGCGGCGCGCGTATGTCCGGCGGTCAGCGACAGCGCCTGGCGATCGCCAGGGCCCTGCTCGCGGACTTCCCGCTGATCGTCCTGGACGAGCCTGGCGAGCATCTCGACACGCAGACGGCGGATGCGATCGTCGCCGATCTGCTGGCGGTCACGCGGGAGACGGGCACCCTGCTGATCACCCACCGGCTGGCCGGCCTGGAGGAGGTCGACGAGGTGCTGATGCTCGATCGCGGCCGCGTGGTGGAGCGAGGCGCCCACGGCGAGCTGCTCGCGCTCGGCGGTCGCTACGCCGACCTTTGGCGGCGGGAGATCGGCTGAGCGCAGGACCCGGAAGTCGTTCAGCTCATGGAGGCGAGCCGCAGCCGGTCTTCGGGCGGGTCCGCTGTCTGGCGTGGCTTGTCGTGCGCGTGGCCCGCGGTTCAGGGCGCGGCGTCGTCCTCGACGAATCGGGCCATGCTTTCCTCGCCCGACTTGACCCCCACCCGCATCCCGACGATGCGAGCGGAGACCTGCTGCATCGTGATCGTTCGCTCGTCCCTGGCGCTGCCGATGAATGCGGTCAGCCACTTGAACAGCGCGATCCAGCGGTTCTTAAAGCCCGTGAGGAATGTGAGGTGCACGAATGCCCACATCAGCCAGCCGACGAATCCGCCGATCTTGAGGCCCTTGAAGCTCACGATCGCGCGAAAGCGCGAGATCGTCGCCATGCTGCCGAGATCGCGATACTGAAACGGCTTGGCCTCGCCATCGTCGCCCTGCACGCGCCGCCTGATCGTGCGAGCCGCGTGGATGCCCGACTGCATCGCGACCTCCGCGACCCCCGGGAGCCCGTTCAGCGACATCATGTCGCCGACGACGAACACCTCCGGATGGCCTGGCAACGAGCAGTCGGGGAGCACCTGCACGTGTCCGGCGCGGTCGGTCCCGGCGCCGGTGGCCTCGATCAGCATCTCACCCAGCGGAGAGGCCTGAACACCCGCCGACCACACCTTCGTGTGGCACGCGACGCGTTCCTCGCCGTCGGGGCCCTGGACGACGATCGCGTCGGGTTTCACGTCGGTCACGATGCTGCGCATCCGCAGCTGGACGCCCGTGCGTTCGATCTGGCTCGTGGCCTTCGCCGAGAGCTCCTCGCCGAACGTGGCGAGGGGCGCCTCCCCGCCGTCGAGGAGGAGCACCCGCGCGCCGGCCGGATCGATCCTGCGGAAGTTCCCCTTCAACGATCGCCGCGAGAGCTCCGCGATCTGTCCGGCCATCTCCACGCCCGTGGGTCCGGCGCCGATCACCGCGAACGTCATCCACGCCCGCCGGAGCTCGGGGTCCTCCTCGATCTCGGCCATCTCGAACGCGCCGAAGATGCGCCCGCGCAGCTCCAGGGCGTCGTCCACGGTCTTCATCCCCGGAGCGAAGCGCGCGAACTCGTCGTGTCCGAAATAAGAGCCCGTGGCGCCGGCCGCCACGATCAGGGAGTCATACGGAACTGTGATGGCCGACCCCAATGGCCTGGCCGCGGTCACGGTTCGCGCCTGCAGGTCGAATCCCGTGACGTCCGCGAGCTCGACGTGGACGTTGCGGTGCTTGCGCAACACCTCACGCAGTGGTGGCGCGACCGCGCCCTCCGACAGGATTCCCGTCGCCAGCTGGTAGAGCAGCGGCTGAAACGTGTGATGGTTGGTGCGGTCGATCAGCGTGACCTGCACCGGCGCACGGCGCAGGAACTTCGCCGCGAACAGGCCGCCGAAGCCGCCGCCGACGATGACCACCCTATGGGCTGATGCGTCGGTCATCCGCCGGCCTGGATCGGCGGTCCCGCCGGCGTCCCCGATGACGTTGCGACCGGCGAATCGGGTTGCGCCTGCGCGGCCTTCAGGCGGCCACGAAAGACGTGAAAAGACCAGCCCTGGTAGACCAGCACGAGCGGGAAGAAGATCACGGCGACGACAGTCATCACGGTCAGCGCGTAGTGGCCGGAGGCGACGTTGTTGACCGTGAGGTTGTACGCGGCGCTGGTGCTGGAGACCATCACGTTCGGATACAGATCGATGAAGATCGAGCCGACGGTCGCGGCGATCGCGACGGCGGAGGAGGCGAAGGCCGGGCCGTCATGGTCGCTCATCGCCAGCCGCGCCGCGAAGGCAGCCGCGATCACCGCGAGAATCTCCACGGGCTGGGGCACGTCGGGACCGCCCGCGACGCTGCGCGTCCAGATCACCCAGCCCACCACGAACGCGATCGCCGCCCAGCCCAGCGGGCGCGCGGCGGCGCGAGCGCGCTCGCGCACGCGATCGGTGGTCCTGAGCTTGAGAAATGTCGCGCCGTGCAGCAGGCACAGCGCGAGCAGCGTCAGGCCGGTCCACAGGCCATACGGCGTGAGCAGGTCGAAGAAGTCGCCGGTGTACTCGTGGCTCGAGTCGATCGGCAGGCCGTTCAGCAGATCGCCCAGTCCGACGCCGAGCAGCAGCGGGATCAGCAGGCAGCCGATCGTCATCGCCCACCGCCAAGTCGTTCGCCAGCGGGGACTCTCGCTTTTGTCTTTGAACTCAAACGCCACGCCACGCGCCATCAACGCGACGAGCACGAGCAGCAGCGCCAGGTACAGCGCCGAGAACATCGTCGCGTACCAGCCGGGGAACGCCGCGAACATCCCGGCGCCGGCCACGACCAGCCAGACCTCGTTTCCGTCCCACCAGGGGCCGATCGTGCTCAGCGCGAGCTTGCGCTCGGAGTCGCTGCGCCCGACGATCGTGTGCAACGCGCCGACGCCGAAGTCAAAGCCCTCGAGCACGAAGAATCCGATCCAGAAGATGCTGATGATCACGAACCAGATGGTGTGCAGTTGCACGACTACTACTCGACTTCCTAGTAGCTCATGGCCGGGGTTGGGGTCTGCGCGCCTGTGCTCGACCCGTCGGGGCCATCCTCGTCGGGGTCCAGGCCCTTGCGGGCATAGCGGAGCATCAGGACCAGGTCCGCGGCGCCGAGCGCGAGATAGATCAGCACGAAGCTGATCAGGCTGATCCAGATATCGGTGGCGGTGACCGACGGCGAGTTGGCGTTGACGGTCTTCATCAGTCCCTGCACGATCCACGGCTGGCGCCCGCTCTCGGTCAGCAGCCAGCCCGCGGTGTTCATCACGAACGGCGTCACCACCGCCCCTAGGCTCGCGCGCAGGAACCACTTCGAGCGAGCGAGCGTGCCCTTGTGCACGAGCCACGCGCCCCACAGCGCCAGCAGCGCGATCAACGACCCCAGGTAGGCCATCACGCGCATCGACCAGTACTGGATGAACACGTCGGGGATGTAGTTGCCGGGTCCGTATTTGGCGACGTCTTCCTTTTGCAGCTGGTTCAGCCCGATCACCGCGCCGCCCCAGGTCCCGGTCGCGAGGATCGAGAGCAGGTGCGGGATCGCTATGACCTGGGTCGGGGTCTGATCGTTGTTGCCGCCGCCGATCTGAAACACCGAGAATGAGCACGGCTGGCAGTTGCTCCACTGCGCCTCGGCCGCCGCGATCTTGGCCGGCTGGTATTTCGCCTCGATCTCTCCGAGCTTGTTGCCCACGAACATCTGCAGCAGGATCGCCGGCAGCAGCACCAGCACCGACAGCCGGGCGGTGGGGTAGAAGGCCTGCGCCTCGCGCTGCTTGCGCAGGTACCAAGCGGAAACCGCGAGCATCACCAGCGAGCCCGTCACCAGCGAGGCCAGGATCACGTGCACGTAACCCCACAGAAACGTCGGGTTCGTGAACAACGCCCACACGTTGTTCAGTTCCGGCTGCCCGTGGCTGTTCAGTACATAGCCGACCGGATGCTGCATCCACGAGTTGGCGGCCAGGATGAACATCGCCGAGAGCATCGAGCCGGCCGCGACCAGCCAGATGCAGGCCAGGTGAATGCGCTTGGGCAGCCGATCCCAGCCGAATATCCACAGCCCCAGGAAGGTCGACTCCAGGAAGAACGCCGCCAGGCCCTCCATCGCCAGCGGACCGCCGAACACGTCGCCCACGAAGCGCGAGTAGGCCGACCAGTTCATCCCGAACTCGAACTCCTGCACCAGCCCGGTGACGACTCCGATCGCGACGTTGATCAGCAGCAGCGTGCCGAAGAAACGCGTCAGGCGCTTGTACTCCGGCTTGTCGTTGCGGTGCCAGGCGGTCTGCAGGAGCGCGACGAGGAACGCCAGGCCGATCGTCACGGGCACGAACAGGAAGTGGTAGATGCTCGTCGTCGCGAACTGCCAGCGCGCAAGGTCGTTGGTCATCCAACGATCAGTCTACGCCTGCACCCTCGGCGTCGGGCGACGCGAGGCGATTTGCGGCGTCGACGGTTCTGAGTGGTTCCGTCCTGTGGGAGGATGCATGATGGAGAAGGACGTATGAGCGAGAACGTGGGCCGAACACCCGTGAATGTCACGCCGAGCGCGAGCGCTGGATCGGATCTCACTTCGGAGGTCGGGGCGATTGTTGCGCCTCGCACGCATCACCTGCTGATGCTGGAGTTCGGGGATCGCAAGGACTTTGATGATCCGCGCCTGGAGTGGCGCAGGCTCTTCTCCGAGATGCTCGGCACGTTCATGCTGGTGCTCGTCGCCGCGGGCGGAGGGATCCTGCACGGCGAGGGTCAGATCACCCTTTCCGCAGCTGTCGTGGCGCCGGGGCTGATGGTGCTGGGGATCATCCTGTTCATGGGCGCGATCTCCGGGGCCCACCTGAATCCCGCCGTCTCGCTCGCGTTTGCGCTTCGCGGCGACTTCCCCTGGAAGCGCGTCCCGGGCTACATCATCATCCAGCTGATCGGCGCAAGCCTCGCGTGCCTTTTCCTGTTCGCCGTGTTCGGCAACATCCAGCACCTCGGGGCCACCCTGCCCGGTCCCGGCTATGAAGACTGGCAGGCGCTGCTGATGGAGATCGTCCTCACCGCGACGCTCGTCAGTGTCATCCTGGGAACCGCTTCGGCCGCCCAAAACGTCGGCGCGATCGCCGCCCTGGGCGTCGGCGGGTACATCGCACTCGCCGGACTGTGGTCGGCGCCCGTGAGCGGCACCTCGATGAACCCGGCCCGCTCGTTCGGGCCGGCGCTTGTGAGCGGCGACTTCTCGAGCTACTGGGTGTACGTCGTGGGACCGCTCGCCGGTGCGCTGATAGCCGTCGGCATTGCGTCTGTCCTGCGGGGGAGGGGCGGGGACGCGATCGCCCGCGCGGCGGGCTCGGGCGTCCTTGACGAGGGCAGCCTTGCCGCGAAACAGCGCCTTTCCGGAGCCATCGACCGCGGCGAGATCGTGCCCCCCGGCATCGCCGACACCGACACGCCACAAGGGGGTCGACCGTGACCGACATATCACTCAGGAACCGACCCGCCGAAGGAGGCGCCCGCCTTACCATCGCCGAGGCTCGGAGAAGCCGAATCGCTAGAAATAGCGCCATTTTCGGCTCCTTTATTGGGTTCGTCCCGCGTCCAGTCATCAGACAAAGACGGACAATCGCGGACAAAGGCTACATGATCGTGCTGGCGAACTTGCGGTACCAGGGATAGGCTCGCGGAGGTCGCCGAACGGCGATCGGAGCGGGAGAGCCGACGGCCGGATTCGAACCGGCGACCCCGTGCTTACCATGCACGTGCTCTACCTACTGAGCTACGTCGGCCTGACGCTTCGCATCCTACCGCCGCGAGCTGGGATCGCCCGCGTGTGGTGGTGCCGAGGCCGGAATGTCGGCTGCCTGAGTGCGATATAGTTGTGGTACCGAAGTACCGAGATGACCTATGTCACGAGCGCAATCACCGATTAAGGTTCATGAGGCCACCAAGGAGAAGGTTCGCTACGCCGCGCTGATGTCGGGCCTGAAGCAGGCTGAGCTTGTAGAGCGCGCCGTCGACGAGTACGTCGATCGTCACCGCGATCAGTTCGCGCTGCGCATGGAGCGCGCACAGCAGGCACTGTTGGGTGGCAAGGCGTCTGTCGTTGCGTACTCGCTCGGGGTCGAGGAGGCCGATGTCCAGCGTCTCGGCGGTGTGTCCTCCGATCAGCTCGGCTCGCGCAGCCCGAGGCGCGCGACCTCGAACCAGGCGAGCTCGCCCGAGGGCCAGTCCGCGCGAGGCTCCCACAGCACAGCCTCCGCCGCGGCCAAAGCCAAGCCGAACAGCACGTCTCGTAGGCGCTCATCGACGAAAAGCCCGTCGGTCGCCTGAGTCGCTATCGCGATCCAGACCTCCTCGCCCGGCGCAGTGGCGTGGATGCGAGCCTCGATCAGCCCGCTGAGCGATACAGCGACATCGCGGTCCGGCTGATCGAAAGCCTCGGCCAGAGCGACGGGAATCGAGTCGGCGGCGGCATCGATGATGCGAGCGTTGCGCTCAAGCACGTCACGTAGCCGATCATCGTCATCAGGCAGGAGCCGGCTGGCGCGATGCAGCTCCTCGAAAACCTCGTAAGCGTCCTCGCCCGATTCCTGCTCGCGGTGTGCGCCGGCGCAGAGCCAGAATCGGGCGGCGTCGGTTTCCAGCCATGTCGCGCCACGCCAGCGGCCGTGGCGCAGGCGGTAGACGAGCGGATGCTTGATCGAGAGGATTCGCTTCTGCCCTCGTGGTGCCGCTGGCGCGAGACGCCGCGCCTCAGCCATGAGCGGGTGATCGAGTTCGCCGAGATCCACCTCTACGGGCGGGGTCTCCAGCTTCAGGTCCTCGCGCAAGCAGCGAAGCGTCACCCGGGTTCGTCACGCTGGATTGTTCGTCATCGCGCGCAAACGCTATCTCGCGGTCACGACCCTTCTCGAGGACATGTTCTCGTACCGACGCTTGGTGTGACAGATACACACTCGCTATCCGGTCACGCCCTCGCCGAAAGCAGCGCGTACTTGGCATGACAGAACCACACGGCCGTGATAACGGACCAGTGTGACCATGGCGGCACTCTACAGCTGAGCTACGTCGGCAAGGCCCCGCATCGTAGCGCCGAAGTGGCCTGGTGCGCCAGTAGCTGCCAGGCCGTCCATGTACGACCATGTAGCCGCGCCCGCAACCTCTTTGGCAACTATTATTGTAGAATGTCAGAAATACTTGCCAATCGTCGTTATAGTCCCGACATGGACTTCCATAGGCCGCTACAGGTGGTCACTCCCACGCTGGACGGGGACGTGTTGAGCGTGCTCGCGGGTGTGGAAGCCGAGATGACCGGCCGCGAGCTCCAGCGGGTCATCGGTCGCGGCTCTCATCAGGGGATCCGCAACGCCGCTGACCGCCTTGTTGAGCAGGGTGTTGTCTCACGTCGCTCGGCCGGCAACGCCAACCTCTACCAGCTCAACCGAGACCACGTCGCGGCGGCCTGGATCGAAGGGCTCGCGAATCTTCCCGTGCAGGTGCTCGATCGCCTGCGCGATGCGATCAACAAGTGGGAGCAGCGCCCCGTACTCGTGGTGCTGTTCGGCTCGGTTGCGCGCGGCGAGGGCACTCTAGAGAGCGATCTGGACCTGCTCGTCGTGCGCCCCGCAGACTGTGACGCGGACGAGCCGGCATGGCAACAGCAAATCTCAACGCTTCAGGCGCACGCCAGCGCGTGGACGGGGAACGACGCCAGGGTCCTCGAGTTCGGCGAGCAGGAGCTCACAGACGGCCAGCCCCAGCAGGTTCTCACAGACGCGGCCCGCGACGGGATCGAGCTCTACGGCACGCTGCGCCTGCTGCGCCGCGACTCCCGAGCGCACAGCACACGATGACGCCGCGCCTGCGCAAATGCGATGAGAGCACGATCGCGGGCAGGCTCGCCAAGGCCGAGCAGTTCCTGCAAGGCGCCGAGATCATCCGCGACTTCGCCGCCGACGAGCAGGACATCGCCGATGCATACGTGACGCTGTGCGTGCACTGCGGCGTGGCAGCCGCGGACGTCATTTGCAGGCAACCCGTAGCCGAGCTCTCAGACCCGGTTATCGTCCTGAGCACTAGCGCGAGGCGGGCACTCGCGCATGCTTACAGCGCGACGACGAAACGCCGGAAGTCAGAGACAACTAGGGCCGACCGAATATGCGACGTCGCGGGATCACGCGCGTATCCGCGCACCAGCCGGCCCGATTCCCTGTGGTCTACGTAGAGTTCACAAAGTCAGACGGTCCTGCTCGCCGAGTGCGTGACTACTCACCGGCGAACCTAAGCTGGCGCGAACGGCTCCCGACCTCGCGCCGAACAAGACGGAGGTGTTTTGATGAAACGTATATTTGATCTCAGCTGCATGAGTCTGGCGTGCGGCACACTGATCGCCGCGTTTTCGACGATCGGAGTTGGAGCCGCATGGGCGGAAACGTGGTTGTGCGTGCCCAAAACAGCCGGTAAAGCGGTGACCTCCGGCGGCACAGCCAAAGAAGCAAAATGTGAAGCCGAAAACACAGCGGTGGAGCAGCCGTCAGCCGCTGAGCAAGCAACGCTTCTGAGTATTCTGCCGTACATCAAGTTTTTAGCCTCAGGCATCGGCGGCAAACCCACCATTCAGCTCGACGCGGTCAATCTGCAGATCATCAACGGCGAAGGCAAAACGGCAACGACCAACGGCGCGGGCAACCTCGTGATCGGCTATGACGAAACACCGGGTACACAGACTGGCTCGCACGACCTGATCCTCGGTGGAAAACAGGCGTTCACAAGCTACGGTGGCATTCTAGCGGGCTACAGCAACACCATCAGCGGGCTGTGGGCCTCGGTGACCGGCGGCATAAAAAACACAGCCAGCGGGGAACTCTCCTCAGTCAGCGGCGGCAATACCAACACCGCAAGCAAAGAATATGCCTCGGTCAGCGGCGGTGAAGGCAATACCGCGAGTGGCCTGTCAGCCTGGGTCGGTGGCGGTGAAAGCAACACCGCCAACAAAGGGGGTACGTCCGTGAGCGGCGGTTATAGCAACACCGCGGAAGGAAGCGATGCCTCGGTCACCGGCGGCTGGAGCAACAAGGCTACCGGTTCCAAGGCGTCAGTCAGCGGCGGTTACAACAACACCGCCTCGGGCTACATCTCCTCGATCTTTGGCAGCAAAAACCTATTAGCGAGCGGCGAATATGAAGCGCTGCCGTAAGTTGCGTCTGCGGTACTGGGGGTGATGGCCGAAGGTCAGTTTCGAGCCGCAGCGCGTGGGAGGTCGATCCATACGAGCAGCGGACCGGCGCGACGCTGAGCGGCCTTGGCCCAGCCACCGATCGGCTCGGCGGTGTAGTCGTGGCGGCGGATCAGGCCGTCGTTCGCGTCAATGTAGAAGACCTGCTCACGGGAGTGTGTGTGCACGTGCTCCTGGAACGTCACGGCTTAGAGGCGAACGCAAGACCACCCGATGAGATCTGCACACTGACCTCGCTGGCGCTCTCCCAGAGGTCCAGACCTCTGTGTGCCGCGATGGTTTGCTCAACAATGTCAATGGTCACGGGAGGATGTCAATCAAGCGCTGTCGGTTGGAGGCGTCGATCCGCACGCGAGCCTAACAAGACAGGGCGAGCCAGTCCCCGTCCGGCTCAGACCGCTGCGCGCTCTCCGGTCGGGGCCACCGATCTCGCCAAGCTGGGCCCGCCGCTCGGTTTCGGCTCGTCCAGTACGTTTAATCGATTGCGGATCGACCGCGACCGTTCGGTGCCCACCCACGCGACACGCACGCTGAGATGACCTATGACAACGAGCTCGCCCATCCAATCCGCGAGCAGCTCGCTGACGAGCGGGGCGTAACAGAGAAGGCTATGTTCGGCGGCCTGGCGTTCCTGCTCGACGGCAACATGGCGGTCGGGATCTCCAATAGCGGAGAGCTGATGGTCCGTGTCGGTCAGGATGCGTCTGATGAGGCGCTCGCTCGACCTCACACGCGCAGCTTCGACATGACTGGCCGGCCGATGAAGGGCTGGATCCTCGTCGCTGTGGAGGGATTCGCGACCAAGCGCCAGCTCAGCGCCTGGGTATCGCGTGGCGTGGCGTTCGCCCGAACCCTGCCAGCGAAGGGGTAGCGCGTGCCTGTCGACGTGAAGAGCCTGATCGAGATCTCCCGGCCGCGCGAGGAGGTTGCCACCTATGCGTGTGACCCCGATAACGCGACCGCTTGGTACGAGAACATCAAGGCAGTCCAGTGGGAGTCGCCCCGACCGCTCGCAGTCGGCTTGCAGATCGCGTTTGTCGCTGAGTTCCTCGGCCGGCGCCTCGTCTACACCTATGAGGTGACAGAGTTCGTCCCCGGCGAGCGGTTCGTGATGCGCACCGCCGAGGGGCCATTCCCAATGGAGACCACCTACACGTGGGAGGATACTTCTGACGGTGCTACCCGGATGGCGCTGCGCAACCGAGGCGAGCCCGTAGGCTTCGCCAAGATCGCGGCTGCAGTGATGGTCCGCGCGATGCGGCGGGCCAACCGCAAGGATCTGCGCCGGCTAAAGCAGATTCTCGAGCGCAAGGCTGTTCGCAGCAACGGGTAGCGGGGTTGGCGCCGCCCTTCTACGCTTGGGTGATAGCTGTCGTGAGTCCAGGTGCGCTGGCGAGCGTCTGGTAGACGACGCAATAGCGCTCCATCAACCGCTGTAGCGTCGCGAGCTGCTCCTCGTCGGCATCGGTCTCCAGCTCGAATGAGAGGCGGATCGCTGAGAAGCCGACGGGCGCCTCTCTTCCGACGCCGAGGGTCCCCCGAAAATCGAGATCACCCTCAGCACGCACACGTCCCGCTGTCACGACGATCCCGAGCGATGTCGCGACCGCCCGCAGCGTCACACCTGCGCACGCTACGAGCGCCTCGAGCAACATATCGCCCGAGCAGAGCAACGAGCCGTCGCCACCAGAGGCGGGATGCAACCCGGCCTCGGAAAGCGCTCGCCCTGTCTGTACCGAGCACGATATGCCGTCGCCTATGGCGCCAGTTGCCGACAGTGTGACCTGCGCGGCACCCGGCTCAGCAAGGTAACGCGCCTTCAAAGGTGCCTGCAGCGCGCGTAGCTCATCTCGCTCCACGAAGGAAGCCTAATCTAACGTGCGGGAGAGACCCGGTAGCGAATGTAAACGACACGAGAGGCAAAGGTCTGCGTCTCGATCAACTCCAGATTGATGCGGTCGTCCAGGGCCGGGAAATAGGGGGTGCCGCCGCCCAGGATGACCGGGCTGACGAAAAGCCGGTACTCGTCGATGAGGCCCAGCCTGATGCAGGTGGAAGCCAGGCCAGCGCCGCCGACGGCCAGGTCCTTACCCGGTTGCTGCTTGAGCTTGGCGACCTCGTCGCCGACGCTGTCCCGGAGCAGACGGGCATTACCCTCGACTTTCTCGAGGGTTCTCGAGAAGACGATCTTCGGCAGCGCCTTCCAGATGCGCGCGAACTCGAGCAAGTGCTCCGCGGCCGACGGGTTCTCCTCTACGGTCTCCCAGTAGAGCATCGTCTCGTAAAGCCGCCGTCCGCAGAGATGCGCGCCCAACTCCCGCGTCTGCCGGTTGTGGAACCGATGCAACTGCTCGTCTGGCGCCCCCCAGTCGATCTCTCCATCGCGCCCAGCGATGAAGCCATCCAGTGACACCCCCATCGAGTAGATCAGCTTTCTCATCACGGTCGTCCTCGGTCGACGGGCGGATCGTCACCCCGCAACTCTTCGCTTAGCAGGTCCATTAGAAGGTTGTCGTGCCAGCGGCCATCGGCGCCACGCTCGTAGCAGCGCATTGCTCCCACTGGGCGAAAGCCGACCGCCACATATGCGCGAATCGCACGCTCGTTGTCGCACGCTGGGTCGATCATGAGGCGATGGTGTCCGCGCTTACCGAAGAACCATTCCGCGGCTAGCCGCAGCGCAGCGGGTCCCAACCGTCGGCCTTGATACTCGGGCGCCAGAAAGATGTCTAGGCTGGCGTGGCGGTGGTCGGGATCGGTCTCCTCGTTGTATCCAAGCCACCCCGCCAGCGCACCGTCGACTTCGATCGCAAACGCGGCGCCGTCGTTGACAAGACCCTCGCGCGCGTGCTCGGGATCGTCGAGTGAGCCCCACCACTCCCGTACGCCGGGGCGCGTCAGAATCGCCGCGAGCTGGTCAACCTCGCCCTCTTCCAAGGGCCGCAATGTCACGCGCCCAGCGCGCAGGCTCGGAGGCATCAATGCCAGTGTGCCACCTACCAGCCTCCAGGCGGCTCGCTTCTGCATTCGCATAAGCTTCGGGAATCTCGCCAGGCGCTCAACCCACGCCTGAAAAGGACGGTGGGTGTCGCGCGACACCCACGACGACGATCAGGCGTTGGACGTAAGACTCTGCGCGGGCTGGGGCGTCGCCCTGGGCGGAGCGAGCGTCCCTCATTCTCGGTCGTGTCGGCGTGCGATCAGGATGCCGTAGCTCACGCCCTGATCGCCTCCTCGTTCACAGTCGCGATCTGTTCCACGCGTGACATCGTAGGGATACCGCGCTCATACCGGGACCGACGGCTCGATGTTCTGGTTGACGCGCAAGGCGTTCGTCGGGTCGTAGGTGGCCTTGGCGGCGGCGAGGCGACCGTAGTTCTCGCCATAGGTTGCGCGCACGCGCTCGTGTCCCTCGTCCATCATGAAGTTCACGTATGCCCCCCCGGCTGAGTAGGGGTGTGTCGCCTCCCAGTAGTCGACGGTCCAGTCGCGGATGACTCCGGCGTTCGCGGGGTCGGGGTCCACGCCGACGATCACCTCAGCCCAGTTGCAGTCGCGGTAGCTGAACGGTGTGTCACCGGCGCCGATGTCGTGCACGGCCCCATCGATCGGGTAGAGGTGCATGGTCGAATGCAGCGTCGGGAGCTTCTCCGCGAACGCGGTGTGCTGCGCGATCGCAGCGTCCGGGAGCGCACGGACGAAGTCCGCCCGCCAGTACCACTGCAGTCCCGGGACGTAGAGGCCGTCGAAGAGGCTCTGGAGCGCCGGGAACGGCATCGGTCCCACTCCGTGCAGGAGCGGCGTTCCGAGCGCCTGCACGGGCGCAAAGAGCTCGGCGGCCGCCTCCGGCGGGCCGGTGTAGCACCACACCACGCCACACACCTTGCGGAAGTGCAGCTCGGCGGGGAGGAAGTCCGCGGGGGGAACAGTCATGCTCGCGAAGAACCCGTTCAGCTCGCGAGGCGCGGCGGGGAGGAACTCACGGTAGAACCGCATCACCTCGGGCGTCTGCTCCAGCGGCCAGAACGTCGGTCCGGCGAGCACGGTGGAGACCGGGTGCGCTCGGAAGCGAAACGAGGTGACGACGCCGAAGTTGCCGCCGCCGCCCCGCAGCGCCCAGAAGAGCTCGGGGTTCTCCCCGGCGCTTGCGCGGGCCTGTGTGCCGTCGGCGAGGACGACGTCGGCCTCGATCAGATTGTCGATCGTGAGCCCGTGCTTGCGTGAGAGGTGGCCGATGCCGCCCCCCAGGGTGAGGCCGCCGACGCCCGTGGTGCCGATGATCCCCGACGGCGTGGCCAGGCCGGCCTCGTGCGTCGCGGCATCGACCTGAGCCCAGGTGCAGCCGCCGTCCGCGCGAACGGTGCTGGCGGCCGGATCGACCTCGACGGTCTGCATGAGCGAGAGGTCGAGAACCACTCCGTCGTCGCAGACCCCCAGTCCGCCGCCGTTGTGGCCGCCTCCGCGAACGGCGAGCAAGAGGTCGTGGCGGCGCGCGAACATAATCGTCTCCGCCACGTCCGCAGTGCCGGCGCAGCGGGCGATCAGCGCAGGTCGGCGGTCGATCATCGCGTTGAAGACGGCGCGCGCGGTCTCGTAGTTTGGTTCCTCGGGACCGATCAGCTCACCCGCGAACTTCGCCCCGAGCTCTTCTCGCGCTGCCTGTGCCACATTCGTGGTGGTGCTCATCTTGGCCTCCTTCATTGGACTCCGCAGGCGCCCGGGATTTGCTCCCGATCGTAAGAGGACGGTAACCGGGCCCACCGCCGCTGTCATGACTTGGATTGACAAAGTTCGCTCGCCGACCTCGGCACGGCGCGTCGGGGAGCGATAATCAGATCTGACTACTCACGTCCCCATGACACCCGTGCACCAGCTTCCCGGCCCTCTTCGTCTGCCTCCGTCGTCTCCGTTCGTGGGCCGATCGGCGGAGTTCGCGGCACTGCAAGCGCTCGTTCCACGCGAGGCGAGCGAGCGTGGTCGGCTCGCGCTAGTTGGCGGTGAGGCCGGATCGGGGAAGAGCCGTCTGGTCCGCGAGCTGGCGCACGAGGTCGCCCGCGAGGGAGTGCTCGTGCTCTATGGCGCTTGCGACGCCGTGGTGCAGACCGCCTACCGTCCCTTCGCGGAGGCGCTCGATCAGCTCACTCGCAGCACAAACCCCGACGTACTCCGTGCGGACCTCGGCAGCGCGGGCGGCGAGCTGACCCGGCTAGTTCCCGACCTGCACGCTCGCGTCGCCGGGCTGCCGGCGCCGATCGCCGCCGATCCCGATACAGAGCGTCATCGCCTGCACACGTCGGTGACAGACTTCCTTGCGAGCGCCGGTCGGCGGCAGCCGCTGCTGCTCGTACTGGAGGACGGGCATTGGGCGGACACCCCCACGCTCGTGCTCTTGCGGCACCTCGCCCGGGCGACGACCGAGGCTCGCGTCCTGGTGCTCGCGACGTTTCGAGACAACGAGGCCGATGTACGAGCTGAGCTTGCCGATGCGCTTGCGGACCTGCGCCGCTCAGACGACGTCGTGCGCCTGCACCTGGGCGGCCTGACCGAGGACGACGTCGGGGAGTTCGTGCGCCGCGCCGGCGGCGGCGAGATCGATCCCGCCGAGCCCGAGCTCTCCCGCGCGATCTGTGACCTCACCGAGGGCAACGCTTTCCTGCTGTGCGAGCTCTGGCGGGCACTCGTCGAGACGGACGCGTTTGCAATCGAACAGGGCACCCTCCGGCTAACGCGACCTTTGCAAGAGATCGCAACGCCTCAGAGCGTCCGCGAGGTCGTCAGTCAGCGCCTGATGAGACTCGATCCGACGACGAGAGATCTGCTCGAGCTGGCCGCCGTCGCCGGGCCCGAGTTCGAGCTCGACGTACTGCGCCAAGCCGCACCCGTCGAGCTCGAGCGAATCGACGCCCTCGAACCGGCGATGCGCAGCGGGGTGATCGAGGAGCTGCCCTTCCCCGCCCTGGCATACCGCTTCACGCATGAGCTCGTGCGGCGCGCGCTGTATGACCGGCTGAGCGTTCTGCGTCGCGCCGAGCTGCACCTCAGGATCGCCCAGGCGCTGGAGGCGGTCGATCGGCCGCAGCACGGGCGTGTGCTTGCCGACCTGGCCCACCATTTTGCGGCGGCGACCCCGATCGGCGGAGCGGCCCGAGCGGTGGAGTACAACCTCCTCGCTGCGAAGGCGGCGTCGGCAGCATTGGCCTATGACGAGACCACGGCCCGGCTTCGCTCAGCTCTTGAGATGGGCATCGAGGACGAGCGGCGGCGCGCCGAGATCCTGCTCGACCTGGGTACAGCGCTGTTCCGTGCGGGAAGGTCACTCGACTCGCTGCAGTCGTTCCGCCAGGCGGCGGAGATCGCGCGAGACCTCGGTGAAGGAGAGCTGCTCGCCCAGGCCGCGATCGGGTTCGAGACGACCTGCTGGCGGCCGGGGCTCGCCGATGAGGGTGCCCGCGAGCTCCTGGAGGAGGCGTCGGCCGCGCTCGGGCGGGAGGACTCAACGCTCCGTGTCGGTCTGCTGGCGAGCCTCGCTCGCGCGCTCGAGTACGAGGGCAACTCGGACCGGGCTGCGGTTGCGCGCGAGGACGCGATCGCGATGGCGCGCCGAATCGACGACCGGCCTGGGCTGGCAACCGTGCTGGTGGGGATCTACTGGGCCCGGGCAACCACAAGCCTCGCGGAAGCCCTCGAGATGCTTGGCGAGGCACGCGATCTGGCCGAGGAGATGGGCGACGTGGAGGGCCAGGCGGAGGCGACCCAGTGGCGGGTCTCCGCACTGATGGCACTCGGGGAGATCGTACCGGCACGCGAGGAGCTTGCGATCGCCCTCGACATGGCCCAGAACACGCGTCAGCCCTTCATGCTCCACGTGACGGAGCACTACCGATCCGCGCTGGGGCTGCTCGAGGGTCACCTCGCAGAGGCCGAGGCGGCAGCGGAGCGGTCGCGCGAATGGGGGCAGCTGCTCGTCGGCCGCGACGCTTCGAGTGTCTACGGCATCCAGATGTTCGGGGTACGGCGCGAGCAGGGCCGTCTTGCCGAGCTTGCCCCGGTGATCCGTGTCCTCGCGGCGGGCGATCGGCGAGGCGGAGCGTGGCGACCCGGCCTCGCGGCGATGCTCGCCGAGCTCGCGATGGAAGAGCAGGTCCGCGGCGAGCTCGAGCGCGTGCAGGCCGAGGGCCTGGAGCCGCTGCGCAAGGGGCTCTGGCTCGCGTCGCTCACCTACCTCGCCGATGCCGCCAGCGCGATCGCGCATAAGGAGGTTGCCTCGGTCGTCTATCCGCTGCTCGCGCCACTGGCTGGCACGAACGTCATGATCGGCCACGGCGTCGCCTGCTACGGCGCCGCCGACCGCTATCTGGGAATGCTCGCCGCGACGCTTGGCGACACCGACGGCGCGGCTAGCCACTTCGAGGCGGCCCTCCACCTCAACCGGCAGATGGGCGCGACCACCTGGCTCGCGCACACCGCCTACGAGTACGGACGGATGCTGCTCGGCCGGGGAGACAGCGCTCATGGCGAGCAGCTGCTCGCTGAGGCTGCACTCCTCGCCGAGACCGTGGGGATGCCCACTGTTGCTCGCGCGTGCCCGCGCCCTGGCGCCGATGTCGAGCTCGTCGCTGCCCGACGGCCTTTCCGTCCGCGAGCTCGACGTGCTTCGGCTGGTGGCTCGCGGTCTCTCGAATCGTGAGATCGGGGCCACACTATTCATAAGCGAGCACACTGCCGCGAACCACGTGCGCAGCATTCTCCGCAAGACCGCGTGCGCGAACCGGACCCAGGCGACGGCCTACGCCTATCGGCGCGGCCTGGCCCAGAGCTGAGCGATGGCGTAGCATCCAACACATGCCGATGTACGTGATTGAGCGCGCATTCGCCGAACAGCTCGACCTCACAAGCGACGACGTCAAGCTGATCGAGGAGGTCAATGCGGACGAGGGCGTGCGCTGGCTGTTCTCGTTCCTCAGCGCCGACAGGCGTCGCTCCTATTGCCTCTACGAGGCGCCGTCACCCGACATGATCGTCGCCGCCGCCAGGCGCGTCGGCATTCCCGCCGACGCCGTGGTCGAGGTCAACCGCATCTCCGCGGACATGTACGTGTAGAGCGCATTCTGGCCGCGCGACTGGCGCGGTCGCGCACGTCTTCACCACGCGACATGGACTCGACCCCTCAAGCCAACCCTCCGCTAGGGGACTGAGCCTTGGCTGGAACGGCACCCTGCCCCAGCTGCGCTGAGGTCAACGACGCCGCGCAGCGCTTCTGCGGTCACTGCGGTACGTCGCTGTGGCTGAAATGCACCTCGTGCGGCCAGGATAACCAACCCGATTTTCGCTTCTGCGGGTCGTGTGGCGCGCCGTGCGAGAGCAAGGGCTCGTCAACGTCCGGCGCTGCCGCAAGCGAGGATGGGGAGCGGCGCTGGGTGACCGTCATGTTCGCCGACCTGTCCGGGTTCACATCGCTCTCAGAGCGGACCGACCCCGAGGAGATCCGCTCGATGGTGGACGGCTGCATGAAGGAGATGGGCGAAGTCGTGGAGCGATTTGGAGGCACTGTGGACAAGGTCATTGGCGATGCGCTGATGGCGGTGTTCGGGGCGCCGGTCGCCCACGAGGATGACTCAGAGCGGGCGGTGCGGGCGGCGCTCGAGATCCAGCGCCGCGCGTCCGAGGAGGCCGCGCTCTTCGGCGGACTCTGCGTCCGCGTCGGCATAAACACGGGAGAGGTCATCTTCGCTCCCGTGGGCCCAGACGGCCGGCGGGAGTTCACGGTGATTGGGGATACGGTCAACACCGCCGCCAGGCTGCAGGCCGCCGCTCCGCCGGAGGGAGTACTGCTCGGCGAGGCAACCCACGCCGCCTGCGCGCACGCGATCGCATGCGAGGCGATGGAGCCGATCCTCGCAAAGGGCAAGGAGGCGCCGCTTGCAGTGTGGCTCGCTCGTGGGATCACGTCGGCTCCGGCTGACCGCCCGCTCTCCGCGGCGCCGTTCATCGGCCGGGATCCCGAGCTGGAGCTTCTGGCGAGGGCGTGGGCTCGAACCTCAAGCGAGCTCCATCCGCAGCTCGTCACGCTGGTGGGTCCCCCCGGGATCGGCAAGACGCGGCTGACGCGGGAGTTCGCCGCGCGAGTTGAAGGAGACGGGGGACGGACCTTGCACGGCCGCCCGCTCCCGTATGGAGAACCGGCCGCATACTGGGCGTTTGGAGCGGTCATCAGGGAGGCGTGCGGGATCTTCGCGAACGACTCGGCCGACGTTGCGGCTGACAAGCTCGGCGAGCGCACGGCATCGCTGCTGCCGTCCTCCGAAGCGCGCGAGATGGCGAGGAACCTTTCGATCCTCGCTCGCCTTGCCGAGGACACGGTCGACGACCGGCATGTTCTGTTCGCCTCTGCTCAGCGATTCCTCGAGGCGCTTGCCCGCGAGCAGCCCACTCTGGTGGTGCTCGAGGATCTGCACTGGGCCGACGACAGCCTCGTGGAGCTCGTCGAGGCGCTCTCGGTGCGCCTCGGGGGAGTGCCGCTGCTCCTGCTCGCAATCGCCCGGTCTGAGTTCCTCGACGCACGACCAACTTGGGCGCGGCTCCCGACCAATGTCACCGTGCAGATCCAGGCTCTCACCGATTCCTGCGCGCACGATCTGGTGCGTCAACTTCTCGCCGGCGTGGCGGATCAGGAGGCGGTTGCCAGGCGCGTGGACGAGGCGGCGGCCGGCAATCCGCTGTTCATTGAGGAACTGGCTGCGTGGCTTTCGGAGGGCGGCGCCGCGGGTGCCGGCGGGCTCCCGGCGAACCTCAAGGCGATCATCGCCGCGCGGGTCGACCAGCTGCCGGCGCCTGAGCGGCAGGTGATCCTCGACGCATCCGTGGTCGGCGACTTCTTTTGGTTGGGCAGCCTCGAGGCGCTCGGCGGCAACGGCTCCCTTGCGGGCACATTGCAGTCGCTGGAGCGCCGGGAGCTGATCCGCCGCAGCCCGTCATCGCGGATCGCGGGTGACCAGGAGCTGATCTTCAAGCACGGGCTGGTCCGTGAGGTCGCCTACGCGACCCTACCCAAGGCCGCCCGCCGAGAGCGCCATGCGGTGGTTGCCCGCTTCATCGAGCACGCGGCGGGAGACCCGACAGCTTATGCGGTGATCCTCGCTCACCACTGGCGTGAGGCCGGCGACGCCGCGAACGCCGCCGATTATCTGCTCACCGCGGCAGACCAGGCCGGCAGGGGATGGGCGCCGCATGAGGCCGTCGAGCTATGCAACCAGGCGCTCGAGCTGATCCCCGAGCACGACAAGGCCCGCCAGCGGCGCGCACGGCTACGGAGGGGCGTCGCCGCGCAGGCGGAGTGGCACGCAAGCGTCGACGTCGCGTCGACGGATCAGTCGAAGTCCTCGGGTGAGATGTCGCCGCCGATCTCGTAGATCCCCGCGACCGTGTGGTCGCCAACCAGCGCAGCGTGCTCCCGTATGAGCTCCGTATTGGGCGAGGAGTAGACGCAGAAGGACTTCAGCTGACCGCTCTCGTCCATGACCATGTGACTGTGCTCCCATACGACTGGGGAGAACTGCTCATCCTGCGTCAGGATGCGCTTTGAGAGCGGGCCCTTCGCCGCCATCTCCTCCTCCTGCATCGAATCCCAGACCCTCTCGATCAGATAGCGGGGCATGTCTTTTCCTGACTCTCGACATCGATCGGTTAATCCTACTGCTTACGGTTCGCCCGCCTTCGAGGAGATCTCTCGCTGCATCTTTGTCCAAGGTTGTCCGCTGCTGTCCGTCCGGCGAGGGCAACGAATCATCAGCACAGGAGTCAAAAACGGCGCTCTACCCTGGCTTAGGACGCCCCTGGACTTCTCGTATGCGCGGCCCCGAATCCTAGCCCTTCCGGAGTCCCACCCGACCCTACGCCAGCTCCGCGGAAGCCGCCTGGAACCTCCCCATCGTCTGACCGAGAGCCTCGCCCGAGTAGGCATTCAGAACGCCGACCTGGTCGACGACCGATCCCGCGCGGGCGATCAGCAACTCGAAGTCCTCAGAGTTGCGGACGTCATCGAGCTTGGAGCGCTCGCCGCGGAGCATGATGAAGCCCGCGAGATCGCCACCGTGCGGCGCGATCAGGTGCGCGTCGAAGCCGTCGATCTTGCCGTCCTGTTGCAGCTTGCCGTGAAATTCGATCGTCTCCTGAAACACCTTGAGCGCTGTCTGCTCCCGACCCCTGACAACCGGACCCCATCCAATGAAAAGCTCGTCACCAGCCATTGCTCCATCCTTTCGTAGCGAAGGCTACGAGACTACTCCGCCTCGGCAAGGCTGTCGAGGCCGATGGGCGGTCAGTCCTCAGAGGACCATGTCGTGCGGCGCCGCCGTATCGACATCGACGTATTCATCGACTGCCCCGGCCGCGCACCATCCTTTCCCAGACGCGCGCTTTGGTCGCCGTGACGGCGGCCCGCCCGCCCAACTCCGTCGCGACGCCAGCGATAATGGCGCATCACCTCCTCCCCCGCCTCGCAAGGATCCTCTCCGGGAGCCGGCTCACACAGGTGGGCGCGGCGCGTCGCGGGCTGGATCGTCCGGGAACAGAACCCGGCGGGGGTTGTCTACGGCACGATCCTGATCGGAGCGCTAATCGCGGCGGAGAGCGGAGTGCACGACGGCTATCCCGATCTGATCGGCTCGACGGCGCTCGTGCTCGGGATCTACTGGCTCGCCCACTCCTACTCGACAGTCCTCGGGCGCCGCCTCTCCCATCAGGAGCACCTCACGCCGGGGGCGCTCGCGCGAGCGCTGGGGCACGATTGGTCGATCGTTCGCGGCGCCTTGATCCCGCTGCTCGCGCTGCTTGTCGCCTGGGCGGCGGGCGCGAGCGAAGCCACAGGCGTCAACGCGGCGGTCTGGGCCGCCATCGCGAGCCTGGTCGTGTTTGAGCTGCTCGCGGGACTGCGTGCCGGATCGACGCCACGGGAGTTCGCGTTCGAAGGCGGCGTTGGAGTCGTCATGGGGTTGGCGATCCTCGCGCTGAAATCCCTGGCGCACGGATGACTCCCGCGCCCCTCCGACCGCCCTTCTAGCGGCTCCCGCGTGCCTCGAAGTAATCCCGGAGGAGCCGTGACCCTCGTGGCGCCGTCGGCGAGGCCCAAAAACTCCAACTCGTACTAACTCCCAAAAACCGGCGTTAAGCAGGGGAATTACGATCAGCCGGACTAGTCCCGGAGGGTAGGCGGACCTCGCGCGCACTTCTCTGTAGACAAAAAATCGCTGACATGGAATGATTCTTACTTGACAGATTTCTTGACAGGTGTCTGGACATGTAGATCGTTTCGGGGAGGTAGAAGAGAGATGTACGAGCGCGACAGTAGCGGGCTAGGCACGAGATCGATCGCGCCCCTGTATCAGCGTCTGCCGAGAGGGCCCCACCATCTCGAGCCAACAGAGGTCGCGCGCCATCAGCGACTGCGCATGCACGGGGCTATGGTCGAGGCCGTCGCCGCCAACGGCTATGCGAACACGAGCGTCAAGCAGATCATCGGGCTCGCGGGCGTCTCGCGCAGGGCGTTCTACGAGCAGTTCGCCAACAAGGAAGAGTGCTTTCTGGTGACATTCGACCTGATCGCCGCGCGCGGCGTCAAGCGTGTCAACGAAGCCTACCGCTCCACCGGCGGCGACCTCGAGCGGCGGATCAGGGCCGCCGTCGGGGAGTTCACGGACGAGATCGAGTCCAACGCCAAGGGCGCGGACCTCGCGATCGTCCAAGCCCAGACGGCGGGAGTGCCGGGGCTGGCGCGCCTGCGCAAGGCGACGGGAACGTTCGAGCAGATGCTCTCCAGCAGCTTTGCCCACGCTCCCAACGCGGGCCCGCTGCCGGCTCCGATCGTGAGGGGCATCGTGGGTGGCATGCACGAGGCGACGGCCGTGCGCCTGCGCGCCGGCCACCCCGAGGAGATTCCTGTGCTGAGCGAGGAGATCGCGCAGTGGACCCTACTGTTCCACACCACCGCCGGAGAGCGTCTGTCCGAGCACCTGGCGGCGCGGGCGGCGAGCTCGGTGGCGAGCACCCATGAGCGGCGCTCGGGAGACTTGAACGGGCGCTGGTCCGGCGCCGGCTCGGCTCTGGACGCATGGATGCCAGCGGGCCTGCGCGCCGTCTCGCCGAAGCGGACCGGGCGCCCGCTCGCCGCGCCCAGGTCCGACGAGGAGCTCCGCGAGCGCCTGCGCTCGAGCGTGCTCAACCTCGCCGTGGTCGACGACTACCACGAGCTGAGCGCGCCCCAGATCGCCGAGGAGGCGGGCGTCCCGATCGAGTCGTTCTTTGAGCTGTTCACCTCCAAGGAGGAATGCTTCCTGGCGGCGTTCGACGATCTCAGCGACGAGCTGCTGGCGATCGCGGCCGACCCCGATCTCGTCTCCGGAGACTGGGCCCGCACGGTTCGCCGCGTGGTCGGCGAACTGATGAGGCTGCTGGCGGCCCGCCCGCTCTACGCCCACATCATCGCCTCCGAGGCACCCAGCGCCTGCCCCGAGGCGCTGGAGCGCGACTGTGACCTCGCCCATGGCATTGCGACGCTGCTCACCGAGGGTGCGCCCGAGCCGGCCCGCAACAAGCTCGCGGTCGAAGGGGTCGCCGGCGCGATCTGGCACACGATCCGCTGCCAGGTCACGAGCGGGCAGATCCATCTCCTGCCCGCGCTGTCGGATTACCTGGCCTACGTCGTGCTCGCGCCGTTCATCGGCGCGGACGCCGCCGCCGAGGTCGTGATCGAGGACGAGTCGGCGCTCGCCGCCGACGCGCGCATAGCCAGCTGAGCGGTCATTCGCTGACGGCATCCCGATCCGTAGACGGCCGTCCCCGCAGCCGCCGCGACCGGCTCTTCCGAGCCGGTGCGGCGGGACGGCAGCTGGCGCTCGGCTGACAGGCTAGCGCCGCCTGCTCGGTGCGGCGGTCGACCAGGTACGTCAGCACGATCCCGACCAGCACCGACACCACGATCACGATGATCAGCGGCGCTTCGCCCGTGCCGAAGATCCAGTTGACCTTGACCGATTCCAGGTTCAGCACCGCGAACAGCGTGATCAGCACGGCCAGCAGAACGAGCCCGGCGGTACGGGCCTGCTCGCGGCGACTGCGTCTGTGCTCTGGCGGTCCTGGCGCCTGCTGGGACATCGCTGTCCGATCCTACTACCCGACTCTCGCCGCCGCGCGCTCGGCCGCCACCCACGGGCATTGCACCGACAGTTCCTCCACCCCCAGCGCCGCCGCGACGTTCAGCGCCATGCCGCGCCGGAAGAATTCGTCCAGCCGCTCGGGATCCGCGCCTGACAGCTCGCGCGCGAGCTCGACCAGCTCGGCGTACCGGCGTCTGTACGCGCGCACGCACGAGCTCGTCGTCGCAGGCCGCATAGGACTGAACTGGAGCATCAGATAGTCGCGATCGGACTCGAGCAGCTCTCGGTAGGCGCGCCCCATCGCCTGCAGAGCGTCCTCGCACTCGGCCGGCGCCCGTCCCTCGCGGTAGTCGGCCGCGGCACGCTCGAACGTTTCGGCGATGCGCTCGAAGCTCGCGTGCCGATGCGCGGCGAGGAACAGCTCGCGCTTGTTCGGGAACAGGCTGAACACGTACGGCTGCGCTACGCCCACACGCCGGGCGATCCGCTCGACGGCTGTGCCGTGCAACCCACCCCGGGCGAACTCGTGCACGGCCGCGGAGATCAGCTCCTCGCGCCGCTCGGCCGCGGGGACCCGCCTGCGGACCAGCTCGGATTTCTCGGGCTCTGATGTCTCGCTCACGCCGACGATCGCCTCCCCCATCCCTCCGTTCGCGTATTCCTTGACGATAACTTAGCAGTCGCTAATAAGTTTGTCAAGAGGTGCGACCCTGGAGGTTGCTCCTCAATACCATGCAGGCCAATGACGCGCCCGATCCCGGTCCGAACCGCGATGCTGATGGCCCTAGCCGCGGCCATGACGGCCCTGCTCGGCGGCTGCGGAGACACCACCAAGACGGTCTCGGTCGCCAGCTCGCCCACGACGAGCACCGGCTCGACTGTACAGCCGACAACGGGCGCCACCACCGCTCCGCCACCGGCACGACGCTCAACCGGCACGACGACCACTGACACGTCCTCCGGCGGTACGCCCGCGACGGCGAGGACGCGCACCGCTCACGGCGCCGGCGTTCGCCGAAAAAGAAAAAGGCGCGACCGCCGAAGGGCTGCCCGCGGCGCTCGCGGTCGTGCGCGCGCACGGCTACACCGCGAACGACACCTCCGACTACCACCCGAACCAGACCCTGCGCGTGCTCGTCGGCACGGGCTCCCGCTCCAACGACGGGTACGACAAACAGGCGTTCTTCTTCCTCGACGGCCGCTACATCGGCACCGACGCCAGCCGGCCGAGCGCGCAGATCAGCGTCGTCTCCCAGGACGACACCGAAGTCACGCTCGCCTACCAGCTCTATCGCCCCAACGATCCGCTGTGCTGCCCCGGCGGCGGTGAGGCGCGCGTGCGGTTTCAGCTGAACAACGGCCGCCTCACGCCGCTGGACCCGATCCCGCCGGTGAGCTCCACGACCGGCACCAGCCGCCAGTAGAGGCCGCGGGCCTTCGTTGGCTGATCTCTGATCGGTACCGCGTCCTGTCTCGCTCGACCGGCGAGCTCCTACACACATATCTCGACGACTCAAGAAACGCCCTATCGTGGTGTGCGTCCACATCACGTCCATCGCCAGAAAAGGGTCACGCCGATGAGCGCAACGATCGAGGGCCGCAGCGAGGAGCTGCTGCAGGCCAAGAACTTCTGCCTGGTCTCCACGATCCGCAGCGACGGATCGGTGCACTCCGCCCCCGTGTGGGTGGACGTGCAGGACGGCCGCCCCGTGCTGAACACCGCCGAGGGCCGCGCCTGGCCGCGCAACCTCGAGCGCGATCCGCGCGTGACACTGACCGTCCAGAACATGGACAACCCCTACGAGTACCTGTCGATCCGCGGCCGGGTCGCCGAGCGCACGCACGAGGGCGCCGACGAGCACATCGACTCGATGGCCAAGAAGTATCTCGGCCAGGACACCTACCCGTTCCGTCAGCCCGGCGAACAGCGTGTGATCATCCGCGTTGACCCCGACTATGTCCACGTCTGGGGCAGCTGAGCTGGCGCCTGAGCCGCCGCCCTACCCGCGCCCGAGCAGCCGCCGCCACAGCGAGGGGCGGCGCGGTTGGGTGCGCAGCCACTCGTCCCGCAAGACCAGCCGCCCCGCCGCGCGCGCCCTGAGCACGCACGCGGTGTGGGCGTGCCTGCGCCGACGCGAATCCCCCTCGGGCGCGATCAGCATATGCTCGCTCAGAGCGGGCAAGCGATGACCACAGATCGGACAGCGATACGTCGCCGGCTTGCGGTTCGCCGCACGGCGCACCGTCCACCATGGGGCGGGAGGAAGGCTCGCGGGCATCGCTCCATTGTCGCGCCGCTCGCGGCTACCGTCGCCGTGGGCCTCGGTTTGGTCGTGGCGAGGGCCGCCGTCGTAGAGCGCGAACGCCGCGCCGCGCGGGCGGGGCGCTCGCCGCGCGAGGCGCGGCGCTTCGGCCTGCTGGGCGACGAGACCGCCGCGAGCGGCTGCCGACGGATCGCGCTCGGTCAGCTCGACCTCGCGATCGAGCTGCTGCGCGGCGAATCCTCGACACCGCCGCAGGAGGCGGTGCACGAGACGCGCAAGGCGCTCAAGCGGGCGCGCGCGCTGATGCGTCTGCTGGAGGGCGAGCTCGGCGCCAAGCGCGCCCGGCGCGAGCGCGCGATCCTGCGCGACGCCGCGGCAAGGCTTGCGGGGGCGCGCGACGCCGAGGTGATGGCGAGCACGCTCGACGCGCTCCTGGATCGCCACCCGCGCAAGCTGGGCCGCCGCCGCGGCCTGGTGGCGCTGCGCGAAGTCCTCGAGCGCGAGCGCCGCGACGCGAGGGCGCGCATGCTGAGAGACGCAGCCACCCGCGAGCGGGCGGCCGAGGAGCTGTCTGACGTGCGCGCGCGCGTAGCCAAGTGGAAGCTGCCCGCGAACCGCTCGGCGGGCAGGCTCACGGAACCGGGCCTGGAGCACATCTACCGCGCCGGGCGCACCGGGCGTCGTCGTGCCGGCAGACGCAAACCCGGTCCGAGAGCGCTGCACAAGTGGCGCAAACACGTCAAGGACCTGCGCTACGCGGCCGAAATCCTCGATGTTCGCGAACCGGCCGGCAAGCGCGGGGGCGGGCATGCGAGCCAGCGCATGGCCAAGATCGCGCGCAGAGCGGACGCCCTGAGCGAAGTGCTGGGCGAGGAGCACGACCTGATGCTGCTGGCCGAGCGGGTGCGCGGGCACCGCCCGCTGAAGCGGCGAAAGCGCAGCCGCAAGCGACTGCTGCGCGCGATCTCCCGCCGCCGCGCCGGTCTGCGCAAGCGGGCGTTGCGCGAGGGCGAGCGCCTGTATGGGCGCAAGCCTGGGCGATTCGCCCGCGACATGCGCCTGTGATCACCCGCGCGGACTGAAGGAATCCCACAATCGGCCGATGTAAGTGACGGACCACCAGTCCGCGAAGCGATGCGTGCCCGGACGACACCCGCGATGCTGTTCCTGGCCTCCCTGCTGGGAGGGGTGGGCGTGCTTGTCCTGCACCTGACCGTCGGCCTCGGCGGGACGAGCACGAACGAGCTGTTCGACAACGACGTCTCCAACGCGCTGATGTTCGGCGCGACGTTCGCCGTGATCGCTCGCGGGATCACCGTCAAGGCCCAGCGCGCGGCGTGGCTGGCGATGGGCGCGGGGCTGTTGTGCTGGAGCCTGGGGGAACTGTATTTCACGCTGTTCCTGGAAGGCCCGGGGCAGGCGAGCGGCGGCATCTCGGTCGCCACCGTGCTGTATCTGGCGATGTACCCATGCATGTATGTCGCGCTGACGCTGCTCATCGGCGCGCACCTGCACGAGCTGCGGATCAGCATGTGGCTGGACGGGCTGATCGCGGGGCTGGCCGCCGCGACGCTCGCGGCCGCTGTCGTGCTGCCTCCGATCGTGAACAGCGCCACGGGCGACGTCGCCTCGATCGCGGTCTCGCTGGCCTACCCGATCGGGGACATCCTGCTGCTGATATTCACGATCGGCGCGCTCGGCGTGACCGGCTGGCGGCCGGGGCGGGTGTGGTTGCTGATCGCCGCGAGCATGCTGCTCAGCGCGATCGCCGACTCAACGTACGTCTACCACACGGCGACCGGCACGTATAAGGCGAACACGTGGCTGGAAAGCCTGTGGCCCGCGGCCGCGGTGCTGCTGGCCGTCGCGGCGTGGACGCCGTGGCCGCGAACGGTGCGCAAGCGGATCGAGGACTGGCGGCTGGTGCTGGTGCCGGCGCTGTCGCTGCTGGCCGCGCTCGGCGTGTTCGTGTACGGCAACCTCCACCGCCAGCTGACGCTGGGAGCGTTGATCCTCGCGATCGCGACGGTGCTCGCGGTGTGCGCGCGGCTGATGCTGACCGTGCGCGAGAACCTGACGATGTTGATCGGCTCGCGCCAGCTGGCGCTGACGGACCCGCTGACGGGGTTGGGCAACCGCCGCCGGCTGATGGAAGACCTGCGGCTCGCCTGCCGCCTGGCCAGGCCGCAGGAGCCGTGGCGGCTGGCGATGTATGACCTCAACGGGTTCAAGCGCTACAACGACACCTACGGCCATCCCGCGGGCGATGAGCTGCTCGCGCGTCTCAGCGACAAGCTCAGCACGACCGTTGCGGCGCACGGGACGGCATACCGCATGGGCGGCGACGAGTTCTGCGTGTTGTTCAAGAGCTCGGCCGCTCACGAGCAGGCGCTCGCGCAGGCGAGCGTCGCGGCGTTGTGCGAGGACGGCCCGGGGTTTGCGATCGGCGCGGCGCACGGCGAGGTCAGCATCCCGATCGAGGCATCCGATCCGGCGGACATCCTGCGGCTCGCCGACCAGCGTCTGTACAAGCGTAAGGACCAGACGCGCGAAGAGTACGTCGCGCGCCATGCAAGTATGGGCGCCGGCAGCCGCTTCGAGCCGGCCGTCGTGACCGCGTTCGCCGAGACGACGGCCGCCGACGCGACGTCCGCGCGGGTCACACCCCGCGGGCAGCTCAACTAGAAATAGGTGCTCGGAGAGGACGAGAGCAGGCCGTAGATCTGCACGATCGCGGACTGCACGAGCAGCTGCCCCGATGGGGGCGAGCCGAACACGAACAGGTTGTTGGCGAGGCGCAGGTGCTGCCAGGCGTAGTCGACGTAGGGTTGGGCGAGCTTGGGCCCGGGCGGATCGCGGGTGACCGAATCCAGGTAGAGCATGTTGCGGAAGTAGACCGACACGAAGAAGGGGATTTCGACGCCGAGCCGTTCGGGCGTGTAGTAGGCGAGCGCAAATTTGGCGGTCTGGCGGGCCTGAAAAAGGTAGGCGGAGTTGCGGGTGGCCTGGTAGAGGAGCGTGCCGGCCCCGATCATCGAGCCCTGGTTGTAGCTCCAGAAAATCTGCGCGACCGTGCCGTGCGGGCCGATGTGATCGGCGTACAGGCCGTTGGACTGCAGCAGGCAGGTGCGCACCCAGTTGTAGGCCTGTTCGGCGAACTGCAGATAGGCGGCGTTGCCAGTCAGCTCATAGAGCCGCACCGCCAGCTCCGCGCCGGGGCCGTCGGTGACGGTGTTGCGTTCGGTGTTTTCGGAGGAGTTCGAGAACGGGATGCCGCCGGGGCAGACGTGTTCGGGATCGGTGTCCCAGCCGGCCATCACGAACGCCATGATCGCCTCGGCGCTGCCGAGGGCGGCGGTGGAGTGGGTCAGCTCGTACATGCGCACGAGCTCGATCCCGACCCACTCGTTGTCGTCGTAGTACTTCGCCCCGCCCGGGCCGGCGGGCGGCGCTACCGTCCCGTCGAAGGCCGCGAGCGAGCTCGTGAACGTGCCTTCGGGGGCGCCGGAGTTGTCTGTGTCCAGATACGCGCGCAGGCCGATTAGGCGTGCGGACAGTTCGCGTCCGAGCGCGGTGCTCAAGCCGGGGATGCGGGAGACGCCGTTGACGTGGGACATCGTCACGGTCGCGGCCAGCGCCTGGGAGAACGGCCACAGGAACGAGAAGGGTTCGCCCTGATAGAGGCCCGACCCGCGGATGTAGTAGTTCTGTTGCATCGCTTCGAACGCGATCAACGCACGCGCGGGGTCGCCGTGCAGGACGGGCTTGGGCTTGACGTGCTTTTTCGCGGTGGCCTTGAACGAACCGCCGGCGGGCGCGGATGAGCCGCCGGTGGGCGCCGCGGCAGTGTGGGCGAATTCGGAGGGCTTGGCCACCCGCAGCGGCCGGGTGGCGCCCGCGGGGTAGGGCGAGGACGCGGATGCCGGCGTGGCACTGCCCGCAAGCACCAACCCGAGCAGGACGACGCCATGGCGCACACGGGAATGGCGATTATCGAAGCGGAGTCTCATGTCTGGTCAAAGTGCACAACAGTCAAAGCTTCGTTTCGATTCGACGCCGCGGGAAAAAAGCCTACGCCCGGGACGCCATCCGATCGAACCAAACCACGACCCCGCCCGACCACGCCGCCAGCAAGTCGAACAGCAACGTCTGCGACCGATCAGACCACAACCGCCTCGTCTATCAACCTCGCCAGCTCCTCCACGGCGACCGCCCCCTCGTGTCCGCAGGCGCGCAGCGCCAACAGCAGGCTCCCCCCGACGGGAGCCATGTGAACCGGGAAGACACGGGCCTCGGGCGCGAAAGCGTGGATGGCGTCGGTGAGCGGTGAGATGAAGACCTCGCCCGCGCGGAACGCGCTGCCGATCAGTCCGACGGGGAAGGCCTCGGTGAGTCCCGTCTGAGAGATGACGGCCCGAATCTGCTCGCCGAGGTGCGCCGCCGCGCGGGCGTAAAGGTCGCGCGCGACCGGGTCGCCCGCATCCGCGAGCCGGGAGGTTTCGACCGCGAACGCCGCGACCTCGCTCTTGGCCAAGGGCGTCGTGTAGACGCTCGCGGCGAGCGCCTCGACCGACGGAGAGCCGAAGAAGGCAAGCGATGCATCGCTGAGCGCGGTCGGCGGACCGGAGCCGTCGCGGTCGTGCAGGGCAGCGGCGATCGACTGCGCCCCCAGCCAGTAGCCCGAGCCCTCGTCGCCGAGCAGGTGCCCCCAGCCCCCGGCGCGCCACGAGCGCCCATCGGAGCCAACTCCGAACACGTTCGACCCGGTGCCGGAGATCGCGCCGACGCCGGGACGCGCGCCGGTGGCGCTCGCCCACGCGCCGACGACGTCGTTGACGACGATCCAGGCCTCCGAGCGCGTGTTGTGGAGGTGGCGGTCGATCGAGTCGGTGTCGGTGCCGGCCACCGCGAGTACGGCCGTGGCGAGCTGCTCGTGGGCGATGCCGGCGCGCGCGAGCGCCTGATCGGTGGCGTCGAGCACCGCCTTGACCGCCAGGCGCGTGCCGACCGCGTCCTCGTTGCTGGGTCCGCCGTGACCGAGGTGCAGGATCTGCCGCTCGATGTCGAGCACGGCGGCGAGCGTCTTGGTGGCCCCGCCGTCGATGCCGAGCACGTAGCGCGCTCCGTCCACGGTGGGCGCACTGGGGGCGGCCAGCGCCGGGGGAAGCCGGACGAGGGGATCGCGGTTCATGCGGGGCATCCTCGCAGGCTGTGTTCTGTTCGGCGGCGTGAATGCGCGCGCGTACGCGCCCACGCGTTAAGGGCGGAAAAGAACAACGATCCACGGCGATGGCGTGGGAGGGCATAAGATCGCCGGCGTTATGCCCGTCACCGCGCTCTTCCCGGCAGCGTCGAAGAGGGAGGGAATGTACGAGTCGTTCTACCTCCGGGCTGTGGCGCCGGACGAGCCGGTGGGGGCGTGGCTGCGCTACACGGTGCACAAGCGTCCCGGAGAAGCGCCAAGGGGGTCTGTGTGGTGCACGGTGTTCGACGCGAAGCGGGGGCGGCCGTACATGCACAAGCTGACGACAGAGAAGCTGAGCGCGCCGAGGGACGGGTGGATCGCGATCGGGGGCGCAAAGCTCGGCAGGGGAACCGCTGAGGGGGAGTGCGGCGAGGCGAAGTGGTCGCTGCGGTGGCGGTCGCAGGAGCCGGAGCTGAGGCACCTGCCGGCGGAGTGGATGTACAAAGCGAAGCTGCCGAGGACGAAGCTGACGAGCCCGGCGCCGAACGCGAGGTTCGAGGGCGCGATCGAGTTGCCCGACGGGCAGACGCTGCGGGCGGACGGCTGGCGGGGAATGGTCGGGCACAACTGGGGCGCCGAGCACGCGGAGCGCTGGATCTGGCTGCACGGAGTGGGGTTCACGGAGATGGAGAACGCGTGGCTGGATGTCGCGTTTGGCCGGATCAAGGTCGCGGGCAGGATCACGCCGTGGGTCGCAAACGGAGCGCTGTCGCTTGCCGGAGGGCGCTGGCGGGTGGGCGGCCTGGGCAGGCGAGGGCTGCGGGTGCAGGAGAGCGCGGCGGGCTGCAAGCTGCAGATGGTGGGAGCGAAGGGCTTGAAGATCGACGCGCGCGTGAAGGTCCCGGAGGACGGCGCGGCGGGCTGGCGGTATGCCGATCCGGGCGGGGGCGAGCACGAGGTCGTCAACTGCTCGGTGGCGGCGATCGAGCTCGATGTGAGGCTGCCGGGCGAGAGCGGGTCACGCAGGCTGACGGCGGCGCATGGAGGCGTGTACGAGCTGGGAATGGGCGCGGGGGAGTCTTATGGAGTGCCGATTGCGCCGTTCGCGGACGGCTGAGGCCAGGCCCGCCGTGAGCACATCTGACGAGGTTCTTATATTGATCCTCGACAATGGAGGTCTGAGAACGACCCGCCACGAAGAGGAGGCTCCATGCAGGTGATCGGCGCCGGGTTCGGCCGGACTGGGACGATGACGCTCAAGGTCGCCCTGGAGGAGTTGGGCGTCGGGCCCTGCTACCACATGGTCGAGGTGCTGTGGGGAGACACGAGCAGACTGCCGCTGTGGCAGGCCGCGGCGAACGGCGAGGCGACCGACTGGAAGGCCGTGTTCGATGGGTTCGAGTCGACGGTGGACTGGCCCGGGTGCACGTTCTACGAGCCGCTGATGGAGGTGTTCCCGGACGCGAAGGTGCTGCTGACGGTGCGCGACCCGGAGAGCTGGTATGAGAGCGCTAAGAACTCGATCTACGCGGCGCTGATCGCGGGACAGAAAGGCGAACTGAAGGAGGGCACGGAGGAGCCGCCCTCGCCTGAGGCGTTTCAGATGATCTCGAAGCTGATGTGGGAGGGCACGTTCCACGGAAAGTTCGAGGAGAAGGCGTACGCGATCGAGATGTTCAACAAGCACATCGAAGAGGTCAAGAGCAAGGTGCCGCCAGAGAAGCTGGTCGTGCACGAAGTCAAGGAAGGGTGGAAGCCCCTCGCGCGGATGCTGGGCGTGGAGGAGCCCAAGACGGAGTTCCCGAGACTGAACGACAAGGTGGCGTTCCGCGAGATGGTGGGCCTGCCGGCGCTGGCGTAAACCGCGAGAGAGGAATCGAGAAGACCGTATGAGCGCGAACGTGACCTGGCAGGAGGCGACCGTCGACAGAGGGCGGCGCTGGCGGGCGCTGGGCCAGCAGGGCGCGACGGTGTGGTTCACGGGGCTGCCCGGCGCGGGCAAGACGACCGTGGCCACCGCGGTCGAGGCAAGGCTGATCGACGCGGGCAGAAACGCGTACATGCTGGACGGGGACAACCTCAGGCACGGCCTGTGCAGCGATCTCGGGTTCAGCAAGGACGACCGCGAGACGAACGTCGGGCGGGTCGGCGAGATGGCCAAGCTGTTCGCGGACTCGGGCACAGTCGCGCTCGTCGCGCTGGTCTCGCCGTACGCGGCGTGCCGCGAGAAGGTCAGAGAGCTGCACGAGCACGAAGGGCTGACGTTCGTCGAGGTGTATGTGAACACGCCAAAGGAAGAGTGCGCGAGACGGGACCCCAAGGGGCTGTATGCGCGCGCAAGGAATGGCGAGCTGCGGGGGATGACGGGTGTGGACGACCCCTACGAGCAGCCACGCACGCCGGAGGTCGAGCTGACCCCAGAGCTGGACGTGGACGCCGCGGCGGAGCTGGTGCTCGCGACGTTGGGCGAGCGGCTGTCGTTGCGGGGCGACTGAAGACCTCCGCGCACGACCACCCCCACTGGCTCGAAACGTGGCGCGGGGCAATCGTCCGTTGGCGCGAGCGCATCGCGACACGGGTTGAGGGGTGTCGAGACCGGGCGAACGGCGAGTCTGGCGCAGAGTGTCCGCGGTCGATCGCGTGCGCGGAAGGCAGCGCTCGCAACAGAGATCTCATCCCCCCTGAGATGGCGGCGGGCGTGTCAGACGGTCAAGGTGTGGTCTTCGCCTGTGCCGCTTATCGAGCCGATGGCGCGGCGTCCTCGCGGACCGTGTCGGGCGCGGCGCCGATCCACTCCTGCAGGAACGGCCCGCAGGCGTCCACATCGAGGGGTCGGGCGAAGAGGAAGCCTTGGCCGCTGTCGCAGCTCTCCTCGAGCAGCAGGGACAGCTCGGACGACTGCTCGATGCCCTCGGCGAGCGTCTCGATCGCCAGCGACTTGCCGAGCTGCACCAGCGTGCGGATCAGCGCCTCGCCTTCGTGGTCCTGACTCATGCGCGAGATGAACGAGCGGTCGATCTTCAGCGCGTCGACGGGGAAGCGCTGCAGGTAGGCAAGCGAGGAGTAGCCCGTGCCGAAGTCGTCGATCGCGATCCGCACCCCCAGCTCCTTGGCCTGGGCGAGCCGTTCGGCGGTCTCCTCGGTGTTGCTCATCAGCGTCGTCTCGGTGATCTCGAGCGTCAACGCGCCCGGATCGAGGCCGCTGCTCTCAAGCACAGCGGCGACGGCGGGCACGAACGCGGCGGTGTCGAGCTGGCGCGTGGAGACGTTCACGGCGATGCCGATTCGATACCCCGCCTCGTGCCACTCGGCGCCCTGCCGGCAGGCCTCGCCGAGCACCCACTCACCCACCTGGACGATCAGGCCGGTCTCTTCCAGCAGCGGGATGAAGTCGTCGGGCTGAACGATCCCGCGCGAAGGGCTGGACCAGCGGATCAAAGCCTCCATCCCCGTCGGGCTCATGCGCTGCAGGTCGAACGTGGGCTGATACTCCAGGAAGAACTCGTCGTTCTCAAACGCCATCCGCAGATCCATCTCCATTTCCATCCGCGTCTGGATCGCGTCCTGCATGCCCGTCTCGAATACGACATAGCGGTTCTTGCCCGACCACTTCGCGCGATACATCGCGATGTCCGCGTCGCGCAGAAGCTCTTCCGCGGATCCGCGGTCGCCCGTAGCGATGCCTACGCTCGCCGTGACCGTCAGGCGGTTGTCCGCGCCTTTGAGCTCGAACGGCTGCTTCAGCGCCCCCAGCAGGCGCTCGGCGATCAGCTCCGGACCGGCATCCAGCGACATCCCTTCGGCGACGATCACGAACTCGTCCCCGCCGAGGCGTCCCAGCGCGTCGATGTCGCGCACCACGACCTGCAACCGCGCGCATACCGAGCACAGCAGTTCGTCCCCCGCGCCATGACCGAGCGTGTCGTTGATCGACTTGAAGTTGTCCAGGTCGATGAACAGCGCCGCGACGGGCGCCTGGCTGCGACGCGAGCGCACCAGCATCTGCTCGACCCTGTCGAGGATCAGCGTACGGTTTGGCAAGCCCGTCAACGGGTCGTGCGTCGCCAGGAACGCGAGCTCCTCCTGCCGGCGCGAAAGCTCCTCGTGGGCGCGCCGGCGCTCGTCCTCGAAGGACTGGCACATCCGTACGAGCGTTACGTCGAGGCTGCGCTGCAACATGCCCAGTGCCCCCTCGAGAGTCTCCGGCTCAAGGCGCAACCGCGTGCCCGCCTCGCGGACTACGTCTTCCGCGGAGTCGCGCCAGCGCAGACAGCGCTTGGTCACCTCGTTCAGCGGCGCGGCGCGCTGGGCCGCGAGCTGACCGAAGATGCTCCAGGACTCCTGGCCGACCTCGCGCGCCGCGTCGGCGCCCTCGCCCGCCATCCAGCGCGCCACCGCGATCGTCGAGACCGCGCCGACCCGCGCGAAGCTGTTTTCAACGACCTCGTCCAGGACCACCCCAGAGCGCTCGGAGCGGCCCAGCATCCCGCTGACGACATCGTCGGTGCGTGCGTGCAGCGCCTCACCCAGCCGCCGCAAATCCCGCTCGTGCTCGGGACCGCCGCCGGCGAGCCCCGATCTTCCGGATTCACTCTGCATGATCGGACGGATCGGCTCACCAAAGGCGGCACTTGAGGCGTGCAAGGAGATATAGACCTTCTGTCTGCTTGTTATCGCGGGATACCTCGAGCTCGGCCAGGCGCGGACGGCGCTGCCAGATCATGGCGCCGACCCGGGCCCACTCCCGAGACTCGTCGCGGACTTGCGGTTCGCGTTGGCCCTTAAGCTCGTTTTAGCCGCCGCGGCTAGGTTTGTCTCGATGCACAGCCGCACCGCCAAGTTGATCGGGGGAGCCGTCCCGCTCGTGCTCGCACTGGCGATCGGCGGCTGTGGAGGCGGCTCGGGGACCTCCGCCGGCGGCGGGTCCTCCTCGGCTGCGAGCACGGACGGCTCCGGCGTGTCCTCCCCGGCGGCCGTCGCGAGCGGCGGGGCGATCGCGACCGTGGACGGCGCGCCGATCGCCAAGGCCACGTTCGCGCACTGGCTGGCGGTGACGACGGCGCTGGGCGGGGCGGGCGGACACGGCGCGGGCTCCTCCACCGCGACGCTGAGAGACCAGACGCTGGGCTTTCTGATCACCGCCCAGTGGGTGCTCGCCGAAGCGGCCGCTCAGAAGCTCGACGTCTCCGAAGCGGCCGCCCAGAAGCGCCTGCAGGAAATCCAGCGCAAGCAGTTCAAGCGGCCCGCCGAACTGCATGCGTACCTCGCCAAGGCCGGTGAGACGCCGGCCGATCTGCTGCTGCGGGTCAAGCTCGAACTGCTCGAGTCGGCGATCTCCCGGCGGGCGAGCGCCGCCAAGCGCACCGCCACCGAAAAGCAGGCTGCGCTGGCAGCCCTCCAGCAGGAGTTCCAGAAGAAGTGGAAAGCGAAAACGAGTTGCCGCGCGGGCTATGTGATGGAAGACTGCAGGGAGTACAAAGGCGCTGTGTCCGCTGGCGCCGGACACAGCGCCGCCTCCGCTTCGTCCTCCCCGGCCACCGGGGCTTCCCCGACACGGCCCGGTTCCGCCAGCCCGAGCTCCAACTCGAGCGGCGAGACGTACTCGGCTCCCGGCTCGCTGACGCTGAGCAGCCCCGCGTTCGAACGCAACGGCGCGATCCCCGCGCGCTACACGTGCGCCGGCGCGAACATCTCCCCGCCGCTGCGGTGGCAGAACGTCCCCAAGAACACGGCTGAGCTGGTGCTGTTCGCGATCGACGACAGCGCCTCGAACGCCGAAGGCGGCATCCGCTGGGTCGTGGCAGGCATCGAACCGAGCGTGAGCGAAGTCAAGGCGGGATCGGTTCCGCCGGGAGCGGTCGTCGGGCGCAACAGCGCCGGGACCGTCGGCTATGCCGGGATCTGCTCCCCCAGGGGCAAAACTCATGACATCGAGTTCGTGATGTATGCGCTGCGCAAGAAGATCCCCCTCGCAGACGGCTTCGACCCCAGGGTCGCCGAGCGCGAGTACGGCGGCAGCGAGCTCGCCTCGGCCACCACCTACGCCACTTACACACGCCCCTGAACGCCCTTCACCGCGCCCTCCGGAGCACCATAAAAAAGCGCGACCTCAACGCCAGCATGTGCGGTGACCGGCGCCGGCAGGGCAGGACGAAGCGCCGGCTTACGGGTCGCCCACCCACAACCCGCACCCGCGAACGCAGACCTCCGATGGGGCTACCGGGCCATACTGAAACTCTCCGGCTGAATGCGGAGCGGCCCCGCAAGCACGCGCCCGCGGAGACACTAACCAAACTCTCATGGATCGAGGAGATCGTCAATGATCTGCTTGACCCGGCGGGTCGGGACCGGCGGCGTCGCGCCGTCCAGAGCCTCAACGGCGGAAAGGCCGGCGACTTATCGAGCGCTGCCGTCCCCGCAACCAAGCCGGCCTATCGACGGGGATGGCTGGTGGTCTTGAAGGCTGCTGACGGATCGATGCAGGCCCGCGCGATCCATCGCGCAGCCGAGCAGCTGGCCGGCGAGCCGGTGTCTTGGTCGTCGGTCAGAAACTGTCTGGCGTCAGGCAGTAGCGGCAAGACGCCTCGGTTTGAGCGCCTCGGGTACGGGCGGTATCGAATCGTCCCTGATGCCGACAGCCGGTGACTGCTGGTTCGAGTCCCAATCGACGGGAGCGACGGGACGACGTGCGAACCCCGTCGCCCTCCTGGACCGGATGCTTGAGGAGCTGATGGAGCCGGTAGGGCGGGAAGCGCGGCGCCGTGCGGCCGAGGCGATCCGCGGAGCGGCATAGTTGGTTTGAGCCCGCTTGTTTGGACCCTGCCGGGCGAAGACTAAACCGTAAAGCCCGGGTCGAGGCTTTGCGGCGAGCCCTGGTAGGCAGCCCCTGGCCGGGTAGCCTCTCAATATAAGGAGGGCGGGAAACCTTGGAGGATTGTCTGTCCTCGGTCTCCCGCCCTATGTACTGAACCGCCAGGTTATGCCGCGTTTAATGCAGCCGGCTAGTAGCTGATGCTGCCTGCCGTCGAACCTGTGACGTTAAACGTAAGCAGTGGCCCTTCGAAGGAGGTGACCACCTGATGGTACGTCCCGGTCAAGACCCCGCTTGCACCTGCAAAACGTCCGGTGCCACCGGTGATCGGCTGTTCCACGTTGACATCGCTGCTGACCAAGAATCCTTCAGGGCCAGCGGTTATCGTGCCTTTTGATTCTCCGAACAGCTTGTCGCCGTTCGCGGCTATGATGACAAACGAGTCGCCATAGTTAAAGGAGCCGAATTCGTTGAAAGAGAACGATCCGTTGCCTTCGATCGTGCCCTTCCCGAAGTGGGAACCGGTAATCGTCCCTTTATAGTGGTCAGTGGACGTTTCCAGATTAGAGACGCTGGTCATAGAGACAGTGACCTTGAACGGCCGGTTGGTTCCCTTGGACTTCGCCAGCGCACTGGCCGGGATGAGGACGGCGATTGCGAGAATCAGGCTTGCAAGCGTAATCGCTCTGCGCATGATCCACTTCCTTTCTTGGCCTCGCGTGAGGCTCATAGCTTGGTAAGGCCAAAAAGGCCACCGAATATGGTCTGTCGGGTCAGCTTCGTTTTTCGGAACGACTCTAAAATCCTATAATACATACCGAGCGTCGTCAAATGGAGGATGGCCCGCCGAGCGGTCTCGCACTACGCTTCCGGGTCGCTGAACACGCCGGGCAGCTCGTCGGGGTTGCGTGGGCCTGCTCCTTGGAGCACAGCAAGCAGGCGCTCCAGCCATTCGTGAGCACCAATCTCGTCGATGAGCTTGAGGTTGGCTTCGACCCATTGGGCCTCGGTCGTTAGTGGCTCGTGCTCTGTGGCGAGGTCAGGATCGATGTTGATCGCGTAGTAGGGGTTTATCAGCATGTTCTTGACGTCGTTGTCGTTCATGGCTCCACTATGTGCTGTGGCGGCTGAGATTGTCAAGCTGTGGGGATTACCGACACTAAATCCCGACCACGCCGTCCTTAAGCTGATGTGCATATGGCGAGCAAGTCGTCAAAGCCGCGCAGCACTAGCCCACTGCTGTCCAGTAGACCGCATGTATCGCGGAACGGTTGATCGTCCGTGTAGAGCACGTCGAAGTATGGGCTACATCCATATACGTCGGCGTCGATGTAGTCCCCCCGGCCGATTGATCTACCCTCTCCGAGATTCAACCTGATCCGTGCGTGCTTGAAATCAACGAAGCGCCAGGTCGAGGGCATGGTGGTTTCGCTGACTACATAGTCTGTTTCGGCCGATATACGACCTTTCTGTACGCCTGCCATCACGATGTCTTCGACCCATGTCTTTAGATCCCGCTGAGTCCACCACTTCTCCATCTCAACGCGCATATTGCGAGGCTGTTCGTCCAGTCCTAGCTTGGTGAATATCTGTTTTCGAATGCGCTCCTGATCAGACTTGAAGCTCTCCACCTCTACATGGGTCGCATCTGCAACGTCATTCACCTGGCTTCGGTCACATGCCAGCCGCTTGATCTTGCGTCGTATGAGCAATTGTCAAGAGTTGTGGATGAGCGGGTGAAATTTCAGGCGGCGACCTTCTCGTCTGTTGTCGTGGTTTCGTCGTTGGTGGCCTTGATGCCGTCTTTGAACTTCACGTCTTCGAGTACGTCGGTGACGAGCTCGTGGCCGTTGAACCGTCGCCAGCGTTCTTGGGCGGCGTCGAGGAGCTTGTAGGCCATCGCGAGCGCGGCCTTCTTGGAGCCGGCGCCCTTTGTGACCTTCGTGCGGAGCTTCACGGTCGCGAAGCTTGACTCGATCGGGTTCGTGGTCCGTAGGTGGCGCCAGTGCTCGGCGGGGAAGTCGTAGAACGCGGTGAGCGTCTTCCAGTCCTTGTCGAGCTTGGCGACGGCCTTCGGGTACTTCGCGTCGAACTCTTCCCGGAACCGCTCCAGCGCTTTGCGGCGTCAGCTCGCGTGGGAGCCTCGGCCATCTCGTGCAGCAGGCCCTTCGCCCTGGACTGCAGCCGCTTGGGCAGGCAGTCGAGGACGTTCGCTGTCTTATGAACCCAGCAGCGTTGCTCGTTGGCGTGTGGGAACACGTTTCGCAGGGCGGCCCACGCGCCGAGCGCGCCGTCGCCGGTCACGAGCTTCGGCTCGCCCAGGCCACGGTCACGGAGATCACGGAACACACCCGCCCACGAGTCCTCGCTCTCGCGGTAGCCGTCCTCGACCGCGAGCAGCTCCTTGCAGCCATCCTCACGGACACCGATCACCACCAGCAGGCACACCTTGGGATCCTCACCGAGGCGCACGCTGACGTTCACCCCGTCGACGAACAAGTACGCGTAGCGATGGAAGCGCAGCTCCCGGACGCGAAACGCGGCGTGCTCGGCCTGCCACACCTCCGTCAGCCGCTGGATCGAGCTCGCCGAGAGGCCTGATGCGTCCTCGCCCAACAGATCCCGTAGTGCCGAGGCGAAGTCCCCGGTCGAGAGGCCGTGCAGATACAGGATCGGAGGTTGTCCCGTTCGCTGTGGAAGTTCGTGGTGGCGGTGGGGTGTGATGGTTACACGGTGAGAGTGGTGAGTGCGTTCTCCTCTCGGGTAGTGGTGTGAGTGGTGGTGCGGCGTGCGGCGAGGTCGTGTTCGACTGCGTGCGCGAGCTTTGCGAGGTCTGAGTAGCCGACGACCTTGCGGAATTGGGTCTCGGCCTTGAGCATTCCCGCGGCGGTCCATCGCAGGCACATATCGCCGTTTTGCCAGCGCTTGACGTTGCGGGAGCTGCGGCGGATGATCTCGATCATCGACTCGATCGGGTTCGTCGAAGCGAGGGTCTTCTTCAGCCGTCCGCGGATCCCCAGGCGTGCGAGGGTGAGGGTCTCCTCCAGCCCCTCGTTTAGGGACGCGGCCGCCCCGGGATGGGAGTGCTCCAGCTCTCCGGCGAGGGTCCGCAGGCCGTCCAGCGCGAGCGGATGGTTATCGCTGGCCCACGCGCGCCGCAGGCGCGTCTTCACCGCTGGGCGATCGCGTTCGGGGAGGTGATCGAGGACGTTGCGTTCTCTTTGAAGAAGAAGTGGATGTCAAGGGCAAGTCAGGGTGGGTGTGCCTTCCTCTCAGGGTCGGGGGGTTTCGGTAGTCGCTCAGTTCTCTTTCGGCGCTCGCTAGCGCACACCGTGTCGGTCGGAGCTGTCCCGGCTTCTCAATTCCTTGTGGGTCGTTAGTCGACCAGAACGCAACTGGAGCTGGCCGGGACAGGAGCGCTCGCGCCGCGCGGGCGCGAAGGGTTGAAGGGCTTCTGCAGGGAGAGGACGTGCCAGGTGGCGATCAGGACCTTGCGGGCGACGGCGGCCTTGGCGGGATTGCCCTTGCCGCCGCAACGCTGCTTGACGTCGAGGTAGAGCTGGTTCCACGGGCTGTTCGGCCTCCAGGCCTGCTGGGCAGCCTCGATCGCGGCCCACCGCAGCATCGTCGACCCGGACTTCGAGAGCTTCCCAGTGCGCGCCTTCTGCCCGGACTGGTAGACGCGCGGGGTCAGCCCCGAGTAGCCGATCAACTTGCGGGAGGACGGGAAGCGCGAGATATCGCCGACCTCGCTTGCGATCGTCAAGCCCAGCAGGTCGCCCACGCCGGGGATCGTGATCAGCAGCTGCACGCGTGGGTCGACGCGCGCGAGTGGCCGGAGCTCCTGCTCAAGCGGGATCAGCCGCAGATCGAGCATCGCGACGACAGCGACCGCCTCGGCGATCGAGCGACGCCATACCTCCGGGACGCCTCGCTCGATCAGAAGCTCCTCGGTGTCAGGCTCCCGCAGCCGCTTGAACGCGAGCTTCACACCGAACTGACTGAGCACGCCGTGCGCACGGTTCATCGCTGCGGTCCGCAGGCGAACCATGTGCATCCGGCGGCCGAGCCGCTCCTTGAGCTCACGATCCGCGAACGTCGGCACGTGCACCTGCGGCACCAGATCACGCCGCGCGAGCTCGGCCAGGACACGCGCGTCGAGCTTGTCAGTCTTCGCCGCCAACGACCCGACCGCCTTGGCCTTGCGGGCATCAGCGATCTGAACGGTCCAGCCACTCCCTTGCAACTGGTCGCGGACCCACGCCGCGCCGCTCATCATCTCCAGGCAAGCGACAGTGTCCGGGCCAAGCCGGGCGACCATCAACGCCAGGCCATCCTCGTCGGCCGGCGCCCAATCCTCGTCGATCAACACGCCCGCCCCGGTGACCGCGCACCATCGCGCTCGCCTCGTAGCCCAGTCGATCCCAACAAACTGCTGCATCTCGATGCTCCTCTCGAATAGGGAATCCCTCGAGGCTGGCCACCACCGCGGACGTCACCCCTTCATGACATTCCTTGTGGCGGATGCAGCGTTGCACCGGCACGGGGCCGAACACCTCCTCGACGGCCGCCCTGAGTGCCTTTGACCCGTCGAGGACGACGAGGACGCCCTGCTCGATGTCCAGGCCCCGGGCGACGAGATCGGCGAGGAGGTGCGCGGTGACGGTCTTGTTCTCCGTCGAGCCGTCCCACAACCCCAACGGGAGCTTCACGCCGTCGGTGCTGACACCGAGCGCGACGATGGCGCAGCGGCCCTTCAGCTCGATCCCGTCGACCATCAACGCCGCAAGGCGCACATCGGCGAGGTCGCGGCTCATCAGAGCGTCCAAGTGCTCCCGCGTGCGGCCGATGAACTCGCGGCTGACCGCGGACTTCGACGCCGAACGCTCACCAGCGCCGACCTGCTCACCGACGGGCTCACGAGTCCGGGCGAAGCGGCGCGTGCTGACACCGGCGAGCATCTGCTCCAAAACGACACGTGTCAACGGGTCACGGTCAGCGAAATACTCATACGTCGCCAACGGCACCTCCTGCTCACCATCAGCGCTCCTGGCACGCGGACGCCGGACAGCGACCCGCCGTCCACCCAACGTCACTTCGCCATCGGTGTGGCCGTGACGGACCGCGGTGCGCTCTGCGTTATTGGCGTGCTTGGCGCCGACGACCTCATCCAGCTCGGCCTCCATCATCTCGCCCAGGACGCCGAGCCCCAACCCGACACTGAGCGCCAACAGCCCGTCCTTCGCGGCACCAGCGAGCTCTCCCAGCGCATCCTGCACCCCCGACGGCAAAACCCTCTCCGGGCGTGCGTCCTGCTCCTGCTTTACGGTGCTCATGGCGGTTCCTCTCGTCTCGATGGACTGATTTGCACTCGCCACGGTCCCAGCGCGACCGGACGAGGCGGGGGAACCGCCACCTACGAACTTCTACACGCTACGGGACAACCTCGTGCTCATCGACCAAGAGCTGTTCGACCGGGTCCAGGTCCGGCTCGACGCCAAGCGCGCTGCCGGCGACCGCCATCGCAAGCACTACCACTACCTCAAGGGCATCCTGACCTGCGATGAGTGCGGCGGACGCCTGATCTATGGCAGGCGCCGTGGAGAATACGGCGGTATCTACGAATACTTCAGTTGCGTGAAGCGCAAAGGCCGCAACGGCGGAACCTGCGACACCGGGCACTACAGCGCCGAAGGAGTCGAGATCGAGGTCGCCGCGCTCTACTGGTCGCTGAAGCTCACGCCAGGACAGATCGCCAAGACCCGCAAATCGATCACAGCACACGCCGAGAAGCACATCGGCGTCATCCAGAAGGCCGCCACACGCCATCGCCGACGCCTCCAGACCCTTGAAGGCGAGCAGACCAAGCTCCTCGAACTCCACTACAAAGGGGGCGTCTCCGAGAACGTGATGCGCAGCCAGACCGAACGCATCGAAACCGAAGAGCGCAGCCTCCAGCAGTTGCTCAGCCGCTCAGAGATCGAGCTCGCCGAGATCCGCGGGGCTCTTGAGGAAGCGCTCGCGCTGACCGAAACCCCGCTGGAAACGTACTTGGCCGCCAGCTGCCTTGGCAAACGGCTGCTCAACCAAGCCTTCTTCAGCCAGATCCGCGTCGGGGAGGATGGCGAGGTCAAAGAGGCCACGATCGAGAAGCCATACGCCCGCATCATCGGCCCACGGCTCATCCGCCGCCGCGCCCAGGAAAGCCCCATGCTGGCGCCAAAAAGCCCCCAAAGAAGGCCAAACCCCGATCCCTTTCTTTGGGACCGGAGTTTGACCTTGAACAGATTGGCGCGCCAGGAGAGATTCGAACTCCCGACCTTCGGTTCCGTAGTTGCCCAGAATGCCGTGTTTTTGGCTCTACAGAGCCATTTCAGAGCAGAGAAAAGTGTCCCAAGTGACCTCAGATTTGCGGAGTTCGTGATCTGACCATCGGGCGTACTTCGGGACATGGTTTCGGGGCATCATTATGTTGGATGAAATGCTGTACATCTGAGATAGAAGTGTGTAGACTATCATCCTATGCAGTCCAGTCAGATTCTCGACATCGCGCGGCGCATGGGTGGGACGGTCTCCTCCGCCGAGCTCATCGACAACGGCGCGCGGTGGGAAGACTTGTATCGGCTGCGAGACGGCGGAGAGCTGATCGAGCTTTCCCGAGGGATTTATCGCGTGGCCGATGCGCCCGCGACAGCCCACTTGGACCTCGTGGCAGTCTGCCGCCGAGCACCCGATGGCATGATCTGTCTGACCTCGGCCGCGGGCTATTGGGATCTGACTGACGAGATGCCCGACTCGGTGCATCTCGCGGTCGCACGCGGACACCATCGCCCAACGATCGCCTATCCCTCCACGCAGGTGCATGTCTTCGCAGCCGCAACATTTGCGCTTGGGCGTGTCCAGCAGCCGGTCGAGTCAGCAGAGACGATCGCCATCAGCTCGCGAGAGCGGACGATCGTCGATCTCTTGCGACTTCGCTCGCGCGTCGGTCGAGACCTGGCCCTGGTGACGCTTCGGCGATACCTGCAAAGCCCGGATGCCAGGCCGGGCGAGCTGCTGGCGCTGGCGCGGCATCTGCGGATAGGCACGGTCATGGCCGAAACGATGGAGCCTCTGATGGCATGAGCCAACGAATTCCCAGTCAGACCTACCTCGATCTGCGGAAGCTCGCGCGTGCCCAGGGCCGTAATACTCAACAGCTCTTCGAACTCTATGTCCACGAGCGCTTCCTCGCCCGGCTGGCGGTGTCGCCCTTTGCCGAGCGATTTGTGCTCAAGGGCGGGATGCTGCTCGCGGTGCTGAACGTTCGCCGCACGACGCGAGACGCGGACATGCTCGCACTCGGTCTGTCAAACAGCGAGGACAGCCTGCGCGCCGTGGTCGGCGAAATCACGGCGATCTCCATAGCCGACGGCGTGAGCTTCGACTCGAGCGCAATCTCGGTGCAGAGAATCCGGGAGAACGCCGACTACGAAGGCGTGCGCCTCGCGCTGCCGGTTGACCTGGACGGCGCCGCGCTCAAGCTCAGGCTCGACCTCTCTTTCGGTGATCCGATCGAGCCGCAACGCATCGCCTATCCCACCCTTCTGGACGGTGAGGGCTTCCGGCTCCTGGGTTATCCACTGGAGAGCGTCATCGCCGAGAAGGCCGACACGATGATGCTCCTGGGCGACGCCAACACCCGCGACCGCGACTATGGTGATGTTTACCTCCTCTCAGAGATCCACCCTGTCGAGGCAACGCCGCTGCGCCGCGCGCTGCACGCCGTTACCGAGCATCGCAATCACGAGATACGACCTCTGGGTCCCATGCTCGAGACATTGCGCGAACGCCGACAGCAGCCGTGGGAAGCGTTTCGCGCTCGCGCCGGCCTGCCCGGACTTCCCGAACGCTTCTCTCATGTCGTTGATGGCGTCGTGGCATTCATCGACGGTGTCCACGAGAACGCCTCGCGCTGGAATCCGGCAAGGCGACGTTGGGAGTAGACGTCCACCCGCCGGGCAAGGTTTGGCGGTCGATCAGCGATCCCACCCTGTCAGTCGCTCGGAGCCAAACGCGGGGATGAGGTAGGCGTCGATGATCGAGCGATACCCGCGGATGGTCGAGGGCTTCAGCGCCATTTCTCGGGACACATCTGGGACATATTTGACGAAAACGTTAGATATGCTGTTTTGTGAAAGTGGCGATTTGCAGGTGCTTCCTACGCGCCAGGAGAGATTCGAACTCCCGACCTTCGGTTCCGTAGACCAAATCAACCGTCGCGTGGGGTGCCGTGCAGTCGGCCGATTTGGCTCTAATGCAGGGAATCCGCCCGATCGTCTTCCGGCGTAGTGGAGTGCGTTGGCGTGGGGCGTGTTTGCACTTTGTTTGCACCCACACCGCGGTAGTGTCTCGGTTCCGCAGCTCAGCGCCTAGAAGCGATGGGCGGAACTACTCGTCCTCGTCGGACTCTACGTCTGCCTCGACGCCGGGGTGGCGCTCTTTGAAGGCACCCACGATGCGCTTGACCGCCTCGATAGCCGCGTAGCCGATCAGTCCGTCCTTGGCTTGCGTCGCTACTTCGATGGTGACGTGGACGACATCCTGTCCGGCGCCACGCCGCTCGAAGGGCGGAGGGAACTCTGCCTGAAGGCCAGCATCAGAAAGCTGACCGGACAGCATGTGCGCGCCACGAATAGGCCCTGAGTAGCGGACTCGGATCACGTCATCGGCTCCGTGCTGCCGCGATCAGTGACGAGTGTCGCGCGGCGGATCGGGGTCCGGGCGATTGATCGTGTTTGAGTTGCGGATCTGGCCGTCAGGTCGGTGGACCACGACCTCACCACCGCCTGGATGGTTCTGAAGGTGCTGGGTGGCGGCGGCCTGAGCTTTAGCCTGCGTCCTGTAGAGGCCACCAGCGCGCTCGGCTCCCTCAGCTTTGTCCGCCCACTGGCCATCGGGCCTCTGCGTGACGTGCCTTCGCTGTCCTGGCATCGGTCCTCCAAGAGATCGAACGTATGTACGTAGCAGACGATACCTGGCTCGGCGGCGGAGCCCTACGCGAGGCAGATCCGGCCCGTCTCGTCCCTGCCGTAGCGATCCCTGTAGGTCTTGTTGCCGACGCGAGCATGAACCTGATTTGACGGAAGTGGCTGGCCGTCGCCTCGAACGTAGAGGCTCCGCCGATTGATCGCATCGGCCAGTTCAGGGGCGTACATGCAGCCTTTCTCAGCAAGCAGCGTGTCGATAGCCTCATGGAGCTTCATCGGGCACAGGATAGCCCCTCCAAACGCCCTCTTGGCTCCATCTAACGGAAGGTCTCGCACACCGTGTGCGAGATCAGCTCAGGGCAGGTGTGCGTGGTACCTCTGCGCTTCGTCTGCACCCCGCCCGAGCTTCAGCGGCTGCCCGATGTCCCCGTCAAGCAGGTGGATATACGTGTCGAGGGTAAACGCGGCAGAGTGGTGGCCGAGCCACCGCTGGACCTGTACCGCGTTGCGGCCCTCGGCGAACAGCATCGACGCGCAGGTGTGGCGGAAGGCGTGGAATCCGACCCACTCCAGGCACGCCTCCTCTCGCGCCGGCTTGAGCACGCGGCGGCGGACGTTGCCCTGGTTCAGCGGCGCTCCGTTGCTCGCCGGAAACACCAAGTCCTCGGCACCTGGCCACTCCGACGCTTTGCGGTGCTCGCGCAACTCCAGCACGAGCGCGTGATCGAGCGGTATCTCCCGTTTGCCGTACTTGCTCTTGGGAGGACCCATGCGGCCCTTCACGAGCGCCCGGCGGACCTTGACGTGCGGGGTGGACCCGTCCAGCTCCAGGTGCCGCCACTGGAGCGCCACGGCCTCGCTGATCCGCAGACCTGTGGAGGCGAGGAACAAGAAGAACATCCGCCAGTTGTCCGGGAGCATCCCGAGCAGCGTCGATAGCTCCTCGTGGCTCATCGCCCGGACCTCCTCCTCTTCGGACTCCTCGGCGGTCGGGCGGTGCGGGAGGTCCACGTCCCGAGCGGGGTTCCCCGACCGGATCAGGCCCTCGCGGACGGCCGTGGCGAGGCACGCGCGCAGCGGGGTCACGATGTTGCGCACCGTCTGGTCGCCAAGGGTCCGACCTTCCTGCTTGGCAGGGTCGCACAGCCACCCCACGAAACCCGCGATCCCGCTCGGCGTGATCTCCGTGAGCCGCAGACCGGCCGGGAAGAACTTCAGCGCATACGCCTCCAACAAGCGCTTGTATTCGTCGCGGGTGCCCTCGCGGAATCCGCGCCGGCCACGGCCCTGGTAGCGCTCCACCCACGCACGGGCGTACTCATGCAACGTGATTCGGGAGCGCCCCTCGAACTCGCCTCGCTCGATGTCCGTCGCCCGCGCTGACTTCGCGCGGCGGGCCTCATCGAGAGTCCTGAAGGTCTCGTACCGCTGCTTGCCATTCTCGCGGTAGGCGATCATGTAGCGGGAGCCCCGCTTGTAGATTCCGGGATGCTTCGTCTTGATCGTGGGAGCAGCCATCGGGGTTCCTCCTTTTGTAGCGCTGGACGCGGACAGCGGGCGTTACGACAGGGCTTCGATCGCTGCGTCAAGGTGTGAGCGCTTGAACAAGAGCCTGCGTCCGTCGCGGCGCGGCGTGAGGCGTCGCTGGCTCACCAGATCGTAGATGCGGCTCGTCGGACACGCAAGGTGCTCCGCGGCCTGCTCCACGCCGATCCACGGCTCCGGCGCGCCGCCTCCCGCGAGGCTGTCGGTCAGCAACTCGGCGACGCGCTCGGCGATGGCCTGCACGAACGCATCAGGGACTTGCAGCTCCAGGGTGCCCGTTCTCATGGTCGTATGCGCCAGCGGGATCGCATCGGCTCTCTGTATGTAAGCCGAGCACCGCCCCCGCCGAGCAAGCGAATTCTTTCGCGTGCCCCACGGCAGGGCGGCTCGACAGCGCAATCCGTAGCAATTGGATGGGTCAGATATCGGGGTGTGCATCACGGTTTCCTCCAAGGTTCGGGCTCCTTTGAGCCAGTTGGGCGGCTGCCCAACTGATTGCGGCCTTTGCAGGTCGTGGAGGAGCTGTCAAGCAAGTTCGCAAGTGACGGCAGTGCCCCGCCGCAGGCGGGGACTTGAACTTGCTTTACAGCGGGGGAACGACCTGCTACCCCCATCCCGGCGCGCCGCCGCCGGCTGACTTTCACCCGCGAACAAGGAAACACCCGCGACCCGCAACACCCCGACGCTCCCAATGAGCCGTCGGCCGACCTCGATGACAGCCGACTTGCCCGCCCGACGCGCTCCTGCGGCTCCAACACCGGCTCCAGCCCACCGACCGCCATCCCCCACGTAATGCCATCCCCTCGACGCCGCAACCGGCCCCTCAGCCCGCCACCAAACACACCCGCGCCGACGACCCACGTCCGTCCTCCCCTCCGACCTCTACCCACCGATGCCTCCCAGCCCTCCTTGTCGTTGTTCTCCACTTCCACCCTGCTGCCCGCTCGCTCCCCTCCCACGCTCTGCGCCTGGCCCCACCAAAACATCTGTGATGTGGTGGGTCGAGGAAGGGGGTCCCCGGGTTGGAGCGAAGCGGAGAGGCGGGGACCCCCTTCCTCAATGCCAGGCGCAGAGCCAAATCTCGCCC
>CAWAZI010000001.1:0-1932570 GCA_963786535.1 uncultured Solirubrobacterales bacterium | reverse complement strand
TCGCATGCCGGACTTCGGGGTATTCGCCGCCGTGGAGGAGCTGGAGGAACTGGACGACGAACTCGACGTCGCGAATGCCGCCGCGGCCGGTCTTGACCTCGAACTCGGCGGTCCCGGCGGAGACGGTCCGTTGCTCGATCCGCCGCTTCATCGCCTTGATCTCACCGATCTCGGCCCCGCTCAGGTAGCGGCGGTAGATGAACGGGGTGATCTCGTCCAGAAATGTTCGGCCAAGGTCGAGGTCGCCGGCGATCGGGCGGCACTTGATCAGGGCCTGGCGCTCCCAGGTCCGCCCGGCCGTGTCGTAATAGCCGAGCGTCGCCGCGAGCGACCGGGCCAGGGCTCCCTGGTTTCCCTCGGGACGAAGCCGCATGTCCACCCGGTAGGCCAGCCCCAGCGCGGTGTGGTCGGACAGGAGCCGGACGAGGTCGCCCCCCATCCTGGCGAAGAACTCCGCGTTGGAGATCGGTCGCGGCCCGGTGGTCTGACCCTCGTCGTCGTAAAGGAATATCAGGTCGATGTCGGACGATAGTTCAGCTCGGCGCCGCCGAGCTTGCCCAGGGCCGAGCACGACGAACCGCGCGGGCTTGCCGTCGTGCCCCGGGGAACGCCATGCCGTTCCTCGGCGTGGCGGCGGGCGAGCCGGCAAGCGGCCTCGACGCAGGCTTCGGCCAGGTACGACAGGTCGAGCGCCATCACTTCCAGCGGCAGACCGCGGACGATGTCGTCGTAGCCGATCCGGAGCATCTCGCGCTGGCGGAACCGGCGGATCGCGAGCCGCTCGGCCTCCTCGTCGCCGGCGGCCTTCAGCTCGTCCCAGAGCCCGTCGATCAGGGCGTCGCGATCGCGCGGCACGGCCTCCCGCTGCAGCCAGTCGAGCAGCGCGGGGTCGCGAATCATCAGCTCGCTGAAGTGCTGGCTGGTGCTGAAGAGCTGAACGAGCACCTCGGTGGTGCGGGGATGTCTCGGCCAGCACCCGGAGCACGGCCTCGGGCCGCCGGCTGGCCGCCACGAACCGCTCGAGGTTCGCGAGCGCCATGCCGGCGTCGGGCAGCGGGGCAGGAGCAAGTGCAACTGGCAGGCGACCCTGGCGAGGAGCTCCGTCCGCCGCCGCGCGTCGCGCCAGGTCGCGGAGGTCGCGGACGCCGCGCTCGGTGTCGCGGACCCCGAGTCCGGCCGAGCCAGCGCCGGGTCGCTCGCGGGATCGTCGAAGAGCGTGCAAGAACCACTCGGTGCTCGTCAGCGAGATGTCGGGCATGCCGCGAGCCTCTGGGGCGATGGTAGTCGGCTCGAGCTCCGCGGCGACATCGCGGATCACGAGCCGGCGAAACCGGGCACGTCGTGCTGGAGATGGCGGAAGGATCGTCTCGACGTCGCCTCGGCTGATGCCGAGGGTCGAGGCGATCGACACGGTCGTCGGCGCCGGGCCGCATGTAGGCAAGGACATGGGGGGCGAGGCGCGCAGACGGTCGGGCAACGGCGGGGTGGGGGTGTTCCTCCGGTGGGCGGACCAGGGGTCGCCCAGGTCGGCGGAGTCCGGATCGAACCAGTATTCGCGGCCCCCCTGGTGGAGCAGCTCCAGGAACCAGCTCTCGAAGCTCGTGGCGATCACCTTGGGCGGGCTCTGCACCTGGTCGTCGCCCGAGGTGAAGATCGGGCAGTCGCCGCCCGGCCAGTGATAGGCCAGGTCGATGCAGATGGTCTCGACGTTCGGGTTGCCCAGCTCGAACCAGCTCTCGGGCTGCACCACCAGTTCGGGCATGCGGGCGAACGGCACCATCGGGCCGATCGCCGAGAGCGGATGGATCAGGGGCCCGCTCGTGTAGAAACCGTTCGAGAGCAGCAGCCAGCCGCGGAGACCGTCGGGAAGCGCGAAACCGTGACGCAGCTCCCACGCGTCGATCTCGCGCGGATCAGCTCCGGCCCGGCACGGATCGGGACCGGCGCCGAACGTCAACGCCAGAGCGTGGCCGCCGCCGGCGCCGGCGGGGATCGATCCCCATCGCCGCGACCCAACGACCCACCAGGTCGTTGAGCGATTGTTCCATTCGGACTCCTTTAGTCACATTCAAGATCCGTTATCGAGACAGGGCTGTCGATCGGCTCGGCAGCCACAGGGTTAATTGGGGCGAGAACATTGGGTTGAATTCGAGGAGTGAGGCGTCCGCGATAAGGCCCGTCAGCCGCAGAAATTAGCCGATCTCGATATTGGACACCCCCAGCCCCGCCCGCTCGACGGCCTTGACGGCCGAGCTGATCGCGTCGCCAAGATCGGGGGCCTCGCGGTCGAAAGAGAGATAAGCCGTCCCGGCCCGGCATGCGAGCGAACCATCAACGCCGCAGCCTTGCTGGTGAAGGGCAGAATGCAACGCATCGATCTCATCCACCGAGAAAACTGGAGCGGTCACAAGCGTTAGCGTGAACGAGAAGGTTTTCGGCTCGACTGCCGTCGCCGTTTGTGTCGCCATAAGTCGTTTCCCTTGGGCGTTCCCGTTAGTGGGGACATTGATCCACGGCCTTGCGAAATCGGTCGGCGTGGTTCCGAGGAACGTGTGGCGTGGACTCGACGGTGAATTGACATCCGTCCCGGCCCGCGATGCCGGCAGTAGAAGATGGCCCACCCATGACTCGCCGTCCTGATGAACTCCCAACCCCGCGATTCGGCATACTTGACGGCCGCCTCGATGTCCTTGTTCGGGTGGCGAGGTCTGGGCATCGAATCGGCCTCGGAAGCTCGGCTCTCCGCTGCATGGCCTTTATGAGTCTCCCTATTTAGCCGACCTCGATATTGGACACGCCCAGCCCTGCCGGCTCGACGGCCTTGACCGCCGAGGCGATCGCGTCCCCAAGGTCGGCCGCCTCACGGTCAAAGGATAGGTACACCGTCGGGCCGGACGTATGCACCGAGGCATCGTCGCAGCCCGTCGCAAGCACTTTGCCGCACAACTCATCGAGTTCTTCGTCTGATAAATATGTTGTAATTTCAAGCGTAATTGTAAATTGAAATGCCTTAAGCGCCGTTTGTGTCACCATAAGTTACTCCCGAGGTCAGTGTGGGCAGTCGTCCACTGCTCTTCGAAATCGATCGGCGTGGTTGCGAGCGTTGCGGGGCGTGGAGAAAACCGTAAATCGATGCCCGTCCCGTCCTGTGAGCGGGCAGTGAAAGACGCCCCAGCCGTGACTCCCCGACCGGACGAACGCCCAGCGTCTTGACTCGGCATATTGAATCGCTGCTTCGATGTCCTTGTCCGGGTGGCGCGGTCGGGGCATCGAATCGGCCTCGGCGACTCGGCCTGTCGCCGAGAAATTCTTGGAGCGTTCGAGACGCATTTCGAGTACACATTCACGGCCGACGATGACGCACGCAACTGGCATAGGTGTCCAATCCCCGTCTCAGCCCGGGCTCGGGACCGGTTGGACGCTCGACGTGACGACCTGGCCGAACAACGTGACCGCGCCGGCGTCTTCGATGGCGACGGGCACCGTCGTCCCGGTGAGTCGTTCATGGCCCTCGAATACCACGATCCGATCGCAACGCGTTCGACCTGTCAATTGCCCGAAACCTTCCGCCGGCGTCAAACTTCGCCGCGGACTTGCTCGGGCCCTCAACCAGAACCTCGAACGTCCGGCCGATGAAGCCGACGGTTGTCCTCGAGGCTGATCGCGTTCTGGAGGGCGAGCAGCTCGTTGTTCCGCCGCTTCTTGACCTCTTCCGGAACGTCGTCGGGATAAAGGTCGTCGGCCTTGGTCCCCTGGCGCGGGCTGTACTTGAAGATGTAACTATTCTTGAACCGGGACCGCTCGACCAGCCGCATGGTCTTCTCGAACGAGGCCTCGGTCTCGCCGCAGAAGCCGACGATGAAGTCGCTCGACACCGCGCGCTCGGGGACGGTCTCGCGGATCCGGGCGAGCATCTCGTCGTAGAGCGCGACGGTGTACAGCCGCTTCATCCGCTTGAGGACCTCGTCGCAGCCGCTCTGGGCGGGAACGTGGAGGTAGCGGGAGACCTTGGGGCAGGTCGCGGACGGCCTGGAGCAGGTCGTCGGTCATGTCGTTCGGGAAGTTCGTGATGAACTTGATCCGCTCGAGCCCGGCGATCTCGTGGAGCCGCTCGAGCAGATCGGAGAGGCGGACCGTGCGGCCGTCGGGCTCGATCGAACTTGTAACTGTTGACGGTCTGGCCGAGGAGGGTGATCTCCTTGACCCCCTGGTCGGCGAGCTGCCGGGCCTCCTCGACGATCACGTCGGCGGGCGGCTCTGCTCGGGGCCGCGGACGGAGGGGACGACGCAGTAGGTGCAGAACTTGTCGCAGCCCATCATGATCCGGACGAACGCCTGGAACGGGCTCGGCCGCATCGCGGGCTCGCGGAGCGGGTCGTACTCGGCGAAGCTGGCCGTCACGAGTCGTCGCGAGCCGCCGGTCCGCGGCAGGCTGACGGCCATCTGAGGCGCGTCCTCGTCCTGGGCCATCGTCGAGCAGCTCGGAGACCCGCGCGAGCTGGCCGGGACCGACGACCACGTCGACATGCGGGTGCGCGCTTGAGGATCTGGCCCCTGGTCCTTCTGCGCCATGCAGCCAAGCACGCCGATCGGCGACGTCGGGCTTGCGTTCCTTGAGCTTGCGGACCCGGCCGAGGGCGCTGTAGATCTTGTCCTCGGCGTGCTGGCGGACGGAGCAGGTGTTGTAGAGGATCGTGTCGGCCTGGCTCGATGTCGTCGGTCAGCTCGTATCCCTCGTTGCGCAGCTTGCCGACGACCAGCTCGCTGTCGAGCACGTTCATCTGACAGCCGACGGTCTCGATGTAAAGCTTCTTCTTTCGTGGGGCTGTCGAATCCGACATCATCAAGCCGCTCCTCCCGTTCGGCCATCCCGTTTCCTGACACTGGATTGTAACACCGGTGTCCCAGCGTGGGAACCGTGCGCGCAAGGGGGTAGGAACGAAAATCCCATGTTCGGAATCTGGTTGTAGGACTCCACGGCTGATCGGCCGAAAATCGATCGGATCGGGGCCGAATCGGCACCAGGGCGAGAATGGCTCGCAATCCCGGTCTCGATTGGTCGATCATCTTGAATAGCAAGGCTTTTCCGTCTCCCTTGATGGTCCGGTACCCTGTTCCCTCCCCGCTTGACCCGTGAGCCATCATCAGGTCTACTTGGGGAGAGTTCCGCCAGTCCTTGCCCGCCTCGATTTCGTCAAGACCAACAGCCTGCCCGAGGGGACGCTGTGAACATCCCCGCACGCCCCAGCACCAGCCCGGTTTCCCGAACGAACCTAAACGAGGCAATCGTTGGGATCGGCCTGTTTGCCGCGCCCTGTCATCTGGCTCGTACGGCTTCGCCGGGACACCGGTCGTAACACGAATCGAGGTCGTCCCATCCGAGATCCAGCTTTCGAGCGTATCTCCTCGCCGACAACTCGTCGTCACCGGCTTCGATGCACAAGGCGAGGCCCGTGACCTGACGCGGAAAGCCCGTCTGTCGGTCGAGCCGCCGGGCGTGGCGAAGGTCTCGGGCGACGGGGTCGTCACGCCATGTGCGGGTGGTGACGGAGTCGTTCTGGTCGAGGCGGGGGGCCTGCGGAGCCGGGTTTCGCTCCACGTTGAACCTCTGGGCGATCGGCGGGCGGCGAGTTATCGGGTCGATGTCGTTCGCGCTCCTCTCGAAGGGGGGCTGCAACATGGGGGCCTGCCACGGCAACCCCAACGGCAAAGGGGGCTTCCGGCTCAGCCTTCGCGGCGAAGACCCTGTGTTCGACCTCGACTTCGCTGACCCGAGACGCCCTCGGCCGTCGGGTCAATCTCGTCCGTCCCGGAGCGAGCCTGATCGTTCGCAAGCCGACGGGACAGATCGCCCACGAAGGAGGGCCTGCGGTTCCCGGTCGATTCGCCGGAGGCCGAGCCCTCGTCGACTGGATCGCGCCCGGGAGCAAAGGACGATCTTGGCGACGGCGCCTCGATTGATCCGACTCGATGTTTTCCCCGCGCGAGCGGATGAACGCGGCCCCCTGCCTCTCAGCAACTCGCCGTCACCGCCGAATTCTCCGACGGCTCCACGCCGCGACGTGACCCGGCAGGCGTCCTACGACGTCAGCGACCCGACCAAGGTCGTCGGTCATCGGCCGACGGCCTGGTCGAGGCGAAAGGCCCGACCGAGACCGACCGTCGCCGTTCGGTACCTGGACGGCCGCGGCGTGAGCCGTCTGACGTTTCTTGCACGACCGGCCCGGCTTCGCCTGGCGGACCGCCGAGCCGAGCAACGTCGTCGATACGCCACGTCTTCGCCAAGCTCAAGCTCCCGAAGATCAACCCTGCCGAGCCCGTCGACGACGCCGTCTTTCTCCGCCGGGCCTCCCTCGACGCGATCGGCCGTCTCCCCACGCCTGACGAGGCCCGTGCGTTCCTCGCCGACGACGATCCCGGAAACGGGCCGAAGCTCATCGACCGCCTGCTCGCCCGGCCCGAGTTCGCCGATTTCTGGGCCTTGAAATGGGCCGACCTGCTGCGGAACGAAGAGAAGACGATGGGCGAGAAGGGCGTCTGGGTCTTCCAGCGCTGGCTCCGCGACCAGTTCGCCGCGCGACGTCCCGCTCGACGCAGTTCGCCCGCCAGCTGCTCACCGCCAAGGGCTCGACCTATGCCAACCCCGCCGCCAGCTTTTACCGGACCAACCGCGACCCGATGACCGCGGCCGAGACCGTCGGCCAGGTGTTCCTCGGCGTCCGGCTCCAGTGTGCCCGTGCCACAACCATCCGTTCGACGTCTGGACGCAGGACGACTACTACGGCCTGGCCGCCTTCTTCGGGAACGTCCGCCAGAAGGAGATGAACGTCGTCCGCGCGTGACAAGCTCGACAAGCACGAGATCAACGGCGACGAGATCGATCTATCTCGACGGCCAGCCCGCAGACCGTCCAGCCCCGCTCGGGCGAAATGATGGACCCCAAGCCGCCGCACGGGCCCCCGGCCGAACCTGGGCGAGACCGACGCCCGCGACGACCTCGCCCGCTGGCTGACGCGAGAACAATCGCCAGTTCGCCCGCAACCTGGCCAACCGCGTCTGGTTTCACCTGATGGGCCGGGGGATCGTCGAGCCGGTCGACGACTTCCGCGAGTCGAACCCTCCGTCCAACCCCGAGCTCCTCGAAGCCCTGACCGACGCCTTCGTGGCGGGCGGCTATCGCGCTGAAGCCGCTGGTCGCGCTGATCATGAAGTCGCAGACCTATCAGCTCGGCGCCGAGCCCGAACGAGACCAACGCCGACGACGAGATCAACTTCGCCCGCGCCTCGGTCCGCCTGCTCCCCGCGGAGGTCCTGCTCGACGCGATCAGCCAGGTGCTCGACAGCCCGGGCCGGTTCCGACCGGGCCCCGCGGCGATCACGGCGACGCAATTGCCCGGCGCAAACAGGGCGGGCCGTTCCTGAAGACCTTTGGCAAGCCCGACCGACTGCTGACCTGCGAATGCGAGCGATCCGAGTCGACGACCCTGGCCCAGGCGTTTCAGCTCATCAACGGCGACCGTCGGTCCGCGCCTGCTGGAAGCCGACGACAACCGGATCGGCCGTCTGCTCGGCTCGGAGCCAACGACGACGCGATCCTCGACGAGCTGACCTCGCCACGCTCGGCCGCGAGCCGACCGCCTCGGAGCGAGCGCGGGCTTCCTGGCACATGTCCGCGACGGCGAAGGATCGCCGCAAGGCGTGGGAAGACGTGGCCTGGGCGCTCGTCAACAGCAAGGAATTCTTGCTGCGACATTGAGCCCGCGTTCGATCGATAATCGTGGTCGATCGATGAGCTCGCCTGCCGAGCGTGAGGGCCGGATGAATGAGCGCCTGCCAGACTATCGGACGACCTGCCGGCTCTCGCGTCGGAGCCTCCTAGAGTCGGCGCCGCGGGGTTCGCGGGGCTGAACCTGCCCACCCTGCTGCGGCCGCCGAGACAGCGACGGCGTGCAAGCCGAAGGCCAAGCATGTCATCTTCCTGCACCAGTTCGGCGGCCCGTCGCACCTCGACACGTTCGACATGAAGCCCGACGCCCCCGACGGCATCCGCGGCGAGTTCAAGCCGATCGCGACGAGCCAGCCGGGCCTCACCGTCTCCGAGCACCTGCCGCGGTTCTCGAAGGTGATCGGCAAGTTCGCCCAGGTCCGGTCGGTCAACCACCGGATGAAGAACCACAATTCGGCGACCTATTACAGCCTGACCGGCCACGCCCCGCCGCTCGACGACATCCGCCTGCGAGACACCCAGGAGCTTTATCCGGCCTACGGCAGCACCGTCGCCCGGCTCAAGCCGGTCGACGACCCGGCGGTCCCCTCGTTCGTCGTCGTATCCCCATGTCCTCCGCGACGGGAGCGTGACGCCCGGCCAGACGGCGAGCTTTCTCGGCAAGACGCTTCGACCCGTTCTTCATCGGCCAGGACCCGAACAGCGGCCGATTTCCAGCTCCCCGAGCTGAGCCTGCCCGCGAGCCTGCCGCTGGACCGGCTCGATGATCGCCGCGGCCTGCTGCGGATGATCGACCGGCAGGGCGACCTGCTGGGCTGGTCCGAGACCGCGCGGGGGATCGACGCCTTTTACGACCGGGCCCTGACGATGCTCGCTCGCCCGAAGGTCAAGGACGCCTTCGACCTCTCCCGCGAGCCGCCCGAGCTGCGCGACGCCTACGGCCGGACGACCTACGGCCAGAGCTGCCTGCTCGCTCGCCGGCTGGTCGAGGCGGGCGTGCGGTTCGTCACGGTCTATTACTCGAAGTCGATCGGCGGCAAGCGGCAAGCGGAGGCTGGGACACGCACGGCGACAACTTCAACAAGCTCAAGAATCGGCTCTGCCCCAACACCGACCAGGCCGTGCCGACCCTGATCGAAGACCTGGCCGCGCGCGGGCTGCTCGACGAGACCTTGATCGTCTGGATGGGCGAGTTCGGCCGCTCGCCGCAGGTGATCAACACCACGCAGTTCGGCCCCGACGGCCGCGACCACTGGCCTCGCTGCTACACGGCCCTCTTCGCCGGCGGCGGCGTGACTCCCGGCGCGATCTACGGCTCGAGCGACAGGATCGGGGCCTATCCCGCCTCGATCCCGTCTCGCCCGACGACATCGCCGCCACGATGTTCTGGGCACTCGGCATCGACCCGAGACCGAGTTCCGCGACACCCTCAACCGGCCCCTCCCGATCGCGGCGGGGAAGCCGATGAAGGCGATCTTCTCGCTGAGCTCGGCGCCGGGTCCATGCGGCGCCTGGCCGATCGATCACGGCAAGCCCCGCCTTCGCCAGCCGGCTGACCAGGATCGGCCAGTGTCGGTCGAGGCTGTGCTCGTTCATCGTGTGCCGGCACTCGATCGTCTCCCGGTCGAACCGGCCGACGACGCGTGCGCCGCCCGGAGCTCGTCCGAGCGCTCGACGGACCTGGTTCACGCTGCCGCGCGGACGAAGAATCGGTTCATGGCCGGGTCTCCCTTCGACTCCATTCCCCGACTCGACACTCCATGATACGCTCAAGGTTCGCGACCTTGCCTACATCGCCCTCCCGGACGAGTGAACCACGATGGCCGACGCCCCCACCAACATCCGCGCCTCACCAGGCCGACCAGATCCTGGAACTGACCTGGCCCGATGAGTCGGTCGCCCGCCTCTCGTACCGGACCCTCCGCGGCGAATGCCCCTGCGCTCGTGCAAGAACGAGTGGACCGGCGAGCGGATCCTCGACCCGGCAAGCATCCGCCCCGACCTCAAGCTCGAAGGCATGGAAGGGATCGGCAACTACGCGGTCCGGTTCGTCTGGAGCGACGGCCACTCCTCGGGCCTCTACAACTGGGAGACGCTCGACCGCCTGAGCAGGGAGGCGTCGTCCTCATGACCCGACCGGTCTCGACCCGTGCCTGACGATCCTGGGATCACGGTCGCCATTCCGACCATGAACGGGGCCGAGCATCTGGCCGAGTGCCTTGCGAGTGTGCTTGCCCAGGGGGACAGCGTCGCCGAGATCATCGTCTCCGACGACCGCTCCGACGACGACGACGCTCGAGCTCGTCCGCAACCTCGGCGGCGATCGCATCCGGGTGTCGATCAACAGCGAGCGGCTCGGCCTCGCGGGCAACTGGAACCAGTGCGTTGCACTCTGCCGGACCAGCCTGATCGCGATCGTTCACCAGGACGACCGGCTCCGCCCGGGGCACATCGCCGCTCAGGTTGCAGGCTTTGCCAACGATCCCAAATCCAGCGCGGTCGGACTCGTCGCCAGCGCCTCCGACGTGATCGACAGACACGGCCAGCGCGTGCCGGAACGGGTTGTCGATCGTGGCGGCCTCGGCTCCGTTGATCGCGTGTTCGGCCCTGAAGAGGCATTCGAACGCATGGCCGAGGTGAACCCGTTGCGCTGTTCGGCCGTCTCCATGCGGGTTGAGGCCCATCGGCAAGCCGGCGGGTTCCAGCCTTCCCTCAAGTACGTGGTTGACTGGAAGTTATGGCTCGACCTGGCGCGTGCCTGGTCGCTCGTATGGCTTGCGGAGCCGACGGTCGATATCCGCTGGCACCTGGCGAGCGAGACCCATCGGTTCGCGACCGGCACGACCGATCTGCAAGAAACCGAGCAAGTTCTGAACGAGAATATCCAGTGGCTGACGTCGCTCAACCGCCCGACTGCCCGGCTCGAACGATCCTCGAGGAGACGGCTCGCGCGGCCTACCTCAACCGGGCCTACGTTTCGGGGAAAGCCGGGAATGGCGAACTCGCCAGGTTTTGCCTGACGTCGGTCGGTCCGGCTCTGGCCGGGCGTGCTCGGTTCCGTCCTGATCGACCCCCGGCTCGCCGCCATCATGACCGCAGTCGCGGTCGCGCCGGGAAAGCGGGTCGGTGGTTCCGGGCGTCGAAAAGGTGAAGCGGTCCCATTCCACGCCGGAAACCGGACGCCCGGGATCCGCGTCCTCGCGGGCCGGCCCCGAATTCCAGGTTTTCCAGAACAAATCCCGCCGCGCATCGCGATGATAGTCGATAGAGAAGACGCGACCGCGCGGCCTTCCCTTCCGTTCCGGAATGGTTCTTATTCCCCAGGAGGTCGGGGCACCCGCCGAGGGAGCCCACCGACCTCCACGACTCGGCTGGAGCCTCGGCTTCCTGGGGGGTTTTGGCAAGGAATCGGCCCGGAATGAGACCCGTTTTTTTTCAAGCCCCCTCCGGGGCCCCGGGAGAAGGTACGGACCGAAAGGACCCTGGGGCCGCGCAGAGGTTCCCCGGCCCGGTGCTAATGAAGGTCGCAATGATATTATCGGGACCAGCTTCGGGATCGTTTCGTGATTCTGTCCAGCATTTTTTTGGGGAGGCGTCGAGGAGGTCCTGTGGGGCCGGTTCCCACCCGGCAAGCGTCCTCGCGGGGCGGGTCGAATCATGGCGGTCGTTCTGCGGATCTCTGGGAGTTCGCGTCGGCAAATCGCCGGCGCCGGACGACGTGGAAGCCCCTGATCCAGGAACCGCCTTGTTGTTGAAGGATCGGGCAGCGAATAATGAAGTTCTGCGAGTGGAGAATGGATCAACTGGTTGGCTCTCTGGTGGCAATAATGACTCGGGTTCCCAATTCAACTCTCCCTTGCTCGTCCCGCCCCAGCCCGACGCGACTCGAAGCCAACGTCGCGCCGACGTCGCTGCCGGTGTTGCCGACCGTCCCGCTCGTCTTGCCTCCACTTCCGGCCTCTGCCGCGCGGAGATGGATCGTCGGGGCTGGGATTATGTTGACGTTGTCATCGTGACCGGCGATGCCTACGTCGATCACCCCGCCTTCGCGACCGGCATTCTCGCCCGCGTCCTGGAAGCGGCGGGTATCCGGGTCGCCGTGCTGAGCCAGCCCGACTGGCGGAGCGCCGAGCCCTGGCGAGCGTTTGGCCGCCCGCGCCTGTTCTTCGGCATCAGTGCCGGGAACATGGACAGCATGATCAATCACTACACCGCCAACAAGAAGGTCCGCAACGACGACGCCTACAGTCCCGGAGGACGCATCAGCCTCCGCCCCGATCGGGCCACCATGCCCTACTGCCAGCGCGCCCGTGAGGCGTTTTCCGGCGTGCCCGTGATCGCGGGGGGCGTCGAGGCATCGCTGCGCAGGCTCGCGCATTACGACTACTGGAGCGACACCGTCAAGCGGTCGATCCTGCTCGACTCCAAGGCCGACATGGTCGTGTTCGGAATGGGCGAACAGCCGATTGTCGAGATTGCGCGAGGCTCGACGCCGGGGAGTCGGTTCGAGACCTACCGGGTCAGGCGCTCGATCGAGGAGATCGAGGGCTTCCCCGCCGAGCTGGCGCAGGCGGTGACTCACATCGTCCTATCCCATCACGGCTCGCTGGAGCACGGCAGCCCGGTCGTGCCGTGCACGCGCGAGGCGACGCTCGTGCACATGATCGACAACCTCGGCGGGCGGATGGGCAGCTTCGACCGCCTCGAAAAGGAGCTCGCCCCGGGAAGGCGCTGGTCGAGCTATGACCGGGCGCTCGAAGGCAGCGCGTTCCTCGAGGCCAGCCCGCGGCCGACGGTGACGGCGAGGCGGTCGAGGCGGAGCGGCAAGCCGCCTGAAAACTCGCAAATAGCGATCCGCGTGACGGACCACGTGAGCCTTCCCACCGCCGGGTTCTATCTTTCAACGTGGGATGGCCAAGGACACCGAGAAGCTGATCCGCCAGCTGTCGCTGATCTCCTACCTGATGGCCGAGCGCCGGCCCGTCACGGCCCTGGAGATACGGCGCGACGTGGAGGGCTACAGCGGCATGAACGAGGACGCGTTCGCGCGGCGCTTCTACGCGGACCGCTCCGAGCTCGAGTCACTGCGCATCCAGCTGACCGTCGAGCGCCCTACCGACGGGGCGGCGGAGCAGGAGAACTACTCGCTGCGCCCCGAGAACTTCCACCTGCCGACGATCGCCTTCTCCGACCAGGAGCTCGCGGCGCTGCAGACGGCCCTGAGCCTGCTCGACGGCGAATTCGCCTACGCCGAGCCGCTGCGGCTGGCGCTGCAGCAGATCACCTGGGGCGCCCCAGCCCGCTGCGGGCGCCCGAGCAGCGCTCCGTCGCGCTGGGGATCACCGCGTCCGCCGGCGGTCACGAGCTCTCAGCGCGCCTGACGAAGGTCGAGACGGCGATCTTCCGCAACAAGACGATCGTGTTCGACTACTACACGATGGAGCGCGACGAGACCGGCCGCCGCCGCGTCGACCCCTACCACCTGCTGTTCCAGGGCGGGCAGTTCTACCTGCTCGGGTACGCGCACGAGCGCAAGGCGATCCGCGTATTCCGGCTGTCGCGCATCCGCGGCAAGGTCTCATACGCGACCAAGGCCGAGCACGACTTCAGGCGGCCCGAGGACTTCGACCCGCGCGCCTACGCGCGCCGCGCGGACTGGCAGCTGGGCGATCGGGTGGAGGTGGCGGAAGTGCTCATCTCCGAGCGGATCGCGTGGCAGGTCGAACGTCATTTCGGTCGCTATGGCGAGATCCGGGCGATCCATGCGCCCGGCGACGGGGCGGCCGGCGCGCGGGTGGGCGAGGACGCGGCTGATGACGACGCCGGTGCCCGCGCGGAGCTCCTAGAGGCAGCGCACGCCGGCGAGGGCGATGTCGTGTTCGCCACCGGCTACTCCAGTCCGCGCACGATCGTCGCGTGGGTGCTCGGCCTGGGCGCCAACGCGCGACTGCTCGGCCCGGAGTCGCTCACGCACGAGCTGGGCCGGCGCCTGGAGTTGCTGTGGGAGCGTCACGGCGAGGGCTTTCTCAACGACGACGCCGAAGCTGCCCGGGTGGCCTCGGGGAAGGGATCCTCGAGGGCGGCCGCGAGCCGGCCGGTCGAGGAGCGTCCGGCGAGCGAGCGCGCCTGCACCCGCGCGCGGGGCGGGCGCCGCGGCGCCACCGCGGGAGATGGCGAGGAGACCTCGTCATCGCCGGGGGGGCGCGGGAACGACACCGCGATCAGACCCGAGCGGTTCGCGCGGCTGGTCACGCTGGCGAGCATCCTGATTCACGCCGGGCGCGCCGGCGAGCCCGTGTCGATCGCGGACGTATGCGAGAAACTGCAGCTCAGCCCGCGGGAGTTGCACGAGGACGTGAACGTTCTGAACGTCGTCAACTTCGGCGGCGGCTCCTACGTGCTGTATGCGGAGATCCTCGAAACGGAGGATGGGGAGGGCACGATCGAGGTCGATCCCGAGCCCTACAGCGACAACTTCGACCGGCCCGCACGGCTGCTGCCGGTCGAGGGCAAGGCGCTGGTCGCGGCGATCGACCTGATCGGCGAGCACATCCCCGAGGGCTCGCTGACGAGCGCGCGCGAGAAGATCGTCGCCGCCCTCGGCGAGGACCCGATGGAGCACGGGCTGCAGGTCGCCCACGCCGCGAGCGACGACTCCGACCTCGCGCGCCTGGTCTCGACCGCGATCGTCGAGCACCGGCTGATCGAGCTCGAGTACTTCAAGGAGAACGAGAACGAGATCTCCCACCGCACGGTCGAGCCCTACGCGCTCACCAACGGGCGTGAGGGGTGGTACGTCGCCTGCTTCGACCCCGAGCGCGATGGCGTGCGCCACTTCCGCCTGGACCGGATCAAGCGCGCGGAGATCTCCGAGCACACGTTCGAGCCCCGGCCCGAGGTCGACCCCGCCGCCGAGGTCGACGGCTGGCTGCGCACCGGCGAGGTGCAGGCCTCGCGCACCGCGCGCGTGTGGGTCTCTCCCGAGCGCGCCCGCTGGGCCCGCGAGGCCCGCCGCGTCGTGGCCGAGCGCACCGACGGCTCCGTCGTCGTCGAGCTGAGCTTCGCCGGCGTGGACTGGCTCGTGCGCGAGATCCTCAAGGAAGCCGGCGACGCCGCTGTGTTGGAGCCCGCCGACGCGCGTGAGGCGGTGCTTGTCGCGGTGGGGCGACTGCGCGATGGTGGGACCGTAGCCGCCGGGGTGAGCTGACCTATGTCTTCGGACGATCGACATTGGATCTCCCGCACGGAGCTTGCGCGACGCCTCGCCGTGGTTCAGGCGGACCTTGGTCTGCGAGACGATCTCGCTCGCCTGGCCGGTGATACCGCCGACGATCTCGAACCGCTCATACCCGACTCGCCCGAGAGCTCCTCAAAACCCGCGTGAGCCGCCGCACCCAGATCGAGATGTCCGCGGAGGAGGTCGCCGCATTCCTCACCGAGGAGCGCACCGTGACCTGCGCCACCGCCGGCCCGCGCGGGTGGCCGCACCTGATGCCGCTGTGGTACGTCCTGCGAGACGCCCCCGACGGCGAGCCGGGGCCGCGTGTGTGGGCGTGGACGTATGGGCGCTCACAGAAGGTACGCAACCTCGAACGCGACCCCCGCGCGACGCTGCAAGTCGAGGCGGGCGAGGAGTACGCGCAGCTGCGTGGGGTGATGCTCGAGTGCGACGTCGTGATCCATCGCGAGCTCGACACGGTCGCGCCGCTGGGCGGCGCCATCCTGCTGCGCAACTCGGTCTCCCGCGGCGAGGTGCCGCCCGCGGAGCTGGCGCCCGAGGCGCGCGCCGCCGTGGACGCCCAGGCCGCCAAGCGCGTTGGGTCTGGAGTTCGTCGAGCGCCGCCGCGCGAGCTGGGATCACCGCAAGCTCGGCGGCGTTTACTAGGTCGCGTCAGATCGAGTGAGACTGCCTACGGCATCAACCTATGAGGTCCCCGATACAGGAACGTGACCTCGCGCACGTTGTCCTGCCCCAGCAGCTGCATCAGCAGCCGCGTCAGCCCGAAGCCGAAGCCGCCGTGGGGTGGGGCTCCGTAGCGGAAGAAGTCGAGGTAGTAGGAGATCGGGCCGGGATCGACCTGCTTGTCGCGGGCCTGGGCGAGCAGGACGTCGTGGCGGTGCTCGCGCTGGGCGCCGGTGGTGAGCTCGAGACCCCGCCACAGCAGGTCGAAGCTGCGGGTCAGCGTCGGATCGTCGGGGTGGCGCATGTGGTAGAAGGGCCGCACCGTCGAGGGGTAGTCGGTGACGAACGCGAACTCGTGGCCGTGCTCTGAGGCGACGAGCGCGGACAGCGCCCGCTCGCTCGGGGGGTCGAGGTCGTGGTCGGGACCGGGGACGGACTCATGGCCCGATGCGCGGAGCATCTCCTTGGCGCGAGCGAGCGGGATCCGCGGGAAGGGCACGCTCGGGACGAGCACCTCGGCGCCGAACGTCCGCTCGATCTCCTCGCCGTGCGCGGCCTTGACGACCCCGAGCACGTGCGCGAGCCAGCGCTCCTCGAAGGACATCACGTCCTCGTGGGAGTCGATCCACGCGATCTCCACGTCGACGCTCGTGAACTCGGTGTCGTGGCGAGAGGTGAACGATGGGTTGGCGCGGAACACGGGGCCGATCTCAAACACGCGTTCGAAGCCGCCGGCGATCGCCATTTGCTTGTAGAACTGCGGTGACTGCGCCAGATAGGCGGTCGTGTCGAAATACTCGACCTTGAACAACTCGGCGCCGGACTCGCTGGCGGAGCCCATCAGCTTGGGGGTATGGATCTCCACGAACCGCTCCGCGCGCCAGAACTCGCGCATGGCGTGCTCGACGGTGCTCTGCACCTCGAAGATCAGCCGCCGATCGGGGCGGCGCAGGTCGAGATAGCGCCAGTCGATGCGCTTGTCCAGGGCGGAGTCGGGCGCGATCGGCAGCTCGGGCTCCGCGGGCGAGTCGACGTGCAACTCCTCCAGCTGCAACTCCAGCCCACCGAGGTTCACGCGCTCATCCGCGACGACGCTGCCCGTGATGGTCACGGCCGACTCGGGCGTGAGCGCGGAGACGGCCTCGTTGAGCGGGCTCGGCGGATCGTCCTTGCCGAGCACGACCTGCACCGCCCCGGCCTCGTCGCGCACGACGACGAACTGCACGCGCTTCTGGTCGCGAATCGCCTGCACCCAGCCGCGCACACTTGCGCGGGCGCCTACCTTGGAGGGCAGGTCGGCTGTCAGGGTCCTGTCCACGGGAGGGGACCTTATATGGGTGGCAATTTTGGGGAGGCAATCCGACGAACCGCCCGGATTGGGGTGCTGCCACCGCCGCCGTTCGGGCCGGTCGAGACCGAGCGCTTTTCAGGTGGCGTCAGCGGGCGCGAGCGTCACCTCGACGGCGAGCTCGTCTGCCTCGACGCACTCGAGCCGCTCGATAGCACCCGCCTGCAGCAGATCGCCGAGACCCAGTTGCAGCGCGCTCAGCCGCGCTGGGATGTCGTGCACGCGCACATGTCGCACGGGCGCGCGCATCGGACGCCGCGCCTGGGACTTGGCCTTGCGCACCTCGCTCAGCACCTCGGCGGCGATCGCCAACGCCGCATCCTCCTCTTTGGCGATTCCGGCCTCATCGGGGGCGCGATCCTGCTCGGAGGCGGCGGCCAGCTCGGCGGCGTCGGGCCAAGAGGCCAGATGGATCGAGCCTGGCTGCCACCACGACCACACCTCCTCGCACACGAACGGCAGGAACGGGGCGAACAGGCGCTGGAACGCCGACACCGACAGACGCAGCGCGAGACTGACCGAGGCCGCCCCCTCGGGGTCGCCGTCGGAGTCATAGCGCCGACCCTTGACGAGCTCGAGGTAGTAGTCGCAGAACCACCAGAACCGCTCCTCGGTGTGCTGCAGCGCACGGGCGTAGTCATAGGACTCGAAGCTCGTCGTCGCGCCCTCCACGACCGCGGCCAACCGCGCGATCATCGCGCGGTCCAGCGGGTTTGTCAGTGTCTCGCCCGACGGCGGCAGGTCGGTGAGCGCGAACTTGGACGCGTTCAGGAGCTTTACCGCCAGGCGACGGCCGACCTTCATCTGCTGGGCGTCGAACGCCGTGTCGGTTCCCGGCCGGCCGTTGGCCGCCCAGTAGCGCACGGCGTCCGCGCCGTGCTCCTCCAGCAGGTGCATCGGCGTGACGACGTTGCCGCGCGACTTGGACATCTTCTTGCGGTCGGGGTCGAGCACCCAGCCCGACAGCGCGGCCACGCGCCACGGCAGCGCGGCCGCATCCAGGTGCGAGCGCAGGATCGTCGTGAACAGCCAGGTCCTGATGATGTCGTGGGCCTGGGGGCGCATATCCATCGGGAACACCCGCCCGAACAGGTCTGGGTCCTCGCCCGCCAGGCCGGCTATCTGGGGGGTCAGCGAGGAGGTGGCCCATGTGTCCATCACGTCGGGATCGCCGGCGAACCCCCCGGGCTGCCCGCGCTGCTCGGGGGCGTATCCGTCAGGGACGTCCGTGGAGGGATCTACCGGCAGCCGCTCTGTCGCCGCGGGGATCGGCTGCTCGTAGAGGACCGTCCCGGACTCGTCGAGCGGATACCACACGGGGAATGGCACCCCGAAGAAGCGCTGGCGACTGACGCACCAGTCGCCGGTGAGCCCGTTGACCCAGTCTTCGTAGCGCGCGCGCATGTACGGCGGATGCCACTCCAGTTCGCGCCCGCGCGCGATCAGCGCATCGCGGTGCTCGACGGTCTTGAAGAACCACTGGCGGCTGGTGATGATCTCGACGGGACGCTCGCCCTTCTCGAAGAACTTGACGGCGCGGTTGACCGGCTCAGGCTCGCCGATCAGCTCGCCCGACTCGGCCAGCAGCTCAACGATGCGACGGCGCGCCTGGTTGACGCTGCGTCCACGCAACTCCTCGTAGCTGGCGCGTGCGGTCGCGACATTCTGGGACTCCCAGCCGGGCTCCCCCCAGGGCACATCCTGCAGGCGCCCGTCCTCGCCCAGCACCGCGCGCACGGGCAGGCTCAGCTCGCGCCACCACGTCACGTCGGTGAGATCGCCGAACGTGCACACCATCACCAGGCCCGTGCCCTTGTCAGGCTCCACCAGCGGATGGGCGAGGACCGGCACGCGCGTGGAGAACAACGGCGTCAGCGCCCCCCCGCCAACCAACCCCTTCCAGCGCGCGTCCTCGGGATGGGCGAGCAGCGCCACACACGCGGGGATCAGCTCGGGACGGGTCGTCTCGATCAGGATGTCTCCGACGGCGGCGCCCGCCCCCGCGCTCTGCTCGCCGTCGGCGTGGCCGAAGCGCACGCGGTGCATCGCCCCGGGGCGCTCGCGGTCCTCCAGCTCGGCCTGCGCGACCGCCGTCTGAAAGTCCACGTCCCACAGCGTCGGCGCCTGCAGCTGGTAGGCCTCGCCGCGGGCGAGCAGGCCGAGGAACGAGCGCTGGGAGATGCGCTGCGCGACCTCGCCGATTGTCGTGTAGGTCATCGACCAGTCGACCGACAGGCCGAGCGTGCGCCACAGCGCCTCGAACGCCTGCTCGTCGGTCTCGGTCAGCGCCAGGCACAGCTCGACGAAGTTGGGGCGCGAGATCGAGACGGGCTCCTTCGCGGAGGGCTCGGCGGGCGGAACGAAATCCGGGTCGTAGGCGACCGACGGGTCGCAGCGCACGCCGTAGTGGTTCTGCACGCGACGCTCGGTCGGCAGGCCGTTGTCGTCCCAGCCCATCGGGTAGAACACGACCTTGCCGCGCATCCGCTGGTAGCGAGCGATCGCGTCGGTATGGGTATAGGAGAACACGTGCCCGACGTGCAGCGAGCCGCTGACGGTCGGCGGGGGCGTGTCGATCGCGAACACCCGCTCGCGTGGGGCGGAGCGGTCGAAGCGATAGACGCCATCGCGTTCCCACGCCTCGCTCCACTTGGCCTCCAGCCCGTCGAGCGTCGGGCGCTCGGGGACGTTCGGCGGTGGCGAGGACGAGGAGCTATCCCGCGAGTTGAGGTGCTGCTGGGAGGACTGCTGCTGTGGCGGCAAGCTGGGGATCGTATCCCAGCCGTTCCTCGCGCTCCGCGCGATGTGCGGGGCAGTAGACGCCGCGAACCTCACCGTCGGGGAGACCGTACGCGAGCCATGCCTCACCGCGCCAGTCGAAGTGGAAGAAGCCGGCGCGCTCACCGCCCAGCTCCAGCTCGCGGCGCCAGGCGCCGGCGACCCGCCTGGCTGGGACCCGCGACCGGCAGCGATGGTCGTTGGCGGGATGCCTGGTCCACACGCATTGCCGCGGGAACTCGTCGACGTTGACCCCGACTGCCCTTTCTGGACTGTTCATGTCGGTCTTTTCGGACGACACGCCCGATGCGGATCGGTTCTTCTAAATATTTGGACGTTTGTCCTACTCGTATCTACGAAATCGCCGTTTGCAGGCAAAACGCGGAAACCCACGGAGCGCCGCGATGCGTAATGAGCGCGCGGCGATCGCGGGGCGAGCACACCGGACAGCCCTTTTTGCGGGGAAAGGACGACGTGCGCTGCGGTGGGTGGCAGACGCCCGGCTCTCCACCTTGGGCGCCATCGAGCATGCTTGAGATTATTCTGGTATGTTGGCTTTTGGGACGTGTTTGGAATCTCTGCTCACCAGGCGAGGCGCGCCGGACGAGCCGCCTTCGGAGTATTTGGACCGCGCCTTGCTGCATGCGCCGCGATCGGCCTGCTTGCGATCGCCTCGATCGGGCCGGAGGTGGCATGGGCCGGCGCATCGGCAAGGCCGCCACGAGGGCACGGGCCGGCCGCATCTACGAGCGCTCATTCGAATGTCGCCGGCGCAGCGACGATGGCGACCGCGACGCCGCTGAAAACCGAATTCGACTATCGAGGCGCCGTCGCGTCCGGACAAGAGGCGTGGTACAAGCTCGAAGGCGGCGGCCAGCGAGCGTACGTCGAAGTGCGGGGCGAGACGCCGTCGTGCTCCGTCCGCGCAGCGCTGCTCGACGCCCACGGCCGAACGCTGCGTCAGATCATCTCCTCCACCCGGGAAACCCTGCCGCTGATCGCGTACTTCCCCAGCAAGCCGGTCGCCGGCGTCTACTACCTGCGGATCGACGCCAACCCCTACGCTCCATGCGCCAGCGCCAACTTCGTGTTCAAGCTCGTCCAACCGAGCCAGGCGGACGACTGCGAAGCCGAAGCGACCATCGGCCCAGCCGGCGAACCGCAGACCGCGCTCTGCCCGGGCCACGAAACGGCGAGCCCCTCCTCGAGGGAGCGCGCCTGCGCCGCCGACGAGCTGGCGCTCGAACGGGAGAGCACGGCCATTGCCAGGGAGCGTGCGCTGGTCGCGCACAGGCAGGGCAGCATCAGAACCCTGAGGCAGTACGAAAGCAGGAAAGACGCGATCAAACGTCGGGCGTTCGGGGACTGCGTGGGGTGATTCGATGAGCGCCTCGGGCAACATAGCCGTCGCCGTGATCGCGGGCCTCTCCGCGATCGGGGGGGCGGCCGTCGGTGGTTTCGCCACTTACAAGATAGACAAAGCAATGCAAGATCAGCAGGTGCACGAGGAAGAAGTGCGGCAGACGACGGCGGCGCGCGCGATCGCCCGCCTGATGATGTCTGAATACGAAGACGATGCCGACCAGCTCAGGTACATGATCGGTACGCGCGAATACGCCCCGGCGAGCTATCACGCGCGAACGTTCGTGAGCCATATCGGCCAGGAAGACCGCAAGCTCCTGGCCGGCCGCCTGTCCGAGAAAGAATGGCAAGACCTCTCCGAAGCCGCGCACGAGGTGGAAGTCGTCGAGGCGGACATGGAAATCCACAGCGGCAGGGGCCCGGTCGGCGAAGAAGAACGCGAGACGTTCAAACGGGCGCGGGCCGCTTGCGACGTCGCCGCAGAAGCCCTGGGCCCGCTTGCCCAGGGCTGACTCTCCTAGGCCGCGGCCGCCGCGCTACAGCTAGCGCTCGTGCACGCGCACGACGTTCGACGCGCCCGTCGCGTACGGGTAGTCGGCTTCGGCTTCGCTGAGGGCGCGGAAGCGGTAGTCGACCGGGCCGGGGAACTTGAACGTGTAGGAGTCGTGGAATCGGCCCCTGTGGTTCGTTCGGACCACGTCGAACTCGATCCACGACCCGCCCGGCGAGCGCGCCTCCAGCACCATCGGCTTGCCGCCGCGGGGAATCGGACCGCCGAGCAGCGCGCCGGTGAAGCGGATGGTGTGGCCCACGCTCGTCGCGTGCGGGCTGACGCGCAGCCTCACCCCCGCCCGGACGGCCAGGCCGAGCGTGCGCGTTGCCACCGGCAGCGCGTCGCCGATGTGGGCGCGGTAGGCGAGTGCGATCGTGCGCGAGCTCGCGTTGCCCGGGACCCTCACAGTGAACCGCCCGTCCGTTCCCGTACGCGGGCAGGCCATCGCCACGGCCCTGGCGCCCTGGTACGCGGGGGTCGCGGTGCAGTCGATCTCCGCGTCCGCGATCGGCGTTCCGCCGGGCGCGGTGAGCCGGCCGGCGATCGTGTGCGCGTGGCCATACCCGCTCGAGACCCGGGCCTTCTTCGACCCGACCCAGGCCGCGCTCAGGGATGCCCGCGCCGAGGCGTTGATCCCGTTCGGCGCTCCCACCGGGGGCGGGTTGGCGACCGTTATCTCGCGATCGAGCACGGGCGCGCTGTTGCCGGCGGCGTCGATCGCGCTCACGATCAGGTGGTGCGCGCCGTCGCTCACGCGCGTGGTGTCGAATGGCACGTCCACGCTCACGCTCGGCTTGCACGGCTGCACGTACTCGAACGCCGGTCGCCCGTCGCTCGTGCCGCCGACGTCGTGGCAGCGCCCGCCGTTTTCGTCCACGACCGTGCTCTGCACGACCTGGCTGTCAATGCTGAACACCGCCTCGTACACGCCCGATCCGGGATCGCTCGCGTCGAACGCCACGTCGCTTGTGCCGCGCACGGTGGGTGCGGTTGCGAGTTCGCCGCTTACGTTGGTTGCGCTTGGGCCCGCGGTCTGTTCGAGGGTTATGTCGGCTGCGTAGAGGTATACGGCGGCCGCGTAGCCGTTGGCGTCGCCAGGAGCCTTCTTGCATTCTTGCCCTGGATCTACGCCACAAGACGCTCTGATATCGAGATTGCTGAGCTTGGATGTAGATATCAGGCGATTGTTTTCCGCAAATGGCTGTCCGACTGTGCCCCTGCCTGGGCATCCCCGTGTGTATAGACATTCGTCGAGAATGAGCTCTTCATTCGATCCTGCAAGCCAAAACTGATAGGTCGCATATTCTTCAGGAGCGGCGTGGACGTCACCCGCGCGCCACAGCGTTGCACCGGCGATAGTCTCGGTTTTCGGCGGTTCAAAGGTCCATGTAACCGCATCAAAGCCTGCCTCGTGGATTGTCTGGTCTCCAAGCGCAGCAATCAGCGCACCACCGGTTTCGCACGTGTTCACCGCGTAGTCGTCATACGCGCCACCCGGCGCCACAAACTCCGTCCACCCGTCCGTCGGCGCAACGGCACCCGCAGGTGTACGGCACGAATACACGTGATACCCGCCCGCCACCGCGTCCCCCGCGCGCAGCGCCAGCCCGGCGAGGCCCACCGCCCACACCGCGACCATCATCGTGAACCTCTGCCGAACCATCTCCACCTACCTATGTCGCTCCGTGACCCCTGCAGACCCCCCTGCGAATTGTTCCAGTCCTCAAGCGCTCACGCAACGCCAGCCGGTGCGGTAAGCGGCGCCGACAGCAAGCCGATGCAACGACTGGCTATGGCTTACCCAGCAAAAAGACGGTCCGGCCTGCGCGAACGTCACACAGAGAAAGCGACGGGCAGCCGCGCCAGCCCGTAGATGCCCATGATCGTCTCGTACTCGACCTCCCCGTCGAGCCGCAACCCATGCATCCGCTCGGCCATGAACGTCAGCGCCTCGCGCAGCTCCAGTCGTGCGAGGTTTGCGCCCAGGCAGTAGTGCACGCCCGCGCCGAACGTCAGCGCTCGCGCGCGCCCGCGGTCGGCGGCGATGTCGAACTCGTCGCCCGCGCCCTCATCCGGCCCGAGGTCGCGGTTGCCGGTGTGCGCGCACACCATCACGACCGTGCCCTCGGGAAACACCACGTCGCGATACGTCACCTCCGAGGTCGTGATCCGCGCGGTGAACGGCGTGATCGGCTCATACCGCAGCGCCTCCTCCACCGCCGCCTCGGCCAGCTCCGGGCGGCGCGCGAGCAGCTCCCACTGCTCCGGGTGCTGCGCCAGCAGCCTGATCGCGTGCGCGAGCTGGCTCTGCGTCGTGTCCACCCCGCCCACGAGCACGTTGAACACGAGGTTGATGCACTCCACGTCATTCAGCTTCTCCCCCGCCTCTTCGGCGGCGATCAGCTTCGAGATCAGATCGTCCTCGCGCGGGTCCTCGCGCCGCGCCGCCACCAGCGCTTCGGCGTACTCGTAGAACTCCTCCACCGCCCGCTCGATCCCCTCGCGCTCGGTCGCCATCCCCTCCGCGTCGAACTGGCGCTGGATCCAGTTCGACCAGTGGTGCAGCCTCGGCGCATCCTCGATCGGCGCGCCCATCACCCGCGCAATCGTCTGCGAGGGGTAGGGCTTGGCGAAGGCCTCCACGAACTCGCACCGCACGACCCCGTCCCCGTCCGTGCCCGCCGCGCGCGCGTCCGCCAGCAGCCCCTCCAGGAACCCGCGCATCGCCGGGCGATACCGCTCGACGGCGCGCGCGCTCAGGGCGGGGTTCACGAGGCTGCGCAACCGCGTGTGGTCGGGGCCGTTGACGTGCAGTATGTTGCGCTCCATCTGCTCGTACAGCGGCCCCTCGCGCACGTCGAATATCTCCGCGATCGTCATCCCCGGAAATATCGCCTCGCGCGTGCGCAGCCACCACTCGCCCGCCTCGCGATCGAGCACGATGTAGCCGTACGGCCCGGAGGCGAGCCAGCCCCGGGCGCCCAGCTCGCGCATCGCCTCGTGAAAGCGCTCCCCCCTCAGCGACGGGTCGGTGTAGTCGAACCCGGGCAACTCCAGCTCGCTCACGAGCGCCATCGCGGCTCCGTCCTATTTCTTGGGGCTGACGGCCTGCTTCAGCGTCGCGCCCGCCGTGAACTTCGGCGCCTTCGACGCTTTGATCTTCACGCGCTCGCCCGTGCGCGGGTTCACGCCCTGACGCGCGGCGCGTTTGACGACCGAGAACTTGCCGAACCCGGTGATGCTCACCTCGTCGCCTTTTTTGAGCGTCTTCGTGACGGTGCCGAGCACCGATTCCACCGCGCGTCCGGCGTCGGCTTTGGAGAGGCCGCTGTCGGCGGCGACCGCGTCGACCAGCTGGGACTTGTTCATGGACGGATTCCTTTCGATGGTGTGGACGTGCAGCCCAGGGGCCCACGACAATGGCGCGAACCCTAGCGCAGCGCGGGATCCGGACGTTCGTCCCCGGAAATCCGCTGCGCGGACCGGGCGGGCCGAAGTCAGACCCGCCTGGCCGACGGTTGCCGAGACCGTGCGACCCGGCGCTCAGGAGCCCGGCAGGAACTCGTTCGTGCCGTAGCGCGCCGGCGCGATCGGCGCGGCGATCAGGTCGGTTCGCGAGCATCCAGCCCGACATCGCCCGGAGGTTGCCCGCCTGCAGCGTGCCGAACGGGACCGCCCCACCGCCGCGCGACGCGCGGGCGGCGAACAGCGGCAGGTACGCTCGCAGCGACGCCCGCGTGAACTTCCGCCGCAGCGTCGGATTCGCCTGCAGCAGCTCGTCCAGGCTGCGCGCCGGGTCGGCCAGCGTGTCCTCGTAGCCGTGCACGGTCGCCGCCACGAACCCCCGCACGAGCGCGGGATCCGAGGCGATCAGCCCGCGCGTGGTGAACGCGACCAACCCCGGATACGCCGGGCCGCCGTTGCGATCCAGCGCAAACGCCGTGATCGGATGCCCGCTCACCTGCAGCTGCACGCCGTCGTCGGGAATGAACCCAGTGAACGCGTCGATCCTCCCGGCGGCGAGCGCCTGCGCCGCCGTTGAACCCGATCGTCACGACGTGCACCCTGCGCGGATCCCCGCCCGCGTGGCGGACCTCGGTGTCGAGCACCGCCGTGTCGGAGGGCACGCCCGTGATCCCCACCGTCCCGCCCTGCAGATCCGCGGGCGAGCGCAGGTGCTCGGACGCCGAGGCGATCAGCCCGCCCAGGGGGCGCTGCACGATCGCCATCACCGCCCGCGCGTCGCCGCCGCCGGCGATCAGCCCGGCGACGTCGCTGCCGTCCGCGAGCCCGAACTGGGCGCTGTGAGCGTCGATCAGCTTCAGCGTGTCCGTCGTCGCGCTCGGCGTCACCACGCGCAGGTCGATCCCCTGCTGCGCGGTAGTAGCCGGCGGCCAGCGCGCGGTAGATGCCCGCGTGCACCGCGTTGGGCGTGAAGTCGAGGATCAGCGTGGCCTGCCGCAGCGGGCGCGCGCCGGCGCGCGCCGAGGAGGCGCCCGAACCCGAGCCCCCGCACCCCGCGAGCGCAGCCACGGCGAGGCACGCGAGCACGAGCGCGCGGAGCGGGGCGGTGGCGGCCGGTACGATCTGCGGACATGGCGGATAGATGTAATAGCGACCTCACGCCCACAGGCGGACGAGCGGGCCGGTGGCCGGACCCTATCCGGCGAGCCCGTGCGGGAGCTGTACACCGAGGCCGACCTGCCGGCGGGGATCGGCTGGGCCACAGGACCCGATCGGCAAGCCCGGCGCCTACCCGTACACGCGCGGGATCTACGAGTCGATGTACCGCGGGCGGCTGTGGACGATGCGCCAGTTCGCCGGCTTCGGCACCAGCGAGGAGACCAACGAGCGCTTTCACTACCTGCTCGAGCACGGCCAGACCGGGCTCTCGACCGCATTCGACATGCCCTCGCTGATGGGCCACGACTCCGATCACGCCCGCTCGCTGGGCGAGGTCGGGCGCGAGGGCGTGGCGGTGGACACGCTCGATGACATGCAGACGCTGTTCGCCGGCATCGACGTCGGCGAGGTCAGCGTGTCGATGACGATCAACGCGCCCGCGGCGATCATGCTCGCCTACTACGTCGCCGCCGCCGAGCTGCGACGGCGACGGAGCGGGCGGCGCCGTGCCCGCCGAGCGGCTGTCGGGCACGATCCAGGCGGACATCCTCAAGGAGTACATCGCCCAGAAGGAGTGGTGCTTTCCGATCGACCCCGCGATGCGCCTGTGCGGGGACATGATCGAGTGGTGCACCCACCACATGCCGCGCTGGCATCCGATCTCGATCTCCGGCTACCACATCCGCGAGGCCGGCGCCACGGCCCAGCAGGAGCTCGCGTTCACGCTCGCCGACGGTCTCACCTACGTGCGCCAGGCGATCGAGCGGGGCCTCGACGTCGACGAGTTCGCGCCGCGACTGTCGTTCTTCTTCAACGCCCAGATCGACTTCTTCGAGGAGATCGCCAAGTACCGCGCCGCGCGGCGCATCTGGGCGCGCGAGCTGCGCGAGACCTTCGGCGCCCGCAACGAGCGCTCGTGGCTGATGCGCTTTCACTCCCAGACCGCCGGCGTCTCGCTGACCGCCCAGCAGCCGCTGAACAACATCGTGCGCACGACCGTCGAGGCGCTCGCCGGCGTGCTCGGCGGCACCCAGTCGCTGCACACCAACTCCTACGACGAGGCGCTCGCGCTGCCGACCGAGGACGCCGTCCGGATCGCGCTGCGCACCCAGCAGGTGATCGCCCACGAGACCGGCGTCGCCGCAACCGCCGATCCGCTCGGGGGCTCCTACTACGTCGAGGCGCTCACCGACGCGATGGAGCGCCACTGCTATGAGTACTTCGCCAAGATCGAGCAGCTCGGCGGGATGGTGGCAGGCGGTCAAGTCCAACTTCCCCCAGCGCGAGATCGCCGACGCCGCGTTCGAGCTCCAGCGCGAGATCGACGCCGGCGAGCGCGTCGTGGTGGGCGTCAACCGCTATGTGCTTGCAGGACGAGGAGCCGATCCCCACGCTGCGCGTGGACCCTGCCCTGGAACGCAAGCAGCTCGACCGCCTGCAAGGCCGCGCGGGCGCGCCGCGACGGCACCGAGGTGCAGCGCACGCTCGCGGCGCTGCGCGATCATGCGGCCCACCCCGACCACAACCTCATGGGACCCCTGCTCGACTGCGCCCGCGCGCACGCCAGCGAGGGCGAGATCGTGGAGTCGCTTCAGCAAGTCTTCGGGGACTATCGCGAGACCCCCGTATTCTGAGGCACTTGCGCAGAGCGCTGATCTACGGCGGCGTGCTCGTGGCCGTCGCCAGCCCGGGAGCACTGGCGTTTGGGGCGAAGCGGATCGCCGCCGAGGACGCCGCCTACCGTGCGCCGGCCGGGCCGCAGTGCGTGCCCTCGCAGCTGAACCGCTCGGCGGTGCTGCCCGGCACGAGCCTCGCGGTGAGCCCGCTGCCGGACTCCTACGACGCCTCGCCGCGCACGCAGATCTAGCCTGCTGGGCGCGCCCGTCGAGCGCACTGAGCGCCGTCAGCGCGAGCGGGTCGAGCAGCGGGTCGCACTCCGGGCGGCTGCTCGCCTACTCCCAGGGGGACGGGGCCAGCTTCGTGCCCTCGCGCCCGTTCGATCCCGGCGAGACCGTGACCGTGCGCGGGCGCGTGCGGGCGGCGCTCCGGGAGGACGACGCGGTTCGCCTACCGCTTCGTCGTCGCCCACCAGGACACGCTGACCTACACGCCGCTGGCCAAACCGGCGAAGGACTACAACGAGGAGCAGCACTTCCACTCCGCCCCCACGCTGCAGCCGCCGGTGCTGGCGGTGACGGCGCGCACGCCGGCGGGACGGCGCCCGGATACATATTCACCGCCCCCTACAACGGGCCGGGCCCCAGCGGGCCGGAGATATTCAACGACTCAGGCGAACTGGTGTGGTTCGACCCGCTGGCGGGCGAAGCGGCGGCGACCAACCTGCAGGTGCAGTCCTACGACGGCCATCCGGTGCTGACGTGGTGGCAGGGATACATCCCCCCGCAGGGGTTCGGCCAGGGCGAAGAGATGATCTACTCGAGCTCCTACCAGCAGATCGGGCGCGTGCACGCGGGCAACGGCTACAAGGCCGACCTGCACGACTTCCACATCACCCCCCAGGGCACCGCCCTGCTGAGCGTGTTCGACCCGATCGACTGCAACCTGTCGGCCGTCGGCGGCCCGAGCGGCGGCGCGGTCACCGACAGCGTGTTCCAGGAAATCGACCTGGCGACGGGGCTCGTGCGGCGCGAGTGGCACAGCCTCGACCACGTCGGCGCTGAGCGAGTCATACAGCTCGCCCGAGGGCGTCAGCACGACGTGGCCGTTCGACTTCTTTCACATCAACTCGATCGACCAGCTCGCGGGCGGGACGACGCTGATCAGCGCGCGCAACACGTGGGCGCTGTATGAGCTGAACACGACCACCGGCCAGGTCGGGCTGCGGGTCGGCGGCAAGCACAGCGAACGTCAAGGCGGTGAACGGCGCGGCGACGGCGTTCCAGCACGACGCGACGGTGCAGGCGAACGGGACGATCAGCGTGTTCGACAACGGCGCCGTGCCGAAGGTCCATCCCCAGTCGCGGGCGATCGTCGTGTCGGTCGACCCGCACGCCCGCACCGACACGCTGCTCGCGCGCTACGAGCACGAGGCCTGTCCTCCGGCAGCCAGGGCAGCGTGCAGACGATGGCCGGCGGCGGCGTGTTCGTCGGCTGGGGCTCGGAGCCCTACTTCTCGGAATTCAGCCCCAGCGGGCAGCTGCTGTACGACGCGCACTGGCACGGCTCCTACCAGTCCTACCGCGCCTACCGCTTCCCGTGGACGGGCACGCCCGCCGAGCCCTCCCGCGATCGCGGTCGGCGCGGCGCAGCGCGAGCGCTCCGGTGAGCGTGTACGCGAGCTGGAACGGCGCCACCGAAGTCGCGAGCTGGCGCGTGCTCGCGGGCCCCTCGCCCTCGCAGCTCGCGCCGGTCGCGAGCGCGGCCAAGAGCGGGTTCGAGACGACGATCGCCACGCCCGGCCCCGAGCCCTACGTCGCCGTGCAGGCGCTCAACAGCGCCGGAGCAGTGTTGGGAACCTCATCGACGATAAAGGGTTGACCTACCCGCGGGAGGTTTGATACTCTGATCTGGCTCGATGTCAAATAGAGGTTTTCGGAGGGCAAGCATGTCTGTGCGAGGCGCTTCAACCAAAGCAGGGGAGCAGAGGGGAAGTCTCGCGCAACGGCAAATCGTCGGCGGCCGGCGGGCAAGGCGCCTGAGCCGGCGGGCGCGAACACGCGGCAGGGGCGGCCGGGGGGTCCGGCCGCTACCGGCGCCTGCCCACCGGCGCGCACGGCCTGGATCCCGAGGAGGTGCGCCGCGACCAGCGCGAACGGCTGCAGACGGCGCTGATCGAGCTGATCGCGCAGCGCGGCTACCAGGCCGTGCGGATCCTCGACCTGACCAAGCTCGCGCGGGTCTCGCGCCCGACGTTCTACAGCCTGTACGCAGACAAGGAAGAGCTGTTCCTGGCCGCCTACGACGAGATCGCCAAGCGCACGGCGAGCACGATCATGGCGGCCTATGAGACGCAGGGCTCACCGGGAGAGCGCCTGCGCAGGGCGATGCGCGCCTTCGCCGAGCTGGCTGCGGCCGAGCCGGAGGCTGTGTCGCTGATGGTGCTCGGCGCCTTCGGTGCGGGACCGAAGGCGCTCGAGCGCCGCAATCGCACGCTGGAGGCGCTCGAGCAGAGCATCGGCTCGAGCCGCTCCGCGGCCGCTCGCGGCGGAGGGTCGCGGAAGACCCGCAAAGGCGTAGTCCTCGCGGCAGACGGAACGGACCTGACCGTGAAGGTGATCCTGGGAGGCATCCGCGAGGTGACCGCCGCGCGCCTGCGCCGCGGCCAGGCCGGCGCGCTGCCCGGGCTCGCGGACGAGCTCGCCGCGTGGGCCGAGTCCTACCCCGCCAAGCCGCCTGCCGGCCTGGGTCCTGCCAGCGCGGCGGCGCGCGCGCGGGCACGCCCGGGACGCCGAAGAGACGAGGAGGGTCACGCCGAGCCGATGGCCTCCGAGCGCGCGCGCCAGGCCGAGGGCCGGCTGCCGAGCGGGCGCCACGACCTGCCGCGGCAGTTCATCGTCAAAAACCAGCGCGAGCGGATCGTCGACGCGACCGCCGCGATCGTCGCCGAGAAGGGCCTCGCGGGGTTGACGATCCCCGAGATCGCCAGGCGCGCGAACGTCTCGCACCAGACGTTCTACGAGATGTACCCGACCAAGGACGACGCGTTCCTGGGCGCGCAGAAGGTCGGCCTGCACCAGGCGCTTGGCATCGCCGTGCAGGCCTACGAAGCGCAGGGCGAGGACTGGCCGATGGGGGTCGCCGCCGGCATCAGGGCGCTGCTGGACTATCTCGCCTCCGAGCCCGCGCACGCGCACCTGACGGTCGTCGACACGTTCGCGGCCAGCCCGCTGGCGATCGAAATCCGCGACACCGGCCTGCACGCGTTCGCCGCCTACCTGCAGCCCGGCTACCACTACGCGTCCTCGCACTCCGTTCCGGGCATCGCGCCCGAGGCGATCGCCGGCGGCATCTGGCAGGTGCTGCACAACCACATCGAGCACGAGCGCGTGCAGGACATCGCCGGGCTGGCGCCCCAGCTCGTGTACGTCGCGCTGGCCCCGTTCATCGGCGGCAAGGAGGCCGGGCGGATCGCGCGCAAGCGGCTGCCACCGCCCGCCGCCGCGTAGCGCGCCGCCGGCGAGACGCGCGGAGTCGGCGCCGCCGCCGGGCTACGGCCGCTCGCGCCCGACCGGGCTAGCGCGGACGGACGCGGCGCTCGCGCGGCAGCGCGTAGGCGGACCTGCCGTCGCGGTCGGTCTTGACGATCGCCTTGCGCTTGCGCAGGTGCCGCAGGGCCTCGCGTATGTCCGCAGGCGCGCAGGGCGGTCACCATGACCAGCTCGGCCAGGTGTGCGAGCCGTGCTCGAGCGCCGCGAGGATCGCCTGACCGGTCGGGCTGTGCGCGGTGCGCTCGCGCCTGCGAGCACGCCGAGCGGCCTTGGGACGTGCTCTGGTTTTCACCGACGCGCGCGCAGGCGCGTCCGGCAGCGGGGCGGCGCGGCCCGACCGGCAGTGGGGCGGCGCGGCCTTCGGCGGCGAGCGCATCGGCGGCGGTGGACAGCCGTTCGTACTCGGCGATCGCCGGCGCCAGCTCGCTCAGGCGCGCGTCTATCTCCGCGCGGATGCTCGTGAGCAGGTCAGCCATCGTGGGGCGAGTTTGTATCAGGTCCGGTGGGAACCTTAACCTGGGCCGATGCAGTCCGATGGCGATGGCGAGAGGAGCCCAGCCCGCAGACGGGGCGCCCGAGCGCCCGGAGCGAGCACGCGGCGAAAGCCGCGCGCAACGTCGCGGAGCTGAAGGGCAGCTACCGCTACGGACTCGGTGCTGCTGCTCGCGGTGATCTCGACGGGCGTGCAGATGGCTCCTGCCGGATACGCCGTCGGCGTGGCTCATACAGGCCCTGCTGATGGCCGCGACGGTCATCACCGCGCTGTTCGCCGAGGACGCCACCCGCGCGCAGTGGCGGCGAGTCGGGTGGCTGGTCGGGGTGGCGACGGCGGCGCTGATCGCGGCGGCGATCGCCGGGCAGGGACAGGCCGAGCGCGGCATCACGTTCGGCCTGAACGGGGTGCTGGCCGTGGCGGGGGCGGTGATCGTCGCGCGGGGGGTCGTGGGCGGCATTCGCGTCGAGCAGCGCGTGACCCTGCACTCGGTGATGGGGGCGCTGACCGTGTACCTGCTGGCGGGGCTGGTGTTCGGGTTCTCATACGGTGTGATGGACGCGATCGCGGGTATGCCAGTGCTGAGTCATATCGGCTCAGACAAACACGCCGAAGAGGTGTACTTCAGCTTCATCACGCTCACGACCGTCGGGTACGGTGACATCGCGCCGGTAGCCGCCGCGGCGCGGATGACCTCGGTGCTGGAGGCGCTGTTCGGGCAGCTGTACCTGGTGACGATCGTGGCGGTGATCGTCAGCAACGTGGGCGCGAGGCGGGTGCGGCGAGAAACCCCTGGTCAGGAAGCCCAGCGGCCGATGCCGTGACGCGCGAGCTCCAGGCGGGCGACGACGCCGCGGTGCACCTCGTCGGGTCCGTCGGCCAGGCGCAGGGCGCGGGCGATCGTCCAGGCGGCGCCGAGCGGGAGTCATCGCTGAGGCCGGCGCCGCCGTGCAGCTGGATCGCCATGTCGACGACGCCCTGGGCCATGTTCGGCACGGCGACCTTGATCTGGGAGACCGCGCCGAGCGCGTCGGGCGAGCCGGTGTCCAGCAGCCAGGCGGCGTGCAGCACGCGCAGGCGCGCCTGGTCGATCGCGATGCGCGCGTCGGCGATGCGCTCGCGGTTGCCGCCGAGGTTGGCCAGGGGCTTGCCGAACGCGACGCGCTCGCCCGCGCGCACGCAGGCGAGCTCGCAGGGCCAGCTCGGCGAGGCCGATCAGGCGCATGCAGTGGTGGATGCGCCCCGGACCCAGGCGCGCCTGGGCGATCGCGAACGCCTGTCCGGGACCGCCGACGATCGCGCTCGCCGGGCAGACGCACGTCGGTGAAGGAGACCTCGCCGTGGCCGCCGGGCGCGTCGTGAAAGCCCATCGTCGAGAGCATCCGCTCGACCTTCACGCCCGGCGTGTGGCAGCGGGACGAGCACCATCGAGTGCTGGTGGTAGCGATCGGCGTCGTCGGGGTCGGTCAGCCCCATGAAGATCAGCACCTCGCAGGCGGGGTGGCCGATGCCGGTGCTCCACCACTTGCGACCGTTGAGCACGACCTCATCGCCGTCGAGCGACCGCCGTGGCCTGCATGTTGGTCGCGTCCGAGGAGGCGACGTCGGGCTCGGTCATGCAGAACGCCGAGCGGATCCTCCCGTCCAGCAGCGGCGCCAGCCAGCGCTGCGCGCTGCTCGTCGGAGCCGAAGTGCAGCAGCACCTCCATGTTGCCGGTGTCCGGAGCGTTGCAGTTGCAGACCTCGCTCGCGATCAGCGAGCGGCCCATCGCTCGGCCAGCGGCGCGTACTCGACGTTCGACAGGCCCGCGCCGATCGGCTCGCCGGCGAGCGTCGGCGTCCGGGGGCAGGAACAGGTTCCACAGGCCCTCCTCGCGGGCCTTCGCCTTGAGCTCCTCGATCGCCGGCGCACCATCGTCCAGGGGTCGGCGCTGGCGAGCAGCTCGCGGTGGTAGGCCTCCTCGCGCGGGGCGATCTCGCGCTCCTGAAACGCGCTCAGGCGCTCCAGCAGCTCGGTCGTGCGGGGGGAGTGGGCGAAGTCCATCGCGGCTCAGCGCCTCGGGTCCACTCAGCCCGGACGCACGTCGAGGACGACCTTGCCGGTGGCGCGGCGCTCGTCGATCTCGCGCAGCGCCTCGGCGGCGCGCTCGAGCGGGAAGCGCGCGCCGACGATCGGCGCGACGAAGCCCGCCTCGATCAGCGGGTCCAGGGCCCGGCCGATCTCGCGGCAGAGCTCCGGGCGGGCCATCGCGTAGGCGCCCCAGCCGGCGCCGATCACCTCGGTGTTGCCGAGCAGCAGCCGGTTGACCCTGACCTCGGGGATCGAGCCGCCGGTGAAGCCGACGACGACGACACGGCCCTCCTCGCGCAGCGAGCGCAGGCTGTCGGTGAAGCGATCGCCGCCGACGGGGTCGAGCACGAGGTGCGACGCCACCGCCGGAGATCTCCTTGGCCTCGTCCTTCCACGGGCCGTCCGCGCGCAGCACCGTCTCGGCGCCGGCCTGCTCGGCGATGCGCTGCTTGGCGTCGCTTGAGACGACCGCGATCGTGTGCGCACCCAGGCCTCTGGCGACCTGCAGCGCGGCCGTGCCGACGCCGCCGGCGGCGCCGTGGACGAGCACCGTCTCCCCCGCGGCGAGGCGCCCGCGCAGGACCAGCGCGAAGTAGGCGGTGTGGTAGTTGAGGATCAGCCCCGCGCCCTGGGCGAAGTCCAGCTCGGGCGGAGAGCGGGAACGTCAGGAACTCGGGCGCGACCGCCAGCTCTGCGAACCCCCCGAGCGCGCAGAACGCCGCGACGCGATCGCCCGCACTCGACCGCCGCGTCGGCGGGCGCCTCGCGGACGATGCCGGCGATCTCGCTGCCGGGGACGAACGGGAGCGGCGGTTTGAGCTGGTACTCGCCGCGGGTCTGCAGCACCTCGGGAAACGAGACGCCGGCGGCGTGCACCTCGACGAGGACGCCCGACCCGGGCGTGAGCAGGTGCTCGGGCGGGGAGGCGGGCTCGGGGACCTCCCCCAGCGCGAGCGCCGAGTCCGGGCCCGATAGGTCGACGATCTGGACGGCGCGCACGGCCGGGATTATGGCCGATGAGGGTGTAAAGGCTCAGCCGGGTGAGGTTGAGCTTGCGCACCGTCGGTCGGCTCGATGATGCTCCGTGCCCACTTGACGGCAACAGCAGCCCAGCGCAACGCCCGGTCGCGGTCCAGACCAGTCGAGGGGGGTGCGCCGTAACGCAACCGAACGGCGAAGGGCGACAAGTCATCTACGCCAGCCGACTCCTCCGGCACGTTGATCCCGTTCTTCTGGCAGAGCCGGACCAACCCCTCAAGGTCATGCGAGTACGGAAACTCGACATCCCGAAGCGCTAGCACCGCCTTCAAGGACTTCTCGACCGCTTGCTGAGTGTGAAACCCAAGCCCCGCATCGGTGACTCCCGCGATCGGCAGTAGCGATCTCGCCATGAACTCATCGTCGGCAGCCACATCCAGTAGCACTCTTGGAATGTCGGCAGATCCCGCCATCAGGCCGCCAGGGGACGGCCCTCTGACAACGCCGCGTGAATCATGCTCCCCCGCACACCACCCCAAGCCTCCGCTTCGTCCTCGCTCACGACCACAATATCCACGAACACGTCGAGCCCTATCAGTGTCCGACGCAACCGAACGGTCTCCTCGACCACGTCGTCAACCGACGGCTCGATCACCAGGAAGTCCAGGTCGCTGTGCCGTCCAGCTTCGCCTCGCGCATGGGACCCGAACAGGATCACCCGTGCCCGCGGCGCCGCCTCAGACAGCCGCCGACCAGCCTCGACTATCAGTGTCTCGTCATACACGCGCTCACAGTAGCGCGAGATAGCGACACATATACGCGAGCGTGGCGGATCTATACAGGGCTGTGTCGGCTCAGAGCGACGTCGCCGTGGCCGCGTAGAGCACCGCCTGCGCGCGCGCGACAGCGCCGACGGCCTCGTCGGGAACGAGCAGCTCGGGATGGTGCAGCGGCCGCGGGGTGAATCCGTCGGCGCCGTCGAGACCGACGAAGCCCATCGCGAGGGGAACGTCCAGAGCGCTGAAGAAAGCGAAGTCGTCCGAGCCGCTGGAGCGCCACTCCGGCGCCGGGGACAGTCCCGCGTCGGACAGCAGCTCGCGCGCGCGCGCGACGATCGTGGGGTCGTTTACGAGCGCCGGCTCGCCGGGCGTCAGCTCGACGGCGCCGCGGCAGCCGTGAGCCGATGCGACCCCGGCGACGACCTCCTCGACCATGCGCGCGCAACGCGAGGCGATCCTCCGGCCGGTAGGCGCGCAGGGCGCCACGCGCGCGGGCGCGCGCGGGGATGACGTTCTCCGCGCTGCCGCCCTCCAGCACACCGACGGTGAGGGTGGCCGGGTGGATCGGATCGATTCGCCGCCCGACCTGGGCGTGGAGTGCGACGACGATGTGCGGCGAGCGCGAGGATCGGGTCGCGCCCGCGATGAGGGTAGGCGCCGTGCGTAGGGCTCGCCCTCGACCGTGATCTCGACGGTGTCGCACGAGGCGTTGACCGTGCCGGGGTCGAGCGCGACGGTGCCCCACGGCAGTTCGGGGTGCACGTGCGCCGCCACGATCGCCACGGGCGCGTGCTCGCCCAGCGGGCCCAGAGCTGCTCCGCGCCCGAGGGGTAGGCCTCCTCGCTGGGCTGGAACACCGCCAGCAGCGGCGCGGGCAGCTCCTCGCCGAGCGCGTGCGCCGCACGGGCAAGCGCGACGAGCGCGGCCATGTGGACGTCGTGGCCGCAGGCGTGCATCGCCGCGCCAGTCGCACTGAACGGAGAGTCGGTGCGCTCGCCGCAGCGGCAGACCGTCGAGCTCCGCGCGCACCGCCACGGCAGGACCATCCACTGAGCCGACCCGGGCGATCAGCCCCGTCCCCGCTGCAGCCTCGCATGCGACCGGCAGCTCAGCGACGAGGCCGCGGAGGTCTCGAACTCCGCGTGCGCCAGCTCGGGGTGGGCGTGCAGTCGATGGCGCAGCTCGACCGCGCGCGGCAGCTCGCGCTCGATGGCGGCGAGCAGGCTTGTCGAGGACACCGTCAGTAGATGGAGGCATAGCGCTGGCACAACTCCTCGATGTCCCAGTCCGCCGTCGCCGCTATCTCAAAGCGCTTGACGGCTAGTACGCCTCATACAGCAGCGGCGTCATCCACGCGCGCGCGGTCGCCGTCCTCGGCGAGCGCGTCCAGCGACTCCTGAAGCGAGGCCGGCAGCGCGCCAACTCCGTAGCGGGCCGCCTCAGCGGCGTCGAGCTCGGCGGGGTCGCGGTCGAGGATCGGCGGGCGCCGGCAGCCCGGCGCGCACACCGTCGAGTCCCGCGCGGACGATCGCCCCCAGCGCCAGGTAGGGGTTGGCGGTCGCATCGGCGCCGCGGTACTCCAGGCGCAACTGGCCAGCCGGATCGCCACCGCCGAGCGACGACGAGCGGCGGGATGCGCAGCAGCGCTTCGCGGTTGCGCTGTCCCAGGCAGACGGCGCCGGCGCTCCAGTGGTGGGGCGCCAGGCGCGTGGCCGAGACGGGGCTGGGGGCGCTCAGCGCGCTCAGGGCGCGCGCGTGGAGCAGGATCCCGGCGGCGAACCGCTCGCCCAGCTCGCTCAGGCACCCGGGGCGCATCGGGTCATACAGCGCGGAGCGCCCGGATGCATCGAGCAGATTGAGATGGATGTGCACGCCGTTGCCCGCTTCCGCCGGGTTCAGCAGCGGCGTGAACGTCGCGCGCAGATCGTGCCGGCGGGCGAGCTCGCGCACGACCTCCCTGAGCACGACGGCGCGATCCGCCGCCGCGACGCCCGTCGGCGGGGTCGAACGGGGATCTCGAACTGGTGGGCGGCGAACTCGGCGAAGAAGCGCTCGGGCTGCACGCCGGCCGCCGCGAGCGCTCCCATGACCGCACCGGCGAACGGCTCGGCCCGGCGCAGCTCCTCCAGCGAGAACGCGAGCGCCGGAGGCTCGCTCGCTCGAGCAGCTGGAACTCGTGCTCGAAGCTCGCCGCGAGACTGACGCCGAGCTCGCGTCGCAGCTCGGCCAGAGCGTCACGCAGGAAGCTGCCGCGGACAGCACTCCCACGACGCGCCGTCGATCTCCACGATGTCGCACAGCACGAGCTCCAGCGCGGAGTCGCCCGGCCGGCCTCGACGCGAGCGCGGGTCTCGACGTCCGGCAGCAGGCGCAGGTCGCCGGTCGAACCGAACGGGTTGGGCTCGGCGAGCGGTCCGAGTGGCGTGAGCGAGTGGTTGGCAGGCACCCAGCCGACACCGGCGGCGAGGTGCGCGTCCAGGTCGGAGGCGGGCAGCGATCGCCCGCGTACGATCGCGCCGAGGTCACAGCAGACGAGCGCGACCAGCTCGGTTGCGCTCACCGACGCTTCTCCCCGGTCACGGCGCCGTGGCCCCGGACGCCGTCACCGTGCCGTTATCCCACATGCCCTCGATCCAACCCGAGCGCGCCGGCGCCGGCGCGCACCGCCGGCGCGTCCCCGGCATCGACGACGACGAGGACCCCACCCGCCGGCATGTCGCGCCGCTCGATCGCGGCGGCGAGGCGCTCGCGCGGTTGCAGGTGCACGCCGCCGACCCCCAGCGAGGGGTAGGTGTCGGCCACGCCGTACAGACTGCCCCCCGGGCCGCCCACACGGCCGAACACGCAGACGAAGTGCCCGACGTCCCAGTCGGGCGGCGGTCCCGATGCCTCGCCGTCGAGCAGATAGGCCAGCAGCTCCTCGGCGCGCGGGTGCGAGCCCCACAGGTGGCGGGTGGCGAGGTTGGCGAGCAGCGTGACCGGGCGATCGAGCGCCGCGACGAGATCGAACAGGCCATCGAGCGTGGCCACGGTCCAGGGACCGGCGAACGGGATCGCCGCGAGCCGCCCGCCGGAGAGCCGCTCCAGGGCGCGCGCCAGCCCCGCGGCGGTCGTGCCTGACACGGACGAGTCCTCGACGAACGGCAGCGCCAGCCGGTAGTCGCGCCGACCGGTCTCTGAAACGGCAGGATCGCGGGATCAGTGCGCATGCCGACCACGGTCCCGGCGGCGAGCGCGACGGTGTCCTGATCGATCGGCTCGCCCGAGTCGGGCGCGGTCGCGACGCCGGCCGCTCCCAGCGCCAGGGCGCCGCAGAACGCGCCGCACAGATCGTCGCGCTGGGGCGCCTCGCGGGCGTGGACCGCCAGCAGCGCCCGAGCCCCCGGGAGCAGCGTCAGGTCCAGTGACGTCCCCGTGGACATACGGCCAAATATAGGGGCGAACACATAAGCGCGCCCAGGAGCTCGAGCTCGCTCATCGCAGCACAAGACCGCAGGTCACGTTCGTCATCGTCCCCGTTATGCCCGCGGCCCGATCGGATGCGAGGAACGCCGCGACCTCGCCCACGTCGGCCAGTCTTGGAGTCCGGCGCAGCGCGGCCATCCCCGCGATCAGCTCTTCCGCGCTGCGCGGCGTCGGCGCGTCCTCGCCCCCGACTTCGGTGAGCTTGCCCGGCGACAGCGTCTCGGCGACGCCCGCCGTCCAGATACCGCACACGCGCACGCCGCGCGGTCCCAGCTCGGCCGCCAGGTAGCGCATCAGCGCCTCCGTCGCCGCGTCGGCCGGACCGGTGCTGCCCATGCCCGGCATCGCCCCCGCCCCGGACGCGCTATTCAGGTGCAGGATCACGCCCGACCCCTGCTCGATCATCCGCCGCGCGGCCGCGCGCGCCGTGAGGAAGTTGCCGCGCAGGCCGTTGACCACCGCGCGCAGCACATCGTCGGTGGCCATCTCGATGAGCGGCGTGCCCTGCACGTCCCCGCGCCGGATCAGGTTGAGCGACACATCGACGCTGCCGGCGGTGGCGAGGACGTGTTGCACGTGCTCGTCCACGGCCCGCTCGTCGAGCGCGTCGAGGACGGCGACCTCAGCCGAGCCGCCCGACGCCGCGATCTCGCTCGCCACGGTCTCGAGCGTCTTTAGCGTGCGTCCGGCGAGGAACACTCGGGCCCCTTCGCGCGCGAACGTACGCGCCACGCATGCGCCGATCCCGCCGGCGCCGCCGTACACGATCGCGTTCCTGCCCTCCAGATGCTTGCTCATGACGCCTCCGTTCGTTGACCGGTTCGTGCCATCTTGATGGTCTCTGTTCTGACCTGCCTCATAGACGGCACGAGCCTGCAGAACTCATCGGGTTTAGTCCAACTGAGAAAGAACCGACACGCTGCCTACAGCGTCACAAGCCGACCCCGGCCATGCTCCCGCGCCAGATCATAGATCTCACGAGCAAGCGCAAGGTCAAGAACGCTCATGCCGAACGGGTTCACCACCACCACGTCATCGCGAGCGCGCCGCCCGCACGCCGGATCAGCGAGCACATCCTTGATCTCAGCATCCACGCAGCGCGCGGCCCCCCGTGTAGAGTCGAGCGGGCCCACCACTACGCCGGCCCTATAGAGCCGCCCCAGCAGCCTGCGCTCGTCATGTCTCACGAGATCCCAGCTGTCAACGAGGATTCGATCGGCCTCGAGAACCGCGTCTTCCTTCAAATCATCAAGTGACACATTCACCACAACGACGCCCGGTGCGAGCCAACTACGTGGAATATATCCGCGGGTAGCCGTGGTGCACGTCACCACCAAGTCGGCTCCGCGTATCGCCGGCTCAGCACCCGCCATCACAGCAATCTTGACTCCAGGGCGCTCGCGCCTCAGGTCAAGCAAGTCGGCCAGCTCGCAAGCGCGAGCGCTGTCAGCGTCGTAGAGTCGGAGCTCAGACAGGTCGATCAGCCTGCTGCCAAGCATTGCGGCGTGGGCGCTTCCTATCTCCCCTGCCCCGATGATCGCCACCGACTCAACAGGGTGCCGCGCCACCAGCAGAGCAGCGAGCAAGGTTACCGCCGCTGTCCTTAATGCGCTGATTGGACTCGCGCTCGCCATGAATACAGGCCTGGCTGTCTCGGGCTCAAACAGCATCGTGACGCCGCTGGCTCGCGCGACGCCGCGACTCTTGTTTGCGAGGCTTGAGTTGATGATCTTTGTGCCAACGACCGGAGGCACCCATGCCACCGAGCCGGGCATATTTAGACTGCGCGCCACAAAGCCATCGCTGGTCGTCCAGTACATGCTCGTCTCCGGAGGTGTTAGAGCGCATTTTGCTGCCTGTGCCCGAAATACATCTTCCACCGTCACCAGCGGGTCCACCAGCCCGAGAAGCACATCGAGGTCGTCTCGCTCGAGAACCAAGACGCCACTGCAAGGGTTATCCACGGGGCCCCTCTTGCTACGCCGGCGCTCTGTCGCGCTGAGATGTCATATCGCGCCAAGCTTGATCGCTTGTCCGCAAACGCCTGGCGTCGCTGCCCACGACCGCGTTACGCCGGGGTGTTTGGGTAAGGTACAGGGAGTCCAAATAGCGCTCGCCGCGATCGGGCAGCACAGTCACTATCCTGTAACCCACAGGGAGTTTCGGTGCTATCAGCTTGATCGCGGCGATTACTGCGCCGGATGACCCGCCAGCGAAGATACTCTCTGCATTCAATAGTTCGAGCGCCCCCGCGATCGCCTCCTCGCTCGTCACGTAAACGACTTCGTCGATAACGGTCCGATCGAGAATCTCAGGCACCACGCTCGAACCGATGCCGGGCAGATCACGCGCTCCCGCGGGCGATCCAAAGATCACCGATCCATATACATCCACAGCTATCACCCGAACATTGTGGTAACACTCCTTCAGGCGCCGTCCGATCCCCATGATCGTGCCGCCGGTACTGACGGCCACAACGACACAGTCCGGGGGTAGACCCACGTCCCGGATGATCTCCTCTGCAATGCCCTCATAGTGTGCGCGCCAGTTCGCGTTGTTCGCATATTGGTTCAGCCAAACGGCACGCGGCACCGTTCCAAGCAATTCGCGGACCCGTGCGAGTCGGGTCTTGAGATAGCCGCCGGCGTCGTCGCTCTCATAGACCATCTCGACGCCGGCTCCCAGCAGGCGTAGCATTGCAAGATTCGCTCCACAGATCTTTGGATCGACAACACACGTGAACTTGAGCTCGTAATGCTTCGCCACCATCGCTGCTGCTATGCCGAAGTTTCCTGATGAACTCTCAATCACGTGGCTGTTTGGCTGTATCACCCCATCGCGCATGCCCTGCTCAATCATGTACTTCGCGGCTCGATCCTTGATGCTCCCACCTGGGTTTAGCATCTCGAGCTTGGCCATTATGCAGACATCGCCTGATCCCCGCAGTCGCGACAACCGCACGAGTGGGGTATCGCCGATGCAGTCTATAGCCGATTGATAGAGCATGTGCACCGTGCTCGGCTTCGACCTAAGGGTTCGCGTCACAATAGATGGTGGGTTGAGGGGGCCGGGCCGTGGATGGCAGACGCCGCACACGAGCGCAGGCGTATCGGTAATACGTCGAGCATCGTGGGTGGCGTATGACGCCGCGGAACGGCGGCCTCAATCCCGGCAGATATTGGGTCGCGGGCCCTAAGCGCCTTCCACACGGATCGTTGACAGCCACGCGTCCGACGGGAGTCGAACCCGCATCTGCGGCTCCAAAGGCCGCTGCTCTATACCCCGAGCCAGAGACCGATTGCCGACTCGAGTGGCCGCAGTGCGACGAACAGCGGCCGACAGAGCTCACGGGTCGCCCCGCGGGTCGGCTGAAATGACTGCACTCGATTGCATCTCGGGTTAGCCTCGTTGTATTTCACCGTTAAGCTACGGACGCAGGATTTGACTGCCCGGGCACAGGCGGTACGATGCGTTGCACTGCCAACCGCATACTGCAATTCGCTATACTACTCGCTACTTAACTGCCAGGCAAGTAGTAGGAAACGAACTCTTGGAACTGCGTGCGTGCAATGCACAGCCATCTTCTATCGCTGCGCAATATTTCTGCGCGTAACTTGGAGTGGATTCTGAGCCGCGGGGTATCACACGCTTTAGGCTCTGTCGGCTGCCGATCGTTGGACAGTCTAGTAGTAGGCATCTACTTTACGGCACCGTCGACTCGGACCCGTACAGCGTTTTCTACGGCCGCGCTTCGACTCGGAGCAGGTGTCCTAACGTTCGGCGCTCAGGATCTGCAGGTCACCACCGGAGAGTCCTTCGCGGACACCGGTCGCGTGCTTGGGAGGATGCTCGACGCATTGGTGATCCGCACCGCGGGAGCTTCGACAGACGTGGACGCCCTGGCGCGACAACGCGACATGGCTGTGATCAACGCAATGAGCGCCGATGAGCATCCTACCCAGGCCTTGAGTGACGTCACGTTCCTCCGCACCCGCTTTTCCAGTCTTGACGGTCTCCGGATCATGTACATAGGTGAGGGTAACAATACGGCCGCCGCACTTTGTCTGTTGCTAGCGCGCCAGCAGCGAGTTGAGGTCCAGTTTCGTACTCCTCGCGGCTATGGCATCCCAGCCCACGTGACGCGATCGGCACGGCTAGCGGCGATGCAGACGGGCGCGCACATAAGCGAACAGCACGATCTCGCTGCCCTGCCCAAAGAGGTGGACGTCATCTACACGACGCAGTGGCAGACGACCGGCACGACCAAGGACGACCCCAGCTGGCAAACTCACTTCGCGCCATTTCGCGTGACGGAGCAGCTCATTGCCTGCTACCCGGGTGCGATCTTTATGCACGACCTGCCGGCCCACCGGGAGGAAGAGGTAGCGTCGGCAGTTATCGATGGTTCCCAAAGCGTCGTGTTCGATCAGGCCGCTTGCAAGATGTTTAGTGCGATGGCCGTGCTGGAGTGGACGCTCCTTGGTACCGAAGAGCTATCCGCGTTCTCTATCTAAGACCTCGCACTCGAATCGCTCGCACTCAAATTGTCTTTCTGCCCCGTATCGCGAGCTGCGTTCACAGCCGCCGGCCATCGCGCCGTGCTGACATACGGCGCATTATGACCCGCCGCCCATAGCTCCTCGGCCAAGTGCGGTGCGATTGGCGCGAGTAGTTGGGTAAAGTTGTGAAGGCCAGCGACGAGTGCTTGGCGATCAGGCTCGTCCAGGCCGCCCCTCGCGTCGATAACTCGCGTCTCAAAGTCTTCGATACGCGCGAGCAGCAGAATAACGTTTCGCGTCGCGCGATGCATTTCGAGCGACGCAAGGTCATTTGTTATCTTCCTCGTCGCCGTTGCACACCATCCAACCAGCGCGCGACGCAACCGATCCGCCCGACAAATGTCGCTAGGATTGTATGATCCACCACCCTCTCGCATACGTGGCATTGCATAGGTCCACACTCGACTAAGGAATCGGCTGCAGTACTCCAACTCGTGCTCCCTCCACTCAATCCCGTTTCTCGGGGCCGCTGCATGGAGGATCGCGAAGCGCACTACGTCGGCGCCAAAGCGCGTGATTAGATTCTCAGGGTCTACAACATTGCCGAGATGCTTGCTCATCTTCCGACCGTCACGCCGCACCATGTCATGCATCATCAGTCCGCGAAATGGCTCGCCATCTTGCATGCAGTCTAGGATCGAGAGATCGCGCAGCATCTTCGTCGCCGTGCGCAAGCTCGCCACTTCCGCGCCACCGTCCACGCCCCACACCACCTGTGAAACCGGAAGCCACTTTGCGAGGTCCGGATAATCAAACATTTGTCGATCACGACTCGCCTGCGGTACGCACGCGGCAATCCACACCCACAGGGAGTCGAAATGACAATCGAGCGTTTCCACGTCGCGCTCAGCTGGCCCATCACACTTGGGACAATGGCACTCAATGAAGTCACGCCGACCGACGAGTCCGCCACCAGGCTTGGTGATCGTCAGGTCTGCCGGCAACTTCACCGGCAAGCTGTCCATGGGCACAGGAACAATGCCACACTCGGCGCAATGTATCAGCGGAAGCGGAGATCCCCATGCGCGCTGTCGAGATACCGGATAATCCTGCGCAGAGTAGCGTACCGCAGCCTTGGGAGCACTGGCTCGCCCACTGATTCGCCAAGGCATCGATGGAGCGACGACGGTGATTTGAGACGCTATTGCCGCGTCCGCCGCGTCTCGCTCAGGCACACCGAGTGCGACCGTTGGTCCAAAGCGTGCGTCTACGTATGGCGAGATGATTAGTGGAAGCAAGTGCTCTACGGTCGGAACATGCACCTGAATCCCCGTCTCTACTATCGGCATTGCGCCGGCGCTACGGTCAGAGCGCGTCCATCCGCCGCTTCGAAGGCCGCGCGTCGCTGCTATCACGCTATCGTCGGTGATCCACTGCTCCAGGTCCGGATAGTTCGTCGCGACGGCGACGAACCGCGCCTGTGATATTGCGTCGCCATATGGTGTAAACACGTCTATGACTTTGCCGTCGAGGGCAGTGGCCTGAACTTCGACGCCATCGATACGTCCCAGGATCGCTCGCTGAGCACCCACGGCTGAATTAGTCCAGCGTTCAACATTGGCGAGGCGCCGCTCGTTCTCCGCCGCGTAGAGGCGAGACCGCAGAAACCACTGCGGGCGACTTACGAGGGCTACGTCTGTACCACAGCGCCAGCATGCGCCGTCCTCGACCTCGGCGCGAGCAAGGACGGTTTTGCAGGAGTCGCACCAATCGAGCGTCGCGTGACTTCGATATATAAGTCCGTTAGATAGAAAGGTAAGAAATAGCCACTGAGACCAGCGATAGATATCTGGTTCGCACGTCGTATGGCTACGGGTCCAGTCAAACGAGTAACCCATTGTCTCGAACTGCCTCCGCATAGCGGTGCGGCATTGTGTTACCCACTCCTGCGGCTGTGTCTGGCGCCTTATTGCCTCCAGCTCGGTCGGGAGACCAAAGGCGTCAAAGCCGAGCGTGAAAAGAACCGGTTTTCCCGATGCCCGACAGAACCGCGCATACGCATCGGCGATTGTATAGCTGCGGATGTGCCCAATGTGCGCAGATCCCGACGTGAAGGGACACGCTGTGAAGATATAGTGGCCCCGCTCTTGCACGCTGAGTGCGGGAGTGACAAATATGTTGTGATCGCGCCAGCTGGCCTGCCACCGCTGCTCGACGGCTCGCCAATCGTAGCTCTCGGTGTCGGCTACCGGAACGTGGACGGAGACCTCGGTGTCCATTTATCGCTATTCACAGGGATTGAGTGTTCGTAGGATTGAGCAATCTCAGAGCCGTCATCGCCAGCGACCGCCGCGCCCGACACGAGAGGATTTGCCGACCGTGCTGGTTGGTTGCGTCAAGCTTGGCATACCAATATGATGCTAGTCAAGAAGTTGGAAACGTTGAGACTGGCGCGGCGATTACAAGAGGCATCCTTGATTTCGATATACCCCGGACCTAGGTGAGCTGTTAGGCGCTGCACGCTCTGTCGTCTCCTGCTCGACGGAGCGACTGCGCTGGACGGCGATCAGCCCGGCTACAGTCGAAAGTGGGTCGTCGTCGGCATGCGACTGGCAAGATTCAAGTCGCCGGGCATCAGCGGCTTGATCCGCTCGAGGAGAAGTCCGGCCGACCAGGCGGGCTCCATCACCAGCAGACGACCGTCACGCGTCCGAGACCCCGCGTCAAGGCACTCCTCAACCGCACGATGCGTCGCCCCGTCGGTGACATCGGCACACAGGACGAGGATCACGAGATCCTCCTTGTACGCTATGAGCGTCTCATGGGGAAGTGCATGAGGGCGCGTCCGCACGTCTGTCGCGGACGCCAGAGCGAAGCAGACAGCCGCCCGGCGTGGCGATCGCAGGGTGATGCGGAGGGTGTTGGGAGGATTCAACGTCGGCGACCCCGCGCGGACTGCCGGGCTGAGAGCAATCGCTTGTCTGAGCCATTCGGCGAGAGCGGATAGCTGGTCGACGGGCTCCGTCGCTGCCAGTCGCGTGGTGACTGCCGCTGGCGCGAGCGGCGTGGCTAGGAGACCAAGCATCTCCTGACGCAGGATGCCGCCTGCGCGTCGGACTGCCGCCGGATCGTGGCGAGCATGCAGCCTAGACGTCCGCACGGTCGACACTTCTCGCCCATGCGTTCATGAGGCCGTCCGCCTTTCGAGCACCGATGGCGGCGGTGCGAAACCATGCCCGACAAAGCTGTCTAGCACCTCGTGATCGTTGAACACACCGCAGCTCCCGAACATGCGGAGGGTAGGCAGCGAAGCGTGCCGCAAACTAGCAGCTGCCTCGTCGCTGGAGAGGAGCTCAGACACAATCTGACCAGGCCGCATGAATGTTTCCGGAAACTGGCTGAGAATGTGCACCATCGAGTCGTGGTTCGGTGAGAGGAACGCAAGCATCATGCGTGGGAGCAGTGGCCCCAGCACTCGTCGCAATTCGTATGGCATTCGCGGCCAAAGCATTACGCACAGCTCTCGAAAGTAATGGTGATGTCGTGCCTCGTCCTCCGCATGGTGACGAGCGAAATCGCGAACGGCCTTCTGGACTTCCTGATCCCGTGGCAGCAGCTTGAGCGAACCCGTGATCAATGTCTCGGAGACTATTGCGAAACAAAGCGTGAGTATCGGCTCGTAGCGCGCGCCATGATCGTTGACGAGTTCCTCAAAGGTATCGAGGAACATCGGCCGCAGCTGCAGACTCTTGACGCCAGTCGCATCCTCGACCGCCTGTCGCAGGTCGTATGCCATCTGAGCGTGCCCGGCCTCATCGGTGTAGATCTTCAACGCGTCGGCGCGCATCTGGGGCGGTAGCCATGGGAGGAAGTGCGCTCGTCGCAGCAGATCGCACGAATCGTTGACCGGTCCCGTCTCGAGCCAAACCGTAAACTCCAGCCAGTCGAACAGACTGAGTACGAGAATCTGTCGCTGGACTGCCTTCGGTGCATCGCGGACACCCGGATGCATGAACAGTGGAACCAGCGCGGGGGAGAAAAAGAGTAACTCGTCGGCGAAGGGGACGATAGAATGGCTCGTCCTGACGACAGCGCGCTCCTCCCACTCCTCAAAACGCGAACTGTACTCGAGCGTCCACCGCCTTACGACGGGGACCGGAAGCGACTCCTCATTTGCCTCCCCACGAGCGGCCATGTTGTCTTCAGCAGCAGCCGACATGCGGTCCTCCAAGGAGCCCGAGCGGCATCTCCGCGCGAATTAGGCCGGCGAGGACCATCGCTATGGCACAGGGAACGACGTGTGGATCACAATTAAGGCACCATACACGTAGCCTGTTAGTTGCGCACAGATCTAGAAGAGCGGCGAATGACTGCTCGGGGTAGGGCTTGATGCACCATCGGGCTCCTACCTAAAATGCACACCCTCGCTCCGGTCAGGCACAGCTTGCTGCACTGGGCTATCGCTTAGCGCACAGGAGCAACCCGCTGGCGAGCGGTACGAGCGAAGCCCACACCCGTTGGTCCCGCGCGGCTCTAGCAACCAGATCCCTGACCGCTGTCATTGTCTCTGACTGGGGTGCCTCCACCACGTTCTCGCCCGACTCCCAGCCCTGCACCGTCGCCATCATGACGTTGTCGACAACCAAGACGCCGCTCGGGCTCAAGAGCCCGACACAGCTGTCGTACAGCGCCGGGTACTGGCGTTCGGCCACGTCTAGGAGGATAAGATCAAAGCTGCGTCCGGCCTCTAGGAGGTTGGCGCAGACGGTGTTCGCCTCGCCGATCAGAAAGTCGATCCTCGTCGCCTTGCTATCGACTGGAAAGTTGGCCTGGGCATCGTTGCTCAAAGCGACATCGCGGTCGACCGTCGTGAGCCGGCCGCCTCCGAGAGCATCCAACGCCTCAACAAAGCTCGTTGCCCCATAGCCAAGAAATGTCCCTAGCTCAAGCACCTCTCGCGCTCGCACCGCCAACATAAGCGTTCTGAGCACCATCACCTGTGATGGACGCATCTCTTCGTGCGCCAAGCCCAGCGTCTCGGTACGAGAGCGAACCGATCTCATCGCGGGAGTCTCACCGCCGAGCATCTCATCGATCCAAGCTCGCGCCTGGATCTCGGTTAGCACCTGGACCCCTCCGGCAGAGCTTTATGGACTGTGACCTTCACCTACGACACTGTAATGTGGAGTGGGAGCCCGTTGCGCGGACAGTCGGGGTCCTCATGCGGCTAGACAGGTTTTCGGCCCTCGTGAGTGTCTCTCTCTCGTCCGCTGAGAAGCTGAGGAGTTTTGGACGGCACACGAGAACCAGCAATTACTGGTCGGGCTTCGCTCTGGGGTTCTCCGTTGTCTTCGTTTTGCCCTCGTCCTGGGATGGGCCTCAAACCCGGACGACATGCACGGCCTGCGCGAAGTCAGAGAAGTCGGCGTCCTGAGTCCAGATCTCCGCGCCGTTGACGAGCGCCGTGGCAGCTATCCAGGTGTCGTGGATGCGCGGCTTGCGCCCTTCGATGAGCACGTTCGCGGCGAGCTGGGCATAGGCAGAGGCAGTGCGCTCGTCGATCGGCAGCGCTGCGCTGAGAGAGCGGATCTCGGTCAGCGTACGCAGACGCCGTCCCCGAGTGCCTGCGTCACGGGCCACCAGCACTCCCACCTCGAGCTCAGCGATCGAGACCACCGAGATGGCGACATCCTCGGGAAGGCGACGCTCAAGCGATCGTCCCTGCTCGCGCGCGATAAGCACCGACGTGTCGAGGATTGCGCGGCTCACCGCGGCTCGATGGTCTGCTCGCGCAGGGGCACGAGGTCCTCGAGCAGCCCGGCGTCGGCCGGAGCCTCGCACAGCACGCGTTCCATCGCCGCACCGGACACCCAGACAGCGCGCTCGAGCGGAACAAGCTGCGCGACGGGACGTCGGCTGACCGTCACGCGCAGCCGCTCGCCGGCCTCGGCGCGACGCAGTACGGCAGCCGTGTGGTTGCGCAGATCGCGAGCAGAGATCTCATGCACGCACGTATTGTAGCGCTAGTGCTACCAAGACTCACGACTCGCTACGCAGGATCCGCCAAATGCTTGTGAAGCGCCGATGCATGAGCGGGCCGGCCGGCTATGCGAGCCCCGCCATTCGCACAGTTAGAACTAGACTCGAACTGATGACACCACGATCCCCCTCGTCTCCCTGACGTTTCCGACCGGCGCACCAGACCAGCAGAGATCGGGCTCGCTGGAAGCCGAGGGGCGATCACGTGCTGCTCTAACCTGATTGCAATGAGCGATCAATCCCAGCTGCGAGTCGGCGACAGCGATCGCGAGCGCGTGGTCGAGGAGCTGCATGAGCACGCCATCGCGGGCAGACTCACAACCGACGAGCTCGACGAGCGGATCGGCGCGACCTACAGGGCCTCCACGAATGCCGATCTCGACGCGCTCCGCGCCGATCTGCCGGTCAGCGCGGCCTCGGTGCAGCTGGAGCTGACTACACGCAAGTCGCGGTTGCGCCGCCGCCTGGTGCAGGAGGCCGGCGGGTCGCTGAGCCTGTCCGCCGTGTGTGTCGGCATCTGGCTCGCCAGCGGAGCCGACACGAGCTTCTGGCCCGCGTGGGTGATCGGCTTCACGCTCCTGCCGCTGGTGGGCGACGGCTGGCGCCTGCTGGGACCGGGATCGGATGTCGACGCGGTCGAGGCCCGGCTGCAGGCACGGCGCGAACGCCAGCTCGCACGCGGACGCCGCCGCCGAGCCAGGTACCGCGGCCTGCCGTGGCCGTAAGCGCTCGTGCCGCCCCGCTCCACCTGCCACGGAGTGGCGATGAGCACTCGCAACTGCTCGAGATTCTCGGGCTCAGGGGCGAGGATCACATCGACATCGCGAGTGGCACGAACCACACCGTGGCGGATCAGCGCTATCTCACCGATAAGCACATAGCGAACGCCCGCGCGGTTGAAATCATCCAGAATCCTCCCGAACCCGCTCATCGCGGTGTGCGACCGGGCCAGCCAATTCGATCGCGCTCCGGCTCAGGGCGATGCCCTCCGCGAGCAGCTCATCTGGATCGCGAGCAGCATCGCGGATGAGGCGCCATCTTCGTTGCCGCCCGCTCATCGAAGGGCACCCGACCATCGCTCTTTCACGTTCTCGCGGACAGCACCGCCAAATGGCCGGCCAGGAGATCCAAAACACGCTCCTGAGCGGGGAATGGATCGCCGAGCGATCCTCGCTTGGCTTGTGCCGAGCAGCGGATGCAGTATGGCGAGAGGCGGACTCGAACCGCCGACACCTCCGATTTTTAGTGGTGGGGCGACCACCCCGACCGGGCCACCTGAGTCAGCATCGGTTCATTCCGTGAGGTATCTCCCCCGGCGCAAGAGGATGATGGCCCGCGAACAGGGACCACAGCCGACAGAGTCGAGGAGTCGTGCCGCATGAGCGACCGCCAGAAAGCTGACGCCGCCCCAGACCGAAGATCGGCTCCTCACCCCGCCCGCCGGTAGCGGATGTGCGTGGCGAGCGGAGAGTGGAGCACCTCAACCGGCTCGAACCCAAGGGACTCGACTCCGTCGAACAACCGCTCGCCGGACCCGAGCAGGACGGGGACCACGTCGAGCGTGAGTTCGTCGATCACTCCCGCGGCGAGCGCCTGACGGACGGTCGAGGCGCCGCCCGCGATGTCGATGCCATCCTCGCCGGCCGTCTCACGCGCCTGCGCGTAGGCGGCCTCGAAGCCCTGGGTGACGAAGTGGAAGCTCGTGCCGCCCTCCATCTCGATCGGCTCGCGGGCGTGGTGGGTGAGCACGAAGACCGGCGCATGGTAGGGCGGCTCGGAGCCCCACCATCCATCCCAGGCCTCATCCCACTCGCCGCGGATCGGCCCGAACATGTTGCGGCCCATGACATAGGCCCCGCGCGATCGCATGAGCCAGCCCTCTGCCGTCGCGTCGGCCTCGTTCGCGCGCTCGTCGCCGAGGTGCCAGCTATGGACCTCCCTGCCGCGCTTCCCCAGCGGACTCTCCCGGCTCTGCTCAGGCCCAGCGACGAAGCCGTCGAGCGAGATCGACATGTGGCAGCTGGTGTCCAGCATCGGCGTCCTCCTAGTAATTGCGATGTGCAAGCGTCGGCACGCAACCCGCGAATGTCAGTCTGATCCACCGTCGCTGCCCCGGGACGCCTGCCACCCGACGCTCGAGACGCTCAACACCAACCCGCGCGCAGGGCCTTGACTTTTGTTCCATGTCAGATGATTGATTCCGCGGTTTTCTAGGCGCAGTAGTTGACTGCCTGCTCGAAGGATCTCGGTGCTAGCCGCTAGAGCGTGCCGGTGGCCCTCGCCGTGCTCGAGAGGATCGTTTGGGCGACCAGTCGCGGGTCATCGAGCATCGGAATGTGCCCGACGTCATCGAGCACGATGAAGTCCGCTCCCGGAATCAGCTCGCACGCACGTGAGCGGTAGGCCTCGAGCGGGAAGATACGATCCTCGGCTGACCACGCCAGGGTGATCGGGCATGGCGCTGGGTCCAGAGAGGTTTGCCGTGCGTCGCTTTCAAACAGATCGCCGCTTATCTGACAGCCGATCACATCGTCGATGAGCGACAGGAACTCGGTTCGGCTGACTCGCTCCCCGTGCAGAGCGCTGTTGCGCAAGGCAAAACGCCTGATGTGTCTGGAGTGAGCAACCAGCGGAACGATTCTGCGTGAGCGCTGGATGTCGCGTACCGCCCTCTTGAGAGTCGCCCGGACGACCTGCGCGTCGGTTTCACTGCCCCACGCGCCCGCCGGAGAGAGCGCACAGACCGTGAGTGCCCATCCGCGACGGGCAAGCTCGAGCGCCACCCAGCCGCCCAGAGAGTTGCCTGCCAGATGCGCCTTGGCGATCCCCAACTCGTCCAGCAGTCGCTCGAGGTCGTCCACAAGATGCTCGATGCTCGCCGGTCTACGGCTGGCGAGCTGACCGCCATTGTGTCCCAACATGGTCGGGACGATCACATCGTGCTGGCCTGAGAGCAGTCCCACAACATTGCCCCAAACACGCTCGCTGCAGAGAATGCCATGCAGCAGAATGAGTGGCTCACCTGACCCCTGCCGCAGCACTCGCGAAGCATACTGGACCGAGCAGCTCCCGACGGCACTCGGGAGCCCCGATCCGGCGATGGCGAGAGGCGGACTCGAACCGCCGACACCTCGATTTTCAGTCGAGTGCTCTACCGGACTGAGCTATCTCGCCGCGACCCCCGATCCTAGCGTTTTCGGGCCGTCGAATGAGCGCTGCGAGCCTGATCGGAGGCCACCGCTTGGCCAGGCAGATGGCGGGAAGTTCGGGACATGGCGCGCTGATCTTGGGGGGTGCGGGGTGATCTGGCCCCGGTTTCTTGGAGCTGGTGATCTGCCCTGAGTTTGGAGCTGGTGGACGGGCATGAACGCGAGAAGATACGAGTCTTCAGCTTGTGTCTATCGCGTGGATGAACGCGTGGATGACGTCGACTGCTTCGGAGAGGTCGATGATCGGCATGTCGAGGCTGCTGGCCATGGTGGCGTAGCGGTCGCTCCAGTCGGGGTAGGTCGTGATTTGTGGTGGCCAGGGTTGCCGGCCACGTGCGGCGAATATGCGCTGGCAGGCGTCCTTGACGGGCGCGAGGTTCTCCCCGGTTAGGTTAGGGCCTGGAGGAGTTGCAGGTCGATGAGGTCCCAGTAGCGAGGGTTCTCCCCGCCGGGTCGCAGTGGTGGCTCGGTGACGGCGTGAAGCTTCTGGGCGATCTGCCAGCGGACGGCGAGCACCGGAATGACGTCGGGGCCGTCGAGGCCAATGGTGCTGAGGTCGTGGGCAGCTATCTCTTCGATCTCATCGCCGTCGGCCTCGACGGGCGCCACCTCAACGATGAGCGTCATGAAGGGCTTGGTGCGGAACGCGACCTTCACCCGGATCCTGTGAACGTGTGGGCGCAGTTCCAGCGGTTGGGGCTCGTTGCGCTCGACGAGAACTCTTCGTAGTCATCCGCGAGAGAGGCATCGAGGTGCGCGAGCAGGGATTCGGGGTCACCGCGCAGGACTAGATCCACGTCGCCCGTCACGCGTGCCTTCTCGCCGGCTCGCAGCTCCATCGCCACGCCGCCTCTGGTGACGAACACGACGACTCCGTCATCGTCAACCGCGCGTCGTAGTGCGCCGGCCAGCATCATTGAGGCGACCCTGAGGTTCAGGCGCCGCACCGGCTGTCCAGACTCGCGCTCCCACTCAGTGATCAGCCGCTGCAGCCGATTCACCGTCTTTGGGCGCTTGGGCGGCGTGCTCATGCTCGTCCGCTGACGCCTTCGAGCCCGAGCTCCCGCACCAGCGTCTCGTGCTCCTGGGCGCTCAGCAGCCCGCGGGCACGACCATGGCGAGCGGCCTGCTCGAGCAGATCGCGCCCGAGGTGCTCCCGGGCGCACTGGCGCAGGGCGCGAGCGAGCCTGACGACGGGGACCCCCTCGATCGCGGTGACCTCAGCCGGATCGAGGTCTTCGCGATGGATCGCGTACGCCCTAGGGATCGCTCGCTGCGGGCGATGACCGCTGTGGCACGGTGATATGGATCTTGGCGGGGTTCACGTCGCCGACATCCCACAGATCCAATGCTGTGTCGTGCGTAAGCACACCCTGTACGCCCTGGGGCCACAACGCCGCCGCCATATAAGCCTGCATCGCTCCACCAGGCACGAACGGCACCCGGTAGACACCTCTACTCACCCGCTCCAACTGCCCTCGCCCAGCCAACTTGACGAGCGTCTTGGGCTCGTAGCCGACCTCCCGTGCGTCATCGATCGTGACCAGCCCAAACTGGTCTGCCGCGGTCTCCGCCAGCTCACTGAAACGCCTAGTAGGCATCCGCTTATTATACCCCAAAACGTCTACTTTCAAGCAGCCCGTTCCGGACCGGGTGACGTAGACCGGCACCGCGCCCGGTCGCCCACCGCACAGGCACGCTACAGATCGATCCAAAACACGGCTGGCGAGCGGCGCGTGAACGCCCTCGACCCGGGACAACAGGAAGCAGGTCCCGATGCACAAGCACCGTAGCCACAGCCGGGCAGTCGGTGTCTGATGGCTCCGCAGGCAACGGGAACTCTTGACACCGAAGTACAGGCCGACGGCACACTAGCGTTCCGTTTGCGATTCCGCGCGTATGGCAAGCGACAGACCGTATTCCTGCACGAGCGGCGCGACTGTAACTGCCGGCACGGGTGCGGAGGAGGCTGGAGCGAGCGAACCGCCCGTATCGAGCTGCGCAGCATCATGACTAGGGTTGAAGCGGGCGTCTGGAGGAAGCCCACACGCCGCGAGGCTGAGAGGAGCGTAGCTCCAGCCGAGATCCCTCTCTTTCGACGACTACATCGCGTACTGGCTGACGGCCAGGTTTGACGGCGTCCTCGGAGAAAAGCCGCTCCGTACGAACACTCGCCGCGACTACCGCTGGCGGGCAGAGCATCTCAAGCGGTTCTTCGGTCGCTACCGCCTTGATGAAATCGACGGCGACCTGTGCCTGGAGTTCAAGGCACACAAGCTGCGCGAGGCACGGGAGCTGCGTGAGGCGCTGCAGGCCGGTACCGACCTTCGCGATGCACGCAACCCCGAGTGGTGCCATTGGGAGCGGCCTCGCTGAAGAAGCTGCTGACCATGCTCGCCGCTGTCTTTAGGAGACGCAATCGAAGACGGGCACCTGGAGGCTAACCCGGCACGCAGCCGCCGGCTGCGTATCCATGTCCCAAAGCCCAAGCGCACGTTCCTCGAGATCGACGAGCTGGTCTGCCTGGAGGACAGCGCGCGAGCGCAGGACCCGCCGCTTGCACTCTTCAAGCAGGCAGCGATAGCGGCACCCGCGGGCTCGACGCGGGCCATGCTGGCACTGGCCGCCTCTGAGGGCAAGAGCCAGGCAGCTCTCGTCAGAGAGCTGGGGCTGACGCAGGGCAGCATCAGCTACCACCTGAAGCGCCTAGACCTCGGTGCCATCAAGTACGTGGGCCGCGGGCCAATCGTCTCCACCCTGGGCTACTCGGGCGTGCGGGTCAGCGAGTTGTGCGCCCTGAAGATCGGAAGATGACCCTCGAGGTCTACGCGCAGCTCCAGCAGCGTGCCAGACGCGAGAACGGCGCTAGGTTCGACGCGCTCGTACACAACGCCCGCAAGCAGCTCGCAAGACGCCCAAACATACCTTCACAGTCGATCGGGTCGGCGATTAGGACGGTGACTCCCAATACACGCCCTCGCGCCGCTCGAAAGAGGCACCGGCGAATTAACCAAAAAGCCCGCATTTCGAAGCGAAGTGTCAGGCTGCGGGGCTCCGATTTGAACTCCGAACACCACGATTTTCAGTCGTGTGCTCTACCAACTGAGCTATCTGGCCGCTGGTCCCGATCTTCGATCGCATGTTCGATCTCAACGGCTGCGCCGTGCTCTCGCCAGTCACGCCGCCCGCTTCAGCTGCGCTCCACGCAGCGACCTGCTTTCGCAAGCGCCCCTTTCAACGCACGCGCCCGCCACGGTCCCCACGCCCGGTTTCGCACCGCGTGGGGGCTCGCCCCCACCTCAGCCCGCTCGAAACTCCTCCACGAGCGCCTCGTACGTCCTGCGCAACCCCTCGCGTATCGACACCTCGGCCTTCCACCCCAGCTCTCGTTCGGCTCGGCCGGAGTCTAGGCAGCTGTGCTCCAGCTCCCCCTTGCGCAGACTCCGCCAGCTCCGGCTGCACGTCCGCACCCGCCGCCTCGCGCAGCTCGTTCCACACGGTGCTCACGTCCGTCTCCACGCCCGTGGCGACGTTGAACGTGCCGGCGTTGCCCACCGCCGCCCTCAGCGCGCTCACCACATCGCCGACGTACACGTAGTCCCGCGTCGGCTTGCCGTGCCCGTACAGCTTCGGGCGCTCGCCGCTGTACAGCTTGTGCGCGAATATCGCCACCACCCCCGCCTCCCCGTGCGGGCTCTGCCGCGGGCCGTACACGTTCCCCAGCCTGGTTACGGCGTTCGGCACGCCTTCCGCCAGCCCCCACGTCTTCACGTACGCCTCGGCCGCCCACTTCGCGGCCCCGTACGGGCTCAGCGGCGCGGGCTCGCGGTCCTCGCTCGTGGGCATCGGCGCCTCGTCCCCGTACAGCGCCCCGCCCGTCGAGGTGAACACGACCGGCGCCCCCGCCGCGTTCGCGGCCGCCACCACGTTCAGCGTCCCCCGCACGTTCACCTCGCAGTCCCTGCCCGGATCCGCCACCGACACCGTCACGCTCGCCTGCGCCGCCAGGTGGTAGACCGCCTCCGGGCCCACCTCCTCCACGACCCGCTTCACCCCGGCCGCGTCGACGATGTCGAGCTCGATCAGCCGCGCCTGGCTCGCCACCCGGCTGGCCTTGCCCGAGGAGAGGTCGTCGATCACCGTCACGCCGTATCCGTCCGCGAGCAGCGAGTCCACGACGTGCGAGCCGATGAACCCGGCGCCGCCCGTCACGATTGCCTGCTTGTCCGCCATCGGCGGTGAATCTATCTATCCGACGGCCTGCGCGTCGGCCGTGCGCTCGCCGCTACCGCTATGCCGCCGCTCGGCTCGCCCTCGGACACCGCGCGCTCCAGCAGCGCTTCGACGGTCTCGATCGACTCGTCGATCCGCCGCAACGCCCACGGCTCCACCTGGCGACCCAGCATGTATCTGCGCAACGTCGCCAGCACCCGGCGCGCGATTCCGATCGCCGCCCGCTCGCGCTCGGCGTCGATCTCGCCCTGCTCTCTCAGCTCCGCCACGCGCCGCAACGCCGGTTCGATCACCTCTCCGGGCAACGCCACCGCCTCCACGCCGTCCTCGATCGCCTGCGCGATCGCGCCCTCCGCCATCTCCGCGTCGCTGCGCTGAAGCGCCGTCACGAATGTCTCCAGCGCGCTGTCGGCGACCTCGGTCGGATCCGCCCGCACGTGCTCGCGGGCATCCGGCCCCAAGCTGCCCAGCACCTCCAGGAACGCGTCCAGCAGCACCGGGTCGAAGTGCTTGCCCCGCTCTTGGCGCATCATCTCCACGGCCTCCTCCACCGCGAACGCCTTGCGGTACACCCTGTCGCTGGTCAGCGCGTCGAACACGTCGGCGATCGCCACGATCCGCCCCTCGATCGGGATCGCCTCGCCCCTCACCCCCCGCGGGTAGCCGCTGCCGTCCCACTTCTCGTGATGGCTCAGCGCGATCGTCGCCGCCAGATCGAGGATCGCCGAGCTCGAGCCTTTCAGCAGCCTGTGCCCCTCCTCCGCGTGCGTCTCGACGATCGCGCGCTCCTCCACGGTCAGCTTGCCCGGCTTGAGCAGGATCGCGTCCGGGATCGCCACCTTGCCGACATCGTGCAGCGGCGCCGCGTGCACCATCCGCAGACAGAACTCTTCTTCCATCCCGATCTGCTCGGCCAGCAGCGTCGAGAACCGCCCGATCCGCTCGATGTGAGCGCCAGTGTCCTCATCCCTGAACTCGACCGCCATCGACAGCCTTCGGACCGTCTCCGCTTGCGCGATCTCGAGCTCCGACAGCGCCTTGCGCAACTCGCTCGAGCGGTTGCCGATCTCCTTCGCAGCGCCTCGCGATGGCGCTCGCCCGCGAGCCACCCGACGGTCCCGGCGGCAACCGCCAGCACGAGCACGCACGCGATCGCCGCGGCCGGCCCGGCCGCGAGCACCGCGCCCACACCCGCCGCCAGCGCCAGGCCGGCGCCGGCGGTCCAGCGCCACCCCCTTCCGGCAACAAGGCCCCTACCCGGCTGCTTGACTTCGCTCATATTGTCCGTTGTCTCGCGCACTGGTCCGGTCTCGCATTCGGCATTTTGGGTATCTGACTTGAACCCCGCACCCAGCCTTTCAGCGCATTACCCACCACGGGCTCACTCCACACATCCGCCTTCTCGACTACGCTGCGCCGAGATGCTCCGCCGAAGTCTCGCCCCCCTGCCTGCGCCCCTGCTGCTCGCGCTGGCGGGCCTCGCGATCGCCGGCTGCGGTTCCTCTTCCTCCTCGGGCAACGGCGTCTCCTCCAAATCGCCGACCGAAATCCTCGCCGCCTCCAAGGCCGCCGCCGACAGCGCGAGCTCCGTGCACGTCGCCGGCACGCTCGCCAGCAACGGAACGCCGATCACGCTCAACCTGAGCCTCGCCTCCGGACATGGCGGGCGCGGGCAGATCTCCGAGGGCAGCCTCTCCTTCGAACTGATCGTCATCGGCGACACCATCTACATCAAAGGCAGCCCCGCCTTCTACAGCCACTTCGGAGGCGCCGCCGCCGCGCAGCTGTTCCAGGGCAAGTGGCTGAAGGCGCCCATCTCCAGCGGGGAACTGGGATCGCTCGCGGCGCTCACGAACTTCGGCCGGCTGCTCGACCAGACGCTCGCGAGCCACGGCACGCTCGCCAAGGGCGCCGCCACGACCATCGCCGGGCAGCCCGTCATCGAACTGCGGGACACCTCCCACAACGGCTCCCTGTTCGTCGCGACGACCGGCGAGCCCTACCCGATCGAAATCGTCAAGCACGGCTCCGAAACCGGACGTATATCCCTCACAGACTGGAACCAGCCGGTCTCGCTATCGGCGCCCTCGGGCGCGATCGACCTCAGTCAGCTGCAGCACGCCGGGCACTGAGCTCGGCGGCGAACGGGATCTGCTTACCCGCGGAGCCTTGGCGCTGATGCCACAGGCGGCTCGGGAGGAGCGGGCGGCAGGGGGCGCTTCGGCGTGCGCGACCGCCAGCATCGCACGGCTGTGTCCACACCATCGGCGCCGAGCAAGCGGGACGGCTCCGACCGACGATGACATCATGGACTGCTCGGACAGCTCAACCGAAAAGATAAGGAGCACCCTATGACCCTCGATCAGTCGAAGATGGGCCGCGTCGTGGCCGAGCAGATGGAGGCGCTCGAAGAACGTTTCGGCGACGACTGCCAAATCGGCGACGTCTGCACGATCGTCGAGGTCGTCGGCCCCCACGGCTCCAGCGTCTCGGTCCGCTCGAGCGAAGCCCGCCCCCACACCACCATCGGACTCCTGCGCATGGCCGAGGCCATGATGCTCGCGAGCATTGGCGGGCGGGAGTTTGGAGAGGGGGAGTAGGAGGATCGGTCCGCTGATCGCCTGAGCTCTCCGATATTGGGACGCGGGCCCTTCACTCATCTACAACCCCACGGCCACATACTTGGTCTCCAAATACTCCGAGATCCCCTCAAACCCCCCCTCGCGTCCAAAGCCAGACTGCTTGACACCGCCAAAGGGAGCGGCCGGGTTGGAGACGATGCCCTGGTTGAGGCCGACCATGCCGGTTTCGATCCCCTCGGATACGCGCAGCGCGCGGGACAGGTTCCGTGTGTAGACATAGGCGACGAGCCCATACTCGGTCCGGTTGGCGGCGTCCAGCGCGTCGGCCTCGCTCGAGAACGTCGCGATCGGAGCGACCGGGCCGAAGATCTCCTCGGCCAGCACGCGTGCATCCTCGGGCACGCCGGTGAGTACGGTCGGCTCGAAGAAGTAGCCGCTTCCCGCCAGCGCGCTGCCTCCCAGCGCAAGCTGGGCGCCGCGCTCGACGGCGTCGTCAACCAACTCGGCCACCTTGGCGCGCTGCGCGGAGTCGATCAGCGGCCCTACGTCCACGTCGGGCTCGGTGCCGCGGCCGACTCGCAGCGGCGCCATGCGCTCGGTGAGCTTCGCCGCGAACTCCTCGGCGACCGACTCGTGCACGTGAAAGCGATTGGCCGCGGTGCACGCCTCGCCGACGTTGCGCATCTTCGCCGTGAACGCGCCCTCGACGGCGGCGTCGAGGTCGGCGTCGTCGAACACGATGAACGGCGCGTTGCCCCCCAGCTCCATCGAGACGCGCAGGACCCGCTCGGCCGACTGCTGGATCAGCGTGCGTCCGACCTCGGTCGAGCCGGTGAACGAGAGCTTGCGCGTGCGCTCATCGCGCAGCAGCGGCTCGATCACCGCGCCCGAGTGCCTGGCCGTGATCACGTTCAGCACGCCGCCCGGCAGCCCCGCGTCGGCGAGGATCTGCGCGAGCGCGAGCATCGACAGCGGCGTCTGCTGGGCGGGCTTGACGACCATCGTGCACCCGGCCGCGATCGCCGGGGCGATCTTGCGCGTGCCCATCGCCGTGGGGAAGTTCCAGGGCGTCACGAACACGCACGGCCCGACCGGCTGGCGCATCGTGAGAATGCGCCCCGCGCCCGTGGTGTTGACCATGTAGCGGCCGTGCACGCGGACGGCCTCCTCGGAGAACCAGCGGAAGAACTCCGCCGCGTAGGCGATCTCCGCGCGCGACTCGCCCAGCGCCTTGCCCATCTCCAGCGTCATCAGCAGCGCCAGCTCGTCGGCCTGGGCGACGATCGCCTCATACGCGCGGCGCAGCACCTCTCCCCGCTCACGCGGCGCGGTCGCGGCCCACTCGGGACTGAGCCTCCGCCGCGGCGGCGAGCGCCGCAAGCGCGTCATCCACCTGCGCATCGGCGACTTCCACGAGCATCTGCTCGGTCGCGGGATCCTCCACTCGCCAGCGTCCCGCCGACCCGTCGCCGCGCGCCACTCGCCGCCGATGAACAGGCCGGTGGAGACCCGCTCGAGAACGGCTCGCTCGCGGTCAGCGCCAGTCATCGTGCAGCGCTCATGCGCCGAACTGAGCGTTCCGAGGGAAACCCATGCGCTCATCGGTCCCCGACCACGACCGCGGCTGAGCGGCCGCCCTGTCCTGAGCACGGATGCTCGCCATGCGATCAACCTATCACCGGTTCGCACGCATTCCCGCGCTGCTCGCCGGCGCTCTCGCCGCGCTGGCGTTCTCGACCGGCGCCGCGCCCACGGCCCTCGCCGCGCGAGCCGCAACCGTCGCGCGCGCAGCGTCCACCTCGACGCTGCTGATCGCCGGCGCGGGCGATGGCCACGGCGTCGGCATGAGCCAGGACGGGGCGTACGGCTACGCCAAGCACGGCTGGAGCAGCCAGGCGATCCTCGCCCACTACTACACCGGCACGACGATCGGACAAGCCCCGGCCGGCGCGGTCGTGCGCGTGCTGATCGGCGCCTCGGTGCACAAGGTCGGACTCGAACGCTACGTCCGCGGCGTCGTCTCGGCCGAGGTCCCCTCCGAATGGCCGCTCGCCGCGCTGGAGGCGCAGGCTATAGCCAGCCGCACCTACGCGCTGACCGCGCACGCCGGCGCGTCGCGATTTGACGTGTACTCCGACACGCGCTCGCAGGTATATCGCGGCGCGGCCGCCGAAACGGCGCAGACGAACGCCGCGGTCGCGGCGACCGCCGGACAGATCGTCACCTACGCGGGCCATCCCGCGATCACCTACTTCTTCGCCAGCTCGGGTGGCATGACCGAAGACGTGCAGAACGCCTGGCCCGGCTCCGAACCGCAGCCATGGCTGCGCGGCGTGCCCGACCCGTACGACGCGGGATCGCAGTCACGCTGGAAGCTCAGCATGAGCTTCGCCACCGCCGCCGCGCGACTTCGAGGTCTTCTCAGGGGCGCATTCCGCGGCATCGAGGTGCTGAGGCGCGGCTACTCGCCGCGCATCCTCACCGCCGCGATCCTCGGATCCGCGGGAGCGACGCGGGTGAGCGGAGGGGAACTGGCGGAGCGGCTGGGACTGCAGGACACGTGGGCGTACTTCAGCGTCCGCTCGGGCCACGGTCCCGTCAAGCCGGAGCCCGAACACGGCGGAGCCCACGCCGCGGCCGACACCCGCGGGCGGCACACTGTCGGAATAGGGGTTCGCGCCAGAATAGATGGTGGGTTGAGGGTGTCGGGCCGTGGATGGCAGACGCCGCACGCGAGCGCAGGCGTGCTGGTGGCACGTCGAGCATCGTGGGTGGCGTATGACGCCGCGGAACGGCGGCCTCAACCCCGGCAGATATTCTGGCGTGGACCCCAAGTGCCGCCCGCCCCGCTGCTGATCGCCGACGTCCCCTGGCTGCTGTATCGCGCGTACTTCGGCGTGCCCAGGTCGATCGTGGGCGCGGACGGCCGGCCGGTGAATGCGCTGCTGGGAACCGTCAACGCGCTGCTGGCGATACTCGAGGAGCGCCCGCCGCGCGCGGTCGTGGCCTGCTTCGGCGCCGAGCAGGCGGCCTACCGCGTGGAGCTGTATCAGCCCTACCACGCCCACCGCGAGCCGATGCCGGTCGAGCTCGCCGAGCAATGGACGAAGGCCCCGGCGCTGCTGGCGAGCCTCGGCTGGACGGTGTGCGACGCGGGCGAGCTGGAGGCGGACGACGCGATGTTCTCCCACGCGCGCAACGGAGACCGAGGCGGGAGGCGAGGCGCTGCTGCTGACCGCCGACCGCGACCTGTACCAGGCCGTCGATGAGCACACGTCTGTCGTCAAGCTCGAGAAAGGACGCATCGCCGAGGAGATCGGCCCGGAGCAGGTGCGCGAGCGCTACCACGGGGTCGGGCCCGAGCAGGTGCCAGACCTGATCGCTCTGCGCGGCGATCCCTCAGACGGCCTGCCGGGCGCACCCGGCGTCGGCGTGAAGACCGCGGCCGAACTGCTGCTGCGCCACGGCTCCCTGGAGGACATCCTGGCGGCCGCCGAATCCGATGACCCCCGCGCGCGCCCACGGGCCACCGCCGCGCTGCGGGCCAACGCCGAGCTGCTGCGCACGTTCAAGGAGATCGCCACCCTGCGGCGCATTGACGTGGCGCGCCCGCGCGACGCGGCGACTGACTTCGCCGCGGGCGCCGACGCCGCCCGCGAGCTGGGCATGGCGCGCCTGGCCGAGCGGTTGGAGGAAAAGGCCGCCGCCTGACGCATATCTACGATATGCGTCCGCCACAGGCCCACGGGGAAGGGAGAACCTCATGAAACGCGCACATACAGCCGACAGGTCGTGCATGAGCGTTCGCCACAGCATCGCCGTGCTCGTCTGTGCTGTTGCCTTCGTCCCGCCCGCCGGCGCGTTCGGGGCGCCTTACTCGGCAGGCACGCCCGAACAAGTCGCGTGGGTGCGCCGGGCCGCGTCGAACTTCGTCGGCGCCGAGCTCGCCGGCAACGGTGCGGGGGCGTGCGGAATACTCAACGCTCCGTTGCGCGCGACGCAGCATCACCGCACGTGCGCGCAGCGCTGGAACGCCAAGCTCGCGAAGCTTCTTCACGAACCTGGGGGCCGGGCACGCCTGCGAGCGCAGAAGCGCGCGATCCCGTCCGCCGTGGTCGTCGTCCGAGGCAACATCGCCTCGCTGGAGCTGGCGAGTCCGCTGATGGGTGGGTCCAGTCAACTCGTCTGGACTGAAAACTGCTGGATGGTCAAAGGCTGAACAGTCATCCACACGCTGCCGACCGCGACTCGGGCGGCCGATGCAGCCCTACGCTCGCCGCACCGATCCTCTTCGCCGATCGCCCAGACCCACCCCATGCGTCCATGTGCAGCTCTGTGCACCCATACCCTGCGCCCAGACCGACCTGGCCGCAACGCGACCACCCGGTTCTAAGGGGTGAACTTGACCGTGATCACATCGCCGTCGATCATCGCGTAGTCCCGTCCCTCGAGCCGCAAAGTGCCCCGCTCGCGGGCGCCGGCGTACCCTCCCGCCTCGACCAGCTCGCGCCAGCCGATCACCTCGGCGCGGACGAACCCCCGCTGGATGTCGGTGTGGATCTCCCCGGCTGCATGCCACGCCGTCAGTCCCCGGCGCAGGTGCCATGACTGGGCTGGCTTACCCTCGCCGGCGGTGAAGAACGCGATCAACTGAAGCAGCGCGAACGCCTCGCGCACGACGCGCTCGAGACCCGACTCGCTGACTCCCAGCTCCGCGCGCATCGCCGCCGCGTCCTCGTCGTCGAGCTCCGCCAGCTCGGACTCGATGCGCGCGCTGACCGCCACCGCGCGCGCACCCTGAGCCGCCGCGTGGGCGGCGATATCGGCGGGCAGCTCATCCGAGCCCTCATCCACATTGGCGACGAACAGCACCGGCTTGGCCGTCAGCGAGCCGAGGTCGCGCGCAGCGCGGGGAGCCTCCTCGGGCAACGGCACGGCTCGCACCGGCCTGCCCGCCTGCAATGCCGCGATCGCTTCGTTCAACCATGCCTCCTCGGCCACGGCGACCCTGTCGCCGCCCCGAGCCTGTTTGGCCACCCGCTCGACCCGGCGCTCGGCCTGCTCCAGATCCGCGAGTGCGAGCTCGGTCTCGATCGTCGCGATGTCGGCCAGCGGGTCGACGCGGCCCTCGGGGTGCACGACCCCGTCGTCTGAGTGCGCGCGCACGACGTGCACGATCGCGTCGGTCTCGCGGATGTTCGCCAGGAACCTGTTGCCCAGACCCTCGCCCTCGTGCGCACCGGCGACGAGCCCGGCAATGTCGTGGAAGTCGATCGTGTCCCACACGATCTCCGAGGCGGAGACCGTATGCGCCACCTCCTCCAGGCGCGCGTCGCGCACGGGCACAACCGCGACGTTGGGCTCGATCGTCGTGAACGGATAGTTGGCCGCCTCCGCCCCCGCTTTGGTGAGCGCATTGAACAGCGAGGACTTGCCCGCGTTGGGCATCCCCACTATGCCGATCCGCGTGCTCACGGCGCTGCTCCTATGTCTCGCCCGGCCGTCTCCGGGAGACAGGTCACACCAGGGGCACGGCTGCCCACGATCGCGCCCAGCAGCGCCCCCGCCAGCACGTCTGAGGGATAGTGCACACCCAGGTACAGCCGCGACAGCGACAGCTTGCCCGCCAGCGCGTACAGCACCGGCGCGGGCAACCCCAGGCGCGCATACAGACGCGCCGCGGCGAACGAGGTCGCGGCGTGAGCGCTGGGGAAGCTCAGCTGCGTCGGGGTACCCGCGAGCGCGGGCAACCCTGTCAGCTCGGGCCGACGGCGATGGACGGCGAGCTTGATGGCGGTGTTCAGCGCATACGTCCCCGCGACCGTACCCACCGCCCTGCTCCACTCCCCGGCACGTGGGCGGTCCACGGCCCACCCCACGGCGCCGATCGCCAGCCAGACGCCACCGTGCTCGCCCAGCTGGGAGAACCGCGCCACCGCGCGCTCGACCCGCGGATCGCTGTGACCACGCGTGCGCGCGATGGACAGCAACAGCTCGTCCAGATTCGTCAGTGGTTCCACCTTCGTATAACCCTCTCAGAACAGATCCATCACAACGCTTCCAGGACGGTCTATGGGCAAGCTAGGCAAGGACGCAGGGAGCGTGGCGTGCGATGCACGCGAGCGACCGAGGACGCCGCATAGCGAAGCTCAGAGACCGTCCTGGGCCTAGGCGCCGAAGCCGACGCGCGCATCCTCATCCTCCGCACGCACGTACACGACCTGCCCGAGGTACAGCCGCACGGGCCCGTCCTCGCTCTCGAGCTCATGCCAGCCTCCGTCCTGAAGCGCCTTGTACAACGCCTTCAGCTGGGTGTCGCTGACGCGCAAAGCGAGCACCTGGCCGGCCTGGAACCCGATGCTGATGCGACGTAGAGTGGCCATCAGTGGACTCCCGCCGCGGGCTGAACGATCTCTGTGAGCACGCCGCCTGTCGCGCGCGGGTGCAGGAACGCGACGCGCGAGTCGCGGATGCCGACCCTGGGCCGCTCGTCGATCAGGGCCGTGCCGGCAGCCGTTAGCGCGGCAAGCGTGGAGTCGATGTCGGAGACCTGATAGGCGACATGGTGCAGCCCGGGGCCGCGCTTGGCGATGAACTTGCCGACGGGCGTGTCGGGGCCGAGCGGGGCGAGCAGCTCGACGTGGTTCTCGCCGAGAACCAGCAGCACCGCCTCCACGCCCTGCTCCCGCACGATCTCACGGTGGGCGACGTCCAGCTCGAATAGGTCGCGATAGATAGCGAGCGAGGTGTCGATGTCCTCCACGGCGACGCCGACATGGTCGATGCGGTCAAACACGCCGCGGAGTCTACCCGCGGCCAGCTTCTGCGCCCTCGCCCCGCGTCGGGATCGGCGGGCCGGGCGCCGGGCCCGAGGCCGAGGCCGAACCTGCACCCGGCAGCGGAGCGTCAATCGGGGCGGGGCTCGCCGGAGGATCATGGGGCGCTGCCGCGACCACGCGCAACCCTACGCCGGGGGCGCGCTCCAGGCGCGGGACACCGATCATGATCCGTTCGATCGCCTCGCGGTCGAGCACCTCATGCTCGAGCAGCTCGTGCGCGAGCGCGTCGAGCTGACTGCGGTGGGCGACGATCAGCTTCTGCGCCGCCCGGCGAGCCTCGTCGATCAGGTCCTGGCGCTCCTCGTCGCGGATGCGCAGCGTCGTCTCCGACAGACGCACGTCGCCTTCAGGTGAGCGTCCCACACCCGCGGTGCCCATCGCGAAGTCGTGCACCATCGAATGCGAGATGTCAGCCACTCGTTTGAGGTCGTCCGAGGCGCCGGTCGTGACCTGGCCGAACACGATCTGCTCCGCGGCTCGCCCGCCGAGCAGGACGGTCATGTAGTCGAGCAGCTCCTCGCGCGTCTTCAGATAGCGATCCTCGGCGGGCAGGTTCAACGTGTAGCCCAGCGCGCGCCCGCGGGGAACGATCGAGATGCGGTGCACGCGATCGACCGACGGCAGCAGCTCGCCGCACAGCGCGTGCCCCGCCTCGTGGAACGCGACGACTCGCTTCTCGTGGGAGTTCAGCACGCGTCGGGACTGCACACCCGCGATCACGCGCTCCAGCGCGCCGTCGAAGTCCGCGTCGTCGATCGCTTTCGCGCCGCGGCGGGCGGCAAAGATGGCGGCCTCGTTACAGATATTCGCCAGATCGGCGCCCGTCAGGCCGCTGGTCTGCTGGGCGACGAGCGCCAGGTTCACCTTGCCCAACGGCTTGCCGCGCGTGTGCACCGCCAGCACGCCTTCGCGCCCGGCCACGTCCGGCGGGGCGACGAACACCTGCCGGTCAAAGCGCCCCGGGCGCAGCAGCGCGGGATCGAGCTTGTCCAGCAGGTTCGAGGCGGCGATCACGACCAGCCGCCCGCTGCCGCCGGCGAACCCGTCCATCTCGACCAGCAGCTGGTTGAGCGTCTGGTCCTTCTCGCCGGAGATGTCCGCGCCGCGCCGTCCGCCGACGGCGTCGAGCTCGTCGATGAAGATGATCGCGGGCTCGTGCTTGCGGGCGATCGCGAACAGCCGCCTGATCCGCGCCGCGCCCAGGCCGGCGAACATCTCCACGAACGCCGCCGCCGACTGAGCGAAGAACTGCGCACCGGACTCGTTCGCGACGGCCTTCGCGAGCAGCGTCTTGCCCGTCCCCGGCGGCCCGTGCAGGAGGATCCCCTTCGGCACCTTCGCGCCCAGCTTCTCGAACTGCCTTGGGTCGCGCAGGAACTCGACGATCTCCTGCAGCTCGCCCTTGGCGTCGTCGACGCCGGCGATGTCCGCGAACGACACCGACTGGTTGGACGCCGGCTTGATCTGCTGCGGCTTGACTTTCGGCATCACCTTCAGCGTGCGCCACATCAGGTAGATGAGCGCGCCGAAGAACAGGATCATCAGGACCGGCTCCCACTCGAGCGCCCAGTTCTGTATGTCCTGCGAGATCGACGTCGCGATCGTGCTCGTCATCCGTGCTCCCTAACCTCGCCACCCGTGGCTGTGAGTCCTGCCGAACTGCATTATGAGGGATTAGACAGATTTTGGCGCAATCTGTCTGGGCTTAGGGTTCGCGTCACAATAGATGGTGGGTTGAGGGGGTCGGGCCGTGGATGGCAGACGCCGCACGCGAGCGTAGGCGTATCGGTAATACGTCGAGCATCGTGGGTGGCGTATGACGCCGCGGAACGGCGGCCTCAATCCCGGCAGATATTGGGGCGCGGACCCTTACCCCAGCACCCGCGGCGCCAGGTCGGAGAAGAACTCGGCGGCGAACGCCAGGTCGCGGACGTCGATACGCTCGTCCGCGCCGTGGATCAGCGGCGCCGTCTCGGGCAGCGACTGGTGGCGCTGGGGAAAGAAGCCGTACGCCACGCAGTCCTCGAACGCGGCGCGAAAGTGGCGCGAGTCGGTGAACCCGGGCAGGATCGTCGGCACCGTGCGCGCGCCGGGATCGCGCGCGGAGACCCACTCTGAGATCGCGTCCATCAGCGGCGAGGCCATCGGCGAGCGGTTGCCGACGACGCGCTCGGTGAACTCGATTCGAAAGGCGGGTGGATGGGAGTCCACTCCGTCGGGCGGGTGGGAGTCCATTACTTCCGCGATCGCGCGCCTGACCTGCGCCTCGCCGAGGCCGGGGGGCACGCGACAGTCAACTTTCAGCACGGCCCGGCTGGGGATCACGTTGATCTTCTCCGACGCGCTGATCCGGGTCGGCGCGAACGTGACGCCGAGCATCGGCTCAAACATCGTCGCCAGGCGCTCGTCGGCGGCGCGCAACCGCGCCACCGACCCTGTGGGATCGTCGGGGTCCTCGCCGATCGCGGCGAGGAACGCGCGCGGCTCGGCCGTCAGCTCGTAGGAGGGCTGGCGCGCGCCGAGGCGCTCCAGCAGCGGCGCCATCTTCAGCAGCGCGTTGACGCCCATGCTCGGCATCGACGCGTGCCCCGCCACGCCGTCGGTCGTGAGCGTGAACCTGAACACGCCCTTCTCCGCGCAGCACACCCCGTAGCGGCGCGCGCCGCCGTACTCGAACACGCAGCCCGCGCCCTCGTTGACGAGCATGTCGCAGCGCACCGCATCGGGGTGTTCGCGCGTGATCCACTCTGCGCCGAGCGAGCCCCCCGTCTCCTCGTCGACGACCGCCACGATCAGCAGCTCCCCCCGTGGAGGCCGCCAGCCCGAGCGAGCGAGCGAGGCCGCACCGGCGATCTCGGCCGCGACCTGGGACTTCATGTCCAGCGCGCCGCGCCCCCACACATACCCCTCGGCGACGTCTCCCGACCACGGACCGTGCGTGCCGTTCCACTCCGCCGGGTCGGCGAGCACGGTATCGACGTGACCGAGATAGCAGAGCGTGGGACCGTCCCGCTCTCCGCGCAGGCGCGCCACGAGATTCGGCCGATCGGGCTCGGCGCCGAGCAGCTCGCACTCGAACCCCGCGGCGCTCAGATGCGCGGCGAGATGCTCCTGCGCCGGGCGCTCGGCGCCCGGGGGATTAACGGTGTTGAAGCGAATCAGATCCCGCAGCAGCTCCAGCGCCTCGCTCGCCAGCTCGCGGCTCACCGCCGACGCTGTGCCCGCGGGCGTCGCGGCGGAGCCAGACACGCCATCGCTCATGCGGGAATCGTACGCCGCGCCACCCGGCGCGCGCCCGGCACCGCCGCGAGCAGTTCGCGCGTGTATGGCTCGCGGGGCGCGCTGTACAGCGCCTCGTTGGACTGAAGCTCGACGATCAGGCCGTCGTGCATGACCGCGATGCGGTCGCACATGTGTCTGACGACCGACAGGTCGTGGGAGATGAACACCATCGTCAGGCCCAGCCGGCGCTGCAGATCGCGCAGCAGGTTGAGCACCTGCGCCTGGATCGAGACGTCGAGCGCCGAGACGGGCTCGTCGGCGATCAGCAGCCTGGGGCGCAGGGCCAGCGCGCGCGCGATGCCGATGCGCTGGCGCTGGCCGCCGGAGAACTCGTGCGGGTAGCGGTTGTAGTGCTCGGGGTTCAACCCGACCGTGTCCAGCAGCTCCCGCACGGCGCGCTTGCGGGCGGCCCGGTCGGGCTCGACACGGTGGATCTGAAGCGGCTCGGCGACGATCGAGCCGACCGTCCGGCGCGGGTTCAGCGACGAGTAGGGGTCCTGGAACACCATCTGCAGCTCGCGCCTGAGGAGCTTCAGGCGGGACCCGCGCAGCGCGGTGATGTCGCGCCCGTCGAACCGCACCTCGCCGGCGGTCGGGGCGAGCAGGCGGGCGAGCAGGCGGGCGGTGGTGCTCTTGCCGGAGCCCGACTCGCCGACGATGCCGAACGTCTCCCCCGCGTACACGTCGAACTCGATGCCATCGACCGCCTTGACCGCGCCGACGTTGCGCCGGAGCATCACGCCGCGGTCGATCGGAAAATGCTTGACCAGGCCCCTCACCTGGACCAGCGGCTCGGCCGAGTTCATGCTGCCCTCCACAGCCGCCGGCGCGTGTCTGGCGCCAGCAGGCACGCGACCCGGTGGTCGGGCTGGCTGGGGACGGGCAGCAGAGGCGGGTCGGTGCGCGCGTGCTCGGGCTCTGAGTAGGGGCAGCGCGGGTGAAACCGGCAGCCGGGCGGCGGCGCCAGCGGGCTCGGGGGAGCTCCCGGTATAGGCGTGAGCAGCTCCTCGCGGGGACCGTCGAGCGTCGGGATCGAGCGCAGCAGACCCCAGGTGTAGGGGTGCTCGGGGGCGGTGAACACGCGCTCGGCGGGGGCGTGCTCGACAATCCGCCCCGCGTACATCACCGCGATCTCATCGGCCATATCCGCGACCACGCCGAGATCGTGGGTGACGAGCACGAGCGCCATCTCCCGTTCGCGCTGCAGGCGCTCCAGCAGCGCGAGGATCTGCGCCTGCACGGTCACATCCAGGGCCGTCGTCGGCTCATCGGCGATCAGCAGCTTCGGGTCGTTCGCGAGCGCCATCGCGATCATCGCGCGCTGGCGCTGCCCGCCCGAGAGCTCGTGCGGATAGGAGTCCACGCGCCGCGATGGCTCGGGGATGCCGACGAGCTCCAGCAGCTCGATCGCGCGCGAGCGCGCCGGTGCCTTGGCCAGGTCTCGGTGCGCACGGATCGCCTCCGTGATCTGCGCCCCCACGCGGTACATCGGATGCAGCGCGGACAGCGGGTCCTGAAACACCATCGCGATCTCATCGCCGCGGATCGCGCACAGCTCGGGCTCCTCCAGCGCGAGCAGATCGCGACCCTCGAACGAGATGCGTCCGCTGACCGTGGCGCCCTCCGCGCGCGTCAGCCCGAGCACGCTGAGCGCCGCCACGGTCTTGCCCGAGCCGGACTCGCCGACTATCCCCAGCGTGCGCCCGCGCTGAAGCTCGTATGAGATCCCGTCCACGGCCTGCACCTCACCGTCTTCGGTGGAGTAGCTGACGCGCAGGTCCTCCACGCGCAGCAGCAACTCCTCCGCCGGATGCGCCAGATCAGGGCTCGCGGAGGCCGCGGCGTCGGGGTTCGTCGCGGGGGCCGCCGGCGTGGCCGCAGTCGCCTTGGGGGTCTCGGCGCCGTCGGGAGTGTCGGCATTCTCGCGCATGTTCACAATGAGACCGATTCCTCATAGAGACCCTTTTCGGGGTCAGATCGTCGTTCCTGGCAAGGACGCAGGGAGCGTGGCGTACTACGTACGCGAGTGACCGAGGACACAGCCAGGGGCGACGAGATGATCACGAAAAGCGAACTCTTGGGTCGAGATAGGCATACGCGATGTCGACGAGGATGTTCGCGACGATGATGAACAGCGCGGCGAGCAGCACCGTGCCCTGGATGATGGGAAAGTCGGCGTGGGTGATCGCTTCGTAGTTGAGGCGCCCGATCCCGGGGATGTTGAACACGGTCTCGACCAGTACCACGCCGCCGAGCAACACGCCGACGTCGAGGGCGAATACCGTCAGGATCGGCGTGAGCGCCGGGCGCACGCCGTGGCGCAGGACGACCTGGCGCTCGGGCAGGCCCTTGGCGCGGGCGGTGCGGATGTAATCCTGGCCCATCGTCTCGATCAGGCTGCCGCGCATCAGCCGCGCGTACACCGCGGCGAACCCGGCGGCGAGCACGAGCCACGGCAGGATCAGCGACGCGAACCATTTCCCGGGGTCCGCCGTCATGCCGGCGTAGGAGCCGGAGCCGGGAAACACCTTGACCTGGCCGATGTCGGCGGCGAACAGGTACAGCACGATCAGTCCGAGCCAGTATTCCGGCATGGAGATGAACAGCAGCGCGGCGCCCATCGAGGCGCGATCGGTGCGCGTGCGCCGGCGCAGCGCCGAGACGATCCCGATCGGCAGCCCGATCGCCATCCACACGATCGCCGACCCCAGCGCCAGCGACAGCGTCGCTCCTAGGCGGTCGAAGATCAGGCTCCTCACCGACGCGCCCGTGTAGTAGCTGTAGCCGAGTTCGAAGTGCAGGAACAGGCCACGCATGTACAGCCAGAACTGCGTGATCAGCGACTTGTTCAGGCCGAGGTCGACCCGCAGCGCGGCGATCACCTTGGGGCTCGCGTTGCGCCCGGCGCGCAGCCGTGCCGGTTCGGCGGTGGGCAGGATTCGGAACAGCACGAACGTCAGCGCCGACACGATGATCAGCAGCAGCACGCCCCACAGGACGCGGCGAACGACGTACCGGATCATGCCGCCGGCCTCGTGGATAGCCGTTGCGATAGCGAGAGCGGCGGATGATGTTGCTCTATTTTCAGCTGCGTATGACTATGGTCATACTGAGTTTTAAATCGGAACATATACCCGACCCTCCTACCGCGGACAAACATCATCCACCCGCAGAGCGCGTACAACGATCGCTATACCGAGCTCGCAAGAACGAGAGCATCCGGGGAGCCTGAGGAGCCTCACTTCAGCGACGTGAACGAGTAGTCCCACGTCCCGAGGTTCCACACGTCCCCGACGCCTGCCACGTCATGGGACTCGATGTTCGGCTGCTTGTCCCACGCGAACGGGATCGCGACGGCCTGAGCGACCAGTTCGCGGTCGATTGCGGCCCACGCCGCGGCGCGCGCCTGCGTGCCGACGAGCAGTTCGGCGGCAGCCATGTGCTGGTTGATCGTGGGGTCGTTCACCTGACCGTAGTTGGAGTTGTTGGTGGCTTCGATGTGCGTGCCGTTGAACGGCACATCGAGCACCGCCTGGGGGTCGCCGAAGTCCGCCGCCCACCCGACGTTCGGGCAGACGTCGATCTCTTCGGCGGGAACGCCGCAGAACTTCGAGTACATGGCCGACTTTTCGACGAGGCTGAGCTTCGTGTGAAAGCCCAGGTTCTTGAGCGTCTGGTTGACGATTTCCGATTCGTCTGAGCTGGGACTGCCGGTCGCGCCGACGATCTGCAGCGTGGCGCCGCCTGTGTACTTGCCACTGGGATAGCCGGCCAGGCGCATGTACTTGGCGGCCACCTGGGCGTTGCCGGTCGGGTAGTCGTTGTAGTCGACGCGCGGCCCGGCGATACCGCCGGCCTGTTCGAAGCCGGGGATTTCGGGGTAGATGAAGTGAGTCATCACGTTCGCGACGAGTTCCCCGCCGCGGGCCTTGTCCATCGCGACGCGGTTCAGCGCCGCCCAGAACGCCTTGCGTACGTTGACGTTGGCGAACGGGCCACGATGGTTGTTGACCGCGATGTAGTTGGTGCCCGCGCCCGGGGAGATCTCCAGCTGGGAGCGGAAGTGTTCGTAGGCGAGCTGCACGGTGCTCTGTGCGATTTCGTCGTTCTCGACCATGTGCGAGCCTTCGAGAACCTGCCGGCCGATGACGTTCGTGTCGCCGCCGATCTGAATGTCGATCTGGTTCAGGTACGCCGGGCGGAAGTCGCTGGCGGAGCTCCAGTTGGGGTTGCGCACCAGCGTCGCCGACTTGCCGGGTTCGTAACCGACACCAAGAACCCGGCCCGCGGAGTTCGACTTGAACATGTACGGCCCGGTCGCGACCAGGTAGTTGCCGTATTCGGTCGGGCTGTGAGCGTCGAACTTTTTCGCAAATTCCTCAGGCACCGGCGCGCTCAGCGGCAGCACCAGCGCAGCGGCGAGGATCGGGGCCTTCGGTTCGACGAGATGAAATACGATCGTGTGCGAGTCCGGCGTGGCGATGCCGGGAATCGGCCCGCCCTTGGCGGTGCTCGCGCCCTCCAGCGAGCTGAAGTAGGTGGAGAAGTACGGGTTGGGCACATTGGGGTTGGCGCCGCGCTCGATCGCGTAGGCGACGTCGGCCGATGTGACTTCGCGGTTGACGGGCGGGCTGAAGTGGACGCCCGAGCGGATGCGCACGGTGACCGTCTTGCGGTCGGATGAGATTTCCGGCGGGCCGGAGGCAAGGTCCGGGGTGGGGGCGGCGAACGTGTTCGGCTTGTAGGAGTAGAGCGGTCGCTGAGTCGGATACATCGCCTCGTAGTCGATCGAGAAATAGGCTTGACCGGGATCCAGGTGTTCGAAGTCCTCGTGGTTGAGCACCGTCAGCGTGCCGCCGCGGGCGCCCCCGCTCTGGGACTCGCTCTGCGGGGTCTGAACCCCGGGTGGCGCCTTGATGCCGCTCGATCCGGAGACCGTGCCGGAACCCGAGCCGCACGCGGCGAGCCCGAGCGCGAGCAGTGCCAGCGCGCCCCCGACGAGCGCAACCGGCGTGAACTTCCATACGACCCTCCCGATCAACGAGATCACAACTACCCCTCCTGTATATGGGCTGAAGTAGCCCGGGCTGGAACCGCCCGCGGCGCGGGCGTCCGTCGGTTCGCCGCCGGCACGGGCATCCTGCCCGCACAGACAGGCGTCTGACGATTGAGTTGGTGGATCGCGCGGGTCACCGGGCGATCCTTGGATTGAGAGCGTCCTGCAGGCCGTCGCCGAGCAGGTTGAACGCGAACACGGTCAACAGCAGGGCGATGCCGGGAAAGACCATGTACCACCAGGCGGTGCTGAAGATCGGGGTGGCGGCGGCGATCATCTGACCCCAACTCGCGGTGGGCGGGCGCACGCCGACGCCGAGGAACGACAGCGCGGCCTCGAGCAGGATGTTCTGGGGGATCAGCAGGCTCGCGTAGACGATGATCGGCGCCACGAGATTGGGCAGAATCTCGCGCCCCATGATGCGCGCGTCCGAGGCGCCCAGCGAGCGCGCGGCCTCCACGAACTCCTGCTCGCGCAGCGACAGCACGAGACCGCGGACGATGCGCGCGATGTACGTCCAGTTGACGAGCGCGATCAGGAAGATGATCACGCCGAGGCCCGACTGGATGTGGCCGCCGAGACAACCGCGGACCGCGCAGGCGGCGCCGAGCCCTAGGCCCAGCAGCAGCACGGGAATCGCCAGGACGACGTCGACCAGGCGCGAGAGCAGCGTGTCGGTCCAGCCGCGGTAGTAGCCCGCGAGCAGGCCGACGATCGTGCCGAGGACCGTCGCGATGGCGGTGCCGAGCACGCCGACGATCAGCGACACGCGCGTGCCGTAGATGACGCGCGAGGCGACGTCCTGGCCGAGCGGGTCCACCCCAAAGGGGTGCGCGAGGCTCGGCCCAAGGGGGCTGCCGAAGGCGTTCGTCAGGTTGGGGTTCTGCACGTACGGGCCGGGCAGGCCGAGCAGGCCGACGACGAGCGGCGCGGCGATCGCGACGACGATCAACAGGGCGATGAACCCAAGCGAGACCATCGCGACGCGATCGCGGCGAAACCGCCGCCAGAACAGCTGCAGGGGTGTCATAGAGCGCACCGCGACCGGAGTACCCGCGAGATCGGGGAACTCCAGGCGTCCGCCCGCGCCGGGCAGCAGCTCGGCCGCACCGGCGCTCATCGTGCGTTAACCCGCGGTTTGGTCGTCACATGGAACACCGAATACAGGTTCGACGCCCACTCGTCGGCAACCTCCCGAAGAAACTGAACAACTGCAAGCCGTCGTAGGCGGAATACTGGGAGCATGGAGACTCTGTTCGAGGACGATCCCCCCGGCCGCGCCCCGTCGCGGGTGCGGGCAGACCGCGCCGGGGCGCCTCCGCTGGCGGTGAGGATGCGCCCAGCGCGGCTACAGGAGTTCGTCGGCCAGAGCCACCTGCTACGCGAGGACTCGGCGCTGCGGACGGCGATCGAACAGGGCAGGCCGCACTCGATGGTGCTGTACGGGCCGCCGGGGTCGGGCAAGACGACCCTGGCGCGGATGGTGGCGGCCAACTCCGATGCCGCGTTCGAGGAGCTCAGCGCGGTGCAGGCCGGTCGCGCGGAGGTGCGGGCGGTGATCGAGCGCGCCGCGCACCGGCGCGCGAACGGGACGCCGACCGTGTTCTTCCTGGATGAGATACACAGGTTCAACAAGGCCCAGCAGGACGCGCTGCTGCCGGCGGTCGAGGAGGGGCTCCTGACGCTGATCGGCGCGACCACCGAGAACCCGGCGTTCGAGGTCAACGGCGCGCTGCTGTCGCGCGTGCGGGTGTATGCGCTGCGGGCGCTCACCGAGCAGGAGGTGGCAACGGTGCTGCGCCATGCGATCGCTCAGGGCGCGGCGGCGCGGCTGCCTGAGGATGGGGCCGACCAGGATGGGCGAGGCGACGGCGGGGGAACGGGCGAGGACGCGAGGACGCCCGTCACCGGGACGGACGTGGACGAGGAGGCGATCGAGTTCCTGGCCGCGCGTAGCGCGGGCGACGCACGGACCGCGCTGAACGCGCTGGAGCTGGCGCTGCAAACGGCAGCGGAGCTCGGGGAGGCCCGCGTGGGCATCGCGCGGGTGGAGGACGCGCTGCAGCGCAAGGCGGTGCTGTACGACAAACATGGGGACCGCCACTACGACTACATCTCCGCCTGGATCAAGGCCACGCGCGGCTCTGACCCGGACGCCTCGCTGTACTACCTCGCGGTGATGCTCGAGGGGGGCGAGGACCCGCGATTCATCGTGCGGCGGATGGTGATTCTCGCCTCCGAGGACGTCGGCAACGCCGACCCCGGCGCGCTCACGGTGGCGGCCGCCGCGGCGCAGGCGGTCGAGCACGTGGGCCTGCCCGAGGCGACGTTCGCGCTCGCGCAGGCCGCGATCTACCTCGCGCTGGCGCCCAAGTCCAACGCCGCCGGGCGCTCGCTGGGCGCGGCCAGAGCGCACGTGCGCGAGCACGGGGCGGCGCCCGTGCCGGGGTGGCTCGCACCCGGCGCCCGCCCCGGGCAGGAGGTGGGCGGGTATGACTACCCGCACGACCATCCCGGTCAGGTCTCGCCGCAGGAGCTGCTGCCGGAGGGCGTCGTCGGGGAGCGGTTCTTCCAGCCCGGCGAGGCCGAAGCGCGGTTGGCGGAGCGGCTGGAGCAGATACGCCGGATGCGTGGGCGATAATCGGGTATGGGCATTGCTGGCACCGACAGAGAGGTGCGGGGAGAACATCGTCATCACACGCTGCTCGCATGCGATCCCGCGACTGGCGCCACGCTGGGCGAGGTGCAGGCCACGCCGCCCGAGCGGATCGGCGCGGTGGTTGAGGGCGTGGCGCGGGTGCAGCCGCTGTGGGCGCTGCTGCGGGTCGTGGACCGCGCGCGCTACATGCGCCGCATGGCCCAGGCGATCATCGACGAGCTGGACGCGCTGACGGAGACGATCGCGCGCGAGCAGGGCCGCCCGCGCGCGGAGGTGGCGGGCATGGAGCTGCTGAGCGCGATCGACGCGCTGCACTGGATCGCCGACGAGGGCGCCGAGGTGCTCGGGGGACGGCGCGTGGGCACGCACCGCTCGTTGACGATCGGCACGCGCGCGCGGGTGGTGTACGAGCCGTATGGCGTGATCGGCGTGATCGGCGCCGGCAGCGCGCCGTTCGCGCAGCCGTTGAGCCAGATCGCGGGCGCGCTGCTGGCGGGCAACGGAGTCGTCGTCAAGCCCGCGCGGCGCGCGTGCCTGGCGGGTGAGGCGATCATGCGGGTCATCGGCCGCGCGGGGCTGCCCGAGGGGCTGGTGGCGATCGCGCACGGCGGCGCGCAGGTGGGCGTGGCGCTCGCGCGGGCGCCCGTCGGCAAGGTGCTGTTCACGGGCTCGCCCACCGTCGGGCGGGCGGTGGCGCGGGAATGCGTCTCGCGCGAGAGAGAGGTGACGGTCGAGCTCGGGGGCAAGGACGCGATGCTCGTGCTCGCCGACGCCGACATTGCCAACGCCACGGCCGGCGCGCTGTGGGCCGGGTGCGCCGGCGCGGGCCAGGCGCGCGGGGCGGTTGAGCGAGTGTATGTGGCGCGCGAGATCGCCGAGCCGTTTGTGGAGCGGCTCGTCGCGCGCGCCCAGGCGTACGCGGTGGGCGATCCGGCCGACCCAACGTGTCAAATGGGCCCGCTCGCGTCCGAGCGACGGCTGCGCCACGTCAGCGAGCTCGTCGAGGAGGCGCTCGCCCAGGGCGCCGAGCTGCGCTGTGGCGGACCGATAGGGGCGCCGCCCGGGTGCGCGGGCGCGTGGTACGCCCCCGCCGTCGTGACGGACGTCAGTCAGGAGATGCGCCTGATGCGCGAGCCGCTGGACGGTCCGGTGCTGGCGGTCATGGCGGTGGACTCGGTCGAGCAGGCGATCGCGCTGGGCAACGACTGCGAGTACGGGCTGGGCATATCGGTGTGGACGGCCGACCGCTACGGCGGGACGCGGATCGCGCGCGAGCTGCGCGCGGGGATGGTGTGGCTGAACGATCACCCGCCCGGACCGGCGCTGACGCGCGGACCGTGGGGCGCCGCCGCGGGCGGGGGCCTCGGCAAGACGCTGGGCGAGGCCGGGCTGAGGGCGTGCGCGCAGGAAAAGCTGATCGCCTGGAGCGCGCCCGGGCTGCGGGGGCTGTGGTGGGGCCCCTATGACGAGGGCACCCTGCGCGCGGCGCGAGCCGTGGCGCGGCTGCGGTCCGGGCGCAAGTCAGACCGCGAGCGCGCGTGGCGGCAGGGCGGTCCGGCGATCGTACGGGTGGGCGTGCGGATGCTGGGACGGGGCGTGCCTCGGTAGGGATTGCTGTTCCGATCGGCACATGTGCCGATCGGCGGGACTGCACATGTGCAGTCCCGTGATGAGCCGCATGCGGCTCATCGGCCATTGGCGCATGCGCCAATGGCGGGAACGTGCATGCACGTTCCCGGGCGGGGCCGCATGCGGCCCCGCCTCCCATGACGGCTACCCTGTGAGCATGCCAGCCCAGGCCTACGCCGGCAAGGAATGCGTGTGTCAGCTGCGCCGCGGCATCTGCGATCAGAGCTGCGTGCAGGGCATGCTCGACACCCCCTTCTACATCGCCTGCCTGCGACTGAGCGGGCGCCGCTGCGTGGTCGTCGGCGGGGGCGAGATCGGGCTGGAGAAGGTCGAGGGCCTGCTGGCATGCGACGGCGAGGTGACGCTGATCGCGCCCACCGCGCTGCCTGCCCTGCAGGAGTACGCGCGCGAGGGGTCGATCCGTTGGGAGCAGCGCCCCTACGCCGGGGCGGCGGACCTGGAGGGCGTGTTCATGGCGATCGCCGCGAGCGACGACACGGATGTGAACATCGCCGTGTACGACGACGCCGAGCGCCGCGCGATGCTCGTCAACGTCGTGGACGTGCCGCCGCTGTGCAACTTCATCCTGCCCGCGATCGTGCGCAGCGGGCCGCTGGCGATCGCGATCTCCACCGCCGGCGCCTCCCCTGCGCTGGCCAAGCGGATGAAGCGCGAGGTCGAAGGACAGTTCGGCGCGGAGTACGCGCGACTGGCGATCCTACTCAACGAGGTGCGCGGCTGGGCCAAGGCGACGCTGCCGACCTATCAGGATCGCAAGCTCTTCTTCGAGGGGATCGTGAATGGCGCGCCCGACCCGATCGATCTGCTGCGCGCCGGGGACGAGGCCGCGGTGCACGAGCTGATCGCCCAGGCCCAGCGCGAGCACGAGCCTCAGACCTCGGGCGTGTGATCGAGCTCGACGCGCTCGTTCGCCGCTACGGCGAACGCGAGGCCCTCAGCGACGTGTCGCTGTCGCTCACCGACGGGCAGACGCTGGTCGTGTTCGGCCCCAACGGCGCCGGCAAGACGACCCTGCTGCGCGTGCTCGCCACGCTGCTGCGCCCGCACTCCGGACGCGTCGAGGTGCTCGGCTGCGCCCTGCCCGACGACGCCTGGCGGGTGCGCGGGCGGATCGGGCTGCTCGGGCACGAGCCGCTGCTGTACCGCGAGCTGACGCCCCGCGAGAACCTCCGCTATCACGCCCGCCTGCACGGAGTCGAGCCGAGCCGGGTGCAGCGGCTGCTGGCGGCCGTCAGGATCGACGCGCGCGCGGATGAGCCGCTGCGCACGCTCTCGCGCGGCATGGTCCAGCGCGTCGCCGTCGCCCGCGCCGTGCTGCACGACCCGCAGCTGCTGCTGCTGGACGAGCCCCGCGCGAACCTCGACCCGGCGGCGATCGAGCTGGTCGAGCCGCTGATCGGCCGCGCTTCGGGGCGTACGCGCGTGATCTCCAGCCACGATCCCGGCGGCGGCCTGGCCGAGGCCGACGTGGCGTTGGGACTGCGCGACGGCCATCCGGCGCTGCTGGGACCCGCCGCGGAAGTCACCCCGGCCGAGATCGCGGAGCTGTACCGGTGAGCGCCGTGCCCGACGCGCCACCCGCGACCGACCTCCAGACGGGCGCTGCCGGCTCCGCGTCCCCGGGGACGCTCACGGTCGTCGGCGCGCTGCTGCGCAAGGAGCTGCTCGTGGAGCTGCGCACGCTGGAGTCCATCCCGGGCATGTCCCTGTTCGCGGTGAGCACGCTCGTGGTGTTCCACTTCGCGCTGCAGCGCGCCACCGTCGACGGCGATCTGGCCGCGGGCGTGCTGTGGGTGACGCTGCTGTTCGCGGCGATGCTCGGGCTCAACCGGCTGTTCGTCGCCGACGCCGAGCAGGGCGGGTTCGACGGGTTCCTGCTCGCGCCCGTTGACCGCACGGCGATGCTGCTCGCCAAGGCGCTGGCGCTGCTCGCCTACCTGATCGTGCTGGAGATCGTCGCCGTGCCCGCGTTCGCGCTGCTGCTGCTCGGGCCCCCGCTCGGCCCGGCGCTTCCAGGCCTGCTGGCGGTGCTCGCGCTCGCCGACATCGGGCTCGCGCTGATCGGCACGCTGATCGCGGCGCTCGCGGTGCAGACCCGCGCGCGCGACCTGCTCGGGCCGCTGCTCGCCCTGCCGCTGCTCGTCCCGATCGTGATCGGCGCCGCGCGCGCCACCTCGCCGCTGCTGAGCGCCGTGCACGCCGGCGCTCTGAGTGGACGCTGGCTGGCGCTGCTCGCGCTCTATGATCTGGTGTTCGGGCTGATCGCCTACGCCGTCTTCGACTTTTTGCTGGAGGACTGACTTGAACGGACGGGCCCTGCGCACGCTGAGCATCGCCACGGTCGCCGCGATGGGGCTGTCGCTGAGCCTCGTGTTCTTCTACGCCCCGATCGAACTCGAAGAAGGGCTTTTGCAAAAGATCTTCTACCTGCACGTGCCGCTGGCGATCGTGTCGCTGTGCGGGTTCGTGCTCGGCGGGATCATGGCGATCGCGCACCTGCGCACTCGCGATCGGCGCTGGGACCTGCGCTCGTATGTGACGATCCACATGAGCCTCATCTTCGGCGTCGGCGTGCTGCTGACGGGCTCGATCTGGGCGCGCGGGTCGTGGGGGCACTGGTGGGTGTGGAGCGAGCCCACGCTCGTCTCCTTTCTGATCGTGATGCTGCTGTACGCGACCTACCAGCCGCTGCGCTTCGCGATCGAGGACCCCGAACGCCAGGCCCGCTACGCGTCGGTGTTCGCGATCCTCGCCGGCGCGTTCGTGCCGCTGAACTTCCTCGCGGTGCGCCTGTCCACCTCCTACCTGCACCCGCGCGTGCTCGGCTCCGCCTCCAACCTGCCCCCCTCGATGCGGCTGACGTTCGGAGTGTCGCTGGCCTCGATGGCGCTGCTGTTCGCGACGCTGTGCTGTTATGAGCTCACCGCCAAGCGCACGCGCATGCTGCTGAAGGCGCGCAGCCGGATCCTTGGCTTCCAGTGATGAGAACCCTCCCTCCAGCGACGGCCCTCCCGGAAAACACAGGCGACGGCTACGTGGCGGCCGCCTACATCGTGTTCCTCTTGATCCTGCTGATCTACGTGGCGATCATGGCCCTGCGGCTGAGCCACGTGCAGCGCGACCTCCGCGACCTGCAGGCTCGTAGCGCCGAGACGCCCGGGCCCGGTGGAGCAGCCACGCCCGAGGCGGCAGCGAGGCGATCGCAGACTGCTGCGCCCCCCGGCCCGGACGCCGCCGCGGGTGAACCCCATGAGCAGACGCGGGAGCGCGAACCGGCATGAGCGAGCTGCTGGCGCTGGGGATCTCCCACAAGACCGCGCCCGTCGCGCTGCGCGAGCGGCTCGCGCTCACCGAGCCCCAGGCGCGCGAGTTCGCCGAATCGGCGCTCGCCACCCCGGAGGTGCGCGAGGCGGTCGTGATCTGCACGTGCAACCGCACCGAGGTGTACCTCGTCGTCGGCGACTCCGTGCGCGCCGAGGGCGACGTGCTCGGCCTGCTCGCCCAGCGCGCGGAGATCCGCCCGACCGAGCTCGCGGACGCAATCTACTCGCCCCGCAACTGCGACGCCGCGCGCCAGCTCTACCGTGTGACCGCGGGCCTCGAGTCGATGATCGTCGGCGAGGCCGAGATCCAGGGCCAGGTCAGGCGCGCGCACGAGTCCGCGCTGGCGGCCGGCTGCACCGGGCCGCTGTCCAACCGGCTGTTCGCCGCGGCGCTGACGACCGGCAAGCGCGTGCGCTCGGAGACCGCGATCGGCGTCGGTCGCGCGAGCGTACCCTCCGTCGCCGTCGACCTCGCGCTGAGCGTCCTCGGCGGGCTGACCGACCGCCACGTCGTGATCCTCGGCGCCGGCGAGACCAGCGAGCTGACCGCGCGCGCCCTGTCCGAGCAGGGCGCGGGCACGATCTTCGTCGCCAACCGCCACGCCGACCGCGCGCTGCACCTCGCCGAGCGCTTCGGCGGCTCGGTCGTCGGGCTCGACGGCCTGCCCGAGCAGCTCACCCGCGCCGACATCGTGCTGTCCTCGACCGCCTCGCCCCACCCGATCGTCGGCCGCGAGGAGCTCGCGGAGGTGATGCGCGAGCGCAACGCGCGCCCGCTGCTGCTGATCGACATCGCCGTCCCCCGCGACATCGACCCGGGCTGCGCCGAGCTCGACGGCGTCAGCCTGTACGACATCGACGACCTGCAGGCGGTGCTCGCGCGCAACCTCGACACGCGCGCGAGCGAGGTCCCGCGCGCGCAGGCGATCGTGGAGGAGGAGATCCTGCGGTTCGCCCGCTGGCTCGGCCAGCTCGACGTGCTGCCGACCGTCAGCGCGCTGCGCGAACACGGCGCGGCGCTGGTGGAGCAGGTGCTCGCCGAGAACGACGGCCGCTGGGAGTCGGCCTCGCCGCGCGACCTCGCGCGCGTGGAGGCGATCGCGCGCGCGGTCATGAGCCGGTTGCTGCACGAGCCCACGATCCGGCTGCGCAGCCACGGCGAGCGCGGCCACGCGAGCATCGAGCTCGTGCGCGAGCTGTTCGGGCTGAGCGACGACGAGCCCGACGCGCGCACCGCCGCGGCGGCGGACATGGGCGAGGTGCCGGACAACGTGCGCCCGCTCTCCCGCCCCGCCCGCGCCGGCGGCTCGGGCTCGCCCTGACTCGCGGGCGATGAGCGCTCTGCGCATCGGCACCCGCGGCAGCGCGCTCGCGCTGGCTCAGGCAGGGTGGGTCAAAGCGCTGCTCAACGAGCGGCGTCCCGGGCTGGAGGTCGAGATCGCGGTCGTGCGCGTCAGCGGCGACCACACGCCCGCGGGGGACGCCGACGACCATGACATCCGGAGCACTGCCGCGGCCGAGCGCCCCGCCGGCGCCGGCGAGGACAAGAGCCGCTGGGTGGACGCGATCGAGGACGCGCTCCTGGCCGAGGAGATCGACCTGGCCGTGCACTCCGCCAAGGACGTTCCCGGAGAGCTCGCCGAGGGTCTGGAGCTGCTGGGCGCACCCGCGCGCGCGGCGGCCGAGGACGTGCTGTGCCTTCCGGGCGGATCGCGGGCGGGCGCTGGCGACGCCGGCGAGGGGCAAAGCCGCGGCGCGGGCAGCGACGGCGCTGACAGAGATCATCGAGCGACGGAATTGGACGGGCTTCCCACGGGAGCCCGCATCGGCACCAGCAGCATTCGTCGCGCCGCCCAGCTGCGCGCGGCGCGTGCGGACCTGGACGTGGTCGCGATGGGCGGCAACGTCGACACGCGCCTGCGCCTCCTCGCCGACGCACGGTTCGATGCGATCGTGCTCGCGCGCGCGGGCCTGCAGCGGCTCGGCCGCGAGCAGGAGATCGGCGCCGTGCTCGACCCCGCGCGCTTCGTGCCCGCCCCCGGCCAGGGCGCGCTCGCGCTCCAGGCCCGCTCGCAGGACGCCCGCGCACGGGAGGCCGTCGCGGCGATCCTCGACGAGGACGCGTCCGCGTGCCTGCTCGCCGAGCGCGCGCTGGCGAGCGCGCTCGGCGCGAGCTGTCATACGCCGCTGGGCGCGCACGCCGCGCCCGCGGGCTGCGGCTGCCTGGGACTGCGCGCGTGGGTCGGCCTGCCCGACGGCTCGGCCTGGATCGCCGACGAGCTGCTCGGCGGGTTCTATGACCCGATGTTGCTGGGGCAGCGGGTGGCCGAGCGCATGATCCTGGCCGGCGCGGCTGAGCTGCTCGACTCGACGCGGACGATATCCACCTGACCATGGCTCCCCCCAATGCGGCGGTCCAGGTCTCCCCCGATGCTCAGTGGAGTACACGGTTGCGAGAGGACTCCCGCCGAGCAGCCGCGCTCCAGACGCCCTCCCAGCGACAGGCCACCGAGACGATCCTCCAGCGCGCGCTTGCCCTGGGCGCCGAGGCCGTAGCGCTCACCGGCTCAACCGTCCGCGCACAGCGAACGGCTACAAGCGATCTGGACCTCATGATCGTCGGTGAGCGACCTGCCTTCAACGACGTATACGAAGACATCGACGTGTATGCGACTGGCTCATCGTCGTTTTGGGCGCGACTCGTCGCAGGCGACGACTACATCCAGTGGACGCTGCGCTTTGGCTGCATCCTGCACGACGATGGGATTCTCCTAGCCGCGAGCAGCCATATCCAGGAGAACCGGCTCGCGCCGTCCGCCGATCGCAAGCTCAGCCAGGCCCATCGCGACCTCAGCCTGGCCCGACTGGTTCTCGAGAGCGGAGACCTCGACGCGGCCCGTGAGCAGTGTCGTGCGGCACTCACCACTGTCGCCCGGTGGTTCTTGATCGCAAACGGAGTCTTCCCGCTCTCCCGCGACGAGCTCTCTGGCCAGCTGCAAACGCTCGGCTGCCCGGATCTAGCGAACTTCCTTCACCGGCTGATCCACGACGAGCCCTCGAATGATGAGTTGCGTACCGGCCTCGTGCTCGGCGAGTTGCTCATCAGCGCACACGCTTCCGCCTCGACGAGTTCCTGACTCCCTGCGCGAGCGAACTCCGGTCACGCCCGGCTGTGACTACTCCCGGGCTCGTGCTCCTCATCGGAGATGGGCAGGCGCATCGCGATCCTCAGCATCCGCAGAGCGTGCGCGTGGGGCCGGATGGCCCCACGCACGCTTGTCTGACCGACTGTGCTCCTATGCCTTGAGCTCCATCGCTTCTCCGCTGATTACGCTATTGCTTGTTGCCCATGCCGCCTTTTCGAACACACGGGGGGAGAGCCAGGGAGTGAGTTCGAGCGTATGGAGCGCTTCTTCGCCTTCGAAATGAGTCCAGAGCTGTTCGCCTTTGCCTGTGGTTTTGTTGAATGCGAGTGAGAATGCGGTTGTTTCTTCGCTTTCGCCTTCTCTATGGAGTTCTTCGCCGTCCGGACTGAGCCTTCCGATGATGGAGCCCTTCAACCTGAAGATTTCTTTGAGGGAGCCATGGTAGGTGCATTCCGCAATCTGTTCCCCGGTGGACGGTTGCAGGAGCAGGCCCACTCGATGTTCGGATTTGGAGAGATATCCGAGCCTTCCCGAGAGCGACACCGACACCACTTCTTCTGTTTTGGCTCCCGTGCTGGTGCAAGCGCCGATAATGCCTCCATCGTTGCATCCGGTGAACTTGATGACGACATTCGCCACTTCGTTGACTCCATGGGTTTCACCGGTGACCGACTCGCCGGTGCACTTCAATTCATCGCCAGCTTTGCTTTCGAGTTTGCCCCAACCGCTTTTGACGGTGAATTTCACGGCTTTTTCGAGCCCTTTGCCTTTTTGCTGGAATTCCGGCAGCGCCGCCGAAGCCGACGCAACCGTCATTGCGCCCAACGCCAGCACCGCCACAAGCGCAACCAATACTCTCCTGAACATGGATCTCATCACAAACACTTCCTTTCGTCTCATTAAGCCCCGAGGCCCCACAATCCCACACAGGAAACGAAACCCCGACACCTGTCTTGTTGCTCAACAGCACGCCCGGAAAAGCAACACAGCCAGACCCGAGCGCACACCTTGAAAGCCCCCGCGATCAGCGTCCCTGCTTCTTCTTGACCTGCCCGTACCTCTTCCGTGCCGCCCCTTCGCAACTCGCCCGCTTCTGCTTGTTGTGGTCCTTGCGGCAAGCCCTCAGCGCCCTGGCAAGCTTCTGCGCCCGCGTCAGCGCCTTGACCTTCGCGCACCCGGTCACGCCGATCGGGGTGCTCGCGTTGATCTTCGCACCGTTCTGCGCGAGGAATTCCGTCGGCATCGCCAGCTTGCTCGTGCACAGATCCCCGTTCGCCGTCAGCGCAGAGTACGGGCCCTCTGGGAGGGTCAGTTCGAAGCTGCCGACCGGCGCGTCGGGAACGGTCTTGAACGTGCTGCTGGTGATCCCGGCTTTGCTGATAAACGTCGTACCGACCAGATCGATCCTCACGCCATAGCCCTGCAGCACCATGATCAGGCTCGGGAACGCTTCCCCGCCATGGGAGACGAAGATCGCGGGGCCTTCCAACGGGACGGGGATCAGCGGAGTGATCGCCTTCGCATGACCGATGAACGACGCCGACGGACAGCCCGCGGGGTTCGCTTCGAACTGCGCGTTCGTGCACGCCTTCTGCAACGTCGTCAAACGCGAGGGCAGCTGCTTGGGGAGATCGACCTTGACCCGCGCGATGTTAGCCTGCGTACCCTGCGGCGCGTTGGGATAGGTCAGCTTCACGGCGAGGCTCGCACCGTCCGCTTTACTGGTCTTCCCGCTCGTGGAGACCGAGAATTTCGGTGCGAACTTCAGGATCGCGCAGTTGGCGACCTGGAACGGCACTTCGACCGGAGAGCTCGCGCCTTCGTCGCTCGAGATCGAACCCGTGATCTTCATCGGATCGCAGCTCGTCGGGTTGAACGCAAACCCCGGCCTGTTGATCAGGACATTCACTTTCTTGATCTGCACCGGGATACCGTCGATCAGGTGCGGGATCGCATACCCTTCGTCTTCATTGTTGGTCGTGACCGTCAACGCTGCGGTACTCGGGTCCACTTCGATCCTCGCGCGCACCACGATGCAATCACACGAGGGATCCTGCGCTGGGTTGAACGTGTCGTGCTCGAGGTCGAACGGGCCCGCCTTGACGGGGTTGACTATCGACAATCCGAACGGAGCGCCATGATATTTTTCGGTGATATAGACCTTCCCACCGGTCACGCTCACTGGGTCTGAGCCAACACCCGCGCTGACCGTCGTTTCCCCGATCAGACTACCCGCCCCGCACGACCCCGCGTTCGCCTGTCCTTCCGGACACAGTTCCACACCCGACAACAGGCCTGACAGGCCCGGAGGCATATGCAGGCTCACCGAGGACATGTTCTGCTGGCCGTCTTCACGGCCGATCGTCGTCGACAACGCGCTGAACGCACCGCCGTTGTTATTGATCGTGCCACCCGTGAGCGACGGACCGAACGGCAGCGAAGATCCTGGGCACGGAGTGCCGTCCGGACCATTGGTAACGTTGAACGTCGAGGACGACGGCTTCGCTTCATCGCTCGACCACGGCACGAACGACGCGTTGGTCGTATACGCACCACAGTGCGCGGGCGAGGCCAACGGTGCGCGTTCCCCACCAAAGAAATGCAGTTCCGCGTCTTCGAAAGGCAGCTCAGGGCTGTCCTCGAACGTCGTCACGAGCTGGCCTGTTTCCGTGAGATGCACGTCTCCCGCGAGCTTGACGACCGTCCCCGAGACCGGGTCTTCAGCAACGGCATAGATCGCCACCAAAGACCCAAACGGGTTTTCATTCTGCGACGCCAAATACACAAACCCCTTCACCGGGTTCGCCAACAACGGCGTGTGGATCGTCACTTCGCCGATCTTCGACGCATTCGGACAGAAGTTCACGCCCTGCTCAAGCGGGTTCGGCAGCACCGGCGTGAACGTGGCGACCGTCAGGCCGGGATCTACTTTGCCGGGGCCTTCGTAACCGGCCAGGCCCTCAGAGCAAGCCGCAAGGCCGTCGCCCCCGGCGGGGTTGACCGCGACGCCTTCGGGCAACGCGACCGTGATGTCCCTGACCGTCGCCTCCGCGTCGCCGTTGGGGTTCAGAACCTCCTGCTGGGGCACGTGCACATCCACGTTCAAACCCGTAGGACTGCTACTCGATGTCACATCGGGCGTCACCTTGACCGACGGTTCGAAGCTCAACTGGTTGCAACCGTCGATCGCGATCGACGGAACCGACGGATCGTTCAACGTGTAAACCTTGCGTTCCGCTTCGTCCGATGGCTTGCCCGGCGCCGACCACGAGTCGGCTTCGAGCGTCGCTTGGAATGGTTCAGTGGAAGGATTCCCGCAGGAGGTCGGCAACGCCAGGAACGGTGCGCTCACCGTGTCTTTCGGGCAGCCGGCAGCCGAGAGTCCCGTCCGGTTGAGACATTCGTTTTCCGAGATGGGTTCGTTGCGTGCTCGGTCGTGGCGCGCATCGCCGGGGACACCCCAGAACGTGACCTGCGCCGAAAGCACCTGACTCAGCTCGGTGATGTTATCCGAGTTGACCGTCACACCATAGTCGGAGCCGGTGCGAACAGCGGTGTCCAGGTACACGGGCACACCGGCCGGCGCAACGAGGAAACCGAAGCGCGCGGGCTCACCCGGCGCGGGAGTCACGACATAGATGGGGTTAGTGGACATGCTGAACAGGGGATAGCCGATCGTCAACAACACCACGCCGAGGCTCGTGTCCGTCGGGCACTTTTCGCTCAAGAACAGGCCTTCGGGACACTGCGGGAATGCGGTCGGGTTGCCGATCAGACCCGGCGGGAGCTCGTAATGCAGATCCTTCGGCAACGCGGGCTGGAGTTCAAGCTGCGAGCTTTCCGCATTCAGCGCGTTTCCCGCACCCGAGTTGAACACCGTTGTCGTGGTCAGCTGGAACGGATGCGAACCGGCCTGCGTATCCAGCGACCCATTCCCGTTTTCCGGAGTCAATTCGAACGTTTCCACACCAAACGGGGTCGGCAGCGCGCTCACAGTCAAAGGCTCGCTGACCGACAGGGGCGCCGCACCACCGCCGGTTACGCTCACCCCGTCGATCGCGCCCGTATGCACCGTCTCTCCCACCTTGACATGGATGATGATTTCCAGACGGTTGTACGGCGCCACGATACCGGCGAAACCACACACCACGACCGGGGAGACCGAGCAGGGACCTTTGACTGCCTCGAACGACCTCCCCTCGACATATTCCGCTTCGGTCGCTTCGATGCCTTCCGGCAATCTGTCAGTCACGGTGACTTCGCCACTGGTTTCGTTGTCGCCGAGGTTCGTCACCAGCACGACCACCCTGCCTTCCCCACCCGGCGGCAGGTTAGTCGGACGGGCGCCCACGTTCACATGCCACCACGGAACTTCGGGTAGAGCTTCCGCCGCGAAGGCTGGTGTGGCACTGAAGGCGACGACGGCCAAGGCAAGTACAAAAAACAGAGGAAGCTTCAATACAGCTACGCCACGAGGGAGCGGTGACCCACAGTTTATGTGCTTGCCCGCAGCTGTTTGTTGTTGCACCTGGGTTTTCATCGGTCGCCCCTCCGGCCGCGGCTGGCTTGCTTGGCTGACTTCTTTGCTCGCTTCTTTTTCACGCACCGGTTGTGCTTCTTGACGTAGGCCCTCTTGCACTTCACGGGCTTCGCCTTCGGCTTGACCACGACCGGCGGTGGCGAGGTGAGGTTCCCAGCGCCCGCGAACGTCGCGCTCGACGGCGCCCCGAAGACCTGCGGCTGCGGTGTCGGCGCCGCCCTGCACGCGTCCGCCGTCGTACACGGCGGCACACTCACCGCTTCGGGCGAGCACGGCGACGCCGCGCTGCACAGGTGCGCGTCATACATGGCCAGCGACGAGCCCTTATCCGCCGCGACCAGCTGCGCGGAGGACTCGAAGAACACATCTTCGGCTTCCTGACCCCCCGGTCCCCTACCGCTCGCGTCCACGAAAGTCGATTCCTCACCGGAGGAGTCCGAAGAGATCAACGCGACGCAACCGTCCGAGCGTTCGCTGAACGTCGAGGAGGTCGTCTCACAGCCATCTTCGCCGCCGACACCCGCAGGCTCGTACTCGTACACATCCGACAACCCGTTCGTCGCCTGCGGCACCAGATCGTCCGGACTGTCGAAGAACAACCGGCCGCTGTCAGACAGATACCTCGACTGGTAAGGGGCCACGCCCGCTTCATACGGCGTCCATCCCGGGATGCTCCCAGCCAACCACTTTTCTTCCTTAATCCAGTTTTCCTGGCTGTCGATCAATGGTGTATGACCGAGCGCTACAGCCAGTTCTGGCGTATCGTGCACCCCTACAGGGCGCTCACCCGTCGGATTGCATGACGCGCACACCAACCGGCCCGACGGCGCGGCCGCCGACGGCGCCTGGTAGAGGTAGACCTCCTCGTCCGGTTCGCCGCTGCTCGCATCGCGATTGTCATACCCTATCAAGGGCCGTTCCGACATGAATGCCAGATATTCACCGTTCGGTGAGACACCCGAAGTCGTCGCCGCAAGATCCCCGAAGTACGCCTCCCGTCCGCCCCAGTCATTTCTATCTCCGCCCGAGAGAGACGCGATGAAAGTCGTCGTCCACGACGTGCCATTGTAGTGCAGAAGATAGAGATTGCACGTCTGCCCAGCATTCGCGTTTTCGCTGCAATCGCCCTGAGCAGCTGTTTCATGCCGCGCGTTCGGCATGCTGGTGAGCACCCCGTCGGCGACGAAATAAAGATTTGTGTCCTCGTTGCTCCCCACGGCCACCATACCTCCCACATCGGCGTGCCCCCCTGGATCCACCGTCAGATCGGTCAACTTACACGACAGTTCCCCGGCCACATCTTTCACCATTTCACACTCATACAGATCTGGGTATTCTCGATGTGCTGTGGACCCACCAATCAACTTGGCTTCATCGGTGAAGAACACCTTTGATCCGTCGCTGTACGCGAACTGAAAATACGCATCAAAGCTGTTGCCGCTGCCGCCTTCCTGGAACGCATCGAGTTGCACCGTCTGCTCAGTCGACATATCGCGCATATAGAGATGTTCACCGTCAGACCACACGATACGCGAACCATCGTTGGAGATCGCGCCCCTGACATTGTATGGGGTGCCTCTACTCCCAAGATCTGAGAATCGGTCCGCCGGTTCGCCGTGGGGCAGCACGCTCACGATCTGCAACCGCCCGCCCGACCACTCGTATAGCGCAGGTTCGGTTATCGCCTTCCCCTCCGGGGTTTCCGCCGCCAGAGGCACTCTCGAACGAAAAACCACGTGGCTCAGATCGGAGGTCGCACCTTCGAAGTGGAGATTAGAGGATACATGGTGTTCTTCGTTAGACTGTCCGAAGACCGTACCCAGTGGAACGTTTGCGTCTTCCTTCACGCGAGGTCCGCATTCCGCCGGTTCGGCAGGACAGCCCGTCACCAGCGGCCGGTAGCCACCTTCGGCTTCAGCTTGGCCGTAGACTCCCTGCTCGGCGGTTTCAGGCGATAGCGGCGCGTTGGCGCGCAAATAGATCGTCTTTTCAGACGCTCCCGGGGACAGCAACGCCGCGTCGGCGGATTCTTCCCCCAGCGCCCCCGAACCGAGCGGTTCCACGAGTCCAACCGACAGGTCCGCGGAGAAGAACCTGTACTCCTGACCACCATCGTCGGAATAGAAACCTGCGGCGACCTGGTGAGGCGTGGCTATGTCCCGCGAGGACCAGCCATCCTCACCGTGCACGGAGAGGATCTGCGAGAAGTTCGAGAGCCCCGCCGGTTCGGGTTCGCTCGCTGTGAACGACATGTACGTGATCGCGCCACCGTCACGGGCGGCCTGGATCACGCCACCCAGGCTGTTGAAAGGCTGGACCGAGATCGCGTCGCCGTTACTCCCCGGTGGCGGGGAGACAAGTTCCCATGCCCTGCCGTCGGGCAGCACGAGTTCGTCGCCCGCGGTCTGCGTCGTGAACGAGGGGCAGGTCCCTTCCGCCTGGCAGCCCGGTGTTTCGCCGTCCCCGTTCGTGGCCGTCACGCGGTAGTAGTAATTCGTGCGCGGTTGAAGGTTTTGCGGGTGCTCTTCGACGACCACGCCTACTTCGCCGGCTCCCGCCTCACCTTCCGGTGCGGGCGGCGCGGGGAGAACCTCGCCGTGACCTTCGAGCAGCACCGTTTCGCTCGTGGCGTATTCGAAGCGGTAGGACGTGGCCGCTTCCCCGGGGTTGACCTTCGCCTCAAGCGTCGCGCTGGTCGCTGAGACTTTCGTCACCCACTGTGCTTCGATGGCGGGCGCCGTCGCGGCGAGCGCGGGCGCGCTTGAGAACAGCAGCGCGGCGATCAGCACACCCAGCGACACCAGGCCGGCCGAGAACAGTTTGCGGACGCTCACAGACATTTCTCCTCCTCCAAAAAAACAGAGGGGAGCGTTACTACCCCTCGATCGAATGACGACGACGGAACGACGTTCAATGGCGAGACAAAGGTCGGGGAGCGCCGTAGTAGCCATAGCGGTCTCGGGTGAAGAACACCGCCATGACAACACCCCAAAAAGCTGCTCGGGCAAACAGGCCCCATTACGCGCCCTCTTTCCGGTAGGAGGAGGCGGATGTGTGTGTGCGGATGCTGTGGGTGACCTTTACGCCTTTGGGTGTGAGCCGCCATGCGTTGCGCTCACCCCTGGCGTGCCCCTCACCCGTGTTCTGCAGCAACCCAAGGCGCTCCAGGCGCGCCAGGAGCTTTGAAACCTGTCCCTGATCCGCGATCCCCGCGTGCTCGGCGACGACACGGTTTGAGATCCCGGGCGCCTCTGAGACGACTTCCAGTACCCGCGCGGTTCTGTACGTCAAGCGCATCGGGACGTCCGCTAATGGGTCATGCTCGGCCATCCCCCGCCGAACATCATCCCGCGCGCCCGCACTCCCGTTTGGGACTGGCGGTACGGGACGATCCTGCTCACGGCGCGCCATTGCGGGACCCTGATAGGGCAATACGATCATGCCCATCAATTCCCCCAACAGATCGACGAGCGGCTCACGCTCGCCCCGCGCCAACCGTGAGTAGACGATCGAGAACACCGCACCAACCAAACCCTCCGCGGTCAACGGCGGGCACTCGCGCGCGTTCTCACTACGGCCCTCGTCCACCACGCTCGCCAAGCGCGCGAGGATCTCCTCACGACGCACCAACACCCGCGGACCGCCATGCAACGCCTGCGCCACGCACACCCCTGCGAGCACAGGCTCACGATCAAAGAAACACAAGATCCCCCACAACCCCGTACGGACACGCTCGCGCCACACCAACCCACCAAGGTTCGCCTCCACCAACTCCCGCTCGAGCAGACCGACCGTGTCCTCCAGAACCGCCAGCAGACAATCCTCACGATTAGCGAACAGGTCATAGAACGTGCGCCGCGACACCCGCGCACGCGCGGTGATATGCGCCACCGACGCACCAGACCACCCCAACTCCTCGACCGTAACCACCGCCGCGCTGAGCAACCGCGAACGCTGCATCTCAGAGACCTGCACATGCGGGGAGACACGCCCATTGCGCGAACGAGCCTTCAGCGCGTCACGACGCGCACCAACCCGCGCGGGCGGCGAGACACGACCCGGAGCGGGACCACGCCTAGCGGCGGGCATCACGCGACCCTCCCCGCGAAGAGGACCGCGAACCAGCGCTGCCTGGCGGTTAGACCAGCGGCGCTAGACGGACAGAGAGAGAGAGAGAGAGAGAGAGAGAGAGATGAGTCGGCAATGCCGACGCATCTACCTACGGGCACACACGACCGCGCAGACATCCCCACCACGTTGAACAAACCCGAACTCACGCGAAAACAACCCCTCATCTTGCGATCCGATCCCTCTCCCAAGGATCCTGCAAAAGCGCTTGAAACCGATCCAAGAGAACCGACCCAAACCCGACCTATCAATGCCCAGCATCCCACCATGAGATGCCATGACGCGAATAAACATACACCCTCCCAGCTAGATTGTCAAGGGGTAACCCCAACAAGACGACCAGAGCAGGCCCCCAAGAGCACACGCATCGGCTCCGGAGAGCGGAAAAACGGACACCACCACCCGCCACGCCAAGGCAACAGCCGACGGTCTTCCGTCCAAAACCACGCGCCCATTCGAGGATTCCGAGGCGCAGAGCAGTGTCTCCTGGGCTTCAGGAGTCGGGAGTGTCGGTCCGGCTGTCTGGCAGCTGGCCGTGGGCAGCCTCGAGATCGTGGAGATCGACCAGGTCGCGTTCGCGACCGGCGATCCGCTTGAGCGCGACAAGGTCGGCCAGTGAGCAGATCGGCGCATCCACGCCGTCGACTCGGCGTGTCTCGGCGCGAGCGGACAGCTCGGCGAAACTGAGCGGCGGCAATCGCTCCGCGAGCAGGTCGAGCTCGCCATGAGGTGTCGCAAGATGGATCGTCCTCCCGGGCGCGACGGCCTCGTCGGGCACCGGCAAACCATCTGGGCGGGTGGCGGGCCACTCGGCGATCAGCGTTCGCAGCCGCTCGATATTCTCGGGCTCCGGGGAGAGAATCACATCGACATCACGAGTGGCACGAACCACTCCGTGGCGGATCAGCGCAATCCCACCGATGAGCACGTAGCGAACGCCCACGCGGTTGAGATCATCGAGGATCCTCCCGAATCCGCTCATCGCGGTGTGCGACCGAGCGCGGACAGCTCGATCGCACTCCGACTCAGGGCGATGCCCTCCGCGAGCAGCTCGTCTGGATCGCGAGCAGCATCACGGATGAGGCGGTAACGGCGCCACGCCTCGCCCGCCGCGGCATCCTCACCGGACGCTTCGGCCGCACGAGCCGCCCGGGAGGTCTCGTCCAGTCGTCTGACGGCACACGGATCTAGCATCGGACAAGCATAGCTCTGTTCCCAAGACCCTCAGATTTGTGTCGTCTTGGCGCCGGTTGGGCCTGCGGCAGACGGGACGACCCCGCTCATGCTCATGGGTAAAGAGCGATTTGCTTCCTTTTACTGCTGGAAGGAATTCATCGGTTAGGGCGCCCATGGAGCCCGCCAGCGCGCCAGCGAATTTATATTTGACATTCGACACCTTACACGCCGATGATTCAGCTATTTTGCAGCTTTCGAATGCGGTGCTGCCATCTGATGCGCCTTCCGGGGCGAGTTCGTCGGCGAGGGTTGTACTTTTACATTCGATATGCACTTTGGTGCCGGCATGTCCATACCAGTTCGACGGTGCCACCGGCGCGAGGGAATTGCTGGTGCGCGCGAAGGAGATGGCCGCTCGACGTGCTCGGGGCTCCTCGCCCGAAAAGGTCTTGTGTGCTAGCCTGTGGCCATGCGACTGCACATAAGGCTCGATGACGACCTCATCGAGCAGCTCGACCAGCGTGTTGGGCGACGCCGTCGCAGCGCGTTCATCGGCGAGACCGTCCGTCGTGCGCTCGACGATGAGCGCCGCTGGGAGGACATCGAATCCGGTATCGGCGCGCTTGCAGACGGTGAGCACGAGTGGGATCCAGATCCCGCTGCTTGGGTCGCGGCGCAGCGCCGTAGCGATCCCACGCGTGTCGGGTAGCGCTTGCTGCTGCTCGACACGACAGTTCTGATCGACGTATTGCGAGGAAGGCCCGCCGGCGAGCTGGTGCGAGACCTGCACCGAGAAGGTCAGGCGCCATGGATATGCGCTGTGAATGTCGAGGAGGTTATGCGCAGCGCGGCAGCACATGACGAGGCGGCGACGGTCCGCTTTCTCAAGGGGTTTCATCTCGCTCCACTCGGACAGAGGGAGGGTGAGCGCGCTGGACGCTGGCGCCGTGACTATGCACGGAGGGGCATAACGCTCGGCCAGAGCGACTGCCTCATAGCCGCGGCCGTCGTGGGCATCGACGCCCGCTTGGCCACCGGCAACCCCAAACACTTCCCCATGCCCGAGCTCGATGTCGAGCATTGGCCGGTGGGCGAGTGAGCGGACGAGTCCACCTCGTGGGCGCCGGTCCCGGCGACCCCGGCCTGCTGACCGCGCGCGCGTTGGAGCTGATCGCTACGGCCGACGTCGTCCTGTATGATCGTCTGATCCCGGCGGCGGCGCTCGACGGCGCGCGCGCCGGTGCCGAGCTGCTGTTCGTCGGCAAGCAGGGCGGGGGCGAGTCGGTGCCTCAGGAGCAGACCGAGGAGCTGATGATCGACCGCGCCCGGGCGGGCCGGACCGTGGTGCGGCTGAAGGGCGGGGACCCGTTCGTGTTCGGTCGCGGCGGCGAGGAGGCGCTGGCGCTGCGCAAGGCCGGCATCCCGTACCAGATCGTCCCCGGCGTCACCGCCGGCGTCGCCGCCGCGGCGTACGCGGGCATCCCCGTCACCCACCGCGGGCTCTCGAGCGCCGTCGCGCTCGTCACCGGCCACGAGGACCCGGACAAGGACGAGACCTCGCTCGACTGGCCCGCGCTCGCCGCGTTTCCAGGCACCCTCGTCTTCTACATGGGCGTCCGCGCGCTGGGAGGCATCGCGCGATCGTTGATCGACGCCGGTCGCACGCCGCGGGAGCCCGTGGCGATCGTGGAACGTGGCACGCTTCCCGGCCAGCGCACTGTCACGGGCACGCTGTCCACGATCGCCGAGCAGGCCCGCGCGCAGGACGTGCGCGCCCCCTCGATTACGATCGTCGGCCCGGTTGCCGAGCTCGCCGGCGAGCTCTCCTGGCTACCGCCCGCCCCCCTGGCCGGACTGACCGTCGCCGTCACCCGCGCGCGCGCTTCCGCCAGTGGGCTGGCGCAGCGCCTCCAGGCGTTGGGCGCGCGCGTCGTTCAGGCGCCAGTCATCAGCACCGTACCGCTGCCCGGACCCGCGCCCAATCTCGCGCTGTACGACCTCGTCTGCCTGACTAGTCCCGTAGGGGTGGACGCGCTGTTCGAACGCCTGCGCACCGGCGGCCTCGACGCGCGCGCGCTCGCCGGTGCGCGCGTGGCGGCGATCGGCCCGGGCACGTCCGAGGCGTTGCTGACGCATGGAATCGTCGCGGACATCGTCCCCGAGCGCGCGGTCGCCGAGGGGCTCGTGGAGGCGCTCTCCCAGCTTGCGCCGCCCGTCCGCCGCGCGCTGATCGCCCGCGCGAGCGAGGGACGCGATGTTCTGCCCGACGCGCTGCGCGCGACCGGCGCCGAGATGGACGTGCTGGCGCTGTATGACACGATCGCCGAGGTCCCGCCGGCGCATGTCCTCCGTGAAGCCCTCGCCGCCGACTACATCACGTTCACCTCCGCGTCCACGGTTCGCTTCTTCCCGCCGACCGTCGCGGGCGACGAGGCTGAGGAGATCGGCGGCGAGACGCATCCGGGCGAAGGCGCGACTCCGGCCGGGGCGAGTCCACGCGCCGGCCTGTCACCGGATACGCGCATCGTCTCGATCGGCCCGATCACCAGCGACGCCCTGCGCGAGCACGGCCTGGCACCCCACGTCGAGGCGGTCACTCACGACATCGAGGGGCTCATCCGGGCGCTGCTCGCGGATGCCTCCGCACGAGCCCGCTGACAGGCACAGCGTGTCCGCCACGCTAGGCCATCCCCGCCTGCACCTGCGCCAGACCGACTCAACCAACGACCGCGCGCGCGCGCTGGCGATCGCGGGGGCGCCCCACGGGACGCTCGTCACCGCCTCAACGCAGACAGCCGGGCGTGGCCGTCAGGGCCGGCGCTGGTCGGCGCCGGCAGACAGCGCGCTTTTGATGTCGCTCGTGCTGCGCTCCGCACCGCCGCTGCTGCCGCTGATCGCGGCCGTCGCCGTCTGCGACGTCGCCGGCGAGGACGCCCGGGTCAAGTGGCCCAACGACATCGTCTTCGTCCGCCCGCTCCCCGAGGCGGGTGAGGAGGCCGGGCATCGCGTGCGCCCGGCCGGCCTGGCCAAGCTCGCGGGCATCCTCGCCGAGGGGCGCCCCCAGGACGGCTGGGCGGTACTCGGCATCGGCCTGAACGTCGCCGTGCGGCTGGACGAGCTGCCCGCGAAGCTGCACGCCACCGCCGCCACGCTCGGCGAGCCGCCCGAGCAGATCGAGCCCACGCTCGCGCGTCTGCTCGCCGCGGTTGAGCGCCGACTCGGTGAGCCGACGCACACGATGCTCGACGCGTATCGCGCGCGCGATGCCCTGCGCGGGCGGGACATCACGTGGTCAGCCGGCAGCGGCCGCGCCGAGGGCGTCGACGGCGAGGGGCGGCTCGTGGTCGCCTTAGACGCCGGCGGCCACACCGCGCTCGACGCGGGCGAGGTTCATCTGAGGAGCTCCTGACTCCCAGCGTCGCACGGAGTCCGATCGCTCGGCGGGGCGGTCCCGCCTCCGGTGCATATTGCATTTCGCCGCCGCGTTAACGCGCGTATGCTCGCGCGTAAGGCGTCGAAAAAGTAGACACGCTTCTCGGCCGCTCGCCTACTCCTCAGCGTGCTCCAGCGCCTCGGCGACGCTCCGATCGAGCTTGCCCTCTTCGGCCGGAGCGAGCCCGCTGCCGTTTGCGCTCGCGGGCGCCGCGGCCTCGCTCGTCAGCGCTTCGTCCAACACCGCGTCGCTCGGCGCCTGGCCCTTGCCGCGTTTGCCCGCGGCACCACGCCGTCTGCCCGAGGACTTGGGCGTCGCCCGGCTGGCGCCGTTCGCGCCATCCTGAGGATCGCCGCCCGGCGCGGCGACCGCCGTCTTCGCCGCGCCGTCCGCGACCTTCGCGCCGCCCTTGCGCCGGCGCCGGTTGTTGCGCGCGCGGCGCTTGGGAAAGTTGCGCAGCAGCTCGCGCGCCAGCGCCGGCGGCTTGCGCGCCATCCGCGTGCGTGCGCCGCGCAGCGCCTCCTCCGCCTCGGGCGTGTGCGCGAGCGCGGCCGCCAGCAGCGCGGCGGCCAACCGCCGGTCCTGCTTGCGCGCGGCGTGGATCAACCGCCGCGCGTTGCGTGCGTGCGCGCCGCCGGAGGAGTTCACCAGCAGCCCCAGCAGCCGCTTGGTCTCCGGCCAGCGCTGGACCGCGTACTCCTCATGCACCTCCCGCGTGTACTCCGCCAACCGCCAGATCCAGGCGGTCGCCTGGTCGCGGCGGCCGATCCGCCGCTCGACCAGCGCGCGGAGCATGATCTTGCTCGCCTCGCGGCGCTCCTCGCGCGACCAGCCGCCGATGATGTCGATCGCCGTGTCAAACGCGTCGGGGTCGCGCAGCGCGGCGATGTCCGCCAGCGCGCGCAGGCGCAGCTGCGGGTTCTTGTTGCGCTGCACCGCAGTGATCAGGAAGCGGCTCTTGAGCTCGCCGCCGCGGTCGAAGTGCAGCATCGCCCGCGCCCGGCGCCAGCCCGCCGGCGCCACGCGCGCGCCGGCCAGCGCCGCCCACACGTGCTGCTCGCCGTAGTCGAGGTTCTCCACGGCGATCCGCCACAGCTCGCGCTCGAACACCTCAAAGCGCCGCTCCTCCTCCGCGCACACCGGCAGCACCCGGCGCTCCACGCGCATGCGACGCCCCCGCCCGCGCCTGACCGGGCCGACCACGATCGCCCCGCCCCGGTACACGTCGCGGTCCAGCAGCGAATGCAGCGTCACGACCGGATCGTCGTTCTTGGTCGCCGGATGGACGAAGTCCACGACCAGCCCCGCCTCCTTGCCGGGATGCCGGCGGGTGACGCGCCCGACACGCTGCTGGTAGATGCGCTTGGACGCCGTCGGCGCGAGGTGCACGCACACGGTCGCGCGCGGGCTGTTCCAGCCCTCGGCGAGAAGCTGGGCGTTGATCAGCACGTCGATGTCCCCGCGCTCGTAGCGCGCCAGAACCTCCGCCAGCTCGCGCTTGGGGGTCTCGCCCGAGACGCCCTGCGCCTTAATCCCTTCCGCGCGGAACGCCTCCGCGAGGTTGTAGGCGTGCTGCACGCCCGCCGCATACACCACGCCGGGCACGCCGTTGAAGCGCGTCTTGTAGAGGTTCGCCGCGGCCATGTTGAACGGCTGCTGGTCGAGCAGTTTCGCCAGCTCGTCCTGGTCAAACTCGGTGTCCACCTCGCCGCGTCTCAGCGGCACGTTGGCGATCGTGCGCACGCCCACCCCCGGTGAGATGCGCACGCACCGCAGCGGCGAGATCACCCCCCGCCGCGCCGCCTGGGCGAGGTCGAAGCGCGAGGTCTGCGTGGGGAACAAGTCGGTGACGTGGCGCGCGATCAGCGCGCCCGTGGCAGTCATGCCTATGAAGATCGGGCCGGTCCACTTGCGGATCGCGCCGCTGGTCTTCTCGCCCAGCGCGGTGTGGGCCTCGTCGCAGATGACGATCGTGTACGCGCTGGAGATGCGGCCGGCGTTGCGTACGAACCACTGGTAGGTCTCGACCGTCACCGGACCCTTGACCGAGTCCTCGCCGAGCAGCAGCGGGCGTGAGATGCGCTTGGAGTACCCGCGCTCGCGCAGCTCGCCGTGGAACTGGTCGACGAGGTTGCGCCGGTGCGTGAGGATCAGGATGCCGCCCGTTCGCGACCCCTCCACGAATCCGAGCGCCGCGACCGTCTTGCCGGCGCCAGTGGCGTGCTCGAACCAGAAGCGCTTGGCCGCGTTGGGGTCCTCGGGCTGCTCGGCGAGGGACTCCTCGTCGTCCTCGTCGTCGTCCACCCAGTCCCGGGGCTCCTCCTCGGACTCGCCCTCAGAGGTTCCGTCATCGCCCTCTCCGGCGCCGTCCTCGCGCCCCTCCTCGCCGAGCAGCTCGTCGGCGAACTCCTCCTCGTCCTCGTCGTCCTCGTCATCGTCCTCGTCGGGGGCGGCGCGCTGGACCGGGCCGAGCTCGTCGTCATCATCGTCATCGTCGTCCTCGTCCTCGTCGTCGTCCGCGCCCGCCTCGGGCTCGTCCTCGTCGTAGTCTCCGTCCGCTCGCCCGCCCGTCGCGTCCGCGTCCTCGTCCTCACTCACGCCGGCGGTCGCCGGGGTATCGTCGGGGCCCAGGATCGCGGCCGAGGCCAGCAGCTCCGGCGAGGCGGCCGCCGCGACCCGGCCATTGCCGTTCTCACTCGTGCGCTGCGCCTCGGCCAGCAGCGCCGTCAGCGTGCCCGACAGCGCATCGACCTGGTGGGCGGACAGCACGGTGCCGTCCGCCAGCTTCGGCTCGTCGTCTGAGAGCAGCCGCTCCAGCCCCAGCAGCAGCGAGAAGTCCCTGCGCCATTCCGTGGAGGGGTGCTGAGCGCCCGAGTCCAGCTCCGCCAGCGCCTGCTCCAGAGCGCGCCGGCGCGGGGAGCCCGGCGCCAGCGCGACCGCGGCGTCCTCCCCCTCGTGCAGGAAGCGATCGCGCACGAACTCCTCCGCGCGAGCGATCTCGGCGGAACTGGGCGTTGGCGCGGCCGCGAGGGCCACTGAAGTGGACTCGGCCATCAAGGGCTCTGGACTTCGAGACGGAGCCGCCGCACGCAGTGGTCTCGCGGCGAGGCTCAGGTTGCCGGCCCGCGCCGGCGACGTCGCCGGATGCTCACAGCGAACCGGCCTGACGTGCCTTCAGCATATAGCACGGTGCGGTGGATTTGAAGGGGGGCGGATGGGCGGCGTGTATGCCACCCTTAGCCCCGATGACCGGGATCGCCCCCGCCCGCCTGCTTGCAATGCTCGCCATCGTCGCCATCGTCGCGCTGCTCGCCGTCGGCCTGATCCAGCTCGCGGGCTCCTCCCCCTCGTCGTCGTCAAGCGGGCCCGAATCGCGGCTGACGCTCGCCCAGGTGCAGGCGCGCCTGGCGGGCTCACCCGCGCCCCTGGCCGCGCTGCACGAGCAGGCCGGCCAGGTCCTGCCCGGCGGTGCGCCCGCCCTGCACGCGCGGTTGGCCGCGTTGCGCTCCTATCCGCTGGTGATCAACAAGTGGGCCTCGTGGTGCGTGCCCTGCCAGTCCGAGCGCACCGCGTTCCAGCACGCCTCTACCTCGCTCGGACGGTCGGTCGCGTTCATCGGCATCGACTCCGGCGACAGCAGCCTCGCCGACGGGCGCGCGTTCCTGCGCGTGCTGCCGGTGGGCTATCCGAGCTACTACGACCAGAGCGGCCGGCTCGGCACGCAGATCGCCGACTCCTCGTTCACGCCCGTCACCGTGTTCTACGACCGGGCCGGCCACCAGTACATCCACCAGGGCCCCTACCCGAGCGCCGCCCGGCTCGAACGCGACGTGCGCCGCTACGCGCTGGACTCGTGAGCCTGGGCCGCGAGGGTGCCTGAGATCCGCATAGACCCGCTCAGCGGGCATCGCACGATCGTCGCCGGCGAGCGCTCGCGCCGGCCCGGCGGCGAGCCCCGCTGCGAGCCCCCCGAGCCGATCGACTCCCAGCGCGACCCGTTCGCCGAGGGACACGAGGACCGTACGCCGCCCGAGCTGTATGCGGTGCGCCCCGGTGGCGGCCCGGCGGACTCGCCCGGCTGGACGGTGCGGGTCGTGCCGAACCTGTACCCCGCGCTCACGCCCGACGCCGCAGGGGCCGGCGAGGACAGTGGGGAGGATCGCGGCGACGGGGAGGAGCCCGCGGCCGCACGCCCAAACCGGGGCGGCGCGGAGCGGTCTCACGCGGAGTGGTCTCACCCCGCCCGGGGTTCCGCGAGCTCCGAGCTGTTCACCGCGCTGGCCGCGCGTGGCGCACACGAGGTGATCGTCAACGGACCCCAGCCGGTGCCCTCGCTCGCCGACCTGCCTCCCGCGCAGGTCGCGGCGGCCGTGGAGGTGTGGCGCGCGCGGATGCGCGCCCACTACGACGATGCCGCGTACGTGCAGCTGATCGTCAACGAGCGTCGCGAGGGGGGCGCGTCCCTGCCCCATACCCACGCCCAGCTGTACGCGCTCGACTTCGTCCCCACCGAGGTCGCCCGCGAGCGCGAGCGCGCCGGCGCGTACACGACGCGCACGATGGGCCACACGCTCCTGGAGGACGTGATCGCCGAGGAGGTGCGGATCGGCGAACGGGTCGTCGCGATCGACGATGAGGCCGTGCTGCTCGCGCCGTACGCCTCGCGGCTGCCGTTCCAGCTGATGCTCGCCCCGCGACGTCCGTGTCCGCGCTTTGAGACCGACAGCGTCGGCGCATCGCTGCTGCACGACGGTCTGTCGCGACTCGCGCGCCGGCTCGGCTCGAGCCCTCCCCTGAACCTATGGGTCCGTACCGCCCCGCGCGGCGTCGAGCAGTTCTGCTGGCGCATCGACATCGCCCCGCGCCTGACCCATCTCGCGGGACTGGAGCTGTCGACGGGACTGAACCTGAACATCGTCGCGCCCGAGCACGCCGCGTCCCTGCTGCGCGATGTGTGAGTAGGCTGCGCGACGTGCCGCCCGAGGAACGCGTACTCCCCCGCTTCGCCGCCGAGCCCCCGCAGGAGCTGCTGCCCTACGGACGCTGGGCTGATCGGCTGAGCGCCGAGTTCCTCAAGGCCTGCTCCGCGCTCGATGGGGGGGGCGAGGATCTCGGCGAGCTCGGTGACATCGCGTGGTACCCGGATCGGACCTGGCACGGACGGACGTACGTCCCCGCCACCACGATCACCTCACGCGGGTATGAACTGTTCGGCTACATCCGTTTCATACCCGCCGATGACGGCGAGGACCCGACCGACTTTTACGCTCACGCCGACTTCACCGACGAGACCGCCGAGCGCAACCCCGACTGGACGCTCGACCTGTGCGAGGAGACGATCGGCTCCTGGCGCGGACACTCGGGCACCCGCGCGGCGATGACCCTCGTCTGGGGACGCCCCCTGCTCGGCGGCGGACGCGTCGCCACCGCGGAGCTCGCCGACCTGGCGGTCGACCAGTGCGAGCTGATCGAGGAGCGGTTCACCCTGATCGCCCCGGACGATTACCGCGGCGACCTGCTGGAGATCAAGCTGTTCGGGGGCCGCGGTCAGGAGCTGGCGCGGGAGTCGCTTTATGCCGGGGAGGATGGGGATGGGGATGACGCGGATCGGGATGACGTCCTGGCCGACGGCGAGAATTGAGGCGAGGAGGATCGATGACAGAGCGTAGACCGGTCAAGACCGAGCATCATCTCGCGAAGGCGCTGCACCCCAGCCCGCGCGTGCTCAGAGAGGCGATGGGCGAGGCCGAAGGCTTCAACGCGAAGTTCGCCGTGCTCATCACCAGGCTGGTCGGCACGATGTGGTGCGCGTATCTGTTCGCCATCATCGCCCTGCTCGGCCTGGGGCCGGCGCTGAAGCCCGGTGGCGAGGGACTCATCGCGTGGATCGCCCAGACGTTCCTGCAGCTCGTCCTGCTCTCGGTCATCATGGTCGGGCAGACCGTGCAGAGCCTGGCGGCGGATGCGCGCGCCACCAACACGTTCAAAGACGCGGAGACGATCCTCGACCGTCTCGACCTGCACACGCAGGGCGGGCTGAAGGCGATCATGGACCGGCTGGATGAGATCGCCCCGGTCGCGACGGCTTCCAACGCCCCGGACCCCGCGAACAAGCCCACTGGCGATGGAGCCTGACGTATGGGAAGCTCAAGCGATGCCCGCCCAGCTCAAATACGTAGACCCCACCCACCCCCGCGGCCTCTTTAGCCGCGCCTTCGCCGCGTTTTCCGGCACGCGCCTGGGAAGGCTCATCTCGGCCAGCATCGTCTGGAAGGTCGATCCATATCTGTTGCGGGCAACCCGGGGCCGCATCGGAATGGGCCTCGTCCTCCCCACCGCCCTGCTCGAAACCAGGGGCGCGAAGAGCGGCGCGGTGCGATGCAACGCGGTCATCTACTTCCACGATGAGGACCGGGTCACGATCATCGCCTCGAAGGCCGGCGACGCAAAGCACCCGGCGTGGTTTCACAATCTTCGAGCCCACCCCGACGTCACGTTCGCTGGTATCCCCATGCGGGCAACAGTGGTCAGCGACGAAGTAGAGCGCCACAGGCTCTGGACGCTCGCCGACCGTGTCTTTGCGCCCTACGCAACCTACCGTCGTGAAGCGGCGAAGGCGAACCGGACGATCCCCATCGTGCAGCTCCTCGCGCGGTAGCAGGAGATCGTCTTGGAGAAGCAACCCAGCCGTGCCTCCTCCCTTCGTGGAGGGCGTAGCGCTCCCGCTATGCGCTTACGGTCCTCTCGGCCGCGCGTGACTTCGGTGTATGTTTGAGTCCACCGAACGGAAGGAGATTCCCCATGTCGTATGTACGTGCCGTGAGGTTCACCGACGTAAACGCCGAGCGGGTGGATGGGCTGCTGGCGCGAATCAAGGAGTCCGGCGGGCCACCTCCCGGCGTGCCCGCCACAGGCTTGACGATGCTGTTCGACGAGGCGCAGGGCACAGCGGTGGTCCTGCAGCACTTTGCGACGGCGGAGGACATGAACACAGCCGCCCAAACGTTCAATGCGATGGACGCCTCCGAGACCCCGGGCACCCGCGCCTCCGTGGACATGTGTGAGCTGAAGCTCGAGCTCGAGGCCTGACAGGCCCGGCGATCGCCGGTAGCGGCCATGCCACCGGCGATGTCACCCAGCGCTGCTACGCGGCGACGGCGACGCCGGCGGGAACGTAGTGCTCGACCGTCAGGTCGTCGCGCTCAAGCGCGAAGCGCACACCGTCCTCGGCGAGCTGGTGCGCCTCGGGGTAGGTATCGGCGACTACGGTCCAGCGAGGCACATCAGGGGACGTGGCGACCCAGGTGTCCTGATCTTGGCGATAGAGCACGCGCACCATCATGGCTTCCTCAGAGTAGCGCGAGGGCGTCCTGCTCGGCAAGACCGACCTGGTTGCAGAGAGCCAGTTGAGGCGATGACCGCCAGCGACGATGACCGCGAACGACTGCGGCTACTCGTAGAACACAAGCGATTCCTCCAAGTGCCCCCGCCAGGAGTCGAACCTGGATCTACCGCTTAGGAGGATGGGGTGTGAGATCTGTAGGAACGCCCGTTTTGTGCGCGGTTGCTGGAGATTTGGGCGTTTGGGCCGATCGCGGATCGCGCCGGATTGGGGCGGATTGGCGGGGTTTGGGCAGCGTATCGGGCTGCTGCCCAAACGATTCCCCTACTCAAGCTCGATGCCGTGTCGGTGTAGCCAGACGCGCGTGCTCTCGATCAAACTTCGGCAGTGCTTCGCGGAGGCGCTCGACTGCCGCACGGACCTCCTCGGCATCGACGTCCGGTGAGGCATGCTCCAACCGGCCCTCAAGGACATAGAGCTCGTTCAGCAACTTTGCCTGCGCCTTCGTCAACCCGCCGTCGATGACGATCGCCTCGAATATCTGGCCGGCGTGTGGGCGACGGTGTGGGAGAAGACCGATCAGACGGGCGCCTGCACTGGCCTTGAGGACCTCAACATAGGCGTTGAGCACAGCCGAGTGATCGCCGGTGACGACCATCGTGCGGTTCGCGTCACGGGGCTCGATGGAGTCAAAGGCGGCTCTCCATTCGGCGGGATCGAGTTCCCCTCCAAAGGCCCTCCTCGATCGCAAGGTCGAGCGCCTTACGGTGCTTGTTGATCGCCTCGAAAAAGCGCCCCAGCCGGGCCTGCTCAGCCGCGAACGCTCGGCGGTCGCTCCCTTCAGGAGAGTGATTGCTCACTGAAGGGTCAGCTCTTCGATCGCGCGGGACGCGCCGGCCATCTGGTGGCGGTGGGCACGTCGGGCGCGCACACGAATCGCTGAATGGCGCTCTCGTAGGAGGCGCCACTGTCCGTCTCGGTCGATGAGGACGCGGCCCTCGTCAAGGACACGATCCAGAAGGAGCGGCGCCCGGGTCTCCACCCGCTCCAGGTCGGCGATGTCAACGCGGCGGTCACTGAGGTGCTCCAAGCTGACGGCCAGCTTGGATGCTGCCAGCAGACGATCGTCGGCGAACGAGATCAGCAGGTCGAGGTCCGAGCCCGCGTCCTCATCACCTCGCGCCAGCGAGCCGTAGAGCACAGCAAGGCGGACGCCATGCTCGGTCCGTAGTGCACGGCGAAGGCTGGAGAGGAGCGCCCAATGAACGATCAGATACTCACGCTCGCCCGATGCAAGCCGCAGCCGTCGCGGTCCACTCCTGGTGGCGCGCAGGGTTCCCTGAGCGACAGCCCGGCGCAACGTGCGCTCCTCGACATTGAGGTCGGCCGCCAGCTCTTGGAGCGCTCCCATGATGGAGAGGGTACTACGGCGTATGTCCGTTAGCGACGCCCTATCTCAGCCGGTGATTCCGGCCCATCGCACTGTGTGGAGTGGACCCGTTTTGACGACTCCACTAAACCGAGGTCAGATCAGGGCAGCAATGGGCAGCAGCGAGGCTCAAACGCCCTGGAATGAGGTTGCGGTGAGCGGACGGCCAGCCCTCAGTTCCGCCCAATACCAGCACATTCCCCAAAAGTGCCCCCGCCAGGAGTCGAACCTGGATCTACCGCTTAGGAGGCGGTCGTCTTATCCATTGGACTACGAGGGCGCAAACCGTCCGCGAGGCGGACCTCCGAGAAGGCTACAGGCGAGGGCACGCGCCCGGTCAAGCCCCAATCTGGTCGATCTCGCGCGACACCGCCCGCCCGTGAGCCTCAAGCCTCCGCGGGCTGCACATCCAGAGTCTCGACAGCGTCGGCCCCGCCAAGCTCATCAGCGGAGCGGCGGGCGCTGGCGTTGGCCCAGGCGGTGGTGCTGATGAAGCCGAGCACGAGCGAGGCCAGGCCGCAGCCGGCGACGATCCACCAGCCGGTGTGACTGGCCGCGACGAAGCCCGGCCCGACCACGATCGCGCCGCCCGCCGCGACGGCGCCGACGACGGCGACACCGAGCGTCTGGCCGACCTGGCGCGAGGTCGACGCGACGGCGGCGGCGACACCGGCCTGGGCGGAGGGCATGCCGAGTACGGCGGTGTTGGTGATCGGCGGGTTGACCATGCCGAAGCCGATCCCGAAGATCAGGTAGGCGGGAAAGAGCGAGGCAAGGGGGGTATGGGAGCCGATCCCCGTCATCAGGACTCCGCCCAGCGTAAGTCCGAGCCCGCCAACGAGCAGACTGATGCGCGGTCCCCGGCGGCCCACCAGGCGGCCAGAGAGCGGGGCGAAGAGGATCGTCATTGCCGCTATTGGCAGGGTGTACAACCCGGCCGTCAGCGCCGACAACCCGCGGATCTCCTGGAGGTAGAGGGTGTTGAGGAACAGAAACCCGCCCAGGGCGGCGAAGGAGCAGATCGCGATGATGCTCGCGCTGGAGAAGGGGACGCTGCGAAAGAAGCGCAGTTCCAGCAGCGGCTCGGTGCGGTGGGACTCGTAAACGATCAGGGCGATTAGAGCGGCGGCCGCGAGCGCGAACAGGGCGATGCTCTGGTCCGAGGTCCAGCCGGCGGATGGCGCCTCGATGATCGCGTAGGTGAGCGAGCCGAGCAGCGCGATCACGAGCAGCTCGCCGACGGGGTCCAGACGTCGCGGACGGGGAGCGCGCGACTCGGGGACGAAGCGCATCGTCAGCGCCAGCGCGAGCAGGCCGACGGGGACGTTGATCCAGAAGATCGAGCGCCAGCCGACCGACTCCACGAGCGCGCCGCCGACGACCGGGCCGAGGGCCAGGCTGATCCCGACGGTCGCCCCCCACACGCCGATCGCCTGCGCGCGCTCGCGGGCGTCGGTGAAGACGTTGCGGATGATCGACATCGCGACAGGGTTGAGCATCGATCCGCCGATCGCCTGGAGCATCCGAAATACGATCAGCCAGCCCTCGCTCGGCGCGGCGCTGCACAGCAGCGACCCGAGCGTGAACAGCACGAGCCCGGTCTCGAACACCCGCCGGCGGCCGAAGCGGTCGGCCATCGACCCGGAGAGCATCAGCAGGCTGGCGAGCACGAGCGTGTAGGCATCGACCGTCCATTGCAACCCCGAGACGGGCGTGTCCAGCTCGCGCCCGATCGACGGCAGCGCGACGTTGACGATCGTCGAGTCCAGACCGACGATCAGCAGGCTCATGCAGCAGATGACGAGCACGAGCCGCCGGCGCGGGCGCGGCAGCTCGGTCACGGCTCGAGCGAGGGAGGATCGCCAGGCTGGGCAGCCACACGCTCCAGCGCGGCACCGTCCAGGCGGTGTGTGATCCACTCGTCCATCGTCGTGGCGCCGATCCGGCGGTAGAACCGGAGCGCAAGCTCGTTCCAATCCAGCGCCGCCCATTCCAGACGCTCCCCGCCCTGCTCACGCACGCACGCGGCGACGGCCGACAGCAACGCCCGTCCCACGCCCTCGCCGCGATGCGACGGGCGCACGAACAGGTCCTCCAGCCATACTCCAGTGCTGGTCAGAAAACTGGAGAACGTCGGGAAGAACAGCGCATATCCGAGTATCTCCAGGCTGCTGGAGTCAGGATCACGCTCGGCGATCAACGCCTCGGCTACCGGCCGCTCGCCGAACAGGGCCGCCGTCAGTCCTGACTCGGTGGCGCGCAGCTCGTGCGTCAGGTGCTCGTACTCGGCCAGCTCGCCGAACAGCTGCAGCAGCGCCGGCACATCACCCTGCGTCGCTGGGCGCACAGCGGTTAGCCCGGAACGCCCTGCTGACTCGAAACGCCGCGCTGAATCCATTCCGACGCCCGGCCCGCGGCGTCAGTCGCGATCAGGCCGTTTGGGATAGACGTCGTCGATCGTGGTCAACGCCACATACGGAGCCCCGTCGATGGCTTCACGGATTGCATCAGCACCCTCCGCAAGTCGGTCGAGCAGACTCACCACACCACAAATCGTGAACCCCATCTCGCTAAGCACGTTGATAGCCGTGATGGTTGATTTCCCGGTCGTCACGACATCGTCTACGACTAGACACCGGTCTGTTGCGTCAAGCGGTCGGCCCTCTATCTGCTGCTGAAGCCCGTGCTCCTTGGGCTCCTTACGAACGACGAACGCCTTTACGTCTGCGCCTGCTGCCAGGGCTGCATACGCAATCGGATCGGCGCCCAGAGTCAAGCCGCCAACAGCCGTTGCCCCATGTTCAGCGATCTGCTCAGCAATCAGCCGGCCTATGACTTTGAATCCATCTGCCCGCATCACGACCCGCTTTGCGTCGACTATGTATTTCGCCTGAGCTCCGCTGCTCAGCGTGAACTCGCCCTTTTCGAGAGCAAACTCGGCGAGGAGGCTTATGAGCGCTTCTTGATCTGCGCTAGCGCGAGGCGTTGTCATAGTCGTCATATGGAGGAGCATATCTTTGCATGGACGTCGGTCTGACCGGGCGCAACCATCGGTTTCGCCGGTACCTCACGTCCCGGACTCGCTCCTATATTCGGCCAGGGTGTCCATGTACGGGTCTAATCTAGCCTCATGTCCTCGATCACCGGCCTGATGCGCCTCGCGAGCCGCGTCATCTGCCTGATCGTGATCGCCTGGTTTGTCGTGTTCGTCGTTGACCAGACGAGTGCGGCCTCGACCCATCAGCAGAACGAGGTGACCGGGAGCGTCGTGCCTGCCCCGGATAAATCGGCCAGGTCGATGGCGAAGCACGAAAGCACGCTGCGCCGCACGCTCGACGAAACCTCCAACGTGCTCACCTCGCCGTTTGCCGGAGTCGTGTCGGGATCGCACAGCGAATGGACGATCCACATCGTCAAGACGGTTCTCGCGCTGCTCGTCTACGGCTTTGGCCTCGCCTTCCTCGCACGCTTTCTGCAAGTCCGCGTTTAGGCTCGCGGCCGGCGCCGCGTCCAGCGTCAGGGACCGGCGTGGCTGTTGACGTTGCGGCTCCCGCCGCCGGACTCGTTGTAGACATCGACAGGCGTGCCGACCTGAACCCACGAGTAGATCGCGGGGGCGTCCGGGACGGGCACGCGCAGGCAGCCGTGGCTGGCGGCGTACGTCGGCACTTCGGCGTATCCGTGGATCGCGTACCCGCGGATGAAGTAGTTCGAGTCGTACATGCCCTCGGAGTTAAATCCCGGGGTCTTGGAGTACACCTGGAAATGTCCGATCACGGTCGGCGTGGAGGGCTTGCCCGAGCTCATCGTGTAGATCGTGCGCACGCGCCCGCCCGGTTCGATCTCGGCCAGCACCTGCTTGGTCAAGTCCGCCTCGACGTGTCTGCCGTCCCGCGCGTAGCGCACGTGAAAGCCGCCCGCTCCGCGTTGCAAGCGGTCCCACACCTGCGCGCCCGCGTACGGGACGCGCGCGAGACCCGTCAGCTTGCGGTAGGCGATCAGCGCGCGCCCGGTCCCTTCGTCGAAGGAGCCGGTCAGCGGCACCGCGTAATGCAGCACGTCGAGCTCTGACTGCAGCAGGCGCACGGAGGGACCCCGCCCGCCTGGCCCGAGGTTCGGAGTCACGTACTGAACGCCCGGCGAGCGTCCGCTGAACGCGCCCTGCTGCGCGGTCGCGTAGTGCGCGACGCGCGCCTGCACGAGACCGGGAAAGCCGCTTGAGTAGTTGACGTGAAACTGGCCCGCGCCGTTGCCACCGATCGAAGATCGGCCAGCCTCCACGCTGACGCTTTTTACCTGGACCTTGCGCCCGTCGCGGTAGAAGCTGACCTTGACCGTCTGCCCCCCGACGTAGGGCGTTACGATGCCGCGCACCACGATGCGCTGGCCGAGCAGGGCGAACGGGGGGCGGCCGCCGACGTGCTGCAGCACCAGCTTGATCTGACCCGCAACCGGGACGGGAGCAGGCGTGGGCGCAGGCGCAAGCATTTGACGAGATCCTATGCGCTGGCGACGGCGGCTGACGCCTCCGGAACGATCAGGCCGATGCGCTTGGCCAGCAGCACAAGCGCGCCGATCGATGCAAGGGCGGCGATCATCAGCACCGGCGCCTGCCAGCCCCAGCCCTCGAGCGCGGCGAAGGCGATCGAGTTGTTCAGCGAGTGCGCCGCGACGCACGGGTACAGCGAGCCGGTGTAGCGATACAGCAGGCACAGTCCAAAGCCCAACCCCGCCAGCGGGACGAGGTCCAGCGCCGGCGCCGAGCCGGCGTGCACGGCACCGAAGACCAGCCCCGTGATCACCGCGGCGGGCCACGTTCCGCGCCAGCCGCGCAGCGCGGTGAAGATGTATCCCCTGAACAGGAGCTCCTCGCAGATCGGCGCGACCACGCACGTCAGCCCCGCGCTGAGCAGCAGCAGCGACGCGGCTTCGTTGGTCCCGAGCTGTTCGAGCAGCTTCTCTTTGCCCGGGTTGAACACCGCCGACCAGGCGACGCTGAGCACCAGGAAGGCGACCAGCAAGAGCATCATCAGGCGGGTGGCCGCCTTGTAGCCGACGCCAGGCGGGCGCAGCCCGAACTGCCATGCGCGCACGACGCGTCCGCCGATGTGCGCGCAGTACACAGCCGCCAGCACGAACGCGACGTCCTGCACGATCGTATCGGCGAGCTCGATCCCGGGGGGCGTGTGAGAGCTGGTGATACTCACGCCGAACAGAAGCGTCGCTGGCAGATCGACGATCAGGCCCCCCACCGCCGCCAGCACGAGCCCGCCGATCAGCGCCGCCGGCGCCGTCCACGGCGACCAGCCCATGTCCGGCGAACGCCTGGGGTCGCTTAGCGCGGTCCCGCCCGAGGGAGGCCCGTGATGCGCGCGATCCCCGCCCGCGGGGTCCGTCCCCGCGGAGACGCCTGGGCGGGGCTCGCTCGGCCAGTGCTCGCCCGCTGCCCGCTCGGCGGGCGTCGTCAGGTCCTCCATCGGCTTACGCAACCCAATGCCAGGTGGCGAACTGGGCGACGAAGAACGCCATCAGCAGGGCGGACATCGCCAGCGCGGGAATGCGCGCGCGCGGGTGTGCGGCCAGCCACACGGCAAAGGCGATGCTCAGAGGAAACAGCACGATCAGGAAGCGCGGCAGCGACATCAGGGGCTGCGCCGCCACCGGGTAGGAGAGCGGCAGCGCCAGCGCAGCGATCGCGTAGACGCCATAGGCGAGCGGCAGCACGCGCAGCGCCAGGACGAACAGCGGCACGGCGGCGAGCAGGAAGGCGAGCAGCATCAGGTTGTGCCCGGCGCTCACGAACGGACTGCCCGCGGCGATCGGGTAATAGGCATGTGCGCGCTGAGCCGACAGCAGCTGGCGCGCGCCCTCAAACGCCGCCTTCATGCCGTCCCACACGCCGACGTACGGTCCGGCGAAATGCCGTCCCCAGATGTCCTGGGCGTGCAGCGGCGCCAGCGTATCGCCGCCCGAGAGCCCCAGATAGGCCATGTACAGGCCAAGGCCAGCGGGCAGCAGCGCCAGCCAGAGGATGTTGGCGCGCGGCTTATATCGAGGTCCACCCACCCGGAGCCGGCGCCCGAGGCCGCGGATCGCGCCCGCGCGATCGCCGCCGGCCGGACGAGGTCGCTCCGCGGGGTCGAAGTCGGGGGAGCGGTCCTCGCGCGGCCCGTACAGGTAGAGCATCAGCGCCGGCAGCGCGAGCACGAGGCCGGTGCTGCGCGTCGCGACCGCGAGCGCGCCGAGCGCGCCCGCCCACGCCCAGCGTCCCTGGCGCGCACACCAGAACAGTCCAACCGAAAGCGCCAAGAACAGCGACTCGGAGTAGACGGCCGAGAAGTAGAACGCCATCGGCGCGAGCGCGGTCACGAGCACCGCCAAGCCCGCGATGTCGCCGCTGCCCGCTCGCCCAGATCCCGCCAGCTCCAGCGCGGTCAGGCGATGGATGCCGTACAGGGCCAGAGCGAAGGCCGCCAGCGAGAACAGCACGCCGGCCAGCACCGCCTGCAGCCCGAGGTCCGACAGCGCGCGCAGGCCGAGCGGGTACAGCGGGAAGAACGCGTCGCGCGCGGAGGTGTAGGAGCCGAGCTCCGGTCGGTAGCCGTAGTGGGCGATCACCAGATACCAGTCCGAGTCCCAGCGCGCGGCCGGCGCCGCCAGCAGATCGCCCAGCCGGCCGAACCCGCGTGTCACCCCCGGCGGGTCGAACGCGCCGCGGATGGGTCCAAAACCGAGCCTCGCCACGGTGCCGGCGCCCGCGACCCACACGAGCACCCGTGAGATCCACAGGGCGCGCCAGGTCTCGCGTAGGGCCGCCATCCGCGCCGGGTCTGCCCTTAGCCGCGACCACCATCCCCATGTGGGCGCACGCGCGGGTGCCGTGTCCGCAATGACCATCTCGCCTGTCTCGGGGCTCATCACGTGGGAGCGTAGACGGCCGCCGCGATGCGAGTGTCACGGTTACGGGCCCACACCGGAATATCTGCCGGGATTGAGGCCGCCGTTCCGCGGTGTCAGACACCACCCACGATGCTCGACGTGCCACCAGCACGCCTACCGATCGGAGATCGGCCAGCGTGCGGCGTCTGCCGTCCACGGCCCGACTCCTCAACCCACCATCTATTCCGGTGTGTGCCCTGACGCGTCAATGCACGGTACCCTCGGCTGCAGCGAGCGATGTCCAGGCAAGCAAGACAACGTCGGCGCAGGCACAACCGCGCCGGACCAACGCGCATCCTGCTCGTCGGCGGAGGCGTGCTCGCGACCCTGCTCGTGCTTGGGGCGATCGCCGCCGTCGGCTACGTCCTGCACGTCGCCGGCTCCGCGCCCGCGCTCGGGACGCTGCACCCGCTCCTCAGCGACGGCTCCTCGCAGGTGTTTGCCGCGGACGGCACGCGGTTGGGGTTCATCCAGTCCGAGGACCTGCGCAGCCCCGTCGGCTGGAACGAAATCCCCACCGATCTGAAGAACGCGACGGTCGCGATCGAGGACCAGCGGTTCTACAAAAACGACGGCGTCGACCTCACCGGCATATTTCGCTCGGCCGTCAAGGACATCACCCACGGAGCGCCGCTGCAGGGCGGCTCGACGATCACGATGCAGCTGGTGCGCAACCTCTACCTGGGGGGCGACCAGCACACGCTCAGGCAGAAGATCATCGAGGCCAAGCTCGCGATCGACTACAACGAACACCACTCGAAGCGCTCGATCCTCACGAGCTACCTCAACAGCGTCCCCTATGGGACGGTCGGAGGACAGACCGCGATCGGCGTGCAGGCCGCGGCGCGCATCTTCTTCGATAAGCCCGCCTCGCAGCTGAACCTCGAGCAGTCGGCGCTGCTCGCCGGCCTGCCGCAGGCGCCCTCGCAGTACAACCCGTTCCGCGACGCCGGCGTGGCCCGGCAGCGGCGCAACGAGGTGCTCGCGAAGATGGGGGAACTGCACTACATCACCGCGGCGCAGGCCTCCGCGGCCGAGCAGGCGCCGCTGGAGGTGCACCTCGGCACGTTCTACCGCCAGCGGCGAGAGGACTTCTTTTTTGAATACGTGCACGAGCAGCTCGTGCACCGCTACGGCAGAAAGACCGTCGAACAGGGCGGGTTGAAGGTGTATACGACGATCGACCTGAACATGCAGCGGCTGGCGCGCAAGGCGATCGCGGAAGTGCTCAACGAGCCCGAAGACCCAGCCTCGGCGATCGTCACAATCAACCCGCACACCGGCTACATCGAGGCGATGGCCGAGTCCGAGAGCTACGAGCAGTCCCAGTACAACCTCGCCGCCGACGGGCATCGCCAGCCGGGCTCGACGTTCAAGGCGATCGACCTCGCCGACGCGCTGTCGCGGGGGATCGACCCGAACAGCACCTATTACCTCTCTCACACACTTGCGCCCGGCTGGCTGGCCGGGTATCCGACATATGAAGTCAAGACGTTCGAGGGGACCTCGCTGAACAAGTCGCTGAGCCTGGTGAACGCGACGCTCGCCTCCGACAACACCGTCTACGCCCAGCTCGCGGCCGACCTGGGCGAGGAAACGATCACGCAGATGGCCTACAAGATGGGCGTAAAAACCCATCTGTCCAGCTATCCCGCGGAGGCGCTGGGCGGGCTGACGCTGGGCGTGACGCCGCTGGAAATGTCCGACGTCTACGCCACCCTCGCCGACGGCGGCTGGCGCAACAAGCCGATCGCGATCACCAGGGTCGTGTTTGCAGACGGCCATGTCGACCGCAGTTGGGGCACGCCGCAGCGCACGAAGGTACTGAGCGAAGGGGTAACGGCCGAGGAGACGAACATCCTCCATCAGAACGTGCTCGGCGGCACCGCCACGCGCTCGGCGATCAACTGCCCGACAGCCGCCAAGACGGGCACCACCAGCGAACTGGTGGACGCCTGGCTGGACGGGTATACGCCGAACTACTCGACGGTCGTGTGGATGGGCTATCCGAGCAGGCGCGTATCGATGACCGACGTCCACGGCGAGCCCCAGCAGGGCGGGTATCTGCCGGCGGAAATCTGGCACGCCTACATGGCGGCCGTGACCGAAGGCAAGCCGTGCGTCGAATTTCCCGCACCCAAAGAATCGATCTCCTACCAGCCGTTCTTCGGACGCTTCGCCAGCACCGGCCGCTCCAGCGAAGGCGAACGGTCGGGTTTCGAACCGCTCGAAAAAGGCCCGGCCAAGAAGCCGACCGAACATCACCCCACACATGCCGGGGGCAACGAAAGGCCCGAAGCCGCCACCCCGCGCGCTCACGAACCGCACGAACCCGAACCTCACGAACCCGAAAAAATCAGCCCGCCCGCGGAAAAACACGCTCCCGAACCCGCCCCCACCGGCGGGGCCGAACCGCATCCGTGACCGCGCCCGGGCGCCCATGAGCAACCGGCGAGCGCGCGGCGCTGGTAGTTTGAAGGCGCGAACCCACACACAGGACCATGCCCGGAGTGACGGAGCTGGCCGGATCGGATGCGGATAGGTGGCGAAGGAAGACAAGGTCGAATTCGAGGGCGAGGTCATCGAGGCGCTCCCGAACGCGATGTTCAGGGTGAAGCTCGACAACGACCACGTCGTGCTCGGGCACGTCGCCGGCAAGATGCGCCGCTTCCGGATCAGGATCCTCCCGGGAGATCGCGTCCGCTGCGAGCTCTCCCCCTATGACCTGGACCGCGCCCGGATCGTCTACCGGCACCGCTGAGAGAGGCAGTCGTTCCGCGGCGATCTGCTGGACGATCGGAGATCCCTAGGATCTACGATCGGTCCGCGATGCTCGCCGTGCTGGCCGATCCAGGACGATCGGCAGCACGTCTACCGATTGGAGTTCGACGTCGATCTCCAATCGGCCAGCGTGCGGCGCATCTCATCCACGGCCCGACCGCCTCAAGCCCGTAGTCGAACATGGAGCGCTCCCTGATCGAATCCATCACCGCCGAGCTGGAGATGGCGCGCCCGGCGGGGCGGCTCGTACGCGGGGTGGGCGACGACGCCGCCGTCGTGCGCGCCGGTGGGGCGCTGTGCGTGACTTCGGTGGACGCGATGGTCGAGGGCGTGCACTTTCGCCTGGACGACAGCGCGGACAGTCCCCGTGACATCGGCTGGCGGGCGCTGGCCGGGGCGCTGTCGGACCTTGCGGCGATGGGCGCGCGAGCAGGCGAGGCGTATGTCGCGCTGGGGGTCTCTCCCAGCGCGGGCGAGCAGCGGGCGCTCGAGCTGATGCGGGGGGCGCTCGAACTCGCCGCCCGCACCGATACCACCGTCGCGGGGGGCGATGTGGTCGCGGCGCCGGTCCTGACGGCGTGCGTGACGGTCGTCGGATGGGCGGACGAGACCCACGAACTCGTAGGGCGCGACGGGGCGCGGGTGGGCGATCTCGTCGGCGTGACGGGAAGGCTCGGAGGCCGACCCAGGCGGCCGTTCCCGCGCCTGCGTGAGGGACGGGCGCTGGCGAGAGTCGGCGCGAGCGCGATGATCGATCTATCCGATGGGCTGGGCACCGACGCGAGACGCCTCGGCGAGAGCAGCGGCGTATGCCTGCAGGTCGAGCTGGAGCGACTGCCGCTCGGCGAGGGCGTGCCGGACTCCGAGCAGGCGGCGACGGCGGGGGAGGATTACGAGCTGTGCGTGTGCGTCCCGCCCGATTTGCGCGAGCGCGCGCTGGAGGCGGTCGCGGAGGTGTCGGATGTCGGCATGACCTGGATCGGCTCAGTCGCGCCCGCCGGTCCGGCGGGCGCGGCGAACCCACCGGGCGCCTCGCTGCGAGACGAGCGGGGAGAGGAGGCGCCGCTGCGGGGATTCGAACACCGCTGGTAGGACGCCCGCCGCGGGCGGGGCCAGGGTGCAGGCAGGGGGATCGGCCGGCTCGACGGGCGTCGCGGAGCCCGCTGACGTGGCGTACGCGCGGACCGCCCTACCGTCGCAGAGCGGACTCCGTACCGCCGAGCGATCCCGGGCCGGCGTAGGACAGCGGGCCTCGAATCGTTATCTCCGGATGCTCGTCTCCCCCGATGCCGGCAGGATCCGCGGGCGGTGTCAGCGCGACCAGGGCGATCGCCGCCGCGCAGCCGAACGCGACGCTCCAGATCGCCGCCGCGAGCACTCCGACGTGCCCGCCCGCGAGCAACAGCACCGCGGTCCAGGCGAGCCCGCCGGGACCATAGCCGAGCTGGTGGGCGTAGAAGGCGAGGAGCAGTCCCAGCGGGAGGAGCGCCAGGACGAGCAGCGCCAGTCCCGCGATCGGGCGCGGGCGGCGCTCGGGTGAGGCGATTGGAAGCAGCAGGTGCAGCCCGGGCACGACCAGCAGGGCCGCGTAGGGGCTGAACACCCACACGACGCACGCGAGCAGCGCCAGCACGAGCAGCGTCGCGATCCCGGCGGCGTCGCCCCCGACGGTCTCGGGCGTGGGGCGTACCGCCAGACCCAGCCGCCGCACGAGCGTGGGCCACGCGAGCCAGGCGAGCCCGAGCACGGCCGCGCATGAGAGCACGGCGGTGGCCGCGGCGCCGTCGAACGGCATGGCGCCCGCCGGCGGCGGGATGGATGGCGTGGCGGCGATCGCGCCGAGGGCGCCCAGCAGGATCGCGAACAGGGCACACGCCAGCCACGGCAGCGCGCAGATGAGCGTCCATGCCACCCAGCGCGTAACCGGCTGCCGGCGCCGGCGGGCGCGGGCCAGGCCGTCGAGCAGCACGGCCGCGACGGGAATGAGCAGCGTGCCGATCAGCAGGCGCAGCGCCCACTCGGGAACGATCTGGTGGGCAAGCACGAGGCCTGCCTGCGGCGTGGACTGGATGTCGGGCGCGACGTCCAGAGCGTCGACCGCGCTGAGCAATCCCCTGCCGAGACCTTCCATGCGTTCAACACTCACCGGCGCGCGGGCGCCGGTGCCGCGTTCGCCTGAGACCTGCACGAGCACCGCCGGCAGCCCGGCCGCGGCGAGCACGCCCTGTTCACCGGGGGCGAACCCGAACGCGAGGTGCGCGAGCTGGCCGATCGCGCTCGGAGCGCCCGGCTGGATGCCGGATTCGTGTGAGATCGCATCCGCGACCGTGCGCTGCAGCTCATCCGGCGCGCTGCCATAGCCGTCGGAGTACGGCACGACGAGCGGCTTATGGGTATGCGTGGAGGCGAGGTCGCCGAGCACTATCGCCGCGTCGGCTCCTGCGGGCAGAGCGTGCGCGGCGAAGTCAGCCGCCCCCGCGTCACCGCCCGAACCGCCGCTGCTCGACACGAGCACGATCGTGCGCTGGGTCTCTCGCGCGGCGAACACGCGCGCGAGCTCGATCAGCGCGGCGGTCCCGGACAGCTGCGCCGCGGAGAAGGGTGTCGCTGAGTCGCGATGGGCGACGATCACGATCGGGCTCTCGCCTGTGGCGCCGGGACGCTGGGCGATCACCGTGTCGAGCGTCTGCTCGCCATCGATCGTTTGCGCGCGAAGCTGCCTGACGCGCACCGAGAACCCCCCGCCCACAGTTCCGCCGAGCCCTTCGATCGTATGAGCGACGCGTTGAGCCAGCCCTTTGTCACCGGCGCCACCCGGGCGCCGCCGCGGGAATTCGACGGCGAGTCGCTGCGCTTCGGTCAGCGCACGCTGGCCGTCAAACGCGTCCGGGGCGAGTGTCGAGTGCAGCGGCGCCGGGCGCGCGGTCAGCGAGAACGCGGCGATCGCCAGCGCGATCGCGAACGGGGCGAACGCCGCGCGGTATATGCGTCCGTTGAGCATTGCCACAGACAGTAAGGGTTGGGCCCGTAGGAGAATATCTTGGTGCCCGAGACGCCCGTTCCGTGGCACCAGCCGCCACCCACGATGCTCGACGTGCCACCAGCACGCTTCCGCTCGCGTGCGTCGTCTGGCACTCACGGCCCGAACCCCTCGAACCCCAACCTATTCTCCTACGAGCCTTGCGCGGGCAGGCCTGTCCATCGCGCGCGGCCCTGAGCCGCCCGCGCTATCCCGGAGAGCGCCGGAGCGCGCGCACGCGGCCACGGGCGCTCCCGCCGAGCCGTCTGGGCCTCGGCAGGAGCGTCACCGTCAGGTATCGTCCGCGCGTGCTCCAGCCCGTGGCCGTAGGCAACAAGACGCTCGCCGACTACACACACATCTGCGGACGGGAGCTGATCGAGGAGATCCGCGAGCTCGCCGAGCCGCTGAAGGGGCAGCGGATCGTGCACATCTCCGCGACCGCGTTCGGCGGAGGGGTGTCGGAGATCCTGTACACGCTGGTGCCGCTGATGCGCGACGTCGGACTGGACTGCGAGTGGCAGGTGATCTACGGGCGCGAGGAGTTCTTCAACGCGACCAAGCTGATGCACAACGCCCTGCAGGGGGCGCCGCAGGACCTCGACCCCGAACAGTGGGATACATGGCGGCGCTACAACGAGATGAACGCGCGCGAGCTATCCGGCGGCTGGGACGTGTGCCTCATCCACGACCCCCAGCCCGCGGCGCTGTACAGCCTCGTTCCGGAGAAGGCCGCCGGGTGGGTGTGGCGCTGTCATATCGACCTGTCCACGCCCAACCCGCAGACGATCGCCCAGCTGCTCCCCTACATCTCGAGCTATCCCGAGACGCTCTTCCACATGCGCGAGTACGTGCCCGACGGGATGGGCGGCACTGTCAATGTCGTGCCGCCGGCAATCGACCCGCTGACGCCCAAGAACATGGCTCTCTCGCCCGAGGACGCGTCGTTCGTATGCGGTCAGTTCGGGATCGACGTCGACCGGCCGCTGATCTGCCAGGTCTCGCGCTTCGATCCCTGGAAGGACCCGCTCGGCGTGATCGACGCCTACCGCGAGGTCAAGCAGGCGATGGGAGAGGTGCAGCTCGCGCTGGTCGGGTCGATGGCCTCGGACGACCCCGAGGGATGGGACTTCTTCAACGCGACGATCGCCCACGCCGACGGCGACCCGGACATACACATCCTCAATAACTTCAACAACGTCGGCGCGATCGAGGTCAACGCGTTTCAGTCCCATGCGGACGTGGTCGTGCAGAAGTCCACCCGCGAGGGATTCGGGTTGACGGTGTCCGAGGCTATATGGAAGGCAAAGCCGTTCGTCGGGGGCGCCGTCGGCGGCATCCCGCTGCAGATCGAGGACGGCGTCACCGGCTTCCTCGTATCGAGTGCCGAGCAGTGCGCGGAGCGCGTCCTGGAGGTTCTCAAGGATCCGGCCCTCGGCAAGTTCCTGGGCAGGCGCGGTAAGGAGCACGTGCGCACCCACTTTCTGACGCCGCGCTACCTGCGGGACTACCTGCGGATATTCACCGAGCTCGCGCAGTCATGAGCGACGCACCGGCACAGCGAAGCCCGCTAGTGCTGGTGAGCAACCGCGGCCCCGTGACGTTCCACGCCGGCGGGGAGATCCAGCGCGGATCGGGCGGGCTGGTGACGGCGCTGACGGGGCTGGCCTCGCACCGCGACGCCATCTGGATCGCCTCGGCGATGTCAGAGCACGACGCCGAGGCCTCGCGCGCGGCGGGCGGCCGGGCGTTCGGAGTGAGATCGCCGGCGGGGGGAGAATTCAAAGTGCGGCTGGTCGTCTCCGAGGAGGAGGCGTACGACCGCTTCTACAACGTGTTCGCCAACCCGATGCTGTGGTTCATCCAGCACTACCTGTGGGACCTGTCGAACGCGCCGGACATTCGCCGGGAGGAGATCGAGGCGTTCGAGTTCGGCTACAACGCCGTCAACGATGACCTCGCCCGGGCGGTCGTGGAGGAGCTCGAGGGTGTGGCCGAGCCGGTGGTGATGGTGCATGACTACCACCTCTACACGCTCCCCGACCTCGTGCGCAAAGCGCGCCCGGACGCGTTCCTGCACCACTTCATCCACATCCCCTGGACGCAGTCCGACGCCTGGCGGGTGCTGCCGACGCGCATTCGCGAGGAGATCTACGCGGGCCTCTTGGCGAACGACATCATCGGCTTTCACACGCGCTCCTACCGACGCAACTTCCTGCAGTGCTGCCGCGATCTGATGGACCTGGAGGTCGACTTCGAGCGCGGGATCGTGTGGTACGGCGAGCGCGAGGTGTGGGTGCGCGCGTATCCGCTGCCGATCGACCACGAGGCGGCGCGCACGCTCGCGCAGAGCCCGCGCGTGGCCGAGCATGAGGCCGAGCTGATGCGCCGTCGGCGCGACCACCTGATTCTGCGCGTGGACCGCGCCGACCTGTCGAAGAACGTGCTGCGCGGGTTCTCGGCGTTCGACCTGTTCCTGGAGCAGCATCCGGAGTTCTCCGAGCGGGTGACGTTCATGGCGCAGTTGATGCCCTCGCGCACGGACGTGCCGCAGTACGCCGAGTACCTGGAGCGGATCGAGGCGCTCGTGGCGGTCGTCAACCACCGTCACGGCACGCCCGACTGGATGCCGATCCAGCTGAAGCTGCGCGACGATCTGGACGAGGCGATGGCGGCGTACAAGCACTACGACGTGCTGCTCGTGAACGCGATGTTCGACGGCATGAACCTGGTCGCCAAGGAGGGTCCGATCGTCAACGAGCGCGAGGGCGTGTCGATCCTCTCGGAGAACACCGGCGCGCACGAGGAGCTGGGCGAGTATGCGCTGTCGGTGAACCCGTTCGACATCCAGGAGCTGGCCGACTCGATCTATGCGGCGCTGACGATGGCCCCGGACGAGCGTGGCCGTCGCGCGCGGGGGCTGGCGGAGATCGTGACCTCGCGCGATCCCGGCGACTGGATCGACGAGCAGCTGGCGGACATTCGCGCGAAGGGACGCTGAGTCGAAGGACTCGCCGCATGACTTATCAAGCCTGGTGGGCGGGCCTCGCCGCATGCTTATAAAAGCTGATTTGGAGGACCTCGCCGCAAGCGGCGAGGTCGGCAGCCGCGCATGCGCGGCTGCCCCGAGCGGTGCATGCACCGCTCGGCGGAACAGCCGCATGCGGCTGTTCCTCGAGACCGCACATGTGCGGTCTCGCCAGTCGGCGCATGCGCCGACTGGAACTGCTCCCGACACCTCCGTGCTCGCTCGACCCGCTACTCTGTGCCGTTGCATGACGCTGCCCACCCCCACCTACGACCTCGTACTGCTGCTCGACCCGCAGGCCGAGGAGGACGTGCGCACGAAGATCCTCGCCGACACGCGCGATGCGATCGCCGCAGCCGGCGAGGTGGTGCGCGAGGACGACTGGGGCGATCGGGCGCTGGCGTACCCGATCGAGCGCAAGACCGACGCCGAGTATCACCTGCTGCAGTTCCACGCACGCACGCCCGAGCTGCTCGGCGAGCTCGACCGGACGTTGCGAATCACCGACGGAATCCTGAGATTCCGGATCGTCAAGCTCAAGCCGGGCACGCCCGACGCGCCCGACATGCCGGCCGGAGCGAGCGCCATCATCGCGCAGCCCAGGCAGGCCGAGGCGCACGGTCATCAAGCTCCGCCGCCGCCGACCGAGGTTCCGCCCGAGGTCGCTGTGGGCGAGCCGGCTTAAGAGGCTGCCTCAAAGGCGGGCACGCCCGGATGCGTCCCTGGACGCTGCGCTGGATCGCCACGTGACGGCTCGCACGTGCCACCAGCATGCGCTTCGCCATCCCGCGTCGCCCAGCTTGGTCCATGAACGCACCGACCGCACCTGCCTGTTTTGAGGCAACCTCTACGCCTGCTCGCCCGGCGGGTAATACACTCGGCATATGGCTTGGGCGCAGGACACCGGCGAGCAGGGGCCGACGAGCAGGACCGATGTGCTGAGGGACTCGCCGCCGATGTTCGAGTCGCGGCTGCTGGATGCCTGCTCGCGCGTGCACCCGATGGTGCCGGTGATCATCTTCGGCCCGGGGATCGCGGTGCTGAGCGCCTGGAGCCTGTCGAACGTGAGCCTCGCGGCGACGATCGGGCTGGCGATCGGCGGGTACGCGCTGTGGACGCTATTCGAGTACTGGCTGCACCGGATCGTGTTCCACTTCGAGCCCGACGACGGGTTCGGAGCGCGGCTGCACTGGATCATCCACGGCGTCCACCACGAGCATCCGAACGATCCGCTGCGCCTGGTGATGCCGCCCGCCGTGAGCATTCCGCTGGGGGCGGTCGTGTTCGGGGTGCTGTATCTCGCGTTCGGCAGCGACTACGCGCCCGGGTTGGGTGCGGGGTTCTTCACCGGGTATCTGGCCTACGACATGATCCACTACTACGTCCACCACTTCACGCCGCGCGGGCGCCTGGGCAGGATGCTGCGCGAGCGGCACATGCGCCACCACTTCCAGGACGAGACCAGGGGGTTCGGGATCAGCGCGCCATACTGGGACGAGGTGTTCAAGACCTCCTCGCGGGCGCGGCGAGGCGAGCGGTAACCGGGCCGCACACCCGCTGGCGGGGCCATGAACGGCGGTGCCCGTCGCGGGCCGCCCGACAGAGTCGGCAATAGTCGCAACGAGCGGGTTGGAGCGGGGTCGCCGTAAAAGACGGCCGCGCACGGGTCTACACTCGCCGGTGGCCCGACAGACGAGCGAGAGCTCGTTCGCAGGGCTGGCCTCGGGCACCGACAGCCCAGAGACACAACACAGAGAGATACGAAAGGAAATAGCCGTGGCCGCCACCAACATCAACAGAGTCGTGATGACCGGCAACCTCACCGCCGACCCCGAGCTGCGCTCGCTGCCGAGCGGCATGTCCGTGTGCAGCCTGCGCATCGCCTGCAACACGCGTCGCAAGGACGGCGCGAGCGGCGAATGGGTCGACAAGCCCAACTACTTCAACGTGACCGTGTGGGGCGCGCAGGGCGAGAACGCCGCCCGCTACCTGTCCAAGGGACGCCCCGTCGCGATCGACGGGCGCCTGGAGTGGCGCGAGTGGGAGGCGCAGGACGGGGCAAAACGGCAGGCAACCGATATCATTGCCGACTCGGTGCAGTTCCTGGGCTCGCGCGATGACGCCGGAAGCGGCGGAGGAGCGGCGGGCAACGGAGTCTCACAGGGCAGCGACGTCCCCGTGCACGAAGGGGACTTCCAGCCCGCTGCAGCGCCTGTCGCCGCCGGTGGAGCCGGCGACGACGACATTCCGTTCTGATTCGTTCCCCATACACATAGCGAGGCATCTGAAGTGGCAAAGCGCGGTCGCGGCAAGCCGGTGCGCCGGCGAGACAAGAAGGGCGGTCCCGGGAGCGGGCGGCGCAAGCCATGCCAGCACTGCCGCGACAAGATCGAGCAGGTCGACTACAAGGACGTCGGCACGCTGCGCAAGTTCGTCTCCGAGAAGGGCAAGATCCGCTCGCGACGGATCACGGGCGCGTGCCGGCGCCACCAGAACCAGATCGCCAGAGCCGTCAAGCGCGCGCGCGAGCTGGCGTTGCTGCCGTACGTGAACGAGGGCGGTCGCGACGACAGCCCTCGCCGCGAACGGGGCGACCGCGACCGGGACCGGTAGGAGATATGTCAGTGCTCCGAGCCTCTACCGGACTGTCGACCAAGCGGAGCAAGGACGCAGGGAGCGTGGCGTACCGATCGCCGACCGGCGGGGTCGTCGATCGGCCAGCACGCGAGCGACTGAGGACGCGGCTCCGTGCCGCGTCGACGGTTCGGTAGACCATGCCCGAAGCGATACTTCTGCAGGACGTCGAGCAGCTCGGCGAGCAGGGCAAGGTGATCGACGTCTCCAAGGGATACCTGCGCAACTACCTGGTGCCGCGCAAGCTCGCCCAGCCGGCCACCAGGGGCGCGATCGAAGCGATCAAGCAGCGCCAGGAGGCGGCCGAGCGGGCCGAGCGCAACGCGATCGAGAAAGCCCAGGAGAACGTCAACCTGCTGAACCGCACCGTGCTGACGATCCCCCAGCAGGCGGGCGCGGACGGGCGGCTGTTCGGGTCGGTGACCGCGCAGGACATCGCCACCGCGATCCGCGAAGCGCGGGGACTGAAAATAGACAAACGGGGCGTGCACATGCCCGAGCCGATCAAGAACGTCGGCACCTACATGATCGTGGTCGATGTGGTCGAGGGCGTGACCGCCACGATCAAGACGATGGTCGTCGCCAAGAAGTAGCAGGAGCGTCGCGATTCCTCCTGCCCATCGGATCAGGCACGGGAGGAGGTCGGGGGGAGGGCCTGCCCTCCCCGTTGAGTGATGGTCGTCGCGAAGAAGTAGACGCCGTCTGCGACGATCGTCCGCTGGCCCTGCGAACATGTGTTCGTGGGGAGCAATTTAGTCCGACATAGCGGGGAGTACCCTCGGGTCGCGACAGGCGCCGATCTAGACTCGCGCGAGTCCACATCATGAGCGCCGTCGCCACGACCAGCAACGGTGCGGGGAGCGGGTGCCCCACGCCGCCAGGGCGCGGACGGGGCCGCGATCGCGCCGCCGCACAACCTCGACGCCGAGCAGTCGGTGCTTGGCGCGATCCTGCTGTCCGATCGGTCGCTGTATGCGCTCGTGATCGAGGAGGGGCTTCGCGTCGGAGGACTTCTACCGCGAGCGCCACGGCGCGATCTACGCGGCGATGCTGGCGCTGTACAACGAGTCCGAGCCGGTGGACGTGCTGACCGTCACCGACCGCCTGCGCGGGCTCGGCAAGCTCGATGACATCGGCGGACCCGCCGCCGTCGATGAGCTGACGGGCGTCGTTCCGGCCGCCGGGCACGCCCGCCGGTATGCCCAGATCGTGCGCGAGAACGCGCTGCTCAGACGGCTGCTGAGCGCCTCGTTCGAGATCCAGGAGAGCGTGCTCGGCCATTCCGCGGCGCCGCGCGAGCTGGTCGAGCAGGCCGAGAAGGCGATGCTCGAGGTCGCCCGCGACGACCGTCAGCAGGACTTCCGCGCGATCGAGGAGGTGCTGCACGAGGAGCTCGACAAGCTGCACCGGCTGTCGATCGAAGGCACCTCGCTGACCGGCACGCCGTCGGGGTTCAAGGACCTGGACGAGATCACCGGCGGGTTTCAGCCGGGCAACCTGATCATCATCGCCGCCCGCCCGGCGATGGGCAAGAGCGCGCTCGTGTGCAACATCGCCGAGAACGCGGCGGTCGAACACGGCAAGCCGGTGGCGCTGTTCAGCCTGGAGATGGCCGAGGCCGAGCTGGCCCAGCGGTTCGTCGCCTCCCAGGCGCGGATCAAGGGCGAGGAGCTGCGCAAGGGACGCGTCGCCGAGCAGCGCTGGCCGAAGATCCTCAAGGCCTCCCAGCGCCTGGCGGCGGCGCCCTTGTGGGTGGACGACTCCAGCGACGTGGGGCTGCTGGAGATCCGAGCGAAGGCGCGCCGGCTGCACAGCCAGTGCGAGGGCGGGCTGGGGCTGATCATCATCGACTACCTGCAGCTGATGCGCACCGACAGCCGCTATGACAGCCGCGTGACGGCCGTGGGCGAGCTGAGCCGCGGGTTGAAGATCCTCGCGCGCGAGCTGGGGGTGCCGGTGATCGCGCTGTCGCAGCTCAGCCGCGCGGTGGAGACGCGCTCGCCGAAGGTGCCCCAGCTCTCGGACCTGCGCGAGAGCGGGAACCTCGAGCAGGACTCCGACCTGGTGATGTTCATCTACCGCGACGAGTACTACGACGAGGACTCCGAGCGTCCGGGCGAGGCGGACCTGATCATCTCCAAGCACCGCAACGGGGCGGTCGGCAAAGTGACGCTGACGTTCCAGAAGGAGTACCCGAAGTTCCTGAGCTACGCCGGCGAAGGACGGTACGGACTGGATGCACCGAGTCGATCGACTCCGAGCCTTCCTCCAGGAGGAGATGAGCTGTGAGCGCGGCTCCGTTTGGCTCAGACGTTTCCAAACCGCTCACGCTCGAGCCACAGGCCTGCGAGCCGCCACTCGCGGGCACCATGGGACCGGCACGCGCGGGCGAGTGCCCATTCGGCATGTGCGACGGCAGCGGGTTTGTGGTCGACGAGGCCAGCAACACGGCCGTCGGACTGCCGCTGCCGGGCGGGGCGGATCGCGATGGCGCGGACCCGGAACCTGGCGGGGCGGATACCGCGCAGATATCAGGACGTGTCGTTCGATCGTCCGCCGGTGAGCGACATCGCACGGATCGCCCCAGAGCAGATCCGGGTCATACGCAGGTATGTCCAGACGATCGAGGCGAACATCGACGCGGGCAAGGGGTTGTGGCTGGTCGGAGACGTGGGCACCGGCAAGACCACGCTGGCGATGCTCGTCTCCAGGGCCGCGCTGCAGGCGGGCAGGTCGGTCGCGATCTACTCGCTGCCGCGCCTGCTGAACCTGATCCGCGAGACGCTCGACTCCGACGTCGGCAAGCTCGACTTCCTCGATCGACTGGCGGCGGTGGATCTGCTGCACATCGACGATCTCGGAGCGGAGAGCAAAACGGACTGGGTGCTGGAGCAGCTCTACTCGATCGTGAACGCCCGCTATGAGGCGCAGCGGGCGATCCTGGCGACGACCAACCTCACACCGGAGAAGCTGTCCGAGCAGATCGGCCCGCGGACGGTGTCCCGGCTGGAGGAGATCTGCGACCACCCGCTGCCGTTCTTCGGCGAGGACAAGCGCCGGCGCGAGTTCGAGGTCGTCGCGCGTACCGCCTGACCGCGACAAACGCCCCCCTACACTTCTGAAGCCATGCCCGGAATCGTGATAGTCGGCGCCCAGTGGGGCGACGAGGGAAAGGGAAAGATCACCGACCTGCTCGCCGAGCAGGCCGACGCGGTCGTGCGCTTTCAGGGCGGCAACAACGCCGGGCACACGATCGTGCGCGAGGGGGTGGAGTGGAAGCTGCACCTGATCCCCTCGGGGATCCTGTATCCGGGCAAGCGCTGCGTGATCGGCAACGGCGTGGTGATCGACCCGAAGGTGCTGATCGAGGAGCTCGACGCGCTGCGCGCGCGCCGGGTGGACGTGAGCGGGCTGCGCATCTCCGCCAACGCGCACCTGATCATGCCCTACCACCTGCTGCTCGACTCCGCCGGCGAGGCCAAGCTCGGCAGCCTGCAGATCGGCACGACACGGCGGGGCATCGGCCCGTGCTACGCCGACAAGGCCGCGCGACTGGGCATCCGCGTGCAGGATCTGCTCGACGAGAAGATCCTCAAGAAGAAGATCGTCGCGGCGATGGAGCCCAAGCGCCTGTCGCTGCGGCCGTTCGAAAAGGACCCGACGCTCGACCTGCACGCGATGACCGAGGAATACCTGACCTACGGGCACCGGCTGGAGCAGCACATCGCCGACACCGCGAAGCTGATGTGGGACCTGCTCGACGCCGGCGAGAAGGTGATCTTCGAGGGGGCGCAGGGCGCGATGCTCGACATCGACCACGGCACCTACCCGTTCGTGACCTCCTCCAACCCGCTGTCGGGCGCCGCCTGTGTGGGAACGGGCGTGGGACCGAAGAACATCGACGAGATCTGGGGCATCTCCAAGGCCTACACCACGCGCGTCGGCGCCGGGCCGTTCCCCACAGAGCTGCACGACGAGACCGGCGAGCTGATCCGCCAGCGCGGCGGCGAGTTCGGCACCACCACCGGGCGCCCGCGGCGCACCGGCTGGCTGGACCTGGTCGCGCTGCGCTACGCCGCGCGACTGAACACGATGACCGCGCTGGCGATCACCAAGCTCGACGTGCTGTCGGGTTTCGACCGGATCCAGCGTGTGCACGAGCTACCGCGGCGCCGAGGGCGCGGAGTTCGACGACTTCCCCTATCACCAGTCGGTGTTGCACCACACGAGCGCCGAGCTGACCGAGCTGCCCGGGTGGAGCGAGGATCTGGGCGAGTGTCGCACGCTCTCAGACCTGCCGGGCGCGGCCCGAGACTACCTGCGGTTCGTCGCCGAGCACGTCGGGGCGCCCGTCACGCTGGTGGGCGTCGGGCCCGGGCGCGAGCAGACGATCTGGACCGACGCCGGCCAGGCCACGCGCCTGGCGCGCAACGGCAGCTCACCGGACTGACGCGGCCCGGGGGGCGGTTAGTGCGGCAGGGCCGCTGAGGCGGCTGCCGAGGACCTGCAGCCGGGCGCCGGATACTGCTCCATGAGATCGTTGACTTCGGCCTTTACCCGGGCGAACGAATCGCTTTCGCCACCGCGTGCCGCCTGCACGACCTCGTCCAGCCATCGAGCGATCTCCACCATGTGCTCGGGGAGCAGCCCACGTGACGTCACCGCCGGAGTGCCGATCCTTACGCCCGACGGGTCGAACGGCTTGCGGGGATCGAAGGGGATCGCATTCGCGTTGGTAACGATGCCCGCCTGAATCAGCGCCGTGGAGGCTTCCTTCCCGGTCAATCCCTTCGAGGTCATGTCCAGCAGGATCAGGTGGTTGTCCGTGCCGCCGGACACGAGCGTGAATCCGCGCTCCGATAGAGCCTCCGCGAGGGCTTTGGCGTTGGCGACGATCTGGTGAGCGTAGTCGCCGAACGCGGGCGTCATCGCCTCACCGAGCGCCACCGCGATGGCGGCGGTCTGGTGCTGGTGAGGTCCACCCTGCAGCCCGGGGAAAACCGCACGATCCAACGCTTTGGCGAACCGCTCGCGGCACATCAGGATCGCGCCCCGCGGTCCACGCAGCGTCTTGTGCGTCGTCGTCATGATCACGTCGGCGTGCGGCACCGGCGAGGGGTGGGCGCCGCCGGCGATCAGCCCCGCGATGTGTGACACGTCGGCGACCATCAGGGCATCGACCTCTCGAGCGATGGTCGCAAACGACTCGAAGTCGATCGTTCGCGGCACGGCCGTTCCCCCGCAGAACAGCAGCTTGGGACGGTGCTCCAGCGCCAGCCGGCGCACCTCCTCCATGTCCACCCGGCCGGTGTCGGGGCTCACGCCGTAGTGGACGGCGTTGAACCAGATGCCCGTGGCCGAGACCGGCCACCCGTGAGTGAGATGGCCCCCCGCGGGCAACGCGAGCCCCATGACGGTGTCCCCTGGTTTGAGGAACGCCAGGTATATGGCCAGATTGGCCGGAGACCCGGAGTAGGGCTGAACGTTCGCGTGCTCAACGCCGAACAGCTCTCGGGCGCGCGACTGGGCCAGCAGCTCGACCTCGTCGATGATCTCGTTGCCCTCGTAGTACCGCTTGCCGGGATATCCCTCGCTGTACTTGTTCGCGAGCACGGTGCCGTTGGCTTCGAGCACCGCCGCCGAGCAATAGTTCTCGGAGGGAATCAAAAACAGGGACTCCGCCTGTCTTTGATCCTCGCGGACCAGCAGCGCGGCGAGATCGGGGTCTTTCTCCTCCAGCAGCGGGAACATGGGGCCAGTTTACAGCAGCCCTTACGGCGCCCGGCGGGTGCGGGTCGAGTCGGCGGCGAGGGCTAGTACCTCCGGTTTTGGTGGAGCGAGAGGCTTCGGCGCTGATCGAGTCAGGAATGGGCCGTGCAGGAATCGAACCTGCAACCTTGGGCTTAAGAGGCCCTTAGAGGCGCCCTGAAACACGCATTTTCGGGCGGTTTGATGCCCCAAACATGGCTTAGACACACGAGATTAGGCTAGTTTGGTACCCAAAGCGGTACCCTGGGCTGGCGTGGTACCCACGTGGTACCCACGTGATAAACTGGTGCTCCGCACCAACGAGAAGGCCCCCGCGCGAGCGGCGATCGCCGGGGACAGGACGCCGGAGATGGCCCGATGTCAGCATCGAATCCAACGGCCAGCATCATCGTCCGCGAGCAACGCGGCCAGCCGTTCTACGAGGCCAAGTTCCGATACGGCGGCCGACAGATCAAGCGCCGGATCGGCCCGGCGTGGCTTGAGCGCGATCCTGCCGGAGGCGGATGGCGCCGTCATCGCGGACGGGTCGCCGAGGGCGCCTACGACGAACGCGCTGCTCACGTGGCCGCCGCGCAACTCGTGGCCGAGTACGTCGCCGAGGCGGCGGACCTCAAGCGCGCCGAGCGTGAGCGCCGCACCCAGGGCGCGACCTTCCGCGAGGTCGCCCATGCCTACCTGCAATGGCTGGAGAACGTGCGCGGCGCAAAGCCGTCCACGCTGGCCGGTCATCGATCGGTACTCGCAGAGCCGGGTATCCCGTACAGGCGCGGTAGAGGGGTCACGCTCGGACACGTCGTGGCCGCGCTCGGCGATCGACCGGCCGCGAAGATCACCACACGGGAGATCGAGGCGGTGTTGACGACGATCAGCGAGACGGGCGCCTCGGCGCGCACGGTAAACAAGCACAGGAACGTGATCGCTGCCGTGTTCGGCTACGGATGCAGGCCGTCCGCGTACGCCCTGCCGGTGAACCCGGCGAAGGGCGCGGACAAGCGCCGCGAGCCGCACCCCGGCGCACTCGTGTTCTACTCGCCGGAGGAAATCGAGGCGATCGCCCGCGCACTCGCAGACGGTCGCCACCGGGAGCGATCGGCACTGAGCGTCAGCGATCAGGAGCGCGAGGCGCTGAGCGCCGAGGATCAGCAGGACGCCGAGATTGTCCGGGTCGCGGCCTATGCGGGATTGAGGCAGGGAGAGTTGTTGGCTCTGCGCTGGCATGACGTTGACTTTGAGGGATCCGCGCTGACCATCGCCCGCGCCATGAGCGCGGGCGTGGAGTCATCCACGAAGTCCGGCCACGTACGGCGTGTGCCACTCGCCGACCAGGCCGCTGCGGCGTTGGATCGCATGAGCCGACGCGCGCACTTCACCACCCCAGGCGACCTGGTGTTTTGCAACGTCCTCGGTCGGCCGCTCGATGATTCGGCGCTGCGACGGCGCTACCGCCGAGCACAGACCGCTGCGGGTGTCCGGCCGCTGCGCCTCCATGACCTACGCCATACATTCGGCTCGCTGCTGGCGATGCGCGGGGTCGATGTGGTGACGATTCAGAAGGCGATGGGGCACAGCACGCTTGCCACCACGAGCCGTTATCTGCACGCGCGACTTGCGGCCGAGCAAGCGCAAGCATTCACGGCGGCATTTGCAGCCGGTGCGGCCGAGTCCGTTTCGGTCAGGGCATTTGCCCCCTAGCCCAGGGGGAGCATGTTCAGGACACGGCACCAACGCAGCCGGGTGCCAGCGCCGCAATCAGGATGAGCCAGCGACAGGCTCAGTGTTGCCGCGGCCGGCCAGCAGCTTCTCGGCGAGCTCGATACCCAGGGGTGAGATCGTGACGGTGTGGGCGTCCTGGTCGTACTCCATAAGACGTTGTTTATGAGCAGCGCGCAGCACGTTGCGTCGAAAGGCGCTCGGGTTGGAATGCTCGATAAAGTCGATAAGGTCGCGCTCCTCCATTGGCCCAGCTTTGGCGTGAAGCAAGATTAGAGTCTTGTCTTTCATCGTGAGACTTGTGTCGAGGACGCGCAGTTTGTCGTTTACGCTCCAGAGCAGAGGTATTTCACGTTCGACAAGAGCGTCCACGATCGCGGCGGCCTCGTCCACTGGTCGATCGTGTAGGAGCCGAATAAGCTCAGCCACGATCCACTTCGACATCTGAAGAACCAAGACTGCGTCCATGTGGTGGGATCAACTTCGCCCCCGGTGTGTCCGACACCGCGATTGTTCCGCACCTCATATAGAGCTGGAAGCAGCCTGGGAATCAAAATCTGGACCGACCGCGGCACCGCACTCACCTTTTCCAACTTCCTGCACGCGTCCACGAGGTTTGCCGGCTTCGTGGCACGCGCCGGATAGGCGCCATTCGCCCACACAGAGCTGGCTTTGGTTGGCTCGATGACCCGTGTAGTTCCAAACCGTCGGCAGCCTGGGGTCGAAAGAGCTGGTAGAGCCCCCGAGCGTCCAGCTCGTCTCACGCAGGGGGGCGGGTATCTTCGACTTCAGCGCGCTGCTCCGCGCTGAGCGGACCGCCGTTGCTTTGCTCAAGCGCCGCGATCTCTTCCTCAATCGCCTTGAGGCCGAGGTCGTATGCGAGAGCGCGTGCGCGGTCACGTCGCGTGGTCTGCGGATCGGCGATCTCGGCACGTGCGGCGCGCAGCTCCTCACGGCGCTCGTAGGCTCGCAGAAGGTCGTGCGCAATCGACGGCGCGCTCGGCGGCGTCTCGGCGGTCGGCTGGGGCGGACCGGGCCGTCCGACCTGCTGGAGGTACGCGCGGTCCTTGGCGCGGTCGGCAGTGCGCTTGGAATGCTCCACGTCGGCGAGGCTGGCAACCGCCACCGTGATCGTCGTCGCGGCAACGAGGCGCGGCTCGGCGTCGGCGATCAGCTGTGCGTAGCCCTCCGGGAAGCCACTGGGCGCGAGCGTCAAATCGAGCTTGCCATGAGCGGTGCGCAGGTTCCACACGGTGGCCTGTGCGAGCACGCTCGCCGTGAAGTAGTCCGGCGGGAGCGACACGGCCATCTCGGGATGCGCCGGATCGACCTCCAGACTGCATCCCAGGCGGTTGAGCACGTCGGCAAGCCGCGCGAGGTTCTGCTCCGCCCGGTCGGGCGTGACGTCGATGTCCTCGGTCTCGTAGCGCTGTCCGTGACTCTGGAGCGCCGCGCCGCCGATGACCACGAATCGCACGTCCCCCTCGCGCAGTGCGCGGAGCAGCGTCTCACGGCCTTGATCTATTGGGTCTGCTTGGCCAGCCATTCATCAGCGCGAGCGCGGCGCTCGGGCAGGCTCGGGGGCTCTTCCTCCGTGAGGCTCAGGCCGCGTGCGGTGAGCTGTAGCGTCGCATCGAGGGCGAGTGCGAACCGCTGGCTGTACGGCGCGGGATCGGTTAGCGCGATGCGCAGTAGATCAACAAGTCCCGCCACCTCCACTGCGCTTCCGCCGACCGTGACCTCGATCGCGGCGCGTGCGAGGTCGGCAAAGCCATAGGTGCCGGGGGGCGCGTCAAGCAGACGGACGCGATCGGGTGCCGCCGACGCGGCGAGGACCGTCTCCGTAGCCAGTGCTCGATCCTCGTGGTGCACCACGAGATCGAGCGTGCCCTCATCGCTGAGGATCAACGGCCAGCCGTGCAGCGCCCCGGCAACCTCCCCCACCACGACGGCCCGCAGGCCAACGGCCCCGACAAGTTCAAGCGCCGCGACGCGATCGAAGCGGTCGCGGCTCAGGTGCCTGACCCGCTCCGCCGGCCCGCGCGCGAGCTGCTCGTGGATCAGAGACGTCCACGAGCCCTCATCCGCCGTGGCGAGACCAAGCGTCAGATCGAGTTCGCACGCCGCCACGACCTCCTGCACCGTCTCGAACTTGGGCTCGGTCGCGCCGCTCTCCCACCGCGCAACCGTTACCTGCGAGGTGCCCAGGCGCTCCCCAAGCTCCTGCTGAGTGAGGCCCGCACGACGGCGGGCAATGACGATGGTGTCGCGCGCACGCATCCTGCCAGCATAACAGAACTGATATAGACGTCAGCCAGACAGCCTCGAATTGGGTGCCCGAGAGCGCACTTTACGGCGCCGTTTGGTACCCACATGTGGTACCCAACGGTCGAAACGACCCCATTGCGGGCTGCTCAAGCAGACCCAAAACTGGCCGATTTGCAGGCATTTCGTGTAAATGGGCCGTGCAGGAATCGAACCTGCAACCTTGGGCTTAAGAGGCCCCTGCTCTGCCGGTTGAGCTAACGGCCCGTGAGGGCGCCGGCGAACGATCAGCCGGCTTGGCCTCGATTCTAGCCCAGTGCGCCTGTCCTTCGCCCCGTCGAATCGCATCATGCGCAACGACGATTCAGCCCGCGGCGGCGACGGGCAGGTGATCCACAGGGGCAGGCTCCGTTTTCGCGGGCCGGCCTCAGAAGACGACCGTTCGCCGCCCGTCCACGATCACCCGGTCGTCCAGGTGCAGGGCCACCGCCCGGGCGAGCACGAGGCGCTCGATGTCGCGGCCCACGCGCTCGAGATCCTCGGCGCTCTGGCGATGGTCGACGCGGACGACGTCCTGGTCGATGATCGGGCCGTCGTCGAGCTGGGCGGTCACGTAGTGGGCGGTGGCGCCGATCAGCTTGACCCCCCGCTCGCGTGCGCGCCGGTAGGGGTTGGCGCCGGCGAACGCGGGCAGGAACGAGTGGTGGATGTTGATCGCCGGCATGCCCAGGCGATCCAGGAAGTCGCCGCTGAGAATCTGCATGTAGCGCGCGAGCACCAGCAGGTCGGCCTTGCCCGCCAGCAGATCGAGCATCGCCGCTTCGGCCTCGGGCTTGCCGTCGGGCCGCACCGGCACGTGGTGGTAGGGGACGCCCGCGGCCTCCGTCTCGCGGCGCAGGTCCTCGTGGTTGGAGATCACCGCGACCACGTCGCCGTCCAGCTCGCCTCGGCGCCAGCGCCACAGCAGGTCCAGGAGGCAGTGATCGTGACGCGAGACGAGGATCGCGATCCGCCGGCGCTCGCCCCAGTAGCGGATCTCCCAGTCCATGCCGAGCCTGTCCGCCACCTCGGCGGCGAACAGCTCCTCGAATCGTCGCCTGGCCTCCGGTGCGCCGGCGAGCGCGCCCAGCTCGTGCAGAAAGAGCTCGGTGCGCATGAAGAAGCGGCCGCCGGTCGGATCGGAGGAGTACTGGTGGGAGGAGACGATGTTCGCGCCCTGCTCGAACAGAAAGCCCGATACGGCCGCGACGATCCCCGGCTGGTCCGCGCAGCCGATCAGCAGACGCGCGGTGTAGCGCTCCGGGGCGCTATCCACGACCGCACCCGGGCTACTTTTTGGTGGTGGTCGTCGACGAGCCGCCGGCCGGGGCGGGGGTTCGTGGTCGTGCCCGTGAAGGTCGCCGTTCGTACCCGGTTAACTTTGACCGGTTCGCCTTTGGGACCGGTCGTGGCGTATTCGGTGCCGCTCGGGTGCGCCTTGATCGCGGCGAGCTGCGTCTTCAGCTGCTTGCGCTGCGCGGACGGCGCCAGCGCGATCGCCTTGGCGGAGGCGAGGTCGCCGATGCGGGTGTTGTGGGCCTTGTAGGCGTACTCCGCCAGCGACGCGTACAGCGCCGCGCTTTCGGGGCGGGCGGCGGTCACGATCTGCAGCACCTTGACGGCTTCGGCGGGCTCGTTGAGGCCTTCTTCGCCGAACACCCGCACCATCTCCTGCGCCACTTCCACGTTCGGCTTGGGCGGGTTCAGCGCGATGTAGCTGTTCCACGACTGGGCGGTCTGCCCGAACAGTTCTTTGCCCTTGCTCGTCAGTTTCTGGTTGGCGAAATACGCTTCGCCGCCCGCTTCGTGCAGCTGCGCGAGCGTCAGCTGTTCCCACCCGTAAACGCTGCTCGGCTGCTGCTTGGTGAGCTTCTTGTACTTCTTGATCTGGTTGGCGAAGCTCGCGCTGTTGGAGCCTTCGTTGCCGGTCAGAGAGTTCAGGAGCCCGCCGCCGCCGACGCCGGCGCCGACGCCGAAGAACACGAGACCCGCCCCGATCAGCAGCGCGAGACCGCCGTAGATCACCCGGACCGTGCGGCGACGACCGCGTCCGCGCAGGTCGAACAGCATCAGCTCAGCTCTCTGTCGAAGTGGTCGATGATCTGTTGCACGCTTGGCTCCGTCCCCTCCTCTGCAGGCGAACCGCCGTCTGGCGGCTGCCCTGGACCCGGTATCTGCCGTTCGCGCGCGCGCTCGCGGCGCTCGACAAACGACGCGAGCAGGATACTCGCCTCGTAGAGCACATACAGCGGGATGGTCTCCAGCAGCAGCGTGATCGCGTCTCCCGGCAGGAACGCGGCGATGGCCGCGCAGGCCACGATCGCGTAGCGGCGGTTGTGGCGCAGCTGCCGCGGGGTGACGATGCCGACGCGGGTCGCCGCCAGGATCGCGACCGGCACCTGGAACACGAGGCCCATCGCGAGCAGCACCGTGGCGGCGAACTTGTAGTAGGGCCCGGCCTGCACGAGCACGTTGAACTCGCTGCTGTTGAAGTTCTGGAAAAAGCGCACGGCCGCCGGCAGCACCACGAAGTAGCCGAACAGCACGCCGACCGCGAACAGGCACGGGATCGCCGCGAGCAGCGGCAGCGCGATGCGTCTCTCACTGGGGCTGAACGCCGGCAGCACGAACCCGTAGAGCTGGAACAGGACGATCGGCAGCGAGAGCACCAGCGCGAACAGGAGCGTGACCCCGAGCGTGGTCGTGAACGGCTCGCCGATGCCGAGCGTCACCGGCTTGTTGCCCTGCGGGACGCGCGGGATCTTCGCCACGTCGGCCTGCAGGCGGGGTATCTCGGCGGCGAGCGCCGCGCGCGTCGCGGGCGGGAGCTTGCTGGCGGGATCGGCCGAGCGTCGCGGCGATCCCCTGCACGTCACGCGCCACCGCGAGCACGCCCTGCTGGGCCAGCGCGGTCTGCCCGAGCGGGCCGTTGCCCTGCTTGACCTGTTTCTGGGTCTGGTGTTCGAGCGGGCGGTTGATGATTTCCAGCAGCGCATGGTTCTGCCACAGGCACACCCCGAACGCGACCGCGATCGCGACGGCGCTGACGATCAGGCGCGTGCGCAGCTCTTCGAGATGATCCACGAGGCTGAGCTTGTCTTCGTGGCCGATCGTGCGGATCGCGGTGGCCATGTCCTCATGAACCTAGCACCGGTCGTTTGGCCCGCGGCCGCGCGTCGCGGGCGCGAGCGCTCGCCGAGCCTATGGACGGCCGGGCTAAAGGGAAGAGGCGCCGGAGTCGATTACTTCAGAGCAAGCCATGTCAGACACGAGCCCCCACATACGTCATCGCGTGCAGATGCCCGACGGCAAGCACGTCGAGGTCACCTACCGCGACCAGCGGCCAGCGCCCCAGCCTTCGTATGCGCCCCGAGCCTTCATACGAGCCTGAACCCGTCGATGAGCTCGATCCGGCGTTCTCGGCCGAACCCGCCTGCCCGCCGCAGGAGCTGCACGTCTGCTTCAACTGCGCCGGTGAGCTCGTCCACCCGCTCGACTGGACCGAAGAGGGCGCCAGGCACTGGCGCATCGTGCTGCGCTGCCCGGAGTGCGAGGCGCGCCGCGAGGGCGTGTTCGAGCAGAGCGTGGTCGAGCGGCTCGACGACGAGCTGGACCGCGGCGCGGGCGCTCTGCTGAGCGATCTGAAGCGCCTCACGCACGCCAACATGACCGACGAGGTCGAGTTCTTCGTGCGCGCCCTGCAGGCGGACCTGATCACCCCCAGCGACTTCTAATCACTGCGCTCCTAGACGGTCGCTGAGCAAGCTGGACGATAGGAGATCGCATCTGATCTCCTATCGGTCAGGACGCAGGGAGCGTGGCGTACTACGTACGCGAGCGACCGAGGACGCCGCATCGCGCCGCTCAGTGGCCGTCTAGCGGTAGCGCTCGACCACCGCGTCCGCCACCAGGTCGAGCAGGGCGGCGTCGCGGCCTTCGGGCAGACTGCGCGGAAGCCCGGACTTCGCCTCGGCGACCAGCGCGAGCGCCCGTTCGCGGGCCTCGTCGAGCGCGCCGGTCGCGGCGATCCGCTCGCACAGCCGCTCGGCCTGCTCGGGTCCGTGAAGCGTGGAGAGGTCGAACTCGGCGAGCTCCCGGTCGCGTTCGCGCGCGAGGATGAACGGGAGGGTGACGGTGCCGTCGAGCAGGTCGGTGCCCCGCGCCTTGCCGGTTCGCTCGACCGGGCCGGACACGTCGAGCACGTCGTCGAGCAGCTGAAACGCGAGACCGATCCGCCGCGCGAACGCACCGAGCTCGTCGGCGAGCGCCGGCGAGCCCTTGACGGCCACCAGCGCGCCCAGGCGGCAGGCTGCCTCGAACAGCGCCGCGGTCTTCAGTTCGCAGCGGCGCAGATACCGTGCGACCGCGACGTGCATCGCATAGGCGTCCTCGCGCTGCAGCAGCTCGCCTTCGGCCAGCGCCGAGCTGGCGTCGGACAGGGCGCGCAGCTGGGTCTCCTCGCCGTTGCGCGCGAGCTCGGCGAATGCGCGCGAGAACAGCAGGTCGCCGGTGGCGATCGCGAGCTTGCGCCCGGCGGCGGCGGCGACCGACGGGTGTCCGCGTCGCAGCTGGGCGCCGTCGATCACGTCGTCGTGCACGAGCGTCGCCGAGTGCACCAGCTCGACCGCCACGGCCGCGCGCACGAGCCTGTCCTCTGCATCGGCGGTGTCGCCTGGCCCACCGGCGGACTCGGCGGCGAGCACGACCAGCAGCGGGCGCAGCCGCTTGCCTCCGGCGAGGACCGTGCCGGTGGCATGGGAGGCGAGCGGGTCGCCGGCCTCGGCCGTCACCCGCTCGAGATGCAGCTCCGTACGGACCATGCGCTCGCGCAGACCGCTGCCGCCACGACGCATGATCGCCTCGACGGCATCCACGTCGGCCGCGCTCACGCCGTCTGCCGGCGGCTGTGCCCCCCATCGGGTTCATCATGGACCCTCCGCGGGAACGGTGCCGGCGTGGATCGCGATGATCCCCCGCGGCGAGCAGGACTAGGAGATGTCTCGCAGCCCCGCGCGCTCCATCTCGGCCGCGAGCTCGCTCCGGCGCCGGCGAAGCGCTTGACCGAGTCGGGCAGATAGGTGTAGGCATCGGCGATCGTCTGATCGCGGGGCGCGACCCCGCAGACGCGAGACCGCCGCGGCGAGCGACCCGGTCAGCCGGCCGAGCACGGGCACGAGCCGGTCGAACCACACGCGAAGAACAGCGACAGGGGAGGCCTGGCGGGCGTCGTGATCTCCAGCACCACAACCCTGCCCCCCGGCCGCACGACGCGCACCATCTCGGCCAGACCGAGCCCGAGATCGGAGAAGTTGCGCAGCGCCGAACCCGACGGTCGCCGCGTCGAAAGAGTCCTCGGCGTAGGGCAGCGCCAGTGCGTCGCCCCGCTCGAACGCAGCTCGCCTGAGCGCCCCGAGCCCGCTGCGCGGCCTTGTGGCGCGCGCGGGCGAGCATGCCCTCGGAGAAGTCGCTGCCCACGACCTCCCCGCCGGGCGCCACGCGCCGCGCAAGCTCGAGCGCCAGATCGCCGGTCCCGGTCGCCACGTCGAGCACCCGCCCGCCAGGGCCGACGCGAGCGAAGTCAGCCGCGCGAGCGCGCCAGTGGTGGTGCAGGCCGGCGGTCATCGCCGTGTTCAACGCGTCGTAGATCGACGGCGATACGGTCGAACATGTCCGCACCTGGTCCGCCTCCAGCACCCCGGGCGAGTGCGCTCCCGCGGGACGGCTGTTCGCGGGCGGCCCACTCGCCCCGCTGGGTGCGGTGCTCCCGGCGCCTGACTCGGCGGACTCGGCGGGCATGAGTAGGCTACTTGAGCTGCGACAGGAATTCGACGGCCGCCTTGAACTTCTGCGGCGGCAGGTTCTTGAACGAGGGCATCGGCGCAGTCGGGTTCACCAGCGTGCGCGCGATCCCCTGGCGTGGCAGCCGGGATGCTATGTGGGTGAGTTGCGGGCCGGGACCGTCGTTGCCATTGTCGCCGATCTTATGGCACGCCAGGCAGCCCGACTGGGCGACCACCAGCTTGCCGGCTTCGTATTCGGCGAGCGTCTGCCCGCCCGCCTGCTGGACGGCCTTGGGCGTGGGCATTTCGATCACGGTCGGCGAGCCCGCGCTGGCGCCCTCATAGGTGAGCAGCGCCATCGCGCCGATCACGAAGATGCCGGTGAGCGTCGCGATCGGGCGGCGCTCGGGACGGCGCTCGGGACGGCGGTCGTAGAACGGCAGCAGGAACAGCAGGATCATGCCGATCGTCGGCACGCCGATCGTCGCCAGCGGCACGAGGCTGGGCGGCTTGATCACACGCAGGACCTCGAACAGGAAGAAGAAATACCACTCCGGCCGGGGCACATAGGTGGTCGTGGTGGGGTTGGCCTTGGAGCCGAGCTCGGCGCCGAGCACGAGCGACATCGTGATGATGACGGCCATCACCACGCACGCCATCGCGGCGTCCTTGGCCACCGCGTAGGGAAAGAACGGCTTGCCCTGAGACTTCAGGATCGCGTACTCGCGGAGGTACTCCTCCTTCTCGCGCCGGTTCACGCGTCGGCCTCGCGCAGCTCGGGGTTCTTCTCGGCTTTCAACCACGGCGGCGCGGTCGTGCCGAGCTTGGCCACGAGGTACAGGTGCGCGCCGATCAGCGCGGCGAGCAGCCCGGGCACGAGCAGCATATGGATGGCGTAGAACCGCGACAGCGTGGTCGCCCCGAATTCGGGGCCGCCGCGCAGGAAGTCTGAGAGGTAGGGGCCCAGCAGCGGACCGGTGCCGTTGATGTTCACGCCCACGATCGTCGCCCAGTAGGCGCGCTGGTCGAACGGCAGCAGATAGCCGGTGAACGACATCACCATCGTCAGAATCAGCAGCACCACGCCGATCACCCAGTTGAGCTCGCGCGGGTACTTGTAGGCGCCGAAGAAGAACGTGCGGCCCATGTGCAGAAACACGAGAATCACCATCACGCTCGAGCCCCACTTGTGCATGCCGCGCACGAACTGGCCGAGGAACACTTCGTTGGTCACATGGCGGATCGATTCATACGCTCCGCCGGAGGCGTCGGGGCGGTAGTACATCGCGAGGAACACGCCCGTCACGGCCTGCGAGAGGAACGCGAACATCGTGGCCGAGCCGAGCGTGTAGAACCAGTTGGTGCCCTTGGGCACCTTGCGGAACATCAGCCAGCGAGCGCCGCCGCTCAGCGAGGTGCGCTCGTCGACCCAGTCGACGACGGTGCTACCGGCCTCCGCGGCATGGTCGAGCGCCGTGGGCTTGCCGTTGCTCTCCCCCGGGCGCGGTGGAGGCGCCTGCAGCGAGGAGGGAATCGGGGGGGCCTTGGGCAGCTTAGGCACGGAAGCAACCTTACTAGGACGTTCGCTGAGCAAGCGAGGCGCGGACGCAGGGAGCGTGGTGTACTGAGTACACGAGCGACTGAGGACAAAGCATCGCGCAGCTCAGCGGGCGTCCTAGAGTTTCTGTGCGCCGGGGCGCGACGGATAGGCGTACTGGCCGATGCCGTCCAGCGGCTCGCCCGGGTCGCGCGGCGAGAAGCGCTGCAGCTCGCTGTTGACGCTGAAACGGGGGCCGAGTTCGACTTCGCGATTGCCGTTCACGCGGGTATAGAAGCGGTCGAGCGGACGCACGGGGGGTCCGCCGACGCGGCGGCCGAGCAGGTCATAGACACCGCCGTGGCAAGGGCAGATGAAGCGCTCGGCCGCATCGACCCAGCGCACCGGGCACCCCAGGTGCGCGCAGCGGCTGGAGATTGCGATGTAGGAGGTGTCGCGATCGTATGGATCGGTGTCGATCGCCGCGTTGAACTTGCGCACGTAGGCGGTCGACTTGCCGGCCTCGCCGATGCTGGGGTTGAGCGTGATCACGACTGGAACGTAGTTGTAGGGGTTGAACAGATCCTCCGAACCGACGCTTTCCCAACGGTGAGGGGTGCTTTTGAAGATCGGCCCAACCGCGAACCCCAGCGCGGGCAGCAGGAACGAGGCGGCGGCTATGCCCCCAGCCGCCTGCCCGCCGACGGTCATGAACCGCCGGCGCGTGACGGTCTCGCCCTCGAACGCGCCCGGGTACTGGCGGTCGAGCGTGTACTTGGACTTGTGCTTATCGTGCTTGGCGGACACCGACCACAACAATATCGAGGCGCGATTCAGGGCGGCGTCGGGACACCCGCGGCGCTTGTGCGCATCGCCTCGATCGCCTCGGGAGCACGGGCGAAGGCCAGGCGCTTGGCGTGTGCGTGGGAGTCGCTGGACCCCCAACCCACCGCGTGCGCACCGGCCTCCCACACCGCCTGAGCCAAGCGCCGGCTCGCCGGCTGCCTGGGCGAGCGCGCTGAGCGTGATCGTGTCCGCGAGCTCGGCCACGGCCTCGGTGTCGCCGAGCGCGACCAGGCGGGCGAGGCCGAGCGCGTACAGGCGATCGCCGGCGAGCAGGCCGAGGTCGGCCTCTGAAGGAGCGACCACACGACCGGCGCCGTAGTGCAGGAGATAGCCCTCGTAGATTGTCTCCACCAGCAGCTCGTACTCGTCGCGCGCCCGCCCCGCGCGCGGACCCGAAGCCGCCGTCTGAGCGGGCCCCGGCGCGTGGCGCGCCGGACCGTCGGGAACATCCGCGGCCACGAGCGTCGCCAACAGACCGCCCTGTTCGCGCAGCAGGTGGGCCAGCCGCTTCAGGGCGCTCGCCCCGCCAGCGGCGTTCATCCGGCGCCTCCCGGGTTGACCGGCGTCTCCAGCGCGGCGAATGCGGCCGCCGCGGCCTCGATCGTGCGCTCGAGCTGTTCGGGCGTGTGCGCGAGCGAGGGAAACCACGCCTCGAACTGGGACGGCGGCGGGTAGACGCCACGAGCGAGCAGCTCCCTGCACCACCGCCCGTAGGCGTTGTGATCGCATGCGCGGGCGTCGGCGAAATCAGCCACCGGACTGTCTGCGCTCGGACTGCCCGAGAGACCAGTGCGGCCCGCGTCCACACTGCCACCGGGCGCGCCGGTGAAGAACACGGTGAGCAGCCCCGGCACGCTGACGATGTGCACCGGATACCCGCCTGCTACGGCGCTCGCGGCGGCCTCACGCAGGCCGGCGGCCAGGCGCTCGGTGATCGCGGTCAGGCGCATGTAGGCGGACTCGTCCAGCAGCGCGAGCGTCTGCAGGCCGGCCGCGACCGCTAGCGGGTTGCCGGACAGCGTGCCCGCCTGGTAGACCTCGCCCGCGGGGGCGAGCATGTTCATCAGCTCGGCGCTGCCGCCGAGGGCGGCGGCGGGCAGACCGCCGCCGAGCACCTTGCCCATGATCGTCAGATCCGCGGTGACTCCCGTCAGCTCCTGGGCGCCGCCGCGAGCGACGCGAAAGCCCGAGATGACCTCGTCCAGCACGAGCAGCGCGCCCGTCGCGGTGGCGCGCTCGCGCAGCAGCTCCAGGAAGCCTGGCCGCGGCGGGACGAGGCCCATGTTGGCGGGCAGCGGCTCGGCCAGGATCGCGGCGAGCTCGTGTGCCTCGCGTGGCGAGACGCAGCGCATCGGGGTCGTTCCAGGGCACGAGCACCGTCTGGGCGGCCGTGCCGGCGGGCACGCCTGGGCTGGACGGCAGCGACTGGGTCGCCAACCCGGAGCCGGCCTCGGCCAACAGCCCGTCGACGTGGCCGTGGTAGGCGCCCTCGAACTTGAGCACCTGCTCGCGGCCGGTGGCGGCGCGGGCAAGGCGAATCGCGGTCATCGTCGCCTCGGTCCCCGAGGAGGTCATGCGCAGCATCTCCACGCCCTCCATCCGCCGCGCGACCTCGACCGCGAGCTCGACCTCGCCGGCGGTCGGCGCGCCGAAGCTCGTGCCGCGCGCCGCAGCCTGGGACACCGCCGCGAGCACGGCCGGGTGCGCGTGCCCATGGATCAAGGGGCCCCACGAGCAGACGTAGTCGACGTAGCGATTGTTGTCCACGTCGACCACTTCCGCGCCCTCGCCCCGCGCGAGGAACACAGGATCGCGCCCGATCGCGCGCATCGCGCGCACGGGGGAGTTGACCCCGCCGGGCATCACCTCCAGCGCGCGCCGATACAGCGCCGCGGAACGGGTATCGGTCAGAGCTGCAGGCACCTCCACCTCAGTATGGGCCTTGCCATCTAACAGGGCGAGCACCATGGTAGTTCAGTAGATACAAACGCATGCGTTGGGTAAAAAAAGACACTTCAACTCTCCCGCCGCGCTATGCCATCGTATCTACCAAGAGATACGTAAGCGCACACGGGCGAAAAACTAAACTGTTCAGGCAACGGCGTTGGCCACTCAGACACCGTCGACGCTCAGACGCCAGCGCGCTCGCGCTCCCAGGCGGTGAACTCGTCGGTGAAGTACAGCAGCCTGATCTTCTTGAACTCTGTAGACGAGTACAGGGTCGCGCGCTCGGAGATACCGGTCTGCTCGGCGATCGAGTCGAGCACCGCGTCGCACTCCTCCTTGGAGCGGCCGTGGGCCATCGTGAACACCGAGTACGGCCAGTCCGCGTAGGTGGGGCGCTGGTAGCAGTGGGAGATCCCGCGCACGGCCGCCATGCGCCGGCCGATGTCGAGGATCTGCTCGTCCGGCACCTGCCACACGCCCATGCCGTTGGCGGAGAAGCCAGCGCGGCGGTGATACAGGATCGCCGCGACGCGCCTGAGCAGACCGCGCTCCTGCATGCCCGCGAGGTGATCAAGGAACCGTTCTTGCGCCATGCCCAGCTCGGCGGCCGCGTCGGCGTAGGGTTCGGGCACGACCGCCATGTCGCCCTGAAGCGCACGGATAACGGTGACGTCGAAATCGTCGTAGGGCTGGCGCTCGAGCTCGACCGGCTCTTTGACCTCGGTCGCCTGGGCGAGCGCCTGCGTGTCGCCCTCCATCTCCAGGTCCATGCGGATCTTGAACAGCTTCAGCGTCGGCAGCTGGCGCACCGACTCGGCGCCGGCCTCGCGTGCGAGCACCTCCAACGTCCCCTCCAGCCCTAGCTTGGAGTCGGGCTCGGTGGCGATCGTGAACCACAGGTTGAATTCGTGGTTGCGCAGATAGTTGTGCGAGACACCTGGGTGGGCGTTGATGATCTGCGCGGCGCGATGGGGATGCTCGGGATCGACCTTGGCGGCGACCAGCATCGAGGAGTAGCCCAGCGCGCGGGTGTCGAATATCGGCGTGACCTGCCTGACGATGCGCTTGTCGAGCAGGTGCCGCACCCGCGCCATCGCCTCATCTTCGGCGATGCCGCCCAGCTCGGCCACGTGCGCGTAGGGGCGCGGGGCGATCGGGAACGAGCCCTGCATCAGGTTCAGCAGCCGCCGATCGACATCGTCGAGCGGGATCGCCGCGCCGTCCTTGCGGCTGCGCAGCTTGGGCGTCGCCGCGTCCGCGGCGAGGATGCCGTCGGGAGCGCTCATGCGAGCCAAGAGGCGGCGTCGAGGGCGTGATAGGTGACGATCGTGTCCGCGCCCGCACGCGCCAGGGATGTCAGGATCTCCAGGACAGCCTCGCGCTCGTCGAGCGCCCCGGCGGCGGCGGCGGCGCGGACCATCGCGTACTCGCCGCTGACGTTGTACGCGGCCACGGGCAACCCGGTCTCGCGCTTGACGGCCGCGATCAGGTCGCCGTAGGCGAGCGCGGGCTTGACCATCAGCATGTCCGCCCCCTCGCCCACGTCGAGGACGGCCTCGCGCAGCGCCTGCGCGCCGTTGGCGGGATCGAGCTGGTAGGAGCGGCGGTCCCCGAACGCCGGCGCCGACCCAGCCGCGTGGCGGAACGGGCCGTAAAACGCGGAGGCGAACTTGGCGGAGTAGGCGAGGATCGGCGTCTCAGCGTAGCCCTCGGAGTCGAGCTCGGCGCGCAGCGCCCCCACGCGTCCGTCCATCATGTCCGAGGGCGCGACGATATCCGCCCCCGCGCGGGCATGGCTGACAGCGGTGCGGGCGAGCAGCTCGAGGGTTGCGTCGTTGTCGATCGAGCCGTCCTCGCGCGCGATGCCGCAGTGGCCGTGGTCGGTGTACTCGCACAGGCACACGTCGGTGATCACGAGCGGGCCGCCTGGAAGCGCCTGCTTGAGCGCGCGCACCGCCAGCTGGGCGATGCCCTCGTCGTCGTACGCGCCCGAGCCCTCGGCGTCCTTGTGCGAGGGGACGCCGAACACGATCACCGCGCCGAGGCCCGCCTCCGCGGCCTCGCGGGCTCGCTCGACGGCGCCTGAGATCGACAGCCGCGCAAGGGCCGGCAGCTCCAGGGCGCCTTCGGGCGGCGGCGGGGCATCCGCCTCGGCGACGAGGAGCGGCAGCACCAGCTGCTCGGCCCGCAGGCTCCTCTCGCGCACGAGCCCGCGCAGGCCGGCGCTCGCGCGCAGTCTGCGCATGCGCGTATGGGGATAGGCCATCGCCTCCGAGGATACTCCCGCGGGTTGCATTGGGGGACGAGCCGGATTCGCGGGGCGGCGCCGGGGAAGGCGACCGCGCCGGACGCGTGCGCCGGCCGAAGCGCTCGCAACATGGATCTCATCCCCTCTGATTCAGGTTGGTGGCGGCCTCCCAGGGTTCGCGGTTCTTACTCCAGCCGCCGCAGCCCCACGCGCGCGAGCACGCCGAACAGCAACGTCAGCCCGAACAGGTGCACGACCGATAGGCCCAGACCCGGGGATGCCCCGTTGACGGCCGCGTCCAGTGCCTGCAGGGCGGCCTTGAACGGGAACACGAACGAGATCGCCCCGATCGCGTCATACAGCCCGTGCGACACCGACCCGGCGGGCACGAGCGCTCCGAACGCCAGCGGCAGCGACAGTCCGAACGCGAGCAGCGAGGCGGCGCGCACCTCGCGCGCGAGCGCGCCGATCGCGATGCCCAGCGCGCCGAACGCGAGCGCGCCAAACGCGAGCGCGATCAGCCACCGCCCGGCGCGGCCCCAGTCGAGGCTCACGAACGCGCCGATCCCGGCGAGCATCGCCAGGGCCAACGCAAACGCGCAGGCCGCGGCCAGCAGCCCCTTCTCCGCGAGCAACCCCTCGCGCGTGGCCAGCCCGCGGGCCAACCGCGCGAGCGTATGCTCCTCGCGCTCCAGCGCCACCCCCCCGGCGGCCAGCAGCACGCACACGAACATCAGCGACACGCTCACCGCGACGACGACCGCGAACGTATTCAACGGCGTGCGCCTACCCTGCACGAGCGTGCTCTTGACCTGGATCGGCTGTCCGATCGTGGACAGCACGTTCTTGGACAGCCCGAGGTTCTGGTCGGCGAATTCGGCGAACTTGTTTATCCGTTCCAGCTGGGTGCGTTCGGCGCCCGGGGGCTTGCGCGCGATGATCGCGTGCAGCGCGGGGGGGATCTGGCCGAGGCCGATCATGTTCGGCGGCGCGCCGAGCACACCCAGGTTCCCACCCGTCAGCAGCACGCCGATCGCCTGCGCGGCGGCGCGCTGGATCTGTTCGGAGAACCCCACGTTCGCCTGGGCCAAGGCGGAGTTCAGCTGAGACTGCACGAGCGACTGCTCCAGCGCGTTGCCGTTGTAGAGCACTTCGATGCTGCCCTGGGTGACCCCCGAGGAGATCCGCGCGGCGATGTCGCGCGGGATCACCACCGCGGCGAGCACCTTCCCGGACTTGATGTCCGAGACCGCCTGCTCGCGCGAGGACACGTGGACTGACTGGACCTGGCTGAAGAGCTCATCGGCGTACCGGCTCACATCGACTTTTTCGCTGCCCACCTGGATCGTCTGACCGGGCGGCGTTTCATCGACGATCGCCACCTTCGGCTTGCCCGGCGAGCGCGATATGGCCAGCCCGATCAGCAGCGCGATCGCGATCGGGTACACGACCAGCACGCCCACCAGCAGCCGCGAGCGACCCAGGATCAGCAGGTCCTTTTTCAGCAGCCACCTCACGATCGCGGGGCCTCATTGGGCGTCCAGACGGCGGTCACGAGTGTCCGCGCGCTTTCAGAAACGCCACGAACGCCGACTCGAAGTCGCTCTCGCCGCCGTTCCCGTTCGCCGCGATCAGCTCGGCCGGCGCGCCGTCGAACAGCAGCTCGCCGTCGGCCAGCACGATCGCGCGCGTGGCATACCGGCGCACCTCGCCGAGATGGTGAGTGGAGAACAGCACCGCCGTCCCCGAGCGCGCGAGCCCGCCGACGAACTCCCACACGCGTTCGCGCTGACCCGGGTCCAGCGCCGACGTCGGCTCGTCCAGGGCGAGCGCAGGCGGGTCGCCGATCAGCCCGAGCGCGACGTTCACGCGCTGGCGGTTGCCCCCCGACAGCCGTTCCACGCGCTCGTCGGCGCGCTCGCCCAGCCCCGTCTGCGTGAGCATCCGCGCCACCGCCGCGTCAGGGTCGGCGACTCCCTGAAGGCGCGCGAACAGCTTCAGGTTCTCGGCGACCGACAGCTTCGAGTAGACAGCCGTCTGCTGGGGCGCCCAGCCGATCGCCGAGCCCGTGCCGGCGCCGCTCACTGTCCCCGCGCTCGCGCGCTGCACTCCCGCGAGGATCGACAGCAGCGTCGTCTTGCCCGCGCCGTTGGGCCCGACGATCGCGACCAGCTCGCCGGCGGTCACGTCGAAATCGATGTTCCGCAACGCCATGCGCTCGCCGTAGCGCTTGGCGAGCCCCCTCACGCCGATCACCGGCGTGCCCCTGTTCACGACCACGGCATTTCGCTGCTCTGCACCATGCCGGCGGGTGCGGTAACCGGCGCCGACAGCATTGTCCGACGCAACTGGCTCATGGGTTACCCACCCCACACAAGCCCTCCCGCTTGCCCCGCGCCGGCGGACTCACGGCAGGCCTCCGCGCGAACGCTCCCACGACTCGAATTCGATGTGCCGGCTGAGATAGACGACCGTCTCGCGCAGGATCGCGAGGATCGGCAGCGCCACCAGCGCGCCGACGATCCCGTACAGCTGCAGTCCGAGCAGCAGTGCGAATATCACGAGCAGCGGGTTGATCCGCAGCGTGTGCCCGAATATCTGCGGCGCCACGACATGCCCCTCGAGCTGCTGCAGCCCGACGAACAGCAGCGTCACCCACAACGCCACGATCGGGTCGGTGAACAGCGCCACGAGCACGGCCGGCACCGCCCCGAGGATCGGGCCGATGTAGGGGACGAGCTCCATCACCCCGTAGAACACCCCGAACGCGAGCGCGTACTTGCGCCCGTCGGGGAATATCCCGATCAGCCCGAACACGTACAGCGACACGCCCGCCGAGGCCCCCATCAGCACGCTGAACAGCAGTTGGCCCCCGACGTAGCGAGACACGGCGTGCTGGACCAGGATCGGGTAATCGTCGGCGGACGTCCCATCGCCGTCGGGCATCGCCCGGCGCACGAGTCCCCCGATGCGCTCGCCGTAGATGAGCATGTACACGCTCAGCACGAACACGAGCACGAGGTCGAACACGGCGCTCGCCGCTTCGGTCAGCAGACCGCCGCCGAACGACGCCAGTTTGCTGGCGCTCTTGGAGATTTTGCCCTGGATGCTCTGCAGCGCGGTTTTGCCCTGCTTGACGAGGTGCAGGTGGATTCCGTCGTGTTCGAGTTCGGTCTGAAACGTGGCGATCCGTTTGTTGGCTTCGTCGACGATATGCGGCAGGTTGCTGGTGAACGTGCGCACCTGGTTTGCGATCGGGTTGGCCAGCAGAAACCCGATCCCGACCAGCGTCAGGAAGAATGCGAGGTACACGATCAGCACCGCCAGCCCGCGAGGAATCCGCGGGCGCTGCACAAACGCGACGACGGGGTTGAGAATCAGCGCTATGACAGCGGCGACGACGAATATCAATAGCACTTTCCCCGCCGCTTTCGCGAGCGCCCACAGCGCGAGCAGCGCCAGCGGCAGCAGCACCAGCTGCACCCACCTGGGCACGACCGTGCGCGGGGGCTTGCGAGCCGGCGGCTTCCCCGGGGTATCGGGGGTGAGCTCGCGCTCGCTCGCGCTCGGCGGATCCGCCACGGGCGCGCCGTCCTCCGCGCCGCTCATCTGCAAAGCCCTGCCGTCCGACCCATCGCCGCAGTATGGCTGAGCGGCAGGAGGTCACGGCGGGGGGCGAGCAGGTTGGCGGGTCCGAAGACGGGGACGGCGAGACCTCCGGAGCGAGCGTCCTGTTCGTCGGCGATCTCGTCGGCGGCGTCGGCCGGCGCACGCTGCTGGAGTGCCTGCCGATCCTGCGCGAGCGCTATGACCCGACGTTCGTGGTCGTCAACGCCGAGAACGTCGCCGGCGGGCTGGGGATCACGCCCAAGGCGGCGCGCGCCCTGTTCGCAGGGGGTGTGGACGCGATCACGCTCGGCAACCACACCTACCATCGCCGCGAGATCTACCCCTACCTGGACTCCGAGCCGCGGATCCTGCGCCCGGCCAACTTCCTGCGCATCCAGCCCGGGCACGGCACGTGCGTACTGGAGCGCGACGGCGTCCGTCTGGGCGTGGTCAATCTCAGCGGCAACCTGTACCTGCGCGCGGGCCGCTCGGCGTTCACCGAGATCGAGGCCGCGCTGGGAGAGCTTGGGGACGTGGATCACATCCTCGTCGACATGCACGCCGAGGCCACATCGGAGAAGGTCGCGCTCGGCTGGATGCTCGACGGGCGCGTGACCGCGGTCGTCGGCACCCACACGCACATCCCGACCGCGGACGCCCGCGTGCTGCCCGGCGGCACCGCGTACATCACCGACGTCGGCATGACCGGCCCGCGCGGCGGCGTGATCGGGGTCAAGCGCGAGCAGGCGATCGAGTCGCTCGTGACGCAGATGCCCGTCCGCTTCGAGACCTCCGAGGAGGATCCGTGGCTGATGGGCGTGCTCATCCGCTGCTCGGCCACGACGCCGCGCTCGGCAGCCGCAATCGAGCAGATCCTGATGCCCCGCCCGGCCCCGGCGCCCAGGTCCGCGGCTCCCAGCTCGGGGTAGCCGGGGCGTACGGGCGTTGTCGAGGACGGTCGGGGAGCGCGCCGAGCAGGCCGATCATCACGAGCGGGAAGAACCAGGGGATGTACAGGTAGAACCAGTGTTCGACCCCGAGCTGGACGGCGATCAAGATCGCCGCGCACGCCGCCGCCAGCCCGACGACGCCGGGACGGCGGGGCAGCACCGCGAGCGCCAGGGCGAGCGCGACCGCGGCCGCCTGCACCGCGGTCTGGACGCCGTGCAGCCCGCCGTACAGCCCCCACAGCGAGAACGGCGAGCCGCGGTTGGTCTGGTATTCGATCGTGCGCTGGAAGATCGTGTGCAGCGAGTCGTGGGTGATCGCGGGGATCGAGACGATGGCGACGGTGAGGATGAATGCAAAGAAAAAAGCCGTCATTGCGCGCGCGCGCGTACGCGCGCGCTGGCGTCGATCGAGCACATGCTCACCCCCGGCTCCCTCGTCCGAGCGCCCCGGCCCATTGGCTGCTGCCGGGGTCGGGGTCGATGCACCGGACCCCGTGAACAGTCCGTGCGTCGCCAGCACCGGCACGAGCGCCAGCGGCGCGAACTTGGCCAGCCCGGCGAGCGCGGCGAACACGCCACGCGCCGGCGGTGAGCTCGCCACCAGCAGCGCGGCCAGGATCAGCACGCGCGACAAGCGTGTCGTTGGAGTTGCTCTCCAGGGCGAACAGCGTGAACGGGTAGGCCACCCACGCGTACGCCAGCGCGACGCCGAGCGTCGGCCCGCGGATGCGCAGCCCGAGCCAGAACATCAGCCCGAGCGCGAGCAGGTCGAACACGATCGCGGCGGCGTGCGCCGCGGGCAGGTCGTCCCACGTCCCGCTCCAGCCCAGCGCCTGCTCGAACGGGACGTAGGACTCGTAGGCGACCGGACCGTACGTGTCGCCGTGTTCGTTGTCGGCCGGCCAGCGCCCGTACAGGGCGTCGCCGTGCACGACCTTGTCCGCGCCGATCACGCCCGCGTAGCCGACGTCGATCACGTTCGAGTCGGTCACGTTCAGCCCGATGCGAAACCCGAGCAGGAACACGACCCCCACGGCGAGCCACGGCGCCGGGACCAGCAGACGCAATGGCCGTTGTCCTCGCCTCCGCGGCGGGCGCGGGCGGCGCAGCAGCCACAGCATGCGCACGAGCAGGTACGCCAGCGGCGGGTAGGTGAGCGGCACCGACGTGTAGATGTTCGCGTGGTTGAAGAACGCCAGCGAGACCGACCACGACAGCAGCACGAGCAGGTCCAGGTGCAGCAGCGAGAATGGCCGGCGCGGGTCGATGAACGGGAGCAGGAACAACAGGCACAGCGGCAGCCACACGTACCACGCGTTCACGTGCCTGCCAAACGCGCCCGGATAGCCGCGCGCCATCGACCAGGCGATCTGAAACCCCGTCCACTGTTCGAGCACCCTGCCCGAGGAGTCGGCGATGATCACCTGCCCGATCTCCTGCGCGCCCTTCTTCGAGAAGAAGCTCACCTGCCAGCGCAGCGGACCCTTCAGGTACGCGCCGCCGTAGGAGCCGGGGTATTTCGCCCGCACCGCTTTCATCTTCGGCAGCGCTTGCGCAATCGCCAGGACCCGCTTTGCGGACAGTTTGCGCCCGGCCGGAGGTATGTCCGAGTTGGGCACAGGAACAGGATTTTCAGAGACCGTCGCCTGGGTGGTCGTCGCGGCCGTGCTGACGGTGGCCGCGGCCGCCGGCCCAGCGGTCCTCGCCAGGGGAGAGGCGTTCAGCGGCGAGGACCGCGAGGCCACGCTCGCCGCGGCCGGGGTCGCGAGGGCGAGGATAAGGGCCAGCAGAGCGACGGTTGCGGGAGCCGAGAAGCGCACTGAGCCGAGAGTAACGATGCCATCGCGGCGGCAGGCCAGCCCATAGTCTAGCTAAGCTAAGCTGGACCAGTCTCTGCTACAGTCGCTCACATGACGCGTGTGGGCATGCACGAAGCCAAGACTCAGCTGTCGCGCCTGGTCGAGCAGGCTCGCGGTGGCGAGGACGTGATCGTCGAGCGCTCGGGGCGCCCGGTCGCCAAGATCGTCCCCTATGATGAGCAGCCGCGCGGCCTGATGGCGCTCGAGGGCATTTGGAAGGGCCAGGTCAAGATACACGGCGACTTCGACGAGCTGCCCGAGGACATCCAGCGCGCGTTCGGCATGATCGACGAGTGAGGCTCCTGCTCGACACGCAGGCCCTGCTGGCGCTCCTCTCCTCCGACTTCCCGCTCTCGCGCCGCGCGCGCGGGGCGATCGAGCAACCAGGCGCAAATGTGATCTGCAGCACCGTCAGCGTCTGGGAGATCGCGATCAAGCGCTCGGTCGGCAAGCTGGAGGCGCCGGAGAACGTGATCGAGCGCATCGACGAAGCCGGCGCCCGGATCCTCACGATCACCCCTCAGCACGCCCACGCCACCGGCGAGCTGCCCCTGCACCACCGCGACCCCTTCGACCGCCTGCTGATCGCCCAAGCCCAGTTGGAGGGCTGCACGATCGTCACCGGCGATAGTGCCTTCTCCGCCTACGATGTGCCCGTCGTCTGGTGAATACTCAAACGCCGCCCCGTCGGCGGCTCCTCGCGGGGTTGGGCGTCACCAGATCGTGCCGCGGGGATCGAACGCTCGTAGAGCCCGATCGCGGGTGACGAGGCCTGCCCCCAGGTCGCGGGCCGTCGCGTAGATGATCCTGTCGGCCGGGTCGCCGTCGAACCCTTCGCGGCCGAGCAGTGCCGCCCGGACGGCCACGGCGCTCGTGAGCGGCAGCGACTGGGTGCGCGGGTCCGCCAGCGCCTGCTCGATCCAGGTCTCCACCGCCCGGTCGAGCTCGATGCGGTCGGCCTCGGCGAGCATTGCGATCTCCCAGCAGCTGATCGTCGCGACCCCGAAGCGCTCGCTGCTGTCGATCGCCTCGCGTGCGCCCTGACTCAACCGCCGCGGCTCGGCCACCCACCACAGCCACACGTGCGTATCGAGGACGATCACCGCCCGGCGGCATCCCAGCGCTCGGGCAGCGGCGCTGTCAGCTCCTCATCGGAGACCTTGAACGTCACGCTGCCCCGCAGCGATGCGGGCGCCTGGACCGCGGCGACGCGCGCAACCGGGCGACCGCGCTTGGTGACCACCAGCGACTCGCCGGTCTCAGCCACCTCGTCGAGCAGCGCCAGGCACTTCGCCTTGAACAGCGACGCCGTTATCATTTTGTCCATATAACCACGGTATCATGGTCATCAAGCTTGCGGGATCGGAACGACCTGCTTAAGGCAGCAACCGGCGTAGCGGCAGGCCCACGGGTCTCCCCCAAACCCGGCTCGCGGCTCATTACAAAATCTCTGTTAGAATCCTCCATCATTACAAGAAGGCTGTAATGACCCAAACTTCTGGCAAGAACCCCTACCGGCCGGGCGTGGGCGTGCGTCCGCTGTATCTCGCGGGGCGCGACGCGCCGCTGCGACGCTTCGACGCGATGCTCCGCGCCGCTCCCGAGCAACAGGCGAACATGCGGGTGACAGGACTGAGGGGCGTCGGGAAGACCGTGCTGCTCGAGGCGTTTGCCGAGCACGCGCAGGAACGCGACTGGGAGCCCTCGTCTATGGAGCTGCAGCCCGCGCACAACACCGACACGGCGCTCGCGACAGCGATCGGATCGCTCTTGGAGCGCACCCGCAGGCGGCTCTCACGCCTTGAGCGACTGCGATCCGCGGCGGGCAAGGCGCTTCGCTCGGGCAGCCTGTCGGTGAGCTGGGAAGAGGTCTCGCTATCGGTCTCGTTCGGCTCTGAGCGCGAGGAAGATCTCGCGCGGGAGCTCTTTCTCACCCTCCAGCTCACCCTCGCCAAAGGGCGGGCGGGCCTCGTCCTGCTCCTGGACGAGGCGCAGCTCGTCCACGACGAGCGCGGCCGCCACGGCGAGCACCCGCTCTCGCTCCTGATCGCGCCGATCGTCGCGCTGCAACGTCGCGAGCTGCCGCTCGGGCTCGTCCTGTGCGGTCTGCCGACGCTCGCGGGAAACCTGCAGAAAGCACGCTCCTACAGCGAGCGATTGTTCCGTGGCGAGGAGATCGACTCGCTCACGCAAACACAGGCACTGGAGGCGTTTACGAGACCGCTCGAACAGACCGCCCGCAGCGCCGCCCCGACACTCGCCAAGACCGTCGTCGCAGAGGTCGAGGGCTACCCGTACTTCTTGCAGCTGTGGGGATCGGAGCTATGGGACGCCGCCGACCTCGCCGGCGTGGACCGCTTCACGCCCAAGCTGCTCGACGCGGCCCGCCCCGACATCTACGGCCGGCTCGACCGGGACTTCTACGACCCGCGGGTGGCCACGCTGACCCCCGCCGAGCAGGACCTCCTGCTCGCCTCCGCCAAGTGTCCCTACCCGCCTTTGCGCTCCTCCGACCTGGGCGGCGCCTCCGCAAAGACCCCCGGCAACGTCAACGTCCTGCTCGGCCGCCTCGTCGACGCCGGCGCGCTCTATCGCATCCGCAAGGGCGAGTACGCCTACACGGCGCCGAAGTTCCGCGATTACCTCTCGCGGAGAACCGCGGGGTGAGCCAGGTCGAGCCACACCGGCCGGACGACGGGCTCGGTTTGGATCGGATCTTCAGTGTGCGCTCTGTGTGCTGATCTCGCGTTGGACGTCCTGTCCCCTGGTTGTGAGTGCCCACTCGTTGGGTGCTCCTTTGGCGTGTCCCTCACCGGTGTTTTGGATCAGCCCGAGCTTGTGCAGGCGGTTCAGGAGCTTTGAGATCTGGCCCTGGTCGTGGACTCCCGCGTGTTCTCCGATCTGACGGTTTGACGCTCCGGGGCGCTGGGCGATCGCGAGCAGGACCCTGACGGTGCGATAGGTGAGGCGCATGTCGAGGTCCCGGAGGGGGTTGTGCCTCGGGGGTTGGGGTTCGCGGATCTTCGGTACGGGGCGATCCAGCTCGTGCCGGGATGCGCTCGCACCAAGGTATGGCATGACGATCATGCTCATCAACGGGTTCAACAGCCCGCTCAGTGCCCCGGCCGTCCGATGTGAGGACCGCCCGTTTGGGGAACGCCCTGTGGCCGCCGCCTGCTGTTCGAGCAGACGCGCGTGGATTACGCTGAACACCGCACCGACCACGCCCTCCGCCGTCAGGGGTGCAGGCTCTTTGCCCGGCTTTCCTTCGCTGCGTCCGCGGTCTACCGTGCCGATCAGGATCTCCAGCGCGCTCGTGCGGCGCGCCAGCGCCCGCGGACCCGCGCCCAGGGCATCCACGACCAGCAGCGCTCCCAATCCCGGCTCGTCATCGAGGAACCCCAGCAATGCCGCCAGTCCCGCCCTGATCCGCTCCCGCCACGTGCTCTGCGCTTCATACGCGGGGAGGACCCTGCTCGCGGCCCGTGCGAGCGCGTAATCGAACGCTGCCAGAAAACAGTCCTCGCGATCCTCGAACAGCTCATAGAACGTGCGCCTGGAGATCCCCGCCCTGGCAACGACGTGCGCGACGCTCACGTTCCCCACACCGCGCTCACCCGCGACCTCGACCATCGCCGCGAGCATCCTCGCGCGCTGGATCTCAACGATCTGCTCCTGCTCACGGCCGGAACCCCGCCGCCCACGCGAGACCCCGGCCCCACGACCACGCACGGAACTCATGCCACTCACCCCGCCGCCGCCATGCTCATCGCGGCCGCTATTTCTTGCTCTTGCCGCCCTTGCCTTTCCTACCACCATGACCCTTCTTCACCTTCTTCTTTGCCTTCTTCGCCTTCGGACAGCCCGTGACGGCGACCTTCGTGCTCTCGTTGATCTTCGCGCCGTTCTGGGCGAGGAATTCGGTCGGCATCGCGAGCTTCGACTTGCAGAGGTTGCCGTTCGCGGTCAGTGCTGAGAACTTCCCCTCGGGCAATGTCAGTTCGAAGCTGCCGACGGGGGCGTCGGGAACTGTCTTGAACGTGCTCGACGTGATTCCGGCTTTGCTGATGAACGTCGTGCCGACGAGGTCGATCTTCACGCCATAGCCCTGCAGCACCATGATCAGGCTCGGGAACGCTTCCCCGCCGTGGCTGACGAAATAGGCGGGGCCTTCCAACGGGACGGGGATCAGCGGCGTTATCGCCTTCGCGTGACCAATGATCGACGCTGACGGACAACCCCCCGGGTTCGCTTCGAACTGCGCCGCGGTGCACGCCTTCTGCAACGTCGTCAACCGCGACGGGAGCTGCTTGGGTAGATCGACCTTGACCCGCGCGATGTTCGCCTGAGTACCGAACGGCGCGCTCGGGTAGGTCAGCTTCACGGACAGGCTTGCGCCGTTGGCTTTGCTGGTTTTCCCGCTGGTGGAGACCGCGAATTTGGGTGCGAATTTCAGGATCGCGCAGTTTGTGACCTGGAATGGTACTTCGGCGGGAGAGCTCGAGCCTTCGTCACTTGCGATGCTCCCCGTGATGTGCATCGGGTCACAGCTGGTTGGGTTGAATGTGAATCCTGGCCGGTTGATTGTGACGTTGACGTGCTGGATCTGTAGGGGGATCCCTTCGAGGGAGGTGGGTATCTTGTACGGTCCGCTGTCATCAGAGGTGACCGAGAGCGCGGCGGTGATCGGGTTGACTTCGATCTTTGCGCGTACGAGCACACAGTCGCACGCCGGATCGTTGGTTTTCGTGTGTGCGAGGTCGAACGGTCCGGCCTTTGCTGGGTTCACGATCGAGAGCCCGAACGGGGCGCCCTCATACGGACCGGTGATGTAGACCTTGCCGCCCTTCACGCTGAACGGGTCCCCACCAACACCAACACTGACGGTCGTTTCCCCGATCAGGCTCCTCGGACCACAGGTGCCCTGATCGGCCTGTGGTTCGGGGCACAGTTCGACACCAGACAAAAGGCCGGAGAGACCAGGGGGCATCTTCAGGCTGATCGCCTGCAGGTTCTGCTGCCCGCTTTCCCTGGACATTGTCATAGAGAAAGGCGTGAAACCGCCCGCCTGGATGTTGCTCACGCTCGCGTGCAGCGACGGGCTGAACGGCAGGCTCGCACCCGGACAGGGAGAGCCGTTCGGACCCGAGGTGATGTTAAAGCTCGAAGAACGGTTGACGGGTTCGTTGCCCGACCACGGGGTGAACGTACCGGTGCTTTCATAGGCGCCGCAGTGCGCGGGGCTCGCCAATGGCGCGCGTTCCCCACCGAAGAAATGCAGTTCGGCGTCTTCGAACGCTAGTTGCGGGACGTTGTGGATCGTCGTGATCAACTGTCCCGTCGCGGTGATATGCACTTCGCCGGTCTGCTTGACGACCGTCCCCGAGATCGGGTCTTCAGCGATGATGTAGATCGCCACGAGGCTCCCGAACGGGTTCTGTTCCTGCGCCGCGAGATACACGAACCCCTTCACGTACTGCCCCTTGGGCAACAACGGCGACTTGATCGTGACTTCCCCGATCTTCGACGCGTTCGCGCAAAAGCTCACACCCGGACGCAACAGTTCAGGCGCTTGCGGGCTGAACGTCGCGGTCTCAGAACCGGGTTCTGAGACAGGATTGAATTCCTTGACCCCAGTGACACCGGCCAACCCTTCAGAGCATCCTTCCAGACCATCACCACCGGAGGGGTCCACCGCGATACCTTCAGGCAACGCGACCGTGATGCCCTTCACATCGGACTCCGCGAGACCGTTGGGTATCAACACCTCGTTCTGGTTGACGTGCACATCCACGTTCAACCCCGACGGCTTACTCGCTTCGCTACTGTCCGGCGTCACCTTGATCGACGGTTCGAAGCTGAGCTTGTTGCAGCCATCGAGCGCGATCGGAGAGCCCGACTGATCCTGCAAGTCGTAGGAGAGCGGTTGCTGGACGGAGGACTGCCAGTCCTGAACGGGCTCGAGCGGATCCCCCCGTCCCGGCGCGGGCCATGAGCTGGCTTCGACGGCCGTCTGCAACGGTTCCTTGGCGGGGTTGGTCGTGCACGTGGTCGGCAGCGACAGAAACGGCGCGCTGACCGTGTCTTCGGGGGAATCGCAGCCAATTTCGAAGATGCCGGCGCCGACGCAGCCATAGCCGCGGGAATCGTTGTGGCGCGGATCCGCGGGCCAGCCCCAGAACGTGACCTGCGAGGAAAGAAGCGCCGCCGTCTGCACGATGTTGCTCGAGGTGATCGTCACGCCATAATCCTTACCGGTACGTACCGAGGCGTCGAGGAACACGGGGACGCCTGTGGCTTTGAACCCGAAGCGCGCCGGCTCACCCTGCCCGGGCACCATATTGAACACCGGCACCGATTCCGTGGAAAACACCGGCTTGGCGAGCGTAACGGCGGCAACGCCGACCTGAGAACCCAGCGAACATTTGTTCGTTTTGAACTGCCCTTCGGTGCACTGCGGGAACGGCGAGGGGTTGCCGACCAAGCCCGGCGGCGTATTTATCTGAATCTCGCGCGGCATCGCGGGCTGTTCAACCAGACCGAACGTTTCGTTGAAGGCGTGGACTTTGATACCATAGGTTTCCGTGCCGGCGTTCAGCACGACCGTGGTCGTCAGCTGAAATGGGTGCGCCCCGGCCTGCGTATCAACCGACCCACCCGCGTTTTCCGGGACCGATTCGAAACTTTCCACACCAAATTCCGTCGGGGTGCTGCCGACGGTCAAAGGTTCGTGCGCCGACGCGCTCGGGGCTCCGCCTCCGGAGACAGTCACGACATTCGGAAGCGTGGCCTTCGCTTCGCCGGGGAGCGTGCCGTGCAGGCCCGCTTCGACCGATACGTAGATATCGACTTCCAAACGCGAATACGGCGTCAAGCTCCCGGCAAAAATGCATTCAATCGTGCGAGAGGTCTTTACTTTGCACGGTTCGCCACCGTCCAGACCATTGAGGCCCGCGATGTAAAACGCCTTTTCCGCGCTGATGCCTTCTGGCAGCGTGTCGGTGAGGATCACCGGCGAGCCCGCTTCACCATCCACGTTCCCGTCACCGAGATTCGTCGCCGAGACAACGACCGTCCTTTCCGGCCCGGCGGTCAATACCGACGGCCTCGAACCCACGTTCACATGCCACCAGGGGTGGCCTTCTTCGGCGAAGGCGGGAGTCGCGGTGAGGGCGAGGAGGACGAAGAGGGCTATGAGCGGGGTGGCGATTCTAGCTACGCTAAATTGGGCGTGGTTACCCTGGGCGTTCTTGGCTTGCCGGCAGCTGTTGGTGGTTGCAACTGGGTTTACTACTTCTGTGGCAATGGTACGCCTCATGACCGTGCCCCCCGGTTGGTGTGAGCAGACTTCTTGGCCTTTGCTTTTTTCCTCCGCACACACTTACTCTTCTTATTCTTCACGAAGCCTCGCTTGCACTTGACGGACTTTGGTTTCACGACGGGTTTGACGACTGGAGGATTAGATTCCCGCCCACCCACGGGATTGCCCGCGCCCACGAAGGTTTCGCTCGGGCCGGCGCCGAAAATCGTTGGTTGTGGCGTCGGCGACGGTTTACACGAAGCTTCCGTATCGCACGCCGGCGGAGCTTCCGCTTCCACGCCGCAAGCAGCGGAAGCGCTGCATTCATGCGCGTCGTATATGTCGAACGCCGTATCCTGATCCTTCCCGACCAGCGGTGCCGACGTCAAAAAGAAAACGTCGCTCCCGTTCGCGCTTGCATCTAAGAAAACCGATTCTTCCTTGGACGATCCTGACGAGATCAAGGACGTACAGCCACCGTTCGTCGCGCTGTACGCCGCAGTGCCTTCGTTGCACACGGAGACACCTTCGGAGTTCACGGTCCCAGCGAGCTCATACTCATACACATCCATCAAACCATTAGTAGCCTGCGGCACAAGCGCATCCGGACTATCAAAAAACACCCGGCCATCATCCAACACATACCTCGACTGATAACGAGCAACTTGAAATTCCATCCCCGTCCAACCCGGAATAATCCCAGCCAACCACCGACCACCAGACCTGACCCAGTTATGCTGTCGATCGGCCAGCAGCCCACGACCCCCATTCGCTTCTTCAGTATCCAGCACCCCCGTCGGCTGCTCACCCGTCGGATTACACGACACACACACCAACCCGCCCGACGGCGCGCCGGCGGACGGCGCACCATACAGATAAACCTCCTCATCAGGCACACCACCATTGATATCCACATTGTCATAGCCAGTCAAGCTACGTTCAGACATGAAAACCAAATACTCCCCATTCGGCGAAACCCCCGAAGTCAATTCTTCGAGGTTCCCATTCCCTTCTGGTCCATCCCAGTCGTGGCCGTCGTTTTCTGAGAGAGCAGCGATAAAGGTTGGTTTCCATTCCTTTGTCGCTTCATCGTAATGCAGCATATAAAGATTATCCTTGCCAGCTTCAGCCTTTTCTCCCTGCCCGTTCTTTTCCGCTTCGCTCGTCAATACACCCTCTGCCACCAGGTAGAGATATGAGCTGCTACTGCTGCCGGCAAGTACCACTTGCTGAACATCAGCGCTTTCACTTACACCGCCCGCGACTGTCAGGTCGCTCAAATCGCACTTCAACCCACCTGCAACTTCTGACATTTCACACTCATACAGCTCCGGCTTCTGCGCTTCCGCTTTGGAATTTCCCGTCAGCCTTTCTTCATCAGTGAAAAAGATCTTCGACCCATCACCGTTTGCGAACTGAAACTCCGTCCGGCCGGGACCGCTGCCGCTGCCCACGTCCAACTGCACGGTCTGCCAGGCATTTCCACTCAGCACATAACGCATGAAGAGATGCCCTTCATATGACCAGACGATACGCGAGCCATCGCTCGACACCGCACCCCGAGCATCATATATATTGATATTTCCAAGCGCGGCGGACCGAGCCTGCTCACCGTTGTAGGGCGGCGCGTCTGGCAGCACGCTGACGAGCTGCAGCTGTTCCGCCGGCGGCTTGTCCGCCGCCCACTCATAGAGGCCATAGAGTTCCGCTTCCGCACCCGCCACCAAAGCCACTTCTTCGGAGCGGAGGATCACGTCACTCAGGTCGGGATTGGCGCCCAGGAACACGAGATGACCACCGAACTTGGCGCCGGGTCGCGCGTTTGCGCGCTCCTCCACCTTTGGCTTGCATTCTTCGCCTGCCGGAGGACAGCCCGCCACAAGCGGCAGGTAGCCGCCTTCCATTTCGGCGTCACTGTAAGCAGCCTGCTCAGAGCTCCCCGGTTCCGCCGGCAGCGGCGTGTCGGCACGCAAATAGGGCGTAGCTTCCGAGGCCCCTTCTGACAACGGCACCGCCCCTTCCGCTTCTTCCGTTAGGAATCCCAACCCAAACGGCTGCGCGAGCCCCAACGACAGATCAAGGGAGAACGCCCTGTACTCCTGGCCCTTCTGGACCGGTACGCCTGTCACCATCGCGTGCGGCGTGGCGATATCCTGCGAGGACCAGCCGCCACCGGCACGGCGCACAGAGAGAACCTGCGTTTCATTCGCGTTGCTTGCAGGGCCTGCTTCCGGCGGACCATTCGAAGGATAGGTGATCGCACCGCCACCTTCAGCCGCCTGTATGATCCCCGCGCCTGTTTCGATCGGCGCGATCAGAGCCCCATCCTTTTTCGCCGGAGACACGGGTTCCCACTGACGGTCATCGGGCAACGTCAGCTCACCGCCCGCGGGCTGCGTTGTGAACGACTCACCGCTCCCCGCGTGGGGCGCTTGGCCTTGCACGGACACGAGGACCCGGTAGTCGTAGGCCGTCTTGGCTTTGAGACCCTGGACGTGGGCTTGCACGCTGACGCCGCTCACGCACGTCCCGACCCCCACCGCCGCGGCTGCCACGCTCATCCCGTAGGGGACGCTCGGGCCATATTCAAAGCGATACGACACCGGTTCCGAGCTTTCAGGATTGACGCACGCGTCAAGCGTCGCGCTGCTAGCCGACACGTTCGAGACAAACTCTTCCTTGACTTCCGCGGCGGCGGCCAGCGCGGGAGCTGCAGCGAGCAGCAGGACACCGGCCAGCACACCCACAGCACGCGCCAGCCACCATGACCCCCGTCGCGCATCCGTCGCCAACACGCTATGCCAGCGCGTGCGACTGCACCAACCGATCGATCCTCTGCCGCTGCTCATGTGTCTCAACTCCTTCTCCTCCTCGAATGGTCCCATCAAACACTCCCGCAAGCCTTGTTTACACCTCGAACGGGCTGATTGTCACTACCACGAGCGTGCGTGGGACCACAACCGCCCCACGCACAACCCGGTCGAGCTGTCTAAACCGTACTCCTACGTAAACGGTGCTCCTATGCCTTCACCTCCATCACTTCCGCGCTGGTGACTTTGATGGGCCATACGGTTTCGATTGACATTTCTGTGTACGGCTGATGGTACAGATACGATTCCAGACTGTGAAGCGCTTCTTCGCCTTCAAAGTGAGTCCATTCCTGTTTGAGTCCCCCGGGGGGGGATGCTTTAAGGGCGAGTTCGAATTCCTTGGTTTCTGTGTCAATCGGAGAAAATTCACCGATCACCGAACCCTTGATATGGAATGTACCAAACGAAGAGATGGTGCATTCCGCGATTTTTTCGCCTTTGGCCTGTTCAAGCAGCAAACCCACTCGTTTGGATGCTTTGCTGAGGTAGCCCAGCTTCCCGGAGAGCTGCGCAGTCACCATTTCGCCAGATTTAGCACCATGACCGGTGCAGGCCCCAGACGTCGTGCCGCAACCGGTGAACGTTACGACCACACCAGTCACTTCGCTCACACCATGCGTTTCACCCGACATCGTGCTTTTTTGGCATCCCCACACCCCGGCACTGCCGCTATAGAGTCCGACGAAAGTCGTTCCACCGCCCGTCGCGGTAAATTTCACCGCTTTGGCGAGCGGTTTGCCGCCCTGCTGAAATTCCGGCAACGCCGCCGATGCCGCCGCCGAAGCGACCGCCCCAACAGCCAGCACCGCCACCAGCGCAACGAGCACCGTCCTGCACATGGATCTCATCTAAAACAACTCCCTTTCGTCTCATTCAGCACCACGACCCCGCCCCCAAAATCGAGTGGCAGGCCCATGGCGCCGGTCTTGTTACCCAGCACGCCCACGCGAGACGGCGAGACCGCCCCGCACAAACGCACGCTTAGAAGCCCGGCACGCACACGGGCACGAGAAGTCAGCCGCACACCAACTCGCGTGGTGTGCGTATGAAGGCGCGCTGTATCGCCAGCTGCGCCTCTAGGCGCAGTCGCGCCTGCAGGCGCACGGTGAACAAAGACTCCCACGCGTAGTGCGAGAGAGATGCGTCGCTGTGAACCAGCTACGCCTCCAGGCGCACGGCAGGTCCACTCGCAGTGGGCTTGCCGGCCGTTCTTCAGCGTGAAATACAGCGTCCGGTCTGACGCGACATGACGCGGACGGCGATCGTCATCACGGTGGACGGCAACAGTTTTTGGTGGGTGGCCCCCACCGCGCGCGTGGCAACAGTTGACCCTCCCCACGAGGGGGATTGCCACCCGGCGCCGTTTGGCGGTTAGACCAAGGCTGCTAAGCGGACGAGAGAGAGAGAGAGAGAGAGAATGTGTCAGCGCTGCTGACGCATCTACCTACGGACGGGTTCGCACCCGCACGTTTCCCCGACACGTATGTCCCAAACGAACCCACGCGAAAACAACTCCCTCTCGAAGCGATTCGGATCCCTCTCCCGAAGAAACCCCTGCTGATCAATCAAGGCCGGCCACAGCGGCGAGCCCAACCCGATCTATTTTCTACACGCGGCGACCCATAGGGTTGCCATCACGAGAACAACATAGAACATGGCGAGGCAATTGTCAAGTCCCTGCCGTCAGACCCTCATTCCGGCGGCGTTCGGCTCAGGAACAGCGTCAGGTCTGTCCAGTCGGCCTGCCGTGGGCGGGCGGCCAGCGCATGGGCGATCGTGTCGAGGATCGTCGCGAACTCGCCGTGGTCGATGCCGACCACGATCGCGCAGCCCGCGTGCGTGCGTCCGGCCTCGGCCCAGCGCCGCGCGATCGTGGGAAAGTCCTTGACGTCGAACGTGACGAGGATCCGCTCCTGCGCGGTGGCGAGCGACAGCAGCTCCTCGTCGGCGAGGCCGTCGAGTTCGCGCTCCTCGTCGGCCGCCCGCACATTGTGACGAGCATCCTCACGCAGCGCGCGTGCGATCCGCGGACCGGAGATGTGCGCGTCGAGGAACAGCTTCACGGAGCGTCTGGCGTCCGTTCAGGCCTCGACACGACCGACGACGGCTATGGACGGAAACTCCTCTCCGAGCTGCCCGATCGTCCGCCGGTTTTCGGCCATGGCCGCGTCGATCTCCTCGGGAAACCGCTCGTAGTAGTCGAGTGCCAGCCGAATCTGACGCCCGCCGGCCGCCGCGCCCTCGGCCATACGCTGCACCGACCCGATGTCGCGGTGGGCGTCGACGATCTGCCACACGTCGAGCGCGGTCCCCATCACCCACGCGCGGCGCTCCCAATCCGCGCCGCGAAACGCGATCCCCGGGAACAGCCTCATCCGCAACGCCTCATCCGCGAGCGCCTCGACGATCGCGCCCCGGCTGCGACCGGTGCGCCTGGCCTCGCGATCGACGAGCGCCTCCAGCCGTTTGGACAGGCGCATGCTGAACGGAGCCGACTTCGTAGCCATCATCCGATGGTATCACGGAAATTACACTGTGATACTGCTGGCCGTCGGAAGTCCTGCCCGCGCGCGGATCGCCACCGTAAGAACGTGTTTTGAAATAGGCGGTGCGGTCGGGGCGTTCATGGACCAAGCTGGGCGACGCGGGACGGCGCAGCGCATGCTGGTGGCACGTGCAAGCCGTCACGTGGCGATCCAGCGCCGTGTCCAGGGACGCATCCGGACGTGCCGATCTTTTCAAAACACGTTCTAAAGCGCGACCGCGACGCCAACCGGTGTGGTGAGCGGCGCCGGCTGCAAACCGACGAAGGGACTGGCTGTGGCTCACCCATCAAAGCCCGCCACGGCCCGACCCCCACCCTGGGCAGATCAGCTCGCGTGCGGGTCGAAATGCCTCCTCACCAGCGCCGCCACGTCCCGGATCGCCCACTGGCCAGGAGGGTCGGCCGGCGGATCCAGGCCGCACAGCACGAGCGGGGCCAACGAGTCGGATGCGTGCAGCGAGCCGTGGCTGCCGCCGCCCGCGTGCGCGGCACCGCCCCAGTCCACGAACTCGTAGCCGGGCGCGGCGGAGATCAGGACCTCGCCCGAGGTGGGGCACGTCAGCGCCGACCACAGGCGCGCCAGGGCATCGGGGTAGGCGGGCGTCTGGAGCGTGCTCTCGCCCCCGTGCACGGCCGCGGCGAGGACGGGCAGCGCGCCGTCCACGTGCCAGGAGACCCCGCGCGCGTCGCGCAGGTCGCCGCCGGGGGCGAAGCGCAGCTCGCCGTGGGTCGGGCTTGAGACGACCCCCTCGGAGGGCTCGTCGTGTGCGTCGTACGCGAGCCAGGCAACGAGGTCCACGCCCTCGATCGCAAGCGCGCGGGCTACGACCGACGCGCGCATCGCGTCGCGGGTCTCGGGCGCCAGCGCGTAGACCATCGCGCCGCGCTGGGATGGGCACACCGCGATCCGAGGCTGCACGTCGTCGCGGGAGCTGGCCGACGTGCGAGTGCCGGTCAGGACGCCGAGGATATTCGCGCCGTCGGGCTGCAGGACGCCCAGCTCCGACAGCTCGCCCTGGAGGTCGATCGTGTCCGTGACCAGCGCCTGGGAGTGGTCGGCCATCGCGATGAACGCGTGCTCGGCCAGGAACTCCTCGACCCCGCCCGCGGCCTCCATCACGCGCGCGAGCTGCAGGTCGGCGGCGGCGAGCGAGGTCAGCTGGCCGTCGGGGCCGTGCTTGTGCGAGTGCCAGTCGTTGTCGGGCAGGGACAGCAGCAGGAAGTCGAACAGGTCGTGCTCGACCAGGTAGGCCGACACGCAGCCGGAGTGGCGGTCGCGCACGCCGGGCATGCCGAGGGTCGAGCGACAGCCCGTGCGCCGGGAGGCGAAGACGTCGGCGTAGAAGAGCTCGCGCGGGCCCATCACCGGGTGGCGCGCGAGCGTGGTGGCGGCGAACCGCGCGAGGGCGGTGTCGCGCTGGGGCTCGTGGCGGTGGCGGCCGCGATACATCAGGTACGTCGTGCCGGCGGTGCGCACGTCGGCGTCGTCCAGCGTCTCGAACACGGTGAGCGTCTCGCGCGCGAGGTGGGCGCGGTTCATGTTGTAGACGGTGTCGGTCAGCTGCCTGGCGATCCCAAACCGCTGGGCGGCGCGCAGGCTGGAGCCGTACTCGACATAGCGCGACTCCTCGCGCGAGTACCAGTTCATGCCCGGGATGTGGTGCTCGTCCTGGGCCGTGCCGGTGACGATCGAGGCGGCGCACACGGGCGTGACCGACGGGAACGCGGCGACACAGTCGGGGATATACGTGCCCCGTTGCAGCAGCGTCGCCAGCACGGGCGCGGCCCCGGACTCGGCGGCGCGGACGAGCATCTCGGGCGCCATCGCGTCGATCACGCAGAGCACGAGCTTGGGGGGCTTCGCGGTCATGGTGGGGGGCGGCCGTGGGGTTGGTTGTGGGTGGGTAAGCCGCCAGCCAGTCGCTTCGTCGATTGCGGTCGGCGCCGCTTACCGCACCCGTCGGCGTATCGGTAGCGCACAACTAACGGCGCAGGATGCGCAGACCGGCGTAGCGATCGCCATCAGTGCGTGAGCGCCCACGCCAGAGAAACCAGGCGAGCAGCGCCACCGCGACATAGCCGAACGGATGCACGAGCGCGACGAGGCCGGCGAGCAGCAGCGAGGCGGAGTCGAGATACACGGTCAGCGCTTCGCGCGCGGCGCGGTCGGGCAGGCGTGCGCGGGCACGGAGGATCACGGGGCCCGACGCGCGCGCGGCGAGGCCCGCGGCGAGGAAGCCCCCGATCAGCCCCGGCCACCAGGCGTCTCCGTGCGCGGCGAGCGTGCCCGCGAACAGCAGCGCGCCGACGGCCACGGCTTGGGCGACGATCGCGGGTTGGGCGACGGCCTGAAAGCGCTCCTGGCCGAGGCGCAGCTGCAGCAGGTAGGAGTTGACGAACACGAGCGTGACCGCTATCAGCCACCAGCCGGCCTGCAGGAAGTGGAAGTGGCCCGTGAAGGCGACCCCCAGCGACCCGGCGGAGCCGAGCACGCCCGCGAGCAGCGCGGGCAGGTAGGGGCGCAGCCCGCAGGCGGCGGCGAGACCGAGGCCGAGGCCGATGTAGAAGACGAGGTTGTTCATGGGTTGGTGCGGGTGCGCTACCGTGCGAGGCGCCATGACGATAGCCCACGCACCCGGCGGTTCAGCCGGTCAGGGCGCAAGGTTCCGTGGGCGCGGCGCCGAATAGAGGCTCGAGGAAATGGATCGATCGATCAGCGGAGGCGGCGGCGGGCGGCGGACCCGGGAGACCGCGCACGAGCTGGCGCGGTATGAGGCGCTGTTCGCGGCGCGCACGCGCGGGATGAAAAGCTCGGCGATGCGCGAGATGATGGCGCTGACCGAACGCCCCGACGTGATCTCGCTCGCGGGGGGGCTGCCGGACACGAGCACGTTCGCGCCCGAGCTGTACGCGAAGCTGATGGCGCAAGTCGCCGCCGAGTCCACCGCGCGGGCGCTGCAGTACGGCCCGACGGAGGGGATGGCGGCCGCGGTGCGGTGCATCGTCGAGGTGATGGCGGCGGAGGGGACTTCGATCGACCCCGCGAACACGATCGTCACGACGGGCGGCCAGCAGGTGATCGACCTGGTGTGCAAGACGCTGATCGACCCCGGCGACGTGATCGTCGCCGAGGCGCCCACCTACCCGGGCGCGGTGCCGACGTTCGGGGCCTATCAGGCAGATGTGGTGCAGATCGAGATGGACGCCGACGGGATGCCGATCGACGCGCTGGAGTCGGTGCTCGACCGGCTCGCGGGCGAAGGCCGGCGGCCGAAGTTCGTATACACGATCCCGAACTTTCAAAACCCGGGCGGGGTGACGATGTCGCTCCCGCGGCGGCGGCGGCTGGTGGAGGTCGCGCGCGAGCGCGAGCTGCTGGTGCTCGAGGACAACCCATATGGGCTCCTGCGCTATGAGGGTGAGCCGCTGCCAACGCTGTACTCGCTGGACGCCTCGCTCGGCGCCGGTGGTGCGGGCGGCGATGGGGTGTCCTCGGACCTCGTGATCTACCTGGGAACGTTCTCGAAGATCCTCGCGCCCGGTCTGCGCCTCGGCTGGGCGGTCGCGCCGCCGGCGGTGCTGGAGAAGCTGAACCTCGGCAAACAGGGCGCCGACCTGTGCAGCTCGCCGATGACCCAGCTGTTCGTGTCCGCGTACTTCGCCGAGCGCGCCGCCGGGGGCGGTCCGGCGTGGATCGAGTACGTGGAGCGCCTGCGCGATCTGTATCGGCGACGGCGGGACGTGATGTTGGAGGCGCTGGAGGAGCACTTCGGCGGGCGTGCGAGCTGGACGCGCCCCGAGGGCGGGCTGTTCATCTGGGCGACGCTCGACGGGGTGGACACGACCGATCTGATGGGGCGCAGCAAGGGCGTGGCGTTCGTGCCGGGGCGCTCCGCGTACATGGACGGGAGCAGCGGCTCGGGCTCGATGCGCCTGAACTTTGCGGGCGTACCGGAGGAGGACATCCGCGAGGGCATCCGCCGGATCGGCGCGATCGCGAGGCCGGACACGGGCCTGATGGGAGCGTTGACCGGCTCCGCGCAGGCGAGGACGGGCGATGCGGCGGAGGTGGACTCAGACGCGAGCCGCGAGTCCGACGACGCGGAGCTGGCGGAGGTGCTCGAACTGCCACGGCGCCCGGAGCGGGACTCGACACGCGCCAGCCGGGATCGATGAGCGAACCGAAGAAGGTCGCGGTGCTCAAGGGCGGGGATTCGCTGGAGCGAACCGTGTCGCTGCGCTCGGGCGCGCGCGCGCAGAGCGCGTTGCGTCAGCTGGGCCATGAGGTGGTCGCGATCGATGTCGGTCCGGATTGTGCAGGGCAGTTGCTCGAGTTGAAACCCGATGCGGCGTTCATCGCGTTGCACGGCAGCGACGGCGAGGACGGGACCGTGCAGGGACTGCTGGAGGCGATCGGCATCCCCTACACCGGCTCGGGGCCAGGGGCGTGCATGCGCTGCACCGACAAGGCGCTGGCGAAGTATCTGATGCGCGAGGCCGGGCTGCCGACGCCCGCGTTCGCGGCGTTCAAGGAGAGCGCGATCAAAGACCTCGGCGTCGCGGCCGCCCTGCCGGAGCTGGAGCGGAACATCGGATTTCCGATGGTCGTCAAGCCGGCGAGCCAGGGCTCGGCGCTGGGTGTCAAGTTCGCTCGCTCAGCCGATGAGCTGCCGGGGGCGATCGTGGGGGCGCTGTCCTACGACCGCAAGGCCGTGATCGAGCGCTATGTCCGCGGACGCGACCTGGCGGTGTCGGTGCTCGACTCACAGACACCCGGTCAGCCGCCGGTGGCGCTGCCCGTCGTCGAGGCGATCCCGCGCGAAGAGGAGTTCTACAACTACGAGTCCCGCTACGAAATCGGGATGACGACGTTCGTATGCCCGGCCGAGCTGCCCGGCGGCGTGGCCGAGCGCGCGCGGGAGCTCGCGCTGGCGACATACGAGCTGCTCGGCTGCCATGGGGTCGCGCGGGTGGACCTGATGCTGGGGCAGGACAGCGGCGAGCTGACAGTGCTGGAGACCAACGTCGTGCCGGGGCTGACCGAAACGAGCCTGCTGCCGCTGGCGGCAGACGCGGCGGAGATCTGGCTGGACCTGCTTGTCGGGCGGATCCTGGCGAGCGCGTTCACGCGTTAGGGATACGCCCCGCCGTAAGTCTTAAGAGCGCCCCCGCAGGCGACTGCTGCAAGCGAGGCAAGGACGCAGGGAGCGTGGCGTGCTGGCCGATCGGCGATCGCATCTGATCGTCGATCGGTACGCGAGCGACCGAGGGCGCAGCATCGCGCGGACGCAGCATCGCGCCGTCAGGAGTCGCCTGCGGCGAAGTCCTCCGGGGTTACCTGGTCTAGAAACTCCTTGAACTTCTCGACGACGTCCTCGGACTCCTCGACGTCGTGCTCGAACTCGATCGCGGACTCGGCGATGACCTCCTCGGCGGCGAAGATCGGCGCGCCGGAGCGCACCGCGAGCGCGATCGCGTCACTGGGACGCGAGTCGATCTCGAGCTCGCGTCCGTTCACCGACAGGGTAATCGAGGCGAAGAACGTGTTCTCGCGCAGCTCGGTGACCGACACCTGGGTGCATTTGGCGTCGAGCTCGCCGAGCACCTCGACGAGCAGGTCGTGGGTCATCGGCCGCGGCGTGCCGGCGCCCTGGAGCTTCATCAGGATCGAGGCGGCCTCGGGGTGGCCGATCCAGATCGGCAGGAACTTGTTGCCGTCAGCGGTCTTCAACAGGACGATCGGCTGCTTGCCGACCATGTCGAAGCTGACGCCGTAAATGACCATCTCCTGCAAGGGAATCCTCCGATGGGGGACGACTTCAGAGTATAGGTACCCGTCGGGGGCGGATCGAGCGGCGCGATAACGATCCGCGGGCCCCGCGAGAGCAGGAACTACGCTGCTGAGCCGGTCGAGGGGCATGCTGGCCGGTCGGAGATCCCGTCGATCTCCGACCGGTAAGGACGCAGGGAGCGTGGTGTACCGATCGTCGATCAGATGCGATCGTCGATCGGCCAGCACACGAGCGACCGAGGACGCAGCATTCGCGCAGCCATCGGCTGGCTCAGCCCCGGTGGCGGAAGCTCCAGAGCTTGTTGCCGATGAAGTTCAGCGGGGTGGAGGCGGCGACGGCGAGCGCCTGGGCGGGCACCTTCGCCACTCCGCCGCCCTCGACGAGCAGGGTCAGCAGCAGCAGGCCGAACGCGAACGCGACGAGGCTGACCAGGAAGAAGCGGACTGCCTGGAAGCGAACGCTGCCGGCGCGCGCGTCGAACGTCCAGTGGCGGTTGAGCACGAAGTTGTTCGTGACAGCGATCAGCCACGCGATCACGGCGGCGCCCTGATAGGGGACGTTGAGGGCGTGCACGCACAGCGCGTACACGGCGAGGTTGACGACGAACCCGCTGCCGCCGACGATCGCGAACCGGATCAGCTGCAGCCAATTGGCGGGACGGCGCATCCCGTGCAGAAGGCGGATGTGCGGGCGGATCTCCACGGACGCCGGGGTGCTCGCGCGAGGGACGTCCACGACGGTGGCGTCATCGTGCATCCGGTCAGGTTAGCGGCAGGAGAGGGCGGATGCGACAAGGGGCGTGTGGGTGGGGAGGACTCACGGCTACTGTCACGTAGAAGACGGCATGGACGCTAGCCTTTTGAGGATGAGGGCTCCGAAGACGGCCATGCTCGGCTGCCTGGCGGCGGCGATCGCCGTTGCGGGCTGCGGGGAAGCGCAGGTCGGAGACCCGGCGGGCGCCGTCGTGCACGGATCCTCGCCGGCGGGCGCGAAGAGCGCGAGCTCTGCCGGTGGCGGCGCGCCGGCCGTCGCGGGCGCAACGGCCGGTTCCGGGGCGCCGGCGTCGGGACCAGCGGGAGCTGGGGGAACTGTTGGCGCCGGTGCAGGCGCGGGCGCGGGCGGAGCCGCGCACGAGGTGGCGGACCCCGAAGAAGCAAAGAGCTTTCCCGTGCCGGCGTCGGTGCATCACCGATCCGCCAGCTCACCGAGTGTGGCGGGCGAAGCCGCGGTGGCGGCAGGCGCGCCATCCGACGCCGAAGTTCGCCGGGAGCTCGGCGAAGAGGAACAGGCCAAGGCCCAGGAACGAGCAGCGCAGCGGCGCGCGTTTACGCCGGTGGCGGGAGGCTTCTCGGTCGGTGGAAAGGGCACGATTCCGATTCCGACCAACGTTCCGGAAACGGTGCAGCGGGTGATCGCCGGTGGCAATGCGATCGCCGACTTCCCCTACATCTGGGGCGGAGGACACGCGTCGTTTATCGCCAACGGATATGACTGCTCGGGCTCGGTGAGCTATGCGCTGGCCGCCGGCGGGCTGCTCAGCGCTCCCCTCGTCTCGGGCGATCTCGCCGCCTGGGGCGAACCCGGCCCGGGACGCTGGATCACGATCTATGCGAATGCGGGGCACACGTTCATGGACGTGGACGGCGTGTGGTTTGACACCGCGGGGCGAAGTGGGCCGTATGCGTCGCGCTGGCTCGTGTCGACGCCGCCCCTCGCAGGCTATGCGGTGCGCCACCCGCCGGGACTGTAGGGAGAGCCCGCGGGGCGCCCATGATCGCCGGACTCACCATGCTGGCGGCAAGCCTCCTCCTCACTCCGTTCGCACTGGACGGGGACGCCGCGACCGAAACGGGCGGCAACGGGGAGGCGATCGCGGTCGTGTCAGCGGTGTCGATCGTCGGTGGCTACCTGCTGCTGTTCGCGCTGTGGCGGTATGTGTTCAGCGAGAAAGCGAAAGTCAAGCGCAGGGAACCGCCCGATCGACCCTGAGGCCGCCGACGGCACTGGATCCGGTGAGCACTCGTCGAGTCTTCTCGCGGGCTATTCGGCCGGGCCGGTGGCGAACCGAATTCGCCACGCGCTGGACTCGCTCTCCCGCGCGACCTGGCAGCGTTAGTGCAAGCGTTAGTGCAGGGTGAGCTTGCTGAGGACCGTCGTCGTCCCGCCGCCGGCGTTGCGCAGGATCAGCCGCAGGATCAGCGGGACCTTGTGCAGGCGGTGCAAGCGCTTGGCGGTGACCTTGCCGAACTGAATCTTGAGCGTGTTGCGCCCGGCCTTCGTAGTCACGAGCAGCGCTTTGGCGATCACGACCTGGGCGGGCGTGCCCTGGGGCAGGCCCGTGGCGAGGGGACCGTGCAAGCCGAGGCGGTGGGCCGTGGAGGCGGCCAGCAGCACTTCGAAGTGACCGGTGACCTGCTGGCTGACGGAGTAGCGCACGACCAGGCCCCCGCGCAGGGTCTTCGACAGCGAGCTCGACAGCACTGCCTGGCTGACCACCGGCCCGGGGACCGGGGGTTTGATGGTGGGACCGGGCGTGGGCGCGGCACCCGTGGAGGACGAGCCCGCGCCGGGCGTCGCGCTCGAGCCCGAGCCGGAGCCGCCGGAGCCGCCGCCTGGGCTCGGGGACGGCGGTGGGGGTCCGTCGACGGTGATCAGCTGGGTGAAGCTGGCGGTGTTGCCGCCGGTGTCGGTTGCGGTGAGGGTGACGGTGTAGGTGCCGCCGTACTGGTAGGAGTGGAAGGTGCTCGCGGCGCAGGGGGGTTCCCACGGAGCGGCGCAGGGCGAGGTTTCGGGCGAGTTCGCCGGCGGGGCGCCAGGGGCGAAGCCGGTCACCGTGGGGGTGCCGTCGCCGAAGTTCCACGTGTAGGAGGCGTAGGTCGGCCTGGCGAAGCCCTCCGAGTAGCGGGTGCCCCAGTTGAGCGTGATGTCGGACTCCATGCCGTCGAAGCCGACGATTTCGCCGGCATTGACCGGGTTGGGCGCCGTGAACTGCGGTTCGAGGCGTATGCCCGGGAGGCAGTTGATCGCCGGGTAGGGCAGCTTCAGCGCGGCGAGGTTGAAGGCGTCGTTGAGGTAGTAGTTGTGCCCACCCTGCGACTGGTTGGAGAGGGTCCCGGCAAACGTTTCTTCGCTGGCCGTGACGCTGCCGCCAATTCCAGTGCTGGCGAAGAAGTCGCGGCACTCGTCGGTCGCCTCGTTGCCAGCCGGGTCCTGCCAGGCGTCGAGCAGCGGGTCGGTGACGATGTTCTGCTGCTCGACCGCGATCTGGTTGACGATCAGATCGGCCAGGCCCGTGTCGCAAAAACCGTCAGGGCTGGGGCAGGGCACCTGGTTGGGCTCCTCCTGATGAGGCCCTTCGAGCGCCACTTTCAGTTTTTCCTTTTCTTCTTCTTCTACTGTTTTTCCTTCTTCTTTTTCTTTGGTGGTTTCTTTCTTTTTTTCCTTTGCGTGCTCCTTTTCCTCGATGACCGGTTTGCTGCTCGGATCGAAGCCCCCGTCCTGACAGTCATATGCGGTCACCTCGTCGTTAAGCTTGCCGTCGGCGAGCCCGCCGGCGGACCATGGAATCGCGGCGTAGAGGATCGTGTTGCCGTCGCCGCTCACGGGGTTGGTGGGGCTGACGTCCGCGTGATAGCTGCAGAAGCTGTCTTCGTAGCTTTCGCCGCCCGGCAACCCGGTGTAGTCGGAGCAGTGGCCGGTGGGACCGCCCGCGTCGAGACAGACGGTGACGCCGGGGGGGGTGAGCAGGTAGAAGATCGTGCCCATGCCCTTGGGCAGGGAGTGCTGGGAGATGAAGGCTTCGAGCTCAGTCTCGAGCTGGGAGTTGGTAAGACACGTGATCCGATCTTTGGCATCCAGGGGATTGGGGTCCACGCAGTTGCCGAGCGAGGGGTAGGGGTCGGTGTCGGTGTAGGCGCCCTGGAAGGTGGACCTGTAGAGAGCGTGCTGGTTGGCCGAGTCCGTGTACTGGGCATCGACCGCGAGCACGCTGGCGAAAGAGCCGCTGGCGGCGCCCTCGCTTTCGAAGAATGTGTCGATCACGTGCTGCCAGTCGCCGTGGTAGTGGTCGGTGGGGTCCCAGTAGATCGCGTAGGTTCTGTTGGAGGGGAGGATCGGAGCGCCGCTGGGGTTGGCGAATTCTTTAGCTTCGGGAGCAACCCCATCCAGCAGCGACGTGCTGCGCGGCTGCACGCCGGCTTGCGTGGATTCGACCGTCGTGACGATCGCCCCGGCGGGAGCGGGAGCGAGACCCAGGGCGAGTACAAGGGCGGCGAGGGCGGCGGCGAGCAGCGCGGCGAGCGGCCGGACGGCGACTGCCGGACGGAGCAGAGCACGCGGTCGGCGGACGGCCGACGGGCTTACCAGCGGCGGGACGGGACGGGACGGGAGACTCACGAGCCCATCATCGGCAGCGCACTCCCAATGCCTTAGCCCCGAGATAGTTGACTGCACGAGGAGTTGCCGGGTTCGATGGGCTCGGTCCTGGACATCTGTTCGACGCGGCCGCACGAGCGGGCGGGCGTCCGGTAGGATCGCCGCAGGAGCGCACTGGGAATGCTCGTCGAGCAGATCGGGCGACCCGCAGACGGGTCGGGGGCGGCCGCGACATGGCGGAGCGTTGCCGTGCGCCGCGGCGCGCTTGTCGTTGCGCTGATCTGCGTCGTGTGGGGTGTGACGTTCGGCGCCGGCGCGGCGCGGGCGAGCGCGGAAACGGTCGTCGGCTTTGACCCTCCGTCGGTGAACGCCGGGGAACCCGTCACCACCCAGTACGAAGCGCAGGGATTGAGGTTGGGGAGCGCCGCCGAATTCGGCCAGAAATCGCCCCACGAAGGCAAAGGGGACTGCGGGGCGCCTCAAGCTCGCAAAGAAGAACCAGGAGTCGAAGCTGCCTCGCCCCCGAACGACGCGGCGCTGCCGATGTGCGTCGCCGCCAGCACCGAGTTTAGCGGAACATACGGCGCGCTGATCGGGCGTCCGGGCAACAGGCTCGGAGTCGAAGTGCGTCTGCTGGTGGCGGCAGGCGTCCCTCCGGAGGAAGTCGAACTGGTCGCATACGACGGTTCGGGGCACGAACTCGCAGGCACCAAGGGCAAAGCCACAGACGAAGGCTGGCTGCACATGTCCGTGACGCTTGCCACGGCGCAGATCCGTTACTTCGAAATTCGCACGGTCAACGCCTATAACGCCGCGATTCCCGTCGGCATCGACAACCTGGGCTTCGAACAGCCCACTGAAGGTGGAGGCGGAGGTGGGGGTTCGACAGGTGGAGGCTCCACCGGCGGAGGTTCGACGCCTCCCACACCCCCCACCCCTCCGACCGCATCACTGTCGCTGCAGACTCCCAATCCCACACCGGGTCAGACGCTGACGCTCAACGGCGGCGGCTCGCAGGCGGGGAGCGGGCGGATCATCTCCTACGCGTGGGACTTCAACGGCGACGGCAAGACCGACACGAGCACCGGCACGAACCCGATCGCGCACCTGATGCTGGGCCCGGGCGCCCACACGATCGGCCTCACCGTGACGAACTCCAACGGCGAACACTCGACCACCAAACTCGGCTTGACCCTGCCCTCGACCGGCCCGAAAATCCATCCTCCGGACGGCGGCGAAGGCGAATGCCAGCCGACGCTCGAAATCGGCGACGCGCACCTGCTCGCCGAATGCATCCAGAAGCTCGGCGGCGGCTATGTGATCGAGGGGCCGGTGCAGATCAACGGCATGACGATCGTGCCCAAAGAAGGGTTCTTGAAGATCAGGACGATCAAAGACTACGCGATCGACGGCACCGCCACCCAGCTGTACGGCGCGCAGGTGAACGTCGAGCTGCTCAACACGCCGATCGGCGACATGGTGCTGGGATCGCGCGATCTGGAAGCCGAACCGATGAACCTCGAAACGACCAGCGCGCTGAACCAGTACAAACTCAACTACCACGGCCTGCGCGCGCCAGCCGCGCGCGCCGCCGACAAACCGACGAAGACCCTGCTGATGGCGATCGGGGTGGGGAAGCAGTGCGAAGGCAAAGAAAGCAAGAAGGCGGGCTGCTGCCCGCCGAAAAACGGGCTGACGGCGTGTGGGGAATTGCCGGGGAACTTCCCACTGGAGGGTCAGATCGACGTCTACCTCACCAACAAAGGCCAGGCGCTGTTTGACGTGCAGGTCGGGCTGAGCCTGAGCGCGGTCAAATTCGAAGCCACCGGCGCCCTGGAGATCGAGGCCAACCTGGAAACGGGCATCGAACTGCAGTCGTTGCAGTTCGAAATCCCCGAAGCGAGCCTCGCTCCGATATTCAAGGTGAAAAAGGCCTCGTTCGTCTACTACTTCCCTGAATACTATGAAGAATCCAAGCGTGACAGCTGGCAGGCCAAGGCGACGATCACGTTCGGGGAAGAAATAGCTGAACTGGAAGCCGAACTGGCTTTCAAAAAGGGGGAATTCCAATCGGCGTCGATGAAGTTCAAGGCCAATCCCGGGGTGCCGATCTACCCCGGCATCGCCCTCAACGAGATCGGCGCGTCGGTCGGCGTCCACCCGCTCGCGTTTGGCGGCAGCCTCGGCGCCAAGATTGGCGAACTGCTCGAGCTGGAACTAGCGTTCAAGTTTCGAGAAGCCACCTCGACGGAACTCGGCTTCTTCGGCGGCCAGGGCAAGCTCTCTCTAAAAGATGACGACATCGCGACGCTCGCGGCTGACGTCTACTCCGACGGCTACGTCGATGCCCAGGTGACGTTCAATCTGCACTTCCCGTTCGAATCCGATGAACCGGTCATCGAAGTCTCCGGCGGAGCGGGGTTCTGGGACGAACCCGCGAGCGGGCTGTGGCAGGCCCGTGGCAACGTCTACTTCAAACTGTGGATCCTCAGCGCCGAAGCCGCGGCTCTGATCAACAATAAATATGCCGCGGGGTGCGTGCACGCCGGCGCGGAAGGAATTTTTGGCGGCGGCATCCAGGGACGCTACCGCTTCTCCGACGGTAACATCGACGGTGGGCTGTACGGCAACGACAACTGTTCGGATCAGCTCAAGCCGTACGGCGAGAAACCGGAAAAGGAACACAAGGGCGGCTTCGTCAAAGAAGAATCGGCGATCTTCCTGACGGGCCCCGGGACCTCGCTCGGGCGCGGTTTGGGCGCGCTGGGCGACGGGGCGCCGGCCGGTGGATCGGCGCCAGTCCGCGTGTCGGCCGCGGGGGCGGGCGGTGGAACGTTCGCGCTGCCCGGCGGCACGCTAGGCCAGGAGCTGCGCATAACCTCGTCCTCCGGCACGCCGGTCGTGACACTCAGCGGCCCCGGGGGGCAGACGTACACCACTCCCTCGACGGCCGGACATCTCGTTACGGTCCCGGGACAGTTCATGAGCGCGGTGGCGCCCGACCCGCATCAGGTCCTGGTGCTGCTGCGCCACCCCAAGGGCGGCACGTGGCACGTCACGCCGGTGAGCGGGGGCCCGGCGATCGCCAGCATCGAATTCGCCGAAGACGTGGCGCCCGCCACGGTGAAAGTGAGAGTCCGACGCGGTCACCGGCAAAAGTGGTCCCTCTCCTACAAGATCGGTCATTACATCGCCGGCACGAAGGTGCGGTTCGTCGAACGCGGCAGCGACAGCACGCACGTGCTCGGAACGGTCGGCGGGGCGAAGGGGACGCTGTCCTTCAGCCCCCAGGAAGCGCTCGGGCGCTCACGCAAGATATACGCCTACCTGCTGAACGGGGAAGGCGCCACGATGCGCGAATTGACGGTCGGCCGCTACACCGCCCCGGGAGCGTTCAGGCCCGGGCGCCCCCGCAATGTTCGAATCGTGCGCCACGGCACGAGCGCATCGATCACCTGGAGGCCCGTCGCCGGCGCCCGCCAGTATAAAATCGTGGTTCGGGGGAGCGACGGGCGCCTTGAGACCTTCTTCCGCAAGCCACGCAACCGCAGCGCGCAGCTGCTCAACGTGCTCCCGTTCGAGAGCTTTAGCGCAACCGTCACCGCCGAAGGCGGGCCCAACATGCTGCCGGGGCCGAAGGCCACCGCGAAGCTCGCGCCGCTGAAGATCAAGGCGCCCGCCCACGCGAAGCGGCCGAGACGGAAGAAGAAGGGATAGAGAGACGCGGCGAGTCGGAGGGTATCCAACAGCCCCACCGCCGCACAAGAACGAAGCCATCTGGGCCGTCAAGGATGTCCTCGATCGGGACCCAGGTCTCAGCTCGTCGCCGTCGTCGAGGCGTGCGGGCAACACCCGCTGCTCAGAAGTCGGGGCCGAAGCGACCATAGTTGTGCTACACGATGCTAGTATGCAGTTATGCGGCGCACCACTGTGTCCCTTCCCGATGACCTCGCACAGGCACTCGACCGAGAAGCACGAAGACGGCACACGTCGGCGTCCGAGGTCGCGCGCACTGCGCTCGCCCAGCACCTCGGCCTAGTCCAGAGCGAGCCCCGCGAACTCGCCTTCGCGGACCTCGGCCGCAGTGGCCATCGCTCCACTGCCCGAGGCATGGAGCGACTGCTGGAGCAGGAGTGGGATGACGTCCCTGGCCGTCGTTGACGCTGGGCCGCTTTACGCTACAGCGGACGCTGATGACGAGGACCACCTCGCCTGCCGTACAGCACTATCGCGGGCGGACCTTCGGCTGATCGTTCCGGCGCTGGCCGTAGCCGAGGCGACGTACTTCGTTGGACGCCGACTGGGCGCCGCAGCCGAGAGCAAGTTTCTAAACGGCGTCGGGAAGCTCGATGTCGAGGGGCCGAGCCGAGAGGACTTCGCGCGTATGGCGGAACTCGTCAAGAAGTACGCCGACTTTCCCCTCGGAGGAACAGACGCTTCAGTCATCGCTTTGGCAGAGCGAGTCGACGCCCCAATAATCCTGACCCTCGACCGTCGCCACTTCGCAGCGGTCGCGCCACGCCATCGCAAGACGTTTCAGCTGCTGCCCTGAACACCGCCCGTCTAAAGGGGACACCAGCGATCTCGCGCGCGTAAGACGCCCGACGCGGTTCGAAGAACCGTGAGGCTAGGATCACCCGCGACTCGGGGGCGCCGCATCGGCCAGGAGACGGCCGGCCCGCTCAACGATCTCGGATGTCGTCATAGCCTCGAAGCTACCGCAGTTGGCGGCAGACCGCCGGCCTCGCCGCCGCGACCGCGCTAGCCTCATAGTTATGGCAGACGAACGGCTAATCGGCTTGTAGGCGATAGATCACAACGTCGCGTAAGCCTCGAATCCCGCTCTATGCCAAGGGTTTGACGAATGGGCGATCCAGGACTCGAACCTGGGACCTCTTCCTTATCAGAGAAGCGCTCTAACCAACTGAGCTAATCGCCCGCGGGCGAGGATTCTAGCGGTCGCCAGTGCCCCCACGGGCGTAGCCGCCGGCGCCGAGAATTCCGCGAGTATGTGCAAACCACGGCGGTCGACCCCTCGCTACATAGTCGCGCGCACGCGTAGCCGCCGAGCCAGTTCGAGCGCCTCCTCGGGCGTGGCAAACTCCATCTCCGCGCAGTATCCCCCGTCGCGCTTCGGCTTGACCTGAACCTCCGCCCCTAGCGCCGTCCCGAGCGCGTCGGCTATCTCCAGCGCGGCCTGCTCCTGGTCTGGATGGACCTCTCCGCCGGCTCGCCTGCGCCCTGCTCTATCACTCTCCTTCTCTCCCGCGCCGGCGTTAACCTCCCGCGCACGAGCTTCGACGGTTCGCACCGACCACCCCTCCTGTACGGCCGACCGTGCCAGCCGTGTGCGCTCACCGTGATCCTCGGCCAGCAGCAGCGCCCGACCGTGGCCCTCGCTCAACGCCCCCTCCTGGAGGAGCTCGATCACCTCGTCAGGGAGGTCCAGCAGTCGAACGAGGTTGCTGACCGCCACCCGCCCGCGACCGACGCGGCGGCCGACCTCCTCGCGGGTGAGTCCAAGCTCCTCGACCAGCGCCGCACAGGCGCGGGCCTCCTCGATCGGGCTGAGGTCCTCGCGGGCCATGTTCTCGATTAGCGCCAGCTCCAGCGCTTCGGCGTCGTCGCGAGAGCGCACGAGCGCGGGGATCGCGGTAAGGCCCGCGATCTGCGCGGCTCGCCAGCGCCGCTCGCCGGCCACGAGCTCATACGTACCGCCCGGCCTGGGTCGCACGAGCACGGGCTGCAGCACGCCCCGCTCACCGAGTGATCCGGCGAGCGCCTGCAGCGCCTCCTGGTCGAAGCGGCGACGCGGCTGCGTGGGACTGGGCGCGATCAGGTCAACCGGCAGCTCGCGCAATTCCTCATCGCGCGTCACGGCTCCCTCGGTCGAGACCGAAAGGATCGCATCGAGACCTCGCCCCATCCCCGGCTTCGGTCTAGCCACGGGCAGCCACCTCCTTGGCCAACTCGAAATATGCCTCCGCGCCCGCGCTGTGGGGATCGTGGTGAGTCACCGGCAACCCATAGCTCGGCGCCTCGCCCACGCGCACGTTGCGGGGGATCACGGTCTCGAACACGAGGTCTGGGAAGTGCTCGCGCACTTCGCGCTCGACGTCTCGTCCCAGTCGCGTGCGCGAGTCGTGCATCGTCAGCAGCATGCCCGCCACCGTCAGGCGCGGGTTCAGCTCGCGCCGCACCAGCGCGAGCGTGTCGAGCAGACCCGCGAGCCCCTCCAGGGCGAAATACTCGGTCTGGACCGGCACGATCACCCGGTCGGCCGCGACGAGCGCGCTCACCGTCAACGGCCCGAGGGAGGGAGGACAGTCCAGCAGGATGTACTCGAACTGCTCGCGCAGGGGCGCGAGGCGCTCGCGCAGCCGCTGCTCGAACCCCTCGATGCGGGGCAGCTCCACGTTGGCGCCGGCCAGACCGGCGCCCGCCGGCAAAACCTGCAGCCCGGGCACGCTTCCCTCGGTCAGCGCCTCTGTTGCGGCCGCCTCGCCCGTCAGCACCTCATACAGCCCGGGCGACTGCGTACGGGCAACGCCAAGGCCCACCGTCGCGTTCGCCTGCGGATCGACGTCGACCAGCAGCGTCCGATACCCGGCCTCGGCGATGCACGCGGCGACGTTCACCGCGGTCGTCGTCTTGCCGACCCCGCCCTTCTGGTTGGCGATCGCATAAACCGTGCCCACCGAGCGCAAGCTATCAGCAACCAAGGGGCCGCTTGCGGGCGACGCCCGCCCGGCGCGGGAACCGTGCCGGGGTATCGGAGACCTTCTCGAACACGTGCAGATGGTGGTCGCGCGCCCCCTCGTATGGCTCGGTGTGACGGATCTCCAGCAGCCGCAGCCCCAACTGCTCGGCCGCGCGCGTGGCCTGCGCCTCCGCATCCGCATCGCGCCGACCGCGCCAATCCACCAGCATTCCGCCAATCCTCAGCAGCGGAGCGGCATACTCGAGCACCACCGGCTGCGCCGCCAGCGCCCGAGCGACGATCGCGTCGTTACGTCCCAGACCTCTGCTCCACTCCTCCGCCCGCGTCCAGAGCACCCGCGCATTCTCGATCTCGGCGTAAGCGCACGCCCTTTCGAGGAACTCGCACTTGCGCCGTTGGCTCTCAACCAGAGCGACTTTTGCAGCAGGCAGTGCGACCGCGAGCGCGAGACCCGGGAATCCCGAACCCGCTCCGAGATCGGCGATTCGCCCGGCTGAGTGGACCCGACCCAGGTCCAGCGCCACCAACGAATCCGCGACATGGACGTCTGTGGCTCGCTCGGCGTCGCGAACCGACGTCGGGGCATGCTCATGACGCTCCAACTCGTACAGAATCGCAGCCAGTTGGTCCAATTGGGACGCTTTCAGCCCATGGCGATCGCCCAGCGCCACCAGAGCGCCTGATTTCACGTGAAACCCTCCCCTCGACCTCAGTCGATCGAGAGCGGGGAGACCACCAACCGCCGCTCGGGCTCCTCGCCCTCGCTGTGCGTCTCCACGTCGCCACGGTCGCGTAGGTGCTCATGGACGACCCGCCGCTCCGACGCGGGCATCGGGTCCATCTCCACCGGGCGACCCGAGCGCAACGTCTCCTCAGCGGCCTCGTCAGCGTGCGTGCGCAACGTCTCGGCGCGGCGCTCGCGGTAGCCGTCCGCGTCGATCACGACCCGCACGTCGGACGGTCCCTCATGGAAGACGATCCGTTGTGCGAGATGCTGAACGGCGTCGATCGTCTGCCCCCGGCGGCCGATGAACAGACCAACGTCGTCGCCTCGCAGATTGCCCCTCAGCAGACCTTCGGTCTCCTCGATCTCGATGTCCACGTCGAGACCGAGGCCGTCGGCGATCTCCGCGAGCAGATCTTCGAGTACCGCCGCCGGCTCGTCATCCTCCACATCTGCGCTGTCGCGCTCCAAGGCGCTCATCGTCGCCTGCCCGAGCGCTTCTTCTTCCTGCGGGGAGGGGGTGGCGGGGTGGCTACGCTGCTGCCGCCCACCACGGTGGCGCCGGCGAGCGCGGCCTTCGCCGGCGCCTTTGCCTGGCCGTTGGGCGACGACCCTCCTCCGGCGTCCGGGGGCTTCGCCGGCGAGGGTCCCATGCGCTGCCGGATGAAGTACTGCTGCCCGATCGTCCACAGGTTGGTGGTGATCCAGTACACCAGCAGGCCGGCGGGATACCGGAACAGGAAGGCGACGATAACCAGCGGGAGCAGCAACATCATGCGCCGCTGGTTCGGATCGGCCGTGGCCGTCGCCATCAGCGTCGAGGCGATCTGCGAGCCGATGTAGACGGCGATCAGCACGATCAGCACCGCGCCCGTCGCCTTGTAGGTGATGTCGGGTATGAACAGGAACTTCGCCGAGCCCGGAGCGACGACGTTGCAGCCGACTTCGGTCAGGCCTTTGACCGTGTGGCCCATGACCTTGACCGCGTGTTCGGGGATCTCGCTGTTCTTGGTGATCGGACGGTGCAGTTCCCGCGAGTAGTACTCGCGCAGCTGCTGGCCGCAGATGTCGAACTTCAGGTCGGTCCGCAGCATGTAGAACAGCGAGATGAACACCGGCAGCTGCAGCAGGAACGGTAGGCAGGAGGCCAGGGGATTTATTTTGTTCTCCTGGTAGAACTTCATGATCTCCTGCTGCTGGCGCTGCTTGTCGTCCTTGTACTTCTCTTTCAGCTTGTTGATCTCAGGCGCCATCCGCTGCATTTCCTGCATCGAACGCAGCTGCTTGAACGTCAGCGGCACGAGCACGGCCCTCGTCAGCACCGTCAACCCGACGATCGCGAGCCCCCAGCTGCCACCCACCAGATGAGCATGGATGAACACCATGATCGATTCGAACAGGTTGATCAGTGGCGAGAAGGCTTCCTCGATGATGTTGGCGAGTATGGGCATGCGCTATGGCGAGATGGAGGCTGTCTAGCGGTGGTGTCGGTGGTTGCTGGACCTGATGCGGTGTGGCGCGGCATGCGCGCGGTTACGGCGTTCCTCGGCCCGCGTCCGCTCAGCCGCCGGGGTGCGCACGGACCTTGAACACTCGCTGGGCCTGCACTGGATCGTACCCGCCGTTACTCCACGGGTTGCACCTGAGCACGCGCCAGGTAGCGAGCACGACGCCCCTAAGTATGCCGTACCGGCGGATCGCGTCGGTCGCGTAGCGTGAGCATGTCGGCTCGTACCGGCACCGCCTGGGCAGCGCCGGCGAGATCGCCTTTTGGTAGACGACGATCGGGGCGAGCACGACGGAGCGCACCGCGCGGGAGAGCGCGCTCAGGGTCGGCTCTGGGGAGGGGGGGCAATCATCGCGCTCACGACTCCCCCGTCCGGGTCGCAGCCGCGACGCTCGATCCATCCCGGTCGCGCAGCCGTGCGCGATCGATCAACTCGCCCAGCGCCGCGCCCACCCCGACCAGACCGTCGCGCTCGGCTAGCTCGCGGATCTCCGGACGGGCCACGACGACGATGTCCTGCTCGGGACCGAGCTCGTGCTCGGCCTGCGCAAACGCCTCGCGCAACAGCCGCTTCACGCGGTTGCGCTCCACCGCGCCGCCCACCTTGCGCGACACCGACAGCCCAAGCCGCGGGCGGCGTGCGGACGAGTTCGGGAAGGTGTAGAGCACCAGGTAGCGGTTGGCGGTCGAACGGCCGTGGCGGTAGACGCGCTCGAACTCCGCGCTGCGCGACAGGCGCCGGCTGCCAGCTGGGGTGCGCGGCCTCATCGCCCGCTCGACTCGGTCGTGCGCGACCCTGCCATCTCAGCCATCACGCCCCTTAGGCGGACAGGCGCTTGCGGCCCTTGTCCCGGCGACGCTTGAGCGTGAGCCGGCCCGCGCGGGAGCCCATGCGAGCCCGAAACCCGTGAGTGCGGGCGCGCTTGCGCTTCTTTGGTTGGTAGGTGCGCTTCATGTTCCTCGTTCTCCGCCGGGCGGCGCCTTCCTTCAACGCCGGCTCGGCCCAGACACCGCTGGGCTGGCGCCGGCCCAGCGCAGAAGTATAGGACCGATGAGGAGACGTGGATTTTTCTCGCCAAATGCGGGCAGCTGGGCTGAGGGCGGGCGGGCGTCGGATATAGTCGCCGGACCGGGCCCGCCGCGGGTCCTCCGTCCAAAAGTTCGATCACATTCTCCCGGGAGGAGCGGGTTGACGCTGCCGTGAGCGCCGAGCTCGAGCACATATGGTCGCGCGTACAGGCCGAGCTTGCGAGCGCCGTCGGCGAGGAGACCTATCGCATCTGGCTCGAGCCCCTGAGGGTCCGCGAGTTCTCCCATGGGCGCCTTACGATCGAGGCTCCGGCGCAGGCCCATGGATGGGTGCGAGATCGGTTTGGACGCGTCATCCGGGCCTGCGCGACAAGTGTCCTGGGAGACGAGGTGGTCATCGAGGTGGTCCCCGGCGCCGACATGCCTGGCGGGACCTCTGGCATCGACGCCTCCCCAGACGCCGGACGGCGGACCGAGGCCGCGGGGGGCTGGAGGGTAGGACATCAGCCCGGCCGCCTCAATACAGAACGCTCGGGCCCACCGTCACGCGTGCCTCCCACCGACACCCTCCCCAATCCCAAGCTGACATTCGACCAGTTCGTCATCGGCGACTGCAACCGCCTGGCGCACGCGGCCGCGCTGACCGTCGCGGAGATGCCGGGACAGGCCTACAACCCCCTGTTCATATGCGGACCGCCGGGCGTGGGCAAGACCCACCTGCTGAGCTCGATCGCAGACCTGCTGATCGCTCACAATCCCGGGCTGGCCGTCCGAGTCACGACCGGGGAGGCGTTTACGAACGAGTTCCTGGGCGCTCTGTCCGGGCGGAGCACCGAGGCGTTCAAGTCGCGCTTTCGCCAGATCGACGTGCTGCTCGTCGACGACGTCCAATTCCTCGAGCGCAAGACGCGCACCGAGGAGGAGTTCTTCCACACGTTCAACGCCCTGTATGACTGCGGGCGTCAGATCGTCCTCAGCTCCGATCGCCCGCCCCGCGACCTGCAGGCGCTGGAGGATCGACTGCGCGAGCGCTTCGAGTCCGGGCTCGTGGCCGACATCCAGCCTCCTGACCTCGCCACGCGCATGACGATCCTGCGCAAGCGCGCGCAGCACGACGATCTCGATCTCGCCGACGAGTCGCCGCTGCGGCTGATCGCGGAGCGCGTCTGCGACAACGTCCGCGCGATCGAGGGCGCCCTCATCCGCGTGGTCGCATTCAGCTCCCTCACAGGCAGGGCGCCGACAGCCGAGCTGACTCGCGAGGTCCTCGACCGACTCTATCCCGTCGCACAACCTCCCACTCGCCAGGGACCTCCGTCGATCAGCGATATCACCCAGGCGGCATGCGCACGCTTCGGGCTCACCTCGGACGAATTGCTCTCATCCTCCCGCGCGTCACGCGTCTCGTGGCCGCGGCAGGTCGCGATGTATCTCGCGCGGGAGCTGACCGGCGAATCACTGCCCGCGATTGGGCGTCAGTTCGGAGGGCGCGATCATACGACCGTCCTGCACGCATACCGCCGGACCTCCTCACGCATCGCCGAGGACGCCAGCGCGCGGCAGGTTGTGGACAGCCTCCTCAACGATCTTCGTCCCACCGATGAAACCCATGTCGCACCGCACCACGACCGCTTGGCCTGAAACACTCCACAGGCTCATCCACAGCCATGTCAAGGGACTTTTCCAGTTGAATGAGCCTCTGAACCATCAACACGAGATATCCACAGTTCCTACTAACTTCTATCCTCCTTATAAGGTGTATCAGTGAAGCTATCCCTCTCTACGACTGACCTGCTGGCTCAACTGCAAACCACAACACGGGTTGCGTCGACTCGAAGCGCAGTGCAGGCACTCTCCGGCGTAATGGTCTCAGCCAACGAGAGCTCAACATCAGAGCTGCTAGCCACTGATACCGAAATTGGGCTGCGCGTCCCGCTCTCGGCCGAAGTCGCTCGTCCTGGAGTGGTAGTGCTTCCCGCACGGCTGTTTCTTGACGTCGTCCGCACCCTGCCCGCAGATCGGTTGACGTTGGAGCTTAGAACGATGGAGCAGGACGTCGAGTTGATCTGCGGCTCCGCCACGTTCCACCTGCGGACACTCCGCTCCGAGGACTTTCCAGCCCTCCCCCAGCCCTCCCCCGAGACGCGCATAAAGCTGCCCACGGCCGCGTTCGTGCAGACCGTGTCGCAGGTCGCCCGCTCAGCCTCGCGCGACGAGACCCGGCCCGTGCTCACCGGCATCCTGATGTCGGCCTCCGGACAGCAGCTACGCATGGTCGCCACTGACTCCTACCGCCTGTCGGTCAAGGAGTCGGCGCTCGAGACTCCGCTGCGGGGCTCGCTGGAAGCGAACATCCCCGCGCGCGCCCTGCAGGAGCTCGTCCGCATCGCCCAGCAGGACCCCGCCGAGTCGCTGTCTGTCAGCGTCGGCCAAAATCAGGTGATCTTCGAGCTGGGAGACACCGTCCTGTCCTCGCGTCTAATCGACGGCCAGTTTCCGAACTACCGCCAACTGCTGCCGGACTCGGTCGAGCACGAGCTGCGCCTGGCGAGCGCCGAGCTCGGCGATGTCGTCCGCCGCATCAGCCTGCTGGCGCAAAAGAACACGCCCCTGCGCCTCGGCTTCGGCGACGGCGAGCTGACGATCTCGGCGCAGACCCCAGACGTGGGCGAGGCCAGCGAGACGATCCCGGTTCCGTTCAGCGGCGAGCCGTTTGAGATCGGGTTCAACCCAGAGTTCCTGCGCGACGGGCTGGAGAGCGTCGAGTCCGATGAGCTCACCCTCAAGTTGATCAGTCCCTTGCGCCCGGGCCTGATCGAATCGCCGGACTCGGGAGACTTCGTATACCTGATCATGCCCATCCGCCTCAATGTGTAGGCCCTGGCATGCGCGTCGTCAGCGTTCAGCTGCGCGACTTTCGCACGTACGCCCGCGCTGAAGCGTCTCTGGGGGAGGGTCTGACCGTTGTTCATGGCCCCAACGGAGCGGGCAAGTCCAACCTGCTGGAGGCGCTCTACTTCGGCTGCGCCGGATGCTCTCCGCGGACACGCAACGAGCGTGAGCTGGTGCGCTTCGGGCAGGGCGCGACCCGCGTGAGCGTTCGCCTCAGCGACGGCGCCCGCGATCACGAGCTGAGCGTCGGGTTCGAGCCGGGGCAGCCCAAGCGCATGAGCTCCGACGGCGCGCCCGTCGAGCGGTTGCTCGACGTCGAGGACCGTCCGCTGCTGAGCGTGTTCATGCCCGACCGCCTGGCGCTGCTCAAGGGCCCGCCCGGCGTCCGCCGCGCGCACCTCGACCAGGTCGTCGCGGGATTCTGGCCACTGCGCGCCGCCGACCGCCGCGCGTATGCCCGCGTGCTGGCCCAACGCAACGCCCTGCTCGCCCGCATCCGCTCCGGTGCGGCCGCGCGCGAGAGCATCTCCACCTGGGATCTGCAGCTGTCCCGGCATGCGCTCGCGCTGCGCGACAACCGCGCCCGCGCCGTCGCCCTGCTGGCTGAGCCATTCGCCCAGCGAGCCGCCCAGCTCGGGCTCGCCGGCGAGGTGCGCCTCGAGTATCGCCCGCGCACGAGCGCGGCTGACGAGGACGCCCTGATGGTCGAGCTGCGCGAGCGCCTGGACAGCGATCTCCAGCGGGGCTTCTCCGGCCACGGACCGCACCGGGACGAGCTCGCGCTCGCGCGCGACGGGCGCGAGCTGCGCTCCTACGGTTCTCAGGGCGAGCAACGGATCGCCCTGCTGGCGCTGCTGCTCGCCGAGCGCGCCGTGCTAGCCAGCGAGCGCGGCCGGATGCCGCTGATGCTGCTCGACGACGTCATGAGCGAGCTCGACGCCGAGCGTCGCGAACTGCTCGCGCTGGAGTTGTCCACAGGCGGGCAGAGCGTCATCGCGACCACCGACCTGGCCCACGTGCCGGGCGCCACGGGCGCCGCCGTTACCCGCCTGCGCGTCAGCACTGGCGCGATCCTTCAGGAGGCGCTGGCGGCATGAGGTTTGGATGTACAGGCCATCGGGGCGCCGGCCCGTGAGCAGGATCGCCCCCCGGCGCCTGGCGGCGCCCGTCGAAGCGTTCACCGCTGACCTCGCGCCGGCAACCACGCTCGCGCGCGTGCAGGAGGTGTGGGAGCGCTCCCTCGGTCCGGCGATCGCCGGATCCGCCCACCCGACGGCCGAGCGCGACGGCGTGCTCACGGTGATCTGCGAGGCCGCGGTATGGGCGCAGGAGCTCGATCTGATGGGCCCCGAGCTGATCGGACGCCTGAACGCCGTACTCGGCCAGGACACCCTTCGTCAGCTGCGCTGCCGCTGCGGCTGAGCCGCCCCCGCCCCCGCCGGACCTGCCCGTCATTTTCCGCCATTTTGCAGGGATTTCGTGCCGTGGGAAGGGCCTGTCCGAGGGCCGGTTGTGCTATTGTTCAACAACCGCACATTCCGCCCCGGACCACCGTCTGAGCGCCCTGGATTCCGGGGCGTTCGCACGTCATCGAAGGATCAGATTGGCTACTGCCGACAGCGCCCACGCACACAACCCCGAGGTCAGCCCCGCCGCGGGCGTCAGCGACACATCCGCGGGCGTCGGCGCCGGCTATGACGCGCAGGACATCACGGTGCTGGAGGGCCTGGAGGCCGTCCGCAAGCGCCCCGGCATGTACATCGGCTCGACGGGCGTCATGGGTCTGCACCACCTTGTCTATGAGGTCGTGGACAACTCCGTCGACGAGGCCCTCGCCGGCTACTGCACGGAGGTGTCCGTCACGATCCATCCCGACAGCTCGGTCACGGTCAGCGACAACGGCCGCGGCATCCCGGTCGCGACGATGGAGAAGGAGGGGCGACCGGCGGTCGAGGTCGTGCTCACCGTCCTGCACTCCGGCGGCAAGTTCGGCGACGGCGGCGGCTACAAGGTCTCCGGCGGGCTGCACGGCGTCGGGGTGTCGGTGGTCAACGCCCTGTCCGAACGGCTGCTCGTGCAGATCCGCCGCGACGGCCACGCCTGGGTCCAGGAGTACTCGCGTGGCGCTCCTCAGGGCGAGCTGGCCAAGGGTGAGAAGCTCGCCCCCGACGCTCCCACCGGCACGACGGTCACGTTCCTGGCGGACGCCGACATATTCGAGACGCTGGAGTACGACTTTCACACACTGGAGGAGCGTCTGCGCGAGACGGCGTTTCTCACGCGGGGGCTGCTCATCTCGATCGTCGACGAGCGCGGCGAGGGCCACTCCGCCGAGTTTCGCTACGAGGGCGGCATCGAGGACTTCGTCTCCTACTTGAACGAAAACAAGGACACGGTCCACCGCAAGGTCGTGTTCTTCGCCGGCGAGTCCGAGGAGGGCGCGGCCGAGGTGGCGATGCAGTGGAACTCCTCCTATCAGGAGTCGATTCACTCGTTCGCCAACAACATCGCCACCCGCGAGGGCGGCTCGCACATGTCGGGCTTTCGCTCGGCGCTCACGCGCACGCTGAACCGCTACGCGCGCGAGAAGGGTCTGCTCAAGGAGAAAGAGGACAACCTCTCGGGCGAGGACGTGCGCGAGGGACTGACGGCGGTGATCTCGGTCAAGCTGCGCGACCCCCAGTTCGAGGGCCAGACCAAGACCAAGCTCGGCAATCCCGGCATGGCGGGGTTCGTAGAGTCGATCGTCAACACGGGCCTGGGCGAGTTTCTGGAGGAGAACCCGAGCGAGGCGCGCGCGGTGATCATGAAGTCCGTCCAGGCTCAGCGCGCGCGCGAGGCCGCGCGCAAGGCCCGCGACCTGACCCGGCGCAAGTCGGCGCTGGAGAACTCGACGCTGCCGGGCAAGCTCGCCGACTGCTCGGTCAAGGACCCCTCGCTGGCCGAGCTGTTCGTGGTCGAGGGCGACTCCGCCGGCGGCTCGGCCAAGCAGGGCCGCGACCGCAACACCCAGGCGGTGCTGCCGCTGCGCGGCAAGATCCTCAACGTCGAGAAGTCACGCATCGACAAGGTTCTGCAGAACGTCGAGATCCAGGCGCTGATCACCGCGATCGGCACCGGCGTGCGCGACGAGTTCAACATCGAGAACGCGCGCTACCACAAGGTGATCCTGATGACCGACGCCGACGTCGATGGCGCCCACATCCGCACGCTCGCGCTGACCCTGCTGTTCCGCGAGATGCAGGAGCTGATCGAGGCCGGATATGTGTACATCGCCAAGCCCCCGCTGTACAAGCTCAAGCAGGGCTCGCGCGAGCGCTACATCGAGAAGGACTCAGAGCTCGAGGAGATCCTGCTGTCGGACAAGTGGGACCGCCTGGACGTGTTCGATCGTCACGGCACCCAGTTCAAGCTGACCGAGTCCCGCTGGCAGCGGTTCACCCGCCTGCTCAAGCAGTACGAGGGCTGGGCCTCCTCGCTGCGCGCCGTGCACGGCCACGACATGGTCCAGTTCCTGGAGGAGTCCTCGCTGCTGGGCGAGCAGGCGCTCGACCCCGACGCCGCCGTCGAGCTGCTCTCCCGCGAGGGGATCGTAGGGGAGACGCACGCCACCGAGCTGCTCTCCGTGGACGATATGGAGCTGCGGGTCAAGGCGGTCGAAACCAGCACGGGCTTCGCCCGCACCCATCGCATCGCCCGCGATCTGTTCGCCTCCCAGGAGTACCGTCAGCTGGCGCGCGTCCACGCCCAGCTGGTCGAGCTCGCCGGCACCCCCGCGTTCGATGTGCGCCTCGGCGACGCGCGCGAGAACGCGCCCTCATTCGAGGCGCTGCGTGAGGCGGTGATGACGGTCGCGCAGAAGGGCATCAAACTGCAGCGGTTCAAGGGGCTCGGCGAGATGAACGCCGACCAGCTTGGCGAAACCACGATGGCTCCGGAGACGCGCACGTTGGCGCAGGTCACCCTCGAGGACGCAGCCTCCGCCGATCGCATCTTCTCGATGCTGATGGGCGACCAGGTCGAGCCCCGCCGGTTGTTTATCGAAGACAATGCCCGTGCCGTGGCGAATCTAGACGTGTAAGGAACTGCGCGTCTATGGCCCTCAGGATCAAGCAGATCAAGGACGCAGGGAGCGTGGCGTGCTTTGCACGCGAGCGACCGAGGACGCAGAGATGCGCAGGTCATGAGGAGCCATAGTGGCTACGCCTGAGACACTGAGCGGTGGCAACATCGAACCGCGCGCACTCGAGGAGGAGATGCGCACCGCGTATCTCGACTACGCGATGTCGGTGATCGTCGGGCGCGCCCTGCCGGATGTGCGCGACGGCTTGAAGCCGGTGCACCGTCGCGTGCTGTACGCGATGAACGAGCTGGGCCTCGGCCCCACCCGGCCGTACGCCAAGTGCGCCAAGATCGTCGGCGAGGTGATGGGCAACTATCACCCCCATGGCGACTCCGCGATCTACGACACGCTCGTGCGCATGGCGCAGGAGTTCTCGATGCGCAACGAGCTCATCGACGGCCAGGGCAACTTCGGGTCGGTGGACGACGATCCCGCGGCCGCGATGCGCTACACCGAGGCCCGCCTGGCCCGCATCGCCACGGAGATGCTGCGCGATCTCGACATGGACACGGTCGATTACGTGCCCAACTACGACGGCTCGCGCCAGGAGCCGCTGGTGCTGCCGGCCCGTTTCCCGAACCTGCTCGTCAACGGCTCCTCGGGGATCGCGGTGGGAATGGCGACGAACATCCCCCCGCACAACCTGCGCGAGGTGGTCGCGGCGACCATCGCCTATATGGACGACCCTGAGATCGACACCGCCGGCCTGCTCAAGCACATCAAAGGCCCGGACTTCCCGACCGGCGGGATCATCCTCGGCCACCAGGGCATCCGTGACGCGTATGAGACGGGGCGCGGCCGCGTGCGCGTGCAGGCCCGCGCGCACGTCGAGCCACTTAAACAAGGCAAGGAGGCGATCGTCGTCACCGAGCTGCCCTTCATGGTCAAGAAGGGCGGCGACGGCGGGCTGATCCAGAAGATCGCCGACCTGGTGCACGACAAGAAGATCTCCGAGATCTCCGACCTGCGCGACGAGTCCGACAAGCGCGGGATGCGCCTTGTGATCGAGCTCAAGCGCGACGTGATTCCAAAGGTCGCGCTGAACAAGCTCTACAAGCACACCTCGATGCAGTCGACCTTCGGCGTGAACATGGTCGCGCTCGTCGACAACGTCCCGCGCACGCTGAACCTGCGCGCGGTCATCCACAACTACGTCGCCCACCAGCGTGAGGTGATCGTGCGCCGCACCAAGCACGAGCTCTCCGAGAAGGAGGCCCGCGCGCACATCCTGCTGGGCCTGCTGACGGCGCTGGAGCACCTCGACGCGATCATCGAGCTGATCCGCGCCTCGCGCGATCGCGAGGACGCCCGCGAGCAGCTCGTCGCCCGTTTCGAGCTCAGCACGATCCAGGCCTCAGCGATCCTCGATCTGCGCCTGTCCCAACTCACGGCGCTGGAGGCCGACTCGATCCAACAGGAGCACGCCGACGTCACCGAGCGCATCGCTGAGCTGCGCGCGATCCTCGGCGATGAGACCCGCGTGATGGCCGTGATCAAGGAAGAGCTCTCAGAGATCTCCGAGCGCTTCGGCGACGCCCGGCGCACCGAGATCAGCCACTCCGAGGACGAGATCGACATCGAGGACCTGATCGCCGACCAGCAGATGGTGATCACGATCACCCAGACCGGCTACATCAAGTCGCTGCCGCTGGCGACCTACCGCCAGCAGGCGCGCGGCGGGCGTGGCGTGACGGGGATGGACATGAAGGACGGCGACTTCATCGAGCACCTGTTCGTCTGCTCCTCCCACGACTACCTGCTGTTCTTCTCCAACCGCGGCAAGGTGTATCGCTCGAAGGTGTACGAGCTGCCGGAGGCCTCGCGCACGGCCAAGGGCCGCGCGCTGGTGAACATCCTGCCGCTGCGCGACGGCGAGCGGATCCAGGCGGTGGTCTCAACGCGCGACTTCTCAGAGACGAAGTACCTGGTGTTCGCGACCCGCAGCGGCACCGTCAAGAAGACGGAGTTCCTCGCCTACAACACACCGATCAAAGCCGACGGCATCATCGCGATCAAGATTCGCGACGACGACGAGCTGCTCGCCGTGCGCGCGGTCGATCCGAGCGACGAGATCATCATGGTCTCCAAGGCCGGGCTGACGGTGCGCTTTGCCGAGTCCGACGCGCGCTCGATGGGCCGCGACACGACCGGCGTGCGCGGCATGGACGTCGGCAAGGACGGCGAGGTGATCGCGATGGACGTCGCCCGCGACGACATGGACCTGCTGGTCGTCACCGAGAACGGCTACGGCAAGCGCACCCAGATCGGCCAGTACCGCAAGACCAACCGCGGCGCCAAAGGCGTCAAGACGATCAAGCTCACCGAGCGCAAGGGCGGCCTGGCCGGGGCGCTCGTCGTACGCGAGCACCAGGAGCTGGTGTTCATCAGCGTCGGCGGCATGGTCCAGCGGACCTCCGCCGGCGGCATCTCCCAGCAGGGCCGCTCGGCAACGGGCGTGCGCGCGATGAACCTCAAGGACGAGGATCTCGTCAGCGCCGTCGCGCTCGTCGTCGACACCGATGACGGAGCCGCGGATGCCGGCGCGGTGGGAGAGGCGCAGCTCACCGGCGCGTCGATCGAGGACCTCGCCTCGCCCGACGGTTCGCCGGGCGAGGATTAAGCCTCGCGCCCGTCATCTCCGTTCGCTACTCTCACCAGACCAGAGAAAGGAGGTGGTCCAAACGCTTAGTCACAGTTCTCGCGGGACCCTGGAGGTGACCGGCCGCTAGGTCGGAGGCTGGACCGCTTGGCGGAATCCAACCCGGGACACCCCGAGACGACCGCCGGACCTGGTCCCTCCGGCAGCAGCGCGTCAGCGAGTCGCCTCGGTCTTTCCAGTCACAGCCGTATCCGCGAGGGGCATCCTGTCGAGGGTGCCCCTCGTCGTGTTAAACATTCCGCCCACCTGACGGTTCGATGGCCAAGCTGGCCGAAACGGGGATGCGAGCGAAGCGAGTGTCTCCCGGCTTCGGTAAGGACGCAGGAGCGAAGTGTGCTCTGCACACGAGCGACCGAGGACGCGGCATGGCGCAGTGCCAGCGGCCGTCAGGCCGCCTGGGGCAGGTACTGCAGCCAAGCCGCCGGGATCGTCGGCGAGGCGACATGGATGAAGATCTCCGCGCGCGGGGTGCGCGGCGCGCGGCGCGGGTGCATCCCGGCTTGGCGCGGCATCCGGTCCCCCTTGCGTCGGTTGCACGGCGCGCACGAGGCGACGATGTTCTCCCAGCTGGAGTTGCCGCCCTTGGAGCGCGGGATCACGTGATCGACAGTCAGGTTCGAGCGCGATCCGCAGTACTGGCAGGCCCAGCCGTCGCGCGCGAACACCGCGCGCCTGGTGATCTTGCGCCGGTGGGCGTCGCGCGGCACCCGCACGTAGCTGACAAGCCTAATCACGACCGGTCGCGCGACGGTAGAGCTCTCCGAGTGCAGCTCCCAGCGTCCCCGCTCCAGCAACTCGGCCTTGTCCTTCAACAGCAGCACCACGGCCCGGCGCACCGAGCACACGTTGATCGGCTCGTATGTCGCGTTCAAGACGAGCACCCGGCCACTGTCAGGCCCGCGCCGCCGGTGCTCTGGTGGCGGCACGGACCTCAGTACTACAGGTGGAACGGTGCTATCCATCTGTAGCGCCGGAGTGTAGCGATGGCGCGGGCCCGTCGTGGCGATTGCTCGCGGGGTGTTTCTCGGTCCCGCCGGCGCCCGCCACCGCATCCGTCAGGGCGCTGCTCGCCCGGTAGGAACCGAGCACGCGCGCCTGCTCGCAGATCCTCGTGAGCCCCGCGACCGCCTCCGTGACCGCGGGGTCGCTCACCCGGCCCCGCAGGTCCACGAAGAACATGTAGCTGCCCATCCGATCGCGCTTGGGCCGGGACTCGATCTTCGTCAGGTTGATCTCGCGCCGTCCGAACTCGTCCAGGCAGCGAACGAGCCATCCGGGACTGTCCGCTCCCGGCCCCCAGAACACCAGCGACGTCTTCCATCCCTCGCCTGCACGCGCGCGCAGCGGCGGAGTACGCGTCCGCTCCCCGCCCTGGCCCACCGGAACGGCCGGCACAGCCTCAGCCCGCTCCCCAGTGCCCCCGCCCGCCCGCGCCAGCCACACGAAACGCGTTTCGTTGTCGTCTCTGTCCTGGACGTCCTCCCTGATTACCGCCCCACCGTAGATTTTGGCCGCCAGCGTCGTCCCCAGCGCCGCCAGTCCGGGCGTATCCTTGCTGGCGACCATCCGCACAGCCTCGGCCGTCGAGGTCGCCGGGAGCACCGTCGCGTGACCCAGCTCACCGCGCAGGAACCGCTCGCACTGGCCGGGGACCTGCGGATGGGTCAGGACCGTGTCGATCTCGCTCAGCTCGAGCTCGCCGAAGGCGACCAGCGAGTGCCGCACCGATAGCAGCGCCTCGCCGACGATTTCCAGACCCCCGTCCTCGCTGCCCAGGAGATCCAGGGTGACGCTCACGGATCCGTCCAGGGAGTTCTCGATCGGGACGACCGCCCACTCCACCTCTGCGCGCGTGAGCGCGAGAGTCGTGTCGTAGATCGTCCGCAGGGCGACCGGCTCCACCGCGCCCGCCTCGGCGCTGCAGAGCAGCGCCTCCTCGGTGAACGTGCCCTCGGGGCCGAGGTACCCGACGCGCGGGCGCCGGGACTCGCCAGCGCTCTCAGCTGGTGCGCTGTGCGGCGACATCGGCTCGCTCTCCGGCCGGGCTCAGCGCGAGACGCACGGCCTCAGCCTCCTCGGGCGAGAGCTCCAGCTCGCCTCGCCCGCCGTGCACCTGCTTGGCGTACACCCGCGCCTGGTCGCGATGATGGATGCACGACAGCACGATGCCCGAGCGCCCGTCGTCGAGCAGGGCGATCGACATCGATTGCTGACCGGACAGCTCGTTGTAGGCGTCGTAGCGCACCAGCGCGCGATGCGCGAACGCGCCGTGCAGCGCCGTCTCAGCGCCCGCCAGCCGTCCGTCGAGGCGCGCCGCGACATCCTCGACGTAGCCCCTCAGCGCCTCGAATGCGTCCTGCATCTCTGCCGCGTGGGCCACCACGTCACGCTCCTCGCGATCCCCGATCACGAGCTTCTGCGAGCGCCTCAGCCTGCGCACGGACATTGCCAGGGCCGCGCACGCGAGCAGCGCGACCGCCGCCAGGGAGGCGGCGACGATCGCGACGATCCCCTGGGTATCGGTTATCGCGGCGGTCATGCTCGCCACAACTTAGCGCTCGCGGACGCGTTTGGGGTGCAGGGATCCGGCCGGCGAGACGGGCGGCGTCCAGGGGCGCCGCAAGCGTTTGGGGAGTTGCCGCGAGCGCGTCCGGACGACTTGCCGCAGACGCTCCGAGGCGTGGTCCGCCCTCCTACTACTAGGAACCGAAGATCGCCAGGTAAGTGTCCTTGGTGCCTTCGTGGTTGGTTTCGCCGGGCACCGGCTCGACATGGACTTCGACTTTTGAAGCCGCGCCCAGCGGGACGCCGGTCACCGGGATTTCGACGCTGGCGGTCTTGCCGGGTTCGGTCTTTCCGATCGTGCGGGAGGCCGCGAACTGCTTGCCGCCGGCGGTGATGTTGACGTCCACCTTGACGTTCGTCTCAGGGAATTCACCGGCGTTTTCAACCCGGGCGGTGAACGTTGGGTTGCCACCGCCGCTGATGTGGTTGAGGGCCGGTTCGGGTTCGAGCGTGTTCGCGCCGACGCTCACTCCCTTCAGCGCGCTGCCGTGGTGGCCGGTAAGGGTTTCGCCGCTCTGGGAGGAGCTCGCGCCCTGGCCGGTGATGCGCGACTGCACCGTGGTCGGTTCCAGCCAGCCGATGTTCGGCAGGAAGTGTGTACTCGCGACGGTCTGTCCTTCGGCGCCGCCGGCCTTCAGCGTCTGTTCGATCAGAGGCGCGACTCGTTGAGAGTAGATTACGTCAGAGGCCAGAAAGTTCTCCATGTCGCCCGCGATCGTCGTGCTCGCCTGCTTGGCCTGACCTCCCAGCGCCGTGCGCAGCAGGTTCGCGACCTTTTCCACCCCTTCAGCGCGCAGGTCAAGCGCCAGCAGCAGATCGCGCTGCGCGGAGTCCATTTCTCCAGGGACGCTCAGACCCTTGGCCTGCGTCGCCTGCTTCTCGGCTTCGAGGTGCAGCTGGTTGACCTGCGTCTCGACATTGAGAGCCGGCTTGGAGCTCGCGTTAGACAGGGCCGCGAACAGCGGCTGTGACACCTGCTGGTCGGATTCGGTCACGATCCTGCTCGACGTTGCGGGTGTAATCCCTCAGCGCCTGCGTCTTCTGGCTTTTCAGGCAGCCGTTCACGATCAGCACGATCACGATCAGCAGCACGACGCCGACTCCCGCCGCCACGCGACGGCGCACCATCACGGTGTGCTCGTCATGCGAATCGGGCTCCTCCGCGTGCCGCGGACGGCGTGGGCGGGAACTCTGCGGCGCGCGGGGCGCTCGGGCTGCAGGGCGAGACGCTGTCTCCTCGCCGTCGTCAAAAAACGACAAAGCTATCGCTCCTTTGCAGGGACTTGTTCATGCGGAGGGCATCAGTATGACTGCCTGCCTCCTCGCCCGTGAACCTGCAACTTCTCGGTCAGTCCGCATAATCCTTCGCTTTTGTGCAGGGAGTGCGCCCGCGGGCGGCGAACGCGCCACCCGGTGGACTCCTCGCAAACCCTCGTCCAGGACCATCTCCCGCGGACCGGCACCGCGCCCGAGACCGCCGAGCGGCTCGCGACGACCACTATGATGCCCGTCACGATCGCTCGGGCGGGCCCCGTACGCCCATCGTCTCGCATCGCCGTAGGCGAGCACCCTCGGGACGGCGCGCTGTTGCATGGCCGCTACCGCCTGATCGAGCGCCTCGGCGCGGGTGGGTTCGGTGTGGTCTGGCGGGCGTATGACGAGCTGCTGCACCGCGAGGTCGCCCTCAAGCGGATACCCCTCCCTCCTGATCTGCCCGCCCGGGACGGACGTGGCGAGTCGCAGGCGGGCGAGCGCGCATCTCGGGAGGCGCTCGCATCGGCGCGCCTGGCCCATCCGGCGATCGTGGCGCTGCATGAGGCGTATGTGGACGACGACGCGTTCTATCTCGTCTCCGAGCTCGTCGACGGCGACACCCTTGCACAGCTCGTGGCGGATGACGCGCTCTCAGACGAGGAGCTGCTCGAGATCGCCCTCGCCCTCGCCCACGCCCTCGCCCACGCCCACGCCCGGGGAGTCATCCACCGCGACGTCAAGCCCCAGAACGTGCTCGTGCCCCATGATCCCGGCGCGCACGAGACGCCGGCCAAGCTGACCGACTTCGGCGGCGCGAGCCTCGCGGGCGGCGAGGCGCTCACGCGCACCGGCGAGACGCTCGGCACGCTCGCCTACATGGCGCCTGAGCAGAGCGAGGGCCTTGAGGTTGGTGAGTCCGCCGACATCTACTCGCTGGCGCTGGTCATATACGAGGGGCTAACCGGGGTCAACCCGGTGCGCGGGCCCACGCCCGCGGCGACCGCCCGGCGCATCGGCCGGCAGCTTCCGGCGCTCGCCGCGCGCCGCCCCGACCTCCCCCGTGCGCTGACCGTCGCCCTCGATAGGGCTCTGGCGATCGATCCCGCCCGGCGCGGGACCCTGGAGGACCTGCGCGCCGTCCTCGAACAGGCCCTGGCAGAGGGCCTGATCCGCAGGCGCGGTCTGCTCAGCCGGAGGGCCCGGCGGCCGTCGTACGAGTCAGACGGTTCGGATCGTCCCTCGCCGGCAGCGGCGACCCACATCCCGATGACCACCGGGCGCCAGGCTCTGGAGCACCACCGAGTCGCCAGCGGAGACGCACCCGTCCACCGGATCGACGCCCACGCGCGTCTCGCGCCAGAGGACCCGCCGCCAGCGCCGCCCGCCGCCGCCCCCCGCCGCCTGCCGCTCCCGCGCGCGGTGTGGGCCGGGTGTGTCATCGCCGTGGCGGCCTGGCAGGTGGCGAGCGCGCGGCCGGGAGTCGCGCTGCTGCTCCTCACCGCGGCGGCGCCGCTGCTGTTGATGAGTCCCCGCCCCGCCATCGGCTGGCTGACGGCCGGCCTTGCGCCGATGCTCGGACTCGTGGGCCTGGCGGGCGCATATCCGGCCCTGGCAGGGCAGGCGTCGCGATGGTCACACCGCGCGGCGCTGGGCGCTCTCGGGTACTGGTGGCTGGCGCTTGCGGAGCCGCTGCTCGGCGGGGGCTCGAGCGGGGCGCGCCTGTGGCTGGGGTCGCCCGCGTCCGCGCCGCCGCGCGCGGTGTGGGAGGGCTCGCTCGACGGCGCCGCCATCCACGTCATCGGTCCCACGCTCACGACCGGGCTGTTGCTCGGAGCGGTGCTGTGGGCCGCCGGCGCGGCTGTGCTGCCGCTGATCGTACGCGGCTGCAGCGCGATCCTCGACACGCTCGCGGCGGTCGTATGGTCCACCGCGCTGCTCGCCGCCACGCCCTACTTCGACGCCGGCCTGTCCGCTGGCGCCGTCCTCCCGCGGCCACACGGCGCCGTCCTCGGGGCGATCGCCGGCGCCGCCATCGCGATTGCCGGACGCGCGCTGCGCGGCCCAGTCTCCGGCCGTCACCCTTAGAGTGCCACCAGACGGTCGTGGGCGTACCACGACCGACCACCGGGCACCCTGCCATGAACCCCCTGAGAGCACTCGAGACCAGGATCGCCAATCTCGTCGAAGGCGCGTTTGGGCGCGTGTTCCGCTCGGAGGTGCGTCCGATCGAACTGGCGCACAAGCTGGCGCGGGAGATGGACGAGCATCGCACCGCATCGGTCTCGCGCACATACGCGCCGAACGAGTACTCGGTCTGGCTTTCGCCCGAGGACCGCGCCCGCTACGAGGGTGTCGAGCACGAGGTGATCGACGAGCTGTGCGCCTATCTGCTCGAGCACGCTCGCCGCGAGGATCTGATCCTCGCCTCACAGCCGCTGATCTCCTTCCACACCGACGAGGAGCTGTCGCTCGGCGAATTCGGCATCCAGGCGCGGCTCGTCCGGGCGGACGGTCACAGTGACGACTCCTCGGCGGAGCCGATGGCGGACCCGCGGCCGGCCGAGCCGCCCGACGAACATGGGCAGACGATGATCTACAGCAGCTCGGCGCGTATGCGCGGGATGGGTGAGGATCCCATCCAAGAGGCGCGGGCGCGCCGTCCCGCACGGGTGCTGCTGTCGGTGGGCGGCAGGCGCCTGCCGGTGCCGCCCGGCGGCGGCGTGCTCGGGCGCAGCCGCGACTGTGACATCGTGCTCGATGACACGGGCGTCTCACGCCGTCACGCGGAGCTTCGTCCAGACGGCGGCGGCTGGACCGTTGCCGACCTAGGCTCGACCAACGGCGTGCGCGTCAACGGTCGCGACATCCACGGACCCCACCCGCTGCGGGCGGGAGATCGCCTCGAGCTGGGCTCCACCGAGATCGTGTTCGACGTCTCATGACGACGCTCGCGCCCGTATCGGTGGCCCTCAAGTTCGGCTTCCTGGCCGTGCTCTACCTGTTCCTGCTGTGGGTCGCGCGCAGCGCGCTGCGCGACCTGCGCGGCGGCTCCTCAGCGTCGTTGCCGTCATCGGGTGCGCCGATCCCGGCCGATGCGACCGGTCTGCACTCGGCCTCGGCGGTGGGCGTCGCCGACCTCACCGGGCGCGCGCCCAGGCTGGTGGTGGAGCGTGCACCGGGTCACGATCACGGGATGATCTATGACCTCGACGGGGATGTCGTGCTCGGTCGCGGCGACCGCGCGGAGATACGGCTCGAGGATCCGTTCGCCTCCTCGCGCCACGCCCGCATCTACCGGCAGGGCAATATCCTGGTGGTCGAGGATCTGCGCTCCACCAACGGCACCTACCTCAACGAGGAGCTGCTCGAGACACCCCGGCCGTTGCATCCCGGCGACCGCGTCAGGATCGGCGACTCCGAGTTCACATTCGAGGTCGACTAGCCATGCACGCGCACCCCGCGGTCCTCGACGCAACAGCAGATCGGGCGCCCGAAGCGGTGCTCGCCGCGACGCCCGCCGGCGCGTACGCGACCATGCCTGGAGCGGCCTGATGCTCCGCGTCGCAGAGCAGTACTCCGCCACCGACACCGGCCGTCAGCGGCGCGCGAACGAGGACTCGCTGCTGGCGCGCTCGCCGCTGTTCGTCGTGGCCGATGGGATGGGCGGCGCGCAGGCCGGCGAGGTCGCGTCGAGGATCGCGGTGGACGTGTTCGAAGAGGGGCTGGGCGACACCGCCGAGCCCGAGAGCGGCCTCGCGGCGCGAGCCGGCGCGGCCAACGCCCGCATCCATGAGCTCTCGCACTCAAACGCCGAGCATGCGGGGATGGGCACGACCCTGACGGCGGTGTATGTCGCGCCGGAGGAGGTGGCGATCGCCCATGTCGGCGACAGTCGCGCCTACCGGCTGCGCGCGGGCGAGCTGGTGCGCCTGACCGACGATCATTCGCTTGTCGACGAGCTGATGCGTCAGGGCAAGATCACGCCCGAGGAAGCCGTCGATCATCCGCAGCGCTCGGTGATTACGCGCGCGCTCGGACCCGAGCCGTCCGTCGAGGTCGACACTCGCTCCTACAGCGCCCGCGCGGGCGACGTCTACCTGCTGTGCAGCGACGGCCTGACGACGATGCTCCCGGAGGAGCGCGTAGCGGAGCTCATGCGCTCGCACGCGCGCCTGCGCGACGCGGGCGAGGCGCTGATCGCTGCCGCCAACGAGGCCGGAGGGCGAGACAACATCACGGTGGTGCTGTTCCGCCTGGAGGATCCCTCCGCGCCGGCGCCACCGGTCGCCCCCGAGACGGAGGAGCAGACCGCGCTCGCGCCGGCGGGTCCGAACGGCCGCGGCGACGCAGACGCCATCCCGGACTCGGGTGTCGTGCCGGACCCAGGCGACCCGGGCATCCTCACTGCCTCCCAGCCGGCACAGCCCCCGGTGCGACCTCGCAGTCCGCGCCTGCCGAGTTCGGCGCAGGCGCCGGGCGGGACGCGTCGGCGCGGGCGCATGCGACGGCTGGCGCCGGTGGCGATTGCGCTGGTGGTGCTCGGCCTGATCGCCTCGGGCGCGTATCTGGCGGCGCAGTCGGTCTACTTCATCGGCACCAACTCCCGCGGCCTGGTGACGCTGTATCGCGGCTTGCCCTACCAGCTGCCGGGCGGGATCAAGCTGTACAGCAGCGATTACGTCTCAGGCGTCAGCGCGTCGACGCTGTCAGCCCTACGCAGGCGCACCCTGCTCGACCATTCGCTGCACTCGGAAGCCAAGGCGACCGTCCTCATCCGCAGCCTGGAACTGGGACAGCTCAGTGAATAAGCCGATCGTCCGCCTGTACGGCTTGGTCGTGGTGTTGTTCGCGCTGCTCGTCGCGTTCACCTCGCGCTGGACGATCTTCGAAGCCGGCGCGCTGCGTCAAAACGCGCTGAACCGGCGCGCGTTGCTGCAGCAGGAACGCATCCAGCGCGGCATGATCCTCGCCGCCGACGGGACGGTGCTGGCCCGCAGCGTACGCGGGCGCGAAGGCACCTACCGGCGGACGTATCCCGACCGGCCAGCTGTTCGCCCAGACGGTCGGCTACTCCTACACCGATCTCGGCCAGTCGGGCATCGAGCGCTACCGCAACCCCGCGCTCGACGGCGAAACGAGCGCCACCAACCTGCAGGCGATCCTCGACCAGCTGCAGGGCAAGCGCAGGCAGGGCGACGAAGTCATCACCACGCTGGACCCGGCGGCCCAGCGCACGGCGATCACCGCCCTCGGCGAACACCGAGGCGCGGTCGTCGCGCTCGAACCCCCGCACCGGCGCCGTCGAGGCGATGGCGTCCACGCCCAGCTATGACCCCAACCTGCTGCGCTCGCCGAGCGCCTACGAACGGCTCACCCACAACTCCTCCGGTACGCCGCTGGTCAACCGCGCCACACAGTTCGGGTACGCGCCCGGCTCGACGTTCAAGGTGGTGACGGCCACCGCCGCGATCGACACCGGGCAGTACACCCCGCAGTCGCAAGTCAGCGGCAAGGACGGCATCCTGGTCTCGGGCGTGCCGCTGTCCAACGACGAACACGAGTCCTTCGGTCAGCTGACGCTCACCGAAGGGCTCGTCAAATCGGTCAACACCGTTTATGCCCAGGTCGCCGAACACATCGGCAGCCTGACCCTCGCCCGCTACATGAACCGGTTCGGGTTCGACCGCAAGCCCCAGCTGGACTATCCGGGCGAACAGATGTCAGTCAGCGGCGAGTACCTCGGCCAGCGCCTGCTCGCGCCGAGCAGCCGATATGTCGACGTCGGACGCATGGGCATCGGCCAGGACAAACTCCAGGTCGTGCCGCTGCAGATGGCCGAGGTTGCGGCGGCCGTCGCAAACCACGGGCGGCTGATGGTCCCGCACCTGACCGACCGGATCGTCGACCCCGAAGGACGCACGGTCCTGACGGTCGCTCCCCGCGTGCAGTCGGTCGTGATGAAACCTTCGACCGCGGCCTCGCTCACTGCCATGATGGAAGCCGTCGTCACCGAAGGCACCGGCACGGCCGCCCAGATCCCAGGCGTGCCGGTGGCGGGCAAGACCGGCACCGCCGAGACGCAGATCGGCGCCGCCGTCAACAATGTCTGGTTCATCGCGTTCGCGCCCGCCGCGAACCCGCGGGTGGCGATCGCGGTGACGTTGCAGGACGTCCCCGGCCAGGGGGCCGAGTTCGCGGCGCCCGTCGCGCGCCAGGTCATGGAAACGGTGCTGGGGTCCGCACCATGAATATCTTGCGGCCCGAGGCGCCCGTTCCGCGGCGTCATACGCCACCCACGATGCTCGACGTGCCACCAGCACGCCTGCGCTCGCGTGCGGCGTCTGCCATCCACGGCCCGACCACCTCGACCCACAATCTATTCCTGGCACGAACCATGGGTGAGTCGAGCCATGGTTGAGCCGGACACGATCATCGACGGCCGCTACCGCGTGCTCTCGCGCCTGGGGTCGGGTGGCATGGCCGATGTGTATCTCGCCGAAGATCAGCTGCTCGGGCGCAGGCTCGCGGTCAAGGTGCTGCACCATCACTTCGCCGAGGACCAGGAGTTCGTCGAGCGGTTTCGCCGGGAGGCGTCGAGTGCCGCCGGACTGTCGCACCCGAATATCGTCGGCATATTCGACCGTGGCGAGTGGGACGGGACGTACTACATCGCGATGGAGTACGTCCCGGGGCGTTCGCTGAAGGAGCTCGTGCGCGAACAGGGCCCGCTCGAACCCGTGGTGGCGATCGACATCGTCACCCAGATCCTGCAGGCCGCCCGGTTCGCGCATGCGCGTGGCGTGATCCATCGTGACCTGAAGCCGCACAACGTCATCCTCGACGAGGAGGGTCGGGCGCGCGTGACCGATTTCGGTATCGCCCAGGCGGGAGCCTCGGACATGACGATGACGGGCTCGATCATGGGCACGGCCCAGTATCTGTCCCCCGAGCAGGCTCAGGGCCACGCGGTCAGCGCGGCGTCGGACATGTATGCGGTCGGAGTGATCCTGTATGAGTTGCTGACCGGCGCTGTTCCGTTTGACGGCGACACGGCGGTTGCGATCGCGTTCAAGCAGGTCTCCGCGCAGCCGCTCGCCCCGAGTGTGGCCAACCCGACGGTGCCCGCCGTGCTCGACGAGATCGTGCTGCGGGCGCTCGCCAAGGACCCGGTCGCGCGCTACGCCAGTGCGGAGGAGTTCATCGCGGCCCTGAGAGCCGCCCGCGAGCGCCTGCCCGCTGGCGTCGCGACCGCCATCTTCGCCACGCCGCCACCCGGAGCGCGGGGGACAGCTACGCACGTCGCGCCTCCGGGGGTGGCGCTATCCGCCGGAGTGCCTCCCGCCGCGCTGCTGCTGCCCCCCGATGGCGGCTCGCTCGGCGCGACGCCGCCTGAGGACGAGGACAAGCAGGCCGCCAAAAAACGCCGCGATCTGCGCTTGGCGCTCGCCGGCGCGGCGATCGCGGCGATCGTCGCGATCGTGCTCGTGCTGACGCTGACGCGCCCGTCCCCAGACGGGCATGTAGCGGTGCCAAGCGTGGTGGGACAGAGCGAAGCGGCCGCGGGCGCTGCGCTGCGCCACGCGGGCCTGATCCCCGTCCCTGCGCTGACCGCAAGCCCCACGGTCGCGAACGGCGTGGTCATCAGCGAGACGCCGCCCGCGGGAAGCGTTGTGGGCAAGGGCACGCGCGTGACGATCGCCGTCTCCACGGGGCCCGGCAGCTCGCCGCTGCCGAACGTCGCGGGTCTCACTGCCGCACAGGCGACCACCAAGCTGAAGGAAGCCGGCTTCAAGCCCGTCACCGAAAAGCAGCCCAGCGCGACAGTGGCGAGTGGGCATGTGATCTCGACCAATCCGTCAGCGGGAACCGAGGCACAGGCGGGCAGCTCGGTCACGGTGCTCGTCTCCGGCGGCCCCGCGCAGACGATCGTGCCCGATGTCGTCGGTCAGTCCCGCGCGGCCGCCGAAGCGACGCTGACCAACGCCAAACTGGCGGCCGGAGCGATTACGCAACAGACCTCGACCGAACAGTCGCCCGGGACGGTGCTCGAACAGTCGCCCACCCCCGGCTCCTCGTTGCCCGACGGCGGCACCGTGAATCTGACGGTGGCCCAAGCCCCCACCGAAACGGCGGTCCCCGATGTGGTCGGCCAGAACGAGGCACAGGCTTCGGCGGCGCTCGGGCGAGCCGGGTTCACTCCCCAGGCGGTCTCCCAAACGACCACGGAAGCGACACAGGTCGGCACCGTGCTCAAGCAGAGCCCGGCGGCTCCTCACAAGGCCCGCAAGGGCGCCACGGTCATGATCGCGATCGGCGTGCTGGGCCCGCGGACGACACCTACGACCACCACGCCGACCACTCCCGCGACTCCGACGCCGCCGGCGGCGAGCGGGTGAGCCTATGAGCGATCTCCCCGCAGCCGCGGACACGGGGCGCACGCGCCCTCGCCCGGGCGGCTCCTCGAGCCCTGCCACGGGTCCGAGCCCGGCTGCCGGCGCGGAGACCCCGAATGTCGCTCCGGTGGACACGCTCACCGTGGCGGTGATCAGCGGTGGACGTTCCTCCGAGCACGATGTGTCCCTGGCCTCCGGCACCGCGATCCGCGACGGACTCCTCGCGGCGGGCCACGAGGCCGTCGCGATCGAGATCGATCGCGACGGCACGTGGCGATGCGATGGCGAGCCCGTGCGCGCGCATCCCGGCAAGGGCTTGCTCGGAGTCGATGTCGCATTTCCGGCGCTGCACGGCCCGTTTGGAGAGGATGGGTCCGTCCAGGGAATGTTCGAGACGCTCGACGTCGCATATGTCGGCGCCGGGGTCGCCGCGTCGGCGGCGTGCATGGACAAGGTCCTGTTCAAGCGGCTGCTGTCCGCGACTTCTCCGGCCGTACCGCAGGTGGACTACGTCGGCGTGCGTGAGGCGCGCTGGCGCGTCGAGCCTGCACGGGTGCTGGCCGAGATCGCCGAGCTGGGGTTGCCGGTGTTCGTCAAGCCGGCCCACCTCGGCTCGTCGGTGGGGATCGTCAGGGTCGCCGAACCCACCCTCCTCGCCGACGCGCTCGAGCAGGCGTATGCCCACGACGAGCTCGCGATCGTCGAGGCGATGGCGGTCGGCATCGAGGTGGAGTGCGGCGTGCTCGGTCTGCCGCTCGCGCAACGGGCTGGGAATAGTGCGAGGGCGTTGGCCTCGGAGCCCGGCGAGATCGTGTTTGCAGGCGAGTGGTACGACTACGAGGCGAAGTACACGCCTGGCGGGATGGAGCTCGTTGTTCCGGCGCGCATCTCCGACACCGCGCGCGCACGGGTGCGGGAACTCGCCGTCGAGACGTTCACCGAGGTCGGCTGCGAGGGACTCGCGCGCGTGGACTTTTTCGTGGACGGGGAGTCGGTGCTCGTCAACGAGCTCAACACGATGCCAGGGTTCACCCCTACGAGCGTCTACGCCAAGCTGCTGTCGGCGTCGGGGATTCCCTACACCGAGCTGCTCGACCGGTTGTGCCGGTTGGGGATTGAGCGGCATACGGAGTGTCGCGCGCGGCGGCACTGAGATGTGTGGAGCAGACCGCCGGCTGAGGGCGCTGGTGGGCTGACTGCACCTCGACCTCCGTACGTTCAGAGTGTGGGGCGCGCGGTTCTTGTCCACCGAGGCGAGCATGTATCACCTCGATCGCTTCGGGGTTGGAGTCGATCAGCACATAGCGACGGCCCAGGCTTGCCGCGACCGCTCCGACCGTGCCGCTACCCGCGAAGAAGTCAAGGCACCAATCCCCCGGCTTTGTCGACGCTTGGATCATCCGTCTGATGATGCCTTCTGGCTTCTGCGTCGGATAGCCTGTCTTCTCGCGCCCGTTGGTCGGAACGATCGTGTGCCACCAAACGTCAGTCGGCAGCTTGCCCTTGGCGGCCTTCTCTGGGGTAACAAGCCCCGGCGCCATATAGGGCTCCCGATCAACGGCTTGCGCGTCGTAGTAGTAGCCCGCCGGATCCTTCACGTAGACCAGGATCGTGTCGTGCTTGGCGGGCCAGCGGCTCTTAGCGCGCGCCCCGTAGTCATACGCCCAGATGATCTCGTTCAGAAAGCAGTCGCGGCCAAAGATCTCATCCAGCAGCAGCTTGCAGTAGTGCGCCTCGCGGTAGTCGATATGGAAGTAGAAGGTGCCCGTGGGAGCCAACAGCCGGTGAGCCTCGTCAAGACGCGGGGCGAGAAACCCGAGATAGTCGTCAAACAGATCGCCGTAAGAGGACTCCGCGAGCAGCCGCGTCTTGTAACGCCGGCCGCCAAACCCCGTTCGGTCACCCGCGGCGTCGGGCGCCGTCTGGAGAGTCTTGCGGGTCTGCGTCTTGCGGGTGTTAAACGGCGGGTCGATGTAGATCAGCTGAAATGCCTCATCTTCAAGGCCAAGCAGCACTTCCAGGTTATCTCCCAGGATGATCTCGCTCTCACTGAGAACCTGTTTCAAAATAGGCGGTGCGGTCGGTGCGTTCATGGATCAAGCTGGGCGACGCGGGATGGCGAAGCGCATGCTGGTGGCACGTGCGAGCCGTCACGTGGCGATCCAGCGCAGCGTCCAGGGACGCATCCGGGCGTGCCGATCTTTTTGAAACAGGTTCTAAGCATGTCGGCAATCTAAGCGACGAGTCGGCGGATGCTCCCTGTGACTCTCCTCTTGATGGCTCGCGCTATCTGTTGATCCTCAAGAAAACAACGTAGCCTCCGAGATTTCCGCCAGTTCGCTTGAAGGCGGTAGCTTGACGATCCAGATCAGGTAGTAGCGGTAGCGGATGTCGCTCGGGTCGCTCAGCGGGATCGTCGTGCGAGCACCGATCGTTCGCGCCGGGGCGAGCTGCGTCCAGCCGCGCTGGGTCAGCGGCGTGGTGTCGCCGTAGGGCAACTGGTGGAAGTCGTTGGACGCGTAGATCGCCATCGTGAACCCGGGGGTCGGCGTCTGGATCTCGATCGCCCGCGCCTGCACCCCCGGGGCGGCGTCCAGGTACAGGCCGGCGCCGGGCTTGTGGCCGAGCGATCCTTCGACGTAGTGCTCGGTGCTCCAGGTCGTGTTGGGGTCGCCGTCGACGACGTTGGAGACCTGTGTGGGGTGTTCGGGATCCGTGCCGAACGGGTTGTAGTCGTGCGCGGCGGTCTGCGCGAGGCGGACCGGCTGCAGGCCGTGGCTGGCCGGTACGTCGGAGGGTACCCCGCTGTGTGTGTGCCCCGCGGCGAGCACCAGCGCGATCGCGACGATCGCGCCGAGCAGCGCCAGCGAGGCGGCCCAGCGCGCAGGGTGGCGCATGCGCCAGGGCAGCCGCCGCCGTGAGCTGCGTGGCAGCGTGCGCAATACGCTCGTGACCTCGCCGGTCGCCTGACCGGAGCGCGAGGTCTCGATCGCGAGCGCCTCCTCCAGGTCGGTGACCATCGTCGCGGCGTTGGGATACCGCTGCGCGAGGTCGGCGGCGGTCGCGCGTTCGACCACGGCGGCGGTCGCGGCGGAGACTTCGGGCCGGCGCGACTGCACGTCGGGCACCTGCTCGCGCACGTGGCGCATCGCCACCGCGACGGGCGTCTCGCCGCCGAAGGGGACGATGCCGGTCAGCATCTCGTACAGCACGACCCCCAGCGAGTACAGGTCCGACTGCCCGGTGACCGGCTGCCCGAGCGCCTGCTCGGGCGAGACGTAGTCGGTCGTGCCGAGCACGCGCCCGTCCATCGTCAGCCCCTCCTCGGTAAGCGTGCGCGCGATCCCGAAGTCCGTGATCTTGGCCGAGCCTTCGCCGCCGATCAGCACGTTTTGCGGCTTGACGTCGCGGTGCACGATCAGTCGTTCGTGCGCGGCGCCGAGCGCGCGCGCGATCTCGATCGCGTAGGCGATCGCCTGGGTTATCTCAAGCGGTCCCTCACGACGGATGAGCTGCTTGAGCGTCTCGCCGTCCACATACTCGAGCACGATGTACGGCGTGCCGACCTCCGGCTCCTGGTCCTGCTGGCCGATCTCTGATCGGTCGTCGTGCGCGGAGGGCTCCTCGCCGGCGTCGATCACCGTCACGATGTGCGGATGGTTGAGCTGCGCGACCGCGCGCGCCTCGCGCCGGAAGCGCTCGAGCTGATCGGAGTCGGTCGCGATCTCGCGATGCATCAGCTTGATCGCCACCGGGCGCTCGAGCACGGTGTCGAACGCGCGGTAGACGGTCGACATCCCTCCGCGCCCGATCTCCGCGTCGAGGCGGTAGCGCCCTCCGAGCAAGGTTCCGAGCAGGGCTCGCGTCACGTGTGGATCCTCGGGTTCATCCGTTCATATTCTGCGTCCTGCGCAGGCGTGCGATCGCGATGAGCGCGATCGTGCAGCGGTAGACGGCGTATGGCAGCAGCGCTCGCTCGCTCACCCGCGGGTGGCGCGACAGCCCGGCGCTCGCCGCGGTCGAGACGAACGCACTGCCCGCGCCCGCCGCGATCGCCAGCCCCGCTCCATCAGGGACGCCTCCTCGCCACAACCGCCACCCCTTCAACGCGCTCGCCCCGAGGATCACCGGCAGGCCCGCGTGCCATGACAAGCGCTGGGCGTCCTCGCGGGCGAACCCGCGCGCTCGCGCCGCGGTGAGCGTCGCGCCGTTGCGCGACACGCCCGGGATCAACGCCGCGGTCTGGGCAATGCCGAGCGCCAGCCCGTCCCTCGCTCCGGCGTCGTCCTGGCGGCGCGCTCCGCGCGCCCGGGGATCCTCCCGCCCGGCGCCTCGCCGCCGGCTGGCGTCTCCCGGCTCAGCGTCCGTTCCCCGCCCGGGACGCAGGTCGGCGAGCGCCATGGCCAGGGCGCCCGCGAGGAGCCCCGCCGCGATCGAGCGCGGCCCGCCGAGCCTGCGCTCGATCGGTCGCTCCAGCGTGTACCCCGCGAGCACGGGTGGTCCCAACGACAACGCGATCACGGCGATCCGGCGCCGGCTCAGCCCCCGCGCCGAATCGATCAGCTCCGCGCGCATTTCGATCGCCAGCGCCGCCGCCGCGCCGGCGTGCAGGGCGACCTCAAAAGACTTGCGCAGCTCGGGGTCCAGTTCGGGGTAGGTCCATCCCGCGAGCCACGGAATCAGGGTTGTGTGGGCCGAGGAGGAGACGGGCAGCAACTCGGTCGGACCCTGCAGCAGGCCCAGCGCGACGGCGTGGCGCAGCGGCAGGCCCTTACTAACCCGTCGCATCGGTCGCCGGTCGTCCCCGCCGTCGACGCACGATCGTGTAGACGATCCCGACCACGAGGACGATCAGGATCGCGTAGTCGACGTACTCAAAGGCGCTGCGCACGCTCTTCCAGTCGCCGCCGAGCGCGTACCCCGCGAACGCGAGCCCCACTACCCACGGAATGGCGCCGATCAGGGACAGGACCGTGAACCGTCCCAGCGGCATCTTCGCGACGCCCGCCGGCAGCGACACGAACGCCCTGACGAGCGGGATCAGCCGCCCGAACAGCACCGTAGGCTCGCCGTAGCGCTGGAACCAGCGATCGGCGCGTTCGATCTGCGCGGGTCCCATGTGCAGCTTGCCGCCGTGGCGTTCGAGCAGCTCCAGGCGCCCGCCGCGACCGACCCCGTACGCGACCCACGAGCCAACCATCGTGCCGAGCAGGCCCGCGAGGATGACCCCGACCATCGTCATGTGGTGCTGGGAGGCGCTCTGTCCCGGGTCCGCGACGGCGAAGCCGGCGAACAGCATCACGACCTCCGAGGGGATCGGAATGCACGCGCTGGAGATCGCCATCAGGGCAAATATTCCGGGCAAGCCGGCTTCGCGGACGAAGCTCGACGTTTCGTTGACCAGCGTTTCGGAGATCGAGGCGAGCACCAGCATCGGCCGGCCAACGATACCCGCGAGTCGGATGTCGCGACTCCGCACCCCCCTGCGCGTGGCCGTCCCAGGCCGGGCGGTCCGGGGAGGCGTGTGGGATCCGGAGCCGGAGAGCACCCGGACCCGCGGCCCGGACCGTTGGGGTTCGTAGAAGAATATCTTGGTGCCCGAGACGCCCGTTCCGCGGCACCAGCCGCCACCCACGATGCTCGCCGTGCCACCAGCACGCCTACCGATCGGAGATCCACAGCGATCTCCGATCGGCCAGCGTGCGTCGTCTGGCACTCACGGCCCGAACCTCTCGAACCCCAACCTATTCTTCTACGAACCGTTACCGTCCCGCTGGTAATGCGCGTCTGGATCGACCTCACCAACAGTCCGCACGTGCTCGTGATGCGCCCGGTGATCGAGCGCCTGCGGGCCGACGGCCACGACGTGCGGGTGACCGCGCGCGACTTCGCGCAGACGCTCGAGCTGTGCGAGCGCCTGCACATCGCCCACACCCCGATCGGGCGCCACCGCGGGGAGCGGCTGGCGGCCAAGTTCGGAGGTCTGGCGTCGCGCTCGACCGCGCTCGTGCGGTGGGCGCTCGCGGAGGCCCGCTCCGTAGAAGGCGCACGCTTCGACATCGCGCTCGGGCACGGCTCCAACGACGTGTCCGTCGCGGCCGCGACGCTGCGGATCCCCTCATCGACGATGTTCGACTACGAGTGGGCATCGGTCCAGCACCACGTCAACTGCCGCCTGGCGAGCGCGATCGTCGTACCCGACGCGATCCCACCAGAGCGCCTGCGGCCCTACGGCGCGGACGGCAAGATTCGCGCGTATGCGGGTCTCAAGGAGGAGTATTACCTCGCAGACTTCACTCCCGACCCGGCGGTACTCGTCGAGCTGGCGCTCGAGCGGGAGCGCCCGCTGGCTGTGATCCGCACGCCGCCGGAGGTGTCGCTGTATCACCGCTTCGCCAACGACCTGTTCGCCGACGTGCTCGCCCGCGCCCGCGACGCCGCCGCGCGCGATGGTGCGCAGATCGTCGTCCTGCCCCGCACCTCGGCCCAGCGCGCCGAGCTGGGCTCGGTTCCCGGATTCGTCGTCCCACCCCACGCGATCGACGCCCAATCGCTGATCGCCCACGCCGACCTGGTGATCTCCGCCGGCGGCACCATGAACCGCGAGGCCGTCGCGCTCGGAACGCCCGTCTACACGACGTTCGAGGGACGCCTCGGCGCCGTTGACGAGCGCCTGATCGCCGAACACCGGCTGCGCAAGCTCACCGACCCGGCGGAGCTGACATTCGCCAAGCGCGACCCCGCCGCCGGGTCCTCCCGCACGCGCCGCGACCCCGCCGTGCTTGTGGAGCTGCTCATATCGCCATTGACCGACGGGTAGACGCATCGACCCGGACGGCGTTCGGTGGTTGCCGGCGCCCACAAACCGCCCCTATCCCCGTCCGGCCGTACAATCCCAGCAATGCGCCGAAGGCTCAGATCGGCCGCCCTCATGCCCCTGCATCGCCGGTCCATCCCCCAGCTCGCCGTGGACGGGGCGCTGGTCGCGCTCGCCTACTACCTGGCGTTTCAGCTGCGGTTCGATAACGGTCCGTCCGGCCACTACGCCGAGCTGCGCGCCCGCACGATCTGGTGGGTGCTCGCCGGCAGCCTGATCGTGCTGGTGTTCTCGCGCGTGTATCAGCGGCGCTGGCGCTACTCCGGCCAGCGCGACTTCGAGGCGGTGGCGCGGGCGGTCGTCGTGATCGTGCTGCTCACGGTCGTGGGCATCGAGGCGCTGCGACCCGTGCAGCGCTACACCGTGCACGGGTCAAGGACGGTGGCGAGCGCGACGGTTGGGCTGCCCAACGGCGTGATCGTGCTGTTCGGGCTGCTCTGCCTGCTGTTCCTGATCGGCGTGCGCGTGCTCGCGCGGATGGTCTACGAGCGGCGTCCGCTGGCGGCGCTGCGCGGCGTTCGCGAGGGCGAGCGCGGCGTGCTGATCGTCGGCGCGGGAGACGGCGGGCGGCTGGTACTGCGTGAGATCGCCCGCAATCGCGGGCTCGGTCTCGCGCCCGGTGGGCTTTCTCGACGACGACCCGAGCAAGCGCGGTCTGCGTATCGACGGTGTGCGCGTGCGCGGCGACACGCACGCGGATCTGCCGCGCATCCTCGACGAGTCGCGGGTCGACGAAGTTCTGATCGCGATTCCCTCCGCGCCCGGGTCCACCCGCGCGCGCGTGGTGCGCGAGTGCCGCGCGCGCGGAATCTCGGTGCGCACGCTGCCGACCGTGTTCGAGCTGCTCCAGGATCACGGCACGATCGCGCGGCAGATGCGCGAGGTGCGCGTCGAGGACGTGCTCGGCCGCGAGCCGGTGCTGATGGAGCTCGACCGCGTGGGCGCCTATCTGGCCGAGGAGACGGTGCTCGTGACGGGCGCCGGCGGGTCGATCGGCGCGGAGCTGTGCCGCCAGATCGCGCGCGTGGGACCGCGCAAGATCGTGCTGCTCGACCACGCCGAGGACAACCTGTTTCAGATCGAGCGCGAGCTGCTGGAGGAGCGCCACATCCAGCCGTCGGTGCTCGTGGCGGTGCTGGCCGACTGCAAGGAAGAGGAGCGCATGCGCGAGGTGTTCTCCGAGCACCGTCCCACGGTCGTGTTCCACGCCGCCGCCTACAAGCATGTCGGCCTGATGGAGGCCAACCCCGTGGAGGCGGTGCGCAACAACGCGATCGCCACGCGCGTCGTCGCGCATGTCGCGGGCCAGCTCGCGGCGCGGCGGTTCGTGCTCGTCTCGACCGACAAGGCGGTCGCCCCGGCGACCGTGATGGGCGCGTCGAAGGCTCTGGCCGAGTTCGCCCTGGACGCCGCCGCGGCGCGCTTGCCCGAGACCCGCTTCAACGCGGTGCGCTTCGGCAACGTGCTCGGCTCCTCCGGCAGCGTCGTCCCGATCTTCGAGCGCCAGATCGCGCGCGGCGGACCCGTCACGGTCACCGACGAGCGGATGACCCGCTACTTCATGACGATTCCCGAGGCGGTCCAGCTGATCATTCGCTCCGGCTCGCTGAGCTGCGCCGACGCCGGCGGGGCGGAGGTGTTCGTGCTCGACATGGGCGAGCCGGTGCGGATCGTCGAGCTCGCGCGTGCGATGATCGACCTGTCGGGCCTCGACCCCGAGCGCGACATCGAGATCGAGATCGTCGGCCGGCGGGCCGGTGAGAAGCTGAGCGAGGAGCTGTTCAACGACTACGAGCGCGCCCTGCCGACGCCCGCGGAGAAGATCTTGCTCGCCGATCGTCCCCCGCTGGGGGCCGAGGCGGTCGAGTCGATGTTCGCCGAGATCGGTCTGCTCGTGCTCGAGGGCGACGCCGCCGGCCTCGCCGCAAAGGTGTCCGCGCTGTCGGCTGCCACCGCCGGTGGCGGCGGAGGCAACGCCTCCCGGCGGGACGCGGGGAGCGACATCCGACGCGGGACGCCTGAGCCGCTCGTACACTCCCAGGATTCATGACCGCCGCTTCGCTACTGGCGCTATCGCTGTCGAGCTCGTTCACGCAGATCGGGGCGATCGCGGCGTTCGCCGCGCTCGCCGGGATCGCGGTCCTGTCGCTGCTGGTGTTCGCGCAGGCGCGCGAGCTCAAGCGGTTGCGCGAGTGGGCTGGACGCGCCCCCGAGCGCTCCGCCGAACAGGAGCAGCGCGTCAGCGCCGAGGCCGCCGCACGCCTCGCGCGTCCCGCGACAGGCGTTCCACCGGCCGGCGAGCAGTGCTCCGCCGATCGGCCAACGCCCGGTCCCGCGCACGACCCCGCTGAACGCACGCCCCGTGACCGCCACCGGACAGCCGGCGAGCGCGCCCGCCACGCCCTCGCCCGCCCAGGTCGCCGCCGCTGCCGCCGCCGCGGCGGGCCGCTGCCTCGCCTCCCGCGAGCGCGGGCGCCCAGCCCGGGGGCGCCGCTCCCTCGCCCCCCGCGTCCGCCGCCCCCCAGGGCACACCCGGCCCGCACCCGAGCGCCGCTCCGCTGACGGCCGGCGCTCCGGGTGCCCAGACCGCCGCCGGTGCTGTCTCCGGCGCTCCACCCGCGTCCGCCGCCGCGGTCTCCGCGTCCGGTGCGTCCTCCCCGGGGACGGACCCGGGGAGCGCGCCGCTGCCGAGCTCCGACGGCCGCCGCGCGCCCCGCCTCCGCCGCCGGTCTCCGGCGCCGCCCCTCGCCGACCCTCTGCTCGCCCTCCGCACCGGCGTCGGCGCCCAAGTCCGCCGGCTCTCCGGCGCCCGGCTCGCCCGCTCCCGCGACCGTGGCGGGAGCCGCCGCGGCCGTCCCCCGCGCGCCCGTGCCGCCCCCGCCCTCGATGCCCGGTGGAGAGGAGTCCTCCCCCAGCGCCGGCGGAGCGCTCCCAGGCGACGCTCCGCCCCGCGAGCGCCACGCGCCAGTCCTCCGCGCCGACCTCGTCCGCGACGCCGGCGGCGCGCGAAAGCCCCCTCGCACCGCCCGCCCGCCGGCGCCCGGCGCCCCGGCGTCCCCTCCGCGCCGCACCGCGGCCGCCGCCATGACCGCCGATGCGAGCGCCGCCGTCAGGACCGCGTCGGCAGCCCCCGCGGCGGGGGCTACCGGCACCGCGCGCGAGTCCTCGCCGCGGGCGCCCGCTCGTGCGCGGCACGCGGGCGGCCAGCCGCCCGCAGGCCCCGTCGCGGGCCGGCGTGACGACCTATTCGCGCAGTCGCCGCTCGCCCGCCCGCGCGACCGTGCTGATCGTGGGCGCGGTGATCCTCGGAGTCGTCGCGGTCGTGCTGGTCGTCAGCTCGCTCGGCTCCTCCTCCGGCATGAGCTCGGCGACAAACCGCCACTGCAACGACGGCGCACGCGGGTGCGCATCACGGTCATCACGAGCACGTCGGCGACCACGCGCCCGAGCGAAACCTCGGCGCCCGTGGTCAGCCCCGCGGAAGCGCAGGTCGCCGTGCTCAACGGCACGAGCACGCCGAATCTGGCGCACCGGCTGTCGGCGAGCCTGCAGCAGAGCGGCTACTCGCAGGCGACACCCCTGAACGGCACTCCGCCAGGGAGCCATCAGACGACGGTGGTCGAGTTTTCCTCGGGCCACCGCGCCGAAGCCGCGCAGGTTGCGCGGGCGCTCGGTGTGACACAGGTGCAGCCGATCGAAGCGGCCGTGTCCCCGCTCGCGGGGAGCTCGACCGTCGTCGTGATCGCCGGCCTGGACAAGGCGGGCGCGGGGGGCGAAGCATCGTCGTCCGGCACCGGGGGCGAAGCGTCGTCTGGCGGCGGCGGGACGGTTCCGTGATCGACTTCGCGATCGATCTCGCCGGTGAGCGCGCGACTCACCGCGCGGCGGTCCTGAGGATCGCCGCCGCGGGCCGCGCCCGGTGAGCGCGCCCCGGAGCGAGCAGATAGCCGGCTTTCTGGACATCCCCGCGCGCTCGGTCAAGCCACGCGAGCACGGCATCACGCACGTGATCGACCGCGGCCTGTCGGTCGCCGACGTGGACGGCCTGCTCGAGGTGGCGGGCGCGTATGTGGACATCGTCAAGCTCGGCTGGGGCACGGCGCTCGTGAGCGCCAACCTCACGCCCAAGCTGGAGCGCTACGCCGCGCATGGGATTCCCGTCGTGCTCGGCGGCACGCTGACCGAGCTGGCGATCAGGCAGGGTCGTGTCGAGGGGCTGATCGCGTGGCTGAAAGAGCTGGGGTTGCGTCATGTGGAGATCTCCGACGGGACGATCGCGCTGGAGGCCGAGGTCAAGACCCATCTGATCCGCACGCTCGTCGCGGCCGGGTTCACTGTCCTGTCGGAGGTCGGCAGCAAGGACGCCGACTTCATCATGGCGCCGTATGTGTGGGTGGAGCAGATCGAGCGCGACCTGCAGGCGGGTGCCTGGAAGGTGATCGCCGAGGCGCGCGAGTCGGGCACGGCGGGCATCTACCGCGCCGACGGCGAGGTGCGGACGGGGTTGATCGATGAGATCGTGCACGCGGTCGACGCCGATCGGCTGATCTTCGAGGCGCCCCAGCGCGAGCAGCAGGTGTGGCTGCTGCACCGGTTCGGCGCCGAGTGCAATCTCGGCAACATCGCTCCGGACGACGTGCTCTCGCTGGAGACGCTGCGCCTCGGGCTGCGCTCGGACACGGTCGAGCGGTTCGCACCGGGCGGGGGCGGTTGAGGGATTGACGCACGCGACAGACGGCCGCTGGACAGTCGCGCATCGTGTTCGCGCTGCTGGTGGTCGCATGCTTCGCCGCGTTTATCATCACGCAGCGGCTCAAGCATACGCCGACGGCGGTACAGCACTTTCAGTTGACCCCGTTTTTCTCGCCAACTCCGTCGGGCACATAAAACAAGAGCGGATTTCGTTCAAGCTCGCCCGTGCCGACCGGGTGGCGGTCGTCATCCTCGACAGCAGCGGGAACGAAGTCGCGACGCTCGTGCGCGATCGGCCGGTGGCTCGCTACAAACAGTTGCCAAACTGCGCTGGAACGGCGCCACCGCCTACGGGCAAGCTCGCGCCGGCGGGTGAATATCGCGTGCGTGTGACCTTGCGCGAACAGCATCGGACCGTGTACTCGCCGCGGGACTTCACGTTGGTTCGGCGATGATCTTCATAGGCGCCGCCGCCGCGCTGGCGATTGTCGGCGGACTTACCTTGCTGATGCGACGGAGACCCGACGCGCTGCCGTTGCTGGCGATCGCGGCGTTGCCGTTCAGGCTGCCCATATCCGCGGACGGCCGAACGGTCAATCTGCTGATACCGCTGTACCTGGTGGTGCGCGGCCGGCACACTCGCACATCTCCTCCCGCGATGGCTGGATCGCGAGGCGCCGCGCGCGGTCGCCGACTCGCGGCTGGAATGGCTGCTGCTCGGGGCCGTCGTGCTGTATGCGCTGCAGGGGGTGTACTCCTCAGACCACGCCAAGGCCGCGGAGAACGTCGCGTTCTTTTACATTCCGTTCGGGCTGCTGTTCATGCTTCTGCGCGACGTGTGCTGGACGCGCGAGCTCGTGCTGCGGTGTCTGGGGGTGGCGGTGGCGCTGGCGGTCGTGTTCGCGGGGATCGGGTTCGTGGAGTACGCGCGCAAGCAGCTGTTCCTCAACCCGAAGGTCGTCGCGGCGAACGAATATGGCAACTACTTTCGCGTCAACTCGCTCTTTTTCGACCCCAATATCTACGGCAGGTTTCTCGCGATCGTGATGATCGCCGTCACTACCGCCGTGCTGTGGAGCCGCCGCCGGCGCGACGTGCTGATCGGCGCGGGCGTGCTCGCGTGGTTGCTGGCGGGGCTGGTGACGAGCTTCTCGCAGTCGAGCATCGCGGCGCTGCTGCTGGGGCTGGCGGTGCTCGCCGCCTACCGCTGGGACGTACGCGCGACGGTGTATGTGACGGGCGCGCTGGTCGCGATCACCGCGGTGGTCGTGTTGAGCGCCCCGCCGAGCCTGCACTTCGGTTTGAACGGCTCTGGAGGCTCTACCAGCAACGCGACGAGCGGGCGCACGAAGCTGATCTCCGGCGGCCTGGAACTGTTCGCCGATCGGCCGCTGTACGGGTACGGCTCGGGGTCGTTCGAAACCGAGTACCGGCGCCACGGCCACGCGAGCGCCGCGAACGCGACATCGGCCTCGCACACGATCCCGATCACGGTCGCCGCCGAGCAGGGGATCGTCGGCCTGGCCGTGTATGTGGCGCTGCTGATCGCCGCGTTCGCCGTGCTCTACCGAGGCGCCGGCCGCTCGCCCCCGCGGATCGCCCTGGCCGCGTGCTTGGCCGCGCTCGTGTTGCACACGTGGACATACGCCGACTTCCTGGAGGACCCGATCACGTGGACGCTGCTCGGTATCGGCGTGGCGCTGGCACGCGCGGGCTTTGGGGGGGTGAGCCGGGAGCCAGCCATTTCAGCCGACGTGGTTGGCGCCGCTCACCACACCTGATGGCGTATCGCGAGCGCACTTGCCCGCGCGGGCGGCAGGATGGGGGGCGGTCGTGTCAGGTGAGTAGGTTGCGGCTGTGCTCAACTACCTGAGACGGCTGGTCACGACGGGCGCGGCGTATCAGGCCGCGGAAATCCTGGCCAAGGCCATCGCGGTGTTCACGCTGCCGCTGTACACCCGCCACGTCTCCACCGCGGGCTACGGCACGTACAACTCGCTGCTGACGGCGGTGATCCTGTTCAGCATCCTGCTGCGGCTGGGCGTGGGGGAGGCGTTCGTGCGGTTCTACTTCACCGACGCCGATCAGGAGCGGCGCACGCGGATCGCGCGCACCGCCACCGCGACGGTTGCCTGGACGACGACGGTGGCCTCGCTGGTCGCCGTGGCATTCGCGGGCGAGCTGTCGCGCCTCATGCTCGGCTACACCGACGCGGGACTGATGTACTGCGCGATCCTCGGGCTGTGGGCGTTTACGAACATCGAGATGGCCTACGCGCAGCTGCGCGTGGACGAGCGCGCGCGCACGTACATGCGCGCCTCCGGGGCGAACGTGGCGATGACGGTGGTGTTTACGATCTCGCTGGTCGTATTCGCCGATGAGGGCGCGCGGGGGTTGCTGCTGGGGAACTTCGGCGCCTCGGCGATCGTGGTGCTGGCGCTGTGGTGGGTGCTGCGCGCGCGTGTGTCGCTGCGCGTGAGGATCGCCGATCTGCGCGCGATGCTGCGGTTCGGACTGCCGACCGTGCCGGCGGACGCGAGCGTGTACGCGCTGCAGGTCGCCGACCGCTTCTACCTGCTGCGCGGCGTCGGCGCGGGCGTGGCCGGCGAGTACGCGATCGCGGTGCAGCTCGCGACGGTCGTGTTCGTGTTCGTGCGCGGGTTCCAGTACGCGTGGCCGCCGCTGGCGTACTCGATCGACAGCGACGCGCAGGCCTCGCGGCTGTACTCGCTCGTGACCACCTACTTCGTGCTCGCCACCGGGGTCGTCGTGGTCGGCGTGGCGCTGCTCGGGCGCTGGCTCGTGCGACTGCTCGCCGCGCCCGAGTATTACGGCGCCTACCGCGCGCTGCCGTGGCTCGCGCTCGGGTGGACGCTGTACGGGCTGTACCAAGTGATGATCGCGATCACCGGCCGCGCGCGGGTCACCCGGCGCAACCTGCCCGCGGCCGCCGCCGGACTGGCCGTGAACGTGGGGCTGCTGTTCCTGCTTGTGCCCAGCAGCGGCCTCGGCCTCGGCCTCGCCGGGGCCGGGCTCGCGCTGTGCGGCGCCTACGCGGTGATGGTCGCGATCATGCACCTGCTCACGCGCGGCGTGTTCGCCGTCGAGTTCCAGTGGCGCCGTCTGGCCCAGCTCACCGCGATCTTCGCGCTCGTCGCCGTGTCCGGCGAGCTACTGCTGCCGAGCAGCGGGCTAGTAGGCCTGCTCGCGCGCATCGCCTGGCTTGCACTGGTCCCGGCGCTGCTGCTCGCCACGCGCTTCTTCGCACCGCACGAGCGCGCCCAAGCCCGCGCGCTCGTGATCGACGGCCGCCGCCGCGTGGCCGCGTTCCGGGCTGGGCACGGCGACGTGGAGGCATACGCGGAGGACCCGTTGAAGGATCTCTGACGACCGGTGAGCGGCGCATGGCTGTGTCCTCGCTCGCTCGCATGCCGAGCACGTCACGCTTTCTGCGTCCGTGCCCCACTTGCCCTCCGGCGGCCAGACAGGTCTGCCGAAGGTGTACAATGCTACAACAATGCTTACCGTTCCCGAAGCCGCCAAGCGCACCGGGCGCAACCCCGAGACGATCCGTCGCTGGATCCGCCAGGGCAAGCTGCGCGCGAGCAAGGTCGGCACCCAGCACGTGATCGAGGAGCAGGATCTGGAGGCGATGGCGCCCGGACCGTATCCGGACATGCTGCCGCTGCCGAAAGGGTGGGGGGAGAAGACCTTCTGGGGCGAGCCGATGCCCAACGTCGCGGCGTGGATCAGGGAATCGCGAGAGGGCCACTGAGACTCGGTGCTGGTCGTCGACGCCAGCCTGGTCGTGGAGTGGTGCATCGACGTTAAGAACGATCTCGCGGAGCTGGCGCCCGGCGAGCGCTGCGCGCCGGCGTTGATGTGGTCGGAGGCACGCTCGGCGCTGCATGAGTGGGTATGGCGCGGCAGGCTGGGCGCCAACGAGGCCGACCGCGCGCGAGCTCGCCTCGAGGATGCCGATGTCAAGCTCGAGACGCATCCCGGCCTCGCCGAGGAGACATGGCGGATCGCCGACCGCCTAGGTTGGGCGAAAACCTACGACGCCGAGTATGTCGCGCTGGCCTCGCTGCTCGGCTGCCGGCTGGTTACGGTCGACGCCCGGCTCCGCCGCGGCGCGGACAGGCTCGGCTTCGTCGTCGGGCCGACAGAGCTCTGACGACGCCCGAGTTCGACCGGGATGCAGTCCCCTGACGGGGCTTGTCAATGGAGGCTTGACAACTCATGCGCGCTGTGCTTATACTGGTCGTGCCTCGATATCTCCGGGTGGAGTTTGGGGCACGATGATCAAATAGGTCTGGTTTGGGTTCTCCGGTTTGGCGGACCTGCAGGAGCCAGTTTCGGGACATGTAGTTGAGAGAGGGAAATCGGGTCGCTCGTGATGAGGGAGTGTTTTCGCGTGCAGTCGTATCGAACATGCGTATCGGGGATCGCTGCGTGGCCTGATGGCTCCGTAGGTAGATGTGTCAGCAGCGCTGACATATCTCTCTCTCTCTCTCTCTCTCTCTCTCTGCCCTGCTAGCAGCCTCGGTCTAGCCGCCAGGTCGCGTCGGGCGATAGACCCCCTCGTGGGGAGGGTCAACTGTCGCCACGCGCGCGGTGACGGCTGTCCGCCAAACCCTGTCGCCATCCGCCGCAATGACGTTCGCCGTCCGCGCGGCGTCGCGTCAGGCCGGACGCTGTATTTCACGCTAACGAACGGCCGGCAAGCCCACGGCGAGTGGACCTGCCGTCCGGCTGGAGGCGTAGCTGGTGATACACCGCACCTCCATACGCACACCGCGCGAGTTGGTGTGCAGCTGACTTCTCTCGCCCGTGTGCGTGCCGGGCGTTCAAGCGTGCGTTTGTGCAGAGCGGTTTCGCCGTTCCGCACAGGCGTGCTGGATAACAAGACCGGCGCCATGGGCCTGTCCCTCGCTTTTTTGGGAGGTGGGCCGTGGTGCTGAATGAGACGAAAGGGAGTTGTTTCAGATGAGATCCATGTGCAGGACGGCGCTAGTTGCGCTGGTGGCGGTGCTGATGGTGGGGGTGGTCGCTTCGGCGTCTGCTTCGGCGGCGCTGCCGGAATTCCAGATGGGCGGGAAAGGGCTTGAAAAAGCGGTGAAGTTTTCTGTGTCGAGTTCGCAGGACATCCTCCAGTCGGTCACTGGCGAAACCCTGCCTTGCCTTGGTGACTCGATGAAGGGTGAAACGCACGGTGCGAGCGAAGTCGCGAATGTCGTCATCACCTTCAAGGGTTGCGAAGCCAACCACAACCTGGGCAAATGTACGACCGCGGGCGCCAAAGAATCCGGCGAAGTGGTTTCAGGCGCGTTGTCGGGCAGGCTTGGCTACCTGAGCAAATCCGAAGGGAAAGCTGGTCTGCTTCTGCAGCCGGCAAAAGGGGAACAGATCGCGGAATGCACGACTTCTGTCGGCAAACATGCCTGGCGGTTGAGGGGCTCTGTGATCGGTCATCTGACGCCGAAGAACGAAGAAACCACCGTGTTCAGCCTGGTGTACCACCAGACCAGCGGCGTGCAGGAATGGTCGCATTTCGACGGTGAAGAAGCGGTTCACAGGCTCGAATTCACGCCGTGGGGTAAAGAAAAAGAATACCGCCAGGCAGGGTTTGAAGCGGAAAAGAAAGTGACCTTTGAAGAAGCCGTCGAGGTCAAGGCATAAAGCATAACGAGTAGTCAAACCAGTGATCGAGGCGTGCGTGGGCGCGCAGCATCCCACGCACGCTCGAGCAGGACAGTGTAAGCGGAGGACGGGAAAGCGTCGTGATGTGGGATTTCAAACGGGAGGCGGTTGATGTTCATGGCGAACAGAGGTTTGATCGGTGATGGTGGTTGCGGGCTCGGTCCCGTGGATGGCGCGGTCTCGCGGGGCGGTGTGTGCCCGCGGTTGGGGCTGCGGTGCGTGTTCGTGCTGTGCGCGGTGCTCTGCGGTTTGTTGTTCGCGGCCGCTCCCGCGCTCGCTGCTGGGCTGCCGCTGATCGAAGAAGAGTCGGTGCTGTCGGTGTCGGGGAGCAGCGCGACTTTGCGGGCGAGCGTCAACACGCAGGAAAAGCCCACGACGTACAAGTTCGAATACGCGACCAGCGAAGCGGTGCTGTTCGCCGCTAAAGGTGAGGTTATTCCGGCGCCGCCCGCGGAAGGAACGCTCGACGCGGGCACGACGGGTGTCCTCGTGCAGGCCCATCCGCAGGATCTACAGCCCGCCACGACCTACTACCTTCGTGTCGCCGCCAAGAACGAAGCCGGCAGCGCTACAGGGGCGGTGCGCTCGTTCACGACGCAGACCGTGGGCGGCAGCCTGGTGCTGCCGGATGGCAGGGCGTGGGAACTGGTCTCGCCACCGCCGGGAGATGCGGGTGGGACGGCAACGATCACGCCCTCCAGCCTGGATGGCAAGATCATCCAGGCCGCCGAAGACGGCGGCGCGTTCACGTTCCTGACGCTTGGCGCGACGGAAGCCGCCCCAGCGGGCGATGCCGACGAATCGCAGGTTCTGTCCCTCCGCGCACCGGGCGGTGGCTGGTCGTCGCGGGATATCGCCGCGCCCCATGAACTGGCGAGCGGCGTATCGAACAGCACCGGGCAGGAGTACAGGTTCTTCTCACCGGACCTGGCGGTGGCTCTCGTCGAACCACTCGGTACGGGGGGGACCGGGACGGCGAGCGCCGGCGCGACGCCGCTCTCGCCCGGTGCATCGGAAAGGACGGTCTACCTGCACGCCGATCAGCCACTCTCGCCGCAGACCAGCGAGATGAGCGCCTACGACGAAGCCGAAGCTGAAGGCGGCTACAAGGCGTTGGTCACGTCCAAGCCGGGGTACTCGAACGTGCCGGAAGGCACGAAATTTGCCGAAGAAGAAGAACACCCCCATTTCTACGGGGCCACACCCGACATGGGGCACGTGATCATTCGTTCTAACGTGCCTCTGACCGCAGCCACTCCGGAGGGACAGCCAACGCACGGAGGAGCGGGTCTATGGGAGTGGACGGTCGGCAAGGAACCTAAAGAGCAGTTGCAGATTGTAAGTGTACTGCCAGATGGCGAACAGAGCCCTTCCTCTTCCGTGGGCCTTGGAACCGAAAACAACGATAACGCCAGGGGTGCGATCTCAAACGACGGCTCGCGGATCGTGTGGTCAGCCCGCGACCAGCAGGGCATTGTGGATGTGTTTGTGCGTGACGTGTCGCGCGACCAGACCGTGTTGGTGGACGAAATCGAAGAAGGCGCCGCTGGCGATAACGGGGGTTTTGAAAATGAAGCGGAATTTCAGTTCGCGAGCAGCGATGGTTCGCGGGTGCTATTCACGGATGAAGCGCGGTTGACCACGAACTCAACCGCGAGTGGGAGGAGCAATGACCTCTATGAATGCCGGATCGTGGAAGTGGAAGAAGCCGGCAAAAAAGTTCTGAGATGCAAGCTGACCGATCTGACGGTCGACCCGGGTGGGCATGCCGGCGTGGAAGGAATAGTGGACGTCGGGAGCAAGGAGGACACAAATCTCTATTTTGTCGCGACGGGTAAGTTGACGAGCAAGGCAAATTCCCAAGGGGCGGAAGCCAAAAATAATGAATCCAATATTTACCTGTCGCACTTTGACAGCGAAACCGGGAAATGGAAAGAACCAGTGTTTATCGCCACTCTCTCGGCACGGGACGGGCCGGACTTTGTGAGGGGAGAAGGATCTCGAGCCAATCTCGCCGGCAAGACTTCGAGGGTATCGCCAAACGGCGAATACCTGGCGTTTATGTCGGAGCGCCCCCTGACGGGGTATGACAATCGCGACGCCAGCAGCGGCGAACCCGACGAGGAGCTTTTCTTGTACGACGCCCGGTTGAATCGACTAGTGTGCGTGTCGTGCAATCCGACTGGCGCGCGACCAGCCGGGGTGCTGGAGCGAGGGAGTGAACCCCCACTGCTGGCTGATCCTGAGCGTCTGTGGCTGGGGGGATCGTTGGAAGAAACCGAACACTGGTTGGCTGCAAGCGTTCCGGGTTGGACAAACCTGGAAGGCACCGTCGCGCGCTATCAGTCGCGGTATCTGTCCGACAGCGGCCGTTTGTTCTTCGACAGCCCCGACGCTCTCGTGCCGCAGGCGACGAACGGGTTGATGGACGTATACGAGTACCAGCCCGTGGGTGTGGGCAGCTGCGAAGCGTCGAGCAGCACATACAGCGAACGCTCAGGCGGCTGTGTCGGGCTGATCTCATCGGGCTCCTCTGGTGAAGAATCGGCCTTCCTCGACGCGAGCGAAAACGGCAACGACGTCTTCTTCCTGTCCTCGGCGCGGCTCGTGGGAGCGGACACTGGATCATCGCTCGCCGTGTACGACGCGCATGTGTGCGGCGCGGGCGAGCCATGCTCGACCGAAGCGATCGCACCGCCCTCGTGTGAAACGGCCGATTCGTGCAGGAACGCTCCGGGGTTGCAGCCCACGATCTTTGGCGCGTCCGGGAGCGCGACGTTCTCCGGCGCCGGCAACCCCACGCCGGCGTCCTCCCCTCCCGCGGTGAAACCAAAGACGAAGTCCGCGAAATGCAAGAAGGGGTTTACGAAGAAGAAGAACAGATGCGTCAGGAAGAAAGCTAAGAGAAAAGCAAAAAGAGCAAAGCGAGCCAGCTACGACCGGAGGGTCAAGTGATGCGACGAATAACAGCGATGGCGCTCTCCCTGGCGGTTGTCTCGCTGCTCGCGCTGGTGGGTGTGGTCTCCTCGGCATTCGCCGCGGAAGCTCTTTCCGAAGCACCGTGGTGGCACGTGAACGTGAACTCTCGCCCGTCCTACCTCAAGCCCGGGGGGGAAGGGAAAGTCGTGGTGGCGGTGACGAACCTCGGTGACGCAAACGCCGAAGGCAGCGGCGCGCCGATTATCGTGACGGACACGTTACCGGAAGGCGTGACGGCGAGCTCGGCGATCTACTTCGCGAGTAACACCGTTTTCGAAAGTGACCTTGGCGAAGGGCCGTGCTCGGTCAGCAACGCACGGGTGGTGAGTTGCGAATTCAAAGGGATAATGCCGCCATACGCGCGATTGGAAGTCAAGATCAGTGTCAAAGTCGCGCCGACGCTCGAACCGGGCAGATATCCCGATGCGGCGAGCGCGTCGGGTGGTCGCGCGGCGCGCGTATCCCTCGACGACAAATTGACAGAATTGACGGTGAACCAGTCGCCGACGCCTTTTGGGGTGCAGACATATGAACTCACTCCTGAAAACGCAGACGGGTCGCTAGATACGCAAGCGGGGTCGCACCCGTTCCAGCTGACGAGTACGGTCGTGCTTAACCAGGGAGCTGAAACGGCGCTGGGTGAATTTGATCAGGTGGGACGAGTCGCTCAGCCTTCGCTCGCCAAAGATCTGCGTGCCACGCTGCCTCCGGGCCTGATTGGCAATCCGACACCGTTCCCGCGGTGCTCCGAAGCATTGTTTTTTAAGCAGCAGTGTCCGGCGAACACTCAGGTTGGGGTGGCGGTACTGACGGTCGCTGAATCCTTGTACAACGCGTTCCCAGATGGGATCTACAACATGCCACCGGCTCCAGGCGAGCCGGCGCGCTTCGGCTTCGAGGCCGCCGTCGGAATCCCGGTGTTTCTGGACACCTCGGTTCGCTCCGGCAAAGACTATGGCGTGACGGTCAGCTCCGACAACATCACCGAGTCAGGGACGTTCTTGGCGGCGCAGCTCACGTTCTGGGGCGTTCCGGCCGACCCGGGTCACGACCGTTCACGGGGGTACGAATGCATCGAAAAATCGACTGGAGCTTCACCCGGAGAATGCCCGACTGACACGATCGGCGCGCCGTTCTTGGCGTTGCCAACGTCCTGCGGGAACCCGTCGAGTGAACCGTTCGCGGCGAGCATCGAAGGGGATTCGTGGTCTGAGCCGGGTAGACCCTCGCTGCAAGCGGAACCGAAGATCACGAAGTACACGTTGCAAGCTCCGCTTGAACCGTCGATCGCACTGGATGGCTGCAACAACCTGAGCTTCGAACCGTCGATCAGGGTCACGCCGGACGTGCCCGACGCCAGCACCTCGACGGGGTTGAAGGTCGACGTGCACGTCCCGCAGCAGGAGATCCTGGTCGCGCACTCGCTCGCGGAGTCCGCGGTCAAGGACATCACCGTGGCGCTGCCCGAAGGCGTGGCGGTCAACCCCGCCGGGGGTGACGGTTTGCAGGCGTGCTCGGAGGGGCTCGTCGGCTATACGGGTGTGGCTGAAGCAGATCCGGGCCTGACGCTGAGGACGTTCACGGCGGCGTTGCCGAATCCGCTCGAACAGGGAGTGAATTTCTGCCCGAACGCGTCGAAGATCGGCACGGTGAGCATCAAGACGCCGCTGCTCGAAAACGAACTGAAGGGCGCGGTGTATCTCGCCTCCCAGAACGAAAACCCGTTCTCATCGCTCGTCGCGATCTACATCGTCGCCGAAGACCCCGTGTCGGGGACGGTCGTAAAGCTCCCGGGTGACGTGCACCTGAGCGAAACGGGCCAGCTCGTGACGACGTTTGAAAACAGCCCCGAGCTGCCGTTCGAAGACGCGGTTCTGCACTTCTATGGTGGGGAACGCGCGCCATTGGCGACGCCCGCGCACTGCGGTGCCTACACGACTACCACAACAATCGCGCCGTGGTCGGGCAACCCGCCGGCGACGCCGTTCGCTACGTTCAACATCACGAGCGGGCCGAACGGGAGCGCGTGCCCGGGCGCGAGCCTGCCGTTCTCACCGTCGCTGACGGCGCAGACGACGAACATCCAGGCGGGCGGATTCAGCCCACTCTCGACGACCATCGGTCGTGAAGACGGTCAGCAGAACATGTCCTCGGTGACCCTGCACATGCCTCCGGGTCTCTCAGGATTGCTCTCCGGCGTGGAACTCTGCCCCGAAGCGCAGGCTAACGCCGGGTCGTGTGCGCCGAACAGTCTGATCGGGGAAACGACCGTCAGCGCCGGTGTGGGACCCGACCCGGTGAGCGTGAAGGGCGGAAAGGTGTACATCACCGGCCCGTATCACGGCGCACCGTTCGGCTTGTCGATCGTCAACCCTGTCAAGGCCGGCCCGTTCGACCTGGAGCACGACACGTCCAACCCCAACCAGAATCCCGCGTGTGACTGCGTGGTCGTGCGCGCCAGGGTCCAGGTCGATCCGAGTACCGCGGCGCTGACGGTCACGACGAACAACGAAAACGAAGGGTATGCGATCCCGCACCTGATCGACGGTATCCCCGTGCAGATCAAGAAAGTCAACGTGTTGATCGACAGGCCCGGGTTCACGTTCAACCCGACGAGCTGCAATCCGATGCAGATCACGGGGAGCATCTCAAGCGACGAAGGATCATCCTCACCGGTGTCGGTGCCGTTCCAGGTCGCCAACTGCGCGATCTTGAAGTTCGCACCCAAATTCCAGGTATCAACCAGCGGGAAAACAAGTAAAGCCAACGGCGCCAGCCTGGCCGTGAAGCTGACCTATCCAAACGCGCCCCAGGGTACCCAGGCGAACATTGCGCGGGTCAAGGTGGATCTCCCCAAGCAGCTCCCGTCGCGGTTGACGACGCTGCAGAAGGCGTGCACCGCCGCGCAGTTCGAAGCAAACCCGGCGGGCTGTCCGGCCGCGTCGATCATCGGGCACGCCAAGGCGATCACGCCGCTGATCCCCGTCCCGTTGGAAGGCCCGGCGTACTTCGTCAGTCACGGCGGGGAAGCGTTCCCTTCGTTGATTATGGTGCTGCAGGGCTACGGCGTGAGGATCGACCTCGTCGGCACGACGTTCATCAGCAAAGCCGGGATCACGTCGAGCACGTTCAAGACGGTCCCCGACGCTCCGGTCGGCAGCTTCGAACTGACGCTCCCGGAGGGCAAGTTCTCCGCGCTGACCGCGAACGGCAGCCTCTGCAAATCAAAACTCGCGATGCCGACCGAATTCCTCGCGCAGAACGGCGCGAAGATCAACGAGAGCACGAAGATCGCCGTCACGGGCTGTCCGAAGGCGAAGAAGGCAAAGAAGAAGAAGGTGAAGCGTAAGCATGGCGGCAAGCAAGGCAAGGGCGGCAAGGGCAAGAAGTAGCGCTGGGCGTAGCAGCGGGCAGGTGGCGGCGATGGGCTCCGCTCAGGATCGCCGGCCGTCCGGGTCCTCGCCATCGCGGCGGCGGCGCCCCGGATACGACGCGCTGCAGTCCGGGCGGTGGGGCGAGCCCGCGGGGGCTGTCCGGGGCGAGACCGAAGGCAGATCGGGTCTTACGGACATCCAGCGCGCGCGGATACTCGCCGCGATGGTCGAGGTCTGCTCCGAGCGCGGCGCGGCGAACGTGACGGTCGCGCATATCGTCGCGCGTTCGGGTGTGTCGCGGCGGACGTTCTATGAACAGTTCGAGGACCGCGAAGCGTGCTTTCTCGCGGCGTTCGACCAGGCGATCGAGCGTATCGCCGCGCGTACGATCCCCGCGTTCGAAGGGGAGAGCAAGTGGAGGGATCGCGTGCGTGCGGGACTCGCGGCGCTGCTCGGGTTCCTCGAGGAGGAGCCCGGGATCGGACGGTTGTGCATCGTGGAGACCCTCGGCGCGGGAGACCGAGCGCTCGAGCGCCGCGCGCGCATCCTTGCGACCCTGATCGATACGGTCGACGAGGGCCGTGCGGAAACCGGGAAGAGGCCCTCATCGTCGTCGGGCGGGCACCCCCCGCCGCTGACCGCTGAGGGCACGGTCGGCGCGGTGCTGTCGGTCATCCACGCGCGCCTGATCGAACAACGGGGCGGCGCGGATCACGGGCACCTCCCATATCCAGGGCGGGGAGGGGCAAACAGGCCAAGACCGCGGGAAGCGAAGCGTGCTCGGCACACGAGCGACCCAGGACGCAGAGATGCGCCGCCCATCGCCACCCTGAACGAGCTGTTGAACCCGCTGATGGGGATGATCGTGCTGCCCTACCTCGGCCAGACCGCCGCGCAACGAGAGCTCGCCCGGCCCGTGGCCAGGACCCGCGCCAACCCCAACCCCGTCGCGCGCCTTGATCCCCTGCGCGAGCTCGACATGCGCCTCACCTACCGGACCGTCAGGGTGCTCATGGCGACAGCCGCCCATCCCGGCGCATCCAACCGCCGGATCGCACAGACCGCCGGCGTCGGAGACCAGGGCCAGATCTCAAAGCTCCTCTCGCGCCTCGCACACCTCGGCCTGATCCAGAACACCGGCCCCGGACACGCCCACGGCGAACCCAACGCCTGGACCCTCACACCCAAGGGACACGAGATCCAACAAGCCATCCAAACCCAGACCACACCCCCGCACTGATCATGCACCCAACCCAGCGCTTTCGCGCCAACCAGGCTCCCTCGACGGTGCTCAGGAAAGGTGGCGGACGCGGTTGCGCAGCGAGTCGTCCTCGGAGTGTTCGGCCAGCAGCCCGGATAGCGTCCGCACCCATAGGGGGATCGCGTCTTTCGCGCGGGGCATCGTTGCGTCGAAGGTGAAGATCATCCCACCGTGCTCCTCTCCCGCGGCGAGGAACCGGTCATGGATGGCCTGGAAGTCCGCGATGTCGTTGGTGACGATCGCGCGACGCTCCGTGGCCATCTGACGGACGAGATCGCGGTCGCCGCGACTTGCCAGATCGGGTCGGTCGCCCTTGACGGCCTGCACGTCGTGCCCACGCTCTCGCAGTTCGCGCGCTATCCGGGGGGAGATCATCTCGTCGAGCAGCAGCCTCACGCGAGCGCCTGTTGCCGGCGCTGCCAGCGCTCACGCTCGCGTTCGGCGATTGCGTGGGAGCGCTCGATCCAGGCGTCGATCTCATCCTTGTAGTCGGCGTAGTAGCGCAGGCAGGCGTCCACGTGCTCGACCGGGATCTCCAGATAGTCCGCGGCCGCCTCGACCGAGTTGCCGTTCTGACCGATAGTGGCCATGACGTCGGCGACGTCCAGCCTCGTGCCGAGCAGCGAGGGCCTGCGACCGGACTCACCGTCGCGGAAGTGGACGAGTGGGTGTTCGTCGCGGCGCAGGCCCTCCTCGATATAGCGCTCGGCCAGCGCGGTCTGAGGGGAGTGGGTATCCCGGGCGCGCCGCTTCAGACGTGCCACCGTGACGCGGTTGAAGCGAAACGCGACACTCTGCTTGGTCGTAGAGGCCACCATGATCTCCATACAAGTATAGCGACGTACCGCGATGTATGTCGAGACCTCAATTGCGATCCAGAACACCGGCCCCGGACACGCCCACGGCGAACCCAATGCCTGGACCCTCATACCCAAGGGACACGAAATTCAACAAGCCATCCAAACCCAAACCGGCAACTGAGGTCATTCGGCGGACTCGATGCCATCGAGCTGTTGAGGGAAGGCCCCCGCCCCTAAAGGCCTGGCCCGGCCCGGCCGATGCCGACCGCGGATGCCCGAGCCGTCCGTCACTTCGTCGCGCCCTGCCGGGGTCCGTGAGCGCCGCCGCCGCGCGGAGGCGCTGCGTGCCCATCGCGCGGACGCGCGCGCGCAGAGCATGGCTGCGGCCGGCGAGCTCGCCTACCTGCGCGCGCAACTGACGCTCGCGGCGCGCCTGACCGCGCGCCTGGCGGCCACGCACGACGTGGGCGAGCTGGCCGGGATCGTCGTGCAGGAGCTGCACAGCACGTTCGCGTTCTATCTTGCGGCGATCCAGCGCCTCGACGACGATGGCGTGCTGCGGCTCGTCGCGGGCAGCGGCGCCCTGGCCGAGGTGATGACGGAGTTCCTGCTCGTCGAGCAGTCCGTCCGCCACGGGATCAACGGGCGTGTGGCGCGCACCGGCGAGACGTCGCTCGTTACCGACACGCGCGCCGACGGCGACTACATCGTGCGCGATCCGCACACCGACCCGCGCTCTGAGCTGAGCGTGCCGATCGTCATCGAGGAGTCCGTCTGGGGCGTGCTGAACATCGAGGCGGCAGAGCCAAACGCGTTTGGCGAGGCAGACGCCGTGCTCGTCGAGACGATCGCCGCGAGCCTCAGCTCGGCCATCCACCGCGCCGGACTGCTCGCCGAGCAGGAACGCACGTTCACGACGACCCTGTCCACGCTGATGAGCACCGTCGAGGCGAAGGACGACTACACCGCCTCCCATGAGGAGGACGTCGCGGAACTGTCCGAGCGCGTCGCGCTGCGCATGGGGCTCTCGCCCTCGCACGCCCGCGACGTGCGCTACGCCGCGCTGCTGCACGACGTCGGCAAGGTCGCCGTCCCCAGCGAGATCCTGCTCAAGCCGGGGCCGCTGACCGAGACCGAGTGGGTGGCGATGCGCCGTCACACGGTCGTCGGTGGCGATCTCGTCGCGCGTATCGATGCGTTCGCCCACCTCGCTCCCGCGGTTCGCGCCAGCCACGAGCGCTGGGACGGGGACGGCTACCCTGATGGCATCTCAGGCGAGGACATCCCGCTCGCCGCGCGCATCATCGCCGCCTGCGACACCTACGACGCGATCATCACCGACCGGCCCTACCGCTCGGCGCGCACGCCCGAGCAGGCGCGCGAGGAGCTGCGCGGCGTGGCCGGCATCCAGCTCGACGCGCGCGTGGTCGAGGCGTTGCTGGAAGAGTTGTCCTCGCGGTAGGCCGCCGTGGTCTGCCGGGCCGCCGCGGGAGTTCGTCGATTCCCGCCGGTCAGCGCTCGTCCGTCGCGGAGAGGCTCGCGGCGGCACCCTCGCCCGCGCGGTTGTACGCATCCGCCGCCTCGCGCAACCCTTCGCCGCGCTCGGGCCTGAGCGTCGCGGTCGCATGCCGCCAGTACCGTCGCGGCGAGTGTCCCGGCAGCGCCACCGCCGCGAGCGCGCGCAGGGCGTAGGACCACGCGGTCAGCCAGCGCACCGCGCGCGCGGCCCCGGCCGAATGGTGCTTGCGCATATACAGGTCGCGGTTGCGCGCCAGCTCCACGATCCGCCGCTCTCCCGCGGCGCCAGTGGACAGCTGCTCGTGGTGGATCGCCCGCGCCTGTGGCACATACAGGCTGCGCCAGCCGGCGTCGCGCAGCCGGCGGGCGAAGTCCACCTCGTCGGAGTAGACGAAGAACTCGGGGTCCATGTATCCGACCTGAGCCGCGGCCTCCAAGCGCACGAGCAGCGCGGCCGACTGACACCAGTCCACCTCGCGCATGTGCTCGCCGGTGCTCTGCACGGTGTAGGAGCGATGCAGGAACACGGCGCCGGCAGCGGCCGTCATGACTGTCGGAAACCGCCACGCGCACGCCTGACCATGGCCTTCGGCGGCGGTGCCCACGCCGTCCGGGCGCAGCAGCCGAGCCCCCGCGCACGCCGCGTCCGGGTGCGCCTGGAGCGCCTGCCACAGCCCGAGCGTGGCGCCCGCCAGCAGCTCGGAGTCCTCGTTCAGCAGCAGCGCATACCTCCCGCGCGCGCGCTGCATCAGCGCCGAGTCGTTCAGCGCCTTGCCGCGCCGTTCATGCAGCGCGATCGTCTCGTCCACCGCCGGGTGCTCGCGCGCCGCCTGAGCTGAGCCGTCGCGCGAGCCGTTATCGAGCACGAGCACCTCGCTCGCGAACGGCAGCTCCGAAGCGCGCTCGCGCCCGATCGCATCCAGCCCGCGCACCAGCAGCTCGCGCTGGGAGGTGTTCACGACGCAGTACGTCAGCTCGATCTCGCGCTCCTCCGGGCCGCTCTCGCGGACGGCGTCGGGGCGCATCGCTGGAGGAGTCATCCGAGCATTGTCTCCCCACCCGCGCTTATTGTGCGTCCGGTGCGCGTCCACGTCCTCGACCCCTCGGCCTACACACCTCCCTATGACCACGCCCTGTGCCACGCGCTGGGGGGCGCCGGCGCCGAGGTCACGCTCGTCACGAGCCGCTTCGCCTACGGCCCCGTCCCGCCCGCCGACGGGTATGCGCGGCGCGAGCTGTTCTACCGCGCCGCGCTCGGACCGCCCGGCTCACGCGTGCGCGCCGCGTCGAAGCTCGCCGAGCACGTCCCCGACATGCTGCGCTACCGCCGCCTCGCCCGCGAGGCCGACGTCGTGCACTTCCAGTGGCTGTCCGTCCAGCACCTCGACGGCCGGCTGCTGCCGTCCCGCCGCTCGGCCAGCGGCGCCCCGCGCCCGCTGGTGCTCACCGCGCACGACGTCCTGCCCCGCGAACCCCGCCCCGGGCAACTCGCCGCCCAGCGGCGGCTGTACGAGCGGTTCGACGCGATCGTCGTCCACTCCGCTCACGGCCGCGCGCGCCTGACTGGCGAGCTCGGCGTCGATCCGGCGGGCGTGCACGTCATCCCGCACGGGGCGTTCGCGCATCTCGCGGACTGTCCGCCTCAGCCGCCGCCGTTTCAGACCGACAAGCCCGTCGTGCTGTGCTTCGGGCTGATGCGCCCCTACAAGGGGATCGACCTGCTGCTCGACGCGTGGCGCGGCGTCGACGACGCCGAGCTGTGGATCGCGGGGATGCCCAAGTTCGACATCTCCCCCCTGCGCCGCGCGCCCCCGCCGAACGTACGCTTCGTCCCGCGCTTCATCGGCGACACCGAACTGCCAGCGTACTTCCAGCGCGCCGACCTCGTGGTGCTCCCCTACCGCGACATCGACCAGTCGGGCGTGCTGTTCACGGCGCTTGCGTTTGGCGTGCCGTCGTTGCTGAGCGACGTCGGGGGTTTTCCGGAGGTGGCGGCGACCGGCGCCGCGCGCACGTTCCCCGCGGGCGATGTCCCCGCCCTGCACGCCGCGCTACGCGAGCTGCTGTCCGACCCCGCCGCCCTGTCCAGCATGGCCGAGCAAGCCCGCGCCGCCGCGGCCGGCCCGTACTCCTGGGATGAGATCGCGCGCCGCACGCTCGGGTTGTACGAGACGCTCCTCGGCGAGGAGGCCCATCGATGAAGGTCGTCCTGGAAGTCGTCTTCTGGGTTTGCGCCGCGCTGATCGTGTGGACGCAGGTCGGCTACGCCGCCACGCTGGCCGTGCTCGCGCGCGCATTCGGGCGCGCCCAGCCCATCGCAGCGCCCGAGCCGCCGCCGTCCCTGTCGCTGATCGTGGCCGCGCACGACGAGGAGTCGGTGATCGCCGGACGCGTCGCCAACGCGCTCGCGCTCGACTATCCCCGCGAGCTGCTCGAGGTGATCGTCACCTGCGACGGCTGCACCGACGCCACCGCCGCCCGTGCGCGCGAGGCCGGGGCCGACGTCGTGCTGGAGCTCGAGCGCGGCGGCAAGATTCGCGCCCAGGACGCCGCTGTACAGCGCGCGCGGGGGGACATAGTCGCGTTCTCCGACGCCAACGCGCTGTGGCAGTCCGACGCCGCGCGCATGCTCGCCGGCGCGTTCGCCGATCCCCGCGTCGGCTATGCGTGCGGACAGGTCCGATTCGTGCAGGCCGCCGCCGGCACGGACACGGGCAACCAGGAGGGGATCTACTGGCGCTACGAGCTCGCCGTGCGCGCGTATGAGTCGCGCCTGTCCTCGATCACGGCCGGCAACGGCGCGATCTACGCGACCCGCCGCTACACCTATATCGTCGTCGATCCGATCATGGGACACGACCTGTCACTACCGTTCAACATGGTCCGGCGCGGCCTGCGCGCCGTCTACGTCCCGGCGGCGCGCGCGAGCGAGAAGATGGTCCCCTCGCTGCTGGGCGAGTTCGCGCGCAAGCGGCGCATGATGAGCCACACCTGGCCGATCCTCCTGCGCGGCGGCATGCTCTCCCCCCGCGGCTACCCGCCGGGCTACGCGCTGATGATCGTCTCGCATCGGCTGCTGCGCTACCTCACGCCGTTTCTGCACCTGATCGCGCTCGCCGCGAACATCGCGCTGCTCGCCCTCGGCGCCGGATCGCTGTATGAGGTCACGCTCGCGCTCCAGCTCGCGCTGGTGCTCGGCGCCCTGCTCGGCGGCGCGCTGCGCATCCGCCCGCTGCTGATCGCCCGCTACTACGTGCTCACCACCGCCTCGCCCGCGGCCGGGCTGTGGGACTGGCTGCGCCACGGGACGACTGCAACCTGGGAAGCCGCCGAGGGCACGCGCTGACGGCCGGATGGCGGCGCTGGATCTGCGTCCTTACCGATTGAAGATCACGGACCTTCAATCGGCCAGCACGCGTACGTAGTACGCCAAAGCGCTCCCTCGCGTTCTCTTGCCCGGCTTGCCCTCCGGCCGCCAGAAGCGTGTGGCTCAGCAGGAGAAATGTCGAAAGCGCTGCCTTCGGCGCACGCGCACGGCGACGGACACTCCTCGTCGCGTTGCTGGCCGATCGGAGATCCCATTGGATCTCCGATCGGTGCGCGGGCTCGCCCCCCCAAAGCCCGCTCGCTGCGATCATCCCGCCGATGCTCCGCCGACTGCTCGACATCGCCCTCTCCGCGCTCGCGCTCGCGCTCACCGCTCCGGTGCTCCTCGCGGCGATGGTCGCGATCCGGCTGGAGTCGCGCGGCCCGATCATCTATCGCCAGCGGCGCGTGGGCATGCACGGGCGCGAGTTCGACGTGCTGAAGCTGCGCACGATGGTCGACGGCGCCGAGCACATCGGCGCGGGCCTGGCGATCGACGCGAACGACTCGCGCGTCACGCGCGTCGGCGCGCTGCTGCGGCGCACCTCCCTGGATGAGCTGCCGAACCTGCTCAACGTGCTGCGCGGCGACATGTCGCTGATCGGGCCTCGCCCCACGCTGCCGGTGCAGGTCGCCCAGTACACCGAGCGCCAGCGCGGACGCCTTGCGATCAGGCCCGGCATCACCGGCTGGGCGCAGGTCAACGGCCGCGCGTCGCTGCCCTGGTCGGAGCGGATCGAGCTCGACCTCTACTACATCGCCCATCGCTCGCTCATGCTCGACCTGCGCATCCTGTGGCGCACGCCCGCGCTCGTGCTCGGCGGCGGCGGCCTGTACAAGGGTCCCACCGGCGGCTGGGAGCATGAGCTGTGAGCACCCCGCCGACCTCCCGCCCCGCGACCGCATGACTGTGCCCGGGGGCTCCTCCGCGCCGTCGGGCAGCGCGCCCGCCGCCGGCTCGCCCGCGGTGCTGTTGACCGGCGCCGGCAAGCGCTACGACATCGTGTCGTGCTTCGCCGCGCTCACGAGGACGATCGTCGCCGACCCCTCGCCGCTGGCGCCCGCCCAGTACGCCGCGCACGTGCGCGCCGCAGTGCCCCTGATCGAGGACCCCGAGTACGTGCCCGCACTGGAGCGGCTGTGCGCCGAGCACGGCGTCGGGGCGGTGCTGCCGCTGACCGACCTCGACATCGAGACGCTCGCCCTGGCGCGCGCCGGCGGGCGGCTGCCGGCGCTGGTCCCCTCGCCCGAGATCGCCCGCGCGACGTATGACAAGCACGAGGCCCACCTGCTGCTCCGCGGGCTGGGCCTGCCCTCCCCGCCGACGGTCCTGCCCGAGGACGACCTCGACGCGCTGCACTACCCCGTCATGGTCAAGCCCCGGCGGGGCTCGGGCGCGCGCTCGATCCACCTCGCCCACGATCCCGCCCAGGCGCGGTTCTTCGTCGAGTACGTGCCCGAGCCGGTGATGGTCCAGCGCGCGATGCGCGGCCCCGAGCTGTCGATCGACTGCCTCGGCGATCTCGACGGGCGCTGCCTGAACGCGATCCCGCGCACGATGCTCGAGTCGCGCGGGGGCGAGTCGATCAAGGGCGCCGTCATCCGCGACGCCGAGCTGATCGAGCTCGGAGCACGCGTCATGAACGCGCTGGCCGTGTGCGGCCCGGCGACGATCCAGGTGTTCCGCGATCCCGACATTGGAGTGGCCATCACCGACGTCAACACCCGCTTCGGCGGCGCCTTTCCCGCGCCCGCCTACGCGGCGCTGCCGGGGCGCACCTACCCCGAGCTGATCCTCGCGCTCGCCTCCGGGCAGACCGTCGCTCCGCACGTCGGCGAGTTCGACGCCGGCATGACCTTCACCCGCTACTACTGGCAGCTCGAGCTCGATCCGCGCATGCGCCCCACCGGCCGTGAGATCGTGCCGGGCGGGCCGCCGCCGCCGCGCTGAGCAGCCCGCCGACCCGCCGAGAGAGCGCGCGCGGCGGTTGTCCGGCGAAGAGGCCCGGCGATGGTGCAAGAATCAACGGTGTGAACCCTCAGTTGCTCGCCGATCCAGCGGCGGCGCCCGAGTCCGAGCCCCACCCGTCCCGGTCCGCCACCGCCCCCGAGGATTCCGCCAACGGCTCCGGCCCCGCCGGCCCCGGAGCGACCGCGCCCCCGGAGTCATCGGCGCCCGCGCCCGAGCCCGCCCGCGCCTGCGCCAACTGCGGAGCGGCGCTCGACGACGGCCAGGACTGGTGCCTGCAGTGCGGCGCCGCCGTACCCGGCAGCCTCGAGGGGGGCGGTCCCGGCTGGCGCTCGGCCACGACCGTGCTCGCGGCCACGGCCGCGCTCGTGCTGGGGGCGGCGGCGGCGGCGTATGCCGCCCTCACCCAGCCCAGCCCGCGCGTACCGGCGCCCAAAGTCGTCGTGGTCGCGCAGGTCCCCGCGACCACACCCGCGACGACCCCGACGACGCCCAGCACGCCAGGCGCGCTGGGGACCCCGACGACGATCAAACCGCTCCCCAGCACGACGGGCGCCCCGAAAATCCCGCTGACCGCGCCAACCCCCAAATCGACCGGATCCGGGACCGGCACGGCGAACTCGGGCTCGGGCGAATCGAGCACCGGCACGACCAAATCGAGCACCAAATCCAGCGGCGGCACGACCACCGCCGAACCTCCGTCGCCGATCCTGCTCGACACGAACGCCGCGAGCACATACAACCCGTACGGATACCCGACGAGCTGGTTCGGCGATCCGAGCCTCGCGATCGACGGCGAAACGAGCACCGCCTGGACCGCCCTCCTGAACCCGGCCGTCGCCCCCAAGATGGCGGAGGGGCTCGCGATCGACCTGAAGACGGCGCAGAAGGTTGGGTCGGTCAAGCTGATCACGTCCACGCCGGGCATGACCGTGCAGTTGTATGGCGCCAACGGCACCACCCTGCCGGCGTCGATCACCGATCCGGCATGGATCGCGCTCAGCCCGTCGCTGGATGCGAAGAAGCGCAGCACCAGCGTCAAGTTGCGCGATGCGACCAAGGCGTTTCGATTCATCACGCTGTGGATCAGCCGGGCGCCCCAGTCCTCGGTCGGCACGCTCTCCGCGCCGGGACATATAAGCATCAACGAACTAGAACTGTTCGCCTGACGGCCTGGGGCCGGCGCCATCCTGCGTCCTTACCGATCGGAGATCGACGGGATCTCCGATCGGCCAGCACGCGTACGTAGTACGCCACGCTCCCTGCGTCCTTGACTGGCTTGGCCCCCGGCCGTCAGGAAGCGCGAGTACTGACGCCGCGCAGCGCCGTACGACCGCTCAGCTGGCGCTCTCCGAGCGGCGTGCCGCTCGGCGCGGGCGCCAGATCTTGTCCAGGAACGAGGCGATCTCGTCCGTCAGCCGCTCGGGGCGCAGGCGCAGCTCGACCAGCGAGTCGGCCTCCAGCAGGCGTCCGTTCGGCAGCTCGGAGGCGAGCTGGCCCGCGTCGGAGAACGGGTGCACCGGGTCGCGCCGGTGCCCCAGCACGAGCGTGGGCATCGTGAACGTGCGCCGCTCGTCGCGATGAGGCGCGATGCGCCCGAAGAACAGCCCCTGCAGCAGCGCGCCTCCGGGGCCCGGTTCCTGGCGGATGGTGTCGAGCAGGACGTTGCCGTACAACGGCAGCAGCCGGCGCGGGATCGCGCGGGCGCCGCGCGCGAGCAGTGCCATCGCGGGCTCGCCGAACGTCAGCGCGAGCAGGATCGGCGTGAACGTCAGCGCCGAGGCCGGCAGCGCGTTGTCGAGGACGGGCATCTCGATCACCATCCCGCGCAGGCGCGCGGGCGCGCGCGAGGCGGCCTCCAGCGCGGTGTTGGCGCCGAGCGAGGTGCCCATCACCGCCGCCTCCTCCAGCTGCAGGTGATCCATCAGCGCCAGCAGCTGCTCGGCGAACGCGCCCATCGAGTAGCGCCACATGTCGCGCGGGCGGTCGGACTTGCCGTGGCCGAGCAGGTCGATCGTGATCACGCGGTTGCCGCGCGCCGCGAGCGCTTTCGCCAGCGGCCGGTGCATCTCCTGGGAGAGCAGCAGCCCGTGGACCAGGATCAGCGGACGCCCGGCGGCCTGCGCGCTGGTGGCTGTCCGGGCGCGACGGCCCGAGGAGGTGACGACCGCCGCCGGCCCGCCGCCGAACTCGGTGTAGGCGATGCGCTGGCCGTCGAGCTCGAAGGTTAGGGTCCGCGTCACAATAGATGGTGGATTGAGGGGGGCGGGCCGTGGATGGCAGACGCCGGACACGAGCGCAGGCGTGCTGGTTGCACGTCGAGCATCGTGGGTGGCGTCTGACGCCGCGGAACGGCGGCCTCAAGTCCGGCAGATATTGGGACGCGGACCCTTAGCATCGGTCTCTCAGCCTACTCCACCCGCGCGGCTCCAGATGCCCGAACATCGAGGCCGCGGGGCACATCGGGATGAGCCCGTGAGACACGGATCCGGGCGACGCCGTGGTTCGCCCGGATCCTGTGCCCTCTCCCTCTCCTCTGGTCGATGCTGCTACCCGCGGACGACAAGGCAGGTGGTCATCCGCTGGGCGACCACCCATTGAAACCCGCCGCGGCCAGCGAAGGTGCGCTAGGTTTGGTCGATGGCCAAGCAGGCGCGCATCCTGGCTGGGCAGACCGCCGCGATCACCGGCGCGGCGCGGGGGATCGGCCGCGCGACCGCGCAGGCGCTGGCGCGCAAGGGAGTGCGCGTGGCGATCGGAGACCTCGACCTCGAGACGGCTCGCAAGACAGCGTCGGAGCTGGGTCCGACCGCGGTCGCCCTGAGCCTGGACGTGACCGAGCGCGAGTCGTACGCGCGGTTCCTGGACGACGTCGAGACGCAGCTTGGCCCGGTGGACGTGCTGATCAACAACGCCGGCATCATGCAGGTCGGCAGGTTCCTGGACGAGGACGATCTGACGGCGCAGCGGATGGTCGACATCAACCTCCACGGCGTGATCCTCGGGATGAAGCTCGGTCTGGAGCGGATGGTCGCGCGCGGGCGCGGGCACATCGTAAACATCTCCTCGCAGGCCGGCAAGTTCGGGGCGCCCGGCGGCGCCACGTACTCCGCGACCAAGCACGCCGTCGTCGGACTGACCGAGGCGGTGCGCGGCGAGCTGCGGATGATGGGCCTCGCCGACGCTGTGCTGCTCAGCTACGTGATGCCGTTCGTCGTCAACACCGAGCTCGGCGGAGGGTTGGGGCAGGCGCGAGGACTGAAGAGCCTTCAGCCCTCCGACGTGGCCGACGCGATCGTCGATGCGCTGCAGCACGGGACGGTCGACGTGTGGGTGCCGCGCTCGGCCAAGCGCACGAACGCGCTGGGGACGCTGCTCCCGCGCAGGCTGGCGGAGGGGATGGCGCGGGCGTTGCGCGCCGACCGGGTGCTTGCCGACGCCGACCCGCATGCGCGCCGCGCGTATGAGCTGCGCGCGTCCGCGTCCGAGCCGGGGTTGGAGCCAGGGTCAGCGCCTGCGCGAATCGAGGAGACGACCGGCTCCTGATATGCCCGTCTCGGGGTGTTTTGGGGGACGAGCCTCGCGCGGGCGGGGAGTCCAGGCGAAGGCGACCGCGCCATACGCGTGCTCAGTGCGGCGCGCTTTCGACACCGATCCTGCTGAGCGGATCGGTGTTGAGGCCGTCCCGTCGGCCGCTTACCTGGCCGCGGGCTGGGCGGTGAGCCACTCGGCGATGAGGGCGCCGAGCTCCGGGCCGCGGTCCTCCTGCAGGAAGTGCCCGCCGCCCTCGATCAGCCGCGGCGGCGGCCGGCCGATGGAGGAGGCGAAGCGCTCGCCCACGGCCGGTGGCAGCACGGGATCGGAGTCGCCCCACAGCATCAACGTCGGGCGGCGGTCCTCCCGCATCGCCCGCACCACGCGCTCCCCGGCGGCCGCGCCGGGTGCATCGGGCGTCTGGGGGACGAGCTGGGGAAACGCCCGCGCGGCGGCCTTGGACGCCGCGTCGGGATAGGGCGCCTCATACGCGGCGATGACCTCATCGCCGGGGTCTGAGTGGCAGCCGCCACGGACCAGCAACCCGATCGGCAGGTCCTCGGTGCTGGCGGTGAAGTCGCGAAACGCCAGCCACGTGTCGGTCATGCGCTGATGACCCGTGAACAGGCCCGTGTCGAGGATCACGATGCGCTCGATGCGCTCGGGGTGCTCCACCGCGAGGCGCAACCCGATCGGCCCGCCCCAGTCGTGCACGACGATCGTGGCGTCGCGCAGATCGAGATCGTCAAGGATCGTGGCCGCATAGGCGACGTGGCGATCGTAGGAGTACCAGCCCACGTCCAGCGGCTTGTCCGAACGGCCGAACCCGACCATGTCGGGGGCGATGGCCCGGTAGCCCGCATCGCACACGGGTCCGATCAGATGGCGCCACAGAAACGACCAGGTCGGCTCGCCGTGCATGAACAGCACGGGCGCGCCCTCGCCCTCGTCGATGTGGGCCAGCCGCAGGCCCTCCACGTCGCGGTAGTGGGGCTCGAACGGGTAGTCGGGCAGGTTCGCGAACGCGTCCTCGGGCGTGCGGGCAAACTCGGGCACAGCTGCGATCCTACGCCTGTGCGCCGGTCCACGCCACGTTGTGGCGCCGCGGGGGGGTCGCTCGTGCGCGGGCATCTCGCGTCGCCCTCGTCCGACCGTCGCCGAGCCCCATGGCGAGGGCGCATGCGTTAGGCTCGCTGGAATGCACGCGGTGGCGATCCAACTGGCGCCGATCATCGGCGCGGAGAAGAGCAAAGTCCCGTTTTACATCGCCGGTGGAGCGCTGGTCGTGTGGGCCGTCGTCCTGTCGATGGCCCTGGGTATGCGCAAACCGGACTTCCCGGGCAGTGCGACGGGTGAGCGGGTGGTGATCACGATCACAGCCGTGCTGGTGCTGGTGGCCGCCTCGATGGCCGTCGTGACCTCGGGGACGCCCGCCAAGGCGGCTCCCCCGGCCGGCGGCAGCGGCGGGGCGGTCGAACTCGGGCAAACGAGGGGCAAGTAGCGGACCATCAATGAAGCTGTACGTCTGCTGGGGCACATTCGCAACCCCCCGGCCGGGCGGGCATCCGTGCCGCAACGCCTACATGGCGCTGAAGCAGGCCGGGTATGAGCCGGAGGTCGTGAAGTCCTACGGCTTGGCGCCGCTGCCGGGCGTGTTCAACCGTACGCGCGGACGGCGCGAGGTGGCCGAGCTGACCGGCGATCGCTGGGTGCCGGCGCTGCTGCTTAACGACGGCACCGTGCTCGACGGCTCGCGCGCGATCGTCGACTGGGCCGGCGCCAACCCCGCATAGCCCTGGCGCGGGGCCTCGATCGGCAGCTCGCGCGCGTTACGCACCCACGCTCCGCGCTCTTCCAGCTCGACGTCCCCCCGCGAGGCGGCTCTGCCCAAGGCGAGCGCGAACAGCGCGCTCAAGCCAACGACGCCGAGCGCCGCCATCAGAATGAATGTGGACGAAATCACCGCGCTAACCCTCCGCAGTCGCTCTCCCAAGTGAACACTCGCACAAACGGCGGACGTAGGTCCACCCAGTGTTTGAGATGGAATCCGCTATGTCCGCAATACTTCGACGTACCACTGGGGATACCCCCGTACAACCACGACAAAACATCGGTCTCGAACCGGAGAGAGGATCGGCTATGGACGTTCTGGCCAGGCTCGACGAGGCAAGGCGCGCTACCAACGTGCTCGAGCACCCGTTCTATGAGCGCTGGAGCGCGGGGGAGCTGAGCGCGGGGGAGCTGAGCCTGTATGCGGGCGAGTACCGTCACGCCGTCATCGCGCTGGCGCGAGCCTCGGCGCGGGTCGCGGCGGAAGCCGGTCCGGAGCACCGGGCGGGGCTGGAGCGCCATGCGGAGGAGGAGGCGGCGCATGTGGCGTTGTGGGACGAGTTCGCGCACGCCGCCCGGGCGGCGGCGGGATCGGAGTGTGCGCGGGACGTGTGCGCCGGCGAGGGGCCGGCGGCGCAGACCCGGGCGTGCGTCGCGGCGTGGACGGCGGGAGCGGATGCACTGGAGCACCTGGCCGTGCTGTATGCGATCGAGGCGAGCCAGCCGGAGATCGCCAGGACCAAGCTGGAGGGGCTGACCGAGCACTACGGGTATGTCGCTGAGGGGCCCGCCGTCGAATACTTCAGGCTGCACGAGCGGCTAGACGTCGAGCACGCGCGTCAGGCGGGCGAGCTGATCGAGGCGCTGCTCGACGATCGGCCCGACGCCGAGGCGGTGGCGGACAGGATGGTGGCGCGTGCGCAGGCGGCGCTCGCGGGCAACTGGGAGCTGCTGGACGGCGTCGAATCGCGGGTGGCCGTCGAGGCGTAGGGTCCCCGAACCCGTAGTCCCCGCGGCGGGAGGTCCTCGGCGCACCACCCCGGGGCAACTCTGTCCTCGGCGTCTACGAACCCGTACCCGCGTGCGGGTGCAGGCGCCAGGCGAACAGCACGGCGGCGACGGAGGTCGCGAGGTTGAGGCTGGACACGCCCGGGCGCATCGGAATCGCGACCCGGGCGTCGGCGCGCGCGAGCAGCTCGGTGCTCAGGCCGTGGCGCTCGGTCCCGAACGCGAGGATCGCGCGCGGGCGCAGCGTCGCCGGATCGAACTGATCGCCAGCGGGGTCGAACGCGAGCAGCGGGCGATCCTGCGCCGGCGGCAGTCCACCGGGCAGGCGTGAGACGGGCAGCGCGTAGTGCAGGCCGGCGCCGCCGCGCAGGGCGTCGGGATGCCAGGGGTCGTGCCCTCCGGTGGTGAGCACCGCGGCGGCGTCGGCGGCGGCGGCGACGCGCACGCAGGCGCCCATGTTGCCGAGGTCGCGCGGATCCTCCAGCAGCACCAGGGGCGCGGGGCGCGGGTCGGCGAGCGCGGCGGTCGGGTTCACGGCGGGACGCTCGGCGAGAGAGATCACGCCGGTGGAGGGCGTCAGCGGGGCAAGCTGGGCGAACACGTCCGGGGGGACAGGGCGCGCGAGCGAGACCATCTGCGTGGATACGTCTGGCGCTAGCCGGCGGGCGAGGCGCTCAAGCTGGGGGATGTCGGCGCATACGACCTCCAGGACCGTGGCGCCGAAGCGCAGGGCGTGCTTGAGCGGGTGCAGTCCCTCGAGCACCGCCAGCGACGGGTCGCGCCGCGCGCGGCCGTAGCGTGGGATGAGCGATCCGTCGGTCGAGCCTCCAGACACCGGGCGATCATAGGATGGTGCGATGGCCAAGCGCGCGGCGGTGGTGTTCGACAACGACGGGCTGCTGCTCGACACCGAGGAGGCGTGGACGCGCGCCGAGGAGACATTGTTCGCGCGGCGGGGGCGGGTGTTCACGGTCGAGCACAAGCGCTCGCTGATCGGCTCCGCGCGCGTGGCCGCGGCGCTGAAGCTCGAATGGATGCTGGAGCGCGACGGTGAGGGCGAGGCGTTGATGGACGAGCTGCACGAGCTCGTGATGGAGGAGGCGCTCGCGGGTGTCGAGCCGCGCCCGGGGGCGTTGGAGCTGCTCGAGCGGCTGGCTGGCGCGGGCGTGCCGGTCGCGGTGGCGTCGAACTCGCAACGAGAGTTCGTCGATCGCACCCTGGGCGCCGCCGGGCTGCTCGACGGTCGGTTCGCGACGGTCGTGTCCATGGAGGACGTCGCCCACCCCAAGCCCGCGCCGGACATCTACCGCGAGGCGTGCCGGCGCCTGGGCGCCGAGCCGGACGCGTGCGCCGCCCTGGAGGATTCGACCACAGGGGTCGCCGCGGCCGCCGCGGCGGGGATGTACGTGGTCGGCGTGCCCTACTTCGCCGGCGGATCGCTGCCGGGCAGCGACCTGCTGGTGGCGAGCCTTGCCGACCCGGCGGTTGCGATGGCGCTTGGGTTGGGGTAGAAATCTCGGTGCGCCGAACAGAGATATGGCGTCGGAGGGTGTAGCCGGTCGATAGTTAGCGCGCGAGGAGTAGACTCGCTGGACCATCGGAAGCGTGCCGGTCGGACAGGCCGAGCACTCGGCCGGGAAGAGGTCTGGCCATGACTCCCATGCAGGCAGATGACACGATGCGCGGGACCGGCGAGGGCATGTAAGGAATGCATGCCGATCTGGAGCAGTGGAGGGAGAGGGGCGAGCACTTCGACCATCTCGGGTTCAGGGTGTTCTTTATCAAGGATGGTGTCGGGCCCAACCTCCTGCTTGTGCACGGATATCCATTTAACTCCTACGACTGGTCTGAGATCTGGCCGGAGCTCACGAGTCGCTTCACCGTAATCGCGCCAGACATGCTGGGCATGGGGTTCTCGGACAAGCCGGTCGCGTACAGGTACTCCGTTCACGATCACGCCGACATGCACGAAGCCCTCCTGAGGGAGCTAGACGTCGACGAGTGTCATGTGCTGAGCCATGACATCGGGGATTCTGTGGCCCAGGAGATGCTGGCCCGGCACGACTTCGAGGAACGATCGGTCCAAGCGTTGCGAATTAACTCCATTACATGGCTCAACGGCGGGCTGTTCTACGAGGCGTATACGCCGCGCCTTGCACAGACCCTGCTGTCAAAGACCCCTATAGGAGGAGCGATGGCCAGGTTTCACCGCACGTCGCTGCTCCGTAAGTTGACCACGCTCACGATCAACGAAATGTTCGGGCCGAACACCAAGCCCTCGCCGGAGCTGATCGAGAAGTTTCATCAGATACTCGAGTACAACGACGGCAAGCGGGTCAGCCACAAGGTCGGACGGTTTGTGATCGACCGAGAACACCACCGCAACCGGTGGGTGCGGGCGATGCGTCAGACCCGTGTGCCGATGAGGTTCATCGACGGCCCCTGCGACCCCAACTCCGGGCAGCACATGGCCGACCGCTATCGGGAGCTCATTCCCGGACCCGACGTCATCATGCTGGATCATGCGATCGGCCATTGGCCGCAAATCGAGGACCCGGCGGCGGTGGTCGCGCACTTCCTCGAGCACGTCGGACGGGTTGCGGACCTGAGCGACGCGCGCTCGTGATCGTTGGGGCGCCGCGTCGGGACCGTCCGAGAGTCACGACGAGCGGGACGTCCTCAGCCGGTGTTAACAGGCGTCAACACGATCACCGGAATAACGCGCTCGGTCTGCTGCGCGTACTCGGCGAACCGCGGGACGCGTTGAAATCCGCGGGCGACGTGGACATAGGTCGACGCCGCTCGCCTGAGATGCGGCCACGGTCATGCTCATGTCTTCACACCGAGCTCGCGCTGAAGGGCCTCGAGCTCGACCTTCATCGCCTCGGCGAGAGCGAGCGCCGCCGACAGCGGCCTGACCATCACCGAGAAGTCGTCAATCAATCCGTTCTCGTCGGTGTGCAGGAAGTCGCACCCGTGGACCTGCCGGTCTCCGATGCGCGCCTTGAACACGAGCGCGTGGTCGCGGGAGTCGGCCGAGCCGATCTCCCGCTCATAGCGGAAGTCCTCAAACACGCGACTCACGCCGAGCAGGATCGCCGCCAAGGTGTCGCGTCCCTGGTAGGGCTGGAAGACGATGGGGCTTCGAAAGACGACGTCCTCCGCCAAGAGCGCTACGACGCTCTCGTGGTCGCGAGACTCGATGGCGGCACGAAACGGGTGCATTGTGGCTTGACCTGCTCTTAGACGACTAGTTGAATAGATGCTAATACTACTCTGATAGGGGGTTGTCGAGGTGGGGAGATTATGAAGCGAGCAGGTCGACGACGAAGATCAGTGTCGAGTTTGGCGGTATGACCGGTGGACTTCCCTTGCGGCCGTAAGCGAGAGCTGCGGGAACGATCAATTCGCGTCGTCCTCCAACGCGCATGCCCACAATGCCCCGTTCCCAACCTTCGATGACCTCGCCCCGCCCGAGAGTGAAGGTGAATGGTTCATTACGACGCTATGAACTGTCGAAAACCTTACCGTTGTTATAGAAAGCACCAACGTAGTTAGTCGTCAGCAGATCTCCGTTCCTCGCAGTCGAGCCGGTGCCTTTGACGATGTCCTTGATCACCAGCCTTTTCGGCGGCGGTCCCCGGCGGGCTCTGATCGTAGGCTTCTTGGCAAGCGGCCCGTGGGTAGGCGTACTTGTATATCCGTGAGCCAGCACAGGCAACACAAACGCGAATAGCAAAGTCAGAAGTCCGCCAGCCAGCGGCACTGAGCGTCTCCCAAGAGCTCCTGGTCTCCGCGGGCATAGGAAGGTTCGTTCAGCGGACATCCCCGCAAGATCGAGCACCTCGTCATCAGTCATTCCAACGACCATACATGGTCCATCTCATTTGGTCACCGCGGACCAGGTCGTCGGTTGTGTAGTCGTTGACCGGCTCGCGAGTGTGACGATGACCGTCTATTGGAGCTACGCCGAGTGGTGCGGCTTACGCGGACGTCCCAGCCTGAACGGGTCCACCATTCCTCACTCTCCATGATCTACGCACTTGCTTGACGGCGACCAATGAGCCGCCCGACCGTGCGTCTGAGCCGATCGAGTGGGCACAAACGGGCACAAATCCAGGTCTCGCTTCTTCTGCACCACCGTCCGAAACGGCCTGCCTGCGTCAAACCCGCGATCTAGCAGGCGATTCGTCTATGGAGCTAGCGAGACTCGAACTCGCGACCTCCTGGGTGCGATCCAGGCGCTCTCCCAACTGAGCTATAGCCCCGTGTGCCCGCGCTGTTGCTTGGGCAGGGACCTGCAAGTGTAGTGGCGAGGTCGCGGGTCGGTAGCGAAGCGCCGCGGCCCGGGCAGTATGGTTTGCCGGCGTATGGGATTGCTCGACGACGCTATCCGCGAGCACTTGGAGCTAAAGCGCCTGCGAGGCGCCGATCCGGGGCTGATCTCCCGCGAGGAGAGCGAGGCCTTCGGGCCCGTTTGGAGCGGGGAGCCGGCGGATGACGACGACGAGATCGCCGCCCCGAAAGCCCCTGCCCACCAGGATGCTCCTCCGGCGGGACACGACCCGGCACAGTCCGAAGGCTTCTCGAACGTTGGGCAGGAGACGGCCGAGCTGGACATGCGTACGGTGCTGGAGGACGAGTCCGATCAGGATACCGCCTCGGCTGGACCCGTCGCCGTTGGGCCGGTCGCAGCGAGCCCCCGGTCGAGCGGCGCCTCTCAGGACCAGGGCCCCACCGATGACTCGCTCGAATGGGAGATGCCCGGGGACGGCGCCGCCGAAGGATCTGACGAGCACGTTGATGACGATCTGCCCGGCGGTGAGTCAGGCGATGAGCCCGTCGAGGACGTCCTGGAGGAGACCCCCGACTTCCTGCGCGACACGCCCGAGCAGGAGCGGCTCTGGTTCGAGCAGCGCCCCCCGCGGGACTTCGACTTCGACAAATAGCCCGCCCGCTCGCTTTTCCTGCCCTAAAATTGGGGGACTTGGGGCCATAGCTCAGCTGGGAGAGCGCCTGCTTTGCAAGCAGGAGGTCGCCGGTTCGATCCCGGCTGGCTCCATTTTCTTGTCGCGCGCAACCCCGGCGAATGCCGACACGCCGACTGCCGGGTGCTCCCAGGAGTCCGCGTCGCTTGGCATCCTCGGTGGGTGGACGAATCCGGGTATCCGCGTTATCGCGACAACGAGGGCTCGCGCTTCTACAGGGCGGGCCGTCTGTCGCCAGAGGAGACCTGGCGGGCTCTCGGGGATGAGCTGGGACGTGTTCTGATGGATGCCCAGCGAGTCTTCTGGCGAGGTCGGCTGGAGATGGATCCTGAGCGCGTTTGCTGGTGACGTGGAGCGATCTTCACTCGCCACTTCCCCTACGATGGTGGGCGCTTCCGTCAAGAGCGCGTACTTCGGGGTGGCGACTGCGGATAGTGGTATGCGGCAAATCGAGGGGAGTTCGCCCGACACCCTGCGTCGTGACCTCGCGGAGGTCTGCGTCTCGTTCAACGGCGGCGTTGAGCGACTCGCGAAGCACAACGCCGGCGTTCTGGAGCAGACTCGCGTGGCAGGCGCTCTGTATGCGGGCATCCTGCGTGTGCATCCTTTCGCTGACGGGAACCATCGCACGGGCTTCGTCGCGCTTTCGGCTGCGTTGTGGTCATTGGGACTGCCCGCCGTCGAATTCGTGCGGGACGGGACATGACCGATCACGATGATGCCGTCGCGCCGGGACTCTTCTCGCCCTGATGGGGATATCGACCCATTCGCGCGGCTCCTCGCGACGCGCATCGAACACGCGAGAAAGCCCGCTACATGATTACCCTCCAGGGCATGGACATGGCCTGCATCGCTCGCACGGAACGCATGACGTGGCGCAGATCGTGCAAGGGGATCGACTTGTGGAGGCAACCCCCGAGGCCGTCCGCGAACTGGCGTTCAGCTGACGGCACGCTCAGGGTACGGCGGCCGTGCTTCGATCGCCAACGTCCTACTCACCCGTCGATCGAACGGGTGCGTTCAAGCGACCCGGATGGCGCGGCGGACGATGCTCGAGGAAACCGTCGCCGAGGATCTGCGTGATCGTGACGAGGTGATAGCCGCGCGCCTGCAGACCTTCGATGATGCCCGGCAGCGCTTGGACGGTCTGTCCCTGCGTTTCGACGTTGTCGTGCAGGACAACGATCGAGCCGGGCTGGACGTGTGAGAGCACGGCTTCACGGATTGCGCTGGCCCCGGGATGCCTCCAGTCTTCGGCGTCGACGTCCCACTTCACGGTCGTGAGGCCGAGGACCTTGGCGCGCTGTACGAGTTCTGGCGTGAGATTCCCATACGGGGGACGGAACAGGCACGGATCGAAGCCGCTCGCGCGTTCGATTTCCCGGCTGGTCAGTTCGAGCTGAAGCGAGGCGCCTTCGCCCTCGTCTGGGAGATCCCGGGGATGGTTGTAGGAGTGGTTGCCGATCTCCATGCCGTGGTCCACCATTTCTCGCAGCAGCCTCGCGCCGCCAGGACTTTCCATCAACTCGGACACGCGTTCGCCGATCATGAAGAACGTGCCGGCGACGTGGTATCGCACCAGTGTCTTGAACAGCCCTTCGGTGTATGGGCTCGGGCCGTCATCGAAGCTAAGCGCCACCATCCTCGCGCTCGCAGGTCCATGGCTGGCGAAGACGAGGTGACGGGTGCAGCCCTGTGGGGGATGCGCTAGGCCCCGCTCCGTAACGGGTAGATTCGCCCGTTCTGCCCCAGCACCACAGCCGGCGATCGTAATCGCCACAAGCCCGATCAGCCATACGCCTGGAGCCCGCCACCCTCGCTGCCTCATCCGCCTGCCATCCTAAAGCTAAGCCAACGGTTGCCGCTGGCCGGCTCTGGCCTCCCACAACGTAACGTCCACGTCTTCGCCACCACCGTCCGTCCAGCACCCGCGCGGAATGCAAGTGTGAGCTCGGCGGCGACGCGAACGGCCGCGTGTCGTACAACGTGGCAGCCTGCTCCGCGGTGATCGCTACGCCCGCGCGCAAGTGGAAGCGGGAGCGTCAGTGAGACGGCGGGTACGGTTGCTTGGTCGGCGCCGTCGATGCGCGGGTTGTACTAGCGACGTCCCTCTGTCAACCGCGACGGGTGAGGGGGGCGGCCGCGCTTGGGCATCGGCCCCGCTTGTTGAGGCATCCGGCCCGCGTCGTCGAGCGCCCGGCGCAGCAGCATCTCGACGTGGGCGTTGAGACTGCGGAACTCGTCAGCGGCCCACCGGGCCAGGGCATCGTGGACCGCCGGGTCGATGCGCAGCAGCACCTGTTTGCGTTCATTGCTCACGTATAGAGCGTCCCGGTGTTGACGACCGGGGATGCCGGTTGGTCACCGCAGAGCACGACCATCAGGTTGCTCACCATCGCCGCCTTACGCTCCTCGTCGAGCTCGACGATGCCGCGCTCATTTAGCCGCGCGAGGGCCAGCTCAACCATCCCCACGGCGCCCTCGACGATGCGTGAGCGGGCCGCGACGACGGCGTTGGCCTGCTGTCGGCGCAGCATGGCCTGGGCGATCTCCGGGGCGTAGGCCAAATGACTGATGCGCACCTCGACGATCTCCACTCCGGCGATGGCGACCCGCTGGGCCACCTCATCGGCGAGCTCTGCGGCGACGACGTCGGTCGAGCCTCGCAACGACGTGCCCTCGCCCGTGGGATCGTCGTAGGGATGGGTGGTCGCGACGTGGCGCAACGCCGACTCGGCCTGGACCTGAACGAAGTTGACGTAGTCATCGACCGCGTAGATCGCCCGTGAGGTATCGGCCACCTGCCAGACGACAATGGAGGCGATCTCTACCGGGTTGCCGTCGGCGTCGTTGACCTTCAGATGGTTGGTCTCGAAGTTCCTGACCCGAATGCTCAGGTTCCGCCGGTCCGCCAGCGGCAAGATCCACCACAGGCCGCTACGACGTACGGTGCCGACGTAGCTTCCGAAGAAGCGCACGACCTTGGTCTGGCCGGGTTGTACGATCACTAGCGAGGTCGAGATAACGAGAACGGCCAAGGCTGGCGCGATGGCGACCGCCGCAATTGAGCTTTCGACGAGGAGGATGCTGGCGGCGATGCATGCGAGGACGACGAGCACGCCGGCCCAGCCGCTGATCGCCCACGCGGGGCGCTCGTGGATTTCGACGCGGATACCGGAGTGCCCGACCGGAGCTGCCTCGGGCTGGTGGTATGGCTCGTCGGACTGGTTCATGATCCCTCCCTGTGGAGCGGGCATAGTAAAGTGATAGCTAATTGATATCACTTTACTCGCGTCTGGTCAACGTGCCCGGAGCCGAGCTCGCCTCGGGGAGCGCGCCCAACCTGACCTCACGAGGAGCAGCACGCCCCATCGCTCCGGAGCCAGACCACAGTCCACGCCTGCTTGCCGACGTGGGTGTTTCGCAAAGGTTTGTGGCGGACGGCAGCGCGGGTGTTCGTGGTGCGTGTCGCGCTCTCGGCGGGCGTGGTGGTCTTGGCGGCGGTGCGGCGGGTGGCCGATCGGGCGTTTCCCGGGCCCGCTCAGACCTCTGCGGCCGCTGTCTGGTACCTGTGGAGCTTCAGCAGGTTGTGGGTGGCGGTGATGAGCCGCCATTCTGCTCAGTCGATCGCCATTGCTGGTCCGGCCATCAGCGCATGGTTTGCGCGCCGACGAGTTTCGCCCATTTTTCTCTGCGCGATTTATAGGCCGAGGACGAACGCAAGAGCGTCATCGACGCTTCGAAGCTCGTCCGCATCTAGTCGTCCTGCGGAGCGCCTCAGGCGTTGGGGGTCGACTACAGTCGTCTGCTCGACCAGGATGCGCGTGGTAATGCCTTCAAGGATGATCGTCGGTCGAAAGCTCGCTGCTTGGGCGCTGGTCGAGGTCGGCGAGACCAGCACTGTGCTCAACCCAAGCAACTCGTAGTGCCGCCCAGCCCTCATCAAGCGAGATATGCCCACCCGACAGGGGCGCAAAGCGTCCGCATTGACTTCGGCTGGCTCCACTCGCACGCCCTCGGAAGCACGCTCGCACCGCTGGACCCCGATCGCGGCGGTGCATGTCGTCCGCCGCGCAGGGCGGATCAAGAGGTCTTACAGGGTGGAGCGGCGCGATCCCGGATCGCTTAGCCTTAGGTGATCGTGCTCCTCTTGCTGATCGCAACCGCCTTGGTGGCGGTCACATTGTTTGGGTTGAGCATGTGTCGTCTATCCGCACTCAGCGACGACAATCATGCTCTCGCCTTGTCTGAGTGGATTGCCACGAGCTATCTCTCAGAACATGAGGCTGTGCCCGCTCACCGCCATTGCGAGCCGATCCCATCCGACTCCCGCGACGAGGCCTTTCGTGCGACGGGCTGATGACGACCGGCGGCCATCCTGGCGACTAGGGCTCGTGCTTCTGTCAACCTCCGAGGCGCATCGAGCAGCGCTGCCGTTCCGGCGGCCGGCTAGCGGCGGCCCGTTTCGGACCTTAAGACCGGTTCCGAAGCACGAGCATCAGGCTAGGTTTATCATCGGGCTCCACGGGAAGCGCAAGCAACGAGGAAACGTGCTCGGGATAACCCACAGTCCCTCGATGAGGATCGTCGCCAAAGGCCTCCTTTGCGTGACGGTAGCCATCTTGGTGCTGCTCGGGACACTCATCCTCGCCGGAAATGCCAGTGCCGCCGAACCGGTCACAGAACCGGTTCAGGAAGTCGCGCCGCCCGTAGAACCGATCAAAGAACAGACCAAGGAAGTCGTGCCGCCGGTCGAACCGGTTCAGGAAGTCGCGCCGCCCGCAGAACCGATCAAAGAACAGACCAAGGAAGTCGTGCCGCCGGTCGAACCGGTTCAGGAAGTCGCGCCGCCCGCAGAACCGATCAAAGAACAGACCAAGGAAGTCGCGCCGCCGGTCGAACCGATCAAAGAACAGACCAAGGAAGTCGCGCCGCCCGTACGGACCACCGAACCAGTTGTGGAAGGTTTGCCGCCGTCGCCTTCTGCCGCTCCGCAGGATGCCACGCCGCCCGATGAATCCTCTGGCCCAGCCGCGGCGGAAGTTCCAAGCGCTCTGATCGGCCCGCTGACAACGGACCCCGCCGCGGTCGACCTGGAAGAGCCCTCGGCGGCCTCGGCTACAAGTCCGGTCTCTATCGACGCGCCGTCGCGGTTGACTGCTGCGCAGTGCGCCGGGGACTTGAGCTGCGAGTTCTCCGGACTAGCAGGGCCCGTGCCGAACAACTGCATAACTGGCTGGCTGGGTGGTCAGAGTTTCCTCGCGGCGTCGACCGTGGAGTTCACCACTGGGGCGGTGGCGAGGAGAGGTGTGCCTGCCGGTGATGGCTACGACGACTCCGAGGGCGGGAGCCACTCCGTTAGCCCGCCGCCCGGGCCCGCGCCCAGCGGGACCTTCGGCGGCTCGGCGACGGGCGGCTCTGGTATTGCCCTCTCCGGCTTTTCCACGCTCGCGGGTCTCCTACATCTGGTGCCTCCGCGCGCGATGAGTCGCCTGCGGCTTTCGTGCCAGCCGTGGCTTGAGGCGTTCTTCGTTCTGATTCCAGAGCGACCGGGCTAGCTCCTTCCGGTCGCTTCGCTTCGGCGCTGGATCTCGTGATCCAGGCCCTGGAAATCAATTCGAAGCTTCTTTGGAAGGGGCTGTATGTGATGGAACGTCATCTAACGACGTCGACGGTGAGCATTGGTACACGAAACGTGGGCGGCGCTACGGAAGTTCACGCCACTCGGACCAACACCGTCTTCGACAGGAACACGCGTACACGGGCTGTGCGGAACAAGCCCGGCTCGGCGTTAAGGAGCGTAAGCGTTTGGACGCACACGCTGATCCTGACCGGCGAGTTGACTCATCGCTCGGCTCACGCGCTCGAAGTGGAGATAGAGCGCCTTTGCGAAAAGGGGGTCACCGGCATCACGCTGGATCTCCGTCAGCTCACCTACATCGACTCGATCGGCGTGGCGGTGATCTCGTTCCGCTGCGGTCTCTGCCGACGACATGGGTACGGCTTTGCGCTGATTCCTGGGTCGCGACTCATCCAGCGCGCCTTTGAGCAGGCGGGCGTCATCGATTTGCTGCCCTTTCAAGACGATGAGGTGGCGGCCCGTCGACTGCGCGCCTCGATGCCCGGCCAGCGTTCACGACGGTTGTGAGCAGTGATTCGATAGGCGTGGGTGCCACCGCTATTCAGCTCGCCAAGCCCTACCCCATGCCATCAGGCGACATGCGCCTTCCGGGAACACGCGCAGAGCGGTTCGCATTGACGTCGGCTGGCTCCATCGCGCGAAGGTATCCGGGGAGGGCGGTGCGGTCATGGTGAAGGTTTCCGCCTGCGCCGACGCGGCCAGCGCCGCGCAGACGATCAGGGCCGCGAGGAAAGGTTGAAACTCAGTTCTGTCCGCGCCTGTCAGGGCTTCGCCACATGGATCGACGAACGCGCACGGAGCACCCGATCCCTAGCGCGAACGCGACGGCGATAGCCGCCATCGGACTCGGGTCGCTGCTCTCCTCCCGCCTGCTGCGCGACGTCCTCGGCATCCCAGCCCAGGTCGACGACGAAACGCTGATCAATACCTGGGTGCAGATGATGACCACGGCTCTGGCAGATCCGGCGCGCGCCTGACACGCGCGCCGGCGCGGCTGTCGAGATCGACCGCGTGATTCCACGCGACGCGTCCGGGTGAGACGGGCGTCTGTCGACGCAGGCTCAGGCGCCCGCTCGCCGGTTAGGACGGGCTGCTCGCGCCCGCCGCGGCCAGCGCGCTCGCCCACCAGACGAGATCGGCGGCGACCTATACTCGGCCATCGCTGTCATCGCGGTTTATGGGACTGCACTTCGAAATCTCCCAGCACTTCCTCGACGAACCGGGCCAGCGAGCCGGGTTTGTGCTGCTGGGGGCGTTCCTGGCGTCGTTCCTGTTCATCCGCACAAGCGCCCGGCTGATTCGCAGCCCCCGGGTGACATGGTGGCCCGGAAGCGTGAAGACGAAAGGTGGGCTGCACATCCATCACCTCGTGTGGGGGATCGTGCTCATCCTAAGCGCCGGCTTCCTGAGCTTCGCCCTGGAGCCGGGCAGCCCCTGGAACGAGATCTTCGCGGCCCTGTTCGGTGTCGGCGCGGGACTCACGCTCGACGAGTTCGCGCTGTGGGTGCGCCTGGAAGACGTCTACTGGGCACAGGAGGGACGCGCCTCGCTCGACGCGGTCGTGATCGCGGCGCTGCTGGGGGGCCTCATCGTCCTGGGCCTAGCGCCGTTCGACCTCGCCAACCAGTCCTCCGCGGTGTCCTCGATAGTGCTCGTCGTCGGGCTGGATCTGCTGCTATGCACGCTGGCGATCCTCAAGGGCAAGCCGATCCTCGGCCTGATCGGCGTGTTTGTCCCGTTCGCCTCGCTTGCGGGCGTCATCCGCCTGGCGTCACCAACCTCTCCCTGGGCCCGTCGGCGCTACCCGGCCGATGGGCACAGGATGGCGCGCTCGCGGGCGCGCTTTGAGCGCATACACGCTCGCCGTCGCCGCGCACTCGACGCGATCGGCGGCGCTCCCAGCGTTCCGGCCGCGAATGCTGCCGATACGTCCGCGGGCGACCCTGACGCCTGACCGCCTGACAGGCTTACCCATGCAAATGCCCTCCCAAGCCCTCGCGCTGGCGCTGGCCGCCTCGATCTATCCGCCGGCCGTGGCGGCCGTGATCGCGCTCGGGCGGGGTTCGGACGTGCGACCGCGCGTGTTCGCGTTCGTGCTGGCGGCATGGCTCGTGACGTATGCGATGGGCGTGCTGATCCTGTACGTCCTGGTCGAACTCGGCGCGACCGGCCCGCACCACCTGACCCCGGGCGCGGCGGTCGATGTGGCGCTCGGCGTGCTGCTCATCCTCCTGGCGATACGCCTGCGCCGCAAGCGGCCCGACCCGGCCGCGGCGGCGAAGCCGAGCAGCGGACCATCCAAAATCGAGCGCTACCTGGAGAGCCGCCGACTCGCGTTCGTGCTCGGCATCACCCTGTACGTGCTGCCCTCGCCGATCTACATCGGCGCGGTCAAGGCGATCGCCGACGCGAACCTCTCGACCAGCAACGAGCTGCTCGACCTTGTCGCGGTCGTCGCCGTGATGTTGTGGCTGGTCGAGTTGCCGATGCTGATGCTGCTCGTCGTTCCCGACCGTGCGGCGAGCGCGCTCGAAAGCGTCAACTTGTGGTTCGCTCGCAACGGACGGTCGTTGGGGATCGTTGCGGCCGCGGCGGTCGGCATCTACCTGATCGTCAAGGGTCTCGTCCAGCTGATCGGCTGAACTATGACGGTCCAGCCGCGGGCTCGGCCTCCGTGTCGGCCGGCGCTCCGCCATGGCGCTTGGCGTGCCGCCGGGCTTTGCGCTCGGCCGATTTTTCAGAGGTCTTCTGGCGCGCCTCGGTGTAGGACTGTGTGACGAGCGTTTTCCCGCCCGTCCAGCCGAACGCCCGAACGAGCACCACGATCGCGAACAGGATGCTCCAGGCGGTGACCACGAGCTGTTGAGCCACGGAGTAGGCCGTTGCGTTTGACGCGCTGGTGATGCCTTTCAGCGACACCACGTTGAACGCCTGGGTGACGCCTGCGCCGCCGGGGGTGACCGCGGTCATGTTGGCGATCGAGTTTCCCGCCACCACGCGCATGATCGTATGGAAGCTGACCGGGATGTCGTACGCGCTCAGGAACACCGCGATGATGCCTAGGCCGGCCGCCCAGCTGATCGCCTGCGGAAGCACGACCCGCCCGAGAAACGCGCGGGGATGGACGGCGATCCCCCCGCCGACCTTTGCCTGCTCCCACCACTTGGCGATTCGCTCGCGCAGCGCCTGCGCCACCAGGAACAGGATCATGGCGACGCCCACCAGCAGGATCGCCGTGGCCCAGGGGTGTGCGCTGATGAATCCGAGCTGCAGGTCGAACGACCCGCCGACGGTCAGGAACAGGTACACGTAGCACGCCGTGCCGATGAGCGTGAAGAAGATCTTCTCGACCGCCAGCGCCCCCAGCACGCCGGCGAATGTGGCCCCGGCGATGATCGTCGTGAACATCAGCAGCATCACGAACGTCCCCAGGTTAGCGGGCAGCACCCAGTTCAGGGCGACAGCCGCCGCGTAGCAGGCCAGCACCTGTACAAACGTGGCGCCAGCATCCGGATACGCATAGCGCAGGATCGAGTACCACGAGGTCCCCACCATCGTCGTCTGCAGCGTGATCAGCACGAGCGCCCCGAGCAGGCTGGCGAGCGGGATCGTCGTGATCGTGTCCCAGATGTGCCTGAACCACGCTTCGATGTTCCAGCCGAACAGCGTCGCCCCCGCGCCGAGCACGACCAGCACGAGCGCGCCGATCAGCAGTCGTCTCACGGGAACGCGCCCTGCAGCCGGCGGTGCGACGGGGGCAGAGGTGCCGCTGCTCTCAAGATACGCTCCCACATGCTTAGATTAGGCTCTCAGCAGCCATTCCGATTTCTCCAGACGTATCGCGCGCCCGTAGCTCAGTGGTCAACGGTTCTCTTCGGGGAGCCAAAGAGCAGCGGTCTTTCAAGCCGCAGGCCGCGGGTTCGATTCCCGCCGGGCGCACTGTTTGAATCGAGACGCTGGGCCTCATCCCTCCGCGATCGCCCGCCAGGCGGCTTCGGCGCCCATGAATGGGGCGAGCGCGATGTAGACGACGTGATCGGCGAGCTCGGGCAGACGGCGCGACTGCCCGCGCAGGACGTAGTCGTGGAGCAGCTCGAACACGCCCCCGACGATCGCCTCGCCGACGACCGGCGAGGGCAGCAGCGAGGGCGCGTCCGGCGCCGTGCGCAGGTCGAGCAGTCCGGCGTAGAAGTCGTTGGCCTGGTGCGCGCGCTGGGCCATGTGCGGGTAGGCGATCATCACGTCAACGCACGCCAGGTGCGCATAGGAGGGCTCGCACGCCAGCAGCTCCAGCAGCGCCGCCGCACCCGCGCGCACAGCGCCGATCCAGCTCCGCTGTCGCGCGAGCGTCTGGTTGACGACTGCCATGGCGCGCGCGTGGCCGGTCTCATACGTGGCGATGAACGCCTCTTCCTTGCCGGCGAAGTGCGCGTAGAAGGTCTGCAGCGACACGGCCGCCTCGGTCGCGACTTCGTCCAGGCCAAGCGCCGGGTAGCCGCCCGCCGCGGTGAGGTTGGCGATCGCGTCGAAGATCCGCTCGCGCTGGTTGTGGGTGACGAATCCGCGCGGCAGGTTGTGCTCGCCGCGCGGCAGCCCGCGTCCCCCGGACAGAGGTGGCGCCGAGAGCGTGCCGGGTGCGCGCCCTCCGATCTGTGCCCCCTGGGTGCGCGCGCGGCGTGCACGGGGACGGAGCGGCAACCCCTCGGGCGAGGGGTAGTAGCAGGCGATCCAGGCGAGAAGATCGGGGACGAGCTTCGCCAACTCCGCCTTCAGCGACTTGCTCGACCGGACACTGCGCACGCGCGTGTACAGGATCCTGCGCACCGCCCCGACGATCGCCCTGGCCACCGGGTCGGGCACCGTTCCCGGCCCGTCAGCCCGCGTGAAACCCGCGACGATCAGGCGCTCCAGACGCTCGGCGCCGTCCGCCCAGCGCTGCACCCCGATCGGGCCGGCCGCCCCCATCTCCACGCACACCAGCCGCGCCGCGTCGGGCCGGTCGCCGGCGGCGTCGAACAGGGCGCTGACGAACGCCTCCAGCTGCTCGCTCCACACCTCGGCTGAGCCCTGCGCGTCGCGCAGCCGGCGGCTCAGTCGCTCGATGACCGTGTCGTAGGTCGCCAGCAGGCACTCGTCCTTGTTGTGGAAGTGTTCGTAGAAGCTGCGTCTGGAGATGCGGGCGCGTGAGACCAGCTCGGAGATGGTGGTGGCGACGTAGCCATGCTCGTCTACGCATTCGACCATCGCCTTGAACAGCCGCTGGCGCTGGTGCTCGGCTACCTGCTCGCGTGGGAGCGCCTGTGGGCCGCGCGGCAGGGCGGGGCTGGATCGGCGATCGTCGTCCTCCCCGTCCGGGGCGCTCGCGAGCTGCGCCCCGATCTTGCGCCCCGTCGCGTCTGTGGCCTGTGCGACAGCGGGCTTTTTGCCGGCGCCTTTTGTGGCGGGCCGCCCCCCACGGTCTGCTCGATTCCTTCCAGTAGCTCCCACGGGACTCCTCCCTCGCGTTGTCCTCACTTGACAGACTAACGCGCCTTGAGGTTGACAGACTGAGTAAAACATGATTTATATGTCGGTAACGGGAAAGAACCCGCGCACGCCCGGGGAGCTTTGGTTAGAGTGGCGTGCGGGGTCAAAATCGATATGGGGGCCTGGGTATGGGTCGATGGTCAAGCAGGAGGCTGGGACCGGATAGGAGGGAGAGAGGGTGTGTCGCGGGATGGGTCTGTCTGCTCCCATTCTGTAGGCGCCGTACTATTAGTTGGGACGTTCCGTCCCGTTGCAGGGATCTCTGTTGGCCGATTCGGCCTACGAGCCGCGCGCGGGGCGCCGCCGCCTACGGGCGGGGGCCGTGTACGCGCCGGAACGAGCAGGGAGGGATAGAGAGATGAGACAGCTGACATGCGAGGAGCAACGAATGCTTCGCTCGCTCCACCAACGATGGCCGTACCGCCGCTCGCACTGCCGCCACGACCTGCACTGGCTGGTGCGGGTGCGCCCACGTAGGCGCTGGTGCGCGTCCGGGCGGGTGCATTCGGTGGCCTGCCTGCCGGCATACCGCCGCCGGCCGCACGCTGGGTAAGAGAGAGCGGGGAAGATCCATCTCCACGGGCTCGCTCGGGATGGACGGGCCTTGAGAGAGGGTGGTCGCAACCGAGCCATGACCGGCCACGGCAGGGGACCGTTGTGCCTCCATATGTGTGCGGCGCAGCGTGTGCGCGGCGCAGGTGTGTGCGGCGCAGCGTGTGTGCGGCGCAGCCTCTAGGATCGGGGCCGTGCCCGCAACCGAGATAGAGCGGCTCTCGATCGACACGATCCGCGGCCTGGCGATGGACACTGTCCAGAAAGCCGGCGCGGGACATCCGGGCACGGCGATGGCGCTCGCGCCGCTCGCCTACACCCTGTTCGAGCGCTTTCTCAACGCGAACCCGCACGACCCGCAGTGGCCCGACCGCGACCGGTTCGTGCTCAGCTCCGGGCACGCGTGCGTGCTGCAGTACTCGCTGCTGCACCTCACCGGCTATGAGCTGAGCCTCGACGACCTGCGTCAGTTTCGCCAGTGGGGCTCGCGCACGCCAGGACACCCGGAGCGCGGGCACACGCCGGGCATCGAGATCACCACCGGCCCGCTCGGTCAGGGGTTCGCCAACGCCGTTGGCATGGCGATCGCCGAGCGCTTCCTCGCCGAGCGCTTCAACCGGCCCGGCAGCGAGATCGTCGACCACCACACGTACGCGATCTGCTCCGACGGCGACATGATGGAGGGGATCAGCCAGGAAGCGGCCTCGATTGCCGGGCACTTCGGCCTGGGCAAGCTGATCGTCTGCTACGACGACAACCGCATCACGATCGACGGCACCACGGCGATCTCCTTCGACGGCGAGAACCACGCAGAGCGCTTGGCCGCCGACGGCTGGCACGTGCAGCGGGTATCCGACTCCGAGGACCTCGACGCGCTCACGGCCGCGCTGAGCGCCGCTCGCGAGGAACCGGAGCGTCCGTCGTTCATCGCGATCCGCTCGCACATCGCCTACCCGGCGCCGAACGCGGTGGACACCGCCGCTGCGCACGGAGCGCCGCTGGGCGATGATGAGGTCAGGGCAGCGAAGGTCGCGATGGGCTGGGACGATCCCGAGCGCACGTTCTGGGTCGACGAGCGCGTGTACGAGCACATGTCGCTCGTGGACGCCGGCGCGCGCGCGCAGGCACAGTGGCGGGAGCGGTTTGACGCCTGGCGCCGGGCGCTGCCCGAACTTGGGGCCGACTGGGAGCTGGCCTGGAACGGCGCCGGTCTGCGCCCAGGCTGGCGCGAGGCGCTGCCGCGGTTCGAGCCCGGCACGGCAATCGCCACGCGCGCGGCCGGCCAGAAGACGATGGCGGCGTTCTCCGAGTACGCCCCGACGACGATCGGCGGCGCCGCCGATCTGGTCGAGTCGACCAAGACGGTGTTCGAGGGCGCCGGCGAGTTCTCGCGACCCCACTCCGGGCGCAACGTGCCGTTCGGCATTCGCGAGCACGCGATGGGCGCGATCGTCAACGGCGCCGCAGCGCACGGCGGGATCGTCAAGCCATACGGCTCGACGTTCCTGATGTTCTCCGACTACATGCGCGGGTCGGTGCGGCTGTCGGCGCTGATGGGGCTGCCGGTCGTCTGGGTGTGGACGCACGACTCGGTAGGCCTGGGCGAGGACGGGCCGACACATCAGCCGGTCGAGCACTACGCCTCGCTGCGCGCGATCCCCGAGCTGTGGGTGATCCGCCCGGCCGACGCGAACGAGACCGCGCAGGCGTGGCGGGTCGCGCTGGAACGCACCGACGGTCCGGTGGCGCTGCTGCTCTCCAGGCAGGGCATCCCCGTGCTCGACCGCGACGGCGAGGGGCTCGGACAGGCGAGCGAGCTGGAGCGCGGCGGTTACGTGTTGTGGGATTCCGCCTCACGCCGAGAGAGGGCGAGCCCGAGCTGATCCTGATCTCCACCGGCGCCGAGGTCCCTCTGACGCTCCAGGCCGCCCGCAAGCTCGCCGCGGAGGGGACGCGCACGCGGGTCGTGTCGATGCCATGCATGGAGCTGTTCGAAGCTCAGCCGGCCGGCTACCGCGAGCAGGTGCTGCCGCCGAGCGTCGGTCCCCGCCTGGCGGTCGAGCCGGGCGTGAGCCTGAGCTGGTGGCGATGGGTGGGCGATCGCGGCGGCGTGCTCGGGGTCGACCGCTTCGGTGCGAGTGCGCCCGGCTCGAAGGTCCTTGAAGAGTTCGGGTTCACCGTCGAGAACATCGCCGCGCGCGCGCGCGCGCTGCTCGGAAAGACACAGGAGGCAAGCTGATGGGCATCAAGCCGCTGGAGGGTCTGTCGGCGCTGGGGCAGAGCGTGTGGATCGACTCGCTCTCGCGCGCGTCGATCCGCGGAGGACACCTGAAAAGCCTGATCGACGAGGACTCGGTCGTCGGGGCGACGTCGAACCCGACGATCTTCCAGAAGGCGATGTCTGAAGGCGACGCCTACGACGAGCAGCTACGCGAGCTCGCCGACCGCGACCCGAACGACGCGTTCTGGGCGCTCGCGGTGCGCGACATCAAGGACGCGTGCGACGTGTTCAGGGAGTGTTCGACGCGACATCCGGGCGCGACGGGTATGTCTCACTGGAGGTCGACCCGACGCTGGCCTACGAGACGCTGCAGACGTTCCGCGAGGCGATCGACCTGCACGAGACGGTCGATCAGGCCGAACCTGCTCGTCAAGATCCCCGCGACCAAGCCCGGGCTGGCGGCGATCGAGGACGTGATCGCGAGCGGCCACTCGATCAACGTGACCCTGATCTTCTCGCTGCGCCGCTACGCCGAGGTCGCCGAGTCCTACATCCGCGGGATCGAGCGACTGGTCGCCGCCGGGGGCGACCCGGGCAAGGTGGCGTCGGTGGCGAGCTTCTTCGTCTCGCGCATCGACACCGAGGCCGACCGGCGACTGGATGAGATCGGCGGGCACGAGGAGCTCAAGGGCAAGCTCGCGGTCGCCAACGCGAGGCTCGCCTACGAGCACTACAAGACGGCGTTCGCCGGCCCGCGCTGGGAGTTCCTGGCCGGCAAGGGCGCCACGCCCCAGCGGGTGCTGTGGGCGTCGACCTCGGTAAAGAACCCGTCCTACCCGGACACGCTGTACGTGGACGAGTTGATCGGGCCGGACACCGTCAACACGATGCCCGGAGAAACGATCTCCGAGTACCAGGATCACGGCGACCCGCAGCCGCGCCTGGAGCAGGACCTAGACGGCGCGCACGCGCTGTTCGAGCAGCTGGCCGCGGCGGGCGTCAGCTACGAGGACGTCACCGACACGTGTCGAGCGCGAGGGGGTCGCCAAATTCTCCGCACTCGTTCGCGCGAGCTGCTGGACGGCCTGCGCGGTAAGCAGGCGTCGCTCGCTCCGCCTGACGACGGTGACAGGTGCGGGCTTTTGGGGAAACCCATAGCCAGTCCAACTGCCACGCAGTCGGCGCCGGTTACCGCACCTGCCGGCTATGCGCGGGCGGACAGGCGTGCGGAGAGCGATGACTACGAGTAGGGGATCGGGATCAGCACCACGATCCGCAGCGGGCCGGACGGGAACGCCTCGGCGTGGAGCGTGTACACGCGGAACATGCGCCCGCGGTAGCGATAGGACCCCCTGAGGGAACCGCGCCCGGCGCCGGGCCGAGGCTGTTCTTGACCAGCCGCGAGCCCATGTACATCAGCACGTCCACCCCGGCGAGCCGCCGGGCGAGGCGCTTGTAGCCCTCGTCGTCCTGGATCGACAGCACGACGCTGCCGATCTGCCGGCCGTTCAGGCGCAGCGGCGCGTGCACCGGCCCGAGCACGTACGGGCCGCCGACGTCCGACAGCAGCCGCCCGCCCGCGCTGACCCGCAGGCGCACGACGTGCTCGTTGAGCAGGCCTTCGATCGCCAGCTGCGTCGCCGCCGGATCGCGCGCAGCGACCGCGCGCAGCAGCGGCTGGTTGTGCTGCACGCGGTAGGCCTGGGCACGGGCGCGCGCTCCCACCTCGCCGGCGTAGATCAGCCGCGCGACACGGCTGATCGCGTTGACGACCGTATCCGTCGGTGCGTGCCCGCACAGGGGCGCGATCGAGGGGATCGACTTGAGCAGGTACACGCGCAGCGGCTGTCCGGTCGGGTAGGCGCCGGCTCCGGAACGATGTGTACGCGTAGGCCGTGCCCCTCACGGTGAGCGACTCCCTGCGCGCGGCAGTGCGCCCCGGGGCAGCGCGAACGAGCCGGCGATGCTCTGTCCGTCCTCGCGCAGCGCGGTTGAGCCCTCCGCGATTCCGTTAGTCTCGGCAACGAGTCCGCTGTCGGCCCACACGCTCGTCACGAACGTGCCGATCGGCCCGCCGCCGGAGCCGAGGATGGGGCCGCGCAGGGGCGCGAGCGCGTTTGGGCCGCCCACGTCGGCCAGCACCTGACCGCCGCGCAGCACCTGCAGGTTCGTCATGTGCCCGGTTGCGATCAGCGTCTGCGCCGCGGCGCGTGCGGCCTGGGGGTCGTCGTGTTCGACGGCTTCGCGCAGGGGAGTCGAGCGCGTGATGAAGCTGAGCGCCGAGCCGGTGCGTTCGCTGGAGAGCCCCTCGTGATAGACGTGCATGGCGACGCCGCCGAGCGCGCCGAGCACCGCGGTCGAGCAGGCGTCGGGTACGGCCAGCGCCGCGGGATCGGCGCTGGCACGCGTGCTGACGCCTCCGTGCGTGCTCGACCCGCAACCCGCGAGCGATGGCGAGGATCGCGCAGACGATCGCCACGCGCGAGGCTGTCGAGGGCTTGCATCACGCGCGGAACCATCGACCGACATCCTAAGGTGTTGTCTAAGCGGGCGGTGAGACTGCTCCCATGCCCGGCCGAGCGGTGGAGGTGGCACGCCGCTCCCCATGGCGGCATACCGCTCTGGTGGCGCCCGCGTGGCAGGGGTATGCGTGGCGGTCCGTCTCAGCGGTGTGACGGCTGTAGCGCTCGCTTGCCCGCGCGGGCAAGTCCAGTAGGGTCGTCCTGTGCCGACCGCTCTGATCACCGGCGCCTCCACGGGCATTGGGCGCGCCACCGCGCTGCGCCTGGCCGCGGCCGGCTGGACTGTGCTCGCGGGCGTGCGCGGCGAGTCCGCCGGTCAGCGACTCCTCGCCGACTTCGCCGCCCGAGCCGGCAGCGGCGACGGCCGCCCGAGCGGTGGCGGTCGAGTGACGCCGCTCGCGCTGGACGTGACCGACGCCGGGCAGATCGTCGCCGCCGCCGAGCTCGTGTCGCGAGCAGACCGGCGGCCGGGCCGTCCGCGGGAGGACGCCTCGATGCGCTCGTCAACAACGCGGGCATCGGCGTCGGCGGGCCGCTGGAGCTCGTCTCGCCCGAGGATCTGCGGATGCAGTTCGAGGTCAACGTGTTCGGCCAGGTCGCGGTCACCCGGGCGCTGCTTCCAGCCCTGCGCGCCGCGCGCGGGCGGATCGTGCTCGTCTCCTCCATCGGCGGCCGGGTCGCCGTGCCGTTCAACGGGCCCTACGCCGCGTCCAAGCACGCGATCGAGGCGCTCGGCGACGCCCTGCGTGGAGAGCTCCACAGCTCGAACATCCACGTCTCCCTGGTCGAGCCGGGATCGGTGAAAACGCCGATCTGGAGCAAGGCCCGAGCTACCGCGGACGGCTTGGAGATCCCGCCGGAGCTGCAGGACGAGTACGGACGCGTGCCGGCGGCGTTCGCCAAGGTTCTCACCGACACCGAGCGTCGCGGCGTCTCGCCCGAGCAGGTGGCCGCCACGATCGAGCGGGCGCTCACCGCGCGCCGCCCGCGCGCCCGCTACCTCGTCGGGCGCGACGCCCGCGGCATGGTCCTCGCCCACGCGCTGCTGCCCTCCGGCGCCTTCGACCGCTTGCTCCGCCGCGTGCTCGGGGTCTGACAGACACACATCCTCTCTTTAACCGCTCCCGCTACCGTGCTGTGCAGGGTGGATATAGGTGAGAGGACGGCTACGCTCGTGCGCCGCCTGCGGTTCTCGGTGGGCGAGCAGCCCGTGCCAGCGTTCGAGCACGTTCCGACGCCGCCGTCAGAGCGCGGCCACTGGCTGCTGGCCGGCGGGATGGCCGCGCTGGGCGTCGCTGTGCTCGTCGCTGTGCTCACAGGACTCCTCGGACGCTCGATGAGCGCTCCGACTCGCGCCGCCGCCCGTGCTGGTCGCCGCCGCCACGCCGGCTCCCACCACATCTGGCTCCGCGGGCGCCTCCGCGACATCCGCATCGTCGGCGATCGTCGCCCAGCCCCCCGCCGAGACGCAGTCGCTGGCGCGATTGGAAAGCCCGCTGCAGACACGCAGTGTCGATGCGTTGGATGGAAGGGTTCTACCCGATCTACTCCGTCGCCCAGACCACGTTCGGCGTCAACTGGCTGCTGATCGCCTCGATCCACGAGCAGGAGTCGGCGTTCTCGACGGCCCCGACCACCTACCACGGCCTCAACTTCGCCGGCTGCTGCGGGGGGCCGATGCAGTTCAACGTCACCAACGGCCCCGTCTCGACGTGGGATCTGGTCAGCGGCTCCTACCGCTATGGGGTGCGCCCGGCAGCGTATGACCATCCGACGGCGAGGCACCCGTCGATCTACGACGACTTCGACGCGATCATGGCGGCCGCGCACCTGCTGTCCGCCGACGGCGCCACGCTCGCGCTCGGAGCAGGCGCCTGGAACGCGGCGTATGACTACTACGGGCACGACGCCGCCGGCGTCGCCTACGCCGATCAGGTGCTGGCGCGCGCGATCGGCTGGTCACAGCATGGGTTCTGCGTGAACTGCGGCATCGAACCGGCGATGGTCGCGGCCGTCCACGCCGCCTATGGCGCGCCCGTGCTGGCGGCGCTCACACCCGCCCGCACGCCGTCCAAGGCCACGGCTGCCGCGCGCGCGCAAGCGCTAAGCCGCGTCCGCTCTGGGCGATCAGCTCGCCCGCGACTCGGTCGGTAGCCGCGCCCGTCCCGCCGAGCAGTCGCCGGGAGAGCTGGGCGCGGCGGAAGTACAGCGGCGCGTCGTGCTCCCAGGTCGCGCCGATGCCGCCGTGCACCGAGATCATCGTGCGCGCCGCGTGATCGAGCGCGCGCCCGGCCACCGAGCGCGCGGCGCAAGCCGCGAGCGGAAACTCCGTCGGCGCCCCCCGGCGCGCCCAGCCGGCGTAGTAGAGCAGCGAGCGCCCGTTCTCCAGCTGGCGCAGCACCTCCGTGAGCGAGTGCTTGACCGCCTGGTATGAGCCGATCGCGCGACCGAACGTATGGCGCTCCTTGGCGTATTCGCACGGTCACGTCCAGCGCGGTCTCGACGCTGCCGAGCGACTCGGCCGCGATCAGCGCCTGCGCGAGATGCCAGGCCGCCGCGAGCGCTCCACGGATGCGTCCAGCACCGTGGCGGGAGCGTCCTTCAGCGAGACGTGCCCCAGCGAGCGGGTGGAGTCGTAGCGGGTGATCGCCTCCACGCTCACACCGTCGGTGCTCGTCTCGATCGCCACGCCGACGGGCTTGCCGTCGAGCAGGGCCACGCCCACGAGCAGATCGGCGCCGGGCGCGTCGGGCACGAACGACAGCTCGCCGCTGACGGTCGCCGATGCCGCCCCATCCGACCCTCGCGGCCACCGGCGCCGCGGGGCGCGCCGCGCCGCCGCGCGGGTCCACGCTCCAGCGATTATGCTCGTCCACGTCGCTTGGCGGGCTCGCCGGCAGGTACGCCGCCCGGCGCTCGCCCGTCGCCAAGCGGCTCCAGCAGCGACGCCGCGTCGGTGCAGTCGCCCAGGATTGCGCTCGCCGGCAGATGACCGAGCAGGGGAATCCCGGCGAGCACGCGACCGCACTCGCCGAGCACGAGCATCGCGTCGAACACGTCCAGCCCGGCGCCGCCATGAGCCTCGTCGATCAGCAGCCCCGGCCAGCCGGCCTCGCACGCGGCGGGCCACATGTCGGGCAGCGCGCTCTCGTCGCCGTCGAGCGCCTCGCGGGCGGCCTGCAGCGTCTTGAATCGCGACAGCGCGCCGCGGGCGGCCTCGCGCAGGAACACCTGCTCGTCTGACAGTGCGAGGTTCATCGGACGACCTCCTCGGCCGGGGTGGCGCCGGTCTTCCGGCGGTGGGTGTCGTGGATGCGCGCCGTCGGTCGGGTCCTCATTACGCCGCGGCTCCTTCCTTGGAGCGCAGCTCCGAGAACGGGATGCCCTTGTCCAGCCGCGGCTCCGGCGGGAGGCCGAGCACGCGCTCGCCGATCGTGTTGCGCAGGATCTCTTCGGTTCCGCCTGCCGACTTCAGGCCGGGCAGGAACGAGATCATGTAGGCCCACTCGCTGTCTTGAGCCAGCGCGTCTGGACCCTGCACGTCGGCGATCAGCTCGCCGGCCTTGATCGCCCCGTTGACGATCGTGACCTTCGCCAGGCCCGCCTCCGGGCCGGGAATCTGGCCTTTCTGCAGCGCCGTCAGCGTGCGGTAGCCGGTGAACCTGACCGCCAGTAGTTCGCTTACGATCTCGCCGAGCTGGTGTCTGACCTCGGGGTCGCGGCGGGCGTGCTCGTCGTCGGCGATCGCCGCCGCGAAGCGGGTCGAGTTATACCCGAGCCCCTCGCCGCCGAGGCCGATCGTGACGCGCTCGTACATCAGCGTCGTCAGCGCGGTGCCCCAGCCGTTTCCAACCCCCCCGACGACCGTGCCCTGCTCGAGCGGGACGTCGTCGAAGAAGACCTCGTTGAACTCCGCCTCGCCGGAGATCTGGCGCAGGCCGCGCACGGTCACGCCGGGCGCGTCCATTGGCACGACGAACATCGTCATCCCCTTGTGCTTGGGCACGTCCGCGTCGGTGCGCGCCAGCAGCAGGCCGTAGGCGGCGAACTGGGCGTTTGTCGTCCACACCTTCTGGCCGCTCAGCTTCCAGCTGCCGTCGTCCTGCAGGCGCGCCCGCGTCTGCACCGCGGCCAGGTCCGAGCCGGCGGCGGGCTCGGAGAACATCTGGCACCAGACCTCGTCGCCGTGCAGCATCGGACCGAGGTAGCGGCCCTTCTGGTCCTCGTCGCCGTGGGCGATGATCGTCGGCCCGAGCATGCCCACGCCGATCGCGTCGAGGATTCCCGGCACTTTCGCGCGGGCGATCTCCTGGTTACAGATCACCTGCTCGATCGGCCCGCGCCCCTGGCCGCCGTACTCCTTCGGCCAGACCACTCCGGCGAGGCCGCCCTCCGCGAGCTTGCCCTGCCACACGCGCCGCGCGGCGATGATCTCGTCCTCGTCCTCGATCGCTCCGGGTCCTTGCAGGACGGGCGCTTCGGAGGAGTGCGTGTCCAGCCATGCCCGCACCTCGGCGCGGTATGCGGCCTGCTCTGGTGTGTCGTCGAGATCCACGGGCTCCTCCTTCGGTTTCGCTCTCCCTGGTGCGACTGGCTGACTGACCAGTCAATCGATCTGCGACTAACGGTACTCCCTCGCGGGCGCAGGCGTCGGGGGCGGCTTGCGCATGTGCTTTTTTGGACGTAAAGGGGAGGGGTGTGCGTATGTGGGTAGGGGTGTGCGTATGTGCTTTTTGACGTTAAAGGGCGCCCCTGCGGACATGGCCCCCCTTAGCGTCCGCAAAGAGGAGCATCACGGACACGCCCCTTAATGTCCCAAAAACACAATCAGCCAACACAGCCACAGCCCGGACGCGCTCACTCCCCCGCCGGGATCGGCGGCTCCGGGACGGGCGGCTGGTGGTAGACGCCCTCGAACCCGCGGTTCAGCAGGTAGCTCGCCTGCGTGCCGGGGTCGGGCGAGTGCAGCAGCACGACCCCGAGCCGCACGCCGCTGCGCTCGGCGGTCGCCACCAGGCAGCGTCCCGCGGCCAGCGTGTAGCCGGTCTTCAGGCCGGTCAGACCCGGGTAGTGGTAGATGAGCAGGGGGTTGTTGTTGTACAGGTACAGATGGCCGCCGCGGATCGGGAACGGCAGCTCCGCGGTGTAGGTGCTCGCGATGCTCGCGATGCGCGGCTGCCGCAGATCGACGTGCGCGAGCAGCGCGAGATCCGCGGCGCAGGAGAAGTTGTACTGGTCGATGTAGCCCGACGGCGAGGAGTAGTGCGTACAGCCCATCCCCAGCTGCGCCGCCTCGGCGTTCATGCGCGTCACGAACCGACTCACGCTGCCGGACACGTGCTGGGCGAGCGCCACCGCGGCATCGTTGCCGGAGGGCAGCAGCAGGCCGTAGAGCATGCTCTCCAGCCGCACGTGCCGGCGCAGCGGCAGCACGCCGACCTTCGACCCGGCCGACTCGATCGCCTGCTTGGTGACGAGCACGGGCGCGTCCGGCGGCGCCGAGAGGACCGTCAGCAGCGCGGTCATCATCTTCGTCAGGCTCGCGATGCGCAGGCGGGTGTAGGGGTTACGCTGCCACAGAACCTGGCCGGTGTCGAGGTTGAACAGCAGTCCGGCGCGGGGCGGGGTGTGGAAGGCGACGTGCACGGGGTCTCGCTGGGGGTCGCCGATCCCCGTGAGCGCGAGCGCAGGCTTGCCGAGGGGAAGTCCGATCGGAGAGCGGGTGGGGGCGGCGATCGTCGTCGTGTGCACGTGCCGGCTCGGGCGATGAGCCGAGGCCGACCCGTGGGGCTGTGCACCCTGGCGAGGGCCATCACCACCAGCGCGGCGACGATCGCCAGCGCCAGCGCGCCGATGACGATCGCCCGCCTGCGCGCACGCCGCCGGCGGGCGGTCTCGCGCCGCCGACGACTCTGGTCGGGGGTCATGAACGGAGAGCTCATCGTCGCGGGGGGTTCAGCAGCGCGCCGACGATCCCGATCCCGAGCAGTAGGAGCACGAAGATCGAGACGGCGCTCAGCAGCGTAAACCCTTGCTGGGACACCGCGCTGATCGTCAGAAACGCGAAGCCGGCGATGAACAGGAGCGCGGCGCCGAGGACGAGCAGGCGGGTCATGCGAACGCCGGGCCGGTGAGGCCGAGGCAGCGCCGCCCCGCGAGCCGCACGATGGGCGCGAGCACGGCCGGGACCTCGACGATCATCGGGAAGCGATCTCGCTGGATGCTGTTCTAAGCGGAAAGATCGCGTGAGCCTACCCGCGCGACACCGGCCGGCGACGCGGTGCGGCCGAGACTACGCCCGGGCGGCGAGCGGCCCGACGCCCGCACGGCGCTGGGGAACGTGCTGATCGGCGTGATAGGAGGAGCGCACGAGCGGTCCGGCGGCGACGTGGTCGAAGCCGAGCTCGTACGCGGCGTGCTCCAGCGCGCTGAACTCGTCGGGATGCCAGTAGCGCACGACCGGCAGGTGGCGCTCGGAGGGGCGCAGGTACTGCCCGACCGTGAGCACCCGCACGCCGTGCGCGCGCAGGGCCGCGAACGTCTGCACCATCTCATCGTGGGTCTCCCCGAGTCCCACCATCAGCCCGGACTTGGTCACGACCTCGCCCTCGCCGAGCTCGCCCGCGAGTGCCAGGACGCGGCAGGAGCGGGCGAACTCCGAGCCGCGGCGCGCCAGCGGATACAGCCGCGGGACGACCTCGACGTTGTGGTTGAACACGTCCGGGCGCTCGGCGATCACTCGCGCCAGCGGCATCTCCTGGCCCTGGAAGTCGGGCGTGAGCACCTCCACCTGGCAGTCAGGAGCCTGGCGGCGGACCTGGCGGATGACGCCGACGAAGGCGGAGGCGCCGAGATCGGGCAGGTCGTCGCGATCGACGGAGGTGATGACCGCGTGGCGCAGGCCCATGCGCGCGATCGAGCGCGCGACCCGAGCGGGCTCGAGCGGGTCGTTCCAGGTGGGCTTGCCCGTCTTGACGTTGCAGAACCCGCACCGGCGGGTGCAGGTGTCGCCGAGGATCATGAACGTCGCCGTGCCCCGCTCCCAGCACTCGCCGACGTTCGGGCAGGCCGCCTCCTGGCAGACGGTGTGCAGGTTCTCTGAGCGGATCAGCTCGGTCAGCTCGCGATAGCGCTCGCCGCCTGGCGGGGGCACCTTGAACCACGGCGGCTTGCGCTCGCGCAGCGGGCGGACGTTGGGGCCGAGCACGCTCAGCACGTCCATGCCCCCGGGGTTCGCGCGAGAGCGGGTGACGTGCTCGCGCTCGGGTGCGGTCTTCGTGACGGTCATCCTCGGGCTCCGTCAGCGGTTACGAGGCGCGGGGTGAACGGGATGGGGCTCTTTTGGGTCGCATCCGCGCAGGTACTCTGAGTCCAGCGGGCATCGGCGCGGGGCATCCGGCCCCGCATCAGCTCCGATTGCGAGACAGCTCGCAGGCGAAGGTGGTGGACCTCGGTGAAGTGGTCCGCCATGCGCGTCCGAAAGCCGTTTGCGTCGATCGTACGCCCGGGTGGGAGCTCGCGGGCGATCGAGGTCATCGTGACGTCCGGAAGGCCGCAGGCGATCACCCACGAGAACGGCGCGAGGTCGAGGTCGACGTTGATGGCGAACCCGTGGGTCGCGACGCCGCGCGAGACGTGCACGCCGATCGAGGCGATCTTGCGGTCTTCCACCCACACGCCGGTGTAGTCCGGACCCTCCTCGCAACGCGAGCGCGCCTCGATGCCCTCGTCCGCCAGCGCGGCGACGATGGCGGCTTCCATCGTGCGCAGATGCGCGCCGACATCGTGGACGCGCACGATCGGATAGCCGACGAGCTGGCCCGGGCCGTGGTAGGTGACGCGCCCGCCACGGTCGGTGTCGACTATCTCGATCCCGCGGGCGCGGTAGCGGTGCTCGCCGAGCGCCAGCTCACCATCGACCGCGCGGCGGCCCCGGGTGTAGACGGGTGGATGTTCGAGCAGGAGCAGCGTGTCGGGCAGCTCCTCGGCCAGACGGCGCTCGCGGATGCTCAGCTGCAGGGCGAGCGCGTCGCGGTAGGGGATTGTGCCCAGGTGACGCACCCATAGCTCCGGCGAGGACAGTTTGGCTTCGATCATCGGCTGTAGTCTCAGGTTAGCGTCGGTCCAAAGCTGTCGAAAAGTTTGGCGCGTTTTCGTCGTCCCGCTATGCGTCCGATACAATGGCAACGCCAAGATGAGCGTTGTTGATTGCTCATTCCGGGGCCCGGTTAACCGGGCCCCGTCTTTGTTAATATGCGCTCCGGCGGGCATCGAGGCCGACTCCCGCCGGAGCTGGGTGGCTCTACGTCAGGTTGCGGATGACCGCGACCAATAGCGCAATCGCCAAGATGAGTGTTATTGAGTCACTCATCCAATCACCTCCTTTCCCGGGCCGGTCGGCCTCGGGCCGGCATGATCGGGCGGTTGGTGATAACCCTGTCGACGAACCTACTGATCGCTTCGGGGATTCCCTCGCGAACTACAGCGTCAGTGAGGCCGGCTGCTCGAGCAGCTCGCGAATGCGTGCGAGAAAACGCGCGGCGTCGGCTCCGTAGAGGATGCGGTGATCGCAGGCCAGTGTGACGGTCATCTCCTGCCGCGCGACGATCTCGCCGTCGCGCGCGACGGATCGCGGCTGGACCGAGCCCACAGACAGGATCGCCGCCTGCGGCGGGTTGATGATCGCCGTAAAGCTCGTGACGCCGAACATGCCGAGGTTGGAGACCGTGAACGTGCCTCCGCCCAGCTCGGGCGGGGTGATCGAACCGTCGCGCACGCGCGCGGCCAGGGCACGGGCCTCGCGGGCGATCTCACCGAGCGACTTGAGGTCCGCGTCGAACACTGTCGGCACGATCAGCGCTCCACCGGCGGGCTCGTCCGATTCGGTGGCCACGGCCACGCCGACGTTGATGCGCCCGTGCAGCTGCAGACGCCCGTCGCGATAGCTGGAGTTCGCGCGCGGGTGCTCGCGCAGAGCCAGGGCGCAGGCCTTGACGACCATGTCGTTGTATGTGGGCGCGTCGGCATGGCCGACGCGCTTGAGCTCGGAGCGCAGCGCGACGCACTCCTCCATGTCGATGTCGGCTGCGAGCGCGAAGTGGGGGATCGTGGCCTTCGACTCGGCCATGCGCCGGGCGATCGTCTGCTGGGTGCGCGACAGCTCGACCTCGGTGCTCTCCCCGCGGGCGGTCATCACGCCCGCGAGCCCCGCGCCGGGCGGCGGGGCCGCGCTCACGACGTGCGATCGCGTACCTGAGTCGGAGGGTCGTGCGCCCGCGCCCGGGTCGCGCCCGGTGGCCGCCTGGACGTCGGCCTTGACGATGCGACCGCCCGGGCCGGTGCCGGTGAGCTTGTGCAGATCCACGTCGCTCTCCCGCGCGATGCGTCGCGCAAGAGGGGATGCCTTGACGCGTTCGCCCTCCGACGCGGCAGGCGCCGTCTCGACTGCCGGGGTTGGCGCGGTCTCGCGGATCGCCTCCGCGCCAGGCGAGGGAGCGCTCGCACGGGACTCCGCGGAGACCGCGGGAGGGGCGTGATGATCGTCATCGTCATCCGCGTCCGCATCCCCGGCAGCCGGGGTCTCGTGTACCGCCGTGCCGGTCGCCACATCGGCGCCGTCGGCTGAGTCCACCCGCGCGATCACCGCGCCGACCGGCAGGGTGTCGCCCTCGGCGGCGAGGATCGCAAGGACGCCGTCGAGGTCGGACTCGTAGGTCATGGTCGCCTTGTCGGTCTCGATCTCGACGATCTCCTGTCCGCGCTGGACGTGCTCGCCCTCGGCGATGAGCCAGCGCAGGATCGTGCCCTCCTCCATCGTGTCCGACAGGCGGGGCATGACGATCTCGGCCATCAGCGTGTCCCTCCCGGGGCGAGCTGCGCGCCCGCGTCAAAGCGCCCGGCCATCAGCGCGCCTCCCGCGCGGCGATGGGCGCGCCGGAACCGCCGCCCCGCCCGAGCGCGGCCAGCGCGGCGGCCACGACCTGGGGCTCGTGCGGGTAGGCGATGTCCTCGAGCGGCTTGGAGTAGGGCATCGGCACATCGGCGCCGGACACGCGCGCGACGGGCGCGTCGAGATCATCGAAGGCGTGCTCTGAGATCAGCGCGGCGAGGTTCGCGCCCACGCCTCCGTGCGGCCAGCCCTCCTCGACGACGACGCAGCGATTGGTGGTGCGTACCGAGGCGAGGATCGTGTCGAGGTCTAGCGGGCGCAGCGTGCGCGGGTCGATCACCTCGGCCTGCACGCCGTGCTCCTCGGCGAGCGTGGCGGCCGCCCGTTCGGCGGTGAGCGCCATCCGCGAGACGCCGACGATCGTCACGTCCGAGCCCTCGCGGCAGACGCGCGCGCGGCCGAACTCGACGAGCGCGTCCTCTCCGTCGGGCACCTCTCCGCGGACGCCGTACAGCGACTCGTGCTCGATGAATATGACCGGGTTCTCGTCGCGGATCGCGCTCTTCAGCAGGCCCTTGGCGTCGGCGGGCGTCGCGGGCACCGCCACGAGCAGGCCGGGGACGTGCAGGAACATCGCCTCCAGGCAATGCGAGTGGGTCGGCCCGAGCTGGTGGCCCGCGCCCTGGGGCATGCGGATGACCAGCGGCACGGAGACCTGGCCGCCGAACATGTAGCGGATGTGGGCGGCGTGGTTGACGATCTGGTCGAACGCGAGCAGCGAGAAGTTGATCGTCATCAGCTCGACCACGGGGCGCAGGCCGGTCATCGCCGCGCCGACGCCCATGCCGACGATCGTGTTCTCGGAGATCGGCGTGTCGCGGATGCGGCGCTCGCCGAACTCGTCGAGCAGGCCCTCGGTGACTTTGAACGCGCCCCCGAACACGCCGATGTCCTCGCCGAGCAGCACGACCCGCTCGTCGCGGTGGAGCTCCTCGCGCAAGCGCCGCGTTCAGGGCCTCGCGGTAGCGCAGCTCGCTCATCCGCGCCCTCCGCCGGTCCGCGCCGCGCGCTCGCCCGCCGGGCCTGGGTGTGGGTGTCGCGTGCTCATCCGTGATAGCGCCCGTGGACCTGCTCGCCGAGCGCGTATACGTCCTCGTACAGCGACTCGGGCGTGGGAAACGGCGAGTTCTCGGCGAACTCCACGGCGCGCTCGACGCGCTCGGCCGCCCCGCGCTCGATCAGCTCGCGCGCGGCCGCGTCGAGCATGCCCTCGCGCTGCAGCAGATCGCCAAACTGTGGGATCGGGTCGCGCTCGCGCCACTGCGCGACCTCCTCCTTGGTGCGGTACTCCTCGGGGTCGGCCATCGAGTGACCGCGAAAACGGTAGGTGACGGCCTCCACCAGCAGCGGGCGGTGGTCCTCGCGCACGCGCCGCAGCGCCTCGCCGATGACGGTGTACGTGTCGAGCACGTCCATCCCATCGCAGCGCATGCCGGGAACGCCGAGCGACTCGCCCTTGCGCCGCAGGTCGGTCACGGCCGAGTGGCGGTCGAGGGAGGTGCCCATCCCGAACTGGTTGTTGACGACCATGAACACGACCGGCAGGCGCCACAGCGCGGCGAGGTTCAGCGTTTCGCCGAACGTGCCCTGGTTGGAGGCGCCGTCGCCGAACGCGCACAGCGTCACCTCGTCGCGGGCGAGATAGTCGCTGCTCAGGCCGATGCCCGCCCCGATCGGCAGGTTGCCGCCGACGATCCCATAGCCGCCCATGAAGCGGCGCTCGAAGTCGAACATGTGCATCGAACCGCCGTGCCCTCCGCAGCAGCCGTCGGCGCGTCCGAACAGCTCGGCCATCACCCGCTCGGGCGGGGTGCCGCGCGCGATCGCGTTCCCGTGCGAGCGGTAGGTCGAGATCAGGTAGTCCTCGTCGCGCAACGCTCGCGCGGCTCCGACGATCGTCGCCTCCTCGCCGATCGACAGGTGCAGGAACCCGCCGATCTTAGCCCGCGCGTACATCTCGCCCGCCCGCTCCTCGAAGCGGCGGATGAGCGTCATGGTCGCCAACCACTCGCGGGCGAGGACGGGCTCCGGCAGATTGGGCATCAGCTGTCCACGGTAGCCCAGCGCGCGATGAACTCCTCGGCCTGCAGCTGCGACAGATCGGCGCGCAGCGCCCGCGCCGTGCGCGAGGCGGTCTGGGGCGGAAGATCCCAGAACAGCACGACTTCGCCGGAATCGATCTCGACGACCTCGATGTGGTCGACCCGGCTCGCGTCGGCGAGCAGCGCGGGGGCCAGCCCGCCGCGGGTGACGATCAGGCGATATGCGCGGTTGGCTCTCATGTCGCGGCCCTTTGCCCGAGCGCCGCGGCCTGCTCGATGGCGTCCTCGCCGACGAATACGCGCGTGCCGATGCGCACCGCGGGGACATCGCTCACACCGGCCTGCGCGGCCGCCGCTGTAGCGGCGCTCAGCTGGGCGTGAACGGAGGCGAGTTCGGCCCCCTTCAACACCGCGGCCGGATGCATCTCACACGCCGCGGCTGCGATCAGCACGTTGTCGGGCTCGCCGAGCGAGCGCCCGCCCGCGAACGCCTGACGGAACGCGGCCTGCGCAAACGGCACGGTACGGCCGATCGACTTGGCGTATGTGGCGGCGCGCATCGCGAGCGTGCTGTCGAACGGGAAGGCCGTGGGCCAGCGCAGCGGCTGCAGCCCAAGCTCGCGCGCCCGCCGGGCGACGTCCACGCGAAAGATGTCTTCCTCCTCACGGCAGCGGAACGCCTCGAACGTCTCTGCCCCAGGCAGCCCGCGTGCGAGCACCGGCTGCCACTCCACAGGTCCGGGCAGCACGTGCAGGATGCGCTCCGCGGCTATATATGCCAGCGGGCTGGCCAGGTCGAAGTAGAAGGCGGCGTCAACCGTGGATGAGCCAGCCGTCGGCTGCACGTCCAGCCTCCATCACGGCCTCCGACAGCGTGGGGTGGCCGTGGATCGTGCGCGCCACCTCGGCGTAGCCGCCCTCCAACGCGCGCACGTTGACGAGCTCCTGGATCAGCTCGGTCGCGCGCGAGCCGACGATGTGTCCGCCGAGCAGCTCGCCGTAGCGCGACTCGCCCACGAGCTTCACCAGTCCGGTGCGGTCGCCGTAGACCGTGCCGCCCCCGACCGCGCCGTAGGGGACCTTGCCGACGACGACGTCGTAGTCCTGCTCGCGGGCCTGCGCCTCGGTCAGGCCGAACGAGCCCACGTTCGGGGTGCAGAACGTCGCGCGCGGGATGTCGATGTAGGCGAGCGGGTGGGTCTGCAGGCCGGCCGCATCCTCGACCGCGATGATCCCCTCGTCGGAGGCCTTGTGCGCGAGCGCGGGACCGGCGACGAGATCCCCGATCGCGTAAACGCCCGGGGCGGAGGTTCGCAGCGCGCCGTCGACCTTGACCAGGCCCCGCTCGTCCAGCTCGACGCCCGCGGCGTCCAGGCCGAGCGCCTGGATGTCGGGCCCGCGGCCGGTGGCGATCACGAGGTAGTCGACCTCGGCCGACTCGGAGCCGTAGGCGAAGCTCACGCCGGAGTCCGATGCCCGCACGGACTCGATCGGAGTGCTCGTGTGCACGCCGATCGACTGGCGCTTAAGGCCGCGCTCGACCAGGCGCGAGATGTCGGCGTCCTCGCCGGGGAGCACGCGGTCGAGCGCCTCCAGCAGCAGCACCTCGCTGCCCAGGCGCGCGAACCCCGAGGCGATCTCCGCGCCGGAGGCCCCGGCCCCGACGACCGCCAGGCCCGCGGGCAGCTCGGGCAGCGCCCAGGCCTCCTCGGTGCCGAGTACGCGCCCGCCCAGCTCGATGCCGGGGATCGCGCGCGGAACCGAGCCGGCGGCGAGGATCACGGTCGCGGCGCTCAGCTCGCGCCCGTCCACGCGGACAAGGACCGCCCCGTCTGAATTGCCGCCGCGGGCGCCGAGTGAAGCCTCGCCCTCGATCAGGTCGATCCCGTTTTTCTTGAACAGCCCCGCCACTCCGCCGGTCAGCGTCGAGACGACCTTCTCGCGCCGCGCCTGCACGGCCGGGTAGTCGACCTCGACGCCCGAGACCTTCAGCCCGAACTCGTCGGCGTCGCGGATCTCCGACAGCAGGTCGGCGGAGCGCAGGACCGCCTTGGCGGGGATGCACGCGTAGTTCAGACAGCGCCCGCCGACCCTGTCCCTCTCGACGACCGCGGTCTTCTTCCCGAGCTGCGCGGCGCGGATCGCGGCCACGTAACCGCCCGGCCCGGAGCCGATCACGATGCAGTCATAGGAGGTCTCTGCCATAGCCGCTCGGAGCCTATCGAAGCCAGGCGCGCGGCCAGGGCCGTCTCGCAAAGGGCCATTGCTAATCACTGCGCTGCCAGTCATCCAGAGTCGAGCGGTGCAGAACACTGCGCTGCCAGTCATCCAGAGTCGAGCGGTGCAGAACACACTGCGCTGCCAGCCCTCGAGAATCGAGCGGTACAGAACGCAGGGAGCGTGGCGTGCTGTGCACGCCGTAACGCGAAGGCTATCGGCGGTCCTGGGCCTGGATGCGTCCCATCACCCGCACCAGCTTCCAGAACAGCCAGCCCGCGAGCACGATCGAGAGCAGGCACAGACCCGCGGCGAGCAGCGTGGATGCGACCACCAGCGCGAGCGAGGTCACGAGGATCTGAAACGCGAGCAGCGCCTCGAAGGAGAGCACCGCCCAGTATTGGCGCCGGTACATCCCGCCCGCGAGCAGCGCGAGCACGCACGCCAGGAACACTCCCCCCGCCAGCGACCCGCCGTGGCGGCTGAGGCCGTGGACGGTCAGCGCTCCGACGACGACGCCGAGCGCCAGCAGGACGGCGACGGCGATGGCGAGGACCAGCGCCGGTGGTCGCTCGCCCTCGCCCAGGGGCTCCAGGGTCGCGCGCGCAAGCTCGTCGCGTGACGGGCGCGGGGTGTCGCCGGGATCGACTGGGCCGGGCGTGCGGCTCGACGAGCTCATGCCTCCCCTCCCGCGCGGATCGGCGTCGCGTCGAGCAGATGGCGCAGCTCGCGCGCGGCGCGCTCGGGGTCGCCGGCGCCGGCGACGGCGCGCAGGACGCATATCCGCGACGCGCCGGCGTCGAGCGCCTCGCCCGCGTTGTGTCGGTCCAGCCCGCCGATGGCGAAGAACGGCACGGTCGCATGGGCCGCCGCGTAGCGCACGAGCTCCAGGCCCACCGCGGGGCGGCCCGGCTTGGTCGGCGTGGCATGGACTGGGCCGACGCCGATGTAGTCGACCAGCGCGGGGTCGGCCGCGTCGATCTCACCCGGCGCGTGGGTCGATAGACCGACCAGCATGTCGGGCCCCACGATCGCGCGCGCCGGCGCGACAGACATGTCGTCCTGGCCGAGATGAACACCGTCGGCGCGAACCTGCGCGGCGATGTCGGGGCGGTCGTTGAGGATGAACAGCGCGCCGTGCTCTTCGCACACATCGGCTGCCACGCTTGCGGCTTCGATGAGGAAGTTGTCTTCCAGCAGCTTGTCGCGAAGTTGCACGATGTCGACGCCTCCGGAGATCGCCGCGGGCAGGAAATCCTCGAGTTCGCGTTCGCCGGGTGTGCAGCCGCACACGAGGTACAGCCGCGCGGCGGCGAGGCGCGCGCGGCGGTCCTCACCGGTGGAGTTGGGCACCGCTCGCAGGTGGGGCATTGCCTGCAAGTCTGACACCGGACTAGCATCAACCGTATGCCTGAGAACACGGCCTTGTCCGACGTCGCGATCGTCGGCGGTGGGATCGTCGGGCTCGCCTGCGCGTGGCGCGCGCGCGCGCGCGGGCTATCGGTGACGCTGCTGGAGCGCGAGGACGTCGGGCGGGGCACCTCGCATGTGGCGGCGGGGATGCTGGCGCCGGTGTCCGAGGTCGAGTTTGGCGCGGCGGGCAGACGGGTGCTGGAGCTGGGGTTGCGCTCGGCGGAGATGTGGCCGGGGTTCGCGGGCGAACTGGAACAGGCGGCCGGCATGGGGGTGGGCCTGCTGAGGACGGGCACGCTCGCGGTGGCCCGCGATGAGGACGAGGCACGCGAGCTGGAGCGCCGGCTCGCCTTCCGCCGGTCGCTGGGGTTGCGCGCCGAACGGCTGCGCGCGAGCGACGCGCGCGAGCGCGAGCCGGGGCTCGCGCCGACGGTGCGGCTGGCCCTCGAAGCGCCGGACGATCACTCGGTCGATCCGCGCCTGGTGCTCGCCGCGCTGCGCCGTGCCTGCGAGATCGCCGGAGTCGCCATCCGCGAGCACGCCACGGTTGAGTCGGTCGAGCTGGACGACCCCGGCGAGCGTGCGATCGGCCTGCTGCTGCACGGAGGCGAGCGTGTCAGCGCCGGCCAGATCGTGCTCGCCGCCGGCCCGTGGAGCGGGCAGATCGAGGGGTTGCCCGCCACCGCGCAGGTTCGCGTGCGCCCGGTCAAGGGCCAGATCCTGCGCCTGCGCGATCCGGCGGGTCCGGGCCTTTTGAGCCGCGTCGTGCGCTTCGAGGGCGGCTATCTCGTGCCGCGCGCCGACGGCTCCTACGCGCTGGGGGCGACCGTCGAGGAGCAGGGCTTCGAGCTCAGCCCGACCGCCGGCGGGGTATACGAGCTGCTGCGCGGCGCGAGCGAGCTCGTGCCGGGGATCGACGAGCTGCGGATCGAGGAGCTGTCGGTGGGGCTGCGTCCCGGCACGCCGGACAACGCGCCGGCGATCGGGCACGGCATGCTGGATGGGCTCATCTGGGCGACGGGTCACCATCGCAACGGGATACTGCTCGCGCCGCTCACCGCCGAGCTGGTGACGGCCACGCTCACCGGCGAGAGCGCCCCATCGCTCGACTCCGCGCTCGCCGCCTGCGCGCCCGCGCGCTTCGCGCCCGAGCCGGCTGGCGGCGCATCCACAGCCGGCCGTCTCGCCCCCGCGACGGGAGTCCGCGCATGATCCTCCTCAACGGCGAGAGCGCCGACATTCAGCCGGGACAGACGCTGGCCGGTGTGCTGGCTGGCCTGGGTCTGAGCGTGCAGGCCCGTGGCGTGGCGGTGGCCGTCGACGGCGAGGTCGTGCCCCGGGCCGGCTGGGAGACGTATGCACTGGCCGAGAATGCCCGCGTCGAGGTGCTGACGGCGATGCGGGGAGGGTGAGCGTCGCGTGTCCGATCTGACCCAGCCATCCGCGACGAAGTCCACGGCGCGCGCGCGCAACGGCTCTGCGCCGGATGGGTCTCCCGTCGCGCCCGAGGACGCGCTGACGATCGCCGGCAGGACGCTGCGCTCGCGCCTTTTGCTCGGCACCGGCGGGTTTCCCTCGCTGGAGCTGCTGGCCGAGGCGATCGCGGCGAGCGGCAGCGAGCTGGTCACGGTCGCCCTGCGCCGGGTGGATCCCGCCGCCAGGGGCTCGCTGATCGACGTGCTCGCCGACGCGGGCGTGGAGCTGCTGCCGAACACCGCCGGTTGTCGCACCGCGCGCGACGCGGTGCTCACGGCCAAGCTTGCGCGTGAGGCGTTTCGCACCGACTGGATCAAGCTCGAGGTGATCGGCGACGAGGACACGCTGCTGCCCGACGCGCCCGAGCTGCTGCGCGCCGCCGAGGAGCTCGTCGACGAGGGGTTCGTCGTGCTCCCCTACACGACCGACGACCCGGTGCTCGCCCGCCGCCTGGTCGATGTCGGCTGCTCGGCGGTGATGCCGCTGGGCTCGCCGATCGGCAGCGGCATGGGCATCCGCAACCCCTACAACATCGCCCTCATTCGCGACGCCGTGTCCGTGCCCGTCGTGCTCGACGCCGGCGTCGGCACCGCCTCTGACGCGACGCTCGCGATGGAGCTGGGCTGCGACGCGGTGATGGCCGCCTCGGCGATCGCCCGCGCCGAGGACCCCGTGCGCATGGCCCACGCGATGCGCCATGCTGTGGAGGCCGGGCGCCTTGCGCGCACGGCTGGGCGTATTCCCCGCAGGCGCTACGCCACCGCCTCCACGTCCGACGAGGGCCTGCCGGACTTTGACTAGCTGAATATTTGTCTAGCCAAGTTATCGTCTAGACGAATATACGTCTAATCGTCTAATCGGCTGGTCATCGCGAGGCAGAGGTCTCGCCCGCCACGGCGAGTGCGGACTTCAGGCGTCTCGTGGACTCGGGATTGTTGGTGCGACACGGTCGAACGCGAAGAGCTCGCTACGACGCCGGCGACACGCTTCGCGCCGAAGTCCGCACCGCCGGGCGCATCCCCCGCCGCCACTACGCGCGGGCATCGACACCCGACGAGGGCCTCCCCGAGTTTTAGGAGTTTGCCGTTCGTGGTCCGCGCATGCGCGGACCCGCGGGCGGGCGCGTGCGCCCGCCCGGCCTGCGGTGCATGCACCGCAGGCTCACTTCACTACTTCGATCGTCCCATTCATCGACGCCGGGTGGATCGTGCACTCGTAGTGGATGATCCCCGGCTTGGTCACCTTGATTTCGTAGGAGCCGCCTTCGCCGAAGTCTTTGGAGGCGAAACTGGCGACACCGCCCTTGCTCGTGACGTTGTGTTCGACCGAGTCGTAGTTCGTCCACTTGATCGTGCTGCCGACCTTCACCTTCAGCGTGTCGGGGTCGATCGCGATGTTGCGATAGGCGACCGCCACGACCCCGCTCTGCACCGGCGAGGAGGAGGACGGGGAGGCGTACTTCGGCGTCGTGTCCGCTTTCAGTCCCCCGGAAGTCGATGTGCTCGATGTGGTGGCCGTGGTCGAGCTGGAGCTGGAGCCGCTCGATCCACAGCCGGCCGCGAGCAGCAGCGCGAGGCAGGCGATCGTGACGGCGGGCAGACCTCTTCTCATCGGGGCGATCCTTTCTCGGACAAGTCTTGCGCGCCAGCCTAACGAACGTCGCGGTTGGCTAACCCAGCTGGCCGGGGTCGCCGGTCCAGTCGCCAAGCGCGGCCGGCAGGCCGGTGGCCGGTCAGCCGGGCGGTCGCCCGTGAGGAACTGCGCCTACACTGGCCGGTCCATGACACGCCACTTTCTCACCGGAGCGGAGCTCACGGCAGCCGAGCTCGATGCGCTGCTCGACCGCGCGCTCGAGCTGAAGGCCGCGCCGCTGTCCTCGCGGGCGCTCGCCGGGCGCGGCGTCGCGCTGATCTTCCAGAAGCCCTCCACGCGCACCCGGCTGTCGTTCGAGATGGGCGTGCACGAGCTCGGAGGTCATCCCGTCGTGCTGCGCGCCGACGAGCTGCAGCTCTCGCGCGGCGAGGCGCTGCGCGACACCGCCCGCGTCCTTGGCCGGCACGTCGCCGCGGCGGGTGTGCGCACGGGCCCGGACGCGATGCTCGCCGAGCTGGCTCGCTACAGCGACGTGCCGATCATCAACATGCTCACGGCGCTGCATCACCCGTGCCAGGCGCTGGCCGACCTGCTGACGCTGCGCGAGGCATACGGAACGCTCCAGGGCGTGCGCGTCGCCTACGTCGGCGACGGCAACAACGTCGCCCGGTCACTCGCGCTGCTCGGCACGCTCGCGGGCATGCACGTGGCAGTCGCCTCGCCTCCCGGCTACACGCTGGACGCGCAGGCTGCTACTACGCCGCTACCGGCGCCTGCCGGAGCGACGGGAACGCTCGAGCTGCACACCGATCCCCGCGCCGCGGTCGCCGACGCGCAGGCGGTGTATGCGGACGTGTGGGTGAGCATGGGCGACGAGGACACCGCCGCCGAGCGCCGCGCCGCGCTCGCTCCCTACAAGCTCGACGACGCGCTGCTCGACGCAGCTGCGCCAGGCGCGTTCGCGATGCACGACCTGCCCGCGCATCCCGGCGAGGAGATCACCGCCGAGGTCCTCTATGGCGAGCGCCAGCACATCTGGGATCAGGCCGAGAATCGCCGTCATGTGCAGAAGGCCTTGCTGGAGCTGCTGACATGAACGCGCATGGCGGCGCTGGATCTGCGTCCTCGGTCGCTCGCGTGCACAGCATGCCACGCTCCCTGCGTCCTTGCCCAGCTTGCCCTGCGCGTCCATGTCGGGCCTGCGAGTACCTGTGATGAGCGCTCCCCCTGAGCCCGGAACTCTGCCCGACGCTTCGCCCGCGGACGAGCGTCCGGCTCGCCCGCGCCCCGGCGACGAGCTCGACCTGCGGATCGACTCGCTCGCGTTCGGCGGAGAGGGCGTCGCGCGGCTCGGCGAGGAGGGCTATGTCGTGTTCGTCGCCGGCGGGATTCCCGGCGACCGGGTGCGCGCGGTGGTCTACAAGCGCAAGCGCTCCTACGCCCACGCTCGCGTGGTGGAGGTGCTGCAGCCCAGCCCCGAGCGCATCCCGCCGACGGCCGACCATCCCGGCGTCCCCTGGCAGGTGCTGCCCTACGAGCGCCAGCTGGAGATCAAGCGCGGCCAGGTGGACGAGGCGCTGCGCCGGATCGGGCGGCTGGACGGGTTCGACCTGGAGGAGATCGTGCCCGCGCTGCAGCAGTGGCGCTACCGCAACAAGCTCGAGTACTCGTTCGGGATGGACGAGCAGGGCGAGCTGGTGTGCGGCTTTCACGCCTCCGCCGGCGGGCGCCACGTCGCCCCGATGGGCGACTGCCTGCTCGCCTCCGAGGAGGGCAATCGCGCTCGCGAGCTCGCGCTCCGCTGGTGCCGCGAGCAGGGGCTGAGCGCCTGGGAGCGCAGCGAGCGGCGCGAGGATGGGCGCGCCGGCGCCACCGCCGAGGGCGCCGCCGATCGCGTTGGTGAGGATGAGTCCGAGCCCCGCCCGGCGGGCGCACGGCACGGAAGGCGCGGTGGCCACGACCCCCGGCACGAGCGCACCGGTCCCGGCCCCGACGGCCGCGCGCGCTTGCGCAACCTGGTCGTGCGCGAGGGCCGGCGCACGGGGCCTAAGCTGCAGGTGCGCCTCGTCACCACCGACGGCGAGCTGAACGCCGGCGGCCTCGCGCTCGCGCTGAGCGATGCGCTCGGCGAGCATCTCAGCGGCGTCCTGTGGACGCGCTCGCGCAGCCTCGCCGAGACCACCGCCGGCGGTGAGACCGAGCTCGTGTGGGGCGAGGCCGAGCTGGGAGAGCGCATCGGCGAGCTCGACCTGCGGATCTCCGCCGAGGCGTTCTTTCAGACGAACACCGAGATGGCCGAGCTGCTGTACGGGGTGGTCGGCGAGTATGCGGGGCTGCAGGGCTGGGAGCGCGTGTACGACCTCTACTGCGGCATCGGCACGATCGCGCTGACGCTCGCGCCGCGCGCGGGGGAGCTGTGGGGGATCGAGCTCGTCGAGCAGGCCGTCGCCGACGCGATCGCCTCGGCCCGCCGCAACGAGGTGACGAACGTCCACTTCTTCGCCGGCGACACCCGCCTCGCCCTGCCCGAGCTCGTGCAGCGCGCCGGGCGCCCCGACGTGCTCGTCGTCGACCCTCCCCGCGCCGGCCTGTCCAAGAAAGTCGTCCGGCGCATCATCGAGGCATCGCCCAAGCGGATCGTCTACGTCTCCTGCAACCCCACCACGCTCGCTCCCAACGCGGCCGAGCTGGTCGAGGCCGGGTGGACGCTGAAGCGGGTACGTCCCGTCGACATGTTTCCTCAGACGCACCACATCGAGTGTGTGGCTTTGTTCGAGCGTCTCCAGGGTGCGCCTGTCGAGGCGGAGTCTGAGATCTCCCCGACGAGCCCGGAGTAGTCTGTCCGCCGATGCGCGCCGCCACCATCCGCGAGCAGGAGATCGTTATCGAGGAGCACCCCGACCCCGTGCCGGGGGCGGGGGAGGTGCTCGTGCGCGTCCACGCGGCGGGGTGCAACGGCGCGGACATGATGCAGCGACGGGGGCTGTATCCGGCGCCGCCCGGCTCGCCCCAGGACATTCCCGGCATGGAGCTGGCGGGCGAGGTGGCCGCGCTCGGTCCGGGCGCCACGCGGTTCGCCGAGGGCGAGCGCGTGATGGCGGTCGTCGGCGGCGGCGCTCAGGCGGAGCTGGCCGTCGTCAATGAGCGCCAGCTGATGCCCGTGCCCGCGTTGCTCGACTGGCCGGCCGCGGGGGGCGTTCCCGAGGTGTTCACGACCGCCCACGACGCGATCTTCGTCCAGGCCGGCCTGCGTCCCGGCGAACGCCTGCTTGTGCATGGCGGCGCGGGCGGGGTGGGGGTCGCGGCGATCCAGCTCGGCCGGGCGGCCGGAGCGCGCGTGACCGCGACCGTGCGCCGCGAGTCCTCGCGCGAACAGGTCGCCGCGCTGGGCGCCGAGGCGATCCCGCCCGAGGACTTCGCCGGGCATGGACCGTTCGACGTGGTCCTGGAGCTCGTGGGAGCGCCCAACATGCCCGAGAATCTCAACGCACTTGAGACCGGCGGGCGCATCGTCGTGATCGGTGTCTCCGCGGGCGTCAAGACCGAGTTGAACCTGCTCGCGCTGATGGGCAAGCGCGCGCGTATTCACGGCTCCACGCTGCGCTCCCGCCCGCTCGAGGAGAAAGCGATCACCGCGCGGCTCCTGGAGCGCGAGGTGCTGCCGCTCCTCGACACCGGCGCCCTGCGCGTGCCGATCGCCGCGACGTTTCCGCTGGAGGAGGCGGCTGCCGCCTACGAGCGGTTCGCGGCGGGCGGCAAGCTTGGGAAGATCGTCCTCACGGTCTGAGCAGCCCGCAGGCCCTCAATACGGCGGCTGCGCCGCCCACCAATCCCCCAGCGCGCGAAACGCCGCCCAGAACGCGCGCTTGGCGTCGGTCTCGTCGAGGGAGTCGTCGATGTTGGGGACGTAGAGGGCGTCGATGGTGGGGGTCAGCTGCTGGATCTCGCCGAGGCGGGGCTGCAGCTCGCGGGCGAGCGGGATTTCCATCTCGCCGAGCACGGTGAGCGCGTCGGCGCCCATCACGACGATGATCCGCGGCTGCACGATCGCGATCTCCTCGACCACTCGCGAGACGCACGCGAAGTCCGCGGGTGAGGCCTCGTCGTCGTCGCTGAGGGGGCACTTGACGCACAGCGTGCCGTAGACGGCGAGCGGGTCGATCGAGAGGCGCTTGAGCGACTTCATCAGCGCGCCGCCGGCGCGGCCGTAGAAGGCGACGCCCTCCTCGATCTCTGAGGGCTGGGGGGCGTACTTGAGCAGCATCACGTCGGCCTGGGGATGTCCGGAGCCGAGCACCGGCATCAGGTTGCCGCGGGGGCAGTGCGGACAGGACTGCAGCTCGCGCGTGAGCGTGTTCAGCTCGCGGATGGCGCGCTCCAGGTACTTCTCGCGGATCTCATCGTCGGTCACAGGCATCGACTCCGAGGGTTTTGACGGCCGCATCACTTGTCCTTGACGCTGCACCCTTACTTGCGGCTGCCGCCCATCGCGCGCCGGACCCGTCGCGCGCGGCTGGCGCGGCGCGCGGAGGGCGGGGTGGCGCGGGTCTGCAGGAACTTGAGCGCCTGCACGTACAGCAGGCTGGTGGGGCGCGTGAGGATCTCGGCGTCGCGCAGGGACTGCAGGAACTCGGCCGGGCCGTCGAAGTCGCGCATCCGGTTGCGGACCGAGCCGAGGCCCTGGGCGACGTGCGAGTCCGAGCCGGCCGCGGCGACGATCCGGTACTTGGCGGCGAACCGCTCCGCCTCCTCGTTGAACGCGCCGATCGCCACGCGCGGGTTGAACACCTCGATCGCGTCGACATCTGAGACGATCTTCAGCAGGTGCTCGTAGTCGGGGACCGAGTGCAGCCGGTCGAAGGGGTGTGGCACGTACACCAGGCCGCCCTGGCGGCGGATCTCCGCGACGGTCTCGGCCAGGCTCATCCCGCGCGGGATCAGCTCCTCGATGAACAGCCCGATCACCTCGCCCTCCTCGGCCGTCTTGACCTCCTCGCCGACGATCACCTTCACGCCGACGCCCGCTGCCCGCGCATGCTCGCGGGCGGCGAGCGCGCCGGAGATCTCGTTGTGGTCGGTCACCGCGATCGCCCTCAGGCCGCGCTCGCGGGCGGTCGCGAGCAGCACCTCGACAGGGGTGGCGCAGTCGTGGGAGTGGTCGGTGTGCATGTGCAGATCCACGTCGATCAGCCGCCGTCCGGCCAGGCGGGCGCGGAGCTCGGGGTCGCCGTCGGGGTCGTGCCGGCGGGCAGCCAGTTCGCGGTAGATCGATTCCAGCTCCGTGGCGGCGCCGTCGGAGTCGGGCACGAGGCGGTAGTCGCCGGGGAACTGGCGGGCCATCAGCTCCGCGGTCGCGGGCGAGCTCGCGGTGCGCGCGTCGAGCCGGCCGAAGAAGCTCTCCACGAAGCGGCGCGCAACGAGCGTGGAAAGCATGTAGCGCTCTGAGGCGGAGTGAAACGAGCCGACGTTCAGCGCGCGCGAGTGGCGCAGCGCCGCATTGGACGCGCTCGGCGCGAACGGCTCGTGGACGTGCACGACGTCCAGGGGGACGGTGCTCAGCAGTTCCTCGATCGTGCGCGCGACGTCGATCGGCAGGGCGGGCGTGCGCCGTCGCGAGGAGCTGGGCGCGGCGGCGACCTGCAGATCGAGCACCTCGCCCACCGCGATGACGGCGGGCGTGCCGCCGCCGGTTCCCGCGAGCAGGCTCTGCGGATGGGCTCGCGCCGCCCGCAGCTCCCGCCGCGAGGCCCGCACCCGCTCCTGCGAGCGCGACGGCGCGAGGATCAGCACGCGGTGCCCGCGCCGCGAGAGCTCCTTGCAGACCGCGCGGACGTGGGCGTTGACCTCGTTGTCCTGCGCCTCCCACGGATAGGGAGTCACGTGGGCGATCGAGAACCGTGACGAGGCCATCGCTCCCATTATCCAGCCGGCCGTTCGGTGTCGTGGAGCGCCATCGGCGCCGGCGGGCAGTGGACCTACTTGGCGGCGTTCGCCCGCGCGACGGGTTGGGCCTTGGCTCGCGCCGTCGCCGGCTTCCCCGCCCGCACGGTCTTCCCCGCCCGCCGGGCCGTCCCGGGGATGCCGGCGTAGGAGGCGATGAACTTCTCCGTCGCCTCCCGCGCCTGGTCGTCCGGGCGCTGGTTGTGGGGCGACTTCATCAGGTAGGAGCTCGGTCCGTCGAGCTGGCCGCCGATGCCGTGGTTGAGCGCCAGCTTGCAGCAGCGCACGGCGTCGATCACGATGCCGGCCGAGTTGGGCGAGTCCCACACCTCGAGCTTCATCTCGACGTTCAGCGGCACGTCGCCGAACGCCTGGCCCTCGACGCGGATGTGCGCCCACTTGCGGTCGGTCAGCCACGGGACGTAGTCGGAGGGACCGATGTAGACGTCTCCGGGGGGCAGCTCGTGGTCCATGATCGAGGTGACGGCGTTGGTCTTGGAGATCTTCTTGGACTCCAGGCGCTCGCGCTCGAGCATGTTGTAGAAGTCCATGTTGCCGCCGACGTTCAGCTGGGAGGTGCGCAGCATCTTCACGCCGCGGTCGGCGAACAGGCGCGCGAGCGTGCGGTGCACGATCGTGGCGCCGACCTGGGACTTGATGTCGTCCCCGACGATCGGCAGCCCGGCCTTTTTGAAGCGCCTGTCCCAGTAGTCCTCGCGGGCGATGAACACGGGGATGCAGTTGACGAACCCACAGCCGGCCTCGAGCACCTGCTCGACATACCACTTGGTCGCCTGCTCGGAGCCGACCGGCAGATAGGACACGACCACGTCGGTGTGGGTGTCCTTGAGGATCTTCACGATGTCCGCGGTCTCGCCGGGAGCCTTGGTGATCTTCTCTTTGAGGTACTTGCCGAGGCCGTCATGGGTCATGCCGCGATACACGGGCACGCCGAGCTTCTTCGGCACCTTGGCGAACTTCATCGTGTTGTTCTGGCCCGCCCAGATCGCCTGGCCGAGGTCGCGGCCGACCTTGGTCCTGTCGATGTCGAACGCGGCGGTGAACTCGATGTCGCGCACGTGGTAGCCCCCGAGGTCCACGTTCATCAGGCCGGGGACGTCCTGGGAGGGGTCGGCGTCGCGGTAGTAGTTGACGCCCTGGACGAACGCCGAGGCGCAGTTGCCGACGCCGACGATCGCCACGCGGACCTTGTCGCGCTGATAGCGCGCGGCGCCGTTTGACGAAGCGCCGTTATGGGCGGCACCGTTATTGCTGGTGGGAGTCAAGTGGTTTCCTTCCTAGGGTTCGGGGAGATTACCCCGCCGGACGCGCCAGGTCACACGGACGACGATGCGCCCACCGACAGCTCACGGCGCACGTGGGCGATGCGCTGGGCGACCGTGATCAGGCTGAGCGCCGCCAAGACATACACCGCGGGAGCCAGCAGCTGGAAGTGCCCGAGCGAGGCGCCCTGCGCGAAGATCAGGCCGATCGAGAGGATCACGACGCGCACGGGGCGGGTGGCGATGCCGACCTTGCACTCGACGCCGAGCGCCTCGGCGCGGGCGCGGGTGTAGGAGACCATCAGCGAGGCGAGCACCGCGACGACGACCGCGGCCGCCGCGACGCGGTCGCCCCGCAGCGCGAAGTAGCCGGCGACGGCGGTCAGCACGATTCCCTCCTCGATGCGGTCGAGCGTGGAGTCCAGGAACGCCCCGAACGGGGTGCCCTTGCCCGACATGCGCGAGTAGCGCCCGTCGAGCGTGTCCATGACCGAGCCGACGACGAACGCGACGCCGCCGAGGAAGAACAGCTGTTCCCACACGAGCGCCGCGGCAACCAGGTTCAACGCGAGACCGGTGAGCGAGATCGCGTTGGGGGTAAGGCGCGACTCGATCAGGGCGTTGCGCACGAGCTCGCGCCGGACGCCGGAGCCGATCGGCGCGCGCGCGCGCCGCCGGCGGGGGCGATAGGCGCCGCCGCGGCGCGGACCTCGCGGAGAGGTTTCGTGGCGGCGGGGAGCCATCGTCTTGGAGCTGTTCTCCGACTCACTCATCCTGGACTCGCAGGTCAAGCTGGACAAGGACGCAGTGAGCGTAGTGTGCTTGGCACATAAGCGATCGAGGACGCCGATCCAGCGCAGGCATGCGTGTCCAGGATCTCATCCGGCCGGCGCTCCCGCAAAGCGCCACGCCGCGGGTCGGGCCCGCGCGAGCCAGATCGCCCCGTACGCGGACGCGCCGGCCGTGAGCGCGCCGAGGATCGCGTCGAAGATGAAGTGGTTGGCGGTGACGATGATCACGAACGCCATCAGGAACGGATACAAGAGCCACAACGCGCTGACGATCCGCCGCTTGGCCAGGCGCGCGAGCGGCCAGCCGATGATCAGCGCGAACGCCACGTGCATCGAGGGCACCGCCGCGTAGAGGTTCGAGAGCGCCGCCGTGGCCCCGCCTCCGCCATGCGCCGTTTCGATGTGGACTCCCGTGAAGTCCGACACCGAGTCCATGAAGCCCCACTCGGGCATGAACCGCGGCGGCGCGGTCGGAAAGACGGTGTAGCCGATCAGCGCGATGACCATCGCGATCATGAACATGTTGCGCACGAAGTAGAAGTTGCGGTTGTGGCGCACGTACAGGTAGACGAGCGCCCCGACGGTGACGGTCGTCTGCGCGTTGACGTACAGCCAGCTGGAGATGTCCATAAGCACCTTGCTGCCAGACCCCCATGCCTGCACGGAGGGCTCGACGAACAGGTGCAGCGTGCTCTCGAGCGAGATCACGTCGCGGGCGTGGGCGAACGCGGCGTTGGCGTCGCCCTCGACCAGTCCGCGCACCAGCCGGTAGGCGAGGTAGGCGGCGCCGAACAGGGCGATCTGGCGCAGCACGTCCAGCCACCCCTGAGGCAGGAGGCGCGCCTGCAGGAGACGAACGCGGGCGAGCATCTGAGGCAGAAGCCTACCGGGGCGGCACGTCGAAGGCGTACAGCCGCCAGTGCGGCGAGCGCCAGACTTCGCGCAAATACGGCAGTCCGCGGGCGATCAGCGCGCCCTCTTCGCGCCCGGCTTCGTCCAGGCGCACGTCAGGCAGCGCCACGTAGGCGACGCGGTTTTCCGCAAGCCACGCCGCGTACGTGGAGGGGGTGAGTCCCGGGCGGTAGAACAGGGAGGCGTAGCGGGTGTCGAGCTGGCGCTCCCAGCCGCGGGCGAGGGCGATGCCGTCGTAGCCGGCCAGGTATGCGGCCTCCCAGTGCGCGCCGGTCAGCGGCACCTCGACGATCGTGCGCCGGCCGCGGGTCAGGCCGCGCAGCTCCGCCCGCAGCGGCGCGTAGTAGGACACGTGCACCGAGGGGTCGCCGGCGAGCGCGGTCTCGTCGTTGATCGGCGTCTCGATCTGCCAGTACAGGAGCACCGGGACCAGCAGGCACAGGATCAGGCGGTGGCGATCCCATGCGACCCCGGCGAGCAGCGGACCGGCCAGCAGCGCGCCCAGGCGCGCGGAGTTGGATCCGACGGGAGTGTGCAGCGCGAACGAGCCGATCAGCGCCAGCGCATACACGGCGGCGCCCACGCGCACCACCAGGCGCGCGCGCGGAGTGAGCGAGCCCTGGGGCAGCAGCAGGGCGATCAGCAGGACGCCGGCCAGCGCCGGCCAGAACACCGACGGCGCGAACGGCTCCCAGCCGCCTTCGGGGAAGGCGAGGGCGAGGACGATGATCGGGGTGAGCGCGACGCCGGCGAGCGCCAGCCCGCGCCCGGGCCCGGCGGGCGGACGGCGCTCTGTGTGGCCGTGCGCGGCGCGGGTGGGGCGAGCACCGGGCTGATCGCCGGGTTCGGCGCCGGCGCCACGACGTCGCTCCAATCCGCCGGTCAGTGCGTCGGCCACGCCCGCGAGCGCGAGGAACGCCCCGGCGACGGGGCTGGCGAGGCTCGTCACGAGCGCGAGCGTGAGCGCCACGCCGGTGCGGTCGGCGAGCAGCGCGAGCACGGAGCCGAGGCCGATCGCCAGGCCGAGGTCGTAGGGGACGCGTCCGGACAGCAGCCCCACGCCGAAGCCCAGCGCGAACCAGCCGGCGGCCACGCGCGCGCCGGCGGGGGAGAACACCCGCTGGGCGATCAGCCCGAACAGCGCGGCGGCCGCCACGGCGGAGAGCGAGAGGACGGTGTAGACGCCGAGCCACGCCCCCAGCTCGGGGGAGAGGAGCGAGTAGCCGGGCAGGTAGTGGCCGTGCACGGCGTACCAGCCGTCCTCGCGCAGGGCGAAGCCGACGCGGGCGAAGAGATCGCTGCGGTACGTCGCGGCCGCGAGGTCGCCGGCGGGGGGCTGGACGATCAGGTAGGCCAGCGCAAGCGGCAGCGCGACCGCCACGGCGACCGCCCAGGCGGGAACGTCACGATGCGCGCGCGAGACGGAGGGCGCGGGCGGGGCTGGGGTGGCCACGGCGGGCGAGGCCATCGGATCACCCCGCGGCGGCGGCGCCCGGGTCCTCGGCGGTGAGGAAGTCGGCCACGCGCTCGATCGCGTCGGGCCGGTCGAACCACGGCCAGTGCCCGGCGTCGGGCAGCTCGAGCAGCTCGGCGTCTGGCAGCGCATGGGCGAAGGCGCGGGCGAAGCGAGCGGGGATGTAGGGGTCGGCCTGGCCCCAGAGCACGAGCGCGGGCATGCTCAGCGTCGCCAAACGCGCGCCCGCGGCGGCCAGCACGTCGGAGGGAGAGCTGCGGTACAGGCGCAGGATCGCGCGCTGGGTGCCCTGGTCGAAGTGGTCGAAGACCGTGTCCAGCCACGCGTCGGGCATCGGCTCGCGGCCGGGGCGCGCCTCGCGCGTGGAGAAGCGCATGACGGCGCGCGTGGTGGCGCCCATCGCCAGCTCCCCCAGCAGGGGGGTGCGCCAGATGCGTGCGGTGCGGTGCCAGCGATAGCCGGGCAGGAAGGGGATGGCGTTGATGACGACCAGGCGCGCGACGCGCTCGGGATGGCGCTGGGCGAACGCGAGGGCGACCGAGCCCCAGTCGTGCACGACGAGGCTGACGCGATCGACGGAGACGAGGTCGAGGTAGCGCTCGATGAAGTCGGCGTAGCCCGTCGATCGTGTAGTCGAGGTTGCCGGCCTTGCCGCTGCGTCCGAACCCCGGCAGGTCGGGCGCCAGGCCGCCGGTGCGCTCGAGGAATCCGGTCTCGTAAGGGCGCGCTTGGAGCCACTCGTCGGTGTCCCGTTTCGCCCTCCACCACCGCTTCCACCGCGGTCGCGTCGCGCCGTGCACGCCGGGTGTCAGCCAGTCGTCGGAGTTGGTCGGCACTCCGTGCACGTACAAGGGGGTGGGTGCGCCCTCGTCGGCGACGGGGGCTTCGCGCCAGAACACGGGCATCGTGCCGATCGTGGCGGTGCGGTCGCTGACTGCGGGCATGCGGCGAACGATCATAGGGCGGAACGGCGGACGGTCGGTGGGTTTGGGTGGTAGGCAACTTTGAGATGTGACCTAAAGTCGTAGCGTCCCCGGCCACATACGGGCGGCCCGAACAGGGGGTCCGACGGGTTAGGGTCAGGACGATGCGGACGGTCGAGATCAAGCGGAAGGGCAGGCAGAAGGTCTGGAAGCCCCCGACGCGCGCGCGTGTCATAAGAATCAGGGAACGGCTGCGCGAGGTGTACGGGAGACCGCTGATGCAGCCGCACGGCCACCCGCTCGCGGAGCTGGTGCTGACGGTGCTGTCGCAGAGCACGAACGATCGCAACCGCGACGTGGCCTACCTGCGCCTGCGCGAGCGGTTCGGAAGCTGGGAGGCGGTGATGCGCGCGCCGGTGGGGGAGGTCGAGGAGGCGATCCGCCCGGGAGGCATCTCGAAGGTGAAGTCGGCGCGCATCCAGGCGATCCTGCGAGCGATCGCCGCCGACCCGCGGGACTCGGAGCACGAGCTGTCGCTGGACTGGCTGAAGGACGCGCCGATTGAGGAGGGCCGCGACTACCTGATCGCGCTGCCGGGCGTGGGGCGCAAGACGGCGGCGTGCGTGCTGCTGTTCGCGTACGGACGCAGGGACGTGCCGGTGGACACGCACGTCTCGAGGGTGGGCATGCGCCTGGAGCTGCTTGAGCCGGGGGCGCCGTTCGAGCGGCTGCACGACCAGATGCTCGCGCTGACCCCGCCGGGAGAGGAGCTGGAGCTGCACGTCAACCTGCTGCGCCACGGTCGGCGGACCTGCCACGCACGCCACCCCGCCTGTGGCGGTTGTGCTCTCGCGCGAATGTGCCCGAGCAGGGGCATGTTCACCTGATCGCCAGAGGACGGCCGCTGCTCAGGCGGCGGCGTTGTGATGCTTGCCGGGTCCGGGCAGCGCGTCTAGGACAGCTTGGGGCAAGCGCTTGCTCGCCGCCCAAATCTCGACGGCGACGATCTCGTCCGTGGCGGCGTCGTGGTCGATCAGGCCCCACTCGACCTCCTCGCTGACGACGCGCTTGGATTCGCCCGTGGGAAGCCAGGCGATGTCGGCCTCGGGGTCATAGTACGAGTACATGACGTTCACTCAGGATAGCCCTCTGAGGTGGCGCCTGCGCGGCCGACGCTTGGGCCACACGCTGACGATTCGAATGGCGTTGGTGTCCTTACCTCGGGGGTGGTCGTAGACGACCACGAAGCGACCCGCATCGATGCGCCAGTCGGCTTCTCCTTCGTTGGTCGCGCGGGTCGGATGCAGTGTTCGCGCGGCGTGCTCGACGCGGGTGCGTGTCAGCCCGCGCTGGGACAGGCGTTCTTCCGCGTGGATCGTCCAAGTAATGCTCTCGATCGTCATCCCCACCCGAGGCTACGCGCGGCTTGGGACGAAACTCTCGGCCAGCCCCATCTGCCTCGTCACGGCGGCGCATGGGTGGACTCGACGCCCACCTCATCGCCCAGGTTCTTTTGGGGACTTGACAGCCCCCTACAGATGTGTATATGATACGCACATGTATCGGTTACCCAACTGGTGACCGGTGGTTCGGGACATAGGTCTGGTTTGGGTTCTCCGTAGTGGCGGACCTGCAGGAGCCAGTTCGGGACACAGTTGAGAGAGGGAATCGGGTCGCTCACGATGAGGGAGTGCTTTCGCGTGGAGTCGTACAGGTCATACGTGCCAGGGGTCCCTGCGCGCCGTGATGGGCCCGTAGGTAGATGCATCGCCATCGACGATGCATCTCTCTCTCTCTCTCTCTCTCTCTGCCCGTAGAGGATCGAGCCTCCGTCCGGCGCTGACGCGCCATCCAGGCTCCCCCAGAGGGGGAAGGGCGGCCTCTGCCTCAGCAGCTGGTCGCCCGGGCAAGCGCGCGGCAGACTTCGGACATCCTGTCGGCACCGAGCATCGTGATCGGTTTGGCCAGGAAGATCTTCTCAGCCGAGAAAGTGTTGGCGAGGACCAGCACACACTCAGCCGGCATACCGTCGGGGACGCCGATCGGAATCTCGGTCGGGGTTACGCGGATCGTAGTGGTAGCTGGCACCGCGATCACATCGAAGATGTCTCCGATCAACTCGTCACGGGTAAGGATCAGGGCTGGCCGGGTCTTTTCATGGGGTGGCTCATACCACCAGACCTCGCCACGTCTCAAGCCGGATTCTCGCCTTCAGCGCGAGCAAAGGCGTCGGCAATAGTCTCGCCGTGCGCAGCCATCTCTTCTTCATCGAGGCGTTTCAGCATCCGCCGGCCAGAGGCCCGAGTCATAGACGAGAGGTTTCCCCAGTCGTCGATTATGTCGCCTGAGCAGGCCTTGTCCTCGTGGCGCGCAGCTATCAGCCGCAACGCGTCATCGGCCTCGGCTTCGCTCAGCTCGTCGACCAACTCGTGCAGGCGTTCCTTGGTGGTCATACAGGCGATTCTAGCCGGTCTCGCGCGCCGATATGAGCGGCGTCTACTCGTGCTCGTGTGCGTGCCGGGCGTTCAAGCGTGCGCTCGTGCGGGGCGGTTTCGCCGTCTCGCGCGGGCGTGCTGGGTAACAAGACCGGCGCCATGGGTCTGCCGCTCGCTTTGGGGGTGGGTCGTGGCGCTGAATGAGACGAAAGGGAGTTGTTTCAGATGAGATCGATGTTCAGGAGCGTGTTGGTTGCGCTGGTTGGGGTGTTGGCAGTCGGGGTGGTTGTGGTCGCCTCGGCTTCGGCGGCTTTGCCGGAATTTCAGCAGGGCGGGAAACCGCTTGGTAAAGCGGTCAGGTTCGAAGCCGAAGCCGGTGGTGGGGAAACCGAAACGGTTGGTGGTGTTCATGGTCCGCAGTGTTCTTATTTGGTGACGGGAGAAATAACCGGTCCCAAAGAAGTGGCGAATGTGGTCGTCAAGGGCACCTCGTGCTATTTGAACTTGAAACCCATCACGGCTGGGTATTGCACAGGCGCGGGGTTGAAAGAAGGCGAAGTCGTGTCGGCGCACCTGTCGGGGAGGATCGGGTATCTGCCGGAATCCCAGGGTGTGGGTCTGCTGCTCGAAGCGACCGGCGGGGGGCTGATAGAGGAATGCAAAGTGAGCAAAGAATGTATCTACAAGCTCAAGGCCTCGATCATAGGCAAAATCGGGCCTCTGAACAAAGAAACGACTGAACCCACGCTCGAATTCCAGAGAGGAACGGGCAAAGGCGAACAGCTGCTGACGCATTTCCAGGGCGAAGAAGCGGTTCATAGGCTGGAAAGCGCGGTGAGTCTCATCAATCGTGGTCAGTTCGAAAAAACAGCCATGGCAAATACGTTCAGGGTCTTCAGCGAAGAAGCGATCGAGGTCAGAGCATAGGCAGCGCCTGTCGGCAGTCATAGGAATGGTGTGCGTGGGGTCGTGAGGCTCTGCGCACACCGATTTGGAGGAAGGGTCGTCTTCCAGGAGGAGATGGGGTTTTATGAGCGTTCGTCGGTTTGGTCGTCTGTGGTTCGTTGGTGTGTTGTGTGTGTGTGGCTCGGGGCTCGTGCTGCTGGGCGTCCCGTCCTCGGTGCTGGCCGCGGCGGCGCCGGTCGTCAAAGAAGAGTGGGTCGGGGATGTCCATGCCACCAGCGCGACGCTGTATGCGGAGGTGAACCCGGGGGGAGCGGCGACGACGTACCGGTTCGAATACGCCACCAGCGAAGCTGCCCTGCTCGCCGGTCAGGGCGTGTCCGTCCCCACTCCGCCGAGCGAAGGCGACGCGGGCGAAGGGGAAGAAGGCGTTCTCGCCGAAGTCCACCCCAAGGCTCTGGCGGCGCATACACACTACTGGTATCGCGTCGTGGTCAAGAACGAACAGGGCGAAACGCTCGGCTGTCAGACGGAAGGCGCCTGCGGCTCGTTCACCACGCAGGCGGCGGGCGACGAACTCGTATTGCCGGATGGCAGAGCATGGGAACTGGTCTCGCCACCGACAAAGGACGGGGCCAATATCGTGCCGCCGGAACAAGATGGAAGCCTGGTGCAGGCCGCCGAAGCGGGTGGCGCGATAACGTACGCATCGATCGGGGCGATCGAAAATCCCGTAGGTAATTCGAATCTGACGCAAGCGGTCTCTGTGCGGAGCGCCGCTGGTGGCTGGTCCTCGCAGAACATAGCCACGCCGCATGAAGTGGCAACGGGCGTTTCGCAGTCTGGCCAGGAGTACAGGTTCTTCTCCTCTGACTTGTCGACGGCGCTTGTAGAACCGTTTGGGTCGGGCTCCAGTGGGAGCGAACCGGAAGGGGCGGCGTTGCTGTCGCCGGGGGCGTCGGAAATGACACTCTATCTGCGCGCGAATACGCCGCTGCCGCCCACACCCTCTGAACAGGGAGACTACACAGGCGCAATGACGGAAGGTGGCTATCTGCCGCTTGTGACCGGTTGCCCGCTGCCACCCACCGCGTGCCGGACGGCGAACGTTGAAAAAGATGCGAACGTACCCGCCGGTACCAGCTTTGGTGGTCATCTGAGTTTCGTCGGCGCGACCTCCGATCTGAGCCATATGGTTTTCGACACCGATGTGCCGCTGACGGCGGAAACTCCAGAAGGGAAACCGTCGACAGAAGGGGGCTTGTACGAGTGGGCTGGCGGGAGACTGCAGCTCGTGAGCATACTCCCCGACAGCGAACAGGAGCAGCCCGCCGGAGAGGCATCGCTCGGGGAGAAAAACGGGCGTAACGTAAGGGGGGCGATCTCCAGCGACGGCTCGCGCGTCGTGTGGTCTGCCAACGGGCATCTGTACATGCGTGACGTGTCGACGGAGAAGACCGTGCAGCTCGATCTGTTTCAGGGCGGCAGCGGTCCCAGCCTCACAGCGCTGTTTCAGTTCGCGAATGCCGAAGGGACAAAGGTGTTCTTCACCGACGATGCACGGTTGACTGCAAATTCTTCCGCGGTGGAAGGCAGGCCTGACCTATACGAGTGTGAAATCGTTGAAGTCAATGGTGAATTGGAATGCAAGCTACAGGATTTGACGATCGATCCTCACTACAACGAAACTACCAACCCACGAGAAAACGCCGACGTGAAGGGTACGGTCATTGTCGGGAGCGACAACAGCTCGTTCATCTATTTCGTGGGTGAAGGCGAATTGACGGAAGCGCCAAATGCGCAGGGAGAAAAAGCCAAAGCAGGAAAAGGCAAACGCCGCGAAGCTCTGCAGAATAATCTCTACATGTTGCACTATAACGAAGAAAACAAAGAATGGGAACCGCCGGTATTCGTCGCCGGCCTCTCGGAAGAAGACAGTCCTGACTGGGAAGGATTGCCGGGCGATCTCGAGATGATGACCTCGAGGGTCGCGCCAAACGGCAAATATCTGGCGTTCATGTCAGAGAGGAGTCTCACCGGCTACGACAACACTGACGTCAACAGCGGTCAGCGCGACGAGGAGGTGTACCTGTATAGCGCGGAAACAGGACGGCTGGCATGCGCATCCTGTAACCCGACGGGCGAGCGACCGGCCGGGATATTCGACTCCGGATCGCGACTGGTTGACGAGCCGGGGATATGGACATTTGGTAACGGCCGCTGGCTGGCCGGGAACATTCCTGGATGGACGGCGATGCACCTGAACTACGCTCGGTATCAGTCGCGTTATCTGTCGAATGATGGTCGTGTTTTCTTCAACAGCTCTGATGCGCTTGTGCCGCAGGATACTAATGGTTTGATGGATGTTTATGAGTATGAGCCGGAAGGGGTCCCTGCCAATGGTCCTCATGCATGTACGGCGTCGAGTGCGACGTTCAGCGCGAGTACGCGTGGTTGTATCGGGTTGGTCTCTTCTGGGTCTTCTGATGAAGAATCGGCGTTTCTGGACGCGAGCGGTAGGGGTCCGGGGGGCGAAGAAGGCGAAGACGTATTCTTTCTGACGTCCGCGCGGTTGGCGCTGCGTGACAGGGACACGTCGATCGATGTGTACGATGCGCATGTGTGCAGCACGGTCGCGCCGTGCTCCACAGAAGTGGTGTCTCCGCCGCCGTGTACGACGGCGGACTCGTGTCGGGCGGCGCCGGTGGCGCAGCCGAGTATTTTCGGGGCTCCGTCGAGCGCGACGTTCAGCGGGGCGGGCAACGTCGCGGCACCGGCGCCGGCGAGGACCGCGAAACCAAAGGTCAGGCCGTTGACTCGTGCTCAGAAGCTCGCCGTTGCTCTGAGGGCGTGCAGGAAAATACCGAAGGGCGCCAAGCGCGCCCATTGCGAGGTACGGGCTCGCAATAGATACGGCGCTGTGAGGGCGAGAAAGTCCGTAAACGCCGACCGGAGGGCTAAATAATGCGAGGGATAACAGCGATGGTGTTGAGCCTTACAGTCGTGTCGCTGCTCGCGCTGGTGGGCGCGGTGTCGTCGGCGTTCGCAGCGGAAGCTCTTCCCGAAGCGCCGTGGTGGCACGTGAACGTGAGTTCGCGCCCGTCGTATCTGGCGCCGGGCGGGGAGGGCACGGTCGTGGTGTCGGTGACGAACCTCGGCGACAGCGAAGTAAGCGCCGAAGGTCTGCCCGTGACCGTCACCGATACGTTGCCGGCGGGCATCGAAGTAAGAAAAGCATATTATGTCGCTGGGAAAAGGGGCGAACGAAGCGGAGGAGCGGGTCAGCCGTGTTCGGTGACGACGTCCACCGCGACGACCGTGACATGCGTGTACAACGGTGGTGTGCTGGTCCCGTATGAACGTTTGGAAGTCATTATGTATGTGAATGTCGGAAATAGCGTTCCCGTCGGCACGCCCGTAGACGGTGTCAGTGTGTCGGGTGGTGGCGTGGCGCCCGTGTCTGTGCACGATCCGTTGACGGTCAGCGATTCGACGACACCGTTTGGTGTGCAGGCGTACGAACTCACTCCGGAAAACGCGAATGGGTCGGTGGATACGCAGGCGGGGTCCCACCCGTTCCAGTTGACCAACACGCTCGTGCTGAACGCGGGCGCGGAAACCTTCTTTGGGAGGCCCGTGGAAGAATTGGGGGGATTGTTGGGGGAAGTGGCGCAGCCGGCGTTGCCGAAGGATCTGCGTTTCGCGTTGCCGCCGGGCCTGATCGGCAACCCGACACCGTTCCCGCAATGCCCGGAAACCCTGTTTCACAAGGAAATCTGTCCCGCGGACACACAGCTCGGGGTGGCGGTGCTCACGATCGCGAATCCGATATATGAGACGGAGCCAGTCCCTGTGTACAATCTGCCACCGGGCGCGGGCGAGCCCGCGCGCTTTGGCTGGGAAGCCAACGGCATACCCGTGGTCCTGGATACCTCCGTGCGCACCGGCAAGGACTACGGTGTGACGGTCAGCTCCAACAACACGACACAGACGCCACAATTTCTCTCGGCACAGGTCACGTTCTGGGGCGTCCCGGGCGACCCGCGCCACGACCGCGCACGCCAAGGCAACGTCAGTTCGGAAGGCCGATGCCTCGGTACGATCGAAGTCTCACCGGAAACCTGTCCTAAAGACACGGTCAAAGCGCCGTTTCTGTCGTTGCCGACCTCGTGCGGGAATGACCCGTTCACGGCCAGTATGGAAGGCGATTCGTGGTCGGGACCGAGCAAGCCGTCCGAGAGCGCCTCGGCAACGTACACGCTGCACAACGCGCTGGACCCGTCGATCGCGATGGACGGTTGTAACGCTCTGGCGTTCGAACCTTCGATCAAGGTCACCCCGGATGTGACAACGGGGAGCAGCCCGACGGGGTTGAATGCGGATGTTCACGTGCCACAGGAAGAGGTGCTGTTCCCCAATGGTGACGCGCAGGCGACGGTCAGGGACATCACGGTCGCGCTGCCCGAAGGCGTCGCGGTCAATCCCGCCGGGGGTGATGGGCTTGGGGCGTGTTCGGAGGGTCTGGTTGGGTTCACGGGCGTCGCGGAAGTGGGCCCGGGGTTGAGCACCCAGACGTTCACGCCGGCGCTGCCGAACCCGTTGGCGCAGGGCGTGAACTTCTGCCCGGACGCGTCGAAGATCGGTGAAGTGACGATCCACACGCCGTTGCTGCCGAACCCGCTGAAGGGCTTCGTGTATCTCGCCTCCCAGAACGAAAACCCGTTCGGGAGCCTCGTCGCGATGTACATCGTCGCCGAAGACCCTGTGTCGGGTGTGCTGGTGAAGCTCCCGGGCGAAGTGCGCGCTGAACCGAAACAGGGCAGATCGTGACGTACGTTCAAGAACAGTCCCGCAGCTGCCGTTCGAAGACGCCGAACTGCACTTCTTCGGCGGGGAACGCGCGCCGCTGGCGACACCCGCGCACTGCGGGACCGTATGACGACCAGGGCGTCCTTCACGCCGTGGTCGGCGGAACCGGGCGAATCGCCGCATGGCTCCGTCGAGCACTTTCAACATCACCTCTGGCCCAAACGGCACTCCGTGCCCTGGTGCGAGCCTGCCGTTCAGCCCGTCGTTGACGGGCGGGACGATCAATATCAATGCGGGCGCGTTCAGCCCGTTGAGTACGACTATTGGTCGTGAAGACGGCCAGCAGAACCTGCCAGTCGGTGAGCGCTGCACATGCCCCCGGGTCTCTCCGGACTGCTGTCGGGTGTGGAACTGTGTCCGGAACCGCAGGCGAATGCGGGATCGTGCGGGCCGGACAGTCTGATCGGGGAAACGACGGTCAGTGTCGGGTGTGGGGTCGATCCCGTTCAGGTCACGGGCGGCAAGGTCTACATCACCGGCCCCTACCATGGCGCCCCGTTCGGCCTGTCGATCGTGAACCCGGCGAAGGCCGGCCCGTTCGATCTGGAGCACGAACCGCCAATCCGGCGCAGAACCCGGCCTGTGACTGTGTGGTCGTGCGCGCCAAGATCGAAGTGAACCCGAGCACCGCGGCGCTTGACGGTCACGACGAACCGCGAAGACGAAGGCGTATGCGATCCCGCACGCTCATCGACGGTATCCCGCTGCAGATCCAGCACGTCAACGTCACGATCAACCGCCCAGGGTTCACGTTCAACCCGACGAGCTGCGACACGATGGCGATCACTGGCACGATCCAACAGCGACGAAGGCGCGAGCTCGCCTGTCGACGTTCCGTTCCAGGTCGACGAACTGCGCGGCCCTGAAGTTCGCGCCGAAATTCGCGGTCTCCACGAGCGGGAAGACCAGCAAAGCGAACGGCGCGAGCCTGACGGTGAAGCTGACCTATCCCAACGCGCCGTTCGGTACCCAGGCGAACATCGCGCGGGTCAAAGTCGACCTCCCCAAGCAGCTGCCGTCGCGTTTGACGACGTTGCAGAAGGCGTGCACGGACGCGCAGTTCGAAACCAACCCGGCGGGTTGCCCGGCGGCGTCGTTCATCGGTCACGCGAAGGCGATCACTCCGCTGATCCCAGTCCCGCTGGAAGGCCCCGCGATCTTCGTCTCCCACGGCGGCGAAGCGTTCCCGAGCCTGATCATGGTGCTGCAGGGCTATGGCGTCACGATCGATCTCGTCGGCACGACGTTCATCAGCAAAGCCGGGATCACGAGCAGCACGTTCAAGACCGTCCCCGACGCTCCGGTCGGCAGCTTCGAACTGACCCTCCCCGAGGGCCCCTACTCCGCACTGGCGGCGAACGGCAACCTCTGCACCTCAAAGCTAGCGATGCCGACCGAATTCCTCGCGCAGAACGGCGCGAAGATCAACGAGAGCACCAAGATCGGTGTGACTGGCTGCGCGAAGACCAAGGCGTTGACGCGGTCACAGAAGCTCGCCAGGGCGCTGAAGTTGTGCCACAAGGATCAGAGCAAGGCCAAGCGGGTGAGCTGTGAAAAGACGGCGCACAAGAAATACGGGCCGATCAAGAAGAGCAAGAAGAAGAAATCCTAGAAAGGACACCGGACAGGGTCAGGACGTCGTGAGCGCAATGTCTGCATCCAAACCGAGACCGCGCATGGTCCCTCACGCGCGCCGTGGCGGGTCACAGGCGCGCGCTGGTCTGGAGGGTGCGGAGGGCGCGCCGCGCCCTCGCGTCACGAAGGCTCAGCGTGGGGGGCCGCCACGGGCCGGGCTGGGTCTGGAGGATGCGGAGGGCGCGCCGCGCACTCGTGTCACGGAGGTCCAGCGCGCGCGGCTGCTCGTCGCGGCCGCCGACACGGTCGCGGAGCTCGGCTACCCGGGGCTGACGGTCGCCCGGGTGATCCGCCGCGCGGGCGTCTCCCGGCGCACGTTCTACGACGCCTTCGAGGATCGCGAGGACTGCTTCGTCGCGCTGTTCGACCAGGGAGTCGAACGGGTGGAAGCGGCGGTCGTCCCCGCCTACCTCGCGGAGGCTCGCTGGCGCGAGGGCATCCGCTCAGGGCTCGCCGCGCTGCTCGTCCTGCTCGACTCCGAGCCCGCACTGAAGACGCTCGTCATCTCCGACGCGCTCGGCGTCGGTCACCGCGCGCTCGAACACCGCGCGCGCGGCCTCGCCCATGCGATCGAGGCGGTCGACCGCGGCCGCGACGACGCGCCCTCCGCCCGCCCGCCCCCGCCTCTGACGGCCGAGGGGGTGGTCGGAGCCGTCTTCGCCGTCCTGCACGCGCGCACGATCGAGGACCCCCCGCGCCCGCTCCTGCCCCTCCTCGGCCAGCTGATGAGCCTGATCGTGCTGCCCTACCTCGGCCCCGCCGCGGCCGTGCGCGAGCTTGCGCGCCCCGCTCCCCGGCGGCGCGCGCGTCCCCCCGCGCCGGTGCGAGGGAAGAACAATTCCTCTTCCAACCCTCTGGAGGGGTTGCACATGCGCCTCACCTACCGCACTCTGCGCGTCCTCTCCGCGATCGCCGCCACGCCCGGCGCCTCCAACCGCCAGGCCGCGCTGCGCTCGGGGATCTCCGACCAGGGCCAGATCTCCAAGCTGCTCGCGCGTCTGCAGCGCCTCGGTTTGATCGAGAACACGGGGCCCGGCGCGCCGAAGGGGGCGCCCAACGCGTGGACGCTCACCGCGCGGGGGCGGGAGATCGAGCAGGCGCTCGCGACGGGCCGCTGACCAGGCCCCCCGGCGCATCTACTCAACCGCGGGCCACTCGATCCGCTCACCCAGCTCGGCCGTCCCCAGCTCGATCAGTCCGCTGCGCTGCATCGGGCGGTACTCGCCCTCGTGCAGCCCGAGCCAATCGACCGAGCGCTTGTCGGGGTCGACGATCAGCACCTCATCGACGTCGTGGGCGGCGTAGAACGGCAGCTTCTCCCAGCTCTCGTCGCCCGGCGAGACGATCTCCACGACCAGCGCGGCGGTATGCAGCCAGGTACCGGCGGCGCCGGGGCGGTGCAGGGCGCCGTCGGGGACGCGGAAGTCGTGCTCGCTCTCGCCGAGGTTGAACTCGCCCATCGCCGCCTCCAGGTCGGCGTCGCGCGCGAGAGGGCCAAGGATCTCGGCCAGCTGCTGGGCCAAGCGCGCGTGCCCGTAGCTGGGTGCGGGAACCATGTGCAGGACACCCTCCCACACCTCATCAAGACGATCAAGCCCCGAGCGGCGCCGGCGCTCGAGCACCGCCCCCAGCCCGGCCGTCGGTGGGTCCAGGACCACTGCTCGCATACGCCCAGCATAACGCCCTCTCCGCCCCAGCAGGATCGATTTTGAAAGCGCTCCATTCGACGCACGCGATCGACCGCGGACGCTGCGTCGCCGACTCGCCGCTGTGCCCGGTCTCGACCCCCCTTCACGGACCCCTTGAATCCCCTCACAAAATCTGCTTCAATGACGCTTAGATTTATCCACCGTCTTAGAAGGAGCATCATTCATGGGCAAGACCATTGGCATCGACCTCGGCACGACCAACTCGTGCATGGCCGTGCTCGAGGGGGGCGAGCCCACCGTCGTCGAGAACGCCGAGGGCGGGCGCACGACCCCCTCCGTCGTCGCATTCGCGGCCTCCGGCGAGCGCCTCGTCGGCACCGTCGCCAAGCGCCAGGCCGTCACCAACCCGCAGAACACGATCTTCTCGATCAAGCGCTTCATGGGCCGCAAGGAGGCCGAGGTGCGCGAGGAGGAGTCGATCGTCCCCTACAAGGTCGTCTCCGGCCCCAACGGCGACGCGCGCGTGGAAGCCAACGGGGAGCAGTTCTCCCCGCCGGAGATCTCCGCGATGATTTTGCAGAAGCTCAAGTCCGACGCCGAAGCGTATTTGGGCGAATCCGTCGACGGGGCTGTCGTCACCGTCCCCGCCTACTTCAACGACGACCAGCGCCAGGCCACCAAGGACGCCGGCAAGATCGCCGGCCTCGACGTCAAGCGCATCATCAACGAGCCCACCGCCGCCTCCCTGGCATACGGTCTCGACAAGGAAGACGACCACACGATCCTCGTCTTCGACCTCGGCGGCGGCACCTTCGACGTGTCCGTCCTCGAGATCGGCGACGGCGTCTTCGAGGTCAAGTCCACCGCCGGCGACAACCACCTCGGCGGCGACAACTTCGACAAGGCGATCGTCGACTGGCTCGTCGCCGACTTCAAGCGCGACCAGGCGATCGACCTCTCCGCCGACCCCATGGCCCTCCAGCGTTTGTATGAGGCCGCCGAGAAGGCCAAGATCGAGCTCTCCACCACCCAGGAGACGCAGATCAACCTGCCCTTCATCACCGCCGACGCTTCTGGCCCCAAGCATTTGGACACGCGTCTCACGCGCGCCAAGCTCGCCGAGCTCACCTCCGACCTGCTCGACCGCGTCGTCGCCCCCGTCCGCCAAGCGATCGACGACGCCAAAGACAAGGGCGTCAAGGAGATCGAACACGTCGTCCTCGTCGGAGGCATGACGCGCATGCCAGCCGTGCAGGAGAAGGTCAAAGAGCTGACCAAGAAGGAGCCCCACCGGGGCGTCAACCCCGACGAGGTCGTAGCGGTCGGCGCCGCCATCCAGGCCGGCGTGCTCGCCGGCGACGTCAAGGACGTGCTGCTGCTCGACGTCACGCCGCTGACGCTCGGCATCGAGACCAAGGGCGGCGTCATGACCAAGCTGATCGAGCGCAACACCACCATCCCCACGCGCAAGGGCGAGGTCTTCTCCACCGCCGAGGACAACCAGCCCTCCGTCGAGATCCACGTGCTGCAAGGTGAGCGCGAGATGGCCCAGTACAACAAGTCGCTCGGCAAGTTCCAGCTCACCGGCATCCCGCCCGCGCCGCGCGGCATCCCCCAGATCGAGGTCGCCTTCGACATCGACGCCAACGGCATCCTCAACGTCTCCGCCAAGGATTTGGGGACGGGCAAGGAGCAGAAGATCGAGATCAAGGCCGGCTCCGGGCTCTCCGACGAGGAGATCAAGAACATGGTCTCCGACGCCGAGTCCCACGCCGAGGAGGACCGCCGCGCGCGCGAGCTCGCCGAGGCCCGCAACAACGGCGAGAACGCCGCCTACCAGGCCGAGAAACAGCTCGCCGACCTCGGCGACCAGGTCGACGCGGACTCCAAAGGCCGCATCGAAGAGGCCGTCAAGGAGGTCCGCGAGGCGCTCGAGTCCGAGGACCCCGCTCAGATCAACGCCAAGGCCGAGGCGCTCCAGGTCGCCTTCCACTCCGTCTCCGAGGCGATGTACCAGCGCGCCCAGGAGCAGGCCGCCGCGAGTGGGCCCAACGGCGATGGGGCATCCGGCGACGGGGCGGGCTCCTCTTCCGCGGATGATGAGGACGTAGTCGACGCCGAGGTCGTAGACGAGCCATGAGCACGTATAGCTGCGCTGGATCTGCGTCCTCGGTCGCTCGCGTACGTAGTACGCCACGCTCTCTGCGTCCTTGCCCAGCTTGCCCTACGTGCTCATGGGGCATCGCGAAGTCAGGAGGCAGTCATGAGCGACGCTGAGCAGACGGTCGAGGAGGAGAACGAGGAGTCCGAGGCCGTCGAGATCGAGGAGGATCTCGACGAGCTCGTCACGGTCGCGGCCGAGCGCGACCAGTACCTCGCGCTGGCGCAGCGCACCCAGGCCGACTTCGAGAACTATCGCCGTCGCGTCGCGCGCGAGTCCGCGCTCGCCCAGGAGCGCGGCGTCGTGAAGCTCGCCAAGGAGCTGCTGCCCGCGCTCGACAACCTCGACCGCGCGCTGGAGGCCGCGGACCAGGACGACCCGCTCCTGCAAGGCGTGCGCCTGGTGCGCGAAGAACTCAGCGCCGCCCTCGGCCGCGTCGGGATCGAGTCCTTCTCCCCGGCCGGCGAGATCTTCGACCCCGCCCTGCACGAGGCCGTGGTCCATCAGCCGGTGGATGGGGCGGCGAGCGGGACCGTGGCCGAGGTCTATCAGCCCGGCTATCGCCTCGGCGACCACATCATCCGCCCGGCGCGAGTCGTCGTCGCCGCGTAGCCCAGGAGCCCGACATGGCATCCCGACCCGACTACTACAAGACGCTCGGGGTCGACAAAAAAGCGACTCCCGAAGAGATCAAGAAGGCCTACCGCCGGCTCGCGCGGAAATATCACCCCGACCGCAACCCCGACGACAAGGACGCGGAGGCGCGCTTCAAGGAGATCTCCCAGGCCCATGACGTCCTCGGCGACCCCGACAAGCGCAAGCAATACGACTCCGGCACGGGCCCCTTCGCGAGCGGCGGCGCCGGCGGAGGCGGCTTCGGCGGCTTCGGCAACTTCGACTTCGACGCCTCGAACATGGGCGACATCCTCTCCAACCTCTTTGGAGGCGGTGGACGCGGTGCAGGCGCCGGTGCCCGCGCGGGGCGTCCGCGCGCACAGCGCGGCGCCGACCTGGAGGCGCAGGTCTCGATCACCTTCGACCAGGCGATCTCCGGCGCGCAGATCCCCCTGTCGGTGCCGATGCACGCCACCTGCCCCACCTGCCACGGCACGGGCGCCAAGCCCGGCACGACCCCCACCGTCTGTCCCGTCTGCGAAGGCCGCGGGGTCGAGGTCACCGGCCAGGGGATGTTCTCGATCTCCCAGCCCTGCTCGCGCTGCGGCGGCTCCGGCACGATCATCGAGAACCCCTGCCCGACCTGCCACGGCGCGGGCGCGGTGCGCACCGTCAAGCGTTTGCGCGTCAACATCCCCGCGGGCGTGCGCGACGGCGGGCGCATTCGCTTGGCCGGCAAGGGCGAGGCCGGTCGCGACGGCGGTCCCCCTGGCGATCTCTACCTCGTGACCCACGTCTCGCCCTCGCCCGTCTTCAAGCGCCGGGGCGAGCACCTCGAGGTCGAGGTCCCGCTGAGCATCCCCGAGGCTTTGCGCGGCGCCGAGGTGCGCGTGCCGACGCTCGACGGCTCCAAGACCCTGCGCGTCGCGCCCGGCACGCGGCACGGCACCGTCCAGCGTCTGCGCGGCGAGGGCCCCCCCAAGCTGGGTGGCAAATCGCGCGGGGACATCCACTACCGCTTCCTCCTCGACGTCCCCGACTCCCTCACCGACGAGCAGCAGTCGGCTGTCGATGCCCTTGCGGCCGTGATGAACGGCAACCCCCGCGCGCGCCTGTTCGAGGAGACGCCATCGTAATGGCCCGCATCAAAGGCATCAAAGTCGACTCCAACCACGGAGTGTTCATGATCTCCGTCGCCGCCGAGCTGGCGCAGATGCATCCGCAGACACTTCGCGTATACGAGGCGCGCGGCCTGATCGAGCCCAAGCGCTCACCCAAGGGCACACGGCTGTATTCGCACGAGGATGTCGAGCGGCTGCGGCGCATCCAGGAGATGACGGCCGAACTGGGCCTCAACCTCGCCGGCGTCGAGCGCGTGCTCGACCTCGAGGCCGAGGTCAACGACATGCACGCCCGCATCGAGGAGCTCGAGGTGCAGGCCCTGCGCGCCCAGGTCGAGCTGGCCGAACGCCTGGAGGAGGTGCGCCGCTCCTTCCGCGCCGAGCTCGTGCCCTACCGCACCGGCGGTACCGACATCGTGCGCGCGGCCGATGTACGCTCGACGTTCGGCCTCGACTCACGGAGGACGCGCGGCAGCAATGGCTCCTAACGGTTCGGCTCCTCCCGTCCCGGGCCAGCAGGCTCCGCCCGAGGATGAGCAGAGCCCGCTGCAGCGCTTCGGGCGCGACCTCACCGAGATGGCCGAGCTTGGCAGGCTCGACCCCGTGATCGGCCGCGACGAGGAGATCCGCCGGGTGATCCAGGTCCTCTCCCGGCGCACCAAGAACAACCCCGTCCTGATCGGCGAGCCCGGCGTCGGCAAGACCGCGATCGTCGAGGGCCTCGCCCAGCGCATCGTCTCCCACGACGTCCCCGAGTCGCTGCGCGACCGCCGCGTGATCGCCCTCGACATGGGCGCGCTGATCGCGGGCGCCGCCTACCGCGGCGAGTTCGAGGAACGCCTCAAGGGCGTCCTCTCCGAGGTCTCCGAGGCACAGGGCGCGATCATCCTCTTCCTCGACGAGCTCCACACGATCGTCGGCGCGGGCGCCGCCCAGGGCTCCGTCGACGCCTCCAACCTGCTCAAGCCCATGCTCGCGCGCGGGGAACTGCGCTGCGTCGGCGCCACCACCCTCGACGAGTACACCAAGTACATCGAGAAGGACGCCGCGCTGGAGCGGCGCTTCCAGCCCGTCACCGTCGGCGAGCCCACCGTACAGGACACGATCGCGATCCTGCGCGGACTCAAGGAGCGCTACGAAGTCCACCACAAGGTCACCATCCAGGACAGCGCCCTGATCGCCGCCGCCACCCTCTCGGACCGCTACATCGCCGACCGCTTCCTGCCCGACAAGGCGATCGACCTGATCGACGAGGCCGCCTCCAAGATCCGCATCGAGATCGACTCCCTGCCCACCGAGATCGACGAGGTCGACCGGCGCGTCATGCAGCTGCGCATCGAGCTCGAGTCCCTGCGCAAAGAGAAGGACGAGGCCTCCAAGGCCCGGCGCGCCGCGATCGAGTCAGAGCTCCAGGAGCTCGAGCAGCGCTCCGCCGAGATGAAGGCACAGTGGCAGCAAGAGAAGGACGCCATCAAGGGCGTCAGCGAAACCCGCGAGCGCCTGGAGGCGGCCAGATCCGAGGCCGAGCGCGCCGAGCGCGAAGCCGACCTGCAGCGCGCCGCCGAGCTGCGCTACGGCGAGATCCCCGAGCTCGAACGCCAGCTCGCCGGGCACGAATCGGCCGAGCGCGAACGCGCGCAGGGCGAGGCCGACGGCGCGGACGGGGCCAGCGCGACGACGGCCGCTCCGCAGTTCCTCAAAGAGGAGGTCGACGCCGACGACGTCGCCGAGGTCGTCGCGCGCTGGACCGGCATCCCCGTCTCGCGCCTGCTCGAGGGCGAAACCGAGAAGCTGATCCACATGGAGGACCGCCTGCACGAGCGCGTCGTCGGCCAGGACGAGGCGATCGAGGCGGTCGCCACCGCCCTGCGCCGCTCCCGCGCCGGCCTGCAGGACCCCGACCGCCCGATCGGCTCCTTCCTCTTCCTCGGGCCCACCGGAGTCGGCAAGACCGAGCTAGCCCGCGCCCTCGCCGAGTTCATGTTCGACTCCCAAGACGCCATCGTCCGCATCGACATGTCCGAGTACATGGAGAAGCACTCCGTCTCCCGCCTCGTCGGCGCGCCCCCCGGCTACGTCGGCTACGAAGAGGGCGGCCAGCTGACAGAGGCCGTCCGCCGCCGCCCCTACTCCGTCGTCCTCCTAGACGAGATCGAGAAGGCCCACCCCGACGTCTTCAACACGCTCCTCCAGGTGATGGACGACGGCCGTCTGACCGACGGCCAGGGCCGCACCGTCGACTTCAAGAACACCGTACTCATCATGACCTCCAACCTGCCCGTCGGGAGTGGCGCCGACTCAGGCGACTCCCGGTCTGACGGCGCGGGCGCGGACGATGGGACCGGTGTCGCGGCCGACGCCCAGCTGCGCACCGAACTGCTCCAGTACTTCAAGCCCGAGTTCGTCAACCGCCTCGATGACATCGTCCGCTTCCATTCCCTTACCCGCGAGCAGATCGCCGAGATCGTCGACCTCCAGGTCGCCCGCGTGATCTCCCGCGTCGCCGAGCGCGGTGTCGACGTGACGCTCACCGACTCCGCCCGCGAGTTGATCGCCGCCATGGGTTACGACCCCACCTATGGCGCTCGTCCCCTGCGGCGTGTGATTCAGAAGCAGCTGACGGACCGGCTTGCGCTCGCGCTGCTGGAAGGCAAGCTGCGCGACGGGGATGCAGTGCGCGTGGATGCCGTCGGGAGGGAGCTGGCTCTGGAGACGGCCGGCGCCGTCATATAGCAGTCGCCGGAGGGTTGCTTTTGTCTTCGACATGGTTAGGCTACGCACAGCGGGCGTACCATCGGAATCGTGTCGATAGACGCTCACTAGGTCTTGGATAAGTTTCGCTGTAGAGCGACGAGAGGAAGACAGATGCGATCCCGCATGACACGAGTGACCCTAATCTCGACGTGCTGCCTTGTTGGCATCCTCGGAGGGTCGGCCGTTGCGCAGGCCGCAGCCCCGATGGTGACCAGCATCAGCCCGAACAACGGTCCCGCCGCAGGCGGCACGTCTGTGACGATCAAAGGCACCGGGTTCATCGCTGGCTCGACGGTCAAGTTCGCCAGCACTGCGGCCAGCAGCGTGACCATCAACTCGGAAACGTCGATCACCGCCGTTAGCCCTGCGGGAAGCGGACTCGCCAACATTGCGGTCACCAACTCCAAAGGGACATCGGCATCGACACCAGCTGATCAGTTCGCCTACGACCCCGCGCCGAGCGGGCCTTGGCTTGGACTGAATGGCAACAGCGCCAGCGCCTACCTCGGTTCGATCGGCGACTTCACCGCACACAACATCGTCTATGACCGCGGGGGCGGATCGGAGTCCAGCGGCAATGGCATCGAGTGGTCGGCCGGCGAACTCCCCAAAGCCGGGGATGACCTGGAAAAGTCCATCAACGCCGGCATGATCCCGATAGTCACGATCGAGTATGCAGGCTACGGCTCGCACAAATTCGGCGAAGCCGACCCAAACTTTCCGACCGGGACCAAAATCACCACGTACGTCGAAGGGTTCGTGAAATCGGCCAAAGCGATACGCGAAGCCTATCCGGGCAAACAGATCCTGTTCGAGCCGATCAACGAGCCGTGGGGTTACACCGAACCGGGATACAACGGCGCCGAGTACGCCAACGTGATCGCCAAACTGCTCCCGGAAGCCCAGGCGGCCGGCATCCCCCTTGGCAACGTATACGTCGCAGCGTACGGCAGGCATTGGGTATCGAAAATGTATGAAGCGCAGTCAAAACTAAAGACCGAAATCGAAGGCTGGTACTTCCACCCATATGGGCCGCCCAACGGCACCGCCGAAGAAAACGGGCAGGGCATCCAATCGGTCCCCAACGTTCAAGCCGAAATGACCTCGGGGCAGAACAACATCATCGTCTCGGAGATCGGCTACTGGACCCACGACGTCAACGGCGGCGAATCAAAGGGCGGTCCCAGCTCTGTCTGGGCCGAAAACAGCACCCAGGCCGCCCAGTGGCTGACCGAAACGCTCGACAACGCTCTGCCCTACCGCCAGGCGGGGTGGCTCAAGGCGCTCCTCGTCTACTCGCGTAACGACGGAGGATGGGCGATGGAGTTGTCCCCGAGCGCTCTGACAAAGCAGGGCGAAGCGCTCGATAACTTCGCAAACGCCTATGGATCGGCCCTATGGTGGGTCCAGCCGACGCCCAATCCGACTAATTTGAAAAACAATTATTTGCGCGGGGTGTCGTGCTCGTCATCCGTTGCATGTACCGCAACTGGGTATTACGTAAATAGTTCGGGTGTTACACTTACTTTGGCTGAGAGTTGGAATGGTACTGAATGGACTATTCAAACGATACCCAACCCCACTGGCGCCAAAGCGAGCAGTCTGAATAGTTTATCGTGTGCGTCGTCGTTGGCCTGCGCCGCTGTAGGGAGCTACGTTAGTAATTCGAATAGTGAAATGACTCTGGCGGAGGTATGGAACGGCACATCGTGGGCAATGCAGTTGACGCCCAATCCGTCGGGAGCGAAAGGGAGTGCCCTGAGCGGTGTATCGTGCACATCAGCCATCCTCTGTACCGCTGCCGGAGACTATTCAAAAGCTTCAGGCACCACCGCGGACTTTGGCGGAGGGCTATCGCTGATAGCCGCTGGCTAGCGCCAGCTCGTCGGGCTGCGCTCTCACTGCACAGGCGAGCGCCAGCGCACTCCCGCAAAGCGGGCGAAGTCTCCGTCGAAGGAGACGATCTCCGCACCGTGCTCCAGGGCGAGCGCCGCCAGGTGGACGTCGTTGACGAGGTTGCCCGCTGTGCCGGCTTCCCGCAGGAGGCCGGTGATCAAAGCCAGATGACGTTCGCCCGCTTGGAGGATCACGGTGCCAGGCTGCTCCAGCCATCGCTCGACCACCCCGATCGCCGTATCGGGCGACAGCGGATGTGGGAAGACTCCCCGCCGTGTGCTCAACCTCAGGAAGGCGAGCAGCACCACCCAGGCGAAGCCGACTGTCTCGCGACTCGCGAGCGTGTCGTCCAGCCAGCGGCGTGCCGCCTTGTGGTTGACCGCCTGCTCGTTGACGGCGTAGAGCAGGATGTTTGCGTCGACGACTTGCACACCCTCACTTGCGCGCCGCCAGCCGGCGCTGCAACTCCTCGTCCTCCAGCTCGCCTGCCAGCGCGAGCGCCTTGTCAAGAGGTATCAGTGGCTCGCCGAGGTCAAACGTCGGAGTGTGAAACACCGCCTTCTCACCGCCTCCGATGAGGCCGTCGCGTAGCGCGCCATTGACGACCTCCTTGAAGCTGAGGCCGCGCTCATTCATGCGCCGCTCAAGCAGAAGTCGCACATCCGGGTCGATCGTGAGTGTTGTACGCATAGCGACATCATAGCAAATGATGCCTTGATGTCACCGACGACGGGTTGGACGTCCTCCCGCTTGCAGCGCCCGCCGCGACGCAACGGGGCAAACGGGACGGTCGGGCACGCACAACCGGGAATTCAGGCGAGCGCCAGCTCGTCGGGCAGCGCTTTGGCGACCGCCCGGCGCTGTGGGCTGTTCACCAGCGCTCGGGCAGCCAATCCGCTACAAACAACTTTGCGCGCAAGCGCGCGGAATGCGACCGGCCAAAACCCCGACGGAGGAGCCCATCGCCATGCCCACCTACATCATGCTCTCGACGCTCACCCCGGAGGGTGTGCAGACGGTCAAGAACAACCCGCGGCGGATCAAGGAGGTCAACAAGGAGGTCGAGCAGCTCGGCGCGAGCGTCAAGGCGCAGTGGGCGACGCTCGGTCACGTTGACTTCATCTCGGTCGTCGAGGCGCCCGACGAGGCGACGATGGCGCGCGTCTCGCTGGAGCTGGGGTCGCGCGGCACCGGACGCTACGAGACGCTGGCGGCGATACCCATAGACGACTTCATCGCCTCCCTCTGAGCGCTCACCGGGTGACACGCGGGAGGGAGATCGCTTGAAGGTCCTGGTCGTAGGCGGGGGGGGGCGCGAGCACGCGATCGTGCGCGCGCTCGCGCGCTCTCCGAAGGTGACCGAGCTGCTGTGCGCCCCCGGCAACGCCGGCATCGCCGCCGACGCGCGCCTGCTCGACATCGCCGCCGATGACGTCGCGGGAATCGTGGCGGCCGTTGAGCGGGAGGGCGTCCACTTCACCGTCGTCGGCCCCGAGGCGCCGCTCGTGGCCGGGCTCGTGGACGCGCTCGACGCGCGCGGGCATCTCGCCTTCGGCCCGTCCGCGGCCGCCGCGCGCCTGGAGGGCTCCAAGGCGTTCGCCAAGCAGGCGATGGTGCAGGCCGGTGTGCCGACCGCGCGCTGGCGCCACGTCTGCACGTTCCAGGAGGGCATCGACGCGGTCGCCGAGCTGGCCGCGCCCGGCGTCGTGATCAAGGCCGACGGGCTCGCCGCCGGCAAGGGCGTGACCGTGGCCGACGACGCAGAGCAGGCGCACGCCGCCCTGCGCGAGATCTTTCTCGAGGGCCGCTTCGGCGACGGCGGGGCGAGCGCACTGGTGGAGGAGCGGTTGGTCGGCAGGGAGCTGTCGCTGCTGGCCGTGTGCGACGGCCGCTCCGCGATCCCGCTGACACCCGCGCGCGACTACAAGCGCATCGGCGACGGCGACACCGGCCCCAACACGGGTGGCATGGGCTCCTACTCGCCAGTGCTCGACCTGCCCGACGAACTGGGGTTCAGCCTCGCTCTGTTCGTGCACCAGCCGATCGTCGATTGGATGCGCGAGCGCGGCACCCCGTTTCACGGCGTGCTCTACGCCGGCCTGATGCTGACCGAGCAGGGTCCGCGGGTGCTCGAGTTCAACGTGCGCTTCGGGGATCCCGAGACTCAGGCGGTGCTGCCCCGCATGGGGTCGGACTTCCTGGAGCTGCTGTTTCGAACGGTGCGCCCCGGCGGCCTGATCGGCGAAGATTTCGAGGAGGACTTTCCTCGCTGGCTGGGAGAGTGGGCGGTCACGGTCGTGCTGGCGAGCGCCGGCTATCCCGCCTCGTCCTCCAGCGGCGATCCGATCTCGGGGCTCGACCTCATCCCAGACGACGTCGAAGTCACCCACGCCGGCACCGCCGCCGGGCCGGACGGGACGATCGTCACCGCCGGCGGGCGCGTGTTGAACGTGACCGGGTTCGGCCCCGACGCCGAGTCGGCTCGCGAGTCGGCGTATGCTGCGGCCGGGATGATCTCCTTCGAGGGCATGCAGCTGCGTGGGGATATCGCCGCCGGCGCGGGCGAAAGTCCACCCGAGGCAGAGGGCTGGCGCTCGCTCGACAGCTGGTTCGAGGAGTGGTCCGGGGACGGTCGCGAAAGCGAGCTGGGGGACCTTATCGATGGGTGACGTATCCCCGATCGCAACCCCCCTGGCCGAGGCTGAGGTGCGGGCACAGCTGGAGGAGATGGACCTCGACGCGCCGCGCGTCGGCATCGTGATGGGCTCGGAGAGCGACATGGAGACGATGGAGAAGGCCGCGAGCGAGCTGCAAGATCGCGGCATCCTGCACGAGCTGCGGGTGATGTCCGCCCACCGCGAACCGGACGTCGTCGCCGACTACGCCAAGAACGCCCACATGCGCGGTCTGCGCGTGATCATCGCCGGCGCCGGCATCTCCGCCGCCCTGCCCGGCGCGGTCGCGGCGCACACCGACCTGCCGGTGATCGGCGTGCCGCTCTCAGGACGCCTCACCGCCGCGGGCGGCCTCGATGCGATCCTCTCGATCGTGCAGATGCCCCCGGGTGTGCCCGTGGCCTGCGTCGGCCTCGATAACCCCCGCAACGCGGCGATCCTCGCGGCGCAGATCCTCGGGGCATGATCTTGCGCTACACCCGTCCCGAGCTCGGTGCTCTGTGGACGGACGCCGCGCGCATGGAGGCCTGGCGCCAGGTCGAGGTCGCCGCCTGCGAGGAGCTGCCCGCCCTGCTCGGGGACGGCGGTCCCACCGCGACCGAGCTGGAGGCGATTCGCGCCGCGACGTTCACCGTCGAGGCCGTGAACGAGCGCGAGAAGGTGACTGACCATGACATGGCCGCGTTCGTGGACGTGCTCGCCGCCTCGGCGGGTGAGTCCGGGCGCTGGATCCACTTCGGGTTGACCTCTTCGGACGTGCTCGACACCGCCCTCGCGCTGCAGCTGCGCGCCGTCGGCGAGGTGCTCGTGCCGGGCGCGTATGGGCTCGTCGCGATATTCGCCGCGCGTGCCCGCGAGCACGTCGGGACGCTGTGCGTCGGGCGGACCCACGGCGTCCACGCCGAGCCCACGACCTTCGGCATCAAGCTCGCCGGGTTCGCGTTCGAGGCCCACCGCAACGCGCGGCGCCTGGAGCGCGCGTTCGCGCAGGTGACGGTCGGCGCGATCTCGGGCGCGGTCGGCACGTACGCCGCCACCAGTCCGGAGTTCGAGGCGCGCGTGCTGGAGCGGCTCGGGCTCGCGCGCGAGGACGTCTCCACACAGGTCGTCGCCCGCGACCGCCACGCCGAGCTCGTGCAGGCGATCGCCCTTGCCGGCGCGGGCCTCGAGCGCTTCGCGACCGAGGTCCGCCACCTGCAGCGCACCGAGGTGCGCGAGGCCCAGGAGCCGTTCCGGGCCGGCCAGAAGGGCAGCTCGGCGATGCCCCACAAGCGCAACCCGATCAAGGCCGAGCAGATCTCCGGCCTCGCGCGCGTGCTGCGCGGCAACGCCCAGGCCGCCCTGGAGAACGTCGCGCTGTGGCACGAGCGCGACATCTCCCACTCCTCCGTCGAGCGCGTGATCCTGCCCGACTCGACGATCCTGCTCGACTATCTGCAGCAACGTACGCTCGCGCTCGCGCGCGACATGACCGTTGACGGCGAGCGCATGCGCGCAAACCTCGAGCTCACCCACGGCGCGCTGTTCTCCCAGCGCGTGCTGCTCGCGCTCGTCGCGGCGGGCATGACTCGCGACGACGCCTACCGGATCGTCCAGGAGCTTGCCCAGCGCGCGTGGGACGACGGCATCCCACTGCAGGAGCTGCTCGCGCGCGACGAGCGGGCCGCCGGCTTGGACCTCGACGCGATCTTCGACTACGGGCATTACGTTCGGTATGCGCAGGAGATCGTGAGCAGGCTCGAAGAGATCGGCTGAGTCCGCATGGTGCGTCACAATCCCGTCCATGCCTGAGCAGAGTGGCAAGCAGGTGGACGCCGCGGTGAAGCAGGTACGCGACCTGATGCGTATGGACAAGGGTCTGAGCGGCGAGCTCGACCGGCTCCCCACGCTCAGCTGGCTGCTTCTGCTACGGCTGATCGACCGGGATGGGCACAACCCGCTCAAGCGTCCATACAGGTGGCGCGACTGGGCGTGCAGCGGCTCTCTGGAGCCCGACGATGTGCTCAGGTTCGTCGCCGAGCCGGAGGCCAAGCGTCCCGACGGGTCGCGGGGACCGGGCCTGCTGCAGCACGTGCGATCGCTCCGCGGCGCATCGCAGGACGCGCGCGTCCTGCGCGAGTGCTTCGCCGACGTGACGTGCAAGCTGCGCAGCGGCCATCTGCTGGTGCGGATTGTCCAGCAGCTCGATCGAGTGCCGGTCTCCTCGCCGAAGGACATTCACGCGCTGGGCGGTCTGTACGAGTCGATGCTGCAGGAGATGCGCGACGCCGCGGGTGACTCGGGTGAGTTCTATACGCCTCGCCCGCTCACCAAAACCATCATCCAGATACTTAACCCCAAGCCAGGCGAGTCGGTGTTCGATCCCGCCTGCGGCACCGCCGGTTTTTTGGTGGAGGTCCCGGCGCGCGTCAAACGGCCCAGGCGTGCGGATGCAAAGCCGGGAGCGGCATGTCGCCTCGTTGGTTGGGAGGCTAAGCAGCTCCCCCATCTCCTCGCGCGAATGAACCTGCTCCTGCACGGGCAGCCAGACGCGACGATCGAGTTGCGGAACAGCCTCGCGATCGACAGACTCGAGGATCTCGCCCGGGAGCCGTTCGACGTGATCGCCACGAACCCGCCCTTCGGCGGGCGCGAGGAGCCCTCTATCTCCGATCGCTTTCCTGCCGGCCTCCGGACAACCGAGACGGCGCTGCTCTTTCTGCAGCTCATCGTGGCCGCGCTCAAGGAGGGTGGGCGAGCGGCGGTTGTGCTGCCCAACGGCAGCCTCTTCGCCGGCGGCGTGGCCGCGCGTATCCGTGCGGATCTACTCGATAGGTGCCGGCTCACGACGGTCCTGCGTATGCCCCGTGGATGCTTCGCCCCATATTCGACGATACCCACGAACGTGTTGTTCTTCACGAAGGGAGAGCCGACCGAGTCGGTCTGGTTCTATGAGGTGCTGCCGCCCGATGGACGTAAGCTGTTCACAAAGACGCGACCGCTTGCCTATGAGGATATGAAGGAGTTCCGCCGCTGGTGGCAGGAACCTCACGACACCGCCAGCGCCTGGATGGTGGAGCGATCCGCGATAGAGGCGGACGACTACAACCTCGACATCCGAAACCCTCACTCCGATGCCGGATCTGCAGGTGAGGATCCAGGCGTGATCGTCCAGGATCTGCTCGGGATGGGCCGGGCGCTGGTCACCCAGTTGGAGGCTGTCGAGGCACTGATAGGAGCCAAGCGATGATCCCGATGCCGAGGAGGAATACGGTCGAGGATGCGGCCGCAATTGAAGCGAGCGCGCGTGTGCGCTCGGCGCTCGCCCGCTCGGATGGGTCCGCGCTGCTCGGCGAGCTCGGACGGGTGGCCGGTGGATCCACGCCCGCCACGACCGACCCTAGCAACTGGGGCGGAGACATCGTGTGGGTGACACCAAAGGATCTCGGACGTCCTCGTGCCGTTGAAATATGCTCATCTGAGCGTACGATCACGGAGGAGGCTTGGCCGAATTTCTCCGACAGGCTCCTTCCGGCCGGGGCCGTGCTGTTCAGCTGCAGGGCTCCAATTGGACATGTCGGCATCGCCGGCGTCCCGCTTTGCACCAATCAGGGGTTCAAGAACGTAGTCTGCTCCGAGGACCTGCTGGAGCCTCGTTTTCTCTTCCACATGCTGCGAGGCGCAATTCCCGAGATTGAATCTCAAGGACGAGGCAACACGTTCCACGAGATCGGCGCCAAGGTAATCAAGCGGCTGCCTGTTCCCGTACCGGATCTGGAACGACAGGCGGTGGTAGCAGAGGTGCTCGACAGCTTCTATCTGCGCTTGGCGGGCGCTTCCCCGGACAGTCGCGCTGCATCGGACACGCCCGTAGACCTCGACGACGAGCTGAGATTCATTGGATTGGCTGAGCAGGTCGTGGGGCTGCATCGCCTCCACACGCTGGTCGGAGAACGGCTCGATGACCTGCTGCCCGCGTTGCTCAGCTACGCTGACGCCGGGTCTTGATCTGCGTCATTCGGAGGCTCGCCAACAGAGAGTGACGAAGTGTTCCGCTCCGGGCATGTTGCTCGACGCCGAGCCGACCACCCGCTGGGTCGAGACGCGCCAATGCTGGGGCTGCACCGCTGGTTCGTCGGGGTCGAGCTTGGCGTCGATCTGGAAGCCCACAACGTCTCGCGTGGTGATCTTGGTCCCGTCGAGCGCGTCGGGATTGATGAGCACCTTTTCGAACTCGGCGCAGCCGGTGCGCCGCTTGACCTGATGAGCTGGGCCCTCTCCGCACCACTTGCGGTGCGCGACCTCCGAGAGGGCCATCACGAAGAGATCGGCCCGATCGTCCCTGAGCAGGCGAAAGTCCTTGAGCACCTGCTCGCCGCCGAGGTTCTTGGTCCTGCCGAGCCAGCCTCTGACCTTGAACTCGGTGCGCACATACTTGCCGGAAGGGACGCGTCCGCCACCGATCTTGCAATCGGTCATATGCTGCTCGTCCGGGTCACGCGCAACGATCGTCTTCCCTGCGAGCAGCATCTTCGCCCTGGCGCCGGTCCCGAGCGCATCGCCCTTCGGGTTCCATCCGATCAGTTCGCCGTTCGCCCGATACGCGAGCTGCTGGACGTGTTCGCCGCGATAGTTGATCCCGGTCCGGAGTCGATATCTCGGAGCGATCGGCTCGGCCAGCAACGCGAACTCGACATGGTGCTGGACGTATGACTCGGAGGACGTCGCCGCGGGATTCTCCCGCAGCAAGTCCGCGAGGATCTTATGCAGCTTGATTCGAAGATTTCGAGGAGGCTCGATGGTCATCGACCCACCTTACAAGCGCGCTCGGGCGGAGCTATGGGCTCGCATGTGCGGGCTCGCATGTGCGCCGCCGCTTCTGCGCCCGCTGTTGCTAGCATCGCGCCACGTGTCGCCCGCTCTCGCCGACCTGCCTCTGATCGCCAGTGGAAAGGTCCGCGAGATGTACGACCTGGGAGGCCCTGACGGCGACCGGCTGCTGATGGTCGCCAGCGACCGCATCTCGACCTACGACGCCGTCCACCCGACGCCGATCCCCGACAAGGGCAGCGTGCTGACGGGGCTGTCGGTCTTCTGGTTCGGCGTCACCGGGCAGATCGTCGCCAACCACCTGATCTCCGCGACCGACGGCGTGCCCCCCGAGGCGCGCGGGCGCGCGCTGGCCGTGCGCCGGCTGCGGATGCTCCCCGTCGAGTGCGTCGTGCGCGGCTACATCACCGGCTCCGGTTGGAAGGACTACCAGGCGACAGGCGCGGTCTCGGGGATCGAGCTGCCCCCGGGTCTGCGCGAGTCCGAGCAGCTGCCGCGGCCGATCTTCACGCCGAGCACCAAGGCCGACGTCGGCCACGACGAGGCGATCGACTTCGACCGCGCCGCCGAGCTCGTCGGCGACCGCGCGCTGATGGAGCGCGTGCGCGCGACCTCGATCGAGCTGTACTCGTTCGCCGCCGCCCACGCCCGCGAGCGCGGCGTGATCCTCGCCGACACCAAGTTCGAGTTCGGCCTCGACTCCGCCGGTGAGCTCATCATCGGCGACGAGGTGCTGACACCCGACTCCTCGCGTTACTGGCCGCTGGACACCTTCGAGGTCGGCCGCGGCCAACCGAGCTTCGACAAGCAGTACGTGCGCGACTGGGCCGCCTCCAGCGGCTGGGACAAGCGCCCCCCCGCGCCCGCGATCCCCGATGACGTCGTCGCGGGCACGCGCGCGCGTTACGTAGAGGCGTACGAACTGATTGTCGGTGAGCCCTTTCAGGCCTGGCTGGATCGCACCGGATGAGGGCACGAGTGCTGATCCGCCCCAAGGCGGGCATCCTCGACCCCCAGGGCGCGGCCGTAGAGCGGGCGTTGCCCGCGCTCGGGTTCGCCGGTGTGTCTGGCGTCCACGTCGGGCGACTCGTCGAGCTCGACGTGGAGGACTCTTCGCAACTCGATTCGATGTGCGAGCGCCTGCTCGCCAACCCGCTCGTCGAGGACTTCGAGATCCAGCTGCTCAGCGGATAGGGGATCAGGGTGCCGGGACCAAGCAGATCATGCAAGCAGGGCCGCAGCCTTAGTGGGCCAAGGCAAGGCCCGATGACAAAGAGATGCGCCGTGTCCCGGCGTCCCTGATGAAGTTCGGCGTCCTTCAGTTTCCCGGCTCCTGCGATGAGGTCGACGCTTTGCAGGCCGCCCGGCGCGCGGGCGACGCCGAGTTGATCTGGCACGCCGAGCGCGACCTGCGCGGCGCTGAGGCGATCGTCATCCCCGGCGGGTTCTCGTATGGCGACTACCTGCGCGCGGGCGCGATCGCGCGCTTTGCGCCCGCGATGGAGTCGGTGATCGAGTTCGCCCGCGACGGCGGCCTCGTGCTCGGGATCTGCAACGGCTTTCAGGTCCTTTGCGAGGCCCATCTCCTACCGGGTGCGCTTTTGCCGAACGCCAACCTCCGCTTCACCTTCCGCCAGGTGGTGCTCGACGTCGTCGCACCCGACACCCCCTTCACGCGCGCGTGTGGACCCCTCTCACGCTTGAGCATTCCCGCCAAGCATTCCTGGGGGCGCTACTACGCCGACGCTCCCACCCTCGACGAGCTGGAGCGCCGAGGTCAGGTCGTGTTGCGCTACGCGTCCGGACACAACTTCAACGGCTCGCTGCGCGACATCGCGGGCGTGTCCAACGAGCTCGGCAACGTCTTCGGCCTGATGCCCCACCCCGAGCACGCCGTGGACGCGCTCACCGGTGGCTCGACCGACGGGTTGACGATCTTCGAGTCGATGCGCCTCGCCGTCGAGGAGGGCGCCCGTGTCTGACGGCGCGATGACCCTGCCGACCGTGCGGGACGCGCTCGCGCTCGGCCTCACCCGCGCCGAGTACGAGCTCGTCTGCGAGCACCAGTCCGGTCCCCCCAACCAGGTCGAGCTGGCGATGTACTCGCTGCTGTGGAGCGAGCACTGCGCCTACAAGCATTCCCGTAAGCTGCTCCGCACGCTGCCCACCGAGGGACCGTACGTGGTCATGGGGCCGGGCGAGAACGCCGGCGCGGTGGACGTCGGGGACGGGCTGGTGTGCGCGTTCAAGGTCGAGTCCCACAACCACCCTTCCGCGGTCGAGCCCTTCCAGGGCGCCGCCACCGGCGTGGGGGGCATCCTGCGCGACATCTTCGCGATCGGCGCCCGCCCGATCGCGGTGCTCGACTCGCTGCGCTTCGGCGAGGTGGGCGGGGATCGCGATCAGCGCTCTCGCTACCTGCTCGACGGGGCCGTCTCGGGGATCGCCCACTACGGCAACTCGATCGGCGTCCCCACCGTCGGCGGCGAGGTTTACTTCGAGGCGCCCTACGAGCAGAACTGCCTGATCAACGCCATGGCGCTCGGCCTCGCCCCCCGCGAGCGTTTGGTGCGCAGCGCCGCCGCCGGCCCGGGCAACGTCGTGATCCTCCTCGGCGCCTCCACCGGCCGCGACGGGATCGGCGGCGCCTCCGTGCTCGCCTCGGCCGAGCTCGGTGGCGAGCACGGCGACAAGCGCCCGACCGTCCAGGTCGGCGACCCGTTCGAGGAGTCCCGGCTCCTGGAGTGCTCGCTGGAGCTGCTCGACCGGCACCTGCTCGTCTCGCTGCAGGACCTCGGCGCCGCCGGCCTGACCTCCTCCGCCTCGGAGATGGCCTGCGCCGGCGGGGTCGGCATCGACATCGACGTCTCGCTGGTTCCCCTGCGCGAGACCGACATGGCCCCTTTCGAGATCATGGTCTCCGAGTCCCAGGAGCGCATGCTCTGCGTGGTCGAGCCCGCGCGGGTACCCGACGTGCTCGCCCTCTGCGCCCGCTGGGAGGTGCACGGCACGGCGATCGGCGCCGTCACCGACACCCACCGCATGCGCATCTTCGACGGCCCCGAGCTCGTCGGCGACATGCCCGTCAGCGCCCTCGTCGACGACTGCCCGCTGTATGACCTCTCACCGGCCCGCCCCTCCACGCCGATCTACGCCCCGCCGCCCGCCACGCTCGCGCCCGACGTCTCCCCGCGCGACGCTCTGCTCGCGCTTCTGTCCTGCCCCAACATCGCCTCCCGCCGCCCTCTCTTCGAGCAGTACGATTCGATCGTCCAGTCCCGCACCGTCCGCCGGCCCGAGCAGGCCGACGCCGCGGTGCTCGCGCTGCCCGCGGGAGGCGCACTCGCCGTCTCCATCGACTGCAACGGCCGCCGCGTCGCCGCCGACCCCTACCGCGGGACGATCGAGGCGGTACTGGAGTGCGCTTCCAACCTCGCCTGCGTCGGCGCCGAGCCGCTCGGCACGACCAACAACCTCAACTTCGGCAACCCTGAGAAGGGTCATGTCGCCTGGCAGCTGACCGAATCGGTGCGCGGCCTCGGCGACGCCTGCCGCGCGCTCGACGCTCCCATCGTCGGCGGCAACGTCTCCCTCTACAACGAGACCTCCTCCGGCCCGATCTACCCCACGCCCGTCATCGGCATGGTCGGGCGCCTGCCCGACGCTCGCTTTGCCGGGCGCTTGGGCTTCGACCGCGCCGGTGACACCGTCGCGCTCGTCGGTCCCTTCGCCCCCTCGCTGGACGCGAGCGAGCTGTCCAAGCTGCGCGGTCACGCGCTCCCCGGCGAGCTGCCTCATTTCGACGTCGCGGCGGTGCGCTCCGCCCAGTTCGCCGTCCGTGGCGCCATGCGCCTCGGCGGGCTCTCCAGCGCCCACGACATCGCCGAGGGCGGGCTGGCCGTCGCCCTGGCCGAGTGCTGCCTCGCGGGCGGGCTCGGCGCCGAGGTGCGGCTGGACGCCGACGACGAGGACGCCGACCATTTTCGAGCGCTTTTCGGAGAGAGCCCCGGCGGCTTTCTCATCAGCGGCACCCCCACCGGCGTGCGCGCGCTCGGCCGCCGCACCCGTGTGCGCGTGATCGGCATGACGGTCGCCCCCGGCGCGCTGCGGATCGACGTCGGCGACGTCTCGCTCACCGCGACGCTCGCCGAGCTGGCCGAGGCGCACGGCGCTCTCACGGAGCTGTTCCCCTGCTAGCTTGTGAACAGTGATGCGTGACGGACCGCGCGATGAGTGCGGAGTGTTCGGACTGTATGCGCCCGGCCACGAGGTGTCGCGGTTGTCGTACTTCGCCCTGTTCGCGCTTCAGCACCGCGGGCAGGAGTCCGCCGGCATCGCCGCGGCCGACCGCGGCGGGCATATCGTCACGCGCCGCGAGCTCGGGCTCGTCAGCCAGGTGTTCAGCGAGAACGACCTGCGCACGCTCGCCGGCGAGCTCGCGATCGGCCACGTCCGCTACTCCACGACCGGCTCCAACGCCTGGGAGAACTCCCAGCCCGTGCAGCGCTCCGAGGGCACGCACGGTTCCACGCGCGAGCTCGCGCTCGCCCACAACGGCAACCTCATCAACGCCGTCGAGCTCCACGAGGAGCTGCTCGCGCGCGGCGTCACGTTCAGCTCCACCTCGGACTCGGAGATCGTCGCCGCGCTGATCGCCACCCATCCCGCCGAGTCGATCGAGGACGCGATCGCCGAGATCCTTCCGCGCCTGCGCGGCGCCTTCTCGATCGTGCTGATGACCCGCGACCGCGTGATCGCCTTCCGCGATCCCCACGGCCTGCGCCCGCTCGCGCTGGGAGTCCTTCCGCCCACCGATGACTCCGACGGCCATGAGCGCTGGGCCGTCGCCTCGGAGTCTTGCGCGTTCGACATCATCGGCGCCCGCTTCCTGCGCGACGTCGCCCCCGGTGAGATCGTCACGCTCGACGAGCGCGGCCTCTGTAGCCGCCAGGTCCCCACGAGCGTCCGCCCGGCGTTGTGCGTGTTCGAGTACATCTACTTCGCCCGCCCCGACTCGCGCATGAACGGTCACGTCCTGCAGGTCGCCCGCGGGCGCATGGGCGAGATCCTCTGGCGCGAGGCCCCCGTGCAGGCCGATCTCGTGATCGCCGTACCCGACTCCGGCAACGCCGCCGCGCGCGGCCTCGCCCGCGCCGCCGGGCTGCCCCAGGACGACGGCTTCGTCAAGAACCGCTACGTCGCACGCACGTTCATCCAGCCCGGCCAGGAGCTGCGCCGCCACGGCCTGCGCTTGAAGTTCAACCCCCTCCCCGAGGTCATCGCCGGCAAGCGCCTGGTGGTGGTGGACGACTCGATCGTGCGCGGCAACACCACCCGTCAGATCGTCCAGATGCTCCGCGACGCCGGCGCCGCCGAGGTCCACATGCGCATCTCCGCGCCGCCGATCGTCCACCCATGCCACTACGGCATCGACATGTCCACGCGCGAGGAGATGATCGCGCACGGTCGTAGCACCGAGGAGGTGGCCGCCGAGCTCGGCTGCGACTCCCTTCACTACCTCTCACTCGACGGGGTCTACGAGGCGATCGAGGCCGATGGTTCGACTCACTGCGACGCCTGCTTCAGCGGCCGCTACCCGCTCGACCGTACCAGCGAGGCGAACGGCAAGTACGCGCTGGAGGACGGCTCTGAGCAGGAGGGGCAGGACATACCTCCCCTCCCACTCGTGCGCGCGTAGCCGTGCGGCTTCCGATCGCCGTGCTCGTGTCCGGCGCCGGCACCAACCTGCAGGCGCTGCTCGAAACCGTCCACACACGCGAGGCGCGCATCGTGGCGGTCGCCTCGCCCGTCGCGGGTGCGCCCGCGCTTGAACGCGCCGCCGTGCGCGACGTGCCCACGGAGGTATTCCCTCGCGCCGACTACCCCGACCGCAGCGCCCGCGACGAGGCCCTGGCCGACTGGCTGCACACCCGCGGTGCGCGCCTGGTCGTGCTCGCCGGCTACATGGCCCTGCTCTCGGAGTCCTTCCTGCAGCGGTTTCCGGGCGCCGTCATCAACGTCCACCCCTCGCTGCTGCCCGCATTCCCCGGGCTGCACGCGATCGAGCAGGCGCTCGCCTACGGAGTGAAGGTTTTCGGCGTGACCGTGCACTTCGTGGACCCCGGCGTCGATTCCGGACCCGTGATCCTCCAGCGCGCGGTCGAGCTCCCCGGCGCGCACACTCCCGAGGAGGTCCTCGCGGCACTGCGTCCCCTGGAGCACGCGCTCTTGCCCGAGGCCGTGCGCCTGTTTGCGCGCGGCGCTTTGCGGGCCGATCCCGAGCACCCGCGCCACATCCTGACGTCCGAATAGCGGCGCGATACTGCGTCCTCGGTCGCTCGCGTACGTAGTACGCCACGCTCCCTGCGTCCTTGTCTCGCTTGCTCTTCGATCGTCAGGGAGCGCCAGGTCAGCTCCCTGCTCGTTCTCTGGATAGGCTGGCGCTCACCTATGCTCGAACAGGCTGCTCCAGGTGAGGTGCGCATCCGGCGGGCGCTCCTGTCCGTGTCCGACAAGACCGGCCTCCTCGACTTCGCTCGCGGCCTGGTCGAGCTGGACGTCGAGCTCGTCTCCACCGGTGGCACCGCCCGTGCGCTTGCGAATGCCGGCATTCCCGTTCGCGCGATCGAGGAGTTCACCGGCTTTCCCGAGATGATGGACGGGCGCGTGAAGACCCTGCACCCGCGCCTGTACGCCGGGCTGCTGGCGCTGCGCGACGACGAGACTCACCTGCAGGCCGCGTCCGAGCACTCGATCGAGCCGGTCGACCTCGTGTGCGTCAACCTCTACCCGTTCGAGCAGACCCTCGCCCGCGGGGACGCCACCGACGCGGAGATCGTCGAGAACATCGACATCGGCGGTCCCACGATGATCCGCGCCGCCGCCAAGAACAGCGCCTTCGCGGCGGTCGTGGTCGACCCCGACGACTACGCGCCGGTGTTGGCTCAGCTGCGCGAGTCCGATGGCCTGATCTCGCTCGACACCCGCACCCTGCTCGCCACCAGGGCGTTCGCGCTGACCTCCCGCTACGACACCGCGATCTCGACCTGGTTCGCGCGCCGCACCTACGAGGGCTTTCCTCCCACCTGGCGCGACGCCTACGAGAAGGTCGCCGACCTGCGCTACGGCGAGAACCCCCATCAGCAAGCCGCCTTCTACGCCCGCGTCGGCGCTGGGACGCACCTGCTCGACGGGGTCACTCAGCTGCACGGCAAGGAGCTCTCGTTCAACAACCTGCTCGACCTCAGCTCCGCCCGCGAGCTCGTCGAGGAGTTCGACCCCCCCGCCTGCGCGATCGTCAAGCACAACAACCCCTGCGGCTGCGCCCTCGGGGAGACGATCCAGTCGGCCTACGAGCGCGCCTTCGCCTGCGATCCGCTCAGCGCCTACGGCGGGGTGATCGCGCTCAACCGGCCCGTCGATCGCGCTTGCGCGCAATGCCTATCCGAGCAGTTCATCGAGGTCCTGCTCGCGCCCGGCTTCGACCCCGCCGCCCTGGAGATCCTCCAGGCCAAGAAAAACGTGCGCCTGCTTCAGCTGCCCGACTGGCCGGCGCCCGCGCACGAGGTCGATTCCAAACCGGTCATCGGCGGCCAGCTCGTGCAGAGCAGCGACGTCGTCTCAGAGACGCGCGCCGACATGCGCGCGATGTCCGCCATGCAGCCCACCGACGCCCAGTGGGAGGACCTCCTCTTCGCCTGGCGCGTCTGCCGCCACGTGCGCTCCAACGCGATCGTCATTGCCCGGGACGGCGCCACGATCGGCATCGGCGCCGGCCAGACGAGCCGCGTCGACGCCGTCGGGCTCGCCGTCGACAAAGCCGACGCCACCGAGCCCGACCTGCTGGTCGGATCTTCGCTGGCCTCCGACGCGTTCTTCCCCTTCCCCGACGGCCCCAAGCTCGCGATCGACGCCGGCGTGAGCGCGATCATCCAGCCGGGGGGGTCCGTCCGCGACGAGGATGTGATCGCCGCCGTGGACGCCGCGGGGGTGGCGATGGTGGCGACGGGCATCCGTCACTTCCGCCATTAAGCGCCGGGCTATGCTGAGGTCCGTGGACGTCCCGGCTCAAACTCCCCGACTAGACGCCCCCGCCTCCGCGAACGGCGTCGCCTCCACCCCCGCCGTCTCGGTCAACGGGCTCGTCAAGCGCTATGGCGAGCTCGAAGCGGTGCGGGGCATCGACTTCGCCGTCGCCACCGGCGAGACGTTCGGGTTCCTCGGCCCCAACGGCGCGGGCAAGTCGACGACGATCAGCATGCTCTGCACGCTCGTGCGCCCGAGTGCCGGGAGCGCGCGCGTGGCGGGGCATGACGTCGTCAGCGAACGCGACGACGTGCGGCGCAACATCGGGCTCGTGTTCCAGGATACGACGCTCGACGGCTACCTGACGGCCGAGCAGAACCTGCGCCTGCACGCCGAGCTGTACGGGGTCCCGCGCGACGCCGTCACCGAGCGTCTGGCGCAGGTGATGGAGATGGTCGGTCTGTGGGAGCGGCGCTCCAGCCTCGTGATGACGTTCTCGGGCGGGATGAAGCGCCGCCTGGAGATCGCCCGCGGCCTGCTGCACTCCCCGCGCGTGCTGTTCCTGGACGAGCCCACAGTGGGCCTCGATCCGCAGACGCGCAGCTCGATCTGGAGCTACATCTCCGAGCTGGGGCGCGACGAGGACATCACGATCTTCCTCACCACCCACTACATGGACGAGTCCGAGTACTGCGACCGCATCGCGATCATGGACCGCGGCACGATCGTCGCGCTCGACACGCCCGCCACGCTGAAGGCCAGCGTTGGCGTCGACCGCGTGCAGATCCAGACCCCCGACGACGAGGCGGCGATCGCCGCGCTGCGCGAGCGTTTCGGGATCGAGGCGAGCGTCGCCGAAGGGGCCGTCACGTTCGGCGTGCCCGAGGGCGAGCAATTCGTCCCGCGCCTGTTCGCCGAGCTCGGCCAGCCGATCCAGTCGGTCAACGTCTCGCGGCCGTCCCTGGACGACGTGTTCATGTCCTACACCGGCACCACCATCCGCGACGCCGAGGAGTCCGGCACGAGCGACATGAACCGCCACATCGCCCGCATGATGAGCCGGTGATCGCGAGAAAGATAAAGGAGGAGGATGTTGGTATTAAAATTAAGGTGCGTATGACAATGGCGCACAACTTTTCAAATTAGAGATACATACCCCTACCCTCTTCCTCGTAATGGCGACTGAAACCACCACCACAACGCCCATCGATCTGCCGGCGACGCCCGGTGGTTCACCGGCCCACCATCTCGCACGCGTGCGCGTCCCCGCGCGCAGCTGGCGCGGCGAGCTGCGCGCGATCCGCGTGGTCTGGAAGCGCGAGCTGATCCGCTTCAGCCGCGACCGTCTGCGCATCCTCACCTCGCTGATTCAGCCGTTCCTGTTTCTGTTCGTGCTCGGCACTGGCATCGCCACGCTGGCCTCGGCCGGCACCCACGGCGTCAACTTCAAAACGTTCATCTACCCCGGCGTGCTGTGCATGGCGGTGATGTTTACTGCGATGTTCTCCGCCGCCTCGATCGTGTGGGACCGCGAGTTCGGCTTCCTGCGCGAGATGATGGTCGCGCCCGTGCGGCGCAGCTCGATCGTGCTCGGCAAGGTCGCCGGCGGGGCCACCGTCGCCACGTTCCAGGGTCTGATCGTGATCGCGATCGCCGGCCTCGTCGAAGTTCCCTACGAACTCAGCCTGATCCTGGAGCTGTTCGCGCTCTCCATGTTGCTGGCGTTTGCGATCACCGCCTTCGGCGTGATGTTCGCCGCGCGCATCAATCAGATGCAGTCGTTCATGGCGCTCATGCAGATGGTGATCATGCCGATGTTCTTTCTCTCCGGCGCGATGTTCTCGGTCGCGAACCTGCCCCAGTGGCTGGCGATCCTCAACCGCCTGGACCCGCTCACCTACGCGGTCGAGCCGATGCGCCGCGCGATCTTCGCGCACCTCGACATCTCTCCCGTCGCCCGTCAGGCGCTCGACCCCGGCGTCACCTGGTTCGGCTGGCGCGTGCCCACCCTGCTCGAGGCCGCGGTCATCGCGATCCTCGGGCTGGTCATGCTGCTCGTGGCGATCTGGGAGTTCTCCCGGGCTGAGTGACGACCGTCAGGACTTGGTGACCTGAGTGGCGACGCCCAGCAGGGGGTCGGCCTCGGGAACGTTGCCCGAGGCCGGATCCGCCAGGCGCATCGCCTCGCTGAGTGCAGCCGGGTCGCGCATGATGCGCCGTTCGGCGAGCGGCTGGATGATCCCGCGCAGCGCGATCGCGGCGCCCACCCAGCGCGGCGTCCACAGGCGCGCCGAGCGCCGTTCGATACCCCGTTCGATCGCGTCGACCGCGCTCGACAGCGGCGCTGGGTTGCGCACGAACCCGGGCGACTGCCTGTTCAGCATTTCAGTAGAGCGCTGGGCGTAGCCGGCGCGCACGAGATCGGTGTCGATGAATCCGAAGTAGGCGCACCCGACGCGCGCTCCGGTGGGCGCGGTCTCCATCCGCAGAGCGTCCGTCAGCGCCTCGACGCCCGCCTTGGTGGTCGTGTACGGACCCATCATCGGCGCGTGCGCGACGGCGCTCAGCGAGGCGATGTTCAGCAGGTATCCCTTGCGCGCTGTGATGTGCTCGATGACCGCGCGATCGGTGCGCCACACCCCCAGCAGGTTGACCGCGAACGTGCGCTCGACCTGCTCGATCGGCGCGGTCGCCAGCGCGCCGGTGAACGCGAGCCCCGCGTTGGCGATCGCCACATCGATGCCGCCGAACCGCTCGACCGTGCCCGCGACCGCGCGTTGCAGCGCGTCGAAGTCGCTGACGTCCGCCTCGAAGGCCTCCGCGCGGTCGCCCAGGCGGGCCCCCAGCTCCCCCAGCCGCTCGGGCTCCAGCCCGACCAGCGCGACGTTTGCGCCCTTGCGGTGCAGCCGCTCGGCGGTCGCGGCGCCGATGCCGCGCGCGGCGCCGGTGATGAACACGGTGCGCCCGCTCACGTCGATACGGGGCCTCCTTTGCAGGGCTCATGCGGATGTCCTCCTGGTCGGGTTTGAGTGTCGCTTGCGCCGCGCCGTCGCCGCGGGGCGCCGAGCCCTCACGAGGCCGGCGCGGGCACGGGAGCGATGGACGGCGCCTGCGACGGCGTCGCCGGCCGCGGCGTGCGCGGGCTCAGCTCGTAGTCGGCGGGGTCGAACCGGCGCGTGCGCCGGCGGTACGGCCAGGTCGAGCCGGGCCAGATCGTCGAGTTGCGTCCGTGCTCGTCCAGGTACCAGCTGACGCACCCGCCCGAGGTCCACACGCTGCCATCGAGCTTGCGCTGAAGCTCCTCGTTGAAGCGCTCCTGCACGTCCTCGCGCACGTCGAACATACTGCGCGCCGGTACGGTCGAGGTGAGCGATGCAGTCCATCAGGTAGTTCAGCTGGGACTCGATCATGAACACGATCGAGTTGTGCCCGAGGCCCGTGTTCGGCCCGACGAGCAGGAACAGGTTGGGAAACCCCGCGACGGTGCTGCCGAGGTAAGCCTGGGGGCTGCCTCGCCAGACGTCGCTCATCGTGCGCCCGCCGCGCCCATGGACCCACTCCGCGACGGGCATGTCGGTCACGTGGAACCCGGTCCCAAGGACGATCGTATCGACCTCCCGCTCGGCGCCGTCGGCGGTGACGATCCCGTGCGGGGTGATCGCGGCGATCGAGTCGGTCACGACCTCCACGTTCGAGTGGAGCAGCGCCGGGTAGTAGTCGTTGGAGATGAGCGTGCGCTTGCAGCCGATCCGGTAGCGCGGCGTGAGCTTGGCACGCAGCTCGGGGTCGGGCACCTGCTCGCGCAGGTGCTTGCGCCCGGCCCGCTCGGCCAGGGAGCCCTCGCGGGGGTGCATCAGCGTGAACACGAACAGCTCCCGCGAGACGTACACCAACCCGCGCACGAGCCGCTGGGCGGGCGGGAACACCCGGTAGAGCAGCCGCTCGGCGCGCGTGGTACGCCGGTCGCGGTGGGGCACGACCCACGGCGGCGTGCGCTGGAACAGGTGCAGCTTGGACACTTCCGGCTGGATGTGCGGCAAGAACTGGATCGAGGAGGCGCCGGTGCCGATCACCGCGACGCGCTTGCCCAGCAGCGAGTGCTCGTGGTTCCACTGCGCGGAGTGGAAGATCGTGCCTGTGAACGTGTCGATCCCGTCGATCTCGGGCAGCTTTGGCTCGGCCAGCGGGCCCGGCCCGGCGATCAGCATCTCGGCCGTCAGCTCACCCGCGCTGGTCTCGATCCGCCACAGCTGCTCGCCCTCGTCCCAGCGCGCCGCGACGACCTCGTGGTGAAAGCGGACGTGTGGGTCGATGCCCTGCTCACGCGAGACGCGCCGCAGGTACTCCCAGATCTCCGGCTGGCGCGAGTACGTCCGCGTCCAGCCGGGGTTCGGCGCGAACGAGAACGAGTACAGGTGCGAGGGAATGTCGCACTGGCAGCCCGGGTAGGTGTTCACGTTCCAGGTGCCGCCGATGTCGCCGGTGCGCTCGAGCACGACGAAGTCCTCGATCCCGGCCTGCTCGAGCTTAATCGCGGCGCCGAGCCCGGCGAATCCCGAGCCGACGATGGCGATGCGGTGGTGGGTGGGGGTGCTCACGGTGGTGACGCTCACCTGCGCAAGCCTATCGGCCGATCGAGAAATGGGGTCAATTCTCAACGGCCTTGACAGCGACCGGACACGGTTGTCAATGCCCGGCTTTGCGGTGCTTGTGCGCCGGCGCCGGCGGACTCACCGTGACGAGCGCCGCGCTGCTCGGCGCCAGCGCGACCGCCGCGGTGCCGGCATGGGTGGCTACGCGTTCTGGATGGATGGGCGCGCGCAACGAGCCGTCGGCTGCGACCGCGTGGCCCCCGAGCAGAATGTCGCCGGTCGCGCTCGGGGCTGGTCCGGTCAGGCGCAGTATCTGTCCGGCGCCCAGGCCTGCGCCCACGTTGAGTCTCAGCGCAAGTGGGCGCGCGCCCGGCGGTTCGTCGTCGACAAGAACCACCTGCACCCCGTGGCGGGGGCCCGAGAACGACGCGACGACGAGGTTTGGTCCCCTTTCGGCGGTGAGGGCTTCGCCTTCGCTCCCAACGGGCGTGCCTTCAGCAGCGACGGGCGATCCTTCGGCCTCGACGGTGGTGGGCAGCGGACGGTAGCCGACGAGCGATCTGGTCAACAGCATCGCGTACCAGGCTGGCTGGGCGCGCAGCGCGCCCCTCGCCAGCGCGGCCGGGTTTGGCGCGCACAGTGGGGTGTAGCCGGCGCAGTTGCCCGGGTTGCCCTGCAGGTTGATCCCGGTCGCACCCGAGGCCATGACCTGCGTGATGTAGCCGGTCGCCCACAGCGCGGAGGCGAACGTGTTGCTGATCCCTGCAACCCCACCGCAGGAGACCGAGCCAGCCTCGTCGATCCGCAGCGGGACATGCTGGTTGCGTGAGACTTTCATGTAGGTGCCCAGCGACGCGGACTCACGCCCGCGCGTCACGACGCTGAGCAGCGATTCGATCGTGGGCGGCGGTTTCTGCGCGCACCCGAGCGGATAGTGGTGCCCGGTCAGCAGCGCCGGTTGCTGGGAGAGCGCCTCCTCCTCGCCCCATTCGATGAAGATGCCCGAGCCGGAGACGTCGGGCCCCGCGATTGGCACGCCGGGCGTGAGAGCTCCGATCGCTTCGCGATACTCGCTGACCTGTTCCTCGTAGCCCTGGGCGATCCAGGGCAGTTCCCGGAACCCGTGTTTGCCATAGGCATCGGGCTCGTTGCCGATCTCGACCGCGGCCAGGTTGGGTCCGAGCGCTCGGTGCGCGGCCGCGACCTCACGCGCCGCGGCCGCGGGTTCGAAGTGGGCCATTCCGACCGTCAGCAGCACCTTCCAGCCGCTGCGGCGGGAGAGTCGGCCGATGGCCTGCAGCTGCGCCGCGTTGATCGTCCGCGAGGCCCATGACGGGCGCGGCGTGGCGGCGTCGGTCCAGGCCACGTTCTGGTCCGCGGTGATGCCGCCGAAGCGGAGGACGCCCGGGCCGAGTGAGCGCAGCAGCTTCACGAGATCGCCGCGGTCGGCGTATTGGGCGATCTGGTCCAGGGCCGCCGCCTCGAAGGAGAGCCCGAGGAATTCCTCGGGGATGGGCGGGCCCGGGTCCAGGCGGTTGATCGTCACGGCGATTGGGAGTGGGGGCTGCGCGGCGGCGGCAGCGACGGGGCCGCACAGTGCAAGCGCGAGGCCAACCGCGATGAATACACTGCGCGCCGTGCGCCGCCGTGTTCGACTCCGCAGGCTCCTGCTGATCGTCCTGGGAGTGCTGGCCGTGGTCGTCATCGGGCTCAATTGGACCTACGGCCGCCTACCGGCCGAGCCCAAGCCTACCGGCTCGTTCGTCCAGGTCGGAAAGCTGCGTATCCACTACATCGAACACCCCGGGGGCGGCACGCCGGTCGTGCTCATCCACGGTCTGCCCGGGACCGCTGAAGACTGGGAAGACGTCACGCCGCTGCTCGCGGGGCATCGGACGATCGCGATCGATCGGCCTGGGTTCGGCTATTCAACCGGTGGGTACGTGCCGTTCAACCGGCAACTGGAAACGATCGACGCGCTGCTGCACAAGCTCCGCGTCGTGCGGCCGATCCTCGTCGGCCACTCCTACGGCGGAACCATCTCGCTGGGGTTCGCCGAGCGCTATCCAAGCGAGGTGAGCGGTCTCGTGCTCGTCGACGCCGCTGCCGCCGGCCAAAAACTCGGCACGTTCGGACGAGCGCAGGCGCACCTCGTGCAGCTCCTGCAGCTGCCCGTCGTCAGGCAAATCGCCAATGCGACGTTTGGACAGCTGCTCATCACTGTGTCCGTGAATCAGGCCGAAAGCGAAGCGTTTGATCCGCTGCCGGTCGTGGCGGCACACCACCAACGCGTGCTGGCGATCAACATGACCCACGGCAATCTCGAAGCGTGGGCTGGCGAGATCCTCGCCGCAAACGGCGTGGTGGCTCAGATCGACAAGGGTCTTAGCGCGATCAAGATTCCCGCGGTTGTGATTCAAGGCGAAGGTGACGAGTTGGTCGAGCCGATCCATGGCCGCGAGCTCGCGAGGGCGCTGCCCAACTCACGGCTGGCAATGGTCCGTGGAGGGCACATGCAGCCATACGACCACCCGGCGGTCATCGCTGCCGCGGTGCAGGGCATCTCGGGCAAGCAGTAAAATTGCCCGCTGCCGTATGCGCGAGCCGGGCCGTCAAAAAAACGGTCAAGCCCAGTTCGAGGCTTTGGTGCGGGCGTTGTTGGAGCCGCTGGCGCAGCGGGAGCGGCAGAAGCTCCTTGGGCTTCTTGGGGAGGAGGCCGCTTCTCGATGATCGCATGAAGTCGGGGACGAAGCCGTAAAGCCCGAGTTGGGCATTGCGGCTGGCGCCGGTCAATCGCGGTAGGCTCGTCCCCGGGGCAAGACCCTCATGACGTGGACGACCCCCGTCTCTGCGTCGCGTTCGAAGCGTATACGCCAGTCGCCAACCCGCAGGCGCCATTCGTCGGTGTTCGCCAGCTTGACGACATCTCCAGCCGGCGGATCGCCTGTCAGCCGGTCGAGAGCGCTGACGATGCGGTGTTGGACTGGAGGATCGAGACGCTTGAAGTCACGCCCGGCGCGCGCCGAGAAGACCCAGCCGCCGTCGCTCAAGCGATCTCACGCCTGATCTCGTCCGCTGAGAGCACTTCTCCTCGGACGATCTGCTCCTTGGCCTCGCGCACGCCCTCATCCTCATCCGGCGTTGTCGGCTCATCGTCGAGTGGAGCGCGCTCGAGCAGATCGGCCAAAGCGTCGCGTTTGCCACGGCGATGAACGATGAAGCCGAGCGTGTCCTGAGCTTCGGCCTCTGAGAGTTCCTCGACTGTTTGCCGCAGCTTGTCCTTCGCGGTCATGGCCATGGAAACAAGGTAGCGGCTCTGCGAGCGGTTCGACGTAGAGCAACGCCGTCAGCCCTCCAAGCTCGTTCGCGTGTTCGCGCGAAGCTCATGGGCGAACGCGTCGCGACGTCCGCGCCTGCGCTCGGCCTTCTTCAGCGAGGGCAGCTTCTGCGGCTTGCACAGTAGGCAGCCGGCGCGGCGCTGCTTGGGTCGCCTTCGCTTGTGATTCGCCATCGGCTTGACGCTATCAAGGCGAGCAACCCGCCTTCGCGAGTATCCAGTTCGCGACTCGCTTGGCGAGCCCGCGCCGGGATACCCCGGTCGTCGTGCATTACCACCAGCGTCTCGGGTTTCAACAAGGAGCGAAAGGTCCTCGGAAATGCCCCGTGCGGGACTCGAACCCGCCCCACCGGATTTAAAAGGTGGCTCCAAGAGGGGTCATCTGAGGTTCGTTTTCCAGTAGCGACGGGCGCTTGTCATCCCTCGGGATCGTCGAGGATCGCGTGCTTGCCGATTCGTAGCCACACGATGTGCGGCTCGCCGGGCAGAACCTCCAGGCCGTAGCGGAAGGTCGCTCGTCCATCGGCTGCCCAGGTCATTCGGTCGCTTGGACGCGCTTGACGCGCAGACGCGGGGCGAACTGCGGTGGCTGTGCGTGCGGGCCGGCGATGAGCTCATCGCGTGCGCTCAGGAAGGCGCGCCGCTGCTCGCCGGTCAGTTTGCGCATGTCGCGCTCAAAGCGCGCGGAGCGCTCGTAGGTGGGCGACACCCCGGTGGGCCTACTGATCCTGGTGTTCGCCCTCGTAGGGCGCAGCCAGCATTGCTTCGTCGAACTCCTGCTCGGAGGCGAAGAACACGCTCTCGCCCGTACGCCCCTGGTGCTCGTTCTTCTCGTCCGGTGTGAGCTTCCGCACCAACTCGCCGCGCGCGGTGCTCTCCACGATGACGAGCGGCTCGTGCTCAAGCCCAGCGCGCTCCAACAGCTCTCTTGGGAGCCGATTGGCATTAACGACGATGGGGGAGAGAACGCTCGACATCATCTGATCCTTGCTACCGGATTGTAGTAGCCGGCGTCGCCGTCCCGGCGATCGCCTGTCGGGTCTGCTGCTGGCGCCAGAACGTGTGGTGACCGGCGCCGGTGGGGTTGGTGCGAAGGGACTGGCTCGTTCGTGTCTCCCCCAAAGGCGCGCATGCTGTTGCCGGGACGATCTCGGACCAAACTCGGGACCGAGTTGCGGATCGGCGGTCGTGCCTACCACCAAACCCGCCCGTGCGCAGGCCCTCCTGATATGCCCCGTGCGGGACTCGAACCCGCCCCACCGGATTAAAAGTCCGGCGCTCTACCAGATGAGCTAACGGGGCCAGCGGCGGTCAGTCTGCCACATGAGAGGCCCGGTGTGGGCGGGTGCGCGCGCAAAAGGCAAGGCGCCGTGGCTCTACGGGGCGGCGGCGAGCGCGGTAAGGAACCCACGTCGCGGGTCGCACGGCTCAGAAGCAAACGGCCAGGCTACGAGGACGGCTGTTCCGAAGCCGCGACGCGAAGCAGCTCCTCGATCCGCGTGAGCTTGACGCGCGGCCGTCCGGAATGCTCGCCCAGGGCGCGCTCGTGGCGGTCGATCGATTCCCAGCCGGAATAGGTGACCAGGTCGCGCTGGCGGGTGCGAAGGAGGGCCTCGATGGCGGACGGGTCGGGCGTGTCGGGAGTGTGCGGGAGCGAAACGTCGTTGGTGGCGTCGGAGGCGGATGGGGGGAGGTCGGCGAAGATCGCGTCGACTGTCTCCTGAGCGTCGCGCTTGTTCGTGCCGATCACGCCGGAGGGTCCGCGCTTGATCCAGCCGACGACGTACTCGCCGGGCAAGGGGACGCCGCTGGAGGGGTCGAGGACGCGGCCGGAATCATGGGGGATCGTGGCGGTGCGCTCGTCGAAGGGGACGCCGGGGAGGGGGACGCCGCGGTAGCCGATCGCGCGGAAGACGAGGCCGGCGGGGATGGTCTCGCGCTCGTCGGTGGGTTCCGCGCGAAGGCCGGTGGGCCCGGGGGCGAGTCGGTTGCGGACGAACTCGACCGCGGAGAGATGGCTGGTGTCGCCGGGGATGAGGGAGGTGGGCGAGAGCAGGAAGCGGAAGACGATGCGTCGCGGCCGGTCGGAAGGTGGGGCGGAGGCGTATGAGCGCAAGAGCTCGACGTTGCGCCGCGAGGTCGCGTTCTCGACGGCGTCGGGGTCGGAGACGGCGAGGGCCGCGTCGAGCTCGTCGGAATCGATGACGATGTCGGCGTCTGCGAGCTCGCCGAGCTCGCGCAGCTCGGGGTTGGTGAATGCCGCCTGGGCGGGGCCGCGGCGCCCGGCGACGACGACCTCAGTGACGCTGGAGCGGGCGAGGACGTCGAGGGCGTGGTCGGCCGTGTCGGTGGGGGCGAGCTCGGAGGGGGCGAGGACGAGCATGCGGGCGACGTCGAGGGCGACGTTGCCGTTGCCGATCACGATGGCGCGGGTGGAGGAGAGGAGGTCGGGCTCGAGGTCGGAGTGGTCGGGGTGGCCGTTGTACCAGCCGACGAACTCGGTCGCGGCGTGCGAGCCGGGAAGGTGTTCGCCGGGGATGTCGAGGGGACGGTCCGAGGGCGAGCCGGTGGCATAGACGATCGCGTGGTAGTGGGCGAGGAGATCCTCGCGCGAGATGTGCTCGCCGAAGGTGACGTTGCCGAAGAAGCGGAAACGGGGGTGGGCGGCGGTGCGCTCGTAGATGCGGGTGACGGACTTGATCTTGGGATGGTCGGGGGCGACGCCGGAGCGGACGAGGCCCCAGGGCGTGGGCAGCCGCTCGAACATGTCAACCTCGAAACGTGACGGAGGAGTCGGCGAGCAGGTGGCCGGCGGCGTAGAAGCCGGCTGGGCCGGAGCCGATCACGGCTACGCGAAAGGGGGTGGGATCAGAAGCGGAGGAGGCGGTCATCGCTGGGAATGAATGGGCGCGGCCCGACTCGAACGGGCGACCCCCTCGGTGTAAACGAGGTGCTCTGGCCAAACTGAGCTACGCGCCCGAGGTCGGAGGCTCAAGGCTAGCGAAGCGCGGGCTCGATCTGGGCACGCGACGGATCGGGTCTGACTCCGAAGTGCGAAGCTGAGCGCGTGAGCAAAGGGAGGAGCAGGCGGGTGGTGCGAATCGCGATCGGGGTGGGAGTGGCGATCGTGGCGTTGGTGGTGCTCGCGCAGGTGCTGGCGCCGGGGATCGCGGCGAGGGTGGTGCGCAAGAAGATCGAGAAGTACGGGAGTGTGAAGAGCGTGGAGGTGAAGGCGTGGCCGGCGGTGAAGCTGGCGTGGAGGCATGCGGACGAAGTGAGGGTGAGCGCGGGGCGGCTGAAGGTGAGCCCTGAGCAGGCGGTGGCGCTGCTGAAGGAAGCGAAGGGCACCGACCGCGTGCAGGCGAGCATGGAAAGCGTGGAAGTGGGCGGGCTGAGGCTGACGGAGGCGAGCCTGAGCAAGCACGGGAGCGCGCTGTGGGCGGAGGGGATGGTGAGCGAAGAAGACGTCAAGAAGGCGCTGCCGGAAGGGTTCGAAGTGGCGCTCGTGAAGAGCGAAAAGGGGACGGTCGAAGTGCGCGCGAGCGGGGGGCTGTTCGGTGTGAGCGCGAGCGTGGACGCGGTGGTGCAGGCCGAAGACGGCAAGCTCGTGGCGAGACCGACGGGGCTGCTGCTGAGCGCCCTGAAGCTGACGGTGCTCGAAAACCCGAGCGTGTATGTGGAAGGGGTGGAAGCGCGCAGGCTGGAAAGCGGCCCGGGGGAAGGGGCGAGATACGAGTTGTCGATGTGGGCGAGCCTGCGGTGACCGATCGGAGATCGACGGGATCTCCGATCGGCCGGCGAGTCGATAAGCCAAGTCCGTCGCGGAACGCGTCAGCCGAAGGCAGCGATTTCAGGATCGGTCCTGCTGAGCGGAGCGGACGGAGTGGCGGCCCGGGGGGCGACGACCACGGGTAGTCCCTCGCGCGGGCTGATGGTGGGCATCTGACGGATGGTGAGGCGGAAGTCGGGGGGCAGGGAGAGGGAGAAGCGGGAGAGGATCAGCGTGGCGATCGTGCGGATCTCGAGCTGGCCGAAGCGCATGCCGATGCAGGTGCGCGAGCCGCCGCCGAAGGGGATGTAGGCGCCGCGAGGAAGGGCGGCGCTGGCCTCCGGGGCGAAGCGCTCGGGGCGGAAGGCGTCGGGCTCGGGGAAGACGTCGGGCAGGCGGTGGCAGGCCCAGGAGCAGTAGTTGACGAAGGCGCCGCCGGGGACCGTGTGGCCGGAGAGCTCGAAGGGGGCGACGGAGCGACGGGGGCCGATCCAGGCGGGCGGGTAGAGGCGGAGGGTCTCGTCGAGGACCTGCTCCAGGTAGGGCAGGCCGTCGCCCATCAGCTGGGACGGGCTGGGAAGTGCGCCGCCGAGCTGGGCGTGCTGCTCGGCCAGCAGGCGGTCGACTACAGCGAGGGTGGCGGGCGAGCTCGTAGAACATGAAGGCGATGGTCGAGGTGGTGGTGTCGTGGCCGGCGAAGAGGAGGGTCATGACCTCGTCGCGGATCTGCAGGTCGGTGAGTGCGGCATGGCCGTCCTCGTCGGAGGCGTCGATCAGAAGCGAGAGGACGTCGTCGCCGCGCTCGCCGGTGGCGCGCCGGCGGGAGATCTCCGAATAGATCAGGCGGGTGAGCGCGCGGGTGGCCTGCTGCTGGCGATCCCAGGGGGTGAAGGGCCCGCGGAGCATGCGGAGGGTGTAGTCGCGGGCGTAGAAGGAGAGGGTCTGCTCGAAGAGGGCGGCGGCGTCGATCGAGCGCGCGGCGGGACCGTCGGGGTCGAGGCCGAAGAGCGCGCGCATGGCGATGCGAAGGGCGAGGCGGCGGGTCCAGGCGTAGAGGTCGAGGGTGGTGCCGGGGGTGAAGGAATCGAGCGCCGAAGGGTCTCGTCGAGCATCGTGGTGAGCGAGGAGAGGATGCGCTCGTGGTGGAAGGCGGGGAGCATGATCCGCCGCGAGGCGCGGTGGAAGTCGCCGTCGGTGGTGAGCAGACCGTCGCCGGCAAAGCCCATCAGGTCGCGGAAATATGACGTGCGGTAGACGAAGTTGGAGGCGTGGGAGACGGTGATGTAGTGGTTGGCGGCAGGCCCGAGCGCGAACACGGAGTTGGCGTGGAAGAGCCGCAGCGTGAAGACGGGCCCGTAGCGCTCGTAGGACTCCAGGAGCAGGGGAAGAGGTTCGTTGGCGAAGCGCTGGGTGCGCCGCAACGAGGGTCGGGTCTCGCCGGGCGGAAAGGGGACCGTGGCGGCGCGCTCGTCGAGTAGATCCTGGACGAGGACGACGAACGGGTTGTAGGAACGGAAGGGTGCGGGGCTGTCGAGCGGCATGCGAAATGAAGCCTAGACGAAAACTGGCTGGCTGGCCAGCATGCCAGGGGAAGCGGACGGCGAAAGGGCGGGCGGGGGTGGCGAAGGGCGAGTGGGGCGTCCGGTTGGCATACTGGGGATGCGCAGGCCGCAGGTAGCGGAACGACCCGCGCAAAACGCGGGGGCGTAGCTCAGTTGGTTAGAGCGCCGGCCTGTCACGCCGGAGGTCGCGGGTTCGAGTCCCGTCGCTCCCGCTTTTGTCACCCCGCCTTTCGGCCTTCCTGTTGGGCGTGTGGGGCGGGCTTGGTCGATGGCCTTGAAGTAGACGGCGAAGGCGGGGCGGGGCGTTACGGCGACGATGCGTCCGGTGTCTTGCCAGATGTGGTCGAAGAGGCTTGCGAGGAGCTTGCGTCGCTCGGCGGGGTCGGGCTCTGCGTGCCAGAAGGTGGCGAAGTCGCCTAGCAGTTCCTGCGCGCGGTCGAGGTGGGGGTCGGCGGGTGGCGCGAGGCGTTGCAGCTCTTCCTCGAGTGTTTGGCGGCGCATGACGTAGCGGGGCTTGGTGAGGTCGCCGAGGACGTAGAGGTCTTGGAGGCGGTCGAGCTGGGTCAGTAGCTCGCGGCGACGCTCCTGGTCTTCGCTGGGGTGGCGCTGGGTCTCGGCGGTGATCGTGTCGAGCACGAGTTGGCGGAGCTCCTCGTCGGGTTGGAAGGTGTGCAGCCAGTCGATGAGCTGCTCCTCCAATGGTTCGGCCTTGACGATCGGTTGGTGGCAGTCGCCGTGGTGGCGGCGGGTGGAGCATTGGTAGCGGCGGATACCGGCGCGTGAGCCGCGGGTGCCGTGCATCCGTGCGCCGCAGCGCTCGCAGCAGAGGAGCTTGCGCAGCAGGTACTCCTCGGATGGGCGGCCGGGCTTCAGGACGCGGGTGCGCCAGGAGCGGATCTCCTGCACCTGGTCGAACAACTCGTCGGTGATGATCGCCTCGTGCAGGCCGCGGATCGCGCGGGTCTTGTCGCGTAGGCCGCTGACGTAGCCGGCGTAGGCGGCGTTGCACAGCATCTCTCGCACGGTGTCCTTGCCGAACTGTCGGTCGCGTGCGGTGCGCGCGCCGGTGGCGTTCAGCCAGTCGGCGAGGCTGCGGTCTGACTCCTGGCTGGTGGCGTAGCGCTCGAACAGCGCCCGTACCAGCGGGGCGCGCTGCGGATCGGGGATCGCGAGCTTGCTCTCGGGATCGCGGACGTAGCCCCAGGGGAGGTTGCCGACGAGGTGGCCCTGGCGCGCCTTCTCGCGCAGCCCGCTGCGGGTCCAGAATGAGAGCGAGACGGAGTAGTACTCGTCGAACATCTCGTGAATCGACTCGGCGAGGAACGCGGAGGGGTCGGTAGGGTCCTCGCCCATCGGCTGCGTGACGGACACGACGCGGATACCGAGTCGCTCGCGTAGGAGCTGCTTGTAGCGGCGCGCCTCGACCTGACTGCGCGCGAAGCGGGAGGTGTGGAAGACGAGCACCACATCGAAGCAGCCCTGCGCGGCGTCGGCCATGAGGCGCTGGAACTCGGGGCGGGCCTCGGACTTGCGCCAACCTGAATGGAAGTCGCAATACTCCCCGACCAGCTCCAGGTCGTTCTCGACGGCGAACTTGCGGATCGTCTCGCGCTGGGCGTCGGGGGAGAAGCCCTGTCCCTGCTCCTCGGTTGACTCGCGGACGTAGGCGACCGCGCGCTGCCTGACCGTTGCTGGCTCTTCCGGACTACTCATCTGCTCCTCCTTGGCCGTGGGTGGTGGTGAGCTGGCATCCGCGGCGAAGCCACCAGTCGGCGAACCAGTGCGCGAATCCTTCGAGTTCGCTGTGGGGGCCCCTGACGGGTCGGGCATGGGCGTCTCCTTTGCGGATGGACGGGCTCGATCGCTCATGGCAGGCATCTCTAGCTCGATGGGGTTGGGATCTCAACAGCGGATGGGCTCGGCGGCGCCGGGCCGGGGCGGAACAGTCGGTTCGCGGCCGCTGCGGTTCCTTCGGGGTCTTGCTCACGGTTGCGCCTCGCTTTCTTTGCTGGCGTTCTCGGTTGGGTCGTATGGCAGGGTCCCGTGCGGTTCGACGCAGAAGTGGCATCTGGCCGGGGCGGGGGCGTCGTAGCCGTAGCCGTTGGTAACGGGCTGGCCGGGGTAGATCGTCTCGCGGCAGCGCTCACAGACCCGCAGCCTTTCGCGGTCGAGCTGGGGGTAGAACTGCTCGCGGGAGTGAGTGAAGCGTCCGAGCGGCCCGGCTTTGCGTGCGAGCTGGTGTGCGGCCTGCTCGCGCCATTCCAGGTAGGCCGCGTGGCGCTTTTGCTGTTCATGCCGACGTGCCGCGTCGTGCTTCGCATCCCGGGGGAGTTGGTCGAGGTCGCTCGGGGTGAGCAGCCCGCCGTTGTGCAGCAGGTTCCAGGTCCGTCGTAGTGATGGCCCGTCGCCGTGGTCTGCGGCGAGCGCTCTGATCTGCTTGGCCTGAGTGTCGGTGTAGTCCTTGACGAGCAGAGCGACCTCGTCGACCACTGCGAAGCCGGGCGGGGCGTCGGGTGGCGGTCGGAGTTCGGGCAGCGCGTCTTCGAGGTCGCGCGCGATGGCGCGCAACACCTTGCTCTCCTGCGGCAGCGGTGTCGTGTTCGAGGCGAGCAAGAGCTCGATCGCTTGCGCGCCGGGATCTTCCAGTGCGTCGAAGTAGGGAGCGAGCGTGCGGTTATGGTCGCGCAGCCAGTCGCGCATCTTCTCGGGATCATCGAGCAGTGCCTGGCGCTTGGTCTCTTCGGCTTCGCGTTCTTTGCGCTCACGCGTGAGCGTCCGTTCATGGGGCGCATGGGCGGCATGCAGGATGTCGAGGAGGGTCAGCCCGGTGTTGGCGTCGAGGTCCATGAGGCAGGGGTCGGTCATGAGCTGGTGTGGGGTCCAGACGATCCCGGCGGCACCGGCGATGAACGCGCGACGCTTGCGCAGAGGTGGACCGTAGGAGAGCGCGCGGGCGAGAGCACCCAGGAACCGGCGTGCACGAATGTCGGTCGTGGTGAGGAACAGCAGCGCGGGTGGGTATGCGTGGCGTTTGTGCCACGCTTCGGACTCGATGTAGGCGGCGTAGAGCGCGGCCTTGAAGCGCAGGCGCGTGTGGGACATCGTGCCGAGGTCGATCTCGACGAACGCCCACAGTTCGCGGTCCTGCGTGTCGATGAGGCCGAGCGTGGCGTCGGGGGCGAGCGCTCGTTCTCGTGCGCCGTCCTTGAAGGGCTCGCGGGCGTCGCTCTCGCGGTCGTAGCGGAGGCCCTTGAATGCTCCGGTGCGAGCGTTCGTGAGGATGGCGACGTACAGCTCGGTCAGTGCGGTGGCGTGCGCGAGAAAGACTGGGTTTGGCTCCTGGCGCTCCCCGCCACGCGGGGCGGGCTCTCCTCGCATCAGACTGTCAGCGCGGCGTGTCGGCCAGTGATGGTTCGGAGCGGAACCGTGCTCCCGGTAGGGGCGGGTGCGTCCGGCGAGCCCGAGGTCGTGCAGTCGGCGGGTGCGGTAGCGCAGCGTCCGCTCAGGAACCTTGGGGAACAGGCGTGCGAGCTGGTCCTGGCGCACCACGCGATGCGCGCACAGCACATCCAGCAGCCGCCGGTCGGTCTCGGTCAGTGCGCTGGCCGCGCCGGTGGGGGAGGGGGAACGACGACGAGCCCGGACGACACGATCCCGGTCGCTGGTGCGAGAACTACTCATGGGCAGAAGACCTGGGCACTCGCGGACGGCATGAACACGACACGGCGAGGGTCAACGGCACGAGTAGGAACGGGTAGAGAGAGTCGGGCGCGCCCGGTCCGCCCGGATTTCCCAGCAGCAAGCCAAAGACGGCCTGTCGCGGGTTGCCGATCGTGAACGACCGAACGGCAAAGACGCCTGGGCGTTGGTGAGGGCTCAGTGCGGCTGTCTCGCTGCGGGGCATATCTATTCAACCGAGCAAGACCCCGAATGTGCAAACGAGTTTTGTCGCGCCCGGACGCCGCCGGGCGCTCCCGCTTATCGGTGGTGTTCGGGGGGTGTCCATTTGTCGGCTGCATGTGTGTACTGACCGCGAACCCCCGAAACCGGCAAACAGATTTCGTCGAAGTCTGTCCAGCGAGCGTCGCAAGGGGGAGATCGGCCCGGCGCGTTCAAGCGCCGGGCCGTCCTGAGATGGGCGTCTGTTGTCGTGCCCGTGACATCCCGGATGGTTGGGTTCGGCTTCTCAGGCGCTCTCTCGTGGTCAGCGCCACGCGCGCGACCACCGCCTCCTCTTCAGCCTCTTCGGCCAGCGTCGAGACGGACACGTCGAGCGCGCCGGCGAGCCCGCACAGCTTTCGCCAGGTCGGGTTGCGACGACCGCGCTCGATACCGGAGAGGTATGTGGGATGCATCTCGGCGGCGAACGCGAGTTGTTCGATTTTCAGGCCGTGAGCCTTGCGCAGGCGGCGAACCGCCCGCCCAAGGTCCGCGCCGGAGACGCACGCGCTCATAGCGAGATCAGCCCGAGATCGTTGAGGTAGCGCGTGCAGACCGTGGCCGTGATCCGCTCGCCTTCGATCAGGACGACGTCCTGGTCCTCCAAGGCGCGCAGGCCCTCGTCGATCGCGGTCGGCTCGATGTCGCTCAATGCCTCCTGAATGGCTGTCCGCGTGACGGCGCACCGCTCGAGAACGTGGAGCACGATCGGTCGCTGAACCCCGGTGTCGGCGTGCTTGGGCATGTCGGTTCCTCCTTCGTTCGGAGGCCCCGAGGGTCGTACTGCTCTGGCAGGAAGACCCCCATACGTGGCGTAGGGTGTCTCTGTGCCGGGAGTCGTAGGCTCTCGGTGCCACGCCCCCGGCCGTGTCAGCGGCGCGGGGGCACTCTCTATGTTTCGGGCATCATACTCCGTGGATATCTGTCCGTCAATGGGCGAGGCTCGGCAGATGCCCAAGGGCAAGACCCCGACGCCTGAACAGCTCGCGCTGGGCGAGGCGATCCGCGCCACACGCGAGCAGCAGGGCATCTCCCAAGAACGCCTCGCCCTTGCGGCAGGAATCGATCGCAGCTACTACAGCGCGATCGAGCGCGGGGAGTTCAATGTGACGCTCGCTGTCTTGCTCAAGGTCGCCGCCGCGCTCGGCGTCCCTGCGTGGACGCTACTCAAGCGCGCCGGGCTTTAGCCGGGCCCGCTGGACGCTGGAAGGCCAGCCCAAGCCCGCGCAGGTCGATCTTGCCAATGTCATCTGCGTCCGGAGTGTCGGACGCCATTAGTTTCATTTCAAGCCCATCGCCTCGAGAAGGCCAGGTGGCATGTCAGCGATCGCTCCCGGGAGTCCAAAGGCAAGGGCATCGGGCTGCGGTCGTTCGAGCTCGCCTTTCTCGGCCATGCGCCTCATCGCGACGCGAACCGCGTCGATCGTAACGGCGCGGTTACCGCGCTTCATCAACTCTTCGTGTACGGCTTGGGGCGCCATGAGCCAGAGGCTCTCCTGCCGCATGGATGCCAGGACGTGCAGGATCTGCTCACGGAGCGGACCAATGCCAGCCTCCGCTCCGAGTGCCGCAATCTCCGCTGCTGCGTCACCGCCTTGCCTTGCGCGGACCTCAAGGAGCTGTTCGATGATCGCCTCTCGGCTTTCGATGTCGGCCCGCTCATTGTGGAGCTGCTTCAGCTTCCCGACTAGGTCGGCTGCTGGGGCCTCGAAGAAATCGTCCACGCTTGCCATACGTCGATGGTAGCATAGCGACCATCACGGTGCCATTGTAAGGTCGCGGGACAGTACACAAACAGAACAACGAACATGTTTGCTACACTGTCCAGACCTTCGGCTTTGCACAAGGCAAGCTGAGTTAACAGGAGGTAGCCAAATGGCTAGCTACGAGAGCAACTACACACCGGAAAGGCCCATCAATGTCACGATGGTCCTTGCAGATCATGCCCAAGTCGCAGACCAGAAGCTGTTCATCGCTGGCGGTGGTTGGACCGATATGAATGGCGCGGCGCCGTTCGCGCTCGCAATGGTGATCGAAGTGCCGATCGAGCAGACAGGCACGGAGCACACGTTCACGGTCGATCTGATCGACTCGCAGGGGCATCCGGCATTGATGCCGACACCGAATGGCATGGAGCCAGTGCATCATGAAATCACGATGCAGATCGAGACGCCGGAGGACGCGCCAGCGACCCTGGTGAGCCCGTTCGTGATCAAATCCGGCCCGATGCCGCTGGCGCCCGCCAGCTATGAGTGGCGCCTGCAAGTCGACGGCGAAGCACGTGAGAACTGGCGTCTGCCTTTCCGGGTACACACAGCCCAGCAGCAGTAGTAGATGGTCAGCACATGGAGGGCCGTCAGAGGTTTCCCGAGTCGGAGGTTTTCCGAGTCGTAGAACTTTGAGTGACGGTCCTCCTCGTGAGTCGGCTGAGCAGTCTGTCCGCGAAACGCGGTCCACTCCACACACGTGATCCTGCACGGCTCGGCCTAGCGTAGATCAAAAGCGCCGCTCACGTGGACGGTGGGAGCTTGACCGCTTTGTTCAGCCGTCGCTCAGGACAATTCAAGCGCGCGGTGGCAAGAACGTGGCGAGCAGTTGCAGCCCGGATGGTCTGCATCACCCGGCTGCCAGCAGCACTGCGGCAGTATCGATCTCGTAGGAGGCGATGGCGTTCCGGCCTTGCGCGCGTCCGTTGAGGAGCTTGGGCGCGCGCTGGCGGGGGTGGATGTCGATGGCGAACTCGAGGTCGAGTGTCTGCGCGAGACGGGCGAGGGTGTCGATGGTGGGGTTGTGCTCCCCGGCCTCCAGGCGCGCGAGTTGCGGCTGGGTCATGGCGAGCTTCTTTGCAAGCGCTCGCTGTGAGAGCCCATGCTCGGTGCGGTATGTCAGCACCTTCAGCGCGACAGCACGTGCGATCGCGGTGCGATCCCACTCTCGCTGGAACTCCGGGTCGCGCAGCTCCTCGGCCAACACCTGCTCGTTCGTCTTCAAGTCGCTGAGCTTCATCCCATTCCCTTGATCTAGGTTCCTGTCCAGATGATATCAAGGTTGTTATCGCTGCGCTGCGCGACGGAGGATCACGTCTCCAGCTCATCGAAGCGTCGTTGAGCGTCGCGGACCTTCTCATCGAAGCCGCGCCCGTCGATCTCTGCCTCTGGAGCCACGGCGAGGATCACGAAGATCCCAGGCCCCACCCGCCGATAGATCGGCCGCCAGCGGCTACGTCCCGCGCGTGGGCGCAGCTCGCGCAGTCCCGACCCATCCTCGCCCTTGATCGCGCTGCTGTGCGGAGCGCCGAGCCGTGGACCGATCGCTTCGAGCTTCTCCCGCGCGTGCTGGATCGCCGCGCGCTCAGCCGCATTGGAGATCGCGGCGCGCTCGGTGTCGGCCGCCGGATGCCACAGCACTTCATATGGCGGCCCCGGGTCGGGTGCTGGCTTGGACGTGCGAGACGGCTTGGTCTGCCGCGGATCACATCGCCGCTGTCGCTTGTCAGGGCTCATCGTCGAGTCGAGTAGGGATACCAATCGCTTGGGACGGCCGAGCGACAGCCCGTCTACTCACGGGCGCATGCCTCACAGCCGGATCTCAATCCGCGGGGTGTCAATCGCGTGTCCGACCCCCGTCGCTCCCGCTCTTTACACACCCTTTTCCCGGCGGTTTCCGGGGGCCGGTTCTCGAAGAAGGGCGCGAATGAGGGCTTCGGCTGGACGGCGACGACGCGCTGCTCGTCGAGCCAGACGCGCTCGAAGATGAGCGAGAGGAGGTGGCGCTTGGCGGCGGGGTCGGTCTCGCGGGTCCAGAAGATCGAGAAGTCGTCGAGAACTTGGCGTGCCTGTCGAGGTCGGGGATCGGGCCTGGGGCGAGTGCTGCGAGCTCGGCGTTGATGGCGTCGCGCCGGGCCATGTACTCGGGGCGGGTGAGGTCGCCCAGCTCGTAGAGGTCGCGCGAGCGGTGCAGGCGCTCTTCGAGCGATATGCGTCGCTTGGTGGTGTCGGCTGTGTCCGTGGTGGTGGCGCCGGCGAGGCGGCGGAGGATCTCCTCGCGGATCGTGGGGGCGGGCTTGAAGTCGGCGATGAACTCGACGAGCTGGGCCTCCACGAGATCGGTGTGGACGAGCGGCTGGTCGCAGGTGTGCTCGGCGCGGCGGGTTGCGCAGTAGTAGCGCGGCACGAGCTTGCGTCCGATGGCGGTGCCGTGCATCTTGCCCTGGCAGCGCTCGCAGCGGGCGATGCCGCGCAGCAGATAGCGCTGAGAGGGCCGGCCGGGCTTCAGCGTGCGGGCGCGCTGGCGGCGCATCTCCTGCACCCGGTCAAACAGGGCCTCCTCGATGATCGGCTCGTGCAGCCCTTTGATCGTCTTGGTCGTGTCCCGGCGGGCGGAGACGTAGCCGGCATAGGCGGTGTTGCAGAGCATCTCACGGACGGTGTCAACGCCGAACGCGTGGTCGCGGGCGGTGCGCTGCTCGTTGACGTTCAGCCACTCGGCGAGCGTGCGATCGGTGTGCCGGCCGGTGGCATACATCTCATACAGCTTGCGGACGTAGGGGGCGCGCCCAGGGTCGGGCTGGGCGATGCCGTCCTCGCCCTTGACGTATCCCCACGGGAGGCTGCCGGTGAGCAGTCCTTGGCGGGCCTTCTCCCGCAGGCCCATCTTCGTCCAGAAGGACAGGGAGACGGAGTAGTACTCGTCGAAGATCTCGTGCACGGACTCGGACAGGAACGCGGCCGGATCGTTGGCGTCGGCGCCGAGGGGCTGGGTGACGGAGATCACGTCGATCCCCAGCTCGGAGCGCAGGAGCTTCTTGTAGCGCTTGGCCTCCACGGTGTTGCGCGCGAAGCGGCTGGTGTGGAAGACGAGGACGACGTCGAAGCGGTGCTCCATCGCATCCTCGATCAGGCGCTGGAACCCTGGGCGCTTGTCTGCGGCGCGGCCGGTCTCGAAGTCCAGGTACTCGTCCCCGAGCGCGAGGCCGTGATCGGTGGCGTAGCGGGCGATGGCCTGGCGTTGCCCGTCGGGGGAGTAGCCGCGGCCCTGCTCCTCCGTTGACTCACGTATGTAGGCGACCGCGCGGCGTGTCTGCTGCTCCTGCTGTTGGGGCATGTCGCTCCTATACCTCCTTCTCGTCCGTGGGCTCGCCCGCGAAGAGTTGTGCTCCGCGCTGGCGCCAGTAGAGGACAAACCAGTCCACGAACGCCTCGTGGTCGGGGTCCGGCAGGCGCCGTTGCTGAGGGCACAAATCCCTCGGCTGGCGCTGGCGCGGTCTGACGTCGAGGTACGTGTTGCCGCGGCGGCGCCTGCCGGGCGCGGGACACGGCGTCGGGTCCTTGGGGAATCGATCCTGTCTCATAGGTACATCTCTCCTTCCTGGTCAGTCCGGTCGTCCTTGCGATAGGCCGTGACCCGTTCAGTGCTGTGGCAGTAGTGACAACTGGGCTTGTCCTCGAGGCCGCCGGATGCGCTGACGGCGGGGTAGACGATCTCATCGCAGCGCCGGCAGACCCGAAGCCACCGGCGGTCGACCGGCTCATAGAAGTCCTCGGCGCGGTGGGTGAGCCGCCCGAGCGGGCCGGCCTTGCGGGCAAGCTGGCGTGCGGCGCCCTTACGCCACTCCAGATAGGCGAGCCGGCGTTTGCGCTGCTCCTCGCGGCCGGCGGCGTCGTGCTCGGCTTCACGGGGCAGCGCCTGGAGATCGCGGGGCTCGATCAGCCCGGACCGCAGCTGCGCTGCTGCTTTGCGCACGTGCGGTCCCACCCCGTGCCGGTCGGCGAGCGCACGCAGCTCTCGCTCCTGGATGGAGTGGTAGGAATCGATCAGCAGTGCCACCTGACCCTTGGCTTCCGCGCCAGGGGCGGAGGGGATGGTCCTTGGCGTCGGTTCTACCAGCGCGTCGCCGAAGTCGCGCGCTATCGCGCGCAACAGTCCGCGCTCGTCGGGCAGCGGGCGGTCATCCGAGGCCAGTAGCAGCGCGAACGCCTGAGCGCCGCCTGGGCCGAGTGCCGCGCCGTAGTCGCCCAGCCAGTTCTCGTGGCGGCGCAGGTGCTCGCGCATCGCCTCGGGTTCCTCCCACAGGCGCCGACGCTTCTCCTCTTCAGCTTCCCGCCGCTCACGCCGGTAGGCGAGCTGCTCGTCATACGGGGCGCGAGCCGCATTGAGCACATCGATCAGCCGCAGTCCCTCGTGGCTGTCGAGGTCGGCCAGGCACCCCTCATTGAGCAGGCGTCCGGGCGTGAAGGCCAGCGCGCCCGCACCGGCGACGAACGGTCTGCGGGAGGACGAGCCGAAGCGCGGGCGCTGCGGCTCGTAGGAGAGCAGCTGCCCGAGCGTTTTGAGGAAGCTCCTCGCCCGTGCGGTCGTGGTCGTCAGGAACAGCAGCGCGGGCAGGAACGGGTGATGCCCGTGCCAAGCATCCGAGGCCGCGTAGGCGGCGTACAGCCCGGCCTTGAACCGCAGCCGGCCGTGGGACATCGTGCCCAGATCGATCTCCACGAACGCCCGCAGCTCCCTGCCCTGCTCATCGCCGAGCACGAGCAGCGCATCGGGCGCAAGCGCCCGCTCCTGCCCGCTGTCCTTGAACGGCTCGCGCGCGTCGCCCTCACGACGATACTCGCGCAAGGCCAGCCCGGCCGCCTCTGCCTCGGTAGCGAACGCGACGTACAGCTCGGTGAGAGCGGCGGCGTGCGCGAGGAAGACCGGGTTCGGCGTATGGCGCTCCCCGCCGCGGGGCAGCTGGTCGCCGCGCATGAGGGCGTCCGCGCGCCGTGTCGGCCAGTGATGGTTCGGGGCAGATCCACGATCGCGGTATGGCCGACTGCGACCGGCGAGGCCCAGCTCATGCAGGCGGCGCGTGCGGTAGCGAAGCGTGCGCTCGGGGATCTTGCCGAACAGTCGTCCCAGCTGATCCTGGCGCACCACCCGGTGCGCGCAAAGCACGCCGAGCACTCGCTGGTCGATCTCGGCCAGCGCGCAGTTGGGATCAGAACGACGACGAGTCCGCACGACACGAGCGCGGCCGGCGGAGCCAGAAAGAGTCATAGAAGACCTCCAGAAGACAGACAGGTACAGAGAGATGGTGTAGGGAGAGAGTCGGGCGCGCAGCCATGCCGCGAATCCCGCGTGACAATGCCGAGAACCGCGCTCCGGGCCTTGCCGATCGGAAACGAGCGAACGGCAACCCCCAGACGGCCACGACAGACCCGGAGACGGGGCGCGAGATGGGCAGAAGCTGAAGGGCAGGTCATCGCGGGACTGGACGGTGTAGCTCCAACCCGCGTCGAAGTCAAGTCCACGCCCGGTGATCCATAAACACGATGAACCAGGGCCGGGACCAGCAGGTCGCAGGACACCGGCCCATGTGGTCATCGAACCCCCCGTGGTCAGCGGCTACAGCCCGGTCTCGTCTCACGGGCACGGACAACTGGCAGTACGTGGACCAGTCGCTGTCGGCGTCGATCCGGCGTAATTGCGTGAGCCTGGCGCGGAGGCTAGGCGGTCGAGACCGGCGGTGGCGAAGTCGCGGCTGCCCTCAACTCATCAGGCGGGTAGAGTCGGCGAACCTCGCCCTCGACCGCGGCATGCCGGCGCACCCACCACCTGACGGGACGGCCGTCGAGCCAGCCGCAAGCGTGACGGGCCGCCCAGCGGTCCGCCGGTCGATCAAACAATCGCGCGAACGGCGCGGCGATGAAGAGCAGGAGCGCAATGGCAATGCACACGCCCAGAACCGCGAGCCATACCGTCCCGTATTTGCCGCTCAAGTAGCCGGCAGCACCGATTGCCCCGCCTGCCAGCGTCCACCTCACGATCGTCTTGGCCCACTCGGCCAGATCCGGCCCGTCCACGTCTTCGCGACGCACCCGCAGCTCTTCTCGGCCGATGCTCGTAAGACGGTAGCGGTCGGCCACATGCTGCTCCAGCCAGCAGCGCCGGTGAGCGTACTCCCACCACTCCTCGATGGTCGCGCGCGAGGCACGATCCTTGAGTGGGTGGGCTGCCATCTGTATGAGCTCCTCGCACGACAACGCGCCCGCATCACGGATCTCGTCTGTCAGAACAGGATCGAGTACGCGCAACCAGCGACGGCGTTCGCGTGGGTCAGATCGCTGCTCGTCCACGCAGGAGATCGTAGGGTGCCCCCCGGATCGCCAACGTGCTGCTTCATCGAGGCCTCCGACTGGACATCCGCGGACAGGCGACGGGGCCCGAGGCTCATGCAGCCTCAGTGGGCACTCGCATCGCCAGCGGCAACAGGAGCCCCGCCCGGCCCCGCCCACTGTCGTCCATCTCGTCCGAAGGGGGCGCGTAGACCTCAGCCACTGAGGTGCCCGCTTCCGGTCGAGGGAGCCCCTTGCGTGGCGGTCTCGGTTGAACAAGGGAGGGGGCGCGGCGAGTCCTCCGACGCGCCACGTGGCCACAATCGACTTTCCGGCACCCACACGCGCTCAATCGCGTCGCGCTACCACGAGCTGCTCGTAGATCAGTAGATCCTCATCGTCCAACTCGTAGCTGGTCCGCGCCTGCGCCCGCGAAGTGGCATTTTCCAAGAAAATCAGCCTCAGGTCGCTGAGGCGTAGACCTGCCTCCCGCAGTACACGCCTGATCCGCAGGGGTGAGTACTCGATCTGACGGACACCCTGCGCCCGCTCGATCCATGACGATCGCTTGAGGTCCAGGCACTCCCACAGGTCACGCCGACCGGTCAACAGCGCCAGATCGAGGCCGCAGAACAGGATCGGTACCAGCATCACGAGCCGGCCTCCCGGCTTCAGTGCGCCCGCCCACTCCTTGACCAAAGCCCGGTTCGCCTCGTCGCTGCTCTTCACCAGCACATTGACCGATACCACGACATCGAACTCCTCCACGAGCACCGGGCGGTCCTCCAGGGCTAGGTAGCGCAGACGGGCATGCGCGCAGCGGGTGCCCGCGATCGCTACCACCTCGGCGTAGTCCGTCGCCGTCACGGAAACATGAGCCGCGCCGAGTAGTGCCCGCTGGAGCTCGACGCGGGATCCGCACCCCGCGATCAGGATATTTCTGGCGTCACCGGCGAGCGCCTCCGCGACCACCGCATCCAGGACGGCCTCGTCCTCCCCGACGCTGAACACGCTCTCGTAGTCGTCGTCGCGATGCACCGACTCCCAGTAGGCGCGGTCGTCCGCTCGTGACGTCTCCTCGTCACGTATCGGCCAGCGCGGGGTGGACATCTCCATACGGACCGGTCGCGTCCCAGCCGTCGGTTGGCTGTCTTATGTGCTGCTCATAGTGGGTGCGGACGTTCTCCTCGAACTCGCATTGGAGGTTCCCGCCATCGCTCGCCCAGAGATATCGCAGGCGTGGGTTCGCCAACAGCCGGTTAGTGAAGTAATCGGCAGCGTCCGCCAAGAAACGTGCGCGCACGGTATCACCGTCCTCCGAGACTTCTTCGAGCTGATAGATGACGTGCTCGTAAAGACCGAAAAGGGTCACTGCGGCGGCCCTCTCCTTCAGGCTCAGCATCACCGATTCCACACTACCGGACTCCGGAGCCACCGCACGTAGGGTGTCGGCCACCGCGCTGTAGTTCTCCTCAACCTCGAAGAGGTGGGCCAGCCTCCACTCGTCCATCTGCAGCTTTGTGAGCTCGCGCATCGAGCCGTAATAGTCCGTGATCGCAGTACTCCGGATGTCCTGGTTCGAGATCGTCCGCGACACGGCGGCTGCAAAAACTGCCGTCAGCACGGATATCACGATCGCGATGACGCTGAGGGCCGTGCTCATGCGATCGCCCTGGCACGATCGGCGCGTACGTATTCGAGGACTGCGCGCGCCAGCGCTTCGCTGATGAACTCTGGGCCACCACCGTTCTCGAAGTAGTCCCAGCTTCCTGCTGGGGTGATGTCCACGAGCCAGGGCTGGCCGTCCGATTGCACGAGGGCATCGAAGGCGCAGTAGTTCAGACCGTGCCGCGCGACGATGCCGGCGAGCGCCCGTTGCAACCCTACGGGCAGCTCGCCTAGCCGCGGTTCCATCGCTTCGGCGGGAACATGGCGAATGTCAACGTGCTGCGGTGACGGACGCAGGACCACCGTCACCCAATGGCCCAGGATGTAGTAGACGCGCAACTCGTGGTCGACCGACAGATACTCTTGAAACAGCGACGGTGTCGGGAGTTTCTCTCCCACGACGCTCGCCACGTCACGATCGTGGAGGCGCGTCGTGCTGAAGTAGCGTCCCTCATCGATCATCTCGTCAGCCGAGATTGCCTTGACGACAACGTCGCTTGAGAGAGCGCCCCGCTCGACGCTCGTTGTGATCTCAAAGGTAGGAATCCTCGCCCCATGACGGCCAGCCTCTAGGAGCAGGGCCAGCTTGTTGTGCGTGCCCGCCCAGACCGACGGCGCGTTCACCCACGCCGCCTCGCCACGACGCTCCTCGGCCAGAAGAATCCCCTCCAGGAGCGACCCCCACTCCCGCTCAGAGAACGCCCGGTCGGCGGTGTCCCCAAGCTGCGAGGGCACCAAGGGCTTCGGCTGAAGCCATCTCCGCTTATAGATAACAAGTCGGGCCTCGCGAAACAGCTCAGATGTAAGCACCGCTCCAGGCTGCTCGACCCGAAACCGCTGTCCCGTGACCCTGACGTCGACCGACGTCTCTGGTACGCCGAAGCGCCACCAGATGACGGCGCAGTGCGGCTCCAGCCAAGCTACGAGCCTGCGGACGCCGATGTCGTCGGCGTCCGCAAGCACAAGCACGAGAGGCCGGACTTGCGACTCTGACAAGTCCGGTGCCCGCTACGGCGTCTTCGGTTTCGGGTCCGAGGCGACGGCTACGAACAGAGGCTGACCTCCCTCGCGCGCCGCGAGTGCTGGTCGTGGCGCCTGCTCCGCCTTGGTCGACTCCTCAGACAATCTCGGCCGTTGGGACTCAGACATGGTGCCCTCCTGGGTTCGGATCATGTGGCAAGTCAATATATACAAGCTCGTCCACGTACGATACCTGTACGGATTCCTGATCGCCCTATGTACTTCTGCCCATCACCAGACGCGTTTCGCGTAGCAACAGCGGGCGATCTCGAGCCGATCGTGGACACTGTGTGCACGGCCCTAGCAGATGATCCCGTCTCCCGGTGGATATTCCCCAAGCCCGATCAGCTACGAGCTTGGTGGTTGCACTCGGTGAGCAACGCTCTTCCCCACGACTGGGTGTGGATCGCGGAATCCTGCACGGCAGTTGCGGTATGGGTTCCACCCGATTGGGACGAGCTCACGGAGCAGCGAAACAAGTACCTGCCACTGCTGCGCAAGCTGATCGGTGACCGTGTGGCCGAGGTGACGCCCGTGCTTGAGCGGTACGCCGAGGCGCGACCCGCCGACAAGCCCCACTACTACCTGACTTTCCTCGGCACTGCTCCCATCGCTCGGGGCCACGGGCTAGCGCGAAGGCTGCTCGCCCACAATCTCGCGCGCATCGATGACGAGCGCATGCCCGCATGTCTGGCTGTGAGCGACGACGCCGCGCGAAGGCTCTACCTAGAGGCCGAGTTCTCGACGATCGATAGCTTTCCCGTCCTCGACGGGCACCTTCGCGTGACGACCATGTGGAGAGACGCGAAGAAGGTCGTGCTCGCGTGAGGCTCGGGCCGACGATGGTGGCGAGAACCTGCAGCTCAAGACATATATCGGCCTGCTCTGCCTCGATGGACGCCGGGGGAGAGAATCCGAAAAGTATGTCTTGTCCGAGGTGGACGACCGTGAAGGCGTCAACCCGATTCCCCCGCCTTGACGGGCGCTTGGCGGCTGACAAGATCGCCCCATGTTGCTGTCCTTCGCCGAATCAGGGTGAGCTCCACGAAACCTATCCCCCTGCAGCTCCTTGGCCTCTCCCGATCCAGAACATCACGAGGCGCGCAGCTACCGCGAACGCATGATCCACCTCGTGAACGCTCAGCCGCTCGGCTGCCGCGGCCGGGGCCGCGAGGATCCCCTCGAGCAGTATGCGCTCTTGCGCCGTCAACGGCACGCCGTCCTCTTGAAGGGCCGCCCGCAAGCGTTCGCTGCCCGAGGGCTGCGCGAGCTCGCCGACCCGCTCCTTCAGCCGCGGCTCCAGATCGCTGGGGAGAGCGTCCAAGAGCGCCTGAAGCTCGGACTCGCCGAATGGCGTCGAGTGCGCCGCGCGCTGGCGCGCGTACGAGTCCAACACAGCCGCGAGAGCCGACACTGCGAGCACCTGGTCCGGTGCGCGGGCCGCCGCGGCGAACCGTGCCAGGGTCCGCACCCAAGCGGGATCGAAAGGCACACCCGGCGGGAGTCCCGGCATTTCGGAGCGCCCGACGCGCAACGGGTCGATGTTCGACACCGCCGCGCGTGTTCGAAGCCAGCCTCTGCCGGTGCGTAGTCCGCGAGCCAGCACTAGCGGCCCACGCCTGGCGGTCGCGCGTGCCTGCCCGCGCTCATAGCGCACGGGCTCGCCGCCGGGGAGCCGCGCGAGCCCGTACCTCGAGGACGCCATCAGCCAGCCGAGTGCCGCGTCGATCTGCTCGATCGCGGCGTCCTCCGCGTCGAGGGTGCGCGTGGCGGTCTGCATGCACAGTGCATACGCTTCAACGCTCTCGAATTGCCGGCGCAGGTCCGGGTCCAGCGCGACGTGCTGAATGGCGCCAGCGGCACGGCCTGCAGGCAGCAGCCGCACCGGGCCGACGGTGACGGGCGCATGGACCTCGACGCTGCTGATCGGCGCGATCACCTCGAACACCTCCACCGGCAGGTCGTCGAGGCCCTCGATGTTCAGTTGTGTGCCCGCGAGCCCGGCGCCGCGGCCGAGCACATGGAAGTGCTCGGGCACAGGGAGCGCCCACGTCGCGAGCACACCAACCATCTGCTCCTGAAGACGCGGCTCACCGGACGCGCTGACCGTCACCAGGTCGCTCTGCGGGGTCGCGCTCAGAACGCTCCCGGCGAACAGCAGCTTGCTGCCGCCTGGGCGAGCGGCGCTGACCGCAAGCGGCGCTGCGTACTCGAGGATCCGTCCCGCCAGGCGGCCCAGGTCGATCTGGACTGCGGCCTCCGGCACCGCGTTGACCGCGCTGGTGGTATTCACGTTGATCGCCGCCGAGCCGATGTCGACGCCGCCGAACACGGCCTGTGCCCGCGTGCGTGCTGCGAGCAGACCGAGCGCGTCGAATTGCTCGGCGGCGCTCACGTCGCACCGGGCGACGCCGGTGGCCCGCCACCGCGGGGGCGGGCAGCGTCGAGCAGCTCCTCGCCGAGGCCGAGGCACAGCTCGCCGACGGGCTCGATCAGAAACCGCGCGAGGGCCACGCACGCACCCAGGTCCACCGGCCGTCCCGCGCTGAGGTCCCGGCTGGCCTCGCACATCGCGCTCAGCGGGCCGGACAGGCCCGCGAGCCGCGAGTCCTCCGCGAGGCGCCGCTCGAAGCTCTCATCCAGCGCGTCGGCATCGCAGCCGGCGAGCCCGGCTGCGCGTTCGCGCAGCGCGAGCCGCAGGTGAATCAGCACGGACTCGGGGTCCCCGCGCGAGTCCGCAGCGCGCGCGAGCTCGAGCCGGTCGACCCAGCCGCCGTCGAGTTGCACGCTGCGCGGCGGCGCATCCTTGCCCTTCTCCGCCAGCAGCCGTACCTCCGCCGCATCCAGTGCGCGTGCGGCGCGTGAGAGCTGCCGAGCGCGCAGGCGCACGAGTGCGAACGCGCCGGACTGCCACCAACCCTCCTCCTCGGCGCCGGGACGCGGGGTCTCGGCGGTGCGCTTGCTCTTGAGCGCGCCGAGTGCCTGCAGCAGCCTTTCCAGCGCGGTCATCTCGGCTAGCTGCAGTTGTCGCCAGGCTTGCTCGGGCGTGGGGTGGACGCTCACGGTGTGCGCATTGGAGGGGTCCTGCGGGTGCGGAACCAGCGGGGAGATGCCGGCGGCCTGCGCGCGTGCGACTGCGTCCTGGGCACGGGTTGCCACAGTCGCGATCAAACTTGCCCACTGGCCGTCGAGCAGCTCAAACGCCTCGCCGAGCGCCTGCTCGTCCAGGGCGTCTGACCATGCGCGCTCGAGCTCGACGGAGAGCGTCGTGACGTGCGCGACGAGCGCGTCGAGGTCCACGCTCCGCCCCGGCGGGGCTGGCGGCTGGCCGGCTTCTTCCGGTTGTTCGGCCTCCACGCCGGTCTGCTCCCCGGCGGTGGCCCGGGGCTCCTCGGACTGGTTGGCGCCACCGCTGGGAGCGTCGGTCTCCTCGGCGCCCGTCTGCACATCCATGCCCGCCTCCGGTTCGGTCTCCCGGCTCACTTCCCGGCTGCTCTGCAGTAGGCCGCCCGCGAGGCGGATCGCCCGCTGCAGCAGCCCCACGGCGGTCAACGGCAGCCGGTGCGGGGTGAGCGGCCCGGCCGTCTCATCGGCCGGCCAGCCCGGGGGGTGCTCCAACAGCAGCGGCTCACCCCAGAGAACCTCGGCCGCGACGCTCGTGAGCGTGCGGCTCGTGTCGTCGATCTGCTGCCGGCACGCCAGCAGCCGTTCGGCGCTCATCATCTGAGCCACCTCGAGCGCCGCTTCCAAGGTCCCGCGTACCGCTACTAGCGCAGGCGGAGCACCTGGCCGACCCGGCTCATGCACGGCGTCGGCTGCGGGTCCGGTGATCACGAGCCTGGCGCTCCCCTCGGTCTCATGGAGCTCGGCGTCCCCGGCCTGCAGCGTCTCTTGCATCGCGCGCGCCGCGCGCCATGCCGGCTCGCCGCTCGCGCGCTCTAGTGCCCGGGTCAGCTCGGTAGCAGCCTCCGGGTGCGCGTGCAGGTCCTGAGCGGCCTCGGTCGTGAGGGTCTCCGCGAATCGGCGCAGCGCCTCGATCGTCGCAAGCGCCGCCTCGCAAGCGCCCGTCAGCGCGGCCCCTTCCTCGCCGGGATCTGCCTGCGCCTCCGCCTCGTGCAGCACCTGCAGAGCGTCGATGATCGCCGTGTACTGGGCCTGTCCGGAGATGCGGGTCAGCATCTCCCCGGCGCGGTGGATCCCGTCGGCCTGCTCGGCGGTAAGGGGCCGCACCGGCTCGAGTTGTAGTTCGCCGGTCCCGTCGGTGGCGCCGCCAGCGAGCGTCCAGGCCAGCGACCCGGCCTCTCCCTCGCCGCTCACGTGAACAGCCCCTCGCTGTTCTCCAACACGACCGCGTCGAGGGTCGCGCGGGTCCCGAGCTCCGGTTCGATGCTCATGTGCGTGCCGTGCACTATCAGCCCGCCGCCGACGGGCGCGGGCGCATCGAACACCGCTAGCCGCCCCGGAGTGACGAACACCAACGCGTCCTCGACTGTCACGATTCGCGCCCGGACGCCACCCTCCTCGCGCGTCCAGGACACGTCCGCGTCGCTCGGGATCACGACCGGCGCGCCGTACACGGTGCGATCGGAGATCACCGCTGCGATGTTGCTGAGCAGCGTGTCGATCGCGTCGAACGCCGCGAGATACGCCGCGGGGCCGGCCGCCAGCCCGCTGCGGGCGGCACCGGCGCTCGCTCGCACGAACTCCGCCCGGCGGATCATCTGCCCGCCCGCGGTTGCGTCAAGGCGCTCCTCGCTGGTGTCCTCCGCGACCGCTGTGCAGTGCTTGAGCAGCGCCGAGCGGTCCTCCCCGGAGAGCGCCTGCGCCGCAGCCTGAAACCCAAGCCACTGTTCGCAACCGAGCGTGGCTGCGCGCAACGCGTCAAGCGCCGCGCGCAGAGCATCCCCGTCGGGGATCCCGGCCTGCTCGAGCGCCAGCGGGTCCTCGCCTTTGAGCGTGCCACGGACCGCCAGCGGCCACGGGTGCCCGGCGCCGAGCATCCCGTCCGCGGCGACCCGGTCGCTAGTGGCGCCGAGTGCAGGGACCGGTATGTCCGGGTATCCCGGCAGCGCGCTGCGCAGCCACTCGATGATCCCGAGTAGCGCGCCGGCCATCCGCAGCGCGTCGCGCAGGAACGCCTCGCCGCCCGGCTCTTCGAGCACCGCCTGGAAGCCAGGCATCGGTCCCATCGGAGGGATCCGCGGTAGGTAGAGGCCGAGCAGCAGCGGGCGGCTGCGAAGCATCCCGAATCCTGCCATCAGCCCGCTCAGCACCTGGCCGTGAGCGGAGCGCTCACCCTCGCGGTCATAGACCGCGCTGAGCGCTGACGCGTGCGGGGAGCTGCGCAGGCAGCCGGCGAGCGCCTCGCATGCCTCCCACACCGCTCGTCTTGTCGCCTGCTCGCTCATCGCCCGGCTCATGCTACGCGCCGCCGGGTGCACTCAGGGCCCGAGGCCCGGCAGCATCTCGCCGAGAATCTCGCGCAGCGTAGTGGCCGCCTGCACCTCGGGGGCGTGCGCCAGGAAATGCCCGACCGTCGTACGGCTCAGCGCCCCCTCGAGCTCCGCGGTGCCGACATCGACCTGTGTCTGCCCCACCGCCCACGTGAAGCTCAACGCGAGATCCTCCCGCTCACCGGAGGGGTGGACGCGTCCGCGCAGTCCGCCGGCTCCCGCGCGAGCGATGATCTCCGCGGCGAGGCCCGGGAGCAGCCTGCGCGCCTCGCTCTCCAGGTAGGCGCGCTGGCGTTCGGCGTGCTCGGCGACCGCGGTCGCGGCCTCATCGGGCGTGGAGGGGATCGTGTCCGGTGCGGCCGGCGGAGCCTGAAGCGCGCTGCGGACCTGGGAGAGCCAAATCGTCGTGGCACAGCGCAGCGGGCCAACCCCCGTCGGCAGTACGGCTCCGGCGATCACCTGCCCGGCAGTGCCGTCATCCGCTCCGTGGCACAACGCGACGCTGACCTGCTTGCCGTGCGCGGTCACGCTCAGCACGGTCCCCTCGAGCTGGTCCTGCAGCCCGCCGCCGAGATGTCCGCACAGCCGCTGGAACACGCCGTTTGCCTCCCGCGCACCCTCGCCACCAGCACCGGCGGCCGGCGGCTCGCGCCGCGCGGCCAGGACCGCAGTCACCGGGTCCTGCGCGCACGCGCAGAGGAACTCCATGCCACCCATCCCGCTCTCGATCAGGTGCCCGGCGACGGCCGCCCACCGGCCCTCCAATGGGTCCGGCAGTCCCCGCGCGCCGCGGAGCATCGCCTGCGCGGCCAGCCAGTCGCGGAAGGAGTCGTGAAGCAGCGCGAGCTCCGAGCCCTCCGCGCGCGCGAAGATCCCGAGCGCCAGCAGCCGCTCGAGCGCCGCCGTCGCCTCGGCGCGCTCCTCGGCCAGCAGGCCCCGCGCGGCGAGGCTCTCAAGCTCTGTCTCAAGAGCCGTCAGCCAGCGCCAGCGATCCTGGGAGAAGCGGTCCTCCGCGACCAGGTCAAAGCAGCAGGCGCTGAGCGCCACCAGCTCACCATCCCAATCAGGCGGTTGTCCCGCGCGACGCAGGAGCTCCGCGACATAGCCGTCGTAGAGGGCCACGACTGAGCCGACTGGGGCACGGCCCTTGGCGCGAAGGCCCAGGGCGAGGACGAAGAGCAGCGGCACGTCCACCGTGTCGCCGAGCGCCTGCTCGAGCTCGGCGACCATCATTCCGGCCGCGGCCGCGGCCTCGGGGTCCCCGCGCAGCAGGCGCTCCGCGAGCGCGCGCCTGGCGGACCTATCCAGGAGCCGCAGGGTCCACACCGCGAGCTCCAGTGGACGCAGCAACCCCGGGTCGCGGCCGCTGACGACCACGCTGGGGCCGTTCACGCGGCCGCGCACCTCCTCAAGATCCTCGGCGAGCGCCCGGCGTATCGTCTCACCCGGCAGCTCCCCGACACCGTCCAGCAGCAGCACAGTCCCTGGTTCCGCGAGCAGTGCCGCGCCGGCACTCGTCGCGATCACGCACCCCAGCACGCGCTGCACCTCGTCGCGCACCAGCCGCTGAAGACTCCCCGGGCTGTAGCTGCGCGGGCGCAGCAGCACCGGTGTACGCCCCGTCTGCGCCGCGGCGCGGCGCATCAGCTCAAGTGAGCTGGACTTCCCGGCGCCCGGGCGGCCCGTAACCGCGACGTCGAGCCCGACCAGCTCGCTCACCGGCCGCTCGCTCACGCCGCCCGGCTCCTGCGTCGAGGTCGCGACCAGGTCGATCCCCTCCCAGTCATCGGCGAACGTGGCGGCGTCAAGCTCCACGAGGCTCGACACGTCGATCGCGGCTACTGCCGTGCGGTATCTGCCGGCCATCTCCGCCGACCAGCTCTCCGCGGAGTCCACGAGCGCCGGCGCCACACCGACGAGCGCGCCGATCTCCTCCCTAGAGATCGCCCGTACGGACGGATCCTGGCACCCGCCGCGGGCTGACAGCTCCACGAACAGCTTGCGCACGATCGCCCGCGCCTCATCATCGCCGACGGGCACGGAGAGGTCTCGCAGCGCTCGCATGCGCCTCGCCGCGTCGTCCAGCAGCGCACCGTGCGAGGGCTGACGGGTCGCGAGAACCACCCTGGCGATCAGCGCCTCGTCATTCCGACCCAGGCCGTGACCCACCAGGAACGCCCAGTCAGCGTCGCTCGCGTTGCCGTCTCGTACCGCTCGCAGCGCGGGAACCAACCGGCCTGCGCTCTCGCGCGACAGCGGCCCGTCGGTGAAGAACTCAAGGATCGCCTCGCCGTCCACCTCACGCCAGCGCCGGATCAGCTCCGCGAGCTCCCCCGGCGGCCACGTCCAGGGCTCGGCGCGGCTCTTTGCCTGCCCTGCGATCACGAGCGTCCCGTCCACCGTCCGGGAGCTGTAGTCCACGATATCGGGGCCGAGCTCGAGCTCCAGGGTCTCCCCGTACTGGCCGTCGAGCACATCGAGCGCTCGGAGCACCGCGACGGCCGCCTGGAAGTTGATTCCGCGCCAGGTGTCAGTGCCGGCCATCACGCCACTATGCCACCCGGCCGCGCCGCCAAGACCGGCTGCATCGCTCCCACGCAAACACTGTGACCAGACCGAATTGCTGCTTCGCGTAGGCAAAAGCAGGCGTCTCGATCGACCCCTTGGGGACTGTCGTTTGGGACGAGACGGGGTCTGTATCAGGGCCGTGCGAGCGCTTCCGCTTTGCTCGGCGCGCGCGGGTGCGTGCCGGGCCCGCCATGCGACGCGGCCGGCGCTCACACCGCGATACCCAGTTCGGCACGCGCCCGGCGCATACGTGCGTCGAGTTGCGCCTCGACTTCAGCGTCGCGGACCAGCGCTGAGAACGGCACTCCGAGTGCGATCGCCAGCCCGCACACCTTCACCCAAGTCGGATTCCTGATACCACGCTCGATACCCGAAAGGTAGGTCGGGTGTACACCGGCCGCGAACGCGAGGTCTTCGATCGTCAAACGACGCGCCCGACGCAACCGCCGGATCACACGACCGAGCTGAGTACCCGACGGCATGATCAACAGGGCGCCCCCGCCGGGCATCTCCATGCGTGTCGTCTGTGCCCACCGGCCGGGCGCGGGCTCGGAGGGGTCGGGTGTCGCCGGAGCACGCCGTAGATCGCCGCTCATCGCTGCTCCTCCCCCGCGACCTGCTCCTCGCCATCCCCGCCGTCGTTCTCCTCGTCATCTTCGTCTTTGTTCGTGAGCGCTTCGAGCTGGACGTTGGCGCGCACGAGAGCGACCTGCAGCGCGTTCTCGCGCCGCGCCAGGTCGACCGTCCGCTGACCATCCCTGGCACGCTCTCGCTCCGTGCACTCACGCGCCCGCAACTCCTCCTGCGTGACCGCCAATTGGATGCGCAGTGCGTCCACCAGCACCTGCCCGTACTCCAACAGGTCGACCGCGACTTCCCGATCATCACCCCTGCTGCCACGCTCCCACCCGACCAGGTCCAACAGGCGCCGGGCGGTATCGAAACGACCGAGCGGGCCGGCGTACCACTCCCGGTGATACTCCCGATCCTTGCGCTCCACGACCTCACATACTGCCTCCGCGGCCTGGCCCAGCACCGAATGAAGGGCGCTGCGCAGGCACCTCACGACCTCCTGATTCACGATAAACGTCGTGCCCATCACCATCACTTCCTTCCGGTCACGCGACACCGGATGACGAGCATGGCTCGGGGGCACGCGCACCAACAGCACCCACGCCCCGCGCTTGCCGGGCGGATACCGTTAGCAGCGGCACCAAAGACCTGCTCTTTGGTGTCACCGGCCGGGCGGGTGTTAGCGCACTCGCCCGGCCACAGATTTTTCGATTTCAAGAAGCTTTAGCTCGATCCTCCAAGAACCTCAAGTCCCACCCGCACCGTCAGGCCGCGAGGCGATAGCGACGCGGACGCTCGCTCACCTCCACCACCCGCTCATCCCGCGCCAACCGCACGAGACAGTTGGCGACAGCACCAGAAGACCGGCCCAGCGCCTTCCCGATCCCTGACGGCCCATGCGGCGTGCTGCGCGCGTTGCTCTTCAAGTACGCCAGCACAAGCCCGTCCAGCTGCCCCGGCTTCAAGGGCTCCTGCGCCCGCTGTGGTCCGTCCGGTTTCCGTGCTGTGGACCGCGCATTGGCGGTCCCGGCCCCCGTCGCGGCCGGCTTGGTCGTCACCGTTGCCGCCTTCTCCTTGTTCGCCGCCGTTCGTCGCGGGGCGCTACCCCGCTTCGCGGATGCTGCGGTCGTCTTTGACATGCCGTTCTCCTTTTCGCTCTCGCCCCCACGGGCGCTGATCGGTCGAACGTCCTACCTCGATCCGAACAGAAGCTCAAGTCCTTGCTCGACCAGCCTTACCGAACGGACTTGAGCTTTCCGCCGAGTCGAGCTATCCGTTCAGCGGCGACAAAGCGAAGCGCGCAAGCATGAATGCTGGCGAGCAGGAAGGAGCGCTCCGCGACGGCTATGCCATCGACCTAGCGCGCTACGCCGAGTCGGTGGCTCGGTCACCCGGTGCCGATGCCTCGGGTACTGTCGAGGCATCGTCTGTCGGGGGCTTGAGCTCCTCCGGTGTCACGACGTAGCCGAGATTTCTGGTGGCGCGCCACAGCGGTCCGTCGAGCGTCACGAGGCGGCAGCCGAGCAACTGGGCGAGAGCGAGATACTCGGCGTCGTAGGTCTTCGCCCATCCGCGCTCCTTGGTGATGCGCCATGCCTCGGTGATCAGGCCATCGGGATGGCGCGGCTCGACATTGATCGTCTCGAGGCGTCCGAGTGCAGACTCGCCCAACTCCCGGGATATCTCGGTGCGGAAGACCATCGCGCTGAGCGCCGCCGAGACCTCGCTCCAAAGCAGCCAGGGCGCAACCAGCTGCTCGTCGCCGAGCATGTCCAGCGCCTTCGCGCCAAACCGCTCCAGGGTGACCTCCACGACCACGTTCGCGTCAACGACCAGCACGCTCAGTGCTCATCGCGCACACGACGCACCGCGGCGACGACGTTCGGCATCGGCTCGCCGGTCAGCGTCTCGCCCCAGCCGTCAGGCAGTCCGACCACGTCGGGCTCAGGGCGCTCGACGACGATCTGCGCGTGCTCCGCCTCTTGCTCGGAAAGCTCCTCAAGCTGCGCTCGCAGCTTTTCCTTTGTCGTCATGTCGCCAGCTTAGCGACCGTCTGCCCGCGAGTGAGGGCCTCGACCACGAAACTGGTGTCGAGCGCGATCGGATTTGCTGCCGATCCGCCCGGGACGTCATCGGATCTCAATCCCTCGATGTGTAAACACCGGACCCGACCCCCGTCGCTCCCGTCCCAGAAAGCCCTGCTAATCGACTGGTTTTGAGTCGGTGGCGGGGCTTTCGTCGTTGAGGCGGGAGGGCGAAAGCACGATTTGTGCCCGTTTGTGCCCGCTCGATGACCCTTGATAAGGTCGGCTCAGCGACTTCGGCCTCTTTTGGTGTCTGCCGGTCGATCGGCGTAGGCTGCAGGAGTCATGCAGTGGCGTCCCGAACCGGATCAGGCGTCGGCTTGGAGCGCGGTCAGCGGTGTCGTCGTGGTCGTAAGCGCCACGTCAGTGGTTCTGTTGGCAGTCCAACCCTCGACCGCGCATGTGCCCAATGGCGTCATTTACGCCTGCATAGGTCTGGCGATGATCGGCTTCTACGGGATGTTGGCCCCTCTCTTGAAGTGGTGGCCCTGGCATGGAGCAGTGGCCGCATTCGGTGGGCGGGCACTTCCAAGACGCATCAGGGGTGAGAGGGTCGATCTTGCTGTACTGGACCCTAGCCGCGCGATCATGCAACGCACCTTCAAGGGATGCGAGATATTTGGCTCCGTCAACGTCCTGTTCGGCGAATGCCACATAGAACACACAATGTGGGCTCGTCCCGAGCTTCTTGTCGTTCCAGACCAGATCACTCTCCCGCCAGGAACCATCACCTTCTACGGATGTCGGTTCTCGAAATGCAAGTTCAGCGGCATCACTGCAGTCGGCACGGAGCGTGAAATTAAAGCGCTACTGGCAATCTTTCCGCCAGGGAGAGCAGGATGAGAGAGCCGAGTCATCTCAGTCGCTCGGTCTCCTCTTCGGTGGTTTGCGCGATGGCGAAGGCATACACGTCGAACCTACGAGCGAAGCTCGTAGTCTTATCCCAACTGGTCTGATACAAGGTCGTTATGGCACAGCTGGTTGAACTTGAGCGCGGCATTTGGATCGAGGGCCTAGATGAGGACGTAGGGCGCCAGGTCGAGTCTCTCTGTCGCGTGATGGGGGGCAACGTGACCGACGCCGTGCTCGCTCTTGCGATGTTCGAGCAGGCGTCCGCTGCCTCCCATCACTCCGCCTTCGGCGAGGGGGTATGGGAGCGTGATCGGGCCCTTGAGCAACGTAGGCGTGAGGAGCTCGAAGCCCAGGAGCCTGAGGTTGACGGGGAGTGGTACGGCGATCGTATGACACGCCTATACGAGCGGGCCAAACGTGATGTGATCAGGGCGAAGTGGGAGGCAGGCGAGCTTCCACGGTCGTACGCGCACCGCCTGCCGTTCCTCCACGCGCGCACGTTCTTGACATCGTTGGCCCAACTGGGGCGAGCCATGAGCGAGGTGGCGAAGCTGGACACCGGTGCCGCGGAGACGATTATCCGGGAGGCGCGTGATCGGTTCGATGCGGCGTTGCCGCATGTAAAGCCAGTGCGCGACTCGATCGAGCATGCAGAGGATCGAATGCGCGGACTCGGTCGCGATAAGAAGGCGATGACGCTGGCGCCGATCAGTAATCAGATGATCGAGGCGCCGGGCGGCGGCGTTCTCGTCGGTGATTCTCTGAACAACCGTCACTACGGCTGTACTGTGAACGACGGCAGCTACGCGGAGGTCGAGGTCGCTGACGAGACTCTGGAGGTTGCTCGCAAGGCCGTACAGGCAATCTTTGACGCTCTGCCCTGGCGATCGGGACACCGCCAGTTTGGGCCATCGTCCTAATATGGTGCCACCAGGCAAGTTGCCTTCAAGTCACGAGCACGGGCACTCTCAGCTTGCTGCTTGCTTGCCGTTGGCGGTGTGGTTCTTTCGGCGAACTCGTTGTTCCCAGGCATCCAGCCCCCGTCTCCAAGCAGCCCTGCCATGCGCGTCTGAGGCCGCTTGCCGGTCACGTCGGTGTAGACGCGAAGGGTCACCCGGGGGTCGGTGTGGCCCATCTGGGCGGCGGTGATCGCGGGGTGGAGGTTGTCCCGTTCGCCGTAGAAGTTTCTGGTGGCGGCCGGTGTGATGGTTACACGGTGGCGGGTGTGAGCGCCTCCTCGTGGGTGGTGGTGTGAATGGGCGCGCGGTGGATGGCGAGGTCGCGTTCGACGGCGACGGCGAGCTTTGCGAGGTCGGTGTAGCCGACGACCTTACGGAACTGGGTCTCGGCCTCGAGCATCCCGGCGGCGGTCCAGCGCAGGCACATGTCGCCGGACTGCCAGCGCTTCACATTACGGGAGGTGCGGCGGATGATCTCGATCATCGACTCGATCGGGTTCGTTGACGCCAAGGTCTTCTTCAGTCGTCCGCGGATTCCCAGGCGTGTGAGCGTTAGGGTCTCCTGGAGCCCCTCGTTCAGGGACGCGGCCGCTCCGGGATGGGAGCGCTCCAGTTCACCGGCGAGGGCCTGCAGACCTTCCAGCGCGAGCGTGTGGTTATCGCTTGCCCATGCGCGCCTGAGGCGCGCCTTTACTGCGGGGCGGTCGCGCTCGGGGAGGTGCTCCAGCACATTTCTTTCCTTGTGCCGGATACAGCGCTGCACCGGGACTGGGCCGAAGACCTCATCGACGGCTGACCGGAGTGCCTTCGACCCGTCCAAGACGACGAGGATGCCCTGCTCGACGTCAAGGCCACGGCCAACGAGGTCGGCGAGCAGATGCGCTGTGACGGTCTTGTTCTCCGTGGAGCCATCCCACAAACCAAGCGGAAGCTTCACGCCGTCGGTGCTGACGCCGAGCGCGACAATGCAGCAGCGCCCCTTCAGCTCGATCCCGTCGACCATCAACGCCGCGAGGCGCACGTCTGCGAGGTCTCGGCTCATCAGGGCGTCCAAGTGCTCACGGGTGCGGCCGATGAACTCGCGGCTGACCGCTGACTTCGACGCCGAGCGCTCACTCACGACCACTTTCTCACCGACCGGCTCACGAGTTCGTGAGAAGCGCCGGGTGCTGACCCCTGCGAGCATCTGCTCCAACACCACCCGCGTCAAGGGGTCACGGTCAGCGAAATACTCATACGTCGCTAGCGGCACCTCCTGCTCGCCATCGGCGCTCCTGGCACGCGGCCGCTTCACCGCGACCCGCCGCCCACCAAGGGTGACCTCGCCATTCTCGTGGCCATGACGGACCGCGGTGCGCTCTGAGATCCGGGCGTGCTTCGTGCCGACGACCTCATCGAGCTCAGCCTCCATCATCTCGCCCAGCACCCCGAGGCCGACACCCACGCTGAGCGCCAACAGCCCCTCCCTCGCCGCACCGGCCAGCTCTCCCAACGCGTCCTGCACATTCGCTGGAAGTCCCAGCGAAGCGCTCCCGACCTGCTCCTGCTCTACGGTCTTCATGGCGGTCCCTTCGTCTCGGTGGATGATTTCGCACTCGCCACAGTCCCAACGGGACCGGACGAGGCGGAAGGACCGCCACCTACAAACTTCTACGAACTACGGGACAACCTCGCGGGGTGCTCGCCGAGTTCAGCGCGTAGTGCGGCGTAGGTGCGGCGCAGCGCGTGGAAGGTGATGTCGGCGGGGATCGGCTGCTGGCTGTTCTTTTCGAGGGCTTCGTTGGCGCGCTTGACGCTGTTGTGCAGCGAGCGGGTACGGACGCTGTTGCGCTCTGGATCGGGCATATCCTGACCCTGCATGGGAGCTAGTACCTCCTGTGGAGCGCCGGGATAAACCGGCATGGAGAAGGAGATGAGAGTTCTCTACGTCGTAGGGAGTAGCGATCCGCGATGGCCCTGAGTCATGCGCTGGTGTTCGTGAGGGCGCTGGTGAAGCGTTGGCAGGGGTCGTGCGGGCTGGGTTATGGAGCCGCGAAAGGTTATGTGGTTGGGGTGCCGACGCTGTCACAGAGAGCGGAAGGCCATGTCTGCGGCGGCGTTTATCGCGAGTCGTCGTGGGACCCTGCGCGGTCAGAGAGCCTGGGCACGTACGGAGGTCTCCATGCGCGAGAACCGGGAGGTCCCGTGGTCGCCCGCGAGTTGCTGTTGATGCCTCGTCCTGGATGGTTCGCGGGGTGGCGCGCAGCGGCATGGCGGGCCGTGAGGGGAACGCTATGGCGGTAAGCCCTCGATGAACGGTCATGGGAAGTCAGACGGTCCCGTATTACCTGCGAAGCTGCCGAACAACGCCGCTGACGCGGTCGCGGAGGTGGTGGAGGGAAGGGGATCGGCCAAGGGGAGCACGGCCAGCGAAACACGCCCCGGACACAGTGCCGGCGTGAGCGTGTCAACGGACCTGGATCGTGTGCGCCAAGCAGCACGGAAGGACAAGGAAACGCGGTTCACCGCGCTCCTGCATCACGTTACTGTCGATCGGTTGCGGGAGGCGTACCGGGCGATTCGTCCGGACGCGGCCCCAGGGGTTGATGGAGTGACGTGGCGGGATTATGGCGAGACGCTGGAGGAGAACCTTCAGGACTTGCACGCCAGGGTCCAGCGAGGAGCGTATCGAGCGAGCCCGACTCGTAGGGTGTTTATCCCGAAGGCCGACGGGCGGCCCAGGCCGCTCGGTGTCGCTACGTTGGAGGACAAGATCGTCCAGCGGGCGGTGGTCGAGGTGCTGAACGCCATCCATGAGCAGGACTTCCTCGGTTTCTCCTACGGGTTTCGGCCCGGGCGCAGTCCGCATGACGCGTTGGACGCGCTCACGGTCGGGATCGAACGAAAGAAGGTGAACTATGTGCTCGACGCGGACATCCGTGACTTCTTCACCGGGCTCGACCAGGGCTGGCTGGAGAGGTTTCTCGAGCACAGGATCGCGGATCGAAGGGTCCTGCGGCTGATCCAGAAATGGCTCAGGGCAGGAGTCATCGAGGACGGGGAATGGTCGAACACAGAGGAAGGTACGGCGCAGGGAGCTTCGGTTTCGCCGCTGCTCGCGAACGTCTACCTGCACTACGTGTTCGATCTCTGGGCCGAGCGGTGGCGTCGGCGACATGCGCGGGGTGACGTGATCCTCACGCGGTTTGCTGACGACTACGTCGCGGGCTTTGAGCGTCGTGACGATGCCGAGCGGTTCCTGGCTGACCTTCGCGACAGGCTCGCGAAGTTCGGCTTGGGGCTGGCTTGCGAGAAGACACGGCTGATCGAGTTCGGACGGTATGCGGCCGAGCGACGAGCAGCACGTGGGCTGCGCAAGCCTGAGACGTTCGATTTTCTTGGCTTCACGCATATCTGCGCGAAGACCAAGGACGGGCGGTTCAAGCTCAAGCGGGTCACGAGCAAGAAGCGGATGCGGGCCAAGCTTCACCAGGTCAAGACCGAGCTGAGGCGACAACGCTGGCATCACCCAATCCCCGAGCAAGGACGCTGGCTATCAAGCATCCTGGCCGGGCACTTCCGTTACTACGCGGTGCCCGACAACAGCAAGGCGTTGCAGACGTTCCGTTTCGTGGTCGCGTGGCACTGGTGGCGAGCGCTTCGGCGTCGCAGCCAGCGCTCCCGCATGACCTGGGAACGGATGCGGCGCATCATCGCGCGATGGCTACCCCAAGCACGCATCCTGCATCCCTGGCCACCCGCGCGCTTTGACGCCAGAACCCAAGGCAGGAGCCCAGTGCGTTAGACGCGCACGCTGGGATCTGCGCGGGGGGCGGCCAGCAACGGCCGTCCCTACCGCGATCCACGACCCCCGGCTGTTGACGCAGCGCGGGGGTCAACCTGTTCTACGGACAACCCCGACCATACGCACACACCCCGAACAAAGTCAAGGAAAACGGCAAAACTTGGCGCGGAAGCGTCCTCGGCGAGATGGGCAGCGCCAACGGACATCTCGCCCAGCGCGGCACAATGGGCAGATGTCCTCTGATGTCCATAATGGCCGAAATGTCCGCTATGCTGCTACTAGGTCGCTATGACACTTACCGCCCCCCGCATCCAACTCTTGACCGTCGCGCAGGCCGCGGCCCTGTTGAACGTCAGTGACCGCACGATTCGCCGCTGGATCGAGGCGAAGAAGGTGCCCTACCTCAAGCTGCCGAGCGGCGGTTACCGCATCCCTCAAACATCGCTCCTGGCCTCGCTGAGCGGGACCTACGACCTCGCCGCTGAGAGTGCCGAGCTGGACGAGCGCTTCGCGGATGTCACCGAAGAGCAGGTGCGCGCCGCGATGGCGGACAGCGAGTAGTAGCAATCGCCCGAACCGTCGGGCACCGCGCATACCCTGGGGGTCCTTGCCATACGTGGTCATGGATACGAGCGTCTCGCTCCCGGCGACACTGAGCCCGGGCGGGATGGCGCGCAAGTTCTGGGTGCTGCTCGCCCTCGGGGCCCTCACCTACCAGATAGAGCACCATCGTCTTGCGCTCGAGGAGTTGCAGGCAGAGAGCATGGTCATGGGAGCGCTGCCCGGAGCCCTGGATAGCATCGAGGCCGAAGCGCACGCCACTGAACAACGACATGCGGCCGTGCGCGATCTGCTGCCCCATGACACGCCTGAGCACTGGGTGGCAGTCGGTGGAGAGGTGATCTTCAACGAGTATGAGCGCAAGGTCCGCGAGATCGGCAGGCGCTTGAACCCGAATGTGCGCGACACCGACATCCAGCCGCTGCGCCGCCGGCTGGAGGCGATCTGCGTCGCGGGCTCACCGTCCTTCAACCCAGAGGACTCACCGTCATTCACGCGCGACCGCAATGACGACCCGATGGTCTACATAGCCCTGCTGGGCGGCGCCGACTATCTCATCAGCGACGACCGCGACATCGTGCCCGACGGCAGCGAGCACCTCTACGAATACGACGAGCGCCAAGTCCTCGCCGCCACGTTCAACCGCTTCGTGACGACCTACTTCGAACCCATCGACCTGGACTGGGGCGCCATCGACGGCCGCTGGCTACGACACGTCTTCGACGGTCCGGGCGGTTAGATCGCTCTGGGCCAACCAACCAACATGTGTCGCTCGCCGACTTGACGTGCCGCCTCCTCCGCTCATCCGCCATTTTATCCCAAAAAATGGGTGTCGTTTAGCACGACATCGGGGCAGTTGATGGCGCGCGATCCGGCGGCTGTCGAAGTCAACGGCCACATCTTCAACTATTGGCGTGGCACGGAAGGGAACCTGTATGAGACGTTCTACGAAGAAGGCTCGAAACCTAGTTGGGTGTCGTTTAGCACGACATCGGGGCAGTTGTTCGCAATGAACTAGCCCCAGATCATTCACTAATGATGCGTCCGAGTGCTCGTCGTGTGGCGAATGGGAGTGATTGGGGGATCGTCGGCAGTGGCTGAAGCTGGTCGAGTCGCCTTCGGGACCGTCGAGTGCCCGCGCGAGGCTGGTGATCTTTTCCCACACCGGGTGCGCGGGTCGGAAGTGACATCGTCGCGACGCGCGGGGCCTCCTGCCGACTTCCGTCCGACGAGTCCTCCTGCTGGCTTTGCCGTTCAACCTCGGCCGCCAGCTCGGCGGTGGTCGCGCCGAGTGCGTGCAGGAGGCGCGTGATGGTGGACCAGCGGATGTCGCGCTGGCCCGCCTCGGATCTGCGAGAGATATGTGTCGTTGGCATCGGTGTGGGTGCCCAGTTCTTTCTGCGTGAGGCCCGCGCGGATGCGCAGCTCGCGTAGCGCTCGGCCGAGGGCGGGCTGAGCGCTGGCGATCTGGTTCGCATGTTGGCCATGATTCCTGTTTTGCCAATATGATGGTCGAGCTTGCAATATCGCGTAGGACGGGCCTGGTGAGATCGTGAGGGTGCTTCTTTGGTGATGGCTGATGTGGTGGTGTCGGCGTACAGGCGTAGGGAGCGCAAAGTACCTCCGGGTACGTGGAGCGCTGAGCGTGTCATCGTCGCGCTGCGGGATTGGGTGGGGGAGTTCGGTCAGGCGCCGCTGGCACGGGAGTGGAAGTCGCCCGGGGCGGGGCATGATGCGATTGGCCGTGGGCGAGCGCGACTGTGGGCGAACCGGAGTCGGGATCGGTGAGATGTCGTCCTCGGCGAGTTCCTGTAGCTGGCACGCTCACCCGAGCAGCTATCGCCACGGCGGCCATTTGGCCGCCTGCACGTCCTTCCGTGCCGCGCCCAGGAAGTCGTCTTCCAAGCCTTTGAGCGCGCTGTAGTTGACGGTGGTGTTCATGCCTGCGTCGTTGTTGAGCGGGGGCTGCTTCCATGCTTTTCGCATCTGGCTGCCGGCGATCTCTCTCGTCTTCGTGACCAATGCCTCGTATGTCTCCGACACGGTGTCGTTCTCCGTCTTGATCTGGGCTTGGTAGTTGCTGATTTCCTCTTGGACTTCGTGCAGGGCGGTTGAGATTCGGAGGCGCTCTTCGTTGCCCAGGTTTTCCTGGCCAGGGCCGGGGGCGCGCCTGCGCCGGATCATGAAAGGGAACTCCTTGTACGAGACGAGCGCGGAGAACGCATCGGCGTAGAGCTTCCTACGGCGGACCCTGTCGGCGCGAATGCCGTTGGCGAACCACGCAACGATGCCCGCCACGAGCGGCACGCCCAACGGCACGGAGATCACCAGCCAATCGGTGCTCGATGCGGCGATCATGCGGCCTCCTTCACTTCGTCGGGTTCGTGTGGAGCCTCGGGTCCCAACCATTCACCGTACCGTCGCCAGAACGACTCCTTGAACAGGTGGACTTGTGCGCAACGTATAAGGTGAAGCAGCCCATCGCCTGCAACCCACCTTTGGTCCGGCCCGTCCTTCGGATACCACATGCACAGCCTTCCGTCGCTGTATCGGTGAGGAGACTCGGCAGGACCGTCAGCCGTGACTGACTGGACAGTGGTGCTCCTGTCGTTCCAGAACACAATCCTGATAAAGCGGCGTTCGTTGAACTCTGGCACCGGTACATGCAGGGTGTAGACGACGCTCCCGGTCTTCCTGCCTTTCCCGGTCCTCGACACAGACATCGAGGGGAACGCTGTACGAGCCGCCCTCTCAAAGCGGAGTCGATAGCGGAAGTCGTCGTACCAGCCGCCCGGCTTAGCGCGCCTCATCGCCGTAAGCCCTCGCCGGCTTGAGGTCAGCCGCGCCGATACCGAAGGCGGCGCCCACCTGGGCGCGTTTCTGGCGACGCAGCGCGTCCCCAAGACTGCGCACGCTGGAACCGGACTCCACGTGATCGGGGAAGACCTCAGACAGGGCTGCTTCCGCGTTCTCGAGCGTCGTGGCGTCAACGGCACGGGACACCGCCTCGCCTAGCTCGCGAAGTCGCGCGGCCGCAGTGGCACGCGACACGACGTCTGGGAGCTTGATCGGGTCCGAGACTTCGGCCGGGTCTGGCGTGGGGCCGTCGGCCAGCGAGTCCGCACCATCGAGCAGGAGGTCACGCAGGCTCTCGGCGATTGTGTCGTCATTGTCCACGTGGTCGAGCGCTAGCGCCTCCAGATTGAACGAGCTGACTACGGGCGTCGCATCCTGCTTGACTGCAGCCTTTGCCAGCCGGATGACCCTCGCGCGGTGTACGCGAACCGAGATATCTACGTCGTTCAGGAGGCGGGTGTGCTCCTCGGGGTCCGAGGCGTCCCAACATTCAGCCTCGGTGTTGGGTATCCAGCGACCGTCGCCTTCCAGCCTGGTTAGAGCGACGATGAGGTCCACGCTCGGGTCCTGCTCGTCCCCGAGAGGTTCATGAAACTCGATCAGGATCGCTCGCTTGCAGACTTCGTAGGTGGCGTCGGGGTACTCCTCGCGCACGCCTTCGATCACGTGCTCGGCCATCTCGGCCACGATGCTGTTCGGTGGCACGTCGTCGCCATCTGGGCCAAGCTCCTGATACTTGCGCCTGTCGAGCACCACGCCGCAGTCGGCGTCGCTGACTGGCTTGTTCACGTTGCCGTGCGCGACGCTACCCGAGTCGAACGTCTTGCGCGCACCGAGGAAGCTCCTCGCGTGCCTCTTGACGAGATTGCGCCTCGCCTTCGTCTCCGAGAGAATGTCATCGTCCACGGCAATCTGCCTGCGGACATCGCTCAGAACCTGCCCCGCATAATCAACTGTCGTCGTTGCCATACCAAACCTCCTTTAGAGCCATGAACATTGAGAGGAAGCCTCACTGCATCGGACATCACTCCGATAGAGGGACCTCATCAGAGATGGTTCCATGCGCCCCGGTCGGAATCTGGCGGCCCCGGGTTGAAACGGCACCCGCCGGACCGAGGTGATGAGTCCCGGTCCGGCGGGGCAAGGCATGTTCATGGTCCGGTACGGCACTGGATTTCTATCGGATACTGACGACGGACATGCTGCGAGGGGCTGAAATGCGAGGGAATGCCTGCAAAGGCAAGGCCGAGTTCGGGAATAGCGCACCCCGCTGGTAGTCTGGAGGCATGGCAACCAGGGTGGTCAAGACGGTCGATGTAGATGCTGGTCTGCTCGAGGAGGCTCGTAGTGCGATGCGGCCAGCCGTTGGGGCAGCCGACACGGAGGTCGTTGAGCGTGCGCTGCGCTCCTATCTGGGCCGCCGGGCGCTCGATACCTCCCAGGCGATGAGCGGGCTCTCCGAAGAGGACGCGCTGCGGATCGCCAACGAGGAGCTGCACGCGATGCGCCGCGAGCGTCGCAGCGCCGCGTGACGCGGGTCGTCATCGACCCGGGCGTCCTGGTCTCCGCATTCATCTCCCAAAAGAAGGCCGCGCCGGCGCTGCTCGTGGATGCGTTTCTAGACGGGAAGGTCGAGGTGCTCGTCTGTCCGGCGCTGATCGCCGAGCTGACCGACGTGCTGGGGCGCGAGAAGTTCGCCGCGCACGCAGCGGAGGGCCGCGCGGCGGCGTACATAGCGGTCCTCCGCGATCGAGCGACAATGGTCGAGGACGCGACGCCCGACTCTCCGAAGACCGCCGACGCTGACGACGACTACCTGATCGCGCTCGCGCAGGCGCACGGGGTCGATGCCGTCGTGTCCGGCGATCGGCATCTGCTCGACGTGGCATCGAGCGGGCTGCCGGTGCTCACGCCGCGCGAGCTGGCCGACCGTCTGGGGCTCGCGTCCGCGGGCTGATGCCCGGTATCATCGCTGCCTGCGCCGAATCTCGATTCGGTGCCGGACGAGGGTTTGACCCCCGTCGCTCCCGTCCCGACAATCCTGGTAATGAGGCTGTTGCACAAAGGGGTCCAGAACCTAAAGTGTGGGAGAGGAGCGCCTACAAGTTGCTTCTGGGCGGTTCCTATCCTATATTCCGCACGGAATCAAGCCGATCGGTAGGCGCTGTCCCATCGCTAGAGGTTTGCGCGACACCCACGACGATGTCCGGGAGTCTCGACCGGCCGTCGTCGCCCTCGTCAGGCGCGGCAAACGGTCAGCTCGGATTGACGCTCACGGCCGTGGTGACGGCCTGAAGGTCCCGCGACTGGGGCGGAGGGTGCACGGCGTCCGGATCGAGCGTCGACTCGAGGATCAGCGCCGTCGCGCACAACAGGGTCCAGACCTGGGCCACGAGCGCCCAGAGGCGCTCTTCGAGGCCTTGATATCCGGCGATGTGGTTATGGAGCGTGAAGAACGTGACGACCCATGCGATCAAGACCACGAGGCCGCCGCTCAAGGTCAGTCTCGAGAGCCGGCTCGGCCAAGCGGAGCGGGCGATCGCGAATGGCGTCAGCAACAGGAAGGCGTTGATCCCCAGGCTCGCCCACTCGTGCGCGTAGTGATGCCATGAAAGCGTGTCCGCGATTTCACGCGACCTGCAGAGATGGCTCACGGTCGGCGAGCAGTCCATGCGCAGCGGGGCTACGACGATCGCGCATACGCCCGCGAGCACGAACAGGAGCGGCATCGCTTGCGGCCAGGGTCGCGTGCGCAGCGCCGGCGCGAGCGCGATCGCAAGCGCGATGAATCCCAATCCCCAGATCGCGACCGAGATGGAGAAGATCCAAGGGTGGGCCGCGCCGCCTCGCCCAAGCTCGCTGATGTACTGGCGAAGCGGCGAATAGTGGGCTTCGAGGGCGCCGGCAAGCACCCAGCCACCGATGAAGATCGCTTGTGTGCCGATCGCAAACCACGACAGCAGCCGCGTCCGGCGGCGTGCGCCATCTGGCAGTGGTGGCCACCCTGCCGGTCTGAGCCAAAGAGCAACGCTGCGCAGCACAGTCGACCTCTGCGCGGATGCTAGCGACCGGGCTCAGCGGCGTTTGGACTACCGCTCAGTTCGAACAGCCGTTTACGACATGGCCACACGATCTCCACAGCTCGGCAACTTCGGCGCGAAGACGCCCGGGTAGTACTTGCACGCAACTGCTCACCTTCAACCGAGGAGACGTTACATGCTCGGACACGGACGTATACATCGCGGCGTGATCGCCGCACTTGCTGTCGGAGCCATCGCGACCGGGGTTCCGGCGGCGGTTGTCTTCGCACATCCGTCGGGGGATCACGGACGACACCACCACCACGAGAGCGCCATCGCCCACGTGCTGCTGATCTCGGTCGACGGCCTGCACCAGTCAGACGTCGAATGGTACGTCAGCAATCACCCGGGCTCGGAGCTGGCGAAGCTCGTCGGCGGCGGTGCCGAGTACGCACGGGCGCAGACGCCGATCCCGTCCGATTCGTTCCCCGGCATGACCGCCCAGGTCACCGGCGGCAACCCGCGCACGACCGGCATCTACTACGACGATGAGTACAGCCATGCCGTCCTGCCGGCCGGGACCACGTCATGCCACGGCCAGCCGACCGGCGGCGAAGTCATCTACGACTCCCCGGACGACAAAGACCTGACCAAGCTCGACGCCGGTCAGGGTCTCGCCGGCCTGCCCGGAAGCATCCTCGAAATGACCGCTCAGCCGCAGTCTCTGATCAATCCGGCCACGCTGCCGGTCAATCCGCAGACCTGCAAGCCCATCTATCCCCACGAATATCTGCAGGTCAACACGATCTTCGAAGTGGCGCACGATCACGGGCTGCGGACCGCGTGGTCGGACAAGCACCCCGCTTACGAATCCCTCGAGGGGCCATCGGGCAATGGCATCGACGACCTATTCACGCCTGAGATCGACAGCAATGCGCTCGAACCGGATGGCACCCCATACCCCGGCGAAATCAGCTGGACAGAAGACAACGCCGCGACGATGCAGTACGACTCCTACAAGGTCCAGGCTGTCCTCAATGAGATCGACGGCTTCGATCACAGCCGCAAGACGAAGGTCGGCGTGCCGGCGATCTTCGGGATGAACTTCCAGACCGTCTCGACCGCTGAGAAGCTGCTGAAGTCGGATGGCCTGAACGGCGGGTACCTGCCGGGCACCACCACGCCCGGGCCGTTGCTGGTGCGGGCGCTTGATTTCATCAACTCGAAGTTGCAGTCGATGGACGAAGAGATCCAAGCTCAGGGCCTCGCGGACTCCACCGCCATCATCGTCTCGGCCAAGCACGGCCAGTCGCCGCAGGACCCGAACTCCCTGACCCGCATCAAGGACGGTCCGATCATCGAAGCGATCAATGGGGCCTGGGAAGCAGCTCACCCCGGAGCCGGAGCTCTGATCGTCGCCGGGACCGACGACGACGCGTGGCAGAGCTACCTGTCCAACACCTCCCAACAGGCCGCTGATTTCGTGAAGGACTACCTGTGGAACCACACGGCGACCGGCGTCGCCTATGACGGCAGCACGCGCACGTTGGCGCACTCGGGCTTGGCCGAAATCTACGCCGGCAGGGCCGCCGCGCGGTACTTCGGGGTACCGGTCAGCGACCCGCGCCACCCGGACGTGTGGGGTGTGGTGCAGGTCGGTGTGGTGTACACGGGCGGCACCAAGATCGCCGAGCACGGCGGCGCCAATCCGGCCGACCGCGACGTGCCGATCGTCGTCTACGCGCCGGGAGCGGTGGAGCCGGGCATGTACCACCCGTGGGTCGAGACGACGCAGATCGCGCCGACGATCCTCGACCTGCTCGGGCTGGATCCGAACGCGCTGCAGGCGGTCCAGATGGAAGGCACACAGGTGCTTCCCGGCATCGATCGCCACTGATCCGACCGCACGTTGGCCGAAACGGGGATGCTCGCCGGAGGCGAGCGTCTCCCGGCTTCGGTCGCCGGGCGCCTCCAGCGCGAGGCGCCCGGCCCATGGACGTCATCTGCAAGCATGCACCGCGGTGAGCCGATGAACTCAATCGCGCCGGACGGGGAGCCAATCACGCCGGCTGGGCTGGTTGCGCTCGAGGCCGAGATCAACGAGCTCGAGACCGCGGGACGGCGAGCGATGGCCGCGCGCATCCTCGCCGCTCGCGAGCTCGGAGACCTCAGCGAGAACGCCGACTATCACATCGCCAAGGAGGATCAGGCGCACCTGGAGACGAGGATCAAGCGCCTGCGCCAGCGCCGAGCCAATGCGCTGATCGTCGAGACGGACACCGCGGATGCCACATTCGGCTTCGGGAGCACCGCCGAGGTCCTCGACGAGGAGAGCGGCATGGTCCACACCTGGACGATCGTAGGCTCGACCGAGGCGGACCTCGCCCAGGGCAAGCTCTCGGCGCAGTCGCCGGTCGCAACCGCGCTGCTCGGTCGTGGCGTTGGGGAGTCGGTCGAAGTGCGCACGCCCCGAGGCGTCCGCAGCTACCGGGTGCAGCGCCTCATCGCGTGAGTTCGCGGACGCTGAGGGTGTCCTCGCGACACCCCCTGCGCAGCGAGTCCCGTGTGCGGCGATGGCCAGGTGGGGCTGATAGCGTCGGGCCGCGATGAGGATCGCCAACCTCAACGACAGTCCCGCGCGCGAGCTCGCCGTCGGCCATATCAAGGGGATGTGGCGCGACCTCGGGCGTGAGGCCGGCACGCGCACCATGGGCCTGCGCCGTATCGAGGTCGCCGAGGAGCATTTCTCAACACCCGCCCATGAGCACGGCGCCGACGAGGAGATATTCTTCGTGCTCGGCGGAGACGGGCTGCTGTGGCAGGAAGGCTCGACCTGCGCCGTCGGCGCCGGGGACTGCATCGTGCACCGCCCCAGGCGCGGCGCCCACACCCTCCGCGGAGGCGCCGGCGGTCTCGATGTGCTCGTCTTCGGTCAGCGCCGCGACCCGGCGCTGACGGCCCTTCCGCGCGCGGGCGTGGCCTGGTCATTCCCGCGCTGGGTCGAGCTCGGCGATGGCGATTCACCGTTCGCGCGGGAAGCCGCGGCCGGTCCTCCGGAGTGTCCGCCGCCCGCCGCCGAGCGAGCGCCCAACGTCGTCGCGCTCAACGACGTGCCCGCCGTGTTCGACGGTCGAGTCCGCCGTGCGGGCCAGGCGGGGGGAGCCACAGCCACAGGTCTGAACCATGTCGTCCTGCCGGCCGACGGTCAGGGAGCGCCGCCCCACTGTCACTCCCTGGAGGAGGAGCTGTTCGTGGTGCTGGACGGCGATGGTGTGCTGGAGCTGTGGGGGCGCGGCGCGGAGGCTCCCGAGGAGCATCCCCTGCGCCCTGGGGATGTGATCGCCCGGCCCGCCGGAACCGGCGAGGCCCACGCGCTCCGTGCGGGCCCGCACGGCCTCGCCTACCTGGCCTACGGCACGCGCGAGCCGAGCGACATGTGCTTCTACCCCCAGTCGGGACGGGTCTCGCTGCGCGGTCTGGGCATCGCGCTGCGCTCCCCCGAGATCGACCACCTGCCGAACCCGTAGCGGCGCTCACGGCGCCGGCGCCCAGACGCATGCGGCGGCGCGGTCGAGCAGCAGCTGGCGCTCGCGCGCGTTTTGCGTGAGCCGCGCCGCGCGCTCGAACTCCGCATGCGCCTCCTCGCGGCGGCCCAGTCTTGCGAGCAGGTCGCCGCGCACGCTCGGCAGCAGGCGGTAGTCCTTCAGCGCCGGCGCGGCGGCGAGCGCGTCGACGAGCTCCAGGCCCGCCTGCGGACCGAATGCCATCGCCACCGCCACGGCGCGGTTGAGCTCCACCACCGGCGAGGGCCCCAGCTGGGCGAGCGCGTCATACAGCGCCGCGATTCGCTCCCAGTCGGTCTCCGCGGCCGTTCGCGCGCGTGCGTGACACGCGGCGATCGCCGCCTGCAGCGTGTACGGCCCGATCGCGGCGCCCCTCGCGCGGGCCAGCGTTTCGGCGCGCTCCAGCGCCGCCAGGCCGCGGGTCGCCAGGAGCCGATCCCAGCGTGTGCGGTCCTGGGCGGCCAGCAGCACCGGCTCTCCCTCGGGGCCGATCCTCGCGCCGAACCTCGACATCTGGATCTCCATGAGCGCCACGAGGCCGTGCACCTCCGGTTCTCGCGGCGTCAGCTCCGCGAGGATGCGCCCGAGCCTCAGCGCATCCCGGCACAGCTCCGGTCGCATCCACTCCTCGCCGCTGCTGGCCGCGTACCCCTCGTTGAACACCAGGTACACGACCTCGCACACCGACTCGATGCGCGCCCGGAGCTCGTCGCGGCCCGGCAGCTCGAACGGCACGCGCGCCTCGGCGAGAGTCCGCTTGGCGCGGACGATCCGCTGTGACATCGTGGCGTCCGGCACCAGATACGCGCGTGCGATCTCGCGCGTGGTCAACCCCCCGAGCATCCGCAGCGTCAACGCCACGCGCGCCTCGGTGGACAGCACCGGATGGCACGTCACGCACATCAGCCGCAGCACATCGTCCTCGATCTGCTCCTCGCTCGCGAGCTCGATCTCGGGCTCGTGCGCTCCCGTCTGGAGCTCCCGCGCGATCTGCTCCCGCTTGCTCTCCAGCCGCCTGCGCCGGCGCAGCTGGTCGATCGCGCGGTTCTTGGCGGTGGCCATGAGCCAGGCGCCCGGGTTCTCCGGGACGCCCGACTGCGGCCACCGCTCAAGCGCGAGGACGAGCGCGTCCTGCGCCATGTCCTCCGCCAGGCCCACGTCGCCCGTCATCCGCGCCAGCCGCCCGATCAGCCTGGCCGCCTCGATCCGCCACACCGCCTCGATCGCGCGCTCGGTGTCGCTGGTCCGCCGAGCCTCGGGCGCGGGCCGGGTATCGGTCGTGCCCCCGGTCTCGCTCGAGCGTGTGCTCGCAAGGCGGATGCTCGGGTTGTCGTTATCCGGCGGCACGCCCGCGCCCGGTCTAACGCGCGGCGGGCTGCGCGGGCGGGTCCTGCGACAGCCTGCCCGCCTCCTGGACCTCGGGCGGAAAGTCGGCCATCTCAAAGACCTGGCGAACCTCGATCGTGTCGCCGTCGGCGCCCGGGCAGCGCGACGCCCACTGCACCGCCTCGTCCTTGGACTTGGCTTCGATCATCCAGTAACCGCCGATCAGCTCCTTGGCCTCGGCGAACGGGCCGTCGGTCACGCTCGCCCTGCCGCCCGCGAACGACACGCGCGCCCCCTTGCCGGGCGGCTGCAGCCCGTCGAGCGCCAGCAGCACACCGGCTTTCGTCAGCTCCTCGTTGTACCTGCCCATCGCCGCCACCGCCTCGGCGTCGGGCGCCCAGTCCTCATCGTCGATGCCGGGGACGTTCGGCAGCATGATCATCATGAATCGCATCGTCTGCTCCTTGTGGTTGTGGATTCGCCGTGGAGTGTCCGCTCGGATCTCCCAGTCTGAACCCTTGCTCTACCCCCGCGACGAACGACCACTCGCGATTTCGACATCCCATGACCCAATCCCATGACGAGATCGCTCTCTCAGCGGCCCAGTGCGCTCTGACACAATGGCCTCATGCGCCGGACGGCCATCCTTCTCGCGCTCGTCCCGTCCTGCGCTCTGCTCTCGGCGTGCGGCAAGGGCGTCTACAGCGGCGCTGCCTCCCACGCCCCCGCCACCGGCGCCTCCGCCACGCGTGGCGCCACGCCCGGCCGCTCGCCCACCTATGCGCAGGCGCTGGCGTTCGCCCGCGCCGTAAACCTGAGAACGGCGGACGTCCCGGGGTTCACCCACTCGCACGAGCAGCAAGGCGAATCGGCCACCGAACGGCGCCTGCAGCAGCAGTTCCGCAGTTGCGGGGGAGCGGTGGGCGCGCGTGCCCTGCAGCACTCGCGGGGCACGCTCGTGGAAGCGAGCTCTCCCCACTTCGAACTCAAGCGAGGCGTACTCGCTTTGACGGTGAGCTCCGAAGTGAGCGTCGCACACACCTCCGCCGAAGCGGCCGCCTCGCTCGCGGCGATTCGCAGCCCGCGCGTGCGCGCCTGCTTCTCCCGCTACCTCTCATCGTTGTTGAAATCGCAGCAGCACCATCCCGGCGAGACGGTGCTCGGCGTCTCGATCGCCTCGGGAACGCCCCCCGCCTCCGGCATGACCGGCGGCTTCGGGTGGCGCGTCACCGCGACGTTCGCCATCCGCGGCATCCATATCTCCTTCTACTTCGACATTCTCGGCTTCGTCGACGGTCCCGCCCAGGTCATCCTCGAGAGCTCGGGTACGGTGCGACCGTTCCCGGCCGCCGCCCAGGAGCAGCTGTACTCACAGCTGCTCACCCGCGCCCGCGCACACAGGTTGTGACGCATGTCGCTCCGCGACCGTCGAGGTCTTGCGGGGTGGCGCGGTGATGCCGCATGCGTGGTTGGAGGGTCGTGTCGGTGACGCGGCATAGCGATTGGAGAACGTGCCGCATGCTCAGGGGGTCAAGCTGATGGGGTGGTCGTGCCGCATGCGGCACGACCCGAGGCCGCACATGTGCGGCCTCGCCGGTGGCGCATGCGCCACCGGTAGACACGCCGCATGCGGCGTGTCTCGGGACCGTGCATGCACGGTCCCGCAGGACGGCACATGTGCCGTCCTGCACAACTAATCAATCCTCAGGCCTCTGCTCCGCCTGTCGTATACGGTTGGCGCTACAGCGGGTCGAGCATGAGTATTCGCTCGGTGCGGATCGTGGTCATCTCCTCGGCTCTGAGACCCTCGGTGAACTCGTCGATCTTGTGTCTCGGGCCGGTGACGGTGAAGCCGACCTGTGTGGTGAGCAGGTGCGGGTGCTCGACGATCGTGCACTGCACGCCCAGCTTCTGCGCCCAGTCGCGCATCGACTGCTCGAGGGTGGCCCGCACGAGCTTGCCCGCGCTCGCGACCAGCGTTCGCGTCTGCACCGTCTCGGCGTCGTGCGCGGCGGCGTTTTCGATCCGCTGCTCCTCGACCGTGGGGGGCGGATCGGTTTCCTGATCTTCTGACACGTCTCCCCCGATTCCGCCGTGGACGATTGTTATGACAGGGGGTTGATGAGGCCGATCACGTGGCCCTCCGGATCCTTGAACATGCCGAGGATCATCCGGCCCATGATCTCTTCCGGGCCCATCATCCGCGATCCGCCGAGGCTCTCGGCCTGCGCGAGCGCCGCCTCGACGTCGGGGACCGTCACGTAGAAGGTGACGTGGCCCTCATAGCCCTCCGGCGCCGCCCCGATGCCGCCGCCGATGCCGGTGCCGTCGGGCGTGAGGTTGTCCTCGCGTGCCACCACCCCGTAGTTCATCGGGTTGTCGGTGTTGAACTCCCACCCGAACAGGCTGGAGTAGTACTCCCTCAGCTTGTCCGCGTCCTTACCCATTATCTCGAAGTGAACCACCGGCTGTCCCATTACGTTCATCCCTTTCGCTCGGCTCGCGTGTTGATGACTGCGCTACTCCAAGGCTACTCCCAGGCTACAGCTCGATCACCGTTCGCTCGGCTGCCACCCTCACTCTGGGGGAGTCCTTCGACCCTTCGCTCCCGAGTCGTCGCGCGAGCCCGTCGAGGGCGTCGTCGCTGCGGTCGTGGCGGTGGTGGAAGAGCACGACCTCGCGCACGCTCGCGCGCCGGCCCAGCTCGACCGCGTAGTCGGCGACCGCGTGGCCGAAGCTCGCCTCCGCGGCCAGCTCCTGCGGGAACATCGCCGCGTCGTGCACGAGCGCGTCGGCGTCCTGCGCCAGCTCGATCGCCGCCGGGTGATACTCGCCCCACCCGTCCTCACCCGGGCCGAGCGCGGTCGGGCAGTGGTCGGGCAGGTAGGCGAGCGTGGAGTGGCCGTCGCCTATCCGATATCCGAACGTGCGCCCGCCCTTGTGCGGGATCTCGCGCGCGATCACCTCGAACCCCTCGATCTCCAGCGCGCCCGGCGCGATCGTCGCGAACGACCACCGCCCGCGCAGTTGCGTCGGTTCGATCGGAAAGTAGGGCGGGCGCATCACCCCCGCGAGCAGCCTCGTCGCGTCCTCGCCGCTCTCCTGCTCGGGCATCGCCACGTTCACGCGCGCGTTCACGTTGTCCCCGGCGGCAAAAAATGGCAGTCCCAGCGTGTGATCCCAGTGCAGGTGGCTCAGCACGATCGTCCCGTCGTAGGGCTCGTCGCCCAGCAGACCAGAGGCGACCTGCAGTCCCGTGCCCGCATCGAGGATCAACGTCGGCCGTGCTCGCGGCGCCGCCCCCGGCGCGCCGGTGTCATCGTGCGCAAGCGCCAAGCACGAGGTGTGACCCCCATAGCGCACGTGCTCGATGCCGACCGCGGGCGTCGAACCCCGCACGCCGCACAGATGAATCTTCAAGCGCTCAACTCCGCGGGTCGGGCTTGGTGCGGCGGTGATCCTTGGACAGCTCCCGCAGCGCGCCGCGATCCAGCTCACGCGCCTCCACGGCAGCCACCCGGCACGGAGTCACGGCTACGAGGGTGGAGGTTCGCAGTCCCCCCTCCAGGTGCGCGCGCTCGCCCAGCAATGCCCCCGGACCGTACTCGGCCAGGCGCACGCCGTCCTCCTCGACGCGCAGCACGCCGTCGAGCAGCAGGAACACCTCCGAGCCGCTCTCGCCCTGGCGCACGAGCGCATCGCCAGCCTTCACCTTATGGATCGCGGGCTTTGCACCGCCTCGCATGATCTGCGCAGACAGCGTCCGCTCCAGTGCGCTCTCCACCGCGGTCACGAGCGCCTTGGAGTCCGTGTCTCCCCACGGAGTGTGGCGCCCGAAGGACTTGCGGTACCAGTCCTTGAAGTCCGCCAGCCCCGACTTGTGGCTGAGGCGCAACTCGTCGTCGTATACCCAGTGTCGCGGGAATTTGCTCGCCCCCGTCATCTGCCCCTCGACCTGGCCGCCGGCGTGCAGCGTCAGCGACAGCGTCGTCCACACCAGCGGCGCCTGCCACTGCACGAACGGCTTGCGCCGCACCCTGCGCGGGGCCGGCACGCCCGTGCGTCCGCCCGCGGTCTGCGTGAACTTGACCCACCCGTCGCCCTTCACGGGCTTGCCGGCGATGTCGGGCAGCCCGATCGCCTCGAACGTGCGCGCCACCGGACCGACCTTCACGGTGGTGGCGCCCATCAGTCCGCCCCCGTCCTGCCCGTAGCGGGAGATGCGCCCCTTCGCGTCGACCTCCACCCACGCCTTCAAGACGTTCGCGAACCGAAACCGGTCGGCGTCGCGCAGCGCCTGCAGGTCCTCGACGGCTTCCGGCGGGGGATCGTCGTAGTGGGCCATGCCCGCGTCGAACGCGAGTCGCTGCGAGCCCTCGACTGCCTCCGAGGGGATCCACGACAGCGATGTGATCGAGCTCTGGTGGCGCACTGTGGGCATTATGTTCTCATGAGCTATGACGCTTTGGTCGTCGGGTCCGGCCCCAACGGCCTGGCGGCGGCCATCACCCTCGCCCGGGCGGGACGGCGCGTGCTCGTGCTGGAGGCCGCCCCGCGTCCCGGCGGGGCCGTCGCGACCGAGGAGCTCACGCTCCCGGGGTTTCGCCACGACACCTTCTCCGCGGTCTATCCGGCCGGCGCCGCCTCGCCCGTGTTCGCCACCATGCCGCTCGAACGCCATGGCCTGCGCTGGGTTCACCCGCCGGTCTGCCTGGCCCACCCGCTGCCCGACGGGAGCGCCGTTGCGCTTTACCGCGATCTGGGGCGTACCGCCGCGAGCCTCGACGCGGTCCACCCTGGCGACGGCGAGCGCTGGCAGGCGTTTGCGGCTCCATTCGTGGGCGCGTTCGACGCGCTGCGCGACACGATGCTCGGCGGCTTTCCGCCCGTGCGCGCGCCCCTGCGCCTGACGGCCGGGATCGGTCCTCGCGCGATGCTCGGCTTCGTGGGGCTCCTGCCGATGGCCGCGGAGTCGCTCGGCGAGCGGCTGTTCGCCGGCGAGGGCTCGCGCGCGTGGCTGTACGGGTCGGCGATGCACTCCGACGTGCCCCCGTCCGGGCGGGGCAGCGCGATCGCCGCGGCCTACCTCACGTTGCTCGGTCACGGCGCCGGCTGGCCCAGCCCCGAGGGCGGCGCCGGCAGGCTCGCGGACGCGCTTGTCTCATACCTGCACGAGCTGGGCGGCGCGGTGCGCACCGGCGCGACCGTCACGCGCCTGGCCGTGGAGCGCAGCCGTGTCGTGGGCGTCGAGCTCTCGGGCGGCGAGCGGATCTCCGCGCCGCTGGTGATCGCCGACACGATGCCCGGCGCGCTCGCCGACCTCGCCGGCGACGCTCTGCCCGGACGGTACGCCCGCGCGCTGCGCCGCTACCGCTACGGGCCCGCGACGCTCAAGCTCGACTGGGCCCTGGACGGCCCGATCCCCTGGACCGCGCCGCAGGCGCGCGAGGCGGGCACCGTCCATCTCGGCGGCTCCGCGCCCGAGCTGCTTCAGACCACCGCGGCGATGCGCACCGGCCTGCCCGAGCGCCCGTTCATGCTCCTCGGCCAGCAGTCGCTCGCCGACCCCACGCGCGCCCCGGAGGGCAGGCACACCGCCTGGGCCTACACCCACGGCCCGCACTCCGTGGACTGGGCCGCCGAGCGCGACCGCCATGTGGAGCGCATGGAGGCCCAGGTCGAGCGCTTCGCCCCGGGCTTTCGCGAACGCATCCTCGCCCGCCACGTGCTCACGCCCGCCGACCTGCAGCGTCGTAACGCCAACCTCGTGGGCGGCGACGTGGGCGGCGGCAGCTACTCCCTGGACCAGGTCCTCTTCCGCCCGGTCCGCTCGCTCGCCCCCTATCGCACTCCCGTGCGGGGGTTGTACATCGGCAGCGCCGCCACCTTTCCCGGCGGGGCGGTCCACGGTGTCTCCGGTCACGCCGCCGCGCGCCTGGCGCTGGCCGAGGCGCGCGTGGGTCGCGTGGGCGGGCCGCCGCGGCGCTGAGGTCCGTCCGCTCCCGCTGCGCTTCTGAGCTCGGCGCTCGGTCATGCGCTTTGCGCGCGGTTGCTACTTGCGCTTGGCCTGGTGCTCGATCACCTTGCCGAACGCGGCCTCCAGCTGGGTCGTCATGCGCTGCTTGAACAGCGCCAGCAGCGCCTCGGAGGCGAGCGCTCGCAGCGAGCCGACGGCCTCGATCAGCTCGTCCCAGCGCTCGTCCGGCCGCCCGGCCTGCTCGAACGGCTCCCACAGCTCTTTGAGGAACAGCTTCGTGAACGCCCGCGAGATCGACTCGCAGTCGCGGCTGACCCGCTCGACGAGCACGAGCGCGGCGTGCAGGGAGATGCCGAGCGCCACGACCTCCTCGGCGTCGCGCATCAGCGCCGGGCTCGGGACTTCGAAGCGCCCATCGCCCAGCGGCACGAGCAGCCTCAGCTTGCGCACGCGCTCGATGTCCTTGGCGTCCACTTCGCCGAACCGCTTGTTCAGTTCCTCGGCGGTGATCATCTCCGGGGTCCTCGGGCTCGAACGGCGTTGTGACCGCGATGCGCAGGCCGAGCAGGCGCTCGGCCAGACCGTCCGATCCGCTCAGCAGCCGCTCGATCGCGGCGAGGTTGAACCCGTCGGCCTGCAGGTCGAGGATCAGTCGCAGCCGCGCCACGTGCTCGGCGTTGTAGTAGCCGACCCGCGCCCGCACCTCGGGCGGGGGCAGCAGCCCGCGCGTGTGGTGGTTGCGGATGTTGCGCACCGACATGCCCACCTCCGCGGCGAGCTGCTCGACCGTCAGGTCATACCCGGACGAGCCGTCGCTCAGCTCGTCGGGTCGTTCGGCTGTCTCGGTGCTCGCTCGCGCCATCTGCAACTTAGGTTACCATTATCAATGTTCCCTCATTTGAGGTAGCATGATCTCGCGTCATGATCGTCCCCGCCTTTCACGCCAGCGCGATCCGCCCGCCTGGCGCCCCCCAATCCAACAAGATCCACCGATCCGGTGGCGTCCATGGCTGAACGGGGAGCGGTCCCGCGCGTCCCCGCCGTACGCCGCCGGGCGCTGGCGCTGATCCGCTCGTTCACCTCGCCGCTGCTCCCCGACGACTACCTCGAGCTGGTCAACCCGCTGTGGTCCACGCGCGAGCTGCGCGGACGCGTGCAGCGCGTCGAGCGCGAGAGCCCCGACGCGGTCACGGTGCTGATCAAGCCCGGCTGGGAGTGGCCCGGCCACCGCCCCGGGCAGTATCTGCGCCTGGGCATCGAGGTCAACGGCCGGCACCACTGGCGCGCCTACTCGCTGACGTCCGAGCCGGGGCGCGCCGACGGGTGCATCTCGATCACGCCCAAGCTCGTCCCGTCCGGCGCCGTCTCGCCGTTTTTGTGCGAACGGCTGCGCCCGGGCGCGATCGTGCGGCTCGGCGGCGTCGAAGGCGCCTTCACGCTGCCCGACCCATTGCCCCGGCGGCTGCTGTTCCTCAGCGCCGGCAGCGGGATCACGCCGATCGCGAGCATGCTGCGCAGCCTCGCCGCCGGCGGCGGCCTGCAGGACGCCGTCCACGTCCACAGCACCCGTACCCCCGAGCAGTTCGTCTTCGCCCGCGAGCTGCGCGAGCTGGCTCGCAGCCACCCCGGCTACCGCCTGCACGAGTGGATCAGCTCAGAGCACGGTCGTGTGACCGCGGGGCGCCTGGACGAGCTGTGCGCCGACTGGGCCGAGCGCGAGACGTTCCTGTGCGGACCGGCCGGGCTGCTCGAGGCGATGACCGCGCGCTGGCGCAGCGACGGCGACCCCGCGCGGCTGCACGTCGAGCGCTTCCAGCCCGACGACCACGTCGGCGACGGCGAGCGCGGCGCGGGCGGGACGATCCGCCTGTGCGTCAAGCGACCTCGACGCGGTCAGCGACGGCGAGCAGCCGATCCTCTTGGCCGCGGAGCAGGCCGGCGCCACGATGCCCTTCGGCTGTCGCATGGGCATCTGCCACAGCTGCGTCGGGCGGCTGCGCTCGGGCCGTGTGCGCGACCTGCGCACCGGCCGCGTCCACGGCCAGCCCGGAGAACTGCTGCAGACCTGCATCAACGCGCCCGAGGGCGCCGTCGAGATCGATCTCTGACCTCTCCCTACATCTCTGCCCTCACACCTCTGCCCTTACATCCCTCCTCGTACTCATCCCGCATACCGTCCTTTCACACACACAAAGGAACCCCATGTCTGCCACCTACACCGAGCCCCCCGCCGCGACGACCGATCGAGGCTTTCAGGAGATCGAGAGCCCCATGGCGCATCTCAGCGCCGACCAGCTCGATGAGCTCGCGCGCGAGCTCGACGCGATCCACGCCGAGGTGTTCGCCGACCTCGGCGAGCGCGACTCGCGCTACATCCGCTCGACGATCCGGCTGCACCGCCACCTCGTGCTCGCCGCGCGCGCGCTGCTGCTCGGCTCGCGCCGGCGGCCGCTGTGGCTCGCCGGCACGGCCGCGCTGTCGCTGGCCAAGATCCTCGAGAACATGGAGATCGGCCACAACGTCATGCACGGCCAGTGGGACTGGATGAACGACCCCGACATCAACTCCCAGGCATGGGACTGGGACACCGCCTCCCCCGCCGACTCCTGGCGGCACTCCCACAACTACGAGCACCACACGTTCACCAACATCCGCGGCCTCGATCGCGACCTGGGCTATGAGATCATGCGCATCGACCCCCACCAGCCCTGGCGCCCCGTCTATCTGGGCCAGCCCCTCTACAACCTGCTGCTGATGGGCTTCTTCGAGTGGGGCGTCGCGCTGCACGACCTCAACTGGGACGCGATCGGCACCGGCGAGAAGACCAAGGCCCAGGTGATCTCCGAGCTCAAGGGGGTCGGCGTGAAGGCGCGCAAGCAGGTCATCAAGGACTACATCGCCTTCCCCGCGCTCTCCGCGGCCGCCTCGGCGCTGGCGTCCGCGGCGTCCGGACGGCGGGGATCGCGCGCGGCGCGAAGCAGTTTCAAGGCGACCCTGACGGCGAACTTCACCGCCAACATCGTCCGCAACGTGTGGGCGCACTCGATCATCTTCTGCGGGCACTTCCCCGACCAGACCTACACCTTCAGCAAGGCCGAGGCCGCCGAGGAGACCCCCGGCGCGCGGTACGTGCGCCAGCTCGTCGGCTCCGCGAACATCGACGGCAGCCCCCTCTTCCACCTGCTGGCCGGCAACCTCAGCTTCCAGGTCGAGCACCACCTCTATCCCGACATGCCCTCCAGCCGCTATTCCGAGATCGCGCCCCGCGTGCGCGACATCTGCCATCGCTACGGCCTGCCCTACAACACCGGCCCCCTCGGCAAGCAGCTCGGCACCGTCCACCGCACGATCCTGCGCCTGGCGTTTCCCGGCGGCAAGCCGCGCCGCAAGCCCGGGCCCTACCGGCCAGACGTCCGTCTGAGCGCTGTCTGACGCGGGCGCGGGGGCGTCGTCCGCGGCCGGGCTTGGCGTTCCCCCGGCCCGGGCCTCGCCGGTGCGATCGTCGGCCCGTGCCGCCGGAGCCTCCTCGGCGAGCGTCCACACCGGCAGCTTGGCTTCGCGACCGCGCACCTCGAACTCGCCCACGAGCACTAGATCCGCGGGCAACGGGTCTTTCATCCGCTCCCGCGTGGACTGCGCGCAGAACAGCATGTGCCCCGAGCCCTTCGTCATGCCCTCCAGGCGCGAGGCCGTGTTCGTCGTGTCGCCGATCGTCGTGTACTCCACGCGCTGCTCGGAACCGACGTTCCCCGCCATCACCGGGCCGCTGTTGAGCCCCACGCCCATCGCGAACCCGCTGTCATGGCCCTGCTCGTTAAGCCACGCGTTGAACCGCTCCAGGCGCACCCCGATCATCTCCCGCGCGGCCCGCAGCGCGCGGTCGGCGTGGTCCTCCTGCTCCAGCGGCGCCCCGAACGCCGCCATGATCCCGTCGCCCATATACGCGATCAGCGTCCCCTCGGCGGCCATGATCGCCTCGGTCATCTCATTCAGGTAGCGGTTGACGACCTCGATCACGTGCTCCGGTGACTGACTCTCGGAGAAGCTCGTGAATCCGCGCAGGTCTGAGAACAGGATCGTGCAGTCCCGCTCCACGCCGCCGAGGCGCAGGTTCTCGTTCGCGCTCGCAAGCACCTGATCGACCACGTCGCCCGGCACGAACCGCGAGAATACGTCCCTTACGCGTTCGCGCTCGATCGCCTCGCCCACGTACAGCACCGCAAGCGTCCCCAGTGTCCCCACGGCCAGCGCCAGCAGCGGATACACGAACGTCCAGATCCAGCCTGTATTGAACGCGATCTGCGTGGCCACGGTGAACACCACCGCCAGCGCGATGGCGTCCAGCAGCGAGCGCCAGCGCTGCACGCGCAGGCTGCCCAGCGGGGCGGCGATGCCGAGGAGGACGATCAGCATCACGTCCACCCAGTTGGGGGCGTTTGTCAGCGGCACGCCCTGCAGCAGCGTCGATGCCGCGTTCGCCCAGATTTCGGGGCCGGGCATCCCTTCGCTGGTCGCGGTGGCGTGAATGTCCTGCAGCACATGCGACGTGGCGCCGACGATCACCACCTTGTCGCGGACGGCACTCGGCGCAAACTGCCCCTGGAGCACCTTGTAGAAGGAGATCGACTCGATCGTGCCGGAGGGCCCCGCGAAGTCGATCGGCAGCGTCCCATCTTCAAAGCGGGAGGCGGCGATAGGCTGGCCCGTCGCGATTTCGGCCATGACGACGCCGAGGCTATGAAGCCCTTCGTATGCGTACGGAAAGCGGCGAATCGCTCCGTCTGAGTCCTCGGGATAGCCGACGTATGCGGCTCGCGCGCCGACTTCGTGCAGCTGTTCGGTACCGCCGAGCACTTCCGTGCGCCCTCCCTTCGCCACTTCATCTGTCCCGAGTACCGTCTTGCCGTGCGCTCGCCCGACCGCTTCGAGTAGCGCAAGATCATCCTTCTCGTCTGTCGGATGGGTGAATTCGATGTCCACAGCGATCATCTTCGCTCCGGCTTTGCGCAGGTTGTCGATCGCCGTCGCGTAGTACCGCCGCGGAAACGGAAACTCTGAAGACAGCTGGTGATTTCGCAGTTCCTGGGACGTATAGGGGTCGATCTTGACGAGCAACACGTCTGCAGGCGGAGCCTGCTTGCCACGGATCGAGAACCGCGCGTCGATCGTCTGCAGTTCGGTCCGTCTCAGCAGGTGCGTCGCGTAGGCGCCCACGCCGATCCCCGCGGCCAGCACGGCGACCCCGAGCAGGAGCGCGGTCTTGCGCTGCCCCCATCTGGCGCGACCCATCTCAGCCGGCTCCTGTCACGGATAGACTGACGGCATGGATCCGGTCCGCCCGATCTGATTGTCGATCACGGTGTCGGCACCCACCCTGTGGCTGGGGCAATCTGGCGCGACGATCTAAGCCTTGTGCTGTCACAATCCCCGCTGGCACCAGGACGATGCTAACCGGACGCCCCCCTTCAGGAGTCTTCGCGCTGCGCCTCGGGCGGGTCTTGGCCTGCGCCGCCGTGGTCCTGTTGAGCCTGATCGGCTGCGCCTCGGCCTCGGCGCTGAACCTGACCGGCGCCTGGTCTGCGAACTACCACTGCGAAACGGGCCCTGCCCGGGCGGGTCGGGGAGCAACTTCCCGGCTACGGACATGCTGACTCAAGTCGACGGCTCGGGCGTTGTGAGCGGCACCAACAGCGGGGAAACGATCGAAGGCACCCTGACAGGCCGCACTTTCGTCTTTCACAGCGCGAATGGCGCCTATAAAGCGAACGCGACCCTGACGGTCGCCCCCGGCGGCATGTCGTGGTCTGGTCCCGCGGAAGACACCAACGGAACCAAAGGCACCTACACTGCGACCCGGGGCCCGAACGGCTCGCTGTCGCAGCTGGCGAGCCCGTTCAACTGCGTCGGGGAAGTGGACTACCCGAATCCCGGTGAAGAAAGCTTGATCGGATGCGGCACGCTCCTGCCTGTCGAAGCGATCAACGCCACCTACCAGGCGCCCGTGAGCCCCGACGGCAGGAACGTCTACTCGGTCGCCATCAGCGGCGCCCTGGTTGAGTACGCACGCAATCAGACGACCGGGTCGCTCGCCGAGATCGGTTGCGTAACCGCCGGCAGCACCGCCTGCGCCTCCGAAAACTCGACCACGAAAGCGATCGCGATGAGCAATCCGGCGGCGATCGCGTTCAGCCCCGGTGGCGAAGACGTCTATGTCATAACGCAGGGGACCAACAGCATCGTCGAATTCAGCCGCAACGCCGAAACCGGGCTGCTGACCGAGCGCGGGTGTCTCAGTCGCGAAAACGCAGAATGCGCTTCACACGAAAACAAGGGTCTGCACTCTCCGTATGGGATCACCGTCAGCCTCGACGGCAAGAGCGTGTATGTGGCCAGCTTCGCCGACGAAGCGGTGGCCGAGTTCTCGCGCAACACCTCGACGGGAAAGCTGACGCAGCTCTCCGGTGCCAACAACTGCATAACGAGCGGCACCAAAGGGCTGACGGGTTGCGAAACCGAAGGGGCGTTCGGCCTCGAACGCGCGATCGGCGTGGTCGTCAGCCCCGACGGTAAGAACGTCTACATAGCGGCCGGGGCGACGAACGGCGAAGGCGCGGTCGTAGCCTTCGAACGCAACACGAGCACCGGTGCGCTGACCCAGCTCCCCGGCACGGAAGGCTGCATCAGTACCGCCAACGCGAAATGCGCCCCGGGTGTGGCGATCGACGGACCCGAGGACATCGTCATCAGTCCGGACGGCCGTGACGTGTACACGAACTCCAGCCAGAACAACGCGGTGCTCGAGTTCCGGCGTGAGTCGTCCGGTGCGCTTGCGCAGCTGACTTCACCCAACTCATGTCTCATGAATGCGCCCGCGGCAGCGGGTTGCAGCGAAGTCAAGGGTTTGAAGGACGCCCTCGGCGTCGCGATCAGTCCAGGCGGCGAAAACGTATACGCGAGCAGTCCAGAAGAAGACGACGAGGCGGCATTTACGCGCAACGCCGAAACGGGGGTTCTCGCCCCGCTGCCGGCGCCCTACGAATGCATCGGCAAAACCGGCAAAAATACTTGCGGCACAAGCGGCTCCACCGGGATTGCAGGTGCTCGTCGTGTCACGGTGAGCCCCGACGGCAGGAATCTTTACGTGGCGGGACAGAACGATCACAGTGTGGTCGAGCTTGTACGAGCAGTGCCCTCACCCGAACCCGGCCCAAGCGAAACGCCGAAAGCGACCTCTCAAATCCCCGCCGGCAAACCTGCCACGTCGCCGGCTGTTCTCCCGCCCATGCTCTTCCGCACGGGCAACGTCGCGCCTGTCTCCGGCAAGGTGTTGGTCAAGCTGCCGGGGAGCAAGCAGTTCGTGCCGTTGCAGACGCTGCGCCAGATCCCGTTCGGATCGGTCATCGACGCGACGAATGGGACGGTGAGCGTGACGACGGCTCTCCCGGGCGGGGGAACTCAGACCGGGCAGTTCTTCAGCGGCGAGTTCATTCTCAGGCAGGAGCGCAGTGGGCTGGTCGTAGCGGAACTGACCGGCGGGAACTTCTCGGTCTGCCCGACCAAGCGCGAGCGCGCCCATATCGCGCGGGTGGCCGCGGCGCATGCCCACGCGGCGGCGTCGGGCAAGCACGTCGTGCGCAAACTGTGGGCCAACGCCCACGGCAAATTCTCGACGAAGGGCAACTACGCCGCCGGAGCGGTGCAGGGTACCGAGTGGCTGACTGAGGACCTCTGCGAAGGCACCCTGATCCGCGTCACGCGCGACAAGGTGGCGGTGACGAACCTCGTCAACCACCGCCACGTGGTGGTCAAGACGGGGCACAAGTATCTGGCCAAGGCTCCCTGAAGGCCAGTAACACCCTCTGCTACGGGTTCAGCGGGAGGCTACGGATCCGAATACGGTCAGGCTCGAGTACGACAATGCTGCCCTCCGCAAGGTCGCGTTCGACCCCTGTGAGGTTGGCAAGCAGCACCTCGGCCTGCCGTGTGGGCCGTCGCTGCTGCGTACCGCTGCGAAGCAGCACGACCGACGGTGACCGCTCTCGGCGTAGCGCGAGCAGCGTTCCGAAGTCTGTGTCTGCCGATACGAGCACGCGTTGCTCTTCCTGGGCGCGGGTAAAGATCTCGTCATCACTGGCTGCCTGCAGCCCATAGTCACGCACGTGCCTCGCGTCGTGCCCGGCAGTTGCGAGTCCTTCGGCAACCACTGGCGAGAGCGCGTTATCGACCAGGAATCTCACACTGAGGCGGCCAGCGGCAACTCGCGCTCGCGAACGGCCTCTGCCGCGTAGCGCAAGCCTTCGCGAACATCCTCGGCCTCGAGGTCCGGGTAGGCAGCGAGAACCTCAGAGGTACTCATACCGTCGGCGACCATGCCGACCACGGTTGCGACCGGTATTCGTAGACCGCGGATGCAGGGAACCCCGCTCATCTGATCTGCCCGCACGGTGATTCTGGTGAAGCTCATCGATTCTTAGCTTACCGCGCGCGTATGACTGACTCTGACCAAGCCCTTTTGGTTATCACACCCGCACGACGGTGCGTCGCCTGACAGGGTCCGACGGGTCCGCGGAACCGCGCACCAACAACTAGAGCGCACTCGCCTGTGCGAGACGGCGAGGATCAGCATGTTCAGCGACGGTGGGCTCTCGGCCGACCACTCAGCGGTTCTTGATGCGCAGCGCGAACGTGGTGCTATAGCGCTCGCCGGGGGCCAGCAGGCGCAGCCCGTCGCCGCTGCGCAGCGCGTTGGCGGGCGCGGTCATCGGCTCGAAGCAGATGAACCGACCGGCGCGAGGCGCGTAGACCTGGGCGCACGGATACCCCTCTATGAACTCCAGCTCGATCCGGCGGGTTCCGGCCTCGACGCCGAATCGGGCGGGCTCCATTACGTTGTCAAACCCGTCATCGAACTCATCCTCCGCGAGCTCGAACCGGCGGGCCGGCAGCTTCGCGTCGGGACCGACGGGAATCTGGTCGGCGTCGAGCCTCAGGTGGCGCATCGGCGGCAGCTCGACCAGATACCGCTCGCGCGCGACCCCCGGCGGCGACAGGTATGGATGCAGGCCGAACGCCACCGGAACGACGTCCTCGCCGCACGCATCCACGACGATCGTCACCTGCAGGCGGCCATCCACCAGGCGCGCTTCGTAGATGAGGTCGTGTCTGAACGGGAACGCCTCATATGGTCCCGGCAGGTGCGGCTCGCTCCAGCACAACCGCGCGGCGAGCGACCGCGTGTCGGAGCCCGGCGGGTGCGTCAGCTCCCACTGCAGTCGCCCACCGATCACCCCGTGGATCGGCAGGCCGTTGCCGTCGAGCGCGATCCGGGCCGGGTCGTGGGGGACCATCACCGTCCGCCCGGCGACGCTGTAGTCGAAGCCCGCGAGCCGGTTCGCCCACGGGTAGAGCAGCGGAATGCCCATCGTCTTGCCGCGCGCGGCATACGCCCCCAAGCCCGCATTCTGGGCCAACAGCTCTTCGCCGCGGTGGCGCAGCGAGCGGCAGAGCATTCCCGCCTCGGGAACGAACTCGACCTCCACCAGCGCCTCCTCGTCGCACAACCGGACGGTCCTGAGAGCGGAGTCATCCATCGCGACCTCCATTATGCGCTCGCGGACTCGGCGAGCCCCAGCTCGTCCGCGGTGAGCTGTCGCTCATACGGTCCTCTGCCGGTCAGGCACACCGCACCGCAGCGGGCCGCCAGCGCCAGCGCCGCGGGCGCCGCCATGCCCGCGCCCAGGGCATAGGTCAGTCCTGCCGCGAACGAATCGCCGCACCCGTAGGAGTCCACGGTCTCGCCCGGGGGTGAGGCGGCCGCCCACGAGCCCGATCCGCCGCCGCGCTGTCGGTAGACGCCTCCACGCGCGCCCTCGGTCGAGACGACCAGCTCGGCTTCGTCCAGCGCATGGGCCGCCTCGCCGCGCTCGATCGCATCTTCTGAGCTCAACACCAGCGCATCCACCGCGACGCCCTGCCCGAGAGCGTCGGTCGCGCGGGGGCTGGCCACCAGCACTCGCGCCGCGCGGGCGGCGCGCAGGGCGTCGTGGTCGCCGGCGGTGAAGTAGACGGCGTCCATCTTCGCCAACTCGCTCCACGGCAGCTCCGCGTCGCCTCCCAGCGGCTCCAGGCGCGCTCCGAACGTCACGATCGTGCGCTCACCGGCGTCGTCCACGAGTGTCGTCGCCGTCCTGGTGGGCGCCCTCCGCCGAGCCGCCCGCACGTGCACCCCGAGCTCGCGCAGGCGCTCCACCGACCGGCGGCCGTGCTCGTCATCGCCCAGCGCGCTCACCAGCACGCACTCTCCCGCCAGCCGCGCCAGCTGCACGGCCGCGACGGCCCCGCCCCCGGCCGGCTCCTCGAACGGTTCGTGCGCGTGCATCACCTCTCCGGCTCGCGGCACGTGCCCCACGCGCGCGAACCGCACCCACTCGACGTGTCCCACCACCGCCACCCTCAGCATGGCGGCAGTGTCACACAGGCAGCGGGTCTGCCCCGCGCACCCCATACCGCGCGCGGGATAGGGCTTGACTCAACGCGCGGCGATCTCGTCCTCGCGACGGTGGCCCAGGCGCGCGGAGATGCGGTCCGCCGCGGCGACGAGGTGGGGGCGGAGCCCGTCGGCGAGCTGCTCGACCGCGATCATGGAAGTGTCCGTGGACAGGTCTATCGTGGCGATCGCCGCTCCCGTCTCGCCGCGGACTGGCGCGGCAATCGCTATCCGATCCTTCGCGAACTCCTCGTCCTCGGTCGCAAAGCCCTCGTCCAGGACTCCCTCGAGCTCGGCTCGGAGCGCCCCCCTGCCCGTGATCGCGTTCGGTCCGCGGCGTTCCAGGTTCGCTTGCGCCAGCAGCTCTCGACGCTCGTCCTCGGGGAGATGGGCGAGGAGGACCTTGCCCAGCGCCGTGCAGTAAGCGGGCAGTCTCGACCCGATCCCCATGCCGATCTCGATGCTGTTCCGCCCCCGTTGAAAGCTGACGATCCGATCGACGTAGACGATCTCCAGACCGTCGAGCACGGCGAGGCTCGCCGTGAAGCTCGATCCTTGGCGCAGCTCCTCCAGGACGGAATGCGCGTGCTCGCGCAACCCGGTCGCGTTCAACGCCGACATCCCCAGGTCGGTCACACGCAGCGAGAGCCGGTACTTGCGGCGCTTGTCCTGCTCCAGGTATCCGAGTGCCACGAGGGTCGTGACATAACGGTGCGTCGTGGAGCGGCTCATCTCCAGCTCGTCGGCGATGTCGGCGATCCCGAGCACCGAGTGCCCCACCCTGAAGCATTCCAGGATTGCCAACCCGCGCGCCAAGGACTGGGAGTAGCGCGGCCCCGAGAAATCGGGCATCTGCCACGCGTCTCGATATGGCCCGGTGCGACTCATGCCGAGATCCCGCCTGTCTCTCCGCGACGGCCCCGCGGGACGCTCATCCGGGAGTCCTCAACCATGACCGGGCCCGCCGTCGATTGTGTGCGTGAGAGGGATATCGAGATCGAATCATCCACGGTTCGGCTCGTAGGTCTCGGGCTTATGGGCCGGGCGCCGTGGGGGGGCGCCCGGCCTTTATCTCTGGCAGAGACGAGGACAAGTGGAACTCATGATCGGCTCGTGCCATACCCGCGCGCCGTCAGCGACGACGCCTCTCTTCTTGCGGGGTAGCACCTGGCCGGCATGGTTCGTCCTCGGTCACCGCCTGTGATGCTGACGCGAGCAGACGCGCTCGACAAGTCCGCTGGGGGAGTATTCCTCTAGCGGATATCCGAGATCGGATATCCCCCGGGCGCTTCGGCTCGTGGCCTTTGCGGGAAGGCGTGAGGACCGTCGCGATGAGCGAACCGGCGAGCGCGCAGCACCAGCATCGCCGGCTTCGCCAGTCCGCCGAGCGCCGCGAGGACCCGTTCGGAGGTGTCGCGAGCGTACGGTAGCCATGCGTTTGGATCGGACAGGTAAAGACTGGTCATGCCGGCCAGGATCAGGCGGTGCTCGACGCCTACCGCGCTGGCTCGACGGACAGCTTCGACGGCCAACAGCTCCATGCGCTCGGCCATTTCCTCCGCCGAGGAATAGTGGTCGAGGAGGTTGTGCTGCCCCGTCGCGGCGTCCTCGGCGCGGTCGATCAGACTGTCGAGCAGCGTGTGCAGCGCCCCCATCCACGGCCAGTAGAGAGCCTCTATCGCCGCCGCACGCTGTTTGGTGAGGTTCGGGTTGGCGGCGGCGCTCAGCAGCGCCAGCGTGGCCAGTGAGGAGCCGGATGCAGCCGCCGGCTCCCACCACAGTTGCTTGGTCTTGGATGATCCATCCAGTTCGACCCAGCGCGCGAGGCCCGGGTGGTCCTGCTCTCCCGCGAGGTTAATGTGGCTTTGGTAGAAGACGATCCGTTTGGCCTGTCCGAGCACTGCCTCTGCAACCACGGGGTAGGAGGGCAGCTCGGCGAGCATGGCGCGGCCTCGGTCCACCAGCTCGACGAGGTAGCCCCCGTCGTCATCGTGGGTATGGTGGCGGTAGTAGTCGATGTGCGGACGGTCGGGTGAGAGCGCGACGAGGATCGCGGTATGCAGCTGGCGCGCGTTGGCCGCGGGATCGCCGCTTGGCTGCTCCATCAGCGTGTCGGTGTACTGGTAGATGCTCTGGAGCCGCACAAGCAGTCGCACGACGGTTGCGCGCTGATCCGGGCGGGCGAATGCCGCGAATGCCGCGACGCCCTCCAAGCTCGCCCAATCGCTCTCATACACGCCGAGTGCAAGGCAGCGAAGCGCGACATCCGGGATCTTGCTCGCTCGTCGCCGCAAGCAACGAAGCTCGTGTCTGGCTACGGGAACGACATTCAGCCAATAATGGCGCGCCGCCACGGCGAAGGCGCCAGCCAGCTCCGATCGTCGGTTGAGCTGAGGGGACACACCGGATAGCTTCCCCGCGTGTCACGCTCCATGCAACCCCCGTCGCCTCACTCCTGGAAGCTGGCCTGAGCCGAGACTCCCGCCGCGGAGTAGCCAGGCAGGGCGATCACAGCCAACGCAATCCCCAAGAGCAGCAGCAGCGTGAGGACTACCTGAGCGCCACCGACGCTGAAAGGCGCGGGAAAGCCAACGTTCGCGCGCAAATAGCGATCTCCGAGCGCGTGTGCAAACACGCCCAGAACCACCCCGTCGAAGCAGCCAATCCCCAGGACGATCGCACTCTCCATCAGCAGACATCGCCATAGTTGCCCACGATCGAAGCCCTGCGCTTTCAGCGACGCCAGGCGTGAACGTCTCTGATAGATCGTGGTCGAGAGCGCTGTGGCGAGAGCCAGCGCCGCTATGACCAGCAGCAGCGTCGATATCTCGCTGAGTGTTCTCAGACCCTGGTGGACCGAATCCTCGACTTCGGCTATGCGTTCCCGCGAGGTTTGCACGCGCAGGCTCGGCTGATCTTTGAGCATTTCTTTCACGACATCCCTACCTGTCGCAGCCGTCACTCCGGACTTGAGGCTGAGCGAAATCGCGGTTGGAGCGGTGGTCAACCAGTAGCGGCCGTAGTCCCGCGTATTCACGCTGATCGTGCCCGACGGCCATCCGATGTTCGTGGTGAGCGCGGCGACCCGAAAGGGAGCTGCGCCCGACGGGGTCGGGAGGGCAAACTGGCTGCCTACGTGGAGATCGTGTTCTTTGGCAAACCCGCTCGAGACGGTCGCCCAACCGCTCTGACGCATTCGTGCCGTCGCGCTTGCGAGGTCGCCTCTCAGCAGTTGGCTTGAAAGAATCATCGTGCTGTTGTTTGGTGGGATGGCGCGTATCCACAGGCGATGTGTACCGAGGTCGAGAAACCCACCCTGATGAACGTGCACCGACGCGAACACGCTGCCTGCTCGAACAAACGAGTTTGGTTGGGTCTGGATGCGGAAGCTGTCGGCGTCGAAGATGTTTCCGTCCGGAGTGACCCACACCGGCGCCGAACCCCACTCTTCGACGATGGCGTTGTCAAGACCCCGCAAGAGATCGTGTCGGGCTCCGCCAACCGCAACGACGCCGTAGACCGCGAGCGCGGCCACGCCGGCCAGCGCGATCGAACGGGTGGCCGTGCCGTCCATTTCGATCGCGGTGACGGCGACCATCCCTCCGTGATATCGGCGGGCAAACCGTCTCAACAGGCGCGATGTCGCTCTAAACAGCAGCGGAATCAAGCAGAGTGCGGCGAGCGCGAGCACGACTCCCGCGAGAACGGTCAGGGCGGTGTCGAGGATCGCGCCGACGCTGACCAGTACGATCAGTACCGCACCCAGCGTTGCCGCGCGGAATGTCGTCTCCTCAGCGATCGCTTGCCCCGGCTCTCCCGAGTCGTGAAAGACGGCGTCAACGGGACGATCCGAGCGCAAGTCGAAAATCGGCGACAGCGACACGAGCAATGCCGCGAGCAGGCCGCATCCAAACGCAACCATCACAATACCGGCACGAACGGTCTGGTTTCCCGTCACCGGGAACACCGTGGCGAGATAGCTCGGTATTTCATGAAACAGGGTGCGCGCGAGCGCGTCGCCGGCGACTATCCCTACGCCTGACGCTACGATCCCGAGCGCCATCGCTTGAAAAACGACTATCGCGAGTACCTGCCTGGCGTCAAAGCCCTGGATGCGCATGTCGGCGATCGCGCGGCGTCGCTCGGGAATCGTGAGAAGCATCGCGTTCAATGCCAAGAGGAATCCGACCATCGCGGCGATCGCGACGAACAGCGATGTGGACCGGTCCACGGGTGCGGCCGCCGTTTCCGCCAACCGCAGTTCGTTATCGGCGGGCCCGACATCTATCGTGTCGCCGGCGAGGGCCCGCAACTCGCCGGCGACCTGCCTGTACCTACCCGGCCTGGGCTCGATCAGAACCTCATTCACCTGCCCGGGCGCTCCGGCTATGGTCTGCGCGTAGGGCAGCAGCGCCACGACCAGTGGAGCTGAAGCAAGCGGACCTATCGCACCGGAGTTCAGCACAGCGCGCACCCGAACAGGACTGCTCGAACCGTTGACCACGAGCGTGTTCGTTTGTCGAGTTTCCGTGCCGATGGCGCCGGCCACGCTCGAGGGCAGCCCGACGCCGCGAGCGAGCAGCAACGCTCCCGCACCGAGGTCCTTGGTGGCAAAACCGCCCAGGCTGATCAGACCGGCGCCGATACCGACGAATTGAACCCGCTCACGTCCCCTCGGACCCTCTATCACCGCGATCTGCCGAAGCAACGGCGCGGATCTGGCGACACCCGGCAGGCTGGCGATCCTGGTAGCCAGTCGCTCGCTGAAAGTGCTGGGTGCCCGCGCGACGAGCTCCAGGTCGGCTGAGCCTCCGACAGCGCGGATGTCTTCGCGTACAGAACCCACGATGCTGCCGTTGGCCACCAGGACGCCAAACACGAGCGCGACCCCCACGGCGATGCCACCGCCGGCCAGCAGCTCGGTGACAGTGTGGTCTCGCAACCGTCGGCGATAGAGCCCGAAAAGGACGCTCAGGCGCACGCCGAAGATCGGCGGGTTCAGACGAGCTCTCATTGCGCGATGGAGGTGGGCAGTTCGAGCGCCAGTCCCTCGGTGAGCTTGCCGTCACGCAGCGTGCAGACACGATCCACAAACGAGGTGGCCTGCGGGTCGTGCGTGACGAGCAGCACGGGGATCCGCCGCTCGCGGCAGATCCCCGCGAGCAGTTCCAGGATCTCACGACTTCGCTTGGAGTCCAGGTTCCCGGTCGGCTCGTCGGCAAGCAGCAGACGCGGATCATTGGCGAGCGCACGTGCGATGGCCACACGCTGACGCTCGCCCATCGACATCTCGGCTGGGGTGTGCTCAATCCGCTCGCTCAGGCCGACACGCTCGAGCCAGGGACGGGCGGCGGTGTGCGCGTCGCCAAGGGTCATCCCGAGCGCAAGCAGCTTCAGAGCGGCATTGTCCAGCGCTGAGGCGCCCGTGAGATGAAAGGACTGAAACACCACCCCGGTCTGCTCGCGTCGGTAGCGCGCGCTCTCGCTCGCGGAAAGGCCGCTCACCTCGCGTCCGTCGAACAGGACGCTTCCCTCGTCCGGCTGCATGATCGCGGCCGCGAGCAGCAGCAGCGTCGTCTTGCCCGAACCGCTTGGGCCGTAAAGCGCGACGAACTCGCCCGGGGCGACATTCAGCGAGACGCGATCGACCGCGTCGACGGTCTCACCCGCGCTGACATAGCGCTTGGAGACCTCGCGCAGTTCGAGCGTCACGTTGCGTCGGCGCTCATGCCGCGCCGCGCCGTTCCGGGAAGCTGATGACCTTGCGCCGGGAGTCCGTCGAGTGCAGTCGCCCACCGTCGAGGTTCATGACCCGCCCGGCGCCACGCAGTGCCGCAACCTCTTCGGAGGCGATCAGCAGCGATAGGTCCAATCGTTTGGGCAGCGAGTGGATCAGGGCGTGGAAGGCCCGCGCGTCTTTCGGCTGCGGCAGGACCGCGGGCTCGTCGATGAGCAGCAGAGTCGGTTCGCGCACGATCGCGCGGGCCAACTCGACGCGCACGCGCTCGGCCAAGCCCAACCTGCCGGTCGGAGTGTTGCCCAGCTCCGTCGCCTGCACCGTCTCCAGCGCGCGCCAGGCGCACGCTTCGGCGCGCTCCATGCCCAACCCCTCGCTGTACAGAGGCATCGCCACGTGCTCCACGACGACTTTCGAATCGCCCGCGCGCCAATCTCCGCGAGCGAGCGCGATCCCCCCGTGCCGGCGAACACGCGCACGCTCGTCTGCGCTCAGCCCCGCGATGTCGCGGCCCCGCCAGCAGACCTCGCCCTCGTCGGGCGTATGGAGACCCGCGGCGATCCGGAGCAGCGTCGTCTTGCCCGCGCCCCGCGACGCGAGCACTCCGAGAGTCTCCCCGGCATACAGCTCGAACGAGACTCCGTCCAGGACGGCGAGGACGCGCATGCCGTCGCGGAAGCGCTTGGTGACGTCCCTGAACGCGAGAACGGTCATCGCTGCTGTTCGGCGAGGGCCTCTTCGAGCGCTCGGCAGGCTTCCCCCACCCACTCGAGCTCCGCTTTCAGTCGCCTGTCTACCGCCGAGCGGTACAGACTCATGATCGTCCCCAGCCACGATACTCGTGGCGTTTCTGTCTCGACGTTCTCCTCGATCTCCTCGAGCAGATCGACGCGCCATTCGTTCAACGCGCGCAACAGCTCGGGTATCTCCTCCTCGGTGGAGAACGCGAGCCGCGCGTGAATGTCGGCGCGCATGACGCTCGCCGTGGGCGGCGTGGTCAGCCATTCGCGACGCGCCCGCACAGCCTGATCGGTCGGATAGTAGAACTGCCGCGAGTACGGGGGACCGTCGATCGGACTGCTCTGCGACCGCACGAGCCCATCCGCCTCGAGCTGTTTGAGGACCGGGTAGATGTGCTTCGCCTGAACGTGCCACGAGGCGCCCATACGACGGTTGATCCGCTTGGCGACCTCGTATCCGTAGGTCGGGCCTTCGAGCAGCACGGCCAGCGCCGCCGCCTTGATCGGCGAACGACCCTCCACAAGCGATGCGCTCTTCTCTCTATCCACCATCTTCGCCTATGCCAATCATACAATAGGTCGGAATCCTACACGACGTTGTCGGTTCGGCAACGGCCGTCTCTCACTACCTGTGGATAGAGCGCTCCATCCCCAGCATCCGTGATCGACCATCCCCAGACCATCCGCCCTGACGGGGCGCGCGGACGCCCGCGACCGCGCGCCCCGGACCGCGACCGCCCGCGCGGATGCTGGCCGATCTTCGATCGGTCGCCGATCCACCCCATCCGGTCCCGCGCGCGTCGCGTTCTAGCCTGAGCGTCATGCACGTTGAGCTTCTGTTCTGGGACGGCTGCCCCTCGCATCCGCGGGCGCTTGCCGATCTGCGCGCCGCGATGGCCGACCTCGGGCTCGATCCGAGCACGGTCGCGATCCGCGAGATCGATACGCACGAGCAGGCCGCGCGCGAGCGATTCGTCGGATCGCCGACGATCCGCATCGACGGGGTCGACGTCCAGCCTCCGGGCGAGGAGCCCTTCGGGCTCGCGTGCCGCGTCTACCATCGCCGGGACGGTCGGATCTCTCCGACCCCCGACCCGGCCGATGTGCGCGACGCGCTCCGGGCCGCCGTGGGCGCCGGCGCTCAGACGACCGACTTGCAGACCGACCCCACCGAGAGGAGATGAGATGACAGTTGCGATTGGCGAGCCCGTCCCCACGTTCGCCCTGCCGGACACCGAGGGAACCACGCACGAACCGGGCGACGCGCCCGCGACCGTCGTCGTGTTCACCTGCAACCACTGCCCCTACGCGCTGGCCTGGCACGATCGCATCCTCGCGCTTGCGCGCGACTACTCAGACCGGGGAGTGCGGGTGCTGGCGATCAACCCCAACGACGCCACTCGCTACCCGCGCGACTCGATCGAGGCGATGCGCGCCCGCGTTGCGGCGGGGAGAGTTCGACGGCGTCCCCTACCTGCGCGACTCCTCTCAGGAGGTCGCCCGCGCCTATGACGCGCAGACGACGCCCGACGTGTTCGTGCTCGACGCCGCCGGCCTCCTGCGCTATCGCGGCGCCCCCGACGCCGACTACGAAGACCCATCCCAGCGCGCCGCCTTCCTGCGAGAGGCCCTTGACGCGATCCTCGACGGGCGCGACCCCGAGCTCCCGCAGACCCCGCCGGTGGGCTGCTCGATCAAGTGGCGGGAGTGACCTTCGGACGCCGCACGGTCGCGTCCCCGTCGGCGGCGAGCGCTTGACGACGGCGACCTGACCCTCAGCGCCCCAGCGTGCGCACCAGCTCGCGGGCGCGCCCCCGCAGCTCGCCCAGCAGCTCGCGCACCTCCTGCAGGCCGGCTCGCAACTCGGCGTCGCCGACCTCGATCGGCAGCATCGAATCCTGCAGGGCCGCCAGCTCGCCGTCGGCCCTGCCGGCCGCCTCCACCGCGCCCTCAATGAAGCCCTTGATGCCGGTGGACGGCGCCCCCCCGGGCGCCGACTCGAACGTATGACCGGGAAGATCGTGACGCTCGGCGAACCCCGCATACGTGCGCTGTGCCCTGCCGTACGCGCTCTGCACGGGCCGGAACAGCTCCTGCTCCAGGCGGTCGGCGGTCCGCTCGTCGAGCAGCTCATACGCCTCGCCGAGCGCCGCCAGCGCAACGCCGATCTCATCCACCGCCCGCGCCAGCGCGTCGAGTATCTGCTTTCTTCCATCCGCGGTGGTGTAGGTCATGAGGTCCAGGGTATTCGGTGCTCGTGTCGGGGCTAGGATCACCCGATCATCCGACGGCGAGCACAAGCGACATGACCCCGCGGCGAGGAGCGGCAACCATCGCCTGTCCGTTCTGTGGCGGGGTCGGCACGCGCATGCTCGACGCGTGGGATCGCAATCGTGAGACCACTCGGGAGCGGTTCGTCTACGCTCGCTGCCGGGGGTGTGGGACAGTGTTCCTGGTCGATCCCCCGGCCGATCTCGGTCGCTACTACGCCGATGATTACTACCACTTCGGCCCGGACGGGGAGCCGGCGTGGAAGACCGACGCGCCGCGGATGCAGGCGGCGTCGTATCGCGTCGGTCTGCTGCTGTCTCACACCGAGCCGGGGCGTCTGATCGAGATCGGCGCCGGGACCGGGGCGTTTGCCTCAGCGGCTCGATCGGCGGGTTACGAGGTCAGCGCGATCGAGATGAGCGAGCGCTGCTGCCGCTACCTGAGCGAGCGCGAGGGGATCGACGCGATCTGCAGCGACCGCCCGCTGGACGCGATCGCCTCGCTGCCGCCGGCTCGCGTGGTCGCGCTGTGGCACGTGCTGGAGCATCTGCCGAATCCGGGCGAGGTTCTCGCGCGGGTGGTCGAGAAGGTGGAGCCCGGCGGCGTGCTGGCGATCGGGGTTCCGAATCCCCGCTCGCTGCAGTTTCGGGTGCTGAGATCCCGCTGGGCTCACCTCGACGCGCCCCGGCATCTGTGCCTGATACCGCCGGCCGCCCTGATCGGCAAGGGCAGGGACCTCGGCATGAGGAGCGTGGCGCTGAGCACCACCGATCCGGACGGCCTGGAGTGCAACTTCTTCGGCTGGGTCAGCGCGCTCAGGCGCCGTCCGGCCGTGGGTCCGACACCGGACCTCGTCAGCCACGCGGCTCGCGCGATCGAACGAACGCTGGCGCCGCTCGAGCGCACCGGCGACCGGGGTTCGGCCGTGACGATCCTGATGCGCAAGGACTCGTAGTGTCGATGGCCGACGACGCGCCGGCCGGCGACATCCTGTCCACGACCGCCGCGGGTCCGGCGGCGGCGCGGGGCGGCGGTCTGCGCGTCGGGGCCTACATCGTCGGGGCGCTGTTCAGCGTCATCTCCGCCGCCCTGCTGACCCGGCACCTCGGGGTGGTGCAGTTCGGTCAGTACGTCACGGCGCTGTCGCTCGTGGCGATCGTCGGCGCGCTGTCGGACCTGGGGTTGACGGCCGTGGGGGTGCGCGAGCTCTCCACGCTCCCGCCCGCCGAGCGCTGGCCGCTCGCGCGTGATCTGCTCGGATTGCGAATCGCGCTCACGCTCACGGGCAGCGTGGCGATCGTGGCGATCGCCTGGGTCGCCTACTCGCCAACACTGGCCGCCGGCGTAACGCTCGCGTGCGTAGGTCTGCTGTTGCAGGCGACCCAGGACAACTTCGCGCTGCCGCTGCTGATCGGCCTGCGGCTCGGCTCGGTCTCGGCGCTCGAACTCTCGCGCCAGCTGCTCACGACCCTGTTCACGATCCTGCTCGTGCTCGCGGGGGCCAAGCTGGTCCCGTTTCTGGGCGTGTCGATCCCCGTCGGCGCGATCGTGCTCGCCGCGACCGCGATGCTCGTGCGCGGCACGCGCACGCTGACGCCGACGTTCAGCTTCAGCCGCTGGCGCAGGTTCGTCAGGCCGATGCTCCCCTACTCGGCCGCCGTCGCCGCCTCCTCGATCTATTTCCGGGTGTCGATCCTGCTTGTCTCGGTGCTCGGCACCGCCGTTCAGCTCGGCTACTTCAGCCTGTCGTTTCGGATCGTCGAAGTGCTCACCCCCGTGCCCGCGCTGCTCGCCGGCTCCGCGCTGCCGATCTTCGCCCATACCGCCCGCGAGGACGATCACGACCGCATGGGCTACGCGCTCGGGCGAGTGTTCGAGGTGTCGCTGATCGTCGGCGCCTGGGTCGCCGTCTCGATCGCCGTCGGCGCCCCGCTCGCGCTCGCGATCGTCGGAGGCCCGCGCTTTGCGCCCGCCGCGCCCGTGCTCGCGGTGCAGGGCGTCGGCCTCGGCGCGATGTTCGTGAGCCTCGTCTGGGCCAACGGACTGCTCGGCCTCGGCCTCTACCGGCAGATACTCGCGATCAGCCTCGCCGGCCTGGCGTTTACCGCCGCGCTCGTCGCGGCGCTGGTCTCGATCGACGGCGCGCAGGGCGCCGCCATCGGAACCTCCACGGGGGAGATCGTGCTCGCCCTCGCGCAATGCGGCGCGGTCGTGCGCCGGCGCCCACTGCTGCGCCCGTCGCTGCGCATCCTCCCCGGTGTCGCGCTCGCCGCGGCGCTCGGACTCGCGCCGCTGGCGCTCACCCCGATCCCCGTCATCGCGCGCCTGGCGATCTCCACGACGCTGTTCGCGGGCGTGCTGCTGCTCACGCGCGCCTATCCTCCCGAGCTGCTCGACCTGCTCCCCGGCCTGCACGCTCGGACGGCCTCACGGGCGCCGTAGGGGCCGGAGCGCGAGCCCCTTGTTCCGTGGGGAAGCGTTCGCCGCGGTAGAGGCCGCGGCGGCTCAGAAGGGGAGAGCGCGAGATAGGTCCGCCCGCGCCTCGCTACAGTCCCGGCGGTGATCGCGGTCGTGCACCTCGTCTGGGGGCCTCTCGGAATCGTCCCGTTGCGTAAATTCCTGGCCTCCTACCGGCGTCAGGAGTCGGGCGCGCCACACGAGCTGGTCGTGCTCTTCAACAACGTCCCCGACTCGCTGCGTCCGGAGCTGGAGGCGGAGCTCCGGGGCGTCGAGCATCGTCTGCTCCGCATCCCTGAGCCGGTCCAGGATCTCGCCGCGTACGCCCATGCCGCCGATCGTCTCGAGCACGAGCGGCTGTGCTTCCTGAACTCCTACTCGACGATCCTCGCGCCGGATTGGCTGGCCAAGCTCGACCACGCGCTCGATCAGCCGCGCGCGGGCCTCGTCGGCGCCACCGGCTCGTGGGCGAGCCTGCACTCGGCCGTGCTCAACGCGTTCCTCCTGCCCAACCCCTACCGCCGGGTGGTCCCCAAGCGCAGCGTCGCCCGCGAACAGATGCGCCGGATCGAGCTCGAACTCGACGCCGTGCGCACGCCCGACGGGGCCGCGACGCTCGCCCCCGAGCTGCCGCCGCGCACCCTGTCCGGCTCGATCCTGTCCACGCTGCGGTCGTTTCGCCCGATGCCCGAGCAGCTCGTGCGCTTTCCCGCATTTCCCGCCTACCACGTGCGCACGAACGCGTTCATGCTCGACCGCTCCACGTTCGCGGCGCTGCGCATGCGTCCGCTCGTCAGGAAGATGGACGCCTACCTGCTGGAGAGCGGCCGGGCGAGCTTCACCAGCCAGGTTCGGAACATGGGACTGCGCACGCTCGTGGTCGCGCGCGACGGCGCTTTCTACGATCATCCGGAATGGCCTGCGAGCCGTACGTACTGGCAGGAGGACCAGCAGGGCTTGCTCGTCGCCGACAACCAGACCCGTTCCTACGCCAACGGCGGCTACGATCGCCGGCGGCTGCTGTCGGCGTTCGCGTGGGGTCCCGAGACCGCTCCGGCCGCGCCGGCCGCGGAGTGCCCCTGAGCGGCGATGGAGGATCTCGAAGCTCACGCACGCGCCGCCGCGCTCAATCGGGCCAGGCCGGAGGCACTCGGAGTCGTCCACCTGGTCTGGGCGCCGCTCGGGCCCGGTCCGGTGCGATCGTTCCTGCGTTCCTACCACGCGCATCCTCCGGGGATCGCGCACGAGCTCGTCATCGTGCTCAACGGGGCGCCGGCCGACGACGGTCCGAACAGGGCCGGCGGCAGGGGTACTGCGGCGCTCACGCGTGAGGGCCTCGCCGCGGAGCTCGCGGGCACCGAGCACCGCCTGATCACGCTCGAGCGGCCCGTGCTCGATCTCGCCGCCTACGGACTGGCCGCCCGCGCGCTGAACCATCAGCGCTTGTGCTTTCTGAACTCCTACAGCGTCATCCTCGCCGACGGGTGGCTGGCGATCCTCACACAGGCGCTGGACGATCCCGGCACCGGTCTCGTCGGGACCACCGCCAGCTGGGAGAGCCAGTCGCGGTGGATCCGCGGCCGGGCTCGCTACTGGCCCTACCAGCTTGCCCGCTTACGCGCCGCGCGCCGCGACTATCCACGCTTTCCCAATCCGCACATACGCACCGCGGCATTCATGATCGAGCGCACGATCCTGCTGGCGATGAACCTGGACGCGGCGCGCGACAAGCGCGACACCTACCTGCTGGAGAGCGGTCGGCGCAGCATCACCCGCCAGGTCCTCGAGCGCGCGCTGCGAGCGGTCGTCGTCGGCCGCGACGGGCGCGTCTATGGCGTCAAGGACTGGGCTGTCTCGCGCACGTATCGCAGCGGCGAGCAGGACAACCTGCTCGTCGCCGACCGTCGCACCGCGGACTGGCAGTCCGCCTCGCCGCGCCTGCGGCGGCGCCTGTCGCGCGACGCGTGGAGCGAGCACTACGTGGACGCCGCGCGCGACGGGGATGGCGCCTGAGAAACTCCTGGATCGCGCCTGCGCCGCCGACGATATGGATGCGTGGGTGAAGGGTCGTGGGGGACCCTGAGGGAGTATCTACTTTAAAAAGGTTGTGTGCCATGGTGCACAACTTTTTAATTTTTATAACAACACCACGCCTCTTTATGCAGACTTTAGGTTGAGTGTGTCGATTGAGGGCGCGTCCGATCCGTCTCGCCCCGAATGTCCGCTACGGGCCTTCGATCGCGTCCCGTCGTAGCTTCAGCGAGTCCCACAGCGAGATCGAGGAGTCGATCGCCTCGCCGGGTGGGGAGGGGTGGCGCGCCATGCCTGCGCCCGCGCGCCACCCCTGCACCCGGCCGCGCAGCGCCTGCGCGTCATGGCAGATGGCGAGATCCGCGGCCACGACCGCCGTCTCGGTCAGCAGCGCCCGCGCGCCGGCCCGGCCGCGCAACACGCCATAGCGGCGCAGCAGATACCCCCTGCTGAACCCCGCCATCAGGCGCTGCCGCGCCGAACGCCTGCCGTAGGTGCTCGAACCGAGATGCACGCCGCACGCCTCCGGTGCGCCCGCGGCGCTCCATCCCGCCGTGCGCAGTCGCAGTGCGAGGTCGAGGATCTCCATATACGCGACGATCGTCTCATCCAGTCCGCCCACCTGCTCCCATGCGGTTCGGCGATAGGCCCCGGTCGTCCCCTCGGGGCCCGTGAGCACCGGCGCGCCCAGCTTCGCCTCGGCGGCCGGCCGGCCCCGCAGGCGCGCGAACCCCGCGAGCGTCGCGTCGGCGCTCACACCGACGCTGTCGATCGTCCGCTCGCCCGGCATCAGCATCACCGCCGCGACCGACCCGACCTGGGGATCGTCTCGCAGCGGAGCCACCAGCCGCTCCAGGCAGTCCGGGCGCAGCCGCACGTCGTTGTTGAGCAGCACCACACACTCGCCCTCTCCGGCGCTCACCCCCCGGTTCACCGCCTTCGTGTAGCCGTAGTTGCCCCCGAGCTCGATGACCGTCGCTCCGGGCCAGTCGCGACGAAGTCGATCGGGGGTGCCGTCGCCGGAGCCGTCGTCGACCACGATCGCCCGGTGCGCCACCGTCTGACGCGCCAGGTGCTCCAGGCAGTCGCGTGTGAGCTCGTAGTGGTCGTGTGCGGCAATCACCACGTCGATCGAGGGCGCCATGGCGGGTCATCGTAGTGCGGGCGTATCCCGCTAGGCCCGCACGTCTGGATGCGTCCGATGGCCTTCGCGAGGCTTTGTCCTCGGGCTCGACATGGCACCACCATGCCTTCGCCCTTGCGTCCGCGCCTCGCTCGACCCTAGAACGCCCCAGCCGCACGTCCCTACCGGGATAAGCCCTGGGCCCGGCGCCACGCCGGCGGTGACGTAGCCTGGCACGATCTTGCGAACCTTGAGCGACCGCCGCACGCACATCGGCCTGAACCTCGTATTCCTCGTCCCGGGCGAAACCGGCGGGATGGAGGTCTACGCGCGCGAGCTGATCCCCGCGCTGCTCGCCGCCGCGCCACAGCTGCGCTTCACCGCGTTCGTCAACCGTGAGGCGGCCGCGGCGGGCGACGGTCCGTGGGGCGAGCTGCTGGGAGCCGTCACCGTCCCCGTCCACGCCCGCAACCGCGTCCAGTGGGTGCTGGGCGAGCAGGCCCTGCTCCCGCTCCTGGCCGCCCGCGCGCGCGTCGATCTCGTGCACAGCCTCGCCTCGACCGCTCCGCTGTGGGGCCCGTTCCGCCGCGTGAGCACCGTTCATGACCTGATCTACGCGCGCTTTCCCGACGCCCACTCCGGCCTGCGCGACCGCGGCATGCGCCTGCTCGTGCCCGCCGCCGTGCGCCGCTCGCAGCGGATTCTCGCCGACTCGCTGTCCACGCGCGCGGACTTGATCGAGCTGCTCGGCACGCCCCCTGAGCGGATCGACGTCGCGCCGCTCGGCCTTGCCCCCGTAGGACGCGAGGCGACCCTGTCCGAGGCCGACACGCGTAGGCGCTTCGAGCTCGGCGAGCGCCCGGTGCTCCTCAGCCTGTCCGCCAAGCGCCCCCACAAGAACCTGCTCGCGCTGATCTCCGCGCTCGCGCTGATCGGATCCGAGCGCCGGCCGCTGCTCGTGCTCCCCGGCTACCCCACCTGGCATGAGGCCGAGCTGCGCGCGCGCGCCGCCGAGCTGGGTCTCACCGCGGACGTGCGCTTTCTCGACTGGCTCTCCTCAGCTGAGCTGGAGGGCCTGTGGGCGCTCGCCCGCGCGTTCGTGTTCCCCTCGCTGTATGAGGGCTTCGGGCTGCCCGTGCTGGAGGCGATGGCCCGCGGCGTGCCCGTCGCGTGCTCGCGCGCCTCCTCGCTGCCCGAGGTCGCCGGGGACGCGGCGCTGATGTTCGATCCGCACGACCCCCGCGCGATCGCGGCGGCGATCGAGATGCTGCTCTGGATGGATGACGGCGCGCGCTCGCGTACGCGAGCGCTTGGCGTTGCTCGTGCGCGACAGTTCACCTGGGAGCGCACCGCCCGCGCGACGCTCGACAGCTACGCCCGCGCGCTGTCGCCGCCAGGTGCGTAGCTCGCCAGCACCCTCTGCAGCGAGCTCTCCAGCGACAGCTCCCGCTCATGCAGCGCGAACCATCGCGCGGTGCTCTCACGCAACCCCGACCCCGCCTCGTGCGCCCGCACGATCGCCTCGGCGATCGCATCGGGGTCAGAGCTCTCGCACACGAACCCGTTGACGCCCTCCTCGATCAGCTCCACCGCCGCGTTGTCCGGGCCCGCGAGGACGATGCTGGGCGTCCCCCGCGCGGCGGCCTCGACTACGACCAGCCCGTAGCCCTCGCGCGTGGAGGGCATCAGCAGGCACATGGCACGGCGCATCTCCGCGTCCACCGTCTCGGTCGGGGCGAATCCCGGCGCCGAGACGATCTGCTCGAGCCCATGACGGGCGATCGCATCGCGCACGGCCTGGCGCTCGGGGCCGTCGCCCAGCAGCTCGCCGCGGAGCCCCTCGATCCTGGACGCCGCACGGCCGATCGCCGCGACCGCGAGCGGCGCCTGCTTCTCCGGGATCAGCCGCCCGGCGAACAGCACCACCTGCTCGACCGCGTCTGTCGCGCCGCCGCTCGGGGGGGCGACCCTCGCCGGCGCATCCGCGCCAGCCGCCCGGTCGCCGCTCGTTTGCGCGCCGCGCGCCGGCGCGCGCCGCGCCGCGCCATCCGTCCCCCGCTCGTTCTCGCCGGCATAGAGCCCGCGCAGGACCGTCACCTCGCCGCGCAGCCCCTGCGCGCGCAACCGCGCGGCGTGCAGGCGCGAGTAGCAGAACGCGTGCTGGCGTACGCGCGCGCACAGGCGCTGCACGCCCGCGCCGATCCGTCCCCCGGCGCCGCCGAGGTACTCGCGCCAGTAGGCGTCGCTCCACACCTCAAACCAGTCGACGGCCAGGCGGTAGCGCCCGAGTGGGCGGACCGCCGCCGCCGCGAGCAGGGAGAAGTAGGGGAACGAGCAGGTGTGCACCGCGTCATAGCGCCGGCCGTGGCGCAGCAGGTGCCACAGCACACCCAGGCCGAACACGATCGGCGGCCACACCCGGCGGCGGCCGTCGCCGGTGTACAGGCCCATCCTCGGACCGACGCTGAGCACCCTCACCCCGCCCCCGGCCAGCTCGGGCGTCTCGCCGCGACCCCACTGGCGCAGCGTCACATACGTGACCTCGTTATGCCCCTCCTCCGCCAGGCGCTCGGCCAGGCTGCGGTACCAGCGCTCGCCCCCACCGACGGTGTACGGGTACAGGCAGTCGTAGACTACGCACACGCGCATCGCCCCGAACCTACCGCAACGCCCCGGATCTTACTTTGGGCCCACGTCAGAATATCTGCCGGGATTGAGGCCGCCGTTCCGCGGCGTCAGACACCACCCACGATGCTCGACGTGCAACCAGCACGCCTGCGCTCGCGTCCGGCGTCTGCCATCCACGGCCCGACCCCCTCAACCCACCATCTATTCTGACGCGAACCCCATGAGCACGCTCGAGCAGACAACGCCGGTCCTTCCGGCGGACGGCGAAGATGTGCAAGCGCCGGTGGTCTCAGTCGTGATCCCGTGCCTGAACGAGGCCCAGAACATCGAGCACTGCGTGCTCGCCGCGCGCGCAGCGCTTGACCGGATGGACGTTCCCGGGGAGGTGATCGTCGCCGACAACGCCTCCGAGGACGACTCCGCGGCGCTGGCCGCCCGCGCGGGCGCGCATGTCGTGGTGGAGCCGCGGCGCGGTTACGGCAGCGCCTATCTCGCCGGGTTCGCGGCCTCGCGCGGGGACTACATCGTGATGGCCGACGCCGACCTGACGTACGACTTCGGCGAGATCCCGCGCTTTGTCACCGAGCTACAGGCGGGCGCCGAGCTGGTGATGGGCGACCGCATGGACAACATCCAGCCCGGCGCGATGCCGTGGCTGCACCGCTACGTCGGCAACCCGCTGCTGTCGGGCCTCTTGAACCTGTTCTTCCGCACGGGCGTCAACGATGCTCACTGCGGCATGCGCGCGCTGCGCCGCGATGTGCTTCCGCGCCTTGACCTGCGCACGACCGGCATGGAGTTCGCCTCGGAGATGGTGATTCGGGCCTCCAAGGAGAAGCTGCGGATCGCCGAGTTCCCGATCGAATATCACCCGCGCGGGGGCGAGTCGAAGCTGTCGAGCTTCCGCGACGGCTGGCGGCATCTGCGCTTTCTGCTCGTGCACTCGCCCAACCACCTGTTCATCTTCCCCGGCGCCCTGCTCGCCGGGCTGGGCACGCTGATCGTCGTGCTGGTGGGCGCGGGCCTGGACTTCTTCGGGCGCGCCTGGGGCGTGCATGCGCTGATCGGCGGCGCGCTCTTGATGATCGTCGGCACGCAGGTGCTCGCGCTCGGGCTATGCGCCCACGCCTATGGCACCTACTTCATGGGCGAGCAGGACCCGTGGTTCGATCGCATGCGCGCGCGCTTCCGTCTCGAGCACGGTCTGCTGCTCGGAGGCATGTTCGCGCTCGTGGGGCTCATCATGGGCGGCCTGATCGTGGCGACCTGGATCGCGCACGGCTTCGGCTCGCTGGCGGATGAACGCCTGGCCGTGATCGCCGCCGCGCTGCTGATCGTGGGTATCCAGATCTTCTTCTCCTCCTTCCTGCTGTCGATCCTCGGTCTGCGCCGCCGTTAGGCCTACGGGGTGCGACGCGGACGGTCGAGGGTCGGCGCGGCCGCCCGGCGGGTCGCGGCGGTGGTGTTCGCCGGAGACGCGCGCGTGTGGAAGATCGCGGCGGTCGCGGCGGTCCCGCTCGTCGCGCTGATCGCGTTCTACTGCCTGCGCCCGCGCGACTACTACACGGGCACCAACTCGGTCGAGGCCTACACCTACATCGCCGAAGCCCATGCCGGCGAGCCGGTGTGCGTCCCCGGGTTGAGGATCCCCGCCGGCACCGCCCGCATTCGCCTGCAGCTGATCTCGCGCACGCGCACCCGCCCGGCGCTGGGAATGGTGCTGCAGCTGGGCGTACCCACCGAGTCGGGCGCCGGCGACCGGGGCGCGGGGAGCAGATCGGGCTCGGTGAACGTTCCCGGCGCGCGCACGATCGACAGCGCGCTCGCGCCCCTGACCGTCCCGTCGAACCGCATCAGCGCCGCCGTGTTCACGGTGCCCGGGCTGTCCGGCCAGACCTCCGAACGTTCCGCCTCGCTGTGCCTGACCGCGGACGGCCTGGTCAACTGGGGCGGCACTCCGCTGCTCGCGCCACCGAGCTCCGCACCGCCGAGCGCCGGCGGGAGTCCGGTCGCGGGGCGGATCGCGGTCTGGTATGAGCCGCCTGCCGGCTCTGAGCGCAGCTACGTCTCGCGCATCGGCCAGATCCTGAAGCGCGCCTCGCTGTTTCGGCCGAGTCCGGTGGGGCCGTGGCTGTATGCGCTGATCCTGTTCGTCCTCCTGCCCGGCCTGGCGCTCGCGGCGGTGCGCTGCCTGGCGGTGGCCGTCGCGGACGGGGGAGGTGGGAGCGCGCGCCGCACGGCGGCGTGGCTGTTCGCGATCGCAGCGCTGAACTTCGCCTGCTGGGCGCTGATCACCCCGCCGTTTCAGGCGCCCGACGAGGTCGATCACTTCGCCTACACCCAATCGCTGGTGCAGCGCGGGCAAGCCCCCTCGCGCAACCCCGCCTCGTCGCTTGCGCGGTGGTCGAGCGCGGAGACGCTCGCGCTGGAAGCGGAGAGCTTCTTCAGCGACCACCAGGTCGGCGACACGCGTCCGCCGTGGACCTCGCGCCAGCAGGGCATTTACTCCGCGGCGGCAGTGGCCTCCCATCCGAGCTCCTCCGACGGGGGCGGCAACGAGACCGCCGCGACGCACGGCGCGATCTACTACGCCGCGCTCGCGCCCGCCTACTGGCTGGCCTCGAGCTCGCCGTTCAGCCAGCTGACGCTGATGCGCCTGACCTCGGCGCTGATCGGCGCGCTGACGGTCGTGTTCGCGTATCTGCTCGCGCGCGAGCTGGCGCCCGGCCGCCCCTGGCTGGGGGTGCTCGCGGCGCTGCTCGTCGCCTATCAGCCGATGTATGGGTTCATCTCGGGCGCCGTCAACAACGACGTCGGCGTCAACGCGGGCGCCGCCGCGCTGGAGCTGCTGCTGTTCCTGATGCTGCGCCGCGGCGTGAGCTGGCGCCTGGGGCTGCTCACGGGCGGCCTGCTCCTCGCGCTGCCGATCGTCAAGGAAACGGCGTTCTCGCTGTATCCCGTCGTCGCGCTCGCGCTGATCGCGATCGTCTATCGACACCATCGCCGCGCCGAGATTCGCGGCTGGGCGGCCCTGGCGGGCGCCGCGATCGCCGTCGGGGCGCTCTCGCGGGGCCTGTCCCACGTGTTCCGCCCGGCCGCCGCCTCAGCCGCGAGCACGGGGGGCACGCCCGCGGAGGCCGGCACGGCGGCGAGCTCGGTCGGCGAAGCGCTCGCGCATCCGCTCGACTATCTCGGCTACCTGTGGCAGTCGCTGCTGCCGCGCCTACCCTTCATGACCCAGCACTTCACCACCACTCACTTCCCCGCGTTCGTCATCTTCGTCGAACGCGGCTGGGGCGCGTTCGGCTGGTATGACGTGTTCTTCCCGCACCGCCTCTACTACGTCATCCTCGCGGCGATGATCGCCGTTCCCATCCTCGGCCTTATCGCCCTGCGGCGAGAGTGGGCGTTCGTGCGGCGCAACGCGGTGGAGCTCGCGCTGCTCGTGCTGATGGCGCTGGCGGTGGTGGCGGGAGTCGAGGCCGCGTTCTACACCCCCGGCGCGCGTCCGTTCATCGCCGAATTCGGCCGCTACACGTTCCCCGCGATCGCCCCGCTGGCCGTGCTGGTGGTCGCCAGTCTGCACGCGTTCGGGCGGCGCCGGGTGCTGCAGGCGGGCGTGGTGCTGCTCGTGGCGATGATCGCTCTCAGCTACGCCTCGCAGCTCGTGACGCTGACGGGGTTTTATGCGTGATCGCGCGCTGGATGGGGTTACGACCGGCGCATGCGCCGGTCGTCCGAGCGGTGCATGCACCGCTCGGCGGGAACGTGCATGCACGTTCCCGAGCCAGGGCCGCATGCGGCCCTGGCGGATGTGCCGCATGCGGCACATCTCAACAGGAACGAGCCCATGCCTGACGTAACCGTCGCAATCCCCGTCCGCAATGGCGGCGAGCTGTTCGCGCGCACCCTGGAGGCCTTGTCCAACCAGACGCGTCGCTCATGAGCTGCTCGTATGCGACTCTCATTCGAGCGACGGCTCGCCCGAGCTGGCTCGCGCGCACGGTGCGCGCGTGATCGAGATCGACCCGGTCCACTTCAGCCACGGCGGCACGCGCAACCTGCTGATGAACGAGTCCCGCGGCGCGCACGTCGCGCTGCTCACCCAGGACGCCGAGCCCGCCGACCCCCGCTGGTTGGAGCGCCTGCTCGGGGGGTTCGAGCTGGCTGGCGACGTCGGCCTCGTCTGCGGGCCCTACCTGCCTCGGCCGGACGCTTCGGCGGCGGTGCGTCTGGAACTGGAGCGCTGGTTCTCCTCGCTCGCGCCCGATGGCGCGCCGCGCGTGGATCGCCTGGACGAGCACGAGCGCGACACCCTGCCCGCGGCCGCGCTGATCGGCCCGCGCGGGTTCTTCACCGACGCCAACGCCTGCATCGCCCGCGCGGCCTGGCAACGCGCGCCGTTTCGCCAGGTCGCCTACGCCGAGGATCGGCTGCTGGCGATCGACATGCTGCGCGCCGGCTTCGCCCGGGCGTACGTCCCGGACGCGGCCGTCCTGCACTCCCACGCATATACCCCCGCCGATGAGCTGCGCCGCTGCTTCGACGAGTTCCGCGGCCTGCGCGAGGTCTTCGGCTGGCGCGAGCCGCTCTCGCCGGTCCGTCTTGTCCGCGGACTGCGTGGCGAGCTGGGGTGGGCGCGACGCGAGCTCGAGCGCCGCGGCGCCTCCCCGTCAGAGCGCCGCGCGACGCTCGCGGCGATCACTCGTCACCATGTCGTGCGCCTCGCCGGATCGCTGCTCGGATCGCGCGCCGATCGACTGCCGGCCGGCGCGCGGCGCAGGCTCTCGCTGGAGGGGCGCTCCTCGTTCGAGCCCCTGCACCTCGATGCGGACATGCGCTTGTGATGGCGACGCCAATCCCCCGACCCTCCACCACCTCGCTTTGCACATGACGATGAACCCGGCACGATGAGCCACGATCCGATCCAGGGCCGCCCCGAAGGCGCGTTCTCGAACCTGCGCCGGCGCATCCACCTGACCTACACCCACTTCGGCCTGCGCACGATCCTGTGGCGGGCGCTCACGTTCCCGCTGCGCTTCACCCCCCTGCACCGGCGCCTGCGCCTGCGCACGCACGCGCGCGACCAGGAACGCCGCCGCGCCGCCGCCTGGTATCGCGAGCATGGCGAGCCCGTGGACGTCGTCATCCCCAGCTACCGCGACGCCGCGCGCGTACGCACGCTCGTGCGCAGCATCCGTCGCACCGTGCCCCGCGGGATGGCGCGCGTGATCGTCGCCGACGACTGCAGCGGCCCCGAGCACCTCGCCGCGCTGGGGCGGATCGACGGGATCGACGTGCTGGTGGAGTCCGAGCGCAACAGCGGCTTCGCCGCGAACGTCAACCGCGGCCTGCGCGCCACCCTGCCCGAGCGCGACGTGGTCGTGCTGAACTCCGACGTGCAGGCTCTGCCGGGCTGGCTGGAGGGGCTGCAGTACGCCGCCTACCGCGACGCCGACGTGGGCATCGTAGGCGCGCAGCTGCTCTACCCCGACGGGCGCATCCAGTTCGGCGGCACCATCCGCAATCGCGACGCGCCCGAGTGGTTCGACCACCGCTACCGCTTCAAGCCCGGCGACTGGGGCCCCGCCGCGCAGACCAGCCCCGCGCTGGCGGTGACGGGCGCCTGCATGTACGTGCGGCGCGAGGTGATCGAGCGCGTGGGCATGCTCGACGAGCGCTACCCGATGGCCTACGAGGACGTCGACTGGTGCCTGCGCGCATGGCAGGCCGGCTATCGCGTGCGCTACTTCCCGATCGCCCGGCTCGTCCACCACGAGTCGCTCACGCGCGGCACCACCCAGGGCGAGCGCGAGCTCGCCTCCCAGCGCCTGTTCTGGGAGCGCTGGTCGGACTTCTTCGACGACCGCTCGGTCTACGCGGTCGATCCGGCCGCCGGCGACCCGGGAGGCGGCGAGTCGGGCGGGGGAGACGACGGGCGACCACTTGCGCACGGTACCGGCACGGTGGCGGGCGTCGGGCAAAGCGATGGCGAGCGGCTGCGGATCGTCTATGTGACCGAGGACACCGGCATCGGCGGCGGCCACCGCGACATCTTCGAGCACCTCTCACGCCTGGCCGACCGCGGGCATGACGTGGCGCTGTACACGCTCGGCGACCCGCCCGACTGGTTCGATCTGCGCGCTGCGCCCGTGCACACCTTCGCCGACTACGACGCGCTCGCCGCGGCGCTCGCGCCGCTGGATGCGATCAAGGTCGCCACCTGGTGGAACACCTCCGAGCCGGTCTGGCGCGCGAGCGTCGCGCGCGGCATCCCCGTGTACTTCGTGCAGGACATCGAGACCTCCTACTACCCCGACCACGAGCAGGCCCGTCACGCCGTGCTCGACTCCTACCGCCCGGAGTTCCGCTACATGACGATCTCCGCCTGGAACCGCGAGCGCCTGCGCGAGCTGGGCCTCGACGCCGAGCTGATCCCCCCCGGCATCGACCTCGACACGTTCGGACCGCGTCCCGACATCGCCCGCCGCGAGGATATGGTGCTCGCGCTCGGGCGCTCGAACCCGCTGAAGAACCTCCCGCTCACGCTCGACGCCTACCGCGCGCTGCCCGCGCCCCGCCCCGAGCTGTGCCTGTTCGGGATCGAGCCCCAGCTCGCCACCGACCCCGGCATGCGCTACGTGCGCGCGCCCAGCGACGAGCAGGTCAACGAGCTCTTCTGCCAGGCCACCGTCTTCGTGCAGACCTCCACCCACGAGGGCTTCGCGCTGCCGCCCCTGGAGGCGATGGCCGGCGGCGCCGCGGTCGTGTGCACCGACGCGCACGGCAACCGCGACTTCTGCCGCGACGGCGTCAACTGCCTGATGCCCGACCCCAACCCGCGCTCGGTCGCCGCCGCGTTGACGCGGCTGCTGGGCGATCCCGAGCTGCGCACCCGCCTCGGGCGAGCGGGCATCGAGACGGCCTCCGACTACGCCTGGGAGCGGCGCATCGACGCGCTCGAGGGGTTCTTTCAGCGTGTGGCGGCGGCGCGCAGCATTGCTAGGGCGGGGGAGGTGCTGGTCAGGACGGGTGCAGGGGAGTGGCTATGAAAACTTGACTACACATTGCGTGTCTTCTCGTGTAGGCTTCGGACTGTGGAGCGGTTGAATATCACGCTGGAGGACGAGCCGGCTGAGAAGCTTGCGCGCCTCGCGGAACGCATGCACATCCAGCCCGGAACGATCGCGCGCTCGCTGCTGTCCAACGCGCTCGACGACGTCGACCCAGATACGCGCAACGTCACGGAGTTGCTGGACGGCATCCCCGGAGCGTACGAGCGTGCGCAGCTCGGTCTCGCTCAGGCGCACGCCGGCGAGACGGTCCCACTGGACGAGCTGTAAGTACGTGGCTCGCGTCGAGCTCGCGAGCGCTGCCGTCGAAGACCTCGACAGGCTCATCCGCACGCACAGCCTGCCCGCCGACACACGCGCGCGGGTTGCGCACTCGCTGCGGGCTCTTGAGCGCTTCCCGCTGATGGGACCGACGCTCGGCGGGCGCTGGGAGGGCTTCCGTTTCCTCCTCGGTCCCTGGCGGTGGCTGCTGCTCGTCTATGTGTTCATCGAGTCCGAGGACCGCGTCGTGGTCGTCACGGTCCAGGACGGGCGGTCAGCCGACGCCGCCAGTGCTATCCGTGAGTAGGCGAGCCCTGGGGACTAGTTGGCGAATGTGTCAACCTAAGTTGGCATAATGGACAACATGGGGCGCATGCGATCCCGAGATCTGTTTCCCTCCGAGGAGCCCGTCCGTCCGCCGGGCAAGCTCATCGGCCGCCAGAGCGACGTCGAGGAGCTTGCCTCCCAGCTATCGAACGGACTGCACCGCGTCCTCGCCGCGCCACGCCGCACGGGGAAGAGCACGGTCTGCGAAGCGACTATCGCGGCGCTACGGCGCAAACGGTTCTACACGGTGAGCGTCAGCCTGTTCAAGTTCACCAACGCCGCTTCGCTCGCGGAGGCGCTCGCACAGGAGACGCTCGCCAACCGTTCGGCTGTCAAGCGGCTGATCGAGCGTACGCGCAGCCTGGGCTCGGGTGCGCTCAGCGGACGTTCGCTGACCGCTGTGCTGCGCGTGAAGTCCGAACTGGGCGAGGCGGTGGAGATCGCCCTTGAGCCCGCGCGCAAACACCGCGAACCATTGCAAGAGCTTAACGTCGCGCTCGAGTTGCCCCAGCGGATCGCCGAGCGTGACGATCGGCAGTTGATCCTGTCGATCGACGAGCTTCAGCAGCTGACCAGCGGCGCTTACGGTGACCCCGAGCAGATCACCCAGCGGCTGCGCGAGACGCTCCACGCCTCCCCTCGTGTGACGTGCCTGTTCGCGGGAAGCGTCGAGCATCTGATGCGCGATCTGTTCAGCAACCAGCACCGCGCGCTTTACCAGTTTGGTGGATTTCACGAGCTCTCGCGAATCACCGAGGATGAGTGGCGCGTGGGACTCGGTGAGCGCTTCGCCCAGGATGACTGCACTGTGGACGAGGAGGCCCTGGAGCGCATAATCGCATCAGGTGAAGGACATCCGCGGTCGACGATGCTGATCGCCCAGCAGACACACCACGCCTCGGTTGAGGATGGCACCCGCCATATCGATGGCACAATCGCTGAGCGGGGCTATCGCGGTGCGCTGGCAGACGATGCGGGCCGGCACAGTGACCTGATGGACCGTATCCGGGCGATCGGCAACACCGCCGTCGAGGTCACTATCCGCCTCGCACACCACCGCTCCCCATATACGGACCTCGAGAAGAAGGCAGCCAACCGTGCCCTGAACGCGCTCGCCGACGCATCGATCGTGATCAGGCCAGGGGGGCGGGGCTCCTGGACGTTGGCCGATCCGCTCTTCTCCGCCTACGTTCGCCGCGAAATCAGCGACGGCTGAAGGGGGCGCACAGTGACTGCGGATTCCGCGCGTGCCGGCGAATCCGTCGATCTCCGATCGGCGCCAATACCTGCCGAGCCGCGGCCACTTTCGCGCGTATCGGCCTGTGCACGCTGGCCCGTCATCATCCTGGCCTTCGATAATCAAGCCCAATATCGAAAGCTTGTGCAGGCTCGTTAAGACATTCGTCTTGTTAGCAAGACAAACGTATCCTAGCTTGGACACAGTCGATCTGGCTCGTTACGGATCGACGCGTACGTTGACCGTGTTGCTCGATGCGGGGGCGTAGGGGTAGCCCTGGGCACCGGTGTCGGGGAGGGCTGCGCGGAAGGTGTAGGTGGTGGGTTCGTAGGTGGCGTGGAACGTGTAGGCGTAGGCGTAGTGCCCGTTGGCGCCCGCGACGGTCTGGTCGAACGTTTTCCAGTGCGTGCCGTCGCGGACCTCGACGAGCAGGGTGGTGCCCTGGCGGGGGTAGGGTCCGGGGCCGATCGTGCCGGTCCAGCGCATCGTGTGGCCGTTGCCCAGGAGGTGGGGCGCGATATGGAGCGCGATCCGCGGGCGGACTGAGATGGTCGCGGTGGCGGTCGCGGAGGGGGCGGGGTCGTCGCTGTAGGCGGTGTATGAGAACCGCAGCCTGCGGTCGGGCCCGCGGGGCACCGTGTAGGAGAACGAGCCGTCCTGGTCGGTCTGCACCGAAGCGCTGATCGCGGCGCCACGTGGGCTCGAGGTCGTGGCGATCTGTACGCGGGCGTCACGAATCGGGACGGCGCCGCAGTGCAGCCGGCCCCTGACGATGACGGGCTCGCCGTAGGCGACGGCCGGTGGGGCGGTATGGCTGTTGACGGTGAGGCTCAGCGCCTCCTCGGCGCAGGGAGACTCGCCGTTGGCGACATGCGCGAGCGCGTCAGCCGGGATGGGGCCGAGCACCGAGGCGTTGTCGATCGCGATCGTATGCTCGTCGACGATCGACGCATTGCCCGCCGCGTTGAGCACCCGCAGCGCGAGTTCGTGGGCGCCGTTGCCGGCGCCGGTCGTGTCCCAGGCGATCGCGTCCGACAGGCTCTGGGGACAGGCCGCAAAATTCTGGTAGGGACACTGGGCGAGGTAGTCGTTTTTGGCGACCGGCCGGCCGTCCAAGAGCAGTTCTGTCGCGCGCACGCCGGAGCCGGTGTCACTGGCGTTGTAGGCGAGTGACACCGTGCCCGACACCGGGCCGGCCCCGGCGAGGGCTCCGCCGGTTGCAGTGGCGCTGGGTAGGCTGGAGTCGGCGAGGGTTAGCTGTGCGCCGAGAAGCTCCAAGGGGTCCTGGGCGTAATCGCAGTTCTGCGAGCGGGTGCAGTAGATCTCGACCTGGAGTTTGGTGGTGTTGGTGGGCAGCGGGAGTTCGGTGGGTGCGTCTTGGCCGGAGCCGTCGGCGGCAACTGGAGTTTCCGCCTGATAGATGCGGCTCCACCCCGGACTGTAGGCGTCGATCAGCGCATAAGACCAGCCGCCGTTTTCAGTCGGTTTCGGGGCTTTCCACCACAGTCTGACGCGCTGAATCGTGATGGGAGATGGGGCTTGGAGTTCCTCGCCGGCGGTACCGTTGCTGGACAGTTCTCCGGATGAGATCCCAAAGGAGTCGCCCGGCGTTGCACAGGTCTGCTTAAAGCTGCCCGGTCCTGGCACAGAGCCAGATTGAGTCCACGGCCCGACGTTGTAGTCGCCGGTCTGGGCCGCCGGGCAATTGTCGATCATGTAGGTTCCAGCATCCGCACCGGCTGCCATCGTCAGCCCCAACAAGACAACGGCAAAGGCCACGGCAGCAAAGGCCGTAATGGCGAGTGAGGCTCGGCTGGGGCTGTTCGTCATCGTCGTTCCTCCTGTGATGCGCTCCGGCCGTCCGTCAGGGTCTGGCCACTCGCTCTCAGCGGGAGTTCCAGTGCCCGATCACGTCGCGCCGAAATAACGCAATTTGCGGAAATCCCCCCATACTTGGACTCGCGCCCAATTCTTATCAGCCCCGCCACAAATACGCGTCGAGTACTCGTTGCTGCTGGCGAAACTTCGAGTTGAGACCGCGCCTACAGATCCTCGGCGATGTGCGGTGCGGCGCGGTTGAACACCCAGAAGCCGAGCACGAATATCGCCGCGACCAGCGCCATCGGCTCCAACAGCGCCGCCCAGCTGCCGAGCGCCTGACCGGCGCTGAGCGTGGCGTGATTGATCATCGCGTGGCGAAACTGCTGGAAGATGGCGACCAGTGGGTTGAGCGTATAGAGGTGATAGAGCGCTTTGTGAAACGAGTCGCCGTACGCGAGCTTTTCGCGTACGACTTCGACTGGGATGATCACAGGCGAGGAGTAGAACAGGATCTGGGCGAGCACATCCCAGATCGGCTGGATGTCCCGAAAGCGCACGAACAGGGCCGATAGCAGCATCGCCATGCCGGTGGCGAACACGACCAGCATCGTCACGATCAGCGGCAGCTCGAGCCAGCTGAGCATCGGGCTCACACCCGCGATCAGCGCGAAGATCATGACCACGATCAGGTTCAGTCCCAGGTTGAACATCGCCAGCAGCACAACCGAGAGCGGGATCACCAGTCGCGGGAATTGGATCTTGCGAACCATGTTCTCGCGCTCGACGACGCTGCGCACCGCGCCCGTGGTCGACTCCGAGAAGAACGTGAACAGCACGATCGACCCGAGCAGCTGCGCCCCATAGAATTTGCCCGCCGCGCCGTGGGCCTTGTCGACTTTGAAGATCAGCACGAAGAACACGTACAGCACTCCGAACAGCAGCAGCGGCCTCATCACCTGCCACAGGTAGCCGAGCGCCGAGCCGAAGAACTTGAGTTTGAATTCGTTGCGCGCGATGTTGTACGTCAGGTGCCAGAACCGCGACCAGTCGTCGGTCAGCGCGCGCGGGCCGCGGATCGGCTTGCCGAGATCCTCCGCGGGCGGAACGTACGGGCTGCTCGCCGGCGGCTTGTCAACGGTCGATGCGCTCATCGTTTGCTCCCGGCCGGCTCCACCTTGGTTTCGACGTGTGCGGGAGGGCCGGTGTACTGAGCGATGCCGCCGCGGCTGACCTCGGTCTGCACGGGGATCTCGACCATGCCACCGCTCTGAACCATCCCACTGACCACGAACGACAGGCCACCCGCGAAGCGGTCGATCACATCCAGGCCCCCCCCGCGGTGGGTGATCGTCAGCACCGGGTGGTAGCGGCCGGGGGCGAGCATGTTGTGGAAGGAGAACGCAAACACCGCCTCCTCGCCCGCTTGAAAGCCGCCGGTGTGCTCCTGGTCGCGCTCGGTGGTCGCCACGACCACAGGTTGGCGGTGCTCGTTGAACAGCGTCAGCGTCACGGCCGGATCGCGCACATCGGTGTTGAACGCGACCATCACCTTCAGCGTCAGCGGCTGGACTGGGGCGCCACCGCGCGCTTTTCCTGCGGATGCGTCGCCCAGCCACACCTCGCGCACCCGAGCGGCGCCGTCGCCCATGCGGGCGCTGCCGACATCCGGGTCGACGTAGCCGACCTCGCGCCCGAACGCCACCTCCAGGTAACGGTCGGCGATGTCGCGAGGGTCGCCGATGCTCACCTCTCGCCGCGCTCGAGCAGCATCGCGCGATGGCAGAAGCGTGTGACCGCGCCCATGTCGTGCGTGACGAACACGATCGTGCGGCCTTCGTCGCGCATGCGGTTGAACACGTCGAAGCACTTCTGCTGGAAGGAGGCGTCGCCGACCGCGAGCACCTCGTCGATCAGCAGGATGTCGGCGTCCACCTGGATCGCCACCGAGAACGCGAGGCGCACGTGCATGCCCGAGGAGTAGTTCTTGAGCTTGAGATCCTGGAACTCCTCCAGCTCGGCGAACTCGATCACGCGCTCGTAGCGCGCCCGCGCCTCGCGCGGGGAGAGCCCGAGCATGATTCCGTTGAGCGCGACGTTGTCGTAGGCGGCCAGGTCCGGGTTGAAGCCGACCCCCAGCTCGATGAACGTGGACATCCGTCCGTTGCACCAGATCTCGCCCTCATCGGCGCGGTAGATCCCGGCGAGGCACTTCAGCAGCGTGCTCTTGCCGCTGCCGTTGCGCCCGACGATCCCGAAGAACTCACCCGGCTCGACCGCGAAGGAGATGTCCTTGAGCGCGTGCAGCTGCTCGTGGCGCGTGCGTCGCAACGGGTGCAGCGCGCGCTCCTTGAGCGTGTGGGTGCGCTCCTCGGGGATCCTGAAGCGCTTGTCGAGCCCGCGCGCGGCCAGCGCGGGGCGTCCCGGCACGGCCGTGTCGCTGGGAGCCACCATCGCTAGAGCGTATATCGGTGTGACGATCTCTCGGGCCGGAGGGCTCGCGGACCATGCGAGGCCCGGTGGAGGGAGCGGAGCGGCGGCCCCACCGGCCTCGGCCGCGATCAGGCGCGGCGAAACGGGCGCCGGAGGATGCGAGCCACCGCGCGCGCGGCGCGGAATACGCCGGCGGCGACTCCGTACAACGGCCGGCTCAGGGCGGGATGGGCGCTGAGCGCGAGCAGCGCGCGCTGAAGATCCTCGGGCAGCGAGCCGCGGGGGCCGACGAGGCTGCGGCCCGCGCCGACCTCGGCGAGCAGCTCGTTGTAGTCGCGCAGCACCAGCTCGCGTTCGTCGATCAGCATCCGCACGACCTCTTGATGGTCCGCGGTCAGCTCGCGTTCTCGCGCCACCGCGTCGCGGCTCAGAGTCGCCGCGACGCGCACGGGCGCGCGCGACTGCCTCGCGATAGATATCGACCATCGCCGCGGCCGCGCGCCCCCAGGTGAGCCCGCGTGCGGCCTCGGCCAGCGTGCGCACGTGCGCACGCGCGGGCATCGGGATCGATGAGCAGCGCGTATGCCGCCGCCGCGCTGGGCACGGGATCCCATGGGACGATCGTCGCGGCCTGCGCGATCGGGCCGCTCGGCGAGCGAGGACTGGGCCGCGAACAGGCAGGGCACGCCCTGCAGCCCGGACTCGAACGGAACCAGCCCGAACCCCTCGTACAGCGACGGGTAGACGACCGCGGCGGTCCGATCCATCAGCCACGCCTTCTCGGCCTCGTCGATCGGGCCCAGATCGCAGACGCTCGCGCGCAGCTCCGGGTGCGCGTCCAGCAGTTCGCGCTCGGACTCTTGCGAGGATCCGTGCGAGATGTGAGCGCCCGCGAACACGAGCTCTCCGCGCCAGCCGTGACGCGCGCGCAGCTCCGCGAGCAGTCCCAGCGCGAACACCCTGTTCTTGTGCGTGTAGTCAGCGCCCAGGCAGAGCAGGAAGTCGCTATCCACGCGCTGCTCCAGCCCGGCCGGCCTGCGTGGCTCGGCCGTGGAACGATGGTCGAGGCCGGGTGGCACGACCCTGATCCGCTCGTCCTCGACGAGGTCCTCCGAGAGCATCTCTCCGCGAGTGTGCTCGGAGAAGACGACCACGCGCTCGGCCGCCGACATGCCGTGACGGCTCGCCCGGCGGTAGTCCTCGAAGGCGCGTGCGTCGGAGAAGTAGCTGGGGTTGCGGTAGGCGATCAGGTCGAGCTGGCTGAGCACGATCCGCTCGCCGAGGTCGCACCGCGAGCGCGACGTCGTCATGGGAGAAGGTCTGTTGTGGGCGGTGAAACACGGCGCTCTTCGGGGTGTCCTCCGTAACCTCCCGGGCGTCGAGGATCTCGGTGTCCGGGCAGCTCGCGCAGCAGCGCCAGCGTCTCGCGATCGATCTCCTCGCCGCGCACGAGCGCGCGCAGGAGCAGCCGCTCGGTCTGTGCGAGCGCGCGCACCAGCTCGAGCACGTGGACCTGGGTCCCCATGCGCACTCCGTCCAGGGCGCGGGCGTCGATCGTCACCGTCAGTCGCCGGCTCGTATGGGTCTCCTCATCGTGGCTCATCGCGTCGAAGCCCAGCCGCTGGTCCGCCTCGACCACCGCCGGCCGAGAGCGCAGCCTAGAGCAGTCGCGCTGCCGTTGGCGAGCCGTGGGCGATAATGGGCGCAACGCCGCGCCGATGACTGCCGAGGACCAGACCACACCGACGGCTCGCGCCGCCGAGACGCTCAGACGGCGACCGGGCGCCGCCCCTTCGCCCGGGCGGGGTCCGCGTGCATTCCTGCGCCGGGTCCTGCTGCGGGCGCTGCGGCCATACACGCACCATCAGCACGAGCTCGACACCCAGCTGGTGGCGGCCCTGCGCAGCCAGCAGTCCGCGCTGGAGCGGCACACCGAGCAAATCGAGCGGCTCGATCAACTCGCGCGCGAGCTGATCCTCACGGCCGAGTCGCTGCGCCGCGCTAACGCCGACGCCGCCGGGGACGCGACCGCGGCGAGACGGACGGTCGAGCCGATCGCCGCCGAGCTGTATGCACCGCCATATATGGCCGACAGCCCGTTCGAGGTCGAATCTTCGCCGGTGGGGGAGGTGCTGGGCTTTGGCTCGCATGCAGCTGTGGGCGGCCTCGCCGGCACCGAGCAAGGCGACGCGGACGGGGACTATGTGGCGTTCGAGCAGCTGTTCCGCGGCCCCGCCGAGCGCGTGGCCGAGTTCCAGCGGCCCTACCTCACGCTGGTCGCAGACCACGAACCTGTGCTGGACGTCGGCTGCGGGCGGGGCGAGTTCCTGACGCTGCTCGCGGGCGAGGGCATTGCCGCGCGCGGGGTGGACAGCGACGCGGGTATGGTCGCGCGCTGCCGCTCGCTCGAGCTCGACGTCGAGCGCGGCGATGTCAACGAGCATCTCGCCGGGCTGCCGGATGGATCCCTCGGCACGATCTTCTCCGCGCAGGTGATCGAGCACCTGCCCCACGAGGAGCTGCACCGGCTGCTGGAGCTGTCGCTGCGCAAGCTGGCCCCCGGCGGGCTGTTCATCGCCGAGACGGTCAACCCACACAGGATCTCCTCGCTGAAGACGTTCTGGGTCGACCTCACCCACCAGCACCCGATCTTCCCGGAGGTGGCGCTGGCGATCTGCGCGATCGCGGGCTTTCGCTCGGCGTTCGTATTCGCGCCGGGGTTCGACAGCTTCGAGCGGGCTCGCTTCGCACTCGCCGGCCTACGCCGTGGTGGCAACCGCGCCGGACGAGAGCGCCCACGGGAGGACGACACCCTGATGTCGATGCAGGTCATCACACTCGCCACGCCCTCGACGCTCCCGCAGGCGCGGGTGCTCGCCGACTCGCTGCGCCGCCATCAGCCAGACTGGCCGCTGGACATCCTGTTCGTCGGCCGCGAGCGGGAGGCGGATACGGGCGGGGAGCAGCCGCGGCTACGCTCGGTCGCAGACGAGCTGGACATTGACATCGAGAGCGTGATCGCCCGTTACGACGAGGAGGATCTGATCGCGCTGCTGCTGCCCCGCGTGCTCAGGTCCTACTCCGCACGCGGCGCGGGTCCGCTGCTGCATCTGCCGCCTACGGCCTGGGTGCTCGGCGACCTCGCTCCGGTGCGGGTAGCGCTCGAGACGCGCAGCGTGCTGCTCGTCCCGCGGATGACCGCCGATATCCCAAACGACGGGTTGCTGCCCGCGCGCGAGCAGATGGAGCTCGCCGGGCGCATGAGCGACACGATCATAGGCGTGGACGGAACCGCGGGCGCCGACGGGTTCCTGACGTGGTGGACCGGGCGCGTCGAGCAAACGCTCGGATCGCTCGACGGCGGTCAAACCGGCGCTCGGCCCGAGGATCGACCGTGGCTGGCGCGCCTGCTGGAGCTGGCGCCGGCGCGCTTTGCGACGGCCGTGCTCGAGGACCCGGGATGCAATCTCAGCATGTGGAACCTGCACTTGCATTCGCTGGAGTCCACTCCCGAGGGGACGCTCGTGGACGGGCGCTGGCCGCTGCGCTGGCTCGATTTCCCCGGCTTTCGCCCCGACCGTCCCCATCAGCTGGGCGCGGGCGCCAGCCGCGTGCGGATCAGCCGCTCGCCGGCCTTGCGCGAGCTGTGCCGCACATACGCAGTGGAGCTTGAACGAGCCGGATGGTCGGCCGTGGATCGCCGCCAGGACATCGGCCGGCGGCTGGCCGACGGGCTCGTCTACGACGACGCATTGGACGCCCTGCGCTCGCGCGCGGAAGCGCTCGGCGAGCGCTACGACGATCTATTCGACGCGGACAGCGGGGAGGACGCGCGCGCGTTCGCGGACTGGCTCGAAGGCCCGGCCCCCGCCGGCGCTGGACATGGCATCAACCGCTATGTGTATTACCGCGTCGCGCGCGAGCGTCCGGATGTAGTGCGCGCCTACCCAGACCTAGATGGTGCCGACGGCGCTGGGTACGTCGACTGGTGCTGGGTGTTCGGGCGTGAAGAGGTTTCGATCCCGGATCGCTTCATGCCGCCCGAACCGGGCTCCGCCGCCGCCGTCCGCCCGCTCACGGCCGTCGGTGGGCTGCCCTCCCAAGCGTCCGGCCGGAACGCCTCCGAGCCGGCCGAGGACGCGACGGCCGAGGCCGCCGAGTCGGTTTCGGCGCCCGCGTCCGAGTTGGACCCTCTGACGTCCCAGCCCGGGGCCGGGGCGCACGCGGTGCAGGACGGATCTCGCCCGGCCGTGCGCGTCACGGGCTACCTCAGCCACACGCTCGGACTGGGAGCGGCCGGGCGGGGCTATGCGCAGGCGTTGAAGGCGGCCGGCGTCGCGGTGAGCACTGCCAGCGTGCCGCTGCACCACCTGGAGCTGCCCGTCGAGCTCCAGGATGGATACGGCCGGCACGGCTTCGAGGACGTGGTCCACGACGGAGTCCATCACGGCTTCGAGATCGTCGCGGTCAACGCCGAGGAGCTGCCGAGCTTCGTCGATCGCCTCGGCGAGGACTACTTCCAGGGGCCGCGCATCGGCATCTGGGGCTGGGAGATCGACACCATCCCGGTGCGCTGGCAGCGCGCGTTCGCGCTCGTGCGGGATATCTGGGTCTACTCGCGCTTCATGGCCGAGAACATCGGTGCGGTCGCGCCCGTGCCCACGATCGCCCTGCCGCCGCCTGTGCAGGCGCCCGCCGAGCCGGCGACGCCGCTGCGACTGGACGTGCCCGACGACGATGGCTTCCTGTTCCTGTTCGTGTTCGACTACCTGAGCACGATCCAGCGCAAGAACCCGGTCGGTCTGATCGAGGCGTTCAAGCGCGCGTTCGCGCCCGGCGAGGGCCCGCGACTGCTGCTGAAGACGATCAACGGGCCGCTGCGCCCGCTGGCCGAGGAGGAGGTGCTGTGGGCCGCCCACGGTCGCCCCGACATCCACGTCGTCGACCGCTCGCTCAGCGGGGAGCAGCTGAACGGGCTGATGGCCGCGTGCGACGCCTATGTCTCGCTGCACCGCTCCGAGGGCTTCGGGCTGACGATGGCCGAGGCGATGGCGATCGGCAAGCCCGTGATCGGCACCGGCTACTCCGGCAACATCGACTTCATGAACGCCGAGAACAGCTATCTGGTCGAGTACGAGCTCGGCCGCGTCGGCCCGGACTGCGAGATCTACCCGCCGGAGGGTACGTGGGCTCAGCCCAGCGTCGAGCACGCCGCCGAGCTGATGCGGCGCGTTGTCGAGCGGCCCGAGGAGGCCGCCGCGATCGGCGCACGGGCGCGGGAGGATGTCGCCAGGGAGCTGTCGGCTCAGGCGACGGGTGCGGCGATGCGGCGGCGGTTGGAGGAACTGTGATCGTCGATCGACTGCAAACCCGGGCGACGGATGGACGTGTAGAGCGCTCTGCGCGCTTGCGCTGGGTCGGCGGAGAGTTTCGGCTGTGGATTGAGGTGCCCGAAGGCTTCGAGCCGCCGGAGGAGGATGCCACAGCCTTCTTGCTCGTCGCGCTTCCACTCGCGCTGTACCGCGGCGAGGATCTGCAGGTCGACGGTGCAGTTTCCGCCCAGACGCTGCGCCAGACGGAGCGGATCCAAGCGATCTATGCTGCGTGGGACCCGGCGGTTCGCCGCTGTCGTGTGCGCGTTGCCGCCGAGATACCGAGTCGAGCGGCCGCCTCGGGGCACGGCTGCCTGATCTCGCGCGGGGTTGACTCGATGTACAGTGCCACAGCACCCGACTCGGCTCCGCTGACGCAGTTGGTCTTTTGTGACACACTCGAGCCCATCCAAGATGTGCAGACGCGCGCCAAAGAGCGGCTGCTTGTGAGCGCTGTGGCGGAGCTCATTGGGTTGCCGGTGCTGCGGATCTCCACAAATCTCCGCGACCCCGGTGCACAGCTCATCGATTACCAAGACATGCACGGCGCTGGAATTGCGTTCATGGCGCACTCCCTCAGCGGTGGGCTCGGCCGTCTAGTCGTTCCGGCGGATCTAACGTACTCTGTGATTGGGCCGTCGGGATTGCATCCGCTGCTCACTCCTTTGCTCGGAAGTGAGTGGCTCACACTCGACTACCGGGGTCTGGAGCTGGGTCGACCGGGCAAGGTCGCTCAGCTTGCCACCACGTGCCCTGAGCTGCTGCCCTTTCTGAAGGTCTGCTACGCGGAAAACACTGTCGCCAACTGCGGACGCTGTCGCAAGTGTCTCGTGACCATGATCTCCCTACAGGCCGCCGGTGCCTTGAAGTCCGCAAGCCTGTTCCCGGACGAGGTCGACATCGCCCTCCTGCGCAGGTTGCGAATCGAAGACCTGCCGCTCAGGCTTTTCTTCATGGAAGCGGCCGAGCGTCTGGGCGATACCATCGAGGATCGGCGGGTGCGTGAGGGAGTGCGTTATGTTCTGCGGCGCTCGGCGCTACCTACGCCCCCCGAACGTATACGCGGAGCGCTCGCCTGGATGAGGGGCGAGCGTGAGCACGCCAGTTTGTCGTGGTCGGCTTCTCCAGCGGCCTTCTACCGCAACTCCACGAATGTCGCGGTCGCGGCACTCCGAAAAGGCAGGCCTTTCTCCTACGGGATCGAGGCCGCCTCGGCACAGCCGGCCCCTCCGTGGAGTGTCGGTCCACTCGAACGGGATTGGGCGCCGCCACCGCATACACCCAATTCTTACGCCGGCCTTCTTCGTCTGCTCGATCGACGTGGGCGTTGTCATAGATACGCCGTGGGCACGATTCCGCCACTCGCAGGAGTTGAGCGGGTAGCCGAGCTCGGTGCATTGTGGCAGGAGTCATCCAGCGGCCGTATACCTGTCTGGCTCTCGCCCGGGGGGCAGTTGTGCACAGACCGGTACGAGCCCTTCCCACCAGATCTGGCTCCTCGCGTTCTCGTGCGGTGGCTGCTGGCACCCGCAAAGTGGAGCGGTATGGCCCCACCGAGATCGCGTCTCGTCGAGATGGTGCGTCGCGCGATCGATATAGGCGCGGCACTCCGCAGCGGGGGCGAGCATGGAGAGGGTAGTTCCGCGACGGCCGCCGGATATCTCTCGGCGAGTGACGGGGAGCGACGCCAACCATTGTTCTCTTCGATTCATCCGGTGACAGGCGATCAGCTGTTGAGCACTAACGAGTGCGAGAGCGCGAATCTTGGATACAACGCCCCTGTGCTACTCGGCTTTCTGGAGGCGGTCGCACCGGCGAGCGGGACGCTCGCGATCTCGCGCCCCTTCATCCCGTGGGCCTCCCGGTTTGGGCAGGGGGGGTCGGATCGATAGGACCCGCGCTGCGGCGGGGTGATCTCAACGGGTGCGCAGATAGTCGGCGAGCGTGGCAGGGATCTCCGCAGCATTCTCAAGACCGGCCGCAACCGACGCTCGCGCCCGTTGGCGGGCGATCGGGGTCAGGCACCACTCGAAGTGTCGTTCGAGGGCTACATCTTCGACAGCGTCGACGGTCATGCTCGCGGGCCAGTCGAGAGCTTGCGCTTGAGATGCCACCTTCGCCCCTCCCGGTATGGGATCGATGACCAGTGCCGGTACGCCCTGGGTGAGCGCCAAGACAAGGCCGTGCAGTCGTGTGGTCAGGACCACGTCGGCTCGCGCGAGGAGCGCCTGCACCTCAGCGGCCGTTCGTCGCCCAGGCGCCTGCGGATGGAGAACCGTGTCCACCTCGAATGCGGCGGCCTCACGCGAGGACAGCAGTCGATCAAAAGCGGCATGTGCAATCTCTGGGCTTGCGCCATCGTACTCGGTTTGATGGGCGACTCGCACCACCGCGACCACCGGCGTACGCCCGTTAGGGCGTGTGACCGATAGGTCTGGCCTGGTAACTCCAGCGTTGCCGTCCCGCTGCAATATCAGGTCAAATGGTTTCCATGAAAGGTCGCCCACCACTGAGACATTAATCGCCACGCGCAGGCAGCTCTCAAAGCGTTCTATGAGCTCGGCAACTACAAGATCGGAGCTGACCGGGCCGCACGCGAAGATCAGATGCGTATAGCGGGCCGGAGACACCCGAAACCAGTCGACGCCAGAACCGAGTGCACGCTCCAGCGCCACATCGTGCTGGATGTCATGTTCTTGCAGTAACTCACAAATCGCATCGCGCACCAGCAGATCGCCGGCCGTCGCGCTACCGTCCTCGATGCTGAACCAGCCGGCGACGAGGATCCTCATTTGGCGTCCTCCTCGGCTACCCAACTCTGCGTCCAATGATGGACCGCGAACGCGTCGGGGAAGGACTCGTATCGACGCTTCGGTTCGTCCCATCGGTAGGGGTAGAAAAGATTCGCTCCGAATATCGCTACGGCAGGCTCCTGCTCGATGATCAGAGTGAGCAAATATGGTCCGTTTGCGTCCGCGGAGTTGATTCCAGTATCAAGCGTCAGTCGCGCCAGCTTCGCGGCTCGCTCGAACACGCGGTGGCCGGCAGTCGACCCTAGAACCGCTGTTCCGATACGTCCAGGGGCCTCCAGTGCGGCGAACGCGTCGATTCCCTCGAGCAGTGTGGTCAGAGGCCGCAGGCACTCCACGTCGGTGTCCACATAAACCCCGCCATGCTGGCACAGTACCTCGTAGCGTATGAGGTTGGACAGCTCCGACTGAGTGCGGACGAGCGCGCGCTCTTTGGCGCCAATACCGAGTCCCGGGAGATCTTCGTCGGTCCACAGCCTCATCTCCCAGTCTGGGTGATGCTGCGCAAACGTGTCGCCGAACCGTTCATGCTCCTCCGGCATCGGCTCTCCGCCGAGCCAGACTCTGTGAATGGTGTGTGGGATGCCAGCCGCTTTCCTGCGCCCGGCCCCGACAGGCTCAGTCTCGCGAAGCCTGGTTCCGACCGGCGGCAGTCCGGGCGGATGTTCCACTCTGACGGGTATGCGACAGGAGCATTTAAACCACCGCCTGTGCTCGTGCACGATGTCGACCTCAAGCACATATTCCCCTACGACTGCTGGTGCATCGACATGCAGGGGTGCGAGGACACACTCTCCTGGACTGACCGTCCGGGGAAACGCAGAGCGCGGTCCCTCCGGCGTGTGCATGCTGCCGTCGGCGTTGCGCCAGTGGTAGGACAGGCGTATCAGCGGTCGCTCGTCCAGGTTGGTGGGCCAACGCTCGCCGCCCTCGTTGCGTACGCGCATCAAAACGTGTCGCCGCTCGGAGGGAGCCAGGACGAGAGTCGGCTCGCGCGGCTCGATGCTCGCATGGTAGGCGTCCGGGTGGATCTTGCGCCCTTCCCACATTCGGTCAGTCTCTTCCAGCGAGACGTACGGGGCGTTCTTCGCGGGTGTGCTTGAAACCGGTGCCGACGATTCGGCCAGCGCTTGTGCGATTATTCCCCGATCCTCCGCAGGCACTGGGCGCAGCTCGAGCGACTCACGCAACTCGGGCAGGTAGAATGCCTCATTTATCCGTCCCCCGCCAGCGACGGGCATTTTCGGTCGCGCTACCTCGTAGCGTACGGCCTTGTCGCGTCTCTGCTCACGACTGTTCGTCAGGAGGTCGAGATGGTAGAGCGGCTCTTCGATGTACTCGCACGGCGTTACGGGCTCCGCGTAGGTGTGCTGCTGTCCACTGATCCGCAGCGTACCGTCGTTGCGCGTAAGTCGGTTGACGAAGTCTGTTGACCACGGCGCATCGGCGAGCACGCGCTCGGCATCGGGATACAGCCACGCCCGAGGGATCCAGAACTGCTGCACCTTTCGCGAGGTCAGCAGCTCAGGCAATCGCCTTATGAATGCCCGACTTGGCACCTCGTCTCCGTCCAGCCGCAGTATCCAGTCGCCCTGGCATTGTGCACACAGCCAGGCCAGGTGCCGCTCGGACTGGACGAACTCAATGCTGAACAGCTTGTCCGCAATGGCGCCAAATCCGGCCAGCGTCTCGCAGTCCACACGCGAGTCGGCCGCAATCACGATCTCCTGGGCATGCGGTCGCAGCGGCTCAAGAATTGTCGCCACGCGCGCGGGCGGATCCGCGGTTATCAGGCAGATGGAGAGCGACACCGCCTTACGTGAGATCCGATCAGACCTGAGGACATGACTCACGGTCGTAGAACCTCGATCCACTGGTAGCCCGCGTGCGCGGCGCAGACACGAGACGCTTCACTGCCTGGAACCACACGTACGGCTTCGTCCCCGGGTTGCTTGAGCGTGAAGAGAAGAGGCCCAACCAGGCCTGATGTTGCATCTGGGCCATCACCGCTGCCTGCATGCAGACTGCCATTGGGGCGGGTCAGACGAATCACATGGCGTCCCGAGCTGAGCGAGATGTCGGCGAAGTGGATGTACTGGTCGGGATAGCGCTCCTGATAGCCGACGGTCGCGATCTTGCGCCCGTCTATGTACAGAGTCAAAGGACGCCCGATCGAACCGGCCATCCAGATTGTGTATACGCCGCTGCCGGGAAGCGATAGGGGTCCCTGAACTACGCCCGCGCCGTAGGCTTGAACCGCTTCGCCGCCATGCCAGTAGCTTGGATGCGAGACGGCTCCAGGGACGAAGTCTGCAAGTGGACGACTTGGCACATACGCGATGCGTGCGGCGGGACCTGCACGTCGGACATTTGCGGTCAAGGAACGGCAAATCGTGCGTGTGGATTTGGTTGGGACGCCTGCCAGAGGCAAATGGAAGAGAACTTCTGAAGCAGGGCGCGTGAGCCGCCAGACATCGAATTCTGGCGTCCTATCAACCAGATCAAAGTTAACCGGTGGGCGGCTGGCTACCGGGCTTCTAGGGACAACGATCAGAGGATTAGACTCGACGAATCCAAGTTCGAGCTGATTGAGATCAAGCGAGAACATCGGTTCTCCCGGGGCAGTATGCACGGTGTTGGGACGAAGCTTTATCCGCGTTGCCGGAGGTCTGACGAGATCGTAGGCTCGCTCTTGCCGTAGAAAGAACTCGGCATACTCGTCGAACGCGGGATAAAAGGCTGGCCCTACACCGGAAAATCGTTCGCCGATCGCAGCTAGCTGGCGGTAACGAGCAGCGGGAGCTAGAGAGATGCCGTGATAGGTCACAGCGTTGCCATAGAGCACTGCCCCTGCCACGGTGAGCACACAGACCCATCCGATGATCCTTATGGGCACTGTGAAACGACGCGCGCGCGCCGTAGCGAGAGCGCCCGCTCCAATAAAGGCCATAAGGAGAAACATCGTCGCGGTGATCGTGTAGGCCTTGAACTCCACCCAAGGGCCGCTGTGTGCTACCCAGTATGCGAGGGCGATTGGGGCGGCTACGCCAAAGGCCGCCACGATCCACCGTCGTCGCCATAGCGCATAGGCCACGCCGAGAACACCGAGCACGATGATAAATACATCGAGGTTGTGGCTTGCGCCAGCGTGCGCAAAGGCCGGAAAGCGGTAGTCGTTGCTGATCCAAACGCCGATTGAGGAGATCTCAGGTACCGGTGCTGACAGGTTGCCCAAACCGACTTCGACTGTGCCGGTCACGGCTTCCTTGGCGGTCCCAAAGAGTTTGATCGAGCTGATGACGCTGGGCAGCGCCAGGATTGAGGTTGCCACGGCGGCGATGACCCAGCTTCCAAGCGTACGCAAGCGCTGGCCGGGGGACAGCAGGCTGATCACAAATGCTGCCAGCAGAAGTAGCCCCAGCCATGGCGCAATCCCGAAGCTGAACGCGGCTGCAGCCGCTGCTATCGCGGGCGCCAGCGCTAGGCTTGAGCGCATTGGTCCGCGCCCAGGCAGGCGCTCGACCAGCAGAGCCGCCACCAGCAGGATCAGGCTGGCCGTGGTGAGCTCCTTGATACCGCCCACGAGGGCATAGGCGTAGAGGACGTTTGGTTGGATCGCAACTGCGGCGCCGATGCAACAAACAAGCCGGTTGGTGATGGTCCGTCTCAGCAGCGCATACAGCGCAAGTGCGCCCATGGCGCACGCCCAGGCCTGGTAGGCCTGATAGCACCACACGAGATCCGTGCGAATTAGTCTGGCCAGCGCTCCGAGAGTTGCTTGGGCGCCGCCCGGGTAGCCGTTGGAGGTGAGGGCCGCGATCGTTTCGGTGTAGGACGATTCGATGATCGGGACCTGACGCCCCGCTTCGGCCAAATGCTGGGAGAACGCCATTTGGAAGCCGATGTCGACGATGCGCTCGTAACCTGTCCACGATGTTGTCCCTGTGAGCACAACCGGTGCAGCGATCACGGCAAAGCCGACGAGCGCAGCGATCGCCGGGTAGGCGACGGCGGGCGAGATCCTCGGCGAGATCCGCAGGCGAGGGCGTTCGAGCACAAGGCCCACCAGTGCTACGACGAGCGCCAATGCGCCGGTCGCTGGCGCCGACCAGCTTGTGGAAGTTCCCAGGGCACAGACGGAGATCGTGAGCGCAAATCCGACGGGAAGCAGCAGGACGCCCGAGACTGCGCCAGCGCTTATGTAGCGCACCAGCAGGCCCGAGCCGGCGCAGATGCCGAGCAGAACCAGTGGGAACAGCACCCATGCGCTTAAGAAAGATCCTGTCATGCGATCGGCTAGCCTACCCGGGATCATGCAAGAGCCCACCCAAGCCTTCTGGGAAGGCCGCTCCGTGGCGGTGACCGGCGGCGCAGGATTCGTCGGAAGCCCAATCGTTCGCGCCCTGCAGGGACTGGGAGCTGAGGTCCGCGTTATTCGCTCGGCTCAGCACGACCTCCGCGATCCGGTCGCCGCCCGCGCCGCCGTGGACGGCGCGCAGGTCGTCATCCATCTCGCCGCCAACGTTGGCGGGATCGGCTTCAACAGGCGCAACCCGGCACCTCTCGTGTACGACAACATGATGATGGCCGGCAACCTCTTCGAGCAGTCCCGACTGGCCGGGGTGGAGAAGCTCGTCTCAGCATGCACCGTGTGTGCATACCCGAAGTTCACGCCGACTCCGTTCTCCGAGGACGAGCTCTGGAACGGCTACCCGGAGGAGACCAACGCGCCGTACGGGCTCGCCAAGAAGATGATGCTCGTGCTGTCCGACACCTACCGCCGGCAGTACGGCTTCGACTCAGTCGTCCCTATGGTCGTCAACCTCTACGGCCCTGGCGACCACTTCTCGCTGGATGACTCGCACGTGATCCCGGCGATGATTCGCAAGTTTCACGAAGCCCGGGAGGGCCGTGCGCCGCAGGTCGTAATGTGGGGTAGCGGCGGTCCTTCGCGCGAGTTCCTCTACGTCGATGACGCCGCGTGCGCTCTGTTGCTGGCAGCGGAGCGCCTGGAGACCTCTTCCCCCGTCAACATCGGCACCGGCATCGAAACACGCATTAAGGATCTCGCCAACACGATCGCGCGCCTTAGCGACTACGAGGGCGAGATCGTCTGGGACACGTCCAAGCCGGATGGGCAGCCGACGCGCTGCCTGGATGTCACACGCGCTCGCGAGCTGATGGGCTTTGAAGCGCAAGTTAGGCTGGATGAGGGCCTTGCGCAGACCGTCGAGTGGTTTCGTCTACATGCGTCTGACAGTGCCGCTGCGGCCGACTTGAGCACTGGTTCCGGCGTTGCGTAGTTGCGCCGCCTGGCCGCTTGGTCCTCAGGCAAGCAGCTCTTCGAACGCCGACTCGTAGCTCGCGACGATGTTCTCCCAGCGGTGGTTGGCATTCCAAGCCTCGTGGCCCTGGGGCCCAAGCTGGGGATGATGGCCGTCGAGGATCTGTTCGGCCACGCCGACCACCTCAGACAGCTCGCTCACAACGATTCCGCCGGCCAGTTGCGAGGCGTGACCTACATCGAGACTGATCCACGGAGTCCCGGCCACCATCGCCTCCAGGATAACCAACGGGCCGGACTCGATCCGGGACGTGAACATGAACAGGTCCGCAGCCGCAAGCGCATCGGGCACCACTCCTGGGGGCGATCCATCGACCACGTTCAGACTGGAACTGACGAGCGCTCGCGTGTGGCAGGCCAGATGGCAGCCGCGCAGGGCATCGAGACCACGGCGAGGGGGCGCCACGATTACCCCAGTCAATTCTCGGTGTCGGGCCAGCGTCCGCGCGGCTCGCGCAAAGTCGCTATGGCCCTTGCTCAGTACATGGCTGCCGACAGTCACTACGATCTGCCCGTTAGGAATCTGAGTTCGCAGCGCCCTGCCGGTCGCTGTGGCCGGGTCCGCACCGTTGGCGACGAGAAAGATTCGCTCAACGCCTGCCCTATGGGCAAACTCCCAGTCCTGATATTCCTCAGACGGGAAGATCAGTGCATCGTAGCTCCGAAGGAGGGCAGGCATCGCCGCGAAGTAGCTCGCGTAGCGTGCTTTGTCCAACCCCGAGAATCCGCACGGCGCCATCACCATGCAGGGCCGCTCTTCGCGCTCAAGGATCTCGAAGCAGCAGTCGGTCGCCCATGTCTGGGCGGCGTAGTTGAATACGAGGTCGGGTTCGATGCGTCCCACTAAGCTCGTGACCAACGAGGCCTCTCCGCGAATTCCGCGGACCTGATTTCCACTCACGGGCAGTCGATGTACTTGCACTCCACCGAGCTCGACATCCTCCCGTTGGCCCCCCGTCATGACATGAACCGTATGGCCACGAGTGGCAAGCCCCTCTGCCACTCGCTGAACGACTCGCTCCGCTCCGCCGATCGCCGGAGCGTAGCGCTCGACAGTGATTATTAGTCGCAATGGGCTCCTCTTGTCGTTGGGCTCGTATGTGGCTGTATAACCAATATGGCGTCGCCGGGACAGGCTAGCGGCGACGAGAGATCGGCCTAGCGCATCAGTCGACGTACGGAATGTATTACTTTGCGGAACGGATTGAGGGTTAGATAGGTCAGTATTGACGTAGCAGGTCGGCCACGGGTTGGAGTGCCCCCGCTTTTGTGGACACCTGAGTGCTTGGGTCCGTCGGACCCGGCAGGAAGGATGTGGTGTCCATGCCACGTACTCGTCCCCCGTACCCGGAGGAGTTTCGTCGTGAGGCGGTGGAGCTGGTCCGTTCGAGTGGCCGACCGGTCAGCGAGATCGCGAAGGATCTCGGGGTTAGCGGCCAGTCATTGTCGAACTGGGTCAAGCGCGCGGAGATCGATAGCGGCCGCGCTCCGGGTCTGAGCACCGAGGAACGTGAGGAGCTGCGAAGACTCCGGCGGGAGAACCGAGTTCTTCGCGAAGAGCGAGAAATCCTAAAAAAAGCGGCGGCCTTCTTCGCCAGGGAGAGCGAGCCGAACCGGTAGCAGCGTTCCGGTTCATCGCGGCGGAGAAGGCACATCACTCAATCAAGGTGATGTGTCGGGTGCTTGGTGTCTCCCGGGCGGGTTTCTACGCCTGGGAGCGCCGCGCGCCGAGCGATCGTGATCTCGCGGACGCCTGGCTGACGGAGCAGATCCGCGAGATCCACACCGCCTCAAAAGGGACCTACGGTTCGCGGCGCGTGCACGCCGATCTACGACTCGCTCACGGGATCAAGGTGGGCTGCAAGCGCGTGGAGCGCCTGATGGCCAGGGCGGGTCTCTCCGGGCTTCCAGAGCGCCCGAGACGACGCACCACCGTCCGCCTGGAAGGCGTCAGGGTCGCTCCCGATCTCGTGGAGCGCGACTTCAACCCGACCGCAGCGAACCGCACGTGGTCGGCGGACATCACCTACATCCGCACTTGGGAGGGCTGGCTCTATCTCGCGCACGTCCAAGACCTCTTCTCCCGCAGGATCGTCGGCTGGGCGATGGCTGACCATCTCCGCGCGGAGCTCGTCGTCGACGCTCTGCAAATGGCGCTCGCCCAGCGCAAGCCCGACCCCGCCGCCGGGAGGCTGATCCACCATTCCGACCAGGGCAGCCAATACACCGCTGTCCTGTTCACCGGTCGCTGCGAGCAGGCCGATATCACTCCCTCGACCGGGTCCAAGGGGGACTGCTTCGATAACGCCGTCTGTGAGAGCTTCCACGCCTCGCTGAAGAAGGAGCTCATCTACCGCCACACATGGCCGACCCGCGCCGAGGCACGAACTGCCGTCTTCGAGTACATCGAGGGCTGGTTCAACCCCCGCCGCCGGCACTCCACACTCGGCTACCTCTCACCCGCCGAATACGAGCACCAGCACCAAAACCAGCCGCTCACGACAACACCCGACACCCCGCCGCTCAGCACCCCCGCCATCGCATGAGCAGCCCCACCGCCAGTCACCCCGGAGGCCCCCGCGCGCGGCGCGCCCGGATATTCCTCGCTCCGCCTACGGCTCCGCGAGGAATATCCGGCAGATCACATAAACTGCATCAAGTCAACCCGTGTCCACAAGAACGGGGGCGAGCCAGGTTGATCTCTGCCCTCTACTGGCATCCAGCCCGACGCATTGACAGTGTGAAGCCAGTCGCCGATCCTCTCGTAGAAGTGATCCTGCGGTACGTCTCCACCCTCTCGCAGACGACTGTATGACAGTGCCGGCCATTCAACATCCTCGCGCGACAATGATTGGTTAAGGATATCGTACAGTCGCCCTCCCACGTCAAAGCCTGGGCCGGGCATGAAGTCCAGGTCGCGTCGATTGAGCCATTGAGCGTCAAAAGCACACAGGCCGGGCCACAGATACCACCGGTCACCGCGAGTTTGTAGGTGACCCCATATCGGCTGCAATCGAAGAGATCGGATCAGGCTGGTCGGTTGTACCGGAAACACGTCGTGATCCAGGAAGCCAAAGTAGCGAGCAGAACGGGGACGAAGATAATTGGACCAGGCCCAGTTGAGTGCGCGTCCATGTGAAGAACTCGGGTCATAGGCAGAGGAACAGGTGCGAGGTAGGCGGACATACGGGATCTCCTGACGACTGCAGAGTGACTCGATCTCTCTGCCTCGCGATCGATCTGATGAGTTATCGATCACGGTATGGCAGAACTGGTCGCGAAGATTTGTGCGCAGCAACCTGACCTGCTCCGCTATAACGTGACTATTGTTGCAAGCGATGGTAACGAGATCCAGTGCACCCGCATCTTGGAGGCTTGGATCAGCTCCGATCGAGTAGACCGCGTCGAAGCCTGCTTGCCGAAGGCGCCATCGATCTACGAGCCGCAGTGGTTTGCCGATTGACCAGTGCAAGCCGCTCAGGCTACACGGGAGTAATGCTGGAACGGGCCGCCGTGCGGAACGCCATGATCAGGGACAGCTAGGCTGCGACGGGCTATGGGCCAGCGGATCGTGCAGTTCCACGTCGGGCGCTCAACCCACGCCATGTTCCGCGAGCAGATGCGGTCGGTTCCCGACGGCTTCGCCTACCGCTCATCGCATCCCGAGCTGAACGGTGAGGCTGCGGCCACTCGCGGGATCGCGGCTCACGGCCAGCGCATGAGCTGGCTGCGCGAGCGTGGCGAGCACGCGACGATCCGCTCGCTCTCGTATGCCGGGTTCGTCCGTCGCGCTCGGATGCGGCCGCTGCCGGAGGCCGCGCTCGTGCATAGTGCCCAGTTCCTGCTGCGCGACTGTGCGCTGCCGTACGTCGTGGATTTTGAGTGCGTCGAAGCGTTTGTCCTCTACCAGCGCGTCGCTCTGCGCCGGCCGTGGGCACGGGAGCGGCTGAAGCGCGCGCTGGCCGACCCGCCGATGCGCTTCCTGCTTCCGTGGAGCGAGGCGGCGCGGCGCGGTCTGCGGTCCGCGCTGGGTCCTGCGACGGCCGACAACATGGCCGAGCGGACGGTGACAGTGCTGCCGGCGATCCATCTCGTCGCCGAACGACCGCGAGTGCGCGAGCCCGGTCCGTTGCGCGTGCTGTTCGTCGGCACGGCCTTCCTCGCCAAGGGCGGAGTCGAGGCGGTCCGCGCCGTCGAGCGTGTACGCGCCACCCACGATGTGAGCCTCGACATGGTCAGCGACGTCCCCGACCGCTGGGGCGAGGAGGTGGAGCGCGCGAAGGGCGTGACGCTGCACGGTTGGCCCGCCGAGGGGGAGGTCATGAGGGGATTGTTCGAGCGATCCGATGTGCTGCTGTTTCCCTCGCACATGGATACGCTCGGCTTCGTCATGCTCGAGGCGATGGCACACGGCATGCCCGTGCTCGCCACCCGGCACTTCGCCACTCCCGAGATCGTCGAGCACGGTGTCAGCGGCTTGCTGTGCGCGGGAGAGAGCCCCCTCTACGGCGAGGACGGGCTCTGTCGCTTCGAGCACACGCTGCCCCCGCCGCGCTCATTCCGCCGGGCTCTGGCGGCACCCTCCGGTGCTTACATCGACAGGCTGGCCGGCAGCCTAGCGCGACTGGCCGAGGATCGTGGTCTCCACGAACGTTTGGCTGCAGGCGCGTTTGAACGCGTCTGCAGCGGTCCCCTGTCGGTGTCCCGCCGTCGCGAGGCGCTCGGACGCGTATATCGCCAGGCGCTTGAGATCTGAGCAGATCTAGACTCCGCTTCTCGCTCGCTCCAGCAGCAGGCGCACGCCGCGACGATGGGCCAGATGACAGGCAGCGCCTGCCAGCAGCCGTCGCCGGTTGGCGCTGATCGGCAGAACAAAGACGATCGGCAGGGTTAGCTTCAATGCCCACGGGGCATCCGACCGTCGCCAGGCGACTCGCCGCTCGGCGAACAGCCGCGGATGCCGACTGCGCAGCAGCGCATAGATCTCGCCGTGACGCGTCGCCGACTCGCCCAGCATCCGCACTCCATGCTGCCGGTACTCATAGGCGACGATCGGTACGCGGCGCCCGCGATTGCCGCGTTCGGCCAATCCCATCAGCAGGTCCCAATCCTCATACCCTCCACGGAGTTGCCACCCGCCAGCTCCCAGCAACGCCGAGCGACGAATCAGCACCGATGCGGGGATGTCGTTCTGATAGCCGATTTGCCACGGATCGAGCGACGGGGCCGTCATCTGTCGCCACGTACGGTCGCCGAACAGGCGGTAGTCCCCCCACACGAGCGCGAGCTCGGGATCGTCGTCGAGCGCGGCGCCAAGCGCCGATAGCGTACCCGCCAGCAGCCGGTCGTCGGCGTCCAGGCAGAACACGTAGTCGGCGTGGGCGGCTTGCACGCCGGTCATGCGCGCCGCCCCGAGGCCGCCGTTGGGACGGCGGAGGACCCGCACCGCTTCGCGCTCCAGCGCCTGGAAGATCTTAATCGTATGCGGGTCGGTCGATCCGTCGTCGACCACAACCAACTCATCTATCCGCTCCTGCGCCTGCGCCGAGCGCACGGCATCCATAAGCGTCGCGCCGTCGTTGAAGCACGGAATGACCACTGCGATCTTGGAAGCGGGGGCGTCGGCTGGCGGCACGGGCGCGATGCTTGCAGATCGGAGGCCCATATCATGCCGCTGATGCTTGAGACCTATGGCGCACGGCGCGAGGCTGTGCCCACTCGCCGGGGTTGCGCCGATTTGCGCTGGCTGGGTTGAGGCTAGCGAGTCCCAGCCGTGAGACTGCTCGTCTTCGCCCCCCACTTCCCACCCTACGTCGGGGGTCTGGAGGGCTATATGCGCGACCTCCACGACGAGCTGATCCGCCTCGGGCTGGTCGAGTCGATCACGGTGCTGACCCCGCGCCTACCGCCCGAGGGGCTGGCGTTAGAACAGCGCGCCCCCGGCTACCGCGTGGTGCGCCACCCAGCGTTCCATCTGATCCCGAACTTCCCCTGCCCAATTTTCTGGCGACCGGGGTTCTGGCGTGCGGCTCGTGTCGCGTTGCGTCCACGCGATCACGACGTGGTCGTGTCCCACACGCGCTTCTTCCTCAGCTCGGCCGGCGCGCTGGCCTACAGTCGCGCCACCGGTACTCCCCTGCTTCATGTCGAGCATGGCTCGGACTTTGTGCATCTCAGCTCTGCCCTGCACACCCGCGCTGCGCGTGCATACGACCTGACGTTGGGTCGTCTGGTGCTGCGCCGCGCAAACGCGGTCGTGGCCGTCTCGCGGGCCGCTGCGGCTTTCGTGAGGAACCTGGCGAGGCGCGAGGCGCAGGTGGTCTACCGCGGCGTCGATCACGAGCGCTACGACGCGGTCGAGCCCTCAGCAGAGCTGTCGGCGCTTGCATCCGGCCGTCCGGTGGCGACGTTCATAGGCCGCCTGATCGACGGCAAGGGAGTGGGCGATCTCATCGAGGCGTTTGCCGGCGTGCAGGAGCCGGACGCCTTGCTATGCATCGTCGGCGATGGCCCCAGGCGTAACGATCTGGAGGCGTCGGCTCGGCGTCATGGGCTCGGAAGCCGCTGCGTCTTCCTCGGCTACCGGGAGGAGGCAGACGCGCTGGCATTGATCCGTGCCTCGGACATCGTCGTCAACCCCAGCTACACCGAGGGTCTGCCGACCTCCGTGCTCGAGGCAGCGCTCCTGGGTCGTGCCGTCTTGGCAAGCGATGTCGGCGGCACCCCCGAGGTGGTACGCGATCGGGAGAGCGCGCTGCTGGTCCCGGCCGGCGATATCCGCGCACTGCAGGATGGATTGAGCGTGCTGCTAGCCGATGCCCAGCTCAGGGAGTGTCTGGGGGCAAGCGCACGCGCCGAGGCGGTGCGCCGTTTCGATCGCAGCGCAAGCGCCCGTCGCTTCGCCGAGCTGGCGCGTCAGCTGACGGATTGATGCTGCATAAAGTTCACAGCCCGACTCTCTTCCACATCGAGGAGTCCCTCACGCGGGGCGTACAGTGGGCCGCAATCTCCGCGCCTACTGTATATCTTGCGCGTCATGCTGCAAATACCGCCGATCTCGGCTGAAGATGCAGCCATATCCGTCTATCCCGACGGCTCTACTCGCCTTCCTCAAGCGCCATCCGCCCACCGGCGACGGACGCAAAGCGGTTCGCATTGACCCGGTTGGGCTCCATCACCGCCGATTGCAGCGATTCTTGAACGCGGCCTTGACGATGGTCGAACCGTCGCTCGGAGAACGGGGCGCGTCCGTGCGACAATCAGGGCATGACTAAGGCTGAGCTGCACGAGTTGGTAGACCGTCTGCCCGACGGCGCGGTCGATGGCGCCGCGATCCTCCTGGAGGAGATCAGCGATGGTCGCGTCGACCCTGAGCAGGCGTGGTTCTGGACGCACGAGTGGCAGACGAAGGAGCGCGAGGCGGATGATGATCTCGCGGCGGGCCGCGTCACGTGCTACGGGAGCGACGGGGAGTTCCTGGCGGCCCTGGACGAGCGGGCGAAGCCGCTCGATGCCGACGCGTGAAGTCCTCGCGTCGTTCTGGCGCGATTGGGAACGGCTCACCCCGCAGCAGCGGCGAGCATTTCGCCATGCGGTAGCGCAATTCATCGCGGACCTTGCCAGTGGCGGTCGGGGCTTCCATCCGAGTCTGCGCATCAAGCGCGTGCAAGGTCATCCACGCGTGTGGGAGATGACCTGGGCGCCGGACGGCCGCGCTACCTTCGAGTACGGCGCAGAGGTTCGGCCGGGTGAGCCGCACGTCATCTGGCGGCGCATCGGCACGCACTCGGTCTTCCGCCGGCCGTGATTACCGCCGTTACGTAACGCGAGAGTCGGCATCTGCTGGCGATCTCCGCCATGGAGATACTTGCTAGCCTCCAATCTCGCGCGAGCGGGGGCGTGGCACGATGCTCGGCGGAGCTGGAGGAGGAGCGCGCCAGGGCAGCGAAGGCGGCGGCTCGGGCGGAGGAGCGCGTCGCCGCGTTCGAGCGGACGCAGCGCTATCGGCTGGCACAGGCGCTGGCGCGGCCGTTGGATCAGCTGCGGAGGTGAGGTGGCTCAGGCGAGGTGCAGCTCACCTACGAGCGTGTCAGCCGAGTCCCTGCCTTCGACGATCATGTATCCACCCCCCGGGAAGGCAACCACGACCGGACGCCTTTCGGCGGCGGCCTCACTTACGAACGCCGAGAAGTGTGAGGAGTCGCTTGACACGAACGCGGCGTGATTCGGAAAGCGGCCCTCCAGCTCGGGGTCGTGGACCATGGCCATGATGAGGTCAAGCGAGGAATCCTCGCCTGAGGTATGGAGGTCTAGCGTTCCCGTGATTGAAGGATAGCTTCCCAGCCTTTGGCGGCATCGGTGATCGCGTGAGCCATCGCAGCTTGGATGGACGGATGGGCAAGCAGCTCCGGAACCGTTGGATCGTCTGCGGAGATCGCCGAGCTGGCGCGTCAGCTGACGGATTGATGTACCCGCTCGCTCTCGGCGTCCGACAGCTTATCTGACGATGTCGCATCGGAGTCCACACTGAGTTCGTCCAACTGCTGCTGCATCAGTCCGACACGTTGGGCAAGAACCTTGTTCTGATCGGAGAGCCGGGACACCGCCAGCGAGAAGTGGATCAGCAGCACAAGCACGACGCCGAAGGCGACCGCGAACAGGGCGGATGGTGGGTAGGAGACCCCAAAGGCCGAGGCCAGTGTGTTGAGCAGGCCGCTCCACACCGACAGCACCAGTAGGAAAGCGGTGGAGAACAGCCAAAGCAGCGCGTAGCGCTCCATCAGGCGCCTGCGGCGCACAAGCTCCAGGATCAACAGCAGCAGGCCCGCGCTGATGACGATCGCGATGATGCGCTGGTGGGCCATCAGCTCAGAGAGCGTGCTCGGCGCTGATCGGGGTGTCGCCTGGCTCCACCGTGGGATGGGATCGGAAGAGGCCGATGAACACGGCCAGCAGCACCTTGATCATGTAGTAGATGGGCTGGGTTGAGGAGATCGCCGACACCCCGCTGGTCCGCGGGCGCATCGCAACGGGAATCTCACAGCTCTCCAGGCGATGAGCGTGCATCAGCAGGATTGCCTCCACCTCAGGGTAGTCGTGCGGGTAGTCGCGCGCAAACAGCTCGATGCCGACGCGGCTCGTCATGCGCAGGCCGGACGTCGGATCGCTGACGTGCCGACCGGTGATCCAGGACACGAGGCGAGCGAAGATGATGATGCCGGCACGACGTGGTGCGGACGAGCGGTGGCCGTTGCAGTCAGGCTCCAGGAAGCGCGATCCCGTGACCATGTTCAGCCTCGGATTGGCCTCCAGGCGGTTCAGCAGATCCCGTATGCAGCGGGGGTCGTGCTGACCGTCGCCGTCGATCTGAACGGCCACGTCGTAGCCATGCTCCTGTGCGTACAGATAGCCCGTCTGCATCGCCCCGCCGATGCCCAGATTGAACGGCAACCGCACGACCTTCGCGCCCGCCGACTCGGCGCGGGTCGCGGTCATGTCCGTCGAGCCGTCGTCGATCACGAGAACGTCGAAGTCGGGAGCGAAGCTATGGATCTCCTCGACGGTGGGTGTGATCGCTCCTTCCTCATTGTGCGCGGGGACGATTGCGAGATAGCGGTTCATGGGGATTCGAGGTGGTGGGGTCGAGGCGCTGTCATCGGAGTAACGGCTCGCGGCGAGCGCAGTTGCGGTTTGAGCATGCGCGCGAGCAGCTTGAAACGGTAGCGACTCCCGCGGCAGCGATAATGATGGGACCAGTGCCGGAGCCAGTCAACGAGCCCCCTGCCGACGTACTCGACACCGGGCGGGCCGGGGGGCTGGTGATGCGCGGCGCGGTGCTGCGACTCGCCGGGTTCGGGACGGGGGCGCTCCTCAGCGCTATATCGGCGATCCTGCTGACCCGGCACCTCGGAGTCGTTCGGTTTGGGCAGTACGCGACGATCATCGCGCTTGCGACTCTCGTGACGCAACTCACCGAGGGCGGACTCACGAGTCTCGCCACGCGGGATTTCGCTCTGGTTACACAGGAGCGCAAGTCGAAGCTGATGGGCGATCGCCTGGGACTGCAGATCGTGACGACGCTCGTGGCGGTCGCCATCTGCGGCGTCTTCGCGCTCATTGCAGGGTACGGCACGGTTCGCACCTGGGGGGCGCTTGCGGCGGCGCTCGGGCTCGGGCTCGCGGCGCTGCAGGTCACCGTTGCTGTTCCGCTGACGACGAGCTTGCGTCTTGGCACCACGAGCGGGCTGGAACTCGCCCGTCAGACAATCCTAGTTGCCCTCACGGTGACCCTCGTGCTCGTCGGCGCGGGACTGCTCCCATTCCTCGTGGCGCTCATCCCTTCGAGTCTTGCTGTGCTTGTGGCGACGTGGGTGCTTGCGCGTCGACAGATCCACCTGCGACCAGCGTTCCATCCCCGGGCCTGGGCGGAGCTGGCGCGGCCCGCCATCGTCCTATCGCTCTCCAGCGGTCTTGCGACGATCTATGTCTTCACGACGCAGATCCTCACCTCGCTGTCGGCCAGCCCGGTGCAGACGGGCCTGTTCGCGGCATCGCTCAGAGTGTTCGCGGTGGTCGCCTCGATTCCCGGCCTGATGGTCACGTCGGCGCTGCCGTTGCTTGCGCGGGCCGCGCGCGACGACACCGACCGCTTGGAGTTCGCGCTTCAGCGCCTCTTCGAGGTGGCGTTGATCGCCGGAGTGGGCGTGGGGGTTGTGCTTATCGTAGGCGCCGGACCAATCATCGCGGTGATCGCGGGACCGCGCTATGCCGGGGCGGTCGGACCGCTGCGCATCGAGGGTATCGCGGTGCTGGGCACCTGCCTCACTCCCGTCTGGAGCACCGGTCTGCTCGCGTTGCACCGTCATCTTGCGCTCCTGATCTGCAACGTGATCACTCTCGCGGTCACCGCGGGCCTTACATTGGGGCTGGCCCCCGTAATCGGCGCTCGTGGTGCAGCCGTGGCCACGGTAGCTGGAGAGTGGACTCTGGCGATCGGCCTTCTGGTCGCGCTCGTTCGCGCCAGTCGGCGGCTGGCGCCAAACGCGCTGTCGGTGGCGCCCCGTGTCATGCTCGCCGGTGGCGCTGCGCTGGCTGTGGTGCTACTTCCGCTGCCAGCCATCGCGCAGCTTGCGCTGGCCGTGGTGGTATATGCCGCGATCATCGCCGTTCTGCGTGCACTGCCGCGTGAGCTTCTGGAGCTTATCCCGGGATCCTCAAGGCCGACCAAGGAATCGTAGTACGTGCTCGGCTGATCGATTGCTACTGATCTACTACGTGGCTAGCGGACAGCTCTTCGAACTGTGATTGCCAGCGTTCGAACAAGATCTGCTCGCCAGGGCTTTTATCGACCATCGACTGCCGCAGGATGTCGAGTGCGTTGCTGATCTGAGTCTGACGAGGCAGGCCGGCTTCGTTTGGCCGATGGGCTTTGACGGTAACGTTTGGCAGGAGGTCGCGTTTGTCGGAGTATGAGCGCAATGTCGAGATTCGCGTGAACCCGAGCTCGCCGAGGATGTAGCGGAACCGGTTTGGCGACCATCCATCCCGATGCTGAGCCCACGGTGCCTCCTGGGATCCGAAGATATGACGGAGGATGGCACCCTGATCACTAACCGGACGGCTGGCGAAATTGGCGATGCATCCCTCGAAGTCCGGCGTCTCGATGGTCACATAGCCGCCTGGCCGGAGCCAACGATACCAGCGCACGAGGAGGGCAAGCGTCTCCGCTCTCTCAAAATGCTCAAAGAGGTGATGAAGCCGAACCTCGACGAGTGTACCCGGCGGACAACACACTCTTGTGACGTCGCTTTCGAGATCCGGCCGACTCGTGCCACTGGCGACGCCATCCTTGGGAGGAAGGTCCACATTCAGATAACCCCAACGATATGCATCGCCACATCCGAGATGCACCCTCCCATACTTTGGCGGTTGCAAGTTGACCTGTCCATCCCCGCTTGTGGTGGCTGGTGGCGTAGACCATACGCGGCCGAGGAGCCGATTTCTAAGTGCAATTCGAGAGGAGGGCATCGATGGGCTGCGCAGAATACCCGATGGTCAGGTCCGCAAAGTGCTCTTGCGCGTAAACTGACGCTCGATGCACATCCTGTACATAGCGATGCGCCACGAATACGGAGATCAGAAGCGCGGTCTGTCGTTTGAGGAGAACAACTTCCGCAGCTCGCTCGAAGGCATGGGGCACGAGGTCACCGCGTTCGACTTCCTCGGGCGGGCCAAGCGCGACGGCGTAGAGCAGATGCGTCGCGACCTGATCGACCTAGCCGCTGAGACCATACCCGAGCTTGCTTTCTTTGTCCTCTTTACCGACCAACTTGACACCCAGACGATCGAAGCGGTAGGCCGATCGGGTGGCTGTCCGACGGTCAACTGGTTTGCCGACGATCACTGGCGCTTCGAGGACTTCACACGGCATCTGGCGCCCGCGTTCGATCTCGCCGTAACGACCGACCCCGATGCGCTGCCCAAGTATCGGCTGCTGGCGGGTACACGCGTGCATCTCTCACAGTGGGCCTGCAACCGCTATGCGTACAGCCGCGTCACGAGTGACCTCAGTCACGACACGACGTTCGTAGGTCAGCCGCATGGAGATCGCAGGCGGACGGTGGCGATGCTCGACGACGCTGGGCTTCCGGTCGAGTGCTGGGGCTATGGCTGGCCCGCGGGGCAACTTGAGCACGAGCGGATGGTCGAGGTCTTCGCCTCCAGCCGGATCAACCTGAACCTCTCGAACTCCTCGGAGACGCCCGGGCTGAAGGCCCGGTTGCGCCGTCTGCTGCACTTCCATCCGCCTCTCCCGCGCCCGCCTCAGATCAAGGGACGCAACTTCGAGGTGCCGGGATGCGGCGGCTTTCTCCTGACCGAGCGTGTGCCCCATCTGGAGCGCTACTTCGAGCTGAATCGGGAGGTCGCCGTGTTCGACGGGGCCGGCGATCTCGTCGACAAGGTCGGCTACTGGCTCGACCACGAGAAGGAGCGGCAGCAAGTCGCCGACGCCGGGTATCGCCGCGTGTTGTCAGAGCATACCTACAACCATCGGTTTGCCGCGATCTTCGAAGAGCTGGGGCTACCCTCTGGCGCGCCTGTCGACGCGTGACTACGGGACGCGGGCGCCGTTCTGCCGTTGCACGCGCAGCCACGTCCAAGCCTCGCTGGTCAGCACATGCCCAACGGCAATCGAGGATCTCAGGGCAGTCCTGATGCGCGCTGGACGGGGGTCGCGCAGTGCGTGCTTCCAGACAAGGCGGGTGACGCCTACCTGAATGCGCGCACGCTCGGTGCTCAGCCGATTGCTTGAACCGGCGTCATAGCGCACCAGGGCGTCTCCCAGAACGACGAATCGGGCTCCACGTCCCGCGAGCTCGAGCCATAGGGCATAGTCCTCGAATCCCCTCAGCCGGGCATCTGTAGGGAATCCGCTGGCGGAGAGCAGCAGGTCGCGCCGCACCAGGGCCGAGGACATGATGATCGGATCTGCCTTCAGCACATCTAGACTTGTGGGGCGCCACACGGGTAGCGCGTCCGGAAAGTAGATGCTGTCGTCGCTACGTAGCGCGTTTGTGGCTACCGCATCCGCTCCCTCAGCCCCCAAGATGGCACGCTGCTTCGCCAGCTTGCCTGGGAGCCATTCGTCGTCGTCGTCGAGGAACGCGATCCAAGCGCCCCTCGCGTGCTCGATACCGAGGTTACGTGTGGTCGCCGGGGTGCCGCTGTTGCGCGGCACGCGCAGGTAGCGAACGCGTTCGTCGTTCCGCTCCCAATCGTGCATACGCGCCTCGGTTTCGTCGTCCGAGCCGTCGTCACACACGAGCACCTCCAGCGGCGGCTCGGTCTGGTTGAGCACCGATCTCAGCGCTCGTTCGCAGGCTTCGGGGCGCTGGTACGTAGAGATGACGACGCTGATCGCGTTGCTGTCAGACGGGGTCAAGGAGTCGCAGTCTAGACGCCCGGCTCAGACCGGACGCGTTGGGTGAGCGCAAATCCCACGCAGTAGCTCGCCAACAAGCATTCGGCTGAGCACTCAAGTTGGAAACGTCTACCTTCTTTTTTATCCACCTATTGACATTTCGGCGTGGGCATCGTTCAATGCCCGCCGATGGAAGGCGACCAACACGATTCTGTAGTTTTGGCATGGCGCGCTGGAGGCAGGCGTGCTTGCTGACTGCCGGCGAATTATCGGGTTGGGACGGAGTTCAGGTCGTGCTGCGTAGCTCGTTGAGCACGCCGATGAGGTGGCGCTTGGCGGCCGGATTGAGGTGTGGCTCTGCCCGGATGGCGCCAACCGCGTCGAGAGGCGTCATGTCCTGTCCGGTGAGCAGATAGTCGGTCGTGACACCGAGCTTGCGGCTAAGGTTGACAAGCACGTCCAGCGATGGAACCACTTGCCCGCCCTCGATGCGCGAGACGTGCTGATGCGTGACGCCGAGCTCCCTCGCCAACTCGTCTTGCGTAAGGCCGAGTGCTTTCCGCTTCGTGCGGACATGGCTTCCGATGTGCATTCTGCCTCGCTCCTCCCGGCAAAGCCTCCCAGCGAGGCGCCTGGATGCGCATTCCGGCAACCAATAGTTGAGAAAGATGTAGGCTTCCGGCCGGCTATGGAGTCTGTCGGGATCCAGCGATCAGTGGCCCCTCTGGGGGAGATGGCTGCTCTGTCACGACCCGTACGCGGTCTATCCAAAGGGCGTATCACCGTCGTACTTGGCTCTTTCGATGCACTCGTGAGTCGGGGTCTGGCACAGATTCTGCGGGAAGGCCAGAATCTCCAGATCATCGGTACGGATCTGGACGACAGCGCGCTTGAGCTCACCGTCGAGCGGATGACGCCTCGGGTCGCCATGCTTGACGAAAGGGCCGTCGCTGCGCCCTCTGTCTTGGATCGCCTGAAATCTTCTCAGCCAGCGATCGGAATAATCGTCTTGACGCATCAGCCAGCTCTCGCGGATGGAATGCGCCTGTTCGCCCGCGGAGCCAGTTGCCTATCCAAGGCTCTTTCCGCTACCGACATTCTTGCCGCCGTACGTATCGTGGCGGATGGCAGGCGTGTGTTCGCGCCCGGGGACGGGCACCTCGTTGAGCGAAGCTACTCCGACAAGGCTGCTTCTCTCACACCGCGTGAGGAGGAAGTGCTTGAGTATCTCAGCCGAGGCAGGACCCAGCACGAAGTAGCACAGGCAATGGGTGTCGGCTACGAGACCATCCGAACCCACTCTGCCCATATTCGTCGCAAGCTCGGCGTCCGCCGCAGCCGGGACCTGATCGGCCTGCCAATTCCGGTCCGATCTGAAATTTAGAAATACTAGGATACAGCATCGCCCTTACGAAGCGCTTTCGTGTCGAGCGCCGGCATTTATACAGCTGGTGTAGTCACCACGTGTCAAAGTTCACGGCAACCGTTATGACAGTCACCTCTACATCAGCATCACCCTAAATCACCCAAAGATCACCCGTTTCAGGGGATAGACGAACCCACTGAGGGCATCTACTGTTCACCACAGACATTCTGTTCTGAAGGCGTCATCAGGGCGGTTTGCTAATAAAACGCCAACTTTGACAAAGGTGGTTAGGTGATGGATGATTGGGGTCTCAGCTCTAGAAAACATGTCCGTGCCGGCGGTCGCGTGGTGCGGCGCTTGGCTTCGGTCGTTAGCACTGTGATCTGCCTCTGTACCCTTTTCGGCCTTTTGCCGCAGCCAGCAGGTGCTGCACCCGTACCAGACGCCCCTACGCCCATATCTAATACGCCGTCAACAACGCAGCCCTACGCGGCTTGTTCTCCGGTGGTCGTAGCGAATCGTGCGCAGTGTGAGGCGGTAGTGGTGCCGTTTGCTTACTCAAGATCGGTGCCTGACTCGGCTAAGAACCCAACGAACCCTAATCAGGCAGCGGCTCCGCTCTTTGCAGGCCACGGAGTTGGCGGGGGATTTTCCCCCGCAGACCTTCAACAGGCTTACGGTGCGCAGGGGTTGAGCGTATCCAGCCAAACCGTTGGGATCGTCGATGCCTACGACGATCCCAACGCTGAATCAGATCTAGCCGAATATCGCTCCCACTATGGGCTTTCCTCTTGCACAACGTCGAACGGATGCTTCAAAAAGGTAAACGAGAGTGGTGTTCAAGGCTCCTACCCGGCGGCCAACGCCGAATGGGCGACTGAGATCTCGCTAGATCTAGACATGGCTTCGGCGATCTGTCCGGGCTGCAAGATCCTGCTTGTCGAGGCGTCATCTAACTCCTTTACTGATCTTGGAACAAGCGAGAACACGGCCGCATCACTTGGATCCACGGAGATCAGCAATAGCTTTGCAGGCAGCGATTGTGAATGCACATCATATGATAGTAAATATTTCAACCATCCAGGTATTCCTATGACTGCTGCCTCTGGCGATCATGGCTATCAGGTGAACTATCCAGCATCCTCGCCAAATGTGCTTGCGGTAGGTGGCACCACACTTACTCCTGCCAAAAACTTTCGCGACTACGCTGAGAGCGCTTGGAGTGGCACCGGAAGTGGGTGTAGCGCTTACGAGCCCAAGCCAGTCTGGCAAACCGATGGAAGCTGTTCGCATAAGACAAACAACGATATCTCAGCGGTAGCGGATCCAAACACTCCCGTGTCTATATACGACACGTATAGCCAATCTGGCTGGATCCTGGAGGGGGGCACCAGCGCGGCGAGCCCAATCGTCGCAAGTATAATGGCCTTTGCTAACGGCTACAACCGTTCACTTGGACCAGATGCATTTTATGAGACCGCCAAGGAGAACGGGACGGGTGTACTCGATGATGTTGTTTCGGGAAGCAACGGATCTTGTGGTGGAACATATCTATGCACCGCTGGCCCCGGCTATGACGGGCCGACCGGTTTGGGTTCTCCCTATGGTCCTCCGACCGCGCAATGGCCGAAGACGAACGTCCTTTTTGTCGACGCCAACAACAGCAATACCATAAGCGACTGGACACAGTCTCCTACTGAGGGGTGGCAGTTGACCAAGCTCGGCAAAGATTACGTAGCCGGTGAATCCAGCCCCGGCGCCATGGAATTTAATGGCGCACCGGTCGTCTATTTTTCTGACGGGAATGACAACAGAGAGATGAGCAGCTGGACATGGTATCCCGCTGAAGGATGGACTCTTCAAAACTTCTTTCAGGACGCAATTGCGTCTGGCTCTAGCCCGAGCCCTCTGAATGCGAGCGGTACGCAAAAGGTCTTCTTTGTCGACGCAAATGCGAGTAACACCGTGGGCGACTGGACTCCCAGTGGGGGCTGGCACATTAACCACCTTGGCAAAGATTATGTTGCGTCGGGGAGCAGTCCTAACTCAATTATGTGGGAAAATACAATGAACGTATACTTCGCCGATGGCAATGACAACAGCGAGATGAGCGATTGGACCTACGGAGGATCCTGGAATCTGCAGAATTTCTTCCAAGATTATATAGCATCCGGCAGCAGTCCTAGTGCAGTCATCTGGAACGGTGCACCTTACGTGTTTTTTGAGGACGGTCTCGACAACCGCGAGATAAGCTACTGGACGTGGAACTCATCGGAAGGCTATCACATTGTGAGACTCTATCAGGATAACGTTGCTCCGGGTACGAGTCCGGCGGCATTGATGATCAATGGACAGCCGCACGTCTTTTTTGTTGACGCCAGTGATGGTAATACCCTTGCCGAATGGTCGTGGAACTCGACCGAAGGCTGGCACGTCATCCATCTTGGAAACGATTACGTCATGACCAATTCTAGTCCTACGGCGGTTATGGCAAACGGCGTTCCAAATGTGTTTTTTGCAGATGGAAATGATAGCGGCGAGATCAGCGATTATACATGGACTTCTCAGTCGGGATGGCAAATTACACGCCTTTTCCAGGATAAGGCGGCTGCGGGCTCAAGTCCTAGCGCAGTCGGTTAAGAAGCCTATTGAAGAGATTGAGGTCTCGTAGGCCTGTGCGCGAGTTCGTCCCGGGAGGCGCTTGAGCGACCTTGCCGATCGGCCTGCCTGTGGTACGACATCCCCGTCTGCCGCGCACTCAGGCCGGCGAGCTCCTCGCCGCACCGTTGCTTTGGGGCTTACCACCCTTGTCGGCATCGTTATGCGCGCAGCATGGCCTGCCGCATTTGTTTCCGCGGTATCTCAACCCAATGATCCCGCTTTTCGCCCTTCGCTACTTGGGCATGGAGGCAGACCGGAATGAGAGAAAAGTCGCTGCTCAGGATCGCCGCGCTTTCAAGCTTCCGTGGTAGCGCTGATCTGGGTCTACATGGCCGACGCTTACTATTCACCGACGTCGGCGCTACGCTCGGAATCCACGCAACGCCACTGTCATAGTGACTGCAAGGAGGATGAAGGCGCCCACCCAAAGTGTCCATGCAAAGGTCGGCTGTTGTGGTGACAGGTGCCAACAGGGCTCTACGAAGGGGACTGCCTATGGGTCACCCCCCAAAAGCGCCCCAGTATCAATGCTCAGCCGGGGTTCCATCCGGATATCCTTTTCTGGCGTACTTAGATTACGGTCCCATTTTGGTGCTTCCGGATAACCACCACAAACTCTTCTACGCCTGTCTGTAGTAGTTCGAATGCAAATGGCAAATCCAGAGCGGCCAGGAAGCTGGCAAATGTAATCGGCTCCCAAACATGGAAATGGGGGTGGAGATGTTCGGATTCCATCTCCCGTATGCGCCTTTTCAGAATCTCTCCTCTGTGCCCCTCGATGTATCGCGCACATTCCGCGTAGTGTTCTCGCCGTGAGATCTTCGGACCCTCCCGATGGTCTCGCATGAGGTGCTCCACGGTGGTGCGCGGACGCGGGGCATCAAAGCTCTCTCGAGCGTCTGGCAGACTCAAATAGAGAATGCCATTTGGCTTGAGTATGCGCAGCTGATGTTCAAGTGCGGCGATCGGATCCTCGACATGCTCAAGCATGTGATTTGCAATAACAAAATCCAGCGACGCATCTGCAAACGAACTGAGGCACGCGCCGTCATCCACTACGTCGGGAGTAATCAGCGGCCGTCCTTCGCGCAGCGTCCTGTTGTGCACCCGGCATAGCCCTGCCTCATCGAGATTATCGACGTACTGCACCCGAGCGCCGCGGGGTAGCCGTTGTGGAAAGTCCAGTGCCCCGATCTCGATCCCGTCCCCCCGCAGAAATCGCGCAGCAATATCGTCACGAATCACCTTACGGTCAGATTCTCCGCTACGGAGAAGCATATCGCGCGCTTCTCTTCGACTACGCCGAATTGCATAAGTAAGACGTGGCCATAGTTGTCTAACTCCTTGTCGAATCGTGGTCCACCTGCCTACACGCCATGCGACGCGAGAGCTGTCACCACAACCAGAAAAACAATCGAAGGAATCAGCGTAGTCACTAGGCGATCATAGCAAGCGGAAGGGCGGTTTACTAACGTCACGGGTTATATCGAGCTCGGTCGACCGCAACTCCTGGGTGGAGACGCTGTTTGCGTTTGACGACTATGTCGATCGCGAGCGCTGGGGGGGGAGTTGCATGCAATCGCTGAGCGGGAACCAACGCGCACGGTTGCTAAGTGGCGAATTTTCCGATTAAATGGAATTAGAGACCTGTCTCGTGATCCAGCTCGTGCTCTGGCAATACTCCAGATAGCCGCGATCTTGGTCCTCGGTGCAGTTACAGTTTCCCGCTTTCATATCTTTGCTGAAGTAGACGAGCGTGCCCACCTCGCGTATGTGCAGGAAGTGGCTGAACACGGCCGGATTCCATGGGTGGGGCGCGACCACGTGTCTTGGCAGGAGCTCGCGGTCGAACAGGGCACGTATCCTCGCCCGAGCCGGCTGGATCCCAGTCTGCTTGGCCTTCGTGGCAGCAGCTATGAGGGATGGCAACCGCCGCTGTACTACGCGCTCGCGGCGCCCGCCTTTCTGATTCCCAGTGATTACCACGACAAGATCCTTGCGGTGCGCGCGTTCGATCTGCTCCTGCTCTTAGCTGCCGTCGCCATCCTGGCCCTGCTGGCTCGGGCTGTGTTCGAGGAGTGCTGGAGAGTTCCCTACTGTCTGGCGCTGTCGGCGATTCTGTGGCCGGGCGTGATCGTCCGCGCGATCACGGTGTCAAACGCCGCCCTGGAGCTGCCGCTGGTGGCGCTCTACGCGCTCGTGGTGTGGAACGCGACGTCGAGGCCGCGTCCGCGTTCGCTGGTGGCTGCCGGCGTGCTGTTGGGACTTTGCGTGCTGACCCAACTTACGCTGGTGTGCCTGGCAGTCCTGCTGGTTGTCCCGCTCGCTGAGTATCTACGAGAACGTTGCGATCGCTTGGCGCTCGGAACAGCGACGCTCGCGCTCGCGCTGCCATTGATTTGCTTGGCGCCATGGCTTGCCTTGAACGAGAGTCGCTATGACGCGCTGACCGCGAGTTCTCTTGTGGAGCGCTTAACTGCGCCTAACGGACCCGCCGGTCAGCACTCCGGTATCGGCGCCGTCATCTCGGGAGTCGCGCGCCTCACCCGTGTCGCATTGCCCCAGGAGTGGTGGCAGGAGTACAAAGGAATCCTGGGAACGATCTTGATCGCACTGCCCGCCCTGCTGCTGATTGGCGCCCTGCCTGCGGTACGACACCCCCGTCTGCTGCGCACACAGGCCGGCGAGCTCCTCGCCGCACCGTTGCTTTTGGGGCTCGCCACCCTCCTCGGCATCGTTTTGCTCGCCGCATGGCCTGCCGCATTGTTCCCGCGGTATCTCAACCCAATGATCCCGCTTTTCGCCCTTTTCGCTGCTTGGGCATGGAGACAGACCGGAATGAGAGAAAAGTCGCTGCTCAGGATCGCCGCGCTTTCAAGCTTCGTGATAGCTCTGATCTGGATCTACATGGCCGGCGCCTACTATTTCACCAACGTCGGCGCGACGCTCGGAATCCACGCAGCGCCGCTGACATAGTGACTTGTAAAGGATAAAGCCCACCAAAGCGCCCACGCAAAGCCGACTGCTGCGGTGACCGGCGCCAGCAGCGTCGTCCGAAGGGATTGGCTATGGGTCACCCCCCAAAAGCGCCCAAGTATCAGTGCCCAGCCGGAGTCATCCGATACCCGATGTGACGCGTCATGCGAGGTCTGACTGGAGCGTGCCTCGATGAGTTCGTCCCGGTCAGAGGGCTGGTGGCGCGCGGCGACCGCCTCGATCGGATCGTCGGCGCCTACGCCGATGTCGCCCATGGGAGCGCCCGAGAGAACCGTCCCAAGCAATCTGGATCATCAACGCGGATCCCTACACAGGACAGCCTTTGCTGAGCGTGCGACCCCTCGCGCAGCCAACCAACCCGGACTTACATTATGTCTGACAGAACTGATAGAATCTCGAATACGGGCGTGCTGTTTACGCGCGCCGCGACACGTCATCGCGTATCGAAGGATCGCATCCGTCATGTCATCGCCAGCTACAAAGTTCGATTCGAGGAGCCTCCCCCCGCTGGACGCGAGGGGGTGCCCGACACTCGGCTCGTCTTCCCCGGAGATGACACGCAGGGATATCCGCTGGAGGTCATGGCTGTCGAGTTGCCCAACGGCGGTTTGCTCGTGATCCACGCGATGTCGCTACGCAACAAGTACAGGCAGCGGTACGAGGAGACCAAGAGATGACGAAGATCAAGACCCTCGCTGGTACAGAACTCTCAGAGGAGGACATCGAGGCGCTCGCCGACGAGGCCGAACGCGGCTACGACCTCGACAAGGCCATCAAGGTCACGGTCGGAAGGCCCTCCCTCGGCGCCGACGGCGTGTCGCCCCGCATACAGGTTCGCGTCGATCCGACGCTCGCAACCGCGCTCCGGTCGCGCGCCCGCCGCGAGAAGCGCTCCGTCAGCGAGATCGCCCGCACCGCGCTACGCGAGTACCTCGACCGCGCAGCCTGAGACGGTCCGCATGCTGAGCGGCGTCGGGGCAAGCGAGATCGGCAAGATCACCCCGTAAGGCCGCATCGTGATGGCCGGGTCCCCGGGAGCTCTCGCCAGCGTCTTGCAGCAGGCGGCGTCCGCGGCCGCGATGCCCGCGAGCACCGCGAGTCAGGTCGTGACGTTTTGAGATTCCAGCGAGTCTTCGCTCGCCACGAGCTCCGCGACCTCCAGGTACTTCTCGGCATCTCCCAGTCGCTTGCGAGCATCGGCGGCGTCCCCACAGACGACACTCCGTACGGTGACCGGCGCCAGCAGGGCTCTACGAAGGGACTGGCTGTGGGTCACCCAAAAAGCGGGCCGACGCTGTCCGCATGAACCGGCTGCTCCAGCGGGTTTCGCTCCGCGACCTCAACGTCGATCGGCAGCAAAGCCGCCGCGAAGCGCCTGATGACGTTCCCGTGCAGCGGATCCTCATGGACGAGCGCGAGCTCGAGCGTGTGCCGCCCGGCGCTCACGGGCGCCTCGATCGCAACCGGAACCAGCGCGCTGGCCCCGGGAGCCAGACCCGCGGGCAGGCAGGTCTCAGACCACGCCCCGGCAGCCGAGCCGTTCGTTGCGGGCCACCGGTGCGCGAGCTTGATCCAGGGCTCCCGGTTCAGCCCCGGCCAGTGCTCGGCTCCCGTGTTCGTGACGCGCACCGTTATCGGACGTTGCTGACCCTCATACAGCCTCAGCGCGCGCTCGAACGCCTCGATCGTTCCCCGATACGTCTCCCCCGAGAGCGTTCTCCGTGGCCAGGTGCGCTGGATCTCGTGCCAGCTCAACATCATGATCTCCTCCGTGGGCGGCCCAGGCAGCTCCTCGCCCGAGGCGGCGAGCACCTCCTCGATCGCGGCGTGGTCTTCGGAGGGGACGGGCAGGGGAGCGATGCCGAACGTCCGGTCTCGCTCGGGCAGATAGAACGCGTTCAAATCGACCTCGAGCACGCGGTGGTCGTGGGTGCTCTGGATGCTCAGATAGCGCGCGACCTTGGCTTCGCGATAAGCGAGGTCGTGAACCAGGAGGGACAGGTGGTAGAAGCCCTCGCCGAGATAGACCGACGGAAAGGTGGGCTCGAACTGGCCGTGCGAGAGGCCGCCGTGCCACAGTGTGGCGGGATCGTTGCGCACTAACCGCGCGGCGCTGAAATGCCAGGGAGGCTGAGCGAGGTAGTGGCGCGCGTCGGGGAACAGCCAGCGACACGGCAGCCAGTACTGAAACACGTCGCGCGCGCTGGTCAGCTCCGGCAGCCGCTCGACGAGCGCAGGGGCCATGACCTCATCGCCGTCGATCCGCAGCACCCAGTCGCCGGTGCACTGAGAGACGATGCAGGGCGCTGCCTGCTCGGTGGAGTCCACAAACTCATAGCGCAGCAGCCGATCGGCGAACTCCGCGTAGCGGCCGAGGCGCTCAGGGTCCAGCCGCGAGTCGACCGCCACCACGATCTCATCGGCGACCGGTCGCAGTTGGCGCATGATCGCCGCCACACGCGCTCCGGGATCGCTCGTGAGGCAGCAGACCGACAGCGTCATCCCGGCTCACCGTCCGGCGTCGTTACCAGCATCTCCACCGGCTGGGCATCACATTGAAACCACCTGACGTGCTCGTGCACGAGGTCTGGCGCGAACAGGTAGACGCCATCGATCGGCGGCGCGGTCACCTGCATCTGCACCAGGCAGGACTCTCCCGGAGCCAGCGGATGCGGGAGCGCTGTGCGATGCCCCTCGCTCTCGACCGTGTTTCCCTGCGGGGTCAGCCACCGGTAGGCCACGCGGATCAGCGGACGCCGGTCCTCGCCACCGCCGGGCCACCACTCCGGCCCTTCGTTGCTAACGCACACGCGAAACGGGCGATGGTCGCCGACGGTCAGCCGACGGTAGCCATCGACTGCCCGGATGCTCGCGCGGTAGCCCGCGTCATCGAACTTACGTTCGGCCCATCGAGACTGGAACTCGGCACGGCCCACGCGCCGTGCTGCAGGTACCTGCGTCGGCGCCCGTTCCGGTCGGGGATGAGACTCATAGGACTCCATCAGGACTGCACCGATGGTCTCCCCGTCGCGGGGATCGACCGCCTCGGTCCGAGCGTTGGGATGGCGCTCAGGCAGGTAGTACGCCGACAGGTAGGGGTCCGCCCCGGTGACGCGCAGCGCCGGATCGACCGCAAAATAGCGCTCGACCTTGCGTTCGCGCTCCTCGCGACCGCAGATCAGATGGGCAAGGTGGTAAAGGCCGCCGTCGAGGTAGCGTGCCGGCAGCGTGAGCGCCACGCTGCTGTGACACAGTCCCGGAAACCACAACCGGGCGTCGTTGCGGACCAGACGTCCCTGAAAGTCGGGAAACCACGGCCACTCATCCAGCCAGTGCCCTGCGTCGGGATAGGTCCATCTCCGTGCGAGCCAATACTGCACGACATCCCGCGCTCTTACGAGTTCAGGAAGCGCTTCGAGCAGTCCGGCGCTGAGGACCTCATCGTCGTCGATGCGCAGGATCCAATCGCCCGAACACTGTGCGTGCATCCAGGCCATCGCCGACTCCACAAACGTGTCGAACTCGATCTCATACAGCCGATCGGCCACCACCCCCAGCGGCGCCAGATCCTGCTCGCCGCTGGACACATCCACCGCTACCACGATCTCCTCGGCCACTCCTCGAAGCGGAGCCAGCGCGGCGGCGGCCCGGCTCGGGTGGGCCGTCGCACAGCAGATCGATAGCGACACCCGCGCCAGTCTAATAACCGCCTTGGCGAGAAGGCGGTCCACTCGCTTCACTCGCTCTCCTCCAAGGGCAGTGCGGCCTGGAAAAGGGCGTGATCCCGCAAGGCCGCGAGGCGTCAACTCGCCCCGGCGCCCACCAAAGCGCCCACGCAAAGCCGGCTGCTGCGGTGACCGGTGCCAGCAGGGCTCCACGCAAAAGACTGGCTACCGGGTCACCCACAAAAACAACCGAGGTTCGTTCAGTCCGATGGACCGTTTGCAGCCGGCTCAGGCGCTTTCGCGGAGGTAGTGGGCTCGGTTGAATGGCTCTTTCGCGGCGTCCAGCGAATCGAGGAAGTGGGCAAGCGCGTTGACCATCTGGCCGATAACCCGCTCGCCCTTGTGACGGTTGAAGGGTGGGTTGAGTGCGTAGAGGAGCCCGTGGTGGGTCTGGCCGCGGGTCTCCCATTCGCGTCTGGCCTGCTCGTAGTCGGCGATGTTGTCGGTGACGATCGTGTGGCCGTCGTCTTGCGCACGCGCAAAGACCTCGTCGTCGCTGATCCCGGCATAGCGGCTTCTGTGTGCCGGCTCGCTGATCGCGATCACATCGAAGCCGCGCTTGCGCAACTCCAGCGCGATCGTCGGCGTCCACATCTCGTCCAACAGCAGCCTCACGCAGCGGATTGGGCGGGTCGGGCCTCGAGCACGTGTCGTAGGCGCTCGGCTGCCTGCTCGTTCATCCGGATACGCTCGTCGACATCGTCGGGGTATGCGGCGTAGTAGCTGGCCGCCAACTCCACGACCGCGCGGTCGAGGCCGCTGAGGCGTCCCACTGCCTCGAGCGGGTCCATGGCGCCCTCCGCGGTCACGCCCTTGAGGTCGCGGGCGATCTCCCATACGTCGGGGCCACCCGCGATGCCGGCCCGCCTGCCGGTGGGCCCCGAACGAAAGACGATGCCCGGATGCTCTTCCACCCGCAATCCCTCCTCGATCAGGCGCTCCGCCACCCTTGCCTTCGACTGGCCGAGGCGTTCGCTGCGAGCGTCGAGCAACTCAACGACCTCCGCGGAAAACCTTGCGGAAAACGACTTCGTGCGTTTGGCGGGTGACATCGCTGCTCCCTTTCTTCATATTTTGTAATGCAATGTAGCACGTTTGCAGACAAAGGCTGGCTGTCCGGGGGCCGTCGCGCGCTGGGATGCCTTCAACGTCCACTATGCGCTGCCATCCGCAAGTATCGATCCTTATGTCGATCCCGCGGGTTTCGCCGATCATGGCGCTGGTTGTGCAACGTGTCTGCCCGATGGTGCTCTGCTGGCTCGCCTTCGCCTTCGCCTCGCCCCGTGCGGCGAACGCGGGCGTCAGCCCGTATGACGCCGGTCCCATGACCGGCTCGCTCGCGCTCTCCGAAGTGCCGCTGCAGTCCCTCGCCGGCGGCGGGCTTCACCCCGCGGGCGCCCCCTACGTCGACGGCATCTCCGATCAGAGCCTGCCCTCCTGGGACCGCTCGTTCGCCGGCGCGTACTCCGCCGGCTTCTTCCACGACGCGTGGGTCGCCGGCCTCTCCTCCCACATCTCCTTCGCCCGCTATGTGGTGCAGTGGAACGTCATGTTCGGCTACGCCCATCCCCACTACCTTGCACAGCTCGAATCGTGGTATCGCGACGTGCTGACCCTCGGCCTCACGCCCGACATTTCGCTCGCCGCCTACGACGGAGCGCTGCCCGGCTCCTCCTCCGAGTATCTGGCCGCACTGCAGGCGCTGCTGGACCGCTTCCCGGCGACGGCCTATGTCGAGGCGTGGAACGAGCCCAACGACACGCCCGGCCTCTCCGCCGGCACGGCCGCCCGCTACACGCTCGCCGCCCAATCGCTCTGCCGGGCCCGCGGCTGCACTGTGATCGCCGGCAACTTTCTCGACTCCGCTTCGATGACCGCATACGAGCGGGAGTACGCGCGCGCTCTGTATCCGGCGAGCCTTGCGAACTGGGGCATCCATCCCTACGCAGCGGTCAAGACGCGCACCCCCGCCCCGGTCCTCGCCTTCAGGTCCAACCTCCCCGACGCGGGAGCCGGCGAGCGGATCTGGTTCACCGAGGTCGGCGCCTATCGCTGCGAGGGCGGCGCTCGACCTGAGCTCCTCGGCGAACGCGCCCAGGCGCTCGACGCCTCGTGGCTGGTGAACCGCCTGATGCCCGAGATCCAGCCGGCGCACGTCTTCTACTACGAGTTCCTATTCAAGGATCGCCGCTCGCCGCCGTGCGACCGCTCCGATTCCGACACGGCTCTGTATGCGCCCGCCGGCGATCGTAACGGCGTGGACGTTCCCCGTGCCGCCGCCTCCTACATCTACGACGATCGTGGCATCCCCCTCGCATACGCCGGCGTCGCCGGCGAGCGGGCTGCTTACGGCGTTGTGCCCACGTCTACCGCTCCTGCTCCAGCCCCGAGCGGATAGCCTGGCGCCCCATGCACCCCATCTCCTGCCGCCTGGGATCCCTGCAGGCAATCCGCCACCTCGGTGAGGCTTACGAGCCGTAGACCCTTGTTTTCCGAAGCCGCACTCTTAAGGGTGCTGTTGTAGCCGCTCCGTGAGAAGAGCAGTATCCGCAGATCCTCGTCGATCTCATGGCCGGCTTGGCGTAGCGCGGGGAGCTTGTAATCCTGGATCTCCTTGAGGACGTTGCCGTCCATCGCTTTGCTGCGCCAGCGGCACTCGCCGATCACCGTCACGTGAGCGTTTGATAGTCCTACGATGTCGATCTCCTCGGTTGTGCGCTGTCCTGTCCGACGGAGGTCGTTGCGGGAGTTGCCCCACCAACTGCCGAGGCGCCGCGCCGCTTGTCCATAGTTCGTGCGCGTCCAGTCACGGCAGACATCCTCGAATACGGGCGCCACGTGGTCGCTCAGTGCGGGCTTGACGCTGCTCTCCCACAGGTCCTCTGCTCTGAGGCCGGCCTCCAGCTCGGCTTGGAATGGGAAGACGAAGCGAAACCAGAAGCGCAGAAACGGGTCGCTCAGCTCCCAGTGGCCTCCGCGGCTGGACATTAGAGCGCCGACGGGGAGCTTGCGACGTACGATCCGAAGCTCGGCGAGTGTCGCCAGATAGCGACTGACGGTCGCGTTCTCGATCCGGGCGCGGGAGGCGATCCGCTCGACCTCCTTCTCTCCGCCGGCGAGCTGCTCGAGGATCGAGAAGTAGACGCCCGGCTGCTTGAGCTCCTGTTCCAGGACCGCGCGCGCCTCGTTCCACAGCGGGCCGTTGCGATCGAGCACGCGTGAGCAGATGACTTTTTCGAGGCCCCCTCGCCCAAGCTCGCTCAGATATCGGGGCATGCCGCCGGTGATCGCGAAGCGCTCGAGGCGCCGGACCGGATCGAGTGTGCCGAGGAACGTTCGCGCCTGGGGATATTGCAATGGCCGGATCTCCAGCCCCCTCAGACGCCCGTGCAGCGGTCCGCGTTCTGACATCAGCGCCTGCATCTGGGAGATCGCCGAGCCGCACAGGACGAGCTTCAGCTGGGAGCTGTCGCGCTCTTCCTCCATCACGGCCTGTATTGAGCTCAGCGCTCGCTCGATCTCCGTCTCGGCGCCGGGTAGCAGCCAGGGGAACTCATCGATGATCACGAGCGTCTTGGCTTTGCTCGCGAGCCGGAAAGCGACGCGGAACAGTGTGGCGAGGTCGGGTATCTCCGGGCGTATCCCAATCCCCGGCTCGAGCAGCGCGGCAAACCGCGAGAGCTGGGTTCCCGGCGCCAGGCGCTCCGACGCCAGGATCACGGCGGGCTTACCATGAGCGAATCGCCGTAGCAGCCACGACTTACCGACGCGCCGCCGTCCGTAAAGGTTGACCGGCATCCGCTCGGCGCCTGTCCACCATTCCTCCAGGCGAGCGAGCTCATCCTCGCGATTGAGGAACTCGTCGACGAGTGACCACGTGTACGTATCCATGTTTTTATCATAGCATACTCTGACGTTAGTTACACTGGAGTATGTTAGCTTTTCAATTGCTTTCAAGGAGTTCGAGTCCCCGATGTCGAGGGACTCAATCCTCGATCTCGAGGGGGCTGAGTCCCCGATATCGAGGCCCTATGCCCCCGACCCAACCTCTCTGGAAGCCGGTGACCTTCTTACGCGGTAGTGCACGGAGCGAGCGTCCTCTGCTGCCTCGGCCGGATACCCTCTGCCCCCATGCACCCCACCCCCTGCCGCCTGGACGGCCTGACCGTAGTCGAACCAGCCGTGCACGGCGACGAGCGGGGGTTCTTCGCCGAGACCTACCGCCGCGCCTGGCACGAGTCTCTGGGCATTCCCGCGACTGAGCAGTTCATCCAGGACAACCACTCGCGCTCCTCGCATGGCGTCGTGCGCGGCATGCACTTCCACATCGGCCCGGGCGTCGCCAAGCTCGTGCGCTGCGCGCGCGGGCGGATCCTCGACGTCGCCGTCGACCTGCGGCGCGGCTCGCCCACGTTCGGGGAGTGGGAGGGCGTCGAGCTCGACGGCGAGAGTCTGCGCGAGCTGTACGTGCCCGTCGGCTTCGCCCACGGGTTCTGCGTCCTCTCAGATGTCGCCGACGTGCTCTACAAGCAGACCGCCTACTACGACCCCGACGTCGAGCGGGGCATCGCCTGGGACGACCCCGACATCGGCGTGCGGTGGCCGCTGCCCGCGGCGGAGCTGATCGTCTCCGAGCGCGACCGCGCCGCGCCGCGCCTGCGCGACGTCGCCGGCGAGCTGCCGTTCGTCTACGGCGGCGCCTGAGCGACGGCGACTGCCGTCATCGTCATCATCGCCGGCGAGGAGACCATGCCAACCGCGATCGCGACACGACGATGCCCACCGCGATAGTCACCGGATCGGGCGGGCTGATCGGCTCGGAGTCGGTCGCGCGGTTCGTGGCGCTCGGCTACGACGTGATCGGCGTCGAGAACGACATGCGCGCGTCGTTCTTCGGGCCGGAGGCGTCCACCTCGCGCATGACCGCCTCGCTGCTCGCGCGCCATCCCGACGCGTTCACAACGCTTGAGATCGACATTCGCGACCGCACCGCGCTCGAGCGCCTGTTCGCCGAGCGCGCCCGCGAGATCGAGCTCGTGATCCACACCGCCGCCCAGCCCTCCCACGACTGGGCCGCGTCGGACCCCCACACCGACTTCGCCGTCAACGCGCTCGGCACGCTCAACCTGCTGGAGGCCGCCCGCGCCCACGCTCCCGGTGCGACGTTCGTGTTCTGCTCGACCAACAAGGTCTACGGCGACCTCCCCAACGCGCTGCCACTGCTGGAGCTGCCGACGCGCCTGGACCTCCCCGAGGACCACCCATACCACGAGGGCATCGACACGTCGATGTCGATCGACCGCTCCACCCACTCGCTGTTCGGCGTCTCCAAGACAGCCGCCGACCTGCTCGTGCAGGAGTACGGCCGCTACTTCGACATGCCCACCGTCTGCTTTCGCGCCGGCTGCCTCACCGGCCCCAACCACGCGGGCGCGCGTCTGCACGGGTTCCTCGTCCTACCTGATGCGCTGCACCGTCACCGGCGAGCCCTACACCGTGCTCGGCTACGCCGGCAAGCAGGTGCGCGACAACATCCACTCCGCCGACCTCATCGCCGCGTTCGAGGCCTTCCATCGCGCTCCCCGCGCCGGCGGCGCCGTCTACAACATCGGCGGCGGGCGCGCGTCCAACTGCTCGATGCTCGAGGCCATCGACCTCTGTCAGCGCATCGCCGGGCGCGAGCTGCACTGGACGCTCGACGAGCGCCCGCGGATCGGCGATCACCGCTGGTGGATCAGCGACCTGCGCCCGTTCACGGCCGACTATCCCCGACTGGACGCTCACGCGCGGGTTGGAGGACATCCTGCGCGAGGTTCACGACGCAAACGCGGAGCGCTGGCTGGCGGGGGAGTGAGCTCGACCGCGAGGGCGGCGGTTGCACGCGGGCCGACATCGAGCTCGGCTGTCCACAGCCCGGCTGGAGGCGCTTCACCCTCGATGGGCATCGAGGTGAGTCCTGTTCCCAGGCACTTGACCGTGGCCTCGCGCATCGTCCATGTGCGCAGGAACTCAGTCGTGTGTCGCTCGTGCGCACGCTCGACGTCCACGCCCACCTCCCGTCCGGCTGTCACCGCCACGAGCATCAGCTCGCCCGAGTGCGACAGGTTGAAGCGCAGGTCCGAGCGCCATCCTCGTGCTCGCGCCGCTCTCCAGCGCCGGCTTGCCGTGTGCTCCCAGCTCGAACCGCAACTCGCGCGGATCGGCGTCCAGGTAGCGGGCGAGCAGCGCGCGCAGGACCCCGCGCGAGCGCGCCCACAGCACCCGGTTGCGCTCTCGCACGATCCGCGCGGCGCGCGTGCGCTCCTGCGCGCAGAGCAGTTCCCGCAGCCGTCGTCTGGCGCCGCGCCCAGGTCCACGCGCCACACATCGACCACGCCCGGGATCGCGCATACGCGCCCGCGATGGCGCGCGCTTGGCAAACTAACCGCCATGTCGCAAACCCTAGACGCGCCTGCGCGAGCGCACCAACGGCTACACGCTCACCCCGGCCCAGTACGCGATCGTGGCGTACGCCGCGCTGGTCGCGCTCACGCTGATCGTGCTCACCGGCGCGGCCGTGCGGCTGACCGGCTCGGGCCTCGGCTGCCCAACGTGGCCGAAGTGCTACGGCAACGTCTATCCCGCCGCTGAACACCCACGCGGTGATCGAGTTCTCCAACCGGCTGCTGACCGTGCCCGTGTCGATCGCCGCGGGCCTCGCCTGGCTGGGAGCGCTGCGCCGCCGGCCCTACCGGCGCGACCTCGTGTGGCTGGGCGCGCTGCTGCCGCTGGGTGTGATCGGCCAGGCCGTGCTCGGCGGGCTTCACCGTGCGCGGCGCGCTGGACTACGGCTGGGTGATGGGCCACTTCGCGCTGTCGATGCTGATCCTCGCGGCCGCCGTCGCGCTTGTGTGGCGCGCCACGCACGTACCCGACGGCGAGCCCTCGTCGCCGGACGCCGCCCGCGAGCCGGCGGACGCGGACGCTCGTGTGGTCGGTCCGCGCGCTCGTCGCGCTCGGCGCGCTGACGATCTTCGCGGGCACCGCCGCCACCGCCGCGGGGCCGCACGCGGGGGGCTCGCCCGGGCCAGAAGATCAACCGCCTGGACATCGACGGGCGCGGGACGATGGACTTCGTCATCCACCGCCATGGCGAGATCGCGCTCGTGTTCGGGCTGGCGGCGCTCGCCGTCGTGGTGGCTGGCGCGCCGGCGGGCGGCCGACCCGATCCTGCGGCGGGCGCTGACGGCGCTGTGCGTGCTGATCGCGCTGCAGGGCGTCGTCGGTCTCGACCAGTACGAGACGCACCTGCCGACCGAGCTCGTGTGGGTGCACGTCGGGCTTGCCTGCCTGACGTGGCTCGCGACCCTGTGGGCGGCCTACGCCGCCGGTCCAGCGGCTCCGTCGGTGCAGCCGGCGCAGGAGCGCCACGTCGCCCCGCGGGCGCGGATTTCGGCCTGAACGACGCCGAAATCGGGCGAAATGAGCCTCGCATGGAGGCTCATTCCCGGAAATTAGGGGTTCTATCGAGACCAAATCCAACAGTTGACCGTGTCGTCGTCCTGTCCAGCGGTTAGCCTGCTGCCAGCAACGACACCCGAGAAGGGAGTGCCATGACCAAGAACGAGCTAGCCGACAAGGTCGCGGGGAAGACCGGAATGGCCGCGAGCCACGCGCGCGAGGCCCTGGAGGCCGCGATCGATGCGGTAACCGACGAGCTGGCCGCCGGGGGTGAGGTCGCGCTGGCCGGCTTCGGCAAGTTCAGCGTCAGTCACCGCGCGGCTCGCCAGGGACGCAACCCGTCCACCGGCGAGACGATCAACATCGCCGCCAGCAAGGCGGCGAAGTTCTCCGCGGCGAGCGCACTGAAGAAGCGCCTGAACCCGTAGCGCCCAGGGTTCACCGCGCGGGAGTCCCGGTGTCACCGGCCTGTCGAGGGTCGGTGACGTCTGGGGAGTCGCCGGGCGTGCGAGAGTACCCGTCGTGAGCAGCGAAGTGGATGAGACGGGGCTGGACGGCGAGCGACGCCAGGCGCGTCGCGAGGCCCGTCGCCGTGAGCTGGCGCGCCGCCGGCGCAGGACGTTCGCCGGTCTGAGCCTGCTGCTCGTGGCCGGCGTGGTGGCGGCGGTGGCGCTCGCGTCCGGCGGCGGCGGCGGGCTCCTCGCAGTCCACGGGCAATATGACGGCTAGCGGGAGGGCCGGCATGCCTCCACGGGCTCGAGGCTCCGGAGGGCTCGCAGGCGGGCTCGCCCACGAGCGGCTACCCCGCTCACAGCACGGTGACGGGCGCGGCCACCGGCAGGCCCGGGACCGAACGCGTGCCGATCCTGATGTATCACGTGATCAACCCGCCGCCGGCGGGGGCGCCGTTCCCGGGGCTGTATGTGGCCGCGAGCGAATTCGCCGCGCAGATGCAGGCGCTGGCGAACGCCGGCTACCACGCGATCACCCAGGATCAGATGTGGGCCTACTGGAAGCGCGGCGTTATGCCGCTGCCGGCCGGGCAGAAACCGATCGTCGTGAGCTTCGACAACGGCTACCAGTCGCAATACTCAAACGCACTGCCCGTGCTGCGCCGGTTGGGCTGGGTCGGGCAACGAGAACATCCAGCTGACGGGCCTGCCCCCGTCGCAGGGCGGGCTCTCCGCAAGCCCAGATCAAGGGCCTGGTCGCCGCCGGCTGGGAGCTGGACACGCAGGGCATCAGCCACGCCGACCTGATCACGCTGGACGCGACCCAGCTCGCCGAACAGGTCGCCAGCTCGCGCAAGCTCATCCAGCACCGCTACGGCGTGCCCGTGAACTGGTTCTGCTACCCCTCCGGCCACTACAACGCGACGGTGATCGCGGCCGTCAAGTCCGCCGGCTACACCGGCTCGACCACGGTCGTCCCGGGCTGGGCGGGCCCCGAAAGCGACCCTTACCGCCTGCCGCGCCTGCGCGTGCTGGGCGGCACCAGCCCCGAATCGCTGCTCAGCGAGCTGGCGGCGATACGCAACGACTCCGCGCCGCCGCCTTCTTACTCGGCTGATTAGCCGCAGCCGGTGTTGTTGCCGCAGCTGCTGCACGTGTAGCAGCTGCCCGTGCGCTGCATCATGCCCCCGCACTGGCTGCATGCCGGGCCGAGGTCCAGGCCCTGCATGCGGGCGGGGACGACCGGCGGCGTGTCGGTCAGCGCCGCGGCGGCGGGGACGCCCGCTCCACCATTACCGGCTGAGGACGCGGGCTCCGCTGGGTCCGGAGCGCTCGGGCCGGCGGTGTCGGAGGCGATCGCCGACTGGGTGGCCTCCTGCGCGGCCTTGCGGGCGCGGACCTCCTGCGTGAGGATGCCCAGATCCTCCTGGACGTCGACATCGAGGAAGCGCGAGGCGAGCCAGCGCATGATGTAGTCGGGCATCGACTTGGCGAAGGGGATCTCGGGGTTGCCGGTGATCCCCTCGGGCTCGAAGCGCATGTAGCTGAACTTACGGACGAGCGTCTCGAGCGGCACGCCGTACTGCAGCGAGATCGAGATCGCGGTGGCGAACGAGTTCATCATCCCCCGCAGCGTCGAGCCCTCCTTGCCGATGTCGGTGAGGAAGATCTCTCCGACGGAGCCGTCCTCGTACTTGCCGGCGGTGATATAGCCCTCGTGGCCGCCGATCGAGAACTTATGCGTGATCGACTCGCGCTCGCGCGGCATGCGCTTGCGGTGGGGGCCGACCTCGGCCAAGGCCTTGCTCACGGCTGCCTCGACGAGCTCATCGACATCGAGCGACGACAGCCGGCGCATCTCTGCGTCCTCGGTCGCTCGTGTGCCGAGCACACCACGCTCCCTGCGTCCTTGACCTGCTTGGCTCTCGTCGCCCGAGGCGCTGTCGCTGACCTCCTGCTGTGCGTCGGTGCGCAGCGCCTGTGCGGTCTTGGAGCCGTCGCGGTAGATCGCCAGCGCCTTGATGCCGAGGCGCCATGCCTGGGTGTAGGCGTCGGCGATGTCCTCGACGGTCGCCTCCTGGGGGAGGTTGACGGTCTTGGAGATCGCGCCGCGAGATGAACGGCTGCACGGCGCCCATCATCTGGATGTGGCCCATGTGGGAGATCGCGCGCTCGCCGACGGCTACGTCGAACACGGGCAGGTGCTCGGCGGCGAGGCCGGGCGCGCCGATGATCGTGCCGTGCTCGGCCAGGTGCGCCTCGATCTGCTCGACCTGCTGCTCGGAGTAGCCGAGCGTCCGCAGGGCGAGCGGGACGGTGCGGTTGACGATCGTCATCTGCCCGCCGCCGACGAGCTCCTTGAACTTCACGAGCGAGAAGTCGGGCTCGACGCCGGTCGTGTCGCAGTCCATCAGGAAGCTGATCGTCCCGGTCGGCGCGAGCACGGTCGCCTGCGCGTTGCGGTAGCCGTGGCGCTCGCCGAGCTCGACGGCCTCGTCCCAGACCTGCCGCGCGGCCGCGAGCAGCTCGGAGTCGGCGCAGTGGGCGTCGTCGATCGCGTGGGCGGCGTCGCGGTGCATCTCCATCACGTGGTTGTGCTCCACCCGGTTCTCGGGGTAGCGCTCGTAGGGCCCGAGCGCGCCCGCCACGCGCGCGGACTCGCGGTAGGCGCGGCCGGTCATCAGCGCGGTGATCGCCGCCGCGGTGGTGCGCCCGGCGTCGGAGTCGTAGGGCATGCCGTTGCTCATCAGGTACGCGCCGAGGTTGGCGTAGCCGAGGCCGAGCTGGCGGAACGCGCGCGCGTTTGCGCCGATCTCCTCGGTGGGATAGCTGGAGGGTGAGACGACGATCTCCTGCGCGAGCAGCACGACGTCGACGGCGTGCTCGAAGGACGCGACGTCGAGCGTGCCGTCGGCGCGGCGGAACTTCATCAGGTTCAGCGAGGCGAGGTTGCAGGCGGAGTCGTCGACGTGCATGTACTCGCTGCACGGGTTCGAGGCGTTGATCCGGCCCGAGACGGGGCAGGTGTGCCAGCGGTTGATCGTCGTGTCGTACTGCACGCCCGGGTCCGCACAGCGCCACGCCGCCTCGGCGATCTCGCGCATCAGCTCGCGCGCGCTGACGGGCTCGCCGACCGGCTCACCGGTCGAGCGGGCGATCAGCCGCCACTCGCGGTCCTCCTCGACGGCCTGCATGAACTCGTCGGTGACGCGCACGGAGTTGTTGGCGTTCTGGTACTGGATCGAGAAGAAGCCCTCGCCGTCGATCGACATGTCGAAGCCCGCGTCGCGCAGCGCGGCGGCCTTGTCCTCCTCCTTGGCCTTGCACTGAATGAACTCGAGGATGTCGGGGTGGTCGACGTCGAGCACGACCATCTTGGCCGCTCGGCGGGTCTTGCCGCCGGACTTGATCGTGCCGGCCCAGGAGTCGGCGCCGCGCATGAACGAGACCGGCCCGGAGGCGGTGCCGCCCTTGGCCAGCGGCTCCATCGAGCCGCGGATGTTCGACAGGTTGATCCCCGAGCCGGAGCCGCCGCGGAAGATATTCCCCTCCTTCGTGTTCCACGCGAGGATCGACTCCATCGTGTCCTGCGACGGAGAGGATGAAGCAGGCCGAGCACTGCGGGTGACTCCTCGAAGCCGACGTTGAACCACACGGGCGAGTTGAACGCCGCCAGCTGGTGCAGCAGGATGTGGGTCAGCTCGGCCTCGAAGGAGTCGCCGTCGGCGTCGGTCGCGAAGTAGCCCCGCTCGCGCCCCCAACCGGCGATCGTGCCGAGCGACGCGGCCGATCATCTGCTTGACCGAGCGCTCCCGGGCGGGGTGCCCGAGCTGGCCGCGGAAGTACTTCTGGGCGACGATGTTCGTCGCGTTTTGCGACCAGGAGGTGGGGAACTCGACGTCGGTCTGCTCGAACGCGACGCGGTCGCCGTGGCCGATACGCGCGTCGCGGCGCTCCCACTGCACCGTATCGAAGGGATGCGTGTCCGGCGAGGTGAAAAAGCGCTCGATCGACAGCGCGGCGCCGGGGGCCGACTGCTCGGTTGCGGTGGGGTGCGTGGTGGTGTCCATCGGCCTTGCTCCTTGTCTGCTGGGGCCGAGCATCATCCCCCCCGAGCCGGACGGAAAGACCGCGGCGGGACCTCTCATTTTAGACGGCCCAGAGTCCCTATCTATGCATTGCCAAGGTATGGCGTCCAGGGCGGTTGTTGAGCAAGCGAGACAAGGACGCAGGGAGCGTGGCGTACTACTACGTACGCGAGCGACCGAGGACGCCGTATCGCGCCGCTCAACGGCCGATCCTGGCCCAGTCGGTGAATTCTGCCCATGTAGCGGACGTGCGGAAGCCCGCCTCGGCCATCGCGTGGCGCACGGAGACGAGCCAGTGCGGTTCGTAGGCGCGCGAGCGGGCGAACGCCCAGGCGGCGCACGCGAGCAGCAGCAGCGCGGCGATCGCGGCTAGCACGATGGCCTCCGTCGATACATGTCCCGAACCGCTCGAATGCGCGCCCGCACGTAGGCGCGCGTTTGCCGCCGCCCGGTTGAGAGGACTCACCGCCGAGGAGCCCGGAGTGGTGAACGTCGTGGGCGGGACCGTGGGCGTGGCGGCGGGGGTCGTGGTCGCAGTCGTGGGCGCGGTGGTGGTCCGCGGCGCGGTGGTGGTGCTCGCAGCCGGCGGGATCCGGGCCGACGCGGGCGTTGGGAAGGTGGGCGTGGTCGCGGGCGTCGCGGACAGCACGGGCGCGGGCAGCACGAGCGCGAGCGTGAGGGTCGTTGCGGCGAGGAGCAAACGGAACACTGCGAAGCTCATAGTAGGTCCTCGATCGCGAACAGTGCGTCGGCGAGGACGCGGGTGGGGGGCGAGAGAAGCGTCGAGGACGCGGAAGCGCTCGGGCTCGGCGAGGGCGAGCTCGTCGTAGGCGGCGGCGATGCGCGCGAAGAAGGGGTCGTCCTCGCGCTCCAGGCGGTCGGGGGTGGACGCGCGCGTGTCCTGGCGGGCGCGGCCGTCGGCGGGGGCGATGCGCAGCAGCAGCGTGCGGTCGGGGGCGAGGGAGTCGGTGGCGAAGCGGTTGATCGCGCGGACGGGCTCGATGCCGAGCTCGCGTCCGGCGCCCTGGTAGGCGAGGGAGGAGTCGACGAAGCGGTCGAGCAGCACGAGGACGCCCGCGCCGAGCAGGGGGCGCAGGCGCTCGCGCACGAGCTGGGCGCGGGCGGCCGCGTAGAGCAGGGCCTCCGCGCGCGGGTCCACCGCGAAGGCGGGGTCGGTGACCAGCGTCGCGGATGCGCTCGGAGAGGGCCACGCCCCCGGGCTCGCGCAGGAGCTCGACGCGGACGCCGCGCTCGCCGAGGGCGGAGTGCAGGCCGAGGGCGAGTGTCGACTTGCCGGCGCCGTCGAGCCCCTCGATCGTGATCAGACGGCCGCTGGGCACTGAGACGGGACGGTAGCGGCTCTGTGCGGCTTCGTGCGGGCTTGGCGGTATGACGGTGGCGCCCGGGGGTCGCCTACGATGGGTGGGTGAGCGGCTTAGTGGTGAGCATCTCCGACGTGGACGCGGCGCTGCCCGGGATCGAGGCGCACCCGCACGCCCGCGCCGTCCTGGGGTCCGGGCTGGCGCCCGGGGGAAGGCCGTCGCACGCGTACCTGCTGCATGGCCCGGCGGGGGCGGGCAAGCGGAGGATCGCACGGGCGCTGGCGGCCGCGCTGCTGGCCGACGGGCAGCCGCGACGAGGCGGGCGGCGCGCGCGGTGGCCGAAAGGGTGGGGCGGGATGACGCATCCGGACCTGACGTGGGTGCGGCCGAGCGGGGCGGCGGAAATGCTCGTGAGCGACATCGACGAGCCGGTCGTGGCCGCCGCCACGCGGACGCCGTTTGAGGCGAGGCGGAGGGTGTTCGTGATCGAGGCGGTGGAGACGCTGAACGAGCAGGCGGCGAACCGGCTGCTGAAGACGCTGGAGGAGCCGCCGGCGTACGCGCACCTGGTGCTGGTGAGCGACCGCAGGGAGGAAGTGATGGCGACGATCGCCTCGCGCTGCGTGCACGTGCGCTTCGACGCGCTCGGGGCGAGGCGATCGCGCGGGGGCTGCTCGCGGAGGGATGCGCGGACGAGGAGGCGGCGCGGGCGTGCGCGCGGCTGGCGCTGGGCGACGCGGCGCGCGCGCGGATGCTCGCGAGCGAGGAGGGCAGGGCGCTGAGGGAGGCATCGGAGGGGTATGTGCGCTCGGCGCTGGCAGGCGAGACGGGAGGGCGCAGGTGGGTGGATCTGCTGGCAGGCCGCAAAGGCGGCGGGGGAGAGCGCGGGCGAGCTGCTCGGCGAGCGGTTGGCGGAGGAGCTCGAGATGGCGCCGGGCAAAGAGCGCAAGAAGCTGGAGAGGGAGGCGCGGGACGCGGGCAAGCGGGTCGAGCGCAGGGCGCGCGCGCGGGCGCTGGATCGGGGGCTGCAGCTGGCGGAGCTGTGGCTGCGCGACATGATGTGCGTGCGGGAGGGGGCTGAGGAGCTCGTGTATGCGGTGGACAGGATGGGTGAGCTGGAAGCCGACGCAAAGGCGCGCGGGGGGGCGTCGGCGCGCGGGGGGGTGGAGCTGGTGCGCGAGACGCAGAGCGCGGATCGCGCTGAACGTGGGCGAGGAGCTGGCGCTCGAAGCGCTGGCATTCGGCTGCAGAGCGCTCGCGGAAGGCTGAGAGGTGGATCGGTTGGGGCGATCCGGCGAAGCGGCCCCAAAGGTGCAGGCGCCGCCCACCTGATTCGGGCGGTGCTCAGCTCGCGTAGTGGTCCCAGGTTCGGCTCCAGGCCGTACGTCTCGAAGGCGAGGAAGCGCGAGAAGAGGCGGTTGTCCGGGCCGTGGAAGTCCGAGGAGCCCGTGCTGAGCAGGTCGAGCTCGGCGCAGCGGGCGGCCAGGAGCTCGGTCTGGGACTGGGTGTGGGTGACGTAGAAGGCCTCGATGCCGTCGATCCCGAGCGCACGGAAGCGGTCGATCATCGCCAAAGCGTCGTCGGCGTCGGAGACGTCCCAGAAGGGGTGCGCCCAAATGGCGAGGCCGCCGGCCGAGTGGATCGCGTCGATCGCCTCGGAGACGGTGGGGGTCTCGCGCAAGCGGAAGGCGGGGCGGCCCTCGACAGGTAGGCGCGGATCAAGGAGCCGATGTCGTCGATGTGCTCCTCGCGCAGGCGCGCGGCGTTGGCGGGCGCGGAGAGGACGGCTTCGGCGAGGTGGGGGCGCCCGATCGGCTGCCCGGCGGCGACGCGCGCGGAGATCGCGGCGTCGTCGAGGGCGAGGCCCTGCTCGCGCAAGCGCGTCGGCCATGCGCAGAGTGCGCCGCTCGCGGTCGGCCAGGAAGTCGGCGAGGGTCGCAGCGAAAGCGGGGTCGGTGTGGTCGATCAGATAGCCGAGGATGTGCAGTTCGCGCGCGGAAGCCGCAGGCGCCCTGCGAAGAGGGGTCGTCGATCGAGGAGATCTCCACGGCGGGGACGACGCGAACACCGAGCCGCCCGCCCGCCGCCAAGGCCTCGGAGACGCCCGCGACGGTGTCGTGGTCGGACAGCGCCAAAAGCTCGACGCCGGCGGCGGCGGCGCGGGAGACGACCTCGGCGGCCGGCAGCGCGCCGTCGGAGTGGGTCGAGTGAGATTGCAGGTCAAAGGCGAGCGCCACGGGGCGGAGAGCCTATGCGATCGGAAAAATCAGCTACGCGGGGCGGACTTTCAGGCGACCGGCCCGCGCGAAGCGGGTTTCCGGTCGACTGAAACTGTCCGTCCCCCGTGGGCCGACTGAAACGGTCCGGCCCCGCGCGAGCTCGGAGTCGGCGCTCTCATGTAAGCAGGGCACGTCTTCAGGCGTGGCGAGCAGGGTGGAAACGCGCCGGTCGACGGCCTCGCGCAGGAAGCGCACGGCCGCGTGGTAGCGGCGGGCCTTGGAGGGCAGCGCCTCCTCGGCGTCCAGGGCGGCGTCGTCCAGCGCGGCGAAGGCCGCGTCGGTCTCGGCGGCGTGCCGGGCGGCCTCCAGCCAGATGACCTCGAGATAGGCGAGCGCGGCCCCGAGCTGCTCCTCGGGGAGCTCGTCGGGGCTCTCCAGCTGGCGCAGGACGGGGACGACCTCGCGGCTCAGCCAGCGCTGCTCTGCGTACGCGCGCAGCAGCAGACAGACATCGGAGGGGGGGGATTGGTCGGAATGGTGGGACATGCGAGGCATCCGTGCTCTCGGGAAGTGCTCTGCCAGGGCTTCGACCGAAGCGGGCGGGGGCTTTAGGAGTAGGGCGAACTCTCCACGCCTCTCAGTCTCCCGGGCATCGACGTTTGCGGTATTTGCGAGAAAGGGATCGTTCGAGGCCTAGAACGATCGGCCAGAGGGCGAGTCCTAAAGGAACGAGCCGGGTAGGGCCGATGTAGAGAAGGGAGGGAGCAGAGCAACGAGATGCAGATCATCCACGCAATCACCCACGACCCGACCGCCCGCGCGCCGGGCCAGCACACGCGCGCGATCGTCAAGCGGCTGCGGCTGCGCACGCTCGTCGCGCTGGGGGTGCTCGCGGTCGCGACCGCCCTGCTGGGGCGGACGTTCGGCCTGCGCGACGTCAGGTTCCTCGGCTCGGAGGTCGGGTTGCTCGTGGCGATGTTCGTCGTGTTGCGCTACGTGATGCCGCTCGTCGACCGTCACGACCGCGGCGCCAAGGGAGAGGAGCAGGTCGGCAGCCTGCTGGACGGGTTGGAAGGCAAGGGCTGGCACGCGATCCACGACGCGAGCCTCGGGAACGGAAACGTCGACCACATCCTGATCGGTCCGGCGGGGGTGTTCACCGTCGAGACCAAGAGCAATCCCGGGCCCGTGCGCGTCGCGCGCATCCACGGCGCGACGCTGAGGCCAGGCCCAGGCCCAGCAAAGGGCGATCGCGCGCGTGACGGGTGTCGAGGTGGAGCCGCTGATCGTCTACAGCCGCGCATGGGTGGACCGCCCGCTGGCCCGGCGCAAGGGCGTGAGGGTGCTCCCGGCGAGGATGCTCGCGGGCTATCTGGACCGGCGCAAGGAGACGCTCTCGCCCGAGCGGGTGCAAAGCGCACAGAAGAGCGTCGCGATGGCGCTACGCGAGCACCGCGCCCAAAGCAGACGCCGCGACCGCCGCCCGGTCTGAATACAGGCCCCGCGGAGGCTCCCCCGGTTGGGGGCTTGACAAGTGTTCGGGCTTGAGCTATGTTATGTCAGTTGTTTGCGTCTTGTCATGGGGCGTGGTGAACATAGGATCGGGTTTGGGTCTTCCCTTGGTGGTCGACCTTGGTAGTGCTTATAGAGGGTTCTTTTTGGAGAGGGACCTGGATTCGTTTCGGTGAGGGAGCTGTTTTCGCGTGAGTTCGTTGGGGACATACGTGTCGGGGTTTGCTGCGAGTCCGATCGGGCCCGTAGGTAGATGCGTCAGCAGCGCTGACACATCTCTCTCTCTCTCTCTCTCTCTTGTCCTGCTAGCCCCACTGGTCTAACCGCCGAAGCGTCTCGGGTTTGCTCCCCTCTGCGGGGGTTGGGCGCTAGGCGGGCGCATGGCTTCCTCGCGGGAAGGGACGGCGCCTGATGGCGACGCGTGTACCCGCCCGCGCGCGTCCTCGTGCGCGGGGGCGCTCCGATGTCGTGCGCTCGCGCGCGGTCCCGGGTGAGGAGCCGCGCGAGCGTGTCGTGGAAATTCAGCGCACGCGTCTGCTCGCGGCGACGCTGGGGGCGATCGATGATCTCGGGTATCCGCGTGTGACGGTCGCGCATATCGCTTCGCGTGCGCGGGTGTCGCGGCGCACGTTCTATGACCTGTTTGATAACCGTGAGGACTGTCTGCTGGAGGCGCTTCAGAGCGTCATCGGCATGATCCGCGAGGAGCTGGTCGCGGTTGGGCTTGACGGGGTGCTCTGGCGTGAGCGTGTGCGCAGGGGTTTGTGGAGGATCTTGGTGTTCTTGGAGCGTGAGCCGGTGCTCGCGCGGGTGCTGGTGGTGCAGGCGCTGCGTGGCGGTCCACGGGTGTTGGAGCGTCGCGAGCGTGTCCTGGCGGAGCTGGCGGGAGTCGTGGAGGATGGTCGTCTGGAGGGTGCGCGGAGGACGGAGTGCCCGCCGCTGACCGCGGAGGGTTTGGTTGGCGCCGCGTTCACCATCGTCTATGGGCGGCTGCTCAGGGTTGAGAACGAGCCGCTCACGAGCGTGTTCGGGGAATTGATGGGGATGATCGTGCTGCCCTATTTGGGTCCCGCGGCGGCACGCCGCGAGCGGGATCGTCCACCGCCCGCCCTCGACGCGGCCCCGCTCGCCTCGGGTTTGTCCTCCCTCGGGGTCGCGCGGGAGGGTGTCATCGGCGGCGGCAGCGATGTGCTGGCGGGGTTGCCGATGCGCCTGACGTATCGCACCGCGCGGGTCCTGGAGACCATCGCCGAGCGCTCCGGGGTATCGAACCGTCAGGCGGGTGAGCTGGCGGGCGTCACCGATCAGGGACAGATATCCAAGCTCCTCTCACGACTCCAGCGCCTGGGCTTGATCGAGAACACGGGTGAGGGCCATGTTCGGGGTGAGCGCAACGCGTGGACCCTCACCCCCACAGGGTCGCGGGTCGCGCAAAGCATTCGTGTTCGCACCAGTCAAAAGGAGATCGAGAAAGAGGTGGCAGTGGGATGAGAGGCGTTTCGGGTCGTGTGTGGTCTCGTGCAGTCGTGCTGACGCTCTGTTTGAGCGCTGGGCTGCTGGTATGCAGCGCAACAGTGCTCGCCGCACAAGCACCCAAAGTCCAAGAACAGTGGGTGACGAAGGTCTCGGGGTCCAGCGCGACGCTGTGGGCGAAGATCAACCCCGGGGAAGCCGCCACGACGTACCGCTTCGAATACGCCACGAGCGAAGCGGCGCTGCTCGCGGGTCACGGTGAGCGCATCCCGATGCCGCCGACGCCGGAAGGTGACGCGGGGGAAGGCGATGCGGGCGTGGTCGTCCAAGCCCACTCGCAGATTCTGGCGGCGCACACGAGCTATTGGTATCGCGTGGTCGCCACTAACAAAGAAGGCGAAACGCCGGGCTGTCAGGCGCAGGGGACTTGCCCAACGTTCACGACGCAGCCGCCGGGCGGCGAGCTGGTGCTGCCCAACGGCAGGGCGTGGGAATTGGTTTCGCCGCCGCCGGCGGGCGCGGGCGCCACGCCGGTGGTAGAAAACTTCAGCAGCGATGGCAAGATCATCGAGGCGGCCGAAGACGGCGGCGCGTTCACGTTCGTGACGCGCGGCGCGACGGAAGCGGCCCCGGAGGGCAACGCCGCCGAATCGTCGATCCTGTCCGTGCGGGCGCCCGGCGGTGGCTGGTCCTCGAAGGACATCGCCTCCCCCCACGAACACCAAAGCGGCGAACCGAACGACACCGGGCAGGAGTACAGGTTCTTCTCCCCGGACCTGTCGGTCGCGCTGGTCGAACCGGCTGGGACCACGGCGACTGGGACGAGCAGCGTCAACGCGACGCCGCTGTCGCCGGGGGTGTCGGAAAGGACCGTCTACGTGCGCGACGATCAGCCGTTGCCGCCCGATGTCGCCGAGCGGACGGTCTATGGTGAAGCTGAAAGAGAAGCCTACCCTGGAGCGGAAGCGGGCTACCGGCCCCTCGTGACGGGCTGTCCGGCGGCACCCGCGGAATGCCAACCACGCGTGCAGGAAGACGCGGACGTGCCGGAAGGCACCAAATTCTCCGAATTCGCCCAAGACCGGCAACACCCGAAGTTCGATGGGGCGGCACCTGACCTGAGTCATGTGATCGTCGAGTCCGAAGTGCCTCTGACCGCGGAAACTCCCGAGAAAGATCCGACCGTAAGCGGCGTGTTCGGCCTGTGGGAGTGGACGTCTGGTATAGAAGCCGGGAAGCGACTGCAGATCGTGAGCGTGCTGCCGGACGGCGAACAGAGCCAGGCCGGATCTGTGGGGTTTGGATCTAGCAACGGCGACGACGCCAGGGGTGCGATCTCAAACGACGGCTCGCGGGTCGTGTGGTCGGCGGGAGAACATCTCTATCTGCGCGATGTTTCGCGCGAGCAGACGGTGCAGATCGATGAACCCGATGAAGGAGCGGCCGGCGGCGAATATGAAGCGGTCTTCCAGTTCGCGAACAGCGACGGGTCGGAGGTGTTCTTCACCGACCGGGCGCAGTTGACGAAGAACTCCACCGCGAGCCAGGGCCACAGTGATCTCTATGAGTGCGTGATCGTCGAAGTGGAAGAAGCCGGCGGCAAGAAGGTTCTGAAGTGCAAGCTGAGCGATTTGACCGTGTATCTCGGTGGCGCCGGCGTGCAAGGGGTGGTGGACGTCGGCAGCAGCGAGGACACGAGTCTCTATTTCCTCGCGAGGGGTGAGTTGACGAGCAAGGCAAACGCGCAGGGGGCGGAAGCCAAAGTCGGCGAGCCCAATGTCTACCTGTTGCATTTCGACGGCGAAACCAACAAATGGGAAGAACCAGCGTTCATCGCCACCCTCTCCGAACGCGACTACCCGGACTTTGCCCCAGAATCGGGCTTGCCCGGTGACCTAGAGCAGATAACCTCACGGGTCTCGCCGGACGGCGAATACTTGGCGTTCATGTCGGAGCTCCCGCTGACGGGGTATGACAATCGTGACGCGAGCAGCGGCGAACTCGACGAGGAGCTCTTCCTCTACCGGGCGCCCTCCACTGGTGCGCCCGCCGGCCGTCTGGTGTGTGCGTCGTGCAATCCGAGCGGATCGAGACCGCACGGGGTCCAGGATGAAAGGAGCGCACCGGCGCTGTTGGCCGATCCGGAGCGGCTGTGGAACCCCACTCATCCAGTAGAACCCAGCTACTGGTTGGCCGCGAGCGTTCCGGGCTGGACCAACATGGAAGAAGCAGTTGCGCGTTATCAGTCGCGGTATCTGTCCGACAGCGGTCGCTTGTTCTTCGACAGTCCCGACGACTTGGTGCCGCAGGCGACGAACGGGTTGATGGACGTGTATGAGTATGAGCCGGAAGGGACGGGTAGTTGTGAAAGCACGGGTGGCACCTTCAGCAGGGCTTCGGGGGGCTGCGTGGGGTTGGTCTCTTCGGGCTCGTCGGGTGAAGAATCGGCGTTCCTGGACGCGAGTGAAAACGGGGATGACGTGTTCTTCCTCTCTTCGGCGCAGCTCGTGCCGGCGGATACGGGCTCGGCGCTGGCTGTGTACGACGCGCACGTGTGCAGTGCGGCCTCGCCGTGCGCGAGCGAAGCGGTTGCTCCGCCGCAGTGTACGACGGCGGATGCGTGCAGGGCGGCGCCGACGCCGCAGCCGCAGGTCTTCGGGGCGCCGTCGAGCGCGACGTTCGCGGGCGCGGGCAACCTCACACCGTCGCCGCCGACGGCCGTCAAACCGGAACCAAAGACAGTCAAATGCACCAAGGGCAAGCATCTGAGTCACAACAAATGCGTGAACAATAAGCATAAGAAGAAGAAAGCAAAGGCTAAGAGGTCTGCTCACACCAATCGGAGGGCGGGGCGATGAGGTTCTCGATATTCGGGTTCTTCCCGACAAAGACGATCCTGCCGGCTCTTGTCGTGACGATGATGGTCGGGCTCGGTGTGAGCGCGGGGCCGGCTTTCGCCGAACCCGAAGTCCCGTGGTGGCACGTGAATGCGTACTCCCGCCCGTCCAACCTGAAGCCGGGGGGAACGGGGACCGTGGTGGTGGCAGTCACGAACCTCGGCGACGCGGTCGCCGAGGGTGTCGGCGCGTCGATCGTCGTGACTGACACGTTGCCCGCAGGCGTGAGCGCGAGCTCGGCGGAATACTTCGTCGGCAACGAGTCTTTGTATAGCGAGTTTGCCGAAGAAGTGCCGTGCTCGGTCAGCGGTTCGCGGGTGGTGCGCTGCGAATACAAAGGGATCATGCCGCCGTACGCGCGTTTGGAAGTCAAGATCAAAGCCGAAGTGTCTGGGACGCTCGCTGTGGGAAGGTCTCCCGATGTGGTGAGCGTGTCTGGTGGCGGCGCGGCGGGCGTGTCGGTCAGCGACAGGGCAACGGAATTGACGGTCAGCCAGGCATCGACGCCGTTCGGGGTGCAGGCGTATGAATTGACTCCGGAAAGCGCGAACGGTTCGCTGGAAACGCAGGCGGGAGCCCACCCGTTCCAGTTGACGAGCACAATCGTGCTCAACCAGGACGCCGAAACGGGGAAGGAAAACAACATGGTCGGGGAAGTCCTGCCGGTCGTGCTCGAGAAGGATCTGAGCGCCGAGTTGCCGCCGGGCCTGGTCGGCAACCCGACGCCGTTCCCGCGCTGCCCGGAAGAACTGTTCTTCAAGCAGGAATGCTCGGCGGACACGCAGGTCGGGGTTGTGGTGCTGACGATCTCCGCGCCCTTGTACACCGCGTTCCCGGTCGGGATCTACAACGTGCCGCCGGCTCCGGGTGAGCCGGCGCGCTTTGGGTTTGTGGCGCCCTCGGGCATCGCGGTGTTCCTGGATACCTCCGTTCGCGGCGGCAGCGACTATGGCATCACGGTCAGCTCGGACAACATCCCCGAGACGGCGACGACCGTGGCGGCGCAGCTGACGTTCTGGGGTGTTCCGGGCGACGCGCGCCACGACCGCTCGCGGGGGTACGGCTGCATCGAAGCGGAAATTGAAGTCTCGCCCGGGAAATGCCCGGCGGACACCGTCAGTGCGCCGTTCCTAGCGTTGCCTACGGCGTGCGGGAACCCGTCGCGGGAACCGTTTCAGTCGAGCATCGTCGCGGACTCGTGGTATGAGCCGGGTAGGCCGTCGGTGGAGGGGAAACGCAGCGAATACACACTGGAAGACCCGCTGGACAGTTCGATCGCGATGGACGGGTGCAACCAGTTGAGCTTTGAACCGTCGATCAAGGCCACTCCCGATGTGGCTTCTGCCAGCAGTCCGAGCGGGGTAACCGTGGACGTGCACGTCCCCCAGAAGGAGGAGTTGGTCACTGACGGTGACGCGGAGTCTGCGGTGAAGGACATAACCGTCGCGTTGCCCGAAGGCGTCGCGATCAACCCCGCCGGGGGCGATGGTCTTGCGGCGTGCTCTGAGAATCTGGCTGGTTACACGGGCCCCGGGGAAGCGGATCCCGGGTTGACTGTCGCGACGTTCACGCCGAGGCTCCCCGAACCGCTGTCGCAGGGCGTGAACTTCTGTCCGAATGCGTCGAAGATCGGCGAAGTGACGATCCACACGCCGCTGTTGCCGAACCCGTTGACGGGGTTTGTGTATTTGGCGTCGCAGAACGAAAACCCGTTCTCCTCGCTGGTAGCGATCTATGTCGTCGCCGAAGACCCCGTGTCGGGGACGCTGATAAAGCTCACGGGGAACGTGCACCTCACGGAAACGGGGCAGCTCGTGACGACGTTCGAAAACAGCCCCGAGCTGCCGTTCGAAGACGCTGAACTGCATTTCTTCGGTGGGGAACGCGCGCCGTTGGCGACACCGGCGCGTTGTGGTGCGTATACGGCTACGTCCTCGCTCACGCCGTGGTCGGGGACCGCGCCCGCGACGCCGTCTTCGACGTTCGACATCACCTCCGGTCCGGACGGTTCGCCGTGTCCCGGTGCGAGCCTGCCGTTCAGCCCGAGCCTGACGGGTGGGACGGTGAACAACAATGGTGGCCAGTTCAGCGCGCTCTCGACGACGATCGGTCGTGAAGACGGCCAGCAGAACATGGCGTCGGTCACGCTGCACATGCCCCCCGGCCTCTCGGGCCTGCTCTCCGGCGTGGCGCTGTGCCCGGAAGCCAACGCTAACGCGGGGTCGTGCGGCTCGGGCAGTCTGATCGGGGAAACGATCGTCAGCGCGGGCGTCGGCTCGGACCCCGTGTCCGTGACTGGCGGCAAGGTCTACATCACCGAAAAATACCATGGCGCCCCGTTCGGCCTCTCGATCGTTGACCCGGTGAAGGCGGGCCCGTTCGACCTGGAGCACGACACCGCCAACCCCAACCAGGACCCGGCGTGTGATTGCATCGTGGTGCGCGCGAAGATCGAAGTGGACCCGAGTACGGCGGCGTTGACGGTCACGACGAACAGCGAAGGTGAAGGGTATGCGATCCCGCATCTGATCGATGGGATCCCAGTGCAGATCAAGAAGGTCAACGTGTTGATCAACCGTCCGGGGTTCGCGTTCAACCCGACGAGCTGTGAGCCGATGGAAATCACAGGGAGCATCAACAGCGACGAAGGCGCCGGCTCGCCGGTGAAGGTCCCGTTCCAGGTAGCGAACTGCGCGCTCCTGAAGTTCGCCCCGAAATTCCAGGTCTCCACGAGCGGGAAGACCAGCAAAGCGAACGGTGCGAGCCTGTCCGTGAAGCTCGCCTACCCGAGCGCGCCGCAGGGTACCCAGGCGAACATCGCGCGGGTCAAGGTCGATCTCCCGAAGCAGTTGCCGTCGCGGTTGACGACGTTGCAGAAGGCGTGCACGAACGCGCAGTTCGAAGCCAACCCCGCGGGTTGCCCCGCGGCGTCGTTCATCGGGCACGCGAAGGCGATCACGCCATTGATCCCGGCCCCGTTGGAAGGCCCCGCGATCTTCGTCTCCCACGGCGGCGAAGCGTTCCCGAGCCTGATCATGGTGTTGCAGGGCTACGGCGTCAGGATCGACCTCGTCGGCACGACGTTCATCAGCAAAGCCGGGATCACCTCGAGCACGTTCAAGACCGTCCCCGACGCCCCCGTCGGCAGCTTCGAACTGACGTTGCCCGAGGGTCCCTACTCCGCCCTCGCGGCCAACGGGAACCTGTGCACGTCAAAGCTCGCGATGCCGACGGAATTCCTCGCGCAGAACGGCGCGAAGATCAACGAGTCCACGAAGATCGGCGTGACGGGCTGCGCGAAGGTCAAGGCCCTGACGCGGGCGCAGAAGCTCAAAGCGGCGCTGGCGGCCTGCCACAAGAAACACAACAAGCACAAACGCGAAGCGTGCGAAAAGGCCGCCAGCAAGCGCTATGGCCCGGTCAAGCGGGGGAAGAAGAAATGAAGCTAGCGCCGCACGTCCAGCGCGCGGCTCGTAAGCGATACGGCTCGGTGAAGAAGAGGTAGAGGGCGTCGTGGTCGTGATGCCCGTCTTGCTCACGGGCTTTCCAAGTGTGCGCTTCGGGTCGGGATGTGCAGCCTTCCCGAGCGCGCAGTCAAAGCAACAAAGACTGGCATTCGGGGTTTTGTTCCCGTGTGGGATGTGAAATCTCGGTGCTTAATGAGACGAAAGGAAGTTGTTTTCAATGAGAGCCATATTCAGAAGTTCACTGATTGCGCTTGTCGCGGTGCTCGCCATGGGCGCGGTTGCGGTTGCAAGCGCCTCGGCGGCCTTGCCGGAATTTCAGCAGGGCGGGAAAGGACTTGCGAAAGCGGTGAAATTCAGCGGCTCGGCCGGAGGGCCCGCAATTCGTCAGGACGGGCCCAGCTGCTCCGGGCTGACGATGACCGGCGAAATCAGTGGAGCAAACACTTTGGCGGACGTGGTCATCACGTTCAAGGGCTGTAAACAGGATCTCCCCCCTTTGGGAGGCTACAAGCCGTGTGAAAACACGGGCTTCGGCAAAGAAGAAATGGTGACACCACAGCTCTCGGGCAAGATTGGTTACGTCAACAAAAGCACAAAAGAAGTGGGACTTCTGCTGGAACCGTCCACGGGGACGCAGATCGCTGAATGCAACTACGATGGCAGTCACAAATACGTCTTCAAGTTGCGAGGATCGGTTATCGGGCAACTAAAACCGGTGAACATCGAAAGCACTGAATTCAGCCTTGCGTACAAAGGTAGCGAAACCAAACAGGAAATAACTCATTTTGAAGGCGAAGAAGTCATTCATCACCTTGAAATGTTCAATACGCCGTTCACCGAAAAAAAATACATAGACGGAAGCTATGAAGGCACGACGAACATCGTCACCGCAGAATCGTTGGAGGTAAAGGCCTAGCAGCAGCGTTTCGAGCGAAGCGTGCGTGGGGCTTTGCGGCCCCACGCACCAACTGATCCTTTTTACGAGGCTGTCGTGATCATGGGCCGAGGAGTGCGGCGGGGATGATGGCGATCCCGTCGCGGCGGCGGTATGCGTCTGTGCCGGTGGTGATGATGATTGTGTCGAGTAGCGTGTCGCCGGTCTGGTTGGTCAGCCATGTGAGGTGGCGTGTGTCCTGCTCGTTGGCGTCGCGGGCGAGCTTTACCTCGATCGCGATGACGCGCCCATCCGCTCGTTCGATGATCAGGTCGATCTCGTGTCCGCCGCCGGCGGTGCGTAGGTGCTTTACGGTCGCCTCGGCTGCCTGGGCGTAGGTTCGGATGGAGAGGGTCACGAGCGACTCGAACAGGGCGCCGAGCAGGGTTCCGTCCCGGGGAATCGGCGGGCCCGCGGGTGCGGCGTCCAGGAGGCTGTCGGCGTCGACGCCGAGCAGTCGCGCCGCGAGCGCGGGGTCGGCGAACTGGTGCTTCGGTGGGGCTGAGAGTCGCGCGATGCGGTTGCGGGTTGGCAGCCACGCGGGGACCGGGTCGAGGATCCACAGGCGTTCGAGCACGTCGCGATAGGGGAGCGTCGTCGTCTTCGCGGGCTTCTCTCCGTGGCCGCCGGTCGATGCGTCGCGGATCTTCTCAAACGAGGCGGTCGTTGAGGACGCGGCTGCGTAGGCGGTCATCCAGCGTCGCAGGGCGGCGGGGTTGCGAACCGGGCGCCCCAGCTCCGGGAAGTCGCGGTCGACGATCCGCAGCAGGTAGCCGTCGAGCTGGGCGCGCAACGCACGGCCCGACAGGTCGCGCAGGCCCGGGAGGCCCGAGGCCAGGATCTCGTTCGTGTAGTCCTTCAGTCGGAGGTCGGTGTGCCCATGGACAGGCGCCTTGGCGCCCGTCAGCAGCGCCTGCAGGCTGACCGTCGGCGTGGCGATGCCGCGCTCGGCCATTGCCAGCGGTCGCATCCGCACGCTGACGATACGAGCGGCGCCGGAGTGGGTTCCCAGGCCCGCGGGCTGCGCGGACCCGGTGAGCAGGAACCGACCCGGTGCGGCGCCCTCGTCGACCGCCCTGCGTACCAGGTCCCAGGACTCCGGCACGTGTTGCCACTCGTCGATCAGGACCGGCGCCGGCGCATCCAGCAGCCGCGAGGGGTCCGCGGCCGCGATGTTGCGCTGAGCGGGATCGTCGAGCCTGTGGATCGTCGCTGCGCGGCGCGATGCCGTCGCCGTCTTACCCACGCCCTTCGCGCCCTCGAGCACGAGCGCGGGAAGGCTCGCGATCAGCTCGTCGAGCTCTCCGTCCACGACGCGAGGACGGTACGGGGGAGCGTGATCGCCGCGCGAGGCCACACTCGAAGACTACCATAATGCAACACGTTACGCTACCATTATGTTGGTATCTGAGCACTGGTTTATCCGGTCCGGCTTCACTCCCGCGCCGCACCGCTTTTGCGGAGAATGGAAGGGTATTCGGGACTTTGCATAATCCCCGCTTGATGCGCTGCATTCGCCCCGCTACAATCTATGCATTATCCCCGTCAGCTATCGGCCACGGATTGTCGATCGCGAGCTCGCGGCTCGCCTGAGCGCCGTTGGCGCCGTCGTGATCGAGGGGCCACGGGCGTGCGGCAAGACCGCCACCGCCCGGCAGGTCGCGGCGAGCGAGGTTCTGCTCGACGTCGACGCAAACGCCCGCGCGGCGATCGCGGTCGACCCGGCGCTCGTGCTCGGCGGCCCGACGCCGCGACTCCTCGATGAGTGGCAGATCGAGCCGACCATCTGGAACCACGTCCGCAGGGAGATCGATGACCGCTCGGACCCCGGCCAGTTCATCTTGACTGGCTCCGCGGTCCCTCCGGATGACATCACGCGACACACGGGCGCCGGGCGCATCGCCCGTCTGCGGATGCGTCCGATGAGCCTCTTCGAGACGGGCCGCAGCTCCGGGCGCGTCTCGCTGAGCGAGCTGCTGGAGGGCAGCGTGAGCCCAAGCGCCGACCCGGAACTGATCGTGGCGGACCTCGCCGAGGAGATCGCTCTCGGCGGATGGCCGGGCCTTCGCGGGCGAAGCCTCCCTGATGGTCTGCTCGCCGTGCGCGACTACCTGGGCGAGATCGCCCGCGTCGACGTCGGCCGCGTGGATGGGACCCACCGCGACCCCAACCGCGTGGCGCGGCTGCTGGCGAGCCTCGCGCGCAACGTCGCCACCCACGCCGCGGCGACGACGCTCGCCAGGGACACCGGCGGCGCGGACGGCCCGTTGAAGGACGACACGGTGCGCGAGTACCTCGATGCGCTGGAGCGGCTCATGGTCATCGAGGACCAGCCCGCCTGGGCGCCGCACCTGCGCTCCAAGCACCGGCTTCGCACGGCGCCCAAGCGGCACTTCGTCGACCCCTCGCTGGCGGTGGCGGCGCTGGGAGCGACACCCGATCGGCTGCTGGGGGATCTCAACCTGCTCGGCTTCCTGTTCGAGTCGCTCGTCGTGCGCGACCTGCGCGTATATGGACAGGCAGCGGACGCGCGGGTGTCCCAGTACCGCGACAGCGGCGGTCTCGAGGTCGACGCGATCGTCGAGTCCGGCGACGGTCGCTGGATGGCATTCGAGGTCAAGCTCGGCCACGGGCAGATCGATGACGCCGCCGCGAGCCTGAGGCGGTTCGCCGCGCGGATCGACACGGCGAGGTGCGGCGCCCCGGCGCTGCTGGGCGTCATCGTCGCGACCGGCTACGGCTACCGTCGCAAGGACGGCGTGGCCGTCATCCCGATCGGCGCTCTCGGACCCTAAAGCTCCCCCGGCTTCGGATGCGAACCCCTCGCATCTGCGATCCTTCTTGACGACATGGCGAGCGCGATCACACACCCGAGACCGGTCGGCGTCGGCGAGGAGTCCTCGCCGGGGCGGCTGCCACCCGGCCCGCGGATGCCGGCGGTCGCACAGACCCTCGCATGGGCGCTCGCGCCGACGGCGCTGATGGATCACTGCTTCAAGCGGCGTGGCGAGGCGTTCACCTTGACGTTCGCCCCGAGCGGGCGCGAGCTCGTGATGTTGAGCGACCCCGCCGACGTGAAGACGGTTCTCACGGCCCCGCCGGAGATGGCCCCCTCGGCCGCGGGCGACACGCCGATCGCCTCCGTGCTGGGGCCACGCTCTGTGATCACCCTGACCGGGCCCGAGCACATGCGCCAGCGCAAGCTGTTGCTGCCGCCCTTTCACGGCGAGCGCATGCGCGCGTATGAGGACACGATCGTGCAGGCGACCGCGCGCGACATGGCCGGCTGGACCTTGGGTCAGCCAATGCGGCTGAGCAGGCATACCCGCAACATCACCCTGGAGGTGATCCTGCGCGCGGTGTTCGGCGTCGAGGCCGAGCGCATGGGCGGCCTCAAAGGCGCGATCGGCGAGCTGGCCGAACCGACGCGCACGTTCGCGATGCTGCGCTTCGCGCTGAGCAAGCCCAGCAAAGACCGCCCGCCGGGGGAGCTCGGCAAGGCGCTGGAGCGGCTCGACGGGCTGATCTACGCCGAGATCGCCCGCCGGCGCGAGCAGCAAGATCTCGGCGAGCGCGAGGACATCCTCTCGCTGCTCCTGCAGGCGCGCGACGAGGACGGCGCCGCGATGACCGACGGCGAGCTGCGCGACGAGCTCGTCTCGCTGCTGCTCGCCGGCCACGAGACGACCTCCACCGCGACCGCCTGGGCGATCGAGCGCCTCGTCCGCCACCCCGACAAGCTCGCGCGGCTCGTCGCGGAGATCGATCGCGGTGAGGAGGACGAGTACATGCAGGCGGTCATCCACGAGACGCTGCGCTGCCGCCCCGTCGTGCCGGGGGTCGTCAGGCTGCTGCACGAGCCCCTGCGGGTCGCCGGGTATGAGCTGCCCGCGGGCACGCGCGTGGTCGCATCGATCTACCTCACAAATCGCAACCCGCGCGTGTATGAGGACCCGGAGGAGTTCCGGCCCGAGCGCTTCCTCGACACGCCCCCCGACACGTTCGCGTGGATCCCATTCGGCGGCGGCATCCGACGGTGCATCGGCGCGTCCTTCGCGATGCTCGAGATGAAGACGATGCTGCGCACGATGCTGGCCGAGCTGCACCCGAGCCTCCCGCGACGCGGCGTCTGGCGCAGAGGCGAGTGGAACCGCCGCCGCGCGATCACGCTCGTGCCGGCCGCCGGGGCGCGCGTGGTGTGGCGGCGGCGGGTCGGCTGAGAACGCGCGGGCCCGAGGGCGGGCCGCCGGATCCCGGCTGGCCGCCGGCCGGGAGCGAGCAACAGTCAGGTCGGCGCTGGGATCGGGGTCGCGCGCCGTGCGCAGATGTCGAGGCTGCTCGCGCGCCTGGACACGATGGGCTTGTTATACAAGCGGTCCGGGATGCTTGGTCATCCCAACGCGTGGTCGCTCAGTGAGGTCGGCGTGCGAGTCGCACGGGCGTTGAAGGAGGAATGGCACGAAGAGTGAGGCGGGCGCGTCGTAGAGCAGTTTCAGTGTGGCGAGGCGGCGGTGAGGGGCCTACTGGCCCACTGATCCCGATCCGAGACCGGCATTCGACTGCCGCCTTGCATCTTCCGGGGGCATTGCTACCCTTAGGTTATGGCTTCGACTCTTGACAAGGACAAGCTTCACGACGTTCTTGACGAGGCGGTGATCGTGATCGACGCCGAGGCTTTTGAGCGCTCAAAGACGGATCCCCGGGTTCACGAGCTGTTCAAGCGGGGGCAGGCTCTACACGCGGAGCTTGCTGCGAAGAACGCGAACTTCTAGCGGGGGATCACGGCCCACAGCCGCTTCAGGCCGCGATTGCCCGGGACCCCTTGCTCGGAGGGCGTAAGCCCCCAGTGCTCACGCCAGTAGGTGTCGGTGGCCTCGTCGAAGGGGTCGACGACGAGTACGGTTGCTCCGACGCAGCGCAGCGCGAGTTGTGCCGCGGCGGCGTGCTCGAGCATCTCGCCACCGATCCCCGGCGTGTCTGAGGCTCGCGCGAACTGCGCGAGCAGGATCGCCGGCTGGGTGCGGTAGTGGACTCCGCCGAGCTGGTCTCGGGCATCGGCGCTCAGCGCGACCTGGGCGGCGCAGAGTGCGTAGATGCCCGTGATCTTGCCGTGGCTGAGCGCACCCTGACGGTTGCCTCTTGCGGCTCGCGTAGTGCCCGGTCGGTCAGCCAAGCCGCGACGCTCTCCCCGGAGGGTCCGGGCACCGGCTTGAACGCCCGGATCTCCTCGCCGAGCTCAGGCAGCACATCGCGGGAAGGTGGTTGGTGGGATGCTCATCGGTGCCGCCACCCTACCTGACGCTCCGTATGGCCCTGGAGCGCCCCAGCGGCGCGGTCCTCTTGGGGTGTGTGCTAGGGGGCTTGACATTTGTTTCCGTAGCGGCTATGTTGTTCTGGTCGGTGTGTCCCTTTGGTGGGATGCTGAACATAGGGATTGGGTTTTGGGTCTGCTGTTTTGTGGTCGACCGTGTAGGTGTTGTAGAGGTTTTTTTGGAGAGGAACCCGTTCTGTTTCGGTGAGGGAGCTGTTTTCGCGTGAGTTCAGGTAGGACATACGTGTCGGGGGTTGCTGCGGGCCGTGATGGGTCCGTTGGTAGATGCGTCAGCAGCGCTGACACATCTCTCTCTCTCTCTCTCTCTCTCTTTGTCCCTGTAGCGCTGCTGGTCTAGCTCGCCGGTCGCGCCGGGTTTTAGACCCTCTCGTGGGGAGGGTCGCTTGATGTCCGCGCGTGCTGTTGTGCGTGTGAGGGCGAGCGGGAGCTCGGCTGCGCGTTCGCGTTCTGCGCGTGGTGGGGTGCCGCGTGCGCGGGTGGTGGAGATTCAGCGCAGGCGGTTGCTGGGCGCGGCGTTGCGGGCGGTGGATGAGCTTGGCTATGCGCGTGTGACGGTCGCGGATGTGACCTCGCGTGCGCGGGTGTCTCGGCGCACGTTTTATGACCTGTTCGAGAATCGTGAGGATTGTCTGCTGGCGGCGTTGGTGAGCGTCGTGGAGGGGGTCGGGAGCGAGCTGGCGGGGTTGGAGTTGGAGGGGTTGTCGTGGTGTGAGCGTGTGCGGTTGGGGTTGTGGACGATCTTGGTGTTCTTTGATCGTGAGCCGGTGCTCGCGCGTGTGTGTGTGGTGCAGGCGTTGCGTGGCGGTCCGCGGGTGTTGGAGCGCCGCGAGCGGGTCCTCGCGGGACTGGCGGGTGTCGTGGATGGGGGTCGTGTGGAGCGCTCGCGTGTCGTTGGGTGCCCATCGTTGACCGCGGAGGGCTTGGTGGGTGCTGCTTTCACCATCGTTTATGGGCGCTTGCTCAGGGCTGAGGAGGAGCCGTTGAGCAGTGTGTTCGGGGCATTGATGGGGATGATCGTGCTCCCGTATCTGGGACCGGCGGCGGCACGCCGCGAGCAGGATCGTCCCGTGCCGGTGCTCGCGACGATCCCTGCCGCGTCGTCGGGTTCGATGTTCGCCGCCGGCACGGCAGCGGCGCAGGGCGGCAGCGATGTCCTCGCGGGGTTGCCGATGCGGTTGACGTATCGCACCGCGAGAGCGCTCGAGAGCATCTCCGGGCGCTCGGGGATCTCCAACCGTCAGGTGGGAGAGCTGGCGGGAATAGCCGATCAGGGACAGATATCGAAGCTGCTCGCGCGACTCGAGCGCCTGGGTTTGATCGAGAACACCGGGGAGGGGCATGCAAGGGGGGAGCGCAACGCCTGGACACTCACCCCGACAGGGATCCAGGTGGTGCTCAGCATCCGCTCACACACTCGTAACCACACGGAGACCAAGACCGATGCTCACAGCTAAGCACAACCCCCCGAACATGAATCATCCCCAGAGGAGCCCATGGTCAACCCGTGGCCGTGTATCGCCGCGCATGCTCGCCGTCATGGTGACAGCGGCCGTGACGGTCCTGAGCGCACCGCTCGCGCTCGCATCGCTCGCCTCCGCCGAAGCCTGTCCCAACGAAGCATTCCGTACCGGACCCTCCGCCGCGCTGCCGGACTGCCGCGCATATGAGATGGTCAGCCCCAACTACACGAACGGGCAGCCGATCGGAACCGAAGCGATCTCCCCCGACGGGTCAACGATGTTCTCTGCAGGGTTGACCGCGTTTGCCGGAGCCCAGAGCAGTGAAGGCATTAACGTCTACTACCGGCTCGCGCGTGGAGCAGCGGAATGGTCGGTCACTCCGCTGGCTCTTCCGGCATCGAGGTTCATGATCGGAGAATTCTCTGGTGCAAGTGGCGATCTGGGTGTGTCGCTGTGGACGGCACGGGAAGTGGGAGCGCCGAGCAACGCGCTCGGCATCTACCGCGAGCGCGAAGACGACACGATCGAAACGGTGGGACCCGCGCTGCCGCCGTCGGCGCCATCCGGGCTCTCGCCTGAGAACGAGCAAACAGCTGTCTCTTTGCGGCAGTCTGGCGTGTCCAGCGACGGCTCGGAGGTCTTCTTCGACATCGGCGTCACGCACTGGCCCTTTGACCACACGCAGACGGGGCTCAACAGCCTCTACGAGTACGTGGGCGCGGGCAACAGCGAACCGTCGCTCGTCGGCGTCGACGATGAAGGCAAGCAGATCAGCGACTGCGGGACTGTACTCGGGGCGGGGAAAGCTTTGAGCGGGGGAGGGAACGGCGTGCAATCATCTCACAATGCCGTCTCGCTAGACGGGCGCACGGTATTTTTCACCGCGTACCCGAAAGATGTCGGATGCAGCGCCTCGGGTCCGGCGGTGGCTGAAATGTACGCGCGGGTCGACAACGGCCTGCCCGATGCTCGCACGGTCGATATCTCCGAGCCCTCCAAGGAAGACTGCTCGGAATGTAAAACCGAATCAGGCGTGCAGGCCGAAGCGCACTTCGAAGGCGCGTCCGCCGACGGTTCGAAGGTGTTCTTCTCGACTACGCAGCCGTTGCTTGGGAGCGACACGAGCAGGAACGTCTACGAGTACGACTTCGACGCGCCCGCGGGCCAACGAATCACGCGAGTCACCGCGGGCGATTCGACGGTCACGAACCCGACAGCGAGCCTGGCCGATGCTTTGACTAATCCGCCCACGCCTGGCCGTGTGGTTCAGATCTCCGAGGACGGGTCGCACGTGTACTTCGTCGCCAACGGCGTGCTCACGACGAATGAAAACAGCCAGGGCGCCAGTGCGCGCAAGGGCGCCGAGAACCTGTATGTGGTCGACACCGAAGAAGGGACGACGGAGTTCATCGCCGATCTCTGTTCCGGGCAGGATGCCTCGGGCAGCGTGCGTGACGCGCGCTGCCCCGCCAGCACGACCACCGCCGCAGCATCTTCATATGACGCCTCACTGTGGGCGTCGTATGCGCAGGCGGGTTCGAATGTGACCCCGGACGGTCGCTTCCTGGTGTTCACGAGCTACGGCGACCTGACCCCTGACGACACGAGCAGCGCGCTGCAGGTCTTTGAGTACGACTCATCGACGGAAACGCTCGTGCGGGTCTCGGTCGGACAGAACGGGTTCAACGACAACGGCAACACCGCTGCCGCGGACGCGTCGATCCGCTCGCCGAGCTATACGGGTAGCTTCGCGGAAATCCATTACGAAGCGACCATATATGGGACCCACCTGTCTGTGTCGGCGAACGGCTCGAGTGTGTTCTTCCAAAGCGGCGCCGGGCTCACCCCGCATGCCGTCAATCTCCATTTCCTCAGTGAAAATATCCGGGAACGGCTTTATGTGCACAATGTTTACGAGTATCATTCGGTGAACGGGGATATTGCCGAAGGCAACGTGTATCTGATCTCCGATGGTCAGGACATCCATGCGGAAACCGGCGAAAGCACTGTGCTATTTGAGGGGACGGATATGTCCGGTAGGGATGTGTTCTTCCAGACCGATGACCAGCTCGTGCCGCAGGACTCGAGCGAAGTGCGCACCACCTTCGACGCTCGTATCGATGGTGGGTTCGCGCCGCCGGCGCCGCCCGCGAGTTGTGAACCGGACGCCTGCCAGGGTGGGTCGAGCGCGCCGCCGGTGCTGCTCTCTCCGGGGAGCGAGTTCCAGGCGGGCGGCAACCCTCCGCTGACGGCTCCCGTGGTGCCTGCCGCGGTCTCCAAGCCAAAGGCCAAGGCCAAACCAAAGAAATGTAAGAGGGGCACGAGGCTCGTGCACGGCAAGTGCGTGAAGGCGAAAGCAAAGGCCAAGAAAGCCCGCGGCGACCAGAGGCCACAGTCATGAAAAAAATCGCCATCCCGCTCGCCGCTGTGCTGGTCGCGCTCGCCTGCTCGACCGTGCCCGCAGTGGCGGCCGAACGCGCGCCTGGCTTCACGATCGCTTCGAACAGCGTCCCGACGGTGTTCTCCGCCGAATACGACGGGAGTAAAACTCCTGACCAGGTCTTGGTGACTGTCACCAACGCGGGGAGTGTCCCGACGGATGGGAGCACGATCTCGATCATCGACACGCTGCCGGCGGCGTTGAAGGCGACGGCGATACACGGGATTGTGCAGTCCTTGAACGCCGAGTTGTCGTGCACGGTGGCGAGCGCGACGTGCACGTTTGGCGAACATGGCGAAAAGCTGCTGCCGGGCGAATCGCTGCTGATGAGCGTGACGGTAACGGTGGCCCCTGGAGCGAATGGGTCGGGGACGAATACCGCGCGTGTGCAGGGCGGTGGCGCTCCAACGGCTCTGACGAGCGCGCCGGTGCGGTTCGGGTCGGCCGCGGAAGCACAGACCGAGCCATTCGGGATCGAAAGCTTCGCCTTCGGGGTGACCGGCGCGAACGGCTTGACCGATACGCAGGCTGGGGCTCACCCGTTCGAGAACACAGTCTCGTTCGCTTTGAACAGCGCGGCGACCGGAAGCGGATATCCGGCGGCGGCGGGTAAAACGGGCGCCGACGGAGGGCCGGAGAAGGATTTCGTGGTCGATCTACCCCCCGGGTTCTTGGGTGATCCGCTGGCGATCGAACGTTGTCCGAAGTACAAGGTGCCCGCGAAAGAATGCCCGGCGGCATCACAGATCGGGGTCATCAAGCTCACTACCGAAGAGCTGGCGAACAACAATGGAGAACCTTCCAAAGTCGAACCGAAACTAAACGGTGGACCTGTGTATGTGGTGCCGGTCTATAACGTGGTGCCAGACAAAGGGTATCCCGCGGAGTTCGAGTTCGTGGCGCAAACCAGCTTTGTTGTTGCGATGTATGCGACGGTGAGCCCTGACACGAACTACGCGGTCCGAGTGATCGTGCCGGACATACCGGCCTTCGGCAACGCGATAGCCGCGTCGGTGACGTTCTTCGGTACGCCGCTAACGGACCCGGACTACGAAAACCATAATCCGGGGTTGAGCTTGGGTGGAACACCGATCAGTTTCCTTGAGAATCCGACGGGCTGCACGACTGAACCGCAGGAGGCGTCGTTGAGCGCGGATTCGTGGCAGCATCCGGGTGCGTTGTTGGCGGATGGTGCGCCGGACCTGGGTGGTGGTGGTTGGGTGACGAGGTCGACTACGATCTATCCGGAAGTGACTGGTTGTGAATTGTTGCAGTTCAGTCCGTCGTTGTCGGTGTTGCCTGAATCTTCGCGTGCGGATGAGCCGAGTGGTGTGGGTGTTGATCTGCATGTGCCGCAGGCGCCGCTTATGGAAGGCGCGTTGGGTGCGCCGGCGTTGAAGGATTCGATTGTGACGTTGCCGTCGGGTATGTCTGTGTCGCCTGGTGCCGCGACGGGGTTGTCGGGGTGTACGCAGGAACATGTTGAGTTGCTCTCCTCGGCGCCGGGTTCGTGTCCGCTCTCCTCCGAGCTGGGGACGGCGAAGGTGACGACGCCGCTGCTCGGCGAACCGTTGGAAGGTCGTGTGTTCCTGGCGGCGCCTGAATGCGATCCCTGCTCCACGAGTGATGCGGCCGATGGGCGTATGTTCAAACTGTTTTTGGAAGTGGCGGGGTCGGGTGTGGTGATCAAGAAGGAAGGCACGGTGGATGCGAATCCGTTGACGGGTCAGTTGACGACGTCGTTTGTGGATACGCCGCAGGCGCCGGTTAGTGATATTGAATTGCGGTTGAAGGGTGGTCAGCGTGCGGCGCTGTCGACGCCGCAGTCGTGCGGGTCGTTTGTGTCTACGAGTGATTTGACGCCGTGGAGCACGCCGATAACACCGGATGCGACACCGACGTCGGTGTTCAACGTGGATTGGGATGGCAACGGTGGTGCTTGTCCTGGGAGTATGCCGTTTGCGCCGTCGTTCAGTGCGGGCACGTCTAACCCGAATGGGGGGCAGTTCAGCCCGTTGACTGTGACGTTCTCTCGTCAGGACCGCGAACAGGATCTCGCGGATATCCAGGTTCGTACTCCGCCGGGGTTGGTTGGGTCGCTCGCGGGCATCCCGTTGTGCGGTGAGCCACAAGCCGATCTGGGGACGTGCCCCGCAGGCTCGAGGATCGGCAGCATGACGGTCGCGGCGGGCGCCGGTCCCGAACCGTTCTACGAGCAGGGCACGGTGTACCTGACGGGCCCATACAGGGGTGCCCCGTTCGGGTTGTCGATCGTGGTGCCGACTGTCGCGGGCCCCTTCAACCTCGGCAACGTCGTCGTGCGCGCGCAAGTGGATGTGGATCCTTCGACGGCGGCGTTGACGGTGACGAGCGCCCCGTTTCCGCAGATCATTGATGGTATTCCGTTGCGGTTGCGGTTGGCCAACGTCACGATCGACCGTCCCGGGTTCATCTTCAACCCGACCGATTGTGCGCAGCAGCAGATCGAAGCGACGATCACTGGCTCTCAGGGCGCGCAGACGAGAGCGTGTGCCGTTCGCGGTGGCCGGCTGTGCGGGGTTGCCGTTCGCTCCGAGGTTCTCGGTCTCGACATCGGGTAGGACCTCCAAAGCCGATGGTGCGAGCCTCGACGCGCGCTTGTCGTTCCCCGCGGGAGCGCAGTCGAACATAGCGAAGGTCAAGGTCGACCTGCCCAAGCAGTTGCCTTCGCGTTTGACGACGCTGCAGAAGGCGTGCCCGGACACTGTGTTTGAGGCGAACCCCGCGGCGTGCCCCGTGGCGTCGCTGATCGGTGCTGTGAAGGCGAGCACGCCGATCCTACCCTTGCCGCTGGTGGGCCCGGTGTACTTCGTCTCCCACGGGGGCGCCGCGTTCCCCGATCTCGTCGCGGTGCTGCAGGGCTACGGTGTGCGCGTCGATCTTGTCGGATCGACGTTCATCTCCAGGGCGGGGGTCACGAGTTCGACGTTTGAGAACGTGCCCGATGTACCCGTCAGCTCATTCGAGCTGTATCTACCGGAGGGCAAGTTCTCAGCGCTCACCGCCAATGGGAATCTGTGTGCGAGCAAGCTCATGATGCCGACATCGTTCATCGCCCAGGACGGCGCGCAGCTCAAACAGGACACGAAGATCACCGTCACCGGTTGCCCCAAGACAAAGAAGAAGATCAAGACCAAGAAGGCATCAAAGAAGGGTAAGGATGGGCGAGCAGCCACGACGAGCAGGGGGAGGGGGGCACGGTGATGAGACTACGCACCGCACATCTGGTGAGCGTCACGAGGATGATCGTGGTCCCTGCGGTTCTCGCGGCGTGTCTGTTGAGTCCTGGGGCCGCACAGGCTGCTAAAGCGCCGAGGGTGAACGGTGAGGCGAGCTTCGCTGTCACGCAGACCACAGCGATAGTGCAGGCCACGATCAACACGGGCCATGCAGCGACGGGCTACCGCTTCCAGTACGTCACACAGACCGAATTCGAAGCGGCCGGGTACAGCGCGCCGAGCACGCTCTCGACACCCGAAGAAGCAGTGGAAGAAGGCGCGAGCGTACGCGTCGCACAGACACTCACCGGGTTGGAACCGGCAACGACCTATCACTATCGCGTGCTGGTCAAGAACGGTCAGGGAGAAGAAGAAGGCGAAGACCAAACATTCACGACACTGCCACTGCTCCCACCACACGCCATCACAGGTCCCGCGAGCAACGTGAGCCAGAACACCGCCACCTTGACAGCGACAATAGACACCCAAGGCGTACAGAGCTCCTACGAGTTCGACATCGGCCCCGACACCAGCTACGGCACACGCATCTTCGCAAACGCCGGCTCGACACCCGGACCGCAACCATTCACCGTCACGCTGACCGGCCTGCTCGCAGGCAGCACCTACCACTACAGGATCATCGCGACCAACATTTACGGGACCAGTTACGGCACCGACGAAATATTCACGACCCCCGCCTATCCCACAGCCGTACTCACCGCGCCTATCCCACTGCCATACCTACCCTCGCCGCTGATCACCCAAGCACCACTCGCGCCCAAAGCAAACACCGCGAAGGCCAAACCGGTCGCGCGCATCGCGCGACACGCTCGCAAACACAAGAACGCGCATACCACAGTCAAGAAGCGCCGCAAGCACAGACAGGCAAATCCGTCACGCATCACGAGCGGGCACGCGACCGGTAAAGGCAGGCGACCATGACCATCCGCACCCCCACACTCGCGCTGCTCGCCACAATCACGACACTCACCGGCATCCTCGCGTACACGACGCCGGCAGCGCAGGCGGGGCTTGGATTCGCCTTCCCCCCCGTCGGCTCTTCGATCGAAGACCCCATCACCGACGGGGGCACCTACTTCGAAGGCCACGCCGAACTTATCGCCGTCGACGGCAAGAACGGCGACACGCTCGTTGTCTCCCACGAAACCGAGACTATCGAAGTTTTCAACCCCGCCGGCGAACACGTCGGGACGCTCACCGGCGCGCACACACCGGAAGGATCCTTCAAGCTGCTTAAAGGCCTAGCGGTCGACGACTCCACTGGCCGGGTCTATGTAGTAGACAAAAACTCAAACGTTGTCGACATTCTCGAACTGAGAGAAACGGGATCACCGGGGAAAACCACGGTCGAAGAAGGCAGTCATGTCGAACAGATAACCGGCACATCATCCGGATCATTCAGTAGTCCTTTTGGAGTGACGGTCGATCAGGCGACGGGCGATGTATACGTTGTCGATAACCCAAGGGTCGAAGTGAACGGCAACGGCATAGAGTCTATTGTCGTGGACGTCTTCGATTCGTCCGGCAAATACAAGTTCCAGATCACGGAAGCGAGTGTGCCGAAAGGATCGGCTACAGGACCAGAAGTGCTCAGCTCACGCATTGCCGTAGATGGTAAGACCGGGGAGCTTTTCATCGGCGGAATCGACTATGGGAACATCGGGGAAAAGAGTGCTGTGTGTGTGTACGTGTTCAACAGCTCAGGAGAATACGTCACAAAGTGGACCGGCGCAAAATCACCTGCGCAGAATCTTCGCCCGGCAATTTATGGCTATGAACTGCTGGTGGCAGCAGACGATACGAGCGGTTATCTCTACCTGGCCGATGTATCACAAGGTGTCATAGACGTATTCGATCCATCCAATGTGCTCGAAGAAAAATATGTGGGTCAGATCAAGGGCACTCCGGGCGAACCGTTCTATGCGGGGGTCGGTGAAGCAAGATCCATTCTGGAGGGTGTGGCGATCGACCAGGCAACCGGGGATGAGTATGTCCTGAGCTATTCCCAATTCAGGACAAACGGGACAGCCCACCAACAGAATGTTGTGGATGTGTTTGGTCCGCCGACGCAGTTGCCGTCGCCGTTCGTGGGTTTGGCGTCGGGTGTGGGGTCGGTTGGCGCGACGCTCGAGGGCTCGGTCGATCCGGAAGGCCAGCTGGTGGCCTCGTGTGAGTTTGAATACGGTCTCAGCGAAACGCTCTACGGTCAGTCCATGGCGTGCTCGCCGTCGGCTGGGAGTCTGGGCGAAGGGCCGAGTCCCGTGGGAGTGAGCGCAGACGCGGGCGGTCTTCGAACCGGGTACGGAATACCATTACCGGGTCTCGGCGTCAAACGCGGGCGGGGTGGAACACAGTCCCGATCAGCATTTGATCACGGCGCCCCTGGTTGAAACCGGGTCCGTGTCGGGTGTCTCCCAGTTCGCCGTGACGCTGCATGGTCACGTCGAACCGGGTGTCGTGCCGACGACCTACCACTTCGCCTACGGTGCCACAGCGGCGTATGGGTCTGTGGCGCCGCTCCCGGATGTGGGTTTGACGGTGGCGCGTGGAGAGGCCCCGGTCTCGCAGGCGCTGACGGGTCTGTTGCCGGGCACTGAATATCATTATGCGCTGGTGGCAAGCAGCGCCGCGGGTACGTTCACGGGTCCGGATGAGACGTTCACGACGGCCGGGATCCCGGCGCCCGCGGTCGGCACGGGCGCGAGTGTGGGGGTGGGTGTGGGTGAAGCGACGTTGACGGGGTCGGTCGCCCCGCATGGTTGGGATGCGTCCTATGACTTCCAGTACGGCACGAGCAGCGCGTATGGTTCTGTGTGGCCGTCGGTACCGGTGAGCCTCGGTGCACTGAGCGGGGCTCAGCCGGTGTCGATCGTGTTGCGTGGTCTTCAGCCGGGCACGGTCTATCACTACCGGTTGTGCGCGAGCGGTCCCGGTGGTGGCGCCTGCGGCGTGGATGAGGTGTTCACGACAGGGGAATACCCCGCGGCGATCGTGCAGTCCCCGCCGGTGTTCGGGTCGTTTGTGCTGCCCGCCGGCGAAACGCCGGTCGTCAAGGCCAAAGCGAAGGCGAAGCCCAAGCACGGGAAGAAGGGGAGCAAGCGTTCTCGCAAGCGGGGGAAAAAGGCGCGCAAGGCGGGTTCGCCCGCGCATGGTGGTCGTCGGGGAGGGGGGCGTGTGGGTTGAGTTGAGGGGTGGAGAGGGGAGGTTTGTTGTGTTTTACCGATCTTGTGACCAGATTTTTTAGGAACGGAGAGTGACGTTTTGATGTTCTCATCGATACATAGGCGTTTGAGTTACGCGAATGTGGTGGCGACGCTCGCGCTGGTGTTCGCGATGAGCGGTGGGGCGCTGGCGGCGTCGCATTATTTGATCAGCTCGACGAAGCAGATCAGCCCGAGGGTGCTCTCGGCGTTGAAGGGCAGGGCGGGCGCGCCTGGTGCGCCCGGTCGGGCCGGTCCCCAGGGAGCCAGGGGCGAAATCGGCTCGGTGGGCAAAGAAGGCCCGGCGGGCAAGGAAGGCTCGATCGGTAAGGAAGGCCCAGTGGGTAAGGCCGGTACGCCCGGCAAAAAGGGCTCGGAAGGCGAACCGGGCGAACCGGGCCCGCAGGGCACGACAGGACCAGCGGGCACGAACGGCAAAGAAGGCTCGCCATGGACTGCGGGCGGAGTGCTGCCGAGCGGCAGTACCGAGACGGGCGCGTGGTTGCTGTATAAGAATGTGGGGGCGGCGGAAGAAATAGCGTTTGCCCCGATCTCGTTCCCTATCCCCCTCGCGACGAAAGGCAGCGCTGGCGTTGAACCTCACTTCGTCGGCATCACGGAAGGAGAAGGCGAAGCAAACGAAAACAAAGCACTGTTCGAAGAAATAGATGGGAAGAAATTGTGCAAGGGGACTGTCGATGATCCGGGAGCGGGTGCCGGTAATCTCTGTATATTCGCCGGTGAACAATTGGGCCAGCTCACAAATGCCAGAGAGGGAGCTGTCTTCTCGCCGTCGACTCGTGCGTTTAACGAACCGGGGTTGACCGGCGCGGTCATCTACTTTGAATCTGAACACTCCGGCGTCATGGAAGGGACCGGCGCCTGGGCCGTGACGGCCAAATAGTCCACTGAGAACTGTTCGCGCGGGTGTCCTTGGTCTGGATGTGCCAGGGACATCCGCGCAAAGGTCGCAACGGTTGGTCGCGCAGCGCGCGCGGACACTCGATGCGATGGTGGGGCTTGTGTGCGAGCGTGGCTTTGACGGCGTGTCGGTGTCCGAGCTGTGCAGGCGTGCGAGGATATCTCGGCCGACGTTTTACGAGCTGTTCGGTGGTCTACCGGAGTGTTTCCTGGCCGTGTTGGATGATGGTTCGGAGCGAGCGCGTGGGCTGATAGTGGAGGCGTTTGAGCGGGAGGAGCGTTGGCAGGACGGGTTGCGTAGCGCGTTAGCCGCGTTGCTGGTCTTCTTCGATACCGAGCCATGTTTGGCGCGTGTATTGCTGGTCGAGGCGTCCGCGGCGGGTGAGTGGGCGCGGGCGCATCGCGAACGTGGTGTGGCGGGGTTGACGGGCATGATCGTGCAGCGTTGGGATCGGGATGGGTATGCGCAGGCGCACCCGTTGGCTGCGGCGGGCGTGATGGCCTCGCTGCTGGGGGTGTTGCAGACGCATCTGGTGACCAGCGGGGAGCAGCCCATGATCACGCTGCTGGGTCCGTTGGTGGGGCTCGTCACGGCACCGTATATGGATGCTCGCGCGGTCGCCGGGGAAGTGGCGCGGGCGCAGGAGCTTGGGCGTGAGATCCGCGAGCGAAGGCTCGTCTCCCAGGAGGAGGATATTGGCGAGACTGTGCTCGTACCGGAGGCGCTGCGCGATCCGCGCGCGTATCGGGCACGGGAGTGCCTGCGGTACCTGGCTGTGCACTCGGGAGCGAGCAACAGTCAGGTCGGCGCTGGGATCGGGGTCGCGCGCCATGCGCAGATGTCGAGGCTGCTCGCGCGCCTGGACGCGATGGGATTGTTACACAAGCAATCCGGGACGCCCGGTCATCCCAACGCGTGGTCACTCACCGAGGCCGGCGTGCGAGTCGCACGGGTGCTGAAGGACGAATGGCACAGCGCGTGAGGCACGTCGCGGACATGAATATGATCGTCACGGTTGGACGTATGTACCGGTAACACCTGTGCGTTGTCACGGGTCTTGTGGGACATCTTGTTTCTGGTGCAGATCGCGTTTAGGGTGGGGTCAAACGGGCTTTCGCGGCGGCTCGCTTGGCGATACGGAGCCGTCGTTCGCCCGACGAGAGGGAAAGGATCTTTTGGCATGCGAAAAAGACATGCTGGTATCGCGGTGCCCACAGTATTGATTGTGGCCGTCGCGGTTATGGCGTTCGCGGCGTCGGCGTCGGCGCAGATCGCCTGGTCGGTGGGCGGCAAAGCGCTGGCGGTCGGCACAGAAAAGACGCTCCCGGCGAAACCGTCCTCGGGCGAATTGACGTTCGTGATGGAAGTCGGCGGCAAAGAATACTCGATGGTGTGCCGGGAAATCGAAGTGCAGCACGGTTCGATCTTCAACGCGAGCGTGCGGGGCCAACTCGCCGGTCGCGGCCACGAGGATCTGAAGGTCTCGCATTGCACCGGGGCGGGTGAATTGGGCAGCGGGTGCAACACGAGCAATCCGGAATCGCGGATGCCTCCCACCGCGGAATACGGCGAATCGGTGCTGGCGGAACGGGAGCACGAACGCATCCCGGGCCCGAAAGTGGACGATCTGCTGCCTGAAGCAAACGGGCGCATCGCCGAATTCGCCTTCAGCGGTGTGGCTTGTCCGCTGCCTAAAAAAGTGATCGTCAAGTCGACCCTGACGGTTGGCAAACCGAGCGAAGCCAGCGAAGGCAACGGTGGTCTCCTCGCGAGCGTCGCCCCGGAAAGCAAATCGCTTGAAAAGACGATCGAACTCCCCAGCTCGACGTCCACCTGGCAGCAGGCGTTGAACGCGCACGACAAACTCGTCGAAACAGACCAGTTGGGCGCCTACAACGAAGCCGGAGAACGTCTCGGTTCGGCCAAGATCTACGGCAGCGTCAAGACGGGGCTCAGCTCGCTGGAAGAATGGGCGCTCGAAGGCGAAGCGTATGTCAAACCGGTGCCGGTGTGGACGGTCGAAGGCAAAACGCTGGCGTCGGGCAGCGAAGAAAAACTCGAAGCCAAACTCAAAGCCGGTACCGAAGCGGATGTGCCGCTTGTGCTTGGCGAAATTCCGGGAGAAGTGCGGTGCAAAACACTTCACGTGGAAAACGGTGAGATCCTCAACGGCGAAGCGGGGAGCGTAGGCTGGAGCAAGGGCACGATCGTGCTCGAAGAATGCAAACTGGTAGGCGAACTGGCCACGCGCTGTGCGCTTACCAGCACCAGCACCAAAGAAATCAAGCTGCCCCCCACCGAAGCCGGAACGGGAGTCCTGGTGGAAGGTGGAGCCGAACCAGGCGACGCCCCGATCCTTGCCGACTTCCTGCCCGAAGCCCATGCGAACACGCTCGCGCTGTTCGGGCTCATGAAAGTCACCGGCAAAATCTGCCCATCTGTGCAGATCAAGATAAATACGAGCCTGCCGGTGGGAACTCAGGGAAAAAGCAACGAGGGCGAAGGTGGAATCGCCGCGAGCATCAGCGGGGAAACCGAAGCGACATCGCATATCTTTGCGTTCCCGAAAACCACGTATAAGAAAGCGTTCACGTGGGGCGAATTGGAAATCGCACTCGGCTCGTTCACCGCGAATCAGGAAGGCAACCTCGTCGCCGAAATCGAAATAAAGCTGGCGAGCGGCAAGAAATGGGGGGTCAAGTAACGACACGCCAACCCCACCAGTCGTAGAAAGTTCAGCGTCGCGCGGGCTCACCCCCGCGCGACGCTGACGATCTCGCGGCGCCGGCACCCGAGACGCTCGCGGAGGTCGAGCGAGCGCTCACACTGGTCCTCGACCTGGGCGCCCCGCGAGCCATGCGGCCCGCACATGGCGGCGCTTCGGGGCGAGGGACCGGGGCCGCGCAGGTCAGCTCAGCAGGATCGGTGTCGAAAGCGCTGCTGGCCGATCGGAGATCCCGTCGATCTCCGATCGGTAGCGCACGCGATCGACCGCGGACATCGGCCGGCCGACTCGCCGCCCGAGCGGACTCGACGCCCCCCGACACGGCCTCCGACTTCCCCTCCGAAGCGGCGTGTAGCGTGCTTGGGATGACCCCTTCGGACTCGACCCTCGAGACCCCCGAGGCGCTCCTGCGGCGCTTTGGCCTCTCGGCCTTCCGGCCCGGGCAGCGCGAGGCTGTGGCGGCCGCCCTGCGAGGATGCGACTCGCTCGTCGTGATGCCCACCGGCGGGGGCAAGTCGCTCTGCTACCAGCTGCCCGCGCTCGCCGGCGACGGGCTCGTCGTCGTCATCAGTCCTCTGATCGCGCTGATGGCCGATCAGCTGCAACGCCTGCACGACGCGGGCGTGCCCGCCGCGATGCTCGCCTCCGGCATGGCCGACGGGCACAACGCCGCCGCGCTGCGCTCCATCGCCTCCGGGGAGACCTCGCTCGTCCTCGCCGCCCCCGAGCGCTTCGCCTCCGTCGCCTTCCGCGAGGCCCTCGCCCGGCGGCGCGTCTCCCTGTTCGTGGTCGACGAGGCCCACTGCGTCACCGAGTGGGGCCACGACTTCCGCCCCGACTACCTGCGCCTGCACGGCGCGATCGCCTCGCTCGGCCGGCCCCCCGTGATGGCCGCCACCGCCACCGCCACCCCCCGCGTCGCCGATGAGATCGCCTCGCGCCTCGGTTTGCGCGAGCCGGTCTCCGTCCGCGCCGGCTTCGACCGTCCCAACCTCGCCTTCGACGTCGTCTCCCTACAGGGCGCCGGCGCCGTTGCGCGCAAGCGCGCCGCCCTGCTGCACGTCCTCTCAGACCCCGCCGCACGGCCCGCGATCGTCTACTGCGGCACGCGCCGCGACACCGATTCCGTCACCGAGCTCATCGCCGGCGCCCCCATCCGCGCCGTCGCCTATCACGCGGGCATGTCCCCCGACGCGCGGCGCTCCAGCCAGGACGCCTTCATGTCCGGCGCCGCCGAGGTCATCGTCGCCACCAACGCCTTCGGCATGGGCGTAGACAAGGCCGACGTTCGCACCGTCGCTCACTGGGCGCTGCCCACGAGCCTCGAGGCCTACTACCAGGAGGCCGGCCGCGGCGGGCGCGACGGCCTCCCCGCGCGCGCGCTTCTGCTGGGCGCGCGCATGGACCTCGGCCGGCTGATCCGCTTCAACACCCAGCGCACCACCACCGTCGCCGATGTCAAGACTTACGTCGCGGCTCTGCGCCGCCGTGCCGCCTCCGACGACGGCGTAGCGACGATCGGCCACTCAGAGCTCGACGACCGCGATCGCGTGCTCCTCTCGATCGCCGAGCGCGCCGGCGCCGTCGAACTCCAGCCCGGTGGCGCCCGCGGCCTGCTCGCCCGGCCCACCGGCGCCGGCAGCCCGCGTCTGGCCCACGCCGCGATCCAGGCCGCCAAGAACCGCGGCTGGGAGTCCTACCGCTCGATCGAGCGCTACATGTCCGGCGCCTCCCTCTGCCGCCGCCGCCAGATCCTCGACCACTTCGGCGACTCCACCCCCGCCGCGCCCTCTGGCCGCTGCTGCGACGTCTGCGACCCCGACCCGACCCTTGCCCGGGCGCTGCTCGCGTCCCCGGCCGCATCCTCGCGCCGGCGACCCTCCTCGCGCTCGGACGCCCGCTCGCAGGGACCGATCTCCGCGCGCCGTGGTGGCGACTCCGGGCAGCCGGCCTCTCCCAGCGCCAGTGCGATCCCGCGCCGCCCGCGCCCGCCGAGCCCGTCGACGAGCGCGAGTTCGAGCGCCTGCGCGCCTGGCGCTACGCCCGCGCCGAGGGCAAGCCCGCGTACACCGTCGCGGCGAACGCGGCGCTCGAAGGGATCCTGCGGCTACGCCCCACCACCATGGAGGAGCTGCGCGCCGTCCACGGCATCGGCCCCACCTTCTGCGAGCGGCACGGCGACTCGCTGCTGGCGGAGCTCGGCGAGCTGTGGGGGACCCCCGGCGCGGCCAGCGCGGCGATAGCATCGGTACCCGCGCCGACGTAGCTCAGCGAAGCCGACGCCCGGGATCGAACCGGGGACCTCGCCCTTACGAGAGACGTGCACCCTCAGGGCGTTTTTCCTGCAAATCGTGACTTTCTGATGTTCTAGAAATCGTTTGTGGGGTGCCATCACCGCAGTGACGCCGCGCTTTCGCGGGCTTTGATCGCCTGCACTCGATCGGCTGACTCAAGCCGGCGAGGGTCGTGTCGGCGCGCCTGTCGGCGCTCGGGGTCGCCCCGCGAGAAAGGTTGGCAAAGATGGCCAGACCATGGCTCAAGCGCTCCGCGTGGCCGTACCTCGCCAAGAGCGGCCGGCGTTCCTACACGATCGGCTTCTATGACCACGACAAGACCGAGCGCAGCAAGACGTTCCCCTCGGTGCGCCACGCCCGCGCGTGGATGGACGACTACATCACGGCCGAGCGCCGCGGCCGGGAGAGCCCGCGGCGGTTCCTGCTGGACCTCGACGCGAAGGATGCCAATGCAGCCGAAGCAGGGCGCACGATCGGAGAAGTGCTCGAGCTCTATCTCGCGCTGAATGCCCATCCGCGCAACGAGGGTGGTCTGGCGCCCTCGACATATGAGCGCTACGAGTGGACGATCGGGCGTCATCTCCTCGGTAAGCCGCGCCGGATGCTTCGCGGCGGGATGAGGCCGCCACCCGGTCATGCTCTGAGGGTCGCCTCGGTGCCCGCGGAGCGCTTCAACGAGCCGCAGGCACCGCGGGCGTGGCGCGAGGACATGCTCTTGGCCGGGGTGTCCAAGCCGACGCGAGATCAGGCGTGGAGCGTGCTCTCGGCGGCGCTGAGCTGGGCCGCCGCATCACAGCTGGTGCCGGAGATCCAGACCAATGGGTGCGGCCTTGTCAACGAGCCCCGCGTGAACCGCCGCCGCTCGATGCGCCACGGCGGCACCGGCTATGCCCCGACCGGTCGCCGCCACGGGTTGGGGGTCGCGAGCTGGGCGCTCTCGTCCCAGGCCGTCGAGGCGATCAGAGCCGAGCTGCTCTTGTCTATCGATGGGCGGCGTGGGATCCTCGCACAGCGGGACGCGATGATCGTGAGCCTGCAGTACGGGCTCCGTGCGCGTAACCAGGAGGTCTGGGGACTGCGTTGGGCGTCCTTGGAAGGCGAGTTCGCGTGGGTGCTGGAGGTCCTCTCCTGCGGACAGCTGAATGATTGGGGCAAGACTGAGCACAGCACCCCGCGACGCACCGCCGTTCCGGGCATCCTGCGGGATGATCTATCCGAGTGGCGGACGGCCATGCAAGACGCCGGGTATCCGGTCCGCGAGTGCGACTTCATCATCCCCGGAGACCTCGCCGGCACCCGACACGGTATTCGCGACCCGCGCACAGACGCTTGCCACTTCAGCGACAGCCAAGCACGGTTCTTGGGGCGCGCGCTTCTTCGCTCCAGCGGTCAAGAAAGTCGCGCAACGCTCCGAGTTCGTCCCGATACTCGGCGCAACCCCCTACGCACTGCGCCGAGGCGGCATCTCTCTACGTCTGCGTGCCGAGGACCCGCAAACCGTGGCCAGCGAGTGCGGCACCAGTCTCAAAATGCTCAGCGACCACTACGCCTACGCCATCGAAGACCTGCGGCGAGTCGGCCCCAGATCGGCAGATGTCGAGTGGCGCGCAGCGCGAGCAGCACAGGCGAACCGTCGTTCGCACGAGCAAGCCCCGCGCGCCACCACGGATCATGAAGATGCAGGGCGTAGGCGGAAGTTCTTTGCTTGGTTTTCAGCCCGTAGAAAGGCCCAGCGCGCGTCATCGCCCACGTCCAGACGCTCAGGGCCGGGTGTTCGCGATCCTTCGGGGCTACCATTGGCTCATGGCGACCGTGGTGAAGAGGCTCGATTTGACGATCGGTGAGCTTGTGGAGGTCGCGGGGCGCCGTTATGAGGTCGTCCCGGATCGCGAGGGTGGCGTGACGATCGAGCCGCCGATCACCTCCGCCGCGCAACTGCATGCTCAGCGAGGAACGAAGCCCGCCTCCGCAGAGGATTTCGAGCGTCTCTCGGCCGACATCCCCTACGACGACGAGGGCTAACCGTGCCGGATAGAGCGGCGGGCGGTCTGCCGCCCGTCTCGATCGAGTTCGGCTTGGTCGAGTGGGAGGAGGAGGTCGCGCGCTACGACCGTCGCTCGCCAGCTCGCGCGCAGGCGCAGAGCGCCCGCAAAACGATCGAGACCGGCACGGCGAAGCTCGACTGGAAGCGTTGCAAGACCGACGGCCCAGGCGCCACAAGACTGCCAGGCTGTCGCAAGCTCTACGTACCGCTCGGCCGACAGGGCGCCTCCGACGCGCCCTACGGATTCGTGTTCCAGCTGATCCAGAAGCCCGACGGCAGCCTCGCGTGGAACATGATCGCCTTCGGCGAGCGCCACCCCGCCGATGAGAGAACCCGCAATGTCTACGAGCGGGCGCACAAGCGTCTGCATGGCCGCTATCCGTAGTCGAGTCTGACGAGCGGGGCCGGCCGAGAGTCCCATCACGCCCGCTACCGCTCGACCGCGATAGCACGCCTTCGCGGACGCGCGAGGCTTGCAGGTCGTCCAAAACGCAAGCCTCGTTTTGGGCAGGCTCGTGCTCGCAATCGTGGGCAAGCACGCGTGTGGCTATTGCCAGCGCTGGCTACTCGGTGACTCGTCGCGCTCCAGTCGTCTGGATGATCAGGACGAGCAGGACGAGCAGCGAGCGTGGTGGCAGACCTCGTCCGACACCGATCCGACCAGACCCACAACTATTTTTGGGAGTCTTCTACCCGAATGGGTTTCCTGGTGGAGCTGTCGGGTCGTTGATGGACAACGCTTTCAGCCATGCGAGGCGGGTTTCCGCTGCTCGTTGTAGCTGCGCCGTCGAGCCACAAGCGTCACAGGCGTAGACGCCTCCGTCGCCGGCGAGAACGTCGACCCCATTCGGCGCCCAGGGTTCGGCGGGCGGAGGGGCGTCAGAGTACTCCGCAGGCGGCGCTAGCGTGGCGCTCTGCAGGTTCAACAGCTGGGCTCCTGTGCTGTTCTGGTAGACCGCGCCGTTCCCGTTGGACGATTCCGGCGCCACACCGATCGCCCCGGCGAGCAGATTCTGGCCGAGGGGATCGAGGACTGCTCCCGGGTCGAGCGCACCAGGGTTGACATCCGGCGACTGGTATGAGGCAACCAGAGCACCCGCCGAGGTGAATACCTGAGCGGTGACCGGCACCTTGGAGTCGCCCGCTCCGTAAATCGGAAAGTCGACGGCGACCAGCGCCGAGCTGTCTGCCGAGAACCTGAGCTCGGCAATGGACCACGGGCCGTCAAACCCTTCTGTCGAGGCACCCGATTCGAGCGGGGAGGACACCAGCCGCGCGGCGACCAAGCGATGCTGATCGACATTCCAGATCAGCACCGTCTCCCACGTCGTACCGACCGCCACCTCGCTTCCGTCACCGTTCAACGCGACGCGAACCGGCAACGGAACCTTGTCGGTGATCGTGCCACCCTGGAGCTTGTGCACCTGGGCGGCGAAGGCACTAGTGGCATGGAAGATCGCGATTCTCGTTCCGGTCTGCGCATTCCAGATTGTCACCGTGCCACCCGCGTCGGCGGTGGCCACGCGAGCCCCATCCGCGCTGAACTCCGCATCCACGGGTGCGCTCGGCTGCGCCAGCGAGCGTGCCGGTACACTCGACCGGGGGTGCCAGACGTAGACCCCCTGTGGTGTCATCGCCAGAAGCTGACCCGAGCTGGAGAACGAGACACCCGTCGGCCGCTGGCCCAACGCGAGCCCGGCGAGCGGGCGCCCTGAGGCTTCCATCAGGCCGACGCCGTTGGCTTCGCTGTATGCAATCGTGGATCCATCCGGACTGACCGTTGCGCTGACAAGGCGATGCGTGAATTCGGCGGCCGGAATATGGATCGCGAGGCTCGGCGGCGGCGTCAGCGCGCATTCGTCGTTGTTGGTGCTGAGGGTGCAAGGGACCGTCGCGGCGCCGATGTCCGGCAGCGGAACCTGTCGCGACAACTGTCCGTTGGTGACACGCCAGAACAGCAAGGACGTGTTGAGCGGCGCTGAGGTCGGGCTCGCGGATAGTGTGCTTGGCCGCGACACGAAGGTCGCGTCGAGTCCGAAGATCTCTGCGCCGTGGTTCACGAACCCCAGCGGATATGGCCGGCCGGCCGGCGGATGCTGCAGCTTGATCAGAGGCTCGCCTATGCCGCTGTCCCACACCCGTGCGATGCCGCGCTGGTCGATCGTTAGCACGAGGCCGTCGTCGGGGCTGAACTCAACGTGGGTTATGGCGTCCCCGTCGCGCAGAACCCGCAGCTCGGCGCCCATGCGAGTGTCCCATATCCGGGCGGTGCCGTCGTCGCTGGCTGTGGCCACGTAGTCGCCGTCTGCGCTCGATGCGATCGAGGTCACGAGCCGGCTGTGGCCGGCGAGGCTGAAGGTTGTGCCGTTGGTCAGGCGCAGTAGCACGTGGCCGCTACGGTCGCCGATGGTGACCCAGTCCTGAGTGGGGCTGCGACTGCAAGCAGCTGCGGTGACGCCGAATGGGATGCTCGCGATTTCGGCTCCGGTCTGGGCGTCGAACCAGCGCAGGTTCTGGTCCTGGGCCTCGGTCGGATCCCAAGTGACGAACGCTTTGCCGTCGGCGATCCAGCACGCTTCGTGGCCCTGTAGGTCCGCGTGGGCTCGGACCGCTGTGGAACTCCGCTGGGCGATGTCAAGAATCGATGACGTTGAGCCGAAGGCGCTATTGGCGTAACTGAACAGAAGGCGCGAGGCGTCAGGACTGTAGCTCGCGATCGAAACGCCGAAGTTCGGGTGTTTTAGAGGCACGAGGTCCGAGACGGTTGACGTCGCGGGTTCGAAGCTCAGTAGTCGCTGCACTGTCGCTCCGCTGACGAGGAGCTCGTCCGGTCCCGTCGGCCTCCATGAGAGCGAGATGAAGGGGCTGTAAGGCCCTGAGTCGCCCGTGAGTGTGTAGGCCCCTCGGACGTCTGCGTTCAGCGCCTCCGTGGAGACGCTCGTCGCGCTGCCAACGTTCCAGACCTCGACCCGGCCGTCGCCGCCGGCCTCGGCGAGCCATCGGCCGTCTGGGCTGAAGGCGAGCTGACTTGTCGATGAGCCGCCGCCGGTGAGCACGTGCTCGAGGTGGCCCGTGCGGGCATCCCACAGCGAGACCGTGCCATTCGGTCCGCTGATCGCGAGCTGTTCAGCGGCCGGATTCCAGGCAGCCCTTGCGCGCGCGCCGGAGACGCCCGAACTGATCGCCATTCTCTCGGGAGCCTGGGCGAGCGCGAGTCGCAGGGCCTGCAGGTCGGTGGAGCTCGCGTTGATACGGGTGGACCGCAGAGCGAGGTCGAGGCTGTGCTCCGGGTTTGTCGTCAGGTCAGCGGTGGCTTCGGCGGCGAGCGCACGTGCCGTCGCCGTGCGTGACTGGGAGTACGCGATGAGACCAAGCACGACTGCCGCCGCCAGCGCAGTGCCGAGCACCGCGACCGCTGCACGGACGACTCGAACGGTGCGGCGATGCTGGCGGACCTCCTCGCTCGCAAGCTCGTCCTTCGGGACTCCGTGTAGAGGGGCGGCCAACTCCGCCACCATTTCGCGCCAGCGCGGGTGGGTGAGCGCGAGGTCGTCGTCGCGCCTCGCCCAGCGCAGGTCGATATAGCGCGGCTCCCGTGCAAACGCGCCTTCAAGTGACCGCGGCAAGGCGGTCGTGCGCTCCCAGTCGACCTGAGCTCCGGCCTCATCCCACACAAGCTCCCCCTCAGTCAGGCCGATCAACAGCTGGTTGGTCGAGCGATGCTCACGCCAGTAGGCCGCCTCTTGGTCGACCCATCTCGATGCGGCGGCCCGGGGCGAGGCAAGCAGGATGAAGTAGCGGGAAGCGTTCAGCGCTTCCTCGACGGACTCCCACAGGTCCGGGTTCGCCGAGAGGATGGCGTCGTCACGGAACACGTGGAGGGCGCGCGTGCGGTACCACGGCTTGGCGAAGCGCTGCAGCCCCTTCTGAATCGCGGGTGCGAGTCGGCCGTCCGCCACATGGCTGTAGGAGATGAATGCGTCATAGGCCGTTCCGCGTCGCGTCTCGCGAATCAGACGCAGGCGTCCGAGCAACCTGCGCCGCCAGCCGCGGGCGCCGGACCCGCCCGCCTCGGCGGACGGGGTCTCCGGAGGAAGATCCTCAGCGGCCTCAGTAGCGGGATCTAACATTGCGAAGGGATCACCATCGTCGCCCAGCAGTGCCGGGCGATGATAATCATGTCGGATTCCCAAGGAACAGGCGCACTCCGGCGTCGATGACCGATCTCAATGGGCGTGGAGGCCACGAGGAGCATGCGACTGTAGATCCATGACCCCTGCTGGCGCCACTTCAGTGTGTCCGCCAAAGCATGCCTCGCTTGTGATAGCCGGTCTGTCCCTGGGATCTTCGGGAACAGGTGACGCAGGTCGGCGTCCATCGAGGCCCCTTTGGTCGGCAATGTTCTTGGGCACCGCCGACTTCGACGCTGCTGTCTACAACCCTCGAAAACTACGTCCCACCCGTGGAATCAATCATCTAATACGGGCGAAGCACCGCGACAACGAGCTCACTACCTCTCCGGCATTGCATCGGGGTGCGGTTGTCCTTGCTTGCGGCTACGCAAGCGAAGCCGAGCACATGGCAGACGTGTCCGTCCGGACCGCAGATCGGGTTGACACCATTAGCCCACGCGTCGGCCAGTCGACGAGCTTCGCCGCAGGCGATGTCATGTGCCTCGATTGACACAAACGCGCCGTCGCCTCCGCAGTCTGAAGATCGTACTGGGGTCGGCGGAGACGTCGGGCTTGGCCCCCCGCATCCTCCGGCGAGCGCTGTCAGGAGCGTTGCGGCACACATCAGCCCCCCACACCTCGCAACGCGCCGACCGAGTCGAAAGCTCATGACCTTCAGAACGATAACGAGCAGCATGCTCGGCTCCACGTACTCCGAGGCCTCACTCACCCGCCGGACTCGCAGGGGCTGCTGGCGAGCTTCCGGGCACGACTGTTGACGATGAGGTGGTCGAGGGTACCGCAGGCGTTGAACGCCACCTCGATGCACGACCTGAAACTCTCCGCAGAGGCGGGGTACTTCCACCAGCGAGCATACCCGTTGCCCTCGTTGATCACGTTGTCGGCGACGCGAGGCGGCAGCTTGCGGGCCGAGTCGTTCGCCATCGAGGGGAGCGTGATCGCCATCAAACCGCTGCGGCGGTTGCTCTTGTCGTTTCGCAGCGTCGAGTAGACCTCCCAGTCGACGTAGCGTCGCGCCCATGTGCATTTGCCGACCAAGACGATCGTGACGGTGGAGTCGGTCAGGTATTTCTCGCGGATGCAGTCCGTGACATAGTCAGTGTCGGTGCTGTCGATGAAGTCGTCCCCGTCGGTGACGCCGATCACGCGCGGTATGAACACCCCACCGAAGCTATCGATGAACGCCTCGACCTCGTCGGTGTCATCGCGGTGGTAGGAGAGGAAGCACTTGCGGCGGGTCGGATCCTGGCTCTTTGCGACCGCCCGCTCGGCTGCGAGAAGGAGGCGCGCTCTGGCTGTGCTCATGGTGATCCCTTCGTGTGCGGTGGTTGGCTTGCGAGGCTCCGCCCCGGCCCTCTCAGGGCCCGAGAGTCGGGGGCGCTTCGGTCAGGGCTCATCGAGAGTCACCGGCACGCCGGCGCCCGCCGAGAGGCCCGCTGCGGCAATGTCCATCAGAGCCCGGGGCACACCGTGCTCGATCAACAGCCGTAGCTGGGTGACGCTGCTGTCGAGTTCCCCCGACGGTGGCTTGCAGCGGCCAGCGAACTCGTAGGCGTCATGCACCTCATTCTCGGTGTCGTCGGCACCGAGGAGCGCCGCGCACAGCCGTGCCTCGGCGACGGTCACCGCAGCCCAGAAGTCGGCCGGATCCCGTTCCCATGCGAGCTGCGCCGCCAGACGAACGGCGGGGAGCACGTTGCGGGCGCGCTCGCCAGCGGACTGGTCGGCGAACGCGTTGGCGAGGATGACCGCGCAAGCGACGAGGTTGATCCCCTCGTAGTAGCAGTTCAGGTCGCGTGAATAGTCGCGCTGGTAGGCGTCCATCGCCTTGCGGATGTCGCCCTCCGCAAGTGCCCGGGTGTCCCTGAGTTTGGAGCGGCGCTTGCTGATCGCACCGAGGCCCGCCCACACCTCCGGGTATCCCGGGCGCTTTCGCAGCAGGTGCTTCAGTAGCCGCTCCGCATCATCAAACTCGGCGACTGTGGCACCTGCCGGCTTGTAGATGGACTGGGCATAGAACAGGTGCGCTGCGGGGCGCAGCACCTCCGGGTCGCCGTCGATCAGAGGCTGCAGCAGCCCCCTGCCGCGCTGGTAGCTTCCGAGGCGCACGAGCCCGACGCCCGCTTCGGCGGCAACCAACTCGCGCTGGTGCGCGTCAAGGCTGTCTGCCTCCCCCAAGATCTGGAGCATCATCTCGCTGTCGTGCAGGTCGCGTGCGAGCGAGAGTTGTTCACGGATCGCCTCCCACCGCTCATCGCGCGTGTGACGCGGCTTCACACGCGCCCACTGCGTTACCTCCATCACCGCGTCAACAGGCGAGTCGCTGCCCAGGGCGGCGGGCTCGGCGGCGAGTCGCAGGTATGGCTCGAGAGCTTCCCACGCGGCGATCGCCGCGTCATCAGTGATGCCTGCCTTGCCCTGCTCGTAGCTGACGTGGCGCAGCGCGGAGACGTCGAACGGGGTGAGCGTGCGGGAAGGGAGCATGAGAAGCGTGTGGCGGGCACGCAGCAGATGACGCAGGCCGAGCTCCCAACCAACGTTGAAGTTCGCACTCGCTAGATCGGCGATCACGAGGTCCGCCTCGCTGATCGCCTCGATCATCGGCTGGAGGACCACACCGGAGTCGATCTGCTCGTCGGCACGTCGGAAACGCAGCTGGGCGTTCTCCAGAGCGGGCACGAGGATCCGCTCATAAACCTGATCGCAGTCGATCATGATCTTGCGCTGCGGGTCGTACTTGCGCCCAAACGGCATCGCCACAAAGCAGTGCGGACGCGCGGGCAGCTCGACAGCAGGGTCGATGCGTAGCACCGGGATTCCCTGCAGGGCGGCCTGGGCCGTGAAGTCCCTCACCATCTCGCCCTCCTCCTCGGTCGCGATCACGAGCGCGACCGCGCGCTGGGGGTCTGTCGCAAGCACCGCGGCCGTCTGAAGGATCTGACGGTTGGCCTGGCGGTAGGCGTCCTCCCCGTCGGGGAGCCCGAGCGTCCGGATATCCCCTCCCGCGAGCGGAACGTGTTGAAGGACACGGTCATAGCGGTCCCGCCACTCCTCGGCCACGGACGCCTCTCGGAAGTCCTGCACCGAGGTGGGCAGCACGATGTGCGCGCTCGGCGCGTCGGGTAGCGCGAGCGCCGTCTCAAGCATCAGCAGATCGCCGCCGTCGGCGGCCGGCCCGACTACCGCAGTCGGCGCCAGGCCATTCAGCAGCCGGCGGACGCGGCCCGCCAGAACCTCGCCGGAGCCTTCCGGGAGAGACTCGGCTCGACGCCCGGCGTAGGCGAGGATCACGGGCACCGCCTATTGTATGTGAAGCGTTCCCTCGGGTTTCGGATCAGCCGCGCCCGCAGCACACGCGCCTTGTAGGCGTCTTCGATCCAGTTCTCAAGCGTCGCCACGTTGGGAGGGTAATGGTGGTACTTGGCGTAGCCGCTGTCTCGGTTCAGCTGGAAGCGCGGCGGCAGCGTCGGGCGGATCTTCTCGTTCAGGAGGATCCCGATGAGACCATTCGGCAGGCCATCCGCATTGCGGCGCAACGATGCCTGAAGCTCCCAGTCGACGAACTTCCGCGCCCACGTGCACTGACCGATCAGGACGATCGTGACGGTCGAATCGCGGATGTACAATTCGCGGATCCGCCGCAGCACGTAGTCGGTGCTGTTCGAGTCGATGATGTCCTGTGGCACCGTGATCCCGCGCTTGATGAAGTTCCGCGGACCAAACCGTGAGATGAACCGGTTGACCTGTGGGAGATCCTGCTGGTGGTAGGAAACGAAGCACTTGCGCCGGACACGAGGTGGCATGCGCAGCGAGTATCGCAAAACCAACGAGAATGGCTCTCAGAAACGCTTCTCGCAGTCGAAACCTGGGTTCAACGCCAGCCACGTCTCCGCGCGAGTGCCCTCACGGCGCCTTCCGCGCGATCCCAATCTGAACCGCCCGTTCAAGCCTTGCCGCCGCGAGCCTCGACAGAGCCCGGTTGCTCATGCACGCGTCGCAGATCGGGATCCGCTGGACGATCCCGCCGGCGGTCGCGACGATCAGGTTGTCTTCATGGTCGACGTACATGTCGCGAATCGCTCCGTCGACCGTCGTGATCGTCTCGGTCGGCAGGATGTTCGGTGTCGAGTGCAGCACGATGCTGCCGTCGCTGAACCCGTAGGCGAATACTTCGCCGCTGTCGCTGAACGCCGCTGTCTCGGCGACGATCGAGTGGGTACTCGGTTCATCGACGGCGTCGAACCGGAAGCTCCCCGGCGAGCCGGCGCGAACGCCGCGGCGGACACACCCCGACACGCCGGTACCGGACCCCACGGGCGCGATCGCGTTTTCGCGCGGGGACACCGCGATCCGGGTGATGCTTGCCCCGCACTCGCTGTACCACAGCTGGCTGAGCGCCCCTGAGGGTGCGTATGCCAGCAGGTGCCCGTCGCCGTTGCCGACCAGCAGCGTCCTGCTAGCCGGGAGGCTTGCGAGCGCGAACGAGCCACCGCCGGGCACCGCAAGGCGCCCGGCGACCCTACCTTCTGCGACCGACACGCTCAGCACTTCCCCGAATAGGCACGGCAACCGGAACGTCGTCGCATTTTCAAACATCGGGCGGCCGAGCTCGCATCCGGGGAGATCCAGGCGCCGCGGCCTGGCGCCGTCAAGCGGCACGATCCACTCCACATGGGCGCCGCTCAGCGCCGCGACGGTCCCGTCTGCCGCGGCGCCAGCCGAGTCGATCTCGTCCGGCACGCGCAGTCGCGCGAGGGTCGAGCCGGTGTGCGTGTCGATCTCGCGCAGCGTCCCGTCGTGCGCGACAACCCACGCGCTTCCGGGCGTGCCGCCAGGGAACACCGCCTCGAAGTTCTCGGCCGGTTCGTCGAGCAGCACCGTCCCGTCGCGCACTGCCCAAGACACCACCATCGAGTGGCAGAGCGCCCACAGCCGCCGACCGTCGGCCGACCACGCCAGCGCCCGCACGTCTCCGGGCGCACCGCGCAGCACCGTGCGGATGCTCGCGCTCTGCAGTTCGGCGATTTCCACGAGCGCCCCGACGGCGACAGCGAGTTCACGCCTGTCCGGTGAGAGGGTGAGACTTGACGGGCGTCCGGTGAACGTCATGACTCGCCAGAGTCGCCCGTCCCGCAGCACTTCAAGCACCCCGGAGTCCCCTCGAAGGCGGAAGCTCAGCCCGCCGCTGGGGGTTGCGGAAGATCGTCTCACCGCCCGCGCCAGACCCGTTGCATTCCTGACGTTCACGGCGTCTGCCGCACGCCCCCACGTCCCGCCGACGGTGGCGGTCACGCTCACAATCGCCCCGACGGGGCTGGTGGCGAACAGGCTTGCGCTGCCCGGCACCTTGAACGCGTCATCGGGCACGGGATAGCGCAGCGCGCCGCTGATCACGTTCGCGCCGTCGGCGGACTCGTTGCCGCCGCGCCGGGAGGCTTCAGCCAGCCCCTGGAAGGGCTGTTCGGCGACCTCGGCGAGTGCCGCTCGCGTTTCGGTATAGGCGGCGGCCTGCGTGCTGTTGGCGGAGACAATCCGGTCTTTCGCGAATTTCACCACCTCGATCGTGGTTAGCGCCACGACTGCCAGGGCGACGAGAAAGATCGAGACCCCGGCGCGGCGGCGTGAGCGTGCGCGGCTTGCGGCCAGGAACGCGCGCTCGCTCGGTCTCAGCGGGCTCGAGGCCCGCAGCGACCGTCTGAGCCTCCTGCGCATCCGGGCGGAGACGAGGCGGCTCTTCGGCCGCCCCGCGCGGTCCCAGTCGCGAGCCAGCACCGTGAGCTCCGTGCGGACGGGCGTCGCCGGGTCAAGGCCTTTGAAGATCGTAATCACGCTCGCTGCCGCTGCCGGGAGATCACCTCCGGCATGCACTGTGCACTGCTCCTTTGCGGCCTCGGCGGCGAGGCCGCGCTCGATGGCACAGTTCGCCGATGCCTGGGCGCGTTCGGAGTCGCAGTTCACGAACAGGCGCGCCTCGATGATCGCGTCGCGGACCTCCTCGATCCAGGACAGCGTCAGCGGCACGTCGCGCTCGTCAAGCCACGTAGTCAGGCCGCGCTCCTCAAGGCGCACCACGAGGCCTTTCACCCAGGCGACGTCCGCTCGGCTGTAGGAGATGAAGATATGCTGCACGGCCCTCAGCCCTCCCCAACAGGGCCGGGGGGCGGACAGAGACGCACGCCAAGGTGCTGGCGTACGGCGGCGATGACCCATGCGATCTGGCGTTCGGTGAAGCACCCGGTGAAACGTTCGCGTGCGGCGTCGAGCAGCCCCATGTCTGTCGCGCACGACGTACACGAGGGGACCGCCCACGTCTGCCCCGAGGCGGTGCTTGCGACCGGCCCGTTCTGCCAGCCGACGGCCGTGACGGGCGCGGAGTCTGGGACGTGCCACTCGACCGTGATCCTGGCATCTTCGCGCGCGAGACCGACGAGCGTCACCTCGCCTCCGGCCGACCCGATCACGACCTCATGCCCGCCGGGGCCGAACGCAAGCGCGGTGATCGTGCTGTCCGACGGGGAGAACCATGTGGTGGAGCCGCTGCCGAGCGCGCCGCGCCAAAAGACCCGCACACCGGCCTGGTTCGTCTCCACTCTTGCGAGGCTGTTCTCGAGCGTCCTGGCGGTGGACTCTCCTGGCGCCCGCGGGCGCGGCCCCGGAGACAGGCTCCAGAACGAGGACAGGTTGCTGCCGACGCACGCCGCTATCTGACCGTCTGCGTCGAGGACCACACGCCCGAGCCGCGGCACATCCCAGCAGATATGCCCGAGCAGCTCCTGGCGGGGCAGATAAAACACCTGCCCGCGTTCTGAGTCGCTTGCGAGGACCACCCGTTCGCCTGGCGCCCAACGGATGTCGTTGAGCACCGACGGCAGCGCGATCCCGGTCGGGCGCGCACCATCGCGTACCCCGAACACCCATAGCTGCCCGTCAGTGCCCGCGACGAGTGCACGTGTGCCCGACGGTGAAAGCGTGCCAAGCACCTGGACGGAGGACATCCGGGCGCCAGCGAGAACAGCCCCGTCCACCACGTTGACCAGCTCGAACCGGTCCGGGCCGCTCTGCACCAGCGCTACCGGTTCGCCACCAGGCCCCGCCGCGACATCCAGCACCGCCGCGTAACGCCCGACCTGTCGGGTTTGACCCGTGGCGGGATTCAGCGTCTGCAACACCCCGTCGGCGCTCCATAGCACGATTTCTCTAGTAACGGCACCCCAGACGCCAGTGAAGTTCCCGCTGCCGAGCAGCGTGTGAACCGCGTGGGTTGACAGGTCGACCGCCGCGACGCCGTCTCCGGCCAGCAGCGCGGTCCTCCCACCCGCCGCCACGAACAGGCTCCGATACGAGCGCTGCAGCCCGACCGACCAGATCGTATGCGGGTGCCTGACAGCGATCACCGCGAACGCCGCCGGTGACGGAATGCCGGTCAGCACCGCGGCACGTGTCCCGTCAGCGAACGGGGCCATCGCCGTGACCTCTTCGATGAAGTCGGCGTTGCTGATGCTCCACGGTTGCTGCATCGCCTCGAGCAACGTGTCGCGGCCGAGGATCTGCTGAGCGGCGGTCCCCTCAGCCAGCAGCTCCCCGGCGTTAACCGCAGACCATTCCGGCAGGCCGGCCAGGATCGCTTCGTCGCCGGTGGTGACGATCGCGGCATGGTTGACCTGCGTCCGCGTATTGATTTCCGGCAGGTAGGCGGCCGCGGCCGCAGCCGCGACGAGCGTGCCGAGGAGAACCAGTATCCGCCACCGGCGCCGGCGCCGGTGGGCGCGGCGGCTGACCGCGGCGGAGCGCTCGACGAACTCGACCGTCAGCGGGCTCGGGTGCGCGAGCGGGTCGGCCTGCAACTCCTCCAGATTGCCCTGCATTTGCTCGGCGCGCCTGCGATCGTCGATCAGGAGCTCACGCGGCCGTTTGGCGCGCTCCCAAGCCTCCGCCTCGTGTAGCAGCTCGCGCGAGAGGCGGTGCCGTGCGGGATCTGCGAGCAGGCCAGCAAGGATCGAGCCGAACGTCGCGCTCGGGTTCGCGGGGCTCCAATCGATCCAGTTCAGGTAGCGTAGCCGCTCCGGCGCTGTCTCGGCTTCGATCGCCTCGAGGCGCACCGGGAGGATCCGGACCGCCTCGCGGCCTTGTGCGGTCTGGCAGAACGCAGGGTCCGCAAGCGCATGTGCGGAGAGCAGCACGACGATCCCGTCAAGCACGCCCGGCGCGCTCGCCTCGACGATCTCGACGCCCGCGCCGCCCATCAGGGAGGAGAGCTCCCTCTCTACCTCCTGGTCGGCGTCGGCTGCGATCACCGCCACCTTTGGGGCCGACAAAACCGGCTCGCTCGGGCTTCGCTTGCCAGCCCCCCAACGGCTAGTCACGCGTGTTCCCGGTGCCTTCCTCAAGGCCGCTCGGCGAAGTGTGCCGCCAGGATGCCACGGCAACCCTCAACGGCTGTATGTCCGCACTGTCCCAGCATCTCAACAAGCGGAAAGATGCACGGCACGAAGGCCGAGCCCGTGTGACACCCCACAACGACGTTTCCCTCCGAAGCCCACCGGCGCGATCCTACCCTCATTCGCTGATGTTTATCCGGCTGGCCGGCGCGTCGTACGGCGCACTACTGCTTTCGGCCGGTTGCGCGTATGGCACTCGACATCGACGAGACTTCCGAGTTGGACGACATGAAGCATTCCTTGACTTCAGTCCGATCATCACCACATAGCTCTGCGAGAGCGAGCGTCTCCCTCCGCTGCGACGAGCCATTTCGCCAAGCGAACTCGTGCCGATCCAGCCGCCCTCACATGCTACACAAGAGTGCTACCATCCTCGTATGGCCTCTCGTCACCCCCGCCTGGGAGTAGAACGCGACCCCGAGATGGAGCGCGCCCTGACCCCTCACCCAACCACTGCTCGACCCAGCCGAGACGCGCTCGGCGGCGGCGCAGATCCGCGCGCTCACACTACGGGGGGCGCAGGCCGTACTCACCGGCGCCGGCTCGGAATCCCAACTGCAAGCCCGCCTCGCCGAGCGCTACGACGCAATACCCGCCCGAGGCAACCTGCTGGAGCTGGACCCGCCACCCGGCGAACCAGACCCCGCCGCGCCGGCGTCTGAGGCGCTGCAGTGGGTCCGCGGCGAGTGAACGCCGCCTACATCGACACCTCCGCACTGGTCAAGCTGTTCAAGGCAGAGCCAGAGACCGACGCCTTCCGCGCGGCACTCGGCGACTGGCCCGTGCAGGTCGCCAGCGAGCTGATCCGCGTCGAGGCCATCTGCACCGCAAGACGCCTCGGCGCCGACGACGTGCTGCAGCGCGCCAACGAGGCCCTCGAACGAATCAACCTGATCCCGACCTCGCCAGAGATCCTCGAGCTCGCCACCAACGCCCACACCCCGCCGCTGCGGGCAATGGACGCGATCCACCTCGCCACGGCGCTCACCACGAGCGAGGACCTGGGAGCGATGTTCGTCTACGACAACGACCTACACGCCGCCGCGCAGGCCCACAACCTCAACCCCATCGCACCAGAGTGAGCGCGAGAGCAATCAGGCTCGGGCAAAGCCAGAGCTTCGACGGTACGATGCAGTCGCCTGCCGACGTAGCTCAGATGGCCAGAGCACTCGCTTCGTAAGCGAGGGGTCCGGGGTTCGACTCCCCGCGTCGGCTTACCTCTATGTTCGGACGGTGCAGCCGTTCGTTTGGTGTCTTGTCGCGCAAACGAAGCCGACCCTCTGGCGGGGCTGTCGATACCTGCGTCGGGCGGGGGTCATGGTGTCCACCAGCTTTCGAATTGCTGGCGCCAGAGCGCAACATCGGCTCGCGGTAGCTCGGTGACGGTGGTGGCGCTGCCGTGGGGACTTGTGAAGGTCGACACGGAGCCTCCCACGAGCAGGCCGGTTTCTCCGACGATCCACACGCGGTCGTGCAATGACCGGCGTCCTTGCGGCAATCGACGAGCCTCTAGTGACGCCGGGAGTAAGGCAGTGGGCACGTTCGCGCAGAGCGCCCGGATCGAACGATCGAGCGAACGGAGAAACATGATCGTGTCGGTGAGGTCTTGGCCGGTCAGCAGGTAAGGATCGAGCAGTAGAAGTTCCCCTGATCTGCAGGAGAATCTCCATCGCAGGTAGTCGCGCAAGTCCGCCAGCGTCGAGACGCGTCGGGCTGCCGCGGCGTCTCTCGCGACCTGGAGGATCTGGCGCGCGGCTGCGACTGCCTGATCGAGCTCATGTCCTTTGGGTCGCGGCCGTGGATCGCCAATCACCGTGGTGCTCGCCACCGACTGTGGAGAGCCCATCGCGTTGAAGCTCATGCGGATCGTCTCGACGCGGTTTGCGGTCGGCATCTCGTCGAGAAGCGCTCCGTCTGGAGCGATCAATGAGACGCCCCAAGCGGTCCCGGTCGGCCCTCGGGGAATCCGGCACCCGAGGGTTCGTTGCGCCCATCCGAGGTTACGGGCTTCTTGGGCTCCATGGGAGTCGCCGGGCAAGTCCGAGATGCGGATGCTCTGCACCAGGAGTGGGACACCGTTATGCTCTGTTCGCATTACCAGGGTGCAGCTGAGCATCCTCGTAATCGGGGTCGATCCCGGTGATCCAGGCATCACCAGCGGTCCGACCAACGACAAATCGCGCGGGCGGCTCGAACTCGTCGGTCCCGAGCCAATAGATTCCGAGGAGCTCCATCGGCCAATGAAGTACCTGCCGAGCGGCGCTCATCCGCGCGAGGTCCCGCCCTCTCGGGACACCCCCGGGAACCTCCAGCTCCCACACCGCCTCGGAGTGCGGGACGGACGGAGCTGTCAGCGTCGTGGCGAGGCCTGTCACCGGGCGCCGTGCTCCGTGGACGACGGCGTGGAGATCTGACTGCCCGCCGGTGCGAGCTCCGAGGAGCCCGCTCGTCGACCAGCTCGACGCGTCGAACGAACAGTGCACCGTCCCGCATTTGACCTTGCCGCTCAGGAGCGCCTCGAGGGTGCTCTGCCATTCGTCGATCGTGACGATCTGGCGAGCACCCATCAGCCCGTCAAACGGCTGGATCCGAAAATTCGGTCCCACGTCGAGGGGATCGCCAAACGTCGCGCGATGACGCGGGCGAGCCGTTGGTTGCAGCCTTCCCCACTGAGGCCAGCTCATGAAGGCTTGCTCCGCCGGGACCGTCAGCAGCGATCCGCACACCGTCGACCACCCATCGTCCGTGCGCACGGCGAGCAGAGAAAGCACAGCGGCTTCCCCGGGCCCAGGAGCAAGCGCGGCAAATCCGGAGGTCATCAGGTCGCGAGAACTCTCTCACGATCGGTCGGCTGACACCGCCTCGACCTTCACGTCGATCCCAACCCCGCCCTGCTGTAAAGGACCCCTCCGATACAGCACCGTCACAGCAGGCTTGTACACTTTTTCGCCGCACTTGTCCGCAACTGTCCACACCGTGACAGCCAAGAAATACCTGCTAAGGAGCATAAAATGGCGCTCAGCCTAGAGATCGAGCGCCCTGAGCGGAGCACTTTACGAGGGGCGCGCTCTGCCAGCTGAGCTACGTCGGCGAGACGTCTGCATCGTACAGCGAGGTGGTTCGTCGCCGCCCCAGTGGGGACCCTTGCGCGGTCGTTGGTCCCGAGCTCGGGAGTATGTTCTGTCGATGGCAGCGACCGGGAAGGGAACGACCTCGGCTGGTTCGATTGTGCCGCATCTGACGGTGGCTGAGCGGGTCGCTCGCGGCAAGGCGGCGCGTGGGGAGGTGCCGCGCTCCAGTCACGCCATATTCGAGTCGGCGCCCCACCGCGTTGATCCGATCGAGCTGCTTGAGCGTCAGGCTGAGACTCGCGTTCCGGAGCTGGTGCCGATCCGTTATGGGCGCATGCTTGTCTCGCCGTTTACGTTCTATCGGGGTGCGGCGATGATCATGGCCAGTGATCTGGCGGCGACACCGCGCTCGGGGCTGAACGTCCAGTGCTGTGGTGATGCACATCTGTCGAACTTTGGTGTGTTCGCTTCGCCCGAGCGGCGACTCGTGTTCGATCTCAATGATTTCGACGAGACGCTTCCAGGGCCCTGGGAGTGGGACGTAAAGCGTCTGGCCGCGAGCGTGCTGATCGCGGCGCGCGAGAATGGTTTTGCCGTTAAGGATCAGGACCGGGCGGTGCTTGGCACCGTCGAGGCGTACCGCGCAGCGATGGCGAGCTTCGCTGCGATGAGGAACCTCAATGTCTGGTATGCCCGGCTGGACATCGAGGCTGTGCTCGCCAAGCTCGGTCCGCAGCTCACTCCCAGGATGGTCAAGAGGACAGAGAAGAACCTGGCCAGGGCGCGTACACGGGACAGCATGTCGGCATTCTCCAAACTCACGCGTATCGTGGATGGGGAGGCGCGGATCGTTGCCGAACCGCCGTTGATAGTCCCGGTCGACGACCTCTTACGGGGCCGCGAGCACGATGAGATGTTCGACTGGCTACGCGAGCTTTTGCGCTCCTACCGCGATACGCTCGTGCATGACCGGCGCGTGTTGCTAGAGCAGTTCCGCCTGGCCGACTTCGCGCGTAAGGTTGTCGGGGTGGGGAGCGTCGGCACGCGCGCCTGGATCGCGTTGATGCTCGGCAACGATGGACAGGACCCGCTGTTTCTGCAGATGAAGGAGGCCGAGGCGTCGGTGCTCGAGGAGTTCCTAGGCCCATGCGAGTTCGAGAGCCACGGCGAGCGGGTCGTGGCCGGGCAGCGGCTGATGCAGGCAGCCAGTGACATCTTCCTCGGCTGGGTGCACGTCGAGTCTGGGGTCGACGGTCGAGAACGGGACTTCTATGGTCGTCAGCTGAAGGATTGGAAGGGCTCGGCGGAGATCGAGCAGATGATCCCGAAGGGTCTGGCAGCCTACGGAAGGCTGTGTGGTTGGACGCTCGCCCGCGCGCACGCCCGCAGCGGCGACCGCAGAGCGATCGCCTCCTACCTCGGCAAGAGCGCCACCTTCGACCGTGCGATCGTCGAGTTCTCCCACGCATATGCCGAGCAGAACGAGCGCGACTATCGGGAGCTCGTCGCGGCAGTCAAATCAGGTCGCATCATCGCCGAGACCGGCCTGTAGCCGCGCTCTGCGCCCCGTAAGCTTGGTGCATGGGGCTGGACTGAGGATGGCCGACAAGCGTCAAGGGCGGGTCGCGGAGTTCATCGAGCCGTTCCGGGTGAAGCCAGGGTCGAAGGTGACCCTCGCCAAGGACTTCGACCCTGCCTTCAAGGGAGGCGTGAAGAAGAAGGAAGGGGTAGCCCTGCTCGCCGAGGGAGTGCGCCTGCTCTCTGAGTACCAGGCGCGGTTGGCCGCTCAGGACACGTGGGGGGTGCTGGTGGTGTTGCAGGCGTTGGATACCGCCGGAAAGGACGGGACGATCCGCCACGTGATGAGCGGGGTCAACCCGCAGGGCGTCGCCGTGCATAGCTTCAAGGTGCCGTCGACCGAGGAGCTCGATCACGATTTCCTCTGGCGCTACGCGCAGCGTCTCCCGGAGCGCGGCGAGATCGGCATCTTCAACCGCTCCCACTACGAGGAGGTGCTCGTGGTGCGCGTACATCCAGAGAACCTCGATCGCCAGAAGCTGCCCAAGGCAGCGAGGACAGGGAACATCTGGCGGCGTCGCTACCGCGAGATCAACGACTGGGAGCGCTATCTCACCGAAAACGGGCTGCGGATCGTAAAGCTGTTCCTGAACATCTCAAAGGAGGAGCAGCGAGCCCGCTTGCTGCGGCGTATCGACCTCCCCGACCATAACTGGAAGTTCTCTGCGGCCGACGTCCACGAGCGTGAGCGCTGGGATGACTACCAGAGCGCGTTCTCCGAGATGCTCTCGCACACGAGCACTGAGTGGGCGCCGTGGTACGTGATTCCCGCCGACCGCAAGTGGTTCGCCAGGTTCGGAGCAGCCGCGGTGCTGGTTCACACGCTGATGGAGATCGACCCCCGCTTCCCGCCGGTCTCAAGGCAACAGCGCGAGGCGCTGCTCGAGGTCAAGGCGCAGCTGCAGGAGCAAGCGCCCAAGGACGCCCCGGGAGACCCATTACGAGCAGAAGCGACGGACGACGACGCGGCCGGACGCAGCGACGGCCACCTTCCGTCGCCTACCCTGAGCACAGCCGACGGGCCGAGCCCTGGAGCGGGGACGCTGACTCCCGCCGGGGTCGGGCATCTGTGACCTCAAGGGTCTATGGTCTGAGCTGATTTCGCTATCGCCTTGCCCCGCGATGGCGGCCAAGAGAAAGGGACCAATCCATGTTGCGAAGGATGACGGACATGCCGGGCGGGACGATCGGCTTTGAGGCGGTCGGGGAGGTCGAGGATGACGATTGGGAGGAGACCGTCGAGCCGGTACTGCGCCAAGAGATCGCCGAGGGGCACAACGTGCGGCTGCTCTACCTGATCGGCGCGGGAGCCCGTGAGGTTGAGGGCGACGCGATGAGCGCTGACACGGGCTTTCGCGTGCGCCACGCGACCTCCTACGAGCGCGTGGCCGTGGTCAGCGATGAGGACTGGATGCGCCCTGCGCTGCGTGCCCTTTCCTTCCTGCTTCCAGGCAAGGCCCGGGGCTTCCACGTCCGCGACCTGGCGCAGGCGAAGGCTTGGCTTGCCGATGACGGAGGCTAGCGAGCACGCACGGCTAGCGGTTCCTGCCGGCGAACCGGCTGCTCGGTCTGCGCGGCGGGGGCTACTCGGCGGGTCCTCGTTTACGACGGGTCATTCGGACTCATCGAACCGACGCGTCGGGCCGTGACGATGCCGCAGCTCACAACAACGAGGGGAGAATCCGATGGACATCTTTGAGATCAAGCAGAAGGAGACCGTCAGCAGGGAGGAGGTCGCGGAGCGCCTGCGGCTCCTCGCTGACATGCTCGCTCGTCACAACGACCTGGAGTTCGACCGCGGCGGCATGCATTTCACGGTCCACGTCCCCGATCAACTGCAGCTCAAGGTCGAGCTCGAGGTGGAGACGGACGAGCGCGAGCTCGAGATCGAGCTGAAGTGGTGATGGCGGCGCGCCACGACCGCTCGGCCGGGCATTAATGCGATCCCTCCCGGCGCACGATGGTGCCTCCTCGCGCGTCAATTCGCCAGGGCGAATGCGCGGCCAGCAGACCCGAGGCGATCCCTATCCCCACGCCGGCTGCGACGTCGCTCGGATAGTGAACGCCCGTATGCACGCGTGAGTAGGCAACGGCGCCCGCAAGCGGAACGAGGACGGGCGCCATTACCGGCAGTTCGGCGCTCGCGCCGGTGGCAAACGCTACCGCCGCGGCGGTGTGGCCGGATGGGAAGGACGTCGATCGCGGCGTGCGGATGAGCGTGGGCCGCCGGCGCGAGGACGGCCGCCGCCGGCGCACGAGTAGCTTCGCCGGACCGTTTGCCGCCGCCGCCGCGATTGCGATTGCGATGAGGCCGCGCCCGGCCGCCCTGCGCCCCCGTTGCCCTCCGAACATGGCGAGCCCGCCCGCGACCACAAGCCAGAGTCGCGAGTAGTTCGCCGCCCGGGTGGTGGCGATGAGGGTGCGATCCAGTGCGGGTGAGCGAGCCCCGAACGAGCGTCTCATCAGCCGGCGGTCAAGACGCTGTACGCGAGGCCACATCGTCATCGAGCCCGAGAGCCCTGAGACAGGTTCTTAGGTTCCCGCAAGCGGCGCGACACGTAGGTTGCCCAACCGGTGCCGAGCAGCATGCCGGCGACCACGTCGCTTGGATAGTGCACGCCCAGATAGACGCGAGACGCGGCCACCGCGAGAACGATCAGCAGCGCGAGGCCGGCAGCCACGCGGGTCAGCTTCGGCGAGGTTCCTGCCGCTGGCATCGCGAACACCAGCGAGAACCAGAATGCGCTCGCCTGCGTCGCATGGCCCGAGGGAAAGCTCGAGCCGCTAACCGCCTGCAGGTGCTCCACGGGCGGGCGCGGGCGCGAGACGAGCAGCTTGACCCAGCCTGAGATCAGCATCGCGCCGCCGAGGCTGAGCGCGACCGCGAGCGCCTCTCGGCGCAGGCCCACCCTGGCGAACGCCAGGCAAGCGATCAGGGCGAGCGGGACCAGCAGGAACGCGCTGCCCGCCCAGGTGACCACCCGCGCCACGTCAGTGAGCGTCGCCGTGCGCTGAGCGGCCACGTCGCGTACCGCGTTCAGCTCGACCGACCCCACAACCGAGGTCCAGAGCTCCCCGACCCCCCAGCCGAGGAGCACGAAGACGGCGAGGCCAAGTACCAGCCGCGCGGCGGGGTGGCTCACCGGCCAGCCGCCACCCGTAGAAGCGCGCCCAGATTGTCCGTAGTCAACGCCGCAGCTCTGGCGGCCGGTGGCAGGCCAACTCCCCTGGGCAGCCGCACGCGCAGCGCCCCTGGCAGCGACGCGAAGCGCAGGGGGGGATCCAGCACGAGCGCCTCGCCGTCGAGCCCAACCTCCAGCGGTCCGCTCGAGCGGACCTCGAACTCCTGGCTCGACCACGACAGAAGACCCGGAAAGCGGCCAACCTGACCGACCAACTCGAGCGCGACGAACTTTGACGCGTCAGCGGCGCTGCGCACCCGCGCGGCCAGGACACCGAGCTGGCCCGTGTCGATTCGCTCACGCGTGCCCGCGCCGGCGAGGCTCGTCACCCGATAGGGGTTGTTCGATACGAGCACGAGCGGCGCGTCGTCACAGCGGCTCCCATCGGGAGCGGTGAACTCGATATCGATCGGCTCCGCATCGGGGCCCAGCAGGTCGGGCAGCATGCCAGTCCAGGTCTCGAGCTTCGCATCGCGGTAGGCGTCGGACTGGACGACCTTGGCATAGACGCCGAGCGAGGCGTTGTTGACGAACACCCGGTCGTTTACGCGCGCGAGATCGATACGCCGCTCGACGCCGTCCGTGAACGCATCCAGCGCGCCCACGACGTCATCGCGGTCAAGGCCGAGGTCCAGGGCGAAGTGGTTTCGAGTCCCCGCGGGAATGCAAACGTGGGCAACGTCGCGCCGCGCGGCAACCGTCGCCACAAGGGCCTGCGAGCCGTCGCCGCCGGCCATCCCGATGACCTGCGCACCGCGCGCGATGGCGCTCTCGGCGAGCTCGAGCAGGTCATCGCTGGGCTGCAGGACGATTGGCTCGACGCCTCGCCGCTGAGCTTCCACGGCGAGGTCGAAGCGCTCCGCCTTGCCACCACCCGACTTCAGGTTGATGATCAGCACGGCCGAGTCGGCGGCACCCACCCGCACGAGCACCGCGGTGGCCCCGCGAACGGCTGCCTCGCCGGTCCGCCCCAATGCGTAGCGCGCGGCCAGTCCGAACACGGCAAGCAGCAAGAGCAGCGCAACCAGCACCACCACTCCTTGCCAGTTGGCCACCAGCACCACGACCAGCCCGATCGCACTGAGCGCGGCGAGCGCCGCGCCGGCTGCTCGCCGCGGGCCGCGACGGGTCAAGGCGAACCAGATCGCCGCGCTGCAGACCAGCACGAGCCCGACCGCCAGCACCGCGACGGGCACATCGCCCGCCAGCGCGATCGCGGCCACCACAGCCATGACAACCGGCGCGATGAGCGCGACGACCGCGGCGATACGAGGCCGCCACGGCGGCCGCGCCGTCAGGTCGCTTCCCGGAGTCGCGGGGGTCGCGTACACGGTGGGTCCCATCTTGCCAGGACCCACACGGGGTGTCATTAGGCGGGTGTCATGCGACGGGCCTGCTTATGATCACGATCTCGGATAGGTTTGGTCACCATGGCCCGCCATGGAACCCTCGGCTGGTCGTCCGCTAGCCGCTCCGCGGGCCGCGACGGCTGCGATACCGAAGCCGAAGGCCATGAGATGCGGATCTCATGAGAAAGGTCACCCCATGATCAACGACGCACATCAACGCCGGCGCGGCCACGGCTGCGGTAATAAGGCTCCTCGCAACGGTCGCCGGGACGGGATCGGGACGCGCTGGGCGTTTCGGGGTGTGCTGGGCTTCTCCGTACTCGCCTTGGCCGCGTGTGGCTCGGGCGGGACGGCGAGCGTGGCCAGCAGCCTGAGTCAGACGGTGTCCAGCCATACGGAGGGAACGACCGCGAGCACCAGCAGCAGTACGCCAACCGCCACGCAGGCCAAGACCGAGACCCAGCCCTCCCAGAACCAAACAGCGACCGCGTCGGCGCAAACAAAGTCGGCGACGACCGCGGCCGCTCCGACGACTCCCACCACCACCCCCACGAGCACGGCACCGACCCCGACGAAGACGGTCACTCAGACCAAGACGGTCACGTCACCCCCGCAGACAACGACCGTGACCACGCCCACGCAGACGAACACGGTCGTCAAAACGCAGACCGTCACCACCCCGACCACCCCGACCACGACGTCGACCAGCCATGCCCCGGCCGCGGCGGCCGCCGGCGCCGCGGCGGCCGCGAGCAAAGAACCGTCCTCCGAATCGAGCGGTCTGCCAGGGTGGGGCTGGGCATTGATCGGCGCTGCCGTGGCCGGCGGCGCGATCTGGATCATCACCCTAATTCGGCGCGGCCGAAAGGACAGTTCACCGAGCGACGGGACGGGAGGCACGGGAGCATCGGGCGGCGTGCCACCGCCCAACGCGCCGCCTCGAGCATGAGCGCTCCCGACACCCTGACTGCCGCCTAGCCGAGCGAGATATCTGACCCGCAGGAAGGCGATCGCTCGATTCCCGCGGGTGCGATCTCGGTCGGAGTGTTCGGCACCCTCACCGTGGCAGAGGTGACGAAGTACGGGCCACTGCGGTGGCCGAGGCCGCCCGACCTGCACTTGGCGACGCCGGCTTCACGGCCGTTTACGATCGCCGCGCTGCTTGCAAAGTGGGGGTCCCGGGTTCGAATCCCGGCGTCGGCTTGCTGGGGTGTGGTGGGCTTACCGTGGCGCGAGGGGATTGAGATGGTGGGCCTGCGCGGCGGCGTACAGGTCGTTGTCATACACGAACATCGCTCCCAGGTCCTCGCGCGCGGTGAGCGCCGTGGCGAGGTGGATCGCGTCCATTGCTCGTAGCGGCGAGGTGTAGGCGTTGGTGGCGAGCTCAAGGATCTCTGGCGAGATCGGGATCAGGTTGATTCGTTCAAGGGCCTCGTTGGCGCGCTTCAGCACGTCTTCGCCGCCGAGGCGTCTTGCGGTGCATATCGCCTCGACGCGGATGAGCTCGCTGGCGACCTGCACTGGCAAGTCTCTGAGCGCTGTACGGAAGGCGTTGGTCTCCGGCTCTGCCTTGAACAGCTTGACCAGCGCGGAGGTGTCGATGTAGGCGGCGTTCACTCGCCGCGGACCCACTGCAGCGCTTCAGACGCCGGCGCGCCACCCGCGGGGTCTGGTTGGCCGGGTGGGGGGTCCAGTTCCAGCAGGTTGCCTCGGGCCGGTCTTGCGCCGTAGCGCTCGGCCAGGCGGGCTTGCAGTTGGGACTCCGAGCCGGCGCCGGTGAGTACGGCCTGCGCCCCGCGCAGCGTGAGCGCGCGGATCTGCGCGGCCGCCGAGCGAGTCTCGGCGGGGTCGAGCAGTGGCTGGGTGAGGGTCAGGGCGCGTTCCATCTCGGGGTCGCGTTCTACGCCCAGGCGGGGGTGACGAGAGGCCATTACGGACGATGGTAGCACTCTTTTGTAGCACGAGAACCGGTCTGGATCGGCGCGAGCTCGCTTGGCGAAGTGGCTCGGCGCAGCGGAGTAGACGCCTGCAATCGCAGGCCGAAGCTGCGCCGTCGGGCCGACGTTCGGGACCGCCCCGTGTCGTCCTTTGCGGCACTGTCGAACTCGATGACCGAGGTGCCTGCTCAGGGTGGCTAAGCGATGGGACTCACGTTACGGGGGGCCGAGTAGACTCTGCGGAATGCCATCTGTTGCGGTGAACGGCACCGATCTGTGGTACAGCGACGAGGGTCAAGGCGACGCCGTTCTCGTCGTTCATGGCGGCGGCAGTGACGGACGCATTTGGGGGAAAGACCTCGCACCGCTCGAGTCCGCGCACCGCGTAATCGCGTACAACCGGCGCGGGTTTCCAGGCTCCGGGTCGCCGGTTGCGGACTGGAAAGTACACGCCGAGGATGCCGCTGCTCTGATCACGTCTCTCGATGTGGCGCCGCTCGCCGTCGTGGGGCACAGCGCGGGTTCGATCGTCGCGCTCGAGCTTGCCGTGCGGCGCCCTGAGCTTGTAAGCCGCCTGGTGCTGCTCGACCCTGCGTTTGCTTCGCGGCGCAATGTCACACCCAAGCTCGCGGGCACCTTCGTGAAGATGCAGATGCTCCGGCGCCTTGGCTGCGAGCGACAGGCGCTCGACACGTGGCTGCGCTTCGCCACGAGCTACCGAACTGGCGGCAGCGCTTTCGAGCGTATGGCGGAGGATCGCCGCGAGCTTTTGCGCAGCAACGCCGAAGGCATCTTCTCCGACCTCTCCTCGGATGACGGCTCCCGCGACATCAGCGACGAAGACTTGGCGTCGATCCGCGTCCCGGTCACGATCATCACGGCAGACCTCAGCCCGTCCTTTTTGCAGAAAACGAGCGCGTCGCTCGCCAAGCGCCTGCCCGCGGTGAGCACGCGTACCCTTCAGGGAGCCGGGCACGCGATGGTGTTTGATCAGTCCGAGGGACTGTTGGCCGAGTTGCAACGGGCGCTCGACGGTGCGTCGGCAACGGCCCCGAGCCAGGCGGCGACCCAAGGGCCCTGAGGCCCCGTCCGCTGAACGGGTGGTGAGCAAGGTCGAGCTACCCCTGCTCTCCACGCATCACAGTAGCCAACGTGAAAGGTTTGCTACTACCGCAAAGGACGATGTCCGAGCACATCGACCGAACATCGGCAGACGCCCGCATGTGCCCGGCGAAGCGGAAGCACCCGCGTTGCCGCGCTCAGCCTCGGACCTCGTCCAGCTCAGGGGGTCTCGCTGGCTACGCGGGGGGAGCCTGCTTTCCGCGCAAAGCATGGTGCTTGTCATGTGCCGCGGGGATGCTCGTCTGGGCGCCGAAGCAGGAGCGGGCGGCGCGGATGTCGCGCTCGAGCCGCCCGGCCGGTCCCCCGGGATAGTTCACCGATGGGCTCAGTCGCGTGCCTATCATCGAGCACATGACGATCCAGCGGATGGACCATGTGGGCATAGTCGTCGACGACCTCGCGGACGCGGTGGCGTTCTTCGTTGAGCTCGGACTTGAGCAGCGGGGCGAGGCGCCGGTCGAGGGCGATTGGGTGGACTGCGTTGTCGGGCTGCAGGGCGTCCGGGCGCAGATCGCCATGCTGCAGACCCCAGACGGGCATGGACGACTTGAGCTGACGAAGTTTCACACGCCGTCGACCGACGGTGGCTACCAGCGCGCGCCGGCGAACGCTTCGGGTATCCGCCACGTCGCGTTCGCCGTCAAGGACATCGACGCGGTTCTTGCTCGCCTGCGAGCCCGCGGCGCAGAGCTCGTAGGCGAGCTGGGGCGCTACCAGGACAGCTACAGACTCTGCTATGTCCGCGGCCCTGCGGGGATCATCGTCGAGCTGGCGGAGCAGATCGCCTGACCGGTCCGCCCGCCGCCAGCCGCCTCGCCAGCGTTGGGAGGACACCCAGGACGGGATCCCATCAGGCACACGCGTCGGCGAGCCCCGGACGTGAGTTGCGCGCCGCCCACAATCTCGGCGAACGGATCATCGGTTTTGACCGAGCGCACGGACGTACTGAAGTTCGGCCGTCTGCGCCTCCAGTTTTGGGTCTGCGGGCGCTTCGACGTTCACGACGGACAGATCGTGCTCTGGCGCGACTACTTCGACCAGATGAACATCGCGGCTGCGATCGCGCGCGGCTTGCTCGGTACCGTCTTTCCCGCAGCGCGTGCCAAGCCACCCATCATCTGAGCTCACACCCGGCTGGCCCGCGCCCAAGCCCTATCCGTAGCGATGAACGCTCAGTCGGGCTCCCGCAGGTTCTCGACCGAGCAGGGGGTCTCTCGATCAAGGATCTCGGGGTCTCCGGTCAGGAGCGTCAGGTTGCGAGCGCAGGCCGTGGCGATCGCAAAGCAATCGCCGAGCGCGATCGGGGTGCTCGCCTTCAGGCGGGCTGTCTCGATCATCAGCGCAGTGCCGGGAAGATCCAGCTCGAGCGCCTTGCGCAACCCGGCAAGCACGTCGTCTGCTTCAGCGCGGCCGTGATCGCGCTCGACCCGGTAGTAGACCTCCACGGCGTTGACCCAGCTCATCAGCGGCCGGTCGCTGATGAGCTGCTCGATGCGCTCGTGCGCGGGCTCCTCGCCGTCGAGCCAAGCAAGAACCGCCCACGAGTCCAGACAGACGGTCAACGTGGCTCGCGAGAGCGATCCTCAAGCAGGCGCTCGGCCATACCGCTCTTCGCGAACCGCCCGCCCAGTCCCGGGCGACCACGAGCCGCCTTGAGGCTCACCCGCTGCCCATCTAGCTCGAACTCGACATCCGCTCCCGGGTGCAGCCCTGTCTGCTCACGCAGTTCCTTCGGTATCACGACCTGCCCCTTGGCACCAACCCGATGAGTCATACTTGCACAGTATAACAGCTGGCGGGACGGGCGGGTGAGCGCGGGCGGGTGAGCGTGGTAGCCGTCAGTTCGAAGCGGGAGTTCGATGGGTCGGGGGTGCGAGTCTCCCCGTCGGGCTCTTGCCGCGAAGAAGTTGGTAAGGATCGGCCGTCAGGGCGCTTCTACGTCGAATGCAGTCGGGTTGCACCGATATGGTCATAAGCCCGACTCGGCGGCTCGCTCAGTCGCTCCATCCCGGACCCAGGGGGTCGCCAGCTTGAAGGTAGACGCGTCATCGCCGTCGCAGTCCTCGCGGTTCCACGCTCCGTCGCCGGCCACCGGCGGTGCGATCGCGTATGCCGACCCCGCGCTGCCGCGCGGCCCCCGGATCAGCGGCCTGGAGATCGTCGACCCCGAGGCCTCGTTTTCTCAGGATGAGGTCCTTGCGCTCCTGGGCATGCGCGGCGACGAGTTCGCGCAGCGCATCTTCTCTCGCTGCGGCGTGCATCGCCGGCGGCTGAACCTGAGCGGCGACGTGCTCGCCACCACCCTCCAGGGCCGCACGACCCAAATCGAGGACGAGCTGTTCGGCTACGCCGTCACAGCGATCGAGCGTCTACAGGTCGACCCCCGCGAGATCGGCTCGGTCGTGACCGCGACGCTGTACTCGCTCGGCGGGCCGACGCTGGCCCACCGGCTCGTCGATCACTTCGGAATGGCGCCCGACACCGACAAGTACCACGTCGTCGGGGTGGGCTGCGCGAGCGCGGTGCCGCTGATGCGGCTCGTCAGCCAGTCGCTGCGCGATCACCCCGGCAAGGTCGGGCTCGTCGTTGCGGCCGAGAGCATGACCGGCATCCTGATGGGGGCCTGCGCGGATGACGCCAAGGCGAAGGTCGTCGGTTCGGCCATTTTCGGTGACGGCTGCGCCGCCGCGCTGCTCGCCGCAGACCCCGGCGCCGAGGGCCCCGAGATCGTCTGCTCCAAGGTCCACCAGATCGCGGGCACGCTCGACGCGGTCAGCCTCGAACTCGCCCCCGAGGACAGCTACCTGCACCTCGACCGCGACCTCCCCGACGTCGCCGCGGCCGACCTCGGCGAGCTGGCCGACTCCTTCCTGCGCTCCGCCGGCCTGGACCGCGCGGGGATCGACCACTGGATCGTGCACCCGGGCGGACGGCGCATCATCGACTGCGTGCAATCCGCGCTCGCGCTCTCCGATGAGGATGTCGCCGTCAGCCGCGACGTGCTGGCCAATCACGGCAACATCGGCACACCCTCAATCTTCTACGTCCTGAACCAGACGATCGAGCAGAGAGAGCCCGGTCTCGGCGAGCGCGGGCTTGTGGTGACCGTCGGCCCCGGCATAACGATTGGTCTGATGCTGCTTCAGTGGTAACCGCTGACGGAGCGGCTGCGCGACGGTCATGATGCGAACGGGCTCGATCGTCCTGTCTACCTCGCTGCTCGCCTGGGTCGTGGCTGCGATCGTGCTGGGCTCGCCCAGCCTAAGGCTGCTGTCTGGCTCGAGTGCGCCCAGCCGCGTCTCACCCCCGTGCCTGCCGGCCACGCTCGAACACACAGCCGCGCTGCCCGGCACCGACGTCGACGTCTCGCCTGCGCCCGGGACGGACGCCGCCAATCCCAACACCCAGATCAGCTTCTTGGGCGTGGCGGCCACGGAGATCCGCGAAGTCTCTGTCGTGGGCGGACACAGCGGCCTTCACTCCGGCCGCCTCCGTGGCTACTCGCAGGGTGACGGCGCGAGCTTCACGCCCGACACCCCATTTGACGCGGGCGAGCGGGTCTCCGTCAGCGCCGTCATCGGTCCGCGTGGGCAGGGGCGTCGCACGAGCTTCGGCTTTCGCGTGGACACGCCCTATCCGATCGGGGGAGTCCCGGAGTTTCACAACCCGCCGGCGGCGCCCGCCGACTATCAGAGCTTCTACACGCTGCCCGGCGTCCAGGCCCCGGTCCTGACCGTCACCGTGCCGGATCGCGACCCCGCGGCCGGCGACATCCTCACCACGAACGGGCCCGGCCCGGGTGAGTACGGACCACTGATCTACACCCCGGCGGGCCGACTCGTCTGGTTCGACAGGCTGTCGGGCGGTGAAGCGGCGGCCGACCTGAGCGAGCAGACATACGAAGGCCGGCGCGACCTGACGTGGTGGAAGGGGCGCGTGCTCTCGCTGGGCTTCGGTCAGGGCGAAGACATCGTCATGAACTCTCACTACCAGACGGTCGCCAGGATTCCCGGCGGCAACGGCCTGAGGGCCGATCTGCACGACTTTCAGATCGTCCCCCACGACATCGCCTACATCACCGCATACAACCTGATCCGCTGCGATCTCAGGTCGATCAAGAGCGCGTCAGACGGGGCGATCGTAGACACGGCCATCCAGGAGATCGACATGCATACGGGCCTCGTGCGCTGGGAATGGCACAGTCTCGACCACGTCGGCGCCTCGGAGTCCGAAGTCGAAGTCCCGGCGGACGCGACGCCCTGGGATTACTTCCACCTCAACTCGATCGATCCCGAGCCGGACGGCGACATCCTCATCTCCGCGCGCAGCACCTGGGCCGGATATCAGCTGGCAGGCGGTACCGGCAGGGTTCTCTGGCGCCTCGGCGGCACCAACAGCTCTTTCAAGATGGGGCCGGGCACGAGCATGGCGTGGCAACACGACGGCCGCGTCCTCCCGAATGGCGACGTCACCTTCTTCGACGACGGCTCGAACCCGCCGATCCACCGCCAGTCGCGCGCCGTGCGGATCGCGCTCGACCTCGAGACCCATGAAGCACGCCTCGCCTCCGTCTACACGCACCGCGGCCCGCCGTTGCTTGCCGCCAGCCAGGGCAACATGCAGACGCTCCCGGACGGGAACACCGTCGTGGGCTACGGCGGGGTGCCCGCGATCAGCGAGTACGCCGGCGGTGGCTCGCTGCTGTTCGACGCCCATCAGCCGTTTGACATGTCTTTCTACCGGGCGTTTCGCTTCCCCTGGAGCGGTCGCCCGCTGAGCCCGCCCGCGGTCCTCGCCAGCCTGAACGACACAGGCGAAGAGACGATCGTGCACGCGAGCTGGAACGGCGCAACCGAGGTGTCCTCCTGGCGCGTGCTCGCGGGCAAGCACCCCGGATCGCTGACGGCGCAGGCCACGATCGGAGCCAGTGGCTTCGAGAGCTCGACGACCCTGCCGCAGAAGTACGCCTACGTGGCGGTTCAGGCGCTCGACTCGGCCGGCCATCCGCTCGGCGTCTCGCAGACGACCGGCGTGATCAGCTACGCGGCTTCGCTCCCATGAACCGGCGGCTCAGTAAGCCGGTTTGGACTTGTGCTTGTGCGTTGTCGTCGTCGTGGGCGTCGTGGTGGTGGGAGTGCCGCTCGTCGTCGGCGTGGGGGAAGAGCTCCCCGCTTTGCTGCCGCATCCGGCCACTGCGACAGTGCTCGCCAGGACGGCCAGTGTCGTTAGCATGGCGGCCAGTGGCGTTCTTTTCATGGGGCGGGCTCCAGTCGTCGCTCGAGGGCTCGGGCGCTCACCCTACCAAGCGCTCACAGTGCCAATCGCAGTTGGTCAGGCCGTCATGAGCGTCGAGGCGACGGCCGGGCCGGAGATGGCGAAGGCCCCCCCGGAGGAGAGCGGACAGGGCTCGCATTCGGCGTGGCTGCTGGCCGTCTGCTGCGTGGCCCAGTTCATGGTCATCCTCGATCTGAGCATCGTCAACGTCGCGCTGCCCTCGATCCAATCGAGCCTCGGCTTCTCCTCGCCCGACCTGCAATGGGTCGTCGACGCCTACGCGATCACGTTCGCCGGCTTTTTGATGCTCGGCGGCCGTGCGGCCGATCGCTTCGGGCAGCGCCGGATGCTCGTCGCCGGGCTCCTCCTGTTCGGGCTCGCCTCGCTCGCCGGGGGCGCGGCGCCCGACCAGGGGGTGCTCGTCGGCGCTCGCGCGGTGCAGGGCTTCGCCGGCGCCCTGATGGCCGCGACCTCGCTGGCGATCATCACCGCGTCGTTTCCGCCGGGGCCGAAGCTCCATCGCGCGATCGGCCTGTGGGCGGCGATGAACGGGCTCGGTGGCGCGGCCGGCGTGCTGCTCGGAGGGGTCATCACCGAAGTGCTCAGCTGGCGCTGGGTCCTTTTGATCAACCCCCCGATCGCGATCGCGACCGCGCTGGTGGCATACGCCGTCGTGAGCGAGCGCCATCGCAAGGGGCACGGATGCCCCCGCTTCGATCTCGCCGGCGCGCTGACGCTGACGATCGGTCAGATGGTGCTCGTGTATGGGGTCGTGGAAGCTGGCCTGAAGGGCTGGGACACGTTTGCCGCGCTCGGCCCGATCGCCCTCGGTGTGGTCCTGCTCGCGATGTTCGGCGTGATCGAGACGCGCGTGGCGTCGGCGCCGCTGATCCCCTTCAAGGAGCTGACCAAGTCGCTGAGAGTCGCCAACACCATCGTCCTGCTGTTCAGTGCGGCGCTGTTCCCGATGTGGTTCGTGAGCTCGCTGTACATGCAGCAGGTGCTGGGCCTCTCGCCGCTTCACACCGGCCTCGTGTTCCTGCCGATGACCCTGACGATCATGCTGGTCGCCTCGCGCGCCGGCAAGCTCGTGAGCCACTTCGGCGTGCGCTCGGTGCTCGGCGGCGGACTGATCATGCTCGCAGGCGGGATGCTGCTGTTCACGCGCATCGGATCCAGCGGCAGCGCGATCGTGTACGTGATGATCCCCGGGCTGCTCACGGCGGCGGGGATCGCGATGTCGATCGTCCCCTCGACGATCGCCGCCACGCAGAGCGCCAAGGAGGGGCAGGCAGGGCTCGCGTCGGGTCTCGTCAACACCTCGCGTCAGGTGGGCGGCGGCCTGGGTCTCGCGATTCTGATCACGCTCGCGACGCAGCGCACCAGCCATCTGATCGGCTCGGGACAGCAGGTCTCGCAGGCGCTGACCGACGGCTTTCGGCTCGCCTACCTGATCGGGGCCGGGCTGGCGGCCGTAGCTGCGGTGATCACGTTCACCTCGCTCCCCAAGCCCGGCGCCGCGCTGGGAGCAGCGGCCCGGCGCCTGGCGCTGGCGATCGGCGTCGTGCTCGCGGGCTTCGTCGTCGTCACGATCGCGTTCGCGGGCTCTCATGCGGCCCCGATCGGGGCATACACCACCCGCGGCGCCTACAGCTTCGTCACCGAGCCCTCGCTGCACCCGCCCCAGATCCGCATCACCCAGCGGGCACCCTCGGGGCAGCTGGCGGGCGGCTACATCTTCACCACGAACTTCTACGACCTGAACGAACCGCCGATCGTCGGCCAGAGCGGACCGCTGATCCTCGACAATAAGCTGCAGCCCGTCTGGTTCCAGCCCGTGCCCGAACAGTGTTGCCGCCGCCAACCTGAGCCTGCAGACCTATGAGGGCAAGCCGGCACTGGCCTGGTGGCAGGGCCGCGTCACGAACACCGGCGCGACCGAAACCGGCGAATACGTGATCGTCAACCAGCACTATCAGACGGTCGCGAGGCTGAAGGCGACGGACGGCTGGGTCCTCACCCTCCATGAGCTCGCGATCAGCAGGAGTTGACGCCTGGGTGACCGCGAACAAGAACATTCCCATCGACCTCTCCCGCTACGGCGGCGCCTACAACGGCGCGCTCGCTCGACTCGGCGGTGCAGGAGTACAACCTCAGAACCGGCAAGCTCCTGCGCAGCTGGGACGCGCTCGATCACATCCCGCTGAGCGAGTCCCAGGCCTCGCTGCCGACCAACGGGTTTCCCTGGGACGCCTACCACGTCAACGCGATCGAACTGACCGGCGACGGGACCTTCCTCGTGTCCATGCGCAACACCTGGGCCGCCTACCTCGTCGACATCGCCACCGGCAGGATCGAGTGGACCCTCGGCGGCAGGCGCTCGAGCTTTAAGTTCGGCCACGGAGCCGCCTTCCAGTGGCAGCACGACGCGAGGCTCGAGGACGGCTCGACCGTCACCATGTTCGACGATCACTGCTGCCAGCTGACCGGTGGAGGCACCTCCGTTCCCGCCGACGGGGCCATCCCGCGGGCTCGTGCTCAAGTTGGACCAGAGCACGCACACGGCAACGCTCGTGGCCCAGTACCCCGGCGATGGCAAGTTCGAATCCGAATACATGGGCGACGCACAGCCGCTGCCGAACGGCAACGTGTTCGTCGGCTGGGGATCGGAACCCTACTTCTCCGAGTACAGCCGGTCTGGCAAGCTGCTGCTTGGAGGAGAACTGCCGGGGCCCGACCTCACCTACCGGGCGACACTCGAGCAGTGGATCGGTGAGCCGCTGTCCCCGCCCGTGGGCGCCGCCCGCCGAACGGACGGCAAGACCACGGTGTACGCGAGCTGGAACGGCGCCACCCAGGTCGTGTCCTGGAGGGTCCTGGCCGGGCCCGGCGCCAGTCGGATGACGGTCGTGGCAACCACCGCCAAGTCCGGGTTCGAGACGGCGATTCCGGTGCAAACGAGCTACATGAGCTTCAAGATCCAGGCGCTCGGTACGGGCGGCCGCGTAATCGGAGTCTCCCGACCGTTCGCGTTGGGTGGCTGAAGTGCGCCGAGCTCTCGGGAGGCGCCGGCGATCGAGCCATGAGCGCCTCACAGATCACGATCGCGCGCCAGCGCGCCTGCGCCCGTCGGGGAGCTACGGGACGGCGGGTGCCATCGTCGTGTGCCTGGCCGGCGCGGTCTCGCTGTGGGCCCACGGCGGTGACCCGGCCGCCAGCAGCCAGCCGGCGAGTGCCGACATCAGCGCCGCCGCCGCCAACCCCGTGACCGTCTCGCCCCTGCCGGGCACCGAGGATGCCTCGCCGGGGACCCAGATCAGCTTTCTCGGTGGTTCGGGCACGCAGGTCTCAGACGTACGCGTCTGTCGGCTCAGTCAGCGGCGCGCACAGCGGACGCGTCCAGAGCTACTCGACCGGCACGGGCGCGAGCTTCCTGGTGTCGCACCCGTTCGCCACCGGCGAGCGGGTGACGGTGCACGCGATGGTCGCGACCGTGCCCGGCGGCCCGAGCCAGGCGGCGAGCACGACATTCACGATCGCCCACCAGGCGAGCTTCAGCCAAGCGCCGTTCCCGAACAACCCCGGTGATCCCGGTGCCGTGCAGCACTACAGCTCGGCACCGGCGCTGACGCCCTCGACGATCACGATCACCACGCCCGCGAAGCCCGGCGCCGCGCCAGGCGACTTCTTCCTGGCTCCCTACCAGGGGACGGGCTCGCCCGGCCCGATGATCGTCGATCAGCACGGCCAGCTCGTGTGGTTTCACCCCTTGCCGACAGGCGATTCCGCGACCAACTTCCAGGTGCAGAGCTACGAAGGCAAGCCCGTGCTGACGTGGTGGCAGAGGCAAGATCCTCGGTGTCGGGTTCGGCCAGGGCGAGGACCTCATCTACAACAGCTCCTACGAGAAAATCGCGGAGGTGAAGGCCGGCAACGGCTACCACGCCGATCTGCACGAGATCCGTCTGACGCCGCAGGGCACCGCGTGGATCGACATCTTCGACCCGATCCACACGAACCTCACCTCGGTCAAAGGCTCATCCAACGGCATCCTCACCGACTCGGTGATCGAGGAGATCGACATCAAGACCGGTCTTGTGATGTGGGAGTGGCATGCGCTTGGGCACATCGCGATCTCCGACTCCTTCAACCCGCTTCCCAGCAACGGCCGTCCCTGGGACTACGTGCACATCAATAGCGTGGACCCCGGCTCCTCGGGAGATGTGCTGCTGTCGGGCGCGCAACACGTGGACGTTGTATGACGTCAACATGCACACAGGTGCGTTCGACTGGCGGCTGGGAGGCGGCAGGCACTCGGACTTCAGGCTCGGTCCGGGCGTGAAGTTCTACTGGCAGCACGACGCGGAGTTCCAGCCTGGCGGGCTGATCTCGGTGTTCGACAACGGCTCTGATCCGCCGAAGGAGAAGCAGTCGCGCGGGCTCCTGCTGGCGCCGAACCCGTCAGCGCACACCGTGGGACTCGTCAAGCAATTCACCAACCCGACGAAGACGCTGCTGGCCGAAAGCCAGGCGAACATGCTGAGCCTGCCGGGCGGGGACTGGCTGTTGGGCTACGGGAGGCTCCCGAACTTCACCGAGTTCGACGCCTCCGGTCGTGTGCTGTTCGACGCGACCCTCGGCAAGAACGTCCAGAACTTCCGTACCTATCTCTCGCCCTGGAGCGCCCACCCGACGAGCACTCCCTCGCTCGCCGTCCAGTCTCGCGCCGCCGCCACGATGACGGTCGCCGCGAGCTGGAACGGAGCGACCGAAGTCGCCTCCTGGCAGGTGCTCGCGGGCGCCTCCCCGACGTCGCTGGCGCCCACCGCGAGCGCTCCCCGACATGGCTTTCAGACGAGCATCGCGGTGACACCCACGCCCGCGTATCTAGCGGTGCAGGCGCTGGACGCGTCCGGCGCGGTGATCGGGCGCTCGCCGACCGTCAAGGCGTGAGCGCGCCGCGAGCTCGTATTCGGCCCGGTGCTGGGTCGCGCGCACCGCTGCACGGGTGGCGACCGTGAAGTAGTCGTAGAACCCCCGTTCGCGCGCGGCATGCAGGTGCATCGGCAGGGGACGGCGCAACTCCTCGGCGGATGCACGCAGGAGCATCGTGTGCAGCGTGTCCTCTTGCGGGCTGCGCCCGGCGCCGTTGTCCAGCTCCAGGCGACCGTCGCTGGTGCGGTAGTCATACAGCTCGCGCTCCTGCCCGCCCGCCATCGGCACGATACCTTCGAGCGGCCAGTTCGAGTAGGTGGCGAACTTGGCGTTCGGCGTGCGCAGCGCGAGGACGTGCAACGGGGCGTCGGCCGCGTATGGCTCGATCGCGAACTCGGTCACAGTCTCGTCGGTCGTATGCAGCACGTACGGCCTGCCCGGCGCGGTCGGGTCGGCGAGGACGCCCGCGAGGTCGAGCCGGTGCGCGAGATGCGCATAGCGCCGCTCGCCGCGCCATTCGTCGGATCCGCTGGCGATGTCAGCAGCAGCGGCGCCACGTCCACGCTCGACGTGAGCTGGGTGCGCGCCAGTTCGGGCGCCCTGGTCAGCACCCCGCGGGGGTCCTTGACGATCAGCGGCACCCTGATCGCCTCCTCATACGCAGCCGCGCCCTTGCCGCGCAGACCGTGCGAGGCGCCGTACTCGCCGTGGTCTGAGGTGAACACGACCACCGTGTTGGCGGCGAGTTCCGGACGGCTTTCCAGTGCGTCGAGCACACGGCCGATGTGCCCGTCGACCTCGAGCTGGAGCTTGGCGTACAGGTCGAGCATGCCCAGCCACGTGCTCGTGACTTCCGGGCCGGCGAACGGGACCGGCCCGAACGAGGCGGCGGCGGTTACCTGCAACGAGCGCTGCAGGCGCGGCTTGTTGCGCGCGGCCAGCAGCTCCGGCGTCTCGAAGTTGGGTGGCAGCGCGCCGATCACGCTCGGCGCGGATGCCTCGGCGGGCACGCGATCGCTCCAGCCGTACCACCAGGCGATGTCGTGCGGGTTGACGAACGACACCGTCGTGCACCACGGCTCGCCCTCGCCGACCGTCGAGATCCACTGCTCGAACTGGCCGGCGATGCCGGGGTCCACGCGCCAGCCCTGGCCGGGCGCGCCGTCGGGAGAGGGATAGGTGCCTCCCGCGAACCCGTAGCGCTCCAGCGAGCGGGAGCCCCGCGCGGGGTTCCAGTTGTTATCGCCGTGGGTGAGATGCCACTTGCCGTACCAGCGCGTGTGGTAGCCGTGTTCGCGCAGCATCGACCCCCAGGTCGGAAAGCCCGGGTCCAGCGTGCTGCCGCCGGTGATCATGCAGCCCGTCTGGTGGGTGTACAGCCCGGTGAGCAGCGTCGCCCGCGCCGGCGTGCAGTCGTTGGAGGCCGTGTAGTGGCGGGCGAATGAGACCGCTCCCCGGCGCAGGCGCCGCAGATTGGGCGGCAGATCAGGTCCTCCCGGTCCGACCCCGAACCACTGCGGAAAGCGCAGCTGGTCGACCACGATCACGAGGATGTTCGGCCGTTGCTGACTCGCCGGTGTCGGTCGGCGAGCAGGTTGCGCGGGAACGGGGGGCGCCGGCCCGGGACTGGCCCCGGCGCCCGAGCCGTCGGTCGCGTCTGCCAATCTGGATATCGCCAGGGCTCCGCCGGCCACCGCGCCACCGGCGATCAGGCCTTTCTTTACGAACGCGCGCCGGTCGATTCTTTTGTCGATTTTCTTATCCTCGTCTGCTCTCATGGTGTCCGTACGTGTTCAGATCGCCGGCCTGGCGGTACTGCTGGTGCTCGTGTTCGCTACCGGGAGCGCCCGCGCGGCGACCCCGGCTCCTGCCTGCGCGCCAAGCACATTGAACACCTCCGCGCAGTTGGATGGGTCGGTGACCGTCTCGCCCCTGTCCGGCAGCCGCGACGCCACGCCCGGGACGCAGATCAGCTTCCTCGGCGTTCCGGCTTCTGAGTTGGGCGACGTGATCGTCACCGGCTCGCACACCGGACCCCACAGCGGACGTCTGGCCGCGTACTCGGAGGGCGACGGCGCCAGCTTTCTGCCGGCACACCCGTTCGCCGAAGGCGAGACGGTGACCGTGCGCGCGCAACTGCGATCCGGCGGCGCCGTCCAGCAGCTGTTCGACCAGTTCGCGATCGCTTACCAGGACCCGCTCAGCACGACGCCCGAGACGATCCACTCCGGCGGAGCGAGCGAGATCCAGAGCTTTCGCTCGCGCCCGGATCTGCGCCCGCCCGCGCTGAGCGTGACGGCGAACTCCCCTGGAGCGGCGCCCGGCGAGATGTTCGCCGCGCCCTACGACGGACCCGGCCAGAGCGGACCGATGATCCTCGACCCGGGCGGCGGGCTGATCTGGTTCAAGGCGCTCCCGCGCGGAACCTCCGCGACGAACTTCCAGGTCCAGCAGTACGCCGGCCAGCAGGTGCTGACCTGGTGGCAGGGCGACATCTCCGTGCACGGGTTCGGCCTGGGCGAAGACATGATCGCCAACAGCGCGTATGAAGACATCGGCCATGTCCGCGCCGGCAACGGCCTGCGGGCAGACCTGCACGACTTCCAGCTGACGCCACAGGGGACCGCGCTGATCACCGCGTATGACCCGATCTACTGCAACCTCTCCGGGGTCGGCGGAGCGGCCTACGGCGCGGTCACCGACGGGCTGCTGCAGGAGATCGACGTCCGCACTGGGCTGGTTATGTTCCAATGGACTAGCCTCGATCACGTCGCGCTCGCCGAATCCTACGAACTGGCGGCCGACTCGCACACGAGCTGGCCGTTTGACTTCTTCCACATCAACTCGATCGGCCTCACGCGTGACGGCAGCCTGCTCGTGTCGGCACGCAACACCTGGACGGTCTATGACGTCAACAGCGCCACCAGTCAGGTTCAGTGGCAGCTGGGCGGCAGGCACCCGACCTTCACGATGGGCCCCGGTACGAACACCGCCTACCAGCACGACCCGCGCGAACTGCCCGACGGGATGTTCAGCGTGTTCGACAACGGCGCCTCGCCGAAGATCCACAGCCAGTCGCGCGGGATCGTGGTCAGCGTCAACCCGCAGCAGGGCACCGTGACGCTCGTCGGCCAGTTCACGCGACCCGCGCCGCTGCTCGCCTACAGCCAGGGCAACATGCAGGCCCTGCCGAACGGCGACTGGTTCCTCGGCTGGGGTCAGGTCCCGGACTTCTCCGAGCTGAGCCCCACCGGCCAGCTTCTCCTCGACGCGCACTTCCCCGCGGGCGACCAGTCCTACCGGGACTTCCGCTTCGCCTGGACCGGCACCCCGGCGCATCCCCCCGCGTTTGCCCTCGCGCATGCTTCCGGCGGGGCGAGCACCGTCTACGCCAGCTGGAACGGGGCGACGGAGGTGGCGAGCTGGCGGGTGCTCGCGGGCGCGTCCGCGACGCGTATGCGAACCGTCGCCCAGCGCCCGCGCACGGGCTTTGAGACCGCGATCTCCGTGCCGGCGGGCACAGTCGGGCCGTATGTAACCGTGCAGGCGCTAGATGGGGGAGCGCATGTTCTCGGCGCTGCGCCGCACGCCGCACGTCTGGGCTGAGCCTTCTAGCGGGGACAGGGCACGGCGCTTGTCGCGCTCTGGTGAGAGCCGTCCAGGAACGCGATGTCGACGCGGAACGGGAAGCCGTCGCGGGGACAGTGCTTGGGCACGGCGATGCCGCGCGGATGAAACGGCACGATCTCGCCGTGCACATGCCTGTAGTAGGTCAGGCCGAGCGGGCCGATCGTCGAGGTCATGCGGGTGACGGCGACGTCCGGCCCGCCGGGCCAGGTCGGGATCAGCGGTATCGCGGTATCGAGGCGACCGCTAAACGGAGCGCTGTCGCTGAGCACCTGCCCCGGGAACACCAACTGCGCGGAGACCGGCGAGCGGCCTTCGGCATAGAACAGCACTTCCAGGTGTTCGCTGTTCGGCAGTCCCACGAGCGCGGTGAGGCTGCCCTGCTCTTCGACCGGTTCGCCTTCGGCCGGCATCGCCACGAGCGCGCTGCCGAAGCCGATGCGCGCGTTCGCCGGGCAGCCGTCCACGCCCCCGGCGATCAGGGCGGCAGGTTCGCAGTTGGCCAGGCCGAGCGTGCTCGTCGTAAGTCCCAGGCCGGCGGGGAGGTGCAGGTCGACGTCGGTCACGGGCGAGGGCGCCCGCCGGGGGATCGTGCTGTGGACCTGGAACCCGAACTCGATCGTCGTGCGCGCCCCCAGCCGATCGGGGTTGAAGCTGGTTGCCAGCGTCACCGTCTGTCCCGCCCGCGCCGACACTGGCAGGCCCGCGCCCGCGCCCGCCAGCGCCAGCGCCAGCGCGGCGAGGAGGACGGCTGTACGGGCTGTCGAGACCCTGGCTCTGGCGCGCATGATCCCAACTCGGTGCAAGCGCCGCCGGAGCCGTCCTACACGTGGATCTTGCCGTGGACGTGCACCGTCAGCGCGAACGTTTCGCGGCTGATGACGCCGCTGATGCCGATGTTCGTTCCCGAGGCGTGGGCGAAGCTGCCGGTCCCACCCGTGATCGCGATCGTGCCGCCGAAGTACCCGTCGGCGCCCTGCTGCTCAAATCGCGCCGATCCCCTGCCGGTGACCGAACCCTCCCTGGGCCTGACCGTGAACGTGGCGGTCACTTTGTTGCCCGACATGATCGCCAGATGAACCGCGATCGAGCAGTCGAACGTGCCGGTCGCAGTGCCCCGCTCGATGATCGTCTCGCCCGGTTCGCCGACGGCGTGCAGATGTCCCGTCTCCTGCAAGTTGACTTCCCGTGCCGTGTGCGCAACCGGATCGTCGCCGCGGTCGAGGTGCATCGTGGCGGTCCTCGCCCCGGGGGCAGGGGCCTGTGCCCGCGCCCGCGTCGCGGCGGGCCCGAGGATCAGCGCGGCGATCGCCGCCAGCGGCAGGTAGATGCTCAGCTTGCGCAAATGACGTCTTCTCACTAGTAGGACAACAATCTACGACGAAATGTTCCGATGGTCAGGATGTGTTTCCTACTCGTTGACTCTACTCGCCAGAGCGGATCGCTGCGAGGACTGGACATGGGTGGTCCCGATCATGTGGTCCCGCAAGTGTGATTCTCGGTCTTTCGCGTGTTGTCGAACAGATGCGCAAACGCGGCCTGGCCGCACGACATGCGCGGATCTACTGTGGTTTGCTTGTTCGTACGACGGCCCAACTCCAGCGGTCGTTTCGATGCCAGACAGGAGGAGCTCTAATGAGTGCTGCGGAGATTGACGAGGCGAAGCTCGAAGCCTTCATGGGACAGGCGGTGACCGACATGGGCGCGATCATCAGCGCGCCGCTGATGCTCATAGGCGAGAAGCTCGGTTTGTATAAGGCTATGGCTCACGCCGGGCCATTGACCTCACGGGAAGTCGCCGAGCGTTCTGGCGCGGCTGAGCGCTACGTTCGCGAGTGGCTGGGAAACCAGGCGGCCGGCGGCTACGTTACCTATGACCCCGAGAGCAAGCGCTACACGCTGCCGGACGAGCACGCGCTTGCGCTGGCGGATGAGGACAGCCCGTTCTACATCCTGGGCGTCTATGACTTGATCGCATCGTTGTATGCCGACGAAGGTCAGATCGTCGAGGCATTTCGCAGCGGCAATGGGATGGGCTGGCACGAGCACGACCATCGCCTGTTCCGGGGCACCGAGCGATTCTTCCGGCCCGGCTATCGCGCCAACCTCGTCGCCGAGTGGATCCCGGCTCTGGATGACGTGCGGGAGAAGCTCGAACGGGGCGCCAAAGTCGCCGATATCGGCTGCGGACATGGAGCCTCGACGATCATCATGGCGGCGGCCTTTCCGAACTCCGAGTTCTTCGGCTTCGACTACCACGACGCCTCGATCGAGCGCGCGCGCGAGGCTGCCAGGGAAGCCGGTGTCGAGGATCGCATCACATTCGCGGTGGCCTCCGCCAAGGACTATCCGGGTAGCGACTACGACCTGGTCTGCGTGTTCGACTGCCTGCACGACATGGGCGACCCGGTGGGCGCCGCCGTCCACGTCCGGGAGACGCTGGACGCCAACGGCACCTGGATGATCGTCGAGCCGTTCGCCGGCGACCGTGTCGAGGAGAACCTAAACCCGGTCGGACGCGTCTTCTATGGCGCCTCGACCGTGATCTGCACGCCCGCCTCGCTCGCCCAGGAGGTGGGCCTCGCGCTGGGAGCGCAGGCGGGGGAGGCGCGGTTGACCGAGGTGCTCAAGGAGGGCGGATTCACGCGCGTTCGCCGCGCGGCCGAGACGCCATTCAACTTGATCCTTGAGGCACGCCCGTAGCAGCGGCGTCCTAGAAAGAGGAAAGAGCGCGGTGAAGGGAACTCTGAGCGGCTGATCACCCGCTGGCACTGGGAGCGAAGTTATGGGCTCCGCGGGCTGAATTGACTGTGTGATCCGAGTCCCTGGGCCCGGCAGCGCAGGCTCTGTGGGCAGGGTGCGTAGGGATACCCTCTTCGTGGTGGTTCGTTCTGTCTCTGCTGAACTCGATCGCTCTGAGCCCCGCTGGCTCACGATCGTGGTGGGTGTGTGTGCGGCTGGACCAGTGATGGCCTCCACGATACGGGCGCTGATTCACGGCTGGATGCCGGCCGGGGATCAGGCGATCATCGCCACGCGCGCTTACGACGTGTTCACCTCTCACACGCCGCTCGTGGGGCAGCACTCAGACGCGACAGCCGTGACCCACCACACGCTATACAGCCTCGGACCGATGCTGTTCTGGCTGCTGGCGCTGCCCGCGCGCTTCGGGAGTCCCGAGACACTGGCGCTCACGATGGGCGTCGTCAATACCCTGGCAATCGTCGGGGTCATCGCACTCGCCCGGCGCCGTGGCGGTCGCGCACTCATGTTCGCGGTCGCGATCGCGGTCGTTCTCATGTGCGTATCGCTCACCCCCGAGGTGTTCCACGACATCTGGAACCCCTCGGCCGGCCTATTCCCGTTCATGCTGCTTATCTTCCTGTGTTGGTCTCTGGCATGCGGCGAATATCGCCTGCTCCCCCTGACCGTCCTCATCGCGAGCTTTGTCGTGCAGTGTCAGCTCGCATTCCTGCCACCCTCGCTCGGCCTGCTGGCCGTCGGTCTGGCGGGACTGGCGGCGTCGCGCGGATCGCACTGGACTGTGCCCGGAGGGCCCACCACACCGGATCGTGGCAAGCATGGACCAATGTGGCATTGGGCGCTCGCGGCGTTGGTAGTCGCCTTGGTCTGCTGGACTCCGCCTGTCATTGATCAGATCGAACGCCACCCCGGCAATCTGACGGTCGTCGTCAACACCGCAACAGCAACGAAGTCCACGCTCGGCGCAACCGTCGGATGGCGCGCGGTGGTACGGGCGATCGGCGTCCCGCCATGGTGGCTGACGGACCCACGCTCGCCGTGGAAAAGGAAGACCGACGTACGCACGGCGCCAAGCGCGCTCGGCAGCGCGTCTTGCCTGCTGATGCTGTGCGCGCTGCTGGCTATCGCCGCCATCGGGATGTTCCGCCGCCGCTCCGACCTTTGTGCGGGCGCACTGATTGCGCTGGTGCTGTGCGCCGCGTTGGCGGCCGTGGCCGCCAGTACGCCGACCACGCACCTGCTGGCATCAACGCTGGGGTACACGATGTGGTGGGGCTCGCCGGCGGGAATGTTCGTGTGGGTGATCCTCGGCTGGTCGGTGGCGACGATGCTGACTAAACGCGGCCTGTCGCGCCTGCGAGCTCCGGCCTTCGCGTCCGCCATCGGGATAGGCGCCGTTGTGGCGACCGGGACGGCCGTGGCCGCCACCGAGGGCCAGGACTACCATCTGTGGGAGTACCGTCCGCTGGGCGCGATGTTCGCCGGTTTGAACAGAGGTATTCCCGCGAGGCGAACGGTCCTGCTCGTGGGATCTCTCGGCAACACGACGTTTCGATTCAAACAGGCGGCTCGCTTTGCGCTGGTGCGGCGAGGCATCCGACCGCTGTCGCGCGGCGCGAGCTTTCGGCTCGGCGCCTGGTATGAGCCCGACCACCACCACTACGACTGCATCGTGTACGTAAACGATGGCATCGCGAGTCCCGCACGGCACGCCGTGGTAGTCACTCGGGTCTCCTTCAGCAACAGCACAGGAAGCCATGCCGTGACCGTGTGGGTGTCGCGTGCGAGATGCCCGTGACGCGCGGTGGAGCGACAAGCTGCCGCGGCAGCCCGGGGTAGCCGGCGATCAGATATGCGCAGTTGCTACCGCCCGCAATCGATGAATCGACCCTCTCTCCTCCCGAGTCGCCGGACGGTTCACCGTCGCATGCCTGGAGCGCGAGGACTACACCACGATCGGAGAACTCGACGCACGCTACGCAGGCCTCGGGCTTGGGCTCGCCGGCGTTTGTGCTGGCGCCGGGAACATGGGACGTGTTCGCGGTCGCAGGGTGGCAATCTTCGGCGTCAACGGCCGTCAGCGTCGTCGCCGGGCATGGAACCACAGCCGTGATCCAGTTGCCCTGACAGCATCAGGCGACCTTGAGGTACTCGCGCAAGGCCCTGCGAATCACCGCGGAAGCCGTTTCGTGGTCGTGCTCCGCCCGGTGAGCCAGCGCTTGACGCAACTCCGGCTCAAGCCGCACAGACTCGACGCTGGCAGCCGCAGAGCCGATTGGCGGACGACCTCCGCGTCGACGTAGCGTCTTATCCACGTCGTATCCCGCCTCGGCCCTCTCGGCAAGATCGCCGACCAGATTGTCGGTGATCGGCACACCACCAGCTGTGTTTCCGTGTGTCTTCTTCGCCATGCTCAACCTCCCGGCAACAGCCGCTGATACTTCGCTCTCATCGGCATCGCGTGAATCGCCAACTCCGACCCATCGTCCCGCACGATCGTGACTACCTCCAACAGAGCCGCGCTGCGCGCCGGGCCAAGATAGAGGCGGGTGTCGTCGTCTTGATCGTCGATCGTCATCGCATGCCCAACTGCGTGCTCGATGTCCTCGTCGGCGATGTCGTGCTTGCGCGCCGACGGGTGGATCTCCACAAACCGCAATTGTAGTACGAAACTACCGATGGTGGTCCGCACCCGCCATTCGCGGGGACGCCATCGGGACGGGGACGGGGAGATCGGACGACGTGCGAACCCTTAGCGTGGACCTGGACCGGCTGCTTGAGGCGCTGATGGAGCCGGTTGGGCGGGAGGCGCGACGGCGGGCGGCCGATACGGTCGGACAAGCAGATCGCTGACGGCCCGCCCACTCGCCCGCCGGTGTATTTCCTACCGTGGTAGGATCAGAGCATGGCAAGCCAGAAGCGCTCGATCTCATTCAATGAGTCCGTTCTGCATGAGGCCGAGCAGCGCCTCTCTGAGTCTGGCGGGAGCCTGTCTGCGTTCGTGAACGCGGCAGTGCTCCGCGAACTGCGGGTCTCGCGCGGCCTCGAACTTCTCGCTGAGGACGATGAGCGGTTTGGCACCGTGCCGGCCGATGTCAGAGACCGAGTCGCTGCTGAGTGGCCGGCCTGACGCTCGACGCCGGTGCGCTGATCGCCTACGAACGGGGCGAGGCGCGTATCCGCGAGATTCTCGCGACGGCCTACGCCCGCGGTTTGGTGCCGACCATCCCGGCGATCGCGCTCGCGGAGGTCTGGCGCGGCGATGCCAAGGATGCTCGCATCGCGCGCTTGCTCAAGGCGAGTTCGATCGAGACTGTCGACGAGCGTTTGGCGCGAGATGCCGGCCGTCTGCGCCGAGCCACACAGGACGCGGGAGCCATCGACGCATGCATAGCGGTCGGCGTGCGCGGACGACGCGACGCTATCGCCACTTCAGACCCTGAGGACATGCGCATGCTGCTGGGACCCGGCTTTACGATTCTGGACGTATAACGAGCGCCCGCACGCTCAATGTGCAGCAGGATGGGAGCTGACGGGACGCCTCTTACAACACAACCCTTTGGCAGCCTTCTACAGGCTGCACGAACGGCGCTTCGATGCGACGTCGTGAGGCGCCAAGGTCGCCTTCGCGACGACTATCCCAGCAGAGATGGCACTCACCGGCGTAGAGCGCCTCATGAAACGAGCTGAGCGTTGACATCATCTGAGATGAGAGGTGAACTCGACTTATCGACTGTCGGTTCTCTGAACTTGCTGTGGACCACTCGGGCGCCACTGTAGTACAGATCGGTTGCATAGCTCCGTCCGGTGATGTCCTCGTAAAGTATCTGGAGCACGAGCTCGCTCCGCGGCCTGAGATCACCGGTTAGCGGCGTCTCCCACCACAAGCAAGGGCACGGCCGTGCATTGTATGGACGGGCAGTCGCGAGCAGGCTAAGTTTTTGATGGGAACGGGGAGATCGGGACGACGTGCGAACCCTGGCGCGACCCTGGATCGGCTGGTTGAGGCGCTGATGGAGCCGATTGGGCGGGAGGCACGGCGTCGGGCTGCCGAGGCGGTCCGACGCGCTCGTCGCTGAGGACGCCCACGGGCTCGAAGCATCTGCTCCAGCTTCAGTCCCGAGTGGACACCCGACCTGTGATTCGGCTGAACGGCTTACGCCGCCCGACGCGATGCGGCTCGGACGAGAGACCTGACGACCTCACCGGGCCTTTCGCCCTGGTTCTCGGCGATCCGCTGGAGCGCAACGGCGTCGTCTCCGTCGAGCGTGACCTGCATGACAAGACGGCGGTCACGCGATGCCTCCACAATCTGCACGTCCGCAGGATCTAGGTCCCCAAGCTCCTCGTCGAAGTCGCCGGGCAGTGGGTCGGTGTCGGGATGGATCATGACCTCTCCAAGATCATACGCTCCGCAGAAGTGGACTCCCAGCCCGTGACGATCAGCCATGTGGTGGGCTCAATGGTCTCCTCGATCACCAGCGTGAGGGAACCGGCCGACGTCGCTGCATCCAATCAGAAGCCTGCGAACCTCTCGCTGGCGGCGCTTCGCTTGGCCGCGGCGATTCCTGATCACCACATGACGATTCCAGATCGCCTGCTCGGCCTCGGCACTGGAGATCCCGCGGGCTCCGAGCTTGTCGAGCGCAACCTCCGTGGCGAGCAGTTGATTGACGACATCAGGCATCGACCAAGCATGACCAACGCAGAGGACCGAACGGGTGGGTTCGGTCAGACGGCGCCGATATCGCCGTGGACATCCCAAGGCGACTCGGCACTGGGCCCTCGGGTTCGTACAAGAACCAAACGCAGCTATCCGGTTGGTTGCTTTTTCTTGGCTTTGCAAAGCCAAGAATAGTCAAAAAATCACCGAAACGGAGAGGGCGGGACGACGTGCGAACCCCGCCGCAACCTGGATCGGCTGCTTGAGGCGCTGATGGAGCCGGTCGGACGGGAGACGCGACGGCGGGCGGCCGAGGCGGTCCGCCATGCGGGAGGCTCCCGCGCTGCTCGCCAACTGTCTGCGTAGTGCTTGTGGCGTTTGGTCAAAGAACCTCGCTCAACTGCCGACGACTCTGGATACAATGAGCGCAATGGAGGCCGCTATAGCAACGCACGTCAGCCAGCAGCCAGCGGACGATCCCGCGCTCCGCGATGCGCAGCGTATCCGCCTCAGTCAGTTGCACGACGAACTTGTCGCCGAGGGTGCCGACGGCTCGAAGCACCTGCCCGAGCTTCAGCGCCGCGCAGACACTTGGCCTGAGTGACCAGCCGTCCTCGCCGCGACTTCCTGCTCGACAGCGGAGGCGTCAGCGCGCTGGCCGCCAGCAGGGATCTGCTGGTCGCGTACCTCGAGCTGCTTGAACAGCGGTTCGACGGGGCTCTCCTGATTCCCGTTCCGGTTCTCACCGAGGTGCGATCTGGTCACCGACGTTCTGATGCCCTCGTCGATCGCTTGATCAAGGCCATCGGCGCCGAGGGTGACATCTACGCGCCCCTGACCGTCGGGGCGGCCACGCGGGCCGGCGTGTTGCGCACCGAGGCACTCCCGCTCTCGCGCGACTACATCTCGACCACCGATGCACAGATCGTCGCGATGGCCGAGGAACGCAGTCACATCTGCGCGGTGACGATCGTCACCGGCGATCCCGACGACATCAACCTGCTTGTCGGTTTGACCCGCCGCACCAACATCGCGGTTGACGTCCCCGACTGACTCTCACGCTTGGCCTGTGGGGTTGTACAAGCATCGAACGCCCTGTCTGGTCGATCATCTCTTTTGACTTCACAGAGCCAAAATCGCCGAAACGGGGAGATCGGGACGACGTGCGAACCTCGGCGCGGACCTGGACCGGCTGGTTGAGGCACTGATTGAGCAGGTCGGGCGGCAGGCGTGACGGCTGGCAGCTGAAGTGATCAGTGGAATGGATCGCTTGTGATGGGACGTGTCCCAGGCGCGGCAAAGTTGGGGGATTCACGACGCACTCGTCGCTGAGCATGCGACGGCTCAAGCGCCAGCCTCATCCCCGCAGACAGCCGACCTGTGATTTCGGCTGAACGACTTACGCTGCCCGACGCGATGCTGCTCGGACGAGAGACCTGACCACCTCACCGGGCCTTTCGCCCTGGTTCTCGGCGATCCTCTGAAGCGCAACGGCATCGTCTCCGTCGAGCGTGACCTGCACGACGAGACGGCGGTCACGCGAAGCCTCCACAACCTGCACATCTGCAGGATCCAGGCCCCCAAGCTCCTCGTCGAAGTCTCCGGGCAGTGGGTCGGTATCGGGATGGATCATGATCTCTCCAAGATCATACGCTCCGCAGAAGTGGACTCCCAGCCCGTGACGATCAGCCATGTGGTGGGCTCAACGGTCTCCTCGATCACCAGCGTGAGGAATCGGCCGGCATCGCTGCGTCCGATCAGAAGTCTGCGCACCTCTCGTTGGCGGCGCTCTGCTTGGCCGCGGCGATTCCTGATCACCACATGACGATTCCAGATCGCCTGCTCGGCCTCGGCACCGGAGATCCCGCGGGCTCCGAGCTTGTCGAGAGCAACCTCCGTGGCAAGCAGCTGATTGACGACATTAGGCATCAGCCAAGCATGACCCACGCAGAGGACTGAATGATGGGCTAGCCAGACGCCGCCAACATCGGGGTGCATCCGGACTGACCCCAGCGCTCGGCCCACCGGGTTCGTACAAGAACCGAACGCCCTTGTCCGGTCGGTTGCTTGTTCTTGCCTTAGCAGAGCCAAAAACAACCAAAAATCGCCGAAACGGAGAGATCGGGACGACGTGCGAACCCCGCCGCGGACCTGGACCGGCTGGTTGAGGCGCTGATGGAGCCGGTCGATCGGCAGGCGCGGCGACAGGCGGCAGAGACGATCCGCCGAGCAGATCGCTCGGGCGTTGCATCTTCTACGAGTAGCGTCTATCCTCATCTCAATGACGCCACATAAGTCATCGCCGAAGCACGAGGTTGGTATCCGTGAGCTGCACGACCAGCTGAGCCGATACGTGCACCATGCCGCTCAAGGTGGCGAGGTGGTCGTGACGATGCGCGGCAGGCGAGTCGCCCGGCTTTCGCCTGTGAACGCAGAAGACCCGCTCGCCGATCTGCGCGCACGCGGGCTGGTGCGAGAGCCGACCCAGCCCAAGCGGCCCAGTACGGGACACCGGCAACTCCAATCGCTTGAGCCGGTATCTGACCTCGTCGCCGAGCAGCGACACTGATCGTTTACTTCGATACGTCCGCACTGATCAAGCTCATTTTCGCCGAGCAGGGATCGGACCTCGCCAAAGAGGTCTGGGACCAAGCCGGCCTCATAGCAGCATCCAGCCAGCTCATATACCCAGAGGCGCGCGCGGCGGCGGCGCTGGCCTGCCGGGTGGGGCGGATCGACACAGACACGCTGCGCAGTGCGGTCCGCGCGATTGACGATCTTTATGCCGAGCTGCGCGTGATTGGCATCGATGGCGCGTTGGCGCAATTCGCAGGCGAACTCGCCGAGCTTCACGGCCTGCGCGGGTACGACGCCGTTCATCTCGCGTCCGCGATCAGCGTTGAAGACGCCGGGCTCGTCACGGTCACATGGGATCGCGATCTGGCAGACGCGGTGGTCGCATGCGGCTATGCAGTCCTTCCCGCCTCGCCGTGACTCCGGCATCACAGTTCGAACTTTGATCAAACACGGAGAGGGCGGGATTCGAACCCGCGATGGAGTTTGACCCCCATACTCGCTTAGCAGGCGAGTGCCTTCAGCCACTCGGCCACCTCTCCTGGAGGTTCGGCTAGTTTAGAGGCTGCCCGGCGGTCGCGTGCAGCGGTCGCGCCCTGAGCGCGGCAGACCATGGCGCGCCTATCTGCGGTGACAAGGTCTCTGCTGAGGATCATGCCTGACCACCTCCCGGCGTATCGTCCGGGTAGCATCTGATTCCCCCGGAGGGGTGGCAGAGCGGTTGAATGCGGCGGTCTTGAAATCCCACCGGGCCTAAAATCGCGCCTCGCAGCGGGCTGATAATTCTTGGCTCTGCTAGGGTGGGCGGTTAACCGCCCACCCTAAAGCCCGCGACAGGCCACCAAACAGGTGCCACTCCATTCAGAGGCCGGCGCGCCGGGCGCTTCCCCGGGGAAGTTGGCGCAGATCCTGTGGACGCAAGCCGTCAGCGCCTTCTGAAGCGCTGCCGGGGACGATCGCATGACTCGCCGTTATTCCCAGCGGATGGATGCGCTCACGCGCCGCCGCCGTCCTTGCCACCAGTATTTGCGCAAGGCACGCCACGTGCCTGGGAGCAGGCACTGCGCACGCCGAGTCCACGGTGTAGTCGGAAGCGGGGAGCGGGAAGACGGGGCTCGCCTGCGCGGCCGAGGCGCAGAGCAACGAGCAGGCCGCCGCGAGGATCGCTGTGGAGATCCTCCGGAAACGGATCATCTGATCACCATACCGGCGGCGGAGCCATCCGCGTCTCAGGCTCTGGCGCCGCCAACTCGCCCGCTCGCGCCTATCCCCTCTTGCTCTTATCGGCTGTTGCGGCGTAAGCCTTGCGAGCCTGCTTTACGCACACTGCTCGCTTGCTCTTTGGCCTCTTTGAGCACAACTTCAACGCCTTCGAGAGCTTCTGTCCATTGGTAAGTGCCTTGGGCTCTACTGTTTTCTGGAGTGGAGAGACAAGGGACGTCACACCGGGAGTTGAGGAAGAGCCTCCCGACCCGGCGGGCGCACCGCCGTTGTTAGAGCCAACCGGCTGGCTGGCGCCGGACGACGGCGAACCCGTCGTGCTGGTGCTGAGCGGCTGGACCACTTCTTCCGACGCGGCGAACGTCTGCGGATGACCGCTCGTGTTGCCAGCCGCATTGGTCGCGCTCACCGAATAGGAGTATTCCTCGCCCGGTGTCAATTTCACATTTGCGCTGTTCAGGTCGACGCTGACGCTCTGATCGACAAACGAGCCGAGAAGCGTTCCACCCGGTAGCGGAAACAGATATATCGGAGGCTCGCAAGGCGGATTGGCCGATTCACAAGCGTGGTGGCTCGTCAACACGAATTCATACATCGTTTCCAGGCCCTGGGTGTTGATCTGTGCTTCAAGCGTCGCGTCGTGTTCAGTGGCGTGCGACACCGACTCGGAGTCGATCGTGGGCGCTCCAGAAAGCGCGGGAGGTGTTGTAAAGATGCCGCCATCGAGTCTCGCTTGGCCATCCGAGTTGGTGGCAACTACCCAGTAGTCGTATGAGTGGCCCGGCTCTAGAGGCGCGTCGACGCTGACGGCCTGCGCTTCGTCGCCAGCAGCGATTTGCCCGTGCCCTACCGACTTCGAGGCCAACCATAGACATGCATCGTGGTTTCCAATTCCACAGCCGTATTCGATCCAGAATTCGTATGTGGTCGCAAGACCACCGGGATTGATCTGCGCTTCCAGGGTCGCGTCGTGTTCGGTGATGCCGGACACGGACACTCCGTTGATCGAGGGCGCGGCGCCCGCAGTACCTCCAGGGGGCGTCGTGAAGATCTGGCCGGGACCTTCCGCGGTCCCCGCGGTGTTCGTTGCTTCGATGCTGTAGCGGTACTTGGTGGCCGGTTCCAGCGTCACGCCGATTTCGTGCAAGTCGAGACTGACGTGTTCGACTTGCGAGGATCCAGGAAGGTCGCCGCTCGGCAGCGGAATGTCAACGGGCCCGTTCGCAGGTCCCGGACAAGGGCCTGGCACGACGCAGAGCTGTGGGCAGAATTCGCCTGATATCCCGCACCCGTACTCCAAGTGCAACTGGTAGTGCGTCGCAAGGCCGCCCGTGTCGATCTGCGCTTCCAGGGTCGCGTCGTGTTCGGTGACGTTCGAGACTGACTCGCGTTCGATCGTCGGCGCAGACGAAGCCAGCGCCGAGCTCGAGAACACGAGGAGAGCAAGGAGGGCGGTCACCGCCGCCAAGGCATGCACAGGACGACCCAGACGATGCCACCCGCTTGACTGCCCGCTGGATCCCCGCATCGATCGCCTCCTTCGCACCGCGCGTCATCATACGCCAAGGCTCAAACGAGATCAAGATACCACAGAACAGAACCATACATATGAGGTAGACGTTTGGTCGGGTCGGCTGACAGGTTCGGTGGATGGCCACCGTCCAGTCCGCCCAGCACCTCGCGCTCGGCAATGCTCTGCGGGAGCTGCGAACCGCGCGCGAGCTCTCCCAGGAGGAGCTCGCATACCGAGCGGGACTACACCGCAACTACGTCGGAGCCTGCGAGCGCGGCGAGATCAACCTCTCCTTCCGAGTCATCCTCCAGCTCGCCGACGGACTCGAAGTCAGCCTCTCCGAGATCGCCCAGCACTACGAGAAACACCAACCACAAGACTGAGCCATCCTGTGTTTGACGGACTCTGGTACGGGACCGGTTGCGATCGATCGACGGACTCGAAGACAAGATCATCGATGCCGTCGCCGCCGGCGGGCTCAGCCTCCGCGAGCCGGAGCTGTGGCCGGCGCTGGCCTGCTGGGTCGTTGAGAACCAGCTCGCCGCCCGGCCGAGCTGGGACCCGAGCAGGCGACCGAGGCTCTAGATTGGCGAGCTTCGCTAGGGCTGTCCATTTCGATCTGCCAACAAATGACGGAGGGGGAGAGATTCGAACTCTCGGGACGGGGGTTGCCCGCCCAACGCCTTTCAAGGGCGCCGCATTCAACCGCTCTGCCACCCCTCCTGGGCGACATCCTCAAGGCTAATAGATCAATGCCGTCCGAGAGATGCAGCCGAACTGCCTGGCCGAAGACTGGCGATGGTGCGCGCGGATCTCAGCCAGGTCGCGAAGGAGGCCAATGCAACATCTTTCGAACAAGGAGACCTCTCCGAGTCCAGCGGTGGGCCTATGGCGCATCGTGGGCTGCCCTGCGTCGCGCCGTGGGTCGGTGGTCGCCGTCAGCGCTTTCTCGCGCATAAGGCTTGGTCGCAACCACGTCCTGGGCGTCCCAGGCGTTGCAAAGCTACCAATCCTTGCTCAAATCCCCGTATCATGCTAAGCGGCGGAAGCGAGATAGGGCGTAAGACGTAGAGCTGTCTGCCGCTGCCAGGCGGAGGCTAGGGTTGGAAAACGACATGGTTTGGAGCGGCGCTTCGATGACGGTTGAGAGGAATGTTGCCCGAGCGGTTGTGGCCATGCTCGCCATGCTGGTTGTGTTCGCGGGGGGGTCCCAGGGGGCAGCCATGGCTGCCGCGCCCAGCATCACGATCAACGCCCCCCTGGCGGGGAGCTCGACCAACAACCAGACGCCGCCAATCAGCGGCACGACCAACGACGTCACCGATCAGATGACGGTCAACATATATGCCGGGGCGAGCGCCGGCGGCACGCCGGTACAGACGCTGTTCGTCTCCGCTCTGGAAATCTCCCCTCTGGAAGGCACCTGGGCAACCGCGCCGAAATCGGCGCTCGAACCCGGCCAGTACACGGCGGTCGCCGAACAGACCAACGCCGAACCGCAGACGGGCAAGAGCGTGGCGGTGACGTTTACGGTGGATACGACTCCGCCGGTGGTGTCGATCGACTCTGTGGTCTCGCCGTCGAATGATTCGACGCCCACGTTGACGGGTGGTGCTGGCACGGCCGTTGGGGATGATCCGACGGTTGTTGTGATGATCTATGAAGGCGGCTCGACGTCCGGCAGTCTCGTGAGGACCGTTGGGGGCACGGTGAGCGGTTCTACGTGGTCGGCGGGCCCGGTGGCGGCTCTCCCTGACGGTACCTATACGGCGCAGGCCTCCCAGAGCGATGAAGCCGGCAACACCGGCAAGAGCGCCGCGGTGACGTTCACGGTGGATACGACGGCGCCGGTGGTGTCGATCGACTCTGTGGTCTCGCCGTCGAATGATTCGACGCCCACGTTGACGGGTGGTGCTGGCACGGCCGTTGGGGATGATCCGACGGTTGTTGTGATGATCTATGAAGGCGGCTCGACGTCCGGCAGTCTCCTGAGGACCGTTGGGGGCACGGTGAGCGGTTCTACGTGGTCGGCGGGCCCGGTGGCGAGTCTTCCCGATGGGACCTATACGGCGCAGGCCTCCCAGAGCGATGAAGCCGGCAACGTGGGCAGGAGCGCCGCGGTGACGTTCACGGTGGATACGACGGCGCCGGTGGTGTCGATCGACTCTGTGGTTTCGCCGTCGAATGATGCGACGCCCACGTTGACGGGTGGTGCTGGTATGGCTGTTGGGGATGATCCGACGGTCTTTGTGATGATCTATGAAGGCGGCTCGACGTCTGGCAGTCTTGTGAGGACCGTTGGGGGTATGGCGAGCGGTTCTACGTGGTCGGCGGGTCCGGTGGCGAGTCTTCCCGATGGGACCTATACGGCGCAGGCCTCCCAGAGCGATGAAGCCGGCAACGTGGGCAGGAGCGCGGCGGTGACGTTTACCGTGGATACGGTCGCGCCGGTGGTGTCGATCGACTCTGTGGTCTCGCCGTCGAATGATGCGACGCCCACGTTGACGGGTGGTGCTGGTATGGCTGTTGGGGATGATCCGACGGTTGTTGTGATGATCTATGAAGGCGGTTCGACGTCTGGCAGTCTCGTGAGGACTGTGGGGGGCACGGTGAGCGGTTCTACGTGGTCGGCGGGTCCGGTGGCGGCTCTCCCTGACGGTACCTATACGGCGCAGGTCTCTCAGAGCGATGAAGCGGGCAACACCGGCAAGAGCGCCGCGGTGACGTTCACGGTGGATACGACTCCGCCGGCTGTCGCCGTGACGACGCCGGCGGCAGGCGGTGTCCTGGACTTCTCGAGACCGACAGTCAGCGGGCTGGCCGGTCAGGCGAGCGGCGATGACCCGTCGGTCACGGTGAAGCTCTATGCGGGTCCCGTGGCCTCCGGAAGCCCCGTCCAGAAACTGAAGGTGACGCCCAGCGCAGGCGCCTGGACGACCGGTTCCACCGTGTCTGCGCTCGCCAATGGCATCTACACCGCGCTGGCCGAACAGTCCGACGAAGCGGGCAACACGGGCACGAGCACCGTGACCTTTACGATCACGACGAGCACCCCCATCGTGACGCTGGAAGCATCTGGGCTGGTGGCGCGTGGGCCGCTGCGCCTGACGGGCCCGACGCCGAGCTTCACCGGAAGCGCCTCGACCGCGCCCGAAGACGGCAAATCGGTGATCGTCGACGTTTACAACGGGGCGTCGGTGTCCGGCAGCCTCGTGCGGACTGTGGAAGGCGCTCTTGGCGGCGGCTCGACCTGGGGCGCGGGACCCGTCGTGGCGCTCGCGGACGGCACATACACAGCGCGGGCTGAACAGAAGGACTCCGACTTCCATGGCCAGACCGGGATGAGTACGCCGGTCACGTTCACGGTCGATGCGGATCCGCCGGTGGTCACGCTGACCTCACCGGCCAGCGGCAGCTCGACATCCGCCGAATCCGAGTCCGTCGGGGGAACCTCCGGCGCCGCCGAAGGCGATCTGCCCACGATCACGGTCAAGCTGTTCGCGGGCTCCACGATCGCGAGTCAGGCTCCGCTGGAGACGGTCATGGTGCAGGCTGTGAAGGAACGCTGGACGGCCGCGTTCGGAGGGCTGAGCTCCGGCACTTACACCGCGCGGGCGCAGCAGAGCGATGACGTGGGCAATACCGGCGTCAGTAAACCGGTGACGTTCACGGTCACAGCTCCGAAGGTCCCCGTTCCCGCGGTCAGTCCTCCAACGCCGCCGCAGGCGCCACCATCGCCGCCGGTGGCGTCGTTTCAGTGGTTCCCGTCCGCTCCTCACGTCGGTGAACCCGTCTCGCTGGTATCGACCTCGACCGATGCCACCGGTCAGATCACCGGGTTCGCCTGGTCGCTCGCGGGCAACGGCGTCTTCACCGGGGGCGCGGACACGCTCACCACCTCATTCTCCACGCCCGGGGCCCACGTGGTCCTGCTGCGTGTCACCGACGCGAGCGGTCAGTCGAGCCTCGCCACCGAGACGATCCCCGTGACCTCGCCCGTACCCACCCTCATGCAGCCGTTTCCCGTCGTACGGATCGCCGGCTCTGAGAATGCCTCCGGCGTCAGAGTGGGTCTCCTCAGCGTGCAGGCCCCCGTGGGGGCGTTGGTAACCGTGACCTGTCGCGGTCCGGGGTGCCGGACCCGTTCCCAGGGCGTGGTCGCGGGCGTGGGCAAGGGCAGGAGCACGACGGGCATGGCCGTAATCGTGTTCGGACGGTTTGAGCGTTCCCTGCGTGCGGGCGCGGTTCTGGAGATAAGGGTCTCCAAGCCCGGGCAGATCGGCAAGTACACGCGTTTCAGGGTTCGTCGCGGCAAGCTGCCCGAACGAGTGGATACATGTCTCAGTCCGGCGGGAATCAAGCCAATCGTGTGCCCGTCCTCATGAACACCACCCGCATCGCCAGGCGCCGGATCCACACGGGCAGAGGGCCCGCGAGCATAGACCGTCGCGTCCTCATCGGCGCGCCGTTCCTGTGCGCCGCGCTCTTTGCCTGCTGCTTTGCGATCGGACGCGCGGCGAGGCCCGGGAGCGGTCCTCGAGAAGAGGCGCCGCCGAGCCTCCGGTCGCGTTTGCGGGCGCCGTGATCCCCCTGCGCCTGAGCAGCGCTCCCGCGATTCAGATGCGGACCGCCGCAAGCACGAGTGTCCCCGTACACGCGTCAAGAAGTCAGACGGCCTCAGTCCCGAGCGCTCGCGTGACCGCGCATGCGCTCACCGAAGGAACGCCTCCGGCGCAAGGCCCCGTCAGAGAAGTCTCGCGCGCTGGCTCACCAGCATCCTCGCAACCGCCCGCACCCGCGCCCGCACCCGCACCGCCCGCACCCGCGCCGGGGAGCGGAGGAGGCCAGTCGAAGCCTCACTCGAGCACCGGCACCTCGTTCGACAGCTCGGGCTGACGCCATGCTCTCCGCGGCTCCCAGCCACTTTCCGCTCATCGCGTCGGTCCTCGTGGCGGTCGCGATCTTCGGCTACTCGGCTGGTTATCGTGGTGCGCCCGCCACCTCTTCAGCCGCACGCATAGAAACGACGCGGACCGCATCCGGCGCGAGTGTCCTGCTCGAATATCCCTCCGGCTGGCGGCCGGCCGCCGTCGCTCCCGCGATTCCAGGCCTCCCGATCGCCCGCCCGCTGCTGCTGGCCCCGGGCGGGGACTCCGCCCATGCGGGCCTCCTCAGCGGACAACTCCCCGGCGGTGAACCGAGTCCGCTTCCCGGTCGGTTTCTGGCCCTCATGCGCGGAATTCCACACGCCGAAGTCGTGAATCTCATCGACGGCCAAGCGTACAGGTACAGCCGGTTCAGCCTCCCGGGGTATGACCGGACACTCGATCTCTACGTGATTCTCTACGCGGGTAAAACCCCCACGGCTCTGGCCTGCTACGCGGCGAAGGCGTTTTCCGCCTACCTGTCGCAGTGCGAGCAAATCGTCGCCAAGCTCACGCCGATAGGGCAGTCATCGACGTATGACCTGACTCCCGACACGGCCTACGCCCTCCGGCTCGGTACGTTGATCGAAGGGCTTAACAAGCAACGCCTGACGCTGAGGCGTGAGATGCGCATACGTGCCACGCCTGCCGCGGCAGGCAGCCTTGCCACCGCGCTCGCCGACAGATTTGCGACAGCGGCGGCGTCCCTGGCGGTGCTCGAATCGCCGCCGGCGGCCGGTCCCACCCAAACCGCGCTGGCGAGCTCAATCCTGCGGGCGCGCGACACATACAGGGCCCTGGCCGCGGCGTCCACAGCCGAAAACCAGGCCGGCTACGACGCCGCGCTGGAGCAGGTCAGCGCGGCGGAGGCCGGTGTGGACACGGCGCTCGAGGGATTTGCACTGCTTGGGTACAGCCAAGCCTAGAGTGGGGGCTCCACGCCGCACCACCAGCCTGCAGCACGTGGTCAATCGCCGGGCGCTGCGACCGCGAACACGATGTGGCGGCGGGCGAGCGTCAGGTACGGGTACAGCTCGGTCGGCCCGCCTGAGAGCGGCTCGACCGTCACCTCGGTGAGCGTCAAAAAGTCGCGCTCGGGGGCGTTGAGCACGTCCGAGACGCGGCTGCGGTAGCCATCGCGGGCGAGCGTCAGCTCGCCGACGATGCGATGGCGCTCGGTCTCGATGCGGATGCGCTCGCGGCGATGGTCCATGCCGCCCGGGTCGTCGGATGCTTCCTCGCTCGAGATGGGCGCGCCGGTGCTCACAGGAGCATTATCGCGCTACCGAGTAGGTTCGGGTAACGACGGCGCGCCGGCCGGTGGGACCGACGGCGAGGATGTGCACGCGCGCGACCATCGCACTGTGACGCCCCAGCGCCCGGCGCAGGCGTCGCAGCGCGGCCGATCCGACGCGCAGGCGCACGTGCCCGGTCAGCGTCGCCGGCAATGGGCGCGCGGCCGCGACGAGCGCCACCGGACGGCGCGGGGAGCGCGGGGACAGCGTCGCGGTGACGAGGATGCGACAGCCCCGTTCGCAGCTGACGGTGAGCGCCAGGCCGCCGCGCGCGAGGATGCCGGTGCGCCGGAGGATGCTCACATGCAGCACCGGCGCGACGTCCAGCGGCGGCGGCCAGGCGCCCGGGGCAAGGCATCCGATCCCCGCGGGCGAGGCGGGGTCGAAGCGCTCGACGCGGTTGTTGTTCGTGTCGGCAACGAACACGCTGCCTTCGCAGCCCACGGCGACGGCCGTCGGCTGGGACAGGTAGCCCAGGCCGACCCCGCGCAGCCCCCACTTGGACAGGTAGTGGCCCGATTCGTCGAACACCTCGAGGCGGTTGTTGAGGTTGTCAACGACATACACCCGCCCGGCCCCATCGACCGCGACTCCGGTCGGGCTGTGCAGGCGCCCGTCGCCCGAGCCGATCACGCCGAACTGACCCACGAAGGAGCCGTCAGGGCGGAGCTTGACGACACGGTTGTTGGCGGTGTCCGCTACGAACACATATCCCGAGGGCGCGACCGCGACGGCCGCCGGGTGGTTGAACGCGCCCGGTGCGCTGCCCGAGGACCCATTTCCCCCGCCGGCGCCGACACGCGCCAGCAGCGAGCCCGTGGGTGAGTACGCGAGCACGCGGTTGTGGCCGGTGTCGGCGACATACAGATCCCCGCTGGCCGCCGACACGGCCGCCGAGCCGGCGCCGCTCAGCTGCGCGCCACCGAGGTCGGCGGGGCCGCCGAGTTCAGACAGGTAGGTGCCTTCGCCCCACAGCCGCGCCACGCGCGCGTTGGCAGTGTCGGCGACGTAGACCGAGCCGCGCGGGTCGATCGCGATGCCGCCGGGTTCGGCGAACCCGGGCTTGAACCCTCCGGCGCTCGACCACATGCCGAGCAATGCGCCGCCGCCCTGGGCGAAGGACTCGATGCGGTTGCCGACGGTGTCAGCCACATACAGACGGCCGCTGGGATCGACCGCGACCCCGCGCGGCGCGACGAACGCGCCCGGGGCGCGCGCGGAGACGCCGATCGTGCGCAGATAGGCGCCGCTCGAGTCGAACACCTGCACGCGGTCGTTGGCGGTGTCGGCGACATAGGTGTCGCCGGCCGGATCGCTGGCCAGCGCGCGCGGGAACGCCAGCTGGCCGGGTCCTGAGCCGAAGCCGCCCCATTCGCCGAGGAACCCGAGTTCGGGCGAGAGCTTGACGATGCGGTGGTTGATGTCGTCGGCCACATACACGTCGCCGGCGGCGTCGAGGGTGACGCCGTAGGGGAACCCGAACTGCCCCGGTCCCGCGCCGGCCGAGCCGACGGCGGCCTGGTATTCGCCGCTCGGGCTGAAGCGCTCGATGCGATGGTTATCGTCGTCGGCGACCAGCACCTCGCTCGCGTTGGCCGCTACGCCGCGCGGGTAGTTCATCTGGCCGGGACCGCCGCCCTGCGAGCCCCACTGCAGCGGTTCGCCGCCCGACAGGTTGAACCGCTCGATGCGGTTGTTGCCGGAGTCGGCGACATACACGTATTCGCCCGCCACCGCGATGCCTCCGCCGGGGGGCTGGGTGTAGTTCTGGGAGGAGCCGAACTTGAACTGCCCGAGGACGCTGCCGGTGTGCCCCCAGGCCGTCAGGAAGTTGCCGTTCGAGTCGAACTTCTCGATGCGGTTGTGGGCTGAATCGACCACATACACATTGCCCGCGGCGTCGGTGGCGAGTCCGCCGATCGGCCCGAACTGGCCGTGGCCGCCACCGTAAGAGCCCCACTCGCCGAGGTAGGTGCCGGCGGCGTTGAACTTCTGCACGACATAGCTGAGCTGATCGGCGACATACACGTCGCCCACGGTATCCAGGGCGACGGCCTCGGGAAACCGCAGGATCGATTCCGCACGCTGACCCACGATCGCGGCGGAGGCGTATGGGCAGGCGGGGGCGCCGCCCGAGCCGGGGCACGCTTCGGCGCGGGCGGGCGCCGGCAGAGCCCCAGCGCGCGCGAGGGCGAGCAGGAGTGCGGGCACCAGCAGCGCGAGCAGGGGACGACGGCGCCGAAGAGGATGCGTCATCGCCGAATGCAACACGCGATCGGCGTCGGCGGAGCGGTGTGGAGCGATGCGATAGCAGGATCGTCACACATGCGCGCGCGCGGCGGGGTGGTGAGTGCATCCAGTGTAAAACTCAGTATTACTATGGTGCACCAACTAAAAAATATATATACCCACATCCGCTCCTTTATGCAGCCGATGGAAATGGGTCAGTCGCACCCGATCAGAAGGGTCGTGCCACTGCTCGGTCAAGCGGGCCCCGCCGCATGCTTGATGAGAGCTGCTTGGGAAGGCTACGCCGCATGACTGATAAAAGCCGATTTGGTGGGCCATGCCGCGAGCGGCATGGCCGGCAGGCCCGCATGCGGGCCTGCCTCGGGCGGCACATGTGCCGCCCGACCGAGGGCGCATGCGCCCTCGGCAGACGGGCCGCATGCGGCCCGTCACGGACCGATCGAAGATCGGCCAGCACATGTGCGGCTCCGCCTGGCGGCGCATGCGCCGCCAGGATCTCCTCCCTAGCCAACGTTTTCCGGATGGCGCACCGGCAGTCCCGCGCGCGCAAGCGGGCTCGCCACCGCATCGTCCGCCGGCCGGTTGCGCTCGTCGCGGACGATGTACAGCGGGCGGTGCTTGACCTCGTCGTAGATGCGCCCGACGTACTCGCCGATGACGCCCAGCGCGATCAGCTGGATGCCGCCGAGCAGCAGGATCGCGATCGTGATCGAGCCGAACCCCGGCAGGTAGGAGTCGAATATGCGCAGCACGATCACGACGGGGATCGCGACGAAGGCGACGCCCGCGGACAGCAGCCCCACGTAGGTGGCAAGCTGCAGGGGCAGGTGCGAGAAGGAGGCGATCGCGTCCAGCGAGAACCGCAGCATGCGCCGCACCGTGTACTTGGTCTCCCCCGCGTGACGGGCGTCGCGCTCGTAGGAGACGGCCGTCTGGGAGAACCCCACCCACACGGTCATGCCGCGCAGAAAGCGCGAGCGCTCGGTCATCGACAGCAGCGCGTCCAGCGCGCGGCGGTCGAGCAGGCGGAAGTCGCCCGAGTTGGGCTCCAGATCGACCTGCGCCAGCTTGTCGAACAGCTTGTAAAACCACGAGGCGGTCGCCAGCTTGAACGCGGTCTCGCCCTCGCGCGCGCGGCGAACCGCGTAGACGACGTCCGCGCCGGCGCCCCAGCGGTCGATCATCTCTGAGATCAGCTCGGGCGGGTCCTGCAGGTCGGCGTCGATCATCGCGACCACATCCCCGCGCGCGTGCTCCAGCCCGGCCGTGAGCGCCGCCTGGTGCCCGAAGTTGCGCGACAGGTGCACGACGCGCACACGCGGGTCGGCGTCGGCGATCCGGTCCAATATCTCCGGTGTGCGGTCGGACGAGCCGTCGTCGACGAGCACCAGCTCGAACGGGTGATCGGCCACGGCGGCGATCGCGCGGGCGACGAACTGCTCGATCAGCTCCTCCTCGTCGTAGACGGGCGCGACGACGCTGAGCAGAGTCGGGGTTCGCTGGCGCTGCTGAGGATCTGAGGGGAGCATCATCGTGGCTGGTGTGCGAAGCCAATTACAGTAGGGACGACTATGCACAGACTACGGGAACGGCCTATATCGGCGCTTAAGAGGCCGTCTCAAAGGCGGGCACGTCCGGATGCCTCCCTAGACGCTGCGCTGGATCGCCACGTGACGGCTTGCACGTGCCACCAGCATGCGCTTCGCCGTCCCGCGTCGCCCAGCTTGGTCCATGAACGCCCCGACCGCACCCGCCTGTTTTGAGACGACCTCTAAACGCGAAGGTGATCGTGCAGTTCCTGAAGTTCGGGATCGTCGGCGTGTCGAACACGCTCATCGCGTTCGCCGTCTATACGGTCCTGTTGAAGGTGTTCGGCGTGTGGTACGTCGCGGCGTCGGGCATCGGGTTCGCGGTGGGGGCCGTCAACGGGTTCCTGCTGAACCGCCGCTGGACGTTCCGCGAGCACGTCGGCGACGCGCTGACGCCGGTGCGCTGGGCGATCGTGCAGACCTGCGGGCTGGGATTGAACCTCGGCCTCGTGTACCTGTTCGTGCACGGTCTCGGCATGGACGAGCTCGTCGGCCAGATTCCGACGACGGCGATCGTGACCGTATTGACGTTCGCGGCGAACCGCTCGTGGACGTTCAGGACCCCGGCCGCGGCCGTATCCACCGGCGGCGAGCGCTGAATCTCACCGAAACAACGTGAGCAGCGAGAGCCCCGCGGGGATGCGTCCGCCGCGCCCGATGACGGCGGCCTCCAGCGCGAGCGGGCGCTCCAGCAGCCAGTTGAGCGGTGCCGGCGGGACCCACAGATCGAGGCTCGACTCGGTCGTCTTGGTCGAGAAGCGGTCGAGCACGCGCAACACGATCGCCACGGGCAGCAGCAGCGAGTTGAAGTAGGTCGTGCGCACGGTCTCCCAGCCGGCCTGCTCGGCGACGCGCTGCAGCGAGCGGCGGGTGTAGCGGCGGTGGTGGTGGTTGATCTCGTCATGGCCGCTCCACAGCCACTGGTAGGCCGGGACGGTGACGAGCAGGGCGCCACCCGGGGCGAGCACGCGGCGCAGTTCGCGTAGCGCGCTCAGATCGTCCTGCAGGTGCTCGATCACGTCCAGGGACACGGCCAGGTCGAAGCTCTGAGCCTCGAACGGCATCTGCAGCACGGAGCCTTCGATCACCTCCCCGCAGGAGCGCGCGCGCGCGAGGGCGACGCTGGTGGCGGACAGCTCGACCCCCGTGACCGTGCCGTGGCGGGCGAGCTCGACCATGTTGCGCCCGCTGCCGCAGCCGGCGTCGAGGATGCGCGCGCGCGCGGGCAGCCGCAGGCGCTCGATCACCCGCTCCAGCACCGACCGCCGGCCCCGATACCACCAGTGGCGGTCCTCGGCGCGGTGGGTCTGGAGCTCGTAGTCGCGATCCATCCGCGAGGCATCTTTTCCTAAAGCGGCCCCTCGCGCGGTGTGCCTTGTCTTGAAAAAAATCTTGGCATGCCATAAACTAAATTCATGGCGGTCCAAGAACACGCGAGCCAGCATGTGCGCTCGCCCGCGGTGGAGGACTACTGCAAGGCGATATTCGCGCTGCAGTCGCGCGGCGAGCGGCCGGTGTCGACGAGCGCGCTGGCGGAGCGCCTTCAGATCACGCCGGGGTCGGTGTCGGCGATGCTCAAGCGGCTCGACGGCGAGGGGCTGATCGTGCGCGTGCCCTATCGCGGCGTGCGGCTGACGGCGGCGGGGCGCAGGGTCGCGCTGGAGGTGATCCGCCACCATCGGCTGCTGGAGCTGTTCCTGGCGGAGACGCTGCAGATGCCCTGGGATCGCGTGCACGCCGAGGCGGAGGTGCTCGAGCACGCGATCTCCGAGGAGCTCGAGGGCCTGATCGCGGCGAAGCTCGGGGACCCGACGCGGGATCCCCACGGCGACCCGATCCCGAGCGCCGAGCTGGAGCTGCCCGAGCGCGACCAGAGCCGCAGCCTGGACAGCCTCAAGGAGGGCGAGGGCGGCGTGTTCGTGCGCGTGTCCGACGCCGACCCGGAGATGCTGCGCTATCTCTCCGAACAGGGCATCTCGCCGGGAGACCACGTGCGCGTCACCGAGCGCCAGCCGTTCGGCGGCCCGCTGCTGGTGAGCTTCGCCGACGGCGAGCGCGAGCAGGCGATCGGGCGCCAGCTGGCGCGCGCGATGAGGGTGGCGCTCGACGTATGAGCCCCCCGCCACCGCCGCCACCGCTGGGCCCCGAGCCTGCGCTCGAGGGCGCCGGGGTCGCCGGTGTGACCGGCGAGGTCGCGCTCGGTCCCAGCCATCTGGACGTGCTGCTGGCGAAAGGGCGGCTGAAGGCGACGCTGGCGATGCTCGGCCCGGCATTCGTGGCGGCGATCGCGTATGTGGACCCGGGCAACTTCGCCACGAACGTGCAGGGCGGCGCGCAGTTCGGATATCTGCTGCTGTGGGTCGTGCTCGTCGCCAACGCGATGGCGATGCTGATCCAGTACCTGTCGGCGAAGCTCGGCATCGCGACCGACCACAACCTGCCCGAGCTGTTCCGCAAGCGCTATCCGCGGCCACTGTCGTGGGGGATGTGGGTGCAGGCGGAGGTGATGGCGATGGCCACCGACGTGGCCGAGTTCGTCGGCGCCGCGCTCGGTCTGAACCTGCTGTTCGGCGTGCCGCTGCTGCCGGCGGGGGTGATGACCGGGTTCATCGCCTTCGCGATCCTCGAGCTGCAGTCACGCGGCTACCGGCGGTTCGAGCTGGCCATCTCGGCGCTGCTGGGGGTGATCTTCCTCGGGTTCCTATACGAGGCGCTGAAGATCGGGCCCTCCGCGCGCGAGTCCCTCGGCGGTCTGTCTCCGCACCTGGGCAACCGCGACAGCCTGTATCTGGCGGTGGGCATCGTCGGCGCGACGGTGATGCCGCACGTGATCTACCTGCACTCGGCGCTCACCAACGGGCGCACGCCGGTGCGCAACGCGCGCGAGCGCGCGCGGGTGCTGAAGTTCGAGCGCACCGACGTGATCGTCGCGCTGGGCCTGGCGGGAGTCGTGAACATGGCGATGCTCGCCGTCGCCGCGAAGCTGTTCCACGGTACGGGCCACTCGGACGTGAGCACGATCGCGCAGGCCCACGCCGGGTTCGCCCAGCTGGTCGGCGGTGGCGCCGCGCTGGCGTTCGCGGTCGCGCTGCTGGCCTCCGGCGCGTCGTCCTCGAGCGTGGGGACGTATGCCGGTCAGGTCGTGATGAAGGGATTCGTCGGCCTGAACGTCCCCCTACTCGCCCGCCGGCTCGTGACGATGGCGCCCGCGATCGCGATCCTCGCGATCGGACTCAGCCCGACCGACGTGCTCGTGCTCAGCCAGGTCGTGCTCTCGTTCGGCATCCCGTTCGCGCTGATCCCGCTCGTGCTGCTGACGAGCAACCGGGAGGTCATGGGCGTGCACGTCAACCGCCGCCTCACCACCGTCGCGGCGTGCGGACTGGCGGCGCTGATCACCGCGATGAACGTCTTCCTGATCTCCCAGCAGGTGCTCTGAGGCTCCGACAGGGCGCTGGAGGATCGGCGCCGCGTGATGCCGTTGCCGCGCGCGGCCGATCAGAGTGATGCGCGCCACCCCCGATCGGTGACCTCATAGGTCATCGTGAGCAGCGAGCTCATGAGGTGGGCGTAGTCCTTGCTTGCTGTGACTCCGCGAGCCAATCGCGTAGCGCCTCGTGCATCGCCTCTACGCCGACGATCGGATCGGCCGGCTCACTCCAACCGACCGGCACGACCGCAAAGGGCTTGGTCTGCGGTCCGCCCAGGCCACCGTGGGAGCCCATGAACTCCTCGAACGGCGCCACCTCATCGGAGTGCGGGTCATACATGCTGTTGACGAGCAGGTCCGGACAGTGCGGAAAGCTGTCGTGACGACGCAGATGGTCGGCCACCGTCGGATCGAAGTTGGCGAGCGGATCCTCTCCCTCGACCACATCGTCGGACAGGCGCCTGCGGCCCCCGGCGCCGATCACGAGCGTCCTCTGCTCCCGCGATCGCACCATCACGTACCCGATCCCCGGGTGAGCGGTGAGCGTGTCCAGCAGCTTTGGATGTGCCTCGGCGATCTGCTCGAGCGTTAGTCGCTCGGGGCTGTGCGGCAGGTAGATCAGGCCGAGCGGCCCGGAGACAAGCACCACCGCCGATGCCGATGCCGATGCCGATGCAGATGCCTCACCCTCGTGCTTGGGGTCCGCGGGCTCGCTGCTGCGCTCCGCCAGCGCCTCCCGGTTCGGGCCCAGGGCGACCGTGCCCTGCACCGATCGGCTGCGCGTGGCCCGCGCCAGCATGCGTCCCCCGACGCTGGGGTCCTGCCGCGCGTCGGCCAGCACCGCGCCGACGTCGCCCCAGGCCTCATCGACCGCAACCGGGGCTCGCACCTCGCCCTGCGTCAGCGCGCCGCGCACGACCTGCTCGAGCGTCTCGCCATAGCGCTGACGAAACGGCGCCCCCTGTGTCTGACCGTGGTCGGAGAGCACGACCAGGTGATACGGGCGCGGCGACTGCGCCACCGCACGCTCCAGGCGCTGCAGCTGGCGATCGTGACGCCCCAGCACCGCGAGCGCATCGGGAGCGCGGATGCCCGAGTGATGGGCGACCTCGTCATAGCCCACGAACGTGGCGTAGCTGACCGGCACGCCCTCGACGATGTCGGCCATCAGCAGCGCGACATTGAGGTCGCGCATGACCACGGCGATCGCCGCGCGGATGAGTGGATACAGGCCGCCCCGATCGACGTGCTCGGCGCCGCTGCGACGCTGGCGGCGCGCCGCCAGCCGCTCATAGGCAATGTCGGCGAGCGACAGCACGATCGTGCGCAGAAACCCGTAGGGATCGGCGAAGTAGGCGAAGAAGTCCCCGGACTTCGATCGCGTGCGGTCGCGGATGACGCTCATCGTGGCGGTGCAGCGCGGCGCGTCGCCCGAGAACATGTTTCCCCGGCTCGTGCCCCCGCCGGCCAGCAGGCCCTCGCCGGTGGAGCGACGACGCTCGATCTCCGCCGCGTCGGCAGGGTGGTTGGAGACCATCGTGCGGCCCGACTCCTTCTCATACCAGCGAAACGCGGGCATGTCCCAATTGCTGCCCAGCAGCAGACCGGCCTGGCTGGCGCCGGTCTGTGAGGAGAGATCGCACTCCCAGCCGAAGATGCGGTGGGTCCCCTCCTCCGCGCACCAGCGCGCGATCGTGGGCACGTGCCCGTCGCGCACCGCCTCGCGCAGCACGGTCTCGCCGAGGCCATCGATCTCGAACAGGATCACGCCGGGAACATCGGTGTGGTTGTCCCTGCGCCCGCGCCGCACTCGCCGCCGGACCACGCGCAGATGCTGAGCGTCCCCGTCCACGTCGAGCAGGGGCGCGATCAGCATCGACACCAGTGCCATGCCGAACGCGATCGCCAGGTCGCCGCCGATGGGGATGGATGTGCCGTCGACCACATAGAACCCCAGCGCGACCGTGCCGGCGCTGAGCACGAGCGATCCCAGCCCGAACGTAAACACCGTCAGCGGGAGCGCGATGCGGATGACGATCGGCCACAGGAGCGCGTTGATGAGCGCCATCGTGGCGGCCACGAGCACCGCGGCTTCAAACGAGGGTGTCGCGACGCCGGGCAAGATCGCCGCCAACGCGAGGATCACCAGGCCCTCGACCAGCAACAGGATCACCACTCGCAGGCCCAGTCCCAACAGCTGCCGTGCGCTCTTCCCGCGCCGTCGTCCACTCTGAGCGCGCCGTCGGCGGTCGCTCCCGTCAATCGCTGAGGACATCTCGTTGCTACCTTCCAGTTATGGCCGATGGCGCGCCTCTCGCCCATCGTGCAGGCTCCTCCGCGGAGGACCGTATCGCGTTCTTGGGGCACGCCACCGTCCTGATCGAGCTCGACGGGGTGCGCCTGCTCACCGACCCGCTGCTGCGTGGTCGTGTCGCACACCTGCGCCGCCAGGTTGCGCCGGTCGACCCGCGCGTGTTCGCCGAGTGGGCGGGGTGGGAGGGTCCTAAGACGGTGCTGATCTCACACCTGCACCACGATCACCTCGACCTGGCGTCGCTGCGACTGCTGGGTCTCGATACGCCCCTGCTCGTGCCGGCCGGGGCGGGCGAGCTGCTGCGGCGGCGGGGGTTCACGGATGTGACCGAGCTGCGCGCGGGCGAGGTGACGGGCATCGTAGGCGCGGGTGGGCTCACCGTGACGGCGGTGCAGGCTCGCCACGACGGCCGCCGCCATCCCGGCGGTGCGCGCGCCGAGACTCTGGGCTACCTCGTGCGGGGCAGTCGCACGGTTTACTTCGCCGGCGACACCGAGCTGTTCGACGGGATGGCCGACCTGACGCCCGGTCGCGTGGCGCGGATCGACGTGGCGCTCGTACCGGTCGCGGGATGGGGATCGACGCTCGGCGCCGGGCACATGGATCCGGAGGACGCCGCCCGCGCGGTCGCGTTGCTGGCGCCGCGCGTGGCCATTCCGATCCACTGGGGAACCCTGCTGCCGATCGGCGTTGCCCGACGACACAGGGAGAGGCTCGGCGACCCGCCGCGCCTGTTCGCCCGGCACGTCGCACGGCTGGCCCCGAGCGTCGAGGTCCGAATCCTGAACCCGGGTCAGGAGACGACGCTTACAGACCGGTCTCGGCCGTGATCCTGCCGGACTTCACGGCCTTCGCCAGCGCGCGGTAGTCGCGCTCGTTCTGCTCGGCGTAGGCCTGTGAGAACTCGACGATCGCGCGGTCGAACACCGCGCCCTTGCCGAGGTAGGCGGCGATCGCGATGCGATCGCCGCTGCGCGCGTGCGCGCGCGCGAGGGTCCACCCGCACAGCCGCCCGTAGGCGACCAGTCCGGAGGGCTTCATCTGCTCGATTTCCGCCGAGCCCTTCCAATCCTTCAGCTGACGACCGTAAAAATCGCGGTTCCCGCCGTCGATTCCCTCCTCGACGTGCAGCCAGCCGAGGAAGATGTCACTGCTGGCCTGCATCAGCCGCTGTCCGGTGACGACGCGCTCGCCGTGGTTTGAGAACTCGCTGGGGCCGAGGAACTCCTCGAGCACCGACGCCTCGGCCTCCTTCAGCTGCAGGAACAGCGGGTCCTGACCGTCCCGGCCCAGCATCAGCGCGATCCAGGCGCGCGTGCCGACGCTGCCCACGCCGACGACCTTGCGCGCGATGTCGGTCAGCTGAAACTCCTCCAGGAGCACGCGCCGGTCGTACTCGAGCGTCTGGCGGTAGGAGCGCAGCAGCTCGTGCAGGCCCTCGAACATCTCAGTGCGTTCGCTGCCTTTCGCGAGGTCATGGATCGGCACGATCAGCGGCGGTTCGGCGACGATCCGCGATTCGCCGTCCACGACGTGCGTCAGTTTGGAGAAGGCCGACATGCTGTCCTTCGTACGCGCCTTCGCGAGCGCCTTCTCGGTGCGCTTGACCTGCGCGGGCTTGAGCTGGGAGCCGAGGTCCTTGAGCGCACGCTCGATGTCCATGTGGGAGTACCAGACGTCGAGGTTGTTCATCCCCGCGAAGCCCGCCATCGCGGTGCGGTAGGACTCGACGGTGTCCAGCACGACCTGCTCCTGGTCTGAGACGGCGAAGCCGTTGTCCTGCGCGGCGATCAGCATGCTCACGGCCAGGCGCTTGACGTCCCACTCCCATGGTCCGGGCAGCGTCTCGTCGAAGTCGTTGAGGTCGAACATCAACCGCCGCTCGGGCGAGGCGAACACGCCGAAGTTCGACAGGTGCGCGTCCCCGCAGCACTGCACGCTCAGCCCCGAGCGCGGCGTCGCCGCCAGGTCGCCCGCCATGATCATCGCCGCGCCCCGGTAGAACGTAAACGCGGAGACGAGCATGCGCCCGTAGCGGATCGGCACCAGCTCGGGCACCCGCGTCTGCGCCTGACGTTCGAGCACCTTGATCGGGTCGGCGCGGCGCGGCGCCGGCTTGAACGCGGCGTGACTGGAACGCGGCACCTCTTGGCGCGCGGCCTTACCGCGCGCCACCCGCTCGGCGACGCTCAGATGTGGGACCGCCGAGGTCGCATCGCTGACAGTCGCCATGCTCAGACCATACTCCTACGTTGGCACCGCGCGACCGCGGCGCCGCGGTCGCGACCTCGCGTGTTGTGGGCGCACGTATGGCTGCGCCGCGGCTACTACCTAATGGTGGCGCCCGCGGAGTTGAGCGCGTACCAGCGCCCGCCAAACAGGGATTCCCCGACGTAGGAGGTTTCGCCCGGCCCCGAGTCGCCGCTGTAGAGGTAGAGGGGATGACCGGCGTAGGTCACCTGCGTCTTGCCGTGGGGCAGCCTGGTGGTGGACAGCAGCGAGGCGCGTACGCCGGGGCCGGCCGTCGGCCTGCCGCTGGTCTGCAGTGCGGGCCACGTTCCCGAGCACCCGCTGATGTGCACGCAGGTGTTCGCGCTGGAGTGGTCGTGCGTGAACTCGTACAGCGTGAATCCCGAGGAGGTGGCCAGGATGTTGCCCAGCCTCGTGTGGCGCAGCGTGACCTTGGCGGCGCGGGCGGCGTGCGCGGTCGGGATTGCGCCCTGTGCGCCGGCGGTGGCGGCCGAGACGCTCACGGCGCCGGCCAGCAGGACAGCCAGGAAGATGTGGGATCGCTGCATGGAGATTCCTCCGAGTGTCGCGGATGGGGTTGGGGCCTCGGAGCGCGGGTCACGGGTTCGAGGCCTGTCGATCGTCGATAGGCAAGACGCCGGCACGCCGGGAACCTTCCCGGGCGCCCGGCTGTCACTGGATCGACTGTAGAGGGTGCAGGCCGCCGATTTGGACCGGTGTCCAGTGTGCGGTGCTCGCGCGAGCGCGAATATGATCGGCATGACCCACGGGAACGAGCGCACCGTCGAGCGCAGGATCAGACTGTGGATCGTGCGTCAGGAGCGCAGCCAACGCAAGGACGTACAGTCGGTTCGGTTCAAAGCCTCACGCGACACGCCGGGCGTGCGCAGCCGCGGCACGGCCGACTTCAGACAGCGCTAGCCGGTTCGCCCGCACACTCCGGGGAGGGCAGGCCGCCATGGCGAGAACGCCACGACGACCCGCCCGGGGATGCTCAGCTGCGCTCGACGGTCATGAATTTGTTCCCGTCGGGGTCGCGAAAGAAGAACATCGGCGGCACGGGGTCGCCCATGCGCATGACCTCCGCGTCCACGTCGACTCCCGCCGTCCGCAGGCTGGCGTGGTTGGCGTCCGCATCGTCGGTGGCGAACCCCACGCGGGTCTCGATCCCGACGGCTTCTCCCTCGCGGGGGGCGACGAGGGCGATCGTCGTGGTGGCGCCCGCCGGCGCCACTTCCACCCAGCGATCGCCTCTGCCGAACGGGATGTCGGCGCGCAGCTCGAACCCGAGCTTGTCGGTGTAGAACGCGATCGCCCGGTCCTGGTCTGAGACGGGAACCATCACGGCTCCCACCTGGGTGATGCGGGTGGTCGTGGTGTCGCTCATGTCGATCCTCCTGTTCGTAGGTGTGCGGTTGAGACGGGCGGACGGAACAAAACTAATCGGTCGCCCTGGTCGATGGGTTACCCGCGCGTGCGATCGCGAACCCTGATGAGGGAGGCCACGCCGCATGCGGCGTGGCCGGACGGGCCGCATGCGGCCCGTCCTCGGACCCGCACATGTGCGGGTCCGCCGGTAGGCGCATGCGCCGCCCGGAACAACACCCGCACGAGCCACGTGCGCGCCACGCGCGTCTCGCACGCGCCGCCCGGACAACATCGGATGTGACGAGTCACCGCGTGCGGCACGCTTGTGTGGGCGCGTGCGCCGCCGGAACAACATTCGATACCGTCGGGGTATGTGCAGAAACATCAGAACGCTCTACAACTTCGAGCCCCCCGCGACCGAGGATGAGGTGCGCGGCGCCGCCGTGCAGTACGTGCGCAAGATCAGCGGCTTCACCAAGCCCTCGCAGGCGAACGCAGCCGCGTTCGAGCGCGCCGTCGAGGAGGTAACCGAGATCTCGGCCAGACTGCTGGGCGAGCTGGTCACCTCGATGCCTCCGAAGGACCGCGAGGTCGAGGTGGCCAAGCGCAGGGCTCGCGGCGCGCAGCGATTCGCGGCGTAGCATGTCGCACCGCCCTCCGGCCGCGTGCTCGGGCACCGTGTGGGTGTCGCGGCGCCGTGATCCGCGCGTCGCGGAGTCTGCCCCGCCGCCGCCATCAACGTGATCGACGAGGGAGACCGGCGAGCAGGTCTATCCCGGAGACCGGCGCTGACTGGAGTCGCCGCGCGGCTCGCCCAGATATGACTCGACCAGCCTCCGCGACGCGCGCGCCAGCCACCCCTCGGTGACCACCTCGTCCAGGTCTGTCACCGTGATCTCGTCCAGCCGCACGAGGATCGCCGGGTAGCCATCGAAGTGCGGCGTGGTGAAGAACACGCCAGACCCGTCGGCGAGCAGCGCCTCCTTCGCACCGATGTGCTCGACCCTGGCGCCCAGGATCGGTCCGTCCGGAGCGTCGTCGCCGAGCGCCTCGATTTCCTTCGGGCGCAGCGGGCGCTCCCACACGAATAGTTTGTCGTGTACACGCCACTGGCGCCCACTGCGCGCGACGCGCTCATCCGTCTCGGGCAGCGCGAGCGCGATCCTGCGTACGTCATCCCAGGTGGCCATACCACTCACACTAGCCTCGCTGGGCGGTCCTCCAGCGCTTTCAGACTCCGCCCACGAGCACACTCGGGCCGGTCGTTTCTCCCCACACCGTGGCGATCAGCGACCGGGCGCCGCCACGGTCGCGGTGCTCGCACAGGTAGATGCCCTGCCAGGTCCCCAGCGCAAGCCGCCCCCGGCTGATCGGCAGCGTCAACGACGGCCCCAGCAGCGAGGCCTTGATGTGCGCGGGCATGTCATCGCTGCCCTCCAGCGTATGCGTCCACAGCCTGCTGCGCTCGGGCACAGCGTCGCTGAACCAACCCTCGAAGTCGCGGCGCACCTCGGGACTGGCGTTCTCGTTCAGCGTCAGCGACGCCGAGGTATGCCGGATCAGCAGGTGCAGCAGGCCGATCTCCACCTCCTGGAGCTCCGGCAGCTGGGCCAGCACCTCACCCGTCACGAGGTGAAATCCGCGGGGCCTGGGCTCGAGCGTCAGCTCACGTTGCAGCCACATGACCAGAGCACCGCCCTCTCTTGCTCGCCGGCACCAGCGGTCAATCTGCCTCCGGTACCAGGAGGAACCCGGCGCGACCGGCGGCGCGTCGCAACTCTGTGTCGAAGCACGCGAACCGATCGCAGCGTGGATCGATCTCGCGAACGGCGAGTGCGCTCGCGAGCTGTACCGCGTCATATGCGCGCAGCGCGTGGCGCGCGGTTTCGTGTGCGGCCGTGATTAGCACCGGCTCGGTCGGTGCGACGATCGTAAAGCGGGAGTCGAAGTCGGGGTCGCCGTGGAAGTCGAGCTCGAACGCGCTGACCAGGATGCTCGCGGCCGCGTCGTCGAGTTCGCCGCTGCGGGTCTTGCGCCACAGCGCGGCGGGTACCTCCACGCGGGCGAGGGCCGATACGACGAGCGTGTCGAGAGCGCGGATCGGGCGATGCCCGAGCTCGTCGGCGTAGAGCTTGACGAGCGCCGAGGAAGCGGCGAACGTGCTCAGCTGCGACCCTCGGCTGCTGGCCGAGTTCGATTGCCGCGAGCGGAGCGTCCGCTCCGACCACGTCAGTTTGCGACTACCCTGTCGCTTGCAGGCACTATTCCAGTGTATGAAACCTGCGCTTCCTGTAAAGGGCCGGTACGACGTACACTGCCACTGATCAACTCGAATAAAGACGCCAAGTCCGGCACCTCTTCTGTTGAGCGCATGATGTGCACGCAGAATCAGCTTACGCGCGTCAGGACATCCCACGCCCTGCGCCCTAATGTCATAGATACGATCATCAAAGGTCCATCGCCTGCCCTGGATCTCCGAGTAGCTCACGGCATTGAACGTTGGACAACTATGCGACGCGCCGATCGCACCGGACACGCCCACGTGGAGGAGTCCCATCTGCATCATGAGCGTGGCTCCGATGACCAAGGCCCTCCTCGGGGGTAAGCGCATTCGTTGACGGATGTGATCGAGAGCCGCCGTCCTCACGGCCTCTGATTATGCCAACCAGACGCGCGTTCGGGGCTTCAACGAGCCTAACCACGCGCGTAGCAAGCCGTCGGCAGAACACATTCCAGCGGGAATGTAAGTGGGCGCGGCGGGGTTTCGAACCTGCGACCTCTCGCGTGTGAAGCAGGACTGCGGTTGGGTGGGTTTCACTGGTTCTCCCTGCAAATCCGCGTGGTTCAGGTCGCTGGCCGAACCGCGGAAACCGGCTGATTTGGGCTCGATTCGGCTGGGTTTGGGCCAGCGAGCGGCTCCACTGGCCTAAACGTTTGGAGGCCCATCCGGCCAAAGCAGAGGAATGAGGTGCTTGCGAACGGCCGGTCGCGCGTGGGACATCGTGACGGAGGGACCGATGTACCGGATGATCGACGCCGCGCGTCCGGGTTCGTTGGTCAGCGGAGCCATCCAGCTGTCCCCCTCTTCCAGGGGCTTGCGGAGATCATCCACACTCGCAAACGCCGCGTAGTTCGAGGGCTCACGTTGCTTGGCGTCGTCGAGCTTCTTGGTCAGGCACCTGATGACCGTCTCGCGCGAGATCTCGGTGCGCATCTGGCCTGAGATCCACGCGCAATCGAGGTAGTGCTTGGCCAGGCCGTTGACCGACCAGCCGAGGATCTTCTCGGCCAACTGCTCGTTGATGTTCATGATCGGAACCACGACATCCTCAATCCCCATGTCGGGGTAGTCATGAACGATGGGGCGCCAGCAGGCCGGCTCTATCAGTCCTCGACGGCTCACCGTCACCTTGAACGTGCGCTGTCTGCGGTCAGAGCGAAAGTTGGAGAACTCCTCCGAGAATTCAACCGGCTGTGCGGTCGTGAGTCGGTTCTTTCGCTGCCAGTAGGCCGGATCGGCAGCCTCGATGGTGAGGTCCTCCACCTCGATGTCCAGAGCGGCCTGGAGGTCAAGCTCGTCCCAATCATCCAACCTATAGCTGGCATCCGTGTCGGTGACGGTGAATCGTCGAGAGCCATAGAAGCGCATCGCCACGCCGCCGCACAGCACGCAATTGTCGCTGAGAAACTTCGTCTCGACGGTCATCTGGTGGATCGCGACCAGCCGTGCGATGTCGCGGAGCACGTCGGCCGGCGTCAGCTGGTGGGTCCTGGCGAATTGCGCGATGAATGCGTCGCTGGGGTAATCGAGCTCGAGCATCACTTGTCGTAGCTCAGCCAGCCGCGCAGGCGCGACTGCGGGATGTTGATCTGCAGCCCCGTGGCCCGGTCTCGGGGCCACTCGCCGGGACCGAAGGCTCCGGTGAGATCCAGCCGCGCCTTGGAGCTGCGCGTGCGTGGCACCGTCGCCAGGATGCGCTGCGCAAGATCGCTCTGGTCGAGTTGCTGGCTGTAGAACGCCGCTCGCAGTGCGCTCACCCCGCCCAACCGTGTGGCGTAGTCGACCAATCGGTTGGTGTCCAGGCGCTCTTCATGGACCGCCCGTCCCCATGCCCGTGCCACCAGCTCGTTGCCCGCGCAAAGGTCGGGGCGGTCCACGGCATCGAGCAGGGTGCGCTCCAGGTCCGAGCGCCAGTACCCGGAGTGGGCTTCGCCCTTGACTCGCTCGCGACCGAACCATCGGCGGTCGCTGCTGACGCGAACGATCGTCACCTTCAAGCCCTGCACGGACAGTACGTCATGGCCACCCACCGCGCTGGCTCGCGCCGCGATGATCGGATCTACGTTCTCGTCGATCAGGCCGTGGTCGGCCAGCGCCGACCCGAAGGCGAGGTAGTACTCCCGGCCACCCATCGCGACGTCCAGCGCAACCGAGAACGGCAACGCCTGACTGACGTCCACGCTGCCGCGCGGCGCGACCGCGTAGCGACCTCCGCCCAGCTGAAAGAGCGAGCCCTTGCCGGCCATGCGGTCCAGCAGCTGCCGTAGATGCGGCGTGCCGACCTCTTCGGCCAGCCACGTCTTGTCCCGGCGCAGGTCGAGCCAGTCGCGCGGTCGACCAGTCGTCCGGTCGCGCCTGCACAGGGCCTCCAGGACACGGGACTCGGTGCGGGAAACCCGCCGGTCGGGGGCTATCGGGGAGTCGGTCTGCGTCATTGCATGCATCTTACGTGGAGTAGTCGTCACCGGAGTCGCGACTGTCCCTCCACATAGTACGCGATCTTGCGACTTTTGTGGAGTGTTTATCGCCGGTATAGTGACTTGCACTCCATGAAGTATGCGAAGTTCCGAAAGTCATGGTCGGCGAGGGCGGATTGAACTACCTGCCTCATGACTGCCCATCGCATCGAAGAATCCTGGCATCCTGGAGTCCTGCTACTGTCACGAATATATCCGGAGAACCAGTAGATTCTAGTGACATGTCGGTGATGGACCGGCTGTACGAGATGGTCGAGGCCCAGGGCGGGTTCCTTGCCGCGCACCAGGCGGTGGCCGCCGGCATTCCACGCTCGACGCTGTCCTACCACGCCACCGAGGGCGACGCGCTGGAGCGCGTCGGGCATGGCGTCTATCGAATGCGACGGTTTCCAACGCCGCCGAATGGTCACGTGATCGCCGGATGGCTTGCGCTCGCGCGCGCCGACGGCGTGGTCTCCCACGAGAGCGCGCTGGAGCTCCTCGATCTCACCGACCTGATCGCCGACGAGATCCACGTCACCCTGCCACGCGCAAAGCGAGGGCTGCGCACCCCGCCCGGTGTGCACATCCACTTCACCGACCGGTTGATCGACCGCCGAGCTCGACGCCTCGTGCTCGGCATCCCGGTGACCAGCGTCGAGCGCACCGTTGCCGATCTGCTGCGCAGTGGTGGATGGACGGAGCAGACCGACCTCGCTGTCCGTCAAGCCATCCGGCGCGGCCTCACGACACGTCGACGTCTGGAGGCGGCACTGCCGGCCAAGTGGCGCTCGCGGCTCGACGGCGCTATCGATCGGGACGCGACGTGAAGTACCGCACGTCCGCGGCATTCCGCACAGCACAGGGTCCGGGGCCTGGCGTACCATCTCCTGCATGTTGACCGTTGCTGAGGCTGCTGATCGGCTGGGTAGGAACCCTGAGACTGTCCGTCGCTGGATTCGTTCGGGGCGTCTGCCGGCGCGACGTGTCGGTGCCCGACACGCGATCGATGTCCGCGACTTGCGTGTGATCGAGGATGAGCTGCATCCGATGTCTGAGCTGCCGGAGGAGTGGCGGGTCGGAGATGACGGCACCCCGGCGCTCAACTGGGTCGCCGCGCTCCATCGCTCGCGCAGCGGCCATTGACGAAGCTGCTGGTTGTTGACGCGTCAGTCGCGGTTGCCGCGTGCCACACGCCGGTGGGCTTTGCCAGCCTGCGCGGGCACAAGCTCGTCGCGCCGCTGCTCATGGTCACGGAGGCGAGTTCGGTGCTGCACGAGATGGCCTGGCGAGAAGAGATCACCGGTCCCCGCGCAAAGACGATGCTGGCGAGGCTTCTCGAGGCCCCGGTGGAGATCCGCATGCCCGATGACCTGGTGCGGGCTGCGTGGAAAGTCGCCGACGAACTTGGGTGGGCGAAGACATACGACGCCCATTACGTTGCGCTCGCGCAGCTGCTGAAGTGCCGGCTGGTGACGGTCGACGAGCGGATGCTCAGGGGAGTCGCTCGGCTGAAGATCGCCGTGAGACCTCGTGAACTCTGACCTCGCGCTGCCTCACATGGCCCCAGCGTGCAGAGGCGCGCCCCACGCACGATAGCTTGAGGACAGGCCGCAGCCGCCCGACCTCCACGACTCAAGTTCAATCAGCTGGACGACCGATTAGATTTCGTACATGCCAAGGGTGAGCGGCTGAGGGATGGAGCACGTTGACGGAGGGCTGATCTTCTCGGCCACCGATCTGATCAACCACCTTGAGTGCCCACACCTAACACACCTGAACATCGAGGTGGCGCTGGGACGGGAGAATCTGACGCCAAGCCGATCTGACACGACGGACTTGGTGGCGCGCAAGGGCGACGAGCACGAGCGGGCTCATCTCGATCGACTCATCGGGGAAGGCCGGGAGGTCGTGAGGATCGCGAGCGAGGCGGGTCTGGAGGGGACACGCCGCGGCGCGCGGGAAACGGCCACGGCGATGAAGGTGGGGGCCGAGGTGATCTACCAGGGAGTGCTGTTCGACGGCGCGCGCTGGCGTGGATACAGCGATTTTCTGCACCGTGTCGAGCGTCCGTCGGAGCTGGGATCGTTCAGCTACGAGGTGGCGGACACGAAGCTGGCCCGCCGCGTGAAGCCGTATTTTCTGCTGCAGCTCTGCTTCTACTCCGAGCTGATCGAGGCGATCCAGGGTGTCCAGCCGGCACGGATGCACGTCGTGCTCGGGACTCATGAGTCGCAGGCGTTCCGGGTCGCCGAGTTCGCGGCCTACTACCGCAGCGTCAAGCGCGGCTTCGAGGATGTCGTGGACGCCGGTCTGTCGACGACTTACCCCGAGCCGGTCGAGCATTGCGGGGTGTGTCGCTGGGAGGAGCGTTGCGTGGCGCGGCGCGAGGCCGACGAGCACCTGAGCCTGGTGGCCAGGATCAGGAGCTCCCAGCGCACAAGGCTGGTCGAGCGTGGTATCGAGACCGTCACACAGCTCGCGGTGGCGGAGCCGGCGGATCGTCCTCCCCGGATCGGAGTCGCGACGTTCGACGGGCTGCGCGCACAGGCGCGACTCCAGATGGTGAAGCGCACGACGGGAGAGCTGCGCTACGAGATGCTGGCGCCAGAGGACGGATGCGGGTTCGCCCGTCTGCCGTGGCCGTCTGAGGGGGATGTGTTCTTCGACATGGAGGGCGATCCGTTCTTCGACGACGGGCTTGAGTATCTGTTTGGCGTCGTGTTGCTCGAGACGGGGGAGCCTCGGTTCCGTGCGTTCTGGGCGACCGATCGATCCAGCGAGAAGCAGGCGTTTGAGGGGTTCATCGATTTCGCGACCGAGCGGCTGGAGCGGTATCCGGACATGCACATCTACCACTACGCGCCGTACGAGGCGACCGCGATCAAGCGCCTGATGGGCCTGCACGGTACGCGCGAGGACGAGGTCGACCATCTGCTGCGAAGCGAGGTGCCGGTCGATCTGTATGCCGTCGTGCGCCAGGGCGTGCGCGTCGGGCAGCCGAACTACTCGATCAAGAGCATCGAGGCGTTCTATATGGACAAGCGGGATACGGAGGTGGCCGAGGGCGGCGATTCGATCGTCGCGTTCGAGCGGTTCCTGGAGACCGGCGAGCAGGCGCTGCTGGAGTCGATCGAGCGTTACAACGAGGACGACTGCCGCTCGACGCATCTGCTGCGCGAATGGCTGCTCGCCCGTCGCGAGGAGGCAATCGAGGCGTTCGGCCGGGAGATCCCGTGGAAGCAGGCGCCAGACGCGCGGGCACCGGACCAGGAAAGTCAGGAACAGCTCGACCAACTGCAGACCGCGCTCCTCGTCGGGGTGCTCGACGACAGCGCCGATCGAGACGACGGTCAGCGCGCCAAATGGCTGATGGCCCAGCTGCTCGACTACCACCGACGCGAGGCCAAGCCCGCGTGGTGGCGGTACTTCGAACGGCTCGAAGCCGACGAAGAGCAGCTGACGGAAGTCGACAACGAGGCGCTCGGACGACTTCGTGACACCGGTCTGGAGCCGGTCGTTGTCCCACCGCCCGCGCGTTCGCTGATCTACACGCTGGAGTTCTCGCCTCAGGATCACAAGATCAGCGCCGGCAATTTCACCGATCCCGCGAGCGAGAGGGGAGTGACGGTCGAGTCGATTGACAACGCGACCGGAACGCTGCGAATCAGCCGTGCGACCAAGCGCTCCGGCGAACCCCTTCCCCGTGCGCTGATCCCGGGTGGTCCGTATGACACCCGCGTCCAGCGTGCCGCGCTGCGAAGACTTGCCGGCGACATCGTCGAGCGCGGACTCGACGCCGAGGGCAGTTACAGCGCGCTACGCCAAGTCCTGCGGCGTGCGCTCCCGCTCACCTCGGCGTGCACACGCGGGGAGGCGCTGCAGGCAGGGGCGTTCAACCTGGAGGATGCCAAGCAAATCGCGGAGGGCCTGAACGACAGCTACCTGTTCATCCAAGGGCCGCCGGGCTCGGGTAAGACCTACACCGGCGCTCATCTGATCCTGCACCTGATCGCGCAGGGCCACCGTGTCGGCGTTGCCAGCGGCAGCCACGCAGCGATCCACAACCTCCTGACAGAGGTCGATAAGTACGCTCCGCCGGGCGATCCGTTCGCCGGTCTGAAGCGGTGCGGCGCCGACGGAAGCAACAGCTACGAGTCTGAGCGCGGCCTGATCGAGAGCTCGAACGAGATCGCCGACTTCACCGGCGGCGACTACAACCTCGTGGCGGGGACGGCATGGCTGTTCTGTCGCGAGGAGATGGACGGCACGCTCGACCACCTGCTGATCGACGAGGCTGGCCAGATCTCGCTTGCCGACGCGATCGCGATGGGCACGAGCGCGCGCAACGTGATCCTGCTTGGCGATCCCCAACAGCTCGCCCAGGTCGGGCAGGCGATTCATCCACCGGGAGCCGGTGTGTCTGTGCTGGAGCACCTGCTCGGCGAAGACACGACGATCCCGCCCGAGCGCGGTCTGTTCATCGACCAGACGAGGCGGATGCACCCGGACGTGTGCCGCTTCATCTCGGTGGCGATCTACGAGGATCGGCTGGAGTCGTTCGCGGACTGCGCCAACCAGGGGATCGAGGCCCCGGGCGAGTTGACCGGGACCGGCATCAGGTATGTGCCGGTCGCGCACGAGGGCAACACGCGCGAGTCGCAGGAGGAGGCCGAGGTGATCACGGGCCTGATCGACGATCTGCTGAAGGGGCAGTACTTCCAGACGGGCGGAACGAGCGGCCCCCTCAAACCCGAGAAGATCATGGTCGTCGCCCCCTACAACGCGCAGGTCCGCTGCCTGCGCGAGCGCCTTCCGGCCGGGGTCAAGGTGGGCACCGTCGACAAGTTCCAGGGGCAGGAGGCGGCGGTGTGCTTGTTCTCGATGGCTACCTCCAGCGGGGAGGAGATTCCGCGGAACCTCGAGTTCCTGTTCAGCAGGAACCGGCTGAATGTCGCCGTCTCACGGGCGCGGTGTTTGGCGGTGCTGGTTTGCAATCCGGCGCTGTTGAACGTTCGGTGCCGGGATGCGCAGCAGATGGGGTTGTTGAACGCGCTTTGCTTGTTTGTGGAGATGGCCGGGGAGGCGATATGACCGTCCACCAAGGGTACGTTCAGGATATGGTCGTCCGGACGTGACACGGGTGATTGCTGTCGACTGGTCGGGGAAGGCGAAGCGTGCCGCCGAGTCAATCTGGCGGGCCGTTGTGGTGGACGCACAGCTGGTGGAACTTGAGAACGGGTTAGAGCGTGATGAGCTCGTTGCTTGGATCATTGACGATGCCAAGCGAGATTCGCAGACGATCGTCGGGTTTGACTTCGCATTCTCGTTCCCAAGTTGGTTCTGTGCGCGGGAAGGCTGGAGCTCAGGTCATCAGGTGTGGAGCGCTATGCGCACTCAGTCAGACCGACTTCTCAAAGCATGCGAGCCGCCGTTTTGGGGACGCCCTGAAACGAAGGGACAGAAGATTGGTAACGGGTTCCGTCAGACAGAGCTGGATGTCGAGGGTCAGCCAAAGAGCGTCTTTCAGATCGGTGGGGCTGGCGCGGTTGGAACCGGTTCGCTGCGCGGCATGTGTCATCTGGCGCTGCTCGCCGAGGCCGAGTTTGCGATATGGCCGTTTGATAGGCAGGGCTGGCCGCGTGTAGTGGAGATCTATCCTCGGTTGTTCACACCCAAGAGCCTTGTCAAGAGCCGTCATCTCCAGCGCCGTGCTCACCTGACACAGGCATTCCCCGATCAAAATCCCGTTTTGCTGGAGCGGGCGGCGGGATCAGAAGACGCGTTCGACGCCGCGATCTCAGCGCTCACGATGGCTTGCCACCTGGACGAGCTGGAAAATCTTCAGCCCTTTCCCGTCGGATCACCGCAGTTGGTCGAGGGGTGCATTTGGACGCCCCGTTAGTAGTGATAAATTATGGCCTTCGCTGCCAGCACTCCCGCTAACCGGCCGTCGACTCTGCTGCTTGCGTATCGACTGTCGCGTCTGAAGCACCGATGCTCTCTGCCTCTTGCGCCTGCAGTAGCTCCGCCTCCTCCCACAGAGAACGACCGGATGGCAGCTTCCAGAACCATGGACCGTGTACTCCGGTGGGTTCGAAACCAAGCTCGTCAAGAATACGCCAGACGATCAGGCTCGGTGACGACTCCTGGTCATTGTGCCGCCATCGGAGTGCCTTACGGCTAGACTTGCCGGTCCAAATCGCTTCCCCGTAGGAGGGATCCTCCTGGATTCTCGCCTCGATTGCGGATCGTTGCTCATCGGGGAATCGATCGACCATCAGCTCCAAGCGTGTATCCGGTGCCACCGTCTGGTAATCGTTGAGCAGGGCAACCGTCTGGCGTTTCTTTTTTTTCGACTCACGCTGCTCTTCCACCTCTTCACGACGACGCCTGCGAACGAGGAAATCCTTCGCCTGGGGAGGCGGCAGAACCTGGCGCGTGCTGAGGACGGCTCGCCCCTCATCGACGCGTCTGACCACCAACTGCACGCAAGCGATATCGAGACCAATGTCGTTTAACCACAAGACGACGCTGCTCACCGATGGTCCGAAGCCAGCGGCGAGCAGACTCACCCTCACTGGCCCAAGCTCTCCTTCCTCGAGGGACGGCGCGTGTTCGATCACCGCGCTACGCGCCGCTGCATCGTCGACGTTGGCGTATCGGGCATGCATCTCGATGACGTCGTTCACGGTCAGGTTGGCGCAATACGCCGCGTACTTCAGCGCCTGTAGATCGGTCGTATCCGCGGCTTCGCCGCGCTTCAGCTCAGCGACAAGGAGATCGCCATCCTTATCGAGCATGAGCACATCGAGCCGATCGGGGACACGCTGCTCGCGCAGTTCCCACTGATCAAACTCCGTGGTGATCAGCATCAAGTCTCCGCCGATCATCTCGGGATACGTCTCGACCCAGCTCTGAAGATTCTGCCGCTCCAGCAATTTCAGCTCGGCCAACGACGATTCGTCGATCGGCTCCGCATCCTGGCTATGCAGGTCGATCAGAAGCGCGTACTCGCCAGTGCCGATCATTTGGATCTTATGCAGTCTATACCGGTCTGCTCAAGGGTCGCCTGTCCGGCGGCCCTCTCCTACGGAGGTGAGGTGCCGTGAGGTGGTCATGATCCCACTCCTGAACTCATCGAGTGTTTTGAGCCACGGCAATATCGTAGGCCTGCGCCAAGTTCAGCGGAGGAGAAGACGGGAGACAGCCGAAGCTTCCCCTACAGTCGTCTTCGACATGGCACGGGCCACCTCTCACAAAGCGGCTGATGGCTACCGGGCACGCGACGCGGCGTCGTGGACCGAGGAGAAGCTGATGATCCTCGACGCCTATCTCAAAGCGTTTGCCAAAGCATGTGCAAAAGCCGGGGGCTGGTACGGCCTGGATTTGTTTGCCGGAACAGGGCTGAACTGGTCAACGACCCGCGACACAGAAATCAACGGCTCGGCGCAGATTGCTCTCGAGACGGGCTCGCCTGAAGCGACCAAGGTCATCGTCGCCGAGCAGAATGCAACCTCCTTCAAGGCGCTCGAGCATCGCACGCAGCGCTATGGCGATCGAGTCGCACAGTTCAACGCCGACGCCAACGAGATCGTTGAGGACATGCTCGCGCTCGTCACGCGCCGGGCTCCGGCATTTGCGTTTCTGGATCCTGAGGGATCGGAGTTGGCGTGGGCTACGGTTGAAGCTCTCGCCGAGCATAAGCGTGGACACAGCCCGAACAAGATCGAGCAGCTGATCCTGTTCCCGACCGATATGGGATTCGTGCGGCTGGCGCCGGACTATCCGGAGCTCGTAATACGGATCTTCGGGCACGAGCGGTGGAAAGACATCTACGAGCGGCGCGAGCGGGGTGAGATCAGCGCCGAGCAGGCTCGCGGTGAGTACGTGCGTATGTACGGCGATGGCCTCAAGGGCTTGGGCTATAGGACCGTGCTCGACCGTCAGATCAAGAAGGCTGGCGGCCAGCCGATGTACTTCCTGATCTTTGCGACCGACAACGCGGCGGGCGAGAAAATCATGGACTCCGTGTTCGACCGCGTACGATTGCGCGTTCAGGAGGAGTTCGGTCAGGCCACGCTCTTCGACATGAAGAGCGGCCCGCGCAAACGTCGCCTAAACGGCAGCCAGGACTAGATCGCCACAGGACGGGCGCGCCGGCATCGCGTCATACGTCTGGCCGTCCAGCAACCGCCCTCCGGCCTTCGCGGTGCGGCCACCCCATTGCTTGAAGAAGAACGCAACGTCCTCCTCCGCACAGCGATCGCGCAGGCCGTACACCCACGCTGGGTCGCAACGGCGATGGCGTTGGCCGGACTCGCCACCGGCGATCAGCCAGCCTATATCGGTCAGGTCGAGTCCTTCCAGCGGCCCCAGCAGCGGCTCGGCCGAGATGAAGCGGACGGTTGCGGGGACCTCGCGCAGGTAGTCCGCGCGGTGGACGAAGCGGCGGTTCTCGATCGAGACTCCCATCCAGACATTCGGATGCCACGGCAGAGATGGCGCCAACTCGGCCAGGCGCTCGTGACGCTTGGTCAAGATCTGGAACGTGTGCCAGTGTGCCCGTCCCATGACCCCGAAGACCTGCTCGATGTACGCGTCGGGAATCTCCTCGTGGAAGAGGTCGCTCATCGAGTTGACGAAGATCATCCGCGGCCGCGCCCACTTCAACGGCTGCTCCAGCCGCTGTGGCCAGAGCTTCAGCGCAAAACCCTGCTCGTAGGGGTGCCCCGGGATCCCGCGCCAACGCTCCGCGAACGTCTCCGCATAACAATGCGCGCAGCCCGGCGACACCTTGTCGCAACCCGTCACCGGATTCCAGGTCGCCTCCGTCCACTCGATTGCGCTGTTGTCGGCCAAAGTCGTTACTCGTTCGGATTTGTAAGCCTACCTCCTGCAAGATAAGAACACATGTTCGTATCTGCGTCGGACGGACCTACGGTTGGAGCCTGATCCAGGGACAGCGAGCGATCCCGCTTTCCGAGGAAGGAAGACTCAAAGTGTGGCTGAGAAGCGGTTGAGCCGAGCTGACGTCACCGTGATCGGAGACAGCGTGAGCTTTCTTCGCGTGGTGCGCCCCAACCTTGCTCCCAAGCGTGTTGGTGTGTAGCTCAAGTGCCAGGATGTAGCAATGCGGCTCGCCGGTAATGACCCACGGCATCGCTTTGGATGTGCTCGTAGGTTTGGATCGGACCGAGCCCGTTCAGAAGTCGTCCGACGAGCACGCCGAACCCGGCCGGTCCGGCGAGGAAGACATGGATCCGTCGGACGTCACGCCACGCGCGACGCGCGGTGCCAACGGCTTCGATGAGCCGCCGCGCTGCATCGGTCACTTGGCCGGGTGTCGCGAAGTCCGCAGGCTTGCCGCCCGGCCCGCGAAGGCGGACGTAGCCGCGGAACCGGGGCACCTCGGGCTCGCTCAGCTTGAGTGCCTCCTCGGCGTCGTGATTGATGGAGATCACGACCGACATGTCCTGGGAGCTCGGATCGCCGGGGATCTCGTCGATCTCAATGTTCGCGGTCTCGCGCTCAGCGGCGAGGGACCAGATCTGGTCCGAGCGTCCGGAGATGTGCTGCCGCCAGGCGAGATTCACTCCTCCTGGCGCGAGAAATGCGGCTCCGAGCGCAATAGCAGCGGGAAGTGCGACAAGTCCACCGGCCTCGATCTGACGTTCCGGCAAGAGCTCGCGGATCGAAGCCGCGACCATGGACAAGGCCGGCAGGAGCCGGTCATCCCAGTTTTCGGTCGAGGCGAGCCTGCCATCGAACCGCTGGTGCCAGTCGAGGGTCAGGGCGTTGCCAGCGACAACAGGCGCGACCGAGCGTGTGTGCAGGATGAGTCGGAGCGGATCGGCAGGGTCGAGCCGATCGCCGACCCCTTTGAGACGCCGGCGCAGGACAAGCTCGGCGATGTGCGCCGCGTCGGCGGCGACGATTGGGTCGGCGTCGACCTTCTCGAGGTTCCACGTCGCAAAGTTGTCAACGCCGAGGTGTTCGCCCGCGATCATTGCGGCTGCGTCGTAGTCAAGGCCGCCTGCAGCCACCGGCTGGATGAAGAAGCCGTCGTCGGCGCGCCGGCGCTCAATCATCAACGGCGTCTCGACCTTGCGGACCACCGGCGAGTCGGCGATCTCCGGCGTGATCCACAGCAGCGCGCACGCGATCGCCGGATCCTTGAGGACGCGGCGAAGCTCCCCCTCCGTGGGCTCGGCGTCGAGGTTGGTGATGTCCTGCCAGGTTGGCACGCCCGCGTCGTGCAGCGCGAGGACGAGCAGCTCCACCTCAGTGGCGCGCTTGCGCCGGTAGCTGACAAAGCACCTGCCGGTGGGGTCGGTCATGCGCCTTGTTCGGCAAACGGCGGGGTCGGCGGGTGGCCTTCGACCAGCTCGGCGATCCGCTTGGCGCTCAGGGGCTTGTCGGGGAACGCGTCGAAGACGACCCCGGGGATGAGCCGCATCGTGAGGTCGGAGTACGTGTATCCGTAGGAGCGCCCGTCGACGGGGCCAGTACTTCGGACGATATTGGCGAGGTCGCCCTCGGAGAGGCCGGCACCCTCGAAGGCGCGGCGGAGAACGTCAGCACGTTGTTCGTTGTTGGGCCGGCCGAACTCGAAGATCTGCGCTGCCCTTCGCTTGACGGCCGGGTCGATAGCCGAGCTGCGGTTGGTGCACATGACGGTGATCACGGGCAGCCCCTGGGCTGATACGTGGCCGATGCCGCGGATCAGCGCGTTGACGCCAGCGCGATCCTCGTGATGCATTTGCGACGCCTCGCGCGATTGGGCCAGGGCGTCAGCCTCGTCTATTAGCAGGATCACAGCGGTGCTCGGCCGCTCGGCGCCACGCTGACCGGCGACCCGCTTCTCGACCTCACCAAACGCGGAGGCGATCAAGCTGGTCATCTCGCCGACGCGGCCGGTGCCACGGGCGTTGAGGCTGAGCGGCATCAACGTAACGGTGATGCCCTCGACGCGGGCGAGCTCGTTGCCGAAGGTCTCGGCGAGGGCGCTCTTGCCGGTGCCGACGTCGCCAGCGAACAAGAAGAGTGGTATGCGCTCGCGAAAGGCCTGAACGACGGGAAGGACGGAGCCTCTGTGTTGCTCCTTGCTCCACTTTTCGAGGAGCTGAGGGTTGAGCAGCAGACGCGCCTCCTTGAGCAAACGGGCCTTGGTTTCGTCCAAGCCGACCAGGCGTTCATATCGTTCCCCGGCAGCTGGGTTCGGAAACTTCTCGACCCGCTCGAAGACCTCGGTGAGCTCGGTCACTGCGGAACAAACCGCCCACGAGTGAGCCCCATGCCCGCGGCGGCATAAGCACGCTCATCGCGGATCCAAATACCATCGCCGTCGACGGGCGCTTCCCCGAAGGTCCGCTGAATGGGCAGCGACGCCTCAAATGCATCACGCTCAGCTTGATCCAGGCGAAACCATGCTGCCGAGTGCGTGAGGAAGTTGAGCGGCGTGGCCCCGGTGATGTTGATGCCCACCGGCACCCCACCCGCACGCGAGTCCGCCAGCGATCCGTCGGCGCGGACCGCATAGTGCAGCGTGAACAATCTGCGACCTTCACGCTTGAAGCCGATCTCGAACGTCGCGAGGTAGCCCTTGGCAAGGAGCTGCGCGATCTCCTCCAGATGGTCCTCAATCGCAGACTCGGATGGGTAGCCGTAGTACCGGCTCATTAGTCGCATGTCCGCTGCGACGCGCGATGAGATATGCCGGGCGTGGACGATCGAGAACGTCTCGCTGACCGTATAGGACGTGCTCATGGTCTACACCGCCCCTGCGAAGGTCGGGCCGAGGATGTCGCGCCAGTCATCGACCGCGCGCCCCTTGGTCGTTGCGTACGCCGCATCCGCCAGCGCCTCGTGCGCCTCAAGGGCGGCCACAACGATCTTCTCGCGCTGTGCGCGCGTATATGAGGCCGCCACGTTGTTCTCCGGGTTCACCGGGTCGATGATCTCGATCTCAGCACCGGTGCTGGCGGGCAGATCTCTCGCCGTGTAGTAGTCGGTGAAGGCGATCCGCTCCTGCAGGTTGGTCTCGACGATATACGTGAAGAACGCCTCAGTGGCGTCGACGTAGTCCGAGAAGTCGACGCCACGGTCGAACAAGTGGGCACATATCAGCTCCACCATGAACGACTTGAATCGAAACTCCGGGTCGCGCTCCTTCAGCTCCCCGGTCCACCACTTGAGCAGACGGACCACCTGCGCGAAGTCGCTGGGCGAGTTCCCCTTGCGGGCGCGGATGAACTCGATGTGTCTGGAGACGCTCGTGACAACGCGCGTGCCGCTGCCCTTGACGATGAGACAGCCGACGTTGTCGGCCTCGCCGTCGTGCAGCACAGGGACCACGTCGACATCCACCAGGTTAGCGGAGCGGAAGCGGAGTTGGACGCAGTGATCACGCGCGACGAACTGGTCGTCCTCCAGTGTGGGATACGCCTCCTTGAGACGGTCGAGGAGCCAGTAGACCAGCTTGTCGTCGCCCTCGGGTGCTGCTGCGCGCTTGATATAGACGGCGATGTCCATATCCCCGATCGTGGCCAGCGCGGTGCCCTTGGCCACGCTGCCCGCGTTGAGCATCTTCACGAGTCCGTAGTCGGGGTGAGCAGCGATGTGCTTCTCAAGTTTCTCGCGCATCCGGTTGCCCTGCGCGCGGTACTCGCGAACGCGGTCAGCCGGGAGGTTGACGTGGTCCCGGGCGAAGGTGGCCAGGATGTCATGCTGGACGTAGCGTGCGATGGTCATGCTCGGGTTCGACCCCCCGTCGGCTTGCACCAGCGAGTGCAGATTGAAGATTGACAGTTCTCGATAGAGAATCATAGCAGGTCGCCGTCGCGGGTGCAACAATGCGATCTGAAGTTCGCTATGAAGAACATCCAACTATCGCTGTTCGAGCGGCTAAGCCGTGTCGAGCCCGCCCTATCCGACGAGGATGTCGTTCGCCGTCTGTGCGAGGATCTTCTCGATTCGGCCGATGTCAGGCCGCCCATTAACGTCAAGCTCCTCGCCTCCTTGAGAGGCATCGTCCGGGTCGAGGAGCGACCACAGCCCTGGGCCGGAGTGCTGACACCCAAACAGGGCCAACTCGTCGTTGGCGTACGGGCGTCCGATGGCTTCGAGCGGCAGCGCTTCACGGTTCTCCACGAGGTTGGCCACACGCTGCTTCCAGGTTTCACGGAATCTCCACAGTTCCGGTGCGACGGGCCGAAGAATCGGGATGAGGAGCTATGCGACATCGCGGCCAGCGAGTTGCTGCTTCCTCGCCGATTTTTCGTCTCAGACCTTGGCGACGCTGGTCCAGGGCTGGACGGCATCGAAAGCCTTGCCCGACTGTACGAGGCCAGCATCGAAGCGACCGCGCTGCGAGCGGTCGACCTTGACGCCGATTCCGCGATGCTGCTTGTTCTCCGGGTCGCTCACAAGCCGTCGGAGCGAGGCCGCGAGGACGAGTGCGAGCCAAAGCTACGGCTGTCCTGGGCGCATGGTCAGGGTGAGTGGCCCTTCATGCGAAAAGACAAGTCCGTCGACGACGGTTCGCCGTTGATGCGGGCGTATGAAGGGGAGGTTGTCGATGAGATGGGTGAGCTCGGAGACCTGGCCGGGACGGACTGCGGGCGCGTCATGATCAGCGCACGGCGATATGGCAACGACGGGCGCGTGTTGGCCCTCGTTCACTCCGCTTCAGCCAGCGTAGGCACGCGATGAGCAAAGGACTCGAAACTATCGGGCAGCGAATCAAGCGGTTTCGTGAAGAACGCGGGTTGTCGCCGAGCGAGCTTGCGGATCAAGCCGAGGTTGCGAGGAGCTACCTGTCGACGCTGGAACGTGATGACGAGGGCACGAACGTGCGGCGACCGTCGGCGGACACGCTGTACCGAATCGCGGAGATCCTCGGTGTCGCGATCTCAGACCTTCTCGGCAAATCGATCATCAGTACGACGCAGACCCCCCGGTCGCCTAGCCTCGCCGAGTTTGCCAAGAGCCGGAACCTTCCCGAAGCCGACATCGAGATGTTGGCCGGCATTCGATTCCGCGGCGAGGAGCCAAAGACAGCAGAGCGCTGGGAGTTCATTTACCAGGCAATCAAGAACAGCGCGCCAATGGATCGTCCGGAACGAAGCTGAAGTTTGGCGGTAGGGGCAGGATCCGTCACTTGAGCCTGTTCACGGCGTGCTGCGTGACCACACGGCGTCCGAGTCGATCGCGAAGATGTCGCGCCATGCACATCCCAACCCCGAGCCCTTCCCCGGAGACCCCTACCGAGGCGGCCTCATGACCGTACGCCTCGAGTGGGACGGGAAGCCCGAGCGCGTCGAGCGCGTCCACCTTCCGTTCCAGACCGTCGAGACGATCAACGAGTCCCGAGCGACTCGCGAGCGAGACACGGGCGCGTTGTTCGGTGGCGTCGACCCGCAGATCTCCGAGCGGAACTTGCTGATCTGGGGCGATAACAAGCTTGTGATGAGTAGTCTCCTTCAAGATTACGCTGGCCAGATCAATCTGATCTACATCGATCCTCCGTTTGCCACGGGGGACGACTTCGTGATCCGATTGCAGCTCGGTGATTCTGCCCTCGTGAAGGAGCCATCTATCCTTGAGGAGCACGCATACCGCGATACCTGGGGATCTGGATACCCCTCTTATCTATCGATGATGTACGAACGGCTTGTGCTTATACATGAGCTGTTGGCCGACGACGGAACGCTTTATGTGCATTGTGATTGGCATGTGAACAGCTATCTACGTCTCGTTCTAGATGAGATATTTGGTACCGACAGGTTCATGGCCGAGATTGTCTGGAAGCGCACAATTGGCGCTACTTCCATCGCCGACCGCTACCGCACGCAGACCGATAGTATCTTGGTTTATACAAAGACCGAGTCGTATATCTTTAACGAGCAGTTCACCAAGGACAAGCTGTCTCAAGACGAGGTTGAGGAAAAGTTCCCACTTATAGATCCAGAGCGCGGACGATATTGCACTGACAATCTTGCGAACCCCGATGTTAGGCCAACACTGACTTACGAGTACAAGGGCTATAAGCCGCCAGCAAAGGGTTGGGCAATTTCTCTGCCCAAGATGGAACAATGGGATTCCGAAGGGCGACTACACTTTCCAAAAGACAAATCGCACCGCATTCGACGCAAGCGATTCTTGTCTGAGTGGCCCGGTGCGCCGATCCAAAATCTTTGGGACGATATCTCCCCCCTTCAAAGCCAGGCCCGCGAGAGAACCGGCTACGCGACCCAAAAGCCGGAGGCCCTTGCAGAGCGAATCATCAAGGCATCTTCCAACGAAGGCGACCTCGTATTCGACTGCTTTGTCGGTTCCGGAACGACCGCAGCGGTGGCCGAGAAGCTTGGCCGCCGCTGGATCGCATGCGACCTCGGTCGCTTCGCGATCCACACGACGCGAAAGCGTCTCCTGAACATCCCCGACTGCCGTCCATTCGATATCCAGAACCTCGGTGCCTATGAGCGTCAACGGTGGCAGATCGAGTCGGGTAACGGCGCGTTGCGCGCATACCTGGACACGATCTTGGCTTTCTACAACGCCGAGCCGGTCGACGGCTTCCAGCATCTCCACGGGCGCAAGGCAAACCGCATGGTTCACGTCGGCGCCACGGATGCGCCGGTGACGATCGACGAGACCGAAAATGTCATGGACGAGATGGCGGACAACGGCATCGAGGCGTGCGATCTGCTTGGTTGGGAGTGGGAGATGGGACTGCACGACACGATCTCTGAGAACGCTCGGCGGCGTGGCTTGGATGTGCGGCCGCGCCAGATTCCGCGCGAGGTCATGGAGCGCCAGGTCGCAGAGAACGTGCGCTTCTTCGATCTTGCATTTGTCGACCTCGACATTCGTCGCAAAGGTCACGAGGCGTGTGTGGTGCTCAAGGACTTCGCGATCCCGAGCGAGGATCTGATCCCACAGAAGGTCCGCGAGAGCATCACATTGTGGTCGGATCTCATCGATTACTGGTCGGTGGACTACGACTTTTCCGATGAGGTCTTCCACAATCAGTGGCAGGCATACCGGACGCGTGAGAACCCGGTCCTGGAAACACAGAGCGGCTGGCATGAGTATTCGAAGCCGGGTCGGTATTCGATCGTCGTGAAGATCATCGACGTCTTCGGCAACGACACGACCAAGCTTGCGGAGGTCCGCATCAAATGAGCCCGCAGGAGCCCACGGCTCCGACCGGCGACCCCTACGCCGTTCCCGAGCGGCGCAAGCCCAGCGAAGGGACGTATGCCGTCAACGGAGTCCGGGCGCGGCTGGATGCTTGGCGTGCGCAGAACTATCCAGGCGCCTCGGCGACCTCTCGGCGGCTGCTCGGCTTCTGGTTCGACGACGAGCACCGCTCCGACGACGGCCAGCCCTTCCAGTTCTACTTCTGCCAGCGCGAGGCCGTCGAGACGTTCATCTACCTGACGGAGATCGAGCGTGTTCGCGGTCTCAAGGACCTGCTCGAGTTCGCCGAGCACGGGATGACGCTTCAACCCGGCGAAACCAAGCGCCAGCGGTTGGCGATGAAGATGGCGACCGGCTCGGGTAAGACGATGGCGATGAGCCTCTGCATCGTCTGGTCCTACTTCCACGCGCTGTACGAGGCCGACTCGCCGATGACGGCCTCGTTTCTCGTGATCGCCCCGAACCTGATCGTGTTCGAGCGTCTCAAGGCCGACTTCGGCGACAGCATGACCTTCAGGCGCGATCCGCTGGTCCCGCCCGAGTGGTTGCACGACTTCGACCTTGCCGTGCTCCTGCAGGACGACCCGTCCCCGGTGACGGCCCGTGGCGTCCTGTATCTCACAAATGTTCAACGGCTGTACGAGCCATCGATGGCGCGTGGCAAAAACAAAACATCCCCGAATGCCGTGGAGGCGATGGTCGGCCCCCGGGTCAATCGCGACGTTGACGCGTCCTCTGCCGAGCGCCTCTTCGACGGGATCGCGCAGCGAAACCGAGTCATGGTTCTCAACGACGAGGCTCATCACGTCCACGATGAGAAGCTCAAGTGGAACCAGACGATCGAGCGACTGCACGACGGGCTGCGCAAGGGCACGCCGGATGATCCCGGTGCCGGCGTGGTTTCGCAGCTCGATTTCTCCGCCACACCGAAGTATGAGAAGGGCGGGGTCTTTCGTCATGTGGTGGTTGACTACCCGTTGGCTCAGGCGGTCGCCGATGGGATCGTCAAGACGCCGGTGATCGGAGAGATCAAGGGCGCCGAGGTCGAGCTTGGGGATGGCTCATTCGAGCGCAACCGTCAGTGGCTCGATGTCGCAGTCGGGCGCTGGAGGGAGTTCCACGAGACGCTCTCTCCTTCGGGTAAGCGTCCCGTGCTGTTCGTGATGTGCGAGAACACGCGCGAGGCCGACAGGGCGGGCGACTACCTGGGCCAGCTTCCCGAGTTCGCCGGCGACCAGCTGCTCGTGATCCATACCAACCGCACGGGTGAGATAGTCAAGGACGATCTCGACAATGCCCGTCGGGCTGCCCGCCAGGTTGACGCGCCCGACAGCCATATCCGCTGCATCGTCAGCGTCCTGATGCTGCGCGAGGGCTGGGATGTCCGCAACGTGTGCGTGATCGTCACGCTGCGAGCCCTCTCCGCCGCGAACAAGATCCTCCCCGAGCAGGCGCTGGGCCGAGGTCTGCGCCGGATGACCCCACCGGGCTCGGGATTTGACGAGCGCGTCGTCGTGATCGAGCATGAGGCATTCCGCAACCTCTGGACCGCAGAGCTCGACGGTGGCCTGGTCGTCGAGAAGCAGGATGCCGACAAGATCGAGTCCGGGGCGCTGACGATCTTCGCCGATGAGGGCAAGCGTCGCTTTGACATCGTCATCCCACAGCTCACGCGCGCGCTGACGCGCTCGGACAGCGCCCTGAGCCAGCTCGATCCGCACGATATCCGTGATCCCAAGCACCGTCTTGCGATCCCCGATGTCCAGCCGGACGAGTACGTCCAATATCGAGGCAGACACTTGATCGAGAAGGGCATCATCGAGGAGTACGAGTTCCGCGTTCCCTACGCCGAAGACCCTTCGGGTGTGATCACGTACTACACCCGCAGCGTCGCCAGGGCCGGCGGAGTCGACCGCCTGTCCGGGGCGTTCGCCACGCTCGCGCCGATGGTCCGCGACTATCTGAAGGAGCGCGCATTCGAACGGTCGGTTGAGCTGGAGGACAAGGTCATCCTGCGCCGCCTGGCCGAGAACGACGCCCAGGCGCTCGTGGTCGGTGCCTTCGGCGAGGCTATCCGCGCGCTGGCGATCGTCGAGCGCGAGCCAACCATCACCGAGAGCGCGTTCCGGGTGTCCGACACGTCGCCGTTCCCGTGGTCGCGTCAGACCGTCGAGGCGGAGCGCACGGTCTTCAACCTCACACCGGTCGACAATGCCCTGGAGGCGCGGTTTGCCCAGTTCCTCGACCGGGCGAGCGATGTCGCGGCGTGGGCGAAGCTCACGATGAACAGCCGCTTCGCGTTGGAGTACATCTCCAGAGCTGGTGCCCTGCGCTACTACTACCCCGACTTCGTTGTGCGCCTGACCGACGGCAGTTGCCTGATTGTCGAGACCAAGGGCCAGGAGGACATCGACGTCGCTCTCAAGGACCGGCGTGCTCGCCGCTGGTGCGAGGACGCCACACGCCTGGCGGGCAACGAATGGGCCTACGAGAAGGTCAGGCAGCACGTGTTCGATGCCTACACTGGAGGAGATTTCGACGGTCTGCGGCGCTTCATCGCCGCGGGCACAAAGAGCGAGCAATAGCGGCAGCGCGAGAGTACCGTCGCACCCAAGTGGCAAGATAGACCGCATGGAGCAGATCAACCCATGACCACAGCCACCGGCACCCAGACCGACCTCTTCGCCTGGGCGCAGGACCTTGAGCGGGAAAACAAGCGCATCGCCGAGATCAACGCCCAACGGGTGCGCAACCGCGGGTATCTCGTGTTCGCGACCGACCCCTCCGTGGGTGTCGACTCGGCCGAGTACCAGCAGGTCTACGCGACCGAGGCGCGCACGCCCAATCAGGCGATCGCCAAAGTCCGGCCGCTGGCTGATGGTCGCCGGCTGCAGGCGTTCCTGACCACCGGCAAGTACCGGGACGAGCTGGCGGACGCCCGCTGGGTGGCGTAGAAGGCGAGAACAGGCCCGGAGGCCTGGTCGCGGCGCGAGCGTAGATCCGCGGCAATACGTTGCGCAGCCCAGGGTTCTCCCGCTCGATCGGGCTCAGCGTGTCATCGGTGCGACCGGATACGGCGACATGCACTCGCGTTCGTGTAGTCCTGGATGTGGTGCTTCAGCTCGGTCACGAGTCACGAAGGGTAGGCACGGCCGGCTGCTCGTGCCGCCTGACGAACTCGCTCTTGGCCTCGGTGTACGCCTCGCGGTCCTCGGCGTAGCGCTCAGCGAGCGCTCGCTTGAGCGCCCCGTACTCACCTGCGAGCACGGGGTCGGCGCGCAGGCGGTCGCGGAAGCGTAGACGCCGCTCAAGCTCCCTGCGCTCGTCCACGAGGTGCAGGTGGTGGGTGCGGTGAGCGGCCGTCGGGTAGCACAGGAACCGTCGGTGGGTGAGCGTCGCGTTGAACGCCCGCGCATACTGGTAGCCGCCATCGGCGATGAGCCTGGCGATCGGACCCTCGTAGGATTCGACGAGCGCCACCATGTCGATGATCGGCTTGGCGGCCAGACCGGGGACGGCGGTCGATCCGATGTGATGAACATCGGCGCCCGCAAGCAGCGGGGCGAGGCGCCGGCGCTCCGTATCGAAGGCGGCCGGCCAGGAGGGGTCGTATTCGACGATCTCCACGCGCATGTCGGGCAGACCGATGCGCGCAAGATCCTCGGCTGCGGCGCTGCGACGGTCTGCGGATCCCATCTCGACGTAGTCTCTCATCGTGGACTGGCGAGCGTGGCACGATGCGCGAAGGCGAGCGCCTGTTCAACTTCGTCGGGTTCTGGAGCAAGGAGCTTGACGGCTGAAGGCTCTGGCTATGCCGCTGTGGTCTGGGACTCGAAGGTGGTGGCGAACGCCCGCTCGTGCTCTTCCTGCCAGCCTATCTCCTGAAAACTGCCGTATTACTTCTCGGCACGAGCAAATCCAGGGTTTTGTCTGTCCGTGCAGATTGTGCCGAGGTGCCAATTTGCAGGGGATTTGGGTTTTGGCTGCTGTGGACTTGGGTCCGGTGAGGCCGTGGAGTTTCGCACGGATTCGGGGCCGAAATCGGGGGTTTTGTCGATGCGAAAGGGGGTTTTGTCGACCATTGGCGGGGTTTCGCGCACCCCTTGGATTGGGGGCTTGCGCGCTCAGTCTGAGCTGTCCTAGACGCCGGCCGTGCGCGGGCACCCGTGGACCGAAGGGGGTAGCGGCCGGGCTCGGGCGTCCATAGGAGCACCACGTCCAAGGAAACCTGACGAGACCGATGACGCTCGACCACGAGGACATCGAGGCGATCGCAGAGCACGCCGCGCGTCGTGTCGTGCAGCTCCTGGAGCAGCCCACCACCGGTGCTTACAAGCTGCTCGACCCCAAGGAGCTCGCCGGCGCGCTGAACGTCTCGCTCGACTACGTCTACGCGCACGCCGCGGACCTCGGCGCGATGCGTCTCGGCGACGGACCGAAGGCGCGGCTGCGCTTCGATCTCCAGACCACGCAGCGAGCGATGCGGGCACACAAGCAGCCCCCACGGCGCCGGTAAGGTGATCGCATCACGAAGAAGCCGAGGCGCCGCGGGCACGGCCTCCGGCGCGGCACCGGGAGGTAAGTCCGATGCACCCGAACCGTACATCTCGACACGATCGAGGGCTCTGATGGCGCGGCCAACACCGGCGAGGTCACGCAGTGGCCGTGGAAGAACGGCAAGACGATCACCTACGGCGCGCGTCTCTACGCCTACGGGCGTCGCCACCGGCTGGTGTTCGGCACCAACACCCAGGGCTGGAACGACGTCCGCGCCGAGATCGAGCTCGAGTCGATCCTGCAGCAGGTCGAGCGAGGCACCTGGGCGCCGCCGGAGAAGAGGACATCGGTGGTGCGGACGGAGGCCGCGCGGCCTGACGGCCATCAGCCCTTCGGACCGTTCGCCCGGAAGGTCGTCGACGCGAAGAAGAGCCACGGTCTCGACGACAACACGATCGCGGACCTCGAGTGGAAGCTCGGCTATCTGGTCGGGTACTTCGGGCGTATGGAGCTCCTCGAGATCGACGTCGCCAGGGCCGATGGATTCCGCGACGAGCTCGCGCACCGCTCGCGGGTGATCCGCGAAGCCGAGGCCCGCGGTAAGCCGCTGATGGAGACCGTCGAGCGCAATCCGGGGAAGCCGTATAAGCGTCGCAAGCGCCCACTGTCGAACACGTCGATCACGGGCTGCTGACGTTGCTCAGTCAGATCATGCAGCGCGCCGTGGACTACGGCCACGTTCCGCACAACCCGATGAAGGTCGGCGAGCGCAAGGACCGCTTCCTGCCGTCGGTCAAGCCCGACCGCACGTTCCTGGAGGTGACGAGCTGCTCGCGCTGGGCCAATGAGCAGTTTCAGCCCCTCAACCGAGCTGGACGACCTCACCGGCGATGAGTAAAACCCCTCTGTTTCCAGGAAGTTCCAGCATGGGCGCGGCGGGTTTCGAACCTGCGACCTCTCGCGTGTGAAGCGAGCGCTCTCCCACTGAGCTACGCGCCCTGGACGGCTGATTCTATTGGCTTGCGCGGTGCTGGCAGCTTCGGCAGGGGTCGTATCGGTGTCGCTGCTGCCCATTGCTGCCCAATCGCGGGCGATTCGTGCGCAAAACGGGTCGATCGAGGGCCGAGATGCTGATGGGCCATGTCGGCCCGGCGCTCCGCCGGCCGGATGGATCTACTGATCCTTGCTGGGAGCCGGCCAGCTACGCGTGGGCCAGCTCGCGCATCTGGCGCACGGGATGGCGGCCCAGCCGGCCCGCAATCGCGTAGGGCGAGGCGTGTCCGCGGGTGCGATGAGCGACGTTGACGACGACGTGCCCCCGCAGCCGGTCTACCAGGCTGCGGGGCCGTGGCAGCAGCAGCAGCTCGGCATCGTCGCTGACGAGGACGGTCGGATGGCCTTCGGTGAGGTTGCGCCAGAGCACTTCGTCGGCCCACTCCTGATCTCCGGGAATGAACTCGACCTCATCGGGGTAGCCGAGGTCGTCGTCGCTGAGCGACGCAGCCATAAAGAGGTCCCAGGTCTTGTCATAGACAGTGCTCATCGGGTGTTCTCCCAGCTACGAACGATATCGGACCAGCCTCTCCTGAGCTTGACTTCGGCGGCGTGCATCGCGTCGTTCACGGACCCGTGCGTGACGATCGACTCCTGCTTCTCGGGGCCGATGTAGCGGTGCTCGTGGTGCTCGGTCGGATCGTGGGCGTTGTCGAAGGTGCGCACCGTGTGCCACTCCCCGTTGTGTTCGACGAGCAGCACGATCGCGTACTCGACAGGATGAGCGCTTGAGCGCTGGGTCACGACGCGCACATCTGGGGCAAGGCGGTAGCGCCGAATCCGGTCCTTGGGCATGGACGGACGATCTTAGGAAGCCGATCAGAGGGACCGAAAAAAGCAGCACTCAGGGAATGCGCGAGTCGGTGGTCGAGGGCGCACGAGGACTACGGGCAGCCCCAATGTCGGGAGTTGTTGCGGACGGGTCGCCGCCGCTACGTGCACCGATCTAATCGCCTTGATGGCGCGAGTCCAGCGCTGCCCCCTCTTGGTCGTCTGCCATCAGTACACCGTGCGCTCTGACGTCGGTCAGCATGGCTTGTACTTCGGCCTCGGAGACGCCTAGGCGTCGGGAGAGCCACTCGATCGACCGCACGACGTAGCTGCCGGACAGCAACTCGATGAGGCGCTTTCGTTGCCTGCGCGTACGCAGCCAGGGAGGTATCGCTATGAGAAGCGACGTCACGGTGGACGCGATTGCAGCGATGATCGCCGCGACCAGCGTCGCGGTGCCCTCGTCTATAACGGCCATAGCTCATAATCGCAAACCGTCGCGCCACCGATGCGCTCGCCTCCTTGTCGTGGCCTGAGGGCAGCAGCCCGCTCTGCTGCCCAAACCCCGCCAAATCGCCGCCAATCCCGCCGGATCGCGAGCCCAGCTGATCGGCCGAAATCCCAGCGAACACGGGAGAACCAAGGCACCCACGCCCATCCGCCAGCCCGCGTGTGAAGCGAGCGCTCTCCCACTGAGCTACGCGCCCTGGACGGCTGATTCTATTGGCTTGCGTACGGCGCTTCGTTCACCGGTCCATGCGTGCCCTCCGGCTGCTCTCCGATGACGTGAGCGCGGGTGCGCAATCATGTCGGAGGATGAACCGCGAGCGCTGGATGGGCGCGTGCTTCGCAATCGGCGCGACGTGCTTTCTGGTCGGCCCGCTGCCGGGCTATGCGAGCCTCCTGGGCGATACCGCAGATGCGATCACGTTCTTCGTCGGTTCGATCTTCTTCACCGCCGGCGGGGCGCTGCAGAGCTCGCTGGCCTTCTCCGCTCGTCGCACGCCGGGCGCCGGACGCGCCGCCTGGTGGGCCGCGGCGATCCAGTCGGCCGGGACGCTGTTCTTCAACGTGACCACCTATCGCGCCCTGCATACCGCGCTGTCGAGCCCAGAGTACAACCGGCTCGTGTGGCGGCCAGATGCGCTGGGATCGATCTGCTTCCTCCTCTCCGGCGCGATCGCCTACCGCGCCTCTCCCCGGCGGGGTCGGCTGGGCTGGCGCCCCGAGCGCATCGGGTCGGGTTGGTGGGAGCTGGTGGTCAACTTGCTCGGCTGCGTGTTCTTCGGCATCTCCGCCATCGCCGGTTATGTCGTGCCGGCGAGCGGCTCGGTGCTCGACCTGGCGGCGGCGAACTTCAACACCTCGCTCGGCGCGGCCTGTTTCCTGGTCTGTGCCCTGGCGACGCTGCGCTCCGGCAGCACGATGAAGTCCCCACGCCCCGCGCTGGCCCGGCTCGAGCACTCTGTCGCACGGGACATCCGCGCTTTATGACCCGAAGCGAATTCCCACGTGCGGATGCAGCCGCGCACTCGCTTCGGAGTAGGCGTCCCCCAGCGCATCGACTTCGCTCTGCGTGAGTGCGCTGCCGAACGCCCGCGGACCCCCGAGCTCGCGGTAGCCATCGGTTAGGCGTTTGTCGATCTGCGCCAGGTCGAAATGGCCGTCGTACGCGCTCTCTATGTACAACCCCACGTTTTCCCGCGCAAACCGAGCGCCGGCGGGTGAGCCGTGTGCGATCTGATCCATCGCCGCGCCAGTGAGCGTCCATCCGCGCGTCGTCAGACCGGTGTAGGCCCGAAACAGGCCGGCCAGCGGCGAGCCCGGGCCGGTCAGGGAGACTGCCTGCGCTTCGCTGAGCAGCGGCGGCGTCGGGATCCTCGCAGCGCTGGCCGCGGCGGCCGCGATCGGCTCGCGAGCGTTCGCGAGCGCCTGGGCGCCGGAGGGCAAGCCGTTGGCCACCAGCGGCCAAGCATGCTTGGCCGCTGCCAGCTCCACTGCGACAGGGTCCTCGGCACGCTTGAGGGCCCTGCTTACAGCCACCAGGTCTTCGCGCTCCAGCCTCAGTTCGGCCGGGCTTCGGTGTACCGCGCCGCAGCCGCACAGCGCTCCCGCGAGGACGCCGCTCAGCGTGAGTGCCAGCGCCGAGGCGCGCACAGCTCTGCGCGCTCCTCGGCGCTCTGAGTCGTTACCTGTGTCCGTCAGCGTGGCTTGCGCCGGGTCGTCGTACGGGGCCGTTGCTGTGGCTTCGGCGGAGTCGCCTACGCGCTCAGCAGGTCGACGATGAACACGAGCGTTTCGTTCGGCGGGATCTTCGGAGGCGCGCCTTTTGCGCCATAACCGAGCGCAGCCGGGATGATCAGCTCACGCCGTCCGCCCACCTTCATGCCCACGACGCCCTGTTCCCACCCGGGGATGACCTGGCCCTTGCCGAGCGTGAACGGGAACGGTTCGTTTCGTTTCCAGGACGCGTCGAACACTTTGCCGGTCTTGTACAGCGCGCCCACGTAGTTGACCGCGACCGCGCTGCCGGTCTTCGCTTCGGCGCCGGTCCCCGTGATGATTTCCTTGGTCACGAGCTTGGTCGGCGGCGGACCGCTCGGCGGGATCACGTGCGGTTCTTTGGACAGTGGGCCGCTCGTCGGCGTCTTCGCCGCCGCGGTGGTGCTCGTGCTGGTCGAGCTCGTCGGCGCGCTCTTGCTGGCGAGCGCTTCGTCGGACTTGTTCTCGTTGCCGACCGTGATCGTGCTGGAACCGCCGGAGCTGCCGCAGCCGGCGATCAGGGCCGCCGCGCCGAGCGCGACGAGGCTGAGGCCGATGCGTCGGGTGTGGGCTCGATGGAGCCGTGGGGAGACATCGCTGAAGTAGGTCACGGCCGGGCAGCCTAACGCAACTGACGCCCGCGCGCTACGATCGCCGTGGACCGTGCTAGGCGGGGATGTAGCGGCGCCCTGAATCCGCAATCCGCTCTAGCGGGGCTGAACTCCCCTCCGAGGAGCTTTCGTCCCGGTCGCCCCGCCGCCGCGGGCGTCGATGGCTCGGGTCCCGCGCGGTGACGGCTCGCGAACCAGGTCAGGTCCGGAAGGAAGCAGCCTTAAGCGATCACCGGCAGGCGCAGCGGGAGCACCCGGACCGGAGTTTGCGGCAGTGACCAGGCGCCGGATGCGGAGGCGACGACGAGGGGTGCACGGTCCATACATACGATGTCTCCCACAGTCCTCGCGCTCGCGGCGACGGCTGGCGCCCTCGCGCCTGTCCCGGCCGAGATGTCGAGCCGCCGGAGATGCTGAGCCGCGGCGATGCCCCGGGTCGGTGTGCGCTCAGGAGCAGCGCTTGAATATCAGCCACGAGCGGTTGGTCGCCGACTCGGTGAACCCGGGTGGGACCGTCACCGCCAGATGCGGGTCGTGGGGGTCGAGCACGTAGTCGTGTTCGACTTCCATGCTCGCCGGGTCGACATAGGTGCCGTAGGAGATCTGATTGACCTGCGCGCTGACCACGTTCGCGGGGCTCGTCTTCAGATACAGCGCCAGCAGTGGCACCGGCGCATGGTTGGGCACCCCGATGGGTCCGCACTCCAAGCCGATCGCATGATCGTGCACGAGCGCGACGAGGTCGCCTTCGATGCGCTGCTGTGCGGCCAGTGCGTCGAGTTGGCTCCGCGCGCTGCGGTACTGGCTGGGTGCGTAGGCGATCAGCGCTGCCAACACGATCAGTCCGCCCGCCATCCACCAGCGCCGCCGTGGATCCTCACGCGCGAGCAACGTCCAGCCGAACACGCCCGCGCCGCAGAACACGCACAGGATCGCCGCCGCAACGAACGCATACCGCGTGTTGATCGGCAGTCCGGCGGCGGCCAGCGCGGCGAACACGACCACCGCCACGACTCCCACGATCGCGGGCAGGCGCGCACGCGAGCGCAGCCACAGCAGCGACAGCACGCCGCCGAGCGCGGCCCCGACGAGCACGGGCGGGCGCAATATCTCGCCGATCCGTCGCGGGATGTACTCGGGCACGTTCGCGATCCCCGTGACCCGGTCGAGCGTGTGGGCGGTGTGGCGCGTGTTCGTCAGCGACCACACCGCGTCGCCGGTGATCGCCAGGTCGCTGAGCACCCACACCAGCGGCGCCGCCGCCGCAAGCAGCGTCAGTCCCGCGAGCTCCCGGCGCGAGCGCTCGAGCGTCCAGGGCGATCCGTCGGCGCGGCCACGGTAAGCGGGCCAGGCGATCAGGTACAGCCAGTACAGCCCCGACAGCGCCCACGCCTCCGGGCGCAGCAGCCCGGCGAGCGCGAGCAGCGCCAGCACCGGCCACCCCGCCCGAGCGCGGCGCGACTCGACGAGCAGCGCGCTCAGCACGAGCAGCAGATAGGGGATGTCGACGTACGCGCGCACGCCGTAGGCCAGCACCGGCACGCGCGTGATCAGCAGCAGCGCGGCCAGCGCCCCGGCGGCGCGCCCGAACCAGCGCGCCCCCAGTGCGTACACCACCCACGCGCACGCCGACAGCGCCAGGAATGCGAGCGCGACGGTCACTCCCAGGACGTTCCCCGGTCCGAGCGGTGACAGCACGACGCCGAGGATCTCCACGAGCGGATGGGGCGTGGGCGCGATCGCAACCTCGTACGCGGGCGCGCTGCCCCGCGAGAGCTGTCCGCCCCAGGCGAGCGCGTACAGGGTGTCGTAGTTGACGAACCCCACGCCCGCGATCGCCCATAGCACGACCGCTCCGACGACGATCCCCGCGGGCACCGTCAACCGCTGAATCCAAACCCTCACGCGCGCGCACGCTACCTGCTCGTGGCGGTTGGACTCCCCGCGCCCTCTCGTTCCCTTGACGTCCGCAAAGTACATACCCGCGCTCAGATCCCTACGCCCGTCCTCCGGCGCGGGAGGGCGCGGGCGCGGGTCCGTCCGTGGGTAGACTCAGCCCAACGGTGGCGAACGAGCCCACAGCAGCCCAGCAGCAGTCATCCCTGTATCGCAGGCACCGTCCGCGCACGTTCGAGGAGGTCGTCGGCCAGGAGCCGGTCGTGCGCACGTTGCTGGGGGCGGTGCAGCGCGATCAGGTTCATCACGCGTACCTGTTCGTCGGCTCGCGCGGCACCGGCAAGACCTCGATGGCGAAGATCCTCGCGGCGTGCCTGAACTGCGAGCGCGGGCCGACCGTGCATCCGTGCGGGGAGTGCGACTCGTGCAGGGCGATCGCGCGCGCGAGCTCGCTGGATGTGATCGAGATGGACGCCGCGTCGAATAACTCGGTCGACGACATCCGCGAGCTGCGCGACTCCGTGGCGTTCGCGCCAGTGTCGGGACGGCGCAAGGTGTACATCCTCGACGAGGCCCACATGCTCTCGACGGCCGCCTGGAACGCGTTCCTGAAGACGCTCGAGGAGCCTCCCCCGAACACCGTGTTCGTGCTCGCCACCACCGAGGCCCAGAAGGTGCCCGCGACCGTCGTCGATCGCTGTCACCGCTTCGACTTTCAGCGCCCCACCGTCGAGCAGATCGCGCACGTGCTGCGCCGCACCGCCGAGGCGGAGTCGATCGAGATCCCCCCTGAGGCGATCGCCGCGCTCGCGCGCGCCGCCACGGGCAGCTTCCGCGACGCGCTCGGCACGCTGGAGCAGCTGCTCGCCTACAGCGGCGGCTCGGCGATCGCTCTGGAGGACGTGCTCGCGGTGCTCGGCATCGCCGACTCCGCCCTGCTGGAGCGAACCGTCGACGCGGTCGCCGCCTCCGACGCGCGCGGGGCGCTGCTCGCGCTGGCACAGTGCGCGGACTCCGGGCGCGACGCAAGCTCGTTCGCCTCCGACCTGGAGTCCCGGGCGCGCGAGCTGCTGCTCGTGCAGACCCTCGGCGAGATTCCCTCCGAGCTCGCGCTCACCCCCGAGTCGGACGCGCGGCTGCTGGCCCAGGCCGAGCGTGTGCCGCACGCGACGGTCGTGCGCCTGCTGGAGCTGATCGGCTCGGCGCTTGAGTCCGTGCGCGCGGGCGCGGACGCGCGCACGAGCCTGGAGCTGGCGCTGGTCATCGCCGCCCGCCCCGAGGTCGACGCTTCCACGCGAGCGCTGCTGGCCCGCATCGAGCGGCTGGAGGGGCGAGGAGGAATCTCCTCGCCGTCCGCCACCGGAGGGTCCGCGCACGATCCCGACGCGAGCGTGACGCCCGCGCCCGCAACGCCCGCCCCGGAGGGTCATGCCGCATCCGCGATCCCGCCCGCCCCAGCGCCGAGCGCCGACCTCACGCGCGACGTGCCCGCACACGCGCCTGTTGCGGTACCGGCTCCGCAAGCCAGCGAACCGGTGTCCGTCGCGATGTCCGCGGCCGAGTCGGAGCCGGCGGTGGGAGAGGCGCAGGACGTCGTCGTCGCGCCGGTGGCCGAGCCCGCGAACGCGGTGTCGCCCCCGCCCGGGGCGCCGCCCGCCGAGATGCCCGTCGCCGACGACCTGGAGGCGATCGCCGACCTGTGGCCCGCCGTGATCGAGCTGGTCGTGGCCGGTCACGCGCTGTGCGGCGCGGTGATCGCCGACACCCGCCCGGTCGCGCTCGCGGGCGAGGATCTGACCGTCGGGTTTCCGACGAGCGCCGCATTCCTGAAGAAGAAGGCCGAGGACCCCGCCAACCGCCAGATCGTGACCGAGGCGCTGCGCCAGCTCGCGGGCGGGCGCCGGCGGATCTCCTACGAGCTGCGCGAGGACCTCGACGACGCCGGCGGCAATGGCGCTCCGCACACATACACCGAGGAGGAGTGGATCGAGCGGTTCAAGTCAGAGCTCGACGCCGAGGAGATCCCCCTCGACCCCGCGTCCGGCGAGCCCGCGGTCGCGTCTGGCGAGCCCGCGGTCGGCAGCGAACGGGGAGCGTGAGCGGTGTCCAAACGAACCACCCCATCCAGACAGCGCGGCGGCGCACCCAAGGCCGGCAAGCCGAACGTGCAGGGCATGATGGCGCAGGTCCAGCGCATGCAGCAGGACATGGAGGCGGCCCAGAAGCAGCTCGCCCAGGAGACTGTCTCGGCCTCCTCCGGCGGGGGCATGGTGACCGTGGTGGTGACCGGCGACCTGCGGATAACGTCGGTGAGCATCGATCCCGAGGCGGTCGATCCCGAGGACGTGGACATGCTCGCCGACATGGTCACCGCCGCCGTCAACGAGGCGCTGCGCGCCGCCCAGGAGCTGGCGGCGAGCCGCATGGGCGGGGCCACCGAGGGACTGGACCTCGGCGGGCTCGGCGGCCTGGGACTGCCCGGCCTGTGAGCTCATACGCCCCGCCCGTCCAGCGGCTCGTGACCGAGCTGGCGAAGCTGCCCAGCATCGGCACGCGCACGGCCCAGCGCCTGGCGTTTCACATCCTGCGCGCCTCCGACGAGGATGCGCTGGGCCTGGCTGAGGCGATCCGCGAGGTCAAGGAGCGAATCGGACTGTGCGAGGTCTGTTACAACCTCACCGACCAGCCCCGCTGTCGCATCTGCGAGGACACCCGCCGCGACCACGCCCTGATCTGCGTGGTCGAGGAGCCCGGCGACGTGATCCCGATGGAGCGCACCCATGAGTACGGTGGCGTCTACCACGTGCTGGGGGGAGCGCTGTCGCCGATCGACGGCATCGACCCCGAGGATCTGAAGATCGCCGAGCTGTACGCGCGCGTCGCGTCGGGACCGCCGGTCAGGGAGATCGTGCTCGCGACCAACCCCACGACCACGGGCGAGGCGACCGCGCTGCACATCGCCCATGAGCTGCGCACCCGCGCTCCCGAGCTGACCGTCACGCGACTGGCGAGCGGGCTGCCGGTGGGATCGGACCTGGAGTACGCCGACGAGGTCACGCTCGGCAAGGCCTTCGCGGGACGTCGCTCTTTGTAGGGCTGGTAGTGGATAGCGGTAGCTGTCGGGTTAGAAGTCCTATTTTGGCCTGACCCAGATCGTCCTCTCAAGATGCTTCTGCTTTATGTTTGGGCCAGGAATCTGCTCAATGCGGTTGGGCGGGGTCGCGGTGCCAGATACGTGCTTGGAGACACTGCGAGCGTCGCCTCTGTGGAGACACGACGCTATCTGCCAGTAGACACAAATAGCGATCGATCCCGCCAGGGGAGTCGCGGAGCGACTGGCGTGCGATTGCGCTGCGCGGCCGCGGTGACTCGGCTGTTCGGAGCCACGAAAAGCTAAACCCCGGCGATTTGCCTCACCGCTGGCGGTGGGTAGGGATCGTTCCGGGGTTTGTGTTCAACAGGATAGCATCGGCCGATCGCTGCCGGAACTCCATTCAGCCTGCCACACATCGAGGTGCTGCGAGCACGGCTTGCGCCTGCCAGGTTCGACAAGTACGTCGCGGTGGCGGGGGACGATCCGGTCCTCGCGCTGCGTCTGTATGAGTGAAACATCCGGGCGTCAGCCTCGTTGCATGGGGCGATCGGGCAGTTCGAGGTGCTCCTGCGCAATGCGCTGGACGCCCAGCTGAGCAAGTATCACCGTACGGTCCTCGGCGGCGATGGGTCGTGGTGGACGGATTCGACGATGCCATTTCAGGTTGATCTGGCGGAGAAGGTGACGGATGCGCGTAGGCGCGCGCGTCGCAGAGGCGCACCGGAAACCCACGGCAGGGTCATCGCCGAGCTGATGTTCGGCTTCTGGCGCTTTCTGCTCGACTCGCAACACTCGGGCACGTTGTGGGCTCCTGCGCTGCGGCATGCCTTCCCGCACCTGCGACCGAAGGTACGAACCGAAGTCTACGATCGTGTGGAGCGCCTCAACACCCTTCGCAACCGGGTCGCACACCACGAGCCGGTGCACTACGTGCCGTTCGATGATCGCTGGCGCGACCTGCTGACCGTCGCAGGATGGATCTGTCCAACGACAGCCGCATGGATCTGGTCGACTTCGACGCTGCCGGCCGTACTCGCCGCCAAGCCATAGCGTGTAGCGGCCTACTCGACCCCGACCCGCAGTCATTCTCCCAGTCGAGAGGCTCCCGGTCGAGTTGAGCATCATCTGACTTGGTCGGCGGCGCTACCCGCCACGTGATGAGCGTCTCTAACGAGCGCCTATATCCTGGCCCCATGAGCAACGACATCGTCGTCATGAAGTTCGGCGGCACCTCCGTCGCCGACGCCGCCCGCATCCGTCGCGCGGCGCGGCGCATCGTCGACATGCGCGACTCGGGCGCGCGCGTGCTCGCCGTGCTCTCGGCTCGCGGCTCCACCACCGACGAGCTGATCGGCATGGCCGCGGAGGTCTCCGACACACCCGACCCGCGCGAGATGGACATGCTGCTGTCCACCGGCGAGCGCATCTCCTGCGCGCTCTGCGCAATGGCCATCCACGACCTCGGCCATCGCGCGATCTCCCTCACTGGCTCGCAGGCCGGCATCGTCACCGACTCCTCCCACACCCGCGCGCGCATCATCGACGTGCGCGCCGATCGCATCCTCTCCGCCCTGCATGAGGATCGGATCGTGCTCGTCGCTGGCTTTCAGGGCGTCTCCACCGACTCCAGCGACGTCACCACGCTGGGGCGCGGGGGCTCGGACACGACCGCCGTGGCGCTCGCCGCGGCCGTCGGGGCGGAGGTGTGCGAAATCTACACCGACGTCCCCGGCGTGTTCAGCGCCGACCCGCGTATCGTGCCGGACGCGCGCAGACTGGATGTCGTCTCCTTCGAGGAGATGCTCGAGATGGCCGCCTCGGGCGCCGGCGTGCTGCAGCTGCGCTCGGTCGAGTACGCGCGCAACCACGGCGTGCGCATTCACTGCCGCTCGTCGTTCGAGGACTCTCCTGGTACAATTGTACTCAGCGAGAAAGACACCGTGGAGCAGCCTCTCATCACCGCCGTCACCCACTCGACCTCCGAAGCGCAGGTCACGCTCGTGGGCGTGCCCGATGAGCCCGGCGCCGCCGCGCGCATCTTCGAGGCGCTCGCGCAGACGGGCGTCAACGTCGACATGATCGTCCAGAACGAGCCCACCTCCGCGGGCGGGCAGGCGGAGATCTCATTCACGGTTCCGACCGAGGATCTGCCCGCCACTCGCGCTGCGCTGCAGCCGCTGGCCGGCGAGGCGTACGCCGACCTGGCCGCCAACGAGGGGATGGGCAAGGTCTCGATCGTCGGCGCCGGCATGCGCTCGCATCCAGGGGTCGCAGCGAAGGTGTTCGCCGTGCTCGCCAGCGAGGGCGTCAACATCGAGATGATCTCCACCTCGCCCATCAGGATCTCCTGCGTCATTCCCCGCGACCATGTCGACTCGGTGGTGCGAGCGCTGCACTCCGCGTTCGAGCTCTCAGGTCCCGACACGATCGTCCCCGAGCGGTCGTTCGCGGACGGCGCCTGAGCGTTATGAGTAATGCCGAGTCACTGAAATTTAGCTCGGGGCCTTGTATTCCCGGCGGATTTGGTGCAAGCTTCTCTGCCATCTAACTTCAGTCGCGGGGATTCATCGCCGGTCGAGTTGATGTAGCTTGCACAACGTATTGGTAGCTGTCACGGATCGACAACAGGATCGGTCGGTGAAGGGCATGGAGGCGGGAGACGCTGTGAGAGGCGAACTAGGGACGGGCAGCAAAGCGGAGCGCCGCACTGTCGTCGGTCATTCGGCGCTTGACGATCGCACAAACCGAGAGAACCGCCGCTTTCCGGGCGGCGAGAGCGGTTATGCGAGCGGCGGACGCTCGATCGCCGCTCGTGGCTTCGTCGGCCTGGGCATCAGGCGCCGTCCGCAGGTCGAGCAGACCGCCGAGACGACTCCCCGTCCAGCGGCGGTCATGCGCCGGGAATGGCTGTTCCGCCGGGCGCTGCTGGTCGCGGACGTGCTCGCGATCGTGCTGGCGTTCGTGCTGACGGTGGAGCTGGCCTCGCGGTCGCTGCAGCTCACCTGGATGAGCATTGCCGCCCTGCCGATCCTGCTCGTGGGCGCAAAGATGCTCGGCCTGTACGACCGCGACGAGGCGCTGCTGCGCAAGACGACCCTGGACGAGGTCCCCAAGCTCTTCGAGGTCGCGACGCTGTGCGCGCTGGTGGCGTGGCTCGCCGGTGGGCTGATCGTCGAGGGCGAACTGAACCGCCACGAGGCGCTGTTCCTGTGGCTGAGCCTCATCGCCCTGCTGATCCTGGCGCGCACGGTGGCCCGCGTACTCGCCCTGGCCTTCGCGCCGACCGAGCGATGCCTGTTCATCGGCGACGCCGAGCTGGCCGAGGCGATCCGCGGCAAGCTGACCGTGGATTGCGGCGTCAAGGCCGAGATGGTCTCGCATCTGGATCTCGACAAAATCGGCTCGTGGTCGACCGACGCCTGCTCGGCGCGCCGGCTGTCGGAGATCCGCGAGCTGGCCCGCACGCTCGACATTCACCGCGCGATCCTCGCCCCTGACAGCGCCGACGCCGGCGAGATGCTCGACCTGATGCGCACGCTCAAGGCGGTCGGGGTGCGCGTGAGCGTGCTGCCGCGCCTGCTCGAGGTCGTGGGATCGTCGGTGGAGTTCGACGACCTGCACGGCGTGACGTTGATGGGAGTCCGCCGCTTCGAGCTCAGCCGCTCCTCCGCGGCGCTCAAGCGGGCGTTCGACCTGGTGGGCGCCCTGATCATGCTGCTGGCGATGGCGCCGCTGATGCTCGTCATCGCGATCACGATCAAGCTCGACAGTGACGGTCCCGTGTTCTTCCGCCAGCTGCGCGTCGGCCGGCATGGCAAGCGCTTTTATGTGCTCAAGTTCCGCACGATGGTGTCCGACGCCGAGTCTATGAAGGAGTCCCTGCGTGCACACAACCAGGCCCAGGAGGGACTTTTTAAGATCGCCGACGACCCGCGCATCACCCGCATCGGCAGGTTCCTGCGCGCGAGCGCCCTCGACGAGCTGCCGCAGCTGCTGAACATCGCCAGAGGCGAGATGGGGCTGGTCGGTCCGCGTCCGCTGGTGGTCGAGGAGGATCGGCAGATTGAGGGCTGGCACCGGCGCCGCCTCGAGCTGATGCCCGGGATGACCGGACCGTGGCAGATTCTCGGCCCTGCCCGCTCACCGCTGCGGGAGATGGCGGTGATGGACTATCTGTATGTGGCCAACTGGTCGCTGTGGACCGACATCAAGATCCTGTTGCGCACCGTCTCGCACGTCTTCGGACGTCGCGGGCTGTAGGGCGATTCAGCGGACGTCGCGGCTGTGAGCCCGCGTCAGCCGACCTCGCCCTGGCCGTGAGCCGCCTTCAGCGGTTGCCGCGCGAGCCGCGAGCGGGGTTCGCGGGCTGTGAGCCGGGCGTCCTGAAGCGGCGGTTCGGGACGCCCGGGCCGCGCGACCGACCCATCGGTTTGCGGAGCGCCGGTCCGGCGTTTCGCGCGGCGCTCGGCGAGAACTCGCGGTCCCCGCGCGAGGCCATCCTGCAGACGGCCACGATCAGTCCGATCACGGCCAGCCAGGCGATTGATATCAGGAGGACAAGCATTACAGTCGTTATTACGAGCCTTGGTACGTACATTCCTTCTCTCGGAGCCACCCGATGACCCTTCGACCGTCGCCGCGCGAGGGTTGAGCAAACGTCCAGCGGGCGGCCCACCCAGCGATCGTCTCTCAGAACCTGTTCAAAAAAGATCGCCTATTTGAAACAGGTTCTCAGCCGAGGATGACACCGAACTCCTGCGTGTACACCGCGCCGGCCTGACCGCCCGAGAGCGATGCGGGTACGGACGGGAGGACCGCGATCCCGGTGTCGCGGTAGGAGCCGTTGAGGATGTTGGCCAGATGCTCGGGCGAGGCGATCCAGGCGGCGACGATCGCGCTCGGGGTGGCGAGCGACAGGGTTGCCCACGCGATGTTCTCGCCGATCGTGTACCCGACCTGGGCGTTGGGTATATAGCCGCTGGCCTGAATGCGATCCAGCGGCGTTTCGCCGTTCGGCGCGATGTGGGCGAAGTAGTCTTCGGCGAGCATCTTGGCGCTGTGGCTCTGCGCGGCCTGTTCCAGCCGCGGGTTGGGTTGCAGCGGAAGCTCGCCGTTGCGCGCGCGCTCCTGGTCGATCAGGCACAGGGTGGCTTGGTCGATCGCTTCGAGGTTGCCGGGCGCGGGCATCAGTTCGGTGTTCTGACACGGCGTCGCCAGCACGCTCGCGATCGTCGCCGCATTGGCGTTCCCACGCGGAGTCGCGGGCGAACTCGCGCTTACGACGATCGTACGCGGCGAACGGCGCGCGTGTCCGGTGGACGCGCGCTTGCCGGCGGCGCGAGAGCCGACCGTGTGTCGCGAGCGGCGGAGGTGGCGGTGCTGGACGCGACGGTGCCGAACACGACGGTGCCGAACACGACGGTGCTGGACACGATGGTGGCGGGCACGATGGACGTGGGGACTCGGCGCGGCGCTCGCCGCCGCAGCGGCGCACGCGAGGATGGGGAGGGTCATCAGGAGGAGCTTGCGCAGATGGCTCACCCGTCCGCTATCGGCCGGTGGGCGCGCTTGTCTGAAGCGGCCCGCGCCGTTTGTACGCAGATGACGGGATTCCCCGAGCGAGCGTTCGGCTTTATCCTGAGCGGTATGGGGGGTGACCGCGTATGAGACGTCCGGGGCTGCTGGTCGCGCTGATTCTCGCCGTGGGCCTCGCCGGAACCGCTCTCGCGCTGCGAAGCCACGAAGCCAACACCGAGTTCGTCGCTCAGCAGCAGGACCTGCTCCCGGTGGGCTCAGCCGCCCTGCAACGGCTGATCCTCACCACCAGCGATCCTCGCCCCGGCTACGGTGGTCGCGCTCTGGGCGCGCGCTGCGCGTCAGCGAGTGCGACCGCGCTCGGCAATCCGTGGACCTGCATCGTGCGCTACCCGCGACTGCCCCGCATCTCCTATCGCGTGAGCGTGCGCGCCGACCGCTCGATCTACGGGCTCGGCCGGCCCACGGGGGCCGGCGGGCGGGGGACGGCGCTGAGCGTCAGGGGCTGTTGCGTGGGCGCCCCGTAGGGTTCACCCGGGACTGCCGGACTTCCTCCCGGCCCTCAGTCCAGCTCGTCGCGCAGCTTGCGCAGCGCCCGATAGATCCGCCCCTCGACCGCGTTCTCCCCGTCGCCCACGACGCGGGCGACGTCGCGCAACTTCAGGTCGGCGCCGAAGCGCAGGGCGAGCACCTCGCGCTCGTCTTCGTTCAGCGTGGCGAGCGCCCGCTGCAGCTGGTCGCGGTTCTCCACGGCGACGAGCTCGGGGTCGGGTTGCTCGGATGCGGTTCCCGCGCCCACATTGCGCAGCACCCTGTCCTCGTGCGTCTGACGGCGGGCGTGATCGCGCAGCAGGTTCAGCGCGATCGTGTACAGCCAGCGGCGCTCGCTGCCCCGTCGCGGGTCAAAGCGCTGGCGCGAGCGGAGCACGCGCTCGAACGTCTCCGACAGCAGATCCTCGGCGAGCGCCCGGTTGCCGGTGCGGTAGGACAGGAAGGAGAACAACCGCTCGGCGTGCTCCTCGAACAACCGCTCGAACGTGTCTGGACGCATGTGCCTGGACATTCTGGCGGCTGCAGCGGGGGCGCGGCGGACCGGTGCGCGGCCGGCGGCGCTCGACGCGGGTGTCAGTTCGTGGGCCATCTCTCTCCGATTCGGGTGGACGACCATGACGCTCCGGGGCGATTGCCACCCCGGAGCGTCATGTCATGCGGTTTCTGCGCGGACGAGGACGTCTCTCCTTGACGTCTTCAGGCTGCCGTCAGGCCACGCACAGGTGGTACTGATGGGTGGCCGTGACCGTCTTGCCGTTGCTCAACGTGACGGTGACCGACACCGTCGTGGCGCCCGTGGAGCAGGGCAGGTTGATCACCTCGATGTTCGCCGAGGCCTTTTTGCCGGTGAGTGTTTTCACGCGCTTGCCGTTGATCCGCACCGTGACCTTGCGCAGCTTCAGGCCGTGCGGAACGTTGACGTGGATTTTGATGTGCCGGCTGCTCGTCTTCGCTTTCTTGCTCGTAGTCGAGCCTAGGACGCCGCTGGTCGGCGTGGCGCTGACGGTCGTGTAGTTGTTGATGATGGTCGTGCCACCGTTGTTGATGGTGGTGTTGGTGGTGGTGTTGCCGCTGTTGTTGAAGCTGTTTTCGTTGCAGTTGAAGTTGCCGTTTTCATTGCCGCCGGCTCCACCGTTGCCGCCGCTTCCACCGCTGCCGCCCGCTCCGCCGGCTCCACCGCTGCCGCCGGCTCCGCCGGTGCCGCCCTTGACGCCGTTGCCACCGCTGCCGCCGTTGCTGCCGCCGCCCTTGCCGCCATTGCCGCCGGATCCGCCGTTGCCGCCATTGCCATTGCCGTTGCCGGCTATGCAGTTGTTGCCGTACTGCGCGACGGCGGCGTTGCCCGAGTGCCCGCCATCCTCACCGGCGAGAACTACGCCCGTGGTGGCGATGAGCAGGCCGGTGGTCAGGCCGGCCACGGCGAGACGGCGAGCTCCGGCGCGACCGCCCGAGCCGGACTTGGCGCGCGACATGGCGGTCGTCTTGATCCGGTCGAGCTCCAGCGGGCTCGCCTCCGGGCGCTCGTTGCGCAGGCGCTGAGCGACGCCCTCCAGCTCATCCCTGTTTGCGTCGTGCTTGCGCCTCATGTTCGTCTCCTGGCCTCCTGAGTGGTTGGCGAATTAAGCCTTTGACTCCCGATACGAACGAGCGGCGCGTTTTCCGACACGATCGAGATTCTTCTCGCCGGCGGTCGGGCCCCGAGCGTCCCCCGGCGCCCGGCTGGACCTGGGCGGTCGGCCCGAGCATCCCCCGGCCCCGGGCTGGACTTGGCCGGTCGGCGCCGAGTGTCCCTCCGGGGGCGCCCCTGTCGCTACAGGCTCGTGAGCGCGAACTTGCCCGAGCGCAGCGCTTCGCGGCGCAGGCGCGGCGCGGCCAGTTCCCAGGCACGCGGGCTGTCGGAGCTCAGCCGCAGGGCGGCGTTGCGCAGACCGTGCTCGAGCGGGTTCAGCGCGATCGCGCGGCGGATCGCCGCGTGCGGATCTTCACCGGCCGCGGCCCGTGCGACGGCTACCCAGAACGCGTCTTCCCAGCTCTGAGGCTCGAGCTTGGCGGCTTCGCTCATGGCGGGAACGGCGGCCTGGGCGAAGCCCTGCTCGAGGTCGCACACGCCGACGACCGTGTATGCCTGCGGCCGCTTGGCCGACAGCGACAGCGTGGACATCGCATCGTGCTTGGCGTTCGCGCAGTCGCCGCGATCGAGCTCCCGGGCGGCGTCGTGCAAGCGCGCGTAGGAAGCGCTCACCAGCAGCGGCGCGAGGGCGAGCACGACCCAGCCGAGCGCGACGAACGTGCGCGCGAACGGCAGGCCCCTGAATCCCACCTGGCCGTCGTCGGGGCGCGCGAGGGCTCCTCCCGCGAGGATGAACACGATGAGCGTGACCGCCGGCATCTGCCAGTCCCAGTCGAATGCCTGGTGGATGGCGCAGGCGAGCGTGGCCGCGAACAGGCCCGCGTACAGTCCCCGGGCGGGGCCGCGGATGCGCGCCGCCAGACCGCCGAGCACGCCGAGGACCACGATGAGGATCAGCACGAGCCCGACGATTCCGAGCTCCGCCAGGCTCTGCAGGTACAGCGAGTGGGTGTCGGTGACGTTCAGGCGTTCGGTGCGATAGTCGGGGTAGTACAGCTGGTAGGTCCCGGCGCCCGTGCCGCGCAGCTTCTGCGTGTCATAGATGCGCACCGCCGCTTCCCACAGCGACAGCCGCCCGTTGTTGGTCACGTCCGAGAGGCGTTCGCGCGTCTGCGCCGCATGCGTTTCGTGGGGGCTGTGCACGAATTTGTCGTACTGGCGATGGGCGAATCCGTATCCCCCGAGCGCGAGCACGAGCGCGAGGGCGAGCGCTCCCGCCGCGGCGCCCGCGCCCGCGCGCACCGAGCGCCGCGGCGGGGTGCGCACCACGGCCAGATCGTCGATTCGCGCGTCCACCGCCAGCAGCGCCGCGCGCAGCGCTCCCGCGCCGAGCATGCACGCGCCCACGACCAGCGCCACGTGCCGGCCCTGGGCGACCGCCGCGGGGCCGGTGGCTTTGATGCTCGCGAGCAGCGTGGCGTCCCAGGCGGAGCGCAACGCGAGCGCACACGGCGGCACGACCGCGATCAGCGCGGTCGGCAGCGTGCTCATGCGCGTCAGCACACAGTAGGCGAGCAGGCCCACCGCCGCCACGCCCAGGGCGCCGCGCGAGAACGTGAGCAGCAGCGTCGCGGCGATCCCCGGCAGCACGATCGCGGCCGCCACGCGCACGCTCCAGTGCTCGCCGCGATCGGCGGTCAGGTGCAAGCCCAGGATCAGCGCCATCGCGGCGAGCAGCCCCTCCGCGTTCCAGTAGGTGAGCGGATAGTTCAGCCGGTTGTTGTAAAAGTTGCTCGCCGTCGGCCACGCGTGCGGCAGCACGCGCGAGACGAGGCCGATCAGACAGACGGCGGTCAGCCCGAGGAACATCGTCTTGACGAGCATGCTCAGGCGCTCGCGCGTCCAGCGGACCGATCCGAACAGCGCGAGCGCGAGCACGTACAGCAGCGTGCGGTCATAGCCGTCCAGCACGCGCGCGGTGGCGTGTGCCCACAGCACCGAGATCAGCTGCCACGCCCCATACGCCGTGAGCGCGATGAGCGGCACGGCCAGCGCGCGGCTGAATCCCTTGAACGGCCGCGCCGCCAGGGTCGTGCGCAGCACCAGCGCCGCGGCGAGGACGATAGCCACGAACCCGGGCGCGCTGGGGAAGTAGCCGCCCGCGTTGAACGACAGGTACAGGATCGTCGCGGGCGCCAGGGCGAGCAGAGCGACCCAGCCGATCGTCTCCAGCGGTTCGCGCCGGTCACGCTGGGTCACGATCTCTCCCTGCGAGCCGACTCCAACTCCCGCAGCTGCTCCAGCTGACACCCGCGCCACCCTACCCGACGGGCGCATAATCAGCCGTGGCGCCGTGGCCGCCACCGTGGCAGTCGTTGCGGCCGCGACTGTATCGCCTCGATCGCGCCGGGTGGCGCGGGTGGGATCTCCCCGCCGGAGAGGATCGCGGCGGGCACCTGTTCGGTGAACCACCCGGTGAGCGGCCGCAGGCCGGCCTGGAGCAGCTCGGCGGCGATCCCGGGCGGGCGAGCCGTGTGATCGTGGGCGTCGGAGGCGACGTTGTGGACGAGCCCGTCGCGCACCAGCCCGAGCGCGAACCGGCGCACCTCGCTGCCGAACCGTCCCACGAGCGAGCCGGCGGTGATCGAGGTGAGCGCGCCGGCGCGCACGAGCGACTCGAGCGCGGCCCGGTCGCGCTGAAACGCCGGGCAGCGCTCGGGGTGGGCGAGCACGACGCGGTGTCCGCGGCGTACGACGTCGAACACGAGCGCGTCGATGCCGCCGGCCGACGGGGTGAACGGCGGCTCGAGCAGCAGCGAACCGCCGGCGCCGCCGAGGCCGAGGTCCGCGAGCCGCTCGGGGTCGATTTCGATGGCGCTCATCAGGGCGATCTCCGCGCCGGGGAGCACCTCGATCGCGATCTCCTGCGCCCGCAGGCGCTCGTTCAGCTCCCCCACGAGGCGGGCGATCGTGACGGCGCCGTTGGGATAGCGCGCGTTCACATGCGGCGTCGCGATCAGCCTGTTCGTGCCGGCGGCCGCGGCCGCGCGCGCGAGCTCGAGCGAGCCCTCGATCGTCTCGGGCCCGTCGTCGATGCCCGGCAGTACGTGGCAGTGCAGGTCGATCACGATGCCTGAACCCTACGTCGGAGCGTTGCTCGGGAGGCCCCTGCCGCCGGATGTTCGCGCGTCGCGTGGCAGGCGGTAGGGGCATCATCATCCGGGACATCACATCCTGGGTCGATGCGTTTGATCGAGGCGGTAGACGACCGCCGGTAACGCCAGATCGGTCCGTAGCACCCGGCTCTGCCGATGCTTCACGTCAAGGCTATGCGTTTTTGGATCTGCTCAGGGTGTGTCGTCAAGCGATTCGAGCAGCCGGACATCGGCGAGATCCTGGGGCCGGCCGGCGGCGCGCTTCATCTTCAACAGGTCCTTGCGGTGGGCGATCGGGATCGACAGCTCGCCCAGTGGGACCTCGTGAGCGCGGGAGCGCATGTCGGCGAACGACCCGAGGTGAGCCGGGAGTGTGATGACGTCGAGTGGCCCGTGGATGGTGATCAGATGCCATTGATCGCTCGAGGCGAGTAGCGGGGCGCTTGGCACCGACTGCGAGCGCTGGCCGTCGGGGCCGAGGATGCGAGCGTCGAGGTCGAGCAGTGCGTCGGCCAGGCGTGCGACGTTATCGGTGGATGCGGCAATCGCGACATCGAGGTCTTGGGTCAGGCGCTGGCCTCCATATGCCTGGATTGCGATACCGCCGATCGTCACATACTCGACATCGTGATGTGCGAGCGCGCTGAAGAGCTCGCGCGCGTCGAACCTGCCCGGACCGCTCACTGGCCGGGGGTCGTATGCCTGGTGGCGGCAAGGAGACCGACACGAAGCTCGGCGGCGACGGAGTTCCAGCTCAATGCCAGTTCCAAGCGCTCGGACATCGGGCGCCGGCGGGCGGCAAGCATCGTCTCGGGGAGGACGAGCGGGTCTCGAACAGCGTCCGGGTCCGTGGCGCCTGGGGGTCCTTCCATCGCTGTCATCGGATCAGCGTACCGAGCATCGAGGATCGTGTCAGCGCCGGTAGTGGGTCAGTTTGAGGATCGGGGTTGCGCGGGGGCGTTTGGGGTTTAGCCTGCGGGTGTCCGGTTCATAGTTGCCCCCCGCGACCGTTGACGCGGCCCGGGGGGCGTGACACAGGAGCGTGAACTCCCATGCACGACCAAGATACCCGTACCCCTGCTCACAGGATGGAGCAGGCCGAAAGGCGCGTGCTGTACCTGCTCACCGACGAGCAGCCCGTTTGGACGATGGACGATCTCGCCCGCGAGGTCGAGAGCGCGGAGGATGCCCGGATCGCCGTCCAGGAACTGCGCGGTGCCGGACTCGTGGCGATGGCCGGTGACGGTTGCGTGTTCGCTACGCGGGCGACTGTGCGGCTTCTGGAGTTGACCGGCGGCGCGATCTGAGACGTGCCTACGAACGCCGATCTCGGCCAGGCGATCCGTCGCCTGCGCTGGGACCGGGACCTCAGCATTGAAGTCCTTGCGCACGCCGCCGATATGCACCCGACGTTCCTCGGACGCATAGAGCGAGGCAGGGCGAGCCCGACATGGGGCAAGATCACGAACCTCGCACGAGCGCTCGGCGTCTCCATGTCGGCGCTCGTGCAGGGTGCTGAAGACGAGGCCGAGGTCGCACGGGCCGTGCGCGCGGCACGAGCACGCCTCGAAGCCGAGCATGAGGACCGTTCGTAGCGCTACGATCCACGCATGGCCGACCTCAACCAGATGGCCTACCGGGTCGTGCAGCACGCTACGGAGCCGCAGGAGTCCGAGAAGCCCTCGCAGGTAAGCGGACGCAAGGGCGGCCTGAGGGGCGGGAAGGCGCGAGCCGACAAGCTGACGCCTGAGCAACGCTCGGAGATCGCTAGAAAAGCTGCTCGGGCTCGCTGGGCGTAGTCTGCATCGCGGCTGGAGCTGTCGTAGCGACTGCGGGGACCGTTTGAGGCTGCCCGGTCGGCGGCGATAGACCCGTCAAGGCGTCTTCGACGATCAGCGCGATCGCCTGCGCTTCGCTGGCAGCAAGACACTTGGTTGCCCATTCAGCACACATCGGCTGCCAGAGGTTCTCGGTCGTTAGGAAGAGCTTGGAGGCGGCCTGGGTAGCCCACTGGTGGTGGTCAGGGACCGCCATTGCTTTCTCACATGCGTCCGCGACATGCGCATACTCGCGGCCGCACCGACCCGCGATCCCATTCCACCCCAACGCGCTTAGGGCATCGAACACGACTCGCTCCGGCGCATCATCGCCCGGCAACGCGGTGCAGCCATCGGCAGGCGCCTGGTCCCCATCCAGGAACACGCGTGATGCCCGAGGAAACCGTTCGTTCTTGACCATCTCACCGAGGGCGCGGCCGACAGACGCGGCGCCGAAGGGGATGATTTGACAGCGCGTTACGAGATCCGGGTTGGCCGCGATCAGGATCTCACCGAGCATGGTGCGGGCCGCATGGTCCTCTACGTACAGGTCGCACTCGGAGTGCTGGACAAAGTCCATCTTGGTCATTGCGAACTCGGGGCTCACCCCATATACGACCTCGCGGGCTCCCGCCGGACTCTGCATGATGCAAACGCGCGCCTCGGGTGGCACCTCCTCCAGCACGTAGGGCGAGTGCGTCGTGAGGATCACCTGAAGCTCGCGCTGTCGGGCCACCGTGGCGAGGTCGCGGATCAGCCTGCGCTGCGCGCTTGGATGTAGCGAACTCTCAATCTCGTCGATGAGCACCAAGCTGTGCTGTGGAAAGTCAGTCTGCAGCAGCTCTGTCACCGTTGTCTCGCCCGCGCCCTGGTGAAAGCCCGAATAGGCGTCACCGTGATATTGGAGCACGGGCACCTCGCGCTTTTCGTCGGCGTTCGTGAGCGACATCTTGGCGAGGTCGTAAGAACGCCCGAGGATTGCGCTGAGGCGTCCCAGGCGGTCTGGCGCGAACGGGCTTGCCTCCACCTCTTCGTGACCCGATTTCACGAGGCGCTGGTAGCCGACGCGAGCTGGCACGGGCTGAACGCGACTGAGGTCTACATACTCGACGGCACGCTGCTTGCGTTTCGTGTTCCCACGCCAGCGAGGGCCAGGCTTACGGATCGCAGAGGTCGTCTGGGTTTGCCCCTCGCGCAGCGTGGCGCGGAACTCGACATCTTCCAGCTTCTCCCACGCTGTGTCGGGAAAGAAGTCCGACGCGAACCGTGCCTTGCCTGTCGGCGCTCGATAGACCGCCGCAGCGCATTGCAGGATCGTGCTCTTGCCAGCCCCGTTTTCGCCGACGATGACGGTGACCGGGAAGGGAAACTCGACGCGCTGGCCGCTCCAGCCGCGTACCCCGCTGATCTCGATGGCATCGAGCCGAAGTGGCCAGCCCGTCCCCGATCGCCACTTCGTATCTAGCCTGCGTATCTCGTCGCTGTGGGCCATAGCGCCTCCCGGGAGATCCCTGAGCCGCACTATTACGGCTCCCGCGGCGCTTATGAGCCGCGCCGTAGACAAATACTACACCATTCTGTGGCTAGAATGGCTACGTGGTGCGGCTCCCACCTTCTTTCCGTCCGGTCCCTCAAGCATAATGGTCAACATGAATCGCTTGAGCACCGAGAAGCGGGCGCAGATCATCGGCTGCCTGACCGAGGGTATGAGCATCCGGAGCACGGTCCGAATCACGGGTGCGGCGAAGAACACGATCACGAAGCTGCTCGTGGACCTGGGCGACGCTTGCAGCGCCTACCAGCACGCCACGCTGCGCGAGCTGACCTCCGTGACGTTTGAGTGCGACGAGATCTGGAACTTCGTGGGGATGAAGGACAAGAACGTACCCGCCGACCGCCAGGGCGAGCACGGGATCGGCAGCGTCTGGACGTGGACAGCGATCTGTGCGGACACGAAGCTCATCCCGGCCTGGTTTGTGGGTCAGCGCACCGCTGTGGATGGCTACCTGTTCATGATGGACCTGCGGACCCGGCTGAAGTACCGGCCGCAGATCACGACCGACGGGCTCGCAGCCTACGCGGAGGCCATCGGGTTCTCGTTCGGCGCACAGGTCGATTGGGCGACGATCCAGAAGACCTACGCCAGCGACCCGAGCGACGAGCGCCGCTACAGCCCACCAGTCTGCACAGGCATCGACGTCCGCGTACGCACGGGCGACCCCGACCCGGAACGGATCAGCACGAGCTACGTAGAGCGTCAGAACCTCACCATGCGGATGAACATGCGGCGCATGACGCGGCTCACCAACGCCTTCTCAAAGAAGATCGAGAACCTAGCCGCCGCCGTCGCGCTGCACTACCAGGTCTACAACTTCGCGCGGCCCCACATGAGCCTCAAGAACCCCTACCCACGCACCCCCGCAATGGCAGCCGGGAAGGCCGATCACGTCTGGGCACTCCACGAGGTCGCAGCGCTACTCGACTGAAACTGACCCACTACCTCAGCGCCGCCAGGGTCGTGCGCAGCACCAGCGCCGCGGCGAGGGCGATCGCCACGAACCCGGGCGTGCTGGGGAGCCCTCCATCGTCTTGGGCCCGTCGTCGATGCCCGGCAGTACGTGGCAGTGCAGGTCGATCACGCGCGCTAACCCTACGCCCGGTCTCTGCCGATAAGAGCCTCGTGCCGGATGGGGACGCGATGAGCGTGCGTGCGCGGACAGGTCCGCGGGTCATGCCGTTCGTGGGTCAGGGCGGCCCGCACACCGTGCCGGGCGCCGAGCGTGAGAGCCGCGACGCGCAGGCGCCGCCCCCACCGCCCAGCCGGCGAGCCGTCACGGCGCTGATGCTGGCGCCCGGCGCGCTGGTCGTGTTCACCGGGTTCAACGCCGGGGGCTACTTCCCGGCGACCACGGCGATCGTCGCGGTCGTGCTCACCCAGATCCTGCTGGTGAGGATTGTGCGCTCGCGGCGGCCGCTTGAGGGTCTGGCGCCGGCCACGCTCGTGGCGATCGCCACGCTCGGGCTGTATGCGCTTGCGACGCTCGTCTCGGCGACCTGGTCTCACTCGCCGGGCCGCGCGCTGATCGAATTCGACCGCGCGTGGATGTATCTGCTGATCCTCGTCCTGTTCGGGACCGTGCGCGCGAGCACGCGGGACCTGCGCTGGCTCGTTCGAGGACTGGCGATCGGCATCGCGGTGGTGTGCCTGGCCGGCCTGATCAGCCGTGTGCTGCCCGAGGTCTGGCACACCGCGCCCGGCGTATCCAACGAGCGGTTGAGCTATCCCGTCACCTACTGGAACACGCTGGGGCTGCTCGCCGCACTGGGGATCGTGCTCGCGCTTGGACTGACCTGCTCGCTCGGGGAGCGGCGCGCGGTCCGAGTGTTGGCGGCGGCGGTCGTGCCGCTGCTCGCCGCGACCCTGTTCTTTACGTTCTCGCGGGGGGCGATGGCGGCGGGAGCGCTCGGCGTGATCGTCTACGTGCTCGTGGCCCGGCCGCGCGGGCTGCTGAGCGGCGCGCTGGCGACGCTGCCCCCCACCGCGGCGCTGGTGCTCCTCGCCTACCACGCCAACCTGCTGGACACGATCGACCCGACCACGCCGGCGGCGGTCTCCCAGGGCCATCGCGTCGCGCTCGTGGCCGGCGTATGCGCGCTATCGGGCGCCGGTCTGCGCCTGCTCCTGGCGATCGGCCTGGATCCACGCCTGCGCCGCATCGCTCACAGGACGCCGATGCGTCCCGGCGTGAGAGTCGCCGCGATCGCGGGCACGCTCGCCGCGGCGGTGGCGCTCGCGATCGCGCTCGGCCTCCCGCACACCCTGCAAGGAGACTGGCACCGGTTCCTCAGCGGCGCCACGCCGGGCGGGCGCTCGGGCGACCTGCGCGCGCGACTGGCCGATCCCTCCAACGACGGGCGCACCGACCTGTGGCGGGTCGCGCTGAGGGGGTTCTCCGCCTCCCCGGTGCACGGGAGCGGGGCGGGCATGTACCAGACGCTGTGGGACCGCGGCCGTCCCAGGTTTGTCTACACGATCAACGCCCACAGCCTGTACCTGCAGGCGATGGCCGAGCTGGGGAGCGTGGGGCTGGCGCTGCTGCTGATCGCGATCGTCGCCGTTCTCGCCGGTCTGGGCATGCGCGCGCGGGGGTCACGGCGCTCGATCTACGGAGTCCTGCTCGCGGCGTGCGCGGTCTGGGTGGTGCGCGCGGGGGTGGACTGGGACTGGGAGATGCCGGTCGTCACGCTCGTGTTCTTCGCGATCGCCGGAGCCGGGCTGAGCCCCCGCTCAGAGCGCGGGCCCGGTTGGACGCCGGGCGCGCGCGGGCGCGTGATCCTCGGCCTGCTCGGCGTGCTCACCCTGGTGCTCCCGGTCCTGATCGTCGGCTCGCAGACCCGCTTGCAGCAAGCCGAGCGCGCGCTGTATGCATCGGACTGCTCGCGGGCCGCATCCGCCGCGCGCTCCTCGATCGGATGGCTCGCCCTGCGCCCCGAACCGTATGAGATCCTCGGCCTGTGCGATCTGCGCCGCGGCCTGCCAGGACAGGCCGTCGCCGCGATGCGCCAGGCGGTGCATCGCGACCCCGGCAGCTGGGAGACCTATTACACGCTCGCGCTCGCCCAGGCCGCCGCGGGCATCGATCCCCGCCCCGCCGCCGAGCGGGCTCTGCGCATGAACCCGCTGGAGCCCCTCACCCGGCAGGCGGTGAGTGAGCTTCAGGGCACGAGCCCCGCCCGGTGGGCCGCTCGCGCGCGCGGCCTGCGCGCGGATGCGCTGGGAAGCAGGGATCTCTCAATCGTCCCCTCCTGAGTCCAGCGCCTCGCGCAGCCTTCCCAGCGCCCGGTGCACGCGGCGTTCGATCGTCGCGGGGCGCTCGCTGGTCAGCTTGGCGATTTCGGCGATGCTCAGGTCCGCTCCGTAGCGCAGGGCGATCGCCTCGCGCTCGGATCCGTCCAGCAGCGCCAGGCACCTGCCGAGCAGGTCCCGCTCGCCGTATCCGCCGATTTCGGACGCGCCGATCCGCTCGAGCGGATCGGCGTCGTCGATCCCCCAGGACGCGCCGATCGAGCCCTCGGGGGGTTCGGGTCCCGCCACCACGCGCTGCAGCGCTCTGTCTTCGCCGGCGCGCCGGCGTACGTGGTCGCCCAGGCGGTTGAGCGCGATCGCGTACAGCCAGGTTTTCTCGCTCCCCTTGCGCGGGTCGAACCGCCGCCGGGCGCGCAGCACGCGCTCGTAGGTGTCGGCGAGCAGGTCTTCGGCCAGCACCGGATCGCCGGTGCGGTAGCTGAGAAACCCGAACAGCGCCTGGGCGTGTTCGGCGTACAGCCGCTCGAATACGTCCTCGCGAGTCCCTCCCACACCGCCGTATCGGCCATCCGTCCAGGCGGCCAAGGATCGGTCTGGAATCTGGCCGCTCGTACGTATCAGGCGCCATGAGCCACTCACACACAGACGACTTTCCCGACGACCTCGACGAGGTCGCCGAGACGCTTCGCAACGGGCGTCCCACGCTCGACCCGCTGACGCTCGATCGAGTGAAGCTGCGGGCGATGAGCAGGGCGCGCCGATCCGGTCCCTCACGACACAAAGGATCGTTCATGAGATCACGCTTGACGACGATCGTCACAGCCGCATTCCTGATCCTCGGCGCCGGCGGCACGATGGCGCTGGCCGGGGGTGCCCACTTCGGCGGCTTCGGAGGCTTCGGCGGGGGGGATGGTGGCAGCGCCAGCGACCACCAGTACCGCCCCAAATGTCCGCCCGGCTACGAACTCGACGGCCGCCACTGCCGTCCGATTCCACCTCCGCGTTGCGGGCATGGGTTCGAGTTCAAGGAAGGCAAATGCGTTCCCCTTCCGCCCCCGACGTGCCCGCCCGGCTTTGAACTCGACGGCCGGCACTGCATCCCGATCCCGGTTCCGCACTGTCCGCATGGGTTCACCTATGAAAACGGAAGCTGCCATCACAACGGCCACGGCAGTGGCGGGGGCGGCGACGGCGGTGGTCAGGGCGGCAACCCCGGCGGCGGCCACCACGGCGGCGGTGACGGCGGTGGCGATGGCCACCACGGCAACGGAGGCGGTGGTGGTGATCACGGCCACGGCGGCAAGCATCATCACTGACCGGATGCAATAGGAACCTGAGCGCTCAATACGCGCGCTCATCCCAAGGCAGAGGGGGCGTCATCATCGCCTCCTCTGCCTTGGGTCACCGGCCGAGCAGCACCGCCGGCACGACGGACAGCACGGCCCCTCGCATCATCAGGAGCATCACCTCCCCGGGTCGATGCGTTGACCGAGACGGCAGACGACCGCCCGTGACGGGCGCCGCGGGATCCGCCATCGCCCGACGAATCTGTTCTCAGATCTGATAACATGCAATTGTGAAGCCGTCGCTGGAAGACGTCTTGGAGAAGGCCGCGCAGCTGCAGGAATTGGTCCCCGGAGCTGTGCTGGTCGGGGGGTCCGCGGCGGCGCTCTACGCCCACCACCGGCAGTCTTTCGACCACGACCATGTCGTCGCGGACTTGGCGGAGCGCTTCGAGACGATCCTCGAGCACCTGGAGGCGCTAGGCGACTGGTCGATGACACGGGCGCAACCCGGGAAGATCATCCTCGGCGAGCTCGGGGGTATCGAGACCGGGGTGCGCGAGCTACCGCGCAGCCGTCCCCTGGAGAGCGCCGAGATCGAGGTGCGGGGCAGGCGGCTCGTCATACCGACCGCGGCGGAGATCCTGCGGATCAAGGCCTGGCTTGCCCTGAGCCGCAACCAGACCCGCGACTATCTCGACATCGCGGCCCTCGCGGAGCGCATCGGACTTGACGAGGCAGCCGCCGTACTGCGAGATATCGACGCTTACTACGCCGACATCAACACTCGGCCAGAGGCAGTCGCCACGCAACTGGTCCGCCAGCTCGCAGACCCCCGGCCGAGGGACGCCGAAGTCACCACCCAGCTCGCGAGCTACAAGGAGCTGGATCAACGCTGGCACGACTGGTCCACGGTCACGACGGTGCTCGCGGATCTCGCGGAAAGGATGACGCGATGAGCATCCAATTTCGCAACCTCGACTTCGACACCACCCAGCCATTGGACCAATGGCCCGCCGAGGCGATCGAGACGATCATCGACCGCGGCTCGCTGTCAGACTGGCGCCAGCTCGCACACGCGATCCGGCGCAACCCCTGGGGCCCCGCCGCACGCACAACCGAGACGATCGCCGCCTGGGGCGAGCACTACGGCATCGACGCCCTCATGAGGAGCATGATCCGCCACGCACGCGAGGACATCGCACTCCAGGGCCGAGCCGAATACGCCGCCCAGATACGCACCTGGCGCACCCAGAGCGCAATGACACTACGCCAGCTCGCCCGGGCGGCCGGCACATCGGCCTCCCGGCTGTCCGACTACGAGAACGCGAAGGTCGCCCCCACGACCGACGTGCTCGCCCGACTCAACCACGCCGCAACCATCCACCGCCGAGCACAATCACGTCAGAGCGCGAACCCCGGCTCCTGATGACTCTCCTCGCCAGGCGCCCAAGCAGGTTGAGGTGCTGCGAACAGCGCCTGAGACCAGCGCGTCGTCGGTAGAGCACGCTCCGCGTCAGGGGCGCGTTATGCGGATCAGCTCATCATCGTGTTCGAGTTGTGGGGAGGCTCCTCACACCCACAGTCCTGTATATGGGACGGCCCAGAGCCGGTCTCCGAGTGGGATGGTCTGCTCGCCTGAGTAGATGACGATGCCGCTCTTGAATCTGTCGCTGCGGGCGTCGCGAAGCGCGGCGATCCACTTCCAATCTGTCGGGCGCAAGGATGCCTTGGCCTTGACCTCGATGGCGGCGAGGTCGCCGGCGCGGCTTTCGAGGACGAAGTCGATGTCCTCGCGCTCGCGCTGGTAGTGGTATGCGCGGATCGACTGTGTGGCCCATGAGGCGTGCTTGAGCACCTCGGCGGCGACGAGCGTCTCACAGGCCTTGCCTGTCACCTGGTCGTCATGCCCGATCCGCTCGATGTCCGCGCCGAGCAGATAGGCGAGCATGCCGGGATCGCAGACGTAGACCTTGGGCCGGCTGCTCTCGCGGGCGCCGAGGCCTGGGCGCCATGCGGGCAGGCGCTGGATGAGGAACATCTGCTCGAGCAGCGTCACGTAGGACTGGACGGTGTCGTGGTGCATCTGAAGGCGCTGCCCGACGGCGCGGTAGGAGAGCAGGTTCGCCGACTGGGAGGCGAGCAGTCGGAGCAGGCGGCCCATCTCGTCGATGCGTCGTGCGTCCGCGATTTCGCGCAGGTCGCGTTCCAGGGCCGTGTCGATGTAGCTCTCGAACCATTGCTCGCGGCTGCGGCCGGGCGGGCGCAGCCGCGCCTCGGGGTAACCACCCTCGGCGATGATTGAGGTGAACGCCTCGCGCCCGACGGGCGCGCCGTCGAGCTGGGGGGCTCGACCCGCGAGCAGCTCGTCGACGATGTTCAGCTGACCGCCGAGGATCTCCGACCGAGCCAGCGGCCACATACGGATTCGATCGATCCGCCCTGTCAATGCGTCGATGACGCGCTTGGAGGAGAGAATGTTCGCTGAGCCCGTGAGCAGGAAGCGGCCCGGTGTCGTGTCGCGGTCCACGGCCTTCTTGATCTCGAGCAGCAGACCAGGGGCGCGCTGGATCTCATCGATCAATACTGGCCCGTCGAGCCCGGCGATGAAGCCGGCGGGATCTTGTAGGGCGGCCTCGCGTGTCGGGCCGCTGTCGAGCGTCAGCGTTCGCATCGGATGATCGGTTGCGGCGATCTCGGTGCTGAGCGTCGTCTTGCCGACCTGCCGGGCGCCGGAGATGAGCACGATCCGCGCGTGCCGCAGGGATTCCACGACGATCGGTCGGATCCGGCGCGTGAACAGAGGCGTCGTCATGCTGCGCTCCTCTGCGCAAATGGCTGTTTCGTGTTGCGTAAATGGCTAATAGCGTAAGCGTAAACGGCTGATAGGACGTCATCCTTATGCGCAGGTGCTGGCGGCGACTCTGCGCAGAATCGTTGTCCTCAGCCGGCCTGCCCCTATTCCGGGGATCCGCCGCTGGACACTTTCTCGCGATCGAGCCCGCGCGCACCCCAACTCGGCGCCCCGGCCACCCGTTCGGCCGAGGCGCCAGACCGAGGATCTCCATCAGGTGCAGCTCGCGCAGGATCCGAACGATGGCGCGGTTGCGTACGCGGCTGATGCCCTGCTTGATCGTCTCTACGGTGGAGCCGTAGACGAAGCTGCCCGGGCGGACGGGCAGCGACGGCGCCGCTCCTACGAAGTCTTGAACGTCACGTCTTCCCCTTTGGCCGTGCCGGCCGCGTTTGTCGCGGAGATCCGGTAGTGGTATTCGGTGTTCGGGGTGAGGCCCGCCGCGATCGACGCGGACACCGCCACCGGGCTCGACCCCGACCCGGGCAGTGCCGAGCACGGCACGCTCGATCCGTAGCTCGTCGTCGTGCCGTATTCAAACTCGCACGCGCTGAGCGCCCCGCCCCTCGGGTTGACGCTCGCGTTCAACGTCGCCGAGGTTTCTCCAACCCCGCTCGCCGCTTTCGTTTCGACGGACGGCGCGGCGACCCGCAGCGTGTGGAACGTCACGTCGGACCCTTCGATCGTGCCCCCGGCGTTCTTCGTCACAATCCTGAAGTGGTATTCGGTGTTCGGCGTGAGACCCGCGACCTTCGCGGACACCGCGACCGGGCTTTCACCAGGCCCCGGCAGCGAGTTGCAGGGCGCTTTCGATCCATAGCTGGTGCTCGTGCCGTATTCGAACGTGCATTCGGTGACGTTCTGCCCGTTGGGGTTCACCCTGGCGTTCAGGGTTGCCGAGGTCTGCGTGAGAAAGGTGACCGCGTTGCTCTTGAACGCGCCCAGCCCCCTCGGCGCGCCGACGCCCGAGGGGCCGTCAAAACCGGGCGCCGCATTGCACGCGGTCGTGCCTTGACAGTCGACGTCTCCGAGCACTTCGTTGACTTCCGGCTCGCCGCAGGGCCCGAGTGCTTCGCCGTCGCAGTATCCGTTGCCGCCTTCGCTGACGTCATACAGCGAGGGCGCCTGGCCGAGATGGCCGTAGAGCGTGGCTGCCGGGTAGCTGACCCCACCGCTACCACCGGCGAGGGCATACAGGGCGCTGACGAACGGCGAAGCCAGCGAGGTGCCTCCGATTGTGATCCAGCCTTTGCCGAGCCCTCCTTTTTCGCAGGTTTTGCCGCAGTTGTAGCTGTCATAGATGTCAAAGCCCGTGTAGGGGTCGGCGACCGCCGCGATGTCGTTATCGAGGCGTTTGGACCCGCAAGCGGTGTTCGTCCAGCCCGGCACGCTCTGTTGCCATGAGGGGGCGGTGAACAGGGTGCTGCAGCCGCCGCCGGTCGCTGCGTACTGTTTGAATTCTTCTTCGTGTGAAGGACGACCGCTGTCGTTCCACACCGTCTCGCTGTTGCGCGTGCCGTTTTCGTTCAGTTTGAGAGAGGTTCCGCCGACCGCCACCACGGTGGGAAGCGCGGCGGGCGTCTCCGGCTTTGCGGGGGCCGCGAAGCCTTCGCTGACGACGTCCCAGTCGTAGTAGCCCCCGTCGCCGGCGGAGGCCGTGATCGCGACTCCGGGATGGTTGTACGCCGCTTCTTCGCCGGCTTCCTCGGGCCCGCCATAGGAGTTGGAGACCTCGGTCGCTCCCAGCTTGACCGCCTCGTCCACGCCCGCGGCGAGATCGGCGTCGGTCGGTTCGTTTGACTCCACCAGCAGGATCTTGCAGTTCTCGCAGGCGCTGTGCACGGTCTCCACGTCGAGCGCGATCTCGACCGACCAGCCTTCTTTGTCGGCTTTCGGCAGCGATGTCGTGCTCCCGGTCTGGCTGACCTTCTTCAGGCAACCGTTCGCGGCTGTGCAGGCCGGGAGCCCGTAGTGGCTGTCGAACGTGCCGAGGTCCGCTTCAATCTTCGGGTCGTCGTAGGCGTCGGCGATCGCGACCGTCTGTCCCGTCCCCCCTTCCGCCGGGTCGTATTCGTAAGCGCTTGAGAGCTGCGCCGGGGTGAGCCCGCCGGCCGGCCCGGATTCGGAAGCCCCGTCGTTCTGTACGAATGGGGCTGCCCCGGCGGTGCCGGCGGCGACCGGAACGCGCAGCAGCGCGAAGCACGTCGCGCGCCCTCGCGCCGGCAGCGGACATACCCGCCGGATCCGCGCGTAGCGCGTCTTTGCGCCGTAGCGCGCCTTCGCGTGCGAGGCGGGATGCCTGCCCAACGCGCTCGCGCGTGAGGCGAGGTACCTATCTCTCCCCGGTGCGGCCGAAGCGCCCGGCGCCCCGGCGAGCAGCGCCGAGGCGAGCAGCAGCCCAACCGTCACCCCCCGCGCCCTCCACCGTGCCATCGCCGCACTCATGGCGTAACCACGAACTCCTCCTTGGCTGTTAGCGAACACCGCCCGCGAGAGCATACGACAACCCACCGAGGACCAATTTGCGATCAGGCCTACAGGGCGGCGAACACCGCTCCCACAGCAGCCATCAACAACACGACCGCTGGCCGGCCGGGTCTTGATTGTCTCAGGCGGCGAGAGCGAGAGAGAGTGTGTCGGCTGATACGCGGTTGGGGATTGTCACGCGCACCTCGCCGTCGCGCTCGAGTAGCCACTTGGCGTTGACGAGCGTGAGCGCGATGATCTGACCTTGATCGTCGTAGCGGACGTTGTGACCCTCTGATGTGCCGTAGGAGTCGGCCGGTTCACGCGGCTCGCCAACGCTCAGGTAGAGCACATCGTCGTCGGCGTCGTAGTCGACGTGGTCGAAGGTGACTGTTCCGATGGTGATCGTCATGTTGGGAGGCTCTCTGGCTCGTTGTCCTGACCAAAGGCGGTGACGACGTGGTCGACGTCGCCCTCAAACTGTACTACCACCCTCAGCCATCGAAACCGGAATGGAGGTTGGGTGCGAAGCCAGTAGCGCTCCCGTCCCGGGTGTGGATCCGGCTCTTGGAAGTCGGGCTGACGAATCGCCGCAAGTAGCAGCTCCAGCTCCCCGCGCATCTCGACGTGGTGCTGGACATAGGCCCACTTGCGCTCGGTGAGCTCGACCTTGCGCCCCTGCGGCGAGAGAGTTTTCGCGATGACATGGGTGTCGTCACTTCGATGTGCGGGTGGAGGACCAGGCATCGAACACATGTTCCTGTCGTCCCCGGACGGAATCCAGAGCTACTCGTCGGGAGACGGGGCGGGAATGCGACCGGGTCAGCCGTCGATGACCCAGGCGGGTCGCTGCTTCAAGAGCGACGAGCCCACGCGACGACGCTTTCTATCAGCGGTGCTCGGTGAGCGGGTAACGACGGCGAATAAACGCGCCGCAATGTGGACGGTGAAGTCGATGAGGCCATGATTTGGCGCGTAGATGACGGCATTGCTGATGAGCGCATCGCGTGTCTAGCGCAGTCTATCCAAAACCGCTAGACATGCATAGACTTCTCTAGACATCCGTACGCATGGGCTAGGATGGCAGCGCGTCCAGGGTGGCGAGCAGGCCGAGCCGAGGGTGGTGGCCCGCACCGCGTCGCACAGACCACCACCCGATCGGTTCCCTGCCGGATCGGCTCCTTGCGCCTACTACTACGGCGTGACTCCGAATTCCGCTTCGGTCGCTTCCTCCAGCCCACCGAGGAGCGTGGATGCGCGGTAGGTAGCTTTGCCGAGACGACCGCCCATGATCGAGGCGAGGGGAGCGGAGGCTTCCCCGCCGCCGCCGCCGCTGATGGAGGCCTCTTCGCCTGTGGCTTTGTTTTCCTTGCCGCCGCTGACCGAGGAGGCGAGGGTACCTCCGGCGAGGTTGCTCTCGCCGCCGGACACGGTGGCGTTCTCTGCGGATGCCTGGTTGCCTGTCCCGCCGAGGATCGAGGCGAACTCGCCGGCGTAAGCGGTGTTGGTGCAGGCGCTGGTTTCAGTGGCGGGTGAGGGTGTCTTCTCCGAGGGCTTGGGCGATGAGCGCGAGCTCGTGCTTGTTGTGGAGGTGGCGGGCATGCTCGCGTAGGTCGAAGGCCGCGTTCATCGCGGCGACGAGGTCCGCGGCGTGGGCGTCGACCTCGATCTTGGTGTCCTGGTGCTCGGTTAGCCAGTGGGCGACATCCGGCCAGTGCCATAGGCGGGTCTTGTGGTCCGCGTATGTGACGGGTGCTGGAAAGCCTCCGGGGCCGCGCTGGTTGGTGGAGAGCAGCCGTATGTACTCGCGTGAGAGCCCGCTGCGCTTGGCGATGGCGGCCATTGTGACGAGCTCGTCGGGCTCGATGCGCACGACCTGCAGGCCCGGCACGGCAGAGGTGACGTCTTCGATGGCGCTGGCCAGCGCCTCGCTGAAGCTGTCGGCCTCGCGATCGAACGCTCCGTACTGCGCACCGTCACGCACTCCGAACAGAGCGTCGTCGCAGCCGGCCTCGTACAACGCATCCAACTGCTTGACGTCCAGCACATCGGCGCCGCTGAAGAAGATGGTGAAGCTGTGGATCGTCGGTTTGGTGGTCGAGCTCATTTGCTTGCCTGTTGTTTCACGGTGTTTGGTGTGTCTGGGTTGTGATCGCATTTCTTGACGGCCTCACGGATACGCTTTGCGATGTCGCCCGGCCGTCGCGGTGTACTCCAGATCGCGACTTCGCAGCCGGAGCCGCAAGACAGAGTCCCCCAGCGGTGCCCCGCTCCTTTGGATCTGTCTGCTTTCCAGCCGGCACGTTCAGCGTCCTTGATCGCCTTGTGAATGTCCTTGTCTGGGTGTCGATCCTTGTTCGCCATCAGTCTAGCAAATCGTTGGAGGTTGTCAACAGTGCGAGGATGATCGAAACGCTGGCAAGAGTAGGTGGCCGCTGGCAGCACGACGAGACGGTCGCAGCGATCTATCTCGCCGACGAGGAGCCCACGGCCTGGGCGGAGTGGTATCGCGGAATCGCCGAGCTGGGACTCCCGCCGACGCACGGGATGCCGCGCGACCTGTGGCGCTGGGTGATCTGACCCGGGGGTGTTGTGGGTGTAGGGGTGTGTTTTTGGGTCGCATCCGCGCAGGCCGTGGTGTATCCAAAGGCTGTGGGCGCGGGGCGTCCTGCCCCGCATTCGAGCGGGGGTGGTGATTTCAGCTACGTCGTCACCGGGGAGGTCACAGGGCCAGGCGTTGGAGGCTTGCGGGCCTAATGTCGTGAGTCATAAATTCGCTGGCGTTTCCCGGCGCCTGAACGTGCCTGACGCCCGCCGTCGCCGACCATGTGCCACCAGCACACTTGCCGGCGCCGTCGAACGTCAGATCACGCCTATCCATCCGGCAAACGCTGACCGAATTTATGACTTAAAGACACTAGACGTCATGTGGCGCTGGGGTCTTGGTCTGTCGAGGATTGAGGGCCCGCCCACCCTCATGGCCGGGGCGTACCCGGCTACTCGTCCTCGTCGAGGCGCTGGTGTCGACGCCGCATGAAATCGCCGAACATCGGCGCGGTGTAGGCGTAGACGCCATGGTCGGCGCGGTAGATGAGGTTGCCGGCGATGAGTCGTATGAGGCTCTGTGCGAGCGCGCCGGTCGACCGGCTGGTGGCCGTGTCGAGGTCCGCCTTCGTGAAGCGCTCGCCGCCGAGTGATGCCGCGACTCGCAGGGTGCCCTGGTCTGCTTGGCGGGCGTCTCGGTAGCGTGGCTCGAAGAACTCCTCGTCGAGGCTTCGCTGGATGGAACTGTGCTCGCGCGCGTAGAGCTCTGAGGTGATCGTTGTCGTGTCCTGTAGGTCGGCAGCGTCCCACAAGGCCTCGCCGAACCACTGGATGAAGTACGGGTAGCCATCGACGTCGCGCGCGATCCGATCGGCGACCCCGGACTCGTAGGTGATGTCGCTGGCGGGGCGCACCAGCGCCTGCGCTGCTGCGCCGAGCTCCTCGGGTGGCTGTGGCATGAGCGGAAGGTTGCCGATCTCCTCGGCACGGAACAGGCGCTCAGCGTTGCTGCGAGCCGCGTGGATGTTGCCCGTCAGCGGCGGCAGGCCACAGAGGACGAGCATCACCGGCGACGGGTGCTCGTCGTCGTCCTGGACAGCCACGAGCGCCGATAGCATCGCCCCGAGAGGGAACTGACGCTTCGCATCCCGGTCATGCACGCTGTGAGCCTCGTCGAACAGCAGCGCCACCCCGCGACCCTGCGCCTGGGCGATCCCACCGACATGCGCGAGAGCCACCCGCAGCCGGTCCTCCAGCACAGAGGAGACCGGCCGCTCGGCACCGGCTCGGACCGATACGGTCACGCCCTCGGCGAGTTGCACCTGGATCTGGCCGATCGCCTTCATCGCCGCGGAGACGCGATTCTTGATCTTCGCCTTAACGCTCAACGCCTCGACCGCCTCCCGCAGATAGCCGGCGATCGCGGCCGCGAAATCGGCCTCATCGCAAAGCCTGGTGCTCCAATCGCGGCGGACCACGACCCACTCCTGGCGCCTGGCGATCCGCTCGTACTCCTTGAGCAGCACCGTCTTGCCGACGCCCCGAAGGCCGGTGATCCGCAAGTTGCGCCGCTTCTCGGGGTAATCCTCCAAGAGCCGCTGAAACCTGTGGATCTGCTGCTCACGTCCGGCCAGATACGGCGGTCGCGTGCCGACACCCGGACGATAGGGATTCTTGGCCATCACAGAAAGTTATCAAACATCACAGATTCCTGTGAGGTCTTGTAATCTTCAGTGATCTTCTGCCGCAACGCGGGGCGAGGGGCCGAAGGGGCCGGTTCAGCCCGGACGGTTGGCGTGGCCTGCTCTGAGGGCAAAGCGCGGCACGAGGACGCCGCCCGGCAGCCGCACCTTGATTTGAAATGTCCACACCCCCCAAACCTACGCCGCGCTTTGGACGGGACAGTGCGGAGCAGCGGCGAGGCAGCCCGTGGTGGCCAGCGCCCCGCCGGGTGACGGACTGTGCCGCGTTGCACAGACCACCACCCGATCGGCTCCTTGTGCCACTACTACGGCGTGACTCCGAATTCCGCTTTGGTCGCTTCCTCCAGCCCACCGAGGAGCGTGGATGCACGGCAGGGGGCTTTGCCGAGACGACCGCCCGTTACCGAGGCGAGGGGACCGGAGGCTTCCCCGCCGCGGCAGGCGTCGAGCGTGACCTCACGCGGGTGCAGGTCCGGGCGGCGGCTGTCGATGTCGTGGTGGGCGATCGCGTTGCGCCAGGCGTTGAGATCTTCGAGCTTGCGCCGGCGCGCGGCGTTGCGGGCGTCAGTCGCTTCCACGACCGCCCAGAATTCGAGATTGAAGGGGTGGGGTGTGCGGACAGGGCTGGCCGGTAGTGGGCTCGCTCGGGTCGCTGCTTCAAGAGCGACGAGCCCACGGACGACGCGTTCTATCAGCGGTGCTCGGTGAGCGGGTAACGACGGCGAATAAACGCGCCGCAATGTGGGACGGTGAAGTCGATGAGGCCGTGACTTGGGGCGTAGACGACGGCATTGCTGATGAGCGCATCGCGTTGCGGGGAGACCGACTTCGGTGTGCGTCCGAGTCGAGCGGCGACAGCGGCGCTCGGCTGCGGCCCGTCGCCGAGATCGGCCATTGCCGCCACGTAGAGCTTCTCGGCGTCGGTCAGCCGCCCGATGCGCCCCTCGAAGAAGTTCTCGTCGAGGTCATCATCAACGATGGCGAGCGCGGTCTTGGCATCCTTGGCGGTGATCCACTGGCCGTCACCCTGGGCCCATGCGCACCGCCCGTACTCCTGCAGGAAATACGGGTAGCCCTCGGTGTAGGCGAGCGCTCGCATGAGTGCGTCCTCCTCCCATTCCACGTCCTGACTGCGCGCCGGCAGGATGAGCGCGTCGCGCGCGTCCGTGTCCGTGAGTGCGCCAATGGTGGGGTAGATGAACATGCGCTCGGCATAGGACTTCGCTTCGGCGGTCAGCGCCGGAATGAGGGGGAGGCCGGCGCCGACAAAGGAGACGGGCAGGTTCTTCTGTTTGGAGCGGTGGAGCGCCATGATGAGCGCTTCGTAGTCGCTTTGGTCGAGGTTCTGGACCTCGTCGAGGATGAGCGTAAAGCCGACACCGCACTCGGCGGCCGCCTGGCCGACGGCGCTGAGCACGTCGCGCAGATCGTCGGCAAGGTCACCGGAGTCCGCGTGGCCGACCGCGGCGTCTACGTCGAGCTTGAAGGACACCTCGCCCGGCAGCGTGACCTCGAATGCCTTCAGTACTCGCAGCGCCTGAAGGAGTCGCTCACCGGCGCGCTTGCGTACGCTCATCTGCAACATCGCACGCCGAGCGGCCCGACCGACGAGTGTCGCGATCGACGAGTTGCGCCCGACCTCCTTGGCCTCAGCCGGCCAGCCGGCCTCCTCGCACATACCCTTCGAACTCATTGAGCAAAACCGTCTTGCCGACGCCGCGCAGCCCGGTGATCAGGACGTGCTTCTCGGTCCCGCCGGCGCTCAACTGGGTGATAATGCTCCGTAGGTGAGCGAGCTCCCGCTCACGGCCGGTCAGTGCCGGCGGACGGGTGCCGGAATCCGGTGTGTAAGGGTTGTAGGAGCCGCTGCCTCGTCCCATTGCTGGTCCTCTCTAGGAATGTCTAGCACAGTCTAGCCAAAACCGCTAGACATGCATAGACTTCTCTAGACATCCGTACGCATGGGCTAGGATGGCAGCGCGTCCAGGGTGGCGAGTAGGCCGAGCCGCCGGGTGGCGGCCCGCGCCGCGTCGCGCAGACCACACCCGATCGGTTCCCTGCCGGATCGGCTCCTTGCGCGTACCGCTATGGCGAGATTTCGAATTCTTCTCCGGTTACGTTCCCCAATCCACCGAGGATGGTGGATGCACGGTAGGGGGCTTTCCCGAGACGACCGCCCGTGACCGAGGCGAGGGGAGCGGAGGCTTCCCCGCCGCCGCCGCCGCTGATGGAGGCCTCTTCGCCTGTGTTGTGGGTGTAGGGGTGTGTTTTTGGGTCGCATCCGCGCGGGTCGGTGGATCTCCCAAGGCCGTGGGCGCGGGCGCCCGGCCCCGCATCAGAGCGGGTCCCGAACACGACCGGGTCAGCCGTCGATGACCCAGGCGAGCAGGCCGGTGTATATGGCCCAGATGTCTTTGCTCATGTCGAGGATGTCGCTGGTGGCGATGATGCCTCGCTGGTAGTGCTCGTCCAGGGACTTGCGCTCCTGCATCCATTTCTGGCTGCGACTCGATGGAAGTCTCGTGCAGCCTATGAAGCGAAGGGTTCCAGGACCGTCAGCGCTGTGTTGGCGTGGGGCTGGGTCTTTCCATCCAGGACGAACTCCAGGTGGTGAGCTCCGTACTCAATCGCCTCAAAGTCGATCCGGGTCATCACATGGTGGTTGATCTCGCTTCCAGGCAAGTGCGTCCAGTCCGGAGCGCGCGGATGGATCGGAACATTGAGCTTGCCGAGCTCCTCCCAAGTAGGCGCCGTGAGCGTGACCTCGAGATCACAGTCACGTTCGAAGTCAAGTGGCAGCCCAACCAATCGGACTGCCACGTCGAACACGATGTCCGCGGGCAGGGACGGGACAATGACCGAGTCGATCTGGGCACCGACGAGCGTCAGGAGTCCCAAGCCTCGCCGCTGCACACGTTCACAGGGATTGCCCAAGCGATGCGCAGCGGTGGTCAATCCTTGTGCTCGATCGGCGAGCCGAGCGCGGCGAACGTCATGCCCGACTTGGACGATTCGCTCGTCTTGGGTGCGTCGATCGCATCCTCAAGGCCGGTCTCAGTCGCTGGGTCGAGTTCGACGACCTGGCCGTTGCGGAAGTCGAGCAAATAGATGGGGTCAGCTATCACGTGGTTCTCCTTGAGGCGATGCTTCACAGACCATTGTAGGGCTTAGCCTGAGCATGTAAGCAACTCCATCGGACATCTCCCAGCTACGTCTCAGACTGGGGGCTCAGATCCTCACACGGGCAGAACGCGACACGACGCGGGGGTCGACGCCTTCGCCGTTGGGCTCGTGTCGATACAGGCAGCGACTTTACGGACTGCTCCCTGATCATCGTGGTGGCACCAGGCATCGGACCCATCCTACGCCCGCCGGGCGCCCGTGGGTTTGTCAGTGGCCCGGCCTGGCGCGAGGTTTGAACGCTGGGTAAACGTCAAGGCGACCTCTGACTTCAGGGGCTCTACCGCTCACCGCTGAACCAGTGACTGGGACAGGAAGCGGGACCCGTGTCACCAGTGCGGCGTCACCGGCGCGGTTCGGGCACCAGCTGAGCTGTAGACGATGGTGGGGAGGGAGGAGAGAGAGATGGCGAGCCCACGCCTCCCAGCGCCCCGCCGGGTGGCAGCCCATGCCGCGCCGCGCACGGACCACCACCCGATCGGCTCCTTGCGCGTCCCGCTACGGTGAGATTTCGAATTCTTCTCCGGTTACGTTCCCCAGCCCACCGAGGACGGTGGATGCACGGTAGGGGGCTTTCCCGAGACGACCGCCCGTGACCGAGGCGAGGGGAGCGGAGGCTTCCCCGCCGCTGCCGCCGCTGATGGAGGCCTCTTCGCCCGTGGCTTTGTTTTCCTTGCCGCCGCTGACTGAGGAGGCGAGGGTACCTCCGGCGAGGTTGCTCTCGCCGCCGGACACGGTGGCGTTCTCTGCGGATGCCTGGTTGCCCGTCCCGCCGAGGATCGAGGCGAACTCGCCGGTGTAAGCGGTGTTGGTGCAGGCGCTGCTTACGACGAGGGTGCCTTTGCCGGCGAGGTTTGAGCAGCCGCCGGTGATTGCGGTGTAGGCGGTGGTTGTTCTGTTGGAGACGCCGCTGTTGATCGTGCTTGCGTATCCCGAGGCGGTGTTTGAGACTCCGCCGAGGACCGAGGCATAGGCGGCGGAGATCTTGTTGCCCAAACCCCCGACGATCCCGCCATAGCTGGTATGCGAATTGCCGATCCCGCCGAGCAGCAGGTTGTGCGACCCGGTCTGCGTCCCGGGTTTTTCGTCATACCCCAAGATCAAGTTCCCCGTCCCGTTGAGGGTACTCTCCGATCCCGACCCGTCGATCACCTGCAGGTTGATCCCTGAGAACTGAATGGTGGGCTTTGCGTCGATCCCGGACGCCTCATAGTTGATGTGGGGCAGGATCGAGATCAGCTTTTCCTGTTCGGCTTTTTCGCTGGGCAACGCCACCGAGCTGGTCCCTGCGCCGCATGTGCCGGTCGAGCCCCCAGACGTGACCGCTTCACCGGCAGTAGACGGAATGCACAAGAAGACGGAGGACGCCCCAAGCGCAGAGTTCGCTACCCCAGCAGATACCGCTCCCACAGCAGCCATCAACAACACGACACGTCTCATCACACGACTCCTTCCATGGCCTATACCGAACAAAGGAGCCAAGCATACGTCCACGCCGAGCAGGGAGATCTTCGGATGCCGCATACGTCGCGCTCGTCGCAGCGACTTCGGCGCCTTCGAGGCGGACTATCCAGACTGGCGGCTCACGTATGGGATCGAGGACGTGCTGAAGGACATCTATGAATGCAACGCGGAGCAGTGGCTGGCGGTTGCTCGAGCGGGCTGCTCGATCAGGGGTATGTATTTGGGGCGCGTCCGCGCGGGTGGGCTGGGTCTCGACGGTCGTAGGTGCGGAGCATCCGGCTCCGCGTCTGGGCGCGGTGCGGCCGATCGCTCTCCGTACGCCCGGTGTGAGCGTGAGCCGCGTGAGGGGCGGCCGCCACGGCTGCCAGGTCTTCGAGTCGCGACGCGAGGCCTCATCTGCGTCGGGATGCGATGCACGTGCTACGATGCCCCGCTTCAGTTGGAAACACCGGCTTTGCAAGGAACGCAAGGACTACGGTATGTCAAATGGGCGGCAGCGGGAGCGATCGGAGCAGCGGGTCACACGTGCCGAGCATCGCTTACCGATTGAGGCGAAAGGATTAGTTCAGCGATGAAGATCATTATTCTCGGCGGCGATGGCTTTTGCGGATGGCCGACGAGCCTCCACCTGTCCGCCTGTGGCCACGATGTCACGATCGTTGACAACCTGTCGCGCCGGAAGATCGACATCGAGCTCGAGGTGGACTCGCTCACGCCGATCCGCCCGCTGAGCGAGCGCCTGGCCGTCTGGGAGGAACACACCGGCAACCGCATCAATCTCCAGACCTTCACCGTCGGCGAGCACTATCACCGCCTGCTCAGCCTGATCGAGGACTACGAGCCCGATGCGATCGTCCACTTCGCCGAGCAGCGCGCTGCGCCGTACTCGATGAAGTCGCCGAGCCACAAGCGCTACACGGTCAGCAACAACCTGAACGCGACCAACGATGTGCTCTGCGCGATCACCGAGTCGGGTCAAGACGTCCATCTCGTCCACCTCGGCACGATGGGCGTCTACGGCTACGGCACCGCCGGGATGAAGATTCCCGAGGGCTACCTCAAGGTGAAGGTGCCACTCGGGGACGAGCTCGTCGACCAGGAGATCCTCTACCCGGCCAACCCCGGGTCGATCTACCACATGACGAAGACCCAGGACGCCCTCTTCTTCTTCTTCTACAACAAGAACGACGGCATCCGAATCACTGACCTTCACCAGGGCATCGTCTGGGGCACCCAGACCGTTGACACCGCCCTGGACGAGCGGCTGATCAACCGCTTTGACTACGACGGCGACTACGGCACGGTGCTGAACCGCTTCCTGATGCAGGCGGCGATCGGCTATCCGTTGACAGTGCATGGCACCGGCGGCCAGACGCGTGCCTTCATCCATATCCAGGACACCTGTCGCTGCATCGAGCTGGCGATCCAGAACCCGCCGCAACCCGGCGACCGCGTCAACATCCTCAACCAGATGACCGAGACGCACAGGGTCCGCGACCTGGCGCAGATCGTCTCGGATCAAACCGGCGCGCCGATCGACTACGTCGCGAACCCGCGGAAGGAGGCTGACGAGAACGATCTTCACGTGGCGAACGATCGCTTCCTCGCGATGGGCCTCGAGCCGATCACGCTCGAGGCGGGCATCCTCGCCGAGGTCACCGACATCGCCCGCCGCTACTCCGATAACTGCGACCGCTCGAAGATACCGTGCGTGTCATACTGGAACCGCGAGCAGGCGACCTCAGCCGGACTGTCCACTGTCGGGCACAACGTCGGATCTAAATTAATGAACTCCAGTGGACGAGGCGCCTCAACGCTGGTCTAAATGCGCGGTACTCAATTCGTCGGCCTTCAGCGTGCGTCTAAGCTTTGGCATACGCCAGCATCCCGCCGCGCGCTGCGCCACGGCGTCGCCGGCGCGGTCGAGCACGACACGGTGCCGTATCCGGTCGACTTCCGCACCGTCGTGGACGTCGGCGCCAACCGCGGGCAGTTCGCCCTGGTCGCGGCGCGGCGATTTCCAAACGCGGCGCTGTGGTGCTTTGAGCCGCTGCCAAGCACCCGGGCCAAGCTGGAGGCTGTTCTCGGGTCACGGCCGCATGTGACGGTGCTAGGGACGGCGCTCGCGGCCACCGCCGGCGATCACGACATGCACGTCACTCGCCACGACGACTCCTCCTTGCTGCACGCCATCGGCGATCGACAGGTAGAGGAGTTCCCCAGGACGGAGGAGGTCTCGGCTGTGCGCGTCCCGACGGCTCGCCTAGATGAGCTGCTCACGCCGGCTGACGTCGCCGTCCCGGCGCTCCTCAAGCTCGACGTCCAGGGCGCTGAGCTCGAGGTTCTGCAGGGCGCCGGCAAACTCCTCGACAATGGTGCCTTTCACGCGATCCTGGTCGAGTGCTCGTTCGTCGAGCTCTACGTCGGGCAGGGTCTGGTCACGGAAGTCATCGCGCTGCTCGACTCACACGGCTGGTGGTCACGTGGCGCCTACAACGTCACCTACGGGTCCGGTGGTGCCTGCCTGCAGGCCGACCTGCTCTTCAACCGATGAACGTTCTCTCGATCATCCACTATCCCCACTTCGGCGGTCCACACAACTGTAACTCGCTGGTTGCGCCCTACTTGTCCGATATGGGCATCGCGCTCACCGTGGTGGTACCGGACGAGCCGGGGAACGCTGTCGATCTGCTGCGACATCGCAACGTGCGCACGATACCAATTCCCCTTACACGGATGCGCGCGACCAAAGACATGCGCGTACAGTTTTACAGCGTCGCGCGGCTGCCCGCCAATGTAAGGTCGATCCGCCGTATCATCCGCTCCGAGAACATCGACGTCGTGCTAATAAATGGTCTGGTCAATCCCCATGCCGCCTTTGCTGCGCACCTCGAGAAAATCCCGGTTGTCTGGCAGCTGATCGACACGTTCCCCCCGATGATCATCCGCCGAGCCATGATGCCGCTCGTCCTGCGCCTCTCAGGCGCCATCATGACCACTGGCATGGCGGTTGCGGCGGTCCACCCTGGGGCGCTCAGCTTTGGAGACCGCCTGATCTCCTTCTTCCCAATCGTGGACAGCAACCGCTTTCGTCCCGACCCAGAGCAGCGTGCCGCCGCCCGACACGAGCTCGGGCTGCACGACTCGGATTTCGTCGTGGGCAACATCGGCAACATCAATCTAATGAAGGGGCACAGGACGTTCATCAAAGCAGCGGCGGCGCTCAAGCGGCGGCATCCGTCCACGCGCTTTGTGATCCTTGGCGCCACATCGGTCGTGCACACAGGCTACGGGGCAGAACTGCAGAGCGAAGCCGAATCGCTCGGACTCTCGGTGGGCGAGGACCTGATCGTGCGGGATCCGGGGACACGCGTCCATGAGTTGGCTCCCGCGCTGGACCTCTTCTGGCTCACGTCAGAGCCGCGCTCGGAGGGTATACCCACCGTGATCGGCGAGGCGATGGCACTCGAAATCCCGGTGATCGCGGCAAACGTCGGTGCGGTAAGCGCAGCCGTCGTAGACGGCGTTACGGGGATCCTCGTGGCGCCGCGCGATGTCGCAGCGTTTGTGACCGCCACCTCGGAGCTGCTTGACGACTCGGACCGCAGACGAGACATGGGCCGCAACGGGCGCCTAAGGGCTCAAGAGCTGTACTCACCCGAGACTTGTGCGCGATTGCACCGCACCGCGTTTGAGCTGGCGCTTGCATCTTGAGCTGTGGCAGTCAGGGTAAACAGTTAGCTACTCGGCGCTCGTGAAGTCGACTGCGCCATCCGTCGCCCGGACACGTGGCTTGGTCAGAATCAGCTTGGACAACGCCTCGAATGTTTCAGCCCATCTCTCAGGGGTTAGATCAGCCATCTTCCTAGCAGACAAAGCACCCATCTGCTGGCGCAGAACCGGATCCTCTGCCAGTACTCGCATAGACTCCATCAACGCTCGACTATCCATCGGTGGCACAACAAAACCGTTCTCTCCGTCCGAGATCCGGTCCGTGATCTCACCAGCGGCACTTGTAGAGATGACCGGAAGACTACATGCCATGGCCTCATCCACGACAAGCCCATAAGGATCGCCAAGAGTCGGAAAGACAAAGACGTCCGCAAGTCCGTAATAACGCGGAAGATTCTGCTTTTGGACAAAACCCGCAAAGACGCCTCGCTTGACCCCCTGATGCTGACACTGCTCGCGAAGCGCATGCTCCTCCGGACCATCGCCTACCAGCAAAAGACTTATTGGAATATCACATATCGCGTTAAGTTCTCCGGCTGCGGTAATGAGATACTCGATGCCCTTGCCGTGCCATAGTCGGCCAACGTAGATAAATGTCGTTCCGTCCAGCCCAAGACTCCGACGCTGCTCATCTCGCTCATGTGCGGACAGTAACGAGTCGCTTGCAAAATGATTAACATTTGTGGCATGTGGCAAAAGGAATGTTCGCTCTGGTGCTATGCCATATTGCTGGGCGTACGATCGACTATCGTTGCCAGCACTCAGTGTTGCGTCGACGCGCCGGAACATGATTCGCTTCAGTCTCTCCTTCCATGGCCTCCGTTGCATCCACGAGTCAAATGTGATCATGGACCAAAAGGCGACACGAATCCGTAAGACACGTGCGACTGCCCAGCCAAGTGTGAACGTTGCGTCGCCATAGAGACACACCAGCAGCGTGGGCTTTCGCTTGTAGAGAAGAGGAGGTATCTTTAGTCTACCGCGCGTAAACGGTACCGCCCGCAGATAATGGTACCTAAATCTCCATTTTGTCTCATCAATATCCCAGCTTCGTTCGGGATCCACACTATCACTAAACCAGGCTTCAAAGTCAAGGTCAGTATAGTCCGTGACCGCATTGAATCGCTCGATCATGTATGGCGTTGGAATGTTGTTCCAGTAAACGATACGGGGCATTGTGGCGGTCCTGTTAGCTCTCCTCACCATGCTGCTACACCACGCGCGGGTCGCACGACAGCTTGTAGATGACTGGCAGAGTCCGTGCATTTACGCGTACAACTGTGGCGTGACAATTCCAGACCGTAAACGCTTGATGCACAGACGTTTGGGCACCTAAGAACAGTTGGAGGCTTAGCACGCTCGCTTTGGATCGCTTCATGTGTTTCCCGCTTTAACCATGAGGGTGGTCAGTCGCAGGGCGGGCTACGGCCTTGAGCTCCCGGCGCCTCAAAAGAACAGCAGTCCAATATCGCATCACCTTTGCCACTGATCTGGGGAGCAATCGTTCGAGAGGTGCAAGCCGAGGCAACCAGGCAGATGTGACCACTCGGCACTCCTCAACATCAAACCCAGCCTCTACTAGACAATTGCGTAGTGTCAGCGGGGTCCAGGCGTAGAGATGGTGGTTCGTGTCGTGGACGATCCCCTGATCGGTTCGCCAGTCGTTGAGTGGAAGCCAAAGAATAAGGTGGCCGTTATGCTTAAGGACGCGTGACAACTCGACCAGCTCGTCGAATGGCCGCAGTGTGTGCTCCAGAGCGTGGTTTGAGATCACCACATCTACGGATAAAGAGTCGACGTCGCTCAGCGACTTGAACACACGGACTTTATTCTTCAATGCGTCAGCGCGAGCAACCGGGTTGACCTCGACGCCCAGTCGACAGCTCGCCGGTAGGCCTGCAACGAGCAAGCCGCCGCCGCAGCCAAAATCCAGCACGGTGTCAGATGCGGACACATAGTCTGCAAACTTGAAACGGTTTCGCGTCGCGCCTACGTGACCTATTTCTGACTGCCAGCGGTAATAGGCTTCTCCCCGAGAGCCGTCGTAGTGCCCAGAATACGAGACCTTGGTCATACTGCTCTCGCAGCTGTATGTGCCGGGTGTAGGTCGGTAGCCTTTAGCGGCTGCAATGATGAGCGCGTGCTTTCTCTATATACGACGAACACGATACGACACGGCGATGAAAAGGGCTCGGGAAACTCGACAGGGTGAGCACTCGACAAAGCTTGTTGGTTCTGAAGGAGGGTGTTTCGAAAGGAAGCTAGGAATGGCATGACTGCGCGGGATCCTTTAAATGTACTCAGTTTCGCTACGTTAGCAGATCTGACTGACTGACGGTCGGGTCTGGATAGTATTATGCATCTGATCCCGTCGCTCCACGCTTTGAGACTAGCCATATGATTGCCAGCATAACTGCTAGCCGAGCCATTGCCGCGAGCAATGATCCTCGAAGCAAAATGCAGCTATAGCCCGCAAGAAGTGGAATCGCAAACTGCGCAAACGGGGAGTCGCCCTTCACAAATCGGTCGTCCGCTCGGCGCATCAACAATCCGTAGAGGAAAAAAATCGCTATTATGCCAACGTATCCAAAATCGATGTACGCCTCAATCCAAAGCGGGGCAGACAGATTTGTGTTGGCAAGGTTATAATAGTCCCCGAGGAGTTTCCCTGTATCCTGTGCCTTTGACGGCCACACGGCCCTCGGCACAAAAAAGAATATGTCTGCCAAAGCCTGATGACCATAACGAAAACCCACGTCGCGTGTATACTGTATTCCGGCGTAAATCATCTCAAACGAATCATAGTCCGGCTTTGTCGTTAGGGTCCGGACAACTCCAGGGGGCGGTTTGAACCCGGACGAGAGCCGAAAATATGCAGCGTATGGAAATAGCACGATGCAGATAAAGATCATGCCTGCAATCACAATCCGCATTGCTGCTGCGCGCTTCTGTACTATCGGAGTAGCAAAAATCAATGCGGTTAGGATGGTGCCAGTCCAGAATCGTGGCAGCGAGATCGGGTTGTCCAGCACCAATGCGACGATAGCAAGAATGATCAAGACAAGACGTGATCTGTGCCACAGTTTGTATTGGCGTGTTACTATCACAGCGTAGAGGGCTACAAAGGTAGGGACCGTTGCAAATGCTACCTCGATACCTGCAGTCGCCAAATTTTGACTTCTGGTGCTTACCACGCTGCCTAGAATCGTGGTTGAGAGTTCCTGGCGGCTACTGAACAGTACGTGAAACCCCCCAAGTAGGTGATACCAGAGCGGTGCGGTGACTAGGACGAATGCTACAAGAACTGTGACACGCGAGCCGACTATCCGCCTGGTATTCACCATCTGGATCTCTTGGCGTGCCGGAAACAAGTGGCCGATCTCAAGGAGGGCTAGGCCAAGTAGAATAATGACCTGACCTTGTTCATATGCAGATGGGCTAATGGCGATTAGATATGGCGCTTCTTGATGGATCAGTTGAAGCATGCCGGCGAGTCCTAGCCACACATACACGTACAGCCAGAAGACGATCGCGAGGGGGCGAGGTTCGCCACGGGCCCATAGCTTTGAAAGCCGCAGGCCAGCCCACACGGTGATGACAATTTGCAGAGGAACAGAGCCCTTCGCGCCGGCATGGCCGACAACCTGCCAGCCCCCCAAGAGGCCCGGTACAACCAGGCACAGGACTAGTGCTGCGGCTGCAAAGGCTCCGGCTCTGCCGGAGATCGTTGTCCCCACGCGGGTGTCTAGCGGGATGGCTGATGACGCGGCGACGCCACCGGTAGATACGTGGTCAGGCTGGGTTGGGCTTCGCACTTTTTGGCTTGTGAAGGTTGACGCTAAGACAGAGGTCGTGACAGCTGCGGTTCGGGAGATATAGCTGAGACAAGCTTGGGCTTCCTCCGCAGAGATAGCAATACCAAGCTTATGGTAATGAGCACGAAGCGGGCCACTAGGCCGAGGCTTGCTCCGGCGGGTCCAATTGTGATCTCCCCCAACAACACGAGACCCGTGCCGAGCGCGGAGGGCAACAAGACCCAGCGCAAGACATCGTGCTCGTGCCCCTGATTGTAGAGGAAAGGCATGATCGCGTTGCTGGCAAAGATGGGGGGTAGGGCGAGCATCATGACCTGGATCGCCCCGACCGCCGGGCGGTAATGAGCGCCAAAGAGGAGGGGGACGACGACCGGCGCCAGCAGTATTCCGATTCCGGCGGCGACTACGCCGATACCGGTCATCATCCAAAAAACTTTCCATTGCGATCCCTGGGCGCCACGGTTTGCCGTCAGCAGGGGCAGCAGCGTGATCGATGCGATGGCCGGCACGAGCTGCGCGGTCGTCACGATCTGATACCCGAGGGCGTAGTAGCCGGCGCCGATGACCGACACGGTCGCCACGACGGCCGTGTCGAGCCGTGGTAGGAAGGTCAGGGCTGCCGAGTTGAACGCGAAAGGAGCGGTGACTTTGAGGATCGGAGAGATCGCCCATGGCTTGACGAGCAGCGGCGAGTCGCCACGAGCGGCGCTGAGCGGCCGGAGTGAGCGATGGTAATCCAGCGACGCGCGAAGCAGGCCGGCGAGCACGTAGACAGCGCCCACCACGAGCAGTCCGCCGCCCAGCAACAGCACGATTCCCACGAAGGCGAGCAGGCTTGCTTTCTCGACGAGAACGGCGCTCAGGACCTGGCCGAGCCGTCGCTCGGAGCGCAGGCGGGCCTCGAGCGCCGTGGCCGCCGCGAGCACGGCGATGTAGCCCATAAACGCCCCCTGGGCAAACGAGAGCATTGGACTCAGGCCGAGCGCGAGGCCGATCGTCACACTGCCCACGACGGCGATGATGCCCATGTAGAGGACGATGCTCAGGGCGTGACCCAGGAGCCGGGCGATGTCGGCGTCCTGTTGATCGCGGGAAGCGTCGCTGATGCGGATCCGCGAGCACTCTCTGAGCAGCCAAACAGTCAGACCGGCATCGACCACGAACGACAGCGCCTGCGCCAGCCCGAGGAAGCTCGAGAACAGGCCGAATTGATAGGTCGACAGGTTCCGGGCGAGGAGGATCATAACCAGCGTGGCGACGGCGGTCAGAGCTCCCTGCGAAAAGAGCATTAGCCCGCTGTCGCGCAACCAGGCGCCGGTCCATCGATCGTTTTGGAGTCTCTTTGTCATCTCGTGGGCCGGTCTGTTGATTGAGAAAGCGATCGCGTACGCTACCGTCCGTGGCGTTGAACATCCAGCTCTGGAGCTACAACTACGACCCGGAGCCCACGGGGATCGGACCCGTCAGCCGCGTTCTGGCAGAGGGGCTGCGCGACCGCGGGCATCACGTCGAGGTGGTGGCCGCACACCCCCATTATCCGGAGCCCGTATGGGGATCTAAGGCGCTCCCTTACCGAGAGGTGCGCAACGGAATCCCCGTTCTTCGCCTGCCTCTCTGGATCGGTCGTAAGACCGCGACCGAGCGCTACCGGCAGGAGCTCTCGTTCACGGGCGCTCAGTTCGCCGCACTTCCCATGCTGTCCCGTCCCGATGTCCTTGTGTCCGCATCCCCGTCGTTTCCGGCGCTCATCCCGGCGATCGTGAATGCCCGCATACGCCGGACGCCGTGGATTCTGTGGCTGCACGACATTCTTCCCGACGGTGCCGCTTCGAGCGGGATCGTCGATGAGGGCAGTCTTGTCATCCGTGCCTCCAGGCGTTTGGAGTACGCGGCTTACCGCGAGGCCAAGCGTATCGTCGTACTCTCGCAGGCATTCACGCACAATCTGACGGCGAAGGGCGTGCCCGAGGCCAAGATCCAGCTGATCTATGACCCCGCTACACGGGTCCCCCAGCGCGAGCCGTCCTTCGAGCCCCACACTGAGCCCCCCCGGCTCCTCAGCATGGGCAACATCGGCTACTCCCAGGGCTTGGCGCCGCTTGCGGCGGCTTTCGAGTGCTCCGACACGCTTGCCGATACGCCGATCCGCTTCGTGATCACGGGCAACGGCATGGCAGCCGAGGACACGCGGTCTGAGATCAGGTCCAACCGGATCGAGATGCCCGGCGTCGTGGACGAGGACCGTTTGGAGGAGGAGCTTCAGGCCGCGACCATCGCCTTCGTGAGCCAGCAGCACAAGGGCACTGAGTTCAACATCCCCTCCAAGATCATGAACTTCATGGCCTACGGCCTGCCCGTCCTTGCGGCGGTCAACCCGAACGGGGAGGTCGCGCGGATCGTGGAGCAGGCCGACGCGGGTTGGGTGGTCGACAGCTCCGACCCCGACTCCTTCCCGCGCAAGCTGGCGGAGATCCTGCGGATGCCTGCGGAGATCACGGCGCGAGGACAGGCGGCCTACCGGTATGCGCAGCATCGCTTCACCCAAGCGGGCTTTGCCGAGCGCTTCGATGAGGCGCTCACAGAGGTGGTCGATCGTCACCGTGCCGCAAGCTCCAAGGCTGCGTGAACAGACGCGAACTATCGCGCCAGACTCAGCGCGGTGGCCTGGTCGAAGATCCAGGCGTAGGTCTTCTCGAGCCCCTCGCGCAGTGAGATGCTCGGCTCCCAGCCCAGCCTTTCTTGGATCATCGTGTTGTCGCTGTTGCGACCACGAACGCCCTTGGGCGCGGAGAGGTCGTACTGACGCTCCAGCTTGACTCCGGCGATGTCCTCGACGATGTCCACAAGTTGGTTTATGCTCACCATCTCGCTGGACCCGAGATTGATCGGGTCGAGAATGTCCGAGTCGAAGATCGCCTTCGATCCATACACGCAATCGTCGATGTACATGAAGCTGCGGGTCTGCTCCCCGTCGCCCCAGATCTCGATCTGATCGCTGCCTGAGAGCTTTGCTTCCGCGACCTTGCGCGAGATCGCGGCCGGCGCCTTCTCCCGTCCTCCAAGCCACGTGCCCTCGGGGCCGTAGACATTGTGGTAGCGGGCCATGCGCGTGTACAGCCCGAAATCCTCGCGAAAGTGCCGGCACATGCGCTCGCTAAACAGCTTCTCCCATCCGTAGCCGTCCTCAGGCAGGGCAGGGTAGGCGTCGCTCTCCTTCAGCCCCGGGTTGTCCGGGTCGGTCTGCTTGTCGGCGGCATAGACGCATGCCGAAGACGAGTAGAAGAAGCGCTGCACGTCTTGCTCCTGAGCTGCTTGGAGCATATGCGTGTTGATCAGGACCGACAGCATGCACAGCGCCTTGTTGTTCTCGATGAAGCCCATCCCGCCCATGTCGGCGGCGAGGTTGTAGACGTCGCCGGCATTGACGAGCGCCTCCGTGCAGGTGTCCTTCAGACGTAGATCCGCAACCGTGTTCTCCGCTTCCTCGTGGACCTGGTACCACTCGTCGAGCGGCTTGAGATCGACCGACCGGACTCGGTGGCCGTCATCCAGAAGATTGGCGACGAGATGGCCTCCGATGAAGCCTCCGCCGCCTGCGACTACGACCAGATCACCGCTCATTGGACCTCCATGCCTAGGGCGCTCGATAGCTCGTGAACAGGCTGCAACACTAATTAACGACTGCATTCTTGCATGAAACGCCATATCTCGGGTGGAAGCCGCGAGACCCTCTGTAGCGGACGAGCGCAGCTGCTACGCCGAGGCCTGTTTTTGCTTGAGCTCCTCGAATGCGTTTCGCTCGCCCGCAAAGGCAAGAGGTGGCATCCGCTCGATCAAGACCCACTCCGCGCCGGAGCTCTCGGCGGAGAGGCTCAACGCGCCGGGAGACGCCTGGCAGTGGAAGGCCACGTCGACGGTCCACTTGCCGTCATCTCCATAGCGGCTCGTGTACGCGCCGATGACGCTGGGCGCCTCGACGCGAAGATCCGTCTCCTCGAAGATCTCCCGCCTGACGGCCTCAACTGGGCTCTCTCCGGCCTCGACGAATCCACCCGGGAGCTCCCAGCGACCTCGATAGGGCTCCTGGCCACGCTTGAGCACCAGGTAACGTCCGTCGCGCTCAACGAACGCAAACGCGGTGACCGCGGGGTTCTCGTAATGCACGAAATGCCGTCGTGGGCATGCCATCCGTCCGCGATCCGGTCCATCTGTGAGCGAGAGCAGCTCATCGCCACACAGGGGACAGAGACGAAACTCGGCTGCACCGGGAGTTGGCACGGCGGGCAGGGTAGCGGCTGCGCCATGCAACGGCCTTTGGCGTATCCCTGCTGGTCCGATATCTTGCGTCAGTTGCGCATCCAGTGGCACTTTGGTCTACTATCACGAGCTTGCGGCCTTCGCCGAGCAGAGCTACGGACGGCAAGTCGCTCCTGAGCCTAGGGATGTGGCAAGGAAGGCAGCTTAATGGACACTGAGCAGGCAAACCTAAGCATCGAGCAGGTTCTGGGCGTGCTCCGCCGCCGCGCGGGGTGGATTCTGCTCTGCTTCGTGCTCGCCGCCGCCGCCGCCTACGGTTTCTCCAAGCACCAGACCAAGAAGTACACGGCGACGGCCTCGCTCGTCTTCGACAACAACCAGCTAGGCCAGCAGGTCGCCGGGCTCCCGGTCGCGAGCAGCAACAACCAGCTGGCCCAGCAGAACACAAACCTCAAGCTCGTCGAGCTCGGCGACATGGCGGCGAAGACCGCGGGCCTGCTCGGCCAGGGCCTGACAAAGGAAAAAGTCGGCGCGGACCTGAGCGTGAGCGCGCAGGGCGAATCGAACATCGTCGATGTCGCGGCCACCGCGACCTCGCCGGTGCTCGCGGCCGGCATCGCGAACACCTACACCAATGTGTTCGTCAGAGAACAGCAGGACAGCAACCACGCCTACTACGCCTCCGCCCTGAAGCTCGTCAACAAGCAGCTGGCGGCGCTCTCGCCGAAGGAAAAGGCCGGCACGGCGGGTCTCGCGCTGCAGGATCGCGCCCAGTCGCTGGGAGTCCTGGCCGAACTACGCAACGGCAACGTCCAGATCGCGCAGCCCGCGACCGTTCCGACCTCTCCGTCCTCGCCGAAGGTCTCGAGGAACACGCTCCTCGGTGCCGTGTTGGGACTCCTGCTCGGCCTGGGTCTCGCCTTCCTGCTGGAGCGCCTGGACCGCCGGATCAGGGAGCCAAAAGATCTGGAGAAGGTCTATGGCCTGCCCCTGCTCGGGGTCGTCCCCGAGAGCTCGGCGCTGTCGCGTTCCGCACGGGGGGGTGGGAATGAGCGAGCAGTCCTGCCCCCAGGCGAGGCCGAGTCCTTTCAGTTGATCCGCGCGCATCTGCGTTACTTCAACGTCGATCGGCAGCTGCGCACGCTGCTGGTCGCTTCCGCGGCTCCGGGCGACGGCAAGACGACGATCGCGCGCCATCTTGCGGCGGCGGCGGCGAGGATGGGCTCGCGGGTGCTGCTGTTGGAGGCGGACCTGCGCCGTCCGACGCTTGCGCGGCAGCTCGACGTGCAGTCCGGGCCCGGTCTGGCGGACGTCCTGATCGGCGCCGTCTCGTTGAGCGAGGCGACCCAGCTGATTGACCTGGACTCCCAGTCTGTCGATGGGTCTGGGGGGCGGACCCTCGACGTGCTCGTGGCCGGTGCCGCGCTGCCGCCGAACCCGGGGGAGCTGGTCGAGAGTCATGCGATGGAGACGCTGCTCGAGCGCGCGCAGTCGGCTTATGACCTGGTCGTGATCGACACGCCGCCGTTGACGGCGGTCTCCGACGCGTTCCCGTTGCTGCGCAAGGTCGACGGCGTGATCATCGTGGGCCGGGTGGGGCGCAACCGTCGCGATGTCGCCGAGCGTCTGCACGAGACGCTCACCGGTGCGGGCGCTCCGCTGTTGGGGGTGATCGCCAACGGCTTCAAGGCCCGGCGCAACGCTCCGTACTCCTACGCCTACGACTATTCCTACCGGTCTGAACCGTCCTCTGGGTCTGGACCGCCCTCTGGCGAGGCCGCCCCTTCCGAGACGCCCGACGCGTCGGCGTCCCCCAATGGCGCGTCCTCGCCAGAGCAGCCCGTGTCGAGCTCGCGGCCCTGACGGCGCCCGCCGGGCTGACCGCGGACCGCGCGCGCTGGGTCACCGGGCGCCGCGTGTCCACCACCACCACCACCACCACCGACGCTCAGTCGTCCCATCTCGCTCGGGAGCGGGGCCGGACGCCCCGCACCCACGGCCGTGGGAGTCTGCCGCAGACGCTGCTTGGCCGCTCCGGGCTTGGGCGCATGGTGGCCGCTCGCGAGTGCGTTCTCGATCGCGCTGGTGAGCCTGGCGACGGTATCGCCGACATCCTCCGGCGTGGTGTGCGCGAGCTCGCGTGCCTCGGGCAGCACACTCTCGTAGCCGAGAGAGCGAATCTGCAGATACGCGGCAAGGGCGTCCTCAACAATCGCGCCCTCGGTGCGATCCTCAAAGGCAGCGACAAGCCGCAGCAGACGCTGGGCGTCCTCGGTGATACGGATGCTCTTGGTGGTTCGCTCGCCCATTGCTTCTCCAGGGATCGTGCTTACTTGCTTACAAGATTACTTTAGCACGTAGCTCCGGACAGAAGGCTTGCGAGCGAGAACGAGAAGCGTCCGGCCGAGTCGGCTAGCTTTGGGCTGAGGCGTATGAAAGCTGCCGGCACACCGCTTGGTGTCTCCCGAGCATCGGTACCCGCGAGCTTTTGAATCGAATTGGGGGTTCAACGCCGGCTGTGGGGGTATGTTGGCCTTAGCAGCTGTCAACTTTTGAGGAGGAGGGGCTCGCATGCATACTCGAGGTCTGTTCTTCGGTCCGTGTCTGGCCGGTCTGTTCGCCGCGGCCGTTCTCGCCTTGGCGCCCGCCGCACAGGCGGTCGCGCCTCCCGCGCCCACCGCCAGCACCTCCGGCGTATCCAACGTGGCGTACTCCTCGGCGATCCTCTACGGCTTTGTCGGCGCCCGCGGGGAGATCACCAACTACTCCTTCCAGTACGGCCCCACCAGCGCCTACGGCGCGCAGTCGCCGCTCGCCCCCGCGGGCAACGCGACGAGCACCATCAGGGTCAGCCAGGCCATCACCGGCCTTCAGTCAGGGATCACCTACCACTACCGGATCCTCGCGAGCGGTCCCGGCGGGACGGTCCGCGGCGCGGACCGCACGTTCAAGACACCGAAGGTCCCGCTGTCGGTGCGGATCGCGGGCGCTCCCAACCCCGTCGTGTTCGGCAATCCCTTCTTCGTCGAGGGAACGCTCTCGGGGACGGGCGCATCGACGCACGAGATCGTGCTCCAAGCCAACGCGTTTCCGTATGTCGGCGGCTTCAAGACGGTCGGCAATCCCGAGCTGACCGACGCCACCGGGGGCTTCTCGTTCCCGTTCGCCGGCCTGCTCGAAAACACCCAGCTGCGGGTCGTCACGGTCGGCTCGCCGGTCGTTTCGAGCCCCGTCGTGCTCGAGAACGTCGCCGTGCGCGTGTCCTTCCATGCGCGCCGCGCTCGCCGTCACGGGTTCATGCGCCTCTACGGCACGGTCGCCCCGGCGGAGGCCGGCGCGCTCGTCGGCTTCCAGCTGCTCATCCCCGGAGGGCGCACCGTCAACAAGGGCGGCACCGTCGTCAGGACCGGCACACCCACCGTCTCGCGGTTCAGCCGCGTTATTCGTGTCCGCCATCCCGGTCTGTACCGGGCGCTGATCAAGGTCTCAGACGGCGCGCACGTCTCGAACTACAGCGCGCCGATCCTGGTCCGCTGAGATCCGCTGCTCGCCGCGCGCCCGACGCATTCCTTGCCGCTCGAGGTCTGACGATCGGAGTAGCGCCGGTCGCCGGCGGCTGCCTCTGACGGTCATCGGCTGGTACTGGCGAGGCGGCCGGCTGGCAATCGAGCAAGCGCGACCACCGGCAAAGATTCAGCCGAATGGGTCGGAAAGGCCGGACGGCGCTCGTATTAGGATTAGGCAGGATTGCTCGGCCTGTCCCACGAATATTGCGGGCACGGCCGAGACCAGGCCGTCGGGGATGGCAGGCGGGCAGCGATACGGAAAGGAACGGTATGCGCTCAACGGTACGACCGCGCCAATACGTAGCACGACACTGGTTTGTGATCCTCAGGCCGATGCTGCGCTACAGCGCGACCCGCGACGCCTTCGTGCTGCGCTTCGTCGGCAACTCCACCGGTCCCGTCCTGCGCCCCGACCGCCGCCGCCGTCCTCAGTCGTTCGAAGGCGTCGACCGCCGCCGCACCCAGGTCGCGTAGCGGGGCAGGACGCCCCGCTCACACGGTGGGATGGTCGATTTCTGATTGTGCTGGGATTCAGTCCGGCTCGGCGAGGTCTACGACGAAGACCGCGCTGCAATTATATCTAAACGTATATACTGCTTAGTGATGGAGTTCTCGGCCATGATCCGCGGCGCCCGCCAGGCCGCCGGCATCACCCAACTCGAGCTCGCCGGACGTGCGGGCACGGCTCAGCCGGCTGTCGCGGCGTACGAGTCGGGCGGGCGGACTCCGAGCATCGCGACGCTGCGCCGGCTGCTCGGTGCGTGTGAGCACGACGTCGAAGTGCTCGCCCGGCCGCGAGTTCGTCGTGGCGCGGGGTCGCTGGCGGAGCTTGCACAGACGATCGAGGAGGATCTCGGGGAGGGCCGGGAGCGCGACGCGCTGCGGCTGCTATTCGGGTTCGCCGACGATTTCAGGGGTTCGTCACGCCCCGGCAGGATCGCGTTGCTGGCGGACGAGCCGCCCGCAACGGGCGATTCGCGCTTCGATGCGGCGCTCGCCGGCGTCGCTGAGTTCTTCGCGAGCGAGGCCGCGATCCCCGCCCCGCCGTGGGTCGACGGGCCCGGCCGGTTCGTCCAGCCGTGGTGGTTTGTCGCAAGTCTTCCCGCGTTGCACGCGTACACGCTCGCCCACACCCCCGCCGTGTTCGCCCGTCATGGCGTGTTCATGGCGCGCGAGGTGTTTGACCGTGTCTGAGCGGCCGTTCACCCGGGCCAGGATCCTCAGTGCGCTGCAGGCGCTCGGTGACGAGTTGACTCGTCAGGGCGTACACGGCCAGATCTTCATCGTCGGTGGCGCGGCGATGGCGCTTGCCTACTCGACGCGGCGGGTCACGGAGGACATCGACGCGGTGTTCGAGCCGAAGTCGTCGATCTACACGGCCGCCGCGCGGGTGGCGGATGAGCTCGGGCTGCCCGAGGACTGGCTGAATGACGCCGTCAAGGGCTTCATGCCAGGCAAGGACGAGTACGCCCGTCCGGTTCCGGACATCGCCGGCATTGAGATTACGACCGCCTCGCCCCAGTATCTGCTTGCCATGAAGTTGATGGCCATGCGCATCGGTGAGGATGACGAGGACATCGAAGTGCTGCTGGGAGAGTGCGATCTGCACAGCGCCGAGGAAGCGCTGGATCTCCTCAAGCGCATGTACCCGAGCCGAGAGCCGCCCCCGAAGACACGGTTCTTCCTAGAACAGCTCCTCGGATAGATCGTCGCATGACTAACGGTCCAGATGCGTGATCTCCGTGTCGAGGACGCGATCGTGACTCGGCTCACAGGCGACTTTCGCGGAAGGGCGTGTTTACCGCGACTTAACCCGCCAACGGGGTATATAGCGGTTATGCACCCACCCATCCACGCGCCCTCACGCGCCCCGCGCGCGACTCGGGCCCCGTTCGCCGCCCTGCTCGCGCTCATCGCCATCGTCCTCGCGTTGCCCGCTCCGGGCGCGCTGGCCGCGTCATCGACGCCCACTGTCGTGACCTCCAACGCGTCCAACGCGACCTACTCCTCGGTGATCGTCTATGGCTACGTCGACTCCCACGGGCTGATCACCAACTACGTCTTCCAGTACGGCACGACCAGCGGCTATGGCGGGCAGACCCCGCTCGCCCCGGCCGGCAACGGGACGATCTCGATCAGGCTCAACCAGACGATCTCGGGCCTGCAGCCCGGCACGACCTACCATTACCGGATCGTGGCGGTCAACTCCGCGGGCACGGCCAACGGCGGGGACCGTACGTTCACAACCGCCAGCGTGCCGTTGTCGGTGCGGATCGCGGGCGTGCCCAACCCGGTCGTGTTCGGCAACCCGTTCATCGTGGAGGGCAACCTGTCCGGGACGGGCGCCGCGGGTCGCGAGGTAGTGCTGCAGTCCAACCCGTTTCCCTACCTCGGCGGCTTCCACAACGTCGGCAACCCCGAGATCGCGAACAGCACCGGGGGCTTTTCGTTCCCGTATGTCGGCCTGCTCGAAAACGCGCAGGTGCGGGTCGTGACGGTCGGCAAACCCGAAGTATCGAGTCCCGTGATCGTCGAGGGCGTCGCCGTGCGCGTGGGCTTTCACGCGCGCCGCACCCGCCGTCGCGGGTTCGTGCGCCTGTACGGCACGGTCACGCCGGCGGAGGTCGGGGCGCTCGTCGGCTTTCAGCTGCTGGCGCCCGGCAACTCGATCAACGAGGGCGGCACCGTCGTCAAAGCCGGCACGCCGACCGTCTCGCGCTTTGCGCGCATCGTCCGCGTCCGCCGACCCGGTCTGTATCGGGCGCTGGTCCGAGTCTCAGACGGCGCGCACGTCTCGAACTACAGCGAGCCGATCCTCGTTCGCTGAGCCATATCCCGGAGCCGTCATGCATCGTCTGGTCGATCTATGACCATCCTGTGGTCGATTTATGACCATGCTGCGAAATCGCCCCCCCGAGGGAGCGCTACGCCCACAGGGAGGCGATGGGTAGCGCCCAAAGACGCTCTCCCAGGGGGATCGTCTGCTCCCGGGGATGGATCACGACGCCTGCCGCAAAACTGGAGCCGCGACGCTCGCGTAGCTTGATGAGCCACTTGCAGTCTCGGCTGGTGATCGTCGCGCGCGCCTTGACCTCGATCGCGACTATCTGGCCGTCGGCTCGCTCCAGGATCAGGTCCACGTCTTCCCGGTCGCGCTGATAGTGGTAGAGGCGGGCTCGGTTGGTGGACCAGCCGAGGTGCTTGAGGATCTCCATGGCGACGAAGTTCTCCAGTATCTTGCCGGTGAGCTGATCGTCGAGCGCGATCCGCGTCTCGTCGGCGCCCAGCAGCGCCGCGAGCAGGCCCGAGTCGGCGAGATAGACCTTTTGTGTGCTCGCCTCTCGTGCCCCGAGGCCCGGTCGCCATGCCCTGAGCCTTATCACGAGGAACAGCTGCTCCAGGAGCCCAACATAGGACTTCACCGTTTCAGGGCTGAGCCGCAGGCGGGCCGCTGCGTTGCGATAAGAGAGGAGGTTGGCCGCCTGGGCTGCGATCAGACGCAACAGCCTGGGCATCTCCTCGATCTTGATCGCATTCGAGATGTCGCGCAGGTCGAGGTCGAGAGTGCTGTCGATATAGCTTTCAAGCCAGCGTTCACGTCGGGCTCCACTGCGCACGAGGGCTTCGGGATAGCCTCCGGCGGCTGTGATCGGCACAAAGGCGTCCCTGCCCACGGTGCAGCCGCTGAGATGTGGCGGCGTACTCGTGAACAGGGCGTCGACGAGGTTGGTATGGCCACCTCGGATCTCGCTCTGGGACAAGGGCCAGAGGTTCAGCGTCTCGATGCGCCCGGTGAGCGCATCGCTGACCCGTTTCGAGGTCAGGATGTTGGCGGAGCCCGTCAGGAGAAACCGTCCGGGCCTGGTGTCCCTGTCGACGGCGCTCTTGATCTCCAGCAGCAGCTCCGGCACATGCTGGATCTCATCGATCAGGACAGGCTCGGAAAGCGCTGCCAGAAAGCCCGCCGGGTCACGCGACGCCGCGTCGCGAGTCGCAGCCTCGTCCAGGCTCAAAATCGTCATCGGATGCTCGTCGGCGGCGATTTCGCGGGTGAGTGTCGTCTTGCCGACCTGGCGCGCGCCCGCAACGAACACGACTCGCGTGTCTCCCAGCGCCGCGAGCAGCGAGGGGCGTAGATGGCGTGGGTAGAGAGCATTCATGAGCGCATATTCTGGCGTAAATGTCCAGATCGAGCTGCGTAAACGTCCATTCTACCATGCGCGTTTGTCCGATAGATCATGCGTAATCGTCGGACGCTCCTGGAGTGGACGGCGAGGTCGTGTTGCAGGGCCTCCGTTGCCCTGTCTTGCGGGCTTCCATGACGTCGGCAACGCCGAAGTCACCACTAGGAGGGATTGGCGAATCCCACACCCTTTGTAGCCATACGGGATCGGGGGTGGGGGCTCAGGGGTCGTACCTCACTTCCGGCCCCACGATACCCCAATCGGGTTTGGCCTCGGACGATGACGGGGACCCCGAAGAACCGGGTCGGCGGATAGAAGCGTGCCTCTGCTTTTGCTCAGAGGAACTTCTCCATCGTCGGGAAAAGGCGCTCGACGATGGATTCATGGATCGCGGCGAGCAGGGACAAGACGAGTTCGCCAGGGGCGACTTCGGACCCTTGATCGAACGCTATCGACGCGGTTGGACGCACATCCACGTCCACCTCACTGCCTGCCTCTACGATGACCCTTCCGTTCTCGATTGCGCCGAGCATGATAGTCCCGCTTCCGGAGACTTCATGCGCGAAGAGGAAGCCTCCGATCGCTACGCCTCCGCTGGCGGTCACGTCGTGGAGATCGAGGGCCTCGGCGAGCCCGGCGACCACTGGCAGAAAACGGTGCTTGTCCCGGTTATCGAGGGTATGAAGGGCACCGAGGAGGAGCCCGTCCCTTCCGTTGTACGGCTGAAACCCCTCGATCGCTGCGTACATGCCGGGAGGCATACGCTTCTTGGAACCCACGTCATTGGGGATAGCGCCCGAGAGTTTGGTCGGGGTGTCCCGGATCGGCCACATGGTCGTCTCGGCGTTCTTGGGCGGATCGTGCCCGTGAACACGGGTAGCGAGCTGGTAGGCGAGATGGTCGAGCCCTTGACGCATGTTGTGGACGGCATCGCCGATGAGCAGCGGGAAGATCGGGTCGGTGGGCTGTTGGAGCACGCGCAGCGTGAGCGTGTGCTTGCGGGTGTTCACATCGCACTCTTGCGTGACGACGCAGGGTTCAGTTTCGGCCCAGAGATGCACGGCCGTCTGAAGCGCCTGAAGATGTTCGAGTGCGCGTTGGAGCTTGAGGCGATGACTACGGTCCACGGTCCCGACGGGAAGCCTACGCCGCGAGCGCCACGGCCCGCGTCTCGTTCAGCGCACACGTCAACTGCGAGAGGATCGTGAGGTCCGCGTGAAGCCGCACACGCTCGATCCGGCGCACGCGCAGGGGTGCGAGCGCCCATTCGTTCTTGAGTCTGCCGAACGCTCGCTCGACACTGGCGCGGCGGCGGTAGAGCCCCTTCCAGCGCAGCGTCTCGCGCGGGATGAGGGGGTGCAGCCTGTCGGCCTTGATCCAGACCGAGGCGGGCTTGCACTCGCCCGTCGGGCAGCGCCACTTGCAGGCGTTGCGTTTGTGGTCGGCTCCGGCAAACCGCCACTCGCCGTGCTCGCACGTCGGGGGTTTGTCCTCGCCGCGCTTGACGGCGGGGGTCTTGCGCAGCGGGATCACGGGCAGCACGTTTCGCTCCGAGCACGTCTCGTAGATGGGTCCGTTGTCGTAGCCCTTGTCCATCGCGCACGTCTCGGGGTCGATCCCGAGCGCGTGGAGCTTGTCGAGCAGTGGTTCGACGGTCGTGGATTCGCTCACGCGTCCGGACTCGACGCGCCACGCGAGCGGAAGGTCGGTCTTGGAGCACACCGCCATGTGCAGGCGGTACCCGTAGAAGCCGCCACCCTTGCGTGTGCTGACGGCGGAGCGGTGCCCCCAGGAGGCGTCCGGGTCGGAGAAGCGCGTCCGTTCCTTGCCGCCCTTGGAGACGTATCGCTGCCCGTTGGCGTAGGCAGGCATGTCGCTGGCGTCTATCGCCACGTCCCAGCCGAGGAGCGGGTTGCGCTTCTTGAGTGCGGCGATAACGGAGGCGATGCACCCGTCCAGCAGGTCGTGGTGCTCGCGGAGTTTCGCCAAGAAGCGGTAGCACGCCCAATGCGTCGGCACCTGGCCGCCCGGCGCGATCACGGCCGCGAGCGTCGGATGCTCCCGCACGAGCGCCACGGTGCGCGTCCACGTCGGGATCGCATACAGCGACTTGACGAGCGTCATCCCCACGAGGGCGCGCAGCGGGTAGCCGGGACGGCCCGTCTGGCGGGTCGCTTGAAGCTCGTCTATGAGGCGGGAGACCTCTGGTGAGGCGAGGATGTTTGAGAGGTCTTCGGCGAGTGATCGCCGTGCTACGTTTGGCGAGTTCATGGGAGGCGCAATCTCCTGTGATCCAGACCCCCGGCGGCTCCAACCGTGCGGGGGTCGCTTTTGGCATTGGTAAGCCAAAAGCTACACGTCGGACCGGACGGAAAAACGGCCGTTTAGACTGCCGTTCGTGCGCTCACCATCGACCCGTACGGCAGGTATGGCAGCCGTGGGTCTAAGCCTGGGAACCGCTGCCGCAGCTGGTCTTCATGCCCCGGAAGGGGTCTGGATCGCAACGGCCATCGCGGCTGGTGTCTGTGTTGTGGCGGCGGTCGGGCTTTACTTCCTGGTGGATCGCAAGCGCCACGAAGCACCATCGGAAAGGTCTGCTGGTGACGCAGGACACAGCACGGTTGTCAAGGTGCGTAACAGTCGCCGCGTCACCAACAGGGGCAACGTTGGCTATGGCACGGACTCAGCAGTTGACGCCGAGAACGTCAAAGACCTTAAGAACGAAGCAAACCGAGTGCTGAGAGCACCCGAGGACTCTACACAGAGTCCTCGCGATCCCGATGCGGGGGAAAGCTGACGTTGTGCTCAGTCACGAGGCCGCTGGTGTTGACGGCATCCACCAAGGCATCGAAGCCCACGGAGACATTGTGGCCGATATATACATCCTTGCAGTCTTCAATACGGATTGCTGCCGACGATGTCCGCGGCTCGGACTGTCCGCTGTGTGTCCTGCGAGCCCTGCGTCTGGTCGTCCTATTCACCGTTCAATGGTAGCTCGCGGGCAGCCCAGCCCTGCGATGTGTTCAGCAATGCTCAGCGGCGATGCGTGCCCGCGTCTCGCGCACGGCCCGCGAGACCTCGGCCTCGGCCTCGACCGTCTGCACAAGGACCGCAAGGGACACGTCGAGTGTGTGGGCGAGACTCGTGATCTTGTCCCAGGTCGGGTTGCGCCGCCCCCGCTCGATACCGCTGAGATATGTCGGGTGCATGTCGGCGTCCAGCGCAAGCGCTTCGATCGTGCGTTTTTGATCCCGGCGCAGGCGACGAATCGCCCGGCCGAGATCGGCGTTGCTCGGCATCGTCAGGCCGAGATGAGGTTGAGCGCGTCGAGATGCTTGACGCACTCCGACGCGCGCACCTTCTCGCCCACCACGGTCACGACACCCACGGCCTCAAGGCCGCTCACGGCGGCGCTGACGGCCTCCGGGTCGATGTCGTGCAACTCGCGGTCCAGTTCGGCGCGAGAGCACCCTCCGGGACGGTCAAGGGCGAATAGCGCGACGATCCGTTCGACGCGCACGGGAACCTGCTTGGATTCGGGTTGCATGGGAGCTAATCCCTCCTGTGCCGCGCCCCCGGGGCAGTTCACGCTGTCGCCGGGGGCAATTTGTATGGAGCACCCGACGCTAGACTCTCCCAGCGATGAGATCAAGCAGTTTCGCTACGGGTTTCGCCAATCCCTCCTAGCATCGGGGGTCTCCATACCTGACGTCCTGGAAAGCGAAAATTGCCTTCAGCGATGCGCCGAAGCAGCGAGTCCGGGCTGCTCGCATTTGACATCAAGAAAGGCGATATTCGTAAGGAGTTCAGCGAGGAGCACCTGGAGCTGCAATACGTCAATCCGTGGCATCACAACCGGCACATGACGATCGTGTGCAAGGGCAAGCGGCCGACCCGGGCGATCTACTTCGCACGGCACCTCAGGACGCCGGTGATCACGGCAGTCTATCTCCACAATATCGGCGACGTCGAGCACCTGATGAAGACATACGAGCGGCGCTGGACTGAGGCGACGGAGTGACGGAGCAAATGAGCCGTTGCACCCAGCGTCGCGTGACTGCCTTTCACCCTTCCAGCGAGCGCTGCAGCCGCTCCAGCACCCTGACCACGCGCAGCCCGCTGTGCCCGTCTGAGCGCGGTGTCTGCCCGGTGCGGATGCACTCGATGAAATGCTCGCACTCCAACCGCAGCGGCTCCACGCCCGGGATGTGTGGGGAGTAGATGTCGCCCGAGCGGGCGATGTACTCATCCCACGAGCGCGCGTCCTCGTCAAAGCCCTTGTCGTACACCGTCAGCTTGCCCTCGATCTGCATGTCGTCGAACGTCGCCATGCGCTTTGAGCCGACGACCGTCAGTCGCCGCTCCTTGTGGGGGTCCAGCCACGACAGGTGCAGGTGCGCGACCGCGCCCGAGTCAAAGCGCAGGTAGCAGAACACCACGTCCTCGACGCCCTCGCGCACGAACGAGGAACCGTGCGCGAGGCACTCGACGGGCTCTTCGCCGATCAGCGCCAGCACGACCGACACGTCGTGCGCGCCGAGGCTCCACAGCGCGTTCTCATCCGCGCGCAGCTTGCCGAGGTTCAGGCGGTTGCCGTACACGTAGTACAGCTCCCCCAGCTCGCCCCCGTCGAGCAGCTCGCGCAGGCGGTGGACGGCAGGGTGGTACTCGAGCAGATGCCCCACCATCAGCGTGGTGCCGGCCCGCGTGGCCGCATCCACGGCTCGCTGTGCCTCCTCGGCGGTCGTCGCCAGCGGCTTCTCCACGAAGCAGTGCTTGCCCGCCCGCGCGACCCGCACCGCGAGCTCGGAGTGCGTTGGCACGGGCGTGGCCAGCACGACCGCGTCGAGCTCAGGATCGTCCAGCAGCTCCTGCACATCCGCCGTCGCGCGCGCGTTCGGGTACGCCCCTACCAGCCGCTCGCGGGCGGCGTCCGAGGCGTCGCACAGCCACGTCAGCTCACAGCCCGCGATCGCCGCGAGGTTGCGCGCGAGGTTCGGACCCCAGTATCCGAGACCGGCTACCCCCACCCGCACGGGCGTCTGCGCCGCTTGGCTCGGATCGTCCGCGCTCACGGTCTCGCCAGCGTCCCGATCGCCTCGACGCAGCGCTCGGCCGCGTGCCCGTCCCCATATGGATTCGGTTCCCGCCCGCCCCGCTCCGCCGGTGGCTTTCGTCGCAGCGCCTCCAGCGCCGCACCCGCGTCGAGGTCCACGAGCGTGTTCCAGCCGGCGTCCACCGTCTCCACCCACTCGGTGTTCGCGCGCAATGTGATGCAGGGCACCCCGGCAACATACGCCTCCTTCTGGATGCCCCCCGAGTCGGTCACCACCGCCCTGGCCTGGCATACCAGTGCGCTCAACTCCGCGTAGGAGAGCGGCTCGGTCAGCGTCATGCCGTCCATGCGCGCCAGCCGCTCCAGCAGGTCAGCATCCTCCAGGCGTGCGCGCGTGCGCGGGTGCAGCGGCAGCACGACCGGCCCCGGCAACTTCGCGAGCAGCTCCACCAGCTTGGTCAGCCGCTCCGGGTCATCGACGTTGCCCGCGCGATGGGCCGTGCACAGCAGGTACTCGCCCGTCCGCACGCCGTAGGCGGCCAACGTCTGCGTGTCCGCGCGCGCCCCCGGCAGGCGGCGCAGCGCGACGTCGACCATCACGTCGCCCACGACCTCGATCTCGCCCGCGACCGACTCCGCGCGGAGGTTCGCGGCGGACGCCTCCGAGGCGCACAGCAGCAGCGTGCTCAGATGGTCGGTCAGCACGCGGTTGAGCTCCTCGGGCATCGTGCGGTCGAACGAGCGCATGCCCGCCTCGACGTGAACGACCGGGACGTGAGCCTGCGCCGCGGCCAACCCTCCCGCGAGCGTCGAATTGGTGTCGCCGTACACGAGTGCTGCGTCCGGCCTCATCTCCGTCAGCAGCGGCTCCAGCGCCCCCAGCATGCGCGCCGTCTGCTCGGTGTTCGAGCCGCCGCCGATACCCAGCTGGCGGTCGGGCTCTGCGAGACCCAGCTCCGCGAAGAACACGCGTGAGAGCGAGTCATCGTAGTGCTGGCCGGTGTGCACGAGGATCTCCTCGTGGCGCTCGCGCAGCAGCCCTGAGATGGCCGCAGCCTTGATGAACTGCGGTCGGTTGCCGACGACGGTGAGGATCTTCACGTGTCGCAGCCTATGTGGCCGCGGCTCGATCCGTCTTGTGGGAGAGCCATTATGTCCCTATCATGTCCCATGAGAGTGACGATAAGGAGACACTTGAGCATGGAGCTGACAGCAGAGAGGCGCTTGGAGAAATTCGATCGGAGCTTGGAGGATCTCAAGCGAGGTTTCGTCGAGGCGATCGAACATCTCCAGCGAGAGCCTCAAGTGGACGCCGACTGGGATGCACGACTGCATGCGGTGAGCGACCGGATGAGGGGTCTGCGCGCCGAGTTGGAGCCCGACGACTTCGATAAGGAGCAGATTGTCGTGCTGCTGGACGCGCTGTTGGAGATTCGCGAGCTCCTCGATCGAGATGGCGCCCGCGGGAGCCTGGATGTCTGCGATCAGCTTCTGATCAGGCTTGAGCGCATACGCCACGTCGTCCGCGACGCGCTCGACGAGCACGTCGACGGGATCGTCGGCGATGCTGGGTTGGTTCTAGGCGATGTCGAGCGCTGGTTGCCGGACATCCCCGATCGGGTCATAGCCGGCCTGCTCGGAGTAGATCGCAGGACCCTCTACAGGTGGAAGCACGAGCACGGCCAGACTCCCCGCCGAACGCTTCGCGTGTTCGCTCGCCTTGTGGCGATCCTGCGCCATAACTGGGATGAAGAGGGAATTGTCGCGTGGTTCCAGCGCCCGCGAGGCGAACTCGACGGTCGCAAGCCGGCGGTGCTGCTCGACGATCCCAACGCCGAGGCGCGGCTTGTAAGTGCCGCGCGCTCGAGCAGAAATCAATATGCCGGCTAGGGCACGGCCGGCCATCGTGCCATGGTCGGGCCTCGCCTATCGAGCCACGTCCTACGACGTGCCGCTATGGGTGAACGCCAACCGCAGAAGCGGGCGTTGGAACATTGCGAGGCGTGGGTGCACGCAGTACATGTCGTTGGATGCGCTCGCCCCGATGGCGGAGATGCTGCGTCACGAGAATCTGCGGACCGACGAGGAAGCGTCCCATTACAGGACCACGCTGTGGCAGATCCGTGTCGACGAGGGATGTGCGGTCGACTACAGCACGTTTGAGAAGGCCGAGGCGGCGGGCTTTCCACCCGAGGCGCTGGTGGAGGACGATCACGAGCGCTGCCAAGCGGAGGCGCAGTGGCTCATCGACCAGGGGATCCGTGCCATTCTCACTCCGTCAGCCGCCCTGGCAGGGAGTACCAACCTCACCCTGTTCGGCCCGCGCTATCCGGTTCCGTGGACGAGTCGAGCGACGCTCGCCTCCGCGCTGCCGGTTCACCAGCTCCCGACCGGTCGACCGCCGGTCGGTCTGACCGCGAAGGTTCGGTTCATCGGCGAGCCTCACGAGGATCTCCTCGCCCACCGGGCAGTCAAGGACCGCCCGAGCGGCGCCTGACGCCGATCCGCCTACGCGGCCGTGCTACTACCCCGGCGCTCCTCAGGCGGCCGCTCCGACCACTGAGGTTGTCCAGTCGATCACCGACGTCGGCCTGACCACGTGGCGTTGCAACCCCAGCTCCTTCGGCTCCAACCCGAGCGCGAGCCCGACCAGCTGGGGGAGGTGCAGGACAGGCATGTTCAACTCGCGCCCGACCGTCGTTTCCGCGGCCGGCTGCTGCAGGTCGAGGTTCAGGTGGCACAGCGGGCAGGGCGTCACCAGGCAGTCGGCCTCCGCATCCACCGCGTCGCCGAGATGGCGCCCGGCCTGTGTCAGCGAGGCCTGCTTGTTCATCGTCACGATCGGAAACCCGCAGCACTTGCGCATGCCCGCGTACTCGATCACGGTGCCGCCGAGCGTCTCGATCACCTGCTCGAGGTAGTGGTCGCGCGGGCGCTCTGAGTCGATGCCCAGCCGCGCACGGGGACGCACGATGTAGCAGCCGTAGAACGGGCCCACTCTCAGGCTCGTCAGCGGGCGGCGCACACGCGAGCGCAGCTCCTCCAGGCCGATCTCCTCGACGAGCAGCCACAGGAAGTTCTTGTTCGTCAGGCCCTTCTCGTACGTGAGCCCCTCGCCGGCGAGCGTCTCGTTGACGTGCGCGCGGTACTCGGCGCTTGAGTCCAGCCGCTCCTGGCACTCGCCCTGCGCGCCCTGGCAGGTCGAGCAGATGTTCATCATCAGCTCCGCGCCCTGCACCTGCTGGGCGAGCGCGAACGTGCGCGCGTTGAGCGTGTCCGCGAGCTCCTGGTTGTGCTCGGCGATCACCCCGGCTCCGCAGCAGTTGGCGCGGTCCAGCTGCACCAGCTCGATGTCGAGCAGCGGCGCCACCTTCGCCATCGAGCCATGCAACTCGGGTGTGAAGCCGCGGCTGACGCAGCCGGGCCAGTAGGCGACCTTCATCTGATGCTCCCTTCGGGTCCTCGGGCCGGTCGGGCGTCCGGAGTCATGCGCTTGCCTCAGACGCAGCGGAAGGGGCCTCGTCGTTGTCGCTCGCGCCGACGGCGGCCAACGTGTCGTCGTCTTCGTCCTCGCCGCTCACGTACAGGTTCAGCTCGTAGCGCTCGGGGCGGCTCTCGACCTTGTCGTAGATCGCCTTCACCGCGTTCAGATCGTCCTTGGGGATCTTGTGGCCGAAGATGGCCAGCTTGGGGCTCATCTTGCCACGCAGCATGCCCTTGATGACCGTCGGTATCGAGCTCAGCAGCTCTTTGCCCGCGGCCGGGTGGAACTTGCCAAACCACGAGTCCCCGCCGTAGGAGCGGGACAGCAGCTCGGCCTCGTGGTTCAGACCGTAGTCTCGCACCAGGCTGGTAAACGCCTGCTCGTGACGGTGGCCGTTGTTGCTGTCCACGATGTGCTGATCCGCCCCGGCGATCCGGCGCAACCGCATGATCTGGCCCATCGGGTTGACGCCCTTGGGGCAGGCATCGACGCACTTGAAGCAGTGCGTGCAGTCATAGATCCCCTGCGGGTCTTCGGCCAGGTCGCGCAGGCGGATGTCCTGCTGATCGTCGCGCGGATCGCCCACGAAGCGATACGCCTTGGCCAGCGCCGCCGGGCCGATGAAGCCCGGATCGACCTCCATCGCCAGGCAGTCCGACACGCACGCCCCGCACTGGATGCACGCCATCGACTGGGTGATGTCGGCCATGTTCTCGTGCGCCACGATGTACTCGCGCTCGGGCACCGGCTGGGAGGCGATCAGCCACGGCGTCACCCGCTGGACCTTCTTCCAGTGCACCGCGTCCATGTCCACGATCAGGTCCTTGATCACCGGCATGTTGCCCATCGGCTCGATCTCGATCACGCCGTCGGAGGCGGACTCGCGCGCGTGGTCCAGGTGCGTGTGGCAGGCCAGCCCCGGTTCGCCGTTGATGCGCACCCCGCACGATCCGCAGATCGCGGCGCGACACGAGCAGCGAATCCCGATCGAGCCGTCGTGCCTGGCCTTGGCCTGCAGGATCCCCTCCAGCACCGAGCGATGGGGCTCCAGCTGCACCGTGTGCTCGTCCCAGTAGGGCGCCTCGCCCGACTCCGGGTCGTAGCGGCGCATGCGCAGCTTGAACGTCTCCGGCGGCTTGTTGTGCGTTTCCGCCATCAGGGCGCGCCCTCCTCGGTCGGGGATCGGTGGGATGGGGCGCGGTGGGGGAAGGGTCGTGGGAGGGCCATCGCTAGTACTTCCTCTCCTCGGGCTGCCACTGGGTGATCGTGACCGGCGAGTAGCTCACCCGCGGCCCGTCGCCGTTGCGAGAGATGTCGATGTGCTTCAGCCACTCCTCGTCGTTGCGCTCGGGGAAGTCGGTGCGGAACTGCGCGCCCCGGGACTCCTTGCGCTCGATCGCGCCCACAACGGTCGCCTCGGCGCAGTCGAGCATATAGCCGAGCTCGAGCGCGCCGAGCACATCCTGGTTGAACACCGTCCCACGATCGTCCACGTACGCGCTCTTCGCCTCCTCTTTCAAGCGCGCCACGACCTCGTGCGCCTGCCGCAACCCGGCCGCGTCGCGGTACACGGCGACGTGCTGGTTCATCGTGGCGCCGAGCTCCTGCTTGATCTCCGACACGCGCCGTCCGCCGCCCCGCTCGCGCGCGATGATCGCGTCGATCATGGCCACGTCCTCTCGCAGTTGCGTGTCCGCCACGTTCGGCATCGGGATGCTCTGCGCGCGCCTGGCCGCGTGCTCGCCCGCCCGCCGTCCGAAGATGAGCGTGTCCAGCAGCGAGTTCGCCCCCAGGCGGTTGCCGCCGTGCACCGACACGCACGCGACCTCCCCGGCGGCGTACAGCCCCTCGATCGAGGTCGCCCCGTCGACGTCGGTCTTCACGCCGCCCATGATGTAGTGCTGCCCCGGACGGATCATGATCGGTTCGCGCGTGATGTCCACGCCCGCGAAGTCTTTGCCGATGTTCACGATCTCGCGCAGCGCCTCCAGCGTGCGCTTGCGCGGCACCTTCGTGATGTCAAGCCAGATGCCCGAGCCATCGGCGCCCACGCCGCGGCCTTCGAGGATCTCGGTCTGCTCGGCGCGCGAGACCACGTCGCGCGAGGCCAGCTCCATCTTGTTCGGCGCGTATTTCTCCATGAACCGCTCGCCGTCTGAGTTCAGCAGCACCGCGCCCTCGCCGCGCGCGCCCTCGGTGATCAAGAGGCCGTTCTCGACGAGCGTCGTCGGGTGGTACTGCACCATCTCCATGTCCATCAGCGGCGCCCCGATCCGGTAGGCCTGCGCGATCCCGTCGCCCGTCACGATCAGCGCGTTGGTCGTCGGGCTGTAGACCTGCCCGGCGCCCCCGCACGCCAGGATCGTGTTCTTCGCCTGGAACGTCTCCATGCGCCCTGAGCGCACGTCGCGCGCGACCACCCCGCAGCAGCGCCCCAGCTCGTCCTGCACGAGCGAGGTCACGAACCACTCCTCATAGCGGTCCACCGTCTCGTGGTGCTTCATCAGCTGCTCATACAGCACGTGCAGGATCGCCTGGCCGGTGATGTCCGCCACGTACGCGGTGCGCTTCATCGAGGCGCCCCCGAACGCGCGCAGATCGAGCTCGCCGCGCTCGTTGCGGTGGAACGTCACGCCGATGTGCTCCAGGTGCATGACCTCGTGCGGGGCCTGTGAGCACATGATCTCGATCGCGTCCTGGTCTCCGAGGAAGTCCGAGCCCTTGACCGTGTCATACGCGTGCGAGTGCCAATCGTCGTCGACGGCGATCGCCGCGTTGATCCCGCCCGCGGCCGCCACCGAGTGCGAGCGCACCGGATGGACCTTGCTCACGATCGCCACGCTCGCGCCCTCCCGCGCGGCGGCCAGCGCCGCGCGCTGGCCCGCGAGACCTGCCCCGATTATCAGTACGTCGTGTGCCGGCATCGGGCGGGAACTCTATATACCGGCGCTACACACCGGCGGCCGGGCGCAGCGCTTTGCGCAGCTGCGCCACGGTCACGACGCCCCGCAGCACGCCCTGCTCGTCGACCGCCACCATCGCGCCGAGACGTCCCAATCCCTCGCTGCGCAGCAGCGATTCCACCGGCTGATCCTCGGCGATCCGCACCGACAGATTCTCCTCGAGCACGTCCACCACTGCCAGCGCCGGGCGCCCGGCGGCGATCTCCTCGTCGATCCGCTGCTCGCGCACCACGCCGAGGAAGTGGCGCGCCGGGTCAACGACCGCGAACCACGGCCAGCGGTAGCGCAGGAAGAACTGCTCCTGGGCGTCGAGCAGGCTCAGCTCGGCGGGGATCGTCACCGGCTCGCGGTCCATGATGTCGGCGACCGTCACACCCGCGATGCGCTGCCCGAACGCCCCCTGCGCCACCGCGCCGCTCGCGGCCTGGTACAGGATGAACGCCAGCAGCATCGTGAACAGCCCGAACGAGTCGCCGTTCGCGAGCCCCGCCAGCCCGAGCGCGCCCAGCGCCAGCGCGAACCCCTGCCCGGCGCGCCCCGTCCAGCGGGTCGCGCGGTTGCGGTCCCCCGTGCGCCACCAGATCAAGGCCTGAGCGATCTGGCCGCCGTCGAGCGGGAACGCGGGGATCAGGTTGAACACGAGTACGAACGCGTTGACGATCGCCACCCAGCTCAGCCACACCAGCACGGGTGTGGCGTGGATTTCGCCGCTCCCAGTCGCCACTTCGGCGAAGTGCCCTCCCGGCGCGGCCAGGCCGGCGGCGATGGCGCAGGCGAGGATCACCGCGAGCGTCACCAGCGGACCGGCGATCGCCACGCGGAACTGCACGCCCGGTGTGCTCGCCATCTCGCGCATGCGCGTCAGTCCGCCGAACGCCCACAGGTCGATGCCGGCGACCGACAGGCCGTTGCGCCGCGCGACGAGCGCGTGGCCGAGCTCGTGCAGGATCACCGACACGAAAAACGACAGGATCACCGCGACCGCGACCAGGTACGCGGTCGTCTCCGTGCCACCGAGCACTTTGTGGAATCCCGGGGTGAACGCGATCACGAACAGGAACAGCACCACGAACCAGCTGACGCCGACACCGATCCTGATGCCGAATACGCGAGCGAGCTGGAAGTTCGTGCGTGGCCCCATCACTCCATGGTAGGCGCAGGATGGGATGAACCTGGACGGCTCGCGGTAACAACCGCCCTATACGCCCGGGCTGCGACTGCGCCAGTGCACCCCGATGCCGGCTCTCACGGTGGGAGGGTGGCGACTCCCTGTGCCCAATCGGGTAGTTCATCGCGGGTGTCGACATCTATTATCTGCTTGGTCCCACCACGGCTCTGCTGAGTCAGGTACTCGTTTGCGCGGGCCTCGGCCTCTGTCCGGGTGCCATGGGTGGAGCGGGTGAAGGCAAGCGAGGGACCGTCGGTCACGATCCACTCCCGCGGGGCGAGCGGAAGCACGTACAGTGTGGGGGGCAGGTGTCTGCGGGCTATCCAGCGCGCGAACACCGGATCGACGATCACAAGCCGACCATTGCTGTCACGTTCGACGAAGGCGCGCCGCTCGAGACTCTGCGTAGCTCGCTGCGCGGCGCTGGCGCTGCGCAGTCCCATGAGGCGCAGGGCCGCACCCTCCTGTGGTGACAGGTCGTAGGCGAGGGCGCTGAGCACGCGCCGCTCGTTCACCGACAGACCGTCCCAGGTTGCCTGCATCTCTGTGTCCAGCTGACGGATCATTGCCTCGAAGGCGGCTGTCAGCGCTGTCGTGCCGCTGGAGTTGTTTATGGAAACCTCATCCCACAGGCAGTGGGCCAGCAGCATTACACGCTGGGGGTGCCCATTCATGACCGCCACCAGCTCGCCGAGCACCGCTCCAGGGTCGCGCCCGCCGGCGCGGAAGCGAGCCTCGAGATCCTCGGTCGTCTCGTCCGCGGGGAGGAGCCCGAGTCGCATCTGCTTGGCCTGTCCGTAGAGCGGACGGGTGCGATCGGCGAAGAGGCTCTGGAGCATCGAAGGCTCAGATCCAGAGTAGAAGTAGGTTGCTGCCTCCGTGTGGTGCTGGATGTGACTGCGCAGCACTCCATCCATTCCGTCCAAAGCAAGCAGTTCTTGAAACTCGTCGAACACAATCAACGCTCGCCGCCCGGTGCGCTCGAAGAGCTTGCGCGGCAGATCGAGCAAATCGTGGATGGTGCGTAGAGGGTCTAGCGCGGTGGCACGCTTGCCGCCCGCGCTCAGGCTCACGCCCTGCAGGCCGATGGTTAGGCCGACTTCGGGGAGCAGACCGGCCAGCACCCGGGCGACCGGGCCTCGCAGTGCGCGGTAGGCCTGCTCTAGGCGAATCGCGAGATCGGCGTGGCTCAGTATCTCGCTGAGATCCACGAGCACGGGGATCATGTTCAGCCGGCGGTCCGCATCGCTCAGGACGCTGCGCAAGAGGCTGGTCTTGCCGAAGCGCCGGGGGGCATAGAGGCACACAGAGTGTCCACCATCCGCATTGTCGATGAGTTCGGCGATCTCCCGTGTTCGGTCGATCATCTGCTCCGGGCGCAGAGGCCGATCGTAGATGAATGGGTTCAGTCCACCGCCTTGATCACGCTCCATACGTTAATTCTAGCACGCAGTATGCGTGATAATTATGCCGCACTGTGCGTGATAATCACGACGCACAGCGCGTGATCTGGGTTGCGTGCCCGGGCGCTACACCCGCGGAGCGCTCCGGGCGATGATCGCCTCGAAGTCCGTGCCCGCCGGCAGCGTCCCGTACTCCAACCCGCCGTCGCCCGCCAACCGCGCGGCGCAGAACGCGTCCGCGACCGCATGCGGGGCGTGGCGCACGAGCAGCGAGCCCTGCAGGCATAGCGCCATGCTCTCGACCACCCGCCGCGCGCGCGACTCCAACGTCGCGGGGTCCGCGAACTGGGACTCCAAGTCCTCGACGCGGGCGTCCAGGCGCTCGTCGGCGCCCTGCGCCTGCTTGACCTCTCCCAGGAACACCTCCAGCGAGCGCGGCGCGCGCACCAGCGCGCGCAGCACATCCAGGCTGATCACGTTGCCCGAGCCCTCCCAGATCGAGGCCAGCGGCGCCTCGCGGTAGATCCGCGGCATCCCCGACTCCTCCACATAGCCCGCGCCGCCGAGGCACTCCATCGCCTCAAACGCGTGATTCGGCGCGCGCTTGCAGGCCCAGTACTTGCCGACCGCCGTCGCCAGGCGCTTGAACAGCTGCGCGTCGCTGTCGTTCTCGGGCGGGTGGGCACCGATTTCTACGTCCGCCGAGGCTTCGTCATACGCGCGCGCGAGACGCATCGCCAGCGCCGTCGAGGCCTCGGCCTCCAGGCACAGGTCCGCCAGCACGTTGCGCATCAACGGCTGGTCGATCAGCAGCTTGCCGAACGCCTGGCGATGCGCGGCGTGATGGGTGGCGTTCACCACCCCCGCGCGCATCCCCGCGGCGGCGCCGATCACACAGTCCAGACGGGTATGTCCCACCATCTCGATGATCGTCGGCACGCCCCGCCCCGGCTCGCCCACCATCCGCGCCCACGCGCCGTGCAGCTCGATCTCCGAGGAGGCGTTTGAGTGATTGCCGAGCTTGTCCTTCAACCGCTGAATGTGCATCGCGTTGCGCGTGCCATCTGGAAGCACGCGCGGCATCAGAAAGCACGACAGCCCCTCGTCCTCGCCTCCCGGCGACCGGGCCCGGGCGAGCACGAGGAACAGGTCGGACATCGGCGCCGAGCAGAACCACTTATGGCCCGTGAGCTCATACTCCGCGCCGCCGCCGCCGCCGTTGCACGGCCGCGCGACGGTCGTGTTCGCGCGCACGTCCGAGCCGCCCTGCTTCTCGGTCATCGCCATGCCCGCGATCGCGCTGCCCTTCTCCGCCGCGGGAATCGAGCGCGGGTCATACGTTGTCGCTGTCACCAGCGGCTCCCACTCGGCCGCCAGCTCGGGCTGGGCGCGCAGCGCCGGCACGACCGCGAACGTCATCGTGATCGGACACGCATACCCCGCCTCGGCCTGCATCGCCGTCATGTACATCGCCGCACGCGCCACATGGGGCGCGGGCTTTTCCCGCTCGCGCCACGGCAGCGCGTGCAGCTCGTGCTCGACCCCCATCGCCATCAGCTGGTGCCACGCCGGGTGAAACTCGACCTCGTCGATGCGATGGCCGTAACGGTCGTGCGTGTGCAATACGGGCTTGTTCTCGTTGGCCTGCCGGCCCCACACCTGCTGGGGCTCGCCGCCGATCAGCTCGCCCAGCGCGCTCGCGCGCTCCAGCACCCACGTCGCGCCCTCGCGCTCGGTCGCCTCCACCAGCGGGGTGTTCTCGGAGAACACATCCCTGCCCTGAAGCGGCGGGACCTGGTTGAACACCTCGTGCGTGCGCCAGGGCGCGCTGCCCTCTCCCGTCCCTGCCCGTGCCGCCGGTGCGCTGGCCATAGATGACAGTGAAGCAGATGTCACGATCTCCCCGCCGGGCTGCGCCGTGCCGTCGTTCGCTCCCGCAACGCCGACTACTGCGGTGAGCGGCGCCAACAGCAACCCGATGCAAGGGCCCGCTGTGGCTCACCCACCAAATCCCCCCGCCAGATAGCATCGCCGGCCCGGCGAACCCTCCACCCCCGCAAGGACCCGACCCATGGCCAAGATCACTGTGCAACGCCCACTAGTCGAGCTCGACGGCGACGAGATGACGCGCGTCATCTGGGCGTTCATCCGCGACCAGCTGATCCTGCCCTACCTCGACATCGACCTGCATCGCTACGACCTCTCCATCGAGTCCCGCGACGCGACCCGCGATCGGATCACCATCGAAGCCGCCGAAGCGATCAAGCGGCACGGGGTCGGCGTCAAGTGCGCCACGATCACCCCCGACGAGGCGCGCGTGCAGGAGTTCGGGCTGCACGAGATGTACCGCTCGCCCAACGGCACCATCCGCAACATCCTCGGCGGCGTCATCTTCCGCGAGCCGATCGTCATCTCCAACATCCCCCGCCTCGTGCCGGGTTGGTGCAAGCCGATCGTGATCGGTCGTCACGCCTTCGGCGACCAGTACCGCGCCACCGACCTCGTCGTGCCCGGCGAGGGCAAGCTGATGCTCACATTCGCCCCCACCGACGGCTCCGAGCCGATCGAGCTCGACGTGTACGACTTCCCCGCACCGGGCATCGCGATGGCGATGTACAACCTCGACTCCTCCATCCGCGACTTCGCCCGCGCGTCCTTGCGCTACGGCCTCGACCACGGTCTGCCCGTGTACCTCTCCACCAAGAACACCATTCTCAAGCGCTACGACGGGCGCTTCAAGGACCTCTTCGCCGAGATCTACGAGACCGAGTTCCGCGCCGAGTTCGAGGCCGCCGGACTCACCTACGAACACCGCCTGATCGACGACATGGTCGCCGCCGCGCTGAAGTGGGAAGGCGGTTACGTGTGGGCCTGCAAGAACTACGACGGCGACGTCCAATCCGACACCGTCGCGCAGGGGTTCGGCTCGCTCGGGCTGATGACCAGCGTGCTGATGAGCGCCGACGGCTCCACCGTCGAGGCCGAGGCCGCGCACGGCACAGTCACCCGCCACTATCGCCTGCACCAGCAGGGCAAGCCGACATCCACCAACCCGATCGCCTCCATCTTCGCGTGGACGCGTGGCCTTCAGGCGCGCGGGCGCATGGACGACACGCCCGCCGTCAGCGAGTTCGCCGACGCGCTCGAGCGCGTATGCGTGCAGACTGTCGAAGCCGGTCACATGACCAAGGACCTCGCGCAGCTCGTCGGCCCCGACCAGGAGTGGCAGACCACACAGGAGTTCCTCGCCTCGATCGATGACGGGCTGCAGCGGGCGATGGCCGCCTGAGCCCGGCCCCGAGAAAGATAAAGGACGGTGAGGGAGAGTATTAAAATTCTAACCGCGTATCACTATAGTTATACGCAGTCTAATGATAAAGCATGCATATACAGATCCTCCACGCCCCCCACTCGAACGGACCCCATCCAATCGCCGACCAAGGAGCTGATCCAACTTGAGCAATCCAGTCAAAGTCACCGTAACCGGCGCCGCCGGCCAAATCGGCTACAGCCTCGTGTTTCGCATCGCCTCCGGGCAGCTGCTCGGGCCCGAGCAGCCGGTCGATCTGCGACTGCTCGAGATACCGCCCGCGATGGGCGCGCTGGAGGGCGTGGCGATGGAGATCGTCGACTGCGCGTTTCCCCTGCTCTCCGGCCTGGACCTGCACGATGACCCCAACGACGCCTTCGACGGCGTGGACATCGCGCTGCTCGTCGGCTCGCGCCCGCGCACCAAGGGCATGGAGCGCGCCGAGCTGCTCTCAGAGAACGGCAAGATCTTCACCGTCCAGGGCCGCGCGCTGAACGAGCACGCCGCCAGCGCAGTGAAGGTGCTGGTCGTCGGCAACCCGGCGAACACCAACTGCCTGATCGCGATGTCCAGCGCCCCCGACATTCCCCGCGAGCGCTTCACCTCGATGATGCGCCTGGACCACAACCGCGCCGTCGCGCAGCTGGCGGCGAAGGTCGCCGCGCCGGTGAGCGACGTCTCGCGCATGGGCGTGTGGGGCAACCACTCGCCGACGATGTACCCCGATCTGTTTCACGCCCAGATTCGCGGCGAGCAGGCCGCCGCCGTGGTCGATGACCAGGCGTGGATCGAGGACGACTTCCTGCCGAACGTCGGCAATCGCGGCGCGGCGATCATCGAGGCGCGCGGCGCCTCCTCGGCGGCCTCCGCGGCGAACGCCGCGATCGACCACATCCACGACTGGGTCTCCGGCAGCGACGGCGGCTGGGTGTCGATGGGCGTGCCCTCCGACGGCTCCTACGGAATCCCCGAGGGCCTCATCTGCGGCTTCCCGTGCACATGCTCGGGCGGCGAGTACACGATCGTCCCCGACCTGGACCTCGACGAGTTCTCCCGCGCGCGCATCGACGCATCGGTGGCCGAGCTGTCCGGCGAGCGGGACACTGTCAAAGATCAGGGACTTGTTTGACAGTTAGACGAGCGGTTGGCACGCGAGGCGGGTAGCAAAAGGGCGCGGCATCTGCCGCGCCCTTTTGTGACGATGATCTATCGGGCGGCTAGCCTTTCGGGTGCCAACCGCGGCCCTGCTTGTTAAGCTTCCCTTCCTGTTCAAGGCCGGGGAGCACGCGGTACAGGTAGTTCTGCTTGATACCCATCTTCGCCGCGAGCTCGGGAATGGTGATGCCGGGCTGTCCCCGCACGAACGACAGCGCCTGCGCGGCACGCGTGCCGCTGCCTTTACGCCGTCCTGCGCGACGTTTCGCGGGGGCGGCCGCGGCCGTGGGCGCTGCCGCCGGTGCGGCTTTGGTGGTGCTGCCCGCCGGGCGTCCTACTTTTTTGGTTTTAGGCCGACCCACTTTTTTGGGGCGTCCGGGGGGACGGCCCCGTTTTTTTGCCGGAGCCGCCGCGGCGGTTTTTTTGCCGGAGCCGGGTGGGCGCCCCGGTCCACGGCGGCGAGGAGCGGTCGCGGTGGCTGTCGACCTGCCGCCGATTCCATCCAGCGCCGAAGCGGCGGCCTCCAACCGGCGGTACTCCTCCACCAGCGGGCCCAGCTCCGCCAGCCGGTCGGTGATCTCCCGGCGCTTCTCGTCAAGAAAGTCAGTCACGATCTAATCCTCTTTCACTCGTGCGAATGTGAGCGAGTCACACTCCGTTCGCGTCACCTTACACCATTCCTTCATAAAAACCCCGCCCGGAAACCGCACCCTCTATTTTGATAGGCGTTCTCAGGCATCGTGGATAACGGTCGGGAACCGGAAGGCGCGGGGGGCGCGGCCCGCTACTCCAACTGGGCGCGCAGCAGCTCGAGCGTGCGCTCGGCCTCTCGCTTGGGGATTCCTCCGACCAGGGCTCTGCCCACGATCGCGCCGATCGGGCCGAACGGAGTGCGAAACTCGTTGCGGTAATCGAACCGCGTGCCGCCGTCCTCGGGCCGCAACGCGTACTCCGTATGCGCGCGCGAGCGCGCCGGTCCACGACCCTCCCATATCGCGTGGGCGCAGGGGACGCACTCGACGAGGGTCCAGTGAACGTCGAGGCTGACACCGCGCAGGTGGATGTGCTGGTCCATCCGGTAACCCACGCGTGGAGGGCCCGCGTCCACGCGCCCCAGCCCGCGGTGGATCGTGACCCAGTCACCCAGACGGTGTGTGTCCATGATCAATTGCCACACATCCTCCGGCCGCGCGTCGATGTGGATGGATGCGGTTACGAGGCTCATCAACCCTTACCGCGCCGCGAGCTCTTCGACCGACTCCCACTCACGCAGCGAGCGTTCGACCGCGGAGTCGAATGAGTGCAGATCGACTCCCAGCATCTCGGCGGCCAGCAGGTGCGAGGAGCCATCCGGGCCGCCGGGCAGGAGGTCGCCTTGCAGGCTTTCCATCAGCGCGCCCACGAGCTCGGGATCCTCATCGGCGATCGCGGCGGCGAGACGGGCGGTGAGTGGTGTGACGCTCACACCCAGCCCCACGGCGGGGCGCGCGAGCCCCATCAGCTCGGCGATGCGCCGGATCATCTCGCCGTAGCTGAGGATCTCGGGTCCGCCCACGTCCAGCGGGCGTTCCGCGGCCGCGGTGACGGTCGCGGCGGCGGCGAGCATGTCGATGACATCGCGCGCGTCGATCGGCCGCGTGCGATGGGTGTGCCAGGCGGGCAGGACAAGCACCGGCATGCGCTCGACGAGCCTGACGAGAAAGCGAAACGAGCGCGAACGGGCGCCGATCACGATCGACGCGCGCAGCACCACCGTGTCGGGGACGGCGTCGCGGAGGATCCGCTCGACCGCCTCGCGGCTTGCCAGATGGGGGGAGAGCGCATGGTCGTTACCGTCATCGACGCCGGCGGCCTCGCGCGAACCCGCACGCTCGCTGGTGAACCGGTGAGCGGGTTCACCATGGTCACCGGCGCCGGGACGTTCACGAGCACACGCGCCGGTGGTTGTCCAGCTCGCGGTCGGCCCTCCCAGGTACACGAGCCGCCGCACGCCGGCGCGCGACGCCGCCGCGGCGAAGTTCTCAGCCGCGATCCGCTCGCGCTCGGGAAACGGGGACTCCTGTCCGCGTACCCGAGCGCGCTCCATGGAGTGGATCAGATAGTAGGCGACCTCGACTCCGCGCAGGGCCCGCGCGAGCCCCTCGCCGGTGAGTGCGTCGCCGGTGAGCACCTCCAGTGTGTTCCTGTCCCTGCCGTCGTCAAAGCGCGCGCGTGTACGCGCACGCGCTCTGACATCCAAAAAGTCAGACATGATCCCGGCCGCATCGACCCGAGCGGGGTCTCGCGCGAGCGCGCGCACACGATGCCCGTCGGACAGCAGCCGGGGAACGAGCCGCGAGCCGGCGAACCCGCTGGCGCCAGTGACGAGGAGGAGCATGCCGTCCAGATGATGACGACGCGAGGTGCGACATGTCCGCAAAGTGGGCGATTAAGACAGAGATTGTCACGAGAAAGTGACGTGAAGGAGGCTCTTTCCGGGTAGAAGTCGATTTTCTCTGCGATTTGCGGAATGGCTGACGAGCGGGCGGGTCCGACCGTGAGATGATGGCGCGGTCCGTTCGACCGTCCGTCCGATCCAACCCGCTGGGGGGCATGTGCAGAGAAAGCAGGTCACCGGCAGGCGTGTCGCGAAAGCCGTCAGTTGCGAGGACTGCTTCTTCCGCCGCAACCTGCTGTGCGCACTCGACCTGGACGAGCCCTGCGCCACGTTTCGTCCCAACGAGGCTCAGCTGAAACCGCCGCAGCAGCTGCGGTTCGTGTTCCGCCAGGAGCGCCGCACGCGGTCGGCCTGGGCGTTTCCCTCGGCGCAGGAGCAGGCGGCGCTGCATACGTAGTTATTCGCGTTCGATGTGTTCGGCGCGGGCCGCGTGGGCGGCGATCCAGTTGGCGCCGGGCGTGTCGGTGGCGCCGTGCACGAGTATCGAGCAGAACACGACCAGCGCCACCAGGTCGAAGATGCGTTCTCCGGAGGCGATGTTCTGGTCGAGCACGAGCAGGGCGAACGTCATCGTGGCCACGCCCTTGGGGCCGAACCAGCCCATGAACAGACGGGTGGGGCGATCGGTACGGGTGCCGAGCAGGGCGACGAACACCGCCACCGGGCGCGCCAGCAGGAACACGACGGCGACGAACACGAGCGCCGGCAGGCCCTCGCGGGTGAGCGCGTGCAGGGTCAGCAGCGAGCCGAACACCAGGAAGATGCCGAGCTTGACGATCTCGACGATCTCATCGGCGCGGCGCTCGAAGTGCACCCGCAGGTCGGGCCGGCGGACCCCGAGCACGATCGCGGCGACGAACACCGCGATGAAGCCATTGCCTTTGGGTGAGAGCACCGTCAGTCCGTAGGTCGCGAACGCGACACCGAGCGCGAACAGCGACTTCTGATGGGAGGGGATCGAGTGCTCCAGCGGGCGGCTGCGCGTACGCGGCATCAGCAGCGATGCGAGCCATCCGCAGGCCAGTCCATACGCGAAGCCCAGGCCGATGTCCTGGATCACGAACCGCCACCACACGAACTGTCCCGAGGTGGCGCTGAGCGCCGCGAGCAGCGCGAGCACGGCCGGCAGCGCGAGGCCGTCGTTGAGCCCGGACTCGAGGTTCAGCGAATGGCGCACCAGGCGAGGCACGCGCGGGTTGGTGACGATGCTCGAGGTCAGCACCGGGTCGGTCGGCGAGAGCAGGGCGCCGATCAGAAAGGACTCCGTCCAGGAGAACCCGATCAGCGTGCGCGCGGCGACGGCCACGATCGCCGCGGTGATCGGCATCGCCAGCACGAGCTTGCGCACGGGCAGACGCCACTCGCGCTGGAGCATCTCGCCCTCGACCTCCAAGCCGTCGCGAAACAGGATCACGATCAACGCGACGAACGCGAGATCCTCGACGAAGCCTGACTGGGCGCGGAAATCGATCCAGCCAAATCCGCCCGGCCCGACCGCGAATCCGGCGAGCACGAACAGAGCGGTGAGCGACAGGAACGAGCGCTGTGCCAGCCCCGACAGGAGCGCGCCGACGATCAGCAGCAGGCCCAGCGCGGTGGCGGTCGCCTGGAATGTGGGCATACGCCTATTCTCACGTTCGCGGCGCCGGAACGCGTTTTGAAATAGGCGGTGCGGTCGGGGCGTTCATGGGCCAAGCTGGGCGACGCGGGATGGCGCAGCGCATGCTGGTGGCACGTGCAAGCCGTCACGTGGCGATCCAGCGCAGTGTCCAGGGACGCATCCGGACGTGCCGATCTTTTCAAAACACGTTCCCAGCGCGTACGTTCCCGCCGCGGGGGCGTATATTGGAGCGCGGAACTGCAAAAGCTTTTTTCAGAGGCGGTGGCCCAACAATGGCGGCGAAAGATCGTAGTAGTGGCGGTGGCAGTGGATTCGGCAAGGCCGGCGAGGCGGCGCGCGCCGCGCGGAGCAACCGGTACATAGAACGGCTGATCGAAGACGAGGATCTGCGCGGGAGCCTGCTCGCGGCGTATGGCGCGGCGCGCAGCGCGTACGGACGCATGAGCAACGGCAAGCCCGCGAGCACCGCGCTGTTCGAGGATCGCAAGCTCCAGAAGGAGCTGCGCGAGGCGGCAGGCGCGCTGCGCGACGCGGCGAACACGCTGCGCGAGCCCCCGCGCAAGGCCCGTCAGCGCCGCCGGGGCGGGCTTCTCCGCAAGCTGCTGCTGCTCGGGATCGCCGGCGTGCTCGCGCTCGCGTTGAGCGAGAATCTGCGCGGGAAGGCGCTCGACCTGTTGTTCGGCGCCGAGGAGGAGTTCGAGTACAGCTCGACCACCGCTCCGGCGGAGCCGGCGCCGGCGTCCGCGCCGGCCTCCTGAACCGACCGGGCATCACAGAAAAGACCGCGAGATGGCCATCATGGTCGCAGCGACCGCCGAGGGCGCGGAGACGAGCGGGATCGCCGCGCGGCGCAAGCCGCGCGGGGTCGTCGTGGAGGGAGAGAAGGCGCGGCGGATCGTCGAGGCGATGCGCCGCAGCGTCGCTCAGCGCGGGACGGCGGGATCGACGTTCGACCACGTCGCGCGCGAGGCGGGCGTGTCGCGGGGGCTGCTGCACTACTACTTCGGCACCAAGGAGCAGCTGCTCCTCGAGGCGGTCAGGCGCGACTGCGAGCTGCGCATGGAGCTGCTCGAGCAGCGGCTCGCGGGTGCGCGCACCGCCGATGACTTCATCGGGCTGATGGCTCAAAACCTGCAGGAGACCGTGCGCGAGGACCCCGATTTCGTGACGCTCGTGTTCGAGCTGTTCACGCTGTCGCGTCGCAACCAGGAGATCGCGGTCGAGTACGCCGAGCTGATGCGACGCACGCGCGGGCTCCTCGCGGACATGCTCGCGATCGCCCAGCGAGAGGGCGTCGTGCGCCTGCACGCCGAGCCGGACACGGTCGCCGAGATCCTGTTCGCCCTCGCCGACGGATTCGCGCTGCGGATGCTGACCGAGCCCGAGCGCGACTTCGACGCGACCGTGCGGGCGGGGATCGCCTGCGCGCGCGCGCTGCTGGCCGACTGAACCACCCATATAATCGGCCCAGATGCCAATTTATGAGTACAGACGTCCCGACGGCAGCACGTTTGAGATCGTGCAGTCGTTCAGCGAGGACTCCCTGACCCACGACCCCGATACCGGCGTACCCCTCGAGCGCGTGCTGCATGCGCCCGCGCTGCACTTCAAGGGCAAGGGGTTCTACAACACCGACTACGGCACCCGCAAACGCCAGCGCGAGAACGCCGCCGCGGCTTCCTCGGAGGACTCCTCGACCAAGAAGGACTCCTCCTCGGACAAAGCCGCGGACAAGAGCTCAACGGCCTCCGACGGCGCGACCAAGGGCGAGAAGGCGTCCGCCAACGGCGCCAAGCCCAAGGAGACCAAGCCGGTCGCGGCCAAGAGCTGACCCGGGCATCCGCGCCGGCGGGGCGCCGTGGGGCGGGCGCCAGAGTCCGCTCAGCCGGCCATGAATCGCGCGACGTCCGCGCGGCGCGCGGATTCGGAGATCGTCAGGCCCTGTTCGCCGTCGGGCAGGGTTATGGCGCCCGTGGGTGAGAGCACATGGGTGGGCGGCGCGCCGGAGATAGCCAGCGCGCCGAACAGCCCGAGCAGCGTCGGGCCGCTCATGTCGGAGATGATCGCGGGCGGCGCGTTCCAGGCGATCAGGGGCAGGCGCAGGAAGCTCGACGGGGACAGCAGCTGGGACTTCATCGCGTTGAACAGCGCCTGCTGGTGTTCCTCGCGCTGGATGTCCGTCTCGCTGGGCGCGCACAGGTTCTCGCGGGTGCGGGCCAGGGCCAGGGCCTGCTTGCCGTTGAGGTGGTGGGCGCCGGCGCTCAGGCGCAGCGTGTAGCCGCCCTGGCTGAAGCCGCCGTCCAACCGCGAGATGACGCAGCCCCCGGTATAGGTGACGCCGCCCATCGCGTCGATCAGGGCGGGGAAGTTTTCGAAGTTGACTTCCACCAGGTGGTTGATCGGGATTCCAAGCCAGCTCTTGATCACCGAGATAGACAGCGCCGGACCGCCGAACTCGTGAGCGGCGTTGATCTTCTGCAGGCCGTGGCCGGGGATTTCGACGATCGTGTCGCGCGGGATCGACAGGCGCGCCGCGTGTCCGCCGCCGGTGCGGATCAGCATGATCGTGTCCGAGCGCCCCGGCCCGGTGGTTTCGGCGCCCGGTTCCTTGGAGTTCTTCTGCCGGCGGTCGGAGCCGAGCACGAGGATGTTGTTCGCCGAGGTCAGCGGATAGCCCGCGGGGTCGAGCACGCTCGCGACGTTCGCCGGCGGGGAGGTGCGCCGGAAGTGGGAGCTGATCAGGAATAGCATCAGCGACAGGATCAGCCAGCCGGCGATCAGGGCGAGCAGGCCGAGGATCACCCGTTTGGGGGTGATCCGCTCGCGCCATCCCCGTCCAGGCTCGGCGGCACGGGCGCGCTCGGCGCTCAGCGGGTCGATCAGACCCTCGTCCTCGCGCCGCGGCCGCAGGCGTCGCCCGGAGCGGTAGCGGGTGTACCGGGGCGGCTGGTCGGGTGGAGTGGACATAGGTGTCGCGGTCGTGGGTGCGAGGGAGGGCGTGGTCAGAGACCCGGGGCGGAACCTATAGTTGCGAGATGAGCGCCCAGAACCCTCCGGTTCGCTCGGACACGCACGGTCGATTGCTGGTGTGCGCAACGCCGATCGGCAACCTCGACGACGTGACGCTGCGCGTGCTCGACGCGCTCCGAGCGGCCGATGTGGTGGCCTGCGAGGACACGCGCCATACGCAGATCCTGCTCGACCGCCACGGCATTCATGCGGCGCGGCTGGTGAGCCTGCACGAGCACAACGAACGGGCGCGCGCCCCCGAGCTGGCGGCGCGGGTGCGCGCGGGGGAGATGGTGGCCCTGGTCAGCGATGCCGGAACGCCGCTTGTGTCCGATCCGGGCTACGCGCTCGTGCGGGCGTGTGTGCGAGAGGGGCTGCTCGTGCAGGCGCTCCCCGGCCCGAGCGCGGCGCTGGTCGCATTGGCCGTGTCCGGACTGCCGGTCGAGCGCTGGCGGTTCGTTGGGTTCTTGCCGCGCAAGCGCGCCGAGCTGGAGAGGGTGCTGGTGGTCACGGAGGAGACGACGATCGCGTTTGAGTCCCCGCGGCGCGTGGCCGCCACGCTGGGACTGCTCGCGGGGCTCGATAGCGAGCGGGCCGTGGTGGTGTGTCGCGAGCTGACCAAGCTGCATGAGGAAGTTCGTCGCGGCTCCGCCGCGGAGCTGGCCGAGCATTACGCGCAGAGTCCGCCGCGGGGGGAGATCGTGCTGGCGATCGGCGCCGCCGAGCCGGGCGCGGGGCGGCGCGGGGAGGCGCTCGACGCGCTGCGCGAGCTGGTCGCGGCAGGCGCCAAGCCGCGACCGGCGGCGGGCGTCGTGGCGAAGCTGACGGGGGTCGGTACGAACGAGCTGTACCGGGAGCTGACGGACTCCTGAGGGATCTAATCGCTTGCGAGCCGGCGCCAACGGGCGCTCCGGCCGGCGCCAATGGGCTCGATCGCGCCCTCGTCGCGCAGGCGGGTGAGGGTCTTGTTGATGTAGGACTGGCTAGCCGCGGGGACGGCTCTGCGTACATCGGCGACGGTGAACTCCTCGGCGATCGAGCGGCGGATGAACTGGCGGATCGCCTCGCGCTTGGAGCCCCGGCCGGTCACAGTGCCGACCTGGCCCGCCAGCTCGCGGTACGCGGCGGTGAGGATGCCTAGGAAGTAGCGCAGCCACGGCCCGATGTCATGCTCGCCCTCGTGCCAGCCGTGCCCCGCAGCTCGCAGCGCGTCGTAGTAGGTCTCCCTGCTGGCGTCCACGAGGCGCTCGAGGCTGATGAAGCGGCCCACCTCATATCCCGCTTGGTAGAGCAGCAGTAGGGTCAGCAGCCGGCTGATGCGGCCGTTGCCGTCCCTGAAGGGATGGATCGCGAGAAAGTCGAACACGTAGCAGCCAACCAGCAGCAGCGGATGGTGCTCGCCCGAGTCCCTCGCCGTGGCGTAGCGCTCGTGCAGCTCCGTCATCGCCGCCGGGGTGGCCAGTGCTGAGACCGTCTGAAAGCGCACTACCCTGGCGCCGTCGGGGCTCACTTCCTGGATGGTGTTCTCCACGGTCTTCCAACGTCCGGCCGGGGTGTTCGTGAACTGGTACAGGTCGCGGTGCAACTGCTCAACCACGCTCGGCGTGAGCGGTATGTGCACCGCGCCGGCATCGATGGTGTCCAGCACCGCCCGATATCCCGCGATTTCCTCCTCGCCGCGATTGGCCGGCTTCGTCTGCTCGGCTACCAGCTGCTGGATGCGTCCGGCCGGTGCCGTGATGTTCTCGATTGCGTTCGAGGACTCCACGCTCTGGATCCGGGCGATCTCTGTGAGTGTCCTCAGCGCTTCGGGGTGCTGACCACGAAAGGCGGACTCCGCCCCCTGCGCCCGGTCGATGTCACCAAGCACGACCGCCATCGGGGCGGGGACCATGCCTATCTGACGGTCTAGAGTTCGGAATGTCTGCACGGTAGGGCGATGGGTTCGGAGAACCTGGCACTTCAGAGTTGAATATAGCATTTTGGCGAGCTTAGTGCTAGGTTGATGGGAGGGCGTGGGCGGCCACTGCCGGCATCCGCTTCCGGCTGACGCCCAGGACCCCAGTAGCCTGGGGATCGGCGTGCCCTACTACGTGACAACCCCGATCTACTACGTCAACGCGGCGCCCCATCTCGGACACGCCTACACGACGATCGCCGCCGACGTGATCGCGCGCCATCACCGCCAGCGCGGCGAGGAGGTGTTCTTCCTGACCGGCACCGACGAGCACGGCGAGCCGGTCGCCGACGCGGCGCACGCGCTCGGGATCGAGCCCCAGGAGCTGGCGGACCGCAACGCGCAGCGCTTCAAGGCGCTCGCGCCGCGGATCGGGGCGTCGAACGACTTCTTCATCCGCACCACCGACCCTCAGCACATCGCGAAGGTGCAGGAGGTGCTGGCGCGGGTGCGGGAGAACGGGTTCGTGTACGAGGGGACCTACGAGGGCTCCTACTGCCCGCGCTGCGCGGACTTCAAGGCCGAGAACGAGATCGACGAGGGCAACCGCTGCCCGATCCATCACATCGAGCTGACCCGCGAGCAGGAGGACAGTTACTTCTTCAGGCTGTCCGCGTTTCAGGAGCCGCTCGAACGTCTGTATGCCGAGCGCGAGACATTCATCGCACCGCGCACGCGCTACAACGAGGCGCTGTCGTTCATCCGCTCGGGCCTGCGCGACGTGCCGCTGACACGCCATCGCTTGACCTGGGGGGTGCCGGTGCCGTGGGATTCAGAGCACGTGTTCTACGTGTGGTTCGACGCGCTGCTGAACTACTACTCCGCGCTGTCCTACGCCGACCCCGGAGCCGACCTGACGGAGAAGTTCTGGCCCGCCGACTGTCATGTGATCGCCAAGGACATCCTGCGCTTTCACGCCATCTACTGGCCCGCCCTGCTGATGGCCGCCGGGCTGGAGCTGCCAGAGCGGGTGTTCGTGCACGGGTATCTGCTGATGGACGGCGAGAAGATGTCGAAGTCGCTGGGCAACGTGCTCGACCCGTTCGCGGTGATCGAGCGGTTCGGAGCCGACGCGCTGCGGTTCTACCTGCTGCGCGACGTGCCGTTCGGACAGGACGGCTCGGTATCGACGGCCTCGTTCGAGCAACGCTACGAGTCGGAGCTGGCCAACGAGCTCGGCAACCTCGCCAGCCGCACGCTCGCGATGGTCGCGCGCTACCGCGACGGGGTCACGCCGGCAGTGGAGCCCGATCCCGCGATCGCGGGCGACTTCGCGGGCTTGGGCGAGCGCGTCGGCGAGCTGATCGACGGGGTCCAGCTGACGGTCGCGCTCGACGAGATCTGGCAGCGCGTGCGCCGCTTGAACCGCTACGTCGAGGAGCAGGCGCCCTGGCGGCTCGCCAAGGACGAGGCTCGCGCACAGGAGCTGGATCGCGTGCTGGGGACGCTCGTGGAGGGACTGCGCGTCGTGGCGGTGCTGCTGCATCCGTACCTGCCGGCGAGCACCGCCACGCTGCTGGACGCGCTCGGCGCTCCCGACGTGGGGTTTGCCGGGGCGCGGCTGGGCGCGGGCGCCGTCGGACGTGTGGCGCAGATCGAGCCGCTGTTTCCCAAGGGCCTTGACGCCGCCGAGGCGGCGTGATCGGCAGTAGTAGGACCGCGGGCATGATCGACAGCCATACCCATCTCGACCTGTGCGAGCCCCCCGACGCCGAGCTCGTCGCGGCCGCCGAGGAGGCGGGGGTGACGCGGATGCTGACGGTCGGCACCGAACCGGCCTCCTGCCGCGCGGCGCTCGCCGCGGCCGAGACGTTCCCGCAGGTGTACGCGGCGATCGGCCGCCACCCGAACGCGACCAGGGGGTTCGACGACGCCGACCTGGCTGAGCTGCGCGCGCTGGCCGCGCACGAGCGCTGCCTGGCGATCGGCGAGACGGGGTTGGACTTCTACCGCGACGGCGCGCCGCGCTCAGACCAGGAGCGGGCGTTCGCCGCGCACATACGGCTCGCGCGCGAGACGGGCCTGCCGCTGACGATCCACTCGCGCGACGCCGCCGAGGAGACCCTCGCGCAGCTCGGCGCGCAAGCGCAGGGGTGCAGCGTCGTGATCCACTGCTTCTCGATGCCCGAGCGGCTGCAGGAGTGCCTGGACCGCGGATATGCGATCTCGTTCGCGGGGAACGTCACCTACAAAAGCGCCGCCGACCTCGCCGCCGCGGCGCGTCAGGTTCCCGATGAGCGGCTGCTGGTCGAGACCGACGCGCCATATCTGACGCCCCAGATCGTGCGCAAGCAGCGCAACCAGCCCGCGTTCGTCGCGCATACCGCCGCGTTCGTGGCAGAGCTGCGGGGTGTGAGCGTCCAGGAGCTGGACGCGCTCGTGGAGCGCAACGCCGCGCGCGTATTCGGCTGGGGATGAGGGCGGTGACCGAGGCCCGACCACCCGGCCGGGCCTCGCGGTCTCCGAATGCCGCGACACGCGAGCCCGCACAGCCGACCCAACCGTCCCTGCGGCGTATGCGGCGCTTCGACATACGCCCAGACCGCGAGCTGGGGCAGAGCTTCCTGATCGACTCGAACATCCTCGGCGTGATCGAGCGGGCGGCGGAGCTGAGCGAGCGGGATGTCGTCCTGGAGATCGGGGGCGGTCTGGGAGTGCTGTCGGAGCACCTCGCCGAGCGTGTCGCTCATGTGCACGTCGTGGAGATCGACACGCGCCTGCGCGAGGCGCTGCTCGACGCGACCGACCCGCATCCAAATGTGAGCGTGCACTGGGGCGATGCGATGCGGATCGACCTCGCCGAACTGAGCCCGGCGCCCGAGAAGGTCGTGGCGAACCTCCCATATGGAATCGCGGCTGGGGTGCTGCTGCGCACGATCGAGGAGCTGCCCGGTGTGGGGCTGTGGGTGGCGATGGCCCAACGCGAGGTCGGCGAGCGTCTCGCTGCCGCCCCCGGGGGCCGTGGCTACGGCGTCAGCTCCGTGATCGCGCAGCTCGCCTGTGACGTGCGGGTGCTGCGGGCGATACCGCGGGCGGTGTTCCATCCCGAGCCGAACGTCGACTCGGTGCTTCTCAGCATGCGCCGACTCCGGGCAGCGCCCTCGCCCGCGCTGCGAGCGCTGGTGGGCGGCGCGTTCGCGCACCGGCGCAAGACGCTGGCGGGCTCGCTCGCGCTCGCGGGGCGTGGCGGGGGCTCGGCGATCGAGGAGGGTGCCCCCGCCGGGCGTACGAGCGTCCTGGTGGGCGGACGCTCGCGCGAGGAGATCCGCATGGCGCTGAGCGAGCTCGGCCATCCCGAGAACGTGCGCGCGGAGCGCCTACAGCCCGAGGACTTCCGCGAGCTGGGACGGCTGCTCGAGCTATGACCTCCTCGCCTGAACAGGATCTGCCCCTACGCGCGAGCGCGCCCGCGAAGATCAACCTCGGGCTGTTCGTCGGGCCCGTGCGCGAGCAGGACGGCCGGCACGAGCTGGCGAGCGTGATGCAATCGATCTCGCTCGCCGACACCCTCACGCTGGAGCCGGTCCAGTCCAGCGAGGCCGGCGAAGATGAGGTCGTCTGCCCGGGCGTGCCGGGCGACCCCGGCGAGAACCTGGCGGCATCGGCGCTGGGACTGTTCCGCGAGGCGACCGGTTGGGACGTCCCTCCGTTGCACCTGAGGATCGTCAAGCGCATCCCCGTGGCCGCGGGCCTGGGCGGCGGCTCGGCGGACGCAGCGGCCGCGCTGAGGCTGGCCTCCCACGCGTCGGGACTCGGCTCGGAGGAGCTGCTGCTGGAGCTGGGAGCGCGCCTCGGGGCCGATGTGCCCGCGCAGATCGCCCCCGGGCGCTGGCTGGCCACCGGGGCGGGCGAGCGGTTGCGCGAGCTGCCCCCGCCGAGTCATCCGTTCGGCGTGCTCGTGCTGCCTGTCGCAGCCGAACTGTCCACAGCGGCGGTGTATGCCCGCGCGGATGAGCTGGGCGTGCGGCGCACCGCGGGGGAGCTGGGTGACATGGCACGCGAGTTGGGGGTCGCGTTCGAGCTGAGCGCGGCCGTGCCCGACGCGCGCGAGTTGGTGCACAACGATCTGCAGGCCGCCGCGATCTCGTTGTGCCCGCTGATCGAGCCTGCTCTGAATCAGGCGCTGGACGCGGGCGCCGACGTGGCGCTGATGAGCGGGTCGGGTCCGACGGTCGTGGGGATGTTCCTGCGAGCCAACGGTCCCGGGCGGGCCGAGCGCGCGGCGGCAGGCCTGGCCACCGATCGGAGATCGGCCGGCGAGCCGGCGGCGATTTGCGCTGTGCCCGTGGACGCGGCCTTCGCACGAGCAGAATGACAACGCGGCTATGCGGAGCGGCGGTGAGTAACAGGTCGCCTTCACACAGCGATGTCGCCATATGCGTCGACGCCTCCATGCGTCACAATCTCGGGCGATGAGCAGGACAGCCGTCAACGACCTGGTAGCCGTCTGTGCGGGCGTGTTCGGCCTGGCGCTCTACGCCGGTCTGATTCTCGTGCCGGCGTGGAGCAGCTACTCGCGCCTGTGGGAGCGAGTGGCGGCGAGCATCCTGTCGCTGTACGTGCTCGCCGTGCTCGTCGGCCTCGGTGTGGCGGGAGCGCTCGCCGTCGTCTACTTCTGGGGCTGAGCGGTCAATGTCCGAGCTCGCGGCGCTGGAGGCCGTCACCGAGGCGGTCGAGTCGGGCGCCGGTCTGCCCGAAGTGGTGCGCGCGGCGGCGAAGGCGCTGGACGCGAGCCTGGCCGTCGCCGACGCCTGGGGCGCGACGCTCGCGGTGGCGGCGCGCTCGCCGGCGGAGGAGCGCGCGCTGCTGTCCCAGGGCAAAGGCGTGAGCAGCACGCCCCTGCGCGTGGGAGATACGGTCGTGGGCACGCTGCACATGCGGGCGACCTCCACGGGCGGTGAGGACTCAGACCTCGAGTCGGCCGAGCCCAGCGAGCAGATGAAGCGGCTGCTGGTGACGATGATCGCCTCGGAGGTCGAGCGCGTACGCGCGCCCGAGCGCGCCTCGGTTCTCGCGGCGAGCGAGTTCCTGCGCGCGATCCTCCAGCGCGAGCTGACCGAGCGCGAGGAGCTGCTCGCGCGCGCCAAAGAGCTCTCGCTGGACATCCAGGACGGCGCGAGCATGATCGTCGCGCGCGCCGTTCCCCAAGCTCCGACCGACGAGGGCTGGCGCGCGCGTGTGCGCGCCGTCGCCGAGCGCGGCGCCCGCGCGGTCGTGAGCCGTTCGATCGCCGCCCTGTCCGAGCGCGAGGGTGCCGGCACGGTCATAGTAGGCGCGGAGGTGCTGCTGCTTCTGCCTGGGGGGGATGAGGCCACGGCGGCGCGCGCCGCCGATGCCGTGTTGCGGGAGATGGAGGCCGGTCTCGCCGGCTACACGTTCGCGCTCGGACGCAGCCGCATCGCCGAGGATCCGGCCGATCTGCCGCGCGCCGCCGGCGAGGCGCTGCTCGCGGCGAACGTCGCGCAGGGCGGCCCCGACGGCGTCGCGCTGGCCTTCGAGCAGACCGGCGCCTACCGGCTGCTGCTGAGCGCGATGAGCGAGAACCCCTCAGAGCTGCAGCGCTTCTACGCGGAGACGGTCGAGCCGTTGCTGGCCTACGACGAGCAGTACGAGACCGAGCTCGTGCGCACGCTCGCCACGTTCCTGGAGGCCGACGGCAACGTCGCCGGGACCGCCCAGCGCCTGTTCACCCACCGCCACACGATTTACTACCGCCTGGAGCGCGTGCGCGAGCTCTCGGGCCTGGACGTCAGCTCCAGCGACGGTCGCGAGAAGCTCAGCCTCGGGCTGAAGGCGATGCGCGTGCTCGGCATCTCCGCCGCGGGCGGCCCCGCGTCGGAGGTCGGCGCGGAAGGCGGGCGCGTGCCGGGGCGCTCGACGCGGCGCTCGTGATGCTGTTCGGAGGTCCGATTGAGGCTAAAAAAAGACCCGGCCCACGAGGGGCCGGGTGGTATAGACAAAGAGTATATCGGAATTGAACCGGAAAAAGTCAAGCGTATTGGCTCGACGTTTCTGACGGTCTACCAGCCGACTGGCTTTGCGTATTGGCCTGTCGGGTCCGGAAGCTGGTGCGTCCGGTAGTCAGCGGCATGCAGTTTGGCCCACCAGTGACCGCCGACGCCATCCGTCGGCGTGCCTCTGAGATCGCCCGCGAGAAAGCTTCTGGACGGGTTCACCGTGCCCACGGGAACACGTTATCTAGCCTCGATCAAGGGGAGCCGAAGATCGCTGTCGTTGGAGATGACTATAGCTGCGTCAATGTCGCCTTGGAGTACGTCGAGCAGGAGATGGGCCGCGACGTTGACGTCGGAGCCCTTCTCCTCTCGCCGGGCATGAGAGACCATGAACACCGCGTCGCGTACAGGGTGGTCTTCCGCGTCCTTGACGAGGACCGGCTGTGCTGATCGCGTCAAGACAGGCCTGCCCTTGGCGTCTGCCGTGGCCATCGGAGCCTGCTTGACACGAGAGACGTAAGAGCCGTACTCGATCAGGTCAACGGCGTTGGCCGCAACCAGCGCCTTGAGGTAGACGTCCTGGTCTTTTGCGCCGGATGGGTTATCAGCCCCGCTGATCCTTGCCGTGCAATACACGATCCGTGTGACGCGGCATCCCTGCCAGGTAGCGAGCTGGCTCGCAAGCCCTCGCAGGTCGATCCACCGCCATCCAGGCTTGCCCTGGCCACAGAGCCCTCGCGCTCCGTAATACAAGTTGAAGCCGTCTATATAGACCCCGACCCTCATGGAGGAGGGAAGCCTAGCGAGAGGTCCCGATAGAACGAATCTACAGGCATATGCTCTAAGGCGGGGGGGTTGCGTGCGACGATGTGCTCGCCGTTGGGGGGTCGTCCAACGGCAGGACACCAGGTTTTGGTCCTGGGAATCGGGGTTCGAATCCCTGCCCCCCAGTTGAGGTGCTGTTCCGGACGGCGCATGCGCCGTCCGGCCGAGCGGTGCATGCACCGCTCGGTGGAGCCGCACATGTGCGGCTCCAAGCCAGGCCCGCATGCGGGCCTGGCGGTCATGCCGCATGCGGCATGACCTACCATCCCAGGCGTGACTCCGGCTCCGACGGTCATCATCCTCGCCGCTGGCAGGGGCACGCGGATGCGCTCGCGCACGCCCAAGGTCTTGCATGAGCTGTGCGGCATCCCGATGGTGCTCTGGCCCGTGCGCGCCGCGCTGGCCGCCGCCGCCGGGCAGGTGGTCGTCGTGGACTCGCCCGAGCGCGCGTTGGAGGGCGTGCTCCCGGAGGGGATCGAGATGGCGGTGCAGCCACGCTCGAATGGGACCGGTGGCGCGGTCGTGGCGGCGATGGCGCACCTCCACGCGAGCCTGGACGGCGCGGACGGCGCGGGCGAGAGCGCCCCGGTGGTCGTTCTCAGCGGGGACGTTCCGCTCGTGAGCGCCGAGACGATCGCGGAGCTCGTGCGCGCACACGAGGCGAGCGGCGCGGGCGCGACGATGGCGAGCACCCTCCTGGACGATCCGAGCGGCTATGGACGGGTGGTGCGCGACGAGCACGGCGCCGTCGAGGGAGTCGTCGAGACCAAGACCGACGGTGACGCGACACCCGAGCAGCTGCAGATACGCGAGGTGAACACCGGTGTATATGTGTTCTCGGCGCACGCCCTGCGCGAGGCGCTGCCGCGACTGAGCTCCGACAACGCCCAGGGCGAGCTGTATCTGCCGCAGGCGCTCGATCTGATCCGCGCCGACGGTGGCAACGGTCGCCGCGCACGCGGTAGCCGATGAGCGGCTGGTGCTGGGCGTCAACGATCGGGCGGCGCTGGCGCGGGTGCGCGCGCTTGGCCCAGGAGGCCATTCACGCACGGCACATGGCGGCGGGCGTGACGATCGTCGATCCGCGCTCCACCGTGATCGACGTCGATGTCGAGATCGGCCAGGACACCACGATCGAGCCGTTCACCACGATTCGCGGCGCCACCAGCATCGGCGAGGGCTGCGTCGTGCGGCACTCCTACCTGATCGACAGCGTGCTCGAGGACGGCGCCACCGTCGGTCCGTTCGCCTATCTGCGCCCGGGCTCCGTTCTGCGCGGGGGATCGAAGGTGGGGACGTTCGTGGAGATCAAGAACTCAGACATCGGCGCCGGAGCGAAAATCCCGCACCTGTCCTACATCGGCGATGCCGACGTCGGCGCTCACGCCAACCTTGGCGCGAGCACGATCACCGCCAACTATGACGGTCAGCGCAAGCACCGCACGAGGATCGGCAGGCGCGTGCGCAGCAGCGTGCACGTCTCGTTCGTGGCGCCCGTGACCGTCGGCGACGATGCCTACACGGGCGCCGGCTCGGTGATCGACGAGGATGTGCCACCGGGTGCGCTGGGCATAGCTCGCGCCCGCCAGACCAACAAAGAGGGTTACGCCGAGCGGCGGGCGAGAGCCCTCGCACACAAGGACGCGTCGTGAGCCCCGTACGGCTGGGCCGGCGGGATCGTCGCGTCGGACCTTTACACTCCCTCACACGATGAGCAGCGCGATGGATACGCGCGCGCAGCAGTCCGCGCAGACGAGCCTGCCGATCGACTACAACAAGCGGCTGATGCTCTTCAGCGGGCGCGCGAACCCGCAGCTCGCCCGCGATATCGCCGGCAAGCTCGGCGTCGAGCTCGGAGGAGTGACGCTGAACACGTTCTCCAACGGCGAGGTCTACTGCCGCTACGAGGAGTCGATTCGCGGCGCCGACGTGTTCATCGTGCAGTCCACCTGCGGCAACGCCCAGGCCGGCGTCACGGCGAACGACTCGCTGATGGAGCTGCTGTTCATGATCGACGCCGCCGTCGGCGCCTCCGCCCACCGCGTGATCGCCGTCACGCCCTGGTTCGGCTACTCCCGCCAGGACAAGAAGTCAGCGCCCCGCGAGCCGATCTCCGCGCGGCTGGTCGCGCGCATGCTCGAGTCCGCCGGCGCCGACCGCGTGCTGACGATGGATCTGCACGCCGGGCAGATCCAGGGCTTCTTCCAGAAGCCGGTCGACCACATGACGGCGCTGTTCATGCTCACGCAATACTTTGGGGACCTCGGCCTGTCGGACCTGGTGGTCGTCGCGCCGGACGCGGGCAGGGTCAAGCTGAACAAGAAGTTCGCCTCCATCATCGGCGCCGAGCTGGCGATCCTCGACAAGGAGCGCCCCGCCCAGCAGGTCGCCGAGATCGGCTACGTGATCGGAGACGTGCGGGGCAAGACGGCGGTGATCGTCGACGACATGATCGACACCGCCGGGACGCTGGCGGCGGCCGCGCGGACGGTGCTCGACGGGGGCGCCTCGCACGTGTACGCGGCGGCCACCCACGCCGTCTTCTCCGGCGCCGCGTTCGAGAACCTGCGAACGTCGGGATTGGAGGAGATCGTGGTGACCGACACGATTCCCGTCAGCACGGACCGCCCGGAGAACATCCGCGTGCTGCCGTGCGCCGAGCTGCTGACCGACTCGATCCGGCGCATCTTCGTCGACGATTCCGTCAGCGAGGTCTTCGGCGGCGAGAACCAGCTGTTCTGACGAACGTAATTCGTATAACTATAGTAGTAGAAGCGTAAGATAAAGAGGCGGATGTTCGTTATAAAAAATCTAGGCGCGTATGACAATGGTTATACGTGGTTTGAAAAATGGACGCACATCTCCACCCCGTCTATCTGACAAAAACGCGCATCGCGCCGTGCAGCAGCCTCTCCCTCAGACCATTTCGTCGCCCGAACGGACGCCGCGCACGTGGTGGCGGCAGATCCCGCGTCGGCGACGCGTGACGGTCGTCCTCGTCGGCGTCGTCCTGTTCATCGCGATCAGCGCGCTGCTGGCCCGATATCTGCTGGCCGAAAACGCCGAACGCAACGACATCCTGGCGGTGTTGCAGGCGCAGGCGCACGGCGACGCCGCCCGCGAGCTCTCGCTGCTGGACGGATGCCGCGCCAGGTCGTACTGCGTCGCGACCGTACGTGCAAGCGCCGTCAGACTCAAGCGGCCGGGCGCGGTCAAGCTCCTGTCGATCAAATCGCCCACCGCCGGCTCCCTCACCGCCGCGACCGGCGCCACGCGCGTAGCGTGGACGGTGATCGGCCGGCTGCCGGTCGTGCAGTGCGTGGTGGTGCGCCGCACCGGCAACGCCCTGCAGGGCGTTCACGTCGCATTGCTGTCCCTGAGCGCGCCAATAGGTAACGAAGCCGAGTGCTAACGTAGCCGCCGCGATGGCCGACGCCACGACCAAGCTCGACGTAAGCAGCCGTGCGGCCAACGGCTCGCGCGCGGCTCGACGCCTGCGCCGCTCCGGGCGCGTGCCTGGGACCGTGTATGGCGGCGGCGGCGAATCGGTGAGCTTCGAGGCCGACGCGCGCGAGCTGCGTCTCGCGCTCGCCGGATCGGGAGCCGTCCTGGACCTGAGCGTTGACGGTGAGAAAGCCACCCCGGTCGTCCTCAAGGAGGCCCAGCGCGATCCGGTGCGCGGCGAGACAGTGCACGTGGATCTGCTGCGGGTGCGACTGGATGAGGCGATTCAAGCGGTGGTTCCGCTGGAGCTGACCGGCGTGGAGGATGCGCCGGGGGTCAAGGAAGGCGGTGTGCTCGAGCAGATCACGCGCGAGCTGAACGTGCAAGCGCTGCCGACGGCGATCCCCGAGTCGATCGTGCAGGACATCGGCGAGATGCAGATCGGCGAGACGATCGTGCTCACCGCGCTCTCCGCGCCCGAGGGCGTCACGCTGTTGGACGATGCCGAGACCGTCCTCGCGACGCTGTCCCCGCCGCGGCTGCAGACCGAGGAGGAGGAGATCGAGGCCGAGACCGAGCTCGTGGGCGAGGGCGACGAGGGCGAGGAGCAGGACGAGACCGCCGAGGGCGCCGGCTCAGAGGACGCCTCCGGCGGGGAGTAGCGCTGGGCAGCCGCTGAGCTGCGCGATGCTGCGTCCTCGGTCGCTCGCGTACGTAGTACGCCACCTCCCTGCGTCCTTGCCTCGCTTGCCCATCGACTACCCAGCGGCGCGGTTACGCACAATGAAGCAATGAGTGGAGCCTGCGACTGGCTGATCGTCGGCCTGGGCAACCCCGGGCGCGAGCACGCTGACACTCGCCACAACGTCGGCTTCATGGTCGCCGACGCGCTCGCCGAGCGCTGGGGGCTGGGCCGTCCGGTGGAGCGCTATCGCGGGCGTATCGCCGAGGGTCGCGTCGGAGGCGCCCCGGGGGCCGAATATTCCGCTGGGGGCGAGGCGGTCGGCTCGCCGATCCGCCCGCGCGTGGCGGTGCTCTGGCCGCAGACATACATGAACGACGCCGGTCGTTCGGTCGGCCCGGCGCGGGGCGCACTGCACGTGCCGCTCGATCGGGTGGTGGTCGTGCACGACGAGATCGACATCCCGTTCGATGAGGTACGGGCTCGCCTGGGCGGCGGGCTGGCGGGACACAACGGCCTGAAGTCGCTGCGGCGCGAGCTCGGCGGCCCGGAGTTTGTGCGTGTGCGCGTCGGCGTCGGACGTCCTGAGTCCAGCGATCCGGAGGTCGTCTCCGCCTACGTGCTCGGGGGCTTTCGGGAGGACCCGGCGGAGGTGCACGACCTCGTAGAGCGCGCGGCCGATCGGGTGCAGCGCATCGTGCTCGGTGAGGAACCTGAGTAGATGGCCCTGCGCTCGCTGCTCGGGCTGATCGAGGACGACCCCGCCGCGACCACGCTCGCCCGTGAGGGTGGGCATGCGTTCGTGTCGGCCTCGCTGCGGCCGTACCTGATCGCCGCGCTATCCGATCGCGCGCCCGATGCACAGGCCTCGTCGCCCAGCCCGACGCTGGTCGTGGTCGGCGACGATCGCGCCGCGCGCGATCTGGCGGCCGACCTGCGCGCGTGGCTCGAGCCTCGGCGAGTGCGCTTCTATCCCTCGCGCGGGGTCGCGTACGAGTCCCATCTGGCGCCCCCGCCGCACCTCGTGGGTCTGCGCGTCGCGGCACTCGATGCGCTGCTCACCGCTCACGGATCGGACGAGGAGCCGCCGGTGGTGGTCGTCAGCGCGGTAGCGCTGTCAGAGAAGGTCCCCGATCCGGCGCTGCGGCCGCGCTCGTTCACCCTGCGCGTGGGCGAGCTGCTCGATCTCGAGGAGTGCGCGGCCGAGCTCGTCGCGGCGGGGTACGAGCGCGTCGATCAGGTTGCAGAGCGTGGGCAGTTCGCGCTGCGCGGTGGACTCCTGGACGTATTTCCGGCCACCGAGGACCGGGCGGTGCGGGTGGACATGTTCGACGTCGAGATCGAGTCGCTGCGCTGGTTCTCGACGTTCACCCAGCGCTCCCTCGGCGATGTCCCGGAGGTCGAGATCGCGCCCGCGGCGGAGCTCGCGATCGAGCACCGTGAGCTGGCGGAGATGGCGGCCTCCGAAGAGGAGTCCGATCGTCCGGACATCGCCGAGCTCTTGCCCGTCGAGCGGTTCGGCGCGCTGCTGGATCTGCTCGACGATGACACCGAGCTGCTCGTCGCCGCCGAGGAGGAGTGCAAGCCCGCGCTCTCAGACCACTGGACCGATGTGTGCGCCGCGTTCGCCGACGAGGACGCGCACCACCTGTATGTGAGCCCCGAGGACATCGAATCCGCGCTTGCCGGGCGGGCGCGTATCTGGCTGTCGTCGATCTCCGGCGATCAGCCGCTGCAGCTGCGGGCTCAGGCCGCCGACACCGCCGCGCGCTCCTTGGCCGAGGCCGAGCCCGAGCTCGAGAAGCTGGTGCGCTCCGGCTATCGCACGGTCGTGGCGTTCCCCCGCCGTGGCGAGGGCGAGCGGGCGGCCTACAACCTCGGGCGGATGCAGGCCACGTGGCTGGGCGAGGACGTGGACGTGGGCCGTCAGGTGCTCGAGCCCTCGCTGCGCTTCGCCGCCGCGTCGCTGCGCGAGGGGTTCGTGGCGCCCCAGCTGCATCTCGCGGTCTTCCCCGAGCACCGTCTGTTGCGCCGTCGTCGCGCTGAGCGCCCGGGCGCGGGGGCGGCGGGACGCGGTGGCCCGGGAGGAGCGCGCCGCGGGGCGCTGCGCTCGTTCACCGAGCTGCGTACCGGTGACATCGTCGTACACGAGGATCACGGCGTCGCGCGCTTCGCCGGCTTTGAGACGCGCACGGTCGCGGACGTCACCCGCGACTACCTGTACCTCGAATACCAGGGCGACGACCGCGTGTTCGTGCCGACCGAGCAGCTGGCGAAGATCTCGCGCTACGTAGGCGGGGGCGGTGAGCACCCGCCTCTGTCCGCGCTCGGGGGCACGCGCTGGGAGACGATGAAGGCGCGCGCGCGCCGCGCCGCGCAGGAGCTGGCGGGAGAGCTGCTGAGCCTGTACGCCGAGCGCCGCCGCCGCGCCGGCTACGCGTTCGAGCCCGACTCCGACTGGCAGCGGGAATTCGAGCAGCGATTCCCGTTCACCGAGACCCCCGACCAGCTGGAGGCGATCGAACTGGTCAAGGCCGATATGGAAGCTCCCCGGCCGATGGACCGGCTGATCTGCGGCGATGTCGGCTACGGCAAGACCGAGGTGGCGCTGCGCGCCGCGTTCAAGGCGGCCAGCCAGGGCAAGCAGGTGCTGATGCTCGCACCCACGACGATCCTCGCCCAACAGCACTACGGAACGTTCTCAGAGCGCCTCGCCGACTACCCGATCAACGTCGAGCACGTCTCGCGGTTTCGCTCGCCGGCCGAGCAGCGGGAGGCGATCGCGGGGTTCGCGGCCGGCCGGGTCGACATCCTGATCGGCACCCATCGCGTGCTCTCGCGCGACGTGCGCGCCAAGGACCTGGGACTGCTGATCGTCGATGAGGAGCAGCGGTTCGGCGTCAAGCAGAAGGAGCTGCTGCGCCAGCTGAAGCTGCGCGTCGACGTGATCTCGATGTCCGCTACGCCGATCCCGCGCACCCTGCAGATGTCGCTGGCGGGCCTGCGCGAGATCTCCGTGATCGAGACGCCCCCCGAGGGACGCCGGCCGGTCAAGACCTACGTCGGCGAGTACGAGGAGGAGCTCGTCAGGAGGGCGATCGTGCGCGAGCACGAGCGCGACGGTCAGGCCTTCTTCCTGCACAACCGCGTCGAATCGATCGACGAGACCGCCGAGCGACTGCGCGCTCTGTGCCCCGGTGTACGGTTCGCGGTGGCCCACGGGCAGATGTCCGAGGGCGAGTTGGAGACGGTCATGATGGACTACCTGCGCGGCGACTACGACGTGCTCGTGTGCACGTCGATCATCGAGTCGGGCATCGACATTCCCCAGGCGAACACGCTGATTGTCGAGCACGCCGACGCGTTCGGCCTGTCCCAGCTCTACCAGATCCGCGGCCGGGTCGGACGCAGTCGCGAGCGCGCCTACTCCTATCTGATGTACGACTCCGCGGCGGCGCTCACGCCGGACGCCGCGCAGCGTCTGGCGGCGCTGTCGGACTACACCGAGCTCGGCGCCGGATTCCGAGTCGCGATGCGCGACCTGGAGCTGCGCGGCGCCGGCAACCTGCTCGGGGACGAGCAGTCCGGGCACGTCGCCGCGCTCGGCTTCGAGCTGTACATGCAGATGCTCGACGAGGCCGTGCGCGAGGCCGGTCCATCCGCTGAGGCGGAGGGCGAGGAGCTCCCCGAGCCCGTGCGTCTCGACGTGAACGTCGACGCCTATGTCCCGCCCGACTATGTCCCCTACGAGCAGGCCAAGATCGAGATTCACCGCCGTGTCGCCGGCGCGCTGGAGGTGGCCGAAGTGCAGCAGCTGCACGAGGAGCTCGAGGATCGCTTCGGGCCGGTGCCCGAGCCGCTCGCAAACCTGCTGGCGCTGCAACGGGCGCGGATCAAGTTCGGTCAGGCGGGCGCTTCGGCGGTGAGCTTCCGCGGCGACCGTCTCGCCGTCACGCCGATCGAGCTCGACTCGGCCCGCGCGCGCCGGCTGCGCGAGGAGCTGCCTGAGGCGCTGTACGAGTCCGGGCGCTCGCAGGTCTCCGTCCGCGTGCCGCGAGAGGGCCCCGCACGGTTTCCAACCGTGGTCAGGGCCGCGGATGTACTGCTGTCGCTCACGCGCGAAGCGGCGTAGTCCGGCTCCGCCCGTGGCGGGCTGAGCGCTTTACGAAAGTCGCGAGTGTAGAGCCGCTACGGCTTGGGAGCGGGCGCCGGCACGTCGGCGAGGCGGCGCGGCGTCAGCGTCGGCGGACGTCTTCAGGAACTCCTTAACCACGCACACCGCGGTTTCCGCTAGAGTGCCCGCGTCGTGTCCAAGCACTTCCGCTACATCGCGGCGCTAGGCGCCGTTTTCTTTGCCGTCGCCGGTCTGGCCGCGTGCGGTGGCGGAGGCATACCCGGCAACGCGGTCGTGCAGGTCGGTGGCAACCCGATCACCAAAGCGTCGTACGAACACTGGCTGTCGGTGGCCGCCGCGTCGAGTTCGGCGACCACGCCGGGGCAGACGGCGCCCAAGCCGGTCGTCCCCGACCCGCCCAACTACACGGCGTGCATCGCCCACCTGGAAGCGACCGCGCCGAAGCCGGCCAAGGGTCAGCCCAAGCCGACCGCCGCGCAGCTGAAGGCCCAGTGCGAACAGCAGTACAAGTCTTTGCAGCAGGAGGTGCTCGGATTCTTGATCTCCTCCGCGTGGGTGCTCGGCGAGGCCGAATCTCAGGGCGTGAAAGTGGGCGACGCGGAAGTCAAGAAGCAGTTCGAACAGATCAAGAATCAGCAATTCCCCAAGCCCGCGGAATTCCAGAAGTTCCTGGCGACGTCTGGTCAGAGCGTCTCGGATCTGCTGCTACGCGTGAAGCTGAACCTGCTGTCCTCGAAGATCCAGCAGAAGGTCTCTAAAGAGAAGGGCACCGTCACGCAGGCGCAGATCAGCAAGTACTACAACGAACACAAGTCGCAGTTCGGGGCTCCCGAAAAGCGCAACGTGAAGATCATCCTTACCAAGACCGAAGCCCAGGCCAACAAGGCCAAGCAGGAAATCGAATCGGGCAAGAGCTTCTCATCGGTCGCCAAGGCCACCTCGATCGACCCGACGAGCAAGGCCAAAGGCGGCGAAATAACCGGCGTCGTCAAAGGCCAGGAGGAGAAGGCGCTGGACGAAGCCATCTTCTCGGCGCCAAAGGGCAAGCTCGGCGGGCCCGTGAAGACCCCGTTCGGCTACTACATCTACGAAGTGACCGGCACCACGACGGGCAACCAGCAGACGCTGGCCCAAGCGCAGTCTTCGATCAAACAGCAGCTGACGGCCCAGCAGCAGCAGCAGGCGCTGAGCAAGTTCGTCAAAGAATTCCGCGCTCGCTGGGAAGGCAAAACCGAATGCCGCAGTGGCTACGTGGTGCAGGATTGCCATGAGTACAAGAAACCAGCGACGCCCGCGACCTCTGCCACTCCGCAGACCGGCGCGCCGGTGCAGACGACCTCTACGCCTGCCACAACGACGACCAAATAGCGTCGGTTCGGCGATGCCGATGCCACCCGCCGCGCATTGTCGTTCGCGACCCCGCGGCTTGCACCGGCAACTGGCGAGGACACGCGCTCGGGGGAGTTCCGCGGGCGTGAGGAGCGCTCCGGCATGAGCGAGATCGAGCGAGTCCATGCTCGCCAGATTCTCGACAGCAGGGGCAACCCGACGGTCGAGGTCGAGGTCGGGCTGCGCTCGGGCGCCCACGGCCACGTGGCGGTCCCCTCGGGCGCCTCCACGGGAGAGTTCGAGGCCGCCGAGCTGCGCGACGGCGGCGAGCGCTGGCAGGGCAAGGGCGTCATGCGGGCGGTCGGGCACGTGCGCGGCGAGATCGCCGAGGCGGTCAGGGGACTGGACGCCTGCGACCAGCGCACGCTGGACACGGCGCTGATCGAGCTCGACGGCACCCCCGACAAGTCGCGCCTGGGCGCGAACGCGATCCTTGGCGTATCCCTAGCGGCAGCGCACGCGCAGGCCGCCGAGGAGGGTCTCGCGCTGTGGCGCTACCTTGGCGGCGAGGCGGCGCGGGTGCTGCCGGTTCCGATGATGAACGTGCTCAACGGCGGCGCCCACGCCGACAACAGGGTCGACTTCCAGGAGTTCATGATCGTTCCGTGCGGGGCGCCGACGTTTGCGGAGTGCCTGCGCGCCGGCGTCGAGGTGTTCCACGCGCTCAAGCGCACCCTGCACGAGCGCGGCTTGAGCACAGCCGTTGGCGACGAGGGCGGGTTCGCGCCCGACCTTCACTCAAACGAGGAAGCACTGCAGATGCTCCTCGCCGGTATCGAGGCGGCCGGATACCGGCCGGGCGAGGATGTCGCGATCGCCCTGGACCCGGCCGCCAGCGAGCTGTACGACGACGGCGCCTATGTGCTCGAGCACGAGGGTCGCACCCTCAGCGCCTCCGAGCTCACCGACTATTGGGCCGACCTGGTCGCGCGCTACCCGATTGTGTCGATCGAGGACGGCATGGACGAGGAGGACTGGGCCGGCTGGGCCACGCTCACCGGGCGTCTGGGCGAGCACACCCAGCTCGTCGGCGACGACGTGTTCGTCACGAACACCGAGCGCCTGCGACGCGGCATCGAGCAGGGCGTGGCGAACTCGATCCTGATCAAGGTCAACCAGATCGGCACGCTCTCGGAGACGCTCGACGCGATCACCATGGCGCGCACGGCAGGCTATACGGCGGTGATGAGCCACCGTTCGGGCGAGACCGAGGACGTCACGATCGCCGACCTCGCGGTCGCCACCGGCTGCGGGCAGATCAAGGCGGGGGCGCCCTCGCGCTCGGACCGGGTCGCCAAGTACAATCAGCTGCTGCGCATCGAGGAGCAGCTCGGTTCTGACGCCGAGTTTCCCGGGCGCTCGGTCTTTCGCGGCTGAGCCCACCGGGCAGATCGCTTGCGGGCTCACCCGCGGCGGGCGCTGCTTGCAGGGATCGGACCGGCGGGGGCGAATGCGAGCAGCAATGGCTAGCGCGCAGGCATCTTCCCCGCAGTCCCGAGCGATCGGCGCGAGCGCCCCGGTCGCGCGCATCCGCTGGGACAGGCTCGGACGCGTTGCGATGCTGTGTCTGCTCGTCGCGCTCGCGTACCTGTACCTGAGCGCCGGCATCCGCATCTACTCCACCTGGCGCCAGGCGCACGGCGAGGACGCGCAACTGGTCACGCTGGAGCACGAACACGTGCTTTTGCTGCGCCAGCACGAATCGCTGGGTCGGCGTGGCACCGTAGAAGAGGAGGCCCGCCGGCTGGGCATGATGCACGCGGGCGAGCAGCCTTACGTAGTGACCCGCCTGCCCAACAACTGACGCGACCACAGGCTGGGCGTACAACGATCGTCAGACACATCCATAAAGGCCGTGGGGTGGTGCATTAAAATTTTTGGCGCGTATAACAAAAGTTATACGGAGTGTTAGATAGATAACAATCCAACACCACCCCTCCGGTCCTCTCCCCTCCGCCTCCTGCGCCTCCTGCTCCTCCTGTTCCTCCTGTTCCTCCTGTTCCTCCTGTTCCTCCTGCTCCTCCTGCTCCTCCTGCTCCTCCTGCTCCTCCTGCTCCTCTGGCTTCCCTCCGTCCTCTCCCTCCTCCGTAGACCGCTACCCTCGACCGGGTGTCGTTCGAGAACGCGATCTATCAGTGGCAGCGAGGCGAGCGCCGTCTGCGTGACGCCCCCGCTGAGCGCACACCGCTGCTGGAGCGTGTCATCGCTGAGCTCGTCTCAGAGCTGCGCCGGCGCCTTGGCGGCCGGTTCTCAGCACAGGAGCTCGCCGACCTGTACGCGGCCGAAACGGGCTGGTGCATGCAGACGGCGATGACCGCGGCGCCCGATCACCCTTGGGCGTGGGACTCGAGCGTGGTCGTGGACGCGGCGTTTGGTCGTTACCTGCGCGAGGCATCCGACTACGCCGGAGGCAGGCGGGCGCTGACGGAGGCGTAGGCGCCACGACCAAATCGGTGCGTCACTTGCAATCGATACGAACTACGCGCTAGAGCGTCGCTGAGCAAGCGAGGCGCGGACACAGGGAGCGTGGCGTACTACGTACGCGAGCGACTGAGGACAAGCATCGCGCTGGCCGAAACGGGGATGCGAGCCGAAGGCGAGTGTCTCCCGGCTTCGGTCAGCGACGCTCTAGTCGTCGTCGCCTACGCGGCGGATGACGATGCGGTCCTCTTCCACGGTCACCTCGACCGGCCGGTGCCCGGCCCAGTGCTCGGCGTAGATCGGATTGTCCGCGATCGCGGGGTCCAGCCACAGGCCGTAGCCCTCTTCGCCATGGTCGAACGTGCCCTCCAGCGGGCCCCCGCCGCTGCGCGCGCCTCCGCGCCCGCGGCCTCCGCGTCGTCCGCGCCGGCGGGTTCGAACGGGCGCCTCGTCCTCCTCCTCGTCATCCCCCTCGCGCTGGGCTTGCTCGCGCTCGGTCTCCACTTCGGCTGCCTCCAGCTCCGCCGCGATCAGCGCGTCGTCCTCGGCTCTGAGATCGACTTCGTCGTGGTAGTCGGCCGCGATGGCGCCCTCGGCGGGCTCCGCGTCGCTGACGAGCTCGTTTTGGCGCTTGAACTGCTCGATGTCGCGGACAGTGACCTCGAGCTGGTGGGCCACCCAGGCATCGGTACGGCCTTGCCGTACCCACGCGCGGATCTGGTTCAGGTGCGGGCGCAGAGATTTACGAGCCATGGACGGCCCGGGAGACTAGCGCATACGGGCGGCGTGACGGTTCGGGCGGGCCGGACCGGCTTGCCGTGGGCACGACCGACTATGCTTGCCTGACCGGCGCGGTCCGGGGCCAGCTCCTTTCCACTGCTCGTCGGCCGATAGGAAGGTGCACCATGTTGGTGCTGACTCGCAAGTCAAACCAAAGCATCATGATCGGGGACGACATCGAGGTGTCGGTGCTGTCCGTCATGGGCGACAAGGTGCGCATCGGCATCCAGGCCCCCCAGGACATCCCTGTCTTTCGCACAGAGATCTATCTGGAGATCCATCGCGATGAGACTGAGCGGACGTCCGCGAGCGCGGCGCCGGCGGTCGCGACGGACGAGGGCGCGGGCGAGCCGGACGAGAGCTGACGGGGTCGGGCCCGCGCACTGCGGGCGCCCGGTCAGCCGAGCAGCAGATAGAGCGTGCGAAACATCACCACGGTGACGATCGCGGCGGTCATGACGAGCGTCAGCACGAGCAGCACGAACCGGACGGACCCGCGCTTGTGACGGCGCTGCACCTCGCGTTTGAGCGCGCGCTGCTCGGTCGTGCGCCGCAGCGACGCGCGACGGTGACGGTCGAGCGAGATCTCTTTTACGAACGCCTGCTCGAGCTCGGCGAGGCTCCGACGCATCTTCATGACGGCGTCTCGACGCCCCTGGCGGCGTCCTCGGTCGCTCGCGTGCGCAGCACGCCACGCTCCCTGCGTCCTTGCCAGGAACGACGATTCGCGGCCCTGAGGGAGGTGTCTTGAATGTCTGCGGTCGCGTGCGCGCCAAGCATGGCTCAGGCGACCGGCGCCTCGGTCTCGGCGCGCTCGTAGACGTTGACGAAGCGCAGGTAGTTCTCGGCGATCTGACTGGCGCCGGCCGAGCGTTCGATCTTGCCCGCGACATACGCTTTCAGCGGGTCCCACCAGATCGAGCGGCCGATTGCGAACCCGACGAATCCCTGCACGGGCGCGGCCTGGGCGAGCCAGTGGTCGACCTTGGCGTCATTGGCGCCACGGCCGAGCACCACACACACGACATCCTCGCGGTTCTCGCCCGTGCGGGCCTGGGCGGCGAGCATCTCGCAATCCGAGCGCGCGTCGACGCCCTCGATCTTCCAGATGTCCACCTCGATGCCGGCGTCCTGGATCTCGGCGATCGTGCGCCTCATCAGCTCCGGACGCAACTCGGCGTCGTAGCGGTCTGTGTCGCCTCCTACGGCCTGCAGTTGCGCCTCCTCGGCCGGCACGAGCAGCTCGAACAGGAACTTGCGCTCGTGCTCCACCAGCCAGTCCGACAGTCGCTTGAGCTTTGCGAGCTGATCGCGGTTGCCGGTGGGATCGCCGTCGGGGTTGTAGCGCACGAGCACCTTGGTGAAGTCCGGGTCGAACTTCTCGATGTGCTCGCCGAACTGATCGCCGTATTGGAAGTCGAACATGTTCTGACCCGAGCGCTCCGCCGGCATCGCCAGCCTCAGGCCCTGCGCACGCGCCTCCTCGGGCACGGTCGAGCCGAACTGCTCATCCACGAGCACCCCCGTCACCGACGGGTCGGCTCCGGTCGCTACGGCCTGGGAGAGCCCCTCGAAGATCAGGTGCTTGGCGTCGGCGATCATCGCCGTCTGCTCGGCGTCGGGTTCGCCCTCGATGCCGAAGAACTTCTTTTGAAACGACCCGCGGTGGTCGAACGCGAGTATGTAGAGCTTCTGGTCATATCCTGGTCTCATGGCCTGAGTATCCCACGGCCGGGCGCCGGCCGGCGTCGAGTGTGGTCGGCGTCTACGGCGGGGTCGGCGTCGATGGACGCGGCGCGGGCAAGTCGAGGGCGGGCAGATCGAACGCGTGTCGTGGGAGGTGGGCCGGCCGGAGTTGATGGCGTACAGACCAAGGGGCGAGGGTCCTTAGAATGCAATCACGATGTCCTCCGGCCCCGACCTGTTCGTCGTGTGCAAGCAGTGCGGCTCGGAGGTCAGCCCGTACATCACCGAGTGCCCGTACTGCGGCTCCAGGCTGCGCAGTCGGGCGCCCAAGCTCCCCCGCGTCAAGAGCCGAGACCGGGTTCTGCGGCGGCTCGCTCGCTCGCTGACATTCGGCCGCTCGCCGGGGCGTGCCCGTGCGCGCACGCGCCTGGGGCGCTCTCCGCGGCGAGGAGGCTATCCGCGCGCGGACTCGCCCCCGTACGCGACGATCGCCCTGGTTGCGCTCGGCTGCGCCGGATGGGTGCTCGTGCGCGGAGGGTACGTCGGCTTCTTCAGGCTCGCGATCGTCGGTCCCCTGCACGGCGACTGGTGGAAGCTCCTCACCAGCCAGTTCGCTTACCTGGACGGCCTGTACGCGTTCGTGGCCCTGCTCGCGACCGCGATCTTCGGCTGGCTGCTCGAGCGCCGCCGCGGTGCGGCGATCGTGCTCGTGGTGTTCTTCGGGGGCGGCGTCACCGGCGCGCTGGCGGCGAGCGCGATCTACGCCGAGCCGATCGTCAGCGGCGCTAACGGGGGTGCGCTGGCGCTGATCGCCGCCTGGTCGATCCCGGACCTGGGGGCCGCACGCCGCCGCTACTACTACGACGGCGATCTGCTGGGCGCCGGAGCAATCGCCGCGACCCTGCTCGTGCTGCCCTATGCCCGCCCGGAGGCGAGCTGGCTGGCGGGCGTCGTTGGCGGGCTCGTCGGCCTGATCCTGGGTCTCGGCCTGCATCTGATCGACCCGCCGGAGCTGTAGCGGGTCCTCGCGTCCCATCAGCGAGGCGCCTGTGCCGCGTCGCGCTCGAGCTATCGATCCACCGCACCGCGCACGCTCTTATCATGATGACGCCCACTCCATCCACTCCCACGACACAGGAGCAGCACAGACCATGGACATCCGCTTCCTAGGCCACGCGGCATTCGAGCTCAGCGACGGCACCAGCACCGTGCTGATCGACCCGTTCCTGACGGGCAATCCCAAGGCAGCCGTCGCCGCGGACGAGCTGAGTCCGCAGGCGATCCTGTTGACGCATGGGCACGCCGACCACATCGGCGACACCGTCTCGATCGCCACTCGCGCCGGCGCGGACGTGGTGGCGATCGTGGAGATCGCCAACGAGCTCTCCGCGGACGGCGTCGCGCAGGTTCACGACCCCAACCTCGGCGGCACCGTGTCGTTCGAGTGGGGCTCGGTCAAGCTCGTGCCCGCCTGGCACACCTCGACGACTCCCAAAGGGGCGGTCAACGTACCCGCCGGGCTGATCGTGCGGTTCGGGGACCGTACGATCTACCACCTTGGCGATACCTGCCTGTTCTCGGACCTGCAACTGATCGGCGAGACCGAGGGGCCGATCGACGTTGCGCTGATGTGCATCGGCGGCCATTACACGATGGATCGCCACGACGCCGTCCACGCCGCCAAGCTGGTCGGCGCCAAGCAGGTCATCCCCTGCCACTACGATACGTTCCCGCCGATCGAGACCGACGCGCAGGCGTTCAAGTCCGAGGTCGAGTCCGGTACATCCTCCGAGGTCGTGGTGCTGGCGCCCGGGGAGCGTCATAGCTCGCCATGACGTTGACCAACGCAGTCGTCCTGATCGAGGCCGAGCGCGACGCGCTCTCGACGCTAGGCGGCGCGCTCGCCGACATCGAGGGCGTCGCCGAGGCCTACTCAGTCACCGGCGAGTGGGATTTCGTAGCGATCGTGCGCGTCCCCGATCACGAGCAGCTCGCGGACGTCGTCACCGCCGAGATCGGAGGTTTGCCCGGCGTGACGCGAACCCAGACGATGGTCGCGTTCGCGGCCTACTCCCGCCACGATCTCGAGGCGCTCTTTTCGCTGGGCGAATAATCGACCCCACCGATGGCCTCCATCCCATTGAAGCCTGAGTACGGGCCCACGCTCGGCGAGCTGCTGGCGCCTCGCTGGCATGCCGCGTCCCGGCTCGTTCAGGCGATCGTCGCGTCGGCCGGCGTCGGCCTGCTCGCGCTCGGCATCGCCGGGGCGCTCGGGCTCGAGAACGCCCACTACTCTCACGGCGGACCGGTGCCGTTCTCATTCAGCTACCGCGGTCTCTACCGGTCCGCGCCGGCCGCGGGGGAGTACGTTCAGGTGCGTAGTCCGGTGCACGGACAGCTGAGGAGCTCGTTCGCGGTCGGCCCGCTGAGGCTGCCGCCATACACGGGCAGCCTCAGCGCCGAGGTGCCGCTCTACGCCGCCTCATACATCGAAGGGCTGCGTCATCGTTACGCCGGGTTCGTGCTGCGTGGGGAGGGCAAGACGCGCGTGAACACGGTGCCCGCTTATACCGTCGCCTACACCGCTCGGATCGCGGGCGCGACCGTCTACGGCCGCGACATCCTGCTCCTGCCCGAACAGCCCGGCGCGCGCGCGGGCGTGCACATCGTGATGCTGAGCTCTCCCACGGCCAACTCGCAGGCGGCCTCGCCGCTGCTCGTAGGCACCGCCGGTGTGCTCGAACGGCCGCTTGAGACGTTCACGTTCGGTTAGCGCCCGCCCGTAGCCAGCCGCCTACGACCGCAAGGGGTGGGCTATGGCACGCCGGGCCCTGGCGGGCTAGCCCTGGGGCGTCGTCTGCGAGGTTGTCGCGGAGGATGCCGATTCGCCGGTCCCCCCGACTGGGGGCGGACTCTGGGGCGCTGTTTCTTCGGTGGGCGGCGTAACCGGCGGCGGCGTTTGCGCGGGCGGCGTTTCCACGGGCGGCGCTTGCGTGGGCGGAGTCGGTTCGGCCGGCGGCGAGGGTGTGCCGCCGGTCGGGTTTGTCACGGGTGTGCTCGTCGCGGGCGGCTGGGGCGGCGTGTCGGTGGCGGCCGTCGGCAGGGCGGTCGTCTCGGTCGTGACCTCCGTCACGGGCGCCGGAACCGGCTTTGGCAGCACGGCCGGCTTGACGACCGGGGGGACCGTCGGCGCGAGGGCGGGCTGGTGCGGCGTCGCAGCCGGCGCGGCGATCTTGGCCGTCCTGACCGCCAGACGCGGATGGGCGGGGCGCCGCGCCGCCGAGCGGTCAGCCGCGAACCGACGCGTCGAGCTGACCGGCTGGACGCTGGCGTGCACGACGATCGGTTCGCTCGCGTGCGGGGACACGTAGGCTGTGGCGGCTGGAGTGGTGTGATGGCGATGCGCGGAATGCCCGACATGGTCGGCCGCGACCGCGGTGACGATCGCCGCCGCGGCGAGCCCGGCGACGGCCTTCGTCGCGATCGCGCCCGCGCCGGCGGTGAGGATGCCCCCGGCCGCGCTCGCTCCCCCCGCGCCGGCAGCGCCCGCGGTGGCCCCGGCGGTGGCTCCGGCTCGCCGACATGGCCAGCGGAGGCGGTCGAGCCCAGCTTGGTGAGCAGCAGCTTCTTGGCCAGCAGCAGCGGCCCGACGGGGAAGATCGCCGCGAGCGCGTGGTTGTTCTCCTTGAGCTGCTTCTTGAACGACCGGCAGCGCTCGCACCCGCGCACGTGCCTGCGCTCGGGAGCGCCCAGCTTGGTCAGACCCTCAGCCACCTCTCCGAGTTGCATCCGCACTTCCTCACAGCTCAGCTGCCGAGCCTCGGCGGCCTCGGCCAGCGAGATGCGCGCGCGCACGAGCAGCGACTTGACCGACGGCACCGTCGTCTCCATCGCGTCCGCGATCTGCTCGTAGGACAGCGCATCGATCTCGCGCAGCAGCAGCGCGGTGCGCTGGGTCTCGGGCAGCTCCTTGACGTCGCCGAGCAGCTGTCTGAAGCTCTCGCGCTTCAGCACCCGCTCGCCGGTCGAGAGCCCGTTGTCGGCGTAGTGCACATCCATCGAGTCCACGCCGATCGCGGAGGCGCGGCGCAGGTGGTTGAGCGAGCGGTTGCGCGCGATCCGATACAGCCATGGCCTGACGTTGATCGCGCGCTCGTCGGCGAGCACCGCGTTGAACGCGGCCGTGAACACCTCCTGGAGCACGTCCTCGGCGTCCTCGCGCGAGGAGAGCATGTGCCGGCAGAACGCCAGCAGGCGGGACTGGTAGCGCGAAAACAGCACCTCGAAGGCGGCGTGCTGCCCGCGGCGGGTCATCGCGATCAGCCGCTCGTCGGACTGCAGCCGCAGCAACGCCGACGGGCCGCTGAGGCCCGGCATGCTCTTGTGCGTTAGTGCTGAGACCTCCACGGCGTATTCGGTCCCTTCCGCTGCCTTGTGTATCTATCCTCATTTACACCGTAGCAACCGAAAAGTTGCGCCCGCGGGCAAGGATCGCCCGCGATCGCCCGCGCGATCGGTATGGAGCCCCGCATCCTCGCCGACAGATACGATCGCTGCGCCCGGGTGGACAAACTGGCAAAGTCAGCGGACTTAAAATCTGCCGCTCGTGTGAGCTTGCGGGTTCGAATCCCGTCCCGGGCATATCCACGAGGCGATCGTCGCATGGGCTTGGTGCTGGGGGGTCGAGACCGGGCGCGAGGCGAGATACCGATCGGAGATCGACGGGATCTCCGATCGGCCAGCGTCGTGTCCGCGGTCGTTCGCGTGCGCGAAACGCAGCGCTCGCGACACCGGGCCTGCTGAGCGGAGATGGCGGGAGCGACGCCCGGGGCGTGCCCGGCTAGCGCGGATGCGCCGGGAGGGCTGTGGCGATAGAGTCCCGCGCGTCGATGGCCACCGAGCAGAGCACAGGGCGCGGGGCGGCCGACGAGGCTGACGAGGGCGCCGAGGAGACCACCGCGAGCTACCACGGCGGGCGACTGGTCGCGCGGCGGCTGCGGCGCACGGCGTCAGCCGGCTGTTCACGCTGTCGGGAGGGCACCTGTTCTCGATCTACGACGGCTGCCGCGAGGAGGGGATCGAGATCGTGGACGTCCGCCATGAGTCCACCGCCGCGTTCGCCGCCGAGGGTTGGGCGAAGGTCACGCGCGAGGCGGGCGTGTGCGCGCTCACGGCCGGGCCGGGCGTCACGAACGGGATGAGCGCGATGGGCTCGGCGCAGGCCAACCACTCGCCGATGGTCGTCCTCGGCGGGCGCGCGCCCGCCGGACGTTGGGGGATGGGATCGCTGCAGGAGATCGATCACATCCCGTTCGTGCGTCCCCTCACCAAGCTCGCCGTGACGCCCGAGAGCACGGCCGAGATCCCCGGCCTCGTCGACGAGGCGTTTACGACCGCGCTGGCGCCGCACGGCGGGCCGGCGTTCGTGGATTTTCCGCTCGACTACGTGTTCATGGAGGCGCCCGAGCCCGAGGATGTGCTCGACGGCCCGCCCCCACGCGCGAGCCGGGGCGCCGACGGCGGCGCGATCGAACGCGCCGCCGAGCTGCTGCGCTCTGCCGAGCGCCCGGTGGTCATGGCGGGGACCGACCTGTACTGGGGGCACGGCGAGTCCGAGCTGCTCGCGCTCGTGGAGGCGCTGCGCATTCCCGTGTTCCTGAACGGCCTCGCCCGCGGGTGCGTGCCGGCCGATCACGAGCTGTTCTTACTCGCGCGCGCGCTCGCACGCGCTCAAGGGAGCGGATGTCGCGCTCGTGATCGGCGTGCCGATGGATTTTCGCCTCGGCTTCGGCGGCTCGTTCGGCGATGACACCGAGATCGTCGTCATCGACGTCGCCGAGCCCCTGCGCCGCCACCCCAGGCCGGTCGCGGCCGAGCTGTATGGCGCGCTGGGAGCGACGCTCGCGCGACCTGCGCACAGCCTCCTCCGCCGGCGGCGCGGGCGCCTCGCGGAGCGCGCGCTGGATCGAGGACCTGCGCGCCGTTGAGACCGAGCGCCGCGCCGCCGAGCGCTCCGAGCTCCAGGACGATCGCTCGCCGCTGCACCCGATGCGGCTGTACGCCGAGCTCGGCCGGGTGCTCGACCGCGACGCGATCGTGATCGGCGACGGCGGCGACTACGTCTCCTACGCGGGTCGCGTGATCGACTCATACCAGCCCGGCTGCTGGCTGGATCCCGGGCCGTTCGGCTGCCTCGGCTCGGGGCCCGGCTATGCGCTCGCCGCCAAGCTCGCACATCCCGATCGCCAGGTCGTGCTGCTGCTCGGCGACGGCGCGTTCGGGTTCAGCGGCATGGAGTTCGACACGCTCGCCCGCCACGGAGTCAACGTCGTTGGCGTGATGGGCAACAACGGCATCTGGGCTCTGGAGAAGCATCCGATGGAGTTCCTGTATGGCTACTCCGTCGCCGCGGAGCTGCGGCCCGGCACGCGCTATGACCAGGTGGTGCAGGCGCTCGGCTGTCACGGCGAGCTGGTCGAGCGTCCCGAGGACGTTGTGCCGGCGCTGGAGCGTGCGTTCTCCGCGGGCGTCCCCGCCCTCGTCAACGTGCTCACCGACCCGGACGTCGTCTACCCGCGCAAGTCCAACCTGGCCTGAGCTTCGCCCCGGCGTCTCGGCGCCACGTGAAACTTGGGTTGCGCACGGCGCGGTCACGTAGGCTCGCGTGACGCGGACGCGGGGCGGCGCATCGGCGATCTCTGCGCAACTACGGCTGTTGAGATCCGTGCTCTACGTGAGGAAGCCGCCCGGGCGGGGCGGCTTCCTCGAGGGCGGGCTCCGAGGAACAGGCAGGGGTATGTGCCTCGGGGCCGGTGACCCGGACACGGGAACGCCGACATCGCGGCGAAGTCCGGGCCTGTATGGACCAGCTCAAGGATATGTCTTCAGAACACACCCTCGCCCAGAGAGAGTATCAGATGTCTGAACTGCCGTGGGGGCCTGAACTATCGCGCGCGCTGATGGAGAGTATGCCTCCATGGAGGATGTCGTGCTCGGAGACCTCCACTTCGTCCAGGTCGAACACGCGCATCGCCTCCGACAGCAGGATCATGCCGGCGACGATCGTGGGCGCACGGCTTGGATCCAGGCCGACCACCGCTCCGGCGTTGCGCTTCGTCCATGTCGGCCAGCCGTGCGAGCAGCATCTCGACAGTGGCCAGCAGCAGCGGGTACCCGTGCACGCGCGCGGGGTCATACGGATCGAGCTCCTGGTCGATCGCGGCCGCCGACGTCGCGGTGCCCGCGACCGCGATGCCGCGCCTCACCGGCGCCCGCTCGGCCAGCGGGCAGACCGGCGAGATACACCGCGCGCGTATCGGCCGCGAGCGCCTGCAGCTCGGCGGGTGCCGGAGGATCACCGTGGATGTGGCGCTCGCTCATCCGCACCACGCCCGCCGGGAGCGACACATGAAATCCCGCCGTATTGCCGACGCCGACGATGAACTCCGTCGACCCTCCGCCGATATCCACGACGACCGTCGGCTCGACTGCGCTCGGCCGGCCGGACATTGCGCCGAGGAACGTCATCCTCGCCTCTTCCTCGCCTGTGAGGATGCGCGCGTCGAGGCCGCACTCGGTCGCTGACCTTGTCGGCGAACGCCCGCCCGTTGTGGGCGTCGCGCACCGCCGAGGTCATCACCGCGAGGTTCGGGTAGGGCCCCTCCTGGCCCTCATGAGCGTCGATTTCCGTGCGGAACTCAGCCAGCGCGGCCAGCACTCGCTCACAACCCTCATCGGACAGCGACCCCTCGGCGTCCACCCCCGCGCCGAGTCGCGTCACGACCGAGCGGCGCACGATCTCCACCACTCCGCCGTCGGGCATGATGTCGGCGATCAGGAGGCGGGTCGAGTTCGTGCCGATGTCGACGACGGCCGCTCGCACGCGGCTGATGCTATTGACTGTGGTTCAGGTCCATTACACGACTGCAACGAGGAGCGTGGTCGCATGCACGACAACACCAACCCCGTCGCGCTGGTCACCGGCGCGGGCAGGGGCATCGGCCGCGAGGTCGCCGCACAGCTGGCGGGGCGCGGCTACGACGTGATCCTGAGCGCCCGCGATCCCGACGCCGCCGCCCAGGTCGCCGCAGAGGTAGCGGAGCAGACGGGCGCTCGGGTGAGCGCGCTGACCCTCGACGTCGCCGATCCCGCGAGCATCGCGTTCGCCGCCGAGCGCCTGACCGGTGATCCCGGTCGGTTGGACGTGCTCGTCAACAACGCCGGCGTCGGCACCGACTGGGGCGTCAGCGGGACCGACCCCGACTTCGACGCGATGGACCGCGCGCTGCAGACGAACTTCTACGGCGCCTATCGCCTGACCGTCGCGCTGCTGAATCTCCTGCGCGCAAGCCCTCACCCCCGGATCGTCAATGTCTCCAGCGGCATGGGCGGCGTCGCCGAGATGGGCGGCTGGTCGCCCGGGTATCGCGTGTCCAAGGCCGCGCTCAACGCGATGACCCGGATCCTGTCCACCGAGCTCGCCGGCGAGGGTGTCCTCGTCAACTCCGCCTGCCCCGGGTTCGTCGCCACAGACATGGGCGCCCAGTTCGGCGCGACCAAGTCCGTCGAGGATGGCGCCGCCGGGGTCGTCTGGTTGGCGACATTGCCCGACGACGGTCCCACGGGGGGGTTCTTTCGGGATGGGTCTCCTGTGGCGTTCTGACTCGGCTATCCCGGCTTGCTCGGTGGTTTTTTGCTATAGAACGTAGTAGCGACGCGGGGTGGAGCAGTCTGGTAGCTCGTCGGGCTCATAACCCGAAGGTCGCGGGTTCGAATCCCGCCCCCGCTATGCTCTTATCGGCGACCATGACCGCGGCAAGGTCCTCAAGGTCGTTGGCTTCCATGAAGGCGGTTGAGACGAGCGCTTTCATTCGTACCTCGGGTTTGTTGCGGTCGAGTTCCACGGCGAACTGGAATCGCTCGTAGATTTGCCGGCGCAGTTCGGGGTCAGCTTCGGCGAGTGACCTTGACAGGTCGGGGAGTCCGCCGAGGATGGCGCAGGCGTGGTCAAGGTCCACGACGGTTCGCTGGCGCTGCTCTAGGTCGAGGGTGGCGAGGGCCGTCTCGGTCTCGTGACGCTCGGCCTTCAGGGCGCGGATGCGCTCGCCGACGAGTACGGGATCGACGCCCGACTCGATGGCTGCGAGCTGGCGCGCGATGCGCTGGTCGAGGTCGGCCAGTCGGCGTGTCAGTCGCTCGCGCCGCTCGATGCTCGGATCGTTGAGAGTCGGTGTAAGCGCTGCGTGCTGGGAGCGGAAGTGTGCGACGGCGTTCGGCCCGAACACGTAGGTCCCAAAGAAGCGGTCGATGAGGTCGGTGAGGCGATCCTCGCGTATGTACTGCCACTTGCCATGACCAAGCGCTTCGGCGGCGTTGTCACCGTAGGCGCTGCGGTAGCCGCAGGCGTAGTAAGTGTTGCCCTTGCGCGTCTTGCCCTGCATCCGCAGGGCGTTGTGGCCGGTCGCGCACCGCACGATGCCGCGCAGCAGGTAGAAGCGCTGCTGGGCCCGCCGTCGTGGGTTGCTCTGCTGGGTGCGCCGGCTGGACATATCGGCCTGCGCCCGAGCGAACCAATCATCGGGGATGAGCGCCGGATGGCGGCACTCTGCCTCGATCCACTCCTCCGCGGGTCGGCGGACCAGCGGACCCTCGCCGAGCTTCACCTGGCGAAAGTCGAGTCGGTTCCAGTAGAGCCGTCCGGTGTAGACGGGGTTTTCGAGGATTCCGCGCACGGTGCTCATGGCCCACCTGCCGGCGGTGTTGCGCTGCTCGTCTACATGCGACGGCGGCGGAGGGCCGCCGGGTCGGTTTAGATGGTTGGCGATCTCCTTGAACCCGCTCCCGGCGAGATAGCGCTCGAAGATTTCAACGATGACGGGCGCTTGATCGGGATGCGGTTCAAGACGGGACTTCTGATCTCCCGCGCGGGCACGTCGCGGGTCGGGGTGCGCCTCACGGCGCAGTCGGTAGCCGTAGGGTGCGCGACCGCCATTGTGCGGCAACATGCTTCATCCGACTCAATGATGTCTATGAGTTCAAAGCCGGCTTGATGTAGGCCTGTTGCGAGTCCGCCCGCGCCAGCGAACAGCTCGATCGCCGTCGCTGACGGTATGTCGGCGCGTGCGCGGTGGCTGTGAGCCGTCTCCGGGCTGTAGACGTTGAGCATGGGCAAGATGCTACGGTCAACAGCGGACCCGAGAGTCTGGGGGCTGCTGGGTGGGTGGTGCGTTCATGTCTCGTAGTTGGTGGGCAATCGCGCTACGCAAGTTGGTTGCGGGCAGCCTATCGACCTCGGCTTGGGCCCGCGTTTTGGATGGTGGAACGACACCGTATTCGCCGCGAATGGGTGGCGGACACGACACGAGTCAAAAGAGCTATGTGGCCGCGACGAGTTCTTGCCAATGGCGTATGTCCCAGTAGCGGCGTGCGGCTCCAGAGGTCGAGGGCAGCACGAACACTCGGGCACCGGCGATACGCTTGGGCTGGGCTCCGTAGGTTATGCCTCGGCCCAGCACGATCTGCGCGGCCTTCTTGCCGTTGAACGCGAGGACGCCTGGTTGATGCTGCTCAAGGAGTGCGATCAGCCGCGCCGTATCGAAGTCGTCTTTCCCAAGTGCGTTGTCTGCCCCGGCTTGGGTCTTGCACACATCGGTAAGACCAATGTCGTAGTTGGACAGCTCTGTGTACTCGCTGGGGCGCAACTGCCGAGGCGTGAGCCCTATCCGGTGCAAGATAGGCCAGAACTGGTTGCCCGGGCCGGCGTAGTAGGCGCCCATCTGCGCCGACTTTGCGCCTGCGGCAGTACCACAGAAGATGACGCGCAGGCCAGGTCGCAAGACATCGGGAAGCATGGTGCCCTCCTCGACGGTCGGGTGCTCCACGCCATCCTCGCTCATTCCCGATCACCGGCCTGCGGTTGGCAGAGGCGTGTCGAGCGGATCACATCGACCTCAATGGGCCAAGCTCGACGCTGACTGAGGCAAGGGCGGCGATGAAGGGCTCGCGGACGGCGGGGTCGCAATGCTGCTCCTCAAGCGCTCGCTTCTCGGCGTCCGGTTCCTTGCCCGCCGGGTAATCCTGTCCAGGCCCGCAGGCGAGCGGGAGTGGGGATCGTCCATCCCATGCCGGGCCGGGGAACGTTGCGTCAATCTCGATCCGTCGCCCTTCCAGGGCGATGGCATCACCTTCGGCCGCTACATAGGGCAGCGCGTCGGGTTCTTGCAGCTTCTCGATGATCCTGGCGATGCGCTGCGGTGTGGGCGGCTTTCCCCACGCGATGTTGGCCGCGTGCCACACGGCCACCGCCCCAGGCAGGTCGCCCGTCCCCATGACGCGCAACTCCATGACGCGACTCTATAGCGTCGGCCCGGAGCACAACCGATCGCAACGCGCCAGCTCACCGGCGATCCGCTTCCACGCACTCGGAGTACGCCCGGTCGCCTCAGCGCGGCTCGGGGGGTGGGTCCTGCTCCACGCCGAGCGCCCGCTGCATCCACGCGACATCGTGCCACTGGCCGAACTTCCAGCCGATCCGCCGATAGACGCCGACCGGCTCGAAGCCCATCGCTCGGTGCAGGCCCATACTCGCCTCGTTCGGCAGCGTCATCCCCGCGACCGCCATCCGGTAGCCGCGCTCTACGAGCCTCTTGAACAGCGCTTCGTACAGCACTCGGCCCGAGCCGGTGCGTCGCCGGCCCTGCTCGACGTAGACGCTGACCTCGCACGAGAAGCGGTAGGCCGCTCGCTTCTGGTGTGGCCCGCCGTAGGCGTAGCCGACAAGCCGGTCGTCGGCTTCGAGCACGATCCAAGCGTGTGTGCGCGTCGCCACCGCGATGCGTTCGGCTATCTGCGCGGGCGACGGCGGCTCACCCTCGAAGCTGACGGCCGTCTCACGCACATAGGGCGCATAGATCGCCGCGCACGCCGTCGCGTCGTCCTCACTCGCATCTCTCACCGTCGCACCGGGCACGTTCGCCGTAGGATACGCGGGCACGTGCGAGGCGGCACGCCCCAGCGCGGTTCAAGGATGGCCTTGGCAGGCTGTAAAGTGCCCGGCCGCCATGCACGAGCTTGTGATCTTCGACTGCGACGGCGTGCTCGTTGACTCCGAGGCGATCTCCAACGACGTGCTCGCCCAGATGCTCACCCGCGAGGGCTTGCCGACGACGCTCCACGAGGCCCGGCGCGACTACCAAGGGCTCCTCCTCACCGACATCCGTGACCGAGCCGAGGCGAAACTCGGCCGGTCGTTTCCGCCGGGCTGGCTCGCTGAATACGAGCGCGAGCGCGCCGAGGCGTTTCGGCACGGCCTGGAGCCGGTCGTGGGTGCCGCCGAGGCGGTGCGGCGAGTCAAGGCCGCCGGGCTGAAGGTCTGCGTCGCCTCCCAGGGCGCGTTGGAGAAGACACGGATGACACTCGGACTGACTGGCCTACGCGACCTGTTTCCGCACCACGCGCTGTTCTCCGCCCACGACGTAGCACGCCCCAAGCCCGACCCCGCGCTCTTTCAACACGCGGCCACCACAATGAACACCAAGCCATCAGCCTGCGTGGTCATCGAGGACACCCCATCCGGAGTCACGGCCGCCGTCGCGGCCGGGATGCGGGCGGTCGGCTATGCAGCGGACAGTGACGAGCGCGCCCTGCGCGACGCTGGTGCCGAGATCATCCGCTCCCTGGAGGAGATTCCAGCGCTGGTCATGGGAGAGCGGCCACGATGAATCGCAAGCAGGCGCTGATCGTGCTGGGCGTAGCGACCGTTGCGTTTACGGTGATCCTCGAACTGATCGACCCGTCGAGGCAGGTCGCGGGCACCCCTACGATCTTGGACTTCGAGTTCGTTGGCAGCCGCGCGCACGCCGCGCGGATGATGGCTGAATGGGGAGCAACGGGCAGGAGCGCTGCGCGGCTCTCGCTCATCATCGACTACGGCTACATGGTCTCCTATGGCTTGTTCTTCGCGCTCGCGGGCTTTGCGATCCGTGACACCGCGCGAGTGCGCGGATGGCGGCCCCTTGCGGCGATTGGTGTCGTCGTGCCATTTTTCGCGCTCGCGGCTGCGATGGTCGACGCGAGTGAAAACGTGGCTCTGTTGCTCACGCTCGCCGGGGAGGGTGGCAGCTTTGCTCCTCCGTTTGCGGCCGTCTGCTCGGCCATCAAGTTCACGCTCATTGGTATCGCCATCCTCTACGTGCTCTGTGGCCTCGTTGTTCGGTTCAGAGCACGTCTCCTCCAGCCGAGCTAACGACGCTCTTTATGAGTTGGCCTTGGTGGCGTGTGCGAGTTGCAGCGCGAGACTACCGCCGTCGCTCGTCACGCGGATGTCGATAAATCCGGCGTCTGTGAGCATGGCTTCCATCTGCCCGTCGGTGTGGACGTTCAGGGCGGGACCCATCGGAGGGTACAGCCACCAGTTGCGCAGCGATGCGGGTGGGAGTGGCCCGGAGAGGCTTGCGATCACGAGCCGTCCGCTGGGTGTCAGAACGCGATGCAGCTCGGCGAGCACCGCGGCCGGGTCGTAGATGAAGAAGAACATATTGGCCGAGATGGCCGCGGTGAAACTCTCGGTGGGCCACGGGATCGTCGCGGCGTCTCCGAGCTTGAGTAGCAGTCTCTCCTCGGTGATGGCCTGGCGGTTGCGCGCCATGCACAGCGCGAGCATGTCGGGGCTGTGATCCAGGCCCGCCGCTGAGTGGGCACGCCCGAGGAGCACGCGCTCCAATAGCACTCCGGGGCCGCAGCCGATCTCCAGCACCCGCTCACCCTCCAGTGGGCCGAGCGCGTCGAGGATCGCCGTAAACGATGGCTCGTGCGCCTTGGGGCCGTCGCGGTAGGCAAGACGGCCGAGCACGCCGCCGGGCCGGCGGGCGAGCCCGTCCACGAGCCGCTGACCGACGCTGGCGCTCAACGCTCAAAACCCCCGTATGCGTACATGTACGCAAATATAGCTCGTCTCGGTCCTACGTGCTGGCGAGCAGCCCGTCGAGGATCGCTGCGACGCGCGCCCGGTAGCTCTTGCGTGCGCGGGCCTTGGGCCAATAGTCAGTGAGCGCGGCAAGTGTGGGCAGCTCGTCGGGATCGACACTCGATAGGAGGGTCAGTTGGCGCGGCCGGCGGTCGAGTCTCGCGGTCTGGTTCGCGGTCGCTTGGCTGATGACGAGTTCGCCGACCGTGAAGCGCCAGACCGTCAAATATGCCTCCGCTGCCTGCTCGGGTGTCATACCAGCAGCGACGAACGCCGCGACGATCTCCTCCATAAGCCACAACACCGACGGCGCCATCAGATCGCCCTTCACAAGCACCGGCACCACCCACGGGCTGCGATCCAAACCGTCGTAAAGGAACTTGAACAGAGCGAGCAAGCGACGGCGAGGCTCGCGCGGGAGCCGCGGGCGCGGCAACTCGGCAGCCGCGCGATCGAGCAGCAGCACAAGCAGCTCATCACGGTCGCGGACGTGGCGGTAGAGCGCCATCGTGGAACTGCCAAGCTCCCGTGCCACCCGGCGCATCGTCAACGCATCCACACCCTCGCACCGCACCACCTCCTCAGCCGCAGCGACCACCATCTCCCGCGACAAACGCGCAGGACGCCCAGCACGCCGCGAAGACGCAGAACTCTCAGTCATGGCAGGAGTCTCGCAAAGCCGACGCCCCGCGTAAGAACGCTGGCCGCTACCTGCAACTCGTCATGTAGGCGCGCTCAACACACGTTCGAGCGTAGATCGCTGGTCGCCATGCGTCTGCTGCCCTCTCGTTCAAGTTCCACCCTGGCTTGCGTGAAAATCCGGTTGGAGCACGTCGTAGCCGATGAACTCAAACAGGCGGACACCGCTCGTAAAGGGCAGCGGTGGGGCGAGCAGTCGGTTGGCTCCGACGCCGAACGGCGGCGCATCCTCGAAAGCAAGCTCACCGAAGCCGGCGCGCTCGAAGGCCTCACGGATGTACGGCGTCAGGTCGGGCGGATGACGATGGCGCGTCCAGATCACCGTGGCCTGGGGCGCACAAAGCCGCGGAAGATGGCTGATGGTGCTGGCGATGTCATCCGCCGATATGTTGCCGAACACGCCGCAAAGGAGAACCAAGTCCGCCGGAACGGCGCCCTCATACGCATCCGTCATCGAGGCATCGGCGACGACGACTTCAACCTCTCCAAGCCCCGCCTCATTGGCGGCTCGGCGCGCGAGAAGCGCGTTGTGCTCGTCAAGCTCGACCAAGCGAGCTGTGACATCCACGCGCCGCGGATGCCCGGCAAGGACACCGATCAGGTCGTGTCCCTGTCCGGCGCAAATGCTGATTGCACGCGCGGAGCCGGGGGCGCTCCGGTCGAGCGCAGCCCGCACTTGTGCTTGCACGACCACCAAGCGCCGGCCCAGCGCTGAGTCGGGGTCAGTGTAGTCCTCATGCCAAGCGCGCCAGTCCACGGCTGGCCGTGAGACTAGCGGGACCAGTCGCCATCGGGCGGTGTGAGCAAGCATTCCCGACCGGCGCGGGTCCCGAGGTAGGTAAGCGCTAGGACTAGGACGACATGACTAGACCTCGTTCGGGGGCCAGGGGTCGATGTCGGCGACCGCAATCATGTTCTCGTCGGCTTGCACTGCGTCGTAGTAGATGTGCATCGACTCAAGCGTGATCTTTCGATGGCCGCGGTCGGACGGGCGCAGTCCTACGCGTGCTATTTGCCAGGGCCACTCTCTGCACGCGATCTGGCTGAGTTGCCAGCTTGGGAGCTTCCCGTAGTCGGCGAGTACCACGTCGATCGTCTCCTGCCAGGGGTCAAGCCGCCGTGGCTCGCCTGACCATTTGTCGATCGAGAACTTGCCGCGGTGGCGCTTGTAGAGCGCAGGCACAACCGGCCCGCTCGGCCACGCCTCGATTCGCGCCCGGAACAGCGGCTTATCGTCCCATACGAGCGCCCATGCCTGCGAGTAATAGACCAGCTTCTGAAGTCTCCACGGAGACATGCTGCCCTGCGTGCACATGATGTAGGCCGCGAGGTCGTGAACGCTTGCCATGTTGCGTGGTTCCGGTCACGCCTAGCCTACGGCTCTGGGTGCGTTGCCGAGTCATCCTCGACAACTATGTAGAGACGTGTGGAAAACCCGCTGCTAGTCAAGCTATGTGGGGCAGATTTCGTCAGCCACGCCTCTATCCATTCATCCAAATGAGGTTCGCCCGGCTCATCCTCCAATACGATGCCTCGACCAATGGGCCGGACGTAGATCGACCCCTCATAGACGAGCAAGTCCTGTCGGCGCTTTTGTTCCGCACGCTCCATGCGCTTTCCCACAGCCTCCGCTTTTTCAAGCATCTGACGGACGTGAGGGTCGCGTTCGGCGGCTCGAAGCTCGTCAATATCAATCACCGCAGCAGGCTCAATCATGTCTCGGCACCTTGGCCTGCGACGCCTCAGTTTGAGCTTCCTTATTCGATCGACTGCCTGACGGATCATGCGGCCAGTCCAAGATCGCGGCGGGCCTCACGCATCCTCGCGGCGAGTTGCATTTGCACTTCGGCGTCCCGTGCGAGCCCCGATACGGGAATGTCGAGAGCGTGTGCGAGTGCCGCGAGCTTGTCCCAGGTCGGGTTTCGTATGCCCCGCTCGATGCCCGACAAGTAGGTCGGGTGTATGTCGGCCGCGAACGCGAGGTCTTCGATCGTGAGACGTCGCGCGCGCCGTTGAAGGCGGATGGCGACGCCAAGATCGACTTTCGTGGGCGTCGTATGGACGGTGGTGGGCGGTGGCATCACAGCGGCTCTCCCTGCAATTCGTCCAAGCGCCGCGCTGCTCGCGTCGGGATGACGACTTCCACCCGTTCCTCTGGCTGATCTTCCCTGGCAGGGCGAAGCACGACGAAGCGATGCACGAGCCCGGCCGCGTCGAGCGCGGCCACCGCATCCTCTGTCCAGCGGCCTTCCTTGCCCATGTCGCGCGCCAACTCCGCGACCGTCCAGGGGAACGGGTCTTGGGTCAAAGCTAGAAGGACGTGCTGCTCGCGCTGATCTATCCGCTCGCCAGGTGTCTGCTCGTCGTGACTCATGGGGCGCTCCTTTCCGCGCGCGCGAAGGAAGGGCGCAGACGAGCGCGACGAAGAGACCGCAGAGAGCTACGGTGTCATTGTGGCGTCGAAGGCTGTTTCTTCGGCGTCGCAGGCCGGGCGGGCGTTGACGCGCTCGTCCGGCCACTCGATTTTCTTGTTGTGGCGCGATCAGAGCAGAACCCGCGCCAGATCTCAAGGCCGATCCGACGCGAGCGTCGTACCGCGAAGCGACCCCGCAGCGGTTTGTCGCCGACGGGCTCGCTGGTAGCCTTGGGGTATGGCAACCAGAGCGGTCAAGACGGTCGATGTCGATGCTGTACTGCTGGAGGAGGCCCGCAGCGCGATGAAGCCCTCCATTGAGGCGCCCGACACGGAGGTCGTTGAGCGCGCGCTGCACTCCTACCTGGGCCGCCGGGCGCTTGACGCCTCGCAGGCGATGAGCGGGTTCTCCGAAGAGGACGCGCTGCGGATCGCCAACGAGGAGCTGCACGCGATGCGCCGTGAGCGTCGCAGCGCCGCGTGACGCGGGTCGTCATCGACCCGGGCGTCCTGGTCTCCGCGTTCATCTCCCCAAAGAAGGCCGCGCCCGCCCTACTCGTGGACGCAATCCTCGACGGGAACCTCGATGTGCTCGTGTCTCCAGCGCTGATCGCCGAGCTGACCGACGTGCTGGAACGCGAGAAGTTCGCCGCGCACGCAGCGGAGGGCCGTGCGGCGGCGTACATAGCGGCACTACGCGATCGAGCGACGATGGTCGAGGACTCGACTCCCGTACTCGCGAGGACCGCCGATGCCGATGACGACTACCTGATCGCGCTCGCCCAAGCGCACGGCGCCGATGCGATCGTGTCCGGCGACCGGCACCTGCTGGACGTGGCATCGAGCGAGCTGCAAGTGCTCGCGCCGCGCGAGCTGGCCGACCGCCTGGGGCTCGCATCTGGGGGCTGATGCCCGGTATCATCCCCCGCCTGCGCCGAACCTCGATTCGATTGCCCATACATACCCGGCAAGCGATATGTCGATTGGGGCCTCCCCGACCCGAAGGGCCGCCCGGTTTTTGCTGAGGTTCGCGCCACGCGCGACGAGATCGCACGCCTCGTCCGTTCGCTCGTTGACTCGGCGAGAGCTGACCACCCGGATTGAAGTTGGGTAGGAACCCGAAGGTCGGTGCTGCGCCTGCGCCGACCAGGGGTCGAAGGCTGGCGCTGTCGGGGTGGGAACCCGAAGGTCGCCAAAAGGGCCGGGCCGAGGTCAGCCCCAGGCGATCGTCGCTCGTGCCCGCGCCTTCAGACGACCTTCAGACGACGCAGCCCGAGATAGAATGTGCCGGTGTCGATAGACGATGACCAGCTTTGGCCCACGCGCCCACCCAAGCCTGGCTGCATACCCGAGTGGGAAGCCGAGGCAATGCGCGAACTACGCACATTCAGCCGGGAGCACCGGGAGCATGAGCTTGGCGAACTGCTGCTTGCGCTCGCCGCGCGCTGGGCGGTCAGCTTTGAGGATATGGTCATCGCCACCGAACGTCCTGCGGCCGAGGTGAGGCGCATCATCGAGACGTTTTGCCGACACGACGAGATATGCCGCGCCAACGCCGCAGCGGAGCGAGTGCGGCGACACTCCCTGGCCTTTACTTAGGGTTCACGACTGCTGTCGGGAGATACCCGTCGATCGCCTGCGCGCGGCATCTCGGGCATATCCGGTGCCCAAGGTCGTACCGGATCGAGCGTGCGGCCTCACCCACGGTTGATCCGTCCGGTGCGCAACCGAGGATGATTGTTGCGTCCGTGGCGGAACTGGTAGACGCGCCGGCCTTTCAAGCCGGTGGCGACAATGCCAGAAGGGTCCGAGATCCCAAGTCAGAGGCCCCCTGGTTCGCCGTGTGGGTTCGAGTCCCACCGGGCGCACATAGCCTATGTAGTCCGGCGTGGTCCGTTGATGTAGTTTCCTAGTTTCTTGGAAACACGGAAACTCTATCATAGGGGTCGCGCCGGATGGACTCCGTACTCGAAGCTCTCGCCAACGAAGATCGGCGCCGAGTCGTGCGCGAGCTTCGCCGAACCCCGGGGCAGAAGCACGGCGAGCTGCTGGAACCACTCGGACTGCCCAGCAGCAACAAGGGGCGGCTAACGAAGCTCTTGGGGCCGCTGGAGGATGCTGGCATCGTCAGGCGCACCGACAACCGTTATTACGTGGTCGAGAGCAACGCGATGGGGCGGCTGCTCAGCGCAGCGGCAGACGTAGACGTTGCGGCACAGCGGATTCTCGCCCAGCGCGCCCAGACTGCTGTGGAAGATGCCGAACAACTCGCGCGGGAACTCGCGGCCGAGAGCGACTCGTAGCGAGCTCGGGTCGGCGGGCGCCACGTCCGGCCTGCGGCGTGGCTGCGATGTCCGCGCTGCCCCACAAGAGACAACTGGCTGCACGGTGCCGGTCGAGTCCTTGAGTGCTCCCTGCCGCCTGCACCGTCCGGGGTCCAAACCCGAAGGTCGCCATGCCGCTCGGTGTTCCTGTCGTTGAGAGCGGTACGAGGGCTGCGGTAGGCTTCTTTTATGGCTACTGCTCGCCAGCAGATGAACGTCGATCTTGACGCGGAGGTTGCGTCGATCTTGCGCTCGCACGCCGCGGAGGCACACGTCAGCGAGGGCGAGATCGTTGATCGTGCTATCCGCGCGTATGACCTGCGCTCGCTAGTTGCCCGCATCCGCTCGCGCAGCGATCTGGACGAAGATGCTGCGATGGCGCTGGTGCGCGAGGAGCTGCACGCCGCTCGCGCTGAACGCGATGCTGCTTGATGCCGCGCGTCGTCGCGGACGCGAACGTGCTCGTCTCCGCGGCCCTGGCCCGCTCTCCGCAGGCGCCTTCGGTGCTGACCCTCGACGCAGCGCTTGATGGTCGCGTCGAGTTGGTCACCTCGCCGCTGCTGCTGAGGGAGGTCACGATCGTGCTCTGCGCGGCCACGCTTGCAGAAGTATGTCTCGTCTGATGAGGCGGCGCGGTTCGTGGCTGACCTGGCGGCACAGTCGGTCCTGCTTGTCGATCCTCCTGGCCCTCACCGGGCCGTGTGCCGTGATCCCCGTGACGACTATCTCGTCGCGCTTGCCGAGGCCAGTGGAGCTGAGGCGATCATCAGCGGGGACCTCGACCTGCTTGCTATTGATCCCGCTCAGCTCGCCGTCGAGGTCGTCACGCCGCGGCAGTTCGCCGACCGGCTGGGCTAAGCTCGAACGGAGCCTCCCAAGCGGCCATCGTCCGCGCCCTTGCTACTATCCAGGCCATCCGGGGGCGACCCGTTCTACTGGAGCAGCAGGGTCGCCGGTAAGAGCGGATCGTTCCCCCGCTATGACAGTTGTCTGAGTTCGTTTTGGGGTGGCGCCTGCCATCGGCCGGGGTCGGCAGGCGGCCCCCGATCTTCAGTGGCATCTTGTCCAGCTATGGTTGGGCGTTGCCGTTCTTGTCGAGCTTCCTCTTGAAGTCGGCCAGCAGTTCAAGCATCGCTCGGGTGCTCCTTGCGGAGGTGGTCATCGAGAGCGGTACCTGGCTCGGTGTGCTCGATGTTGATGGCGATCTCGGCATCATCCCAGACGCTCTTGCGAGCACGACGCCTGCTGGGGGGTTCGTCTCGCCGTTGCTCCTGTTGTTCTGGCTCGCTTGTCATGGTCACCGGGCTTTGTAGGTTCCCGACAGCGGCAGCCTGCTGGTGCTGCCTGTCGATTGAAGCCGATCAGAGCAGAACTCGCTAGAGACCGCAAGGCTGGGCTGGAGAACCTGGCATGGGCGCTTGGAGCCTTCATAAAGGCATATTACGCCATCGTCTGGTATGATCTAGACTGACCGTCGTCTAAGAACTCGGGAGGTTCAATGATCTACGGCTTTTGGAATAACAAGGGCGGAACGGGAAAGACGAGCCTGTGTTTTCAGGCGCTGTGCTTCTATGCCAACGACCATCCCGACGCCCGCGTGCTGACAGTTGACGCTTGTCCTCAGGCGAACCTCTCGGAGCTCTTGCTAGGCGGACTCACCCATAACGGGAGCAACAATCTTCTCTCTCGGCAGGGTGAAATGCCGCGCGCGACTATCGGCGGCTACTTTCAGGAACGACTGCCTTCGCCCTACTCATGTCCAGCGATCACACACGCCGACTTCATCACGTCCCCTTGTGATTACAACGCCGCAGTGCCCAAGAATATCGACCTTGTCTGTGGGGACCCGTTGTTGGAGCTCCAGTCGAACGCGATATCGACGCTCGCCAATACCCAGATCCCGGGAACGAATGCGTGGATGAGCGTGATCGATTGGATTAGAGACTTCCTTGACCCGATCGGTGACAACTACGACGCGATATTCGTCGACGCTAACCCCAGCTTCTCGATCTACACGCAGATCGCGTTGTCGGCCGTCGATCGACTCGTCCTCCCCGTCATGGCCGATGACTCGTCGCGGCGTGCAATCCAGAACGCGTTCTCTCTTGTCTATGGTCTCAGTTTGCCCTCGCCCATCTACTCGACCTATGCTTTCGCGACGCGTCTCGAAGGGGCAGAACGCGATCTCCCGGTTGCTCACGTAATCGTCAAGAACCGCCTCACCCAGTACATGGGTCCAGCGTCGGCGTATGCAGCTGTGCTGAGGTCCATTCGTAACGATGTCAAGGGTCTGCTGGCATCGCATCCTGACAAGTTCTCATTCGACAAGCTAGATGACGGCTTTGTAGACGTTCGGGATTTCCAGACCACCGGGGTAGTTGCCTATGCCAGGGGCTGTCCCTTCTATGAGCTTGAGCCCGGTCGGCTAACCGTCATGGGTCAGCGGATCCAAGTTAACCGACCGTACCTTGAGAACTGCGTCAAGGCGATGGAAGGTCTGGTAGCTAAGCTCTGATGCAGCGATGCATGGGATACTGTTCGTCCGTGAGCTATGAGCACGGACGATCCATCTGGTTCGGGGCGGGCATTGGATGGTGTGGCTTGTTCGGTAGCTATGCCGCGCTGCTGTATGTGATCGTCTCGCGCATTTTTACGCCGAGCGCGTCCGCGATGCTCTGAAGGCGATCGAGGTTGACGCCGCTGTAGCCGTTGGCCTCCCAGCGCTGGATCTGCTGTTCGGCGACCCCGATTCGCACGGCGAGCTGGCGCTGGGTCAGCCCGGCGGCGATGCGGGCTTCGATCAGTGCGGTCGGTAGCTCGTGTAGAGAGGTGATCTCGCGGCTGGTTATCCGGCCGTCGCGCAGCTTCTCGTAGTGGTCGATCTGCTCTCGCAGCGTTTCGATCCAGCTGGCGATCGCGTCGTGCATCAGGTGGGGCATACCCGGGTCGATGTTCGGTGGGAGGTCGCGCGGGTCTCGCGCGTCGTGGGCGATCAGGCCCTCTTCGAAGCGGGCGAGGTCGGCCTTGGTGCTGCGGTACTGACGCTGGTTTTGAATGATCACGGGAGGCCTGCCAGGTCGATGGCGATGATGCCCTTGGGCTCTCTGGTGATGGCGTCGCGTTGGAAGTAGTCGCGAAAACACATGCCCCCCGGCTCGGCCGCCCAATCTGCGGGGTACAGCTCGCCGCCGTAGCGTGCCTTCTGTGCGGCGCACCGGCCGCTGAAGTTCTGCAGCTCTGGGTCCAGGCGATCAAGAACTACTCCGGCAGGCTCCCAGCAGACGTCGAAGTCGCCAGGGTGCTCCTTGGTCGTGACGAAACTGCCGTCGAGGTAAGCGGTGCCACACCTCGCGGCCTTCAGTGAGCGCAACGCGTCAAGGAGCCCGTCGAGCAGGTCTCGGCGTCCGGTGCTGCTCGCGTAGCGGGTCACGATCTCGGTCCAAGTCGCGTGGTGGATGCCGGGCGGAAGATTCCCGTGCTCATCGAACTCCGGTATCATAACACAACGATATCGTTTGGCTGGGACGGGAACCGGGCTAGCACTCGGGCCACGGAACGACCCGCTCGATCAGCGCCGCAAGGTCGCCCATAAGAGCGAATCGCTCCCCCGCTATGCCGCTGACGGGGACCTTTGTGGTCCCCGTCGTTGTTTCTGGGGTATGCGCAGGTCTACACTGATCTATTTTTCCCTAGATACACATGTTTGCTGTTCTAGCAAAATATGCTCATAGAAAAATACCCCGGTAATCTCTAGGGTTGCTATGTCAGCAAACCTGACTCTAGAGGAAACGAATCTGATCGACGAGGCTGTTGTGCGGCTGCTCGGCATGCTCCCGGCGAGTTGGGATGTAGAGCGCTCGAGCCGAGCCGCTATCGACGTTCGCGCCCCAGACAGGACGACCGTGAACTTCGCGGTCGAGGCGAAGCGGTTCTTCGATCCCCGCGCTGCTGAGCAGCTGTCCGCTGGCCTCCCGCGCGTGATGCGTTCGCTTGCCGGTCAGATCCCCATTCTTGTTGTTGCTCCGTGGTTGGGTCGCGTCCCATCGGCCGGGGGATTTGAAAAGACGGGCGTAGCCTCCGCTTTGTCCTGAGAAGACCAAGCGATGGAGGTACGCCCGTATGGAGAAGGTAGCCCCGAGCGAGAGGTTTCGCTCTGAACTGGATGTGGTGTTGGCCGGAGTCGGCGGCGAGGAGGACCCGATCGAGATGGTCGGGCGCCTCGGCGCTCGGCTGATCTTGCAGCAGGCGCTGGAGGATGAGGTCAGCGAGTTCCTGGGACGCCGACGCTATGAGCGCGCCGGGGAGACGGTCAGTCACCGCAACGGCCATGAACCAAAGACGGTCAAGACGACGAGCGGGGCGATGCGCCTGGAGCGCCCGAGGATCCGTGACGCGAAGAAGCTCGGGTTTGAGAGCCGGATCCTGGGCAAAGGCGTCGCCCGCACACACGCGCTGGAGTCGCTGGTGATAAGCGGCTTCCTGAGGGGCCTGTCGACCAGGGATGTCGAGGCCGCCCTGGAGGAGGTCTTCGAGGAGCCGATCGCCTCGAAGAGCACGGTGTCGCGGATCTGCCAGGACACCCCCGGGAGCGCTACCGCCAATGGTGCCGACGGCGACTGGAGGCGCACGACATCGTCTACTGCTTCTTGGACGCGATCTATCTGAAGCTGCACCCGGACGACACACCCTCGGAGGGTGTCTTGGTCTGCTGGGGTGTGACGCTTGAGGGCCGGAAGATCCTGCTCGGATTGGCCCTGGGAAGCCGCGAGAGCTACGAGGCGTGGCTCTCCTTCGGGCGCGACATGATCGACCGCGGACTCAGATCACCGGCGCTCGTGATCGCTGACGGGGCACCCGGGATCTGGAAGGCCGTCGCCGAGCTCTGGCCGCAAGCACTCGAGCAGCGCTGCACCGTCCATGCGCTACGGAACGTCACCGCGAAGCTCCCTGAGCGCCACTACCAAGAGGTCAAGGCGCGCTGGTGGAAAGCGTTCGATGAGGCCCGCTCACCGGCCGAGGCCGCTCGGGAGCTGCAGGGCATCATCCTCGACTACAAGGCGGCCTACCCCTCGGCGATGGCCGTCATCGAACGGGACCTGCCCGCTCTCGTGGTTCATCTGCGGTTCCCCTCAGAGCACCGCAAGCGAATCAGGACCACGAACCTCCTGGAGAGGACGTTCGTGGAGGTCCGCAGGCGCACCAAGGTCATCGGCCGGTTCCCCGGAGAGACCTCAGCCCTCTCACTCATCTGGGCCGTGCTCGAGCTCTCCAGCCGCGGGTGGCGTGGAGTGAAGATGAACCCCAAGACCGTCGCCGAGATCGAACGGCTGCGCCGCCAGCTGCGCGAGGACCCAGCCCCACCCCCGACCGTCGAGGCCGAGGAGGTGATCGCCGCATAACATCCACAGCCAGCGGAGCTACGCCCGAACGATTTCACCCGGGAAATGGGACGCGACCCGTGGTTGAGCGCCCGAACCCAGGAGCTCCTCGCCAGGGAAGAAATCAACTTCATCGACCTCACGGGCAACGCATTCATCAATCTGGAGGATCCGGCCCTGTACATCAGGGCCGCCGGTGCTACCCGCAACCCCGAGCCTCCGCCTCGCGGCCGGGCGACGGTTCGCGGCCCAAAGGCGGCCCGCCTGATCCGGTTGCTCGTAGACGTGCGTCCTCCGTACGGCGTGAGCGAGATCGCGGCTGCCACCGGGCTCGCGGCTGGGTATGTCTCGCGGTTGCTCGACGCGTTGGATCGCGCGGCTCTCATCGAGCGCGCTCGACGTGGACGCGTCGAGGACGCCGACATCGCGGGGCTGCTTCGGCGGTGGGCTGAGTCCTACGACGTCTTGAAGACCAACGACGCGTCTCTCTTCCTCGCGCCGAGCGGTGCGAAGGAAGCCTTCTCACGGCTCACCGAGCGCTCGGACTCTGCGACGGTTGCCGTTACGGGCTCCTTCGCAGCTGTGCGCCTTGCTCCAGTCGCGGCTCCGGCACTGCTGATCGCGTACAGCAACGACATCGGGGCGGTGGCCGAGGAGCTCGAGTGGAATGGACGATGGGAACGAGCAAGAGATACCGGCTCTTACTCAGCCTCGTCTGGCAACTCGGTGTTGTGGATCCTGTCGATCAGCGCTTGCACGCGCGTGATGGCCTCGGTGAGGCTCTTGGTCGGGAAGTCGAGTTCGGCGGCCAACTCGCGGTACGTCTCGGACCAGGTTGGCTCTGCAACCAGCGTTGGCGGCCAGGCGTGCGTCCCGCGCAGGTCGAAGATTTCGATGCAGGCCGCCTTCAGGCGGCTGTAGTCCTCGATCAGGTCTTCCATGAGCTGCAGGTCGATCAGGTCGTGGACACGCTCGTTTTCACGATCGGGAAAGCGCTCTGTGCAAGCGTGGATCTTCTGTGCGATCTGAAAGCGCAGTGATAGGCAGGCGACCTCGGTCGGGCCTGTGAGGCCGAACTCGCTCACGCTCAGCGCCGGCACTGACTCTGGCTCGTGGGCCTTTCCTTCTGGTGGTGAGACCTCGACGCGCAGGGTTGCCCAACCGCGGCCTTGGTAGGTCAGCTTTATGCCGAAGCGGTGCGCGCCGGTCTCGCGGACCGCTTCCGGTGGTGTGTAGCTGAATGAAAAGCCCGAATAGGGCGTGGCGAAGGCCGTATCGAAGTCGGTGAGCAGTTCGTCGAGTGATCCGTGGAAGAGCGCGTCGAGGTCGCGCGTCGCTCGTGCCTGGTCTTGGAAGCGCAGTTCGCACGCAATGCCACCCTTAATCAGAAAACGCGTGGGGGAGTCCTCCTCGCGCACACGCTCCAGCGCGCCGAGGAACGCCATCGCTGAGACGCGCTGGCGCACCCGCCGGACGCCGAGGCCGCTCGCCTCGGCATAGTTGGAGACCAGTCGACCGAGCTGCTTCTCAGTCTTCGGCTGACTCTTCGGTGGCGGGCCGGCGCTCATCGTGTCGGTACTGTCGCGGGGTCGAACTCGACCTCGTGCATGAGCTCGGCGTAAGCGCCGCGAGTAAGCAGGCCGCGTTCCCTGGCTTGCTCCAAGGCTTGGCGCAGCAGGTCACGGCGCAGGTGCGCCTCGTGGCACTGACGGATGGCCTTCATCGGTGTCACGATCGGCAGACCCTCGTGTCGTGTGATGTCGTGCGTGTCGAGGTCTTCGTGGTGGAAGCGATAGGCGGGCGGTGCCTCGCGGCGGCGTAGCCGGTAGCGCTTGGGGACCGTGATGTGGATCTTTGCCGGGTTGACGTCGCTGAGTTCGTAGAGGTCGAGCGCCGTTTCGTGGCTGAGGACACCCTCGACGCCATACGGCCAGAGGGTTGCCTTGCGGTAGCTGTCCAGCGCATGCACGGGGAACGGGTCCAGGCGGTAGAGCCCGAGTCCCTCCCGTTGCAGCGATCCCCTGCGTGCCATCTCCGCGAGCCGCTGTGGGCGAATGCCAGCCTGCCGTGCGTCATCGACGGTCAGGAAGCCGTAGTTGTCCTCGGCGATCTCGTACAGCGTCTTGAAGTTGCGACCAGGCACAGAGGACAGTCTAACGCATTTAGCGTTACTATGTCCATCACGGGAGTTTCCGCAGCTCCATGATGTGGTACATCCGACCGACGCGGTGGAGCGGGGATATAAGTACAGAACCCGCCCCCGCTATCTAACGAAAGCCCTGGAAATCCCAGGGTTTTCGTGTTTCTAGGGATGATGCCCGGCAGAGCTTCCTCCCGGAATTTCCTCCCAAAGCTAGGCGGCACGTATCCGAGCCCGTCGGTGTGGTGGCGTCCACGAGTGCGTGCCGAGACGCCCTGGAGGGTGGTCGCTGCCATCATGCGCGCGATGTGCGCGCGACAGGCAACGACGCTGAGGTCGGGAGGGGCTGTGCCGGGGAGCGTTGAGTCCTGATGGGCGGCCCGGCGTGGACGCTTGAGTTCTACGAGGAGGCCGGCCGGGAGCCGGTGCTTGACTTTCTGCGCGGGTTGGACGAGTTCAAGGAGCAGGCGTTGGCCGCCGCGTTGCGCAACGTGCTCGCCTATGAGGGCATCGGGGTCTGTGGCTCCTCCTAGGGCAAGTGGGTCCAGGGCGCTCCGGGCATCTTCGAGTTCCGGGTGCGCCATGACGCTGCGACCATACTGCGCGAGCGCGGCTTGCCGGTCCCCGAGCAGCTGGAGCAGACCCATACCGGCATCCTGCTGCGCGTGTTCTGCTATGCCCACGGCAAGAAGGTGATCCTGCTGCTGGCGGGCTATGACAAGGGCAAGGAGCCGAGCGCCAGGCGCCAGAATGCGGAGATCAGGCGCGCCAAGGCGCGCCTGACGCGCTGGAAGGCCCAGCAGGAGACGATCGCCAAACCGCCGGGCAGGGGTGGGCGAAGGCGCGGCAAGCGGAGGTCCTGACCAAATATGTGGTATGCTGCATAATCACTGCCGGAGCCTACCACTGGAGTCCCACGATGGCCACGAAGTTCGACGACTACATCAGCGAGGTTGAGAAGAAGGCGAAGGCCGGCGGCCCGGAGGCGCTCGCACGCTGGGATGCCTTCAACGCTCACTACGCGATGGCGCGTGAGGTGCGCGAACTGCGCAAGGAGCGCAAGCTCACTCAGAAGCAGCTCGCCGCCGCCTCCGGCATCAACCAGGCCGAGATCTCCCGGATCGAGCGCGGCCAGACCAACCCAACCGCCAGCACGCTCGCCGCGCTGCTGGCGCCGCTGGGTGCTCGCGTCGGAGTGGTTCCGCGCAAGCAGCGCGACCTGGCACACGTGTAAGGAGCGGGCCGTAAGCGTCCGTCGCGGTTGGCGGTCTCCGCCGTTTCGTCACTCACACCGAAGGTCGTGATACTGAAGCCAGCCGCTCACAGGCGCCGATCGAGACGCAGCACGCGCACCCCTCGGTGATCGTGGGACGTCGGCGGCGACGCCGACGATTGCGGCCCGGACAGCAGCGCCTTCTACGCTGCCCGGCGGCGAGCTCGTGCATGAGCTCGGCGTAGGCGCTGCGATTGAGCAAGCCACGTTCCTTGGCTTGCTCCAGGGCTTGGCGCAGCAGTTCACGGCGCAAGTGCGCTTCGTGGCATTGTCGGATGGCCTTCGCCGGTGTCACGATCGGCAGGCCCTCGTGTCGTGTGATGTCGTGCGTGTCGAGGTCTTCGTGGTGGAAGCGATAGGCGGGTGGCGCCTCGCGGCGACGTAGGCGGTAGCGCTTGGGGACCGTGATGTGGATCTTGGCCGGGTTGACGTCGCTGAGCTCGTAGAGGTCGAGTGCCGTCTCGTGGCTGAGGACTGGAGTGGATCGGGTTTCGCGGACAGACTGATCTGTCGCTGGAAAGGTGGAGCCGCCGCGAGAGGAGAAATGCTGGGCGTTTGTCGGGGATCATGCCGACGACATGGCGGCGGCACGCCGAGCCGGCGCAATCGCGATCGGCGTGGCCACTGGAACGAGCCGACCGGTTGGGGCCGATGTCGAGCTTGAGGATCTGAATGCCTTTGTACCTTGGCTGGCTCGCCGGCCTTCACCTTCTGGCCGTAATCAGGCGTAGGCCAACATCGAACTCGGTGTAAGCGAGCAAGTGGCCGTAGCGGCGCTCCCAATCGCCGCTGTCGAGGTCTCGCCGCAACCGAGTGAGGGCGCGTTCGACGACGGCGGGGGGCAGGTCGTGCCATGGCGACGTTGCTGCGCGCGCTACCGGATCTAGGAAGGCGTGCGGACGCGCCCAGAACGCCGCCATGAACCCATCCTCACACTCGCAGGGAACCGGCAGCACCTCGACTTGGGCATTGGGGAGCAAAGCCCGAAGCTGATCGATGGTGGGAAAGCGCGCCGCGTGCTGACCAAGCAACTCGGGTAGGTAGTCCTGCACGATCCACAGCTCGGCCAGCGCTCCGACGTCCATTGTCACGAGCACGATGCGGTCGCGTACCACACGCACAAGCTTTCGCAGACCGGTCTGGACATCATCCCAGTGATGCACCGTCAGAATCGCCATGGCAGCATCGACGGTCTGGTCAGCCAGGGGTAGCTGCTCGACTGGCGCCTGGATCACCGGGGCAGCGTCAGGGGGGCGCTGAGCGATCATCACGCCAGAGGGCTCGACCGCCAGGACCCATCGATCTGGCGGCTCATAGGAGCCGGTGCCAGCTCCCACGTTAAGAACGGTGCGCGCGCCGCCGAGCGCTGCCCAGATTCGGCTCGCGAGCACCGGATCGGTGCCGCGTACCCCGTGGTAGCCAATGCCGATGCGGTCATACGTCGATGGAGCGCCCATCACGTCTCGAGCGTCGGTCGTCATCTGGGCCAAGACTACTCACATGACGAAAATGGACGCCCCTCTGATGCGGTCAGCGCCCGCGGTCGACTGCGGCGCGCGGTCTCCTTGCTGGTCTGCCAGCCCGAGCAGGCCGACACGCGCCTGCTGGAGTTGGCGGCGGCGCCGGTCGAGCAGCTAGAGCGCTCCAGTAGCGAGATCTCCGACGCCGAGGAGGGTCGTCGCAGAGAACGTCTCACCCGCTGCGCCGGGTACGTCTCTGGCTCCCGCGATCCCAGCGCTCGGCTGTGTATCTGACGCTGGTGTGCACTGCGCTCCGCACGGCTTTGACAAGGCCGTTTCTCTGTCATGTTGGGCTAGTTGGAGACAGTGCAGCCCAACCGGGCGCTGACTTTGAGTGGCGTATTTGGCTCTATGGCGCCTGATTACGGCTCACCTTGCCTACGACGTCCATGACGGTCGCCCTCAGCCGTGCGCGTGTACTTAGTGTCGTGCAGGATGGCTCGCCGGCTCGAAGAGATCGAGGCCCTGACGCGTCGGTGATCTATGACGAGCCGTCATGTGAACGGGGTATGAACATGAAAACCATCAAGCTTGCCGAGGCCTTTGCTCTCATCGCGATCGCGATTGGCATGGCTTTCGCGTCGGCGTCCTCTGCGTCTCTCGCAAGCTCGCGGCCCGGCGGGCTGCTTCTGGCCGCCTCCTTCCCGGACCCCGCGGGTCTGATGACAGCACATGGGGTTGCAGGTTCGCTGCTCGCCGGCGAGACGGCGGCGCTAACGCGCCGCGGGATTGCCCCCGCTCGTGCCAGTGAGGCCATCGAAGTTCAAGGTGAGGTCGCGCGAGCAGACCTCGTGCGCAAGCTGACGGCCGCTCTGGGCAGCGCATACGCCGGGGTATGGTTCGAGCCCGCGGCGGCTCAGCTGCACATCGGGGTGATCGCGCCGGCGAGCCGGCGGGCAGCTGAAGCGGTTCTCGCGCGAGCAGGTCTCGCGGCCCATGCGACCGCCACACCCGTTCACTCGACCTGGGCACAGCTCCAGGCGGCGCAGAAGCGATGGAATCGCAGGCTCGCGGATCTATTCGCGCGCGCAGACGCCGAGACGGCGCTTGCGCCCGAGCGCAACGCTGTGGCGGTCACCTTGAGCTCATCGGTGCCCATCAGGGAACGCATCGCCCTCGAACGCGAAGCCAAGGCTTCTGCCGTCAGCGTGCTGGTGAGCGCCGTTCACTATCCGCAGCTTCGCCTCATCCCGGACGCCGAAACTAAATGTAATCTGTTTGTAGCGAACTCAGACGAAGCGTACTGCGACAAACCCATCACGGCCGGCGTCACGATCGAAAGTCGAAACAAACGCGCGCTCTGCACCGCCGGACCTCTGACGGTCCCCGTAGCCGACAAAGGCAGGACGTACCTCCTCACGGCCGGTCATTGCATAGAAAAAGGCCTCCGCGAAGCAAAATGGTACGCCTGGGACACCGCTGGCGGGGCGCGCAAAGAAATCGGACGAGCGGCGCGACAATACATAAACGGCAGGACGGGGGATGTCGGCGCAATCAACGTCAGCCGCGCCGGACAATGGGCCGAACCGGGCAACACCCCTGCCTTCGCGGTCACAGCCGAATGGAGAAAAGCGGAAGAAAAATCGTTTCCCGTCAAGGGCGAACGAGCCCCTATGGTTGGCGCCTCGAACTGCGTTGAGGGTCAGACCTCCGGTGGGACGTGCGGCACCATCAAGAGGGTTGGAGTTACATTCGGCATCAAGGAAGGGCTCGTCGAAGAGGAAGGGGACGCGATCTCTGCTCCCGGAGACAGCGGTGGCCCGGTGATAGCGGAAACCAAAGGCGAATATCTTGTGGAAGGCACCGATGTTGACCATACCGTTCTGGAAGATAGCGCGATCTGGGAGCCTGTGGAAACAGCGTTCACACTACTCAACACGCTGAACCTAGAATTGCTCACGCCGGCAAACGAAGCCAGGCCGGCGAAAGAAAGCGCTAAAGAAAAAGAAGAAAACGAAAAATATGAAAAAGAAGAAAAAGAAGGGGGAGAAAAAGTCGAAAAAGAAGAAAGAGAAGAAAAAGAAAAAGAAGAAAAAGAAGGAAAGCCATTAATCTTACCGGTCCCCACAGTAGAAACGCCGCTCCATTTTACTGCTACCAGCGGAAAAACCATCCTGGAAACCAGCAAAGAAAAAATCGAATGCAAAGAAGGCACGTTTAACGGCGAATTCGCGACGGTTCGAGAAGGCACCGCGACGCTCGATCTGCACGGGTGCAAGAGCGCCGGCATCGTTGCGTGCAAGAGCTTAGGCAACAAAGCAGAAACCATACTAACCAGGGCCAACGCTGCGCTTGTCGACCTCGAAAAATCCAAATTAACACTTGGAGTGGAGGTCGCGCCGAACGAAATACACATAGTATGCGGCACTGTCTTGGTACTAGTTAGGGGCGCGGCGATCGGTGAAGTAAGCGGTGTCGAAAGCGGCAAATCGACCAAAACGGCGACCCTGTTATTCAAACAGGAAAAAGGCAAACAGGCGATCAGGGAATGCCGTCTCACAAAAACGCTCTGTGAAGGCAAAAAAATTAATCTCGAAGCCAATGTCAGTGGCAAAGGCTTCGAAGAAGCTGGCGAGGAAACCGAAGTAAAACTCACCCTCGCCAAAGAAGCCACGTTTGACTTCTAGCAGCCGGTTAGTGGGCCAGTCGCCGGCAGGCGCATGCGTCGCCCAGCTCCCCGACCGCTTCACCGACCGCCGACGACTGAACGAGGTCATGCACCGCCAAGGACTCGACGACCTCCTGTTCTTCGCGCTCACCGAGCAGCAACGGCCCGAGGACCAGACACTCACCAGCATCGCCAATATCGAACGGTTCGCGCTCAGCTTCTGGGAGAGCACGCTCGCACTCCTGCGCCGCACAACGTAGCTTCGAGGAAGCACATGGAGGCAGCGTCCTTGGGGACGCATCGTAAGGGAGAGGATCAGCCAACTCGCTCTAGTGCAGTCATTTGTATAGGATCGGCGAATGCATCAGGATCACGAAGCATTCATTTCGAGCATTACGGGTCGTAGAAAGGTCATCTTGACCTTCGTCAGCAAGGAGGATGAAGGCTTGGAGCTGACACGCAGCTGCGCACCGATGGACTACGGTCCGGGTCGCGTCGCGAAGGATCAGTCCGAGCGCTATCACTTCTGGGATTACGACAGCGATAGCCCGAGCGGGCGCCACACTCTGAGCTTGCTCCCTGTTCAGGTCGTATCAATCATCGAAACAACAGAGCCGTTCGACCCAGCCGAGTTCGTTGCTTGGGAGACTGACTGGCACTATCTCCGTGACTGGGGCGAGTTCAGCTAGCGCGCATCAAACCACGCCGGGATATGAGGATTTCTTCAGTCCGTATTCAGGGCTACCGTTTCGTATCGCTGACTTGGAGGTCGCCCCCTTGGAGATCTGACGGCATTTGTAGGCAGCGGCGGTGTGAGTAGGTCAACAATCCTCAACGCTCTCGACTGGTTCTTCCACGGCGGTGACCTTGCCGAGCGTGATCTACACCGTCCAGCGAGCGCTCGGGAGCCTGTAGCTGATGTCGCTGTGGCAGGCACATTCTCCGACCTCAACGACGGAGATCGCACGGCCCTTGGCCGTTATGTTGACGGGAACGATGATCCCGACCCGCTCCGGCTCCACGAACTCAGCGAGGGGTGTTGGGCGTGCTCACTCCGCGCGTACCGTGTTGCGCACCGCCCCGAGCCCGTCGATCTCGACCTCGACCGTGTCACCGTCGCGCAGGAACCGTCCCTGCGCCGCGCCCACGCCCGCGGGGGTGCCCGTGGCGATGATGTCGCCGGGCAGCAGCGTCATCGTGCGTGACAGCCACGCCACGACCTCGGCCGGGCCGAACACCAGGTTGGCGGTCGTTCCCTGCTGCAGCAACTCGCCGTTGATGCGGGTGCGCAGTTCGAGCGCGTGCAGGTCGTCGATCTCATCGAGTGTGACCAGCGCCGGTCCGCAGGGCGCGAACGTGTCGATCGCCTTCCCGCTCGTCCACAGCGTGTTCTGGAGTTGCAGGTCGCGGGCGCTCACGTCGTTGAATGGCATCGCCCCGGCGATGTGGGCGAGCGCGTCCTCGGCGGTTACGTTTCTCGCCGGCGCTCCGATGACCAGAGCGAGCTCGGCCTCGTAGTCGACGTACTCGGGGTGTGCACCCGGGAGCACTATGTCCTGGCCGCTGCCGATCAGCGAGTTGGCGAACTTGGCGAACCACATGGGAGCGGTTGGGATGTCCTGCCCGGTCTCTTCGGCGTGGTCGCGGTAGTTGAGGCCGAGGCAGACGATCTTCTGCGGGTCGGTGACCGGCGCGTGCAGGGTCACGTCGGTGAGTGAGACGCGCTTGTCCGCTTGCTCGGCGCGTCCTTGCAGCTCGCGCAATCCTTCGGCGTCGAGTGCTGCCAGGAGCCCTCGCACGGTCGTGGCGGGCGCGTCCAGGGTCCTGACGGGCACCACATCCTCCCCGAGCTGAACCGCGGCGGCGGGTCCCTCCAGGGTGTGGAAGCTCACGAGACGCATCGCTCAGACCGCTGTGTGTCTCGGAGAGCGGTTCACCATATCGGTGGTGAGCTTACTCGCCGTGGGTCCTGAACTATCATTGCGCCGTGTCTCATCCGCTCGTGTCGGTGACGTTCGACAACCTCGGAGAGGCTGCCCAGCTCGAGCTGGGAATGTGGCCGCCGGACGTTCCCGAAGGGCAGCATTTCACCGTCGTGGACGTGCTTCCGCGCTTGCTCGACCTCCTGGCGACTCACCAGGTTCATGCGACGTTCTTCGTCGAGGGCCTGAACGCTGAGATGTACCCGCGGGCGCTGCATACGATCGTGGCCGCCGGCCACGAGGTCGCGGTGCACGCGTGGCGCCACGAGGAATGGGCGGCGCTCGACGCCGAGTCCGAGGTCGCGCTGCTGCAGCGCGCCACCGAGGCGATGCGCCGCATCGACATCCACCCGAGCGGCTTTCGACCGCCCGGAGGCGGCTTGACCGGACGCACACTGCGGCTGCTCGGCGAGCGTGGTTACAGCTATGTCTCCCCCGCGGGCGAGCGCGCGGGCCTGCTGGAGGGTCTGGCGGTGCTGCCGTTCCGCTGGCCGCTGGTGGACGCCTATGCCTACCTGCCCCAGTTCGCGGGTCTGCGCGAACGCTACGGCGACGGACCCGATCCCCACACGCCCGATCAGATGCGCGAGGAGATGGTCGGCGCCCTGGAGGCTCACTCAAGGCAGGAGGGGCACTTGACGCTGCTGTTCCATCCGTTCTCAGTCGCCTTCACCGGCGATCCCGGCTGGGAAGCGCTCGACTCGGTGCTCGGCGAGACCGTTCGCCTCGCCGCGACGGGCGCCCTCACGGCGATGCGCATGGACGAGGCGGCCGCGCAGATGCTGGCGCTCCCCGAGGATCTGGCCCACCCGCCTCAGCTCGACGACGCCACTTGGATGACCCGGTGACCCTGCGTCCGCGCCGACCATTCACCGTTCTCACCGCGCTCGGCACCGTCGCCCACCACGCTTTCGAGGTCCGCGCGGGCGTCGGCTTGGTCTTCGAGCCGTTCATCGGCAGACGCGGCGCCGTCGCGATGTGGGCCGGGGCCCTGCCCGCGTGGGCGCTCGCGGGATGGACGGCTGAGGGCGAGCCGGTCGAGAAGTGGATCGCCCTGAACAACGCCGCCGGGCTGGCAGGCGGCATCGTTCACTTCGTCGAGTGGCCCTGGGAGCTCCGTCACGGCGTTCCATATCTCACCGAAGCGGAGGGTATGACGCCCGAGCAGCTTCCCCCCTACAACACGGTGCTTCACCTGTGGACGCTCGCGGGCCTGCTGGCCGTCGCGCTCGAGACTCCGCGGCACGCTCGCCGGTGGGCATTTTTGGGCCTGCTGCTCGGTGAGCCCCTGCGGCGCTCCGCCGTGCACCACTTCCGCTGGGCGCGCGAGCAGGCCGAGCGCGATCCCGAGCGCTGGAGCCCGGTTTTGAGATCGTAGTCATCCTGGTGAGGAGGCATCTGTGAAGGTTCGCGCCGCCGTACTGGAGGAGTTTGCCGCACCGCTCGTGGTCCAGGAGCTGGACCTGGCCGACCCCGGCCCCGGTGAGGTGCTGGTCAGGCTCGTTGCCTGCGGGGTGTGTCACACCGACATGTACACCGCATCCGGGGCCGATCCGTCGGGCTACGCACCGACCGTGCTCGGACACGAGGGCGCCGGCGTCGTCGAGGCCGTCGGCGAGGGGGTGAGCGCGCTCGCGCTAGGCGACCACGTCGTCACGCTGTTCTCGCCCCAGTGCAGGGAGTGCATTCACTGCCTGGACCCGCGCACGAACCTGTGCCTGGCCATTCGCGAGCAGCAGAACCAGGGCTACCTGCCGGACGGCACCACGCGACTCTCCCGTGATGGCGAGCCGATCCGGCACTTCATGGGCACCTCCACGTTCGCCGACCACGCCGTCATCCCGGAGATCGCCCTGGCCAAGGTCAGCCCCGAGGCGCCGCTCGACCGGGCATGCCTGTTCGCGTGCGGGCTCTCGACGGGGCTGGGAGCGGCGATGTTCACCGCCGGAGTGCAGCCCGGCGCGACGTGCGTGGTGTTCGGCGCGGGCATGGTCGGCCTCGGCGCCGTGGCCGGGTGCCGGCTGCGCGGAGCCGAGCGGATCGTCTGCGTCGATCTGTCAGACGACCGACTGGAGCTCGCCCGCGACCAGGGCGCCACCGAGTGCTGGCGCGCCGACGGGCATGCCGTGCAGCGCACGCTCGAGACCACCGGCGGGTTCGGCGCCGACTACACCTTCGAGGCGACCGGCCTGGTTTCGGTCATGAGCGAAGCCGTCGAGGCCGCGCGCATGGGTTGGGGCCTGTGCACGGTGTGCGGCGTGGCGGGCCGCGGGGAGACGCTCGACGTGGTCCCGCGCCTGCTCATCACCGGCCGCCGCATCTGTGGTTCGTCGTTCGGCGGAGTCAAGGGTCGCGATCAAGTGCCCGAGCTCGTGGAGCGCTACCTGCGTGGAGACATCGACGTGGATCCGTTCATCTCCCACCGCATGCCCCTCGAGGACGTCAACCGCGCCTTCCAGCTCATGGATGCCCAGGACGGAATCCGCTCTGTGCTGGAGCTGGACACCTGACCGAAGGAAGATCGAAGCTCGAGACCGCTCCCCGGCGAGGGGCTGCGCTGGCTCTCAGCGATCCTGCACGACCAGCGCGCTCGCGTCCACCTCATCGATGTTCGCGTATCCACTTAGCGCCATCGCCAGATCGAGGTCCGCGAGGAAGCTCCGGAGCACCTCCGCCACTCCCTCGGCGCCGCCGAGCGCAAGGCCCCAGATGTAAGGCCGCCCCAGCAGCACCGCGCGGGCGCCGAGCGCCAGCGCCTTGAGCGCGTCCGCCCCGCCGCGAATCCCGCTGTCGAACAGCACCTCGCAACGCCCGTCCACGGCCTCCACCACCCCCGGCAGGGCATCGAGCGCACCGATCGCCCCATCGACCTGCCGTCCTCCGTGGTTGGATACCAGCACCCCCTCGACCCCGTGCTCCACCGCCAGCCGTGCATCGTCGGGGTGCACGATTCCCTTCAGCACGATCGGCAGCTTCGTGCACTCGCGCAGAAATGCCAGGTCATCCCACGTGACCGACGGGTTGGCGAACTGCCAGGCCCACTGTCCGACCGCGGCCTGCATGTCCTGCGCCGGCGCCACCTCCAGCAACCCCCGGAAGACCGGGTCCTCCAGGTAGTTGCGATTTCCCTCCCCCCACAGGAACGGCAGGAAGGCCTCGCTCAGATCCGCCGGGCGCCACCCCAACAGCCACGTGTCGAGTGTTACCACTATGGCGCTGTACCCCGCTCGCTCCGAGCGCTGCACGAAGCTGCGAGCCAGCTCCCGGTCTCGCGGCCAGTACAGCTGATACCAGCGCGCCAGCTCTCCCGCCGCCTGCGCGATCTGCTCGATCGTGTGCGCCGCCGCCGAGCTGGCCACCAGCGGCACCCCCACCTGCGCCGCGCCCCGAGCCATCGCCAGCTCTCCTTCCGGGTGCGCCAGCGTCTGCACTCCGATCGGCGCCAGCAGCACCGGGGCAGGCAGCTCCGTCCCCAGCACCGTGCGCGCGAGGCTGCGCTCTGAGACGTCGCGCAGCATCCGCGGCCGCAGGCGCCAGTGGTCAAACGCCTCGCGATTCGCGCGCATCGTCTCGCCCAATCCCGCGCCACCCGCGATGTATCCTCGCGGCCCCCGTTGCAGGAGATTCATCGCATCCTGCTCCAACCGGCGCCAGTCAAGCGTTCGCGCGGGGCGCTGACCGGCCATGCCGCGCAGGTAAATCTCGTACTGGTAGTTGGCGTACGGGATCGCGTCGCTCATCCTGGTGGCGGACTCTATACGCGAAGTCGCCCAGCTCTGCGCGCCGCCCTGGGCGTGTGGAGCTCCTCGGCGTCTCATGCAGCCAGGCGACCGGCTCGACGGCGATCGCCTCCGCCCATTTCCACGCGATGCGGCAGGCCCTGAGAGCCCTCGATCCTCGTTGCGGCTACGAGGGCTCCTACAATGCCGCTGGCCCCTCCGGAAGGACTGCAACATGGAACGTAAGTGGTGGACGCTGATCGCCGTGTGCGTGGCGACGTTCATGCTGCTCCTCGACATCACCGTCGTCAACACCGCTCTGCCGAGCATCCGCAAGGACCTCCATTCGTCGTTCACCGACCTGCAGTGGGTGATCGACGCCTACGCGCTGACGCTCGCCGCGTTCGTCCTCACATCGGGCTCGCTCGCCGACCGGCTCGGGCGCAAGCGTGTGTTCGTCATCGGCCTCGCGATCTTCACCGTAGCCTCGCTGCTCTGCGGGCTGGCCGGATCCCCAACGGTGCTGAACCTCTCGCGTGCTCTGCAGGGTGTCGGCGGCGCGGTGATGTTCGCGGTGTCGCTGGCGCTGCTCGCGCAGGAGTGGCGCGGCCCCGAGCGCGCGACCGCCACCGCGATCTACGGGGCCACCATCGGTGTCGCCGTGGCGTTGGGCCCGCTCGTCGGCGGCGCGCTCACCCAGGCGATCGGGTGGCAGTCGATCTTCTTCCTGAACATCCCCGTCGGCATCGCCGCGATCGCCGTGACGGTGGTCAAGGTCGCGGAATCGCGCGATGAGACCGCCCGCGGCGTGGACTGGGGCGGAACCGTCACGTTCTCGCTCGCGAACGCGCTGCTCGTGCTCGCGCTGCTGCGCGGGAACGACGACGGCTGGACCTCCAGCACGATCCTCACCCTGCTCGCGGCGGCGATCGTCCTGTTCGTGGCGTTCGTCGCGATCGAGCTGCGCGTCTCCCAGCCGATGCTCCCGCTGGGTCTCTTCCGCAGCCATGCCTTCACCGGCGCGCAGATCACCGCGTTCGCGCTCAGCGGCTCGATGTTCGCGCTGTTCCTCTACATCACCCTCTACATGCAGGAGATCGAGCACCTCTCGCCCCTGCAGGCCGGTCTGCGCTACCTGCCATTCACCGTGGGCTCGTTCTTCGTCGCGGGTGGCACCGCATCGCTGGAGGGAAAGGTCGCGCCACGCTTTCTGCTCGCGGCCGGGCTCGCGATCACCGGCGTTGGTCTCATCCTGATGAGCGGCGCCAAGCCGGACGATTCGTGGACGATCCTGCTCCCCGGCTTCATCGTCGGCGGTCTCGGCGTTGGCCTCGTCAACCCCGTGCTCGCGAACGTCGCGCTCTCGACCGTGCCCGAGCGGATGAGCGGCGTGGCATCGGGCATCAACGACACCTTCCGCCAGGTCGCGATCGCGTCGGGTACGGCGGGGCTCGGTGCCCTGTTCCTCGCTCTCTCCCAACAGCGAATCCAGGATCTCCTGCCGGCGGTGAGTAGCCAGCGGGCGCGCGGTCTGGCCGAAGCGGTCTCTTCCGGCAGCCTGCCACCCGGCGCGCCCCCACAGATCGTTAATGCCGCGCGCGAGGGTTTCACCCACGGCTTCTCCAGCATCCTCCTCGTCGGCAGCGCGATGGCGCTCGTGGGCGCCGTGCTCGCGCTGCTGCTGGTCCGCGACAGCGACCTGCGCCACGAAGACATGCCCGAGCTCGCGGCCGAGCCGGCGGCGATCTGAGGGACGCTCGGAGCGCATGCTGATCTAAAGGCATTGCCGGAAAGGCGCCCCAAGGGCGTCAGGGGGTGCCGGGTTGGAGCCGCGCAGGTCGACTATGCTCGCGCGATGAGTACCCAAGTCGTCATCCTCGGCGCAGGATTCGGCGGCCTCGAGTTGGCCACCACGCTGTCAGAAGCGCTCGGTGACAAGGTCGATGTGACGTTGATCGACAAGAGCGACGCATTCGTGTTCGGGTACTCCAAGCTCGACGTGCTGTTCGGGCGCACCTCGCCCGAGGCGGTGCGGATCGCCTACCGTGACATCGCCAAGCCCGGGGTGCGTGTCGTGAAGGAGACGATCACCGCGATCGATCCCGAGCACCGTCGCGTGAGCACCGACGGCGGCGAGTATGAGGCCGACGCGCTCGTGGTGGCGCTCGGCGCCGACTACGACATGGACGCCACGCCGGGCCTGGCCGAGGGCGGCAACGAGTTCTACTCCGTCGCCGGCGCCGAACGGCTGGCGGAGCTGCTGCCCACCTTCACGCACGGTCGAGCGATCGTCGGCGTGTGCGGAGCTCCGTTCAAGTGTCCTCCCGCGCCGAGCGAGGCGGCGCTGCTGCTGCACGAGTATCTGTCCGCGCGAGGCGTGCGCGGCGAGTGCGAAATCTCGTTCGTGTTGCCGCTGCCCAGCCCGGTGCCGCCGTCGCCGGAGACCTCGGCCGCGCTCGTCGAGGCGTTCGCCGAGCGCGACATCGAGTTCGTGCCCAAGACCCGCGTGACAACGCTTGACCCGGCGCGCCAGGTGGCCGCGCTCGACGATGGCGGCGAGATGGCATACGACCTGTTCCTCGGCGTCCCCAAGCATTGCGCCCCGGCGGTGGTGGTGGCCGCGGGCATGGTCGATGACGTGTACGTGCCCGTGAACCCCCGAACGCTGCAGACACGTTTCCCGGGCGTGTATGCCGTCGGGGACGTCGCCGCGGTGGGCGTGCCCAAAGCGGGGGTGTTCGCCGAGGGGGCCGCGCGCGTCGTCGCGCAATCGCTGATCGCGCAGATCCAGCGCGGCGAGCAGCCCGGGGGCTACGAAGGGATGGGCTCCTGCTACATCGAGTTCGGCGGCGGTCGTGTGGGGCGCGTCGACGTGGACTTTCTGTCAGGACCGAAGCCCACCGGCACGTTTCATGAGCCCTCGGAGGCGCTCGTCGCCGAGAAGCAACACTTCGGTTCCAGCCGCCGCGCCCGCTGGTTCGGCGGCTGATTCACCGAGACAGGTTCCGGCGCCCACGAGTGAGTGGCTAGGATCCGGTCGCGCCGTATGACCCAGACGACGTTCTACTACGACCTCGGATCGCCCTACGCGTACCTGACGGCGGAGCGCATCGCAGAGATCCTCCCCGGGCCGGTCGCGTGGCAGCCGGTGTCGCTGGGCGGTCTCTTCAAGGCGAACGGGCGCTCGTCCTGGTCGCTGGGCGATGTCGAGCGCCGGCGGAGTGGAATCGCCGAGGTCGAGCGCCGCGCTCGGGAGTACGGGCTCCCGGCCGTGCGCTGGCCCGACCCCTGGCCGACCGACTATCTGCTGGCGATGCGAGTCGCGACGTACGCCCTCACCGTCGAGCGCGGGCGGGAGTTCACGATGCAGGCGTTCCGCCACGCGTTCCGGCAGGGTCGCGATCTCGCGGTGCGCGAGCACGTTCTGCAAGCCGCCGCCGACGCGGGCCTCGATCCGCGGGTGGCCGGTGAGGCAGCTGGCGACCCCGAGATCAAGCTGGCGCTGCGCTGTGCGACCGAAGCCGCGCACGAGCTCGGCGTGTTCGGCGTCCCCACGATCGCCGCCGCCGGCGAGCTGTTCTGGGGCGATGACCGTCTGCCGGACGCCGCCTCGGCGCTGGGCGAGGGCGCCTGACCGCTTTGTGGGTGAGCCATAGCCGGGTCCTTGCATCGGATTGCCGTCGGCGCCGCTCACCGCAGCCGCGGGCGTTGCGTGGGCGCTTTCGCGGTGACCAGTGGTCAGTGGCCGCGGTTATCGAACCGTCGGGCCCCGGCATACGACCGGATTTCTGGCAACTACGTTGGTGGAGGCGGAGCTGACGGCGCACGACTGGCTGGGCTGGGAGCGCCGCGCCGCGATCGTTTCGACCGTGGTCCCCAATCGGTGTGAGGGTTTCTACGGACGTGCGCCGCCGGAGACGCGCATAAGGTTCACGCACAGTCCCACTCCGAGAGGGGAGCATGAGCATCCTGGCGGCAGCGGTCTTCAACCTGAATCACCCGGCCCATACGGTGGATTGGGAATTCATCCATCTGTCGGTGGCCAACGTCGTGGTGATCGGTCTGATGTTCGTCGTCTTCTTCCTGGCGATTCTGCTTCCGTTTCCGGGCGCCGCGCGCAGGCGGGGAGGGGCGTCATGAGCGTCGCGCCTCCGCCGCCCGCCGAGGGCGCCCCTGCGCCGCACCCCGACACCTGGACCGTGCGCGTTAGGGAAGCCGCCGTCGAGGCCCTGCCTCCCGAGAAGCTGCTCCCGGACGGCCAGCCGACGTATGTCGCCTCGTGGATCTACGTGTTTGGTGTCGCCTCCATCGCCGCGCTGATCGTGATCGTCGCCTCCGGCTCGATCCTCGCGCTGAAGGGCCCCGCCTGGTGGCACTACACCGGCGTGGGGCACTTCTTCAACTCGATCCACATGTGGGGCGTCGAGCTGTTCTTCTTCGTGATGGTCGTGCACCTCTGGGGCAAGTTCTGGATGGCCGCCTGGCGCGGCGGACGCACGCGCGTGTGGATCACCGGCGCGATCACCTTCCTCATCGCCGTCCCGACCGCGCTGACCGGTTACGTCTCCCAGCAGAACTTCGACGCGCAATGGATCGCCACGCAGGCCAAGGACGGGCTCAACGCGGTCGGCGTCGGCGCCTTCTTCAACGTCACCAACTTCGGCCAGATGTACAGCTGGCACGTCCTGCTGCTGCCCGTCGCGGTCGTTGCGCTCGTCGGTGCGCACGTGCTGCTCGTGCGCCGGCACGGGGTTGTACCGCCGTTCTCGATCGACGATCGCAAAGCGGCGCTGGCCTCATCGGCGGCAGCGACGAGTCCCGCCCCCTCCCATGGCTCGTCTCCGCCGCCAACCTCGACCGGGGGGCTACCGCCCACCTCGCCCGGCTCGCCTCCGCCGCCCACTGCAACCGGGGCCGGATCATGAGCCTCCTGCGCCCCACCGACGACACCCGACCCTGGACCGGCCCCTACGCGCCCTATGACCTGATCAAAGAGCTCTTCATCGCCATCGGCGTCATCGCCCTGCTGGCGATCCTGCTGAGCGTGCTGTTCTCCTCGCCCGACGATTCGCCCAGCACGATCGCCCAATGGTCGCGCCAGCAGCCGATCAACTTCGCCGCCGACGCCACCAAGGAGCTGAACGGCACCAGCGACACCGCCGAATACGGCCCCCCCTACAACCACAACGGCGAAGGCCAGCACGCCGCCTTCCTCTATCCCCAGAAATGGCTCGGCGTCAGCCACCCGATCGACACGACCAACGACTTCGTGCTCGGCCCGCTCAAGACCGCGCCCAACGACCCTGCCCTGCAGAGCGCCGTCACCGAATACGAGGCTGCCCCCGAAGCGACGAAAAAGGCTTGGGGAGAAGCCTACGCCAAGCCGCTGGAAGAATATGAAACGGCGAGCGAAGAAGGCAAGACGCCGCCCAGTACCGTCTCTGCCGATCCGGCGACGGGCGCCGTGACCGTCAAGGCCGGCGGCGCTGGTCCCGTTCCGGCGCTGATGAGCGGCCTGCTGGGCCTCGCCCAAAGCGGCGGTCTGGACGGCGACCTGCTGACCAGCAAACAGTTCTTCCAGACCGACTACACCAAGCCGCTGCTGTTCATGGCCGACGGCGGCCTGCTCGAAAAACGCGCCGAAGAACAGCACCTGCTGGGCGAGCAGTGGGGGATGATGAACGAGACCGGCAGCTATCCCGGCCAGGCCTGGCTGTGGCTGTATGCCCTCTGGTATCAGGTCGAACCCTTCAAGGCCTCCGAAAACGCCGACATCCTCGTGATGCTCGTCATGGGCGTGCTCAGCCTCGCGTTCATCTGCATCCCCTTCGTTCCCATCGTCAACCGGCTCCCGCGCTGGATCCCCATCTACCGCCTGATCTGGCGCGAGCACTACCACGCCGGGCAGAGCACCTGACCTGACCCCGGCGCCGCGGTTCGGCCCCGGCGCCGGCCCCGTGCGCGAAGCGCGAGCGCCCTCACGCCGGACGAGGCGCCTGACGAGCGCAGTGCTCGGTCACGTCCCGGCCACGGGCGCGGCGCTGGACGAGGACGACGAGGAGCTCTCTCCGTCGATGAGCCGCTCCACGCCGACCGTGCACACGCCCAGGCTGACCACCGCCGCCGCTACGATCGCCGTGGCGACGGTGCTCGACAGCACGCCCTCGCTGAGCCCCAGCGACGCGACCGCGGCCGGCACCCCCAACTGTGCGGTGGCCGTCAGACCAGCGCTCAGCGGGCGGCGCACGATCGCGACCGCCGCCAGGTGAATCGCGACATTCAACGCCGCGAGTGCCGCCGTCAGCGCGAGCATCGACGGATCGTTCACCAGCCCGCGCAGGTCCAGCTGCGCGCCGAGGATCACGAAGTACAGGGGAATGAAGAACCCGTCGGCGACGCCCCGCATCTGCGTCGACAGCCTTTTCGGGCCGCCGATCAGCGCGACCGTCACGCCGGCGCCGAACCCCGCGATCAGCACGCTGGTGCCGCTCTTCTGCGCGATCCATGCAAGCAGGAACAGCACGAGCAGCGACAGGCGCAGGTCGAGCGCCCAGTGACGCCGCTTGGACATGCGTCGGACGTGACTCACCCAGCGGTGGCCCGCCAGCAGACGGGCCACCCCGTACAGCGCAACCACCGCGACGGTCACGAGCGCGGCGCCGATCACCGCATGCGCGGTGCGCTGCGGCTGCAGCACGATCGGGACGGACAGGATCGTCACGACGTCGGCGATCGTCACCTGCGCCATCACCGCCAGCACGTCCCGTCCTTCGGCCTTCGTCTCCTGCAGCGCCGGCAGCAGCACCGCCGCGGAACCCGAGGCGAGCACGACCGCATAGATCGCCGCGTGACTCGTGCCCGCGATCGCCGCCGCGGCGAACCCCGCGGGGACCGCGAGCACGCCGACGATCGCCGCGAGCACCCCGCCGCCGCGCAGCGCGCCCGTCAGCCGCGGATCGCGCAGCGGCAGATGCATTCCGACGGTCAGCATCAGCATTGCGAACCCCACCTCGCCGAGGAACACGATCGTCGGGTTGGTCGGATCGACGACGCCCAGCCCCGTCTTGCCGACGATCACGCCCGCGGCGATCTCGCCGATCACGACCGGCACGAACCGTCTTTCCGAGTACCCCAGCAGCGGACCGCCGAGACCCGCGAGCACGATCGCGAGAAGGATGCCGAAGCTCACGCTTCGAGCCTATGCCTTCGGCCCGTACGCCGACGTTCGCACCCACCCGCATCCGCTCAGCAGGGCCGGTCGGCGCGTCCAACGTGATTCCCGGCGCCACGATTCAGCGCACGTCGTCGTATGCATGGATGGCGACCGGACCGCATGCGGTCCGGTCCGAGTCCGCACATGTGCGGACTCGCCGAACGGCGCATGCGCCGTTCGAGGACACGCCGCATGCGGCGTGTCCCGGGACCGCACATGTGCGGTCCCGCCACGATCCCGCGCAACTGGGATCATCAGCGGATGCCCGGCACGCGCACACTCACTCCCAAGCGGTACGACCGGGAGCTCCTGCGCCCGCCCATCCGGACCGAGCATCTCGTGCCGATGAGCTACACCGTCCGCTCGGGCTGAGAGCCATGAGCGGCGCGGAGACAGGGCTCGTCCTCACGGTATTCCTGGCGTGCGTCGTGGAGGCGGTCGAGGCGCTGACGATAGTCCTCGCGGTCGGCATCACGCGCAGCTGGTCATCGGCGCTGAGCGGCGCCGGAGCGGCTGCGCTGGCACTCGCCGCGATCGTGGCTGCATTCGGTCCGGCGCTGAGCACTCTTCCGATCGACATCCTGAGGGTGCTCGTCGGCGGTCTGCTCCTGATCTTCGGCCTGCAGTGGCTACGCAAGGCGATCCTGCGCTTCGCCGGCCTGAAGGCCAAGCACGACGAGCTGCAGATCTACCGGCGCGAGGCCGAAGCCGCGAGTGAAGCCGGCTCCAGGCGCGTGGGGTTTGATGGGTACGCCTTCACCGTCTCCTTCAAAGGCGTGCTCCTAGAGGGCATCGAGGTCGCGTTCATCGTGCTCACGTTCGGCTCCAACCAGCATCGCGTTCCGCTGGCGGCCGCGGCCGCCGGACTCGCCGTGCTCCTGGTCATCGTGCTGGGCGCTGTGGCCAGGGCTCCGCTGGCGAGGGTCCCCGAGAACACGATGAAGCTCGCCGTCGGTGTAATGCTCAGCTCCTTCGGGATGTTCTGGGGCGCGGAGGGCGCGGGCGCGAGGTGGCCGGGTGGCGACGCGGCTCTCCTGGCGATCGTTCCCGGGGTTCTCATGGCGGCGGTCGCGATGGTCTGGACGGCACGGCGCACGCTGTCCTCGACACTCGCCAAACCGGTCGGCTCTGTGCCCGGCCGACCATCTGAGAAGGCGGCGACGAACGCATGAGGCGCGTCGGAGGATTCGCGGTCGGCGTGTGGGAGTTCGTGGCGGGCGATGACTGGAGAACCGCGCTCGGGGTTGTGCTCGCTCTGGCGCTCACGGCGCTGATCGCTGATGCCGCGATCTCGGCGTGGTGGGTGATGCCGCCTGCCGTGGTCGGGCTGCTCGCGCTCTCGATCAGGCGGGCGGCACTCCGGCCGCACGGTCGGCACCGCGCCCGGCGCCGCCGTGGCGACGCGCCGGCAGACGCGCCGCGATCAGCGTTCCCCGCTCGTCGGACTCGACCCTGAGCACGCCGCCGGCGAGGGTCACCCGCTCGTGCATGCCCGCCAGACCGTAGCCGCGGTCGGTGGTCTGGGGATCGAAGCCGGCGCCGTCGTCCTGCACCTCGATCGACAGCTCCTCGCCCGTCTCGCCGACGGCCACTCGCACCCGGTCCGCGCGCGCGTGCTTGGCGACGTTCGTGAGCGCCTCCTGGACCAGCCGGTAGACGGCGGTCTCGAGATCTCCGTCCAGGCGTCCGTCACCGGCCGAGGGGCCGGGCAGCGCCAGCTCGTCGTCGATCTCGAACCCGCTCTGCACGCGGTGGCGATCGAGCAGCGCCTCGATCGCGGTTCGCAGCCCGAGTTCGTCCAGCGCCGCCGGGCGCAGCTCGGTGATGATCGCCCGCAGGTTGGCGATCTCCTGCTCGATGTGCTCGACGGCTTCGCGCATCGCCTCCTGAGTGCGCCCCGGATCGTCGCGGCGCAAGGCGGAGGACAGGAGCACGCGCAGGCCGCCCAGGCCCTGCAACGTCTCGTCGTGCAGCTCCCGCGCCCAGTGACGGCGCTCGGCGTCCGCCGCCGCATGCGAGGCGCGCAACCGGTCGGCCTGCACGCTCTGCGCCATCGCCACGGCGGTCGCGGCGCTCGCGGCGAACGTGCGCAGCATCTGCTCGTCGTCCTCGCCGAACACGTCCCCGTCATCACCGCGGTCGAACGCCGCCAGCACGCCCAGCGCCTCCCCCCGGTAGACCATCGGCACGAGCAGCGCGGTGTGCGCGTCGAGCATCCCGAACTCGCTGGGGGCCGTCCGCAATCTCGCGGCGACGTCGGTGATCCGTTCGGGACGGCGATGCTGCAGCACCTGCCCGGCGGTCGACTCGGCGATCGGCAGGCGCACCCCGTGCAGCTCACGGACGTGGCCGGCGCTCGCCCGCACGACCAGCTCCTGGCCGTCGCGCAGCATGATCACGAGGCTCTGGGCTTCTACGAGCACACGCCCGCGCTTGACGATCAGCTCGAGCACGTGCTCGAGCGCGACCTCTCCGCCGATCGCGACCGCCACGTCACGGGTCGCCTCGAGACTGCGAAACGCCTTTTCGAGCTCCTCGCGACGGCGCTCGCCGGTCTCGTACACGCGCGCGTTGTCGATCGCGATCGCCGCCCAGTCGGCGAGGATCGTCGCGGCCTCCTCGTCGCGCTCGCCGAACAACTCCCCTCCCCGCTTCTCGGTCAGGTACAGGTTGCCCCACGCCTGACCGCGAATCACGATCGGCACCCCCAGGAAGCTGCGCATCACCGGGTGTCCCGCGGGGAACCCGTAGCTGCTTGGATGCCGGCCCACGTCGCTCAGGCGCAACGGCCGTGGATGCTCGATCAGCACTCCGAGCACGCCGCGTCCCCGCGGCAGGGCCCCGATCGCTCGGTGCGTCTCCTCGTCCACGCCCGAGGTCAGGAACTGTTCGAGTTCGGAGCGCTCCTCGTTCAGGATCCCCAGCGCCGCATAGCGCGCTCCCGTGATCTCGCGCGCGGTCTGGAGCACGCGATCCAGCACGGCGTCCAGATCGAGCTCGGTCATCAGCGAACGCCCCACATCCAGCAGGCGACGAATCCACCGCTCTTCGGAATCCGTCTTCACTCCACATTTGAGCTTACTCCGTAGTTATCCTCACGCCACGGCGGGTTTCCGCGGCTGACGGTCGCGCCTTAGCCGCTTACGCTTCTCGTGCAATGACCACCGAGACTCCACATCCCGACAAGCTGCGCGTGGCGATCGTCGGCGGGGGCGTGGCCGCCCTGGAGACGGCGCTCGCGCTCGCGCATCTGGCGGGCGAGCGCACCGATGTGACGCTGATCGCGCCCAACGCCGAGTTCGCGTACCGCCCGCTGGCCGTTCGCGAGCCGTTCGCCTATGGCCCGGCTCGTCGTTACCCGCTGTCGCGGATCGCGCGCGACGCCCGCGCGAGGCTGCTGGTCGACGAGCTGGGCTGGGTCGACCCCGACAAGCACACGATCCACACCGAGGGCGGACGGGCGGTGGAGTACGACGCGCTCGTGCTCGCGCTCGGCGCCCGCGCCCGCGCCCGCTACACACACGCGCTGACGATCGACGACCGCCGTCTGGAGGAGACTCTGCACGGCCTGATTCAGGACGTCGAGGGCGGCTACGTCCACAGCCTCGCTTTCGTCGCGCCCGGACGCATGGCCTGGCCGCTGCCGCTGTATGAGCTCGCGCTGATGACCGCCTCGCGCGCGTACGACATGGGTGTCGAGCTCGCCACCACGATCATCACCCCCGAGGACCGTCCGCTGGCGATCTTCGGCCACACGGCGAGTGAGTCCGTCGCACGGCTGCTCACCGATGCGGGCATCGAGACGATCGGCTCCGCCTATGCCGAGATCCCGAGCGCCGGAGAGGTCGTTATCAATCCCGGCGATCGTCGCCTGCGGGTGGAGCGGGTGATCGCGCTGCCCGAGCTGTACGGCCCCTGCGTGCGCGGTATCCCGCTCGGCGAACACGGCTTCATCCATGTCAACCGGCACGCGCTGGTGCCAGACGTCGGGCATGTGTATGCGGCGGGCGACGCGACCGACTTCCCGATCAAGCACGGGGGCCTCTCCTCCCAGCAGGCCGACGCCGCCGCGCGGTCGATCGCCGCGCTGGCCGGCGCGCCGGTGACGCCCGAGCCGTTTCAGCCCGTGATCCGCGGGATGCTGCTCACCGGCGAGAAGCCGCGATATCTCACCGCCCGCATCACGGGCGGGCACGGGTTCAGCTCGGAGATCACCGACACGCCCACCTGGTCGCCGCCGAGCAAGATCGCCTCGCTGTACCTTGCGCCCTACATCGACGGGCTCGACGACGAGGACGGCGTGGCCGACGATCAGTCCGCCGCCGTCTCGGGCTGATCCTAGAGACCCTCCGCCGCATGGCTCAGGATCGGGCGTTATCGGGCTCCGCCGATGGCAAGCCGGCGGCTGTCGCGCCATCATGGACCATGGTGTAGACCGCTTCTCTTCGATCCGCGACCGACCTGGAGGCTGTTCGATGGCTCAATGTGCGCATCTCGACCACGTTCACATAACCCGCCTGCCCGAGGCGGTCGATGGGTGCGAGGACTGTCTGGCTACGGGCGGCGAGTGGCTGCATCTGCGCATCTGCCTGGAGTGCGGGCATGTGGGCTGCTGTGACGATTCGCCGAACCGTCACGCCTCGGCGCACGCCGCCGGCGCCCAGCACCCGATCATCCGCTCGATCGAGCCCGGCGAGGATTGGTCGTGGTGCTTTGTCGATCAGACCGCCATGCGGATCGCCGGCATCGAGGGAGCGACCCGCATCCCGCCGTCGCCGCTGGGCTGATCGAGTGGGCTCCGCCGGGCGTGGGTGAGCGGGGCTCGGGGTTCCGCGGGGACCTGCGTGAGCGCGGCTCCCCGCGATACTGACGTCCATGGCATCCGCCGCCGCCGCCGCCGCCGGCTCCTCCACCGCCGAGTCCTCCGCGGGCCGCACGGCGTGGGCGCGCAACCTCGGCGCGCCGGTGCGGGACTTCCTGAGCACCGAGACCGGCGGGGCGGCGGTGCTGGTCGGGGCGGCGGTGGCGGCGCTCGTGTGGGCCAACTCGCCCTGGCCGCACTCCTACGAGTCGTTTTGGAGCACGCGACTGGCGCTCAGCCTGGGCGGGCACGTGCTGTCTGGCGAGCCTGCGCCAGTGGGTCAACGAAGGGCTGATGGCGCTGTTCTTCCTCGTCGTCGGATTGGAGGCCAAGCGCGAGCTCGACCTCGGCGAGCTGCGCGAGCGCAACCGCATCGCGATCCCGGTCCTCGCCGCCCTCGGCGGAATGGCGCTGTGCGTGGGCGTGTATGAGGCGATCAACGCCGGCGGCGCCGGCGCGGGCGGATGGGGCGCGGCGATGTCGACCGACACGGCGCTCGCCCTGGGCGCGCTCGCGCTCGTCGCGCCGAGCGGCGCGACGCGGCTGCGCGTGTTTCTGCTGACGCTCGCGGTCGTCGACGATCTCGGAGCGCTCATCGTGATCGCCGTCGTATACAGCGGCCATGTCTCGCTGCTCGCGCTGGCGATCGCGCTCGCCCTGTTCGCGGTGCTGGTGGCGCTGCGGTTCGCCGGGCGCTGGCGCGAGCCCGCGGCGGTGATCGTCGGGATCGGCGTGTGGCTGGCGATGTTCGAGTCGGGTATCGATCCGGTCGTCGCGGGCCTCGCGATCGGGCTGGTGACGAGCGCCTACCCTCCGGAACGTGGGGATCTCGAGCGCGCCACGGAGCTGACGCGATCGTTTCGCGAGCAGCCCACCCCCGAGCTCGCCTACCTCGCCCAGCGCGGGCTGACGTCGGCGATCTCGCCCAACGAACGGTTGCAGTATCGGCTGCATCCGTGGACGAGCTTCGTCGTGGTGCCGCTGTTCGCGCTGGCCAACGCCGGGATCCACGTCGACGCTCGTGTGCTGTCGGGCGCGCTCAGCTCACCGGTGACGATCGGAATTGTGCTCGCCTACGTGCTCGGCAAGCCCCTGGGCATCCTCGGCTCCTCCTGGCTGGGCACGCGCCGGGTACTGGGTGGCGGCCGGACCAAGCTCGCCGTCACCTGGCCCGGACTCGCGGGGACCGGTGCGGTCGCCGGGATCGGATTCACGGTGTCGCTGCTGATCGCCGATCGCGCGTTCGGCGGCGAATCGCTGGCGCAGGCCAAGCTCGGCATCCTCGCCGCGGCGATCATCTCCCCGCTCGCCGCCTGGATTGTCTTCGGACTGATCGCCCGCGTCCCCGCGGCGGTGCGCGCCCGCCAGCTCGGGCGCACGGCCGAGCAGCTGATCGATCTCGCCGAGGACGTCGATCCCGCGCGCGACCACATCCGCGGCGCGCCCGACGCGCCGGTGACGCTCGTCGAGTACGGCGATTTTGAGTGCCCCTACTGCGGGCGGGCCGAGCCCGCGATCCGCGAGCTGCTGTCGGAGTGGGGCGACGATTTGCGCTACGTCTTTCGCCATCTGCCGCTCAGCGACGTGCACCCCTGGGCGCAGCTCGCGGCGGAGGCCGCCGAGGCCGCCGGCGCGCAGGGGGCGTTCTGGGAGATGTACGACATCCTGCTCGCCCACCAGGGCGAGCTGACTCCTGGAAGCCTGCGCCGCTACGCCCAGGATCTCGGTCTGGACGGCGAGCGGCTGACCGAGGAACTGCGCCGGCGCGCCCATGCGGCGCGGGTCAGCGAGGATGTGGCGAGCGCCGATGCCAGCGGCGTCTCGGGGACGCCGTCGTTCTTCGTCAACGGCCGCCGCCACACCGGCGTCTACGACGTGGCGACGCTCAGCGCGGCGGTGCGGGCGGCGCGATCGCGCGTGCTCCGCACACCCCAGCACGCCTGAGGCCTATCCCGATGGGAGCGTGGAGTATTCCCTGAGGAGGGTTATCGCGATGCGATCATCCGGGGCGTCTTGCCGGTGTCCTTGACCCGTCCGCCCGCCGCGCGAGGAGCTCGACGAGCTTGCGGGCGTGCCGCTCGATGGCGCTCCAGTCCTGGTCGGATTGGCTGATCTCATCGACGATCCGCTCGGCGAGATCGGCGGCGCGGACGGTCATCTGTTCATGACTTCTCATCGCAAGCTCCCCTGTAGGCGAACACACGTTCGCGATCCGACTGTAGGACCCGCGGGCGTCGGAACATGCCTCGATCGGAAGCTTGTCCGCCTCCTGGCACAAAGAAGTCACGCACTTGTCACGCCTGCGCGAAGCAGGCCCAGCTTTGCGCGGGGCGAATCGTCGAGCCACGCTCTCGACGCGCGGCGACCGCGGCTACGGCGCCAGCCGCACGGGCAGCGTCTTGAGCTGGTTGAGAAAAACGGACTCCACGATCGCCGGTCTGTCCGCCATCTCCATCGCCGGGAACCGGGCGAGGGTCTCCTCGAACAAGACGCGCAGCTCCAGGCGCGCCAGCGCGGTGCCCAGGCAGAAGTGGCGGCCGCCGGCGCCGAACGCCTGGTGCTCGGTGGTGCGGCGAACGTCGAAGCGGTCTGGGTCCTCATGGCAGGACTCATCGCGATTGGAGGAGACGTACCACATGACCACCTTCTCGCCCTCCTTGATCTCACGGCCGTTCAGCTCGGTGTCGCGGGTCGCCGTGCGGCGGAAGTGGGCGAACGCGGGGAACATCCGCAGCGACTCCTCGACCGCGCCCGGGACCAGGGCGGGATCGGCCAGCAGCAGCTCGCGCTGATCCGGGTTCTCCATCAGCGCGCGCATGCCGCTGCAGTAGGTGGCCTTGGTGGAGTCGTTGCCGGCGGCGACGAGCAGGAAGAAGCCCATCACGATCTCGTGTTCCTCCAGGCGCTCCCCATCCACCTCGGCGTGCACGAGCACGCTGGTCAGATCGTCGGTCGGGCGCTCGCGTCGCTCGGCGATGAGCGCGCCGCAGCGCTGGAAGATCTCGGCGACCCCCGCTTCGACCCCCGCCTGGGGAGTCCCGTGCGGGTTCAGATCGGGGTCGCCGGCGCCCAGCATCATGTTCATCAGGCGCGCCCACACCTCGTCCTCCTCGGGCGGGATGCCCATGAAGCTGCCGATCACGCGCGAGACCACCGGCTGGGCCACGTCTGCGACCAGGTCGCACGTCTCCCTACCCTGCAGCCCGTCGAGCGCCTCCACCACGATCGCCCGCACGGCGTCTTCGTGGGCGGCGATCCGCTTCGGGGTGAAGCCCGCCTGGAACAGAGCCTTGATGCGGTCGTGCTTGGGTGGGTCCATGCCGATGAACATCGCCCGCGAGAGCTCGATCGGCAGACCGATGTTGGCGGCCGTGACGCCCCCGAGTTCGGAGGAGTAGGTCTGCCAGTCGCGGCTGACCGCGTGGACGTCCTCGGCCGTGGTGACCGACCAGTATCCGGGCTCCTCGGGAAATTCGGTGATGCTCTCGGTCCAGTGCACGGGGCACTCCCTGCGCATGCGCGCGAACAGCTCGTTCGGCACGCCGTCCTCCCAGACCTCGCGCTCGGTTACGAGCACGTCCTTAAGGTCGCTGCTGTCTACCGCCGCCATCTGGACCTCCAAAGATCGCTGTCGGGGATGCCGTGTCGATGTTACAGGCCGTTGGAGCTCATGAAGATGCAATATGGCGCGAGGAGTGTGGACTCGGTCGCAGGACGGTCGAGCATCGGGCGCCGCTTAAGATCCGCCCAGACGCCCCGTGCGCGGCCCGGAGATGGTGCGGCGCAGACGCTGGACGCGGCGCAGCTCCTGTACGTCCTCGTCCAGGGAGGAGTGCAGCCCGGGGGCTGCGCTCGCGCCGAGCAGCTCGGGCTGAAGGCGGTTGCGAACGAGCTCGCCGGCGAGCGCGTCGACGCGCTGGGCGCTCGCGCCGGGACGCGAGCTGACGAGGTGTTGCAGGCGCGTGCCCGCGAACAGCAGGCCGACGCCGTCGTCCAGCGACCAGCCGCCGGGCAGGACGCCGTCGCGGACGGCCGCGAGCCACACCGGCAGGCGCTCGGGCTCGCCGTCGGCGTGGACGGTGAGCGATCCCTCCAGCAGGCCGAGGCCCGCGAGCGGCTCGGGCACGCCGCTGGAGCGGGTGATGCCGCCTTCAAACCAGCACATCGCCCCGGCGGAGATGCCGGCCAGGACGATCCCGCGACGCCAGGCGCAGATCAGCAGGCGGTCGAGGTCGTGGGCGCGCCAGATCGCCAGCAGGTTGCGCATCGAGCCGCCGCCGACGTACAGCACGTCCTGGGAGAGGACGAGATCCTGAAGCGGCCGGCGCAGCTCGTGCAGGCGAAACAGCGACAGGTGCTCGGCGACGCAGTGGCGGTCGGCGAAGCGCGCGTGGAACGCGGCGATCTGCGCGGCGGTGTCGCCGGAGGCGGTGGGCAGGAAGAGGATGCGCGGCTCACGCGTCGGAGGCTGGAGGTGAGCGACAGTACGAAGTCGTCGAGCAGGGGGTTGGAGGGCTCCATCGTGAACCCCCCGCCGCCCATCGCGAAGATGACGCGCCGCTCGGGGGGCGCTTCGGGTCGCCGAGGCTCGATGCGACCGCCTCGACGGCCTCCGAGCTGTGGCGTCCTCTGCACGAAGCGGCGAGCCGGTCGACCTCGAGCGGCACCTCGACGACGGAGTCGCCGGCGGGCTCCACGCGGTAGGCGCGGCCGTCGCGGCGCGAGCTCACGGCGCGCTCGAGCAGCGTGCCGCGAAAGTGCAGCGCGACGCCGTCGTCGGCGGCGAAGCCGGGGCGCATGCCGGCGGCGACGAAGCGGTGGTACTCCGCACGGCGCGCGGGCTCGGCGTCGTAGTGGACGCAGTTGGAGTAGGGCAGCAGCCCGAGGCCGCGCACGCGCCGGGGCGCGCCGTGGAAGGCGGACAGCGATTCGGCGAACCAGCACAGCGACCCGGCCGAGGGCCCGCACAGGACGATGCCCCGGCGCCAGGCGCGGCGCAGGACGGAGTCAAGGCCGTGGGCGCGCCAGGCGCCGAGCATCGACACGACGTTGCCGCCGCCGACGTAGATGAGGTCCTGGGCGAGCAGATGGGTGGCGAGATCGTCCTCGACGCCGCCGACTCCCTGGTCGCGGCGAAACAGCGACACGTGCGAGGCGTCGCAGTGCGCGGAGAAGCGGCGGTAGAAGCGCACGACGTAATGGTCGGCGTCGCCGGAGGCGGTCGGCAGGAAGCACACGCGCGGACGCGAGGTGGAGGTGAGCGAGAGGATGTAGTCGTCGAGCAGCGAGGAGTCTTTCTCCATCGAGAATCCGCCGCCGCCGAGGGCCACGATCTGGGGGGTGGGGCGGGGGGATCGTCGGGAGGGTCGTCGCATCGCTCTGGCTCGCAGGTTGGAGTGCGTTCGGAGTAAGGCCTATCCCATGCTGGCGACAGCTTGCCGCATCTGGGCTCGCGGCCGGTATGGACCGGCGTCGGAGATTCGGCGTGGCCGCGATGGACATGCGCACATAGGGCGTTCAGCAAACAATTAGGTTGTTAACACGCTGCTCCTACGGCGGGCGGAGATGCTGCCCCGCATGAGTGCACAAGAGCAGTCTTTTGGGTGGGTAACCCGTAAGCCGAGACCCTCTACAGCCCTGCCGGCGCCGGTTACGCGCAGCTGTCGGCTCCGCCAGGCTGCGACTGGCGGCGCTGCTGCGCTGGCGGGCGGGCTGAACCTGTGGGCGCTGAGCCGCAACGGCTGGGCCAACACCTACTACAGCGCCGCCGTGCGCTCGATGAGCTCGAGCTGGCACGACTTCCTGTTCGGCGCGATGGACCGGGCCGGGGTGATGACGGTGGACAAGCCGCCGCTGGCGCTGTGGGTGCAGGCGCTGTCGGTGCGCGTGTTCGGGTATCACCCGCTGAGCATGCTCGTGCCCCAGGCGTTGATGGGGGTGGCGAGCGTCGCGCTGGTATATGACCTGGTCGGGCGGCGGTTCGGACGGCTCGGCGGGTTCGTCGCGGGGCTGGCGCTGGCGCTGACGCCGATAACGGTCGGGATCTCGCGCCACAACAACCCGGACGCGCTGCTCGTGCTGTGCTGCGTGGCGGCGGTGTGGTGCGCGGTGCGCGCGCTGGAGGGCGGGCGCGTGCGCTGGCTGGTGGGAGCGGGCGTGTGCGTTGGGTTGGGGTTTGAGACGAAGATGGCGGTCGCGCTGATGGTCGTGCCGGGGATCGCGGCGGCGTGGCTGTTGCTCGCGCCGCACGGGCGCAAACGCGCGATGGGCGAGCTGCTGGGCGCGGGCGGCGCGATGGCGTTGGTCGGCGGCGCGTGGCCGGCGCTCGTCGAACTGACCCCGGCGGCGAACCGGCCGTGGGTGTCGGGCACGAGCAACAACACTGTCTGGCAGCTGATCACCGAATACAACGGCGCCGGGCGCCTGGACGGGCAGACGGGCGGCCCCGGCGGCGGAGGCGGATGGCGGCAACGATGTTCGGCGGCACGCCCGGGCCGCTGCGGCTGCTGAACTCCGCGCTCGGCGGACAGGCGGGGTGGCTGCTGGGGTTTGCGCTCGTAAGTGGCGTGGCGGTGCTCGTTGCGAGCCGGCTGCGGCGCGAGCGATGCGCGCAGCGGCTGGCTGATCGCGGTCGGTGGCGCGTTCGTGGTGGTGGCGCTGGTGTTCAGCGAGGCGAAAGGCATCTTTCACCCCTACTACGTCTCGCTGCTGGCGCCGTTCGCGGCCGCGCTGACGGGTGCGGGCGTGGCGCAGCTGCGCGCGAGCGGACGGCAGGCACGGGTGCTGGCGCCGGTGGCGATCGTCGCGGGCGTGGTGTGCGAGATCGCGGTTCTGCGCCAGTACCCCGGCCAGCTCCGGTGGCTCGTGCCGGTGTTGATCGTCGTGGGCGCCGGCGCGGCGGTCGCGTTGGCCCTCGCCGGCGATCGGGCGATCCGGACGGCGGCGCTCGGCTGCGGCGTGGCGGCTCTGCTGATCGCTCCGGGCGTGTGGGCGGTGGACACGTTGGGGTACGCGACCAGCGGGACGTTCCCCTCCGGCGGGCCCCAGTCGGTCCTGACCGCCGGCGGCGGTCCGGGCGGTGGATTCGGACAGCGCGTGTCGGGCCGCGGGCGGGCCGGGCGGCGTGCCCCTGTTCGGCGGCGGTGGCAGCGCCGCCGGAGCGGGCGAAGGGCCGCCGCAACCACCGGGCGCGGGCGCGGGCGGTGCTCCAGCGGGTGTGGGCGGCGCGGGCGCGGCGCCCCCCGGAGCGGGCGCTCTCTCGGCCGGGGTCTCCGGCGCGGGTGCTTCCTCCACAGGAGCCCCGACGGGCGCCGGCCCGGGCGTGGGGTTCGGCGGTGGCGGCGGTGGCGTGGTGGGTGCGCCGCTGGGCAACGACCAGACGATCGCGCGGGCGATCGCCTACGCCAAGGCGCACGGCGGCGGCACGGTGGCGGTGTCGAGCCAGTCGAGCGCGGCCTCTGAGATCGTCGGCGAGGACGCCGAAGTGGCCGGGATCGGCGGGTTCTCCGGACGCGAGAGCGACGTGAGCGTCGCGTGGCTGGCGGGCGAGGTGAGCCGCGGGCAGATCCGCTGGGTGCTGGGCGAAGAAGCCGGTTCGAGCGGGCCACGGCTCGCCCGGCGATACGCGCGCAGGCTCGAGAAAGGCGATGACGGCCGTGACGCGGGCGTGCACGAAGGTGACGCTCACCGCGAGCGCCACCGGCGGCGAAGGCGAAGCCGCCGGCGGGCGTGGCCCCGGTCAGGGCGGTGAAAGCGCGCTGTATGACTGCAGGGGTCACGCGGCGGCGCTGGCGAGGGAGCGTAAGAATCACGCTCGTGAGAGTGCTGGTGGTAGATGACGACCGCGCGGTGCGCGAGGCGCTGCGCCGCGCGCTGACGCTCGCGGGGTATGACGTGCAGGAGGCCGAGGACGGCGAGCAGGCGCTCGAGCTGGTCGTGCAGGCGGTGCCGGACGCGGTCGTGCTGGACGTGGGGCTGCCGGGGATCGACGGGCTGGAGGTGTGCCGGCGGCTGCGGCGGCTGGGCAACCGCGTGCCGATCCTGATGCTGACCGCGCGGGACGCCGTGTCCGATCGCATCGACGGGCTGGATGTGGGCGCCGACGATTACATGCTCAAGCCGTTCGACGTGGGCGAGCTGAAGGCGCGGATCCGCGCGCTGCTGCGCCGGGCGGGGCCGGAGGCGGGCGATCCCGACGCGCTTTCGTTCGCCGAGGTGAGGCTCGACAGCGCTCGCCACGGGGCGGAGGTCAACGGGGAGCTCGTGGAGCTGACGCGGACCGAGTATCAGCTGCTGGAGCTGCTGATGCTGAACCCCAAGCGGGTGCTCGCGCACAGCCTCATCTACGACCGTGTGTGGGGATATGACTTCGGCCCGGCGTCGAACGCGCTGCGGGTGTACGTGGGGTATCTGCGGCGCAAGCTGGAGGGGGCGGGCGCGCGGCAGCTGATCCATACGGTGCGGGGGGTGGGGTATGTGCTGCGCGAGCCGTGACCGGCGAGTGACCCATAATCGCGCGCCAATGCACAACTACCGTCCCTGGCTATGACTCTGCGCACGCGCATAGCCGCGGTCGCGGGCGTGTCGGTCGCGCTGGCGGTGCTGGCGGTGGCGGTGGGACTGTATGTCGCGGTCAGCACCGACCTGCGCGGCGAAGTCGACAAGGGGCTGCGCGAGCGTGCGCGCGCCTTCACCCAGCCCCCGCTCGGCGGTGTCACGGGCGGTGCGCAGGGCGGCGCGGAAGGCCCGGGGCCCCAACCGCTGTTCGGTGACGAACCGCCCCCTGGCGGACCGCCCCCGGGCGCAGATGGCGAGGGCGGTCAGGGCGGTCTGCCCAGCAGCGTCCAGCCGGCGCCGTTCGGGGGAGCGTCGGGGTACGTGCAGTTCCTCGCAACGAACGGAGCGGTGCGGGTGCCCGGCGGGCAGGGGCCATCGCCCGTCAGGATCCCCACGACCGCGCAAGATCGGTCGATCGCGCGGCGCGGGAGCGGGAGCTCGCTGAGCGACCGGACGGTGAGGGGGATGAAGCTGAGGGTGCTGACGCGGGGGCTCGGGACACGTGGCGCGGTGATGGTCGCGCGGCCGCTCGGCGAGGTGGACAGCGAGCTGAACCGGCTGGTGCTGATCCTGGCGATCGTCGGCGCGGTCGGGATCGCGCTGGCGGCGGGGCTGGGAGCGCTCGTGGCGCGGGTGGCGCTGGCGCCGGTGCGGCGGTTCACGGCGCGCACCGAGACGCTGACCGAGGAGGGCGCGCTGCGCGGCGCGAGCCTGGATCTGTCGCGGCGGCTGGAGGTCGAGGGCTCAGACGAGCTGGGCCGGTTGGCGGACAGCTTCAACCGCACGCTCGACGCGCTGGAGCGCTCGGTGCAGGCCCAGCGCCGGCTGGTGGCCGACGCGGGGCACGAGCTGCGCACCCCGATCGCGAGCCTGCGCGCGAACATCCAGGTGCTGGGCGAAGCACAGCGGCTGCCGGCGGCCGAGCAGGAGAGCCTGCGCAACGACATCGTGGGCGAGCTCGACGAGCTGACCGCGCTCGTGGCGGACGTCGTGGAGCTGGCGCGGGGTACAGCCTCGGAAGGCAGGCAGGCGGACGAGGTGCGCCTGGACGCGATCGTGCGGGCGGCGATCGAGAAGGCAGCGCGGCGCGGGGGGGTGCTGTTCGAGCAGCGGTTGGAGCCGACAGTCGTGACCGGGCAGGGGGACAGGATCGATCGGGCCGTGGGCAATCTGCTGGAGAACGCCCGCAAGTGGAGTCCCGACGGAGGCATCGTGGAGGTGACGCTGCGCGACGGCGTGCTGAGCGTGCGCGACCACGGGCCGGGGTTCGACGAGCAGGATGTGGCGCACGTGTTCGACCGCTTCTACCGCGCCGACGGCGCGCGCGGGCTGCCGGGCTCAGGCTTGGGGCTGGCGATCGTGCGCCAGGCCGCCGAAGCCTGCGGGGGCTACGCCGAGGCGGGCAACGCGGAGGGGGGAGGGGCGTCGCTGAAGGTCAGCTTCGGCCCGCGGGCCGGGTTTTCGGCGCCGGGGGGATGAGGCGCTCAGTCAAGATCGAACGCGGCCTGGTCCGCTCGAGCAGCCTCTCTGGATAGTCTGGTGTGATCCAGCAGATCCGGTTGGGTCGCGCGTGCGGCTGACCGCAGAGGGGGGCACGATGGACCTGACGTTCAGTGAGCCGGAGATCGCGTTCCGCGACGAGCTGCGCGCCTGGTTTGCCGCGAACGACGCGGGCGCCGAGCCCGACGGTGGCGAGGAACGCAAGAACGCCTGGCGGCGAGACTTCCAGCGCCGGCTCGCCGACGGCGGCTGGGCCGCGGTGCACTGGCCGCGCGAGTATGGCGGGCGCGGGGCGACGCTGACCGAGTCGGCGATCTTCTTCGAGGAGCTCGGCCGCTCCGGCGCTCCGCTGCCGATCAACGTGCTCGGGCTGCTGCTCGCCGGACCGACGATCATGACCTGGGGCACCGATCGCCAGAAGGAGCGCTACCTCGCTCCGATCCTGACCGCCGAGGAGATCTGGTGCCAGGGCTTCTCCGAGCCCGACGCCGGCTCGGATCTGGCCAGCCTGAAGACGCGCGCCGTGCGCGACGGCGACGATTGGGTCGTGACCGGCCAGAAGGTCTGGACGAGCGGCGCGCAGTTCTCGAAGTGGTGCATGCTCGTCGCCCGCACCGACGCCGACGCGCCCAAGCACAAGGGGCTCACCTACTTCCTCATGGACATGCAGCAGGACGGCGTGCAGATCCGCCCGCTGCGTCAGATCACCGGCGAGCCCGAGTTCAACGAGCTGTTCCTCGACGGCGCCCGCGTCCCCGACGAGAACGTGCTCGGCGGCGAGGGCAACGGCTGGAAGGTCGCGCTCACCACGCTCATGAACGAGCGCGCCGGCCTCGGCTTCTTCTTGCAGGTCCGCCTGCGCCAGCTGCTCGACCGCGTGATCGAGCAGGCCGCCCGCGAGGGCCTGCTCGAGGACCCTGTGCTCGCCGACCGTCTCGGCGAGCTGCATCTGCGCACCGAGATCGTGCGGCTCACCGCCTACCGCGGGCTGACCGCCACCGAGAAGTACGGCCAGCCCGGTCCCGAGGGCTCGCTGGTCAAGTGGATGTGGTCGGACACCAACCAGCGACTCACCCAGCTCGCCGCCGATCTGCTCGGCCCCCGCGCGCTGCGCGCGGGCGATCCGTGGGCCTATGAGCTGCTGCGCGCCCGCGGCAACTCGATCGAGGGGGGCACCACCGAGGTGCTCAAGAACATCGTCGCCGAGCGCGTGCTCGGCCTGCCCAAGTCGCGTTAGGCGCCGGGCGGAGGAGGCAACCGTGGACTTCGACCTCAGCCCCGACCAGCGAGCGATCAAGGACGTCGCCCGCGAGCTGCTCTCCGCGCGCTCGCCCTTCGCCAAGGTGCGCGAGGCGGCCGAGGCCGGTGAGTACGACGGTGCGCTGTGGAGCGAGCTCGTGGCGCTCGGCTGGCCCGGCATCGCCGTCGCCCAGGAGCACGGCGGGCAGGGTCTCGGCGCGGTCGAGCTCGCCGTGCTGCTCGAGGAGCTCGGCTACGCCTGCGCGGCCACGCCCTTCCTCTCCACCGCCGCCGCCGCCGCGGTCATCCAGGCCGCGGGCACCGACGAGCAGCGCGCCCGCTGGCTGCCCGGCCTGGCCTCGGGGGAGCTCACCGCCGGGATCGGCACGCGCGAGCTGGCCGCAGATGCCGCCGGCGCGGCGGTCGTCGTCGTGCTCGACGGCGAGGAGGCCCAGCTGATCGTCGCGCCCCAGACAGAGGACTTCGTCTCGATCGACCCCACGCGGCGCTTCGCCACCATCTCCGGCGAGGGAGTCCCCCTCGGTCCCGGCGCCGCCGACCGCATCCGTGCGGCGGTCGCCGCCGAGGTCGTGGGCGTCTGCCAGCGCGCGCTCGACATGACGCTCGCCTACGTCAAGGAGCGCAAGCAGTTCGGCGTCCCCGTCGGCTCCTTCCAGGCCGTCGCCCATCGCTGCGCGGAGATGCTGCTCGGAACCGAGAGCGCCCGCTCGACCGCCTACTACGCCGCCTGGGCCGCCGACTCTGACCCGCAGCTGCTCGGAGAGGCCGCCGCGCTCGCGGGCGCCGCCGCGGCCGAAGGCGGGCAGTCAGTCACCGCCGGCGCGATCCAGATGCACGGCGGCATCGGCTTCACCTGGGAGGCCGACGTGCACTGGCTCTACAAGCGCGCCCAGCTCGACGCGGCGCTGCTGGGCGGCGCCAAGCGCCATCGCGCCGCGCTTGCTCGGCATGCTGCCGAGAAGGTCCGGCAGTTGACGTAGCTCGGCAGGTATGGCCCGGCCAGTCCGGAGGCGTGGCGTCACTCAGCCTCAGCCGGCGGGGTCCTGCGCTCCCGCTGCAGGCGCGCGATCCGCCCACCGAGGGCGCTCAGCAGCATGCCCGCGATCGCCGTCACCACCGCCAGCAACGGCGGAAAGCTGCCCAGTGAGACCGTCGCGTGGGTGCCCACGATCGCATGCGCCACGAGTAGGGCAATGCCGTAGATCGCGCCCGCCACCAGGCCGCGATCCGCCCCGCCCCAGCCGTCCTGATGCTCGAACCCCGCCACCACCGCGCCAATCGCGGCGAGCGCGCCGAACGCCCAGTAGGCGCCGCTGGAGACCCCCACCAGCACCCCCGCCACCCCGCCGGCAACCGCCGGAACGACGCCACCCAGCACGATCTGCACGGGACGCGGGCGATCGCGGAACAGCATCGGGTCGTACATCGAACTCCTCCTCAGAGTGCGTCTCTGAGTCTATCCCTCCGAGGGCTGGTCCCGACTATGTCACTCTCGCGGAGCGGTGGAATGGGGCGGAATGGAAAGGGCGCGGGGGGCCCGCGACGCTCATGACCGACACCGCGTGAACAGCTCGATGCGGTGTGCCACCTCGCGCCTGACCTTCTCTTCGGCGGTGTCGATCCGTTTTGAGAGGCGGTCCTGGCTGACGGTGCGGATCTGGTAGGGCTCGACGTAGCCGACGCGGGTGGCGCCACCCTTGCGCGATAGCTCGATACGGACGGCGGATTCGCGCGGGGTGGTCGTGATCGGGGCGACTATGCACAGACGCGCGGGTGCGCGGTTGATCTCATCGATGCTGACGATCAGCGCCGGGCGGGTCTTGGCGATCTCGCTTCCGATCACGGGGTCGAGACCGACCCACCACACGTCTCCCTGGCGCGGCGGGCCTACCGCCACGAGGCGAAGTCCTCGTCCTGGTCCAGGCCGTCCGCTAGCGAGGCGTCCCACACGGCGAGCTCGGGTTCGGTGGCGGCGGGGGAGGACAGGTCGGAGGCGACGGCCCCTCGCAGGCGAGCCTCGGCGGTCTCCCGGATCAGACGCTCGAGCATGTCGATCGCCGTGGCGCCGTCCGCCCGCGCGAGGTCGTTCAACAGGTCGCGCGTCTCACGGCGCGCGCGGATGACTACTGTTTCGAGCATACACTGGGGTATATCAAATAAAGATACCTATAGATTTGATTCGATGATTGGTCGGGAAGCTGAAAGGTTTCCCCGTCCCGGTCACGGAGGGACTCCGTAGTAGCCCGAAGATCAGGCGAGCGGGTTGTTCCAGCGCACCTCGGTGAACCGCGCGAAGTCGGTGTCGGCTGAGCAGAGCTCGATGCCGTGCTCGATGGCGAGCGCGGCGAGCTGGGCGTCGGTGATGAGATTGCCACGTGGCTGGTGGCGCTTGACCCAAACGGTACTGACAGGTGCGCGAAAACGGTACTGGACATCCTGCCCGCAACAACGGCCCTCGGACTTCGGGTCAAGCGCTGAGGACCGTGCCGAAGCGCTCATCGAAGGCGCCGCGATCCTCGATGGCGACCGCTTGAGCGAAGCGGCTGGTGGTCACGGTCCAGCGGTCGAGGAAGCCGACACTGCCGAGCAACACGAAGCTGTAGCTGTGCCAGCCCTGCACGAAGCCGACCTGAGCTTGCCACTCGCGATACTCGTTCACATCAGCATCACCGGAATGCAGCCGCAGTGAAATGGTCTTATAGCGAGCCGTCAAGATATGACCGCCGACGGCGTGTGGCGTCTCGCCCTCATGATCGGCGAGGTCGATGCCGAGCTGTTCGGCGAGCAGATCGCTGGCAAGGATCGCATCGGCGCCAGTATCGATCAGACCATCCAGCAACGTTGTGCTCCCACCCCTGTTGGCCAGCGAGATCTCCACGAATGGCCGGAAGACCGGCTCACCGAGTCTGGTGGAGTACGGATCCTCTCGGTATGGATACAGCCACGGCAGTGGCGCCAGGTCAGGCAAGACCGACGGGGATCGGCTCGCCCGGGTACGGAACGCGACCACGGACCACGACGTGGTTACGGCCCTTCGCCTTTTCAAGAACCACGCGCGGATCCTTGTCGGCGATGACGATTACGCCCGTACGTGCATCCATGGCGACGTACTGGCCCTCATAGCCTTTGAAATCGGTGCGGATCGCCTCCATGAGGGCAGTGTAGCGGCGGCTTGGGATGCCGAATCCGGATCGCCGCCGAGCGGACTCATGTCCTATTTCTAGCGCCCGAACCAGCTCGTTCACCGCCTCGCCGAGTCCGCCTCACCCGCGAGCGGGTTGTTCCAGCGCACCTCGGTGAACCGCGCGAAGTCGGTATCTGCCGAGCAGAGCTCTATCCCGTGCTCAATCGCGAGCGCGGCGAGCTGGGCGTCGGTGATGAGATTGCCACGTGGCTGGTGGCGCTTGACCAGGTCGCCCAGCACGTGCGCGTGGCGTGGAGTCGGCGCCGGTGTCCAGACTATGTCCTCGGCGAGCCACTCCTCGACTCGCTGCCATGCTTCGGAAGGGTCGAGCGGTCGCTCGAAGATGCGGGGGTTCGTGATGATGCGCAAGAACGCCCCCAGCGATAACCACGGGATCCCGACACGCTGCTCTCCATGCAGTTGGTCATTAAGCCAGTCGCGAGCCCGTGTGTGATACGGGCTGGTCTCATGCACCGCGAACAGCAGCAGGTTCGCGTCGATCAGCATCAGCGGTAGTCGGGGCCTTCCGCCAGCTCCAGCGCCTCGGCGACATTCGTGTAGTCAATCAATGCGCCTCCGAGGTTGTGCGTGCGCTGCACGAACGGCTTGCGTGGCTCGTGTTTGCGCGCCATGCCCGCCCGGGCCAGCTCATTCAGCGCCTCGCTCATGCCGACCGAGCGCTCGTCGCGCATCCGCCGCAGCTCCGCTGTGACATCGTCTGCAAGGTTCACTGTCGTTCGCATGCGTACAGTGTAGCATCGTGATGCGAGTCTAGACGCATCGCGATGCCCATAGATCGGCCAAGCCCTCTCCGTAGTCTCCCGCACTAACCCACGGGCGGGTACTGACGCATGGGTGCTTGATGGACGTGTAAGGTGGGGTTTGCAATGGAAGGTGCATGGGTCAACGAGGGCTTGTTCTGCATTGGCAAAGGCGGACTGGATTCGCCCAATGAAGATTCTCGTAGGAACGCAACTTTCGAGGGCATGAAGGGTCAAGGGCCAGGTACAGGAACCCGGCCAGCAATGGGAGGTAGCTCGCATGAGGTCCCACGTCCGTGTCTCGCTCTCGCGCTGGTCCTAAGCGCGAGCGTCGTCGTCGTGGCACCCACGGCGGCCCAGGCCGCTGCAGAAGTGCCGGTGGTCGAAAAGCTCGTTGCGACCAACTGCAAGGTGAAGGCCTGCGGGGAGGAAGATGTCGAAGGTCCCTTCTTCGAGCCTAAGGCCAACGTCACGGTCGAAGAAGCCGAAAAAGAAGGCTTCACCGAAGCCGGCGGCCGGGTGCCTTACGGCATCACCGACTTCAAGGTCCTGACCCTTCCCGAATTCGAAGGCAAAAAAGCCAAGTACTCCGAAGGCACCGTGGTCCCCACGCTACGGGTGACGCACATCCGCACGGATGTCGCGGCGGGGCTTAGCGACCAACCCGTTGCGGTCGCAAAGTGCTCGCTGGCGGAACTCGGCAAAGAACTGGTCCCCGGAACCGGTTTCTTCACTGCGCCGGGACCCGAATGCAAAGGAAGCGAAATCGGCGAAAATGATGCAACGGTGTACGGCGGCAACCCCAGTGAAGGAGGGGCGGGTGATCTACCGCTCTCCGGGACAGTCTACGACCTGGTGCCGGGCGAAGGCGAAACTGTGGCCAACGGCGCCAAACTCTCCTCGCTATGGGGTCGCGCTTGGGCTCCCCCAGCCGCTGACCGGGGCACTGCTCAAAAAAGGCTTCGAAGAAGCAGAAGCCAAAGGTGCCATACCCGGCGAAAACGAATTCCCGTCGCTGGCGGAACAGAAATTCCTCGAGGGACTGCAGTACTTCGCCCACACGCTGATCAAAGGCAACGTCGAATGGGGCAAGGAAGCCAGAGGCACCGATGAAGGCGACTACCACGACTACTTCGAAATCGAAGTGTCGCCGGCCCTTCCGCTGATCCGCTCACGCCTCACCTTCAAAGGCAACATCGGCACGGGGGACTTCATCACCAACGCAAGCAGCTGCCCGGGCCACAACACGACGTCGCTGAAAGTCACGGACCTCGAAGGCAAGGAAGCGCCTGCGAAGACGTTCACGACGCCGCTCGGGCCGAACGGCTGCAGGGAGCCTGCTGTTCGAACCGGCCTTCGCGCTGGCCTGCCGGATCCGACACTCTCCGATCTGCCCGACGGACTCACGACCGAACCGCCGCGGTGCCAAACGCACCGAAAGCAAACTCCCAGTCCCAGGTCAAGACGGCGTCGGTCACGCTGCCCGAAGGCATGACCCTCAACCCCTCGGCGGCGCACGGGCTGGAAGCCTGCACGGTCGCGCAGGCCAGGATCCACAGCGAAGTCTTCGGCGTGACATGTCCGGCGGGCTCGAAGCTCGGCACCGTCGCCTCGAAGTCCCGACGCTCCCAGCGGGATCGCTGACCGGCAACATGTACCTGGGCGGTCCCGATCACGGGCTCGGAACGGCCCCGATCACGGGACCGCCCGTACATCGTCTACGTCGTCGCCGAATCGAAAAAGTACGGCGTCTCGTGCGCTTCGAAGGCGACGGTCGTGCCCAACGAAACCACCGGCCAGCTCACGGCGACTTCCAGGAAAACCCCGAACAGCCGTTCAGCAACCTCAAGCTGACTTCAACAGCGCGGCGCTCACGTCGATCGCCAACCCGCTCGTATGCGGGACGGCTCACGGCCTCGGCGAGCTTCGTGCGCCGTCACCGGCACGCCGGCCTCCAAGGAAGTCTCGTTCGGCGCTTCGGTCACCGGATGCGCCTCACCGCTGCCGTTCTCGCTGACGCCAGAAGACAGCGAATCAGCCTCCGGAAAACGCCGGGGCCAAGACCTCCTACACGCTCAGCATCGAGCGGGCCGACGGCCAGCAGTATCTGTCGCAGATCAAGACGGTCCTGCCGGAGGGCCTCGTCGGGCTGATCCCGTCGGTGCCGCTGTGCGGCGAACCGCAGGCGAGCAAAGGCGAATGCTCCCCCGCCAGCCAGATCGGCGTCGTCGGGGTGGAAGCGGGCTCAGGTCCGACGCCGTTTGGGTTCTCCGGGCAGGTCTACCTGACCGGCCCATACGGAGGTGCGCCGTTCGGTATGACGATCGAGACGTCCGGCGATCGCCGGGCCGTTCGACCTCGGCAGCGGGCCGTGCGATTGCGTGCTCAGTCGGGGGACGCTCGAAGTCGATCCGTACACCGCGCGGGTGATCGCGACGAGCAACCTGCCGACGATCGTCAAAGGCGTGCCGCTGCGGTTGAGGAAAGTCATCGTCAACATCAACCGGCAGGGCTTCCTCATCAACCCGACCAACTGCGGTGTGCTGGCGACCGAAACGACGCTGACGTCGACGCTCGGGGCCGAACAGAAGCTGTCCAGCCCGTTCCAGGTGGGCAACTGCAAAGCGCTCGCGTTCAAGCCCAAGTTCGGGTCGACTACCAGCGCGAAGACATCCAAAGCCAATGGCGCGAGCCTGGAAACGACGCTCAACATGCCCGCGGGCGGCGCGAACGTCAAATCGGTGCTCGTGCAGCTGCCCAAGCAGCTGCCGTCGCGGCTTGAGACGCTGCAGAAAGCGTGTCCGGAAAAGACGTTCGCGAACAACTACAACGAATGCCCGCCCGGCTCGTTCGTCGGCGGCGCCAGGGCGAACACGCCGACGCTGCCCGGGAAACTGACCGGGCCGGCGATCCTGGTCTCGCACGGCGGGCAGGCGTTCCCCGATCTCGACCTCGTCATGAACGCCAACGGCGTGCGCGTGATCCTGGTCGGCAACACGAACATCAAAAACGGGATCACCACGACCAACTTCGCGGCGCCCCCGGATGTTCCCGTATCGAGCATCACCGTCAACCTGCCGGTCGGAGCGCATTCCGCGCTGACGGCCAACGGCAACCTGTGCGCCAACAAGCTCGTGATGCCGACGACGATAGTCGGGCAGAACGGGACCACGTTCAAACAGAACACCACGATCAAGGTCAACAACTGCCCCGTGCGTATCGCTGGGCAGCAAGGTCATCGGCAACACCGCCTACCTGTCCGTGCAGACGTACTCGCCCGGACGGATCAGCGGCAAAGGCAATGACCTGGCGACGGTCTTCCGCAGCCTCAGCCAGCCCCAGAAGTCGGCGTCGTTGAAGGTGTCGCTCTCGAGCGCCGGCCGGCGCAGGGGCCGTCCGTTCAGCACCAAGGTGCGCGTCGGGTTCGTGCCCAAGAAGAAGGGCGCCCCGTCCTCGGTCGCATACGTGACCGTCAGGTTCGGGTAGCGAGGGCACGCCGGCAGAGCACTCCAGTCACGACTGCCGGGGGCCGCGTTTCGCGGCCCCCGGATCGTTGTGGGGTCGATGACTAGAAGCTGCACGAGGTGGGTATACGACCTCTACGACTACTGGGTTCATAGGGGAGGTAGAGATCGTGTCGAGGCGTCGTATTGTCGCCCATGTCGTACTGCTCGTGGCGCTCGCGAGCGCCGGTCTGTCCGCGGGTGCGTGTTGCGCCTGTTGCACAGGCGGCGTTCGGCGTCGAGCGAAAGTAACTTCGAAGCGGGGACGTGCAATGTCTCTTCCATGCACCTATAAAGCGTCGAAGGCAACCCTGCGGAAGCGTTTACGCAGGCCGCGGGTCACCCGCCGTGGGGGATAACCGGCCTGGAACTGAATCACACCGGGACCGGCGGCGGCAGGGTGCCCGAAGGCGAGCTCAAGCGACTGCGCGTAGACGTGCCGCCGGGCCTGGCCGCCGATCCGCAGGCGCCTTGCCGGAATGCTCGATGGCACAGTTCGAAGCCAACTCGTGCCCGGCGGACACGAAGGTCGGCAAGACCGAACTGGAAGCCTGGCATGTGCTGCTCACGGTCATCAACATTCCCGGCACCGTCTACAACCTTCAGAAACGTCCTGGGCTGCCGCTGCTGTTCGGCATCAACACCGGCCTGGAACCGCTGGTCGACGTTCACATCTTCCTCGAAGGCCATGTCAGCGACGCCCACGAAGCCGTGCTGGCGGCGAGGGGGGTTCCGTCCGGTGACTATCACGAGTACTTCGAAATCAACAACATCCCCAAGGAAGGCGAAGATGCTCGGTCGGTCAAAGTGCCGATCGCGGTGGTCAAGTCCAAGCTGCTCTTCGAAGGCAGATCGGGACAGGGGAACTTCCTGACATTGCCGAGCGTCTGCTCTGGCAGCACCACGTCATATCTGGAAGTCGAATCCTATAGCGGTGAAGTCTCCGCAACCGAGACGCACCCCCCGGTGGGCGTCGCAGGTTGCGACAAAGTCCCGTTCAAACCGACGGTCGCGGTCACGCCCGAAAACGCGGGCTCCGACCAACCCGACGGCGCCACGGCGGATGTCACGGTGCATCAGAACGTCGGCGCGGAAGAAATCAACACCTCCGACATCAACGAAGTCCATGTGGCGCTGCCCGAAGGAATGACGCTGAACCCCGCGGCCGCGCACGGGCTCGCGGCCTGCACGGCTGCTCAGATCGGGATCGGCACGACCAACCCGGTCACATGCCCGGCTGCCTCCAAGGTGGGGACCGTGACGATCGAAACCGACCTGCCTCCGGGCTCGCTCGCGGGCAACGTCTACCTGGGCAGCCCGAGCGGCGGGACGATCACGGAACCCCCCTACACGATCTATCTCGACGCCGAGAGTACGCTCGGCGTGTCCGTCAGGCTCCAGGGCTCCGTCACCCCGGATCCGAGCACCGGCAGGCTGAAAGCCACTTTTGCGAACAACCCGCAGCTCCCGTTCAGCGACGTCATCCTGAAGTTCAACGGCGGTCCGCGAGCACCCGTCGCGAACCCACTGGCCTGCGGGACCACGTCGGTTGAAGCGTCTGTTCACGCCGTACACCGGGGGCGCTGCCGCTCCGAGCTCGATGCCGTTTACGACGACGGGATGTCCGTCTCCGCTGCCGTTCTCGCTGACACAGAGCACGCAGAGCTCGAACGCAAACGCCGGCGCCTACACCTCCTACACATTCAACCTCAACCGGGAAGACGGCCAGCAGTACCTGTCGCGGCTCCAGACCACGCTGCCGGCCGGCCTGGTCGGCGCGATCCCGTCGGTGGCGCTGTGCGGCGAACCGCAGGCGCAGGCGGGAACGTGCGCGGCCGCCAGCGAAATCGGCAAGGCGACGGTCAACGTCGGCGCCGGGCTCCGAACCGTACTCATTCACCGGTCCGGTCTATCTGACGGGCCCCTACGGCGGCGCGCCCTACGGGCTGTCGATCCCCGTGCCGGCCGTGGCCGGGCCGTTCGACCTCGGCAGCGGAGCCTGCGACTGCGTGGTCACACGCGCCGCGATCGGCGTCGATCCCCACACCGCCCGCGTGATCGCGACCAGCTCCCTGCCGACGATCGTCAAGGGCGTGCCGCTGCGACTGAAGAGCCTCAGCGTCGCCGTCACGCGCCCGAACTTCCTGTTCAACCCGACCAACTGCGGTGCGCTGAGCACCGACTCGGGGCTCACCTCGACATTCGACACGATTCAGAACGTATCGAGCCCGTTTCAGGTAACGAACTGCGGCGCGCTCGCGTTCAAGCCCTCGTTCAAGGCCTCCACTGGCGCGAAGACCTCAAAACTCAGCGGGGCGAGCCTGCGGGTCAGCCTCACCCAGCCGGCCCACCAGGCGAACATCTCCTCGGTGCTCGCCCAGCTGCCGGTGCAGCTCCCGGCGCGGCTGAGCACGCTGCAGAAGGCCTGCCCGGAAGCCACGTTCGCGCAGAACCCCCGTATCTGCCCGGCCGGCTCGCTGGTCGGCGGGGCGAGCGTGACCACGCCCGTCCTGCCGGGCAAGCTGTCCGGACCGGCCTATCTCGTCTCCCACGGCGGCCTCGCGTTCCCCGACCTCGACGTGGTCCTCGAAGGGGATGATGTACGGGTGATCCTGATTGGAAACACGAACATCAAAAAAGGGATCACCAGCTCGACGTTCGCGTCGATACCCGACGTGCCGGTCTCGAGCTTCGCGCTGAACCTGCCGATCGGCCCGCACTCCGCCCTGGCGGCGAACGGCAACCTGTGCAAGGGCAAGCTCATGATGCCGACGACGATCACCGCGCAGAACGGCGCGCGGATCAAGCGGAACACGAGGATCTCCGTGACCAGATGCCACGTACGTACCGTCAAGCGCCGACACAGGCACCGACACCGATATCGACACAGGCGCTCCTAGACGCGCTACATTCCATGCGTGGGCGGTACGGGTACGGATACCTTCGAGCAGCCTGCGCGCACAGATTCGGCGCGCATCGACCCGATGCTCGCGGGCGTGCGGCGCTTGGCGCTGCTCGCCGACGGGGCGGGCGGCGGCGAGGAGATATTCAGAGGGCTCGCGCGTGAGCTGCTGCTGGCGCCGGGCGCCGAGGAGGTGCACGTTCACCATCTCCTCAAACCTCCCGCCGAGGCGGAGCCTGTGGTCGTGTACCTGTTCGAGGGCGAGGGGCGCATCAGCTATCTGGCGCCCCGCTCCGAGCGCCCGGCAGGGGTCAGCTGGGTCGCGAACACCGCGCGCAGCTTCCTCGCCGCCGACGCCCGTGAGCTTCAGGTGTCGCTGCCCCGGCTCATGGTGACGGGCAAGGCCAGCTGCGCGCTGCTGCTTGCAGTCGCCGTTCGCGGCGAGGTCGAGGCGGTCGTGGTGCTCGTGCGCCGCGAGCTCGCCGAGGCGTATGACGAGCGCTCGATCGAGCTCGCCACGACGCTCGCCGACCAGGCCGCCACGGCGCTCGCGCTCGTGCGCGCCCGCGCCGAGGCCGGCACGGACGCCGTCACGGGCTGCATGAACCACCGGGGGATGCGCCGGCGCCTGCACGAGGAGATCGGCCGCGCGATGCGCACTGGAAGCCCGCTCTCCTGCATGCTGATCGACCTCGACAACTTCAAGCTCGTCAACGACCGCCACGGCCACCAGGCCGGCGACACGATGCTGCGCGAGGTGGGCGAGGCGCTCGTCGGCGAGTTTCGCGCGTTCGATCGCGTCGCCCGCTACGGAGGCGACGAGTTCGTCGTGATCCTCCCCAACGCAGAGCTCGACAGCGCCGCCGCGGCCGCCTCGCGCGCGCTGGCGCGCCTGCGGGACCTCCCCTCGCGCGAGGCCAACCCCAGCGTGGGCGCGTCGATCGGGGTGGCGCAGTGGAACGCGCCGATGGGCGCCGACGCGCTGCTGCAGGCCTGTGACACCGCGCTGCTGCGCTCCAAGCGCCAGGGCAAGGGTCGCGTCACGCGCGCATCCGCGCCGGCGCCTTGATTGACGCAATTCTCAGCTTGCACTGATCCGTCGGGCGGCCGGCTGCGAATAAGAGGACAGTGAAACACTCCAGGGTCCTCAGCAGACCCGTTGGAGGTAAGCCGGGGCGGAGCGCCAATCGCCATCCGCTTCCCGGGAGTCGGTTACCGGAGGTGTCGAAAATGCCAGTTGACTCTGGAAGGGACAGCCACGTGCCGCCGCGGGCAGATGCGGGGTTGCCCGAGGCCGCACGACGGCGGGGTGAAGCCCGACAGCCGGCCGGTATCGTCGAGCGGCTCGTCCGCGACGACAGCGACCGCAAGCGCTTTCTGAAGATGGTCGGCGCCGGTGGCGCCGCAAGCTTCGGCGCGTTCGTACTCGCCGCATGTGGCAGCAGCAAAAACTCCACTGCTTCAACCGCGGCCACGTCGGCCGGTGCGGCGAGCACCTCCTCGGCAAGCGCCTCCACGGGCGACATCGGGATTCTCAACTACGCCCTGACGCTCGAGTATCTCGAGAGCGAATTCTACCGTAAAGTGCTCGCCGCAAACCTGTTCAGCGGCAAGGTCGGCAGCCTGCTCGGGGGCTTTTCCCGCCAGGAGCAGTCGCACGTGGTGGCGCTGAAATCGGCTGTAACGAGCCTCGGCGGGACCCCGGCGGCAAAACCCGAAGGCAAGTTTCCGATCACCTCTGCCACTCAGGTTGCCAATCTCGCATACACCATCGAGAATCTTGGCGCGGCGGCGTATCTCGGGCAGGCCGCAAAAATCCAGAGCCCTGAGGTGCTCGCCTCGGCACTCGCCATTCACACCGTTGAGGCTCGCCACGCCGCGACTCTCGCCACGCTCGTCAACAAGTCGGTAACGCCCGACGGCGCGTTTGCCAAGCCTGCCGAAATGTCAACCGTGCTTGCGGCCGTCAAACCCTTCTTGGCTTAATAGCGGCGCGGAGAAAAGGAGCTTCACGATGTCCGATGCAAAGCTGGTAAACCCCGAGCTGGCCGCAATCGAGGTCCATGGCATGACCCGCGCCAGCTTCCTCCTGCGCGGCGCGCTGGCGACGGGCGCCGTCTACGGCGCCTCAGCGGTCGCGCCGTTTGTCTCGCACGCGTTCGCGCAAACGTCTACAAGCGCAGGGGGTGCGAGCTCGAGCGGGGACGCGGAAATCCTCAACTTCGCGCTCACGCTCGAGTACCTGGAGGCCGCGTTCTACACGAAAAAGGCGGCCGAAGTCGGCCTGTCCGGCCAGGCGAAGACCTACGCCAAGCAGTTCGGCGACGAGGAGACCGCACACGTCGCGGCGCTGACAGCGGCGATCAGGGCACTCGGCGGCACGCCCGTAAAGGAACCGAAGTTCGTGTTCCCCGTTACCAGCCAGGCCTCGTTCCTGGCGCTCGCGTCGGTGCTGGAGAATACGGGGGTGGGGGCATACAACGGTGCGGCGCCCTCGCTGCAGAGTAAGCAGGTGCTCGCCGAGGCCGGAGGGATCGTGCAGGTGGAGGCGCGCCACGCCGCCGCCATCGATCTGTTGATCGGCAAGAGCCCAACACCGAACGAAGGCTTCGACAAGCCGCTCACGAAGTCCCAGGTGCTGGCGGCGGCGGGACCGCTGATCAAGGAATAGCCGAGCTTGCCGCGCCGTCCCCACCGGCGCCGCACCCCCCGTAGCGGGCCCGCTCTACGCGATTCCCTCCCCAGGGGAACGAGGCGACGACCCCGGAGTGAGTCCGGGGTCGTCGTCGTGCGGCGATCAGCCGATGCGGGCTTGCGACCTCGCCGCGTCAATGACCACGGTGAAGCCATTGCCCACCTTGTCGTCGGGGTCCTGATGATCGGTGACGTGCAGGCCCGTCGCGTTACACATCTCGATGAAGCTCTCGCACGTCCAGACGCTCCAGTGCCGGTCCACGTCCGAAGTGAAACCGCCGCGGTGGCGCTCCATCAGTTCGGCCACGGGCGTAAGGGGATTTTCGATATCGAACGTGCGGTTGCGGTGCGGAGCTATCACAACCACGTAGCGCCGGGCGACGCGCACCCACTCGAAGAGCGCCTTGATTGGATCGGGAAAATGCTCGATCACGTGCGAGGAGAACACGAAATCGTAAGAGTTCTCGTCAAACGGGAGATCGTCGCCCGGCGCCACCACGTCCACTTTCATCGCATGCAGGACCAGCCGGCGCTCCTCGCGCTTGTACACCGTGTCGTTACCCCCGAAGCGATCCACGTTGATCGCGTCGAGATAGAAGCGATTGTGGCTGCTCGCGCCGATCTCGATCCCTTTCATACCGGTCAGATAGCTGGATACGAACGCCGAACGCTGGCGGCGAATCAGGCGCCAGGACACCGTGGCGCGCAGAAGCCCGTTCAGGATGGCGCTCTTGACACGCGGCGACAGCACGCCCGCAACGCGAGATTTAATCGTGGTCACGCGACCCGCATCATAGTCGCCGACTGTCCGCACAGGCGGCGCTCGGGCGCTGAGCACACCCGAGCGTCGCGAGCTCGTCTGCGAGACTGGGAGTAACCCCCTGTAGATCGACCCGGGAGACACATGTCGGACAACAGCTTTGGCGCGCGAGACACGCTCGATGTCGGTGGGCGCACGTACGAGATCTTTCGCCTCGACGCCCTGCAGGAGCGGTTCGACGTCGCACGGCTGCCGTTCTCGCTGAAGATCCTCCTGGAGAACCTCCTGCGCACCGAGGGCGCCGGCTCGGTGACGGCGGGCGACGTCGAGGCGCTCGCCGGCTGGGACGCCGCCGCTCAGCCGAGCATCGAGATCGCGTTCACGCCCGCGCGGGTGCTGATGCAGGACTTCACCGGCGTGCCCGCCGTCGTCGACCTCGCGGCGATGCGCGACGCGATCGCGCGGATGGGCGGCGACGCCGCCCAGATCAACCCGCTCGTGCCGGCCGAGCTGGTGATCGACCACTCCGTGCAGGTCGACGCGTTCGGCACCCGCGACGCGTTTCGGGTCAACGCCGAGCGCGAGTTCGAGCGCAACCAGGAGCGCTACGCGTTCCTGCGCTGGGGTCAGGGCGCGTTCGACGATTTCGCGGTCGTACCCCCCGACACGGGGATCGTGCACCAGGTCAACCTCGAGTATCTCGCGCGCGTGATCTTTCCCAACGAGCGAGCCGGCTCGCTGCCGCCCCAGGCATACCCCGACACGCTGGTCGGGACCGACTCGCACACGACGATGGTCAACGGCCTCGGCGTGCTCGGCTGGGGTGTTGGCGGGATCGAGGCCGAGGCGGCGATGCTCGGACAGCCGCTGTCGATGCTGATTCCCCAGGTGCTCGGCGTCAGGCTGCACGGCCAGCTGCCCGAGGGCGCGACCGCGACCGACCTCGTGCTGACCGTCACCGAGATGCTGCGCGAGCGCGGGGTGGTGGGGAAGTTCGTGGAGTTCTACGGCGCCGGTCTCGCCGGGCTGCCGATCGCCGACCGCGCGACGATCGGGAACATGTCGCCCGAGTTCGGCTCGACCTGCGCGATCTTCCCGATCGACGCGGAGACCCTCGCCTACCTGCACCTCTCCGGACGGCCCGCCGAGCAGATCGCGCTCGTCGAGGCCTACGCCCGCGAGCAGGGCCTGTGGCATGACGAGCGCTCCGAGCAGCCCACTTTCTCGGATGAGATCGAGCTCGACCTGGCGGCGGTGCAGCCGAGCCTTGCCGGGCCCAGGCGCCCACAGGATCGCGTCGCGCTGGCGGGCGCGCGAGAGTCTTTCCGCGAGGCGCTCGCCGGTTACGTCCAGGACTACGACGCGCGCGACGAGGCCTCGGCCGAGAGCTTTCCCTCCAGCGACCCTCCCGCCAACGGCGACGATCGGCCCGTGGCCGACGACGGCGGCCCCAGCTATGCAAGGCAGAGCACGGCCGCTGCAGCCGCCGTGGCAACGGGGCTGCCCGGGGAGGCGAACGGCGCCCCAGCCGGGACGACGGCGCCGGTGACCCTCGCCGATGGGACCTCGATCGAGCTCGACCATGGTCATGTGGTGATCGCCGCGATCACGAGCTGCACCAACACCTCCAACCCGTCGGTCATGATCGGCGCCGGGATCCTCGCGCGCAACGCGCGTCGCGCGTGGACTGAGGAGCAAGCCGTGGGTCAAGACCTCGCTCGCGCCCGGGTCGAAGGTCGTCACCGAATATCTCGATCGCGCCGGGCTCACCGAGCCCCTGGAGCAGCTCGGATTCAACCTCGTCGGCTACGGCTGCACCACCTGTATCGGCAACTCCGGCCCGCTCTCGCCGGAGATATCAGAGGCGGTCTCAGACGCGGACCTGGCGGTCGTCTCGGTGCTGTCGGGCAACCGTAACTTCGAGGGGCGCATCAACCCGGACGTGAAGATGAACTACCTCGCCTCCCCACCGCTGTGTGTCGCCTACGCGCTCGCCGGCACGATGAACGTCGACATCGTGTGCGAGCCGCTCGGTCGGGACGAGCAGGGCGAGGATGTCTATCTGCGCGACATCTGGCCGTCCGAGCAGGAGATCGCGCAGACGATCGGCGAGGCGGTCCACTCCGACATGTTCCGCAAGAGCTACGCCGAGGTGTTCGCGGGCGACGAGCGTTGGAACGGGCTGGAGGTGCCGGGCGGCGAGCGCTTTGCCTGGGACGAGCACTCGACCTATGTGCGGTTGCCCCCCTACTTCCACGACATGCCACGCGAGCCCGAGCCGGTCGCCGACATACAGGGCGCGCGCGTGCTCGCGCTGCTCGGCGACAGCGTCACCACCGATCACATCTCCCCGGCGGGGGCGATCAAGCGCGACGGGCCCGCCGGCTCTTACCTCCAGGAACAGGGCGTCGCTCCGCGGGACTTCAACTCCTACGGCTCCCGGCGCGGCAACCACGAAGTGATGATGCGCGGCACGTTCGCCAACATCCGCCTGCGCAACCAGCTCGCCCCGGGAACCGAGGGCGGCGTCACCCGCTACCTGGGGGCATCCGCCGGCGATTCGCAAGGCGCGGAGGAAGCGTCAGGCGGCGAGGAGATGTCGATCTACGACGCGGCCATGCGCTACGCGAACGACGACGTGCCGCTGGTCATGCTCGCCGGCAGCGAGTACGGCTCGGGCTCCTCGCGCGACTGGGCCGCCAAGGGCACCAGGCTGCTCGGCGTGCGCGCCGTGATCGCGCAGTCGTTCGAGCGCATCCACCGCTCCAACCTGGTCGGCATGGGCGTCCTGCCGCTGCAGTTGCCCGACGGGCAGAGCGCACGGTCTCTGGGACTCAGCGGCGAGGAGATCTTCGCGATCGCGGATCGCGGCGGATGCGATGAACGCGGGCGAGGCACCTCCGCGCGAGGTGCAGGTCACCGCCCAGCCGGCGTCGGGCGAGCCGATTCGGTTCGCGGCGCAGGTGCGCATCGACACCCCGCGCGAGGCCGACTACTACCGGCACGGCGGCATCCTGCAGTACGTTCTGCGACAGTTGCTCGCCGCATGACGCGACGCAGGCGGAGGACCGACCAGAGCGCCGTTCCCGAGCTGCTGCTCGACCTGCTTGCCGCGCACGGTCCCTCCGGCTATGAGACTGACCCCGCGGCCGTCTGGCTGGCGGCGGCAGGTGCGTTCGCGACGGTGAGCACAGACGTGATGGGTACGCCGCTTGCGCTCGTGTCGCCTAAGCATGGCTTTGACGATTCGCCCAAACGCCTACTCGTGATGGGTCATATCGACGAGATTGGCATGATCGTCACCCATATCGACGACGACGGCTACCTGTGGTTCGCGCCCGTCGGCGGCTGGGACCCGCAGATCCTCGTCGGTCAGCGCGTCGCGCTGAGCACGCGCGATGGAGTGGTCCGCGGTGTTGTCGGCAAGAAGCCGATCCATCTGCTGCGCGAGGAGGACCGCAAGAAGGTCGCCGAGATCCGCGAACTGCACATCGACATCGGCGCACCCGATGGCGAGCAGGCGCGTAAGCGCGTGCGTATCGGCGACGTGGCGGTAATCGACGCCGACCCGATCGAGCTGCTCGGCGGCCGACTCGTATCGCGCGCCCTGGACAACCGCATCGGCTCGTTCGTCGCGCTGCAGGCCGCGCGCCTGGTGGCAGAGGCTGGCGGTGGCGAGTGGGAGCTCGCCGCCGTTGCGGTCGCCCAGGAGGAGATCACGTTCGGCGGCTCGCGCACGAGCACGTTCGCGCTGGCGCCCCACGCGGCGATCGTCATCGACGTCACCCACGCCACCGACGCGCCCGGCATCGAGGTTAAGGAGCTGGGCAAGCACACAGCTCGGCTCGGGCCCGGTCATCACCCGCGGCTCGACCATCCACCCGCAGCTGTTCGAGCTGCTCTACGACACCGCCACCGAGGAGCAGATCCCGTTCACCGTCGAGGCCTCCGCCCGCGCGACCGGCACCGATGCCGACGCCGTCCACCTCACCCGCGCGGGCGTGCCCACCGCGCTTGTCTCGATTCCCCTGCGCTACATGCACTCACCCGTCGAGCTGGTCCAGCTCGACGACGTCCACGCCGCCGCCCGCCTGATCGCCGCCGCGGCCCTGCGGCTGGACGGCGAGGCTTCGTTCACGCGCTGAGGTTATCGGGGCTCAGCGCCTCCCCGCGGGGAGCTGTCCGGGGGAGCGTCAGACCTTGTGGGTTTGGGTAGTGGGTCAGTGACCCATTACCTGGTTTTGGGCTGTTCCTGTGGCGTGCGGAGGATCAAGCCTGGGACCCGCTCGAAATGGCGCCGGTTGCGGGTCATCAGCGGGAGCTGGTGCTCAAGTGCGGTGGCGGCGATCAGGGCGTCGGCGATCTGCAACCCGGTGTGACGTTTGATTTGACCGGCCCTCCGTGCGATTCGTGGATCGACTCCCACCTCCTCGCAGTCTTCGAGCAGGTCGTCTACCGCGTCCTCCTGGTGCTCGTTGCCGGCGAACAACTCGGTGCGCGTGATGACCGAGATTGCGATGTCGTCCATGTCCAGGTGACGACGACCGCGGATGTGGTCGATCAGGACATCCGTATCGAGCAGGGTCTTGCCCATCCGGCGGCGCCTGTCTAATCTCGCTCGATCCGATTCCAGTCCCCGTCAAAGCGATCCCACTCGTCCCGGTTGGGATACGGAAAGTCAGGAGCGATGCCGAACGTTTCGTCGAGCACGCGCTGGCGCTTTGCGCGACGCGCCTCCGCGGCTGCGCGGCCATGGGTGGCCAGGTACTCATCGAGCGCCGTGCGGATGACCTCGGCCAGCGTGCGCCCGTCGTGCGCACGCAGTTCCTCGATGCGATCCCGCTGCTCCTGAGTCAAGTACACCTGGGTACGAGTTGCCGCAGCCATACAGCGCAGTATACAGCACCACAGGGCGGCCGGGGGCGTTGTTCACGGGCTGATCGGTGCCGTCGGCCGGGTGCTGACGCACACCAGCGCTGGTGTTGCTGACCAGCGCTGGTGGCTACCGACGCCGATGTCGGCTCAGGGCGTACCCTAGGCGCTGGCCAGTTCGGTGAACTCCGCCGCCTCGTACGCCGCACCGGGCGTACCGCCCAGCGCCAGCAGGCGCAGCCCGTCCGGGCCGGAGTAGATCTTGCGCTTCGTGGCCGGACCGACGCGGACGAGGACATCGGGGGTGAGCGGGATGCGCTCGCCTTCGACGTCGATCTCGCCGAAGCCGCGCATGACCGAGTAGACCTCCTCCTGGCCGTCGCCCTCGTGGTCGTGCTCGGGGTAGTGGGTGTAGTTGGGGGGCAGATCGACCACCTGCATGCCGAATGACTCCACGCCCAGTTCGGCGCGAGCCTTCTTCAGGCCGCCGCCGAACGCGCCCTCCATCTCGTCGATCTGCTTCGTGGTGTAGTCAGCCATCGCCAGTCTCCTTCATCCCGAGGTTTGATGAGTTGCATCGCGCAACCGGAGCTTACCCGCATCGCGTCATGGCTCGGGCGAAGGTCGGTCGCGCACGACGTTTGCCGATGACGTTCGCCGGTGGCGCACCCTCGCGTGGAGGGTGTCCGTCACCCGCGCACGAGCCGCTTGTAGGTGATCCGGTGCGGTCTGTCCGCTGCGGCGCCCAATCGCTCGCGGCGGTGTTCCTCGTACGCGTCGAAGTTGCCCTCGAACCACTCCACCCGCGAGTCGCCCTCGAACGCGAGCACGTGCGTCGCCACCCGATCCAGGAACCAGCGGTCGTGGGAGATGATCACCGCACACCCCGGGAACCCCAGCAGCGCCTCCTCCAGCGCGCGCAGCGTATCCACGTCGAGGTCGTTCGTGGGCTCGTCCAGCAGCAGCAGGTTGCCGCCGCTGCGCAGCAGCTTGGCCAGGTGCACGCGGTTGCGCTCGCCGCCGGACAGCTTGGCGATCTTGGTCTGCTGGTCTGAGCCCTTGAAGTTGAACCCGGCCGTGTACTGGCGGGAGTTGACGACGCGATCGCCGACCGTCAGCTGGTCCAGGCCCTCGGAGATCTCCTCCCACACGCTCTTGCTCGGATCCAGCGCGTCGCGCGACTGATCGACGTAGGCAAGCTCCACGCTCTCACCCAGCTGAAGCGTCCCCGAGTCGGGCTGCTCCTCGCCGGTGATCATCCGGAACAGCGTCGTCTTGCCCGCGCCGTTGGCGCCGATCACGCCGACGATCCCAGCGCGCGGGAGCTCAAAGGAGAGCGACTCGATCAGCAGCCGATCGCCGAACCCCTTGCGCAGGTCGGTCGCGTTCAGCACCTTCTCGCCCAGCCGCGGGCCCGGCGGGATGTGGATCTGGACGTCCTCCAGCTTGACGTTGCGCTCCTCCGCGATCATCTCCTCGTAGCGGGCCAGCCGCGCCTTGGACTTCGTCCGTTTTCCCTTCGGGTTCGTCCGCACCCACTCGAGCTCCGCGGCGATCGTGCGCCGCCGGCCCTTCTCCGCGCGCTCTTCTTGGTCCAACCGCGCCTGCTTCTGCTCTAGCCAGCTGGAGTAGTTGCCCTCATACGGGATTCCCCGACCGCGATCAAGCTCGAGGATCCAGCCCGCCACGTTGTCCAGGAAGTAGCGGTCGTGCGTCACCGCCACGACCGTGCCCCGGTACTCGGCCAGGTGCTGCTCCAGCCATGCGACCGACTCGGCGTCGAGGTGGTTGGTGGGCTCGTCCAGCAGCAGCAGATCCGGTGCGCTCAGCAGCAGCCGGCACAGCGCCACCCGCCGGCGCTCGCCCCCGGAGAGCGGGCCGATCTCGGCGTCGGGCGGGGGCAGTCTCAGCGCGTCCATCGCGTACTCGAGCTTCGTATCGAGGTTCCACGCGTCCGCCGCTTCGATCCGCGCCTGGATCTCCCCGAACTCCGTGGCCGTCTCCTCGGAGTAGTTACCCGCCAGCTCGTTGAACCGGTCCAGCAGCGCCTGCGTCTCGGCCACGCCCTCGAGCACGTTGCCCCGTACGTCCTTGCTCTCGTCCAGCCGCGGCTCCTGGGCGAGCATGCCCACGCTCGCCCCCGGCGCGAGCGCCGCCTCTCCCCGGTACTCCTCGTCGAGGCCCGCCATGATCCGCAGCAGAGTGGACTTGCCCGATCCGTTGTATCCGAGCACCCCGATCTTCGCGCCCGGATAGAACGCGAGCGTCAGGTTGTCGAGCACCGTCTTATCCGGCGGGTGCAGCTTCGACAGGCGATACATCGTGAATATGTGCTGAGCCGACATCGCGTCGCAGGATATGCGGTCCTCGACGGCGAACCTGTCCCGGGCGGCGCAGGCTGGAGGGGTCCGACGCGGGACGCGCACACGGCCGCGCTCCCCGGGCTCGACGTGCCTCCCGTTGGTCGCTAACGTTTCTTGGTCATGCCGACCACTGTGCTCGACGTCGAGCAGCATCTGCTCCTGCTGGAGCTCGACCCGCCGTTCGACAAGCGCGACGTGCAACTCGCGCGCCGGCGCATGGCCAAGCGCTGGCACCCCGACATCGCGCCGGCGGGACGCCAGTATGAGCACGAGCGTCACCTCAAGGCGATCAACGAGGCCGCCGACCAGCTGGAGCGCCTGGCGGAGGGCTCGCGCGGGGGAAAGGTCTCGGCCAACGCCGTCAAAGTCAGTGCCGCGGCTGCGCGTCGCGAGCGCGAGGAGGCGGGCCGGCGCGCGTATGAGGCCGAGCAGCGTGCTCGCGCGGCGGCCAAGGATCGAGCTGAAAACGACCCGTTCGGCAGTCGCGTCCCCGACCACTCGGTCGTGCACCGCTACGCGCGCTGTGAGTCCTACCCGGAGTGGGGTGTGGGGACTGTCGCGGGCATCTACTTCTCCACCGATCCCGTCGGTGCCGGGGAGGAGGTCCAGCAGTGGGCGCGCGTCAAGTTCAGCCACGGGATTCGCACGGTGCCCGCCGGCAGCATGAAATTCGTCGACTTCTCCACGCCCGACCCCGCCTCCGAGCGCGTCGAACGCTTCATGATCGCAGCCCAGCGCGCGATGGCCGAAGGCGAGTACACGCTTGCCGCCCAGCGCCTCATCTACGCGCGCGACGCCGAACCGCGCAACGTCGCCGTGCTCCGCCTGATGACCCTCGCCTTCTGGCAGGCCGGCAACCTCGAGGCCGCCGCCCGCTCGGTGCGCGACTGGGCGCGCGTGGACGGCTCGCGCCCGGCCGCCCACCGCTTTGCCGCCCGCATCTACGAGGATATCGGCGCGATCGACCTCGCCGAGGAGGCCGCCGAGCGGGCCGCCGACCGCGGTCCGTCGGATGCGGGTGCGTGGGAACGTCTCGGTCGTCTGCGCCTGCTCCTGCTCGACCGCGAGGGGGCTCTGGAGGCCCTGCGTCGTGCCACCGCGCTGGGTGTCAGCGAGGCCGTCCACGAGCTGATCGAGCAGGCCCTCGCGCTGGAGCCCCGCGCTGTGTCGGCGGTCTGAGGATCGCTACAGGATGTTCACCGCGCGCGAGACGATCAACCCGATCGTCACGATCGACACGATTGACTGCAGGCCCATGACGCTCTTGGCCATTCCCGTCAGCGGCATCGTGTCCGTCGGCGAGAACGCTGCCGCGTTCGTCAGCGAGACGTACAGGTAGTCGATGAACCCCGGCCGCCACCCGCTGGGCTGGATGCGGTCGTCGTTCATCTGCGGGAACAGAAAGTCCGGTGGACCGTCGTGTCCGGCCGCGCGCACGCCCGGTCCGCCGCGGTCGAGCTCCCAGTACCACAGGCCGAATATCAGGAAGTTTGTCAGCCAGATCAGCAGGCCGGAACCGATCAGCGCGTGGCCGTTCGAGACTTCATGATGCAGCAGATAGTGGGTCAGCGCGCCCAGCGAGTACACGTTCGCCGCGCTCACGAACGCCGTCAATCCGAGCGCCACCCTGCGTCTGCGCCGGTGCTCGTGTTCGAGTTGTCTCGGCGTCGCCACGAACATGCCAATCAGCAGCGCTGCCTCCAGGGCCGGCACCAGCCACGTGGGACCGACTGTCAGACGCTTGGGCAGCGCCAGCTGCAGGCAGATCGCCGCCAGTACCGTCAGTTGCGCCGGCCACGGCGATTCGCCGGCGCCGGGTGGCGGGTAGGGACGGCCGGGCAGCGTGGACGTTTCCTGAGCCACGCCACCGTAGCCTACGGCCCGGTTCGGCGGTACCCTGGAGGTGATCGGCCATGGCCGTCCCCACGTTGGAACTCTCATGGGCATCGAGAACCCCGTCCACCTGCTGTTCATCGCCGTCGTCGCCCTGGTCGTGCTCGGACCCCGACGCCTGCCCGAACTCGCGCGCTCGCTGGGCCGCGGCATCCGCGAGTTCCGCGAGGCGATGAGCGATGGATCCGCCGCGGGCGCGTCTCACACGCCCGCGCCAAGCGCTCCGGTCGCGCCCCACGAGCCCGCGCCGGTCGCGCCCACGGAGGCCGTCGTCGTCGCACCCCCGTTCGCCCCCGACTCGCCACCCCAGGTCGATCTGGGCGGGTCCGCTCCGCCTCAGCAGGTCGATCCGGGCGAGCCTGTACGTTCGGGCGATGCGCCTGATCGTCGCCCGCTGTGAGGTTTCCTACATCGGCCGCACCACCACCGTCCTGCCCGAGGCCGTCCGCCTGTTGATGCTCAAGGCGGACGGCACCTTCATGGTGTGGGCCGACGGCGGCAGCCCGAACGTGCGGCCGCTGAACTGGATGACCCCGCCGACGGTACTCGAGGAGGAGCGTAGTGGTGCGGACCGCGGCCAGGACGGCGCCGGTGGCGGCGGGGATGGCGGCCAAGACGGCGCCGATGGCGCGATCGAGCGGCTGATCGTGCGCAAGCAGCGCTCGGACGAGCGCCTGGAGATCGCCGTCTCGGAGATCATCGCCGACATCGATCATCCGGTCGACGACGTCGCCGCGCTCGAGAAGGAGGGCCTCGAGCGCGAACTGCAGGAGCTGCTCGCCGACGCTCCGCACTGGTGCGGCGAGGGCTTTCGTCTCGTGCGCCGTGAGTGGCCCACCGACATCGGGCCCGTCGATCTGATGTGCCGCGACACCGCCGACGAGTGGGTGGCCGTCGAGATCAAGCGCATCGCCACGATGGAGTCCGTCGAGCAGCTCACCCGCTACCTGGAGCGCATCCGCCTCGACCCCGCCATGGCCTCGTGCCGGGGCGTGCTCGTCGCCAAGTGGATCAAGCCCCAGGCGCGCACCCTCGCGGCCTCGCGCGGCATCGACTGCGTCGAGATCGATGTTGAGGTCCTGCGCGGCGATCGCGAGCCCGAGCTGACGTTGTTCGCAGCGTGAGCTGACGCAGCCCGACTCAGGCGGCTGACATCGCTACCGCACCGCCTCAACGGCTCGTTAGCCGAGGAGGCCACTCCGTTCGGAGTACGCTAGCCTGCTCTCGCGCGATCCGATCCGATCGCCGAAGGCTTCGTCCGCCTCTCTGAGCGCTTTGGCAATGGGCGCTTCCTCGGTGGCGCCGGATGACTCGCTCTGCCCGATGTCCTCGACTTGCTCAGCTGGTGTTTGCTCAACGGCCGTTGCTTGCCCAGCGGACGCCGCTCCGCTTTTAGCCGCCGCTTTGCTTAGCTCGTCCGCAGCCCTACGTATTTCATCCGGCGTCATATCGGCCAGCTGTGCCACGGTAATGAGTTGCTTGACCTTCTGCTCCATGTCATTCACTCTATCGCAGCATCCGGTGGGCTCGCGGTGGACTACTGGCAGTCTCCCGGACAGCGTGCGATCGTGCCGGTCAGGTTGGCTCCGGCAACCGAGCTTGACCCCGCCCATGTGATCGAGTAGCTCGCCGATCGTAGGGGAACGAAGTCGCCCGTCACCCTTACGCCGGTCCTGAAACGACCGTCGTGGATCGACGGATGCAGCGAGATCGCCTCGCCGGTTGGCCCGAGCAGGCTGACGGCTACCCGCACCCTGCCCTTGGCGCTCGCCGCGAGCTCTCCGGCGAGGCTCATTTCCCTCGGGCTCAGGTGACCTTCGGTCAGGTGCAGCGACGCGCCGACCGGACCAGGCGCCGTCTGGTGTGTCCAATTCGTTTGTATCAGCGCGGCGGCGCCCAGGCCGAGGAGCTCGAGCAGGAGTCCGACGACCAATCCGTTGAACCACAGTTCGCATCGTCTGACGTCCAGCTGGTTCTTCTGCCACACCTTGTCCAGGTCCACCGTAGCTTTGAGGTGGAACGGATCGGACTCGGCGCTCCTGCCATCGGCTTTGGCTATCGGGAGGAGGATCTCCGGCAGAACGCCCTCGATCTTGACGCCATACAGCAGTCGATATCCCTCCAACAACATAAGCAACAGGCCGATGCCGCCGATCGCCAGCCCTATGATCTGTGGCCACGGTGCATAGGCGATCCCATTGGTCGCCGGCTTGAGCAACAGGGCGCCCGCCGTCGCGATTGCTCCGAGTGGAGCTACCGCGTTCGTGAATCGCCCCAACCTGTTCTGCTGGTCGGCGAGCTTGCCGGCGGCTGCTTCGTATATGCGTTCAGCGGGCGTTGGCATTCATGTGGTCATTCAGGTCACGCGATCCATCAGCAAGCGCATGCGCGTAAGCGAACTCAGGCGCCCGCGCTGACAGCCTCGATCTCAATCCGTCCTCACGTCGCGCTTTGTAGCAGCGGATGCGGACGGCTAGCGCAGGCGCTGCTGTGGCACGCGAGACCGTCTGGCGTAATGTGCCGCGCCCGCGGACTAACTGCGCCGACGGACTATCTGCGCGACAAGATCTGATCGCGGAGTCCACTGTCCTGCTCGCCACCGCGTCGAGTAGGTAGTCTGCGCTGCATGAGCGCGACCCCTAAGACCACGCCCAGCGCAAACGACGACGCCGTTGTCCCCGCTGTCCTGACCAAGCGCCGGGATTCCACGCTGCTGATCACGATCGACCGGCCCGAGGTTCGCAACGCGGTCAACGCCGCCGTCGCCGAGGGCATTGCGGGCGCGCTGGAGGAGCTCGACTCAGACGACTCCCTCTCGGTCGGCATCCTCACCGGCGCCGGCGGCTTCTTCTGCGCCGGCATGGACCTCGGCGCGTTCGTCAAGGGCGAGTCCCCCTGGTTCGGCGACCGCGGCTTCGCCGGCATCGCCCAGCGCGCCTCCGTCAAGCCGCTGATCGCCGCCATCGAGGGCTTCGCCGTCGCCGGCGGCATGGAGATCGCGCTCGCCTGCGATCTGATCGTCGCCGCGCGCGGCGCCAAGCTGGGGATCCCCGAGGCCAAGCGCTCGCTCGTCGCCGCCGGCGGCGCGCTGCTTGCGCCTGCCCCGGCGCATGCCCTACCACGTCGTCATGGAGCTCGCCCTCACCGGCGATCCGCTGCCCGCCGAGCGCTTCCACGAGTTCGGCGTCGTCAACCGCCTCGCCGAGCCCGGCGCCGCCCTCGACGTGGCCCTGGAGCTGGCCAACGCGATCTCCCGCAACGGGCCCCTGGCCGTCGCGGCCTCCAAGCGCATCCTCCAAGAGCAGTTCGACTGGCCCACCGCCGAGATGTTCGAGCGCCAAGGCGCCATCTCCGGCCCGGTATTCGTCTCCGAGGACGCCAAAGAGGGCGCCGCCGCCTTCAAGGAGAAGCGCGACCCCGTTTGGAGAGGTCGTTAGCCTTACGTTGTGTAGCCGGCTGCGGTAAGCGGCGTCAACAGCAACTCGACGCAGCAGCCGGGCTATGGCTTACCCACCCGCACACGAGTGAGCGAGGACACAGCTCGCGCCGCGTCTACGTCCGAGAGCTTCTAGACGTTCGTAGACCAAGCGAGGCCAGGACGCAGCGAACGTGGTGTGCTCCGCACACGAGTGAGCGAGGACACAGCCTCGCGCCGCGTCTACGTCCGAGAGCTTCTAGACGTTCGTAGACCAAGCGAGGCCAGGACGCAGCGAACGTGGTGTGCTCCGCACACGAGTGAGCGAGGACACAGCTCGCGCCGCGTCTACGTCCGAGAGCTTCTAGACGTTCGTAGACCAAGCGAGGCCAGGACGCAGCGAACGTGGTGTGCTCCGCACACGAGTGAGCGAGGACACAGCTCGCGCCGCGTCTACGTCCGAGAGCTTCTAGACGTTCGTAGACCAAGCGAGGCCAGGACGCAGCGAACGTGGTGTGCTCCGCACACGAGTGAGCGAGGACACAGCCTCGCGCCGCGTCTACGTCCGAGAGCTTCTAGACGTTCGTAGACCAAGCGAGGCCAGGACGCAGCGAACGTGGTGTGCTCCGCACACGAGTGAGCGAGGACACAGCCTCGCGCCGCGTCTACGGACGTCTAGCGCTTCTTGCGTTTGCGCTGCGCCATGATCAGCCGGAATCTCCGCCACAGCGCCGCCATCAGCGCTGCCCCGGCGTCTTGCGCGGGTACTGCGATATCGGCACGCCCGGGTCGATCGCGGTCGTCACGATCCGGCTCTGTTCGGCGATGTGCGCGGCCGGGTACCCCTCGCCCGGGCTGGCGCGCTCGGGGCGGCCGATGTAGCCGAACCCCATCTCCTCGGGCATGATCTGCATCAGCCGCGGGAACATGTGCGCGCGCGGACCCATGTTGCGCGGCTCCTCCTGCACCCACACGACCTCCTCCAGCTTCGGGTAACGCCCCATCAGCGCCAGGATCTGCCCCTCGGGGAACGGATACAGCAGCTCCACGCGCCCCACCGCCAGCCCGTCGTGCTTGGGCCGGTCGGGATGGCCGACGAGGTCGTAGTAGACCTTGCCCGTGCACAGCACCAGCCGGGTGACCTGCTCGTCCTTGACCCCCGGCTCGGCCAGCACCGGCTGAAACCGCGTGTTCTCCGCCATGTCCGCGACCGTGCTCGTCGCCTGCGCCAAGCGCAGCAGCGACTTCGGCGTCATCACGATCAGCGGGCGCTGCTTGGCGATCCGCGCCTGGCGGCGCAGCAGGTGGAAGTATTGGGCCGGCGTCGTCGGGCTCGCGACGCGGATGCTCCCCTCGGCGGCGAGCGCCAGGAACCGCTCCAGTCGCGCCGAGGAATGCTCGGGACCCGAGCCCTCATACCCGTGCGGCAGCAGCAGCGTCAGCCTTGAGGTCTGCCCCCACTTGGCCAGGCCCGAGACGATGAACTGGTCGATGATCACCTGCGCCGAGTTGACGAAGTCCCCGAACTGCGCCTCCCACAGCACCAGCGTCTCCGGCGCCTCCTGGCTGTAGCCATACTCGAACCCCATGCACGCCAGCTCTGAGAGCGGGCTGTTGTGCAGCTCCAGCGGCGCCAGCGCCTCCGGCAGGTTCTGGATCGGGCACACCGTCTGCCCGGTCTTCGCGTCGTGCAGCACCATATGGCGCTGGCTGAACGTCCCCCGCTCGGTGTCCTGACCGGTCAGTCTGATCGGCGTGCCCTCTGTCAGCAGCGACGCGAACGCCAGCGCCTCGGCGTGCGCCCAGTCGATCGCCGGACGCGGCTGCGACGGCGACGAAGCCTCTCCCTCGCCGGGGGCGTTCGCACCCGGCTGGTCGTTCAGCGCTTCGCGCCGGCGCTCGAGCTGTTTGACGAGCTTCGGATGCACCGTGAACCCATCCGGCGTGCGCAACATCTCCTCGCCCAGCCGCCGCAGCCGGTCGGCCGGCACCGCGGTCTCGACGTCCGGGCTCGGCGAGCGGTCCAGCTGATACTCGCCCGTGCCTTCCTCGCCGCCGTGCTCGGCCGCGGCCTTGATCTTGGCCTTCAACCGCTGATGCAGGATCGTCAGGTTGTCCCACACGCTCTGCCCGAGCTTGTCGACCTCCTCCCTGCTCACCACCCCGTCGGCGATCAGCCGCTCGGCCCACAGCTCGGCCACGCGTTTCTTGCCCTTGATCTTCGCGTACATCTCCGGCTGGGTGTACGCGGGCTCGTCGGACTCGTTGTGCCCGAATCGGCGGTAGCCGATCAGGTCGATCAGCACGTCGTGGCCGAACTCCTGGCGGAACGCGAACGCGAGCCTGACCGCGCTCATGCACGCCGGCACGTCGTCGGCGTTGACGTGGATGATCGGCACGTCGAACCCCTTCGCCAGATCCGAGGCCCACTGCGTCGAGCGCGCGTCGTCGGGATCGGTCGTGAACCCCACCTGGTTGTTCATGATCAGGTGCACCGTGCCCCCGACCTTGTAGCCGTCGAGCGCCTGCAGGTTCAGCGTCTCCGCGACCACGCCCTGCGCCGGGAACGAGGCGTCGCCGTGGATCGCGATCGGCACCGCCGCGTTCGTGTCCTGATGGGCGTGCGGGCCGTGCCTGGTCGTCTGCGCGGCGCGCGTGGCGCCCTCGACGACGGCCGAGACGTACTCGAGGTGGCTCGGATTGGACTCGAGGTTGACCATGATCGCGCCGCCGTCCGGCAGCTTGTAGGTCCCCTGCGTGCCGTGGTGGTACTTGACGTCGCCCGTCCCTCCCTGGGGGATCGTCGTCACCGCCTCCAGCGTCGAGGCGCCCTCGAACTCCGCGAAGATCGTGTCGTACGGGCGGCCAAGGTTGTGCGCGAGCACGTTCAGCCGCCCGCGGTGGGCCATCCCGATCACGACCTCCCTGCCGCCGTGCGCGGCCGACAGCTGGATCAGCTCGTCGAGCATCGGCACGGTCATGTCCAGCCCCTCGATCGAGAACTGGTGCTGGCCGAGGTAGGCCTTGTGCATAAACCGCTCCAGCGCATCCACCTCGATCAGCCGCTTGAGCAGCGTCTGCTGCTCCTCGCCGCAGCAGCGGCCCGCGGAACGCGCCCGACTCGATGTGCTCTCTCAGCCACACCCTCTGGCGGTGCGAGGCGATGTGCTCGATCTCGTACGCGATCGTTCCGCAGTAGGTCTCGCGCAGGTGCGGCAGCGCGTCCGCGAGCGTCGCCCCCGGCACGTACATATGCAGGATCTTCGCCGGGATCCGCGCCGTGATCGCCGGCGTCAGCCCGACCGCCTCGGGGTCCAGCCCCGGTTCGCCCTCGGGCTCGGAGCCGAGCGGGTCCAGTCTCGCCGCGAGATGGCCGTGGCTGCGGAACCGCGTTACGAGCGTGCTCGCCGCCTGCACCGCTTCCAGCAGCTCCTCGCTCGGCGCGCCCGCCTGCCTTCCTGTCGCGACCTCGCTCGCCGTCTCGGCGGCCGCCGCCGCCGCGGCAGCGGCCGGCGCGGGCGGGGAGGGGAGGGGGCCCAGCTCGACGCCCAGCGCGGCGAACGCCTCCTCGTAGAAGGAGTGCTCACCCTGCAGGTACTCCTCGATCCGCGCCAGATACCTGCCCGACTCGGCTCCCTGGATGATCCGATGGTCGTAGGTCGAGGTCATCGTCATGACCTTCTCCGCGCCGATCATCTCGCCGATCGCGCCCATCCCCACCGGATAGGCGATCGAGCCGGTCGCCACGATCGTGCCCTGACCGACCATCAGCCGGGGCACCGAGGCGACCGTGCCGATGCCCCCGGGGTTGGTGAGCGTGATGTTCGCCCCCTGCAGATCGTCCGCGGTCAGCGTGTTCGTGCGCGCCTTCTCCACCAACGCGTCATATGCCGCCACGAACTCGTCGAAGCGCATCCCGCCCGCGTCGGCGATCACGGGCACCATCAGCGTCCTCGAGCCGTCCTTCTTCTCCACGTCCACCGCCAGCCCGAGGTTCACCCGCCCGTCCCTCACCCGATGCGGCTTGCCGTCGATCTCGGCGTAGTGGTCGGCCATCACGGCCGTGTCCTGCGCCGCGCGCGCGATCGCCCACGCGATCAGGTGGGTGTAGGAGACCCGCTTGCCCGCCCCCTTCAGCTCGCGCCGGCGCGCGTCCAGCACCGTCACGGTCAGCGTCCGGAAGCTCGTCGCGGTCGGGATCGACCTCGACTGCTCCATGTACCTGGCCAGCGCGGCGCTCCCGCCCTTCAGCTGTTCGGCGCCCGCCGGCTTCTCGGCGACCGCCCCCGCCGAGCCGTTGCCGTCGGCCGCGCTGTCGTTCGCCGCGTCAAGCACGTCGGACTTGACTATCCGCCCGCCCGGCCCGCTGCCGGAGACGCTCGTCAGGTCCACGCCCTCGGCCGCCGCCGCGCGCGCGGCCACCGGAGAGGTCTTGACGCCGTTGGGCGTCTGCGGTCCGCTGCGATGAGCGCCTGCTCCGCGGGTGCGTGTCCGTTGCTCGCCCGTCGCCCCGTCCGTTGAGGCGTCCTCGCCGACGGCGATCCGCGCGATCACCTGGCCGACGGTGACCGTGTCGCCCTCCTCCACCAGGATCTCGCTCACCGTCCCGCTCGCCGGCGAGGGCAGCTCGACATCGACCTTGTCGGTGGAGATCTCGACGATCGTGTCGTCGAGCTTGATCTGCTCGCCGACCTTGACGTGCCATTCGAGGATCGTCCCCTCGGTCACCGACTCGCCCGCGGCGGGGGTCACGACATCTACTGTTTGCTGAGCCGTGGTGATGCCCGACGCCATGTCTGTTTCACTCTAGCGTGGCCCGCCGCCGGATATCCCCGGCGGGCTGTGAGTGTCTTCACAGAGTGTTCACGGCGTCCGTCCCGCCCGGCGCCGTCGGGACGGCGGTGCTGTTCGCGCACGAACTCGTAGCTGCCGAAGAACGGCCCGATTCCCCCGAGCACGGCGACCGCCACGGCCAGCCTCAGCGAGACGATCCGCAGGCGCGCGCACACGATGCAAGTGAGGGACATTCCGATCCACAGCAGCCCATGCGTCAGCCCGAGCACGAACGTCAGCGGCTCCGGTTTGCTCGCCACGAACGCGCACACCAGCAGCGCCGCGTAGATACATGAATGGGTGAACGACACCCACTTCAGACGCCCGAACGTGATCGGCCCCGCGGTCGGCGCCGAGGCGACGGGCGTGCTCAGGGTTCGCGTCACGATAGGTGGTGGGTCGAGGGGGTCGGGCCGTGGATGGCAGACGCCACATACGAGCGCAGGCGTGCTGGTGGCACGTCGAGCATCGTGGGTGGCGTATGACGCCGCGGAGCGGCCGCATCAATCCCGACAGATATCGGGACGCGGACCCTCACTCCGCCGACAGCCAGCGCGCCATCAGGCGCAGCGGCGCCTCCGCCTCCGCCGGCCACTGCTCGATCTCGCGCGGCCACCAGGCGAACTCGTCGTGCTCGGCGTCGGGCGTCACCTCGGCGTCGACACCCTCCGCGAGCCACGCCTGCCCGACGAACATCACCAGCCGGTGGGGCAGCTGCACCAGCGCCTCGCCCCGCACCCGCTCGGGCGTGACCGACCACTCCTCTGCAAGCTCGCGTACGAGCGTGTCGGCGGGGTTCTCGCCGAGGTCCACCGAGCCGCCCGCGCCCAGCGCCCAGCGCCCCGCCCACGACGCGACCCATCCCGCGCGCCTGCCGGCCAGCCAGCGCCCGTCGGCCGAGCGCGTCACGCACAGCGCGGCCACGCTCTGCGACGCGTTGCCGGGGAGCAGCCTCAGCGCCCAGCGTTGGGGCTGCAGCTCCATCGCGATGCCGTCATCCGCGTCCCGTGTGTAGTCGATGAGTCGCGCGGCCACTCCGTCGTGGCTTGGCGATCCCCGTTTGCGCAGCGCGTCGATCGCGGCGTCGGCGGCTTGCGCGTGCTCGCGTGAGGGCTCGTAGTGCTCCTTGCGCCAGCTGGCCTTCACCCGCTCCAGCGGCCACGGTCCCCGCGCGAGGATCTGCGGTTGCTCGGTCGCCGTCGCCTGCGGTTGCAGGGGTTGGGGTTCTGATGTGGGCTGCGATTGGGCCGCCATTTCAGTTACAGGCTAGTGCCCATACACTCGGGCCGGTGAACATCCGTCCGCGCAAGCACTGGGGCTGGGGTTTCGAGGACCAGCAGCCCACCCTCGCGGAGGTGGGCGCGGCCGCCGCTGGACTTGCCGCCCACCTGCGTCCCGCGCTCGGCGACGTCGCGCTCGGCGAGGTCGAGGCCCCGGTCCCGCTCGACGCGGTCGAGCTGGCCGACGCCGCGCGTCGCCGCGCCGGCGTCGCTGGCCGGACATCTGCGCGGCCGACGATCACGCGCGCGCGACGCACGCCCTCGGCAAGTCCTACGCCGACGTCGTCGATGGCTTTCGCGGCCGTTTTGCCCACCCTCCCGACTTCGTCGCGCGCCCGCGCGACGAGACCGACGTCGAGCGCCTGCTGGAGTGGTGCTCGGCCGAGCGCGTCGCCGCGATCCCCTACGGCGGGGGCACATCCGTAGTCGGCGGCGTCACCCCGGACATCGACGGCGAGCACGCGAGCGGGCGCGACCGGCGTGGCGGGGGGACCGGCTGCGCGACGGCTCCGCGAGGCGGCCGGTCGACCGGCGCGGGCGCATACAACGGCGCCGTCTCGATCGACCTCAGCGCGCTGAACCGCGTGCTCGAGGTCGATCCCGTCTCGCGCGCTGCCCTCATCCAGGCGGGCGCCTCGGGACCGGGCTTGGAGGCCAACTCGCCGAGCACGGCCTGACGCTGCGCCACTTCCCCCAGTCGTTTGAGTTCTCCACGCTCGGCGGCTGGATCGCCACGCGCGCGGCCGGCCACTTCGCGACCGTCCTGACCCACATCGAGGACTTCGTCGAGTCCACCCGCGCGATCACCCCGGCGGGGGTGTGGGAGTCGCGCCGTCTGCCCGGCTCGGGCGCCGGCGTCAGCCCCGACCGGATGCTCGCCGGCTCGGAGGGCGTCCTCGGCGTCATCACCCAGGCGTGGGTCCGCGTGCAGCCGCGGCCTTCCCACCGCGCCTCGGCGGGCGTGCGCTTCGAGCGCTTCCTCGACGGTGCCGAGTGTGTGCGCGCACTCAGCCAGTCGGGTTTGTCGCCGGCCAACTGCCGTCTGATAGACGCGCGCGAATCGCGCATGACGATGGCCGGCGACGGCTCCTCGGCGCTGCTGGTGCTCGGCTTCGAGTCCGCCGACCATCCCGTGCGGGAGGCGATGTCCCGCGCGCTGGCAATCTGCGCCGAGCATGGGGGTGTCGATGTCCGAGGATCGCGGCGATCGCACCGGCGGCGATGCCGTGAGCTCGTGGCGCGGCGCCTTCCTCGGCGCTCCCTACATGCGCGACGTGTTCGTCGCGATGGGCGTGCTCTCGGAGACGTTCGAGACGGCGATCACCTGGGAGCGGTTTCCCGCCTTCCACGAGCACGTCACCGCCGCGGTACGCGAGGCGATCGAGGCGGTCGCTGCTCCCGACGGCGCGCGGCGCGGGACTGCTCAGCTGTCGCTTCACCCATGTCTATCCCGACGGCCCCGCCCCCTACTTCACCGTGATCGCGCCCGCCCGGCGCGGCGAGGAGGTCGCAGCAGTGGGCGGCGATCAAGCGCGCCGCCTCTGAGGCGGTGGTCGCCCACGGCGGCACCATCACCCATCACCATGCCGTCGGGCGCGACCACCGGCCCTGGTATGACCGTCAGCGCCCCGACCCGTTCGCGGCGGCGCTGCGCGGCGCCAAGGCCGCGATCGACCCGCGCGGGATCATGAATCCGGGCGTGCTGATCGATCCCCTCGGGAATCCCACATGAGCGTCCGACGGGGGCGCCGTGACGATCGCGGTGCTCGGCCCCGGGGGCGTGGGCGGGCTGGTGGCGGGCGTGCTGACCCGAGCCGGCGCTGAGGTGGTCGTCATCGCGCGCGAGCCCACCGCCGAGACGATCGCCGAGCGGGGGCTGTCGGTGCGCAGCGCCATGTTTGGCGACTTCATCGCGCGCGTGCGCGCGCGCGCGCGCTTGCGAGAGCCGGTGGATGTACTGATCCTCGCCACCAAGGCCGCCGGACTCGACTCCGCGCTGGAGCGCGTCGAGATCGAGCCCGGACTCGTGCTGCCCCTGCTCAACGGGCTCGACCACCTCGCGGTGCTTCGCGACCGGTTCGATCCCGACACCGTGCTCGCGAGCACGATCCGCGTCGAGTCCGATCGCCCCGAGCCCGGCGTCATCGTCCACACGAGCCGGTTCCTGCTCATCGACATGGCCACCCACAGTCCGTCCGCGCCTACCGGGGATGCAGGCGCTGGCGCAGACGCTCGAGCACGCCGACATCCCCGTCAGGGTGACCCTGCCGGTGTCCGAGCGCTCGGAGGCGCAGGTGATGTGGTCCAAGCTCGTGCGCCTGAACGCGCTCGCCTGCACCACCAGCGCCTATGACGTACTCGCTGGGCGAGATCCGCTCGACGCCCGAGCTGCGCGCCGAGCTTGTGGCGACGATCGAGGAGGCCTGCGCCGTCGGGCAGGCCGAGGGCGCTGAGGACGTCGATCCGCGGACGGCCCTCGCCGAGCTCGAGCTCGCGCACGACTCGCTCGGCAGCTCGATGCAGCGCGACATCGCCGCGGGGCGCCCGCCGGAGCTGGATGCCATCCCCGGTGCGATCCTGCGTGCCGCCGCGCGCCATGGCCTCGCCTGTCCGACGATCGAACGGCTCGTCTTCACGATCGCCGCGCGCGCCGGTATGCCAGCGCCGACCCTCGCCGGCTGATCGTTCAGGCGAAGTCGCTCGCGCTCGCTCGACGCCGCCCGGAGCGATGCGCCGGAACCGACTGGGTGGCGACTGCCTCGACGACCTCTTCCTCGGACTCGCTCGCGCCCTCATCGTGCTCGCCGTCGCACAGCACCCTGAAGTTGCCGCTCGTCTTGCCATCCGCGTGGATCGTGATGCCGGGCAGGACCGTCTCGCCCTCGTCGAACCCGAGCCGCTCCATGTCGAAGTGCGCCAGCCCGATGCCGTAGGCGGTGTGTGTCGGGTTCTCGCGGTCGTGCGCGGCCACCGCCTGCGCAAACCGCTCCAGGTTCTTGGCGATCTTCGCCGTGTCCGCCATCGCTCTGGGGAGCGTAGCGCCTGCGTTATAGATTGGGGGGATGGCTGCAGCCCAATCGGTGGACACATCGCTCCTTCCCGCAGCCACGACAGACGCCCGAGCCGGCGATGGCAGCGGCGATGGGGGCGAGGTCATTCGCACGGTCGGGTTGACCAAGATCTACCCCGGCACCGACTTCGCGGCGGTCGACGGGCTCGACCTGAGCGTGCGCGGCGGAGAGATCTTCGGCCTGCTCGGCCCCAACGGCGCGGGCAAGACGACGACCGCCGGGATGCTCACGACGCGGGTGATCCCGACATCGGGGTCGGCCTACGTGGGCGCGATCGACGTCGTCGCCCATCCCGCGCTGGCCAAGCAGCTGATCGGGATCGTCTCCCAGCAGAACACGCTCGACCGGCAGTTGACCGTGCGCGAGAACCTCTACTTCCACGGCCGCCTGTTCGGCATCTCCGCCGCGGAGTCTCGCCGCACGGCCGACGAGCTGCTGGAGAAGCTGCACCTCTCCAAATGGGCCGGCGCGTCTGTCTATGCGCTCTCGGGCGGGATGGCCCAGCGCCTGATGATGGCGCGCGCGATCTTCCACCGCCCGGCCGTGCTGTTCCTCGACGAGCCCACGGCTGGTCTTGACCCGCAGAGCCGCCTGGCGCTGTGGGAGATCCTCGGCGAGCTCAACCGCGAGGGTCAGACGATCCTGCTCACCACCCACTACATGGAGGAGGCCGACGAGCTCTGCGACCGGGTCGCGATCATGGATCACGGCCGCATCCTCGCGCTCGACACGCCCGCTGCGCTCAAGCGCTCGGTGGGCGCCGACACGATCGTCACCGTCAAGGCCGCGGGGGGCGAGATGCAGGCGCTCGCGCAGCGCCTCGCCGGCGAGATCGCCGAGATCACCCACACGCGCACGATCGACGGCGGCGTGGAGCTTCACGTCAAAGAAGCCGAGCGGCTCGTGCCGCGCGTAGTGGGCGCCACCGAGAACGCCGGCTTCGAGCTCGCCGACCTGTCGGTGTCCGAACCGAGTCTTGAGACGGTCTTCATCAGCCTCACCGGCAAGGAGTTGCGCGACTGATGGCCGCCACGACCGCCCAACCGACGCCGACGCCCGCTCCGACACGCGCGCGCATCGCGATCGAGCCGGCGCGCTCGACCATGGCCGCGAGCCGCTCCGCGCTGCTGGCGCTGATCCTGCGCGACCTCGTCGTGCTGAGGAAGAACTTCGTCGAGTTCGTGATCCGCACGCTGGTGCAGCCGTTCCTGCTGGTGTTCGTGTTCCTGTATGTGTTCCCCACGATCGGTCAGGGCGTCGGCGGCGGCGGTGGCAAGGTCGCCGAGTCCGCGTTCGCCACCGTGCTCGTCCCCGGCGTGGTCGGGATCACGATCATGTTCCAGGGCATCCAGGCGGTCGCGATGGTGATGGCTCAGGAGTTCGGCTACACGCGCGAGATCGAGGACCGCGTGCAGGCGCCATGCCCGATCTGGCTGGTCGCCGTCGCGAAGGTCCTCTCGGGCGCCACTCAGGGGCTGATCGCCGCGCTGATCGTGTTCCCGATCGCCTCCGTCATCCACGCCAGCGGTGTTGAAGCCCACCTGTCGGTCGACTGGCCGGTCGTGATCACGCTGATCCCGCTCGCGTGCGTGACGATGACCTCGCTGGGCCTGCTGCTGGGCACCGCGTTCGAGGCGCGCAACCTCGGGCTGATGTTCGGGTTCGTCGTGCTGCCGCTGACGTTTCTTGGGGGCACCTACTACCAGTGGACCAAGCTCGCGCCCGTGCAGGTGGGCGGCATCCACTGGCTGCAGATCATCGTGCTCGTCAACCCCCTGATCTACGTCAACGAGGGCCTGCGGGCCGGGCTGACCCATGCGTCGCACATGCCTCTGTACGTCGTCTATCCGGTGCTGGTCGGATTCTGCGCGGTGTTCCTCGCGCTCGGGCTGCGCAATTTCCGCAAACGCGTGCTCGCCTGAGTTCGAGATCAGGTCGAGCGTGGCGAACTCCTGAAACACCCTTACCGGGTCCGCGTCGGCGAACGTCGCCAGGCCGAGTTCCATAGGCGCTCACTTAGGCGCGGCCGCGCCTCGGCTGCTGGGCGGGTCAGCCCTGCTCGATCAGCTCGATCCGATACCCGTCGGGGTTGTGTAGGCAAGTAAATTAAGGCGTCGGATCAGCTCGGCGCCAGGACTTCGAGGCCGTGCTCACGAGCGCCGCTCGCAAGCTGCTTGTCATAGGTCATGAGCGCGTCCAGTTTGCCCGCGTTGGACAGGCTGACAGCCGTGGCGAGATGGATGGCATCGAGCGTTGCGACAGCGGGTGGAGCGATTGTCTCTGCGGCTGCGAGGATCTCCTCGTCCAATGGAATCAGGACTTTTCCGGACAAGAGCCCATCCACATGTTCCAGCATGTCCTCACGCAGCCCGAGACGGTGCAACTCGACGCGTAGCAGGCGGCTTGAGACGTGGTGCTCAAAGCGGGCCAACTCGTTCCTGATCGCCGGTGTATCGGGCTCGTCGAGCAGAACGCGTCCGAGGACGCTCGTATCGAGATATACAGTGCGCACCGTATATCTAGAACGGCTCGCGACGACTCTCATCGAGAAAGGCGTCGGTCGTACCCGCGGGGTGGCTACGCCCTGGCGGAAGGTTGTCTATGGCCGTGAGCAGGCTCCTTGTTGGGATCGTCGCGCCGTACTGCTCGGCTAGCTCTAGGTAGTAAGGGGCGATAGTGCTATGCGAAGGCACGAGCCGCGCGACCTCGTGTCCTCGCTCCGTAACGGTAAGTGTCTCGCCGTCCTTGACGCGCTCCAAATAGCGGCTCAGGTTCTGACGCAGCTCGCGAACACCGACCGTCTTGGCTGTGGGTCTAGGGTGCGTAGCAGCCATTGTGCGTCACAGCGTAGCACATGGGCGCGCTCTGTTCGGGCGCCCGCGAGGTCGAGACGCCTCGCTCAGGGTTGGGCTACATCTCCAGAATCTCAATTCTGTACCCGTCCGGATCGCGCACGAAGCACAGTCGACTGCCGCCCTCGCGCACGGAGTAGGGAGGCTTCTCGGGCTCGATGCCCTGCTTGGCGAGCCGGGCGAGCGTCGCGTCGAGATCCTCGACGCTGATCGCGATGTGGCCGTAGCCGGTACCGAGGTCGTAGTCGTCAACGCCGAAGTTGTACGTCAGCTCCAGCCGTGGCATGTCGCCGTCGCCGGGGATGTTCATGAACACGTTCACGGCCTCCTCGCGGATCGGGATGCGCCCGATCTCCTCAAACCCGAGGGCGTTGTAGAAGGCAACCGAACGGTCTATATCCGTGATGCGGTAGCAGGTGTGGATCAGGGGCATGGGCGGGAGTCTACGTCGCCCGGCTTCGGTCTGTGACGACCCCATAGCCCACGCGTACCGGCAAACCCCCGAGACGCGCATGGCACCGCAAACACCACTCGTGCAAGGATGGCGCGATGCTCATCGAGCGCTCATCGAACCCGCAGTTCGTGTCGAACACCTACCTCGTCGCCGACGGCGTTGGGGGGCCGGGGCTGTTCATCGACGCGGGCGGGCCGGTGAAGCCGCTGATCGCGGCTGCGGAGAGCATGGACGTGACGCCGACCCACATCCTGCTCACACACCACCACTACGACCACGTGTGCGAGGTCGGGGCGCTGCGCGAGCGCTGGCCGGAGCTCACCGTCCTGATCCACCCGCTGGAGCGCGAGGGACTCGGGAGATGTGCGGGCGGACACGGTGGAGGCGGGGGAGATGCTGCGGTTCGGCACGCTGGAGGTGCGCCCGCTGCACACGCCCGGGCACACCGCCGGGATGCTGTCGTTTCTGGTCAGCGAGCCGAGCGGGGCCGCGAGGCGCCCGGCTGTGAGCGCCGCGCCGGGCGGGTTCACGGGGGGCGAAGCGATCGTGTTCACCGGCGACACGCTGTTCGCGGGCTCGGTCGGCGGGGTGCGCGCGCCCGGGCACACGACATACACCGATCTGAAGGACTCGATCATGGGCACGCTGATGGAGCTGCCTGCAGAGACCATCATCCATCCGGGCCACGCCGACGCGACGACGGTCGGCGAGGAGTGGGAGCACAACCCGTTCATCCGGATCTGGCGAGGTGTGGACGCTGAGGGCGCGGAGCCCTGCACCGCGCTGGGGGAGCCGGCGACGCTGGTGCTGTCGTGCGATGACTACGACGGCGGCACGAAGGCCTGGGTGCGCTGGCCCACCGGCGTGGACGACATCGTGCCGGGGTCCAAAGTCCAGCGCGACTGAGCTGCTCGTCCAGCGCCTAGGATGCTAGGCGTATGGCCCCGCGCGATACCGACAAGAGCATCCCCACCTCGCGCGTGCGCCGCACGGCGACTGTCGGCAGGCTCGCCGCGAGTGAGGCCGTCAAGCAGTTCGGCACGCGCGCGGCCAACGTTACGCGCGGGGAGGAGGCCTCCGAACAGGCGCTGGCCAGGAGGCAGCTCCAGACCGCCAAGCAGATCGTGGCGGCGCTGGGGACGATGAAGGGCGCGGCGATGAAGCTCGGGCAGGTGATGTCGTTCCTGGATGTGGGGCTGGTGGAGGAGGAGTATCGCGAGGAGTTCCAGCGCGAGCTGGCCAAGCTCCGCGACGCCGCGCCGACGGTTTCGTTCAAGCAGATGCGGCGGGTGATCGAGGATGACCTCGAACAGCCGATCGCCGAGGTGTTCGCGTCGTTCGAGCAGGAGCCGATCGCCGCCGCCTCGATCGGGCAGGTGTACCGCGCCACGCTGCACGATGGGCGAGAGGTCGCCGTCAAGGTTCAGTACCCGGGGGTCGCCGCGGCGGTGCGCGCGGACATGCAGAACCTGGACATGATCATGCGGCTGCTCAAGCGGATGACGCCGGGAATGGACGCCAAGGCGATCGCGACGGAGATCCGCGAGCGGATCGGCGAGGAGCTCGACTACGAGCTGGAGGCCCAGAACCAGAGCACGCTCGCGCGCATATTCCGCGGCCACCCGTTCATCGCCGTGCCCGAGGTCGTGACGAGCCTACTCGCGCGAGCGGGTGCTGGTGAGCGAGTTCGTTCAGGGCGTCGGGTTCGAGGAGCTGAAGACCCGTTCGCAGGCCGAGCGCGACCGCATCGGCGAGATCGTGTTCCGGTTCTTCCTCGGCTGCCTGTATCGCCACCGGCAGTTCTCGGGCGATCCGCACCCTGGCAACTTCATGCTGCTGGCGGACGGGCGCGTCGCGTTCCTGGACTTCGGCCTGTTCAAGCGCATGGCCCGCGAGCCGGTGGAGCTGGAGCTCGCGTGCCAGCGGGCCGTGTCCGAGGGCGACGCCTCCGAGCTGCACCGGCTGCTCGCGCAGTCGGGGTTCCTGCCCGAACCGGACCGGGTCGACCCCGAGCACCTGCTGGCGTTCATCGGATCGGCGATCTGGTGGTACACGACCGCCGATGAACCGGTGCGACTGAAGCCCGAGATCGCCACCGAGGTGATGATCGAGAGCTCGGACCCGCGCTCCAGCTACTTCGCCGAGATGCGCCACCAGGATATGCGTCCCGAGCACCTGTTCGGGCGGCGCATGGAGCTGCTGACGCTGGCGGTCCTGTCACAGCTGCGCGCGCGGGCGAACTGGCACCGGATCGCGCGCGAGTGGATGTACGGCGACGAGCCCGTGACCGAGCTGGGCCGCGAAGAGGCCGAGTTCTACGCGCACGCCGGAGTCGCTGCGGGCGGTTGACGTTGCGGGTTGAGATGGGTGGGTAAGCCGGGAGCCGGTCCTGTCAACCAACGCGGTCGGAGCCGCTTACCGCAGTCGCCGGCATAACGGCAGCGCTTGCGCCGGCGCGCGATGCCGCGCCGGCGCAGTGTGCGCTCCCCAGCTCCTACGCCCCCGCGAGCGCCTTCTGCTTGATCTGGTCGAACTCGGCCTGTGTGATCGTGCCTGAGTCGAGCAGGCCCTTGGCCTTGGCGATCTGCTCGGCCGGATCGGTCTGCGCGGCGACCGACTGCACGTACTTGTCCATCTGCGACTGGGCCGCTTCCTGCTGTTTGACGGCCCGTTCGGTCATGCCCTTGTGCTCGGCGATCAGATAGACGAACACGCCGAGGTAGGGCAGGATGATGATGAAGATGATCCACAGGACCTTCGCGAATCCCGAGCTGTCGTGGCGGCGGAAGATGTCGATCAGCACCGTGATCAGGATCCAGATCCAGATCACGAACGCGAAGAAGATGAGCATCGTCCAGAAGACTTCGAGGAACGGATAGCTGGTTGCGAGGATCATGGTCGTCCTATCGATCGGAGAGTCGCTCCGCTTGTCGTGCGCGCCGATCGGCGCGGCAGGGCGGCGGAGCCCAGTGCGCGCTAGAGCATATTGCTACATGCCCGCGGGCGCGGCCACATCCGGGTAACCGCCCCGGGCGGGGGCTGCGAGTACGATGGACCTACGGCCGGCGATCGCTTCGTCCCCGGACAAATTCGACGACTTCAAACCCGCGGCGCGTGGGGAACGAAAGGAACACATATGGCTGATGTCGCACAAGACACACACGAGGTGCTGTCGGGCATCTCCGTCGGTGACGCGAGCATCCTGGACACGGCGATCGGCATGCGCGAGCTCGGCCGTGAGGTCACGGGTTTGGACGCCCGCACGTACGCGCTCGTGAAAATCGCGGCGCTGATCGCGCTCGATGCTCCGCCGGTGTCCTACGCCTGGCAGATCGGCAACGCGCTGGACGAAGGAGTGACCCCGGAGGACATCTTGGGCGTGCTGCGCGCGGTGGCCTTTCAGGTCGGCGGTCCGAAGGTCGTCGCGGCGGCGCCCGAGATCATGCTCGCGCTGGGCCTGGCGCTGCCCGAGGAGGCGTAGATCATGCCGATAGGAAGACGCCGTCCACTGCTCCGCGCGGCTGCCGTCGGAGGAGGCGCCTACGCGATGGGCAAGCGCAATGCGCGGGTCCAGGAGGAACAGCAGACGCAGGCCTACGAACAGGGCCGACAGGAGGCCGCTCCGCCGCCGCCTCCTCCACCAGCGGCGCCGGCGGCAACGTCGGTGGACCCGACGGTGGAGAAGATCAACCAGCTGGCGCAGCTGCATGCCAGCGGCGCTCTCACCGACGAGGAGTTCGCCGCCGCGAAGGCGCAGGCGCTGGGGATCTGATCAAGGGGGTCCGTGGGAGGGCTCTCACGGACCTCTTACACCGTCTGGATCTGCACGAGGCTCGTCGTGCCGGGCCGCCCGGAGGGCAGCCCGGCGGTGATGCCCACGCGCTGGCCGGGCTTGCACCAGCCGAGCTCGACCACGCGCCTGGCGGCGTCGGCGATCAGCGCCTCGGTCGTCTCGTGCCGGCGCATCGAGGCGGCCTGCACACCCCACATCAGCCCGCACCGGCGCACTGTCTCTTTGCCGGGCGAGAGCGCGTAGATCGGCGCGGTCGGGCGGTGCGCTGAGACCAGCCTGGCGGAGCGTCCGGACAGCGTCGGGATCACGAGCGCGTCCAGGCGCAGCTCGCGCGCGGCCACGCACAGGTTGTGGGCGATCGTGTACGCGGGGTCGGAGTCCACGCGGCGCACGCGCGAGGCGTTCCAGTCCTCATAGGGCGCGATCGCCTCGGCCTGCTCGGCGACGGAGGCCATCATCGCGATCGCCTCCACGGGGTACGCGCCGATCGCCGTCTCCTGGGAGAGCATCACCGCGTCGGTGCCGTCCAGGATCGCGTTCGCCACGTCGGCGACCTCCGCGCGGGTGGGGCGCGAGGAGGTGACCATCGAGTCGAGCATCTGCGTCGCTGTGATCGACGGGCGCGCGAGGTGCCCGGCGAGGCGCAGCAGCTGCTTCTGCACGATCGGCACGCGCTCGATCGCCAGCTCGATGCCGAGGTCGCCTCTGGCGACCATCACGCAGTCGGCCGCCCTGACGATCTTCTCGGCGCGTTCCACCGCCTGGGGCTTCTCCATCTTGGCGATCAGCGGCAGGCGCGTGTGATTGCGCACCGTCTCGACGTCCTCGGGACGCTGTACGAACGACAGCGCGACCATGTCCACTCCGATCGACTCGCCGTGGCGCAGCAGCTCGAGGTCGTGCTCGGGCACCGACGGCAGCGACTCGGTGGGACCCGGGATGTTCAGCCCCTGGCGCGAGGCGACCGCGCCGCCGATCTCGATCTCCGCCTCGACCTCGTGCGTGGAGGCGCGGACCTCCACGACGCGCAGCCGCACCGATCCGTCGGCGAGATACATCACATCTCCGGGCGTCATCGAGTCGGCGAGCCCCTCCCAGGTGATGCTCATGTGGTGGGCGTCGCCGAGCTCCTCGGTCTCCCCGCCGGTGATCGTCAGCCGCTCGCCGGCCGTCAGCTCGACGACATCCTCGCGCAGCGCCCCGATCCGCAGCTTCGGCCCGGGCAGGTCCTGCAGGATCGCCACCGGGCGACCCGCCCGCCCCGCCGCGTCGCGCACGCGCCGGACCGTCTCAGCGTGCTCCTCCAGCGTCCCGTGGGAGTAGTTCAGCCGCGCCACGTCCATCCCCGCCTGCACCATCCGCAGCAGCGTGGCGGGCTCGCGCGAGGCGGGTCCGATGGTGGCGACGATCTTCGTGCGGCGCATACGCAGGCACGGTATACGTACCCGCGCCCTCAGCGCGCCGGCGCGGTTGGGTCGGGCGCCGCGAACGTCGCCGGCCGCCTGCGCGATACCCACGCAAAGTCCCCGCGACGGCCTACCATCGATCGATGCTCGGTCCCTCCCGGCCCGTCCCCCGCGTGGGCGCCCGCGCGCGCATCGCCCACTTCGGCGGCTCGTTCGAGCGCGGCACGGTCATCGCCGTGTCCGAGGAGGGGCGCCATCTGCGCGTGCGCGGCGAGTCCGGCGACACGCTGGAGTTCGTCCTCAGCCCCGCCACCGCCCGCTTCGTCGCGGCCGGCCTAGCGCACGGCCCGCGCCTGGAGCTGCTGGGGGATCCGTCGTGAAAACGCGCTCCTGACGGTCGAAGGGTCAAGCCGGCCGATTGGAGATCCCTCGATCTACGATCGGTGGGGACGTTGCGCCGCCATGCGGCCGTCAGGGAGCTTGCACATCCGGGAAGTTCTCGGCGCAGTGCTCGCGCAACACGTCCCTGATCCACGCCCGCTCATCCTGGCTCGCCACCCGGTAGCGCGCCAGCAGCTCGCGCTGTCCGTCGATTGGAGCGTCGGCGATCGTCCAGCTCACGGCCAGCCGCTCGAACAGCAGCTCGGTCGCGCGCTGCCACGCGTCCTCGGTGGTGCCGGCCGCCCGACCCTCGAGGCCGGCGAGTGTGTCGGCATACTCGCGCCGTGTGGCCACGCTCAGCGCGCCGCGCAGCGTCAGCGTGGCGCCGTCCGCGGCGGTGTACTCACTCGTCGGCGCCGTGAGCTTCTCCGGGCGGGCGTCTCCGCTGCTCGCCGCGCGCCGGCGGCCGCGCTTACCCATCGGCCGTTCCTCGCCCGACCACGACCATCCGAGCGCCTCGCGCGGGCTCAGGTGGTCGCGGACGTGGCGGCGGACGCGATGTCGCCGGTCGCCGCGGCCGCCTTCAGCAGCTGGCCGCGCACGTCTCCCGTCGCCGGATTCGCGTGCCCCGGCCACGCCGCGGCGGGCTCCATCTCCGCGAGCTTGCGCATGCTCTCCCGAGCCCGATCGGTGTCGTAGTTGTAGGTCTCCACCGGCACTCTCGGCGCGCGGCTGCGCCCCCACATGTCGAGGGTGTAAAAGCAGTCGCTCACCAGCGCCAGCCGATCGGATTCGCGCCACAGCCCGATCAGTCCCGGGCGCGTGCCCGGGCAGCTCGATCACCTCGAACCCGGCGACCTCGTCGCCCTCGGAGACCGTTCCCGCGATCTTCACCGGGCCATCGTCCCAGGCGTAGCGATGGCACGCTCTATGAATCTGCTTGGCCACCGGCGGCAGTCCCGCCAGGTCGGCCGGCCAGTAGCGCCATCCGCCGCTGCCCTCGGCGTCCTGGACCTCCTCGGGATGGCACCACACGGGCACACCCAGCCCCGGTGCGGTCCCGCGGTGGTCGGTGTGTCCGTGACCCAGCACGATCCGCTCGATTCCGCCGAGCTTCGCCCCGGCCCGCGCCACCGCGCGCGTCATCGTGCGCGCGCCCGCATCGAACATGATCACGCCACCCTCGTCCTCGATCAGGTACACGTTGCACCGACCCGGCTGGCCCTGCACGACCCATACGCCCTCGGCCACCATCTTCGCGTCGCCGCCCGTCAACCCGTCGGTCACGCGCGTCTTGACGTTGAACGCTCCCATCATCCGCTGCTCGGCCGGCGACCCCAGTGGCGGCATCATCCCGATCTGGCGCGGCACCGACATCGTGTCGGTGAACGCGTCGTTCGAGTGGATCAGCCCGTCGCGCACCGTCAGCACGTCCACGCCCTCGAGCTCCATCCGATGTCCCGTCGGCGCGATCCCGTTGAACGAGCCGGGCCCCGCGAACGTGCCGCTGAACCGCCAGTGCAGCGCGCAGCGCTCGCCCTCGGTCGTTGTCGACACGATCTCCACTTCCAGGTCCGGGATCGCTTCGATGAGGCCGCCGATGAACTCGCGCAGTCCCTCCGGCCCGATGTACAGGCCCTGGCCGCGCACGTCCTCGCGCCCGTCCGGCGCCCACATCGCCGCCGCGCCCTGCACGTCGTGCGCACCGATCGCTTCGAAGTATCGCCGCGTCACCGCCTCCGCCTTGCTGCCGGTGATCCGCCCGCGACTTTTCGCCGCCGACGCCTGCACGCTGGCGGCCGCCTCCTGCACCTTCGTCGCCGTACTGCTTGCGCTGGGGCTCTCCTGCTCCGCCATCTGCGATCTCCTTTGACGCGGTTTCGGACCCTGGTTCGGACCCTTCAGTCTAGGCGCTATTTCCGCACGGCGCGAGAACCGATCTGGACGCCGTCCGAACAAGGTGGGCGCAGCGTGGACTCGTGGCGGACCGTCCGTCCGATCGCCCCACACAAGCCCGACACCTGTCCCCACCCGACCGTGTGACTGGCCGTGCGGCTAGGCTTGCGTCGATGGCCGAGGGTACGCGTAAACGCGAGCTTGGGCGGGGCGAGCGTGTGCTTCCCGGCGTCTTTCGCCTGCGCCTGCCCCTGCCCTGGCCCGGCGTTCCCCACGGCAACGCCTGGGCGGTCTCCGCCGGCGATGGGATCGTGCTGTTTGACACCGGCATCCACGCGCCGGGGTCGCTCGCGCACCTGGAACGGGCGCTGGCGATGTGCGGTCTCGCGCTGGAGGACGTCCGCCTGCTCGTCTGCACCCACGCCCACTCCGATCACTATGGCCAGGCCGCCTCGATCATCGAGCGCGCGGGCTGCGAGCTGTGGATGCACCCCAACTATGCCCACATGCCCCGCTGGGCCGAGGACCCCGACGGGTCGATCCTCCGGCGCTTGGAGATCGCGCGCCAGTCGGGCGTCCCCGAGGAGCCCCTGCGCCGCTACGCGGCCGAGCGCTCAAACCACGAATCGGGCATCGCCGCGATCGTCGAGCCCGACCGCGCCCTCCTTCCGGGGGTCGTCGTCGACACCGACCTCGGTCCCTGGACCGTCCACGAGACCCCCGGCCACGCGCCCTCGCACGTATGCCTGTTCCAGTCCGACCATCGCCTGCTGATCTCCGGCGATCACCTGCTCGGGCGCATCTCGCTGTACTTCGACTACGGCTACTCGACCGACCCTGTCGGCGAGTTCGTGCGCTCGCTCGACGTCGTCGAGGCGCTGCATGCCCGCCTGTGCCTGCCCGGCCACGGGCGCACGTTTACCGATGTCCACGCCCACATCGAGGGCAACCGCGCGCTTGTCGCCGAACGCCTGTCGGCCGTCCTCGCGGTCGTCTCCGCGGGCGACGAGCCCCTCACGGCCTTTGAGGTCCTGCCGCGCGTCTATGGCTCCGAGCTGTCCCCCGATGCTGGCCCAGTGGCTGCTGACCGAGACGCTGTCGATGCTCCTGCACCTGGAGGTCACGGGTCAGGCCGTCCGCATTGCCGGCGAGCCCGAGCGCTGGACCGCCGTGGGGGTCGCGGGGACCGCAGGGACCGAGGGGGGCGGCAGGGGTGGGGGTGTAAAAGGAATGTAACGGAGCGGGGATGTATGTACTTGTTTTTTGCTCCGTACTACTATGGTGCACCAAGTTTTTTCTTTATATGCTCCCTCGCCCTCCTTTTAACTTCGAGTATCAACCATCGCTATACGAACCTTAGATTCTCAGGCCATGCGCATCGATCACATCCTCGCCTCCGGCACCGAGCCCGTCTTCTCGTTCGAGTTCTTCCCTCCGAAAACCCCAGCCGGCGAACGCAATCTATATGCCGCCCTCTCCGAGTTGCGCACGCTCGAGCCCTCTTTCGTCTCCGTCACCTACGGCGCGGGTGGCTCGACCAGGGAGAAGACGATCGAGATCGTCCATCGCATCCGCGCCGACTACGGCCTGGAGGCGATGGCCCACTTCACGTGCGTCGGCGCCACCGTGCCCGAGCTGCGCTCCACGCTCGACGAGATGCTCGCCGCTGGCATCGACAATGTGCTCGCCCTGCGCGGCGATCCGCCCGCCGGCCAGGAGGAGTGGGTCCGAACCGAGGGCGGTCTGGAGTATTCGCGCGAGCTGGTCGCGCTGATCCGCGCCGACTACCCGTTCGCGATCGGCGCCGCCTGCTTCCCCGAGACCCACATCCACGCGGTCAGCCCCGAGGCCGACCTCGCCTATCTCGCCGAGAAGGTCGCCGCCGGCGTCGACTTCCTGATCACCCAGCTGTTCTTCGACAACTCCCTCTACTTCGACTTCGTCTCTCGCGCGCGCGCCGCCGGGATCGATGTCCCGATCATCCCCGGCGTCATGCCGATCACCCACGCCGGCCAGGTCGAGCGCATGGCCGCGATGTGCGGCGCCTCGATCCCCGCCGGGTTGCGCTCAGAGCTGCACGCGCGCGGCGAGGACGCCGAGGCCGTGCTCGACTTCGGCGTCGCCTACGCCACCCTGCAGTGCGCCGAGCTGCTCGCCGCCGGCGCGCCCGGCATCCACTTCTACACGCTCAACCGCTCTCCCGCCACGCGCGCGATCCTCTCGGCGCTCAAGCTCTCTCGGCCGTGGGAGTCGGCGCCTCAGACGATGTCTATCTCCAGCCCCTCTGCCAGTCTCGGCGAGCCGTCGGACGCCTCGTAGCGCACGTCCACCGAGTCGTTCTGCCTGTAGGTCCCCACGCCCCACGCCCCGAGCAGCCAGCGCCACCCGCTGATCTTGTCCTTGCGCAGCTCCGCCTCGAACACGAGCATCCCTTCGCGCACCTCATAGTCGACGCCGCGCTGCTGGTGCACGCCGTTGAGGTAGACCTCGTACTCGCCTCTGACCTCGCGGGGGAGCTTGACTCGGGACCTGGGCATCGTTCGCTAAGATTATGCGCCGGGTGGGTCAGTACGCTGGCGCGCCGGATGGGCGATTACCCTTCGCGTGTGCGTGAGGTTCCATACCTGGACGGGTCGCTGCGCCTGGTGGCACAGCCCGGACGCACGCGCGTGCATCGCCGCGGCGAGCGGCTGTTCGTGCCGCAGGGGACGCTCATCCGGCGATCGAGCGGTTCTACCGCCGCGCCGCGCGGGTGGAGATCGGCACTCGCCTGGATCGTGCCGTCGCGGTCGCGGGCGTGTCCTATCGCGACCTGTCGATCCGCGCCCAGCGCACGCGCTGGGCGTCGTGCTCCTCCACCGGGCACATGAGCTTCAACTGGCGCCTGCTGCTCGCGCCCGAGACGGTCCTCTACTACGTCATCTGGCACGAGGTCTGCCACCTGGAGATCCTCAACCACTCGCCCCGCTTCTGGGCGCTGCTCGAGCGTCGCTGGCCCCGCTACCGCGAGGACCGCGACTGGCTGCGCCACCACGGCGCGACGCTCGTGCTGTAGGGGCGCGGCCAAGCTGGGCTTGTGATCGGCATTCCGGCCCTCGGTCTGTGCCATACGCGCCCCTGGCGAATGGTGCAAAATCCCGGTTGCCGTGTCGGTCTATCGAACAATTGTCCAGAGACACATAATTTGCCAGATCTGTGTGTATGGTAGTTGTGGAAACCGTTAAAGCGCCGCGAACAGCACGGTCAGCGCCTTGAGCGCCGCTGGTAAAGCTGTGGCCAGTACAGGCGGTAATGCCGCTCCAGCCATCGAAGGTTTCGTCGGTCCCGTGCCAAGAAAAGATCATGAAGCTACAAAAGATGATCAAATCGCAACGATGGACTATGGCACTACTGGCTGCAGTTCTGTTGGGAACTATGACTGGTAGCGTATTTGCCGCCAGCGGAGTTTCCTTTTTTTCGGATGGTAATGCTGCGCAGGCTCAATATGGGACACCTCCTGTCGTTATAGCTCCGGTGGTTACTCCACCTGTCGTGCCACCACCTGTCGTGCCACCCGTAAAAAAAGCACCTCCTATTGTCATACCAAGGCCTCCGGTTCTGCATGTAGCGACAACCTGTGTTCGGAGTAGCACGATCGTGGTATCCGTGGGTGGATCGAAGATCACGTCGGTTAAGTATCGTGGTCAACGCAAGTCACAACATTTCCGTATCGGCCTTAAGCCCGGGCAGCATAAGACTATTAATGTTGTGGTGGTGAGTAACGGTCGGCGTTACGTGTTGCATTCCGTTGTATGCAGGATCGCAAACTCATAAGCAGCCCAGCTATCTAGCGGTTCGCTGGCCAAGCCAGGCAAGGACGCAGTGAGCGAAGTGTGCTCGGCACACGAGCGATCGAGGACACAGCATGGCGCCGTGCCAGCGGGCCGCTAGCGCTGCTCGATCGGGACGTAGTCCCGGTCCCGCTCGCCGGTGTAGATCTGGCGCGGGCGGGCGATCTTCTGCTCGGAGTCCTCGACCATCTCCTTCCACTGCGCGATCCAGCCGCTGGTGCGCCCGATCGCGAACATCACCGGGAACATCGCCACGGGCAGCCCCAGCGCCTCGTAGATCAGTCCCGAGTAGAAGTCGACGTTTGGGTAGAGCTTGCGCTGAGTGAAGTAGTCGTCGTCGAGCGCCCGCTTCTCGAGCTCTGTGGCGACCTCCAGCAGCGGGCTCTTGCCGCGCACCTCGAACACGTCGTCGAGGTATTTGCGGATGATGCGAGCGCGCGGGTCGTAGTTCTTGTAAACGCGGTGGCCGAAGCCCATCAGGCGCTCATTGCCCGCCTTGACGCCCTCGAGGAAGTCGGGGATGTTCTCGACGGTCTCGATCCGCGCGAGCATCCGCAGCGCGGCCTCGTTGGCGCCACCATGCAGCGGCCCGTACAGCGCCGCGACCCCCGCGGCAACCGCCGAGTAGGGATCGACCTGGGTGGAGCCGACCGAGCGAACCGCGCTCGTGGAGGCGTTCTGTTCGTGGTCGGCGTGCAGGATGAACAGCACGTCGAGCGCTCGCGCGAGCCGTGGATCGGGCTCGTAGGAGAGCTCGGTCATTTTGTACATCATCCCGAGGAAGTTGCCGGCGTACTCGAGGTCGTTGTCGGGGTAGACGTAGGGCTGGCCCATGTTGTGGCGGAACGCGAACGCGGCCAGCGTCGGCATCTTCGCGAGCAGGCGGATGATCTGGATCGCGCGCACGCGCTCGTCGCGGATCTTGTTAGCGTCCGGATAGAAGGTCGAGAGCGCGCCGACCGACGCGACGAGCATGCCCATCGGGTTGGCGTCGTAGCGGAAGCCCTGCATGAAGTCCTTGACGTTCTCGTGCACGAACGTGTGGATCGTGATCTCATCGACCCAGTCCTTGAGCTGTGTTTCGGTTGGGAGTGTGCCGTTGATCAGCAGGTAGGCGACCTCCAGATAGGTAGAGTGCTCGCACAGCTGCTCGATTGGATAGCCCCGGTGCTGCAGGATCCCGGCCTCGCCGTCGATGTAGGTGATCGAGCTGCGACACGACGCGGTATTCATGTACGCCGGGTCATAGGCCATCAACCCGAAGTCGTCCTCGTCGGTCTTGATCTGCCGCAAATCCATCGCCCGCACGGTCCCATCCGTGACGGGCAGCTCGTAGGACTGGCCCGTGCGGTTGTCGGTCACGCTGAGCGTGTCTTGGGGGGTCATACGCCCATCCTGCCATATCGGCTTTCGGTGGCCTCCACCTGCCCCTGGTAGTGGCTGCCGAGCTCCGCGTGTCCGTAGGGCTTCAGGGCGGGAGCGTCGAGCGTCATGAATGACAGCTGCGCGATCGCCAGCCCCGGATACAGCTTGATCGGCACGCGCGTCAGGTTGTTGAGCTCGAGCGTCAGCGTCCCCTTCCAGCCCGGATCGCAGAACCCCGCCGTGGCGTGCACGATCAGCCCCAGCCGCCCGAGGCTCGACTTGCCCTCGATCCGCGCGACGATGTCGTCGGGCAGCTCCACGTGCTCCAGCGTGCGCCCGAGGCAGAACTCGCCCGGGTGGATCACGAACGGCTCGCCCTCGAGGGGCTCCACCTGCTCGGTCAGCCCGCGCGGCGGGTCGCGCAGGTCGATCGCCGTGATCTTGTGGTTGTGAAACACCCTGAACGAGCTTCCCAGCCGCAGGTCCACGCTGGCGGGCTGCACCATCGCCTCATCCCACGGGTCGATCTTGATACGACCCTCGTCCACCAGCCTGACAATTGTGCCGTCGGATAGGACCGAGGCGGGGGAGGAGGTATCGGGGCTCATACGCGCGCGGATTCTCGCATGTGCGAGGCGCGGTGCGCTCAGCGCGCCACGAGCCGCCCACGCGCCACGAGCGTGCGTACGCGCGCCGGGGAGGATGGGGCCGGGTCGCCGTGGGGGCCGCGCCTGCGCGGCAGTCGCGAACGCGGGTGGTGGGGACGGTGGGGGCTGGGGCGCGGGCCGATGCCGCCGTCCTGCCCGGGCTCGTTCTCGGGGGTCTGCTTGACGGCCCAGCGCACGATCAGGAACAGCGCCACGATCGGGATCTTCAGGATGAACATCAGCCAGACGAATGTCCACACGTCCATACCCGTCCGATCGTACTACCGATCGGGGCGTCCGTACGAACCCGAGCGCCGGACCGGCGCACCGCGCCGGCGGGCGCCCGATGAGGATGCGCGCGCCGTGACGCGGATGGCGCGGTGGGCGACGGGCGGGTCAGCCCCGCGCGGGCAGCGGGACGCCGCTGAAGCGAGTCATCTCGCCCAGCTCGCGCACGCGGGCTTCGATCTCGGTGTGCTCCAGTCGCGAGACGCGCTCGGTGCCGAACTCTTCGACGTTGAATGACGCCAGCGTGGTGCCGTGCGCCATCGCGCTGCGCATCACCTCCTCTTCGAGGGGCCCCTCGTGGGCGGCGATCGTGCCGATGAAGCCTCCGGCGAACGTGTCGCCGGCGCCGGTCGGGTCGAGCACGCTCTCCAGCGGGTAGGCGGGCAGCGAGAAGAAGCCGCCGCGCGTGATCAGCGTCGCGCCGTACTCGCCCTGCTTGACCACGACCGCCCCCGGTCCCCAGCCGATCAAGGTGCGCGCGGCCCTGACGAGGTTCGGCTCGCCGGTGAGCATCCGCAGCTCGGCGTCGTTGAGCAGCACGCAATCGACGGTCTCGATCACCCTCAGCAGCGCCTCGCGCGATCCCTCGATCCAGAAGTTCATCGAGTCCAGCGCCACGAACCGGGCGCGCTCGCACTGCTCGCGCACGCGCAGCTGCAGAACGGGGTCGATGTTCGCAAGGAACAGCACCTCGCACGCGCGCGAGGCGTCCGAGAGCTTGGGCTCGAACTCGGCGAACACCCCCAGCCGCGTGTCGTCGGTGTGGGCGGTGTTGAGGTCGTACTCGTAGTGGCCGCGCCAAAAGAACGTCTTGCCGCCGGGGACGCGCTCGACGTCCTGAGTGTGCACGCCGGGACGTGCGAGCTCGGCCATCTGGGCCTCGCCCCAGTCCTCGCCGACGGGGCCGACGACATGCACGTCGGCGAAGAACGACGACGCGAGCGAGAAGTGCACGGCCGTGCCGCCGAGCATGCGCTCGCGCTCGCCGAACGGCGTCCTGACCGAGTCGTATGCGATTGAGCCCACCACGGTGATTGCCATGGCGCGGACCCTACCGTCTCGCTCGCGGGCGGACCATCGTCGGCTCTCGTCCGAGCCGCCCGTCCACGGCTCGGGCGCAGGGCGGCCCACCGATAGGCTGCCTCCGTGGTGAGCATGCGCGCCATCCAGATGACCGAGTTCGGGGGGCCGGAGGTGCTCAGGCTCGCGGAGCTGCCGGCACCCGAGCCGGCAGCGGACGAGGTTCTGATCAGGGTCGCGCGCGCGGGAGTCAACTTCGCCGACACGCATACGCGCACGAACTCCTACGTGCGCCGGGCTACGCTGCCGCTCGTGCCCGGCGGCGAGGTCGCGGGCGTGCGCGAGGACACGGGTGAGCGCGTGGTCGCGCTCACGGGCACGGGCGGGTACGCCGAGTACGCGACCGCTCCGGTGGCGCACACGTTCTCGATCCCCGACGGCTTGGACGACGGGACCGCGCTGGCGCTGATCGTGCAGGGGACGACCGCGTGGCACCTGTATCGCACGGCCGGGCGCGTCGGGGACGGGGAGAGCGTGGTCGTGCACTCCGCCGCCGGCGGCGTGGGCTCGCTGGCGGTTCAGCTCGGGCGCGTGCTTGGCGCGCGGCGCGTGATCGCGACGGCCTCCAGCGCACAGCGGCGCGAGCTCGCGCTGTCGCTCGGTGCGGACGTCGCGATCGACCCGGCGCCGGAGGGGTTGACCGAGCGGCTGATCGAGGCCAATGGGGGCGAGCCGGTGGACGTCGTGTTCGACATGGCCGGCGGCGAGGCGTTCGACGCCTCCTATGACGCGCTCGCGCGGTTCGGGCGGATCGTCGTGTGCGGGATCGCCTCCGAGCAGCCCAACCGGGTCTCGACCGGCTCGCTGCTGCGCCACTCGCGCGCTGTTGTCGGCTTCTACCTATTCCACTGCCTGGGGACGCCCGGGATGTTCGCGCGGGCGCTCGAGGACCTGTTCGCCCGCGTCGCCCGCGGCGAGCTGCACGCGGTCGTGGGCGGAACCTACGCCCTGGGCGACGCCGCTCAGGCGCACATCGACCTGCGCGAACGGCGGACGACCGGCAAGCTGCTGCTCGACCCGTCGGCGTGAGCCCCGCTCGCGCTCCAGGGCATCGCCGCGCGCAAGCGCGGCCTCTCTGCGCACGACTGTAACCGGGCTCGCGCTCCCGGCCGGATAGGCTGCTGGCGCGATGAGCAAGACCTTCTCCGAGCTCGGCCTGTCCGAGCGCACCCTGCAAGCTCTGCGCGACGTCGGGTATGAGTCGCCCAGCCCGATTCAGGAACAGGCGATCCCATCGGTGCTCGAGGGCCGCGACGTGATCGGTCAGGCGCAGACGGGCACGGGCAAGACGGCCGCGTTCGGGCTGCCGATCGCCGAGTACGTCGATCCCGAGCTGCACGAGGTCCAGGCGCTCGTGCTGACGCCCACGCGCGAGCTGTGCATTCAGGTGACGCAGGCGCTGCGCACATACGGGGCGCACAACGGCCTGGATGTCGTGGCCGTGTTCGGGGGCGCGCCGATCCGCACCCAACAGGCGCAGCTGCGCGCCGGCGGGCATGTGGTCGTGGGGACGGTCGGGCGCGTGCTCGACCTGATCTCACGGCACTCGCTGGTGCTGCACGACTGCCGCTTCGTCGTGCTGGACGAGGCGGACGAGATGCTCGACCTGGGGTTTCTGGAGGACGTCGAGAAGATCCTCTCGCTGACCCCGAGCGGCAGGCAGACGGCGCTGTTCAGCGCGACGATGCCGCCGCCGATCAGAAAGCTCGCGGACAAGTACATGTACGACCCGGTGATGATCGAGGTGCAGGCGCCGACGCTGACGATCGACACGGTCGCCCAGTTCCAGCTCCCGGTGGAGACGCGCGGCAAGCCGGACAAGCTCGTGGAGGTGCTGCGCGCGGAGAAGCCCGACCAGGCGATCGTGTTCGTGCGCACGAAGATTCGCTGCGACCAGCTGTTCCGCACGCTGCGCGATCGCGGCATGAACGTCAGAGCGCTGCATGGCGACATGACCCAGGGCGCGCGCGACGGCGTGATGCTCGCGTTCAAGGGCGGGCGCGTGCCGATCCTGGTCGCGACCGACGTCGCGGCGCGAGGCCTGGACATCTCGACCGTGACGCACGTCGTCAACTACGACGTGCCGACGTCGCCGGACACCTACGTGCACCGCATCGGGCGCACCGGGCGCGTCGGGCGCTCGGGCCGGGCGATCACGTTCGTGGAGGATCGCCAGAAGCGCGAGATGGAGGCGATCGAGCGCCATATCGGCATGTCGATCGAGCCGTGGCAGCCGGGCGCGGCGGGGGCGCGCACGCCCGTCAAAGAGCGCCCGCGCCGGCACTCCAAGCCGCGCGTCTCCAGCAAGCGCAGCGAGGACGAGCGCTACGTCAAGCTCGTGCTCGGGGGAGGCAAGCAGGCGGGGCTGCGCGTGGCGGACATCGTCGGCGCGGTGACCTCCTCCGCCGGTCTCGACGGCGAGGCGGTCCGCGACGTGCTGGTGCTCGACCGCTTCTCCTTCCTCTCGGTCCCCGAGGGCGAGGCCGACCGCGTGGTCGCCGCGCTGGACGGCCGCGAGATCGGAACCCACCCGCCCCGGGCGCTCAGCCTGGAGCGCGTTCCGGGTTAGCGAGCCTGTCGGTCAGATCAGGCGAATCGGACGCCCGGAGGGACTGTGAGGAGTCGCTATCGTGGCGCGCTCACCCACGCGAAGGAGGCCTGCACCAGAATGTCAACCGCCACCATGAACACGAGCGAGGGCGCGATCGCGTTTGAGCTGTTCGACGAGGACGCGCCCAAGACCGTCGAGAACTTCCGCAAGCTCGCCTCCGAGGGCTACTACGACGGGCTCACGTTCCATCGTGTGATCCCCGACTTCATGATCCAGGGCGGCTGCCCGCAGGGGACGGGCACGGGCGGGCCGGGGTACACGTTCGAGGACGAGATCAACCCGCACAAGATCGTGCGCGGCGCGCTGGCGATGGCCAACGCCGGGCCGAACACGAACGGGTCGCAGTTCTTCATCGTCACCGCCGACGCCTGCCCGTGGCTGGACGGCAAGCACACCGTGTTCGGGCAGGTGTCCGAGGGGATGGATGTGGTGGAGAAGCTGGAGGGCGTCCCCACCGACGGGGGCGATCGGCCGACCGAGCCGATCGGGATCGCGACGATCGAGATCACCGAGTAGGAGGAGTAGCCTCTTCGTTACCCCAAGCGAAACGAGGGAGGATTTTTTCGAGATGGCCACCGTCGAGCACGCACTACCCCAGGCCCACAATGGCGTCGCGCACTCCGGCGAGGAGATCGCCGTCGAGAACCCCGCGACCGGGCAGACCGCCGGCACGGTGCCCGACCTCGGCGCGGCTGCCGTCTCGGAGATGGCCCGGCGCGGTCGCGCGGCCCAGCCCGCGTGGGAGGCCTACGGTTTCGACGGCCGTGGGCGCATCCTCTCGCGCGCGCAGAAGTGGCTGATGGACAACTCCGCGCAGGTGATCGACACGATCATCTCCGAGACGGGCAAGACGTTCGAGGACGCCTCCCTCGCGGAGATCGGCTACGCGGGCAACGCATTCGGATTCTGGGCCAAGAACGCGCCCGAGTACCTGGCCGACGAGCGCGTCAAGTCCGGACAGCTGCTCGTCAAGGGCAAGAAGCTGACCCTGCGCTACCGCCCGCTGGGCTTGATCGGTGTGATCGGCCCGTGGAACTACCCACTGACGAACTCCTTCGGCGACTGCATCCCCGCGCTCGCCGCCGGCAACTCGGTGATCCTCAAGCCCTCCGAGGTCACCCCGTTGACCTCGCTGCTGATGGCCGAGGGCCTGCGCGAGTGCGGACTGCCCGAGGACGTGCTGCAGATCGCCACCGGCCGCGGCGAGACCGGCGCGGCGCTCGTGCAGGAGGTGGACATGATCATGTTCACCGGCTCCACGCGCACGGGCCGCAAGGTCGCCGAAGCCGCCGCGCGTAGGCTGATCCCCGCCTCACTCGAGATGGGAGGCAAGGACCCGATGATCGTGCTCTCCGACGCCGATCTGGAGCGCGCTGCCAACTTCGCCACCTACTACAGCATGCAAAACGCCGGCCAGACCTGCATCTCGATCGAGCGCGTCTACGTCGAGGAGCCCGCCTACGACGAGTTCGTGGCGAAAGTCTCCGACAAAGTGCGCGCCCTGCGCGTCGGCGCGCCGCAGGGCCCCGGTTCGGTCGAGGTCGGCGCGATCACCTTCCCGCCCCAGCTGGAGACGATCGAATCCCACGTCGCCGACGCCGTCGACAAGGGCGCGCGCGTGCTCACCGGCGGCCACGCAGTGCAGTCCGGCGGCGCGGGCCGCTTTTACGAGCCCACCGTTCTCGTCGACGTCGATCACACGATGAAGTGCATGACCGAGGAGACCTTCGGCCCGACGCTGCCGATCATGAAGGTGTCCGACTCCGAGGAGGCCGTGCGCCTCGCCAACGACTCCCCCTACGGCCTCGGCGCCTCGGTGTTCTCGCGCGACACCGCCCGCGGCGAGCAGATCGCCCGCCGCCTGGACGTCGGCGCGGCCAACGTCAACGACGCGCTGATCAACTACACCGTCCTGGAGCTGCCGATGGGCGGCGCCAAGGCCTCCGGCCTGGGCTCGCGCCACGGGGCGGGGGGCATCCGCAAGTACTGCTCACAGCAGGCGATCGTCGTCACGCCCAAGCTGGCGCTCAAGCGCGAACCGCACATGTACCCGTACAAGCCGCGCACTTCGCGGTTGCTCGCGAGGGTCTTCAAGTTCCTATACGGTCGCGGCAAGCGCGACTGAGAGCAGCCGTTCCAGCTCGGGGATCGTCGTCTCCGCGCTCGTGTGGTGCACCGTGGCCATGCCCAGTTCCTCGGCTGGCTTGAGGTTGAACGGCAGATCGTCCACGTACACGCAGACGGACGCCTCGACGCCCGCGCGCTCGGCGCCGAGTTCGTACATTCGCCGTGAGGGCTTGCGGATTCCCTCCTCGCCGGAGATCACGATGCCGTCGAACAGCTCGTTGAACAGGTCGTGCGGGTAGCGGTGCACGCCCCACGAGTTGGACACGAGCGCCGTTCTGATCCCCGCCGCGCGCGCGTGTCTGACCGCGTCGAGCATGGCGGTGTCCGGTCCTACGCCCGCGAACAGCCCGTCGATCAACCCGTCTGGCTCGACCTCCAGCAACGCGGCGAACCGCGTCTCGAACGCCGGCTCCTCCAGCTCGCCCTTCTCCAGCGCGATCAGCAGCTCTCTGAATAGAGGGTCGGCTTTGAAACGCCCGCTCAGCGCCCGCGGGTCGATCTCCGCCCGCAGGCAGTAGGCGTGGAAGGACGCGAACAGGTTGCTCGTCAGGACCCCGCCCCAGTCGATCAGCAGGCCCGTGCGCGCTGAGCCGGCCGTATACCTACGCGACGCTTTGTCCTCGGTCGCTCGCGTACCGAGCACGCCACGCTCCCTGCGTCCTCGCCTCGCTTGGTCTACGTCCCGCTCAGCATCGCTGATTACCATCCCCTCGGCCTGTTTCGCCAACTCGCCCGCGTCGCTCGTCAGGGTCTCCTCAGTCATGGCCGAACGCGACTCCCTCTGCTTGCTTGGCCAGCTCCATGACGCCCTCGCCGAACTGCTTCAGGTACGGGTCGTCCGTGGCGCCCGCCACGGCGCGCTTGTAGTTGCCCTCCATGAACACCACCGACTTCCACAGCGCAAGTGTCGTGTACCAGCGCAGATCCTCCATCGACCGGCCCGTGCGCCGCTCGTAGCACTCGATCAGCCCCCCGCGCGTGGGAAACCCATCACGGCGCGTCACCCCGCCGAGGTACTCGCGCATGCCGCCCTTCGGGTCGCCGCCCTCCGTCCACATCATGCACAGGTATCCCAGATCCGCCAGCGGGTCGCCGATCGTGGCCATCTCCCAGTCGAGCACCGCCTCCAGCCGCGCCGGAGGCTCCGCCGCAAAGATCGTGTTGCCGAGGCGATAGTCGCCGTGCACGATCGTCGCCGGGCCGGATTCGGGCATGTTCTGCGCCAGCCATCCTCCGACGCGTTCGACCGCCGGGATCTCTCGCGTCTTATTGACCTCCCACAGCCCCCCGAACCGGCGCACCTGGCGCTCCAGGTAGCCGGTCGGCTTGCCGAACCCCTCCAGCCCCACGGCCTGCCAGTCCACCGCATGGATCTCCGCGAGCGCCTCGATCAACTGCTCACCGATCTCGCGCCGCTGCGCGGGCGTGTCCAGCGCGTCCGGGACGCTCGCGACGATCACCTCGCCCGCGATCCGCTCCATCACGTAGAACGGGCACCCGATCGTCCGCTCGTCCTCGCACACCGCCAGTACCTCCGGCACGCGCGCCGGCGTGTCCGCGAGCGCGCGCAGCAGCCGCGCCTCGCGCAGGACGTCGTGCGCGCTCGGCGGCAGCGGCGGGCGCGGCGGGCGGCGCAACACGACCTCGGCGCCCGCGCGCTCGATCAGGTAGGTCACGTTCGAGTGCCCCTCGCCGATCGGCCGGGCCTCGATCTCGCCCGCGCCGATGCCGTGCTCGTCCAGGAACTCCCGCAGCGGCTCGATCACGAGCAGCGGCGGGCGCGCGTTCTCCGATGCGTCCGCGTGTGTTCGGATGATGTCATCCGGTGCCGTTGCGATGGGCATGTGCCCAACGCTACCCGACGCTTGGGGGGGCAAGGCTTCCGCCGCACAGCGTATTGTCCCGTCCTGGCGTCGATCCGATCGCGGGCATTGCTGGCAGGAGCCCCGCCGCGGCCCACGAAATCTCAGGCGCGACCGCAACCTCACTACCGCGAAGGTGTCTTAAGCCACCATGCCCAGAAACAGACTCTCCCGAATCCTCCCCTCCCTGCTTGGCTGCGGCGTTCTGCTCGCCGCTCTGACCGGCGTTTCCGCCACCACGACCGCCCTAGCCTCCCACAGCGAGACCGTGTACTTCGAGGGCTCCACCGACCTGCTCACCGCCGCCACGCGCCCGCACGCGATCGCCCAGCTGCAGTCGCTCGGCGTCAAAGCGCTGCGCGTCGAGCTCTCCTGGTATGACGTCGCGCCGGGTCAGAAGTCCGCCACCAAGCCCGCCTTCGACGCCACCAACCCCGCCAGCTACAGCTGGGGCGAATACGACGCGCTGATAAACGAAGCGCAGCGGCTGCACTGGAAGGTGCTGCTGACCGTCACCTCGCCCGTGCCGCGCTGGGCCACCTCCAACAAGGCCGCGCCCTACGTCACGAGCCCCGACGACCTCGACTTCGAACAGTTCATGACCGCGGTCGGCCGCCACTACGGATCGAGCGTGCTGTACTCGATCTGGAACGAGGCCAACCACCCCGCGTTCCTGCGTCCGCAGTTCACCTCCCGGGGACAGCCGGCCTCGCCGCGCATCTACCGCGGCCTGTACCAGGCCGGCTACGCGGGCCTCCTCGCCGCCGGGATCGCCCGCCCGCAGGTGCTGATGGGAGAGACCGCCCCGTTCGGCTATGACACCGTCAACGTGCACAAGGAAGGCGCCAGGGCGCTGCTGCACGATGTCGCCCCGCTCGCGTTCCTGCGTGGGCTGCTGTGCCTGAACGCCCACTACAAGAAAGCCGGCTCCTGCGGTGAGCTGCAGACGGCCGGCTACGCCCACCACGCCTACACGCTGCCGGCGGGCCCCTACTACAAGCCGCCCCAGCGCGACGACGTGACGATCGGAGTGCTCTCGCGCCTGTCCAGCGCGCTGAACCTCGCCGCGCGCGCACACGCGATCCCCGGCGGCGTGCCGATCTACCTGACCGAGTTCGGCGTCCAGAGCGTGCCCAACCGCGAACTCGGCGTCTCGCTGGCCAAGCAGGCCCAGTTCGACGCGATCGACGAGCGCATCGCCTGGAGCAACCCGCGCGTGGTGGCGTTCTCGCAGTACCTGCTCAAGGACGATCCGCTCGGCGGCAAGGCCGGGTCGAGCGTCAACGGCGGCACGATCGGCTTTCAGACCGGCCTCGAGACCGTCTGCGGCAAGCCCAAGCCGCTGTACTCCAGCTGGCCGCTGCCGCTGGCCGTCACCAAGCACGGCCACGGCTTCTCGCTATGGGGGCTCGATCCGGCCGACCCTCGGCTCGACCAAGGCGACGTGCTCGTCAAGCGCCGAGGCGCTCACAAGTACACGACGCTGAAGACCGTCACGACCAACGCGCTCGGCTACTGGAGCTTCAGCTCCTCGACCCAGGGTGTGGCCTGGCGCGTGCGCTGGGTGAGCCCGAGTGGCATGAAGTACGAAGGCTCCCCAATAGCCGCGTACTGACGGCTTGGTCGGCCCGTGGAGCCCGCCTGAGCGTGGGGGTGCCAGGTGGTATGGAAATGAATCGACGCTCCGGCATCCCCTTACGATGAGAGGGTGCCCGAGCTGCCCGAGGTCGAGATCACCGCGCGCCTGCTCGACGGGGCGCTGCGCGGCGCCCGAATCGAGTCGGCGCTCGCTCCGGGCATCAACGCGCTGAAGACGTTCGATCCGCCCCTGGCGGCGCTGGAGGGCGAGACGATCGCGGGTGTGCGCCGGCGGGGCAAGAATCTGATCGTCGAGAGCCTCCGGCCGAGCTGGTGCTGCTGATCCACCTGATGTCGGCCGGGCGGCTGCAGCTGTATGACAAGCGCGCCGGACCGCGCGATCGCACCTCCCGGCTGCTCGTGCGCGTGCGCCTGCGGGAGGGAGATGATGACGACGGGTCCCAGCTGCGGGAGGCGGAGCTGCGCCTGCGCGAGTTCGGCTCAAAGCAGGCGGCCTGGGTCAAGCTCCTGCGCGCCGGCGAGCTCGAGGGCGACGAGATGCTCAGCAAGCTTGGTCCCGAGGCGTGGCCGGACCCGCCGCCGCTGGCCGAGCTGCTCGGCGCGCCCCGTCCGTTGCACGCGCTGCTGCGCGACCAGCGCACGATCGCCGGCATCGGCCGCTCGTGGGTCGACGAGATCCTGTGGCACGCCCGGCTCTCCCCCTACAAGCGCGGCGCGGACCTCGACGCCGCCGAGTGCGAGCGCCTGCGCGAGGCCATGATCGAGACCCTCGGCGGCGCGATCGCTCACTACGAGCAGGCGATCCACCTGCCGATCCCCGACAAGCTGCCGATGCCCCTGCAGGTGCACCGGCGCGAGGGCGAGCCGTGCCCGCGCTGCTCCACGACGCTGCAGGCGGTCCACTTCGAGGACTACGTCATCGCCTACTGTCCCAGCTGTCAGACTGACGGCCGCGTGCTCAAGGACCGCAGGCTGTCGCGGTTGTTGAAGTAGGGAGTGATTGCGCACGAGCGTCGAGCCGGGGCAGAGGCCGATAAGCGTCGGCCGGCGGTCATCGTCAGCAACGACGCTGAGCCTCGGCTACCTCGCATGATCGAGCAAGGTCAGGAGGCCCCTGACTTCGAGTTGCCTGACCGGGACGGAAGGGCTGTAAAGCTCTCGGACTTCCGCGGCCAACCGGTCGTCGTCTACTTCTATCCAAAGGCCGAGGGAGGCTTTCTCTAGCCTCAGAAGACCTGCCTCTCCAGGAATCCCGCGACGAGGACCAGCCACCCGCCGATCTCGGCGACGATCAGGGTGATCATCATGACGTGAGTGCCGGGCATGGGATCGCGGAACTGATTGTCGGTGTCGCGTCGCCATGCGTGGAAGGCGTAGCTCGCGACGGCCGCGAAGAAGTAGAACGCCATCGCCCCCGCGGCCAGCAGATTCACGAGTTCGCTCCAGCCGCTCAGCTGGACGAAGGTTGCGACCAGGAGCAGCGCGAAGCTGTACAGCAGCGCCGCCCTGTGGGCGATGTCGACATAGGGATGCGCGACGTGATCCTCTGAGACCATGATCTGGCGGTACTTCCAGACCCCCAGCAGCAGCGCCCATAGGAACATCGCGGCCGCTGCCAGCAGAACGGCCTTGGTATCGGCGCTCAGGCTCACAACTCCCCTCCCCCCACAGTCCTCTTCACGCCGCTCACCCTATCTGAGCACGAAGGTCGGCTCCGTCGCGCCCATCGGAGCGCCGCGGCAGGCAGACCGATCGCTCGCGCGAGAGTCCCCGTACGCTTGAGGTTGTGCCGGCGCTGCTCGCATCGACCTCGATCGGCGACAGCCTGACCTCGTTCCTGGACGCCGCCGGGCAGTTCTTCTCGGACCTGGCGGCGATCCACTGGGGCGCGCTCGTGCTGGGGCTGGCCTTCTTCGGGCTCAACCTGACGCTGCGCTCGCGCGCGTTCTTTCACAGCCTGCGCGCCGCCTACCCGGCCTCTGAGATCAAATGGCGGCGGATCTGGGGCTCCTACTTCGCCGCGGTGGGCTTCAACAACGTCGTGCCCGCGCGCGGGGGGGACCTCATCAAGCTGTTCCTCGCGCGCTCCTCGATTCCCGGGTCGAGCTATCCGACGGTCGCGGCGGCGTTCTTCGTGGAGTCGATCTTCGACGTCTGCGCGGGCGTGCTGGTGCTGATCTTCGCGTTCACCCAGGGCGTGTTCCCCAAGCCCCCGGACTTCTCCAAACTCAGCTCGTTCGACATCTCCTACCTGGCCGAGCACTTCCGGTTCACGCTGTTCTTGATCACCGCGCTGGCGGTGATCGGGCTGTTCGCGTTCGCGCTGCTGTCCGTGCGCGTGCGCGCGTTCTGGGCGCGGGTGCGCCAGGGCGTGACGATCCTCTCCGATCGCCCTCGCTACCTGCGCGAAGTCGCGGCGTGGCAGGCCGCCGCCTGGATGTGCCGCTTCGCGGCGTTCTGGTTCCTGCTGGAAGCGTTCAGGGTCGGCGGCTCGGTGCAGAACGTGCTGCTCGTGTTCGCCGTCAACCAGGTCGCGGGCGCGGTGCCGTTCACGCCCGGCGGCGCGGGCGTGCAGCAGGCGCTGCTCGTGACGGTCTTCGCCGGCACGGCGCCGACAGCGGTGGTCGCGGCCTACTCCGTCGGCCAGCAGATCGCGATCGCCGTGTTCACGGCGGTCGTCGGGCTCGGCGCGGTGGTGTTCATCTTCCGGTTTCGCTCCTTCGGGGAAGTGCTCCACGCCGGCCGCGCTTCGCGCGAGTCAGAGCAGGAAGCCGAACGCGCTACTGCAGCCCCTCGCGCGCCTCGCGCACAAGCGTGACGGCCTCGGGGAAGACCCTGGCCATCACGGTCCTGATCTGCTCGGCCTGAGCCTCGGCGTTGCCCTGCAGGTTGACGCGCTCTACGGCGGCGACGGTCATGTCGACGGCGAGCTTGATCGCGTTGTCCGCCCACGCCAGGCGCTGGTTGCCCTGCATCTGCTCGGCGAACTCGGCGAGCCTGCGCTGAAGCTCCTCTGGATCGCCGAACAGGTCGCCTAGGCCGCCACCCTCCATGCGCCCATCATAGACCGGCCGCGCGGCATGGGCTCCGGCCGAGGGGTGCTCGCCAGATGGCGCCAGATATTGTGCCCGGAGCCGATGCCGAGCCCGACCGAGATCTCAGAGCAGGTTGCCCGCGAGTCCGAGCGGCGCGCGCGCCTGGGCGTGCCCGCCTTCGCCGGCGGCTTCCTCTACTTCCTGAGCGCGATCATCGTCTCCTCGACGCTCAGCTCCGCGCCGACGGTGGGCCTGTTGCAGGGCCTTGCACCGGCGCTCAGAGGCGAAGCCAACCCCGCGGTCAGCCCCCGCGCGGTGGAGGTCAAATACATCAGCCATCACGCGTTCGCCCTGATCGCCGGCAGCACGATCAAGTCGATCGCGCTCGTCGTGCTCACGCTCGTGCTGCTGCTGCTGCTCGACGCCACCCGCTTTCGCCGGCCGCAGACATGGGCCTATGCCCGTCCGCTCGTGCTCGTCGGAGGGATCGGCCTGGCGGTGGTCAACATCGCCCACCAGATCGTCGGCTCGATCCGGGCGCACAGACTTCGCGGTCGGCCACGACTTCTCCAGCCACGCCGTCGAACAGGCGCTGACGAAGGGCGCGCTCAACGTCGGCAGCCAGTACCTCGACCTGCTCGCGGCGCTGGCCCTGACGGCGGGCATGATCGTGGTGTCCATCAACGCCATCCGCGTCGGCCTGCTCACCCGCTGGATGGGCGTGATCGGGATCTTCTCGGGCATCCTCATCTTTCTGCCGATCGGGGGCGCGACGCTGGAAATCGTGCCCTCGTTCTGGATGCTGGGGATGGGCATCGCTCTACCTTGGGCGCTGGCCGAACGGGGATCCGCCCGCGTGGGCGGCGGGAGAGGCGCGCCCGTGGCCGACGCAGGCCGAGCGTCGCGCCGAACGCGAAGAGCAGTCCGGACGAACGGGAAGGGCAAGCCCGCGCTCGCGTCCGGGTCCGACGTCGCTCCCGCTCCGGCGCCGCTCGGGCTCCTCGCGCAAGCGCGGGCGCAAGCGCCGCCGGTAGGAGTCCTGTCGCGCCGCGGCCGGTAGGACGAAACGTCCCAATGCCGGGGCGATGGGGGGCCGGCGTGAACGAACTCCTCGCCCGGGCGATTGACTCGGAGCGATTGCGGGAATAACAGAGTCGATGGCGTGGCCCTGCCGCCGGAGTCCGCTCCCGGCGGTATGGGCCGCGGATGCATCGTCGACGCCGACCCGCACGGGCCGGTCGAAGGAGGGACTCCATGGAGGCAGCAACGATCCACCGTCAACACCCGACGCGGGGCGACGACGAGCGTCGCGGGCGTGGCCGGCATCGGAGTGAGCCGGGTGGAAGCCGGCCGACCCCGGGCCGCTGGGTCTCGCGGGGTTCGCGATGACCACGTTCGTCCTGTCGATGTTCAACTCGAATCTCGTCAACGGCAAGGGCGTGCCGGTGGTGCTCGGACTCGCTCTGGCTTATGGCGGCATCGTGCAGCTGCTCGCCGGCATGTGGGAGTTCCGCACCGGCAACACCTTCGGCGCGGTCGCGTTCTGCTCGTTCGGGGCGTTCTGGATCTCGTTCTGGGCGCTGGAGGTGTTCTACGCCAAGCAGATCGGCGGCAATGTCGGCCACGCGGTCGGGGTGTATCTGTGGGCGTGGGCGATCTTCACCGCCTACATGACGGTCGCCGCGCTGCGGGTCAGCGGGGCCGTGCTGCTCGTGTTCGTGCTGCTGACGGCGACGTTCGTCCTGCTGGCGATCGGCGCGGTGGGCCCGCATGAAACGGTGACCCACTGGGGTGGCTACGTCGGTCTGGCGACCGCCGCGGCGGCCTGGTACGCGTCGTTTGCGGCCGTCACCAACTCGACGTTCGGGCGCACGGTGCTGCCGGTCATGCCGCTCGGCGGGCGCTGAGGCGACACGCGAGCGCCAGCGATCCACATCCGATGCGTGGACCGCCGGTGAGAAGATGTGCCGGTGGAGAACGCGCGACTTCGATCTCAGAGGAGTGAGCAATGGCGACTGAATCCGACATTGGGGCGCCGGCGGCAGAGCCGGCGGCTGGGCGAGGCGCTCGACGGCGAGCTGGCGGCGCTGCTGGAGGTCGAGCGCTTCGAGCCACCGGCGGAGTTTCGCGAGCGCGCGCTGCTGAACGACCCGGCGGTGTATGAGCGGGCGGCGCGCGACCCGCAGGCGTGGTGGGCCGAGCAGGCGCGAGCGCTGCATTGGTTCAAGCCGTGGGACACGGTGCTCGACGACTCCAACCCGCCGTTCTACAAGTGGTTTGTCGGGGGCGAGCTCAACGTCTCCTACAACTGCCTCGACCGCCACGTGGAGGCGGGCCGGGGCGAGCGCGTCGCCTTTCACTGGCGCGGCGAGGACGGCTCCGAGCGCGACATCACCTACGCCGAGCTGCTCGCCGAGGTGCAGCGCTTCGCCAACGCGCTGAAGGACCTCGGGGTGCGCAAGGGCGACGTCGTCGGGATCTACCTGCCGATGATCCCCGAGGTCGTCGTGGCGATGCTCGCCTGCGCGCGCATCGGCGCTCCCCACAACGTCGTCTTCGGCGGCTTCTCCGCCGAGGCCGTGCGCGAGCGCATGGAGTTCTCCGAGGCCAAGGTCGCTGATCACCGTCGACGGCGCCGCGCGCAAGGGCAAGACGGCGCCGGTGAAGGACCGCGTCGACGAGGTCGATGGGCGACCTGCAGACGCTCGAGAAGATCGTCGTCGTGCGCAGCAAGGGCACGCCGTGTGAGATGCGGGAGGGCCGCGACGTCTACTACGACGAGATCCTCGCGGCGGCCGACCCCGACTGCCCGGCCGAGCCGCTGGACGCCGAGCACCCGCTGTACATCCTCTACACCTCCGGCTCGACGGCCAAGCCGAAGGGCATCCTGCACACCACCGGCGGCTATCTGACGGGCGTCTCGCGCCACCCATCGGTACGTGTTCGACCTCAAGCCGGAGTCGGACGTCTACTGGTGCGCCGCCGACGTCGGCTGGGTCACCGGCCACTCCTACATCGTCTATGGCCCGCTCGCCAACGGCGCCACCTCGGTGATGTGGGAGGGGGCGCCCGACTATCCCCACAAGGGCATCTGGTGGGAGCTCGTCGAGCGCTACGGCGTGAGCATCCTCTACTGCGCGCCGACGGCGATCCGCGCGTGCATCAAGTGGGGGGCGCAGTGGCCGAACAAGCACGACCTGTCCTCGCTGCGGCTGCTCGGCTCGGTCGGCGAGCCGATCAACCCGAAGGCGTGGCTCTGGTACCACAAGGTGATCGGCGGCGAACGCTGCCCGATCGTGGACACCTGGTGGCAGACCGAGACGGGCGCGATCATGATCACGCCGCTGCCGGGCATCACCGCGACCAAGCCCGGCTCGGCCACCCAGCCCTTCCCGGGCGTCTTCGCCGAGGTGCGCGACGAGTCCACCGGCGAGCCGATCGAGCGAGGGCCAGGGGCTGCTCGTGCTCACCCAGCCGTGGCCGTCGATGCTGCGCACGCTCTACAAGGAGGACGAGCGCTTCATCGAGACCTACTTCTAGCGCTTCGGCAACGAGACCTACCTCGTGGGCGACGCCGCCCGCCGCGACTCCGACGGCTACCTGTGGGTGATCGGGCGCATCGACGACGTCGTCAACGTCTCCGGGCACCGGCTCTCCACCGCCGAGGTCGAGTCGGCGATCGTCGCCCACCCCGACGTCGCCGAGGCGGCGGTGATCGGCCAGCACGACGAGGACACCGGTCAGGCGATCGTCGCGTTCGTCACGCTCCAGGGCGAGCTCGCGGGCGACGAGCGAGACGGTCGAGGGCATCCGCGAGACGGTCGCCGAGCGCATCGGCAAGTTCGCCCGCCCCAAGCGCATCATCTGGGCCGACGATCTGCCCAAGACGCGCTCGGGCAAGATCATGCGCCGCCTGCTGCGCGACATCGCCGAGGGACGCGCGCTGGGCGATGTCACCACGCTGCGCGACCCGAGCGTCATGGCTCAGCTGGAGGAGCGCGTAGAGGAGCTGCAGGCCCAGGAGGACTGATCGCCCTCCCGGGCTGGGCAGCTATTTTTCAACTGCTTTGAGGTCGGCCGCGAGTTGTTCCTGGTCGAACCCTTCGATGTTGTGCCCATCTTTGAGTGCCTCGTCGGATATGTAGGTCCAGGCCTCATCGCAGTACTTCCTCGAAGAAGCCGACCGTCATCTGTTGCAGCGCCCCCCAGGTGACGATGTCGATGTTCGCGTGCTTGCCGACGCGCGCACACGTAGTGTCCGCCCTCGAGCTGGCGCGTTTGGGACGACGTCCCACGGCTTGCCCTCGTTGAACTGTTCCATCGCGAACTCGGGGAACTCGGATCCCGATCCCGACCACCTGGAAGAGGTACATGCGCCTGGAAGATCTGCGTCGAGATTCCCCGGCTGTCGAGCTTTACGAAAAGCGCCGATCTTGTGGCGTTTGCTCGGCCGCGTCGATGATGCCTGTCTTGCGGCGGTAGCCGAGGACATCCCGGACCTGCGAGCCCTTGTCGGTCGGATTGCTGCCCGGAGGGCCCGGCACTCGGGTTGAAGCCGGTGCCGGCCGAATAGTCCCTGAGCACGCCCGCTGTCCTGAACGTACACGGGGTGACCGCCCTCTGTGCGTCAGCAGCATCGTCTCGTGAGCCGGTCCAGCCCACGCGCAATCGCCCCATTCATCATTGCCCAACATGCCCCACCCTAACGGTGGGATGAGGGCGTCGTGGCCGAATTCTGGCGGCAGGGGGGAAGGTTGCTCGCTACTACGTACTTCGTGAACATCAGGTCGTTTGGGTCCTCGGTGGCGGCAAGCTTGCCTAGCTTCGAGTCCGGGCATTGCGTCTGCTCCTGATTGGTCAGCGGGGAGAGTTCTGTAGATTGGAACGCTCACTTAATCCCGTTACGAGGCGCAAGACCGTTGCGCGATCTTCACACCTTGTGGTGCCGGGCACCCAGGCGCCGTCCTCGCCACGGGAAAGTCCTGAAACAGGCCGGGCGCCTCGGCCTGCATCATGCGCGCGATCGCGTCGAACACGAGTCGCAGCTCCTCCTCGGCGCCCTCGGCGGTGCGCATCTCGATCACGTGGCGCAGCGTGCGCGCGTTGGCCGTCCAGACGATGTCGGTGCTGACAGGCCGATCGGCGCGAGCCGGCGCAGCGCGGAGGTGACCTCCTTCTTGACGTGGAACGGCACGCCCTCCTCGTCGATCCCGAGCTCGCCTGCGGCGCTGAGCTGGAACTCCTCCAGCTGCTCGACGATCGCGAGCACCTGCTCGCGCACCGGCTCCAGCGCCGGGGGCACGCGAAAGCCGATGTCGGTCGAGGCGCACGTAGCGCAGGCTCTCCTGGCTGAACGCCGAGCCGGCGCGATGGCTGACAAGCTCGTGGGTGAAAACGCGGCTGACGTTGCGCAGCGCGAACGAGTAGTTCGCGTGCTCCAGCACGCTGCCGTGGGCCGAGCGCAGGATGTTGGCGAAGTACTCGCGCTGGTCGGTGCGCACCTTGCGTGACGTTCGGGTTCAGCCCCGGCTCCCAGCTGCGGTAGCAGGCGCGCCCGCCGAACTCGACGAGCAGCTCGCCGCCGTTGGCGCTCGCCGCCGGCCTCGCTCCAGGCGCCGCTGCAGCCACGACTCCCCGCCGACGTCCTCCAGGTAGCCGCGCATCCCCTCGATGTCGATCGAGGGGCGGGCGATCAGGAAGACGGCGGGGCGTGGTCTCGTGCATCGGGCGGACGATGCTACATACCGCGCCGGGCGTCGCGTCGCGTGATCGCGATCGAGCGCATCGGGTAGCAGCTCGCAAGACCATGATGGCGAGCGGCTCGGATGAGACAGCTGCCGCGATAGCGCGCCGCGCCGAGAGCGTCCCGGTCGCGGCGCGCGCGCTGACGCGCCGCTACGGCGAGGGCGAGCACCGCGGTGGATGCGCTGCGCGGCGTCGATCTCGACGTGCGCGCGGGCGAGCTCGTCGCGGTGATGGGCCCGTCGGGCTCGGGCAAGTCCACGCTGATGCACCTGCTCGCGGGCCTCGACAAGCCGACCTCGGGCACGGTCACGATCGCCGGCACCGAGCTCAGCGCCCTCGGCGACGGCGCGCTGACGCGGCTGCGCCGCGAGCACATCGGCTTCATCTTCCAGTTCTTCAACCTGCTGCCGATGCTCGACGCCGAGGAGAACATCCTGCTGCCGCTCTCGATCGCCGGCGAGCAAGCCCGACCAGGCGTGGGTCGACCGAGCTGATCGTCGAAGGTCGGCCTCGCGGCGCGGGCGCAGCCACCGCCCGTCCGAGCTCTCCGGAGGCGAGCAGCAGCGCGTGGCGATCGCGCGCGCGCTCGATCACGCGGCCGACGATCCTGCTCGCCGACGAGCCGACCGGCAACCTCGACTCGAAGACCGGCGGGGAGATCCTCGAGCTGATGCGCGCACTCGGTCGACGCCTACGGCCAGACGACGGTGATGGTGACCCACGACCCGCGCGCCGCCGCGATCGCCGACCGCATCCTGTTCATCGCCGACGGGCTGATCGTCAAGGAGCTCACCGGCGCGAGCGCCGCGGAGGTGCTCGCGGTGATGGGCGACTCGGCTGATCGGTGCGGGCGTCTCGACGTGATCGCGCGTTGCGCTCAAAGGCCTCGCCGCGGCGCAAGCTCCGCGCGGCGCTGACGGCGATCGCGATCGTGCTCGGCGTGGCGATGATCAGCGGCACCTACATCCTCACCGACACGATCAAATCGGCGTTCGGGACCGTCTTCACGCAAGTCTACAAGCACACCGACGTCGTCATCACCGGCAAGAGCGCGATCGGCGGCGACGAAGCGAAAGCGCGAACGGCGACGACGCCGCCCTCGTTCCCCGAATCGCTGCTGGCGCAGCGTGCAGCGGCCTCCCGGCGTCGCGGAAGCGCAGGGCGGCATCGCGGACACCGCCCAGCTCGTCGGGCGCGACGGCAAGGTGATCTCGAGCGGCGGCGCTCCCGGCCTCGCGTTCAGCGTGCACCCGCACGGCAACCAGCGCTTCAACCCGCTGCAGCTCGTCGCCGGCGCGTGGCCGTCGGGCCCGGCGAAGTCGCGATCGACGCCAACACGGCCGAAAAGCAAGCACTACAAGGTCGGCGAAACGATCGGCGTGATCGCGCGCGGCGCCGAGCAGCGCATGCGCATCGTCGGGCATCGCGAAGTTCGGCGGCGTCTCCTCGCTCGGCGGCGCGACGATGGCGATCTTCGACTTCCCCGTCGCGCAGCGGTGTTCGACAAGCGTGGGCAAGCTCGACTCGATCTCGATCGCGGCGCAGGCCCGGCTACACGCCGGACGCAGCTCCTGCGCGAGATCCGCGCCGCTGCTGCCGCCGAACGCCCAGGTGCGCACGGGCGAAGCGCAGGCCGAACAGGCAACGAACGAACACCAACGGCTTCCTCAACATCATCCAGGACTTCCTGCTCGCCTTCGCCGGCGTCGCGCTGTTCGTCGGCAGCTTCGTGATCGCCAACACGCTCTCGATCACGATCGCGCAGCGCACGCGCGAACTGGCGACGCTGCGCACGCTCGGGGCGACCCGGCGCCAGGTCCTGCGCTCGGTGCTGCTCGAAGCGTTCGTGATCGGCCTGCTCGCGTCGGTGGTCGGCCTGTTCCTCGGCCTCGGGCTCGCCAAGGGCCTCAACTCGCTGTTCGTCTCCTTCGGCATCGACCTGCCGCAGGCGGCGACGGTGTTCGCGACGCGCACGATCGTCGTCTCGCTCGTCGTCGGCGTCGCTGATCACGGTGCTCGCGGCGCTGCGCCCGGCGCTCCGCGCGACGCACGTGCCGCCGATCGCCGCCGTGCGCGAGGGCGCGCTGCTGCCGCCGTCGCGGTTCGCGCGCTTCGGCCCCCGCCGCGCCTGCTGACGATCGTCGTCGCGGTCGCGCTGATGCTGGTCGGGCTGTTCGTCGGCGGGCTCTCGACGGGCAGCGGCTGCTCGCGATCGGCGTCGGCGCGGCGGGCCTGTTCGTCGGCGTGGCGATGCTCGCGAAGACGCTCGTGCCGCCGCTCGCCTCGGTGCTCGGCTGGCCCGCGACGAGGATCGGCGGCGCCGCCGGCAAGCTCGCGCGCGGGAACGCGATGCGCAACCCCACGCGGACCGCCTCGACCGCCTCGGCGCTGATGATCGGCCTGGCGCTCGTGACGCTCGTCGCGGTGCTCGCGGCCGGGCTGAAGTCGACGTTCGAGAGCTCCGTGAACCAGCTCTTCAAGGCCGACTACGCGCTCACCGCGACGAACAACTTCTCGCCGATCTCGACCGCCTCGGCGCGAAGCGCTGCGCAGCGTGCCCGGCGTGCGGGTGGTCTCGGGCGTGCGCGCCGGCTCGGGCCGCGCGTTCGGCAGCAAAATCAACGTGAGCGGCGTGTCGCCGGACATCAGCAGGGTGATCGACGTGAAGTGGCAGCACGGATCGCCGGCCGTGCCCGCCGAACTGGGCGAGAACGGCGCCTTCGTGTCCAAGGAATACGCCAAAGAACACCACCTGCACGTCGGCTCGCCGATCAACGTCGAGACGCCGACCGGGAAGCGTCATGCACCTGCAGGTGCGCGGCATCTTCGCGCCCCCGAAAGGCGGCTCGCCCTACGGCGACGTGACGATCTCCACGCAGCGCTTCGACGCCGAATACCAGAACCCGCAGAACGTCTACACGTTCGTCGAACATCGCCGGCGGCGTCGACGGCCGCGAACACGCACAGGCTCGAAGCGCGCGCTGGCGGGCTTCCCGGACGCGAAGATCCAGACCGAGAGCCAGTTCAAGGCAAACCAGGAGAAGGGGATCGACACGCTGCTGAACCTGCTCTACGTGCTGCTCTCGCTGTCGATCATCGTGAGCCTGTTCGGGATCGTCAACACGCTCGTGCTGACGGTCTTCGAGCGCACCCGCGAGCTGGGGATGCTGCGCGCGGTCGGCATGACGCCGCCGCCAGCTGCGCCGGATGATCCGCCACGAGAGCATCGTCACCGCCCTGATCGGCGCGGCGCTCGGCATCCCGCGTCGGGATCGTGCTCGCGCTGATGGTCGGGCAGGCGATCGAATACCCCGCCTTCACGATCCCGGTGGGCACGCTCGTCGTGTTCGTGATCGCCGCGATCCTCGCCGGGCTTCTCGCCGCGATCTTCCCCGCCCGGCGCGCCGCGCGGCTGAACGTGCTGCAGGCGCTGCAGTACGAGTACGGAGTCGGCGGGTGAGCGCCGGACGGCGAAGCTGGCCGGTAAGATGGCCGACTCGATCATGGCCACCGCGACTCGAGCCGAGCGACCCCGAGCTCGAGGCGACCGCCTGGGACCTCGAGCCGCTCGTCGACGGCGAGGGGCGCGGAGGGCGTCGAGAGCCGGCTGGACGGAGGCGCTCGACGCGCGCGCAGGCGTTCGCCGCGCGCTACGCGGGCAAGCTCGACGAGCTCGACAGCGCAGGCCTGGCGGAGGCGATGCACGAGCTGGCGCGCGATCCACGACCTGGTCGGCCGCGCCGGCACCTACGCGGCGCTGCGCTTCTCCGCCGACACCGCCGACCCCGCCAACGGCGCGCTGCTGCAGCAGGCCCAGGAGCAGGGCACCGCGATCGAGACGACGCTGCTGTTCTTCGAGCTCGAGTGGGCGGCGCTGTCCGACGAGCGCGCCGAGGAGCTGCTGGCGCGGCGACGGGCTCGACTTCTGCCGCCACCACCTGCGCAACGTGCGCCGCTACCGCGATCACCTGCTCACGAGCCCGAGGAGAAGATCCTCGCCGAGAAGTCGCTCACCGGCGCGGGCGCCTGGACGCGGCTGTTCGAGGAGCTGACCTCGGCGATCGAGGTCGACTGCTCGCCGGCGCGGCGAGCTCGGCGGCCGAGGCGCGGCGGTCGAGCGCGAGAAGGTCGCGCTCGACGTCGCGCTCAGCCGCCTGTCGCTGCCCGACCGCGAGCTCCGGCGCACCACCGCCGAGGCGATCACGGCGGCGCTCGCGCCCGGGCTGCGCACGCGCGCGTTCCTGTTCAACACGCTGCTCGCCGACAAGGCGACCGACGACCGCCTGCGCCGCTACCCGCACTGGCTGGCGGCGCGCAACCTCGCCAACGAGGCCAGCGACGAGTCCGTGCAGGCGCTGATCGAGGCGGTGCGCGGACGCTATGAGATCGCGCGCCGCTGGTACCGGCTGAAGGCGAGGCTGCTGGGCGTCGAGCGGCTGGCCGACTACGACCGCATGGCGGCGGTCACCGAGGACGAAGTCAGCTACCCGTTCGCGCAGGCGCGCGAGATCGTGCTCGACTGCTACTCCTCCTTCTCGCCCGAGCTCGGCGCGCTCGCCGGGCGCTTCTTCGACGAGCGCCGCATCGACGCGCCCGTGCGCCCGGGCAAGCGCGGCGGCGCCTTCTGCGCCTCGGCGGTGCCCGTCGGTGCACCCGTACGTGCTGCTCAACTACACCTCCCGCCGGCGCGACGTGCTCGACGCTCGCGCACGAGCTCGGCCACGGCGTGCACTTCGCGCTCGCCGCCCGCCAGGGCATCTTCCACCAGAGCACGCCGCTGACGCTCGCCGAGACCGCCTCGGTGTTCGGCGAGACGATCGTGTTCGGGCGGCTGCTCGACGAGGACTCCTCGCCCGCCTCGCGCCTGGCGCTGCTGGCCGAGAACCTCGAGGACACGATCGCGACCGTCTTCCGCCAGGTCGCGATGAACCGCTTCGAGGAGCTCGTGCACACCGCGCGGCGCGAGCAGGGCGAGCTGTCGGTCGAGCGCTTCGGCGAGCTGTGGGCCGAGAGCCAGGCGGAGCTGCTGGGCGACTCCGTCGAGCTCACCGAGGGCTACCGCTCGTGGTGGTCCTACATCCCCCACTTCATCGGCACGCCCGGCTACGTGTACGCCTACGCCTACGGGCAGCTGCTGGCGCTGTCGGTGTACGAGCGCTACGAGCAGCTCGGCGCGGAGCTCGTGCCCCAGCTACCTGGAGCTGCTCGCCGCCGGCGGCTCGCGCAGCCCCGAGGAGCTCGGGCGAGATCGTCGGCGTCGACCTCGCCGACCCGGGCTTCTGGGAGTCGGGCCTGGACCTCGTCGAGCGCCAGCTCCAGGAAGCCGAGCAGGCCGCGCGAGGCCTCGGGCGGCTGTAGCGTCGCGCGTCCGATGCGAATCGACCCGCCCCGACGACGCTGCTCGAGCGCGTCGCCCTCGTCGCTGCAACCTGGTGCCGTTGCCGGCGCGCGTAGCGTGTCCGTACTGGAGTTGACGGCGAGGCTCGCGGTCATCGGTGAGCTCAGCGCGTGGGGATTTCGCCGCTGCTGCTCGGCCGGCCACGCGCGCGGCGGCTGGCCGAGGAGCTCGAGCTGCAGGTGGCGGGCACGCGCCTGCTGTGCGAGAGCCTGGCCGGCCTCGGGATCCTCGAGCAGGACGGCCACACCTTCTCCGAGCTCGCAAGCGCTCGCGCAAGTGGCTTGACCCGTCCTCGGACACCTACATCGGCACCTGGCTCGAGCACACCGTCACCTACTGGGAGTGGTACGGCGATCTCGAGCGGATCGTGCGCGACGGCGGCAGCTTTGCAGAGACTCCACCGCGAGCCCGCCGAGGATCACGAGAACATTGGCGCGTCTACATCACCGGCCAGCTACGAGATCGCCGCGTCTCGGCGCCGGAAGCGCTCGAAGCAAGACGATCCGTCCTCGCCGAGCCGACGCGCGCTGGCGCTGCGATCGTGGCCGGCTGGCGCACGGCTGGTTCTCGGCCGAGCTGTGCAGCGCCACGAGACGCTGAGGCCACCGTGGTCGATCTTCCCGGCAGCGCTCGGGTGGGGCGGAGATCATCGCCAGCGCCGGCATGAGCGCCGCGTGGAGCACCGCGAGCGGCGACATGTTCGAGGCCGACCTCGGCGCGCCGATGACGGCGCGCTCGTGTTCGACATCATCCACCACCTCTCGGCGAGCAGATCGTCGCGCTGCTCGCCGCGTGCGCGAGGCATGAGCCCGGCGCACGCTGGCGGTGCTCGACATGTTCCGCCTGCGCCGAGCGCCAGCGCGCCTCGGCCGGGCGCTCGGCCTGCTCTTCCACCTGACCTCCGGCGCCGACCTGCACAGCCCGCGCCGAGCTCACGCGGTACCTGCACGAGGCGGGCTTCTGCGCCCAAGCGCACGAAGATCCGCCGCATCCCCGATCAGGATCCTGTACCAGGCAGAGTCGCCGTGAGCGCTGCCGACGGCCCGCCGTCTAGAGCAGCCCCAGCGCGCTGCCGACGCCGTGCACGAGGTTGAACAGCGGCTGCGGCACGATGCCGAAGAACATCGTCGCGGCGCCGGCGAGGACCGCCACCAGCGCCACCTCGGGCTGGAGCGCGGCCGGCTCGCGGCGCGGGCCGGCTCGTCGAGCTCCGGCGAGCCGCCCGCCAGCGCCGGCAGCGCGCCGCTCGGCGGGAGCGTCCGCCGGGCGGGCGCGGGCGTCGCGGTCGCCCGGCGCTCGGCGTCGTCCGCCGGGCGCGTCGCGCATCCACATCGCCGCGATCACCGGCAGGTAGTAGCCGAGCGAGATCATCGAGCCGATCACGATCACCACTCCCAGCCACGTGTACCCGCCCGAGACGGATGCGTCGATCAGGTAGAACTTGCCCATGAACCCGGCGGTCGCGGGGATGCCGGCGAGGCCCGAGCATCGAGATCGTCATCGGCCACGCCAGCCAGCGGGCGCTCGCGGCCCAGCCCGCGCATCGCCGCGATCGAGTCGCCGAGGCTCGGTCTCGCGCTCGCGGGCGACGATCACCGCGAACGCGGCCATGTTCATGAACAGGTACACCGCCAGGTAGAACACCGTCGCCTGCACGCCCAGCCGCGTGGCGACGACCACGCCGGCGAGCATGTAGCCGGCCTGCGCGACCGAGGAGTAGGCGAGCATCCGCTTCAGCGAGGACTGCCCGAGCGCGCCGACGTTGCCGACGACGATCGTGATCGTCGCCAGCACCGCCAGCGCCGGCCCCCAGCTGGCGTGGGCTTCGATCAGCGCGACGTCGAACAAGCGCAGGAACACGCCCAGCGCGGCGACCTTCGTGGCGACCGCCATGAACGCCGTCACCGGCGTCGGCGCGCCCTCGTACACGTCGGGCGTCCACTGGTGGAACGGCGCCACCGAGGCCTTGAAGCACAGGCCGGCCACGCACAGCGCGATCCCGGTCAGCGTCAGCGGGTCGGTCGCCAGGCTGCCGCTCGACGAGCGCGCGGCGATCGCGGTGAAGTCGGTCGCGCCGGTCGCGCCGTAGATCATCGCCAGGCCGTACAGCAGCGTGGCCGAGCCGACCGAGCCGACGATCAGGTACTTCAGCCCCGACTCCAGCGAATGCTCGCGTCTGCATCTCGGTCGCGCACAGCACGTACAGCGGGATCGACAGCAGCTCCAGCCCGACGAACAGCACGACCGTGTTCTGCGCCGCCGCCAGCAGCGACATGCCCGCCGATCGAGGTCAGCAGCAGCGCGTGGAACTCGCCGTGCGCGGCTTCGCGCGCGGCCAGCGAGCGCCACGCCAGCAGCACCGTGCAGGCGCCGCCGGCGATCAGCATCAGGTTCAGCACGAGCGACAGGTCGTCGATGCGCAGCGCGCCCGAGACGATCGACTTCTGCGCGTTCCACTGCCAGATCGTCAGGCCCGAGCGCCGCGCCGAGCGCGACCAGGCTCAGCGCCGGCACGACCTGCGCGCGCACCCAGCGCGAGCCGAGCAGGCCGACCAGCAGCACCATCGCCGCGCCGCCCAGCAGCGCGATCAGCGGCGACAGCCCCGCGAAGTCGACGTGCGGGCCTTTGAGGTGGGCGGTGGCGAGGAGGGGTCATCGCCGTCATCGGGCAGCTTCGGTGCGCTCGGCGAGCGCGACGGTTGACCGCTGGGCTGGCCGGTGACGGTCGCTGCGTGGGTCGGCCTGCGCCGCCTGCGCGCCGCCACGGCGGCCTTGACCGAGCCTTCGCTGCGCTGCAGCGCCAGCTGCGGGTAGATCGCCAGGAACACGATCACCGCGACGAGCGGCACGAGCACGGCGCCGTCGCGCAGCGAGATCTCGCGCGAGTCCACGCCCGCGCCGACGCGGTTGTGCATCGCGCGGATGAACAGCCGCAGCGCGTACACGCTCGCCATCACCACGCCCGCTGAACGCGACGATCGCGATCGCGAGCTTGGCCTTGAACACACCCAGCAGGATCAGGAACTCGCCGACGAAGTTCGACGAGCCGGGCATCGCCAGCGTGGCCAGCGAGACGATCAGGAACAGCGACGCGAGCACGGGCGCGCGGAACGCGATGCCGCCCATCTCGCGCACGTCCTCCGAGCCCCCCGCCCGCGCGGCGAGCAGCGCGACGATGAACAGCAGCGGCGCGACGACGAGCCCGTGGTTGACCATCTGCAGCAGCGCGCCCTGCGCGCCCTGCGGGTTCAGCGCGAAGATCCCGAGCGTGATGAACCCGAGCTGCGCGACCGAGGAGTATCCGGCGATCAGCCGCGCGTCGGTCTGCGTGAACGCGACCGCCGACCCGTACAGGATCGAGACGAGCGCGATCATCAGCATCAGCGTCTGGAAGTGCGCCGCGCCCTGCGGGAACAGCGGCAGCACGATCGCCAGGAAGCCGTACGCGCCGACCTTCGACAGCACGCCGCGGAAGACCATCAGCACCTCGATCGGCATCGCCCGGTAGCCGTCGGGCATCCAGCCGTGCAGCGGGAACGCGGGCATCTTCACGAGGAACGCGGCGGCGAAGAACAGGAAGATCCACTCCTGCGAGCCCTTGCTCAGCGGCAGCGCCTGCAGCGCCGAGAGCACGAACGTGATGTGCCCGCCGCCCTGCTGTGACGGCGAGCACGCCCGTGGCGACCGCCGCCGCGAGCATCAGCAGCGAGCCCACGAGCGTGTAGATGACGAGCTTGATCGTCGCTTTCACGCGCTCCTCGCGCGTGCCCCGACCCCACATCGCCGATCAGGAAGTAGAACGGGATCAGCATCAGGTCGAAGAACGCCACGAACAGCGCCAGGTCCTGGGCGAGGAACGCGCCCAGCACGGCGGACTCGGCGAGCATGAAGAAGAACCAGAACAGCCGCGGGCGCTCCCACGACGCGCAGGTTCGCGGCGATCGTCGCGGCGGCGAACAGCAGCGTCGTGAGGCCCACCAGGAACACGTTCAGGCCGCTGATCCCGAGCTTGTAGTGGATGCCCAGTTCGGAGATCCACACCACGTCGGTGACGTGCGTGCAGGCCGGTCGTGCCCGGGCGAGTAGTCGGCGATGTAGCCGATCGCCAGCCCCAGCGCGCCCAGCGTGCCGATCAGCGCCAGCACGCCGGGGATGCTCCAGCGTGCGCTCGCTCGCGCGAGCGCCGCGTCGGCTCGCGCGTCGCCGGCTGCCGCACGGGCGCGCCCGGCAGCGTGCCAGGATCGCGCCGAGCACCCCGCACGCGGCGGGCAGCCAGATCAGGATCGAAAGCGGTGGCATCAGCTCGTCACGTCTGCAGCAGGAAGTAGAAGGCCGACGCCCGTCACGCCGAGCACGAGCAGCGCGGCGTAGTAGCGCAAGAAGCCGCTCTGCACCGCGCGCACCGCGGCCGAGCCGGCGCGCACGATCCCGGTGGTGCCGCCGACGAGCGTGTCCTGCGACGAACACCCGCTCGAACGTGCCCGTGGCGAAGCGTCCGAACGCGGCCGCGGGGCGCACGACGAGCGCGTCGATCAGCTCGTCGAAGTACCACTTGTGCGCGAACAGCTCATACACCGCGCCGAAGCGCTCGCGCGCGCGCACCGCGAACGCGGGGTTCTTGACCCAGATGCGGTAGGCGATCGCGATGCCGGTCAGCCCGAGCGCCGTGCCGAGGCACAGCCCGAAGATCAGCAGCCCGTCGCGCGTGTGCGGTTCATACAGCGGCGAGCCGGCGAAGTGGGGCGCAGGAAGTTGTCGATCACCTCGTCGACTTCGGGGATCTGCACGAGCCCGGCGCCGACCGCGCCGATCGCCAGCACGCTCATCGCCACCTTCATCGGCAGTGCCCGCTCGGCGATCGTGTGGTGCGGGCCGGGGAAGCCGACGTCGGTGTCCTCGACCTCGCCGTTGGCGGGGTTCGTCGGGACCTCGGCGTGGTGCAGATGGCCCGCTTCGAGCTCGCGCGCCTCGGCGACCGGGTCGCCGTAGAACGCGCGGAAGATCATGCGGAACGTGTAGATCGCGGTGAGGAACGCGCCGATGTAGCCCATCACGTACAGCACCCAGTGCCAGCCGCCGCGCTCGGCGGTGACGAGCAGGATCTCGTCCTTGGAGAAGAACCCCGAGAACGGCGGTATCCCCGACAGCGCCAGGCCGCCGATCACGAAGCACGCGAACGTGAACGGCAGCGCCTTGCGGAACCCGCCCATCTTCTCCAGCGACTGCTCGCCCGCCATCGCGCCGATGATCGAGCCCGCGCCCATGAACAGCAGCGCCTTGAAGAACGCATGCGTCATCAGGTGGAACATCCCCGCCGCGTACGCGCCGACGGACACGCCCATGATCATGTAGCCGATCTGCGACATCGTCGAGTAGGCGATCACGCGCTTGATGTCGGTCTGCACGAGCGCGATCGTGCCCGCGATCAGCAGCGTCACCGCGCCGATCACCGCGCCCGCATCCTGCGCGGCCGGAGCCAGTTCGAACAGCACGTGCATGCGCGCGATCAGATACACGCCGGCCGTGACCATCGTCGCGGCGTGGATCAGCGCGCTGACCGGCGTCGGGCCCTCCATCGCGTCGGGCAGCCACGTGTGCAGCGGGATCTGCGCCGACTTCGCGATCGCCCCCACGAGCAGCAGCAGGCAGCCCGCGACGATGTCCGCTTCGCCCGAGTGGAACGACGTGCGGCGCGGCGGCGAACGTGCCGAGGAAGTCGAGCGTGTGCGTGTGCTTGAAGATGAAGTACGTCCCCAGCACGAGCCCCGCGTCGCCGAGCACGTTGATCACGAACGCCTTGATCCCGGCTTTCGTGGCGGTCGTGCGCCGGTACCAGAAGGAGATCAGCAGGTACGAGGCCGCGCCGACGAGCGCCCAGCCGACGATCAGCAGCAGGAAGTTGCCCGCCAGCACCAGCAGCAACATCGCGAACACGAAGAAGTTCAGGTACGCGAAGTAGCGCGCGAAGCCGCGGTCTTCTTCGAGATAGGAGATCGAGTACAGGTGGATCATGCTCGAGATCCCGCTGACGATCAGGATCATGAACACCGACAGCGGGTCCACCAGGATCGACACCTTCGCGTTCACGCCGACCGTGTCGGCGTAGTTCCACAGCGTCGAGGTCAGCTCCTGGTCGGACGCGAGTGGCCCTCCAGCGAGATCAGCGCGCCGAGCGCCGCCACGAACGCCAGGCCGATCGCGGCGGTGCCGATCACCCCCGCCGCGCGGCCCGGCAGCACGCGATAGCCGAACCCGATGATCAGCGTCCCCAGCAGCGGGAACAGCAGCACCAGCCAGCCGAACGTGGTCGTGCTCATCAGCCTTGGAGCTCTCTGAGCTCATCCACGTCGATCGGGAGCCGGCGGCGGTGGATCGCGACGACCAGCCCAGCCCGATGCACACCTCGCAGGCGGCGACCGTCATCACGATCAGCGCGAACACCTGCCCGTCGCCGTTGCCCCACATGCGCGAGAACGCGACCAGCGCGAGGTTCGCGCCGTTGAGCATCAGCTCCAGGCACAGCAGCACCACCAGCGGGTTGCGCCGCACCATCACGCCGGCGGCGCCGAGCGAGAACACGATCGCGGAGACCGCCAGATACCAGCCGATCGCCATTACCAGCCGCCCTCCTGCTCGGATCGTCCCGGCGCCTGCGCCGACCGGCTCGCCGTCGGGGGTGCGCTCGCTGGCGGCCGACTCGTCGGCTGCTCTGCGTCGCGCGCTGCCGCGCGCGCGCGAGCGCGAACGGCGACGCCCCCGACGCCCTCGGCCATCGTGCCCGTCTCGCGCGGACGGATCAGGTCGAGCGGAGTCAGCACGCGCGCGCTCGCTCACCGTCCTCGTCGATGCCGCCCCGCCGCCGGGCGAGCACGACCGCGCCGACGGCCGCGATCAGCAGCAGGAACGAGGCGACCTCGAACACGAGCAGAAAGCGCGTCAGCAGCAGCTGGCCGATGTAGGCGGGCGTGCCGAACGCCTTCGGCCCCGGCGCATATGGGGCGCCGTCGCCGCTGACGGCCTTCAGGCCCGTGCCGAGCAACGCGATCAGCAGCTCGACGAGCAGCGCGCCGCCGAGGATCGCCGCGCCGAGGCGCAGCTGCGCACCCGCCGGGCCGCGCCGCGCAGCAGCTCGCCGATCGGCTCCTCGCGCCCGCCGACGTAGGCGACGACGAACACGTACAGCACCATCACCGCGCCCGCGTACACCACCACCTGCACGGCGGCCACGAATTCGGCGCGCAGCAGCAGGAACAGGATCGCCAGCGACAGCAGGTGGGCGACGAGCGCGAGCACCGCGAAGAACGGGTCGCGCAGCATCACCACGCCGACCGCGCCCGCGATCGCGCCGAAGCCGGCCAGGAAGAACAAAAGCCTGGCTCATTCGCCCTCGTTCCTCAGCGGCGTGCGCTCCAGCGGCTCGGCGAGCAGCATCTCCTTGGTGAAGATCAGGTCGGTGCGGTCGTAGTCGGAGAGCTCGTAGTCGTGGCCCATCGTGATCGCGTCGAACGGGCACGCGACCTCGCAGTAGCCGCAGAAGATGCAGCGCGAGAGGTTGATCTCATACACCGCCGCATAGCGCTCGCCGGCGGACACGCGGTGCTCGGGGGTGTTCTCGGCCGCGACCACGCGGATGCAGTCGGCCGGGCAGGCGGCGGCGCACAGCGAGCAGCCGACGCACTTCTCCAGTCCGGTGTCCTCGAACTTGTGCAGCTTGTGCCGGCCGCGAAAGCGCGGGTAGACGGGGGTCTTCTCCTCCGGGTACTCGACCGTGACGGGCTTTTCCAGCATGCGCCCGAACGTCGTCTTCAGTCCGCGCGCGGTCTCGCGGAACGTGCGCCACGTGCCGCGCACGGGGCCTGGCGCGGGGGTGCGCTTGACCTCGATGACGTCATCGCCGGGGCTCCAGGCCGTGACGGTCACAGCGCCGGCTGCGGGCGCGGGCGGCAGCTGAGTGGCGTCCGCGGGCGGCTGGGCGGGCAAGGGGGTCTCCTCGGGCATCAGTGCGTCACCACCACGAGCACGGCCGTCACGAGCGCGTTGAGCGTGGCCAGCGGCAGCAGCACCTTCCAGCCGAAGCTCATCAGCTGGTCGTAGCGCAACCGCGGCAGGGTCGCGCGCACCCAGATGAACAGGAACGTGAACAGCGACATCTTGAACAGCACCACGAACGGGTCCACCCAGCCGGGCGGGTGGATGCCGAACGGCAGCAGCCAGCCGCCGAGGAACACGGTCGTGACGATGCCAGAGACGACGAGCACGTTGAGGTACTCGGCGAAGTAATAGGACGCGAACCGCCCGCCGCCGTACTCGGTGTTGTAGCCGCCGACGAGCTCCGCATCGGCCTCGGTCAGGTCGAACGGCGCACGGTTGGTCTCGGCGAAGCTCGCCGTCAGGAAGATCAGAAACCCGAACAGCTGGGGCACGATGAACCACATGCCCTTCTGCGCTTCCACGATCCCCGTCAGCGACAGCGTCTGCGCGGTCATGATCACCCCGACCAGCGCCAAACCCTGGGCGACCTCGTAGGAGATCAGCTGCGCCGCGCCGCGCATCGCGCCGAGGAACGAGTACTTCGAGCCCGAGGACCAGCCGCCGAGCATGATCCCGTAGAAGGCGATCGCGCCGAACGCGAACAGGTACAGCGGGCCGATCGAGACGTCGACCCCGTACAGCCCCACGGGCGTGCCGAAGATCTGCTGCACGTTGCCGAACGGGATCAGCGCGAACGCCGCCACGGCCGTTACGATCGAGATCAGCGGCGCCAGCGCGAACAGGAACCCGACCGAGGTGCTCGGGCGAAACTGCTCCTTGGTCAGCAGCTTGAGGATGTCCGCGAGCGGCTGCAGCGCGCCGTAGGGGCCGACGCGGTTGGGTCCGTAGCGAGCCTGAAACCGCCCGAGCAGCTTGCGCTCGGCGAGCAGCACGACCGGCACGAGCTGCAGGCCGACGGCGAAGATGATGATCGCCTTCAGGACCTGTATCCACCATTCTTCGTAGTAGCCGACGACCGCGAGCCTCACGAGGGCACCGCTACCCCGATGCGACTTGCCAGTTCGTGAAGCACCTGCTGCTCGTCGCGCGTCTGCCCGACGTGGCGTACGCCACGGCGCACGCGCTGCATGCGCCCGTCCGGGTGCGTGACCTCGCCTTCCTTTTCGGGATACGCCTCCGCCGGGAACACCATGTCGGCCTGCTCGCGCAGCGCATCGGTCAGACAGGCCGCGTGGGCGATGACCGCCCCGGACCCACTCGCGGGCGGATCTACGCCGAGCAGGTAAAGGCAGCTCAGCTCGCCTCGCTCGAACGCCTCGGCGATCCCGTTCGTGTCGAGCCCATCCTCGTCGGTCTCGCTGAGACCCGGGCCGGCGTTGGGGAGCACACCCGCCTCACGCAGGCCGCGGCCATTCGCGTGAGCGGGGACTTCGAGCAGCCCGGCGCCGTCGATCTCGGCGAGACCTAGCGTCGCAGCCATTGCGAGCAGGGCGTGCACGGCCCGCTCGCCATCGGCCCCGGCGGCCAGGCGTTCGTGCCAGAGCACGACGATCTCCTCGCCGGCTGCGCGCAGAGTGTCGAGCAGCTCGTCGCGCTGCGCCTCATCGAGCAGCTGTTCGCGGCTCGCGCGCACGAGCTTGCACCCGTGGCGGCGCGCGCCCTTGCGCAGTCGCAGGTCGAGGATCGGCGCATCGGCGATCGGGTCGCAGTCGAGCACCAGCACGGCATGCGCGAACTCCAGATCGGGGACCTTCGCCTGCAATGCCGGCGCGGCGAGCGCGCGGTGGGACTCCAGCTCAAGCCTGCCCGCGGGGCGCGAGTCCAGGTGCGGCGAGTGAAGCGCCTCGCGCAGCAGGCGGCCCAGCGCCAGTCCCTCCTCGTTGGTCGCGCCGCCGCCGGCGAGCGCTCCCACGCGCGCGCCTGCGCGGGAGAGGCGCGCGGCGGCCTCCTCGAGCGCCCGTTCCCATGAGACCGGGCGCAGCTCTCCACCGTCGCGCAGCAGCGGCTCGGTGACCGCGCGGCCTGCGGCCGACTCCGGGTAGGCGAAGCGACCTCGGTCGCACAGCCAGCCGTCGTCCACCTCCGGGTTCTCGCGAGCCTGCACGCGCAACACGCGCTCGTCGCGCACCGTCAGCGTGACGTTGCATTGCGACGGGCACAGCGTGCACACCGAGCCCGCGTCCTCGACGTCCCACGGGCGCGCTCTGAAGCGGTACGGGCGCGAGGTCAGCGCGCCGACGGGGCACAGCTCGACGATGTTGCCGCTGAACGGCGCGACGTAGGGGTGGCCGTCGAAGGTGGAGATGTAGGAGTGCGCGCCGCGCTCCAGCAGCACGAGCTGGTGGTCTTCGGAGATCTCCTGGCTGAACCGCGCGCAGCGGTAGCAGAGGATGCAGCGCTCGCGGTCGATCGCGATCGTGGGGGAGAGCTCGAGCGGCTTGACGAAGTGGCGCTTGGGCTCCACGAAACGGGAGATGCCTGGGCCCCAGCCGAACGTGATGTCCTGCAGCGGGCACTCGCCGCCCTTGTCGCATACGGGGCAGTCCAGGGGGTGGTTGATCAGCAGGAACTCGACCACCGAGCGCTGGGCCTCCTTGACCCGCTCTGACTGGGTGTTGACGACCATGCCGTCCTTGACCGGCGTCGAGCACCCGGTCTGGAGCTTGGGGATGCCCTCGACCTCCACGAGGCACATGCGGCACGCGCCCACCGGGTGGCCCAGTTTGGGCTCGTAACAGAACACCGGGATCTCCACGTCGCCGTGCTTGGCGGCGTCCACGAGCATCGAGTTTTCCGGCGCCTGCACCTCACGGCCATCGATCGTGAAGGTGATTATCTTCTGCTCGGGTCTCGGCATCAGGCGATGGCTCCGGCAGGCTTCGGCGCCTGCAGGCGCCGGGTTTCCATGTGGGCTTCGAACTCGTCTTTGAACTTCACGATCATCGAGCCGATCGGCATGGCCATCGCGTCTCCCAGGACGCACAGGCAGTGACCGATGATGTGGTCCTGGACGGAGGCCATGATCTCCAGGTCCATCGGCGTCGCCTCGCCGCGGTCGATGCGCTCGAGCATGTGCACCGTCCAGTTCGTGCCCTCGCGGCAGGGGGTGCACTTGCCGCAGGACTCGTGGCGGTAGAACTTCGCGACCTTCAGCGCGACGTCGAGGATCGGCGTCGAGTCGTCGACGACGATGATCGCGCCCGAGCCGAGCATCGAGCCGGCTTTGGCGAGCGAGTCGAAGTCGTAGGGCACGTCCAGGTCCGCGCCCGTCAGCACCGGCGCGGAGGAGCCCCCCGGGAACCAGCACTTCACCTCGCGTCCCTCCGGTGGGCCACCGGCGAGGCCGTAAACGATCTCGCGCGAGGGGATGCCCAGCTCGATCTCATAGTTGCCCGGGCGTTGTACGTGCCCGGAGATGCTCACGAGCTTCGTGCCGGTCGAGGTCTGAACGCCGAGCTTGGCGTACTCCGCGCCGCTCATCTCGACGATCGCGGGGACGGTCGCCAACGTCTCGACGTTGTTGATCAGCGTCGGTCCCTGGTACAGCCCCTGATTGGCCGGGAACGGCGGCTTCAGCCGCGGGTTGCCGCGCTTGCCTTCCAGCGAGTCCAGCAGGCCCGTCTCCTCGCCGCAGATGTACGCGCCCGCGCCGCGGTGCACGATGAGCGACAGCGAGTGCTCGGAGCCGAGGATGCGCTCGCCGACATACCCCGCCTCGCGGGCTTCGGCGAGCGCCGCGTCGAGGATGTCGGCCTGCAGCACGTACTCGCCCCTGATGTAGATGAACGAGCGGCTCGCGCCGGCCGCGTAGGAGGCGATGATCAACCCCTCGATCAGCATGTGCGGGGTCTTCTGCATCAGTTCGCGGTCCTTGAACGTGCCCGGCTCGGACTCGTCGGCGTTGCACACGAGGTACTTCTCGATCGATCCCTTCGGCAGGAACGAGACCTTCTTGCCCATCGCAAACCCAGCGCCGCCGCGCCCGCGCAGACCCGAGGCTTCGAGGTTCTTGAGCACGTCATCCGGCGTCATCGCCAGCGCCTTGCGCAGCGACTCGTATCCGCCGCGGCGTTCGTACACGGCGAGCGTGTTCAGCCCCGGCTCGTCGATGTCCTTGAACAGCAGCCTCTCGCTCATCGCGCGCCGTCCTGCGGAGCGTGGCGTGGAAACTCCTGCGAGTTCGCATTCGGGTCGGCGACCAGGCGCCGTCGCCAATTGCTTGTCCGGCAGCACGTCCCGCCCGGCGCGTATGTCCTCCAGGAGCCGGGGGAGGTCGTCGATCGTGAGCGGTCCGACGTAGACGCCGTCCACCGAGGCCATCGGCGCGATGTCGCAAGCGCCCAGGCACTCGAACGCGCGCACGTTGAACGCCTCGTCATCGCCCGCCGCCTCGCGCATCGCCGCGTACAGCTCATCCGCGCCGCGCAGCGAACAGGAGATGTTCGTGCACACATACACGCTCGTCCTGCCCACCGGCTCGGTCTCGAGCATGTCGTAGAACGTCACCACCGCGTCCAGCTCCGCGGGCGTCACCCCCATCACGCACGCGGCCTGCTCGATCGCCTCCGGCGAGCACCATCCGTGCACGCGCTGCGCCGCAGCGAGCGCCGGCAGCGCGGCCGAGCGCGTGTCCGGATACAGGGCCATGTGCGCTTCGATCTCCTTGCGCAACTCATCCGGGACCGGCGTCGTCGCCGGGTCGGGGATCGTCGCCGGGTCCTTCTCCAAATCTGCTGGGCTATCCCATCCCGCGTTCACGACACCATCCCCCATTTGCGACATCCTGGGCTCGCAGGGCAAGCTGGGCAACAGGACGCGAGGGAGCGCTTTGGCGTACTACGTACGCGTGCTGGCCGATCGGTCGATCGCATCTGATCGACGATCGGTAAGGACGCAGATCCAGCGCCGCCATGCGGGCCCAGGATCATCTGTCGATTCCTCCCAGGATTGGATCGAGCATCGCCATCGTCGCGATCATGTCGGCGATGTATCCGCCCCGGCACATGTGCGCAAACGCCTGCAGGTTCACGAACGACGGGTCGCGCATGTGCACCCGCGCGGGCTTGGACGAACCGTCCGAGCGCACGTAGCAGCCCAGCTCGCCGCGCGGCGACTCGATCGGGTTGTACACCTCGCCCGGCGGCACCCTGAACCCCTCGGTCACGAGCTTGAAGTGGTGGATCAGCGCCTCCATCGAGGTCGCGAGCTCGTGCCGGGGCGGCAGCGCGACCTTGCGATCGGAGGTGATGTGCGGCCCCTCCGGCAGCCCCTCCAGCGCCTGCTCGATGATCTTCACCGACTCGTATATCTCCGCCAGGCGCACCGCGAAGCGGTCGTAGTTGTCGCCGACCGTGCCGACCGGGATCTTGAACTCGAAGTCGTCGTATGAGCTGTACGGCGTCGGCCTTGCGCAGGTCCCACGGGTTGCCCGCCGCGCGCAGCAGCGGACCGGTCACGCCCAGCCCGAGCAGCGTGCTCCGCGTCCAGCGGGCAAGTCCCGCGCAGCCGCTGCAGCACGATCTCGTTCGAGTTCAGGATCGCGCCGTACTCGTCCGCGCGCTTGGGCATGATCTTCAGGAACTCGCGCAGCTTCGGCGCGAACCCGGTCGGGGATGTCCTCGATCACGCCCCCCACCTGGAAGTAGCGCGTGTGCATGCGCGCCCCGGAGGACATCTCGAACAGGTCGAGGATCAGTTCGCGCTCGCGCAGGCAGTACCAAGAAGATCGAGCTCGCGCCGAGGTCCAGCGCGCTCGTGCCCAGCCAGATCAGATGCGAGGCGATGCGGTTCAGCTCCAGATGGATCACGCGCAGGTACTGGGCGCGCGTTGGGCACCTCGACCTCCACGAGCGTCTCCACCGCGCCGACAGTACGCCATCGCGTTGAAGTAGTACGACAGGTAGTCCATCCGCTCGATCACCGGGATGACCTTCCAGTAGGCCTTGTCCTCGGCCGTCTTCTCGATCCCCGTGTGCACGTACCCGACGATCGGTTTGAGGTCCCTGACGATCTCCGCCTGCAGCGTCACCAGCAGCCGCAGCACGCCGTGCGTGGCGGGGTGGTGGGGGCCGAAGTTGAGCGTCAGCAGCTCGTCGGCTGGTCTCGGTTCTGCCCTCGGACAGTTGCTCGGCGACGGGGGCGAGGTCGATGGACTGCTCGCCGCGGCGGTACTCGGACAGGGTGAGGCTCCCGGTCGGTGTTGGGGCCGGGCTCACTCGCGCGACTCCAGCCATTTGGCCTCGTCGCGCGTGAATATCACCGGTTCGCCCCCGACCGGGAAGTCGCGCCGCTGCGGGTGGCCCTCGTAGTCCTCGGGCATCAAGATCCGGCGCAGGTCGCGGTGGCCCTCGAACACGACCCCGAACATGTCGTACACCTCGCGCTCCTGATGGTTCGCCGTCGGCCAGTCCGCCGTCACCGACTCCACTCGCGGCGCATCGGTGGGGACGCGCAGCTTCACCGTCACGCGATCGACCCGGCTCATGTCCAGCAGCTCGTACACCACGCCCAGCCGCGGCTCCTCGGGGTAGTGGTCGACGCCGTGCACGCTCGCCAGAAACCCGTACCCCTGCGCGCGCAGCGTCCGCAGCACCGCGCGGATCTCCGTCGGCTCGACCACGATCGTCGCCTGGTTGCGGAAGTACACCGTCTCGATCGCGGCGTCCCCCAGCTCCTTGGCGAGCAGCTCCAAGCCCGGTGGCGTCAGGCATGCAGACGATCTCCGAGTGGCAGCGCATCGCACCATCCCCGACTGCGCGTGCGGGCGAGCACCAAAAAGCGCTCCCGATATGCCGGCCGGTGCGGTGAGCGGCGCCGACTGCTGTGGCTGAAACGACTGGCTGCCGGCTCACCCACCCATAGCCCGCGCCTGGCACATCTACACATCTGACGGATGCTCCTCCGTGCCGACGGCCCCGTAGCGCTCGCGCCAGCCCATGTCGGGGTTGTCCTGCACCATCTTGCGCAGCTTCAGTATCCCGTGAATCAGCGCCTCCGGGCGAGGCGGGCATCCCGGCACGTGCACGTCGACCGGCATGAACTTGTCGGCCGGCACCAGCGCGTAGTTGTTGAACACGCCCATCGAGCTGCAGCACGCGCCCATCGAGATCGCCCACTTCGGCTCGAGCATCTGGTCGTACAGCCGGCGGATGATCGGCGCCATCTTGATCGACACCCGCCCCGCGAGGATGATCAGGTCGGCCTGGCGCGGAGAGGCGCGGAACGCCTCCGAGCCCGAACCGCGCGATGTCCATGCGCGGGCCCGCCGACGTGCAACTGCTCCATCGCACAGCACGCCAGTCCGAACCCGAGCGGGAAAGAACGAGTTCGACCGCGCCCACGCGACCGCTTTGTCGAGCGTCGTCGTCAGCGTGCGTTCTTCCACGTAGCGTTCGAGCTCCGTGCCCTCCAGGTGCGCCGGCTGGTTGGCGCCCTCCAGGTCGCCGCCGCGCAGCAGCTGGGCCGCGTTCAGCGACCGCACGCGCAGATCCGCGCTCGCGCCCGCCTGCCCCGGTGTCGTGCCGCCGGGACGGAGGACCTCTCGTTTCAGCTCCACTCCAACGCTCCCCGCCGCCACACGTACACGAACGCGACGAACAGCAGCACCACGAACGTGATCGTCTCCGCCAGCGCGTAGGAGCCATACGCGCGCAGCTCGATCGCGATCGGGTAGATGAACACCACCTCGATGTCGAACAGGATGAACAGCATCGCGATCAGGTAGAAGCTGATCCCGAACCGCATCCCCTGCTTGACCTCACTCGGCAGTCCGCACTCGTACGGGTCCTGCTTCTGCGGGGTCGCCCGCCGCGGTCCGATCTCCGAGTTCAGCAGCGCAAACGCGATGCCCACCCCCCCGCCGAGCAGGACGAATACGATCGCGGGGAGATAACTGCGCAGCACTGAGCGCTGTTATATCACCGCTTGTGTCAATGTGTTACATAGTGACGATCGGCTCGAAATCGCGACCCCAAGTCCGACCCAACTCGCGCTCCGGGCGTGATCCGAGCGTGACTCAGGCATGACCCAAGCCGTCGTCGCGGGCGCCCTCGCGGTCGCTGTCCTCAACGCGCTCCCCGCCCTGCTCGGCGCCTGGCGCTGGTACCGCGGCGAGCCCAGCCGCGCGTTCTGGGTGCTGCTGCGCGTCGGCCAGGGCTCGGCGCTCGTGCTGGCGATCCTCGCCGGCTCTTTGGCCGTCGCCGGCCATTACTCGACCGACAACCTCTTCTACCTCTATGCCCTGCTCCCGCTCGCCGTCGCCTTCGTCGCCGAGCAGCTGCGGGTCGTCTCCGCCCAGACGATCCTCGACCGGCGCGATCTTCCCGACGCCCAGGCCGTCGGCGCCCTGCCCGAGTCCGAGCAGCATGCCGTCGTCGCCGCGATCCTCGCCCGCGAGATGGGGATCATGGCGCTGTCGGCGCTCGTCGTCGTATTCCTCGCGCTGCGCGCCGCCGGCACCGCGCACGGGTTCTGATCTCCGCGACCGGCTGGAGGCGGTGCGAGAGGGGAGGGGTGCCAGGGGGATTTGGGCGCGGAAGGGTGCATGCGAGGGGGGTGTAGTAGTTCTATTTTCAAACTTTGTGCACTATGGTATGCGAGCATATACAAAAGATATACACTTTTGGATATCATACGTATATACTGACATACTATAGTGCTCAAAGTGCAAAAAGTTAATACACCTGCGACGGGGCTGTAGCGACCGGTCTGTAGCGACGGGTCTATATATTCCCGCTCGCATGAAGCCGCTCGCCACCGTCGCATCGCTCGTCCTCACAAGCGTCGTCCTCGGCGCCTGCGGCTCGCAAGGTAACCAGGTCGCCAAGACGAGCCCTTACTACCGCGGCTCGGTCCTGTTCCGCGACCACTGCTCGGGCTGCCACACGCTCTCCGTCGTCGGCGCCCAGGGCTCGGCGACGTCGATCAAGGACCGCGTCAAGACCAACGGACCGAACTTCAACATCCGCAAGGAGAACGTCGAACAGGTGCTCTACGCGATCCGCAACGGCGGCTTCTCCGGGGCGATCATGCCCGAGAATATCGTCCTCGGCGACGACGCCCAGGACGTGGCCGAATTCCTCGCCCACTACTCCGGCTCGCAGTCGCAGTCCGTGCCCTCCACGAACATCACCCTCTCCACGAAATAAGCTCGCCGGCTCGTCGCCGTCCCTCGGCGGGCTGCCCGGATGCGTCTTGCAACCCTGCGCGCTCGCGCGCTTGGGGCGAGCCCGCCGGACGGTAGGCTCCCTCACCGTGCTCGACCTCAAGCTGATCCGCGCAGATCCTGACGCCGCCCGCGCGGCGCTCGAGCGCCGCGGACCCGAGGCGGCGGCGGGGCTGGATCGCGCGCTCGAGCTGGACGCTCGGCGCCGTGAGCTGCTGCCCGAGCTGGAGGGGCTGCGCGGCGAGCAGAACGAGGCCAATGGGCGCATCTCCTCCGCCGCGAACGCCGAGGAGCGCGAGCGCGAGATCGCGGCGATGCGCGAGGTGGCCGGGCGTGTCAAAGAGCTGGAGCGCGAGCTGGCCGGCGTCGAGGAGCGGCTCCAAGCCGCCCTCGCGCCGCTGCCCAATCTGCCCGACCCGAGTGCCGCTCCCGGGCCCGAGGACGAGCTCGTGCGCACCGTCGGCGAGCCGCCGTCGTTCGCGTTCGAGCCCCGCGACCACCTCGAGCTGGCGGGCCCCTCGATCGACATGGAGCGCGCCGCGCGGCTGTCGGGCGCGCGCTTCGCCTACCTGCTGGGCGACCTCGTCTTCCTCGAGCTCGCGCTCGTGCGCTGGACCCTGGACATCCTGCGCACCCACGGCTTCCAGGCCGTGATTCCGCCCGTGCTCGTGCGCGAGCAGGCGCTCTACGGGACCGGCTTCCTGCCCGACACCGAGCAGCAGATCTACGGATTGGGAGAGGACGACCTCTACCTAGTCGGCACCTCCGAGGTCGCGCTGGCCTCGCTGCACGCCGACGAGGTCCTCGCCCCCGAGCGGCTGCCGCTGCGCTACGCCGGCTTCTCGCCCTGCTTCCGCCGCGAGGCCGGCGCGGCGGGCAAGGACACGCGCGGGATCTTCCGCGTGCACCAGTTCGACAAGGTGGAGATGTTCAGCTTCGTTGCGCCCGCCGACTCCGCCGCCGAGCACGAGCGCATCCTCGCGATCGAGGAGCAGATCCTCACCTCCCTGGGTCTGGCCTACCGCGTCGTCAACATCGCCGTCACCGATCTGGGCAACTCGGCCGCCAAGAAGTACGACTGCGAGGCGTGGCTGCCCAGCTACGGCGCCTACCGCGAGCTGACCTCCTGCTCCAACACCACCGACTACCAGGCGCGCCGCCTGAACATCCGCGTCCGCGCCGAGCGCGGAACCGAGCCGCCGCACACGCTCAACGGCACCGCCGTCGCCGTCGGCCGTACGCTCGTCGCGCTGCTCGAGAATGGTCAGCAGGCCGACGGCTCGGTGGCGCTGCCCGAGGTGCTCACGCCCTACGGCGCGCCCGCGCGGCTTGAGCCGGCCGTCTGACGACGCTGCTCAGTATTTGCTGCCGAGCAGCTGAATATGGTCGGCCTCGGCCGCGCCGGGGAACGGGCGGATCAGCCCAAACCGCGCGAGCGTCGCCTGGGGCACTCCCTCCACGCCGGGCGTGTCCGAGGCTTCGCCGCGGGTGTGCGGATCGTCGGCGAACCCGCCGACCTCGACCGAGTGCTGGGGTGAGCGGTAGCCGGAGATGCCGATCAGGTGTATGTGCAGGGCGATGCCGAGCGCGTTCAGATGCTCGGCCAGCGTGGGCTCCTCGCCGACGCTGTAGTTCGTGCCCGCCGCCGGGAAGAACCCGTATGCGCCCTGGGGGGTGGGCGTGAATTCGCCGACCGGACCCGTGTAGGCGCCCGCGACGCCCTCGGCGGCGAGTTGGCTGGCCGCCAGCTTGTCGAGCTCTCCTTCGAGCGAGTGCTTGTGCGACTGCAACGCGCCCAACTCTGAGCTCTTGCGGTCGCGGGCGCGGATGTACTGCAGTTGACGGTCCACCAGCGCGAGGTGCAGCTGGGCGACCTCGTCGCGCTGCACGAGCACCGCGCTCGTCTCGCGCGCGTGGCTGGCCTCCAGCGCCGCCAGTCGCTTGGCCTGGGCGCTCACGAGCTGCTGCTCTTCGGCCACGTGCGTCGTCGCCGTCGCGTTCTCGCGCGAGATCGCCTGCAGGTCGTCGACGCGCTCGATCAGGTCGGCGAACCCGTGCGCCTGCAGGATGACCGTGGCGATGTCCGGCGGTGGAGACTCATAGGAGGCGACGACCTGGGTCACCAGCACCTGGCGGTCGCGCGCGAGCTGGATCTGCAGCGAGCCCAGGCGCGTACGCGCCGCGCTCAGCTGTGAGCGCAGGCTTGACAGCACGCTGCGCTCCACGCTCAGGCTCGATTCGAGCGCGCTCAGCCGCGTCTGCAGATCGTCGATGCTGCCCTGGAATCCCTCGATCTGATGCGTGTCGGCGCCGACGCCCGAGCGCAGCTCGCCTTCCCGCGCCCGCGAGGCGGCGATGCGGCTTTCCAGGCTTCCAGAAGTCGAGCCGATCGCGCCCGGCACGGCCAGCAGGGCGGCTGCGGCCAGGATGGCGCCCGCGAGGGGCGGGGTTCGTGCAAGCAGGCGCATGCGGACCGGACAAGCTAGCCCGCGCGCGGCTGGAGCACAAGCGCTCCGGGGGTCGTGCAGGGCGTCTTGCACGCGCGCCTGTCGCTGGACATTAAGCAGATAGCTTCTATTGGTACTCTCAAGCTGACAGTGGTTATAAACAGTGGCTGGGGGAACCGGAGAGGTTCGGGTCGTTCTCGCGTGGCCGCATGAAGGAGCCACGTGGAGGAGACGCAGCGAACCAAGATCCTCGAGGCGACGGCCTCGCTCGTGGCGGAGCGGGGTGTAGCGGCGCTGACGCTGGGCGACACGATGGCTCGCGCCGGGGTCTCGCGCCGGGTCTTCCACGAGTGCTTCGAAGATCGCGACGCGTGCCTGCTGGCGGCGTTCGACCTCGGCGTGGAGCGAGCCGCGGCGCGAATCGCGCCCGCGTACGCCGCCCAGTCGCGCTGGCGCGACGCGATCAGGGCGGGGCTGGCGGAACTGCTGCGCTTCATCGACGACGAGCCCGCGCTGGGACGGCTGTGCATCACGCACTCGCTGAGCGGCGGTCCCGCGCTGCTGCGCCGTCGCGCCGAGGTGCAGTCGATCCTGTGGGAGGTCATCGACCGCGGCCGCGCCGAGGGCGCCGCCGGCCGCAACGAACCCCCGCCGGTCGTGGCCGAGGGCGTAGTCGGAGCGGTGCTGACCGTCATCCAGACGCGCCTGCTTGGGCAGGACGCAGACCCGCCCGACGAGCGCCCGGCAATCGAGCTGTTCGGCTCGCTGATGAGCCTGATCGCGCTCCCCTACCTGGGCGTCGGCGCCGCGCGGCGCGAGCTGACCCGCCCCGCCCCGGCGCCACGCGCGGGCAGCGGCGATACGGCCGGTGGGTCGGCGCGCTACGAAGACCTCGGCGTGCGGCTCACCTACCGCACCGGTCGCGTCCTGCAGGCGATCGCCCGCTACCCGGGCGCCAGCAACCGCGAGGTCGCCGAACGCGCCGACATCGTCGACCAGGGCCAGATCTCCAAGCTCCTGTCGCGCTTAGAGACCGCCGGTGTGATCGACAACCTGAGCGAGGGCACCTCGCGCGGGGCACCCAACGCCTGGCGCCTGACCGAGCACGGCGAGCGCGTCGAGCGCGGGGTCGAGGGGCGCTTTGGACCCGCCTCGGCGGATACCGGTCCGGCGGGCGCCGCCGGGGTGGACAGGGGCACGGGCGCGGGCAGGTCCTCCTCGACGCGGTAGCGCCGCCGCCCGGGCAGGTCTTCCCCGTAGCGGTGGACCGGTTGGGTCAGCTCAGCCGATCAAGAACGTCAACGCCCGCGCGATCCCGTGCGCCGGGGTGAGCGTCAGCCGGTAGCGTCCGGGGGCGAGGGTTCCGTGGGCGCTCAGGCGTGCGTTGTTCCGCCCGGGCGCGGCGGCGATCGTGACCGAGTCGGGCAGCGTCTGCCAGCGAGTGCGGCTGTGCGCCGTGACCTGCTTGGCGAGCGTTACACGCACGCGCGCCGCCACGTTCAACGTGAACGTGAACGCGACCCGCGATGCCCGCGGCCGGCCGTGGCTCAGCGCCGCTGTGGCGGTTCTCGTCAGCGCGGGCGCCGACAGGATCGGGACGAGCGGGCTCGTGCTCGATGGCTGGAGCGGGCCAGTGGCTGGCACGCTGGTCGTGGCGCCAGGCGGAACGGACGGCGACTGGTCGCTCGTGGGGCCCGCGCCTGTTTCGCTCGAGCTCGGGCCGCCTTTCGTGCTGGATTCGACTTCCTTGCCGGACACCGGCGGTTGGAAGGCCGCGATCCCGTCGGGCGTGCCGACACCGGTGGGGCCGTCGTAGCCTTCGCGGGCATGACAGATGGCGGCCTCAGAGCAACTGGCTGACTCCTGGAGTTCGGTGCAGCTGGAGAGGCCGGTTTCTATGTCGAACGCCAGTGAGCATTCGCCGTTGGATCCGGAGACGACATCGTGCAGCGAGCCGGGAGCTTGGACCTCGTTCTCGTAAAGGGTCTTCGCCGGGTATTCCACTTCGCTCGCTCCACCGGCGAGCGCGAACACGGAGGCGATGATCGGCGTAGCGAGGCTTGTGCCGCCGATCGTGCACCAATGGACCGTATGGAGCACGTTGCCTTCTTCGTATTTGCATTCGAAGAGGGAGCTGTAGACGGCCACCCCCGTGTAGGGGTCGGCGTCGGCGGAGACATCGGCGACAGCGCGATGGGAGCCGCATCCGATCGAGGACCATTCGAAGGTGCTCTGCTGCCAGGGCTGGGCGGTGAACTGAACGCTGCAGCCGCTCCCGCCGGCGCCATCGCCGTTCCACGCCGTCTCGCCCGCCCACGTTCCACCGGGGCCGAGGGGCCCCAGCAGGCGAGTGCCGCCCACCGCCACCACGTGCGGAGAGGAGGCGGGGTAGTCCGCGTAGCCCTTTTCCGAGCCTTCTTCGGCGTCCCAGTCCAGATAGCCGTCGTCGCCGGCGGCGGCGGCGACGACGTACCCTGGTGATTGAAGGCAGAGAGGTCGCCACCGCATTGGATGCCATGCAGTCCCTGCTGGCATTCGGGACCACCCCACGAGTCTGATATCTCGGTCGCGCCGACGGTGGGCGTCACTGCCGTGTCCTCGGCTTCCGCGAGATCGGAGAACGAGGCCGAATTGGCCTCGAGGAGCCTGATCTGGCAGTTCTGACAGATAGCGTGGGAGGTCTCGATGTCGAGCGATATCTCTTCGGCCCATCCATTGGCTTCGTCCAACTCTTCACACGCTGCTTCTGTCCCTTTAGCGCATTCCGCTTCCACCGCTTCTCTTGATGCTTTGGTTTGCGGAAAAGGCAGACTCCCGAGTTCTCCTTGCTGGTTGAGCTGCTTGAAGCAGCCGTTCGCGACTGTGCATGGAGGCAGTCCGAATTCATTGTCGTAATTGCCCAGGTCGGCTTCCGCTGTGAGGTCGTTGTATGCGTCGACGATCACGATCGTCTGCGTGGAAGATGTGGTGGTTGGCAGCCGATAGATGCTGTGCAGATCCCGAGGGCGGAGGCCAAAGGCGCCTTCTTTGGCGCTAGCCGCCCTGATCGGGCCGTTGTGCGTGATCCCGAGCGGGTGAGTGTGGGCGCGCGCCGCCGCGGTCTCGGGCACGAGCTCCAGCGCCAGGCAGCCGGCGCGCCCGGCGGTGGGCGCCGTGCATACCGGGCGCACGGCGTAATCGGATTCCGGCAGGGGCGCGACGGTCGCGGCTTCAGCCGGTGAGCTGAGCGGTGCGATCAGAGCGAGCAAGCTCAGTGCGGTGGCGGCTCCGATGGGTGTGTTCATCGTGTCTGCACGTCTCCTCCCGAGACATCGGCGGGAGCGATGACCGGCTTGAGAAAGCGTAGACGACCCAGACCGATGGTCCGCCGGTCACGAGTCGGTCACGAGTCGGTCACGGGACGCTCACAACTCATCACTGGACCGTCACAGGCAGGTCACGCCAGCGTTACCCGGGGCGATCCCGCGCGGCGCAGGATTGCCTCAAGGCGGGTCGCCGGCCCACGCCACGGCCCGTGTTCAATCGCACACAGGAGGACTCCGTTGCGCAATCGACTCCTCGCGGTCGTCGGTCTGCTCGCGATGACGGGCATGCTCGGCCTAGCTCAGGCCAACGCCACGCCGTCGCCCCCGACCTCGACCCCGATCAAGCACCTGGTGGTCATCTTCCAGGAGAACGTCTCGTTCGACCACTACTTCGGGACCTACCCCAACGCCACCAACCCGGCCGGCGAGCCCGCGTTCTACGCCTCGTCCCACACGCCCAGCGTGAACGGGTTGACCGAAAATCTGCTGACCGAAAACCCGAACCCGTTCAACCCGTTCCGGATCGACCGTTCAGAACCGATCATCTGCGACCAGGACCACGACTACACGGCCGAGCAGGAGGCGTTCGACGGCGGGTTGATGGACAGCTTCCCGCAGTTCACGGGCGACTGCGCCAACAAGGCGCTGCCGATGAGCTATTACGACGGGAACACCGTGACGGCGCTGTGGAACTACGCGCAGAACTTCGCGATGAGCGACAACTCGTTCGGCACCACGTTCGGCCCGTCCACGCCCGGAGCGCTGAACCTCGTCTCCGGCCAGACCCACGGCACGATCCCGGCGTCGCTGCCGGAAGTGACCGAAAACGGCTCGGACATCGGCGATGCCGACCCGACGTATGACGACTGCTCCAAAGGCACGACGATCGCGATGCAGTCGACGAACAAGAACATCGGCGATCTGCTCAACGCCAAGGGCATCACCTGGGGCTGGTTCCAGGGCGGGTTCGCGCCGACCGGCGCCAAAGAAGGCAAGGCGGTGTGCGGATCGAGTCACACGAACGTCGGCGGCGAAACGGTCCCCGACTACAGCGCCCATCACGAGCCGTTCGAGTACTACGCCTCGACGGCCAACCCGCACCACCTGCCGCCGAGCTCGCCGAGCATGATCGGCCGCACCGACCAGGCCAACCACCAGTACGACCTGTCCTCGTTCTACACCGCGCTGCACATGAGCGAGCTGCCGTCGGTGTCGTTCCTGAAGGCGGCCAAGTACCAGGACGGGCACGCTGGCTACTCCGACCCGCTGGATGAGCAGGCGTTCCTCGTGCGCGTGATCAACGAACTGCAGAGCTCGCCCGACTGGTCGAGCACGGCGGTCGTGATCTCCTACGACGACTCCGACGGGTTCTATGACCACGTGCTGGGGCCGATCGTCAACTCATCGGCCTCACCCGCGGACCAGCTGAACGGCCCGGGCAAGTGCGGCAAAGGGACGCCCGCGGGTGGATATGAGGATCGTTGCGGCTACGGCCCGCGACTGCCGCTGCTGGTGATCTCGCCGTGGGCGAAGCACGACTACGTCGCCAACACGGTCAGCGACCAGAGCTCGATCCCGCGGTTCATCGAGGACAACTGGGGCACCGGCCGCATCGGCGACGGCTCCTATGACGTCAAAGCGGGCACGCTGGAGAACATGTTCCACTTCGACCATGTCCGCGGCGATGACGACAAGCTGTTCCTGAGCGAAACGACCGGTGAGATCGTCTCTGGCGGGGATCACGGCGGTCACGACCCGGGCCACGGCTCGGACGGTCACTGGTGGTAGCGACCGTCGCCACCCGCGCCGCGCCGCGATCGGAGCCAGCGGCGCGCCGCGCACGATGAAGCCCGGCTGAGCGCGGGCGTCATCACGCAGGGCGCACGAACGGGGCGGGACTCAGGTCCCGCCCCGTTCTAATGCATGGAGGAGCAGGCTCCCCCCATGAGCCCCCCACGAGGGCAATCGAGCGCTCGGACAGGCCGGCGGCTGCAAAGAAGGACCGGACACGAGTCCCGCCCCGTTCCCCTTTAGGCTGGGAGGCGGCATGCGAAGCCCGTTCGGATTCCTGCTGGCCTCAGAGCCCCCGCCCAAGCGAGTGGGCGTACTCGTCGCGATCGCGGCCGTGGCGGTTTGCACGCTGCTGATATATCCGCTCAAGCAGATCGCGCCCGTCGTCTCGCTCGGGGTCGTGTATCTGCTCGCCGTGCTCGTCGTCTCGGCCGTGTGGGGCGCGGGGCTGGGTGTGCTCACGGCGGTGCTGAGCGCGGGTGCGTTCAACTTCTTTCACCTGCCGCCCGTCGGCCAGTTCCAGATCAGAGACTCCAACAACTGGGTCGCCCTGATCGCGTTCGTCGTGGCGGCCACCTTGGCGAGCTCCGTGGCGGAGGTCACGCGCGCGCGGACGCGCGAGGCCGAGGAGCGCCGGCGCGAGGCCGATCTCGCCGCGGAGATGGCGCGGCTGCTGCTGCGCGGCAACAACCTCGCGCAGGCGCTGCCGACCGCCGCGGCGCGGCTCGCGCAAGTGCTGGGGCTGCACTCGGCGGCGATCGAGATGGAGGCGCTCGAAGGCGACGAGCGCCGCGTCGCGTTCCCGCTGCGCGAAGGCACCCGCCGGCTGGGGACGCTGCTGGTAGGGGCGGATACGCCCGAGGCGAGCCTGCGGCGGCTGCAGGAGCGCGTCGTGCCGGCCCTGGAGGCGCTGCTCAGCGCGGCCCTGGAGCGCGAGGCGCTGCTCGGCGAGGTGGTCGAGACGGCGTCATTGCGGCGCGCCGACGTGGTCAAGACCGCGGTGCTGCGCGCCGTCTCCCACGATCTGCGCTCGCCGTTGACCGCGATATCCGCGGCCGGCGAGGCAGTTGCCCTGCCGGGGCTCTCCGAGCACGAGCGCGAGGAGCTGGCGTCGGTCATCGAGCAGGAGACGCGAAGGTTGTCGCGGCTCGTGGAGAACCTGCTCGACCAGTCGCGCCTGGAGGCGGGCGTGGCCGAACCGCACCGCGAGTGGACGTCCGTCGAGGAGGTGCTCGGCGCCGCGCTGGACGAGCTCACCGCCAAGACAGAGGAGTTCACGTTGTCGATCGACCGGGAGCTGCCGCTGGTGCGCGCGGACTCGGCACAGCTGGAGCGCGCGTTCGTGAACGTGCTCGAGAACGCCCGCCGGCACTCCGGCGGGCACCCGGTGTCGGTGCGCGCCCGCGCGGTGCGCACGCACGCCGGGGAGAACGACCGCGTGATCGTGCGCATCGTCGATCGCGGCCCCGGCATCCCGCCGCTGCAGCTGGAGCGCGTGTTCGAGCCGTTCTATCGCGCGGGTACGGCCAGCGGCGGGCATCGCGGCTCGGGCCTGGGGCTGGCGATCGCGCGCGGGTTCGTGCAGGCCAATGGGGGCAAGCTGTATGTCGAGTCGCTGCCCGGCCAGGGCGCGACATTCGTGTTCGAGCTGCCGCTGGACCCGGTCGTGCCGGCTGAAGAGGTCCAGGCGCCGGTGGGGGCCGCCACCGGGGGGTCCGGATCGGATGAGGCCGGCGCCAACGGCGCTCCGCGCGGGACAGGACCCCCGGGCGATACCTACGCGGCGGGCGAGCGCGATGGCGCACCCTGACGCGCCGCGCGTGCTGGTCGTAGACGACGAGCTGCAGATACTGCGCGCGCTGCGCGTCGTGCTGCGCGACGCCGGGTTCGAGGTGATCGCGGCGCAGACCGCGTCGGAGGCGCTGGATCGCGCCGCGGTGCGCCCACCGCAGGCCGCGATCGTCGATCTGGTGCTGCCCGACGGCGACGGGATCGACCTCACGCGCAGGCTGCGCGAGTGGAGCGCGATGCCGATCCTCGTGCTGTCGGCGGTGGGCGAGGAGGAGCAGAAGGTCCGCGCCCTGGAGGCGGGCGCCGACGACTACGTAACCAAGCCGTTTGGCGCGCGCGAGCTGGTGGCGCGGTTGCAGGCGGCGCTGCGACGCGCGTTGCCGACCGAGGAGCCGCGCATCGAGGCGGATGGGCTGGAGGTGGATCTCGCCGCGCGGACGGTGCGCCGCGATGGCGAGCTCGTGCACCTGACGCCGATCGAGTTCGACCTGCTGCGCGTGCTCACGCGCAACCGCGGGCGGCTGATGACCCATCGTTCGCTGCTCGTCGAGGTGTGGGGTCCGGGGTACGCCGACGATGTGCAGGCGCTGCGCACCCATATCGCGCGGCTGCGCGCCAAGATCGAGCCGGAGGGACCCGTGCCGCGTTACATCGTCACCGATCCCGGCGTCGGCTACAGGTTCGCGGGGTAGTCACCGCTCGGGCTCGATCCGCCCGGATTGCAGCTTATCCTCGTGGCCGGTCGCCGACCGGCCGTCCACGTGGGCAAACCTCTACTCGAAACAATCATATGCCGGCAAGCCACAAGCCGCTTGTCGCCATGCGAAGCGGTTGGGTAGCTGACTCCCCGCCCGCCGTTTCATTCTGTCTATCGCCGTCGGTTACAGGTTCGCGGGCTGAGTGAACCGTCACAAAATCGTTATGCGGACCAAGTCGATTGTCATGCGGCTGTGATGGCCGGTCGCCAATAGTGCAGACATGGACGTTGTGGCCGTACTGCTCGGAATCGTCGCGTTCCTGATCCTGCTCGCACTGATCGAGGGAATCGACCGAGTATGAGCATCTCGTTGCCGGTGGGCGCGCTGATCGCGCACATGAGCGGCGCCGACGTGTTCGGCCTCGTCGTCTCGGTGCTGATCATCGGTTATCTCTTTTATGCGCTGATCCGCGGGGAGAAGCTCTGAGATGGCCGTGAGCGCTTCGCGGATGCTGCGTCCTCAGTCGCTCGCGTACGTAGTACGCCACGCTCCCTGCGTCCTTGCCCCACTCGACTCACGACCCTCTCAGTCGGTATGACCTTCGCCGGCTGGCTGACGATCGTCCTGTTCGCGGTCATCCTGACCGCGCTCGCTTTTCCGCTCGGGAGCTACATGGCGCGGGTGTACACCGGCGGACGGGTGTTCCTGTCACCTATATTCGCCGGGCCCGAGCGGTTCCTGTACGGCCTCCTGCGGGTCGACCACAAGCGCGAGCAGGACTGGAAGCAGTATGCGAAAAGCCTGATCGTATTCTCGCTCGCGGGCTGGCTGCTGCTGTACACGATCCTACGCACGCAGAACGCTCCCTGGGTACCTCATGCGCTCAACCCGCTGGGCTACAAATCGGGCTCGTGGAATGTGACGTTCAACACCGCCTCGTCGTTCATGACGAACACGAACTGGCAGTACTACAGCGGCGAGACGACGATGAGCTATTTCAGCCAGATGCTCGGGCTGACCGTGCAGAACTGGCTGTCGGCCGGCATCGGGATCGTCGTGGCGGTCGCGCTGGTGCGCGGGATCATCGGGCGCACCGGCAAGAGCCTCGGCAACTTCTGGCAGGACCTGGTGCGCACGATCCTGTACGTGCTGGCGCCGCTGTCGGTGATCGCGGCGATCGTGCTCGTCTCCCAGGGCGCGATCGCAAACCTCGCCAACTACCTGACGGTTCACACGATCACGGGCCTGAACCAGACGATCGCGATGGGGCCGGTCGCCTCCCAGGAGGCGATCAAGCTGCTCGGCACCAACGGTGGCGGCTTCTTCAACACCAACTCCGCGCACCCGTTCGAGAACCCCACGGCGTTCACCAACTTCTTCGAGATGTTGATCGTGCTGCTGATTCCCGCCGCGCTCGTGTTCATGTACGGGCGCATGACCGGCAACCGCCGCCAGGGGTATGCGATCTACGGGGCGATGATGGTGATGTTCCTCGGCGCGGTGTGCGTCGCCTACATCGCCGAGGCGCACGGCTCGCCCGCGCAGCACGCCGCCGGCCTGCACACCGGGGTGATCAACGGCTCCACCGGCGGCAACATGGAAGGCAAGGAGCAGCGCTTTGGGATCGCCGGCTCGGCGCTGTTCGACGTCGTCACCACCGTCACCTCGTGCGGTGCGGTCAATAGCGCGATCGAGTCATTCACTGGCATAGGGGGAGCAGTTCCCTTTGCCAACCTCTCCGCCAGCGAGGTGATCTTCGGCGGCGTCGGCACGGGCTTGTACTCGATCCTGCTGTACGTGCTGCTGGCGGTGTTCATCGGCGGGCTGATGGTCGGGCGCACGCCCGAGTGGCTGGGCAAGAAGCTCGAGGCGCGCGAGATCAAGCTCGCCGGCCTGGGCATCCTGATCACGCCGCTGGCGGCGCTGTTCTGCACAGCGCTGGCCACCGCGAGCAGCGCTGGGCGCAAATCGATCTCCGAAGTGGCGCTCTCCAAGGCGGGCGGCAGTACGCCGCAGGGGTTCTCCGAGACGTTCTACGCGTATCTGTCCCAGGCCAACAACAACGGCTCGGCGTTCGCCGGCTACACGGGCTACATCCAGCCCAACGCCGGCAACGCCGGCGCCCACGGCATCACGTTTGCCGATCTGCTCGGCGGCTTCGACATGCTGTTCGCCCGCTACGCCCCGATCCTGTTCGCGCTCGCCGTCGCCGGCGCGCTGGCGGGCAAGCGCGTCACCCCTGCGGGCCTCGGCACGATGCGCACCGACAACCCCACGTTCGTCGTGCTGCTGATCGGCGTGATCATCCTCGTCGGCGCGCTCACGTTCTTCCCCGCCCTGCTGCTCGGACCGATCGTCCAGGGCCTGACCGGACACCTTTACTGATAAGCATGAAACGCGACATCGTCACATCGATCATCGGCATCATCGTGTTCACCGTTCTGCTCGGGCTGGTCTATCCGCTCGTCATCACTGGCGTCAGCCAGGTCGCGTTCCCGGGCAACGCCAACGGGCAGCGGGTCTATGTGGGTGGCAGATTGGCCGGGTCGAAGATCATCGGCCAGAACTTCGGTACCCCGGTGCTCGAACACGGGAAGGTCAAGGAAGTCAAAGGCGCGGTCGTGACCGAAGCGGACCCGCGCTACTTCCAGTCGCGCCCGTCAGCGACCGAAGGAGGCGCGTACAACGCCGCCGCGAGCACGTTCTCCAACAAAGGTCCCAACAGCGTAAGGACTGAGGAAGCGAACGCCGAAAACATCAAGGCCTATCTCGAACTGAACACGGCGCCGAACAAGCGGCCGTATGACCCGGGGCTGACCGTGGCGAAGATCCCGGTCGACGCGGTCAACACCTCGGCGTCGGGTCTCGATCCCGAAATCTCACAGGCGAACGCCTGGATCCAGGCTTACCGCATCGCGGCCGTGCGCCGCCTGACGCTGGCGACGGTCGATGGGCTTATCTCCGAGCACACCTCAGGACGCGGGCTCGGGTTCTCCGGCGAGCGGGGCGTGAATGTGCTCCAGCTCAACCTCGCGCTCGACCGACTCGCTGGAGGAAAAGGCTGATGTCGACCGTCCCCGCGACCCACGAGCGTCAGGCGATCTCGCTGTTCCAGCGCGACATCGTTACCCGTGCGCTGATCGACAGCCTCAAGAAGCTCGACCCGCGCGTGCAGATCCGCAACCCGGTGATGTTCGTCGTGGAGATCGGCTCGGTCATCACGACCGCGACCTGGTTGATTCAGGCGTTCGGCGGCAAGCCGCTCGGCGGCGGGCATGAGCCGGCCTGGTACACGCTGACGATCGCGATCTGGCTGTGGCTGACGGTCGTGTTCGCGAACATGGCCGAGGCGTTCGCCGAGGGGCGCGGCCGCGCCCAGGCTGACACGCTGCGCTCGATGCGCAAGGAGACGGTCGCCACGATGCGCGACGGCTCGGTCAGGCCGGCGGCGGAGCTCACGCGCGGCGATGTCGTGGTCGTGCCCGCGGGCGAGCTGATCCCCGGCGACGGCACCGTGATCGAGGGCATCGCGACCGTCGACGAGTCGGCGATCACGGGCGAGTCCGCGCCCGTGATCCGCGAGTCCGGAGGAGACCGCAGCGCCGTCACCGGCGGCACGCGCGTGACCTCCGATGAGATCGTCGTGGAAATCACCCAGGAGCCGGGCCAGTCGTTCCTCGATCGCATGATCGCGCTCGTCGAGGGGGCGGAGCGGCGCAAGACCCCGAACGAGATCGCCCTGAACATCCTGCTCGCCGCGCTCACGCTGATCTTCATGATCGTCGTGGCGACGCTGCGCCCGTTCGCCCTGTTCGCGGGCACGTCGATCTCCGAGACGACGCTGATCGCGCTGCTGGTCGCGCTGATCCCCACCACGATCGGTGCGCTGCTGAGCGCGATCGGGATCGCCGGCATGGATCGCCTCGTGCGCCGCAACGTGCTCGCGCTGTCCGGCCGCGCGGTGGAGGCCTCCGGCGACGTGGACGTGCTCCTGCTCGACAAGACCGGCACGATCACGATCGGCAATCGCCTGGCGTCGGAGTTCGTGCCGATGCCCGGCGTGCCCGAGTCCGAGCTGGCCGAGGTCGCGCAGCTGGCCTCGCTCGCCGACGAGACGCCCGAGGGACGCTCGATCGTGGTGCTGGCCAAGCAGTACGGCATCCGCGAGCACGACATGTCCACGCTGAACGCCGAGTTCGTGCCGTTCACCGCCCAGACGCGCATGAGCGGCGTGGACATCGACGGGCGGCGGCTGCGCAAGGGCGCGGGCGACGCGATCGTCGGACTCGTCTCCAGCGAAGGCGGCTCGCCGCCGCCCGAGCTGCAGGTGCAGCTGGATCGCATCGGCAACGAGGGCGGCACGCCCCTGGCGGTCGCGCGCGACAACCAGGTGCTGGGGGTCGTGTATCTGAAGGACACGATCAAGGAGGGTATGGCGGCTCGCTTCGAGCAGCTGCGGGCGATGGGCATCAAAACGGTGATGGTCACCGGCGACAACCGCCTCACGGCCGCGAAGATCGCGCAGGAGTCGGGCGTCGACGACTTCCTCGCCGAAGCCACGCCCGAGCGCAAGCTCGCGCTGATCCGCGAGCAGCAGGCTGATGGGCGGCTCGTGGCGATGACCGGCGACGGCACCAACGACGCGCCCGCGCTCGCCCAGGCCGACGTCGGCGTGGCCATGAACACGGGCACCCAGGCCGCGCGCGAGGCCGGCAACATGGTCGACCTCGACTCCAACCCGACGAAGCTGATCGAGATCGTCGAGGTCGGCAAGCAGCTCCTGATCACGCGCGGCGCGCTGACGACGTTCTCGATCGCCAACGACGTCGCCAAGTACTTCGCGATCCTCCCGGCCGTGTTCATCGCGACGTACGCGACCTCGCCGGGCGGCAAGGGGCCGTTGCACGTGCTCAACATCATGAACCTGGGCAACCCGCAGTCGGCGATCGTCTCGGCGATCATCTTCAACGCGCTCGTGATACCGCTGCTGATCCCGCTGTCGCTGCGCGGCGTGCGCTACCGGCCGATCGGTGCCAGCGCGCTGCTGCGGCGCAACCTGTGGATCTACGGTCTCGGCGGCATCATCGCGCCGTTCATCGGCATCAAGCTGATCGATTTGATCGTCTACAACCTCCTGGGGGGCTAGACGGCCGATAGGCGGCGCTGGATCGGCGTCCTCCCTCGCTCGTGTGCTGAGCACACTTCGCTCAGTGCGTCCTTGCCCAGCTTGCCTCTCGGCCGTCTAGGGTCGCGTTGGAGTCTCTGGGGTGAGCGCGCTGCTACGGGCTCACGTGGGCGACAATGCCCGCATGGCCTCCGATCGCGGACACCTCAAGGTCTTCATCGGCATGGCCCCGGGAGTGGGCAAGACGTATCGCATGCTCCAGGAGGGCGCGGCCGAAGCTGACGGCGGGCGCGACGTGGCGATCGGCTACCTGGAGTCGCATGGCCGCGCCGAGACGCTCGCGCAGGCGGAGGGGTTGGCGATCATTCCCCGCCGCCCGGTTGTCTACCGCGGGACGCCGCTGCAAGAGATGGACCTGCCGGCGGTGCTGGCGCGCAAGCCCGAGCTGTGCCTGATCGACGAGCTCGCGCACACCAATGCGCCCGGGGTGGAGCATGAGAAGCGCTACGAGGACGTCCGCGACGTGATCGAGGCGGGAATCGACGTGTACTCGACCGTCAATGTCCAGCACCTGGAGAGCCTCAACGACCAGATCACGCAGCTCACGGGCGCGCGCACGCGCGAGACGATCCCCGACGAGGTCCTGTCGATGGCCGACGAGGTCGTCCTGATCGACCTGACGCCGGAGGCGCTGATCGGGCGCCTCAAAGCGGGCAAGGTCTACCCGGCCGAGCGCGTGCCCGCGGCGCTGAACAACTTCTTCAAGATCGAGAACCTCGCCGCCCTGCGTGAGACCGCGCTGCGCCAGGTGGCCGAGGACGTCGAGGTCAAGCGCTTCGTACGGGAGCCCGCCCCCGCCGTGCGCCGCGACGAAGAGGGGCTGTCAGCGCCGGCGCGGGATGAGCCGCAGGCGATCGCCGAGCGCCTGCTCGCGCTGGCGACGCTTGAGCCTCACTCAGAGCGCGTGGTCAGGCGCGCGTGGCGCTCGGCCCAGCGGCTGGACGCCGAGCTCGACGTGCTCGTCGTGCGCCCGCCCGGGCGCGAGCCCAGCGCCTCCGATCGCGAGCGCCTGGAGGCGCTGCGGCGGCTGGTGTCGATGCTGGGCGCGCGCCTGCGCGTGGAGGAGGGCGAGGACGCGGCCGCCGTGGCGATCTCGGTCGCGCGCGGGCTGGGGAGCACGTATGTGCTGATGGGCGCCCCCGCCCCTCGTCGCGGGCTGCGGCGGTTGAACGACTCGCTGCTCACACGGTTGCTGCGGGGACTGCCGGGCGTGGATGTGCGCATCGTCGCCGACCCGACCCTGCGCGGGCAGGCGCCCGAGGTCGAGCGGCAGGCGAAGGAGACCGGAGGGCAGGGGAGCCAGGTCGAGAGGCCGCCCGCCGAGCGCGTGCCAGAGTAGGCGACCTCCACACGCGAGGCGGTTCGACGTAAAGGTCGCGTTAACGGAGCAGGTCTCCGCGTAAGGGCGGCGTAAAGCTATTAGGATCGCCACCCGCGCCGCAACCCCGCGACCCGGCCGCTGTTCCAGAAGCGACATGACACGACCACGCCGACTTCCCCGTCTGCTCACCACGCTCACGATCCCGCTCGCGCTGGCAGCCGGCCTGCTGATCGCGCCGGGCGCGCTCGGCTCCGCCAAGCCGCCGCGCGCACACGCGGCCGCTTCCTACCTGACGGGCATCGGCGACGAGTCCGACGAGATGTTCGGCAACCAGCTCTGGGCGCAGCTGCACACGAAAATCGTCCGCTACATCGCTCCCTATGACGCGGTCGCGCACTCCTACTCGCTCGACAAGGCCAGGCTGTTCATCCGCGAAGCCGAAGCTCACCACCAGCAGGTCCTCGTGGCGTTCTACCACTCCGAGTACACGCCGCTGAACATGCCGAGCGTCGCCGCCTACCAGCGCGACGTGCAGAAATTCGTCAAGCGCTTTCCCCACGTCCGCCAGTACTCAGCCTGGGACGAGGCCAATCGCGGATACATCCCCCGCACGCTCGCCAGCCCCTCAGCGGTGGCGGCGGCGGAGTACTACCAGGCGCTGATCCGCGTGTGCAAAGGCTGCACGGCGATCGGGCTGGACGTGCTCGACGCGCAGAACATCGGCCCGACGCTCGAATACATCTCCGAATTCAAGCGCGAGATCGGGCGCCTGCGCACGATCATGCCGAAGATCTGGGGGCTGCACAACTATTCCGACATCAACCGCCTGGAATCCTGGCGCACACATGAACTCGTCCGCGCCCTCGGCGGCCAGGTGTGGCTGACCGAGACCGGCGGGATCGTCCAGTTCAGTGGCGCCTTCCCCAACCGCAACGGCTCGGGGCTGGCGCGGGCGTCGAAAGTGCTCAAATACATGTTCGCCGTCGCCGGCTCGCAGTCGCAGATCAAGCGGCTGTATATCTATGACTGGACCGGCGGATACTCCTCGACGCGGTTCGACGCCGGGTTGATGAACGCTCACGACAAGCCCCGTCCCGGGTATGTGGTTGTGTGCAAGCAGCTGCACGGGGCGCGTTGCAGCGTCAAGACCGTCAAGAACTGAGCTGAGGGTTCTCGGCAAGCTTGTGGAGCTCATCTGAACGCGCCGCCCACTGCCGGCGGCTGCTCGAAAGCCCCGCAAGAGTCAGAAAGCGCGTCACGTAGCGCGGTTTGACACCCTCCCGGGCACGCCAGGCTACAGCTAGGCTGAGCTCAATGCCCGGAGAGCCGATTCCCAGCGTGCGTGAGCTGATCGCGCGACGCACCGGCGAGGAGCTCGAGCTCAACGACCGCTACCTGAACCCGCAGATGGGCCGCATCCTGCGGACGCTCGGGTTCGACCGCACCTGGACCGGCGGCGAGGGTGCCCACCTGATCGACTCAGACGGCGAGCGCTACCTCGACCTGTTCGGCGGCTACGGGGTGTTCGCGATCGGGCGCTCGCATCCCGCGGCGATCGCCGCGATCGAGGACGTCATGGCCGCGCACACTCCCAACCTGCCCCAGCTCGGGGTCACGCTGCTGAGCGGCGTCCTGGCCGAGCAGCTGCTTGGCCGCGCGCCCGACTCCGTGGGCGCAATGGTGCCCGCGAACACCGGCACCGAGGCGGTCGAGGCGGCGATCAAGATTTCTCGCGCCGCCACCGCCCGCCCGCGCGTGCTGTATGCCGAGCACGCCTTTCACGGGCTGACGCTCGGCTCGCTGTCGCTCAACGGCGATGACATCTTCCGCGACGGGTTCGGGCCGCTGCTGCCCGGCTGCGATCCCGTCCCCTGGGGCGACCTGGACGCGCTGGAGCACGCGCTCGCGAGCGGCGACGTCGCCGCGTTCGTGGTCGAGCCCGTGCAGGGCAAGGGAGTGAACCTCCCCCCTGATGGCTACCTCCTGGGCGCGCAGCGGCTGTGCCGCGAAGCCGGCGCGCTGCTCGTCTGCGATGAGGTGCAGACCGGTCTCGGGCGCACCGGAAGGTTTCTCGCCGGCGAGCACTGGGATCTGCGCCCCGACCTGATCTGCCTGTCCAAGGCGCTGTCCGGAGGGATGGTCCCGATCGGCGCCGTGCTCGTCTCGCGCGCGGCGTTCGACCGCGTGTTCGACGGCATGGAGCGCGCGGTCCGCCACGGCTCCACGTTCGGCGGCAACGACCTCGCCGCCGCCGCCGCGCTGGCGACGCTGCGGGTGCTCGACGAGGAGGATCTGATCGCGCGCGCCGAGCGTACGGGCGCGCTGCTGCTGGAGCTGACCACGCCACTGGTCGAGCGCTACGAGGTCGTGCGCGACGTGCGCGGCCTCGGGCTGATGTGGGCGATCGAATTCGGGCCGCCCTCGGGAGTGGCGGCTCGCCGGCTGTGGGAGACGGTCGAGCGTCGTCAGGCCGGCTTGTTCTCTCAGCTGATCACCGTGCCGCTGTTCCACGAGCACCACATTTTTTGCCAGGTCGCGGGCCATCGCATGAACGTCATCAAGGCGCTTCCGCCGCTCGTGATCTCCGAGGAGGACGTCCGGCGGTTCGCTGCCGCGCTGGAGCAGACCATCGCCGCGGCCGAGCGCTATCCCTCCGCCCTGGTCCGGCTCGGGCTCGGCATGACTCGCAGGATGGTTCGCGGGCACTAGCGCCGACGGCTGTGGTGGCCGGCGCCGGCAGGGTTGGACGAAGACGCGGGGCTATGGGTCTCCCAAAAAATAGGACCAGACAGCCACGCGCGGTGACGGCGAAAGGCGATGGATACGCTGTCGGCCGTGCTCGTCCCCAGAGATGACATCCGCAACGTGGCGATCGTCGCGCACGTCGACCACGGCAAGACCACGCTCGTGGACGCGATGCTGTGGCAGTCGGGCGCGTTCCGGGTCGGTCAGGACGTGGCGACGCGCGTGCTGGACTCGATGGACCTCGAGCGCGAGAAGGGCATCACGATCCTCGCCAAGAACACCTCGCTGCGCTACCGCGACGTCAAGCTCAACATCGTCGACACGCCCGGGCACGCCGACTTCGGGGGGGAGGTCGAGCGGGGCCTGACGATGGTGGACGGCGTGCTGCTGCTCGTCGACGCCTCCGAGGGGCCGCTGCCGCAGACGCGGTTCGTGCTGCGCAAGGCGCTGGAGGCCGGGCTGCCGGTAATCCTCGTCGTCAACAAGGTCGATCGCCCCGACGCGCGCGTGGCGGAGGTGGTGGACGAGGTGTATGAGCTGTTCCTCGACCTCGACGCCGACGAGCACCAGATCGAGTTCCCGATCGTCTACTGCAACGCCAAGGCCGGCGTGGCCTCGCTTCATTACGACCCCGGGCACCCGATCGAGGAGCAGAACCTCGCGCCGCTGCTGGACCTGCTGCTGGAGCGCATCCCCGCGCCGACATACGACCCCGAGCACCCGCTGCAGGCGCTCGTGACGAACCTCGACGCCTCCCCCTACGTGGGGCGACTGGCCATATGTCGCGTGCGCCATGGCACGATCAAGAAGGGCCAGCAGATCGCCTGGTGTCGCGCGGACGGGTCGATCCAGAAAGCGCAGGTGGCCGAGCTGTATGTCACCGACGCGCTGGACCGCGTCGACGCGCCCGAGGCGGGGCCGGGGGAGATCATCGCCGTGGCCGGCATCGCGGAGGTCACGATCGGGGAGACGCTCGCCGACCCCGACGATCCCCGCCCGCTGCCCGTGATCACGGTCGACGAGCCCGCGATGTCGATCACGCTCGGCGTCAACACCTCGCCGCTGGCGGGCAAAGACGGCAGCAAGCTGACGGCCCGCCAGATCAAGGCCCGTCTCGATCAGGAGCTGATCGGCAACGTCTCACTGCGCGTGGCCGAGACCGAGCGTCCGGACACGTATGAGGTGCAGGGACGCGGCGAGCTGCAGCTCGCCGTGCTCGTGGAGATGATGCGCCGGGAGGGCTTCGAGCTCACCGTCGGGCAGCCCCACGTGCTCGAGCGTGAGATAGACGGCAAGCGCCACGAGCCCGTCGAGCGCCTGTCGGTGGACGTCCCCGAGGAGCACGTCGGGACGGTCACGCAGCTGCTGGCCGCGCGCAAAGGCCGGATGGAGCACATGATCAACCACGGCACCGGTTGGGTGCGGATGGACTACCTCGTGCCCGCCCGTGGCCTGATCGGCTTTCGCACCGAGTTCCTCACCGAGACGCGCGGCACCGGGATCATGCACCACGTGTTCGACCGCTGGGAGCCGTGGGCCGGCGAGATCCTGACCCGCACGAGCGGTGTGCTCGTGGCCGACCGCCGCGGGGAGACAGTGACCTTCTCGCTGTTCACCCTCCAGGAGCGCGGCTCGATGTTTGTCGGACCCGGCGAGGAGGTATACGAGGGAATGATCATCGGCGAGAACACTCGCTCGGAGGATCTCGACGTCAACCCGGTCAAGGAAAAGCACCTCACGAACATGCGCTCCTCAACCTCTGACGTGCTCGTGCGCCTGGACGCCCACCGCAAACTGACGCTCGACGAGGCGCTCGAGTTCGTGCGCGAGGACGAGGCTGTAGAGGCGACGCCCGCCTCGGTGCGCATGCGCAAGGTCGTGCTGCCGAAGGTCGAGCGGTTGAAGGCGATGCGCAACGCGCGCAAGTAGGGCTTAACGGCGAAGGCCCGCTGTTAGCGGGCCTCGGCAAGGCGCTGGCGCCAAACCCACGCCGCACGACTGTCTCTCGTACGCAAAGGCTACCAGGCCTTGCCGTTGCCCTCAATACATGGCTCCGGCGGTCGGATTCGAACCGACACCGCACGAGAGACAGTCGTGCATGCTGCCGTTACACCACGCCGGAATGCCACGAACGACCATACGCAGCACTTGGGATGGTTCTCTCGGGGCTGCTCGTATAGGGTGCCGCGGATGAGATTGACGAGAGCTGCCCGCATCGTGCTGTTAAGCGCCGTCCTTGCCGTTGCGCTCGCCGTCACCACGAGTGCGAGCGCCGCGACCGTGATCCACTTCCAGAGCGAGAGCCTGCCGGCGCTCGAGGCGCAGCTGCACAAGCACGAAGTGCACGCGGTGACGTTCCATCCGACGCCCGCGCCGGGGCACATCCACGTCTCGATGAACGATGGAGCCCACTACACGGTCGTCTATGCCGCTGGCGAACAGGCTCACATCGTGGCGCTCGCAACAGCGGGCGGCGCGCGCTATGCGGTCGCGACGGTCAAACCGAAAGCCGCGAAGTCGACGCATCACACGCTGCGCTACATCGCGGGCGCGATCGTGATCGTGGTGATCGTCGTCGTCGTGACGGTGCTGCTGGTAGACCGCCGCCGGAAGCTGGGTGAACGCGGCGGCGATGAGGAGACTCCAGGGCGACGGGCTGAGAGAACTTAAAGAGGCCGGGGAGAGTATTAACCTTTAAAACTTGTGCACTTATGTATCTGCGTATATGCTTATGTTATACACATTACGTATAACAATCGCTACCTAGCAATACCATAGAACACAAAGTTTTAAAAAATAGACAACCCCCTCCCCGTGCGCATATGTAGTCGCTGTAGTCGCGTCGGGTCTAAATCCAAATCCGTCGGACTCAAATCCCGCCGGACGGGGTGAGACGTGCCTCTGCGTGCCTCTGGTCAGAACCCGGTGTTCGTCTTCACGCGTTTGCGATCGGCCTCGTGCAGGCTGCCCTTGGCGTCGAGCGTGGCGCAGGCCTGCTTGATGTCCTGGCCGAGCGCGACGGTGAGCGAGTGGCTGAGCGTCTGCTTGACGAGCACGCGCATGATCTTGACGTGCTCGGCGTTGGGGGGAAGCGTGTAGGCGGGCACCATCCAGCCCCGCTCGGAGGCGAGCTGCGCGGCTACGTCGAACTCGTCATAGGGGTGCTCGCCAGCCAGTTTGAAGGCGACGAGCGGGAGCTGCTCGTCCTGTTCGCCGCCGATCAGTTCGAAGTCGCAGTCGGCGATCTCTTTGGCCAGCGTGCGCGCGTTGTACTTCATCGTCTCCATCGCGTAGCGGTAGCCGGAGTGGCCGAGGCGGACGAAGTTGTAGTACTGCGCGAGGACCATCGCCGAGCCGGTGGAGAAGTTCAGCGTGAAGGTGGCGTCGCGCTTGCCGAGGTAGTTCTCGTAGAAGACGAGGTCCTCGGCGAGGTCGCCCTGCTCCCTGAAGATCAGCCAGCCGATGCCGGGGTAGACGAGTCCGAACTTGTGGCCGGAGACGTTGATCGAGCGGACCTGCGCCAGGCGGAAGTCCCACTCCGAGCCGGGGTAGAGGAACGGCCACACGAAGCCGCCGGAGGCGGCGTCGACGTGGATCGGCACGTCCAGCCCCTTGTCGTTCTTGAGGCTTACGAGCAGGTCGTTGATCCCCTGGATGTCGTCGGCGTGCCCGGTGAAGGTGGTGCCGAGCACGGCGGCCACGGCGATCGTGTTCTCGTCGACGTGCGGCTCCACGTCCTCGGGGCCGATCGTGTACTTGTCGGGCGCGAGCGGGACGATGCGCGGCTCTACGTCGAAGTAGCGGCAGAACTTCTCCCATACGACGTGCACGTCGCCACCGAAGACGAGGTTGGGACGATCGGTCGCCTTGCCGGCGGCCTCGCGGCGGGCGCGCCACTTCCACTTCAGCGAGAGCGCGCCGAGCATGATCGCCTCGGAGGAGCCCTGCGTGCGCGCGCCGGTGGTCTCGCCGGGGGCGTTGAAGAGGTCGGCGAGCATACGGATGCAGCGCTGCTCGATCTCGGCCGACTGCGGGTACTCGGCGTGGTCGATGAAGTTCACCTTCAGCGCCGCGTCGATGACCCGGTGGGCCTCGGGCTCCATCCAGGTCGTCACGAACGTCGCGAGGTTGCGCATGGGGAGACCGTCGAGGATCATTTCCTCGCCGAGGAGGCGCATCGCTTCCTGGGCGGACATCCCCGCCTGGGGAAGCTTGTTGTCCGGAGGGGGCTCGAGCAGGAAGCGGTTGCCGAACTTGCCCTCCAGTTTCTCGACCTGCTCGAGCGTCAGCGGGGGCGGGCTCGTATTGGGCCGGTCCTCTGCAGGCTGCTGGTGGATCGGCATGCGCGGCGATCATACTCTCCGCCGGCGCGGGCGGAGAGGCCCCTAAGGCAAGAATAAGACTCAATCTTGATAGGGTGGGCCGGTGGCTATGAGGAGTCAGGGCGAAGGGTGTCGCTCCCGCTCACGCAGACGGGCGGTCTGGGCGGCGCGTCCACGCACGTGGGGGGTGGTGGCCTGCGCGACGATGGCCGCGTTCCTCGCGGGCTGCGACAAGAGCGGGCCGAGCGCAACGGCCGGTGTGGGGGTTAGCGACGGCGGCAAGCTGCAAGTGGTGGCCGCGGAGAACTTCTGGGGCAGCATCGCCAGCCAGCTCGGCGGGAGCAGGGTCGATGTGAGCAGCATCATCGTCAACCCGGACACCGATCCGCACAGCTACGAGCCGACGGCGGCGGACGCGCGCACGATCGCGGGCGCGCAGCTGGCGATCGTGAACGGGATCGGGTACGACAACTGGGCGCCGAAGCTGCTCGCGGCCAGCCCCGGCGAAGCTCGGGTGGTGCTGAACGTGGGCGAGACGCTGGGGCTGAAGGACGGCGATAACCCTCACCAGTGGTACTCGCCGGCGAGCGTGAGGAGGGTGGTGGGAGAGATCGTTGCCGACTACGACAGGCTCGACCCGGCCGGCGCGGGGTACTACGCCGCACGGGAGCGGGCGTTCGAGACCGAGAGCCTCGCACGCTACGACCAGCTGCGCGCGCAGATCCGAGCACGGTACGCGGGCGCGCCGGTGGGGTACAGCGAGAGCATCTTTCGGCCGCTTGGCGAAGATCTCGGCCTGAGGCTGCTGACCCCGTATAGCTTCGCCAAGGCGATCGCGGAGGGCGGGGAAGTCACGGCGCAGGACAAGAAGACGGTGGACCGGCAGGCCGAACGCCGCGAAATCGCGGTATGGGTGTTCAACAGCCAGAACGTCACGCCGGACGTGCAGCGGGTCAACGAAATCGCACGGGCGCACGGGATTCCGATCGCGACCGTGACGGAGACGCTGGCGCCGGCGGGCGACACGTTCGAGCAGTGGCAGGTGGCGCAGCTGGAAGGGCTCGAGCGGGCACTGCGTGCGGGGACGGGGCGGTGGGCGCCGTGACGGGCGCCATCGTGGATGGGGAGCCGGCGATCGAGCTACGCGATGCGCGCGTGGACGTCGGCGGGCGGACGGTGTGGAGCGAGGTCGACATGAGCATGACTCAGGGCGAGTTCGTCGCGCTGCTGGGGGCGAACGGGTCGGGCAAGTCGACGCTGCTGAAGGCGGCGCTGGGGTTGCTGGGGCTGAGCGCCGGGAGCATCTCGGTGCTGGGACGCCCGGCGGGGAGCGCCAACGCGCAGGTCGGATATCTGCCCCAGCGCCGGGCGTTCGACGGCGCCACGAGGCTGCGCGGACGCGACATCGTGCGGCTCGGCCGCGACGGGGAGCGCTGGGGCGTGCCGCTGCCGGCGCCGCGCTGGAGCGCGGCGGGCAGGCGCCGCGACGCTGACACCAAGCGGGTGGCCGAGGCGATCGAGCGGGTCGGCGCGAGCTCCTACGCGGACAGGCCGATCGGAGAGCTCTCCGGCGGGGAGCAACAAAGACTGCTGATCGCACAGGCGCTCGTGCAGCGGCCGCGGCTGCTGCTGCTGGACGAGCCCTTGGACAGCCTCGACTTGCCCAACCAGGCGACCGTGGCCGCGCTCGTGGCGCGGATCTGCCGGGAGGCGGGCGTGGCGGTGCTGCTGGTGGCGCACGACGTCAACCCGCTGCTGCCCTACCTGGACCGGGTCGTGTACCTCGCGGGTGGGCGCGCGGTGGAGGGGACGGTCGAGGAGGTGATCGACGGCGAGACGTTGAGCGGGCTGTATGGCGTGCCGGTGGAGGTGCTCAAAGCACGAGATGGGCGGCTGGTGGTCGTCGGTCAGCCCGAGCCGCCGGCACACCATCACGACCGCCACGAGCACGCGCACGACCATGTCCACTGAGCCCCTCGACCCGCTGCCTGCTCCATGACGAACCCGACCCTCACCTGGAACGTGGTGCGCGACGCGAGCGAGGTGCTCGAATACCACTTCATGGTCAACGCGCTGCTGGCGGGCACGATCGTCGCGGTGATGGCCGGGCTGCTGGGGTGGTTGATGGTGCTCCGCGCGCAGACGTTCGCGGGGCATACGCTGGCGATGATGGCCTTTCCGGGCGCGACGGGGGCGGCGCTGATCGGGATCGCGGCGGCGTGGGGGTACTTCGTGTTCTGCGGCGCGGGGGCGCTGGCGATCGGGTGGTTGGCGGGCGGGCGGACGCGCTCGTGGAGCGAGCAGTCGGCGGGCATCGGCGCGGTGCAGGCGCTGGCGCTGGCGCTGGGGTTCCTGTTCGTGAGCCTGTACGGGGGCGTGCTGGGAGATCTGGAGAACCTGCTGTTCGGCACGTTCCTGGGGGTCTCCGACGGGCAGGTGCTGACGCTCGCGGTCCTCGCCGCATGCTCGCTGCTCGCGCTGGCGGCGCTGGGACGGCCGCTGCTGTTCGCGAGCGTCGACCCGGACCTCGCGGGCGCCCGGGGCGTGCCCGTGCGCGGGCTGTCGATCGCGTTCCTCGGGCTGCTGGGGCTGGCGGTCGCGGCGACGAGCCAGGTCACGGGCGTGCTGCTCGTGTTCGCGCTGCTCGTGGCGCCGGCGGCGACGGCGCAGGTGCTGACCGCGCGCCCGGGGCTGAGCCTTGCGCTGACGGTCGCGATCGGGCTCGTGATCGTGTGGGTCGGATTGGGGATCGCCTACTTCTCGGCGTATCCGGCGGGGTTCTACGTCGCGAGCATCGCGTTCGCGCTGTACATGCTCGCGCGCGTGTGGGCCTGGGCGCGGAACACCCACGGGTCGCGTCGGCGGGCGTCGCCGGGCCCCGAGCAGCCGGAGATGGGCGTCGTCGCGCCGCCCGAGGGCGTGATCGCCTGATGTTCGGCCAGGAGTTCATGCGCAACGCCCTGCTCGCGGGCACGTTCGTGGCGCTGGCGTGCGGGGTCAGCGGCTGGTTTGTGGTGCTGCGCGCGCAGGTGTTCGCCGGGGACGCGCTCAGCCACGTCGCGTTTCCCGGCGCGCTGGCGGCCGCGGCGGCGGGGATCGACGAGCGCGTCGGGCTGTTCGCGGCGACCGTGCTCGTCGGATCGGGCATCGGTCTGCTCGGGGGCGGGGGCGCGGGTCCCGCCCGGGCGGGCGGCGGGGGCTCGGCCGCGCAGGACACGGCGATCGGGATCGTGTTCACGTTCGTGCTCGGGCTGGGCGTGTTCTTCCTGACCCTGTTCGGCATGAGCGCCGGCGGTGGCGCGGGCATCCAGGCGGCGCACACGCTGTTCGGCTCGATCTACGGTCTCGGCGGCGGCGAAGCGCGCGTGGCGGCGGCGGTCGCGCTGGGGGCGACCGTGGGCGTGCTGGCGATCGCACGGCCGCTGCTGTTCGTGTCGCTCGCGGCGGATGTCGCGGCCGCCAGGGGCGTGCCGGCGCGGGTGCTGAGCGTGGGGTTCCTCGCGCTGCTGGGCGTGGTCGCGGCGGGGGCGACACAGGCCGTGGGGGCGCTGCTGCTGCTTGGGCTGCTGACCGGGCCGGCCGCGGCGGCGCACCGGCTGACGGGCAGGCCGTATGTGGGTATCGCGCTCGCGGGCGCGCTGGCGGTCGGGGCTATGTGGAGCGGGCTGGCGCTCAGCTACGCCGTGCCGCGATTGCCCCCGAGCACGGCGATCGTGGCGCTGGCGGTGGGCTTGTATGCGGTCGCGGCGCTCGTGGACACATGGTCGCGCCGCCGGCCCCGAGCCGTCCAGGCGCGTAGTGGCGGTGGCGAAGGCTCCCCGCTGGGACCGCCGAGCGTAGATGTGCCAGGGGCTACCATCGCGACATGAGCGCGAGCATGCCGACAGCAGGCTGGGCCGAGCGTGCCGAGGCGACGCTCGCCGCCGCCGGTCACCGGCGCGGCGGTGCCAGGAGGGCGCTGCTGGAGCTGCTCGACGGGCAGGAGTGTGCGCTGACGGCGCAGGAGATCGAGGACGCGTTGCGCGCCCGCGGCAAGAGCAGGCGCGTGGTGAGCCGGGCGAGCGTGTACAGGATCCTCGACGAGCTCGAGCAACTGCGGTTGGTGCAGCGCGTCGAGACCGGCCAGGCGATGGTCCGCTACGAGCGGGTGTGCGAGCACGCCGAGCATCACCACCATCTCGTGTGCGACGAGTGCGGGGTGGTGATGCCGTTCTCGGATGCGGGTCTGGAGCGAGCGATCGTGACGCTCAGCGAGCGGGTTCCGCTGGCCGTGTCAGAGCACGAGATCGTGTTGCACGGGTCTTGCCGCGATTGCGCTGCCTGACACGATCACGACAGCCGCGTCATGCGGCCGTCCTGTTGCGGCGCGAGGCGGCGAGTGCGGCCAACCCGGCGATTAGTCCCAGGGCGCCAAGGATCAGCGCGGCGATGCCGAGGCCCTTGCTGGCGCCCGTGGTCGTGGCGACGGCCTGAGTGGGAGCCTGGGCGGACTGACTCGTGCCGCCGGTCTGCCCGGCGCTCGGCCCGGCCTCGTCACCGGCGACGTCCTCGATCACGCCGCCCTTGGCCGTGACGTTGATCCTCGGCGCGGGGTGTTCGGCCGTCAGCGAGGGGTCGATCCAATGCACGACCTGCCCGTTGCTGTAGGTCTGGACCGTCCTGAATTCGAGCGCACTGACCCGCGGCGTCCGCCGGGATCGCCAGCGATAGGGGGAAGTTGATGAACTGGCCGTTGTTCACCTTGCCGAGCGGCCCGGTCCAGGTCCACACGATCTGGGAGACCTCGGTGTCGATCGTTTCCCCGTCTTGCTCTGATCGGCGTGGCGAGCTTGGCTTCGATGACTCGCGCCGTCCAGCCGGGCACGTTTTCATAGTCCACGCCCGTGAACCCGGGCGGAAACAGCGCGTCCACCTTCGTGACGTATGCGCCTTCCTGCTCGCCGGGAACGCGCACGTCCAGCGTCGCGAACGCTCCCGCGGGGATCGTGTTGGGGTGCAGGCTGATGTGCGCCTGGGCGGTGGCGGGCGCGAGCAGCGCCCCGGCGGCGAGCGAGCGGTGTGAGCTTGCTGACTTTCATTGTGGTGAGCTTCTCCTGTCTGGGATTGGGTTGCGATCACCGAATCGGGACCTTCACGGTGCGGGTGTGCTCTTCGAATTCGGAGACCCGGTCGGTGATCTGGATCTCCCAGGTGCCGCCCGGGCTGAGCTCGGCGGAGCTGAGGATGTAGTGGCCCGGACCCGCGACGGTCGCCTGCAGTGGCAGCGGGCCGATCCCCTTGGCGGGCAGCTCGGCCGTGGCGGTGAGTTCCTTGGTGGCGGTGAACTGGGCGCCGGTCCTGGCGTCGATCAGATAGAGGTGGATCGTGTTCAACCCGACTCGTGGCCGGTTCGACGGTCATCTCGAGCTCGGCCGGGCCGAGCGTGGTGTTCGTGGAGAACGGCCCGGACGCGGCGTCGATCGGCGGCGCGTAGCTGATCAGCGCCGCGGTCACGCCGAACACGCACAGCATCAGCGCGAGCTCGCCGCGCATCGTGCGGCGCGCCAGTGCGCCGGTCTGCTCGGGCGGGCGCTCGGCGGCGACGATTCGCCTGAAGGCCGGGATCACCCGCTCGCGGTTGACCCAGCCGAGGCCGATCAGCGCCCAGCAGCAGGACGGTCTTGGCGATGATCAGCGCGCCGTAGGTGGTGTGGAAGAGCCCGTCCAGGCTGCGCACGTCGATGTACGCCTGCACGACCCCGGTCACCGCGATCACGATCACCGCGCCGAGCGCGAGCGGGGAGAACCGCGCGAGCGTCGCGAGCAGCAGCCGGCTGCGCTGTTGACGCGGCAAGCTGCTCGGGTCGCGGCCGGCAGCGCGAGCAGCAGGCACGCGATCACCCCCGACCCACACGCTCGCGGCGAGCACGTGCAGGACGTCGGAGGGGAAGAACACCGCCGTGGGGCTCTGGATGCTCGCGTGACCGCCGAGCGCGGGCGTGATCGCCAGGTAGGCGGCGCCGATCCCGATCGCGCCGAGCAGCCAGCGCGGCGGCAGCGGAGCGAGCGCGGTGGCGTCCGTCTGCGTCCTAGCCGTGGCCTCGGCGCCAGCCGAGTGGATGGCCGCGGCGGATCCGCGCTGGAGTTCGTCTGCGCGCGGCGGGTGAGCGTCGTGGCGGCAGTCAGCAGGACGCCCAGCAGCACCCAGTCGATCGCTCGCAGGCCCCACACCTCCCCGAAGCGGCTTTCAGCGTGTTCTGGACGACCGTGCGTTTCAGCGACGCCCACAGCGACACGCCGGCGGCGCTCGCGCCCTGCAGCAGGATGCCGAGCACGCTCACGACCACGCCCAGCACGACCGCGACGATCAGCAGCAGGCGCATGCGCCCGGCGAACGTCCGCGCGGCGGCTGAGCCACTGTGGCTCGGCGCCGGCGACCGGCGGCGAACCCGGGCAGCCACGCGAGGAGCAGGAACGCGAGACCGCCGAGCAGCAGCGCGATCGTCAGGTAGTCGAGGGCGCGCACGACGCCGAAGGCGATCGCGGTGACCTCGCCGCTGCTGTTGCGGCCGATCAGGCCGGCGACCGTGAACTTCGGCGCGGCTCCGGCGTGGCCGATGTTGAACACCAGGCCGCCGTAGACGATGTGCGTGTCGGCCGAGATCACCCGGTAGGTGCGCGGTGTAGGTGCCGTCCGGCAGGCCGGGCTTCAGCCCGACGCCCATCCAGTGCTCGTTGCCGTCCGGATGGGAGACGTCGAGGTCGTCTACCTCGTTGCCCTGCGCGTCGTACACGCGCACCGCGCCGAGGGTTCCGCCGACGTTCTGGTTGAACTCGAAGATCACCTCCTGCGGCTGGGTCGCCACGGTCGAGCCCGACGCCGGCGAGGTGCCGAGCAGCTGCGCGTGGGCGAGCGCGGCCGGAGCGCTGCAGAGCATGCCCGCGAGCACGCCGCCGAGGGCGAGCGTCGGCGTGACCCCGGGCAGACGCCGGGGTCGCGAGCTTGAGTGCATGGCCTCGCGGTTGCGAGCGATGACGGGACGACCGAACATGAAGGCTCCTCACGTGAATGCGTGTAGGGGTACGCCGAGAGCCGCCGCGAGCGGGCTCACACCCGGATCGCGGCAGATCTCGCCTGCGGGCGAGCAGTCACAGCCCGTTGCCGGGCCGGGGGGGTCTAGTTCGCCTGGGCCAGAACAGGCGGCGGGCGCACCGCGAGCGAACGACCGATCAGCAGCCCGCCGTGGACAGCGACCAGGACGACGCCGCGATACGCACTCGCGACCGAGCGCGCGCGGCGTCGGCGAGCACGAGGCTCGCCGCGCAGGGCGATCAGGACGCGCTCACCTGGGTATCGCCGCGCGAACAGCAGCAGCGCAAGCGTCACAGCCGGCAGCAGACACAGGATCGCGTGCAACACGAGAAGACGACTTTACTCGAATGCTCACATTCTCATCCCGTCGCGCAGCTGTGAAAGCTCGAGGGGTCTCCAGGGACGTCTCCAGACAGACAATCAGCTGCAACGTGACGACATTCGTGTAGATGCGGCGGTAGAATGCAGGTATGAGCAGCCGTCCCCACAGGACCCTGCTGGAGCCTGGTCACGAGGCCGAGTGGGCTGAACTCAATCGCGAAAAGCGCGAGTACCACCAGCGTACGGCGCGGGCGATGACTCCCTCTGAACGCATCGCGGAAGGGCAGAAGCTCTCCCAGCAGGCCGTAAAGCTGCTGGCTTCGACGATACGCGCCGGTCATGTCCCAAGACGAGCCTTCTGGTCCTGACCTCGACGGTGTCGTAGCCGACGCCAACGCCGTCGGACTGAAGTATGTCGTGATCGGTGGTTTCAGCGTCATGGCCAACGGGTTCCTGCGGGCGACGAAGGACTCCGACCTGCTGGTGCCAGACGGCGAGGAGACTGACGAGGCAATCCTGCGCTTCCTCGACCGGGTCGAAGCTCGTCGCCTGCGTGACGGCAAGGTTTTGACTCCAGAGGACGTGGCCGACGCTCATCACCTGCGTGTCAGCAGTCGCCACGGCATCGTCGACGTCATGCGCGGAGGCCTCCCGCCGCTCGACTATGACACTGTCGCCAGAGACGCCGTCGACGCCGAAGTTGGTGCACAACACGCGCGTATCGCCGGCCTGCGCAGCATCGTCGGATTCAAGCGTCTCGCCGGACGACCGCAGGATCGTCGAGACCTCGAAGAGTTGGAAGCATTCCACGGCGAGCTCCCGATCGAGCCGATCCCGGGCATAGACGAGTAGCGTCCCTCGACCCTGCGACGGGCCGTCCCCACAGGTACGCGAGCACGCAGATCAGGGCGAATACCGCCACGACGAGCAGGACCGGGCCGGAGTCCTCCACGAGCGCGCCGACGACGCCGGCGGCCAGACCGCCGGCGAGCGCGGCCCGCCAGGCGGGATCGCCCGCGACGGGGGTCAGCAGGCGCTCGCGCCGGCGCAGGCCCAACGCGGCGCAGACCAGCGCCAGAAGGGTGGCGACCGGCATCGCCTGGTTGTGCAGCTCGCCGAAGGCTGCGGTGTAGCGGCGGACGATCACGTCGCGCAGGTCGCCGGGCGAGCGGGCGTGCAGGATGCTGCCGGTGTAGTGGCCCGCGCCGTGGGCGGTGGCGAGGTCGAGCGCGGCAAGGGCGACGAGACCGAGGACGGGGGCGATCAGCACGATCAGGGCGCGCCGGCGGGTGAGTGCGCCTGGCAGCAGCATGATCGTCGCGACGGCCGTGCCCGGCAGACGAGGATCACGCCGCCGACTCCAGCGCCGATCCGCGCCGAGCCCTCGACGAGCGCCAGCATGATGCCCGCGCCGGCCATCGAGGTCGCCGCGCGGCGACCTCGGGTCGCCGGATACAGCGCCGCGGCGATCGCCGTCAGCACGAGCACGGCGAGGCCTGACTTCAGCTCGTTGCCGACGCCGTAGAAGCGCGCGCCGAGGATCGGGTCGGGTCCGAGCAGGGAGCGCATCAGCAGCTGCGTGCCGGCGAGCGCGTCGGCGACGATCGCGACCACGGCCACGAGGGCGGGGGCGAGCGGCGCGCGCGGCCAGGGCAGAAGGCGGTCGGTGAGCGCGCCGAGCGCCAGGCAGGCGAGCGCGATCGTCAGGTACTCCACGGCCGCGCTCGGCTCGAGCGCGGCCGTGAGCATCACGACGACGGGCGCCCACAGCACGCCGAGCGCGCCGGCGCGCATCGCCCACGCCCGTGTCGTGCGGCCAGGCCGCCGAGGCGAGCAGCAAGAGCGCCCATGCGGCCAGCAGCCAGCCCAGCGCGCGCAGCCGCCGGGGACCGATCACGTGCAGGCGGGCCATCAGCGCGCGCAGGCTGGCGGAGTGAAGCGGCCCGCCAGTGCGGATCGGCTCGCCGCGCACGTCGGCCGGGAGCGACATGGCCGTCGGGTCGAGGTGGCGCAGGATCGTAGGGGCGAGGTCGATGGCGGCGATCAGACCCCGTTGGTTGGTCGTCTGCGAGGTCAGCTCACGTCCGTCGCCGCCCGCGAGTCCCGCCGCGGCGCTCCACAGCAGTTCGTGTCCGCGCGGAGCGCGAGCGCGCTGCACGACGAGCAGCAGCTCACCGCGCGCGCGATCGGCGACAAGCGCGTTCAGGTTGGCGCGCCCGGCTGGGCCGGCCGGCAGGTCGACGACGACGAGGCCGTCGGGCCGGCGCAACGCGCGCGACGCGAGCGAGCAGCGTGGGCGCCCCGCCGAGCGAGACGGCGGCTATATGCCCGCCGCGGTCGGCGGCGGCGATCGCGTCGACGTGATCGGTCCCGGCCGTGCCCACGTACGCGCCGCCGCCGGGGATGCTCGACGCGAGCAGGCCGGGATGCAGCAGCTGGGGGGCTTCGGCGGCGCGCCTGAGCGCCGCCTGCCAGCCGACGATTGCGCCCGCGGTCCCTGACGTTCGCAGCGACATGGGCGGCGGGTTGGCGGAGGAGTAGGCCGAGCGCGCGACGCGCGCTCCCTGGGTGATGTCGAGCAGCAGCTGCGCGGGGGTGTAGGAGCCCTGGGTGGCGGACATTATCCCGACCGACATCCCCAGCGCGCTCGCGAGCTCAGCCTCGCCGGCGGGGACGAACACGAGCACGACCGAGCGAGGCGCGGGCAGTCGCCGCGTCGAGACGGAGTCGCCCGCGGGCTGTGCGACCGGACCCGCGGATGCGCTCGGTGGCGCCGGACCCGCGAAGCCCATCGCGGCGGCTCCGGTCGCGCTCGCGCAGGCGAGGACGGCGGCGAGAGCGCGGCAGCGAAGGGGGGCGACGAACGCCGCCCGCCTGGGCCCTGGGCTCAGCCCTCGGCCCCCTCAGTCGCAACGCCGGGGTGAGGTGAGCGCGCACGATCGCCGGGGGGTGTGCTCGACGGCTGCTCGCGCTCTCCGGGGGCGTCGGCCGGCAGCACCGTTCCCTCGATGTTCAACCGCGGCAGCACGTCGGTCCAGCCATGCCGGGATGTGCCACGTGCGCTCGCCGACGAGGTGCAGGACGGCGGGCAGCAGCAGGCAGCGCACGACGAGCGCGTCGAGGAACACGGCGCTGGCGAGGCTCAGGCCGAACTCCTTGATGACGCGGTCTTCGCCGAGCATGAACGACAGGAACACGCACACCATGATCGCCGCGGCCGCCGTCACCACGCGGCCGGTCAGCGCCAGACCCTCGGCGACCGCGCGCGAGTGATCGCGCGTTTGCGTCCAGCGCTCGTGCATGCGCGAGATCAGGAACACCTCGTAGTCCATCGACAGCCCGAACACGATCGCGAACAGCATCACCGGGATGAACGACTCGATCGGGCCCTGCTGGACACCGAACAGGCCGCCCAGCCAGCCCCACTGGAAGATCACGACGATCACACCCAGCGCGGCGCTGATGCTGAGCAGGTTCATGACGGCGGCCTGCAGCGGGATCACGAGCGAGCGGAACACGATCATCAAGCAGCAGCGCCCTCAGCAGCACGACGACGCCGATGAACAGCGGCAGCTTGTGACCGAGCACCGCGGCGAAGTCCACCGCGCCCGCGGTCACGCCGCCGACGTACACGGCCATGCCCGTGTGCGCCTGCACCGGCGGGATCACGCTGTCGCGCAGGCGCGAGACGAGCTGGGTGGTGGCGTACGCCTGCGGGGAGGAGTGCGGATAGACGGTGATCGTGGCCACTTCGCCTGACGGGTTGAGCTTTGCCGGTGCGACCGAGGCAACGCCCGGAGTGGCGGCGATCGCCGCGCGCAGCTTTTCGACCGACGCTGTGCCACCGCCCGGGGGCGACACGACGACTACACCCTGCTTGGCGGCTTCCCTACTGGGATTTGGGACCTTCGCCACGACCAGCAGCGGGCCGTTGAAGCCTTCGCCGAAGCCCTGCGCCAGCAGCTCGTACGCGCGGTGCGTGGTCTGGTTCGCCGGGTCGTTGGAGGCGTCGCTCGATCCGAGTCGCAGTGCCATCGCCGGAGCCGCGATCACCAGCATCACCAGCGTGGAGCAGACCGCGATCGTCCACGGCCGGCGCTGCACGAACGCGCTCCAGCGCAGCCATGTGCGTCCGGCTTGAAGCGTGGTGTCGCCGGCGGCGAGCGCTGGCGCTCCGGCTGCCGTCCCCTGAGCCGGGGGGCCCGCGGGCGGCGCCACCGCGCCGCTCTGCGCCTCGCGTGCTTCACGAGCGCGCGTGCGGCGACCGGGTCTGGCGACACGCGCGCCCCGCGATCGTCAGCAGTGCCGGCAGCAGCGTCAGCGACGCGAGCATCACCAGCAGCACGCCGATCGATGCGGAGATCGCGACCCCGTACAGGAAGTCGACGCCCAGCAGCATCATCCCGAGCAGCGCGATCACGACGGTCGTGCCCGCGAACAGGACCGCGCGCCCGGCTGTGTCCATCGCCTGCACGACCGACTCGCGGGCGTCCCCGAACGTCGGCCCGGGCGTGCGGTAGGCCTCGCGAAAGCGCGTGAGGATGAACAGCGCATAGTCGATACCCACGCCCAGCCCGATCATCGCGGCCAGCTCGGAGGAGAAGTTGGGCGTGTCGACCACGTGCGTGAACAGCGCGATCGCGCCGAGACCAGTGCCCAGGCCGAACAGCGCGGTGACGATCGGCAGGCCCATCGCGGTCAGCGAGCCGAACGTCAGCAGCAGCACGACGATCGCCGCCAGCAGGCCCACCGCGGTGGACAGGCCGAAGCCGGCCTGCTCGGTCGCCTCGATCGCCTGCCCGCCGAGCTCCACCTGCAACCCCGGCCGGCCCGCCGCGCGCGCGGTGCTCACGACGCGTTCGGCGGCGCTCTTGGGCAGCAGGTTCGCTTTCTCGTCGAACACGACCGTCGCGAACGCGATCTGGCCGTTGGCGGAGATCGCCTTGCCGGCCGACGCGCCCGTGTAGGGGCTGATCACGCCCGCGACGTGCGGGAGCCTGGCGACTCGTGCGAACGTCGCGCTCATCCGCGCGCGCACCGCGGGGTTCAGGACCGTGCCGGAGGAGACCTTGTAGACGATCGTGTCGCGGTCGCCCGCCTGGGCGGGGAAGCTGCGCTGCAGCAGGTCGGCGGCGCGCTGGGCGTCGGAGTTGGGCAGCGTGAAGTTGTTGGAGTAGCTGGTGCCAGCCGACTGTGCGAGCATGTTCACGCCGATCAGCAGCGCGACCCAGCCGATGACCACGTACTTGCGATGGGTTGTCGACCAGCGGGCGAACTTCAGCATTGCGGTCCTCCGGGGGGATCGGTGGGGCGGAGTAGGGGGGACTCCCAGGAAGGGTAGCCATCTCCACCGATCCCTCCGAGCGTCAGTTCACGCTCGGATCGGGAGGCATGCGCGCGAGCAGGGCATAGCCGCCGCCCATGCGCTTCAAGACGGCGCTCCACAGGTCCCGCGGCACGTCGGTGAACACGTCGTCGGGAATCGCGGCGTGCGCGATCCAGTCGCCGTTGTCGAGCTCCTCGTCGAGCTGCCCTTCGCTCCAGCCGGCGTATCCCGCGAACACCCGCCGGCGCGCGGTCGCCTCGGTCAGCTCCTCGATCCCGGCGTCCGGGGCGGGAAAGCCGATGCGCCCGAGCACCAGCAGCCCCGCCGGCGAGGGGTCGAGGAACTCCGCCAGGCACACGATCGAGCTCGGCTGAACCGGTCCGCCGACATACACGGGCTCCTCCTCGGCGACCGCCTGCTCCAGCTGAGGCACCGCCTCGCCGACCGTCACCGTGGACGGGCGGTTCAGCACCACGCCCATCGCGCCCTCCTCGCTGTGCACCCCGATCAGGATCACCGCACGCTCGAAGTTCGGGTCGTGCAGCGCGGGCGAGGCGAGCAGGAGCTGACCGCGAAGCGATTCGTCCATGATGTCATTGAGGCTAGCGCGCCGTGGGCGGCTGTGGGCGCGGTGCCAAGGGTCCCGGCTGACGGCCCCGGCGCGGTCCGCGAGGGCCCTGCAAAAAGGGCGATGGCGGTGCGACGGCGACGGCAAATCCGATGAAGGAGGCAGGCGTGAGCGCGAAAGAGCTCGATGTGGTCGTGATCGGCGCGGGGCCGGCGGGGGAGGTGTGCGCGGGGCGGCTGGCCGCCGGCGGTCTCAGCGTCGCGCTGGTCGAGCGCGAGCTGGTCGGCGGCGAATGCTCCTACTACGCGTGCATGCCCTCCAAGGCGCTGCTTCGCCCGGGCCAGGTGCTGGCCGAGGCGCGGCGCGTGCCGGGTGCGGCCGAGGCGGCCGGTGGAGAGCTCGACGTCGCCTCCGCGCTGCGCCGGCGCGACGAGGTCGTGCACGATTTGCACGATGACGCTCAGCTGCCGTGGCTGGCCGAACGCGGGATCGAGCTCGTGCGGGGGCATGCGACCTCACCGGCGAGCGCGAGGTGCGTGTTCCGCTGGTCGTGCCGGCGAGGAGACCAGTGCGGGGCCGGACGTGGGAGGGACGTACGCGGAAGGGACCGACGCGGGAGAGCTCGTGCTGCGCGCTCGGCAGGCGGTCGTGCTCGCCACCGGCTCCAGTGCCGCGATCCCGCCGATCCCCGGTCTGCGCGAGTGTGAGCCGTGGACCAACCGCGAGGTCACGACCGCGCATGCGGTTCCCGCGTCGCTGCTGATCCTCGGCGGCGGCGTGGTCGGCGTGGAGATGGCCTGCGCGTACACCTCGCTCGGGGCGAGCGTGACGATCGTCGAGGCGTCCGAGCGGCTGATCGCGCGCGAGGAGCGGTTCGCGTCCGAGCAGGTGCGCGAATCGCTGGAAGCCCGGGGCGTTCAGGTGGTGCTCGGCGTCCCGGCCAGCCGCCGCGCGGAGGGATCCGGGAGGCGGGTCGACGCTCGCGCTGGAGGACGGTCGCGAGCTGGCGGGCGAGGAGCTGCTGGTCGCGGTCGGGCGCCGGCCCAACACCGGCGAGCTGGGCCTGGAGGCGCTCGGGCTGGAGCCGGGCAGGCCGGTCGCGGTCAAGGACAGCATGCGCGCGGTCGAGCACGAGTGGCTGTACGCGATCGGCGACGTCAACGGGCGCGCGCTGCTGACGCACATGGGCAAGTATCAGGGGCGCGTCGCCGCGGCACACATCCTCGGTCACGCCGACCCCGCTGCTGAGCGACGGGTTGCGCTCGCCGCGTGTGATCTTCACCGAGCCCCAGGTCGCCGCGGTCGGTCACACGCTCGCGAGCGCGCGGGAGGCGGGCCTGAACGCGCGGGCGGTCGACGTGCCCACGGGCGGAAACGCCGGCGGCAGCTTTGTTGGGCACGAAGCCCCCGGGACGTGCCGGCTCGTCCTCGACGGGGATCGGGGGACGATCGCCGGGGCGACGTTCACCGGCGTCGAGGTCGCCGAGTCGTTGCAGGCCGCCACGATCGCGGTCGTCGGCGAGGTTCCGATAGAGCGCATCTGGCACGCGGTGCCGTGCTTTCCCACGCGCAGCGAGGTGTGGCTGAATCTGCTGGAGGAGATCGGGCTGTGAGGGCGCGATCCCGTGCTTTGGAATCAGGTCATGAGCGAAGGGTCCGTAGCAAAGGCGCTGAGCAGCGCTCTAACCGACGGAGAAGATCTCAAGCGTCCCCGAGGTCTCATGGTCGTTGGCGTCGCCCTCCGGCTCGACCACATGACCGTCGAGGACGATCGGGCTGTTCCAGTGGCCTGGCGATCCGGGAAGGGTGGCGAGCGGGTGGGGTGAGCCGGGCCTGTACACGTTGATCCCGCCCGCGGAGGGGTCGTACACGTACAGCAGCCCGCCGGCCATCACCGGGCTCGTGCCGGGAGTGTCGTTCTGCCACGCCTGGTACAGCCGTCCCCGGCGCAGCACGTAGGCGGCGGTCGCGTGTTCGTCGCCCACGAACACGGTCGTGTGCCCACCCCGGCGCCATACGGCCGGCGCTGTGAACAGCTCCCCGCCGCCGGGGAGCGCCAGGCGCTGGAGTTCGCCGCCGAGCAGGGTGTGCGAGGACACCGAGCGGCCGTTCAGGCGAGAGAGATCGAGCACCCGCATGATCCCGTCCTTGCCCGCCAGCACGACGCGGCCCGAGCCGAGCAGCGCCGGGGCGCTGGAGCCGAGGTCGGTGTCGCTTTCGTTGAGTTGCGCCTGGTCGGTCGGCGTGAAGGTCTGGCGCAGCGTGAGGCTTCCGAACGTCAGCTCCAGGACGCTGTCGCCGAAGTTCGTGGTCCCGTTCCACGGTCCGTTGCCGGTGTCGATCAAGATGCGGCGCCCACCCGGCTCGACGACCGGGCCGCCGCGCGAGAGGATCGCCGAATCGCTGGCCTGACAGCTGCTGGGCACGATCAGACCGTGACGGTTCGAGCAGAGCGTGTTGAACACGCTCGACAACCGCCCACTGGAGCGGTCGATCAGGATGACGTGGCCCTGGTATGGAGGGGCGTCGCCGAAGTAGCCGCTCGTGGCCACGACGATCTCGGAACCGTCGATGTTGAGCGCCGCGCCGAGCTTCTCGTGCGTGGGGTCGCGCGTGACGCTCACGGGCCAGGCGCCGACACTATCCTCGCTGCCGTCGGCGAGCGAGAGCTTGTGGATCAGCCCGTTCGGCGAGGCGGCGTACACGAACTGTCGGTCCGGATCAACCAGCGGACTGGTGGTCGTGATCTGCGCCGTGCCCGCCCAGCGGGCGTAGCCGGGTGGGGTGAACGTCCACAGGATCTGCCCGCCGCGGGCGTCGATCGCCAGCGTCTTGCCATACGTCGTCGTGACCACGATCGTCTCGTGGAGCGCACCGTCGACGGACGCCGAGTGCAGGTAGATCGGCGAGGAGTCAACCGTCCCCGGGAGCGTCACGCGCAGATGGTGCAGATGGGCGACGTTCGCGGCAGTTATCCCGGTCGCGCTTTCGCTTGAGTCGCTGCGCTGCGGGTTCAGGCCGAACTCCGGCCATTCGCTCAGCCGCTTGGCCGTCACGTGCACGGGGTTGGGGATCGCGGCGGCGTCGGCCGTTGGCGTGGAGCTGTCAGCGGCGTTGCCAGCGCTGCTGCCGCAGGCGGCGATCAGGGTGCATGCGGCTATCGCCAGCGTGAGGCGCACCATCACCGTCGTCTTCATCGCCGTGAGACGGCATGCACCCATGCTGGATGTCTACCGCATCGGAGTCTCGCCGGCGCCCGCTTGGAACCGCTTTCAAAAAGATCGGCACGTCCGGATGCGTCCCTGGACACGGCGCTGACCGATCGAGGATCCAATGGAATCCTCGCGATCGTCCAGCCACGTGACGGCTCGCACGTGCCACCAGCATGCGCTTCGCCGTCCCGCGTCGCCCAGCTTGGTCCATGAACGCCCCGACCGCACCGCCTATTTCGAAAGAGGTTCTTGGTCTCGCCGGTGACGTGCACGACCGGGACGCCGCGGGCGCTCTGCGCGCCGGCGGCCGCATCGCTCCAGCGCGACCGACAGGATGCAGAGCGCGAGTACCACGAGCGCTATGACGGCGGTCATCGCCAAGCCGGGCGTGGCGAGGAGCAGCACGATCGCCCCGATCACGCCGAACCCGAGATCCAGCCTCGCCAGCCGGCTGCGGCGGCGCGCCTCGCGGCGGCGAGCGCGCAGCCGCGAGATGTCTGCCGTGGGCGCTATCGCGGCACGCGCTCGGGGCCGCCGGCTGGACGGGCGGGTCGCGCTCACTGCTTGATCCGGCGGAAGAGTGGGCGGGGGAGCATTCTCATGACGAGCATAAGCCCGCGCATGTTGCGAGGCGCCCAGACGGTGTGGGCGCCTCGGTCCAGCCCGTCGACGACCACGCCCGCGACCGCCTGTGGCGTGCTCGCCAGCGGTGCGGGGTTCAGACCGCGCGTCATCCGAGTGTGGACGAAGCCGGGGCGGACGACGAGCACGCGCACGTTCTGCTCGTGCAGCTCATCGCCGAGCCCCTGCGCGAGGGCGTCGAGGCCCGCCTTGGACGCTCCATAGACGGGGTTCGCGCGCCGTGGCCGCTCGGCCGCCACCGAGGAGAGCACGACGATCGCTCCCCCTCCCCCGTCGCGCAGGCGCCGAGCCGCGTGGATCAGCAGAGAGCCGGCCCCCACGAGGTTGACCTGCATCGTCTGGACCGCGCCGGCGACGTCGGTCGGGAGCCCGCTCCGTTCGCCGAGCACACCGACCGCGAGGACCACGATGTCGGCGCCGCCCAGCTCGCGGAACGCCCGCGCGAGGACATCTGCGTGGCGGTCGGTGTCGAGCGCGTCGAGTGCGAGCGTGCTGACGCATGGGCATCCCACCGCGCGGAGGTCATCGGCGGCGCTTCTCAGCGCACCGGGATCGCGTCCAGCCAGCACGACGTCGCGCGGAGCCCGTCCCTGCAGCTCGCGAACTATCGCCAGCCCGATCTCCGAGGTGCCGCCGAGCACGATCACCCGCCGGCCCATCGAGCCGGCGCTCGCGGCGCTCACTCGACCGCCCCGCAGAGCCCCAGGCGCCGCGCGAGATCCGAGCGGAGGACCCCCTCCGGATCGACCCTCGCCCGCTGGGCGTGAAAGCGGTCGAGCTCGGGGTACATCGCGCGCAGCATGTCGCGGCGCAAGCGCACGTCCTTGCTCAGATAGACGCGGCCGCCGCATCCGGCGACGAGCTCGTCGAGCACGTCCAGCGCCGCTCGCAACCCGGGCGCCGCGGCCGGCAGGTCGATCGCCAGCGTCCAGCCCTCCAGCGGAAACGAGAGCGGACCGCCGAACGCGGGGCCGAAGCGCTTGAACACGGCGAGATACGCCGGCAGCCGACGCGTGCGCAGCAGCTCGAAGCAGCGTTCGAGCGCGGCCTCCTCGCCGGCGGGGATCGCGAACTGGTACTGGATCAGTCCGGCCGGGCCATAGAGCCTGTTCCACTCGCCGAGGGCGTCCAGGGGAAAGAAGTACGGCGCCAGGGCCAGCGGCCGATCGCGCTCGCGACGTGGGGTGGCGCGCCAGCGCAGCGCGTTGAACGTGCGCATGCTCGCGGGGCGCAGCAGGGCGGCGGGAAAGCCGCGGGGAATCTCGAACGCCGGGCGCCGGGAGAGGGCGTGGGGGTAGGCGCCGGTGGTCGCTCGCCTGCCACGGGCTTGCGGCGCGGCCCCGTCGGCGGCAAGCGGGTCGGCCCGGCTGATGATCGCGCGTCCCATCTTCGATCCGTCGGCGAGCAGGTCGAGCCACGCCACCGAGTAGCGATGGCGCTCGCGGCCGCTCATCAGCTCGAGCGTCTGCTCCAGGCCGTCGGTGCGATCGATGTCGGCGGCGACCCACGGGGAGGGCAGCGGCTCTGTGCGGAGCGTCGCCTCGACGATCACGCCGGTGAGGCCCATGCCTCCGAGCGTCGCGTAGAACAGATTCGGGTCGGTCTCGGGTGAGACCTCCACGAGACCGCGCGCGGGCGTGCACAGCGAGAGGGCCGTCACGTGCCTGGCCAGGGCGCCGTCGCGGTGGTGGTTCTTGCCGTGGATATCGCTGGCGATCGCGCCCGCCACCGTCACGTGCCGGGTCCCGGGCACGACCGGCAGCGCGAGCCCGTGGGGGGCCAGGCGACTCATGAGCTGGGCTACCGTCGCGCCGCCCTGCGCGGCTATGAGCCCGCGCTCGCTGTCGATCGAGACGATGCCGTCCAGGCCGGTCATGTCAAGGACTTCGCCGCCGTCGTTCTGGGCCGCGTCCCCGTAGCTGCGCCCGGCGCCCCGCGCGATCACACCGGTGTCCGGTTGTGCGCGCGAGGCGAGCGCTTCGACGACGTCCTGCACCCCGCGAGGCTGGATGAGCCGGCAGCGGCTGCGGGTCGTCCGTCCCCATCCGTGCAGCGAGCGCTCGGTGCTCACCAGCGGTGGGCGTGCCGTCAGCTCAGTGGCCGACATACACGCCGCCGAGGAAGAGGAAGCACCATAGAAGGCTGAGCGCCAGCAGGGTGCGATCGCGCAGGATCAGCTCCTCTGGCGCCTGGCCGGCGCCGGCGCCGATCAGGACCGCGTAGCGGCTCAGCCACAACACGAACGGCACGATCGACAATCCGTACCAGACGAGGTGGGTGGGCCGCGTGAACGCCCACCCCGTGTATGCGACTCCGGCGATGGCGGCTGCCGTCAGCAGCGTCAGGCGCAGATGTCCGAGCGAGTAGCGGAGCAGGGTCGTCCGTGCCGCGACGCCGGACCCTGTGTGCTCGCGCAGCTCGGCGTACCGCTTGGCGGCGACCAGGAAGATGGCGCAGCATCCGGTCACGATGACAAACCAACGTGAAAGATAGATGTCGGTCGCGACGCCTCCGGCGAGGGCGCGCAGCACGAACCCGGCGGCGATCGCCAGGACGTCGAGCACCACGACGTGGCGCAACCACAGTGAATAGCTCGCCGTCAAAGCGAGATAGCAACACCCGACAGCCCCCAGTCCGGGTGTGATCGCGGTGGCGAGGACGACACCCATGAGCGCCAGCGCCGCGGCGGCGCGCAGTGCGGCGCGCGGTGATATCTCCCCCGCGGCCACGGGCCGTGAGCGCTTGCGCGGATGCAGGCGATCCTGCTCGACATCGCGCACGTCGTTGACCAGATAGGTGGCGCTCGACAGCAGGCACATGACGACGAACGCCCCGGCGACCTGCGCGGCCACCAGCGGACGATCGATCACTCCGGCGGCGGCGGGGGCGGCGAGGACGAGCAGGTTCTTGCTCCACTGACGCGGACGGCACGCACGCAGCAGCCCCCGTGCCGAGAGCCCGCTCGCGGGCGCCACCGCGGGGAGCAGCTGGGTCGGCGCCTGCATGCGGGCGGTTGGTGTGCCGTCCCGCGGTCGCAGCGGGACGCGGTCGTCGCTGACGACTATCTCGACTGAGTTCACTGGTTAAACCTCCGATAAATGAGTTAAAACGAAGTGGAGAGGCCACCCAAGAATTAGCCGCTAACCATGTGAGGCCAGGATTCCACACCACAACACGCGGGTGGTCCATTTGCGTCTATCTACCTGTGAGAGTGTTCTTAGTGTGAGAGTTCACTTATTACCGTGGTTTCGCCAGAAGCGCACAAAGCGGGCCCGTACAGTCTGCGTATGGAGTCAGGTGCGCTCACGCGTCATCGGGCAAGACCCGGCGGCCGACGCTCAGATCCCAAGCGCGCGGCTACCGGCGTCGCCAGGCTGCGTCGTATAGCTCTCGTCGCCGCGATCATGGTGCTGGTGCCCGTGGCGTTCTCTTACTTGGGCGCCATGAGCCAGCCGTCGAACTCGAGCCTGGGGATCCGGACGGTCGAGTGGCTGCGCGACAACGGCGCGGCGGGGCTGGTGGCGAGGGTCGAGTCGATCTACTACACGTTGACGGCGCCCAGCAAGGGCGGTCCCACGCTGCACGCCCTACCCAAAGTCGGCTACGGCGCGAGTGCGGGCGAGGGCACGGGCGCGGGTGCCGGGCGGGTGGCGATCAACGCCGAATACCGGCCCCCGCGCGTGCAGGCGATGCTCCATCCGGCCCTGCCCGGCGAGGGCGTCTGGCACGCCACCCGCCCCAGCCTGGAAGCGAATCCGCCGGTACTGCTCACGACGTTGCGCAACCAGCCCGAATACCCGCGCGTGGTCGCCGGATTGGCGTGGATCGATACGAAGCGGACGACCCTGACCCTCAACCCGGGACGCCTGGAGCCCTCGGTGACGCTCCCGCGCGGGTCGATGGACGTGCCGCGGGCCAGGCGGCCGAGGCTGCTCGCCACGCTCAACAGCGGGTTCAAGCTCGGCGACTCGCACGGCGGATTCGTCAAGGACGGGCACACCTACGCGGCGATGCACGACGGGCAGGGCACGCTCGTCGGGTACGCCGACGGACGGGTGGACGTGATCGACTGGAGCCACGGGTCGACGGCTCCGGCCGGGGTGTCGTTCGCGCGCCAGAACCTGCCGTTGATCGTCGCCGCGGGCAGGCTCAACCCGAACCTCTCAAACGACGCCGAATGGGGTGCGACGGTGGGCAACGCGGTGCTCGTGTGGCGGTCGGGGATCGGCGTCGACTCCTACGGCAACCTGATCTACGCGGCGGGCGAAGACCAGACTGTCGCCAGCTTGGCGAGAACGCTCATTCACGCCGGCGCGGTGCGTGCGATGGAGCTCGACATCAACTCCTACTGGGTGAGCTTCATCGCCTACGGCGCCCCCGGCGCGGAAGATCCCAGCAACCTGCTGTCCGGGATGGAACGCCCCGCGACCCGCTACCTCGAACCGGACGATCGCGACTTCTTCGCCGTGTATGAACGCTGATCGGGCGCGGCGCGCGGGCCGTCGCGGGATGCGTCCGCCCGCCGCATCGGCGCCCGCCAGGTATGCTCAGCCCTATGCCCAAGACCCCGCAGGTAGGCGAGCCGGCGCCGGACTTCGAGCTTCCCGGCACCGACGGATCGTTCAAGCTGTCCGACCATCGCGGCGAGCGGGTGGTGCTGCTGTTCTACCCGGGCGATAACACGCCCGTGTGCTTAAAACAAATGTGTTCGTATCGCGATCGTCCTGAGGCTTTTGCGGCTTTGGACGCGACGATCGTCGGCATATCGGCGCAGGATTTGGACTCCCATCGTGGGTTCATCGAGAAGAACAGCCTCACGGTGCCGCTGTTGGCGGACGTGGACAAGGCGGTGGCCAAGGCCTACAGCGCCTTGGGTCGCATGGGCACAAAGCGCGCCGTGATCATCATTGATGAGCAGGGTGTGGTGCGGCATCGTCACGACCACCTGCTCGGGCTCGACTATCAGTCGGTGGACGACCTCAAAGCGGCGCTCGATACCCTCAGCTGACCGGCGCCGGCTGTTGAGTGTTGGGTATTCTCTACGAGCGGCTATCCGTGTATATACTAGACGTATGAAGGTTGTGAAGGTTCGTCGCGTCGGCAACAGCAACGTGATCTCGATTCCTCGGGAGTTCGAGGCCCAGGGCTACGCTCCGGGCTCATCGGTGCTGGTCGAGGAGCTTCCGGGAGGCGAGTTGCGAGTCATGTCCACCGAGAAGGTCCACGAGCGCATTCATGCGATCGGCGAGCGTGTCGTCGTCGAGCACGCCCAGGCGTTGCAGATCCTCGCCGATCACGATCCCGATACTCCCCAGTCGTAGCGGGTATGGGCGGGGAGCAGCTCGGTGGGGTCGAGCCGATCTATCTCATGCTGGAGGACATTCTGGAGTTGCACGGCCTGATCATCGGTGCCACTGCTGCGGAGGCAGGTGACCAACTGCGTAATCGAGATGGGCTGGAGAGCGCCCTCGCTCGACCCGGGACCTATGCTCACTACGAGGACGCAGATCTCGCGCTCCAAGCGGCTGTGCTGGCTCACGGCATCGCTGAGGGTCAGCAGTTCATCGACGGCAACAAGCGCACCGCCCTGGTGGCAATGCTCACCTTCCTGGAGATCAACGGCCGGCGCGTCGAAGTCTCAGACCCCGAGCTCGCAGGTTGGATACTCAGCTTCAGCGCGGGCGAGACTCCGGAGGCTGTCGCAAGGCTCGTGCGCTCGGCTCTGCGCGACATTGATTAGCTCGACGGCTGCTGGCTCAGCTCTGGTCGATAGTCCTGGCAGGAACCCGGTGTCAAATGGCCGGTTGATGCAACCAGCCTCGTCTCCACCGCGAGGTCTGCGCACCGTAGGGATGATACCCAGGGATCATCCCTACGGTGGTCGTGAGTGGGTGGTGCTCAGGCCGCGAGCTCCAGGACGGTTCCCTCTTCCTCGCGGACCGCGATGGCGTCGATGCGAGCTTGTGCTGTTGCCATGAAGTCGCACAGCACCCCGACACACTCGGTCTCCACGCCGGGCTCGGGTGACAGGTCTTGTGGCTGGGCGTGCTCGACCATGCTGCACGCTGTCTCGCTGATGTCCTCGTCGGCGAACTCCAGTGCGCCCGCCAGCGCTCTCATCAGTGCCCAGCTGTCTTCGCTCAGGTTGAGTTGCACTCCGAGTGGGGGCAGGGTTTTGGCCCAGCCGATCGCGTCGAGCAGGGCATAGATTTCCCGCAGGTTCTGCATGGGTCCGCGAAACCACTCGGGGTGATCTTCACGGTCGCTTGCGAACGCGGCGGTATCGAGCGCTTCGGCTGCTGAGCCGATCTCCGCGTAGGCGGCGCGGCGCAACCAGTCCACGACGCTCGCGGGGACCGTCACCAGCGCCTCGTCCGACATCCGCCTCTCAAGGGTAATAACATGGTCATGCATGGGAGTTACATCCTCCTGTGGAGCGCCGGGATAAACCGGCATGGAGAAGGAGATGAGAGTTCTCTACGTCGTAGGGAGTAGCGATCCGCGATGGCCCTGAGTCATGCGCTGGTGTTCGTGAGGGCGCTGGTGAAGCGTTGGCAGGGGTCGTGCGGGCTGGGTTATGGAGCCGCGAAAGGTTATGTGGTTGGGGTGCCGACGCTGTCACAGAGAGCGGAAGGCCATGTCTGCGGCGGCGTTTATCGCGAGTCGTCGTGGGACCCTGCGCGGTCAGAGAGCCTGGGCACGTACGGAGGTCTCCATGCGCGAGAACCGGGAGGTCCCGTGGTCGCCCGCGAGTTGCTGTTGATGCCTCGTCCTGGATGGTTCGCGGGGTGGCGCGCAGCGGCATGGCGGGCCGTGAGGGGAACGCTATGGCGGTAAGCCCTCGATGAACGGTCATGGGAAGTCAGACGGTCCCGTATTACCTGCGAAGCTGCCGAACAACGCCGCTGACGCGGTCGCGGAGGTGGTGGAGGGAAGGGGATCGGCCAAGGGGAGCACGGCCAGCGAAACACGCCCCGGACACAGTGCCGGCGTGAGCGTGTCAACGGACCTGGATCGTGTGCGCCAAGCAGCACGGAAGGACAAGGAAACGCGGTTCACCGCGCTCCTGCATCACGTTACTGTCGATCGGTTGCGGGAGGCGTACCGGGCGATTCGTCCGGACGCGGCCCCAGGGGTTGATGGAGTGACGTGGCGGGATTATGGCGAGACGCTGGAGGAGAACCTTCAGGACTTGCACGCCAGGGTCCAGCGAGGAGCGTATCGAGCGAGCCCGACTCGTAGGGTGTTTATCCCGAAGGCCGACGGGCGGCCCAGGCCGCTCGGTGTCGCTACGTTGGAGGACAAGATCGTCCAGCGGGCGGTGGTCGAGGTGCTGAACGCCATCTATGAGCAGGACTTCCTCGGTTTCTCCTACGGGTTTCGGCCCGGGCGCAGTCCGCATGACGCGTTGGACGCGCTCACGGTCGGGATCGAACGAAAGAAGGTGAACTATGTGCTCGACGCGGACATCCGTGACTTCTTCACCGGGCTCGACCAGGGCTGGCTGGAGAGGTTTCTCGAGCACAGGATCGCGGATCGAAGGGTCCTGCGGCTGATCCAGAAATGGCTCAGGGCAGGAGTCATCGAGGACGGGGAATGGTCGAACACAGAGGAAGGTACGGCGCAGGGAGCTTCGGTTTCGCCGCTGCTCGCGAACGTCTACCTGCACTACGTGTTCGATCTCTGGGCCGAGCGGTGGCGTCGGCGACATGCGCGGGGTGACGTGATCCTCACGCGGTTTGCTGACGACTACGTCGCGGGCTTTGAGCGTCGTGACGATGCCGAGCGGTTCCTGGCTGACCTTCGCGACAGGCTCGCGAAGTTCGGCTTGGGGCTGGCTTGCGAGAAGACACGGCTGATCGAGTTCGGACGGTATGCGGCCGAGCGACGAGCAGCACGTGGGCTGCGCAAGCCTGAGACGTTCGATTTTCTTGGCTTCACGCATATCTGCGCGAAGACCAAGGACGGGCGGTTCAAGCTCAAGCGGGTCACGAGCAAGAAGCGGATGCGGGCCAAGCTTCACCAGGTCAAGACCGAGCTGAGGCGACAACGCTGGCATCACCCAATCCCCGAGCAAGGACGCTGGCTATCAAGCATCCTGGCCGGGCACTTCCGTTACTACGCGGTGCCCGACAACAGCAAGGCGTTGCAGACGTTCCGTTTCGTGGTCGCGTGGCACTGGTGGCGAGCGCTTCGGCGTCGCAGCCAGCGCTCCCGCATGACCTGGGAACGGATGCGGCGCATCATCGCGCGATGGCTACCCCAAGCACGCATCCTGCATCCCTGGCCACCCGCGCGCTTTGACGCCAGAACCCAAGGCAGGAGCCCAGTGCGTTAGACGCGCACGCTGGGATCTGCGCGGGGGGCGGCCAGCAACGGCCGTCCCTACCGCGATTCAGACCCCCGGCTGTTATCACCAGCGCGGGGGTCATTTTCTATGAGTGAGTATCCCCATTTTACTGGCCTGTACTGTGGAAATCAAGGATTTCTGGTAAATCTGGCGCGTTTTGGTCCTTGGGTTTGCAGATCGGATTTTGGTGAAACTGTCTGCGTGTCGTGGTTGTTGGTGTTCAGGGTGAGGCCGAGCCGGGGTCAAGGCCGTCCCGGAGGGCCGCCCCGGTAGGGGCGGAGTGCCTTGACGCCGGCGGCGCTCGCACCCTCCACCCAGCCCATCATCTTCTCAGTCGGCAGCTCTCCTGCCGACATGACCGGCCCAACCCTCGCATTCCGCGCCCTCGGCGGGCGTCTTCCTTCGCCACCGACGTTCTGCTCTTACAGGGCTCGCCAAGGGAGTCGTGTCAGTCACACTGGCCCCGTCTCTGCCGCGCAGCCGTCGTACCTGGCTGTTGTTGCGTAGGAAGGCGGAGTCAGGGGACCAATCGATTACGCTCGCTTCCGCTTGTATTGCGGCACCGCTATCGCCAGCCCCGCTGGCCATCTGATCTCGTCCAAGGCGCAAGCGGGCGCCGAGGTGGTGAAGCGCTCGCATTGGCGGCTATGCGCAAGCTGGCGGTCTCGAGCAATGAAGGCGCTTGTATAGGCGGCAGCTCGGACTCTGCTGTACCCAGGCTGGCATAGGCTCTGATGGCTCGGTGCTCGATCTATTGCTCTCTGGGGGCGCGGCGCAGTAACGGTGGTCCCTCTCCAACTTAAAGCTCCGCATCGAGATGGCCGATCAATGACCAATGAGGCTGCTGACGGTACTCGCGACGGTGCTCGCCCTACTCGTGAGCGGGTGCGGTAGCGAGGGTGCGGGTGGCATACGGGAAAGTGAGCAGGTCAGCGCGGTGGTGCAACGTTACTTCTCCTCTTTCGCCCGCGGCAGCGGGACCGAACTTTGCCCGCTCCTGACCCAAAGCGCCCAAGACAAAATGGTTGAGGTGGTGGACTCCGACGAGCGGGAACTTGGACGTTACGCGACGGTTGCCGGATGCCCCGAAGCCGTGAAGTTCTACGGCAACGTCGCCCTATTCGAGAACGCCAAGATCATTGCGGTATCGATCACAGGTACGACCGCCACAGTAACCGTCAAAGTGGGAAGCCTCCACTCGGGGCAGGTCACGTTGAGCAAGACGGCGGCTGGATGGCTTATCAACAGGCTCCCAGGACAGACGTGAGGTCCTCCGGCAGACGCGAGCTGACATCGACTTGTCGCGCATGGAGGTCGAAGAAACACACCGGCCGGTCCTTGTGCCTTTGGCCGACCCGGGCGGATGGAGTTCGCGGGTCCGTTCGACACACCTCTGACAGCCGCCAAGGTACTGGCCGCAGTGAAGGGAACCGGCTTCATAGTCGCATAAGGCGCAGGTTACTTGCCGCCCGGCGGATCCGGAGTCCGCCGTGGCGGTGCGTACAAAAAATATGTGACGGCAATTGGCTCCCTTTGGTCGACGCCGTCGCCTATTCCTACTTACTTATCAGCCCGTGCTTAAGGCACAGGCACTCTACCTCGGGAGTTGTAAACCATGGGTCTTGACAATCCACTCCATATCGCCTTCCTGCTCATCCTTTTGCTGCTGGTGTTCGGAGCCAAGCGACTACCCGAGATGGGTCGCTCGCTGGGCAGCGGGATGCGCGGCTTCAAGGACTCGCTCAGCGGCGAGGAGACCCACGCGTTTGTGGACGCCCACCAGCAGCAGCAAGTCGCGACCATAGCCGACGCGCAGGCCGTACCTGTCCAAGCCGCTAGTGCGTCCGGCGCCCCTCAGCCGGCAGCCGTTCCCGAGCCGGCTCGTGAGTAGCTCCCCGCTTAGCGGGGAGCTACGTTCCGGTCGGTGTAGCAACAATAACCTCAAGTGAGACGAGAGCAGAAATCATGGCTATAGCGACAGCCCGTATAGGTCATGAAGATCGACTCAACCTCGTTGACCATTTGGAGGAGCTGCGCGGACGGCTGATTGTTTCCCTGGCAGCCCTCGCGGTCGCGTTTGGCTTCTGCATGTGGCAGAACCACGCGCTGCTTGGAATCATCAACAAGCCACTCGCGCACCAGACCCAAAAACAGGTACGAGCAGGGAACGGCCCGCTCGGCGCGACCTACACCGTCCAGCAAAGTGCTCGTACCGTCGCAACGCAACTCCAGCTCGTGGTCGGCGCACTGGAGCGCCCCGGCAGCGGCGCAACGCCGGAGACCCGGTCGTCCCTTCGGGGTGTGAACCCTCAACTGCACAAAGCGATCGCGAGCCTTTCAAAGTCCCCCGAGGGCAACAAGCCGGTGACGCTCGGGATCGGCGAGCCCTTCACTACGACGATAGGCGTCGCGCTGATCTTCGCGCTCATCCTGGCGCTGCCGATCATCCTGTATGAGCTCTACGGCTTCCTGTTGCCGGCCTTCAGCCCCGAGCAGCAACGCGTCGCGAACTCCCTGATGCTGGCGATTCCGTTCCTGTTCGTGGCGGGGGTGATGTTCGGCTACTTCGTTGTGCTTCCCGCCGCGGTGCGGTTCTTCCAGAATTTTAACGGTGATCAGTTCAACGTGCTGGTGCAGGCCAGTCAGTACTATCACTTCGCTGCGGTCATATTGCTCGCGATGGGTTTGGTATTTCAGGTGCCCGTCGCCATCCTGGCAGCCACGCGTACAGGAATCGTGACGCCGCATCAGCTGCGCGACAACCGCCGCTATGCGATCCTGGCATGTGGTGCGGTCGCCGCCTTCCTGCCCGGTGACGCGATCACGCTCCTGCTCGAGACGGTGCCGCTGTATCTGCTCTTTGAGATGAGTCTCTTGCTCGCGACCTTCATCGACCGGCGCGAGCGGCGACGCCTGGGGGCCGTCAGTGAGGCAGGGCCGCCTCGGTGCCGGTCTCGGTTCCGGCCCCGGGTGTAGCGCGCTCTTCGGGGGTGCGCCGAGAGTGCAGCTCGGCGAGCTCCAGCTGCAGGCTGCGAGGGCGCTCGCCCGGACCGGGCGAGCGCCGGGTCCAGACGCCCTCGGCGTCGAGTTCCCACGAGCTCTGGTTGTCGGCGAAGGCCCGGTCGAGGGCGTCGAGCAGCTCGGCGCGCAGCGCCGGGGACTCGATCGGGGTCGCCAGCTCGACGCGGTGGTCGAGGTTGCGCGGCATCAGGTCGGCCGAGCCGATGTAGATCGTGTGCTCGCCGTCGCGCTCGAACGCGTATACGCGCGAGTGCTCGAGCAGTCGTCCCGACGATCGAGACGACCCTGATGTTCTCCGAGACGCCGGGAATGCCGGGTCGCAGGCAGCAGATGCCGCGCACGTTCAGATCGACCCGGACGCCAGCCTGGGAAGCCTCGTAAAGCGCGCGGATGCAGCGCCCGTCCACGAGCGCGTTCATCTTCATCATGATCCTGCCCGGCGTCTGCAGAGAATGTAAGGCGATCGTCTGCTCGATCTGCGAGAGGATGCCGTCGCGCAGCTGGTTGGGCGCGATCAGCACCTTGCGGTAGTGCAGCGGGCGGCCGAAGCCGGTGAGGTAGTTGAACATGTCGGCGACGTCCGCGCCGATCTGCTCGTCGGTCGTGAACAGCCCGAAGTCGGTGTACAGGCGGGCGGTCGCCGAGTGGTAGTTGCCGGTGCCGATGTGCACGTAGTTGCGCACCCCGTCGCCCTCGCGGCGCACGACCAGTACGCACTTGGCGTGCGTCTTCAGGGCGGGCTGGCCGTAGACGACGTGCACGCCGGCCTCCTCCAGCGCCTTGGCCCAGTGGATGTTCATGCGCTCGTCAAAGCGCGCCTTCAGCTCGACCAGCGCGACCGCCTGCTTGCCGCGCTCGGTCGCGTCGATCAGGGCCGGCACGAGCGGCGAGTCGTCGCTCGTGCGGTACACGGTCTGCTTGATCGCGAGCACGTTCGGGTCGGCCACGGCCTGCTGGACGAAGCGCTCCACCGAGGTCGAGAACGAGTCGTAGGGATGGTGCACGAGCAGGTCGCCTTCGCGCATCGCGCCGAGCACATCCGGGCGCTCTGACTCGTGACGCAGCAGGCGCGGGTGGGTGCTGCCGAGCAGGGGCTCCTCGCGCAGCTCGGCGTAGCCTGGCAGGCGCACGATCTGCCACAGCGCGCCCATGTCGAGCAGCCCGTCGACCGGGTAGACCTCGTCATCGGCGACGCCCAGCAGCTCGATCAGCTCGTTGCGCAGGCGCTCGGAGCAGCGCGTGCCGATCTCCACGCGCACGATCTCGCCGAAGCGGCGGCGGCGCAGCTCGTCCTCGACGGCCTGCAGCAGGTCGGCGGCGTCGTCGGAGACCTCCAGGTCGGCGTCGCGCGTGACCCGGAAGACGTCGCAGTCGACGATCTCCATGCCCGCGAACAGCGCGTCGAGGTGGTGGGCGATGACGTCCTCCAGCGCCACCAGCGTGAGTGGGCCGTCACTGGGCTGATCGAGCGCGACGAAGCGGGGCAGGATCTCGGTGGGGACCTTCACGCGCGCGAACACGGTCTCGTCGGTCGCCGGGTCGCGCACGAGCACGGCCAGGCTGAGGGACAGGTTGGAGATGTAAGGGAACGGCCGTCCCGGGGCGACGGCGAGCGGGGTCAGCGCGGGGAAGATCACGCGCCGGAAGTGCCGGGCGAGCTCCGCGCGCTGATCGTCGTCGAGCTCCCCAACGCCGACGATGGCGATCCCGTGCTCGGCCAGGGCGGGGCGCAGCCGGCCTTCGAAGCAGTCGCTCAGGCGCCGCCCCAGCGCCTGCGAGCGCTCGCGGATCAGGGCGATCGTCTGCGAGGGCGTGCGCCCGTCCTGGCCGGGGTTCTCGACGCCCGCGTCGATCTGGTCGTGCAGGCCGGCGACCCGCACCATGTAGTACTCGTCGAGGTTGGTCGTGTAGATCGCGCAGAACTTGACCCGCTCGAGCAGCGGCGCGGCCTCGTCCTCGGCGAGCTGCAGGACGCGGTCGTTGAAGTCCAGCCAGGACAGCTCGCGGTTGATGTACAGCGCGGGGTCGTCCAGTGCTGCGGTGATCGTCATCGAACATTGCCTTGCGGTCACGCTACACCGTCGGCGCGGTTAAGGCGGCCGTTCCGTGGCGCCAGCCGCCACCGCGATGCTCGACGTGCCGGCCGATCCCGGACGATCGGCGTGCCTGGTCTGGCACTCACGGCCCGACCCCCTCAAATCTAACGATCTGCTTCTGGACGAGCTCCAAGATACCGCTAGTGTTGATGCCGGGCATGGCGCGCCAACTCTGGCTACTACGTCACGCCGAGGCCGAGCCGCACGGGACGCGGCCCGACTCGGATCGGCGGCTGACCCGGCGCGGGGAGCAGCAGGCGCGCGCGGCCGGGGTCGCGATCCAGCAGCTGGCGGTCGCGTTCGACGAGGTGCTGTTCAGCCCCAAGGTGCGCGCCCGCGCGACCGCCGAGCTCGCGGCCGAGGGCTGGAGCGCGCGGCAGCGCGAGCTGCTGCGCGAGCACCCGCCGCTGGCGGGCGGGTTCGACGCGCCGCGGGCGATCGACGCGCTGGCGGGGGTTCCGGCGCAGGACGGCCGGTTGCTGCTAGTCGGTCACGAGCCCGACCTGTCGCTGACGGTCGGCGGGTTGACCGGCGGGCGGATCGACCTGAAGAAGGGCGGCCTGGCGGTCGTCAGGCTAGAAGGCGCCGGCGGTGAGCTCGCGATCCTGATGCGTCCCCGCGAGCTTGCCCTGATCGCCGGCGTCCCAATCGATCGGGACTGAGGTCGCGGCGGTGGCGGGCGATGCGTCCACGTCGCCGCCTGCAACGGAGCTCGCGCCGGCGGCGATCGCGTCCAGCGACTCCGCCGCGAAGCGGTAGCCGATGCCGAAATGGGTGTGGATGTAGCGCCAGCGCGGCGAGGCCCGCTCCAGCTTTTGGCGGAGCTTGCGTACGAACACGTCGACCGAGCGGTCGCCGCGCACCATCGCGTAGCCCCACAGGCGCGAGTAGATCTCCTCGCGCTCGAGCACCCTGCCCTCGGCGGCGGCGAGCAGCTCGATCAGCTCGAACTCGCGCCTGGTCAGGTCGAGGCTGTGCCCGCCGACGAACGCCTGGAAGCGGTCGGTCCTGATCTCGACCTCGCCCGCCAGCAGCGGCTTGACCTCGGCGCGGCCGGTTGACGCGCCGGCGGCGGCGCGCGACGCCCTGGACGCGGGCGATGACCTCCTCGGGGTGGCACGGCTTGGTGATCCAGTCATCGGCGCCGAGACGCAGCCCGCGCACGCGCTGGGCGACCGTCGAGGGACCGGTGCAGACCACGACGCCCGAGCTCGGGCAGCGCGCCGCACAGTCGCTCCAGCCACTCCCACGCCTGCGGGCCGAGCACGGCCAGGTCGACGATCAGGGCGCTCAGACGCATCGAGGCGATCGCGTCGGTGGGAACGGGCCCGGCGAGCACGCGGTGCTCCCAGCCGAGGCGGTCCAGGCGCTTGCTCAGAACCTGGATGAACCCGCTGTCGCGGTCGAGCACCGCGATGCGCGGCGACATGCCGCCCGGGGTGCTTGACGGCGCCGCCTCCTCCGTGGCGCGGATACTTTCCGTCATCGCCGCGCAGTTTAGGGGACCAGGCGGAGGAGTGTGCAACGTCCTGCCCACGGTAACAGGATGTTCACAAGCGAAAATCGCTATTTGCGGAGGGATCGGAGCGCGACGCGAGGGGCTCAGAATTTCTCGGGACTGGCGTCCGGCGCGGCGTCCGGCGGCGTGCCGGCTGGATGAGAGGAGTCCGAGAACTCGCGGAAAAGACCCGTGACGACGAACGCGACCTGCTCGCCGATATCCACGGCGTTGTCGCCGATCCGCTCCAGGGCGCGGGCGACGAGGATCATGTGCATCGCCCACTCGCGCGTGTCGGGGTCCTCGCCGATCTCGATCGCCATGCGGAAGATGTCGCGGTTCAGGCGGTTGATCTCATGGTCCTGGCGGACCAGGTCCTCGGCCAGTTCGACGTCGCGCCCGGAGAAGGCGGCGCGCGACTGCACGACCTCCGAGCGCGCCTGTGCGCCCATCTTCAGCAGTGCGTCGAGGACCTCCCGGCGCACCGGCGGCTCGTGGCCGGAGAGGGGGATCAGCTTGGCGATGTTCACGCACTGATCGCCCATCCGCTCCACGCGCATGATCACGTGCAGCAGCGCGGCGACGAGGCGCAGGTCGCCCGCGACGGGCGCCTGCAGGGCGAGCAGCGAGAGGATGCCCTGGTGGACCTCCAGGTAGCGCCCGTCGAGACGATCGTCGTCGGCGATCACCATCTGCGCGAGCTCGACGTCCTGGTGGTTGAGGGCCTCCAGCACGCGGTCGAGCTGCTCGACGACCAGGTCGAGGCCGCCGAGCGCGCGCTCCTGCAGCTCCAGCAGCTGCTGCTGGAAGTGGGCGCGGCCCTGCTGACCGCGCGCGGGCGCGGCGCCGTCGTTCGGACCGCCGATCGCGTCCGGAATGCCCGTCCGGGGGCCGGGCTCAGCCGAACTTTCCGGTGACATATTCCTCGGTTCGGGGGTCGGTCGGGGTGGTGAAGATCTCGTCGGTCGGGCCGACCTCGACGAGCCGTCCGTCGAGCATGAACGCGGTGCGGTCGGCCACGCGCGCGGCCTGCTGCATGTTGTGGGTGACGATCACGATCGTCACGCGCGTCTTGAGCTGGTCGATCAGCTCCTCGATCTTGAGCGTCGCGATCGGGTCCAGCGCCGAGCAGGGCTCGTCCATCAGGATCACCTCGGGATCGACCGCGAGCGAGCGGGCGATGCACAGCCGCTGCTGCTGGCCGCCGGATAGTCCCGAGCCGGGCTCGTGCAGGCGGTCTGAGACCTCCTCCCACAGGCCGGCGCTGCGCAGCGCGGCTTCGACCTTCGGCTGCTGGGCGGCCTTCGAGCGCGAGCCGCGCCCGTGCGAGGTCAGGCGCAGGCCGGCGGCGACGTTGTCGAACACTGACATCGTCGGGAAAGGGGTTGGGCTTCTGGAAGACCATCCCGATCGCACGGCGCACGGCGACGACGTCGACCGACGGGTCGTAGACGTCGAAGTCGTCGAGCAGCACCTTGCCCTCGGCGTAGGCGCCCGGGAATCTCCTCGTGCATGCGGTTGATGCAGCGCACCATCGTGGACTTGCCGCAGCCCGAGGGGCCGATGATCGCGGTCACCTCGTTGGCGCGGAACTCGAGATCCACGCCCTTGACCTGTTCGGCCTCGCCGTAGAACGCGCGCAGGCCCCGCAGGTGCACGGCGAGCCCGGGCTTGGTCAGCGCCGCCGGCCTGGTCGCGGCCGAGACCTCGGGGCGCGCCGGCGCCGGCGCGCGGGCATGGCTCGGCTCAGCGATCTCGTCGGGATCCATCTCGGCAGCCCTGGGGGTCGGAATGTCGGTGTCGGGCGGGGATGAGACATCCGTGTTGGGGGGGAGCGTGGTCATGCAAGGCGACTCCTTCGCGAGACGACTCGGGCTATCAGGTTGAGTATGAGGATCATGACGACCAGGGCGAGCGCGGCGCCCCACGCACGGTCTACCACGGCGGTGGTCGGGGATGTGACGTCGTTGTAGATTTGCACGGGCAGCGAGTTCATGAACCCGCCGAGGTTGGTGGTCGTCTTGAACGTCGCCCCGGCCGTGAACAGCAGCGGCGCGGTCTCGCCGGCGGCGCGCGCGATCGCCAGCAGCACCCCGGTCACCATCCCGGGCAGCGCGGTCGGCAGCACGATGCTTCCGATCACCCGCCAGCGCGGCGCGCCCAGGGCGAGCGCCGACTCGCGCAGGGCGCCGGGGACGAGCAGCAGGACGACCTCGGCGGAGCGGATCACGACCGGCAGCATCAGCAGGGCGAGCGCGAGCGAGCCCTTGTAGCCGGCGTAGGAGCTGCCGGTGCCGATGATCAGCGCGATGTAGATGAACAGGCCGAAGATGATCGAGGGCACGCCGGTGAGCACGTCCACGAAGAAGCGCACGGTGTCCGCGAACCAGCCCGTGCGGCCGTACTCGACGAGCCACACCGCCACGCCGATGCCGATCGGGATCGCGAGTACCGACGCCAGCGCGACGATCTCGATCGTGCCGAGGATCGCGCTCTGCACGCCGCCGATGGTGGAGTTCTTGAAGAACGTGTTGCCGGTCGGGTCGGTCGTGAAGAAGCTCCAGCTCCACGAGGACAGGCCCTTGCTCAGCAGGTAGTAGACGATCAACAGGAGCGGGATCAGCGCGAGAATCGTGCCGGCGAGGATCGAGCCGCGGGCGATCCGGTCCCGGCGCTTGCGCGCGGGGGTGAGCGCGTAGCGGGCGAGGCGATCGGAGGCCGGCATCAGAGTCCCGCCGTCCCGGCGATCGCGGGAGGCGCCCCGTCGGCGCGGTCCCGGGCGTGTGCGCTTGGGAGCGCGCGCGCGCGCGGCGCGGAGCACGAGCAGGCGCGCGATCGCGTTGACGATCAGCGTCAGCACGAACAGCAAGAGGCCGGCGGCGAACAGCGCCGAGCGGTGCAGCCCCTGGGCCTCGCCGAACTCGTTGGCGATCACCGCGGCGAGCGCGTAGCCCTGGCCGAACAGGTGTTGGGGCATCTGGGGCGCGTCGCCGATCATGATCGTCACCGCGATCGTCTCGCCGATCGCGCGGCCGAGCCCGAGCATCGCCCCGCCGATGATGCCGCCGCGGCAGTAGGGCAGCACGGCCAGGCGGATCATCTCCCAGCGCGTGGCGCCGAGGCCGAGCGCGGCCTCCTTGTGGTCGGAGGGGACGGTGGCCATCACCTCGCGCGAGATCGCCGAGACGATCGGCAGGATCATGATCGCGAGGATCAGCCCGGCGACGAAGATGTTGGGGATCGTGACGACGCCGCCGCCGATGAACGGGACGAACGACAGGCGGTCGGCCACCCACTGCTCGGCGGGCACGAGCTTGGGGGCGAGGAAGAAGATGCCCCACAGCCCGTACACGACCGAGGGCACGGCGGCGAGCAGCTCGATCAGGACGGTGACGGGCGCGCGGACGCGTCCGGGGCACAGCTCGGTGATGTAGATCGCGGTGGCGACCGCGACCGGCACGCCGATCAGCAGCGCCAGGCCGGAGGTGATCAGCGTGCCGACGACCAGCGGCAGCGCGCCGAAGTGTTCGGCGGAGACGTTCCAGTCGTTGTCGAAGGTGAACCCGAGGACGCCGAACTTGGCGAACGCCGGTTGGGCTTCGCCGGCGAGGCGGAAGAAGAAGTAGACGATCAGCGCCAGGATCAGCGCCGCGAGCGCCGTCAGGCCATAGCGAAGCGCTCGATCGGGAAAGCGCGCGACCGGCGAGCGCCCGAGAATCGAGCGCCCGCCGGTCGAGAGCGATGCTGCCTCCATGGCCTGTCTATACCTGATCTGAGGTGTGGGCCATGGAGTGGCTTACGCGGATCAGCCGGTGAGCGGCGAGCCGTTGCATTCGAGCTTCGTGACGGCTTCCTTGGACTTCGCCAGGATTTCAGCCGGCAGCGCCGCGTAGTCGGCCTGGGCGAGCACCGACTGGCCCTGCGAGCCCAGGCCGTAGTTCAGGAACTGCACGACGCCCTTGGCGGCCGCTTCGCCACCGGGGACGCCGGCCTTGCACATGTCCTTGTAGACGACCACGAACGTCTGCGAGGTGATCGGGTAGGCCTGCGCGCCCGAGGGGTTGGAGATCTTGATCCCCAGGTTCGCGGGCACCGTCACTCCGGTCGCGGCGGCGCTGGTCGAGGCCAGGCTCGGCGCGACGAAGTTGCCGGCCTTGTTCTTGACCGACGCGTAGGTGAAGTTGTGCTGCAGCGCGTAGGCCTGCTCGACGTAGCCGACGGCGCCCGTCGTCTGCTGCACCGCTCCGGCGACGCCGGCGTTGCCCTTGGCGCCGGTTCCGGTCGGCCACTGCACGTCCTTGCCTTCGCCGACCTTGCTCTTGAATTCGGGATCGACCGCGGCCAGGAAGCCGGTGAAGCCCGAGGTCGTGCCGGAGGAGTCCGAGCGGTGGATGACCGTGATCGGGGTGCTCGGCAGCGACACGCCCGGGTTCAGCGCCTTGATCGCCGCGTCGTTCCAGGTTTTGATCTTGCCGAGGTAGATGTCGGAGATCGTCGTGCCTTCGAGCTTCAGGCCGGTCTGCACGCCGGGCAGGTTGTAGGAGACGGTGATCGCGCCCAGGAACATCGGCAGTTGCTGGACGGGGCCGACCTTTTCGAGCGTCGCGAAGTCGGCCGGCTTCAGCGGCGGGTCGGAGGCGCCGAAGTCCACGGTCTTGGCTGCAAGCGAAGTGATCCCCGCGCCCGAGCCGACGGCCTGGTAGTTGACCGTCAGGGGTGACAGCGACGAGGCCCACTGCTCATAGACAGGAGCGGCGAACGTCGAGCCGGCGCCGGAGATCGTGCCCCCGGAGCTGCTCGAAGTGCTCGAAGAGCTGGAGCTTGAGGAACTGGAGCCGCACGCGCCGAGGCCGAGTGCTAGCGCCACGACGCCCGCGAGCGCGCCAATCTTGTTCGTATGGATCACTGAGAGTCTCCTCTGCTGGGTTATGTGCTGGTCACCGGCCCGCGAGCGTCCGCACGCACGCGCAGAGGCCCCTCCCAGCCGGTGTACTGGCTTGAGTCAGTCTCACGAATCGCCGCCCACTCCGATGTGAACATTTCGTAAAAGCTCGCCGGGGGACTCCCCAGCGACGTCGGAAACGTCGAGGGCATCGGCCGCGGCCGCGACGGCGCTGGTCTCGCGCGCGGGCTGGGGCTGGAAGCGGTAGCCGAAGCCGGGGTGGGTGTGGATGAAGCGGCGGTCGGGCATCGCCGTCTCGAGCTTGTTGCGCAGCTTGCTCACGTACACGTCCACGGAGCGGTCGCCGGGGCGCAGCTCGCCGCCCCAGACCTCGGCGTAGAGCTCGTCGCGCGTGACGATCGCGCCCGCGCGCCGGGCCATCGCTGCGAGCAGTTCGAACTCGCGCACGGACAGCGTCAGCGCTCGACCCGTGGCCAGCACGAGACCCTCGCCGAGCCGGATCTCCAGTTCGCCGGCATACAGGGTGCTCGCGTTCTCAGCTGCGCCCGCCACGGGCACATAGACTCGCCTGGACGGTCCCCGGACGGGTTGCGAAATCGTGATCTAGTCGTGAAGAACTCGTGAAGAGAGCCCGCCGGCTCGGCTGATGTCCATAATCTGCCCCATGAGCCTGCTCAGCCGTCCCGTCGATACGACCCTGGCCATGCTGCTGGAGGACGCGGGGCGCAACGTGGAGCGCTCGGCGCTGCTGCTGCGCGAGCTGCTCGCCGCGTTCCCCGAGCACGCCACGCTCGCGCAGGACCTCGCCGCGTGCGAGCGGGAGGGCGACCGCATCACCCACGACATCATCTACCGCATCGGCGGCGGTCGGCGCGTGCGGGGCGGGCGGGCCCCATTCACCGCCGGCGACGGCTACGCGCTGGCGACCGCGATCGACGACGTCGTCGACTACACCGAGCAGGCCGCGGCGCAGCTCGATCTGTACGGGGTCGAGGCGCCGATGGAGCAGGCCGTCGAGTTCGCCGACGTGCTCGTCGCCGCGGGCGCGGAGATCCTCGGCGCCCTGCGGTGCCTGCATGGCGGGGGGGATCTGAGCCCGCATCTGGTCGAGATCCACCGCCTGGAGAACGAGGGCGACCGGCTGCAACGCGACGCTGTGACCTCGCTGTTCGCGGGCGGCATCGACCCGATGGTGGTGATCCGCTGGAAGGACATATTCGAGTCGCTCGAGGCCGCCGTGGACGCGTGCGAGACGGTTGCGCACGTGCTCGAGGGGATCACGCTCAAGCGGCGTCGGCGCTGAGGCTCGCGCTAAGCCAATCCCGGACGGCGCATGTGTCGCCCGGTGTGACCGCATGCAAACCGGACGGCTGCGTGTCGAGGCATTGATGGGGTCGCATGCTTGAGAAAAAGCTGATGTGGTGGGCAGGGTCGCATGCGACCCTGCCTTCCGACCGGCGCATGCGCCGGTCGGTGGGGCCGCGCATGCGCGGCCCCAGACCTCGCCCCATGGGGCGAGGTCATCCCTCTCATGCCGAGTCGCCTCACTTCCCATCGACCTCGAAAAGATGTTCGAGCGGGCGGGGCTGAAGCTCTAAGCCGGAACCAGCTCTCGGGGCCCCGCGGACCGGGTCGCCGTGTCTGTGTCGAACGCGGTCGGTACCACGCCTTCGATTGCGGCAACCACGGTGGCTACGCGCTGATGAACCTCGGCCTTGGTCGCGTTCTCGACGGTGAACAAGATCTCCACTGCGAGCGGCTCGTAGATACAGCGAATCGCGGCGCCCGGCGCGGCGTCCCCGGCGCACTCGTCGATCACCTGCTGGACAACGGCCGCCCAGTCCTCCAGCACCTCGTGAGAACAGCCGCCAAACTCCAGCCGCAGTACAACGCACGTCTCCTGGGGAGGAGAGGCCATAGCCTCCCTATCGGATCGCTGAGCCGTTGCCATGAGTCCCTGTCCAATTCCGCGCCTAAGTAAGGGGCGCGAGTGCCACCATCGTTCGTAGGTGCTTGCAACTACGGATGGTATCAGTCGATAAGACTTGTGTCGAATGCCACTAGCTGTCTGGTCGCCCCGCCAACAGGCGTCGGGTCGTTTCGGATTTAGCCAAACGAGCTCGCCGGTGCGCTCGCTTCGAGCTTCGCGCCGTTTGGCGAGCCCACGAAGAACGCCTGGAACGGCAGCGATGCGCCCGCGCCGACTTCGGGCAGTACCGCCCGCCCGGCCGCGACGATCTTGCCGGAGCGGCGCGCGAGCACGTAGACGACGAGGTTCTGCTGCGTGATGTTCGAGCGGTTGCGCACCGTTCCCGCGGCGCCCGTGCCGCCGCCTTCTTCGCTTGCGTGCACGCCCTGAACTTCGATGCGTGGCGCCGATCCGTTCGCGGTGGGGGCTGCGCCCACGGTCGCGGCTACGCTCGCCGGTGCCCCGGAGGCCTGCACCTGGTCGTCGATCCATGTCGCCTCGCCGTGCGCTCCCAGCGACGCCAGCGACGTGAGCGCGGCTTCCAGGCCGGGCGCGTTGTTCTGAAACAGCGTGCTTCCATGCGCGTCCCTGACGAGGATCGCGATGGGGACGTCCTTCAGCGTGTGGCCGGAGTCGTTGCGCAGCGTGACGACCGCCGCATTGCCTTCGGCGCCGTGTACGAGGATCGCGCTCAGCACGCGCACGTTGGTGCTCTGCTTGGTGATCGTCAGGCCACGTTCGACCGGGCGGCTGTGATGGGCGGTCCGTTCCAGCCGGGCGCTTTTTTCGGCCGTCGTCTCGCAGCCGCTGAGCAGGCCGGCGAGCGCGACCCCCCCGAGCGCGAGGGCCACGGTGGTGCGCCTCACCGACGGGCTCCGCCGGTGCCGCGTCGGCGCGCCGGGGCGTGGAGCGGGCTCACCCGAACGCCCCGCCGATGTAGTCGCGCGTGCGCTGGTTGCGGGGGCTGTCGAACATCTGCGCGCTGGAGCCGTACTCGACGAGCTCGCCGAGGTGCATGAACGCGACGTGGTCGGCCACGCGCATCGCCTGCTGCAGGTTGTGCGTGACGATCACGATCGCCACGTCCGCGCGCAATCCGACGATCAGCTGCTCGATCGTCGCCGTGGAGATCGGGTCCAGCGCCGAGCACGGCTCGTCGAGCAGCAGCACCTCCGGCTTGACCGCCAGCGCGCGGGCGATGCACAGCCGCTGCTGCTGCCCGCCCGACAGGCGCAGCGCCGGGTGGTCGAGGTCGGCGCCGACCTCCTCGTACAGCCCGGCGCGGCGCAGCGCGTCGATCACTTCGGGCTCCAGCTCGCGGCGTGAGCGCCGCCTGCGGCGGCGTCCCGGGGTGTGCTCCTCGCGCAGCGCGTAGGCGACGTTCTCGAAGATGCTCATCGGGAACGGGTTGGGCTGCTGAAACACCATCGACACGCGCCGTCGCAGCTCGTTGACCTCCATGTGCTCGATCTCCTGCCCGTCGAGCGCGATCCGCCCCGCCCGCGTGGCGCCGGCGGTGATCTCGGTCAGGCGGTTGAGCGAGCGCAGCAGCGTCGTCTTGCCCGAGCCCGACGCCCCGATCAGCGCCAGCACCTCGCCCTGGCGCACGGGCAGGCTGACTTCGCGCACGACCCACTTCTCGCCGTAGGCCAGCGACACCGATTCGATCGCCATCCGCTCGGTCACCGTCGCCGGCATGACGGTGGGCCTACCCTGCAGGCCGTTGCGCCGGCTTGCACCCGCGGCCGGGATTGGCGGCGCCGCTCCGATCGGGGGCGTGGACGTCAGCTCGTCGATCGGATGTCCGAGCGGCGATCGGTGGCGCTCGTCGGCGAGCGTCGGCTCGTGGTCGAGTGCGATCCGCCGTGCGCGTGGGGGCGTCGTGGGACTCATCGCCGCGCCTCGCCGTATCGGGGCCGGGCGGTCGATTTGTTGTGGGGGTGTCCCGGCGAAGCGTTGGTCTTTGTGTCCGCGGCGTTCATCGGCTCCTCCAGCTCGGCAGCCACGCCCACGCGAGGAACCGGTCGGTTCTGCGCCCGCGCCCGGAGGTCAGGCGCGTCACGAGCGCGTTGAGCGCCAGCACCATGATCAGCAGCACGAACGCCGCGGCATAGGCCTTTTCGGGAGCGTTGCCTTCGCCGGCGGGGGAGTTGTATTTGACATAGCTCGTCAGCGTCGCCCCCGTCCCGCGCAGGGTCGACAGGATCGGCGGGCCGCCCGCGCCTTCCAGGTGCAGCGTGGCTCCCAGCAGGATCACGACGATCGCGGTGTCGCCCACGATCCGCCCCATCGCGAGCGTCACACCCCCGGCGATGTTCGGACGGACCGACGGCAGCAGCACCTTGCGGATCGTCGTGATCCTGCTCTTGCCGAGCGCATATGAGGCCTCGCGCATGTGGCCGGGCACCTGCGCGAGACCCTCGCGCGTGGCGCCCACGATCAAGGGCAGCGCGAGCATCGCCATGATCGCCCCGGCGGTCAGGAACGAGCGCCCGAACACCGCGCCGCCGGCCGAGGTCTGCGACAGGGACGCCAGGAATGACCGCGAGAATATGAACAGCCCGAAGATCGCCAGCACCACGCTTGGGGACCCGGCGATCGTCTCCACGCCCGATTCGACCGCGCGCGCCAGTGGCGCGGGGCGCGCGTACTCGCTCAGCCACACCGCCGTCGCGACCCCCAGTGGCGCGGCGATGGCGGTGCCGATCGCGGTCAGCAGCAGCGTGCCCACGAGCGGATCGAGGAACCCGCCGGAGGTGGCCTCGCTCGCTCCCGCCTGGGGGGATTCGACGAGCAGGCTGGGGCGCACGTAGGCGATGCCCTTCACGAACATGAACACCACGATCGCCGCCGCCGCGACGCACAGCCCGATCCCCACCGTCCAGCACAGCCCGAATGCCACCCGGTCGATCAGCGGCCAGTTGCGCACCGAGTCGCGCGGGCGAGCCTTGCGCACCGCGGCGGGCGAGGGGAGTGCGGGGGATTGAGAGGACGTGCTCATGTCGGCCGATCCCGTCGACGCTCACCACGCCGACATGGGCACGCAGGGCAAGCCGGGCAAGGACGCAGTGAGCGTGGTGTGCTCTGCACACGTGCTGGCCGATTGAAGGTCGCGTGACCTTCAATCGGTAAGGACGCCGATCCAGCGCCGCCATGCGTGTTCATGTCCTGATCCCGTACTTCTTCATCGGCTGCTTTACCGCCCAGGCGGCGAGCGACAGGAACGCGCAGGACACGAGCAGCACCGCCGCCATCGCATACAGCGTCTGTTCGAGCGGCACGACCGAGATGCCGTCGATGTAGACGATGATCGTCGCCGCCAGCGGACGCACCGGCTCGAACAGGAACGTCGTCCCGTCGAGCGGGTTGACGGGGAACGCGCGCGAGCCGCCGACCATCGAGAGCATGATCGCCTCGCCCAGCGCGCGCGCGGTCGCGAGCACGATCGCGGCGAGGATCGCCGGGCGCACGGTGCGCAGCGACACGCGCCACATCGTGCGCCAGCGGTTGACCCCGAGCGCGGCCGACCCCTCCGTCCAGGAGCGCGGCACCGTCTCCAGCGCCCCCACGACGATCGCGACCATGATCGGCGTGATCATCAGCGCCAGGATCAGCACGGCCAGGGTCAGGTTGGAGCCGGTCAGCTGCACGACTTCGTGGACCGAGTGCTTGCGCTGCTGGGAGATGAACGTGCGTTCCAGCCACGGCGCGATCGCGAGGATCCCGATCAGCCCGTACACGACCGACGGCACCGCCGCCAGCAGCCGCACGACCGGGTCGATCGTGCGCCGCAGCGGCGCGGGCGCGAGCTCGACGATGAACACCGCCGCCAGCACCGACACCACGAGCGCGATCGCCACCGCCAGGCCGGTCGTCACGATCGTGTCCCAGATCAGCGGCCACGCGCGCAGGTAGTAGTCGTAGTGGGCGGGGTCCTTCGGCCCCTGGATGATCGCGCCCAGCTGCTGGTCCACATCGCCGCCGGGAAAGAACCACCTGATGCCGTTATGCGCAAACGACGGCCACGCCTTGGCGAACACCGTGACCGCCATCAGCGCGATGAACGCGAGCACGCTCACTGACAGCGCGCCGAGCACAAACTCGGCGCGTCTGTCTCGCGAACCTCCGGCCGACCGTCTACCCGGCAACGATGTCACTCAGGCCCTTGTCTTCGATGGGGGCAGCTGTGTGGGCCGCTAGACGGTCGGGTGCGCTAGTGGACCGTAATCCACTGCGAGCCGATGATCTTTTTGGTCGTCTTGTTGCCGCTCGTGATCCAGGCGATGAACTTCGAGGCGGCGCCCTTGGGCACGCCCTTGGTCACCATCCAGAAGTTACGCACGCCCTGGTACTGCCCAGACTTGGCGTTGCGCAGCGTGCAGGGGATGCCCTGATAGCCGACGGTATTGACCCCGGCGGTGAACGCGAACGAGACGAAGCCGATCGCGCTCGGGTCGTTTTTGACCTTGCTCTGCACGAGCCCGTTCGTTTCCTCGGCGTCCGCGTTGGGGGTGATCTTCAGGCTCGGCCCGAGGAAGATGTTCTGGAAGGCGTCCTGCGTACCCGAGGAGGCGATGCGGTCGACGAGGTCGATCGAGCCCGACACTTTCGCACCCGGCACTTCGCTCCAGTTGCTGATGTTGCCGGTGAAGATCCCCTGCACTGTCTGCTGGTTGAGGTTCGCCAGGCGGTTGGACGGGTTGGTGATCATGCACACCCCGTCGCGGGCGATCTTCGTGAATATCAGGCCGTGGGGGTCGCCGGGCGCCGATGCGGTGTTGGGGATCGGGTCGCGTGAGACGTCGCCGATGTCGACTTTGCCGGCGTTGACTTCGTTGACGCCCGCGTCGGATGTTCCCTGGTTGACCTTCGGGGTCGGCTGGTGCGTCGCCTTGTGGTAGGCGGCGGCGAGCTGGATCATCAGCGGGTAGATCGAGGTCGAGCCGCTGAGCAGCAGCGCGCGGGCGCCGGCGGCGGCGGGGGCGGCCAGCGTGAGCGCGCCGGCGACGAGCAGGACGGTCACAGCGGTGCGGGTGGGTCGTAGCAAAACGTGCTCCTTGGTGACGGGGACTTGTGCGCCAGTCTCGGAGCAGGGGGACATCCAGACGTGAACAGGATGTGAACGCGGGCAAATGTTCTCAAGTCGTTAACAGGTCGGCCCGCGGAGCGGATCAATCTGCCGGGGTGACTCGTCTGCTTCGCGCACGCGGCGTCCGGGATCTTGGACGCCTGTGCGTCCGCGCCCGAACCGTCTCGCTCCTGGCGCTCGTGCCGCTGCTCGCGGCGCTGGCGCACGCTCCCGCGGCCGGCGCCCTGATCTCCCCGGTCGCGACGATCGACGGCGCCAGCTCGGAAATCGTCGAACTCGGCGGCGTCGCGATGGCCTCCGACGGCAGCGGCGGGATCGTCTACCGCAAGCGCGTCGATGGCCGTCCGCACATCTTCGCCGCGCTGTACTCCAACGGGCAGTGGGGCCCTCCCCAGCGCGTCGATGTCGGCCAGCCCTTCGAATCCTCGTTCCCGGCGATCGGCGCGGGCGAAGGCGGGCGGTTGGTCGTGGTCTGGACCAACCACTACTCCTCCACGACCGACGGCCTCTTCTCGGCGGCGCTCGAGCCCGGCTCGACCGGCTTTCAGCCGCCCGTGCCGATCGACCTGAACATCGGTCAGGCGATCGGCACCTACCCCTCGGTGGCGATGAACCTCGCCGGCAGTGCGCTCGTCGCCTACCGCGTGATCACCGCCGTCAGCGGACCCTCCACGCCGGAAATCCCGCCCGGCTACGTCAAGGCCGAAATCCGCATGGCCCGCTTCGACGGCGAGTTCTGGTCCTCGTTCGGGCTGCCGCTGAACCGCAACCCCGCCCAGCCGATGCTCGCGCCCACGGCCGCCAACTCGCCCAAGGTCGCGATCGACCTCACCGGCCAGGGCCTCGTCGCCTGGCAGGAGCCCGACGACTCCTTCGTCAACCGCATCTACGCGCGGCGCATCTTCGGGATGGTTCCCGGCGACATCCTGCAGGTCAGCCCCTCCACGTATGCCGGGCATCCCGCTCAACGGACCGGCCGACGAGCTGGCAGACGACATGCGCGGCTTCGGCGTCGGCGCGGTCGCCTTCCGCCAGCAGCCCGCTCCCGGCTCGGGCTTCACCCGCCCGCGTGTGTTCGTCAACGAGATCCCCTCCTCGTTCGATCCGCACGGCGCGGCCTTCGCCGGTGCGCGGATCGTCGACGGCGGTGGCGCCGAAGGGCTCGGTGGGCCTATCGGACCAATGAGCATGGCTGTGGACGGCGAGGGCGATTTCGACGTCGGCTTCGGCTCGGGCGTCGCGAGCCTCGACGCGCGCGGCACCGAAAAAACCCTCTCCGCCCCGGTGCGCATGGACGACGGCGCCAGCGACGCGGCCGGCGATCCGGTGCTGACCCGCGCTGACAACGGCGCGCTGGCGGCGGCGTGGAAGGTCGACGAGCACGGCGCTGGGGCGGTGGCGGTGCTCGAGCGCCGCGCCGACGGCACCCCCAACCGCCAGCTCGTCTCCGCCCCCGGCGGCGGCACCGTGCACCAGCTCGACCTCGGCGCCTCCCACCACGGCGACGCGCTGATCGGCTTCCTCCAGGGCGACGGCGCCAACACGAAGATCGCCGCCGTCGTCGTGCGCGCGCCCCCGGGCGAGTTCGTGCTCGACACGCCCTCCGGCTGGGTTCACGCCGCGCGCGTCCCCCTGCAGTGGGAAACCCCCTTGGCGGGCGCGGGCAAGCTCACCTACAGCGTGCTCGTCGACGATCGCGAAGTCGCCGAAAACCTCACCACCACCGAAACGATTCTCAGCGGCTCGGAGATCCCCAACGGCGCCCACACGATCCAGGTCGAGGCGACCGACTCGCTCGGCCAGGTCGTCGACTCGGTGCCCGCCACGCTCAAAATCGACCGCTCGCCGCCGAAAGTCAGCGTGCGCGTGCGCGGCGGCTCGGTGACGGTGCGCGTCAGCGACGGCGCCAAGGGGCAGAGCTCTGGGGTCAACGCGGGCTCCGTTCACGTCAGCTTCGGAGATGGTGGTCGTCGCAGCTCCGCGCATGGCCGCACCGTGCTCGGTCATCGCTACGCCGCCGGGGGCTCCTACACGATCACCGTCACCGCCTCCGACCGCGCCGGCAACCGCGTCAGGGTGCGCAGGCGGGTGACTGTCGCGTGAGGCGTTTCGCGCCGGTCGTACCGGCCGTCCTCTGCGCGCTCGTGCTCGCGGCGCCGGCCCACGCGATCTACGGGCCGGCCGCGGGCGGTCTCGGCGCGAACATCGTTTCGGTCGACAATGCCTCTGACGAACAAGCCAACGCGCCGACCGTCGAGGCGGCGATCTCCGCAAACGGGCGCTACGTCGTTTTTCAGACGCGCGCGACCAACTTCTTCGAAAATGACAGTGTTGCGGGCGGCGACCCCGAACCGCCCGGCACCCTGCGCGAAGGCGGCATCTTCCGTTACGACCGCGACACTCGCGAACTCGCGCTCGTCGCCGACGGCAGCGAGGTGCACACCGAAGGGCCCGAAGCCGGCAAGCTGATCTTCCGCGGCGCTCAGAACCCTTCCATCAGCGCTGACGGCCGCTACGTCGCCTTCTCGACAGCCCAGCAGCTCGTCCCACAGGACACCAACGAAAACATAGACGTCTACGTGCGTGACATGGACGTGCCGCTGACCGCCGACCGCCAGGATTCGGGCGCCTACACGCTCGTCTCGGCGAAGAGCGGTGGCGAAGAACCCGCGACCTACACTCCTCCCAGTCCGTCGCTGCAGGCCGCCGAATCCGGGCGCGGAAGTGTGGCCCGAGCACCGCGATCTCCGCTGACGGGCGCTACGTGGTGTTCCGGACCACCGAACTCGGCGCATCGGAACTGCCTAAGTCCGACCTGCCCGACCAGTCCACCGCGGAAACCCCACCGCGGCAGTTGTTCGTGCGCGACCTCTTGGCTGAGACGACGACCCTCATGACCCGCAAGAAAAAAGGCGAACCCGAAGAAGATGGACCGGCCGGTGGCGCAATCGGGCCGGCAAGCATCAGCGCCGACGGCTCGACCGTCGCATGGGTGTCGTTCAACGCGCCCGAACAGACGCGCTTCCTTCCGGGCGAGGTGAAAGATCCCAGCCAGGCGTACTACCTCTGGCGGCGTTGGCAGGAATCCGACTGCGACCACTCGCCGTGTCACCGGGATCGCCGATCCCGACGACCCCGGATGCAATGAAGGCGAAGGAGTCAATCCGGCAAATCCGACCGCGACGGGCCCCTGCTACGGACCCCTGAGCGAGCCGGAGGCGTCGCTTGCCAGCATCGACGGGGCTGATCCCGCCCTCAGCGAAGATGGCTACACGGTCGCCTTCCTCGCCGGCGCGGCACTTCGCCCCAACATCACCAAGGAGAGTGGGCTGGATGTCTTTCTGACGAGCATGGCCCCCGGCATCACGCGCAAGGCCGGTACGCGCGAGCTGACGTTGGGCGTCAGCTCCGGCAACCCCGGCTCAACTCCTTCGATCGAATCGCTCACGCTCTCTCCGGACGGCTCGACGATCGCCTTCACGTCCCTGCGCGACAGCTTCGTGCTGCCCGAGCCGGATCCGATCGGTGCCTTCCGTGCCCTGCCGACTGCCAGCGACCTGTACGTGATCAATCTGAGGGCGAACACGCTCGAACGCGCCGTCGTCAACTACGAAGGTGGTGACCCCAACGGATCGGTGTCGCTCGACCCGACGCTCACCCAGGACGGATCGACGGTCGCCTTCGTCTCCGCCGCCAGCAATCTGATCTACGGCGACGCCAACGGCTTTCCCGACGCGTTCGCTGCGACGCTCCAGGGCCCCGGTGGCACCGCCGCGCCTCCGGCCGGAGTCAACGCGGGCTCGGGTGGCTTCTCGCTGTCCGGCGTCTCCTCGCCTGAACTCGGCGTCTCCGTCAGGCGCGCGAAGGACGGCGGCGTGACCCTGCTCGTCGAGACCCCCGGCCCCGGCAAGCTGACGGCCAAGGCGCACGGCTCGATTCCCAAGGCCGGCTCCGCGAAGACGGCCAGGAAGGCGCGCGCGAGCAGCGCCGCCGCGCGCGTGTCGAAGGCCAAACCCAAGAAGAAAAAGGCCCCGCCGCCCGTGGTGCTTTCGAGCGCCTCCACCACCGCGCGCTCAGAGGGCACAACCACGCTCACGCTCCACATATCCGCGAAGTACGTCAAGGACCTCAAGCACGCCGGCAAGCTCAAGGCCAACATCACGATCGCTTTCACGCCGCCCGCGCCGGCCGAAGCGCTCTCTGACGAAGTTACGGCGACGTTCGTCTCCACCTCGCCGGCGAAGAAGGCCTCCGGGAGGGGCAAAGGCAAAAAGCAATAGGGCAACGGGCATTACCCAGATCATGATATCTTTCATGATCATGAAGACAGCAAAGATCACGCGAGGAGGACAGATCTCGATCCCCTCGAGCATTCGCCGCCGATGGGGGACCTCGACGCTGAAGCTCGACGATCTCGGGGACAGCGTCGTGCTCACGCCGGCGCCCGACGATCCGATCGCCGCGGCCCGGGGCGCTCTGGCCGGAGAGCTGTCGATGAGCAGCGGTGAACTGCGAGCGGCGGCGCGTGAGTCCGAGGCGGTGTCCGAACGCCACCGGCGCGCGGCCAAGTGAGCGTCCTGCTGGACGCCTATGCGCTGATCGCGCTGCTGGCGGGGGAGCCGGCGGCGGACGACGTGGAGTCGCTGTTGCGGCGAGGCGGCGCCGCGATCACGGCGGTCAACCTGGCCGAGGCGCTCGACGTGCTCCAGCGCGTTCAGGGAGTGTCCCGCGAGCGTCTGGAGGATTTGACGACGCCGCTCGTGGGCGAGCGAATGGTGCTCGTGGCGATAGACGAGCGGATCGCTCGCGATGCGGCGGACATCCGCGCACGCCGCTACCACCGCACCCGTTCCCCGCTCTCGCTCGCGGACTGCATCCTCCTGGCCGCGACCGGAGAGTCCGACGCGCTCGCGACGGCCGATGGACCGCTCATCCGCGCGGCCGAAGCTGAGAATCTGCGCGTGACGGTGCTGCCTCGCTGATCTCCACCTTCGTGTAGGCTAGAATTCTGACCATGTCCGAGACCCTGCCGCTGTCGTCGGTCAAGGCTCGCTTCTCCGAGCTCGTCGGCCGGGTCGCACGCGAGCAAGATCGTGTCACCGTCACGCGCAACGGCATCCCTGTGGCCGTGCTGATCAGCCCCGAGGATCTGGAGAGTCTTGAGGAAACGCTGGAGGTCATGTCCGACCCCGAGTTGGTGGCTCAGATGCGCGAGAGTCAGGAGGAACTCGAACGCGGCGAGGAGGGTATGACGCTTGAGGAGCTGCGGGCATCCCTCGGTCACAAAGCCGCGGCGTGAGCAGGGCGCCATGGCGGCTGCGGGTGATGCCAACCGCTCAGCGCCAACTCGAACGGATACCTGAGCGGTACACGACCGCGATCCTCGACTTTTTGCCCACGATCGCTGCCAATCCGAGGCGTCTCGGCAAGCCCCTGCGCCTGGAGTGGGAGGGCCGCTTGGCGGCACGTCGTGGCCCCTATCGCATCATCTACGCGCTCGATCACAAGACCCGGACAGTCCGTGTGGTCGCCGTCGCTCACCGTGCCCACGTCTACCGTCGGCGCTGACGAGACAAATAGGGCCTGTTACCACCTTGTTACCAACCTGAAACCAAGTTGTAACTTGCGTCTGCGGCGTTACCGGCTTGTATATCTTCTGTGAACGGGCCTTGCGCTCGGGAGATGGCGCTGTGAGACTTGCGTCGTTCCCGACCTCTGCTCGTGAAAGGACCAACCCTGCTCATGCGTGCAAGCTTTCCCCTGACCGCCGAACGCGGTCGTATCCGCGCCGCCGTGGTGGCGCTCTGTGCGATGGCCGCCGTGGCTGTTGCTGCCGGCTCCCCATCCGCGGCGCATGCCGCGTTTGCCCTCAAAGCCTGCGAAGGCGGTCCCGTCCAGGGTGAGGGCTCCTCGTTCCAAAGGGTCGCTCAGGCACAGTTTCAGCTCTACTTCGACAGCCCTTTCGGTTGCGGTGAAGGCGCCGCCATCACCTCTCCGGTGACTTATGTCTCCGACGGGAGTGGCTGCGGCATCGCTTCGGTCGGCGGCGGAGGCTCATCGGGCGAATGCTCTGACTTTAAAATTGAAGAAGAAGTAGTGAAAAAACCGGGCTATCGCGATCACAAAACCCGCTTTGGGGGCAGCGACGCTCCCCTGACCCCTGAACAGAAGGCGCTGGCTGAAGACCCCACCGGCTCCAACCCAGGCGTGCTCCACACACTTCCAATCGCCAACGGCGCAACTGCGGTGATCGTGCACTTCCCCGAAGGGTGCGAACTGGAAAACCCCGGAAGTGGCGCGAGCAGCTTGAACGAAAACACGACCACCGGTGGTCCGAACGATCCGGGTGGCAAAGGCGGTACCGGTGACCTTTACAAAGAAGGAACGCTGCGCGTCCACATCCCAGCCGAAACGCTGGAGAAGATCTGGGACGGCACGTCGATAACGTGGGGTCAAGTTCTTACCGCTGGCGGCAAAATCCACATGCACAACGAAGGCAAAGAAAAACCGACGGCCAAACTGGAGGAAGAAGAAGGAATCACCGAATGCAAGAACGTGCCGGTGCGACGCCTCGTCCGGTTCGACGGTTCGGGGACCACGTACAACTTCAAGGCCTATCTGGGCCTGCTTCCTGGAGTTACGCCTGTCGGGATCTGGACAAAATCGCCCGTGGAAGGCACGGGTACCACATGGCCATTGACGACCAGCACGACGGGAGTACCCCCAAAGGTGCCTGCTGGAGAAGTTTGCAGTTTGGCTGTTAGTGGTGCGGCAAGGATCTGCACCGGATCAAAAAACGGCAACCCATTCGTCGCCAATGCAGTGGCCGCGACCGACGGTTCGATCGGGTACTCCGATCTCGCTACGGCGCGCGAAAAGGGATTTACGATCACCAAGAACCCGGAAGCGGAAACCAAGCCAGAAAAAGACGACTACACCTACTGGATCCCGCTGCAGACGATCGACCCGGAAAAGCCCGAAGGCGAAAGGGTTGGCGCTAACTACGTCGAGCCGACGGCGACCCCGGCGTCCAACATCGCAAATGGAGGTCCGAACGGTTCCAACTGCACGAATGCCGACTATCGCGGGATTCCGACGACGCCGGCTAGCGATCCGACGCTGGGCGATTGGTCGAAAGCAATCGCGACCGGCAGCACGGACACGACCACGTATCCCAACTGCGCACTGACATACGACTTTGCGTGGGACGACGATGCGCCCGTCTATGGCAACACGCCAGAAGAGGAATCAAAGGCGCGGACGGTGAAGGACTACTTCACGTTCATCGAGTCCGAAGGAGGTCAGCAGAGTCTTACGGCGGCCGACTACGGCGCGCTGTCGCCGGCGATCATCGCAATTGGTCGTAAAGGTGTGGACGCGATCGGCTGGGACAAGGCGGCCGGTTCTGGCGGCGGTCCCAAAGAAGAAGTGAAATCACCCCCGAGCACCGGTGGTGGTAGCGGTGGCAGTAGCACGACGAGTACCGTCGTGACGCCTCCCAGCAACGCGTTCTCGATCGCGGGCGCGAAGGTCAAGGGCAAGAGCGTTGTGCTCTCGCTCGTGCTTCCCGGCTCCGGGAGAGTGCAGATCAAGGCGACCGGCGGTGGCATCACGGTATCGAACGTGACCGCCAGCGTCGGGGGCGGTCAGGGAACGGTGACGCTGCCGATCTCAAGTGCCGCGCAGAAGAAGCTCGCGAAGGTCAAGGGCCACAAGCTGTCGGTGAAGATCACGGTGACGTTCACGCCCACGGGCGGGACGGCGGCGAGCGAGACGAAGACGATCACGATCACGCAGGCCGCGATCGCGACCAAGAAGAAGAAGAAAGGCAAGAAAAAAGGCTAGGAAGCAGACGGCCAACTCCGGCAAGTCCAAGCACACGGCCCCGGCGCCCGGCACCGCAGTTAGGCGCCGGGCGCCGTCCGTGCTCCGGTGGGTTATTCCGGAGGCCGTAGCGACAGCCACTAGGACAAAGAGCTCTCCAAACATCTATGACCGACGACGACATTCAGCCCGAGGGTGTAGAGCCCGGCGAGACGAGCCCCCCGCCCGCGAACGGTCGCGCTCCGGGAGGCGCTACAGGTGCCAATCCCAATCATCCCCGTCCCTCCGCCGGGCGTCCGCAGGTGCGCTCGGGTCTCGCGCACAAACGCAACCCGGTGCTCGCCACGGCGGGGGACATCGCGGTGGGAGTGCGCCGGCTCGTGTTCCGCGACAAGCTCGCGCTGTTCTTGACAGTCGCGTCGGTCGCGCTGGCGGTCACGTTCTTCGTGCTGCTGGGGTCGATCGGTCCCTCCAGCCATGGCACGGAACTGCCGATCAGCCGCGTCATCTCGCTGGCCGAGCACAAACAGATCGCGACCGCGACGCTGCTCGACCACGACGACCGCGTGGAGATCGCGCTGAAGATTCCCGACCGCCGGGAGCGTGCCGGCCGGGACCGCGTCCGGCGGGACCACGGCAGCGGGGACGATCCTCCTCGGAACAGGTCAACACGACGTCCAAAAACGCGCCGCTGGCCACCCCGGCGCAGCTCGAATACTGGGCCGCGTATCCGGTCTCGGGCGCCCAGACGCAGGGGCTGTTGCAGACCCTTACGCGCGAGGGTGTGGTCGTCAACGTCGACCAGCAGTCGGGCAAGGCGCCGCGCGCGATCCTCGTGCAGTTCCTGCTGCCGATCCTGCTGCTCGTGTGCCTGTTCGCGCTGTTCATGCGCATCGGCGCGGACGGCGGCGCCGGCGGGATCGCCGGCGTTCTCGGAGTTCACCGGCAAAGGGCGCAAGAAGGGCAAGGGCAAAACCGAAGCGATCACGTTCGCCGACGTCGCCGGCGCCGGCGAGGCGGTGGCCGAGCTGCGGGAGATTCGCGACTACCTGAACGACCCTTCGCGCTATCTGAACGTGGGCGCCGCGGCGCCGAAGGGGGTCTTGCTGGTCGGCCCTCCGGGCACCGGCAAGACGCTGCTCGCCAAGGCCGTCGCCGGCGAGGCCGACGCTTCCTTCTTCTCGCTGTCGGGCTCGGACTTCGTCGAGTCGCTCGTCGGCGTCGGCGCGGCGCGCGTGCGCGACCTGTTCGCGAAGGCGCGCAAGACCGCGCCGGCGATCATCTTCATCGACGAGTTCGACGCCGCGGGGCGCAAGCGCGGCGCCGGCATCGGGCAGGGCAACGACGAGCGCGAGCAGACGCTGAACGCGCTGCTCGTGGAGATGGACGGCTTCTCCGGCGACGGCGGTCTGGTCGTGATGGGCGCGACGAACCGCCCCGACATCCTCGACCCCGCGCTGCTGCGCCCGGGGCGGTTCGACCGCCAGGTCACGATCGACGTCCCCGACGTGCACGGGCGCCTGGAGATCCTGCGCCTGCACGGCGCAAGCGCCCGCTCGGCCCCGACACCTCGCTGGAGGAGATCGCGCACCAGACCCCCGGCTTCAGCGGCGCGGAGCTCGCCAACGTGATCAACGAGGCCGCCCTGCTGAGCGTGCGCGACTCAAACCACGAGATCGACCAGGCGACGCTCGAGGAGTCGATCGACCGCGTCGTCGCGGGTCCCGCGAAAAAGCACATCCTCACGCGCGAGGAGCGCTGGCTGATCTCCGTGCACGAGGCCTCTCACGCCGTCGTCACCGACGCGCTGGGGCACACGACCTCCACGCGCAAGCTCTCGATCGTCGCGCGCGGACGCACGCTCGGCACGGCCGCGCACATGCTCACCGACCGCGATCAGGTGATCCAGACAGAGCAGGACCTGCAGCGCCAGCTGATCGTGATCGTCGCGGGCACCGCCGGCGAGCGGATCGCGTTCGGCAGCCTCTCCACCGGTGTGAGCGACGACCTGCACGCCGCGACCTCCCTGGCGCGCAGCATGGTCACCTCGTTCGGCATGTCGCACGGCGCTGGGGCCGGTCACGATCGGCGAGAAGGGCGGCGAGGTGTTCCTCGGCGCCTCGCTGCAGGACCTTGGCTCGGTCGGTCCGTCCACGCTCGACCTGATCGACCGCGAGGTCGAGCGGCTCGTCGGCGACGCCGAAGCCAGGGCCGCGTTCATCCTCGATCGCCACTGGAGCGCCGTCGAGGAGACCGCCAACGCGCTGCTCGAGCAGGAGACGCTGTCCGGCGTCGCGCTCGACGCGGTGCTCTCGACGGTGCACGAGATGACGCTCGAGGAGCTGCGCGACGTGCGCCGTCCCGCGCCCGAGCGAGACCCGGGGCGCAGACCTTGAAGCGGCTCGTCGCCGGGATGCTGATCGCCGCGGCGATCGCCTCGGTCGGCGCCGCGTCCGCTCGAGGCGAAGCGAGCTGGCGGCTGGAACAGCCCCCGCCGCCCGACGGGCGCCACCTTCAAGGTTCCCCTGGGCACGCCCGACGACATGGAGTTCTACGCGCCCAACGAGGGGCTGCTGAGCGTCGAGGGCAACGCGGTTGTGGCCAACGGTCTGTTCTTCTGGAACGGGCGCGACTGGCACCAGCTCTCGACCGTGTGCGGCGGCTCCGGCGAAGCCTCGCGCATCGCCTGGGCGGGTCCGGACGAGTTCTGGACGATCACCGAACCGAGCGAGCCACGCGTGGGCTCGGGTTTGGCGCTGTGCCACTTCAAGGACGGTGTCGTCGTCGGCTCCTACTCGACTGCTTTTCAGTCGCCCGACCCCTTCCGCCCGATGGACGCGGCGGCCTGCGATGGACCGAACGACTGCTGGTTCGCGGGGATCGGCAGCGAGGACCCCTCCGGGCAACGCATCGGCGCATTTCACCTGCACTGGGACGGGACGAACCTGATCAGCTCCTACCAGCCCCAGGGTCGCGGTGTCAGCGGTCTCGCCTTTTTCGACGGGACCTTCTACGAGAGCACGTTCGTCGGCACGCAGGCGGGCGACACGATCGACCCCGTGACGCTCGGTACGCCCGAGCCCGATGGCCCGATCCTGATTCACAAGCTCGTCGACGGAACGTTCACGGACGCGAACTTTCTGCCCTTCCCGTACCCGGGAGTTCCGAATGACGGCACCGAGCTGCTGTCGGCGAAGTCCGACGGTGGCGAACTGTGGCTATCGGGCGGCGGCGCCGCCTCGGGCCCCGCGCCGCCCAAGGAAGGATCGGTGGCGAGCCCACCCGTTGCGGTGCGCTTCGCAGGATCCTTCTTGCAGCAGGTGCCGATCGACACTTCGCTGTTCGGTTCGGAAGACCGCTTTGTAGATGTCTCTCCGGCGCCCGGTATGGAAGCTGCCTGGGTCGCCGACCAGCCCTACTCCCAGCGCGGCAGCTCGACGGCCAAGGCCAAGGTCGCGCTGATCGGCGCGAGCGGAGCCACGACGCTGGACACGTTGCCCATCAGCGGCCCGGGCCGAGGTAGTGCCCAGGTGATCGCCGCCACTGGATCCGAAGAAGCGTGGATGGCGACGTCCGCGGGTTGGCTGTTTCACTACACGAACGGGACCGTCCTGCCCGAAGACAGCGACCCCAACTGGGCGAGCACGATCACCCAGCGACCGAACGAGTCGGTCGCCCAGTTCGTGTCCGACACGCCGCCGGCCGACGACTCGCAGCTGTTCGCGCCGCCACCGGTGGCGGTCGAACAGGCGACGACTCTCGAAACGCCCGTGCCCGAGATCATCCCCGCGCTGCTGAAGGACATCAAGGTTTCCCGCCACGGCCTGACCGTCACCGTCAGCTTCCAGCTGACCCGCTTGGCTGATGTGCAGCTCGTCGCCAAGCTCCACGGCAAGGCGATCGCGCGAACCGCTAAGAAGCGCCTGAAGGCCGGGAAGCACGCGCTCAAGCTGAGCTTCAGCGCCAAGCGCTGGCCGACCGGGTTGAGCTTCAAAACCAAGGAGCTGACCAAACCCAAACCTGTGCCCGCGACCGGGTGTGAAAGCAAATCCGGGTCCTCTGGTGGAGGCGGGGCCGGGCCGAACGCGGTCGCCACCTCGTGCGAATCGGGCTCCTCCTCCGGCTCCCCCGGCACGGGGCCAAACGCGGTCGCCACGAGCCTGCGCCGATGAGATCAGGGTGCATCTTGGATCGTCGTATCGCCGTTGTCGCGGCGGTGACACTGCTCGCGCTGATCGGCGTCTGCTGCGTGGCACATATGGCCGGCTCTGGCGCGCGCGCCGATACGGGCGGGAGCGATCCCCAGCCCCAGCCCGTGCTCGGGACCGCCGACGCGAACACGGTACTGATGGGCGCGGCGAGCGCCGGCGAAGCGGGCGAAGCCTGGGCCTACGAGGTGCTGCCGCTCGACGTGCCGGCGCCAGCGAACTCCCCCGGGCGCGTGGCGTTCGCCCCCGCGATCGGCAGCTCCCCAGCCGGCCAGCTCGTGTTCGAGCGCGCCACCGACGCAGACTCGAACTGGACGATCTCCGAAACCCCGCTCGACGAAGCAGGCGGCCAGCCCTACCGTGGAATGCAGCCCGACCGCCCCTCCGCGCGCATCACCCCGCACGGCGGCGGCCTGCTGGCTGGTCAGGACACCACGCGCCCGTCGGGCAAGCAGATCGTCGTGCTCGCGCGCGATTCCGGCGGACGATTCCACATGCTCCCCGAACCGGCCACGGGCGTGCTGCCGGAAGCGGGCGAAGGCGGCGACCCGAGCGCGGGCAAGCTCGTCGAAGCCGAAGGCAGCGGTGCTGTCGCCGATGCCGCGGTCGAGAGCGGAGGCCACACCGAAGCCTTCTTCGGCGCGCTGGGCCGAGCCAGGGATACAACCGTGGTCCGCTGGAACGGCACGCAGTGGTCGCATGAGCCGGTCGAACTCCCCGGCGGCTACCTGGGCTCGTTCACGATCATCGCGCTCGCCGGCAGCACGCCGCAGAACATGTGGCTGCTCGGGCGCGCCAGCCAGGAAAGCGGTCTGGGGGTCATGCTGTTCAAGCGTGTAGTCAACGGTTCGGGTGAAGGCCACTGGCAGCACGCCGAACTCGGTTCAGCGCTGTTCGCGCAGGCCGCGACCCCGGCACAGGACGTCTCTGGTGTCGCGCCGCTTCTCAGCCCCGGCCAGCCGCTGACCGTCTCAGACCAGGGGGTGTGGATCGACGGCAACCTGCAGGCCCCCGGCGGCGGCGTCGATGGGTATGACTTCACCCTCTACTACGACATCGCCCAGGCCAAAGTCACGGCCAGCTGGTGCGATGCCCACAGCGGCGGGGGGAAGCGGTGTGCACCCATCCGCTGGGCGCGCGCTTCGGACGCCTCGCCGGCTACCGCAGCTTCGCCTTCGACGGCCCCGGCTTCGGCGCACGCATCGTCACAAACCCGCTGCGGCCCGGAGGTGAAGACACGACCAACATGGGCGCCTACCTCAGCCTCGAAGGCACAACATTTCAACGGATGCCCGGCGCGGGCGCCGACGACGCGCCCGGCGGGGCGTTCTACACGCCGAGCGACGGTTGGCTGGAAGGGCCAGTGCAGATCACCGGTCGGCCCGCACCGCAGCGGCTGATGAGTTGGCCCGTGTCCGCGCGCGCGCCGTTCACCGCGGTCGCCCCTCAGCCCGGAACCGCGCCCGGCGACCCCAACGCGCAGGCGCTGGCCGTCGGCGCCGACGGGGCCGTCGCCCGCTACACCCCGGGGCAGGGCTGGCAGCGCGAGTTCCTGCTCAGCTCCAGCGGCGCGGTCAGCTCCCCGACGCTGCGCGCGGTCGCCTGGCCGGAGCCCAACCGCGCGTTCGCTGTCGGCGACCTCGGCGCGATGTGGCTGTGGCGCGCGGAAACGGGCCTGTGGGAGAAAGACCCCGCGACGCCCCCGACCGGCTTCCAGGGCGATCTTGACGGCATCGCGTTCGACCCGGCCGACCCCGCGCTCGGGTACGCGGTCGGGCAGAGTGGCGCGCTGCTGCGCTACGACAAGACATGGACGCAAGAACAGCTTCCTTCCGGTTTTCAGGAAGCGAACTTCACGTCAGTCGCGTTCGCCGGCGCGGAGGCGATGGTCGTGGCGGGCAGCAACCTGCTTGTCAACAGCGGCTCGGGCTGGCAATTGGACCCGGAAGTTCAGGCGCTGCTCGCGAACATACCCGCGGGCGCCTCCTCGCAGCTGAACGTCGTTGCCGGCCTGCCGAACGGCGGCGCCGTGCTCGCCGGGCGTGACGTCGTGATCGAGCGCAACAGCGGAAGCGCCCCCTGGCACTTCTCCGAACAGCCGATCGTCGGCGAGACCGCGGTCGCGGCCAGCGCCTACCTGGAAGGCTCGACCGTGCGCGCGGTGCTGTCGGTCGTGCCCGAGTTCGAGTACCCACCGCCGATCGAGCTGCCGCCGGTCGATCCCAACACCCCGCCCCCGCTGATCCCGCCCAACCCGCTGCCCGGCGACGGCTACCTGCTGCGCGAAACGCCTGGCGGCTGGGAGGACGAGGAGCGCGCCGCCTACGCGGGTGACAGCGAGGACAAGCCAGTCAAGACCGACCCGATCATGGCGCTCGACCTCGGCGCCGAAGGCTCGGGCTGGGCCGTTGGTGGCTGGAGCGGCGAGGCCGACGACGCCGGACGTGGCACGGCCGCCACCGGCAGCGGCCAGACTATCCGCGAAAACGTCGAGACCGCCGGGATCTACCGCTACGCGCCCGGCGGCGGCGCCCAGGGCCCGCCGGGCGCGGCCTCTTCGCCGGTGTCGCTGACGGCCGGCGAGGCGACGTTCGCGGTCGCCGGCCACGCCGAGTGCGCCGAACCGTGTGCCGATCTCGCCGATGTGGGCATCGCACCCGACCGCAACCTGACCTCCGCGCTGAGTGCGATCGACGGTCTCGCGGGCCAGCCGAACGGCCCCCGCGCGTTGCTCTACACCGGCGGGCGGGAGACACCAGGCGAGGGGACCGAGTCCGCCGTGGAGGCCGACCGCTACGCGCAGCTGCTCGCCCAGGGCGACGGCCTGGGCGTGTTTCCGGCGCTCTCCGCCGGTGACTCCGAAGGCGGTAGCGCGAGCGCATTCGGCGCCGCGTTCGCGGGCTTTCCGGCGCCGTTTGGCGAAGGCGCACTGCCCGCCGGTGTCAGCACCGCAAACATCCCGGGACCCAGCGGGCCCGTGCGTCCCGGCGCGCGCACCCACTATGCGTTCGACAGCACCGGACCCACGGGGACGGTGCGCGTGATCGTGATCGACAACTCGCGCGGATCGCTGGCGGCGAGCGACCCGTATCAGAACCCGGCGGAACCGCAGGCGCCGTGGCTGGGGGAGATGCTCGTCGACGCCCGCGCGCGCGGCATCCCCGCGATCGTCGTGGGCAGCCGCGAGCTGAATCCCAACCTTCCCCCCGCGCTGAACGTCGCCGGCGATGCGAGCGAAGAGGCACAGATTATGGTTGCGGGCGGCGCCTCCGCGTATATGTACGAGCGCCCGGAAGAAAGCCGCGCCAGCCGGATTCCCTCGGGCGGGTCGGCGACGATCCCCGAGTTCGGCACCGGCACGCTCGGCTACCGCTCGGCGATCTCCGGGTCGTTCACTCCGGGCCAGCCTGACGCGCTGTTCGGGACAACCGGCTACCTGCTCGTGAGCGTCAACGTCGCCCAGCGCAACCCCGCCACGAATGCCGCGCCCGTCAGCGCGCGGCTGATCCCACTCGTGCAGAGCATGTCGCTGGACCCGCTCGACGGGACGCTCCTGCGGCGCAGCGCCCCGGCGCTGTTCGAGGGTCTTGGCCGTCGCCCGATCGCGGGCGATCGCTGGGGGCCGATCTCGGCTGCCAGCGGCGGTCCGACCCCGCCCGGCGCCAACCCCTACAGCGAATTCCCGCGGCCTCTGTGCCTGCAGTCGGACTGCTCCAGCGCGATCCAGCCGGAATACACGTTCACCTCCTCCGAACCGGAAATCGCCAATTTCGTCGAGCAGGACCCCAACTCGACGAACCTGCGCAAGCCCCTGCAGGACTCCGCCGGGCACGTCATCCCCGACCCCAAGTCGGGCATCCTGTGCGCGTTCAACGCCGGCACGACGGTCGTCACGATTTCCGCCGGCGGCTTGTCCTACTCCGTCCCCGTGACCGTCCTGGGCGGCAGCGTTGAGCAGCCGTGCGGCACCGTGCCGCTGGCCGCGAGCCGCTTCGCAAAAGCCGCCTCGGCCGCGTCGGCGTCCCCCGCGTCGCCGCCTCCGCCGGCCCCCGCGCCCGCCCCCGCGCCGATCGCGCCGCCTCCTCCGCCGGCGCTCGTGGCCCCTGCGCCGCCCGCCGCCAAACCGGCCGTCAAGCCGCCGCCGCCGGCGGCCGCGCTGCTGTTCGCGCCGCTGCTGCTGCCACTGCAGAGCGGGGTGCCTGCGATCCCGCCACCACCCCCGGGGGCGTTCGCGCGGCCGATCCCGCCCGGCGGCGCGGGCGTGCGGGTGTTCGAAGAAAAGAAAGAGGAGGAGGAGGCGACCGAGCAGTCCCAGGCGTTCGCCGCCTACCACGCCGAGGACTACCGCGGCCTGCCGGTCGGAGCGCGCGCGTACGCGGGCTCAGGGGGCGGCAATAACTCGCCTTCTCCAGCCGTGTATCTGCTGCTCCTCGTCGTGCTATCCGCGGCGGGCGCGGGCGCCACGCTGCGTCTCGGCCCCAAGCGCCGCGGACGCCGGATCGAGACCGCATATGCGACCGCCAATGCGCACAGCACCCGCGTGCAGGCGGATCGCGCCCACCACACACACAGAAACCGACGCCTCAGGAGGCAACAACCATGAGCGAGCGCTCCTTCATCTCCCGCCACGCCGGTACGGCCGCGCTGGCGATCTCCATCCTCGCGCTGCTCGCCTCGACCACGGGCCTCGCCGGCGCGGCGCGGAACGCCGTCGTCGCGGCGATCGACGGCCACCGGGTCAGCGCGAAGCCCTATCCCAACGGACTGCTCGTGCTCGGCCGCAACAAGAAATTCCCGGCCTCGGCGATCCCAACTGTCAAGAACGCGCAGGAGGTAAGCGGCAAGAGGCTCGCGGCCCTGGAACCGAGCTGCCCCCCGACCACCGTCAACATCGGCACGTGGTGCCTGATGACCTCTCCCTATCCCCTGACGAACGCGCAGGCCGGTCAGAACAACTACTTCTGGGCGAGCCAGGCGTGCGTGAAACTGGGCGGCTACCTGCCGACCGCGGCGCAGCTGATCGGCGCCGCCGCCCGCGTCAAGCTCGAGTCCACGATCCACGACTCGCAGCTGACCGCGACGATCCAGCTCGACCCGAGCGTCGGTCTGCACGACCAGCGCGAGATGAGCGCGACGCTCGTGACGACCGCGGCGGGCTCGGACGCCGCCGGCTCGGAGGGCGTCAGCGTCGGCTCGACCGGCGACCCGCGCACCGGCGAACCGAACCCGGTGCCGCTGCCGGCGGTGCCCGCGCCCTCGACGCTGCAGTACGTGACGGTCTACTCGAACGGCACCAAAGGCGGCTTCGCGGGCTCCGAGCCGGTCTCTCAGCCGGAGAACTTCCGCTGCGCGTTCAACGAGATCCCCGGTGCGAACTCGGCCGAAAACGGCTGACGCATGACGATCGAGCGGCGCGTTCACAGAATCGTTACGAGTGGGAGGCCGATGACGTTGACGATTGGGTTGCGGGCGACCGGCCGCGGGCGATGGAATCGTGTCGACTGATCCGACTGCAATCACAACGGAGATTCCCGTAACGGCGGCGATGCCGCCGGTCTCGGCGGTACCCGTCGCCGCTCCCAGCCGATGGGAGGCCTCGGCGACCAGCCATCGGCGGCGGGGATTGAGCCGTGCCCGCACTGCGGCACTCCGCTTGCGCTGGACCAGCGTTACTGCCTGGAATGCGGCGCCCCGCGCACGTATCTGAGCGGGATGCTGCTCGATCGGCTGCGCTCGTCCGCCCCGCTGCCGATCCGTGGGCACGCCGATCCAGCCCCCCGTGCCCGGTGGCTCGGTTGGAGCCTTCGGGACGCCCCCGCCGGCGCCGGGAGCCTCGACATGGCAGCGTGGCAACGTGCTGACGCTGATCGCGAGCATCGGCGTGCTGCTGCTGGCGATGGGCGTCGGCGTGCTGATCGGGCGCTCGGGCGGCTCGTCCTCGTCGGGCGCCGCGGCGCCGCAGATAGTCACCGTTCCGGCCGCCGCGACGGGTGCCGCCGGCACGACCACGACTCCGACCACGCCGGAAGCGAGCTCGGCCGCGAAGGCCGGGGCCGCGGCAGCCGCCGGTGCGAAACACAAAGCCAAAGAATCCGGCGTGGGCGCCACCCCCAGCAAACCGGCGCCGCCGACCGTCCTGAAAAACTTGCGCACGGGCAGCGGGCAGAGCTACGAGCAGAAGTCCAAGAACCTGCCCAACGTCGTCTCGACCGGATGAGCACACCACCTCCGGGCGCGCGGGGACCGGATACGCCGTCACAGCAGACACCTCCGGCGACGTCTTCCACTTCGCCGTCGCCCCCGCCCCGCTACGACACCGTCGCGCTCGAACGCCGCCGCGAGGAGCTGGCCGCGCAGGTCGCCGAGCTGCACTGGGATCTCGGCGGGCTGGCGTATGAGATGGCCGTGCGCGATCACTTCCGCAACGACGTGCTGATGAGCCGCGCCGCGCTGCTGCAGGAGCGCGACGCCGAGCTCGCGGAGGTCGAACGCAAGCTCGGGCACGAGCGCGCGCTCGGCGCGGGGCCCGGCGGCGCGGAGGCCCGCAAAACCTGGGCGCGGGTGCTGCCGCCCGCGCAGATATCGGCGCTGCTGCTACTCGCGTTCCTCGGGTTCGGCGTCGCGATGGGCGCCGTCGCCAAGGGCTCGAGCTCGCCCCCCGTGCACCCCCGCGAGGTGCTGGTCGCCCAGGCGCCGGCCGCCACGACGACCGCGACGGCGGCGGCGAAGTCCTCGCCGCCGGCCTCCGAACCCGAAGCGACGCCGAGCGCCTCCTCGGAATCGGAATCGCCGGCGGGCGCCGGCACGGGCTCCTCCTCGGCAGGCAAAAGCACGACCAAATCCTCGTCCGGCTCCTCGGGCTCCTCAGGTGGCTCGTCCGGCGGCGGGGGAGGCTCGTCCGGCGGTGGGGAAGCAGGGGCGCCCCCGACAAAGCTGCCGAGCGTCAAGCACGTGTTCGTGGTGATGCTCGACGACGAGCCCTACGCGACGGCGTTCGGGCCGGCCTCGCCCGCGCGCTACCTCACGGGGACGCTCGAGCACAAGGGCGCGCTGCTCGTGCGCTACTACGCGGTCGCCCACGAACAGCTGGCGAACGCGATCGCGCTGGTGAGCGGGCAGGGGCCCACGCCGCAGACGGCGCTGAACTGTCCGACATATGAAAACGTCGCGCCGGGTACCGCCGGCGCGGACGGGCAGGTGAGCGGGCACGGGTGCGTGTATCCGAGCGCGACGCAGACGCTCGCCGGGCAGCTCAGCGCCAAGCGCCTGACGTGGCGGTCCTACCTCGAAGGGATGGACGTAGAACCCGGCGCGGGCGCCGGCAGCGCGTACGGCGCCTGCGGACACCCCGCGCTCGGCACCGCCGACCCCACGTCGGCGCCCACCCCGCCCGCGGGGCAGGCGTACGCGACCTGGCGCAACCCGCTCGTGTACTTCCACTCGGTGATCGACACGCCGGCGTGCGCGAGCGACGACGTCGGCCTGGACAAGCTGAAGTCAGACCTTGCAAGCGCCAAGAGCACGCCGAGCTTCGCGTATGTCGTGCCCGACCGCTGCCACGACGGGAACCCCACGCCGTGCGCCCCCGGAGCGCCCGCGGGGATGGTCGCGGCCGACGGGTGGCTGGCGAAGGTCGTCCCGGAGATCACGGGCTCGAAGGCGTACAAGGAAAACGGATTGCTTGTGCTCACCGTCGACGAGGCGCCCTCCAGCGGCGAATACGAGGACTCGAGCTCCTGCTGCGGCCAGCCGGCGTTCCCCAACCTGCCGGCGCCCGCCGGTGGGATCGGCCCTCCTGGCGGGGGGCAGGTGGGCGCGCTGCTGCTCTCTCCGTTTATCAAGGGCGGCAACCTGGTGCAGGACACCTACAACCACTTCTCGCTGCTGCGCACCATCGAGGACCTGTATGGGCTCGCCCACCTGGGATATGCGGGCGGCAAAGGAGTGAGCTCGTTCAGCCCGTCGCTGTTTTCGGCATCGAAGTAGTGGACTGAGTAGATCGCGTGCTGCTGGCGACCTCGGTCGGAAGGAGGAGCGACAACAGGCCGGCCGCGACGAGGAACGCTGCCGATACCCACAGGCACGCGGTGAGCCCGTGCCATTGGTAGAGCAGCCCTGAGAGGATCGTGCCCGCGAGGCGCCCGACGGCGTTGGCCATGTAGTAGAAGCCGACGTTCATGGCGACCTTGTCGTTGTCGGCGTAGGCGAGGATCAGGTAGGAGTGCACCGCTGAGTTCATCGCGAATGCCACCCCGAAAGGGATCAGCCCGCCGACGATCACGACGGTCGGGTTGACGCCCGCGTTCAGGGCGCCGGCGATCGCGGCGGGGCATAGGGCCACTCCGAGTGCCAGCCAGGCCGCGGTCCTGCCGTCGGGCTCGCCGTCGGGGCCGTAGCCGCGGCGGCGGACGAAGCGTGGCGCCGCTGCCTGGACGGCGCCGTAGCCGATCACCCACACGGCGAGGAGGGTCCCGACCGCCCAGAAGCTCCAGCCGAGCTCGGAGTAGAGGAAGAACGGCAGGCCGACGACGAACCACACGTCGCGGGCGGCGAACAGGAAGATGCGCGCGGCCGCGAGGATGTTGACGGCGCGGTTGTTGGAGAACATCTGCTTGAACTTCGCGCTCTTGTCGGGACGGCCGAGGTGTCCGTGCATCAAGCTCGAGGTCGGCGATGAGGGCGATGAGCACGAGCGCCGCCAGGGCCAGCGCGGCGGTCTGAAATCCGAAGAGCGTGAGCAGCAGGCCGCCGAGGAAGAAGCCGACCCCCTTCAGCGCGTTCTTCGATCCGGTCAGGATCGCGACCCAGCGGTACAGCGAGGACTGGTCGTTCTCGGGCACGACCAGCTTGACGGCGCTCTTGGAGCTCATCTTGGTCAGGTCCTTGGCGATGCCCGAGAACGCCTGGGAGGCCATCACGTAGGGCACGACCAGCAGCGACGCCGGCGCGAAGCCCAGCATCAGGAGCGCGACGACCTGGACCGCGAGGCCCATGAAGAGGGTGATCTTCAGACCCAGGCGAGCCGCGAGCCAGCCGCCGACGAGGTTCGTGACGATGCCCGCGATCTCATACAGGACGAACAGCGAGGCGACCTGCAGCGGCGTGTAGCCGAGCTGGTCGAAGTAGAACAGGACGAGCGTGCGGGTCGCCCCGTCGACGAGCGTGTCCGCCCAGTACGCCCCGGTGACCAGCGACGTAGTTGCGCAGGTCGCCGCGCCGCTGTGGCGCGCTGCCCGCGGCGGGCGTCGCCGTGCGGCTAGCCATCGCCCGCCGTGACCGAGCCCGCGGTGCGCTCGCCCGCCGGGAGACCGTTCGCGACGGTGCGCGCAAGCTCGACCAGGCGGTTGGCGTAGCCCCACTCGTTGTCATACCAGGCGAGGATCTTCACCTGCGTCCCGTCCGTCACCATCGTCGAGAGCGCATCGACGATCCCCGAGCGCGGATCGTCCCTGAAGTCGACCGACACGAGCGGCCGGCGCTCGTAGCCGAGGATGCCCGCACAGCGGCCCGCCGGCCGCCGCCTCGAGCAGGCCGTTGACCTCCTCGACAGTCGTCGGGCGGTGCACCTCGAAGACGCAGTCGGTCAGCGACGCGTTGAGCAGCGGCACGCGCACCGCGAGGCCGTTCAGCTTGCCCTCGAGCTCGGGGAAGATCAGCCCGATCGCGGTGGCCGACCCCGTCGTCGTGGGGATCAGCGAGAGCGCTCGCGGCGCGCGCCCGGCGCAGATCCTTGTGAGGGGCATCGATGAGCGTCTGCGTGTTCGTCATGTCGTGCAGGGTCGTGATCTGACCGTGCCGGATGCCGATCCCCTCGTGGATCACCTTCACCACCGGCGCCAGGCAGTTGGTCGTGCAGGAGGCCGCCGTCAGCAGATGGTGACGTCAGCGGCTCGTAGAGGTGGTCGTTGACGCCGACGACGACGTTCAGCGCTCCGTCCTTCACTGGCGCCGCCACGATGACCTTGCGGACGCCCTGCCGGAAGTATGCCTCGAGGCTCTCCCGGGTGCGGAACTTGCCGGAGCACTCGAGCACGATCTCGACCCCGAGCTCACCCCACGGCACCTCGCCCGGGCTCGGCGGCGCTGCTGTAGCCCAGTTCGGTTCCCGTCGATCGTCAGCGCCTCACCGTCGCCGTGTACGTCCTCGGACCAGCGCCCGTGGATCGAGTCGAACGTCAGCAGATGAGCCGCGGTCGCACGCGTCGCCGTGAAGCTCGTTGACGTGGGTGAACGCGAGCTCTGGCCAGCTCCCAGGCGGCGCGCAGCGCCAGCCGCCCCATGCGACCGAAGCCGTTGATGCCAACCTGGGCGCTCACTCGAGCATGTCCTGGCGGGCGCTCACGATGGGGCGCTCACGATGCCTCCACTGTGACGAGCAGGTCGCAGGTCTCCCGGCGCAGGCATTCGCGGGTCTGACGATGCGCGAGGGTCAGGACGTGCGAGCGCACGCGCGCACCGTCAAAGCTGGTCGAGGACCGCGTCGGCGCACGCCCGGATTTCCTCCGGCGGGCTTGGTCTCGGCGAATTCGTCGGCGAGCATCGGCAGCAGCCTGCGCGAGACGCAGCTCGTGGGCCGTGCGGTCGCTGCGGATCGCCTCGAGGCGCTCGCTCGATCAGCTCGCGGACGTGCGCCTCGATCCCGTCGCGGATCGCGCGCACCTCCTCGATCGGCCTGCCGGCCGGGTCGGGATGTCCCACGCCTCCACCATCGCCGGCACATACGGGCAGGCATCGCCGCAGCCCATCGTGATCGCCCAGTCGGCGTGCAGCTGCATCTCGAGCGTGAGCTTCTTGGGCTTGCGTCCGGCGAGATCAATGCCGACCTCGCGCATCGCCTCGACGACCGGCCGGCCAAATCGCGGCTGCGGGTTCGGTGCCGGCGGACTCGGCGCGCACGTCCTCGGGTGCGTCGCGCTCAAAGAACGCCTGGGCCATCTGCGAGCGTCCGGCGTTGTGGTTGCAGACGAACAGCACATACCGGAACGAGCTCTCGTCCGGCTACTGAGAAGCGGAGGGCACGTCGCTCGTGATCATGGCGCTGATCGTATTACATCGACAGGCATGAGTGTTATTGATATAAGTAGATCGATGCCCGTCGATTTGGAGCTATCCCCGAAGCAGAAGCGAGCGGCCGGGGAGCGCTGTTGCGAGCCCGTGGTCTACCCCGACGTGCAGCGCGACCACGCGCTGCGCATGGCCGAGGTCGCAAAGGCACTCGGTGACCCGATCCGCTTGCAGCTCGTGGACGTGCTGCGCAAGCACGCCGGAAAGGTCTGCGTCTGCGAGCTGGTGCCGCTGTTCGACGTCTCTCAGCCCACGCTCTCCCACCATCTGAAGAAGCTCCGCGACGCCGGGATCGTGGACTCCGAGCGGCAGGGGTCTGTGGGCCTACTACTACGTCATCCCCGACGCACTGAAGGAGCTATCCGCATGGCTGAGCTGACCGCGACCGAGACCGACCGCCGAGCCCTGTTGTGCTCCCGAGCAGCAGGTCACATGCTGCGAGCCGAGCGCCAAGGCCGATTGCTGCGTCCACGACGAGGGCTGCGGCTGCGACGCCGGCGCCCCACGACATCCGCGAGACCGTCCGCGAGCGCTACGCCGCCGCGGCCACACAAGTCACGACGAGCGATCCTGGCGCCGGCTGCTGCGCGCCGAGTGAGACCTTCGACGGCGGCAGCGAGGTCTTCGGCGCCGCGCTCTACGCGCTCGGCGACCACGAACAGCTACCCGACACCGCCAAGCTCGCCTCCCTCGGCTGCGGCAACCCCACCGCCGTCGCCGAACTGCACGAAGGCGAGACGGTCCTCGACCTCGGCTCGGGCGGCGGCATCGACGTACTGCTATCCGCCAAGCGCGTCGGCCCGACCGGCAAAGCGCACGGTCTGGACATGACCGACGAGATGCTTGCCCTCGCCCGCGAGAACGCGCAGAAGGCCGGCGTCGAGAACGTCCAGTTCCACAAGGGCTACATCGAGGAGATCCCGCTCCCCGACGAGAGCGTCGACGTCGTGATCTCAAACTGCGTGATCAACCTCTCCGCAGACAAGCCCAAGGTGCTGCGCGAGGTCGCGCGGGTCCTGCGGCCCGGCGGACGCTTCGCCGTCTCCGACGTGATCGCCGACGAGGACATGGACGACGCGACCCGCGCGGACATGCAGGCGTATACCGGCTGCATCGCCGGGGCGCTCACCCATCGAGAGTTCACGCAAGCGCTCGCGGACGCGGGCCTGGTCGACGTCGAGATACACGAGACCCACCGCGTCCACGAACAGGCCGCCTCGGCAATTGTGCGGGCACGCAAGCCTGCGGCGCGTTTCGGCGTGAGCTCTGCGCCGGCGTAGAGCTCACCGGGGGAACCGCCGGCTACTTGGCCAACTTGACCAATCCGGTGCTACCCTAACTGTATGTCAACGACCTACGGCATCGGCGAGGCCAAGACACAGCTCTCCAAGCTCGTTCACATGGCCGAGGAGGGCGAGGAGATCGTGTTGCGCCGCGGACGCACGCCGGTGGTCCGCTTGGTCGCGATCGCCCCCGAGGAAGCCGGTGCTCAACGCAAACCAGGTCGGATGCGCGGTCGTGTGAGCGTGGGCGAGGACTTCGACGAGTGGCCCGAGGATGTCGCGCAGGCGCTTGGCATCCTCGACTGATGCGCCTGCTCGTGGACGCGCATGCGCTGCTGTGGTGGCTGGGCGCGGATCGGCGCCTGTCCGCGAATGCGCGCGAGGCGATCGAGACGGCCGAGGATCCCCTCGTCGGCGCGGCCACGCTTGTGGAGATAGCGATCAAGCGCTCGCTCGGCAAGCTGGAGATCGACGAGGATTGGCCGGAGCAGACCCGGCGGGACGGCTTCGGTGTGCTCGCCATCGCCTGGGCGCACGTGACGCGACTGCAGGAGCTTCCGTTTCCCAAGCTGGCAGGTAAGCCACATCGCGACCCGTTCGACCGGCTGCTCGCGGCGCAGGCGCTGAGTGACGGGGTTTCGGTCGTGACGTGCGATCCGGCTATAGCCGCATATGGGGTCGCGGTGATCTGGTAGCCACACGGTCCGCTCCGCTCAGCAGGACCGATGTCGAAAGCGCTGCATCCAACGCACGCGAACGACCGCGGACACATCGCGCCGACTCGCCGTCACACCAGGTCTCGGTACCTCTGCAACCCGACGCCTGTCACGCCTGCGCTCGGAACGAATTACGCCGCGCGCTGGACCCCTGCGGTGTGAGCCTCCGGCGAGAGCACCCGCGCGTACCCCTCGCCCAGCCGCTGCAGGGCCTGCTCCCAGGTGCGGGTGCGCGCCGAGGCCAGCCCCGCGACTGCCAGCCGCTCTCCCAGCAGGGGTGAGCCCGCCACCTCCAGCACCGCCTCGGCCAGCGAGTCGGCGTCGGCGGGGCACAGCAGCCCGCTGGCGCGGTGCTCGATCAGCGACAGCGGGCCGCCCTGCGCGACGGCGATCACGGGCAGGCCGGAGGCCTGTGCCTCGAGGATGACCTGGCCGAAGGTGTCGGTGGCGGAGGGGAACAGGAACATGTCCGCCGAGGCGTAGGCACGCGCGAGGTCTGAGCCCGAGAGCCAGCCGAGGAATGTCGTGTGCTCGTCGCCGACGCGCTCGCGCAGGCGCTCCTGCTCGGGGCCGCCGCCGGCGAGCACGAGGTGCAGGCGGGGCTCACGCGCGCGCGCACGAAGGAACGCGTCGGCGAGCAGCTCGGCGCCCTTCTCGCGGGTGATGCGGCCCGAGTACATGACGTTGATCGCACCGTGCGGGCCGCCGGCGAGCAGATCGGGATCGCGCAGCGAGGGGTCGAACCGCGAGGTGTCCACGCCCCGGTCCCAGCGCAGGGTCCGCGGGGCCGGCATGCCGATCTCGGCGAGCGCCTGATCGGAGGCGGGCTGGGAGAGAGGACGACATCGCAGGCGCGGTAGAACGCGCTCACGGCCATCGCCATCGCGCCGGCGAGCTCGGGCCGGCCCGAGCGCAGGTCGGCGTAGGCGGTGAGCTCGGTGTGGTAGCTGCCGATCAGCGGCAGGCTGAGCGCCCGCGCGAGCAGCACGCCCGCCGCGCCTGCCGGTCCGGGGGAGCAGACGTGGATCGCGTCGAAGGCCCCGTCGGCGAGCGTCTGCACGGCGGCGGGCAGGCTCGGCACGCCGATGCGCAGCCCTGGGTAGTAGGGCACGTCGATCTCCGCGACGGCCGACAGCCGCCGGTCGACCTCGGGGTCGGTGCCGACGACCTCGATCTCATACCCGGCGACGCCGCGCGAGCGGATCTCCTCGATCGTGCGGGTGACGCCGTGGGTGGAGCCGATGCCGTCGGCGAGGATCGCCACGCGCGGGGTCTCGCGCTCGCCCCCGAACGGCAGCCGCGCGAGCTTGGTCTGCTCGCTGGCCAGGAACGCGGTGGCGGGTGCGTAGGGGATCGCGGCGATGCAGCCCTCGAACAGCCCCTCCGCGGCGGCGAGCACCGGCGTCTGGGGGTCGCTCGCGGCGCGCACCGCCAGCTCGACGGCGCAGCGCAGCTTGCGCTCGTGCAACCGGCACGCGCGCCGGTACAGGTCTGAGTGGCTGAAGGACTCGTCCTGCATGTAGGCGATCAAGCCGGGCATGTCGAGGTGGTCGAGCTCGACCGCGGCCAGCCAGGCTCCCAGCAGGCAGCGGGCGTCCTCGGGGGAGACCGTCCCGCCCGAGCCGGTTGCGCCCTGACGCGCGCCGCCCTCGCGCAGCAGCCGGCGCACCATCGTCATCACCCGCTGCGGGTCCGGGCGGGTCGCGGTTCGCTCGCGTCGCGTCGGGGTAGGGGTCGGGTCCGGCGGCGGCGGCGGCGTGGGCTCGCCGGGTCCGACCGGACCGGTCTCGCCGGACCCGCCGAGCGTGCAAGCGTCGTCGTCGCGATCGTGGGGCTGCAGCGAGCGCGCGGCGAGGACGATCGCGGCGTGCGCCCACTTGGCGGCGCTGCCCTGCGCCCCGCGGGCGCGCACGCGCCCGGCGCGCATGTGCGCGAGGAACTCCTGGGGCGTGGCGGCGGCGGGCGCCTGGGTGTAGGTGCGCCCGATGTCCACGCCGGCGTGGTCGTCGGAGCCGCCGATGCCGATGGAGTCGCGCGTGGCGACGTAGGTCGCGGCGGGGCGGTTCAGCTCGGGCGCGCGGGCGCCGTTGCGGACCTCCCACACGCCGAACAGCTCGGACAGGCGGCGGCGGTGCCGCGCGGTGAGGGGCCTGGCGCCGACGCTGTAGTAGGGGTGGGCGAGCGCGCAGGCGATGTCGCGCTCGTACATGTACGCCGCGCATAGCTCCACGTCGTGAGCGTTCCCCTGCAGCCAGTCGTGGTCCTCGGGGGCGATGTCGTAGCAGAGCACGTGCACGGCCATCGCGGGCTCGCCGCGGAAGCGGGCGGTGAGCTCCTCGGAGACGAACACGTCGGGATGGTCGGCGATCCGCATGACGCCGTCGATCGTGTCGTGATCGGTGATCGTGACGAAGTTCATGCCTCGGCGCTTGGCGAGCTCATAGACCTCCTCGGGCGGGGTCGCGCACTCGGGCAGTCCGGCGGCGCGCTGCACGCCGAGCTTCGAAACCTGTGAAGCGGTCGAGTGGCAGTGCATGTCCACTCTGCTGACGCGCTCCTGAGAATCGTCGGCGATCTTGGTGAGGGTCATCGTTGCTCCTCTCGTATCTCTATGTATGTACGAGACCATGTTTGCCCTGCAAAGACCCGCTTTTGTGACCAGCCGGGAATGATTGTGTGAAGGGTGTGTGAACAGCGGATGGGCGTTTGATGGGTGGGTGAGCCGGGAGCTGGCCCACCGAACGCACCCGCCGGCGCCGCTCTCCGTTGCCGGCTACGCGCCGGGAGCGCTCGCGCAGGGGGGTATGAGAATCCGCTCATCGAGTGTCGCTCCCGGGAGTCCGTGTCCTGCCCGATCCATTGGGTCCGTAGAAGAAGATCTTGGTGCCCGAGACGCCCGTTCCGTGGCACCAGCCGCCACCCACGATGCTCGCCGTGCCACCAGCACGTCTGCGCTCGTGTGCGTCGTCTGGCACTCACGGTCCGACCCCCTCGGACCCCAACCTATTCTTCTACGAACCCGTAAGCTGTCGCGGCGATGCTGACGATTGCAACCTCGACGGTCACCTACTTCCAGGCGATCGTGCTCGGGATCCTGCAGGGCGCGACCGAGCTGTTCCCGATCTCGAGCCTCGGGCACACGGTGCTGTTCCCGACGCTGTTCGGCTGGAACGGGCTGGTCGACGCGCAGTCGCAGTCGGAGTCGTTCTGGCTGGCGTTCGTCGTGATGCTGCACGTCGGCAGCGCGCTCGGCCTGCTGTTCTACTACCGCCGCGACTGGGTGCAGATCGTGCGCGCGTTCTTTCACACGCTGTCCACGCGCCGCGCGCGGACCAGCACCGAGCGGTTGGCGTGGCTGATCATCGTGGCGAGCATCCCGGCCGGGTTCTTCGGGCTCGTATTCGAGCACGAGTTGCGCACGCTGACCGCCAAGCCCGAGATCGCCGCGATATTCCTGATGGTCAACGGCCTGGTGCTGTTCGCCGCGGAGTGGTTTCGCCGCCGCGCTCAGGTGCGCGAACTGGCCGTGCGGGAGGGCGCGAAGGCCGACGGGGGGCGCGAACTGGACACGCTGGAGTACCGCGAGGCGTTCGTGGTCGGCGTCGCGCAGTCCACGGCGCTCGTCGCCGGCATCAGCCGCGAGGGCGTGACGATGGGCGCTGGCCTCGCGCGGGGTCTGGACCACAGCGACGCGGCGCGATTCTCGTTCTTGCTCGCCACGCCGATCATCCTTGCCGCGGGTCTGTTCAAGCTCCCCGACCTGCTGGGGCACCTCGGCAACGGGGTGCGCGGCCAGGCGCTAGTGGCGTGTGCCGCCGCGGCCGTGACGGCGGTGTTCACGGTGACGTTCCTGGTCAAATACTTCAAGACCCGCACGCTGATCCCGTTCGCCATCTACTGCCTGGTGTTTGGTGGCGCGATGGTCATCTACACCACGACCTGACGTGGCCGTCAGATCCGGGCGTGCGGCGCAACCGCTGTCCGGGTAGCCATCATGGATAGCTGAGATGACGCCCGTCCCGAAAACGCCGCCGAAGATGTTCGAGACTCGCAGCCAGGCCTGGAGCGAGGTGGGGCTGCTGGATCAGGTCAGCCCCCGCGCGGCCAAGCGCGCGGCCTGGGAGGCGGTGGGCCTGGGCGTGCTGTTCGTCGCGGTCGTAGCCGCCTACGACAACCGCGCGAGCCTGTTCGGGGTGGAAGCGCACGGGAGCTCGCCGGGGGCGAACACGGCGGTGCGCATCGTCACGGTGATCGTGCTGCTGATGCTCGGCTGGGCGATCGCGCGCAACTTCGGCCGCGCGCTGGGACCGGCGCTGCTGCGGCGCGTGGACCCGGCCGCGGCGGGACCGGTCGGGTTCTTGATCCGCCTGGCGATGCTGGCGATCACGCTGCTGGTGGCGTTGAGCGTGGCCGGCGTGGAAGCGCGCACGCTGCTCGTGGGCGGGGCGTTCACGGCCGTGATCCTCGGCCTGGCGGCGCAGCAGACGCTGGGCAACCTGTTCGCGGGCGTGGTGCTGCTGAGCGCGCGCCCGTTCAGGGTCGGCGACCGGGTGCGCCTGCAGGGCGGCCCGCTGGCGGGTCAGATCGAGGGGACGGTCAGCTCGCAGGGCCTGCTGTATACGACGTTCGTGACCGGCGAGGACACGGTGATGGTGCCCAACAGCGTGGTGCTGAACGTCGCCGTCAGCGCTCAGCCGGTGTCCCGAACGCGATAGCGCGGTCAGCCGAGTGCGCGGGCACGGCGAGTCGCGCGTTCCGCACGTAGTCAGCCCGCGTCGCGCAGTCGTAGCGCAGGAACAGGTGCGAGTCGTGCTCGAGGGCTGAGAGCAGCTCCAGGGCGAGCGGGGGATCGAAGTCGCTCCCGGCGAGAATCCGCAGCGGTGGGCGCTCGTCCGCCGGGTCCTCGCCCGCGAGCAGGGGGGCGACGGATAGAAACAGCTCGTCCACGAGGCCGGCGGACAGCAGTTCGGCGTTCAGGTGAGGTCCGCCCTCGCACAGCAGGGTGCGGACGTGCAAGCGATCGTGCAGCTCGCCCAATGCGGCGGGGAGGTCGAGCGAGCCGTCCTTGCGGCGCGCGCGCACGTACTCCACGCGGGCGGCGGTCTCGGGCAGGCTCGCCTGCGAGGGGGTCAGGAACGCGATCTCGGAATCGGGGTCGCACAGCAGCGGCAGGTCGGGGGGGAAACCGAGGCCGGCGGAGACCACGCAGGCGAGCGGCTGCTCGCGCAGGCCGCGCTCCCGGCGCAGGCGGCGGGTGTCGGGATCGCGCACGATCGGGCCGTAACGCTCGGCGCGCACGGTGCCCGGCGCCCGCCATGACGGCGTCCACGACCGAGCGCAGCCCGTGGAACAGGGCGCGGTCGGCGTCGTCTGAGATCGGACCCGAGCGCCCGCCGAGCGTGGCGCGACCGTCGAGGGTGGCGACCATGTTCAGCACCACGTACGGGCGGCGCCGTCCGTCCTGGCTGGGCACGCCGGAGGACCGCTCGTGCAGCCCCAATCCCGTGACGATCTCCTGGACGGTGGCCGCGTCCGCGGGGGGAAGCAGGCGGTTGAGCGCGATCGGCACGGAAGGATGGATGAATATGCAAGTTGTAAACACATAGATGGGACGACCTGCTACGGTCGGGGCGTCTGGCCGGCACAGAAGACCGGCGAAAAGCAGTAGTGCAGGCGCTCGCAGGTCGAAGCTCTAAGCAGCATCCTCCGCGCAGCACACGCACCAAGCACATACCGTGGAGGAGTTCCATATATGCCTACCGGCACCGTAAAGTGGTTCAGCGACGACAAGGGGTTTGGCTTCATCACCCCCGATGACGGCGAGAAGGACCTGTTCGTCCATCACACCGGCATCAACGGCGAGGGTTACCGCTCGCTGCAGGAGGGCTCGAAGGTGTCCTACGACGCCGAGCAGGGCGACAAGGGCCCCAAGGCCGTCAACGTCCAGTCGATCTAGCCGTCCGCGCGGAGTCCGTGTATCGCGGACCCGCGCGTTGATCTTCGAGAGCCCGCTTCGGCGGGCTCTCGCTTTGTGGAGGACCCGCGGGTGTGGCGTGGACCCTAAGATGCAGGGATCTCCTCCGCGGGGCGGTTGCTTCGTGTGTGGCCTGCACCTCCGATAGAGCATGGCCAGCGACGCGACAACACTCCGCCTACGCGATGGCTCGCTCGCCGAGCCGCAGGACGTGGGCGGTCGACGGACGCCGCGCGCGAGCGCGCGGCGCTCGCGCGCGCGCAGGCGGGCGCGGATCGGGGCGGGCGCGCTGGTCGTGCTGGTGGCGTGCAGCCTGCTGTTCGTCGTGATCGCCGCCGATCGCCCGAGCCTGTTCGCGGCGACCTCCCACGCGGGCTTCTTCCCCGGCTGGATGGCCGGTCCGCTGGGCGGGCTGTGGCCGGGGCTGACGCGCAACGCGACGATGCTCAGGTGGCTGTTCACGGGCGCGATGGCGACGATGTACGTGAGCTACCTGCTCGCGCTCGCGTACGTGCCGAGCATGACCGAGCGCCTGCGCGCGCGCTGGGCGATCGCCGCGGTGGTGGGCGTGCACGCGATCTTCTTCCTGGCGCCGCCGATGGCGCTGACGGACATGTTCAACTACGTCAACTACGGGCGCATGGAGGTCGTGCACCACCTCAACCCGTACACCAGCTATCCGATCCTCGAGCCCCACGGCGACCCCAGCTACGCGCTCTCGCAACTGGCACCAGCTGCTGAGTCCCTACGGCCCGCTGTTCACGCTGCTCACGTTCGCGCTCGTGCCGCTGGGCGTGGCGGCGTCGTTCTGGGCGATCAAGGCCGTGCTCGTGGCCGCGAGCCTGGGGACGATCCTGCTCGTGTGGCGCTGCGCCGAGCTGCTGGAGCTCGATCCGGTCAAGGCGATCGTGCTCGTCGGGCTGAACCCGATCGTGCTCGTGTGGGGGCTGGGCGGGGATCACAACGACTTCCTGATGGTGTTCGCGATCGTGCTCGGCTTCTACCTGCTGCTGCGCGCGCGCGCCGCCGGCGCGTCGGATCGGCGAGCGGTCGCGGCCGACTCGAGCCTGGCCGGACGCTCCGCGCGGACGAACGCCGCGCGACGACGACGCTCGCCGAGCGGATCGGCGGCTGGCTGTGGCCGCTGTCGGCGACGGAGATGGGGGCGGGCGCGGCGTTCGTCGCGGCGACCGCGCTGAAGGCGTCGGGCGGGGTGCTGATCCCGATCGTGCTGGCGGGCCTGGTGCGGGCGCCGAGACGCCTCACCCAGGTCCTGCTGGGCATGATCCTCGCGGGCGCGGTCGTGGGCGGCGCGAGCCTGATCGCGTTCGGCCTGCACATCCCCGATCTCAGCACCCAGAGCCGGGTGGTGACGAGCATCAGCGTGCCCAACCTGCTCGGCCTGGCGCTCGGCAGCGGCGGCGAGACCGAAACGCTGCACAGCCTGCTCAGCGCCGTGCTCGCGCTGTCGATCCTCGCCTGCTGCGCGATGGCATGGCGCCGGCGCGAATCGATCGCCGCGTCGGGCTGGGCGACGGTGGCGCTGCTGGTGACGCTCGGGTGGGTGCTGCCGTGGTACATCCTGTGGCTGCTGCCGCTGGCGGCGCTGTCGCGCTCGCGCCGGCTGCGCACGACCGCGCTCGTGCTGGGCGCCTACCTGATCGTCGCCTGGGCGCCCGCCTCGGGGCTGGTGTGGAGCGCGATCGGGTTCCAGCCGTCGAAGACCCCGCTCGGGCGGTTGCACCAGCGCTACGTCAAGGAGCTGCTGAACTAGACGCTGCTGTCGCTGCGGGCTCTACCCGTCCTCGGGCGGGCGGCGCTCGCGCTTGCGCTCGGACCCCCGGCGCTTGGCCGCCAGACGTCGCTCGCGCGAGGCGGCGGTCGGACGGGTGGGGCGACGGCGCTTGGGGACGGCGAGCGCCTGCGCGAGGCGCTCGCCCAGACGGGCCAGCGCCAGCTCGCGGTTGCGCGTCTGCGAACGCTCGTCCTGGGCGATCGCCACGACGCGCGGCCCGGCGCGGGCCAGCAGGCGTGCGCGCTGAGACTCGCTGAGCGACGGCGAGGCGAGCACGTCGAAGCTCGCTTCCACGCGCGAGGCGGTCACGTTGGCGTGCTGTCCGCCCGGCCCCGAGGAGCGGCTCGCGCGCAGCAGGATCTCCGCGCGCGGGATCGTCAGCTCGCGGTTGACGCGCAGCTGGGCGTGGGGGTCTTCCTCAGCCCTCGTGCGCCACCGGGGCCGCCGTGCGCAGCTCACTGCTACTGCCCTCTCGGAAAGCGTCGTGGATGGCTTTGACCCGCATCGCTCCTCGCCCTCGGGCACGCGGCCGTCGCGGCCGATGTAGCCGTCCTTGCCGCCGGCGATCAGGTAGACGGCGTCGACGTCGCCGGGGTTGCGGACCTTGCGCAGCGTGGCGGCGTCCACGCGCGCGAGGCCGCCCTCGCCCAGGCGTTGCACGGAGCCGTCGCCGAACTCGATCTCGATCGTGCCGCGATGGACGAAGTACAGCTCCTCCTGCTCGTCGTGATAGTGAAAGCCCGCTCTCGATGCCGGGCGGCATCACGATCGCGTTCACGCCGAACGCGCTCACCCCGAGGCCCTTGCGGACCTTGCGAAACCCGGGCCCTCGCCCAGCGCGTCCAGATCGCCGACGGCATAGCCCTCGCCGACGGTCACGTTCGGGTACTCCGATGATGCCTCCATCTAGACGCCGTCTCCTCTCGGTGTTGCGTCAGTGCTCGGCAACGTATCCGTCCTGCGGCTCCAGCGGCAGGCCCTCGTCCGCCCAGCGCCGCAGGCCGCCGCGCAGCGAGTAGGCCTCGAAGCCGGAGGCGCGAAAGGCCTGGGCGGCCATGTCCGAGCGCGCGCCCACGCGGCAGTAGAACACGACCGGGCGCTCGCGCTCGACCGTTGCCGCCTGCGCGGTCAGCTCGACCAGCGCGATGTGGCGCGAGTCGGCGAGCCGGCCCGCCTCGCGCTCGTAGGGCTCGCGCACGTCGATCAGCTGCAGCTCGGGCTCCCGCGCGCGCCAGTCGGCGAGCTGCTCGGGGTCGATCTCGATCTGGGTCGTGTCGATGCTCGCGCTCACTGGGCATGAGCGTAGCGAGCCCACTAGGATCGAGCTCATGCCCGACACCGTGAGCCAGGACGTCTACACGATCCCCCAGGAGCACCTCGACTTCTGCCAGACGATCGGCCAGATCGCGCGCGAGCAGATCGCGCCGCGCTCGGCCGAGATCGACGAGCAGGCCGAGTACCCGTGGGACATCCGCAAGCTGCTGGGCGAGCAGGACATCCTCGGGCTGCCGTTTCCGACCGAGTACGGGGGCACCGGCACGGGCACGCTGATGCTGAACATGGCCGTCGAGGAGATCGCCAAGGTCGATGCCGCCTGCGCGCTGATCCTGATGGTGCAGGAGCTCGGCACGCTGCCGATCCAGCTGTACGGCTCGGACGAGCTGAAGGAGCGCTTCCTGCCGCGCTGCGCCAGCGGCGAGTGGTCCCCGGCGTTCGCGCTGTCCGAGCCCGAGGCCGGCTCGGACCCCGCGGGGATGAAAACGACCGCCGTGCTCGACGGCGATGAATGGGTGATCAACGGCACCAAGAACTGGATCTCGAACCTCGGGGTCGCCGACTTCTACATCACCTTCGCCGTCACCGACCGCGAGAGCCGGCGCATCACCGCGTTCGTCGTCGAGGCCGATCGGCCCGGCTTCAGCGTGGGCAAGCTCGAGCACAAGCTCGGCATCCGCGCCTCGCCGACGGGGCAGCCGATCTACGAGGACGTGCGCGTGCCGCAGGCCAACGTCATCGGCGAGGTCGGCCGCGGGCTGTCGGTCGCGCTGGGCACTTTGCAGCAGACGCGCCTGGGCGCCGCCGCGCAGGCCGTGGGGATCGCGCAGGGCGCCACCGACTACGCCGTCGCCTACGCGCGCGAGCGCGTGCAGTTCGGCAAGCCGATCATCGAGCTGCAGGCGATCCAGTTCAAGTTGGCCGACATGGAAACAAGCACGGCCGCCGCGCGGGAGCTTCTGTACAAGGCCTGCGCGACTGGCCGATCGCGGCGACGCAGAGCGGGGAAAGTACTCCTCGATGGCCAAGGTCTTCTGCTCGGACACCGCGATGGCCGTGACGATCGAGGCGGTGCAGGTGCTGGGCGGCTACGGTTATGTCAAGGAGTATCCGGTGGAGCGCATGATGAGAGACGCCAAGATCACACAGATCTACGAGGGCACGAACGAGATCCAGCGGCTCGTGATCGCCCGCACGCTCAAGTAGGACGGGTCTCGGTGCGCAGGTCGTTCTTCTCACGACAGCGCGCCTCCGGTCAAGCTGCGCCGCGCGGGGTTCGCGGCGCTTGATCGCCATGTCGCTCGGTCTGATCGTGATCGTGCGTCGGGCAGGGGTTCAGCACGGTCGGCGCCGTGCGGGCGCTGGAGGACGTCGCGATCGGGGTGATCGTCGTGGCCGTCCTGCATCGGCTGCGCCGCGTTCGTGGCGGTGCGTCTGGCGGGCTGGCGCGACCCCGAGTCCGAGGTCGAGTTCGACGCGATCGTGCGCCGCTCGGAGGAGCTCGCGCGCGAAGGTCTCGCGGTGGACCCCGACGAACTGGAGTTCCTCGAGCTGGACCCGCTCAACGACGAGGACTTCGAAGAGCTCGTGCGCGACGCGCTCGATGACCTCCCCGACCTGCTGCGCAACGCGCTCGCGCACGTCGCGGTCGTGATCTCCGACGGCGGGCGCCGCCGCGGCGCCTACGGGCTGTATCAGGGCGGACAGACCCGCCGCGACGACACGCACGACCGCATCGTGATCTTCAGAGACACGCTGCGCCGCGACTTCGGGCACTCGCCCGAGCTGCTGCGCGACCAGGTCGTGCGCACGGTCAGACACGAGCTCGCGCATCATGTCGGCTTTGATGAGTTGGGCGTCAGCCGGCTGGATCTCTGACCGCACCGGCTTGCCTGCGCCGAGGCTGGCGTGCCGCAGATACCAAAGCGGATGTTGCCGGGCACGGCGCAGCGGCACACCGTGTGCGCATTGCCACACACTCGTCCGGGTCGCTGTCGCATAGGATGCGCGTCCCGCAACCTTCCCTCGACTCAGGAGAGATCGCCAGATGCCAGAGGCAGTGATCGTCGACGCCATACGCACGCCCATCGGACGCGCCGTCAAGGGCTCGCTCAAGACCGTCCGCGCCGACGATCTGGCCGCGATCCCGCTGCGGACGCTGATCGAGCGCAACCCCGCGCTGGAGCAGACCTCGATCGGCGACGTGATGATGGGCTGCGGCTACGGCGAGGGGGAGTCCGGCTACAACATCGGGCGCATCGCCTCGCTGCTGGCGGGCATCGACCACCACGTGCCGGCGTGCACGGTCAACCGCTTCTGCGCCTCCTCGCTGCAGACGACGCGCATGGCGTTCCACGCGATCAAGGCCGGCGAGGGCGACACCTACATCGCCGCTGGCGTCGAGGCCGTCTCGCGCACCGGCCGGGGCAGCCAGTTCGAGTTCAACCACGCGGTGGACGGCTCGGAGGGCTCCGCCTACAACGTCTACATCCCGATGGGGATGACCGCGGAGAACGTGGCCGAGCGCTGCAACGTCAGCCGCGAGGCGCAGGACGAGTGGGCGCTCGTCTCCCAGACCCGCGCGGTGGCCGCCGTCGAGTCGGGGCACTTCGACTCCGAGATCGTGCCCGTCACCGTGCCCGCGCACAAAGACGTCGACAAGGAGGGCAACGAGATCGACGTGCCCGAGACGGTCGTCAGCCGAGACGACGGCCCGCGGCCGGGCACGACGATGGAGCGGCTCGCGGCGCTGAAGCCCGTGTTCAAAGAGGACGGATCGGTCACGGCCGGCAACGCCTGCCCGCTCAACGACGGCGCCGCGGCGCTGCTGATCATGAGCGAGGAGAAGGCCGGCGAGCTGGGCTTCAAGCCGAAAGCGCGCATCATCGCCTCGACGGTCGCCGCGATCCGCCCCGAGGTCATGGGCCTCGGCCCGATCCCGGCGATCCAGAAACTGCTCGCCAACACCGGCATGAAGATCGAGGACATCGACGTGGTCGAGATCAACGAGGCGTTCGCCGCGCAGATCGTGCCGTGCATCGAGGAGCTGGGCCTGGACCGCGAGAAGCTCAACCCCTTCGGCGGCGCCATCGCCCTGGGCCACCCCTTCGGCATGACCGGCGCGCGCATCATGACCACGCTGCTCAACGACCTGCAGACGCTCGACGCCACCTACGGCATCGAGTCGATGTGCGTCGCCGGCGGCATGGGCATGGCGATGCTGGTGCGAGCGGTTGAGTTGATCGGCAGCCGAGCCAGCCGCTGATCGCTTCAGCGCGGCGGCATCCGCAGCGCGCCGTCGAGCCGGATCGAGTTAGTCAATTCGTCTCACTGCGCTACGGCGATGAGCGTGTCCTGTGCCTTGGTGGGTGGTGCATGGTTTGTGGGTGGTGCTTGGTTTGTGTTTCGCTCGTGAAGTACGACTCGCGCTCCGCGGGCGGGGCTGATGGTGATGCTGCGTCTACGCGTGGCCTCCCCCCGGTTGCCTGCGGGCTGAAGCTCGCAGCGTTCGAGCACGGCGCGCAGCACGAGCTTCATCTCGAGCACTGCGAAGCTCGCGCCCAGGCAACGCCGCCGGCCGCCGCCGAAGGGGATCCAGGTGTACGTGCCCGGCGGGTCCTTCGAGGAATCGCTCGGGGCGGAAGGCATGGGGCTCGGGGTAGATCGCGGGATCGTGGTGGAGCAGGTAGGCGTTGGCGACGAGCGCCACGCCTGGCGGGTAGAGGATGCCGCCGATCTCGATCGGCTGCTTGACGATGCTGACCTGGGCGTAGGGCAGGACCGGCTTGTGGCGGAGGATCTCGTTCACGACCGCCGTCAGGTACTCCTCGCCGACTCCCGCGTCGAGCTCCTCCTGCAGGCGTCCCAGTACGGCGGGCTCGCGCGCGAGGCGCTCGAACGCCCACGCGAGCTGGGAGGCGGTGGTCTCGTGCCCGGCGACCAGCGCCGTCATCAGCTCGTCGCGGAGCTCCTGCGGGCTCATCGGCGAGCCGTCCTCGTGGCGGGCGGTGAGCAGCATCGCGAGCACGTCCTCGCCCTCGGCGCCCTCCTCGCGGGCCGCCCGGCGCTCGGCGATCACCTCGAAGATCACTTCGTCGACTCGCTTCAGGCGGGCCAGCGGTCCGAATCTGGCCGCTATCCAAGCGGTCGGCCCGCGGCCTGTCAGCAGGCCCGGCGGGGGCGGTGGCAGCAGCGACAGTGGGCTCTCGGCGAACGCGAGAACCTGCGTGAGCAGTTCGCGCAGCGCATCCAACTGTGCGCCCTGCTCCAGGCCGAAGACTGCGCGCAGGATGATCTCGAGCGTCAGCCGCTGTAGCCGGGGGTGCAGGGCGATCGTCTGCTCGCGCGGCCAGGTGGCGAGCTCGCGTTCGGCGAGCTCGCTCATCAGCCCGGCCAAGCGCTGCATCCGCTCGCCGTGGAACGCCGGCAGCATCAGCTTGCGCTGCTCCATGTGAGTGTCCTCGTCGAGCAGGATCACCGAATGACGACCGACGATCGGTTCGAGGATGCGCGCTCCCTCGCCGGGGTGCACGACGTCGGACGCCGCGAGGAACAGCTGCTTGATCTCCTCGGGGTCGCAGAGCATCACGAACGGCGGCTGGCCGAGCACGCGGACGGTGAAGCGCGGGCCGTAGCGCGCCCGGGCGCGCTCCAAGAAGGCGGTGGGGCGAGCCCACGTGCCGAGCGTCTGCAACGTGACCGGCATGCGGGGACCAGGGGGCAGCTGACTGTTCACGGTGAGACTCCTTACGCTAGAATGCCTACTCATGAGTATATCTACTTGGAAGTATGTGTCAAGCTGATGCCACGCGGGCAGTTCGACCGCAGCGCACGCAGGGCCGAGACCAGGGCTCGGCTGCTGCGAGCCGCCGCCGAGGTCTACGCGCGCCACGGCTTTGGCGGGGCGACCCTCGACGAGGTCGCCGCGCAGGCCGGCCTGACCAAGGGCGCGGTGTACGACCACTTCGGCAGCAGGGAGAGCCTCCTGAGCGCGCTGATCGAGGAGTACCTGGCCGGGCAGATCGCTGAGCAGCTCACACTGTTCGACGAAGATCGCGCCACCTCCGAGCGTCCGCTCGCCGGCAGCGAGAACTGGATGGCGCGCTTGCGGGAGCGACCCGACCGCTTTCGCCTGTTCGTCGAGCTGTGGACGCTTGCTCAGCGCGACGAGCAATTGCGCCGGCGCCTGGCAGGCGCGCTGCACACGCTGCACGCCACCTTCACCCGTTTTGTCACCGCCAGCGCCGCCGACACGGATGTGCAACCTCCCGCCGGGGCCCCCGAGCAGTTCGCCAACGTGACGCTCGGACTCGGCGTCGGCCTGGCGATGCTGAAGCTCACCGACCCCGACGCTGTGCCCGATGACCTACTCGGCGTCGTTCTCTCGATGCTCGTCCGCACATTGGAGTCTGACCCCGAAGCCCGCGAGCAGCTCGCCGGTGTCGGGCGGACTACAGCGAAAAAAGCCGATAAAGGAGACCCCCGGCGACCCACACGCGTTGAGGGCACATCGAAGTGACACAACACCTCAGTGTCTTGTTCGTTCAGACCGACTGCGGTGGCGGCGTGCCCCCGGCGGTGGCGGTTGCGCGCCGACTTCGGGAACGGGGCCACGCGGTGAGGTTTCTCGCCGCGCGCTCACTCGAGAGCCAGCTGACGCGGGAAGGCTTCGTGTATGAAGCATTCCAGCGGGCGCCGGACTTCGGATCGGCTCGGCGAGAGACCGATCAGCTGCGTGACTGGGAGGCGCGGACGCCGATCGGCGCCGTACACGCGACGTTCAACGTCATGTGCGGTCCGGCGGCACTACACGCAGCCGACGTCGTCGACAGCCTGAAAGCCACACCCACCGACGTGGTCGCCTGCGACTTCATGCTGCTCGGCGCATTTGTCGGCGCAGAGGCGTGCCGCATCCCAAGCGTCGCACTCGTCCACACGGTGGCCGTCATACCGCTCGACGGGCTACCACCGATTCCTTCCGGCCTCCGGCCCGCACAGGGCTTACCGGGGCGCTTGAGGGACACTTTCCTACGCCATGGGCGAGACCGCGTTCTGCGCCGTTGGCTCGAAGTGCTCAACGAGGCGCGAGCCCGCTACAAGCTCGCACCCGTCGCGCGTGTCTACGACCAGTGGTTCCGCGCACGGCTGCTGCTGATCCTGTCAAGCCCCACGTTTGACTTCCCCGCGAGCCGTCTCCCCGAGAACGTCCGATACGTCGGGCCCGCCTTCTGGAAAGCGCCCACCGACGCCCAACTGGACTTACCCGAGTGGCCGCGAGCCCCACTCGTCCTGGCGTCGCTCAGTACCACCTACCAAGCCGCTGAGCGCTACCTGCGAGTGCTGATCGCGGCGCTCGGCAGGCTGCCCGTCCAGGCTGTCGTGACGACAGGCGCGGGATACGACGCCACCGACCTTGGCCCGCTGCCGGACAACGTCGTCGTGCATCCCCACATTCCGCATCGCGCGCTGCTCGATCGCGCGGCGGTCATGATCACCCACAGCGGCCACGGCAGCGTGATGGCTGCGCTGGCCCACGGCGTGCCGCTCGTTTGCGTGCCGTTCGCTCGCGACCAGCGTGACATCGCGCTCCGCGCCGTGGCCACGGGCGCAGCCGTCAAGCTGCGCCCAACCGGCCTGACCGCGCGCAAGCTCTCGCGCGCCATCGAAGGAGTCCTCCAGCGGCCGGACTACCGGGAGGCAGCCCAAAGGATGCAAGCAAGCCTCGCCACCGAGGATGGCGCCGGCAACGCGGCGCGGGAAATCGCTGCTGTTGGGGTGGGCGCTGCTTGAGGGCCTGAGGCCCTCAAAAACTTCCGACTGACGTTGTTGGTAATGGCGTGTCTCAGCGCGGTGGCATCCGCAGCGCGCCGTCGAGCCTGATCGTCTCGCCGTTGAGCATCCGGTTCTCGACAATGTGACACGCCAGCTGCGCGTACTCCTCTGGCTGGCCCAGGCGCTGCGGAAACGGAACGCCCGCGCCGAGTTTCTGGCGTGCCTCCTCGGGCAGCGCGGCCAGCAGCGGCGTGTCGAACAGGCCCGGCGCGATCGTGTTGACCCTGATCCCGTACTGCGACAGGTCGCGCGCGGCCGGCAGCGTCAGCGAAACGATCCCGCCCTTGGAGGCGGCGTAGGCGATCTGTCCGACCTGGCCGTCGTAGGCCGCGATCGAGGCTGTGCACACCAGCGCGCCGCGCTCGCCGTCGTCCGCGGGCTCGTTTGAGATCATCGCGGCGGCGGCGTAGCGGAGCACGTTGAACGTGCCGATCAGGTTTATCTGGATGACGGTCTCAAACGGCAGCAGCGGGTGGGGGCCCTTCGAGCTCGCAACCTTCTGCGCCCAGCCGACACCCGCGCAGCACGCGGCGATCCGCAGTCCGCCATCCGCCTGCGCGGCCTGCTCCACGGCCGCCTGCACCTGATCCTCCTCGCGCACGTCGCACGCGACGAACTCCACGCTGAGCTCGCTCGCCAGCGATGCGCCTTTGTCGGCGTTCAGGTCGGCGATCGTGACGATCGCCCCCTGGTCGCGCAGCCGGCGCGCGGTCGCCTCGCCGAGCCCGGAGGCCCCGCCGACGACGATCGCTGAGCTTCCCTCGATCCGCATGGAGCCGGCAGACTATCGCGGCGAGCGACGCGACATCGCCCGGCGTGGGGAGGGCGTGCGTAAGATCTCCGTCATCGCACCGGCCGCGGCGCTCACGGTCCACGGCTCGATCGCCTCAACCACCATCGCTCTCGTGACGCACACCACCAAAGACCCCGCCGGCGAGCCCCAACCGAGCGTATGGAGCGTGGTCAAGGCCTCCATCTCCGATGCCGGCCGCGACCGCGAGGACGAGTTCAACGCCTGGTACAACGAGCGGCACGTGCCGCTATGGGTCGCCCAGCCCGGCTTTGAGCGCGGCTGGCGATTGCAGGCGCTCGATCACCCGACCCAAACCCACCCGCACGAGCACGGCTACTACGCGGTCTACGAGCTCGACACCGTTGACGCGTTCAACGACGCGCTCGCACGCTCGCACGGCGCGCCCTGGGGCGAGTGGCAGGAGTACGTCGGCAGCCACCTGATCGACTGGGAGCGGACCTACTACCGCACGCTCGCGGCGATCGCTCCCGACGAGGTGGACGCGCCGTGTTGGGCGATCGTCAAGACCGACTTCCGGGGCTCGCAGGAGCGTGAGCGCGAGTTCAACCGCTGGTATGACGAGGTGCACTTCCCCGAACTGGTCTCCCACCCCGGCTTTCAGGGCGGCTGGCGGCTGCAGGTGCTGCCCGACGCGGGCGACCTCGGTCCCCGCCGCCAGCACTACTGGGCGGTGTACAGGGTGCGCTCGATCGACGACTTCGCGGACGCACGCGCCTCCCGCGCCGAGCGCGGCCTGCCGCCGTGGGACGGGCTGTGGAGCGAGAACCTGATTGACACGCGGATCGACTGCTACGCGATGGTTCACTACGAGGCCCCGCACGCGGCCACGACGAGCGAGGCGGAGGCCGGTCATGCGTGAGACTCCCCCGTCGCGCGGCGGTCGTGCTGTCTCCGAGTCGGGTGGTCGGGGATGAGCGTGGACAGCGGCTCGTGGTGGTGGCAGGAGCGCTGGGAAAGCACCCGCCGCGGCGAGACTCCGATCGCCCTCGCCTGGGAGGGTGGCGCCGCGACCGGGGTGCTGTTCGACGCGGGCGCGCCGCGCACCGCCGCCGCGGTGCTCGCCGCGCTGCCGCTGCAGGTGCCGGTCGTGCACGTGGCGTGGAGCGGGGAGATGGTGATGAGCGCGCGCACCTACGAGCTGGGCGTCGAGCGTGAGAACGCCGTGCGCCTGCCCCGCCCCGGCGACCTGACCTGGGACCCGGCCGCGGGCGAGCTGGCGTTCGCCTACGGCACGGCCGAGTGCCGGCTGCCCTCGGGTGAGAACAACGTCGTCGTGTACGGGGCGATCGTCGCTGGGCTCGACGCCTTCGCCGAGTTCTGCCGCGGCCGGCGGTTTGAGGGCGTCGGTCAGCTGCGGCTGGAGTCAGCTGGATCTGCCTGAGCAGTGTTCAGTGGCGCCCGATCTGGACGCCGTTTTGGATGAACACAGCGGCCCATGACGTGGTCGTGGGGGCTCGACATCTCTCGCGTGGTGGGTGTGTTGTGCGCACCGGGTGCAGTTCGCACTTGACAACCCCTGTTATAGACGGTATGTTCTTGGTTGTCATGACTCTGTTGGTGGGGGTCGGGTGTGAACATAGGATCGGGTTTGGGTCTTCCTTTGCGGTCGACCTTGCAGCGCTGATAGAGGGTTTCTTTGGAGAGGGACCCGGGCCGCTTCGGTGAGGGAGTTGTTTTCGCGTGAGTTCAGTCGGGACATACGTGTCGGGGATTGCTGCGGGTCCGCTAGGTCCCGTTGGTAGATGCGTCAGCAGCGCTGACACATCTCTCTCTCTCTCTCTCTCTCTTGTCCGCTTAGCGCTGCTGGTCTAGCCGGCGAAGCACGCAGGGCCGCGGTCCCTCTCGTGGGGAGGGGTTTGTGATGGCCTCGCGTGCGGGTGTGCGTGGGCGTGCCCCCGATGCGGCGATGAGGTTGCGTCGGGGCGATGTCTCACGCGTGCAGGTGGCGGAGATACAGCGTTCGCGTTTGCTGGCGGCGGCTGTGCGGACGTTGGACGAGCTTGGCTACGCGGGCGCCACGGTGGCGCATATAACGCTGCGTGCGCGGGTCTCCCGACGCACGTTCTATGAGTTGTTCGCCAATCGCGAGGAGTGCGTCGCGGCGGTGCTGGAGGACGCCGCGCGGCGGATCGCGGTTGAGATCGCGGGGGCTGGTCTTGAAGATCGGTCTTGGTGTGAGCGTGTGCGTGGGGGGTTGTGGGCGGTCTTGGCGTTCCTGGATCGCGAGCCGGTGCTGGCGCGGGTGTGTGTGGTGCAGGCGTTGCGTGGTTCGCAGGCCGTGCTCGAGCGTCGCGAGGAGATTCTCCTGCACTTGGCGCGCGTGCTTGACGAGGGTCGTGGCGTCGAGGGCGCTCGTGGCAGGGAGTGCCCGCCGTTGACCGCGGAGGGCTTGGTCGGCGCGGCGTTTGCGATCGTCTACGCGCGGTTGCTGCGCGGCGAGCGTGAGCCGCTGACGGATTTGTTAGGCGAATTGATGGGCATGATCGTGCTGCCCTATTTGGGACCGGCCGCGGCGCGTCGTGAGCAGACGCGTCCGGTGCCGCCGGCGGTGCCGGCGCAGGGTTCGCCTGCGCGGAATGGTGCGGGGGATGGTCTGGTGGTGGCGCGCGCGGAGCGCGATCCGCTGGAGGGCATCCCGATGCGCTTGACCTATCAGCACCGCGCGGGTATTGGAAGACGTCGCGGAGCATCCTGATGTGAGCAATCGCACGGTCGCTGAGTACGCGGGGATCGCGGACCAGGGCCAGGTCTCGAAGCTTCTCGCGCGTTTGGAGCGTTTGGGGTTGATCGAGAACACGGGGCAGGGACATGCCCGGGGTGAGCGCAACGCGTGGCGGCTGACACCCACTGGTGTGCGGGTTACGCAGGGCATCCGTACGCGCACCCACGATCAGGGCGCCGGCGCGGCATGAGGCGCCTCTTCCAACACATTCCTTTCGTATGTCGCAGTTCAATTCGCGTGCGTAGCGCTGAGCGCTCCCACGCTCGACTCCCGCAGGAGGAGAGATAACACATGATGTTCTCAGCAATACGTAGCCGCATGACCTATGCGAATGTGGTAGCCACGCTCGCGCTGGTGTTCGCGATGAGCGGCGGCGCGCTCGCCGCGAGTCATTATCTGATCACCTCTACCAAGCAGATCAAGCCGAGCGTGCTCGCCTCGCTGAAGGGCAAGAACGGGGTTAACGGCGCGCAGGGCGCGCAGGGTGTCCAGGGTCCCGCGGGTCTCGCGGGTTCGCCCGGCGCGGCGGGAGGTAGAGGTGAAACCGGTACGGCCGGCACGAACGGCACCGACGGGACGAACGGCGAAAACGGTAAGGCCGGTAAAAACGGCAAAAGCGTGACTGTCGCCAGCGAGTCTCCAGGCGCCAACTGCAAAGAAGGCGGCTCGAGCCTCGAAGAGGAAGGCACCGGCACTGTGACCTACGCCTGCAACGGCGAAAAGGGCGCAAAGGGCGAAGAAGGCAACATCAAGGCGACGCTACCCTCGGGCTCGACCGAGACGGGAGCGTGGCGCCTGCCATACGGAATGGCAGGACTCAAAGAAGTGCCGGCGATTTCGTTCCCCATTCCGCTGCCGCATTCTCTATCCGTTAGCGAATGTAGCACTGACGCGCCGACATGCCATTTTCACCTCATCAAAAAGGAAGAAACAGGGACTGGTGGATGTGAAGGCGGCACCGTCGCGGCGCCGAGCGCCAAGCCGGGAAATTTCTGCCTGTATGTCGGGATCTCAGAAAATCTGGATGAAAACGAAGGAGAATTCGTCGTCGAAAATCCCGGAACCGGTGAAGGGGTCGGAACCACCGGGGTGCTCTTGAAGCTGGTGTTAACAGGAGAAGGAGAAGGTGAGGCTCAGGGCACCTGGGCTGTGACCGCCGAATAGCCTAGTTTAGGCACGCTGTCGATGACTCTGAGCGACAATGCCCGGACGGCGCTGTACGGCCGTCCGGGCGCCGCGGATGACGACGGGTTGTGATGATCGTGATAACAGGCAACAACGATGGAAGCGGAGGCGCTCAGGTGAACGCTCATAGATTCATACCGGCTGTTATGGTCACGCTCTGCGTGCTGGCCGGTGCTCTGGCGCTCGCAAACGCCCCCGCGTTTGCGGTGGTCCAGCACGCCTATCTCTCTCAGCTCGTCGAAAGTCCGACTACACAACATACTTATGAAGGAGAAGAGGCGGTGTGTGGTGTGGCCGTGGATCCGGCCACCGGTGATGTTTATGTCGCTGAGCCCGGTAACGACGCCGTCGATATTTTCAGCGCCGCGGGGAAATATGAATCGCAGATCAGCGGTCTGAGCATCCCCGGCGGCGCTTTCTCCCCAAACCAGACCTGCTCCGTCGCGGTCAGCGATGTGACCCATGACGTGTATGTCGCTGACTCCGACGCGACGGTCGTTTACGTGTTCAATGCGTTGGGTGGTTATCTGGAAACGATCGGAGGAGCACCCGGAGAACCCTTCGGCCAAGGTGTGCCTCTCCGCGTCGCGGTTGATAATTCGAGCGGAGCATCGAGAGGCGATGTTTATATCTCCAGCCGCGCGGGCATCGGCAAAGTTGTCTACCGGTTCAATTCGGCAAACGTGTATCAGTCCCAATTAGCGGTCGGCGACGACATCAGTGGCATCGCGGTTGGGCCAACTGGCGATGTTTACATTTCGGAGTACAAAGATGGCTTCTTTCAGCCCGATCCGTCTGGCGTCTATGAGTTCAGCAGCGCCGGGGTTGAACTCGCCCATATGACCGAAACGCCAAGCGGCCCCATTGAAGCCCCGACCGGTGTAGCGGTTGACTCCAAAGGAAATGTATATGTCGGCGACATCCATGCGGATGTTGTCGATGAGTTCGATTCGGCGGGTGTCTTCGTGACGGCGGTGAGCGGTACAAGCCCGGACGACAGTTTCAGGCTGCCGCAGGGACCTCTGGGCGTCGCGGTGAACGCGAGCGGGGATCTCTATGTCGCCGAACAGCCACGAATCGGCGAATTGAGAGAAGGTTACCCTGGTGTCGTTGACGAGTTCGGCCCGAATATCGATGTGCCATATGTGGCTACAGGGACCGCGTCGAGCGTGGAAGACACGACCGCGTCGGTCGCGGGGGCGGCCAACCCGGAAGGGGTGGCGGTCACCTCGTGTGAGTTCGAATACGTGACCGACACCGCCTACCAGGCTGCGATCGCCGCGAGGAAGCCCAATCCCTATGAAGCCGGTTCCACTGCGGCGTGCGCGCCGAGCCCTGTTGGTTCGGTGGCCTCGACTGAACTGGATGTCAGCGCCGCGCTGAGCGGGCTGGCGGAGTCCACCGTCTACGATTACCGGCTCGTCGCGGCCAACGCGCAGGGCGCCAACTATTACGGTGGGGACGGGACGTTCAGGACGAAGGGCCCGCCGACGGTCGTTGGACAGTCGACGCTGGATGTGACCCAGACCGGTGCGACCGTCAAGGCCGAAGTCAACCCCGACGGGTATGAAACGAGCGTGTACGTCGAATATGGGCCGCAGGCTCCTGGGTATGGGTCGCGTACCGCGGCTGTGACCGTCGGTGCGACGCTCACAACCGAGAGCGCGACGATCGCGCTTGAAGGGCTGACGACCGCCACGACCTACCATTATCGTGTCGTCGCTGAAAACCAGGCGAGCAGGGAAGCGGACAAACCGGTCGACGGTCCCGATCAGACCCTCGAAACGCTCCCGCCCGTGCGCATCGACCATGAGTCCGTTTCGGGCGTGGGCTCGTCCTCGGCGACGCTGAACGCCGAAATCGACGATTTCGGGACCGCCAGCTCCTACTATATTGAATACGGTACGAGTGTCTCCTACGGTTCCGTGACGCCCGTCACGAGCCTCGTGGCCGCCGACGAAGCCGTCGAGGTTGGGGTGGAAGTGAGCGGCCTCAAACCGGCGACGACCTATCACTTCCGGATCGTCGCGAAAAATGCGTCCGGCTCGCAGTCCGGCGAAGACGTCGCCTTCGACACGTTCCCATCTATCTCCGCGGAACTGCCCGATGGCCGGGTTTACGAACTCGCGGGTGGCAGCGCCTCGGGGGGCCCGGGCCACGATGCCAATGTCTACGTGCCGGGGTCCTCAGGTATGCTCGCGCAGGGGCTCGACCGCGGTCAGGGCACCGAGGAGCACGGTATTTCCAGCGAGAGGCCGGCGGAGGTGGCAGCGGACGGCGAAGCGGTGACGTACGTCGGCGATTCGCCGGCGAGCGGTGGTAACGGCTCGGAGGGGCCCAGCGAGGGTAACCAGTATCTGGCCACGCGCTTGGCGGGAGGCGGCTGGACGCAGACGACGCTCACCCCGCCAGGCTTCGCAAACGAATACAATGCGTTCTCGCGCGAGCTCTCGGTCGGGGTGCTGGAAACCTCCGAAGAGCTGGCCGAAGTCGCTCTCGCCGGCTACGCGGAGCTGTATTCGCTTGTGACAGCGGGCGGGCCGTTCCAGCCACTGTTCACCGCGACTCCCGAAAACAGCTCGCCGGGTGGCTTTGGTTATGTCAACGCGGATGACCAGTTCACGACATCCCTGGGCTTCGCGGGCGGTAACGCCGGGACAAGCGCCGTTCCCGCGTTCAGCCGGCTGCTGTTCGAAGCCAACGCGGCGATCCCCTCCACGCCGGCCGTCCCGGGTGCCGGCGCCGGCGTGAACAACCTGTACGAGTCGGTCGGGGGCCGGCTGTATCTGATCAACGTGCTGCCGAACGGCAAAGTCGAACCGAACGCGACAGTCGGGGTCCAGGAGGGAAGGCTCGTGAGTGGCACCGAAGGTCGCGACGCGAGCAACGCGATCTCCGCGGACGGGTCGCGGATCTATTGGTCCGCGGTGAAGGCGGTCCAGACGGGCTCCTCTGAATCGGAATTGCGGGCGCAGGCGCTGTACTTGCGCGAGAACGCCACGCAGCCGCAGAGCGAAATCGAAGACGGGGAATGCACAGAACCGGCAATGGCCTGCACGGTGCGTGTCGATCAGGCCGAAGCGGGGCTGGGCGCGGGCGGCGGCGGCCAGTTCGTGGCGGCGAGCGGCGATGGCTCGAGGGTCTTCTTCACCGACGAAAAGCGCTTGACGAGCGATTCGTCGGCGCGGACGGGAGAATCGGATCTATACGAATACGACGTGGAAGGGCCCGAAGAAGAACGCCTCTCAGATCTCTCGGTGCCGGCCAGGGCGGGCTCTCATGCCGACGTGCAGGGCGTGGTGGGTACCAGCCAGGACGGCTCCTTTGTTTATTTTGTCGCCGACGGAGTGCTCAGCGAAGGTGAGAACGCGGAAGGAAAGGAACCGGTCGAAGAGCAGCCGAACCTGTACCTGCGCCATGGTGGTGTGACGACGTTCATCGCCACATTGGACCCCGAAGACGGCGACTACGTTCCCGGTGGCGGTGGCGGTACGCGCGTCGGTGATTGGAAGGGCGATCCCGGGCACCGCACCGCGGAGGTTTCCCCCGGCGGTAGCGGCGTTGTGTTCATGTCCAGGCTGCCGTTGACCGGCTATGACAACGTGCTCGACGGGGTCCATTTGACCGAGGTGTTCGTCTATGACACGGATACGGGCCGGGTCGTGTGCGCGTCGTGTAACCCCAGCGGCGAGGCGCCTGTTGCCCCCGCTGATCCTGAATACGCTACGAACATCAAAGGAATATGGGGGTCGTTCCTGCCGGTCAGCGACCAAAGGTTGGCTAACTATCAGCCGCGTGTGATCTCAGAAGGCGGCGGGCGGGTGTTCTTCGACAGCATCGAGCCGCTCGTGTCGCGCGACTCAAACGGCTATCTGGACGTGTATGAGTGGGAGGCTCAGGGCGAAGGCACCTGTACCGCGCAGGCGTCCTCTCGGGCCAATGGTGGCTGCGTGTTCCTGCTCTCGAATGGGAAGAGCCCCGAAAACTCCTATCTCCTGGACGCGAGCTCCAGCGGCGATGACGTGTTCTTCGTGTCACGCGCGCAGCTGGTGCCCGCCGATCGCGGCGGCGACACCGAGGTGCTGTACGACGCGCGCGTCGGCGGCGTGCCGGAACCCGCAGAAAAATCCTGCGCGGGCACGAGCTGCCAGGGCGTGCCACCCGCACCACCGATCTTTGCGACTCCCGCGAGCGCGACCATCACTGGCGTCGAAGCCGACGAACCGCCGCCGCCACCACCGGCGGTCGTCAAACCCAAACCCACCAAATGCAAGAATAACTTCACAAAGAACAAGAAGGGTAAGTGCGTCAAACGAAAGAGTAAGAAGAAGTCAAAGGCGAAAAAGTCATCCAAGTCAAAGCGCGGGGGTAAGTCATGAGGATCTTTGCCGTAAACCGCGTGCAACCACCCCCGGTCCTTGCATGTGCCCTTGGCTTCCTGGCCGTGATTTTGTTTTTCTTTTCGTTGGCGGGCCTAGCCCGGGCCGAAACCGAAGGCATCGGTTGGGAGGCGTTCACGCAGGCGTATCCCACGAACTTGCATCCGGGGGAAAATGGCACGATCCAGATCGATCTGATGAACGTTGGCGCAAAGGAGAGCAGCGGCCCGATCACCGTGACCGACACGCTGCCGGAAGGGATGAGCGCGACGGCGGCCGGCGGCATGCTCCAGATAGTCGGGCCGATTGGGGACAAAGTGGCGTCCGTAAAGGAAGAAGAAAAAGAATTTGGTGGGGTGCGCTGGAATTGCGGCTGGACCGGGACCAAACAGGTCACCGTCACGTGCGCGAGCAACCCGGCATACCTGCAGCCGTTGCCGATCGGAAGCGAGCCGGTCGAAAGGCTCGCGGTCGCGGTCCACGTCGAAGCGGGCGCGCAGGAAGCGACCCTGAAGAACGTGGTGAGCATCGCGGGCGGCGGCGCCACGGCCAGGACAGTCGTCTCCGATCCGGTGACGCTCAGCTCCTCCGAACCGGGGTACGGGTTCTCCAACTGGGACATTTGGTCCTCGAACGCGGATGGGACGCTGGACACGCAGGCCGGGTCGCACCCGTATGAGACGACGTTCGTGGTCGGCTACAACGAACTCGCTGACGCCCAGAGGGCCGGCGGTGAAATCAGGAACCTGGAAGTCGAATTGCCGCCCGGGTTCTTCGGCGAACCGAACTCCTCGCCGCGCTGCACGCGCGCGCAGCTCGACGCGGCCGAATGCCCGCCCGACACGCAGATCGGCAAGAACCTCGCGATGCTGGCCGACGAACCGATGTACGGAGTCGGGTCGGTCGGGGGTTATGACGGTTCGGTGTTCAACATGGTGCCCCCGCCCGGTGTCGTGGACCAGTTCGCGGTCGACATCCTCGGGCACGACGTGTTCTTCGACACCGCGCCGCGCGGCTACGGCGACTATCGTCTGATCACCCACATCAACAACATTCCAGCCACGAACCTGGACGGCAACATCCTGATCCTGTGGGGCGTCTCCTCCGAAGTGAGCCACTTCGCCCAGCGCTGCACGTCGGTGAAAAATTCGGAAGTGTGCGGGCTGCCCTCAGACGCTCCCCCGAGGCCGTTCCTGACGCTGCCGACCGCCTGCGAAGGGCCGCAGACCTTCACGATCAACGGCCTGGGTACATGGGAAGACGAAGGCGCGCGCGCGCATGACAGCGTCGTCTCTCATGAAGCGCAGGATCTGGAAACGGGGTTCACGGGCTGCTCCGCCCTGTCGTTTGAACCCGGGCTCTCGGCCGTCCCGGAAACGCGCGAGGCGGACACCCCCGCCGGTTTGGCTGTGAACGTGACGTTCCCCCAGGAAGCGCTGCGGGTGCCGGGAGGACTCACCGAATCGACCGTCGAGGACGCGACCGTGACGCTGCCCGCGGGGCTCGTGATCAACCCCGGTCAGGCCGCGGGCCTCGCGGCGTGCACGGAAACGCAAGCCAGGCTGAAGGAAGAAGGCGCGCCTAAATGTCCGTCGGCGTCGAAGGTCGGGAAAGTCAAAATTCAGACCCCGCTGCTCGAAGGGGCGTTCGAATCCGAACTGAACGGGAGCGTGTACGTGCTCGCGCAGTCTGGCGGCGGTGAAGGCGAACCGCCGAACCTGCAATCGCATCCCCCGACTCTGCAGTTGCTGATCGCGGCCTCCGGTGATGGTGTTGACCTGAAGCTCGTCGCCACCGTGCAACTCAACGAAGCGACGGGGCAGCTGACGACGACGCTCACAAAGACGCCGGGGCTGCCGTTCACCCACTTCGAACTGGTCTTCAGCGGTGGCGCGCAGGCGGCGCTGGCGACGCCGGTGCAGTGCGGGTCCTATACCACGACCTCTGATTTCACGCCGTGGGCGAGCCCGTTCGCCTCCGATCAGTTTCCCGCCAGCGCCTTCCAGATCACCGGTGGCCCCGATGGCGGTGCCTGCCCGGGCGGCGGGGATGGGGGGGCGGGATCCAATTCCCTCCCGTTCACCCCGTCGTTGATCGCGGGCGCGACGAACCCCAGGGGTGGCGCCTTCACTAACTTCTCGCTGCTGTTGCAGAACGGCGATGGGCAGCAGCGCATCGAAAAGCTGCAGTTCAAGGTGCCCGAGGGTCTCTCGGGGATGCTCTCCACCGTCGCGCTCTGCCCCGAACCGCAGGCCGGCAAGGGCGAATGCACTGAATCCTCGAAGATCGGTCACGCCGCGGTCGCGTCCGGCCCGGGCTCCTACCCGCTCGTGATCCCCCAGCCTGGGAACCCCGAATCGCAGATCTACCTGACGGGGCCGTACAACGGCACGGGCGCTTGCGCGGTTGGCACGCCGGCATGTGCGCCGTTCGGCCTGTCGATCGTCACGCACGTGATCGCGGGCCCGTTCAACCTCGGCACGATCGTGACCCGCGCGAAGATCGAAGTCGACCCCCGTACCGCGCAGATCACAGTCACGACGAACCCGCTGCCGCAGATCATCGACGGTGTACCGACGGATCTCCGTTTGGTCAACTCGGTGATCGAACGACCGGGGTTCATGTTCAACCCGACGCACTGCGCCCCGTCCTCGTTCTCCGGCACCGCGTGGGGCACACCCCCTCCAGGCACCCTCCCGGGAGGGACCCAATCATCCGGGGCGGGGGCCACGGCGGCGATCTCCAGCTCCTTTGACGTCGTGGGCTGCAAGGGTCTCGCGTTCGCCCCCAAGTTCACGGTGAGCACGAGCGGGAAAACCAGCAAATCCCAGGGCGCGAGCCTGACCGCAAAGATCGTCTATCCGAGCGCGCCGCAGGGCTCCCAGGCGGACATCGGCTATGTCAAGGTCGATCTTCCCAAGCAGCTGCCCTCGCGGTTGACGACGCTGCAGAAGGCGTGCACCGCCGCGCAGTTCGCCGCCAACCCGGCGGGCTGCCCGGCGGCGTCGGTGATCGGGCACGCGGTCGTGCACACCCCCGTGCTGCCGGTGCCGCTGGAAGGCCCCGCGTACTTCGTCTCAAACGGCGGCGAAGCGTTCCCGAACCTGATCATGGTGCTGCAGGGCGAGGGTGTGGAGATCGAGCTCGTCGGTGACACGTTCATCAGCAAGGAGGGAATCACGAGCAGCACATTCAAGACGGTCCCCGACCAGCCGTTCTCGAGCTTCGAACTGACCCTCCCCGAGGGCCCCTACTCCGCGCTGGCCGCAAACGGGAGCCTATGTGCCGCCACCAAGACCGTCACCGTGAAGAAGAAGGTAACAGTCAAGATCCACGGGCACAAGCGCAAGGTCACACGCAACATCAAACAGACGCTCCCCGAATCATTGACGATGCCCACCGAATTCATCGCTCAAAACGGCGCGACGATCCACCAAACCACACCGGTAAGCGTAACGGGCTGCGCGAAGGCGAAGCCCGCAAAGACTAAGAAGAAAACCAAGGCAAAGGGTAAGAAGAGCAGCAAGAAGTAACCACAAAGACAAGGGCAACGCCAAACGCACCGCCTGTGAGGCCAGGGCACGCAGGAAATATGGCACCGTCAAAAAGAAGAAGAAACAGTAGATGCGTGACCCAGCAGACGGAGGCATCTGACCAGCTCCGCCTGACACGGGATTCCGTGGTGGGCGTGAGGCGGGCGCGGGTGATGCGAGCGATCGCTGAGGTGGTGGCCGAGGAAGGCTGGGCGGGAGCGTCGGTGGAAATGGTGATCGAGCGAGCGCGGGTGTCCCGGAAAACGTTGTATGAGGTCTTTCCCGGCGGCCTGCGAGAGGGTCTGGCCGCGGCCCTGGACGACACAGCCGAGCGGGTCAACCGTCTCGCGCTCGAAGAGCTCGAGACGGAGGACTCGTGGCGGGACGGGGTCCGCGGCGCGCTGGCGGCGCTGCTGGTGTTCTTCGACTCCCAGCCGGCGCTCGCCCGCCTTTGCTTCGTGGAGACGCTCGCGGGAGATCGCGAGGTAGTCGAGGGCCGAGCACACGCCCTACGCGCATTTCAACAGCTCGTAGTGACCAGGATCGAGCGTGACGCTGGCGCGGTCCCGCCGTCGGTCGCCGAGAGCGCGCTCGTGTCGGTCATCGGGGTCCTCTACAACCGCCTCATCGCACCCGACTCAGAGCGCCTGATCGGTCTGCTCGGCGAGCTGATGGGAACCATCACGAGGATGTCAGCCGCCACCGAGAGGGCGGTCAAAGAAGAGATCGGCCGAAGCGAACAGCTGGCAAGAGTCATCCAAGAAGAGAGCCCAGCATCCCGGCCGACCGTCAGCGAGACCGATTCGCAGGCCCTGCACGAGCCGCCAGGCGAGTTGACCGCGCAGCGAACCCGAACATGCCTGCTGTACCTCGCGGAGCATGCAGACGCGAGCAACAGAGAAATCGGCGAAGCAGCCGGCGTGCCACACAAGTCACAAACCTCGAAGCTGCTGTCCCAGCTGCGCCAGGGAAACCTGATCACCGTACACCGCGACGGGCCGGGCGCACAAAACAAATGGCGGCTGGCACCACGCGGAAAACAGCTCGCCGAACAACTCACCAACGAACAGGCAAGTGAGGGGCCTGTTCACCTAGCGAATCGGTAAGAGTCCCGTCGATTAACTCTTGAAACACGGCAACGGAGCGTGTAGAACCATTCTCGGAGTATCTCGTAGTACCTCAGTATCTAATAGTGCAAACCACCCAACATGCTCGTAGCGGGGCTGCACGGGTGTTTGCGACTAACGAAAGGAACGGACGAAACATGCGACATGGATTCGCGAAGCTCTCAGCCGCCCTCGCGGCACTGATATGCCTCTCGGCGGCCGGCGCAGCAATGGCACAAGCCGCGGAAGGCCCACGCTGGAAGCTCGCCGGAAAGTATCTCACAGCCGGCGAAACCCGGGAAATGACCACAGTCTCCGGCGAAGTAACCCTCAAAGCCTTGTTTCTCGGTGAAAAAATCACGCTCGCGTGCACCAAACAGTCATACGAAAAAGCATCGATTGTCGGCTCGAGCATCGGTAACTCGGCCACTTTCAAAGCTACCGAGGATCTCTCGGGCTGCACAGTAACGGGGAACGGCAGCAAATGCATCGTGGCTGGTGGCGGGACGATCAAAACGGAACCGCTCGAAGGCCGTCTCGCGTATGCGACGAAAGAACGAACAGGCAAGATCCTGATGCTCTTCGGGAAGGCTGGGAGCTCCGAAACGCTATGGGCGATCGTCAAATTTGAAGGCGCCGGCTGTGACATCAAAACAACTGAAATAAAGGGGTCGACGGTAACGGAAGCGGTGACAGCTGGCACACCCGACGAAGTCGGAAAAGAAGCGTATGCGAAAGTCCAGGAACTGAAGTTCCCGACAAGCCAAAGTGCGGATGTATGGGTGGAAAAGGAAGGCAAACTGGAAGAAGAACCAGTCAACCTGAAATTCGCGGCAGAAGACGCCAAACCATCCGGAGCGTCAGACCTAGAAGCGAAAACCAGCGAACTCTTCGGAGCATCGACGCAACCCACGGAAGACCTCGGTTGGAATGTTGGAGGATCACACCTCGGTAAAGAAGAATCGCGGGAACTGACCACCGGCTCCGGTGAATTCACCCTTACGCACACAAGCGGTATCAAAATCAAATGCACCGGGCAGGAATATGAAAAAGCGTCGATTGACGGTTCGAGCGGCGCTAACGCGGGCACTATAAAAGTCGCTCACCTGAACTTCTCGGGCTGTACGGTAACGGGGAACGGCAGCGGTTGTAGCGTGTCGGGTGGACGCATCAAAACAGAAGCGCTCGAAGGCCGTCTCGCATACGCGACGAAAGAACGAACAGGCAAGATCCTGATGCTCTTCGGGAACGACGGGAGCTCTCCGACGAAATGGTGGGCCCTCAACTTTGAAGGCGCTGGCTGCACTGTCAAAACAACCGAACTGTATGGCTCGGTTGTGGCTGAAGTGGTGACGGCCGGGACACCCGACGAAGTCGGAAGTGAAGCGGAAGCGAAAGTCCAGCAACTTAGATTCCCGACAAGTGAAGTTGAAAAAGTATGGGTGGAAAAGGAAGGCAAACTGGTAGAAGAACCAGTCAGACTCCAACTCTCCGGAATGGCTGTCGTTCCATCCGGAACGTCAGACCTGGAACTGAAATCCGGCGGACTCTTTGGGGCCTTCACTAACGTGTAGGCCTCTGGAGGGTGTACGTCACCCGAGTCTCTCTGGAGACGTATACCATCTAGGCTCACTTTGACGCGTGGGTGGGCTCGGCGAAGACCCGAGCCCACACCCGCGTTCATTCAGCTCTTGCGACTGTTTGCCTCCCCCCGTACGCCACTACCCCGTGCCGTCCGGTCCGGCCGGACCCCCGCGGATCGTGTAGTCGCTCGCGCGCCGCTTGACGTCCTCGGGCAGCTCCAGCGTGTAGGCGTCTGAGACGGTCGTGAAATATGGGGCGCACAGCCGTCCGACCGGCCGCAGGAGCGTGGGGTCGACGCGGCCCTCGCGCCAGACCGAGCGCTGCACGTGCACGTGGAGCACGTCCCCGAAGGCCATCGTGCCCTCGCCCATCTCCAGGAGCTGGCGCAGGCGGCACTCCAGCGCGACCTTCGCGCCGGCGACGCGCGGCGGCGCCACGGCGTGCGACGGGACGGTCTGAAGGCCCGCGACCTCGAACTCGTCCTCGTCTCCGGCAAGCGCCGCGGAGCTGACGCGCATCGCCTCGGCGAGGTCCTCGCTGACGACGTTGACCACGAACTCGCCCGTGGCCCTGACGTTGGCCAAGGAGTCGCGCGAGGTGGTGGAGGTGAAGTGCACGATCGGCGGGGTCGCCGAGCAGGCGTTGAAATAGCTGTAGGGCGCGAGGTTGCGCGCGCCCTGCGCGTCGAGCGTCGAGACCCACGCGATCGGTCGGGGCACGACGACGGAGGTCAGCAGGAAGTAGCGCTCGCGCTCGCCGAGCTCGGCGAGGTCCAACTCCAGATCCTCCGCGGCGTCCATGAGCGAATCATCGGGCATTCGCGGGCCGTCCGTCGGCCGACGCCACCAGCTCGATCTCGACGTCGCAGCCGGGGTTGAACCCGATGTCGGCGACGCTCAGCAGCGTCGTGGGGGGAACGCGTTCCCCGAAGAACGACCGGGCGGCCTCCGCCATGACGTCACGGTCGCGCGCGTGGCGCAGGAACACGGTCTGGTGGCACACGCCGGCGGGTGACGCTCCGCCGGCGGCAAGGTCGGCGCCCAGGCGCTCGTAGACCTCGCTCGCCTGAGCCTCCACCGCGATCGGGCGGTCCGGGTCGCTCGCGCCCATGGGTACCTCGCCGCACGTGAACACGTAATCACCGGCGCCACGGGCGCTCGCGTAATAGGGCGCCAGCGGGGAGGACGGCGGCAGCGGCGTGGTGCGCCACCGCTCGCGTTCGGCTGGGTCCTCGGGGGCGTACGCGATCGCTTCGAACGCGAGCAGGGCCCCGGCGGGTTGCACGCGGCCGACCTGTATCGCCGCGCTGGCGGGGAGGAGTCCTGCCTCGATGAGGAGCGCCTTGCGCACCTTCCCGAGCGGTCGGTAGTCCGACCGCCGCACCGGGAACGTCAGCCAGCCGCCGACCTTCACCACGTCACGCAGCTCGGCGCCCTGTCCGCGCAGCAGCTCGTCGATGCGCGCGAACACCGCACGGGACTCCTCGCCGATGCGCCGCGTCGCGGAGTCCGCGACATCGGGATCGTCGCTCGGCGACGGCGCTGGCGACCGTTTGGCTGAGGCGGTGGCGGCGCCCACGAACATCCACGGACCGAGTCGCACGCCGCGCGGTGAGTCCGTCAAACCGCCGGGGCCCGCGTCGTGATCGCTCGCGCCGGCAAGGCTCATGACCCGTCGTCGCTCGCGTGCGCCGGGGGCGGCCACCGCGTCGAGCGTGATCGCTGCGTCGTCAGGCCTTGCTCCCCGGCCAGCAGGTGTCTCGATGACGCTCACGGCCGGCCGCTGTGAGCCGATGCGCGCGTCGATCGCGTCTTCGATCTCCGGCAGCTCGTCGAGGTCGCGCAGGAACAGACGCAGCCTGAGCAGGTCTTCAAGGGCCAGTCCCTGTTCGGCGAGAGCGACGGTCAGACGCGAGAGAACCGAGCGAGTCTGCGCAACGGTGTCCTCGCCGACCGTCGGATCGGGTGCGATCTGTTCGATGAAGCGGAGTTCGGCGGCCATGGTCGTGGCCGGAGCCTACGCGCAGCGGCGTCGATCAGACGGGTTCCCAGTGGCGGGCGTCGCCTTCGCGGACGATGGGGCCGTGGCCGGGCTCGGGGAAGTGGCACTGGATCAGGGTCATCTCTTCGCGCTCGATCGTGTCGATCAACTCCCGCCGCGTGCGCGCCGCGTGATCGCGGTCGACGTCGAACACGAACGGCCAGCCGGGCTCGTTGACCTGCGCGGGGTGCAGGATCGCGTCGCCGCAGATCATCCCCCGCTGACCCTGGGACTCGATCTTCAGACACATGTGTCCCGGAGTGTGCCCGTACGCCGGCACGGCCGTGATTCCCTCGGCCAGCTCATGCTCGCCGTCGATCAGATCGAGCACGCCGTGGCGCTCCAGCGAGAACACCTGCTGGTCCAGGTAGGGGAACGGAAAGGCTTTTTCCAGCAGCGGTTCGTGGAAGGCGTGCCAGTCGGTGCGGCTGGCGACGTAGCGGGCGCGCTGAAACGTCGGCTCGCCCGCGGGCGTGACGTTCCAGCCGACGTGGTCGGCGTGCAGGTGGGTGTGAAACACGATGTCGACCTGCTCGGGCGCCACCCCGGCTTCTCCCAGCGCGTCGAGCAGGCGGCCTTCCGCGACCCCCCAGTAGGCGTGGGGAGTGGCCCCCAGCCCCGTGTCGACGAGGATCGTCAGCTCGTCGGTCTGCACGAGGATGCCGCAGAAGCGCACGAGCCAGTTGTCGCCCACGAACGTGCCGGGATAGCGGTCCCGGTAGGGCTCCCACTGCTCGAGGGTGACGCCGGGAAATGCGTAGGCGAGCGACCCGTGAGCGAACGGGGCGATCGCGTCGCGCAGGCAGTTGACACGTACGTCGCCGACGGTGATCTCACCCACGGCAAGCTCCGCTCACCACGGCCCCGTCAGCCCCCGTTTGCCGATGCTCTATGTGCGCGCGCCTCAAGATGCGCAGCATGGTACAGGCGCGTGCTCGTGGTCGCGCACACCGCGCACACCGGCCGCTGGCCCTCGCTGGGGTCGCGGTCGGTCTCGGCGGCGAGATACAGGTGCCCGCAGGCGCCGCAGCGAATCCGCGCGTTCCAGGGATCGTCGACCTCGGTGCGGGGATCGTGCGGGCGGGCCATCGTCTCCCAGCTGGGGGGTGCAAGCGTGCGCGCGATCAGGAACAGCACGAGCGCGATGCCGGCGTCGATCGGCAGCGCCCAGGTGTTGGCGAACGCCGTTTCACCCGCCAGCAGGACCACGCCCACGGCGCCCCCGACGACCCACGGCACGAACCCGACGAGGTTGATCTGCGGCAGCCGCCCGGGCCGGAACTCGATCTGGCGCGGGTCTTCGCCGCTGCGCCGCGCGATCACTGTATGCGCGACGAGGATCACCAGCCAGCCGGTGATGAACGCGCCCTGGTAGCGCAGCGCTTCGAGCAGGAACGAGAACAGGTCGGCGAGCATCAGCGCGTAGACCATCGCGCCCGCGAGCACAACCCAGACCGCGCGCGGGAGCTCCAGCTTGAAGACGCGCGCGGTGAAGCCCTGCAGGTTGGTCGAGGCGACGTAGAAGTTGGCGGTGTTGATGCGCGTCTGCGTGACCCAGATGAAGGCCACCCCGGCGAGGCCCATCAGTCCGACCAGCGCCAGCACGAGCGTGACCTCGCCGACTTCGCCGACGACCGGGATCGTGTGCACGAGGAAGATCCCGATCAGGCCGTTGAGAAAGAACGTCGCCAGCCAGAACGGCAGCCCGAACGTGATGCGCCGGTTCACGCCCACGTCCTCGTGTCGGCCCAGGCGCGCGTACTCCCAGGCGAACAGCAGCGTCGGCTGGGCGATGTAGGCGCCCAGCACGAACACCCAGGCGGGGCCGTGGGTGTCGAGCACATGCGGCGGTTTGAACGTGAACCAGCCGCCGTGATAGCCGTATTCGGCGATCGCCCACACGATCGCGCCGACCAGGCCGAGCAGGTACAGCGGCAGCAGCACGCCGTTGAGCCGATCCAGCCACACGCGCACGCCGCCGATCATCAGCGGTACGGCGATCAGCACGACCACCAGATACCACAGGTTCAGCGACAGTCCGCCGAAGTACTGATGAAATGCGACAGCGATCACCGAGCCCTCGAACGCGGCGAAGTAGATGCCGGTCGCGGCCAGCACGAGCGTGGCGAACGCGGCGCCGAAGTAGCCGAACAGCCTCCGCGAGAACACCGACACGGGCAGGCCCGTGGCGGTCGCCCACGGGATCACGACGTAGGCGCCGGCGGCCACCAGCACGGCGGAGGCGACCAGCCCGATCAGCACGGGTCCGGTGCCAACGGCGAACGACAGCCCGGCGGGGACGACCATCCAGAAGATCGCGGTGGGAAAGCCGAGCCAGGCCATCGCCAGCGCCCCGCTGCCCGCGCGCCAGGAGTCCGGCGCGATGTGGCCGGCGTAGTCCTCAGTGCTCGCCCCCCGCAGGGTCTCGGCGTCGTCGTCGTAGGCGATGTCCAGGCTGGGTGGTGGCGCCACCTGCGTCGCTTGCGATGCCATATGTCCTCCGACCCCCTCGAAGTCCGCCCGCGGGCCATTGCCCGAGGCACCGAGGACACACTATCCGACTCATACGATCTACGTCAATGCCGCAGATGGGATCGCTTTTGGACGATGGTCAGAACGATCTCAGCAGTGAGCGTCGCCGGCGAAAGACGCCGGTGACACGTGTCGGTCTCCTCCTGGTCCGCCCGTCGCGGTCGTGCCCGCGCGCGGGTCGCGGTCGTGCTGCGCCCGGCAGGTCGCGAGCCTGAGAGCGATACTGCCGGGATGTTGACCGAGCTGGCGTTCGTCGACGCCACCGAGCTGGCCGAGATCATCCGTCGCGGTGAGCTTGCCCCGCGCGAGTTGCTGGAGGCGACGATCGCGCGGATCGAGGCGCTCAACCCGCGGCTGAACGCGGTCGTCACGCCGATGTACGAGCAGGCGCTCGCGGCTGCCGAGCGGGTGGCTCGCACGGCGCCGTTCGCAGGGGCGCCGCTGCTCGTCAAGGACCTCCTCGCGCGCTGCGCGGGTGTGCGCAACACGAATGGTTCGCGCCTGCTCGCGGAGAACGTCGCGCGGGAGGACAGCGAGCTGGTGGCGCGGCTGCGCCGGGCGGGCCTCGTGCCGGTGGGCCTGACGAGCACCTCGGAGCTGGGCCGCGCGCCGATCACGGAGGGAGGCCTGTTCGGGGCGACGCGCAATCCCTGGGACACCGAGCTCTCGACGGCCGGATCGAGCGGCGGCTCGGCGGCGGCGGTGGCGGCGGGGATCGTGGCGCTCGCGCACGGCAACGACACGGGCGGCTCGCTGCGCAACCCGGCCTCGTGCTGCGGCGTGTTCGCGCTGAAGCCCTCGCGCGGGCGGATGCCCAACGAGCCCGAGCGCGGCGAGCTGCTCTCGCGCCTGCTGGTCGAGCACGCGCTGACGCGCTCGGTGCGCGACAGCGCGCGCCTGCTCGACCACACGCATGGATCGCTGCCCGGCGAGCCCTATCCCGCGCCGGCGCCCGCGCCGGGCGCGTTCGAGCAAGCGCTGAGCGCACCGGCGCCGAGGTTGCGGATCGCCGTCTCGACGCAGACGCTGACCGGCGAGCAGCCCGATCCGCAGTGCATCGCGGCGGTCGAGAACGCGGCGCGGGTGTGCGCCGAGCTGGGTCACGAGCTCGTGGACGACGCGCCGCGCTTGCAGGACGGCGCGGCGCTCGTGCAGGCGTGGTTCGGGGTGTGGGCCGAGGTCGTGATGTCGCTCGTGCTCGAAGCGCAGGCGCTTGCGGGCCGCGCGGCCGGTGAGGAGGACCTCGAACCGCGCACGCGTCGCTGGTACGAGGCGGGCCTGGCGCGAACCGCTTCCGAGCACCTGCGCGACCTGCGCACGATCGGGCTCGGAGCGCGCGCGGTGGCCGAGCTGCTGGAGCGCTGCGACTTGTGGCTGACGCCCACGCTCTCCCGGCCCGCGATCCCGCTGGGCGCGTTTGACGCCGAAGCCGCCGACGCGGTGAGCGCGCCCTACATGGCCTTCTCCCCCTACACGCGCGTGGCGAACATGACGGGCTGCCCGGCGATGTCGGTGCCGCTGCACTGGACACCCGAGGGCATTCCGGTGGGGGCGCACTTCATGGGGCGCATGTGGGAGGAGGCGACGCTGCTGGGCCTGGCCGCGCAGCTGGAGCAGGCGGCACCCTGGCGCGATCGCCGCCCGCCGGTGCGGGTCGGATGAGGTCGGGCAACGAACCTCTTTCAAAATAGGCGGTGCGGTCGGCCGGACGTGCTGATCTTTTGAAAGCGGTTAGGCCACGCGCGAAAGGGTCAGCGCGAACAGCTCCTCGGGATCGGTCAGCCAGCGCACGAGCTCCAGGCCGGCGGCGGCCAGGTCGCCGCTCAACCGCTCGGGGGTGAACTTGGCGCTGATCTCCGTGCGCAGCTCCTCGCCGGCCGCGAACCGCACGGGCAGGTCCAGGGCGCCCACGTGGGTGGTGTGCTCGCGCCGCGCGCGCAGGCGCATCTCGATCCACTCGTGCTCGGGGTCGAAGCGGGCGACGTGGTCGAAGTCGTCGGGGTCGAAGTTCGCGTCGAGCTCGCGGTTGAGCACGCGCAGCACGTTGCGGTTGAACTCGGCCGTCACGCCTTGAGAATCGTCGTAGGCGGCCTCCAGCACGTCCGGGTCCTTGACCAGGTCGGTGCCCATCAGCAGATGATCCTCGGGTCCGAGCAGGCCCGCGATCGCGCGCAGGAAGCGGCGGCGGCTGCCGGGCGGGAAGTTGCCGATCGTGCCGCCCAGGAACGCCACGAGCCGCGGTCCGATCGCCTCCGGGACCTGATCGAGGTGGCGCTCGAAGTCGCCGATCACGCCGTGCACGCGCAGCCCCGGGTACTCCTCGGTGAGCGTGTGGGCGCACTCGCGCACCATGCTCTCGGTCACGTCTACCGGCACGTACCGGCGCAGCGTGCCCCCCTCGTGCAGGGCGTCCAGCAGCACCCGCGTCTTGGCCGCCGTGCCCGAGCCCAGCTCGACCAGCTCCGCGGCGCCGGTGAGCGCGGCGAGCTCGGCGGCCGATTCCTGGAGGATCGAGCGCTCCGCGCGCGTGGGGTAGTACTCGGGCAGGTCGCAGATCTGGTCGAACAGCTCGGCCCCGCGTGCGTCGTAGAAGTGCTTGGGGGGCAGCTCCTTGAACGGGCGCGTGAGCCCGTCGAGCACGTCGTCGGCGAGCGAGCGCTCCTGCGTGCCGTCGAGGTGGGAGTCGATCTGGATCGTCGGGCCGGCGGGGTTGGCGATGGGCTCCATCACGGCTTCTCCTCTCGCCGACGACGGTGCGCCGAGATGTCGGGCCGCACGCTCACGACACGTCCCGCGCCAGGCGCACGCCGGCGAAGATCTGCCGGCGCTGGGGCAGATCCCAGTTGCGGAATGTCACGCGTCTTCACGCGTGGGCTGGTGGCCCACGAGCCGCCGCGCAGCACGCGGTAGTCCTCGCCGAAGAACACTTCGGAGTACTCCCGGTAGGGATGGGCGACGAAGCCCCGATAGCCGGCGAACGTGCTGGCGGTCCACTCCCACACCGCTCCCACCTGCGCGAGCCCCGACCGCGCGGGCCGCGCCCGCGCGGGTCCCCTCGCCCGAGCGTCGACTGCTCCCAGGTCGCGGCCCTCTCCCACTCCGCCTCGCTGGGGAGGCGCGCGTCGTGCGCGCGGGCGAAGGCATCGGCCTCGAACCAGCTGACATGGCACGCGGGCGCGTTCTGCTCGCCGGCGGCCACGGCCGGATGGCGGGTGATGTCGTACTCCTCTTTCCAGGCCCAGCCTTCGTCTGACCACCACTCGCGGCGTTCGTAGCCGCCGCCCTCGCAGAAGCGCATCCAGCTCGCGGCGGTGACGGGCCGGCGCGCGATCTGAAACGCCCCCAGCGCGACCGTGTGGCGCGGGCGCTCGTTGTCGTAGGCGAATCCCTCCTCGCCGGCTCCCATCTCAAACGCTCCCGCGGGGATCTCCAACCAGTCGCCCTCATGCCCGGGGTCTGATGGCTGCTCGGGGTCCGACGGCTGCTCGACGTCGAGCGGCGGCGGCTCGCCCGCGGGCAGCAGGCCGGCGATCGCCATCGTCTGGCGCATCGTCTCGGAGTGCTGCAGCTCGTGCCTGAGGACCATCTCGCACACGTCTCCATCGCCGACGCCTCGCCGCACGATCGCCTCGGCGACGCGCTCGCGCACCTCACGCATGTACGTACGCGCGTCAGCGGGTCCCAGCGCCTCGATGTCGCCGCGCACCGCGCGGGGCGTCTCGAACGCGTCATACACGCCGGCCAGATCCGCCCGCAGCAGCTCGAGTCCCGCGTGCCGGTGCGCCAGCCACAGGTCCTCGTAGGCGGCGATGTGGCCGAGATCCCACGCGAGGGGACTCATGATCGACGAGTGCACCTTCGTCAAGCTCCTCCTCGCCGAGATGCGCCACGAGTGCGAGCGTGCGCTCGCGCGCATCGCTCAGGGCGTCCAGCACCAGCTCCTCCGGACTCGGCGTTGCGGCTTGATGGGTCGCGGTCGCGGTCGAAGCCATCGGCGAACTCCTCACTGTACGACGCTCGGCGCCTTTTGGCTCACATGTCAGCTTGCGGCTCCTGGTGACGTGCCTACATACGTTGTGAACGGTTGCGATGGTCACAGCAACGCCGGCATGGCCCGGCGCCGCTCAGGGCCTATCACTCGCGCGGCGCGGGAGGAGCGGCCGCGTCGTCGACGATCACGCTCAGCCTGCCCCGCCGCAGCAGGCTCGCCGGCACATGCTTGCTCGGCTCGTTGAGCATCGCCGAGATCGCGTCGGACTTGGCGGCGCTCGTAGCCAGCAGCATGCAGCACCGCGCGGCGCGCAGCACGGCCATGCTCAGCGTGATCCGCTCGGGCGGGGGCTTGGGCGAGTCGCGCACCGGAAGGCACAGCGAGTGCTCACCGGCATACAGCGCCGGCGCCCCCGGGAATAGCGACGCGACGTGTCCGTCCGGGCCGATCCCCAGCACGATCACGTCGAGCACGGGCAGGTCTCCGTCACGGGAGGCGACATGCTCGTTCAACGCTCGCGCGTAACGCTCGGCCCCCTCCTCGGGTCCCAACTCTCCCTCCATGCGGTGCAGTTGGCCGGGTCGGATACCGGCTGGCCCGAACAGTGTCTCGTGGGCGAGCCTGAAGTTGCTCTGCTCGTCGTGCGGCCCCACGCAGCGCTCGTCGGCGAACCACACCTCGACGCCCTCCCAGCTGGGCATCTCGCTCGCCAGCAGTTCGTATGTGAGCGACGGCGTGCCGCCGCCGCTCAGCGCCAGGTGCGCGACATCGCGCGTCGCGGCGGGCGCTGTCGAGACGCCGCACGATCTCAAGCGCCGCGCGCTCGGACACGGCCTCGGCGTCCGCGAGTGTCGTCAGCCGCGTCACTCGGGCTCCGCTTCGGGCAGCATCGCCTGAGCGGCTCGCAGAGCCGGCCTGTAGGTGGGGTCGCGCAGCAGCGCCTGCCTGATGCCCTCGCCGAGGATGCCTGCCTCGCCCCGGGAGGCGCCCAACAGCGTCCACACGCGCTCGGCGCCGCGATGGTCACGGCGGTGCGCGTGCAGACCCCCTGGTCCGCGATCCAGACCGACCTCCAGGCCCGACTCGCTGCGCAGCCGCACCCCCGCCAGCCCGGGCACCCGCAGCTCCGGCGCCGCCCGCAGGCGCAGCTCGACATCCGCTCCCCGCGCTCTGGCGCTGCCCGTCAGCGCGCTGTCGTGGCCTGTGCGCCCCTCGATCTCCGAGTGGCCGAGCTCCCAGCCCAGCCGTGAGGCCAGCCAGCCGACGAATAGCATCGCCGCCACGGTGGAGTCCGGGTGGTGGCGGATCTCCAGAAGCTCGAGCGAGCTCAGCTCGGCGCGCATCCGCTCGGGGTCGAACGTCGCCGCGACCCGCTCGCGCCATGGAGTCGAGCGCAGCCACGCCAGGTCGACCACGTAGGCCCGCTCGGACAGCCCGCACGCGCGCTCGATTGCGGCGCTCCACACGGGCTCCTCGATCGAGTCGATCAACGTCGCCTGCGCCAGCTCCAGCAGCGCGTCGGCGGCCTCGGGGTGGCGGTGGGGCGACCACAGCAGCGTCGGCAGGTCGCTGATCACCAGGGGATCGGCGATCGTCGTGAGATCGTCCAGATGACGCTCGCCGATCTCCACGATCGCCGTCTCGCGCAGCAGCGTCGGCTCGCCGGGGCCGCGGTCGCCGTCGGAGGCGATGCTCACGCGCGCGCTGAGATCCTCGCGGTCGCGGTCGTAGGAGAGCACGACCGTGCGCGAGGCGTGGTAGCGGCCCACGCCGCGCAGCCGGTTGGCGATCTCACCGCTGTACTCGCTCTCGACGAACACCACCATGTTCAGCACCCGTGCCGGCACCAACCCTCCGTTCTCGGCGTCCTGGTTGAACTTGGAGCGCTCGGTCAGCAGATCGCGCAGCGCCGCTTCGATCGCGTCCGGTGTCGTGGCCTCTTCGCTCCAGACCGCGTCGTTGACGGTTGTTGACATGGGGAGATTTGCTGGCCAGGTAGGTTGGGTTGGCGGGGGTAGGCCCGGTGACGGTTTGTGGTCTGCTGGGTTGGGCGGAGTTAGGTTGGGTGGCGGAGGGGGTCTGAGCGGGTGTTGTTATATTTTTTACTCCGTATAGCTATAGTTATACGGACTCTAAAAAGAATACATCTGCCCCTACCCCTCAGATCGCTCGCCAGGCGTGGCCCTCGCGGAGGATGTCCTGCGCCGCGGCCGGTCCCTGCGAGCCCGCTTCGTATTGGGTCAGCCCACCCGCCCGCGGCCCGGGCGTCTGTGCCCACGTGCTGACGATCGGATCGCAGATCCGCCACTGCGCCTCGACCTCGTCGTTGCGCGTGAATAGCGTCGGGTCGCCGCGCATCGCATCCATGATCAGCCGCTCGTACGCCTCCGGCGACTGCGACAGGAACGACGTTCCATACAGGAACTCCATGTTCACCGGCCTGATCGACATGCGCGTGCCCGGGATCTTCGCGCCCAGCCGCAGCGTGACGCCCTCGTTGGGCTGCACCGTCAAGATCAGCTGGTTGGGCTGCACCCCAAGCGAGCCGTCCTGACTGAACGCAAGGTGGGGGACGGGCTTCAGCGTGACCGCGATCTCGGTGACCTTGCGCGCGAGGCGCTTGCCCGCGCGCAGGTAGAACGGGACGCCCGCCCAGCGCCAGTTGTCCACTTCCAATCGCAGCGCCGCATATGTCTCGGTGATCGAGTCGCTCGGCACGCCCTCCTCTTGCAGATACCCGGGCACGTCCTCGCCGCCGGAGTGGCCCGCCGCATACTGTGCGCGCGCCGCCATCTCGGGGATGTCCTTCGCCGTCGGCGCCGCGATCGCGTGCAGGACCTTGACCTTCTCGTTGCGCACCTCTTCGGCGGTGAAGCTTCCGGGCGGCTCCATCGCGACATGGCACAGCAGCTGCAGCATGTGGTTCTGAATCAGGTCGCGCAGCGCCCCCGCCTGGTCGTAGTAGCCGGCGCGGCTGCCGATGCCGATGTCCTCGGCGGCGGTGATCTGCACCTGGTCGATGTAGTTGCGATTCCACAGCGGCTCGAACATGCCGTTGGCGAATCGGAACGCCAGCATGTTCTGGACGGTCTCCTTGCCGAGGTAGTGGTCGATGCGGAACACCTGGGACTCGTCGAACACGCTCAGCACGCGCGCGTTGAGTTCGCGCGCCTGCTCGAGCGTTGAGCCGAACGGCTTCTCGACGATCACCCGCACCTCGGTTTCGGCGCGGCGCGACAGGCCGCTGCCGCCCAGCTGGCCGATGATCGTCGGAAAGAAGCTCGGCGCGGTGGACAGGTAGAACGCCCGATTCAGCCGTACGCCTGAGTCCTCGTCAAACCCGTCCAGCACCTCGCCCAGGTGGGCGTAGACGCTGGGATCGTCGAACACGCCCGGCACGTACCTGACGTTCTCCAGCAGCCCCTGAAGCACGTCGTCGTCGGGGGTGCGCCGGGAGAACGCGCGGATCGCCTGCTCGCACTCCTCGCGGTAGTCCTCGTGCGCTTTGTCTTTGCGCGACACCCCCACCAGCTGAAAGCGCTCGGGCAGGGCGCCCTCGTGGGCGAGGTTGTACAGCGCCGGCATCAGTTTGCGCCGCGCCAGATCGCCGGTCGCCCCGAATATCACGAGCGCGGTCGGCGCGACCGGCTGGCGCTCCAGGCCGAGGACGAGCGGGTTCTCCGGCGCGGTGGCGATCGCGGCGCTCGCCATCACACGTTCATCTGGCTCGATGTGAGGAATTCGATCGGTGTCATCCGGCCACGATCGTAGTCGCAGCGGCGTCGCGAGGACCCTCCCCCTGGCCGCGGGGTCTCGACGGGGCGTGCGACAGCGCGCGTCGGCCGGACATCCCTCGCGTGGGCGGTCCGATACGGTCCGGATCGCATGACCCCGGACTCCACCCACCAGCGCCCCGACCGCAATCTTGCCCTGGAGCTCGTGCGCGTCACCGAGGCCGCCGCGCTCGCCGCCGCCCCGCTGGTGGGACGCGGCGACAAGGAGGCGGCCGACCAGGCCGCCGTCGATGGCATGCGCTACATGCTGCACTCGATCCAGATGGACGGCCTGGTGGTGATCGGCGAGGGCGAGAAGGACGAGGCGCCGATGCTCTACAACGGCGAGCAGATCGGCGACGGCTCTCCGCCCCAGGTGGACATCGCCGTCGATCCGCTGGAGGGCACGACGCTGGCCGCGCACGGGATGCCCAGCGCGCTGGCCGTGATCGCGCTGTCCGCCCGCGGGACGATGTTCGATCCCGGCCCGTGCGTATACATGGAGAAGATGGCCGGCTCCCCGGAGATCGCCGACCTGCTCGATCTCGACCGCCCGCTGGGGGAGACCGTGAAGCTCGTCGCCGAGCGCAAGGGCAGCGCGGTGGGCGATGTGATGGTCGTGGTGCTCGACCGCCCCCGTCACGAGGCTGGGATCGAGGCGATCCGCCACGCCGGCGCGCGCGTGCGGCTGATCGCCCACGGGGACGTCTCCGCCGCGCTGCTGGCCGTCACCGAGCGCTCGACCGTCGATCTGCTGTGGGGCATCGGCGGCACGCCCGAGGGCGTCATCTCCGCTGCCGCCGTCAAGTGCCTCGGCGGCCAGCTGCTCGGACGGCTGTGGCCGCGCGATGAGGACGAGCGTCAGGCCGCGCTGCACGCGGGGTATGACCTCGGGCGGGTGCTCACGCGCGACGATCTCGTTGCGGGCGAGGACGTGTTCTTCTCGGCCACCGGCATCACCGACGGCGACGTGTTGCAGGGCGTGCGCTACCCTAGCGCGGGCGGGGCGAGCACCGAGTCGCTGGTGATGCGCACGCGCTCGGGCACGATCCGGCGGATCAGGGCCACGCACGACCGCGCGAAGCTGGCCGCGCTGCGGGGGTAGCTGCGGGGGTAGGCCCAGGGCGGTTGTCGAATTGGCGCGTCCGCGCGTTTGCGCGGGCGCGGGTCCGGGTCGCAGTGGTGCGGGGCGTTGATCGGGGCGCGTGCGTGGGATGTGGTCATTAACTTTTCCAACCGCGTATAGCCATTGCGCACGAAGTCTTTTTTTAATCGACCACAATCCCCTTCTTTATCTTCGCGGGTAAATACGATCGTATCTCAGCGCCGGCAGTGTAAGGCGCCGGCGGTGTTAGATACTCCCTCCAGACCCCTCTGGCCCAGCGAATCGCCCCACGCGCGACTCGGCTAGATCCAGACGCGCGAGTGAGCGCAGGAACCCGTGCGTGACGAGCACGTGGATGCGTGCCTGCGTGGCGTTGTACACGCGCCGTCCGAACCCCGAGGCGATCGCGGGGTGGAAGTTGGCGACCTCGACCTCGACGTGCAGGTGCGCCTGTCCAGGCGCGGCGTCGGCGAGGCGGCGCACGTCGATCTGCAGGTGTCCCGCCTCGCCATGACCGTGACGGGCGACGAGTAATCCGCGGGCGATGCGCCAGCGCACGATCCCGTGGTCGGGCTCCAGCTCATACTCGGGCGCGGCGAACGTGAGCAGCCGCAGCCGCAGCCCGAGGAGCACGACCGAGCGCTCGGTCTGGGAGTAGCGCACCCGGATGAGACCCAGCGTCACCCGTGTCAGGAAGCGCCAGTAGGTGCGGGCCAGGCGCTCCAGGTACATCGGCGACCACAGCTCGTGCAGCGCCGCCTCCGGCAGGCTCAGATCGGCGGCCTGAACCGAGCGAATCGCGCCCGTACGCTCGTCTTCGGTGGTGCGATCCTCGAAGTTGGAGATCGTCGCGGGCCTCACAGTGTGCAGGCTACGCAGTGGCCGCCGGCGCGCGCCGGGCCGCTCGTTGCGAGATCGCGCATCCCGCACGACATCCCCGTCTGCTGATATGCAACGTCCGTGAGCGATGAGCCAATGAATCCGCGCAGCGCTGAGCGTCTCGCGCGGGCCGCCCGCGCGGCCCAGACGCTGAGCGAGACTTTGTGGGAGGCGTTGCACGAGGAGCTGACCGATCCGGTGCAGCGGCGCGTGGCCGAACTGTCTGAGCGGCTGGCGGACGTATCCGCGACCGTGGCTCTGCTGGCCCGCGTGGACCCTGGCGCATCCTCGCCGGGCGAACGGCCGGCCGCGCCCGTGCGGCCGGAGTCCGCGGTCGCTCGCGCGATGCATGACGAGCCGCTCGCGGTTGGGGAGTCCTCCGCGGAGCCCCAGCCACGGTCGCCGGCCGGGCGCGCGATCCACGACGAGCCTTCAGCGCCGCGCGAGCCTTCAGCGCCGCGGGAGCCTTCGGCGGCGCGCGAGCCTTCGGCGGCGCGCGAGCCTTCAGCGCCGCGGGAGCCTTCGGCGGCGCGCGAGCCCACGTCGCCGGCCGTCCTCGTGGACGAGCTGGCCCCCGACGCGCCGGCGCCCGAAGCCCCGGCCAAACCGTCGGAGCCGGGCGCACGGGCGCCGCGGGAGATCGAGATCAGAGACGAACGCCGCGATGAGTCGCGTCGCGAGCCGGACCGCGGCGAGGGCGATCAGGATGCGTGGGTCGGCGCGATCGGGCGCAGGCTGGAGCGCTACGAGCGCGACCGGGTTCCGTTCGCGGTGCTGGTCGTGGAGCTCGCCGACGTCGAGCGCCTGCGCCACACCGAGCTGCCCGGGGAGGTGTCGCGTCTGACGGGGCTGGTCGAGGCCGCGCTCGCGGACGAGCTCCGTCCCGCCGACTCGCTCACGCGCGAGAGCCCCGGCCGCTACTGGCTGCTGGCGCCGGAGACCGACTCAGACGGCTCGCGGGCGCTGGTCGAGCGGTTGGCGAGCGCGGTGCGGGGCGCCGCCAGCCATCGTGGCGCTCCGCTCGAGGTCGCGGTCGGCATCGCCGTGTGTCCCGCGCGACGGCAGCCAGGCGGCGGCGCTGGCCGCGCACGCGGAGATCGCGCTGTACGCGGCGCGGGCCGCTCAGCGGCCGATGCCTGGTCGTAGCCGCTCCCGTAGCGGTTGGCGGCGATGGGTCAGCGCGGCCTGGCGCCGCCGGTGGCGGCTTCCGCGGGCGTGACGGGCGGGGCGCCGAGCATCGGCGTGTTGGGTGCCACGCCGACCACGCGGGTGCCGATGCGGACCGTTTCGGTGATGTCGAGCGCCTGCGCGGCGCCGGCCGTCAGGTCCCAGTCGGCGTGGTTGGCGTAGGGCCCGCGGTCGAGCACCGGCACCACCAGAGCGTGGCCGTGGTAGGTGACCTTCACGAGCGTGCCGCACGGCAGCGTGCGGTTGGCGACGCCGACGACCGCGGGCGTGAGCGTCTGCCCGCAGGCCGTCGCCTGGCCGTAGAAGCCGGGACCGAACCAGGTGGCGATGCCGCTCTTGTGGACCTTGGTCTTGGCCGGCGCCGCTGGTGCCTGCGGTCGCGCCGCCCGTCGCGCCGGTCGTGTCGGCGAGCGCGCTCGCGCCGGAGACCGCGCAGGCCGTGGCGGCGAGCAGGGCGAGCAGGGTCGTCGTGGCGGTGCGGGAGTTGCGCATAATCGTCGACGCCTACGGGGTGAGCTGACGGGCTCGCGCGGTCTACGACGACGGCGCTACGGCCTCGACTCGGCCGATTCGCCCCAGCGGATCGACTGCGATCCGCATTGGGTCCCCCGCCTTCCACGACCTGGGCCGTGGAAGCTCGGCGTGGCGCGAGTATACAGGCTCACCCAGGTGGCAGACGCGAGAGGACGTCTCTGAGCACGCGCCCGCCCGTATTGACGCCGGCCTTCGCCAGCTCTCCCGCCAGCTCGGCGACCGACGCAACCAGCTCGGCGCCGCCGGGTGGCTGGATCGGCCGGTTGAGCGAGTCCTCCTCCGACTCGTAGCCCTGCATGGGCACGGACTCCCCTGCCGGCTCGCTCGCGCTCGCATGCGAGCGCGCGGGCTTTGCTCGGCTTGGCCGCACGCGAGGCGGCCCGTCGCGCGCTGGCCCGCTGCGGACGGGTGCGGGGCAGGCCGGCGAGGATGCCGGGACCGTCGGCGGAGGCGCGCCCGTGGGGATCGCCGCTGGGAGAGTCGCTCATGCGCGTTAGCATAGGCGCCGGAAGAAGTTGAGATATGGATCAGGATCATCGTCGCAGTGCGGGTAACGTCGCGAGCGTACGGCCGTAGTTGTCCGGCGGGGCGTTCGCACTCGGCCGGCAGTCAGGAGCCCCCGGGCGCCCCGGAGGGATCGATCACGGAGAAACGGAACGAGCGTAAACAGGTATGTCAGTAGTCGAATTGCAGGAGCTCGATGAGGTGAAGGGCCTGCTGGCCAAAGGCCAGCAGGTGGGCGTGCTGACGTTCGCTGAGATCTCGACCGCGACCTCCGAGCTCGATCTGGACGAGTCCGACGTCGAGGAGCTGCACGGGTTCCTGGAGAAATCCGAGATCGAGCTCGTCGAGGACATCGACCCGGCGACCGCGGCGGCGCAGGCGGTCGAGCGCGCGCCCGACAAGCGGGGACGGCGCAAAAGCGAAAGCGGCGCTGGACCTCAAGCCGGACATGACGACAGACTCGCTGCAGCTGTTCCTGAAGGACATCGGCAAGGTTCGCCTGCTCACCGCCCAGGAGGAGGTCGATCTGGCCAAGCGGATTGAGCGCGGCGATCTCGACGCCAAGCAGAAGATGGTCGAGTCGAACCTCCGGCTCGTCGTGTCGATCGCCAAGAACTACCGCAACCAGGGGCTGCCGTTCCTGGATCTGATCCAAGAGGGGACGCTCGGCCTGGTCCGCGCGGCGGAGAAGTTCGACTACCGCAAGGGCTTCAAGTTCTCGACCTATGCGACCTGGTGGATCCGCCAGGCGATCGCGCGCGCCCTCGCCGACAAGGCCCGCACCATCCGCATCCCGGTGCATGTCGTCGAGAAGCTCAACAAGATCGGTCGCGCCGAGCGCAAGCTCGTGACCGAGCTCGGGCGCGAGCCCACCGCCGACGAGATCGCCGAGGTCACCGGTATCGACCCGGAGGAGGTCGACTCGATCAAGCGCTCGGCCCAGGCGCCCGTGTCGCTCGAGAAGCCGGTCGGCGACGAGGAGGAGTCGGAGTTCGGCCAGTTCATCGCCGACGAGCGCGCCGAGTCGCCGTACGAGCGCGCCGCCGAGATCCTCACCAAGGAGGCGCTGCGCGAGGCGCTGGAGAACCTCTCATACCGCGAACGCCGCGTGCTCGAGCTTCGCTACGGCCTCGGCGGCGAGCACCCCCGGACGCTCGACGAGGTCGGGCGGACCTTCAACGTCACGCGCGAGCGCATCCGCCAGATCGAGAACCAGTCGCTGAAGAAGCTGCAGTCGCTGGCAGAGGCCCAGAAGCTCCGCGACGTCGCCTGACGCCCGCCTGCCGGCGTCCTCGCTCGCTCGCGTGCCACTCGCACGCCACGCTCCCTGCGTCCTTGTCAGTCGCCCCGATGCGCTCGTCAGGGTGCGGAATGGTCCGTTCGTCTGACTGTTGGTCTTATCGGCGCTCAAGCCTCCCGGCGGAGATGCCGATTGGGAGGCATCATGTTCGACGTCGAAGCAGCCCTGCGCGAGCTCATCGCCAAACAGGGCTCGGACCTGCACCTGAAGGTGGGCAACAGGCCGCTGTTCAGGGTGGATGGCAACCTCGCGGCCGAGCAGGACGGGCCCGTGCTGAGCGCGGAAGACACCGAGCACGCGCTGGAGGTGCTGCTGACACGAATTCCAAGCTGGACGAATTCGCACAGCAGCATGAGGTCGACTTCTCCTTCGAAATCCCCGACCTCGCCCGCTACCGCCTGAACGCGTTCCAGCAACGCGGCGTCATCTCGATGGCGTGCAGGGCGATTCCGCACAAGATCAACACGATCGCAGAGCTGGCGCTGCCGGACGTGATCAGGGATCTGGCCGAGGAGGAGCGCGGGATCGTGCTGCTGACGGGGACCACGGGCTCCGGCAAGAGCACGACGCTGGCGGCGATGATCGACCATATGAACGAGACGACGAGTAAGCACATCGTCACGATCGAGGACCCGATCGAGTTCGTGCACGAGGACAAGCGCTCGGTGATCAACCAGCGCGAGGTCGGCATGGACACGGCCTCGTTCAAGCGTGCGCTGCAGGCGCGTACTGCGCCAGGACCCCGATGTGATCCTGGTCGGCGAGATGCGTGACGAGGAGACGGTCCAGGCGGCGCTGTCGGCGGCGGAGACCGGGCACCTCGTGCTGTCGACGATCCACACGGTCGACGCGGCCGAGTCGATCAACCGCATGCTCGACTTCTTTCCGCCCCACCAGCACGGTCAGGCACGGAGCATGATCGCGGGCACGATCAAGGGCGTCATCAGCCAGCGGCTCGTGCCGGGCGCGAACGGCGGACGGGTGGCGGCGTGCGAGATCCTGCGGATGACGGGCAGGGTGCGCGACATGATCGTCGACCCCTCCCAGACCGGCAAGTTGCCGGAGGTCATCTCGACGGGCGCCTACTACGGCATGCAGACCTTCGATCAGGCTCTGTTCGGGCACGTCAAGGCGGGGCTCGTGAGCTTCGACGACGCGATGAAGGTGGCGTCGAGCCCGAGCGACTTCAAGCTGCTGATGCAGGCCGACGGCAAACGGGGCACGACGATGGAGGACGTGCAGGCCGCGCACGCCCGCCGCGAGCCCGATGCTCCGCCGAAGTTGACTGTCGCCTAAGGCGGTTGTCGGGGGGGGGCGAGACGGCGCGTACGGCGAGTCCGCCGGCCGTGTCCGTCGCATGACGCGCGCGCCGGCCTGGTGCGCTTTCAACACCGATCCTGCTGAGCGGAGCGAGCCGGTGGCGACAATAGGTCGGCGTGGCGCAAAACTTCAGTTGGTAAAGTAAGGGGCATGGCCGTAGATGAGACATGTCCGGTGTGCCGTACCGCCGAGGTGGTGTGCGGGAAGTGGACGCTGCTGCTCGTGCGCGACCTGTCCGAGGGCCGCTCGCGGTTCTGCGAGCTGGAGCGCTCGCTGGCCGGCATCAGCCCACGCACGCTGTCGCTGCGCCTGCGCGCGCTTGGAGGAGGAGGGGATCGTCGAGCGCGACACGTTCGGCGAGGTGCCTCCGCGCGTGGAGTACGCGTTGACGGAGAAGGGCCGGGCGCTGCTGCCGATCATCGACGACATGCGCTCTTACGGCGAACGCTGGCTCGGGGCGGAGTGCGCCGAACGCGACGCCGCTCAGGCGGCCGAGCTGCTCGCCGGCGTCGCCGCCGCCGTGGCGTAGACACCCCGGCGCGCGATTGCGGACGCGGCGTGGGCGGCGCGCGAATCCCTCGCGCGAGTACGGGCGTACGGGTGTGTGGCGTGAACGGCGCTGCAACTGAGGGTGCGCCGAGCAGGAGCGGTCGGCGTGAGGGCGAACTGTCCCGACCATGCGCTCCACCGGATTGTCCCCCCAACTGCAGGACGCCCTCGGCGAGTACGCCCAGGCGGCGGCGCACATGCTGCACGCCGACATCGCGGCCGGGGCGGAGGTCGAACTGGAGCTGGGATCCCAGCGCGGGCGCGCGCAGACCCCGTTCTACAGCTGCCGGCCGCTGACCGACCGGTTCATCGCCGAGCGCGAGCTCGAGCTCGCGCGGCTGCCCGAGCACGGTGCGGCCGTCGCCGCGCTCGCGGGGTTCGACGGGCTCGATCGCTACCTCGCGGGGCGCACCGGCCAGACGCGCGGCGGTCGGAGAGACGATGTCCCGAACGGCCGTAACGCGCGGACCGATCGGAGATCGGCCAGCACGCGGGGGCGTCGGGGGCGCACACACACGCGCGTTTGGCGCTGAGGTCGTTGTTGGGCGATGTATTCGCCGAGCAGACCGAGTTTGAGCTGCGCCCCGAACGCCTGGCATCGGCGCTCGCCCGGCTCGAGCGCGCCGAGTTGGCGAGCATCCCCGACACCGTCACGCTGGTGGCGACGCTGCACGGCCTGACGATCGCCTCGCCGGAGATCAGGCTGACGAGCGGCCTGACGATCGCCACGCCCGAGGCGCTGCGCTGGGCGTCGTTGCCCCCTGCCGCGCTCGAGGGCGGCGTTGGCGAGGACGGCGATCGAGCGCCCGGCCATCTGCTGGTCTCGCTCATATGCGACGAGGGCTCGCTCGATGCCCCGATCGCTGAGACCCCGGGCGATGGGGGCGCAGTCGCCGCGCCGCCAGCCAGCCGCGAGGAGGCGGCGATCGCGCGAGGACGCGCCGTGCTGCGCGATCTGCTGCGCGCGCTGCGCCTGTTCGGCGATGGGCGCGTCACGCTCGGCTCGCTCGCGTGGGCGCGTGTGGGTGGGGAAGACACCTGGAGCACGGTCGCGCTGGGTGCCGGCGGGCGCCCGCACGGGATGCTCGTGGTCTCGCCCGAGCAGGAGGACGAGCTGCGCGCGTTCTGCAACCTCGTCTCCCGACGGGCGCCCCACGGCAACGAGCTCGCGTGGGCGCTGCGCCGGTTCGAGCTGGGCTGCGAGCGCGCGCACCCGTATGAGGCGCTGAGCGACCATCTGCTCGCGCTGCGCGCCCTGTTGGAGCCCGAGGGCCACTCCAGCGGCCTGCTCGCCGGGCGGATCGCCGCGCTGTGCGCCACCCCGGAGGACCGCCCCAAGCTGACCGAGCGGATGACCAAGGCGCTCAAGCTCGAGCGCGCCGTGATCGCGGGCGCCGCCGCCGAGCGCGCCGCCGGACTGGCGATCGCGCGGGATGTCGCCGACCACCTGCGGGCGCTGCTCCGAGACGTGATCTGCGGCCACCTCACCCCCGACCTGGCGCGGCTGGCGGACGAGCTGCTGGCGGGGCCGGCGCACCAGCCGCCGCTGGAGGCCGAGCCGGCCGTGGAGGCGCATACCGCCCAGCCCGTTCGAGTCCCCGAGCCCAAGCCGGCGATCGACGCTCACGGCAGCGAGCCCATGCCGGCCCAGCAGCAGGTCCTCGTCGAGGCGTAGCCGCCGACCCGATCGCCGGGTCACCCGAATAGGTGGGAGGCGATGCGCGCAAGTCCCGCGAGATCCTGGATGTCCTCGTCCAGATACGGCACGACCACTGGCGCACGCTCGTCCAGCTCGTGTGACAACCGCTTGACGGTGGCGGCGTCCCTGCGCGCGAGCACGTCGAAATCGGCGAGGTTCGCCGCCACGCGGGCGCCCAGCCGTTCGCCCAGCTCGCCCTCCAGCAGCTCCGCGACCTGCTCGACAGTGTGGTCGTGCAGCCCCTCGCGGTGGACGCGGTTGAAGATCAGCCCGCCCCGCGCCATCCCGGCCTCGTCCAATCGGGCGGCGAGATACGACGCCTCGCGCGCGGGCTCGGGCTCGGGCGAGGTCACGATCGCGAACGCCGTCCCCGGCGAGCGCAGCAGCTCGGCCACGCCCCGGGTCTGCTCGCCGAACCCGTCGATCACGCCCGCGAGCGAGTGAAAGAACCGCGACAGCTCGCCCATCATGTCGATGCCCGTGACGCGCGCGAATATCCCGAACACGATCCCCGTCCCGCGTCCGAACAGCCGCGCGGTCAGCCCGCTGGGCGCCAGGAACACCTGCAGCGCTCGCCCTTCCAGGAATCCCAGCAGCCGCGTGGGCGCGTTCAGAAAGTCCAGCGCATTGCGCGAGGGCGGCGTGTCGAGCACGATCGTGTCGAACTCGTGCTCGGAATGGAGCTCATACAACTTCGCGATCGCGCTCATCTCATGCGATCCCGCCACCGCCGTGGACAGCTCGCGGTAGATGGGGTTGGCGAGGATGCTCCGCAGCCGCTCGGGGTCTGACTCCAATCGCGTGACGATGTCGTCGAACGTGCGCTTGGCGTCCAGCATCATCGCCCACAGCTCACCCTTCGCCTTCACGCCCTGCGCGCTCAGCGTCTCCGGGTCTATCCGATGCGGCTCGCTCGCGAGCCCGTCCAGACCCAGCGCGGCCGCCAGGCGGTTGGCCGGATCGATCGTCACGACCGCCACCTTGCCGCCCCGCATCGCCAGCCCGAGCGCGAGCGCCGCCGACACCGTCGTCTTGCCCACGCCCCCCGAGCCCACGCACACCACCACGCGCTTGCCCTGCAGTCCTGCGAGCAGTTGCCCCGCTCCGCGCTTGGCCATGCGCCGATCCTAGTCTCGCCGCCCGCGATGCCCGCTCCCGTTATGCCGGCGGCTGCGGTGAGCGGCGCCGACGGCAACTCGACGACGGGACTGGCTGTGGCTCACCCATCCATAACCCCGCCGTTCCCACCCGCGCCGCCGGACGCATCGCGCAAACCGACGGTGAGCATGCAGGAATCGCGCATGCGCATGCGAATACCCACCGGACAGCGGCTTTCCAGCTAACTAGGAGCCTCCCGTGCAAGGCACTGCCAAGGTCATCGCGTTCGCCAACCAAAAGGGCGGCGTCGCCAAGACGACCACCACGCTCAACCTCGCCGCCGCCTTCGCGGAGGAGGGTCATCGCGTGCTGTGCGTCGACATGGACCCGCAGGGCAACCTGACGATGTCCCAGGGGATCGACCCCGACACGATCGAGCAGTCGATGTATGACGTGCTCGTGCACCACGTCTCGATCCGCGAGGTGATCCGCAAGCGCGAGATCGACATCGCCTGCGCCTCCATCGACCTCGCCGGTGCCGAGATCGCGATGTCCACCATGATCGGTCGCGAGCGCTCCTTGCAAAAGGCCTTCGAACCGATCATGGAGGACTACGACTTCATCTGCATCGACACGCCTCCGAGCCTGGGATTGCTGACGATCAACGCGCTCACGGCCGCCGACAAGGTGATCGTCCCCGTGCAGTGCGAGTATTTGTCGATGCGCGGCCTGATCCAGCTGCAGAACACGCTCGCCATGATCCGCGAGAATCTCAATCCCGACGTCGACATCGAGGGCATCCTGCCCACGCTCGTCGACTCACGCACGATCCACGCCAAGGAGGCGATCGAGATCCTCGAGGAGAACTTCGGCGACCGCGTGTTCGCCTCGCGCATCCGCAAGACGGTGCGGTTCGCGGAGGCGCCCGTCAAGGGTATGTCGGTGCTCAAGTACGAGCCCGACGGCGTGGCCGCGCAGTCCTACCGGCAACTCGCGCAGGAGGTCCTCGCACATGGCAAGTCCTAGGCCCGATCGGTCGCGCTCATGACCAACCCCAAGCGCGCGTCGATGCGCGAAGGACCGCTCGCGGCCCTCTTTCGCAAGACCGAGGGCGAGGAGCCGGCGGGCGCCGACTCGGCGCCCGAGTCCGCCGCCGCCGATGCGGCGCCCCGCGGTCGCAGACCCCCGCCGCGCGCGATGAGCGCGGCGCGCCCCATCCGGCGCTGAGCCGCACCGCCGCCGAGCCCTCCACGGCCAAGCCCCTCGTGCGCGAGCGCTCCTCCGGCGCGAGCGTGCCGACGCCCAAGGATCGCTTGAAGCAGGCGTTCTCCTCCGAGATCCCCGCGAGCCTCATGGATCGCGAGGCTCCGGCCGGCGCCGCCGCCGCGCGCGGCGCGCGCGCGGTCATGGACGACTACGAGCGTGAGCACCCGTCCTCCGCGTTCGCGGACGGTCCCGTCGGGCAGCCGCGGATCAGGGTCGTGGGCGTCGGCGGCGCGGGCGTAAACGCGGTCAACCGCATGGTCGAGGCCGAGGTCGAGGGCGTCGAGTTCCTCGCCGTCAACACCGACCAGCAGTCCCTGCAGCAGTCCACCGCCGACATCACCCTGCACATCGGCGCGGAGATCACGCGCGGGCTGGGCTCCGGCTCTGACGCCAGTGTCGGGCGGCAGGCCGCGATGGAGGACTACGACCGCGTCAAGGCGCTGCTCAAGGGCTCGGACATGATCTTCATCACCGCCGGCGCCGGCGGCGGCACCGGCACCGGCGCCGCGCCGATCGTGGCGCGGATCGCGCGCGAAGTCGGCGCGCTGACGGTCGCGATCGTGACCAAGCCGTTCGGCTTCGAGGGCTCGCGCCGCTCCGAGCAGGCCGAGGCCGGCATCGCCGCGCTGGCCGAGGAGGTCGACACGCTGATCGTCGTCCCCAACAACCGCCTGCTGACCGTGCTCGACAAGCAGACCGCGATGGTCGAGGCGTTCCGCGTCGCCGACGACGTGCTGCGCCAGGGCGTGCAGGGCATCTCCGACCTCGTCACGCTGCCCGGGCTGATCAACCTCGATTTCGCCGACGTGCGCACGATCATGTCCGACGCCGGCGCCGCGCTGCTCGGCATCGGCATGGGCGTCGGCGGCGAGTCCCGCGCGGTGGATGCCGCGATGCAGGCCGTCGCCTCGCCGCTCTTGGAAACCTCGATGGACGGGGCCCACTCGATCCTGCTGTCGATCACCGGTGGACGCGACCTGTCGCTGTGGGAGGTCAACGAGGCCGCCAAGGCCGTCTCCGAGGCCGCCCATCCCGACGCGAACATCATCTTCGGCGCCATGGTCGACGAGAAGCTCGACGACCAGGTCTGGGTCACGGTCGTCGCCACCGGCTACGGCGACGCCCGCCGCCAGATCGCGCGCGACGTTGGCGCGGGCAGCCTGCGCGAGCCCGCCGGCGAACCCCGCGTGCGGCGCACCAGCGGTCCTCCGCGCCCGGCGCACGCACAACGCCGGGCGACGCTCGCCGTGGACGAGATGGACGTACCCGAGTTCATGCCCCGCTAGTAGGCGCCGATCAGCGGCTGAGTGACGAGTAGGCGAGGAGAGGAGGAGAAGAAGAGGGAGGGGTGTTGGTGTTGTTAATTTTTGCCCAACGTGTACTATGGTAGCCGGGTATATACTAAGATTATACGGATGCAACCTAAAGGCGGGTGGGTGAATATCTGAATTTTAAAAGCCGCGTATAACCATCGATATACGCGGTTCTTTTTTTAATATGCATCACCTCCTCCTCCTTTACATCCCCTTCACCCAACCATCTCAAATACCATAGTATGAGCGAGACCGCCGCTGCTGGGGAACACGGCGTCATCGCCGCCGGGCACCCCCTGACGGCGCAGGCCGGCGCCGAAGTGCTGCGGGCCGGTGGCAACGCCGTTGACGCGGCCGTCGGCGCGATGCTGATGTCATTCGCGGCCGAGCCGCTGCTCACCGGGCTGGGGGCCGGCGGACACATGCTCGTCGCGGGCGCCGGCGAGGAGCCGGTGCTGCTGGACTTCTTCGTTCAAGCGCCCGCGCGCCGGCAGGACGGCGGCGCCGCGGAGCTCGACGCGGTGGATGTGTCGTTCGGAGACGCCGTCCAGGTGTTCCACATCGGCCCCGCCTCCTGCGGGGTGTACGGGACGCCCGCGGGCGTGTGCGCGGCCGTCGAGCGCTGGGGGACGATCCCGCTGGCGCGGCTGACCGTCCCCGCCGCCCGGCTCGCGCGCGAAGGCGTGAGGCTGAACGCCGGCCAGGCGTACATCGCTGAGATCCTCGCCGACCTGCTCACCTCCACGCCCGAGTGCGCCGCGCTGTGGGCGCCCGAGGGACGCGTGCTGCGCGAGGGCGAGCTGCTGCGCAACCCCGACCTCGGCAACGCCCTCGATCTGCTCGGCTCAGACGGCGCGGAGCCGTTCTACCGCGGCGACATCGCCCGCGCGGTGTGCGAGTGGCTGCGGGCGCGCGGGGGCTCGTTGAGCGCGGCCGAACTGGCCTCATACCGGGCGATCGAGCGCGAGCCCGTGAACGTCTCCTACCGCGATCGCACCGTCCTCACCAACCCTCCGCCCTCCGCGGGCGGCACGCTGCTGGCCTACTCGTTGGCGCTGCTCGATCGCGGCCCTCAGCCGCCGCGGCTTCCAGACGTGCTCGTCGCGATGGAATCGGCCCAGGCCGAGCGTACCGCAGAGTTCGTCGAGGGACTCGCGCAGGACGGCTTTCTCGAGCGCTTTCTCGCGGCGAGGCTGGGCTCGACGACGCACATCTCCGTGCTCGACTCGCGCGGGCGGGCGTGCAGCGTCACGTGCACCAACGGCGAGGGCTCGGGCGTGGTCGTGCCCGATACGGGCATCCACGTCAACAACGTCATGGGCGAGGAGGATCTCAATCCGCTGGGCTTTCACCGCCACCCGCCCGGCCGGCGGATGCCGAGCATGATGGCGCCATCGATCGTGCTGCGCGACGGCGCCGTCGAGCTGGTGCTGGGCAGCGCCGGCTCCAACCGCATCCGCTCCGCGATCCTGCAGACGATCGTCGGCGTTGTCGACCATGGCCTGGGTGTCCGCGACGCGGTGGATGCGCCGCGAGCGCACTTCGAGGATGGGATCGTCTATCACGAGCCGGGCATCGACATGTCCTCGGTGCGCGAGCTCGACCCCGAACGGGACATCGTGCGCTTTCACTCGCCCAACCTGTTCTTCGGCGGCGTCCAGGCCGTGCATCGCTTCGATGCGGAGCTCACGGGCGCCGGCGACCCCCGGCGGGGCGGCGTCGCGGTGAGCGCGTGAGCCGGGATGGGCGCGGCGCGGGGCGGCGGCGTGGGGGTCGCGCCAGCGCCATGCGCGTGGTGGCGCTCGCCGCCGGTGCAGCCGCGGTCTCGGTCGTGGTGGCGGGCTGTGCGGGGGTGAAGGCTCCCGACCTGTTCATCGTCGAACGCTCCGGCCCCGGGGCGCGGTTGACGCTGCTCATCAACGAAGAAGGCGGCCTGCGCTGCAACGGGGGAGGCGAGCTCAAGCTGAGCGGACCCCAGCTCATCCAGGCGCGCGCGATCCAGGAAGAACTGCACGCTCCCGCGAGCGAACACCTCTCACTGCCCGCGCGCTCGGGGTCGGTGTTCGCCTACCGCCTGCGCGACGAATCCGGCGGCGTGTCGTTCGCCGACAACTCCTCCGGTCAGCCCAAGGCGTTTCGCAACCTGGCCCTGTTCGTGCTGCAGGTGGCCCAGCAGAACTGCCACCTGCCCCAGCCGGGGGCGTAGGCCGCAATCAGCCGAATCGGACCTTGCCGTTGGAGCGGGCGCGCGCCTGGGCGCGATCCACGAGCTCCAGCCGCTTGATCGCGGCCCTGAACAGCAGCGCGAGCAGGCGCATGCGCGCGTTCTCCGAGCGCAGCTCGAGCAGCTCCTGCTTGCCGTCCGGGCCGAACTCGACGGTGCCCGCCATCGTGTAGGCGTCGAGCCCTGAGAGCTCCTCCTCGCTCAGACGCTTGTCGGTAGCCTGCTCGACCAGCTCGGCGTACAGCTCGCGGGTGCTCTGCGCGGTGTCGGGGTCGGGCTCCTCCTCGAGGTCGCTGAGCGGCTCGACGATCCCCGCCGGGTAGGGATAGTCGTCCTGGCGCTCGATCAACCGGAACGGCTGGGTTCCGCGCGCGACGATGTCCATGTTGCCCTCCTCGTCGCGCTCCATCACGCGCTCGATCTCACACGCGCAGCCGATCGGCTTGAGCTCGTCCTCTGACAGCCACACGATGCCGAACTCGCGCTCCTGCTCCAGGCACGCCTCGATCATGCGCTTGTAGCGATCCTCGAATATATGCAGCGGAACCGTCTCGGCAGGCAGCGCGACGATCCCCAGCGGGAACAGCGGAAACCCCTCCTGGCGGCGATCGAGCATGCGCGGCAGTGTATTGCCGTCTGCCGACCGATTTCGAACTGATCGAAAATATCCGAGTCGGTCGGCTGAGCGGGAGCGCTACCGGCTCAGGGCCCGCTACCGGCTCAGGGCCTACATCTCCCTCTTCGCCTCTAACGCGCCGGCGTGCGCGCCGTGAGCATCAGGTTGTAGAACACCGCCGGCGGCAGCCGCCCCTCCAGCAGGCCGCGGTCCAGACCCTGCAGGAGCAGATATCCGCGGTAGGCGTACTGGCGCCATCCCCACGGCACGTCCCGCGGGTCGGCCGTCGCCTCGAGCGTGCGGTTGGTCCAGCCGAACCAGTTGGCGAGCAGCTCCTCGCCGCGGACACGCACGTCCACCATGCCCGCGCTCTTGGCGGCGCGCGTGAGCTCGGTTGGGGCGAACGCGTGCACGTCCACGAACACCTCCAGCGCCGCGTCCGGCGACGCCCCTCCCTCCGCGGGGGGAGCCGGCCGTGCCCCGATCGCTCGGCGCCACACCGGCGCCAGTGTGCCGGCCACGCGCTTTGGCACGCCCGCGAGGCGATCGCCGTAGCGCGAGGGCTCCCCGGCGAACACGATCGTGCCGCCAGGCGCGAGCACGCGCGCGAACTCCGCGAAGGCCCGCTCCAGGTCGGGAATGTGGTGCAGCACGGCGTGCCCGAACACCAGATCGAAGCTCGCGTCCTCGAACGGCAGCTCCTCGGCGTCCGCGGGCTTGGTCTTCACCTTGAGGTCGAGGCGTTCGGCGTTCGCTTTCAGCGTGCTCAGCATGCCCGGCGAGATGTCGCTGCACGTCGCCTCGCCGATCAGCCCCGCTCGCAACATGTTCAGCGTGAAGTAGCCCGTCCCCGCGCCGATCTCCAGCGCCCTGGGAAAGTGGGTCGGGGCGCCGTCGCCGAGGGCCTTGCGCACCTTCCCCAGCACCTGTTCTGAGCCCAGCTCCCCGAAGTCGATGCCCCACTTGGCGTCGTAGTGGTCGGCCGCCACGTCGTGATAGCGCGTGTTGACGTCGCGGATCTCCTCAGCGGTCAGGGTCGGTGTCACGAGGCGGTCTCCATAAGTGCCATTACCTGTCGTGAGTGCGTAGGGCAAGCTGGGCAAGGACGCAGGGAGCGTGGCGTACTGGGTACGCGTGCTGGCCGATTGAAGGCCCCGTGACCTGCAATCGGTAAGGACGCCGATCCAGTGCAGCCATACGCGCTCACGAGGCGGCACCATATACTCGCGCGCCGTGTCCGTGAAGCCCGTCTATGCCCAGGGCAACCAGCCGGACGGCGTCCCCCCGCTGGAGCTGACGGGCGAGCGCACGCTCCCGGACGTGCCCGCCGAGAACTACTGGTTCCGCCGTCACCTGGCCGTGTACGAGTGGATCGCCGCGCGTGTGCGCGGGCTACGCGTGATCGACATGGCCTGCGGCGAGGGCTACGGTTCGGACGTGCTCGCGTGCACGGCCGCCGAGGTCGTCGGCGTGGACGCCAACCCCGAGGCCCATGAGCACGCACGCCTGCGCTACCGCCGCCCCAATCTGCGATTCGAGCGCGATCTCGTCGATGCGTTCTCCGCGCCGGCCGACGCGGTCGTGTTCCTGCAGACGATCGAGCACCTCCAGGACCCGGCCGGCGTGCTGGAGCACTTCAGCTCGCTGGTCGCGGGCTCGAGGACAGGAGAGGCCGCCGAGACCGCGGGGCCGGCTGGAGTCACCGGGACCGTGTTCGTCTCCACGCCCAACGTCCTCACGCTCGCTCCGGCCGGCGCGCCGCGCTCGGACAATCCATGGCACGTCCACGAGTACCGCGCGTCCGAGTTCGAGCAGCTTTGCCGTGGCACGTTCTGCTCGGTGCGGCTGTATGGACTGTTCCACGCGCGCAAGCTCCGCCTGCACGAGTTCGCGCTGCGCGCGGGCTGGGACTCGGTCCATCCGCGCCTGCGCCTGACCCGACCGTTCTATGACCGCTTCACCCCGGCGATCTCCGCGTCGGACTTCGCCCTGCGCGCGTCCGGCGAGGCCGACCTCGATCGGGCGCTGGACTTCGTCGCGGTCTGCACGCCGTGAGCCACCGATCGGCGAGCGCCGGCTCCCCGATCGGCCAGCGCGAGGGCGGGGCGCTCGCGATCGTGCTGCACACGCACATGCCCTACGTCGAGGGGTTCGGAACCTGGCCGTTCGGCGAGGAGTGGCTGTGGGAGGCGATCGCCTGCTGCTATCTGCCGCTGCTCGACCTGCTCGACTCGCGCGATCCCCCCGTGACGCTTTCGATCACGCCGGTCCTGTGCGACCAGCTGGGCGCGCCCGGGCTCGCTGAGCGCTTCCACGCCTTCATCGACGACACCCGCCAGTTCACCCATGCCGAGGACGCCTCCGGGCTGCGCGCAGGTGGCCACGATGGCCTCGCCGCCGAGTTGCAGCGGGCCTGGAGCGCCGACTACGAGCACGCCGCCGAACGTATGGCGGCGCGTGGGGGAGACCTGCTGGTGGCATTCGCGCCGTACGCCCGCTGGACGTCCTGCGCCACCCACGCCGTGCTGCCGCTCCTAGCGACCGACGCCGGCGCGCGCCTGCAGGTGCAGACCGGGATCGCTTCGCACCTGGACCGCTTCGACGCCGGCTGGCGTGGAGGGTTCTGGCTGCCCGAGTGCGCCCACGCGCCCTATCTCGAACCGATCCTGGCCGCCGCCGGGGTGCGCGGCGCCTGTGTGGAGCTCACCCGCCGTTACGGTCTCGGCGCGCTCGAGCACCTGCGGCCGCTCGTGTCCGACTCGGGCATCGCGCTATTCCCGATCGACCGCGCCACGATGTCGCTCGTATGGAGCGACGCCGGCTATCCCGCCGACGGCGCCTACCGCGACTATCACCGTCACACCGTCCACCACCACCAACCCTGGCGCAACGACGGCGATCCCTACGACCACGAGCTGGCCCTTGCCCGTGCGCGCACACACGCGGCGGACTTCGTGACCCGCACCCGCGAGCGCCTGCGCCGCGACGGCCGCGGTCTGCCCGGCGGCGGCCTGGTGGTCTGCGCGCTGGACACCGAGCTGCTCGGCCATTGGTGGTATGAGGGCCTTCACTGGCTTCAGGCGGTGATCGAAGAGTGCGCCGCCCAAGGTCTCGAGCTGGTTTGCCTGGACGACGCGCTCGAGCGCTTCGAGCCGGCGCCGACGGATGACGCCGAGTGGGACGCGACCAGCTGGGGCGCGGGCGGCGACCTCTCCACCTGGTCGGGCCCCGCGGTCGCCGACATGGCGTTTACGACGCGCGCATCCGAGCTAGAGACCCTTGCCGCGGCTGTGAACGGACGTGCCGGCCCCGCCGCCGTGCGCGAGCTCTTGGCCCTCCAGGCCAGCGATTGGCCCTTCATGATCTCGCGCGGCCTCGCCGTCCCCTATGCGCGGGAGCGCTTTGAGGGACATCTTGGCGCGCTCGAGCGCGCGCTGACCGGTGGTCCGGAGGCGACCCTCGGGGGGCTGCGCAACCTCGCGATCGGCGCCGATCCCGCGCTTCTGCTTGCACCCTGAACGAGGTGAGCCACGACGCCCGCAGGTCTGTTAGGATCCGACCAATGGGATGGAGAGGGAGCAGTGGTCGCTGGGTGCTTGCCGCGCTGATGGGCTGCGTCGTGCTGCTTGCAAGCAGCACGACCGCTCTTGCCGCGGGAGGCACCGCCAAGATCACCGGGCTGGTCAAGGAAGCGGCACTGCCGCACGAAGTCATTGCCAACGTGGGCGTCGAGGTGTTTGAAGCGTCGAGTCGGAAATTCGTCGCGTCGTCCAGGACCGACGCATTTGGCGAATACAAGGTGGAACACCTGGCGCCGGGTTCCTACAAGGTGGAGTTCCTCCCTGTTCACGGCAGCATCTACGCTCCTCAGTTCTACAACGGAAAAGCCTCGTTCTCCGAAGCCACCCCGATCGTGCTCGCGGAAGGGGAAACCAAAAGTGAAATCAACGCGGAACTGCACGAAGGCGCCACGATCTCCGGGACCGTGACGAACACGAGCAAAGTTGGCTTGGAAGGCATCGAGGTCTTTGCGTTCACGGGTGAAGGCGAAGAATTCGCAGTGGGCTATGCATTCACCGGAGCGGGCGGAAAATACACTGTGACGGGACTCCCCAAAGGCTCCTACACGGTTGAGTTCTTTCCAGAAAGCGGCGCTGAACTCAACTACGTTCCCCAATATTATAACGAAGTCTCTTTCTTGAAAGAAGCGACCCAAGTCTCGGTATTGGAAGGGGAAGCGAAGGCGGGAATCAACGCCAAGCTGCAGGAAGGCGGCAAGATCTCCGGCAGGGTGACTGACGCCTATACACACAAGGCTGTGTCTGAAGTGTTTGTCTCGGTGTACAGCGTAGGCGGCAGCGAAGAAGGGTTTGGGTCATTCGCCATAACCAACGCCAATGGCGAATACACAATCTCTGGGCTGGGGAACGGCACATACAAGGTTGAATTTGAAAGTGAATTTGAAGCCAAGGTCGAATACATCACCCAGTACTACAACAACCAGGCGACCTTGGGAAGCGCCAATCTGGTGACCGTGACCCAGGGGAGCACCACGCCGGGGATCAACGCGGCACTTGTGCCCAAGGCGCCTGTCAACACAGCGGGGCCGGTCGTAACCGGGACACCTGCCGTGGGACATACGCTGACCTGCGCAAACGGCTCGTGGACGGGTGAACCCAAACCCACATTCACCCACACGTGGCTGCGCAACGGGAATCCGATCGCCGGCGCCGCGTCGAGCACGTACGTCGTCCAGTCGGCCGATCAGCTCAGCGGGCTGGCCTGCAAGGTGACGGCAAAGAACCAACACGGCGCCGTGAGCGCCACGAGCAACACGCTGACGGTGCCCCTGGTGCCGCCCCCGCCGCCACCAACCCCGGTCCTCACGCTCTCCACGTCCAAGATCGTCGTGTCCGGCAACTTGGCCCGTGTACAGATTGTCTGCGCGAACGCGACCTGCGCGGGAACGATCGAACTCACCGAGCAGATCGTGGTCAGGCATCGCCACGGCCGAAAGACCAAGAAGACGCTCGTGCTGGGCCGGGGCGCGTATGCGCTGGCGTCAGGGCACAGCGCCACGATCCTCGTTCGCCTGACCTCGACGGGTCGGCGTGCGCTCGCCAAGGCCAGGCACCACCGGTTGTCGGCCAAGATCATCGCGTCCGTGATCGGTGGAGCCACGAAATTCATGCCGGTCGTGCTCAGCGAGCCGGCGCCTAAGCACAAACACCACCGCCGGTAGACGAGACCGCACCGCCGGGCGCGGGCGGTCACTCCCAGCGCATCGAGCGCGGCGCATCCCGCATGCGAATGACCCGTGCGGGCGAGCCCCCGACGACGGCGTTCTCCGGCACATCCCGGGTCACCACCGTGCTCGTGCCGACGATCGAGTTATCGCCGACGGCGACCCCGCGCAGGATGCAGGCGCCGTAGCCGATCCAGACGTTGTGCCCGACGCGGACGTCGCGCTTGTAGATGCCCTGCAGGCGGATCGGACGCTCGACCTCGACGACGCCGTGGTCGAAGTCGATCAGCATCACGCGGTCGGCGACGATGCACTCGCGTCCGATCTCGACGTGCTGGTAGGCGGAGATCGTGCACTCCTGGCCCATCACGGTCTTCGCGCCGATGCTCACCTCGCCCTCGTGGACGCGGATCTTGGTGCCGTCGCCGATCCACGCCCAGCGGCCGATTCGCAGCGTCGCGCCCCGTCCGATCTCCAGGTGCACCCCCGGGCAGACGAAGCAGATCCCATCCGTCTGCAGGCGCCTGCCGTAACGCAGCTTGAGCAGCGCGTAGCGCGCGAGCAACCGCGCGTAGTGACGGTTCAGCATGTTGTTGGCGCGCATGAACCGCAACAAGGTCAGTGGTCCGCCGTACAGCGGCTCGGGCGCGCGCCGCAGGGCGTCCGCGAGCTCCTCGACGGGCGCCTGTGTGACGGGTGTGGCGAGTGGGGGCTCCATCGCGCGCCATCGTAAGGGTTCCTCCCGCGGGTCTGGCTGACCGCCGCCCTGCGATGATTGCGCCCGCGATGACCGACACAGACCTCGCCCAACGCCTGCTCGCCGGTGACCGACGCGCGCTGGCGCGCGCGATCTCGCTCGTCGAGGACGACCGTCCCGAGGGCTGGGCGCTCGTGCGCGAGGTCTATCCGCACACCGGCGCCGCCGCCGTGGTCGGCTTCACCGGGCCGCCCGGCGTCGGCAAGTCCACGCTGATCGGCGCGCTCACAAAGGCACGGCGCGAGGCGGGCCGCACCGTGGGTGTGCTCTCGATCGACCCGTCCTCGCCGTTCACCCAGGGCGCGCTCCTCGGGGATCGCATCCGTCTGGGCGAGCACTTTCTCGACCCGGGCGTGTTCATCCGCTCGATGGCCAATCGCGGTGCCCTCGGCGGGCTGTCCGAGGCCGCGCTGCAGGCTGCGCTGCTGCTCGATGCGGCCGGTCGCGAGGACGTGTTCGTGGAGACCGTCGGCGTCGGTCAGGCGGAGATCGACATCATCGACCACGCCGACACGATCGTGCTCGTGCTGATGCCCGGCTCAGGCGACTCGATCCAGGCGCTGAAGGCCGGGATCATGGAGATCCCGGATGTGATCGTGATCAACAAGGCCGACCATCCGCTGACGGACACGATGGTGCGCGAGATCCGCGGGGTGCTCTCGCTCGCCAACCTCGACCGCTCGACCGAGGAGGCGGCTCGTAGCTGGCGCGTGCCGATCGTCAAGACCGAGGCCGTCCACGGTACGGGCGTCCCCGAGCTGGTGGAGCGTATGGACGAGCACCGGACCCACATCCTCGCGGCCGGCCAGCTGGACGAGCGCCGCCGGCGCAACCTGCGAGGAGAGGTGCTGGCGATCGCCAGCACCCGCATGCGCCGGCGCCTGGAGCAGGAGCTGGGCGAGGACGCCGAGTTCCAGCGTCTGCTCGACGAGGTGCTCGCCCGGCGCCTGGACCCCGCCAGCGCCGCCACGGCGCTGCTGGAGCGCGCGGGGGATGCCAAGGCTTCGCCGACGCCGTCTCCCTGACGCGGCGACCGTCCCGCTCGAGCGTGGCGGGGTGTAGGGTCCGCGTCAATGGCGTTCCTGGACTGGGTCGAGAGCAACTGGGGTCTGCTGGGCCGCTTGATGGATGGCCATACCGCTATCTACCGCGCCACCGGCGGGCGGATCGGCCATCGCACGCCCGGCTTCCCGCCCGTCCTGCTGCTCGACCATGTCGGCGCGAAGAGCGGAACCCACCGCACGAGCCCGCTGGTCTACGGCGAGGACGGGCTGAACCTGATTCTCGTGGCCTCCAAGGGCGGCTATCCGAAGAATCCGGCGTGGTATCACAACCTGCTCGCGCATCCCGACACGACCGTGCAGGTTGGCTCTCATCGCCGAGACATGCACGCGCACGTCGCCACAGCCGAGGAGCGCGCCCGCCTGTGGGCGCTGATGATCGGCGTATACAGCGGCTATGACGACTACCAGCGCCGCACCGAGCGCGAGATCCCGCTTGTGGTGCTGGAACCGCGCTGAGTCTCCTCCTGTCCAGAACTTCGCCGCCCGCCGAAAGTTGCGGACTCTTTATCACGCCAACCTGACCGAAGTGCTCAAGTTCGGTGGACGCCGAGCCGATCCAGGGCGTACTATGGCCGAGGATCGTCCACGTACCGGATCTCTCGTCGCCGCCGTCGGTGCCGCCCTGCTCGCGGTATCGGTTTTCCAGCCGTGGTATTCGGTCAAGTTGACAGCCGGTGGAATCGCCTCCGCTCAGCAGACGATCAACAACCTGGCCGTGCAGTACGGCAATACCGCATTTCAGAGCCAAGCAAGAGGTCTCGGCGCCAGCTTCGGGGCGCTCGCCGGTCATCAGGTCGCCACGCTGAGCGCACACCAAGCGCTGAAGTATCTTCATGTCGTGCTGCTGATCCTGGCCGCGGCCGCCTTCGTCGGGGCGCTATTGCACCTTGCCGGCTCGTCCCAGCCGACGCAGGCAAGCGGCGGTCAGATCGCTCTGATAGGAGTGATGGCGACTCTCTGCGTGCTGTTTCGAATGGTCGATCGACCTGCCTCCCAGGAAGAAGTCTTCTCGCTGTCGCTCAGCTGGGGCGCCTGGCTGGCGCTGGGAAGCTGCCTGGCGATCGTCGTCGGGGGCGTATGGTCCCGTCATACAGGCCCGGCAAATCATGTCTCTGACGCGACGCTGAGAGAGGCCTTGGACGGGCTTTCGGGCTGGACTCCTGGAGCCTAAGGAGCGGGGCGACGATCCTAGGTCCGATGGCCAAGCCAGGCCAGGACCAGGGAGCGTAGTGTGCAAATGGCACATGTGCTGGCCGATCGGCGATCCCGTCGATCGTCGATCGGTAAGGACGCAGCCTGGCGCAGCGCCAGCGGTCCGCTAGGCCCCGAGCGCGCGGGCGATCACCATCTGCTGGATCTCGTCGGTGCCCTCGCCGATCGTGAGGATCTTCGCGTCGCGGTAGAAGCGGCACACGGGGTACTCCTCGATGAAGCCGTAGCCGCCGTGGATCTGCACGGCCTCCTCGGCGCAGCGCACCGCCAGGCGTCCGGTCTTCAGCTTGGCCTGGGCGGCGGTGAGGGTGAAGTTGCGGCCGTGGTCCTTCTCGCGCGCCGCCTTGTAGACGAGCAGCCGCGCGGCCTCGATCTCGACGGACATGTCCGCGAGCTTGGCCTGGATCGCCTGGAACTTGGAGATCGGCTTGCCGAACGCCCGGCGCTCGCGGGCGTACTTCAGCGCCTCGTCCAGCGCGCCCTGCGCCAGGCCGACGCCCATCGCGGCGACGCCGATGCGGCCGATGTCGAGGATGTGCAGGAACTGCTTGAACCCCTGCCCGCGGGGCCCCAGCAGGTTCTCCTCGGGGACCCGGCAGTCGCTGAACGTCAGCGGGCGGGTGTCGGAGGCGTTCCAGCCCATCTTGCGGTAGGGCTCGCCCTGCTCGTAGCCGGGCGTGCCGTTGGCGACGATGATGTTCGAGATCTCCTTGGCGCCGTTCGCTCCGTCGCCGGTGGGCGCGCTCTCACCGTCTCCCACGGGCGCTTGTCCGGTCACGGCGGTGATGCAGACCATTCCCGAGATGTCGGTGCCGGCGTTGGTGATGAACTGCTTGGCCCCGTCGATCACCCATTCCCCGTCGTCCAGTCGCGCGCGTGTGCGCGTATTGCCCGCATCCGACCCGGCCTCGGGCTCGGTTAGCCCGAATGCGCCCAGTCGTTCACCCGAGCAGAGCTTGGGCATCCACTCCCGCTTTTGGCGCTCGTCTCCGAACAGGTAGATCGGCTGGGTCCCGAGCGAGGTGTGTGCGCACAGCGTGATCGCGACGGAGGAGTCCACGCGCGTGAGCTCCTCGACGGCGAGCGCGTACGCGAGCGTGTCGCCCCCGCCCCCGCCGTACTCCTCGGGGAACGGAATCCCCATCAGGTTGAGTTTCCCCAACTGGGCGACGATCTCATAGGGAAACGACTTGGTCCGGTCGAGCTCCTCGGCGACGGGCGCCACCTCGCCCTCGGCGAACTCGCGCACCGTGCGGCGGATCAGCTCGTGGTCGGGGGACAGGTCGAAGTCCACTGCCGGACGAGCCTATCTGGCTAGGCGCAGTAGGAGCGAGCCAGCTCCACCAGCAACCGCACTCCATAGCCCGAGGCGCCCTTGCCGACGTATGCGCGGCCGAGATCCCAGGCCGAGCCGGCGATGTCGAGGTGCGCCCAGGGCGTGTCGGAGACGAAGTTCGACAGAAATGCGCCGCCTACGATCGTGCCCGCCTTGCGGCCTTCGGGCGCATTGTCCAGATCCCCGTAGGTGCCCTTGATCAGCTCGTCGTACTCCTCGTGCAGCGGCAGCCGCCACGCGATCTCACCCGTGCTCTGGCCGGCGGCCGCGATCCGCTCGACGAGCTCGTCGTCGTTGGAGATCACCCCCGAGTAGGTGGAGCCGAGCGCGATGATCACCGCGCCGGTCAGCGTCGCGAGGTCGACGATCCGCTCCGCTCCGAGGCTCGACCGCGTGGCACAGGCAGTCGGCCAGCACGAGCCGGCCCTCGGCGTCGGTGTTGTTGACCTCGATCGTTTTGCCGTTCTGAGCCGTGACGATGTCCCCCGGCTTGACCGAGCGGCCGCTGGGGAGGTTCTCGGTCGCACCGACGACCGCCACGAGCCTCACCGGAAGCGCGAGCCGGGCGATCGCGGCGACCGCCTCGATCACGGCGGCGCCGCCCGACATGTCGAACTTCATCTCCGCCATTTTCGCCCCCGGCTTCAGCGAGATGCCGCCGCTGTCGAACGTTACCGCCTTGCCGACGAACCCGAGCGTCGGCGAGCCCTCGGCGGCGCCTCCGGGCGGCTCGTAGCGCAGCGTTATCAACGCCGGCTCCTGCTCGGAGCCCTGGGCTACCGCGGCGAACGCGCCCATCCCGCGGGCGGCGATCCCGGCGCGTCCCTCGACCTCGACGCTCAGCGGCCTCGATCTCCCCGGCCAGCCCGATCGCGTACTCGGCCAGCGCGGTCGGCGTCAGATCGTTGGCGGGGCGGTTCTGCAGGTCGCGGGCGGCGTTCGCCGCCTCGGCCACGAGCGCCGCGTCGCTCACGAATGTCTCCAGCTCGACGCCCGCCTGGCCATCCCCGCCGCCGCCGGGCGCGTCGGGGGCGGACACGATCAGGCGCTCCAGCCGCTTGGGGGCCGGCGGCTCGCTCAGTCGGTCTTGGCGTCCGGTCGCGGCCGACTTGTGCAGATCGAAGCGATAGTCGGTCAGGATCGTGCCCTCGGCGAGCGCCGCCGCGACCTCGACGCCGGTCTCGGCCGGCGCCTGGACGCACAGGACACGCGTACCGATCTCGAGCGCCCGCGCGTGCATCGCCGCCGCCACCACCCGAGCCCGCTCGGCTGTGAACTCCCCGCGCTTGCCCAGACCCATGACCAGCCAGCGCTTGCCCTGCGCGTGCGTCAGGCCGAGGGACTTCAGCGAGCGTCGCGCCTCGCCCGAGCGCAGCAGCTCGCCCAGCTCTGAGGGCGCCCCCGCGGGCGGGTCCTCGCCCTCGAACACGCCGACCGCGACGGTGTCGGCATCGCGTGTCTGCGCCCGGTTGTGTAGTGCTCGATACCTGCACGATCCCGGGCAGGATACCCGCACCGCTAGCATTCTCGATCTCTCGTCGTTTCCCCCGACCCTCAGGAGAGTTTCATTCCATGCCCAAGACCGTGATCCTCGGCGCCGCGCGCACCCCCATCGGCAAGATGGGCGGCGGCCTGTCAACGCTGGACGCGACCACGCTGGGCGCGGCGGCGATAGAGGCCGCGCTGGAGCGGGCGCAGGTCGCTCCCGAGCAGGTCGAGCATGTGGTGATGGGCCAGGTGCTGCAGGCCGGCCAGGGTCAGATCCCCTCGCGGCAGGCGCAGATCAAGGCCGGCATCCCCAAGGAGGTCTCCTCGGAGACGATCAACAAGGTCTGCGCCTCGGGCATGCGCGCGGCGGTGATCCTCGACCAGGCGATTCGCGCCGGCGACGTGCAGGTCGGTGTCGGCGGTGGCATGGAGTCGATGTCCCAGGCGCCCTACCTGCTGCCCGGGGCACGGTTCGGATTTCGCATGGGCGACGTGAACGCCCTGGACGCGATGGTCCACGACGGCCTCACCAACCCGTTCTCTGGAAAGCAGATGTTCGTCGAGGCGACCGCGGTCTCGGACGAGCTCGAGATCACCCGCGCCGACCTCGACCGCTGGGCGCTGCGCTCGCACGAGCGCGCGCTGGCCGCGACCGACGAGGGGCGCCTGCCGGAAGAGATCGTGCCGGTGACCGTCCCGGGCCGCAAGGGCGAGACGATCGTCGAGGTCGACGAGGCCCCCCGCCGCGACACCACGCTTGAGGCGCTCGCGAAGCTCCCCGGGCTCGTCGGCAAGGAGGGCTCGCACACCGCCGGCAACTCGCCGGGCGTCAACGACGCCGGTGGCGCACTGGTGGTCGCATCGGAGGAGTGGGCCACTGCCAACGGCAAGGAGGCGCTGGCCGAGATCGTCGCCCACGCGCAGTCCGCCGACGACTTCGCCTACCTCGCGAGGACGCCCGCCTCGGCCGCGCTGAAGGCGCTGGACAAAGCCGGCCTGCAGCCCGGCGACATCGACGTGTGGGAGATCAACGAGGCGTTCGCCTCGGTGACGCTCAACTCGATCCGCATGCTCGGCATCGACGAGGACCGCGTCAACGTCAACGGCGGCGCCGTCGCGCTGGGGCACCCGATCGGCGCTTCGGGCGCGCGCATCCTCGGCTCGATCGTGTACGAGCTGCGCCGCCGCGGCGGCGGGCTGGGCTGCGCGGCGATCTGCTCCGGCGGGGGTCAGGGCGACGCGGTCATCCTGAAGGTCTGAGATCACCGTGAGCGCTTCGTCCTCCTGCGTCCTCGGTCGCTCGCGTGCAGAGCACGCCACGCTCCCTGCGTCCTTGGATGACTCGACTCACGACGATCTCAGGGCGTAGTGACGGCTGACATGGAGGGCGTGCGCACGGGGACAGAAAGCTCGGCGGCGCCTGCGGTAGGCACGATCGAACGCTCGGAAGGGTCGCCGCGCGCGGCGGCGTTCTTCGACCTCGACAAGACGCTGATGGCGGGCTCCTCGGGCATCTTCTTCGCCCGGGCGGCGTATGAATCGGGCATGATCTCCCGCCGCCGTCTCGCTCGCGACGCGTACGAGAACCTGCGCTTTCGCCTGCGCGGCTCGACCGACGACCGCGCCGATGAGGTGCGCAAGCGGGTGGGGGAGATGATCGCGGATGTGCCGGTGCGCGAGCTTGCAGCGGCTCTCTCCGCGCGTGCTTGCGGGCGTGCTGCCGCGGCTGTATCCGCAGATGCTGGAGCGCGCCTACGCCCATCAGGACGCCGGCAGGCTGGTCTACATCGTGACCGCCGCCTCCCAGGAGATGGCCGATCTGCTCGCGCACGTGCTCGCCTTCGACGGCGGTCTGGGCTCGCGCTCGGAGATCGTCGACGGCCGCTACACCGGACGCGCCGCCGGGCCGTTCAACTATCGCGAGGGCAAGGTGCTGTCGATGCGCGAGCTGGCCGCGAGCGAGGCGATCGACCTCGAGGCCTCCTACGCCTATTCGGACTCCGAGTCGGACCTGCCGATGCTGCGCGCCGTTGGGCACGCGGTCGTCGTCAACCCCGACGCCGACCTGCGCCGGATCGCGCAGGAGGAGGGCTGGGAGATCCTGCATCTGGACCGGCTCGGCCGTCGCCTGAAGATCCTCGCCGGGCTCGCGGGCGCCGCTGCGCTGGGCGGTCTCGGCGGGCTCGCCAGGGGGCACGTGGGGACGCGCGTGCAGGCGCGCGAATAATCTGCCGGAGTCATGAGCGCCCCCGCCACATCCCCATCGCTCGTCCGAGAGCTCGACACGGCAAGATCCGCGTCGTCGTGGCCAAGCCCGGCCTGGACGGGCACGACCGCGGCGCGAAGATCATCGCCCGCGCCCTGCGCGACGCGGGCATGGAGGTGATCTACACGGGCCTGCACCAGACGCCCGAGCAGATCGTCGAGACCGTCATCCAGGAGGACGCCGACGCGGTGGGGCTGTCGATCCTCTCGGGCGCGCACATGACGCTCGTGCCGCGCATCGTGGCGCTCCTGCGCGAGCAGGGGGTGGACGACGTCGTGGTCACCGTCGGCGGCACGATTCCCGCCGAAGACATCCCCGAGCTGAAGGAGCTGGGCGTCGCCGAGGTGTTCACGCCGGGCGCCTCGACCCAGTCGATCGTCGACTTCATCCGCGGTGCCGTCACAGACTGACCCGCGCGACCGATTGACTAGTCAGTCAACCGCCGGATCGAGTAGGATTCACTCGACCACAGCCCAAGGAGTAGACCTGGAAATGAAGATATGCGTCCTGGTGAAGGAGGTCCCGGACGCCGCCGTCGAGAAGCGCATCGATCCCTCGACGGGGCGCATGGACCGCAGCGGGGAGAAGAACCTCAACCCGTATGACACGCACGCCATCGAGGCGGCGATGCAGATCAAGGAGGGCGGCGCCGTGCCGGTCGAGGAGATCGTCGCCGTGACGATGGGCCCCGACAGCGCCGTGCGGGCGTTGCACAAGGCCGTCTCGCTCGGCGCCGACCGCTCGGTCCACCTCTCCGACCCGGCCGTCGCCGGCTCGGACGTGGCGGCCACCGGATACGCGCTGGCCCAGACGCTCAAGCGCGAGAGCCCCGACCTGGTACTGCTCGGCCAGCAGTCGGACGACGGCGAGTGCTACACGATCGGCGCGGTCGTGGCCGAGCATCTCGGCATGCCCTCGCTGACGCAGGTGATCAAGATGGACATCGACCCGCAGGCGTTGCGCTGCGAGCGCCAGGCCGAGTACGGATACGACACCGTCCAGATCAAGCTGCCCGCGGTGATCTCCGTCGGCGACGCGATCAACGAGCCGCGCTACCCCTCGCTGAAGGCGATCATGGGCGCCAAGAAGAAGCCCCTGGACGCCGTCACCGCCGCCGACGTCGGCATCGACGCGGGCAAGGTCGGAGGCGATAACTCCGCCGCCCAGTGGACCGCCGCGAAGGCGCCGCCCGCGAAGGCCGCGGGGGAGATCATCGAGGACGAGGACACCGGCGAAACCGTCGAGCGGATCGTCGCTTGGCTCGACGAGAGGAAGCTGATCTAGATGGCAAACATCCTGGTCTACGCGCTGCACTACGACGGCGCGATCAACAAGAACTCGCTCGGCGCGGTCTCCGAGGGCGCCAAGCTCGCCGCGGAACTCGGCGGCGAGGCGCATGTGGTGATGCTCGGGGAACGTCCCGCAGGAGCTGGCCGCGTCGTTGGGCAACTACGGCGCCAAGAAGGTGCTCGTCGCCGAGGGCCCCGAGGGCCTGGCGCAGCCGCTGGTCGACGCGATGGCCGCGGCGATCTCCGGTGGGGACTACTCCTACGCGCTGTTCGGCGGTGGTCTGCTCGGCTTCGAGATCGGCGCCGGCCTGGCCGCGCGCCTGGGAGCGGGCGTCGCGATGGAGGTCACCGCGGTTCGCGCCGAGGGCAGCGAGCTCGTCGCGGAGCGCCCGATCCTGGGCGACTCGGCGATCTCCGAGATCAAGTATCGCTCTGAGGTCGGAATCATCATCGGCCGGCTGAACGCGTTCGAGATCAACGAGTCCGGCGCCGGTGACGCCGCGGTGGAGCAGCTCAGCTTCGAGCTCAGCCCGCAGGCCCAGCAGGCGACGATGGTCACGCGCGGCGAACAGCGCGGCGCCGACGTGGACATCGAGGGCGCTTCGATCCTCATAGCCGGCGGTCGCGGTCTCGGCAAGGCCGAGGGCTTCCAGCTCGCCGAGGAGCTGGCCGCGGCGTTCGGCGGCAACTGCGGCCGTCGCCGCCACGCGTGCGGTGGTCGACGCCGGCTGGTACCCGTACGCCGCCCAGATCGGCCAGACCGGCAAGACGGTCGCGCCGAAGCTGTATCTGGCCGCGGGCATCTCCGGGGCGATCCAGCACAAGGTCGGGATGCAGGCCTCGGAGAACATCGTCGCGATCAACAAGGACTCCAACGCGCCGATATTCGAGTTCTCCGACCTCGGCATCGTCGGCGATCTGAACAAGATCCTGCCGAAGCTGACCGAGGCCGTGAAGGCGAAGAAGGCCGGCTGAAGAATGGGCGGATGAGGGTGCTCCAGCGCGAACAAGAAGGAGCGTGATCGTCGGCGATGTCATCTCATAACGGCTCACACAACGGACGAGGTGACCCCGGCGGCGTTCCCGCCGCCGGTGGACCCGCAGAAGGAGTTCGTCAAGCGCGGCCTCGACGCAGAGGACGAGCTGATCGAGGTCGGCGTGGCGATCGTCGGCGGCGGTACCGCGGGGCTGGCGTGCGCCAACCGCCTGCTGGCAGCTGCTGGCCGACGATCCCGAGACGCTCGAGCGCCTGGGCGAAGTCCCGGTCGCGGTGGTCGAGAAGGCGAAGACGTGCGGCGGGCACAACCTCTCCGGCGCGGTCATGCGCCCGGGGCCGCTGGAAGAGCTGTTTCCCGATATGACGCGTGAGCAGTGGCGTGAGGAGGGGTTCGCGTTCGGCGACGTCAAGAAGGAGGCCGTGTATGCTCACGCCCACCTCGAAGCTCGCCCTGCGCATCCCGACGCCGCCGCCGTTCAAGAACCACGGCAACGAGGTGATCTCGGTCTCCGCGCTGGCCCGCTACCAGCAGCAGCAAGCCGAGGACGCCGGCGCCTACATCCTCACCGAGACCGCGGCCACGCAGCTCGTAGTCGAGGACGGGCGCGTCGTCGGGGTGCGCTCGGGCGACAAGGGCCGCGGCAAGGACGGCGAGCCGCTCGGCAACTTCGAGCCGGGCACGGACATCAAGGCGCAGGCGACGGTGCTCGCCGAGGGCTGCTGGGGGCACATCACCGGCGCGGCGATCCGCGAGTTCGACCTCGCCAAGGGCCGCGAGCCGCAGGTGTGGGAGCTGGGCGTGAAGGAGGTCTGGAAGGTCCCGAAGCCGCTCGAGCGCCTGATCCACACGATGGGCCCGTGGCCGCTGAAAATCTCTTCGAAGTACGGTCAGATCGGCGGCACCTGGATCTACCCGATGAAGAACGAGAAGACCGGCGAGGACATGGTCTCGATCGGCTTCGTCGTCGAGCTCGACTATGCCGACGCGACGACCTCGGCGCACGACCTGCTGCAGACGTTCAAGACCCATCGGCTCGTGCGCGGGATCCTCGAGGGCGGCGAGCGCGTCGCCTGGGGCGCGAAGGCGCTGCCCGGCGGCGGCTACTGGTCGATGCCGAAGCTGTCGATGCCCGGCGCGCTGCTCGTCGGCGACTCCGGCGGCATGGTCGACACGATGGCGCTGAAGGGCGTGCATCACTGCATCAAGTCGGGCATGCTCGCGGCCGAGACGATCTATACGGCGCTGAAGAGCGGCAGCCGCGATCTCTCCTCCTACGAGGACGCGATCGAGCAGTCCTCCGTCGGCAAGGAGCTGTGGGAGGTGCGCAACGCGCGCCAGCCCCTGCAGAGGGGTCTGCCCATCGGCGGGCCGCTGTCCGGCATCCAGCAGATCACCAAGGGCAAGCTGCCGGGCCGCGCGGCCTGGCACCGCAACGACTCGATCGGAATGTTCGTCGGCAAGACCAAGGACCGCTACGTCAAGCCCGACGGCAAATACACGTTCGACAAGCTCTCCTCGGTGTTCATCACCGGCAACGCCACGCGCGACGACGCGCCCAACCACATCCGCGTGCAGAAGCACGTCCCGCGCGAGATCGCCGAAACGTGGCGCTGGATGTGCCCCGCGGGGGTCTACGAGATCCCGGAGGACGCCCCCGATCACGGCGACGTTGACGTGATCGTCAACTACACCAACTGCGTGCAGTGCGGGGCGATCACCGCCAAGGGCGGGCGCCTGACGACGCCCGAGGGGGGCGACGGCCCCCTCTATCAGATCACCTGAGCGCTCTCTGCCCGCGCTGGCCGATCTCGGACGATCGGTCTGCGTCCTCAGTCGCTCGCGTACGTAGTACGCCACGCTCATTGCGTCCTTGATCTGCTTGACCGAGAGCTCTCTCCCTCCCTCCCTCCCTCCCTCCCGGATGTCGTCTATGAGGCTGCCCGCATCGACTCCGAGCAGTCGCGCCGCGAGCGCGGGGTCGGCGAGCTGGTGCTCCGGCGGCGCCGAGAGCCGCGCGATCTGGTTGCTGGAGAGGGCTTCCTTCGGTTTCATCGTCATCCGTAGACCGTGGGTGGGCGCTGACAGGCGGGGGCTTGACAAAGGGATAGGGCTTGATGTATATTGTGTCTGTTGTGTGCGTCTTGTCAATGGGCGCAGGTACATAGATCGGGTTTGGGTCTTCCCTTGTGGTCGACCTTGCAGCGCTTATAAGGGTTTCTTTGGAGAGGGACCCGGATCGCTTCGGTGAGGGAGCTGTTTTCGCGTGAGTTCAGTCGGAACATACGTGTCGGGGATTGCTGCGAGCCCGTTTGGGTCCGTTGGTAGATGCGTCAGCAGCGCTGACACATCTCTCTCTCTCTCTCTCTCTCTCTTGTCCCAGTAGCGCCGCTGGTCTAGCCGCCAAAACGCGCCGGGTTTACAGCCCTTTCGCGGGGAGGGGCCGGTCGCGTTCTAACACGGCCCTCCCGTGCACGGGAGGGCGCGTGTGATGGCCTCGCGTGCCCCTATGCGTGTGCCGGCGCGTGAACGCTCGCGCACCCCGCGCGGTGAGGCTCCGCGTGAGCGGGTGATCGAGATTCAGCGTTCGCGTCTGTTGGCGGCGGCGTTGGGCGCGATTGAGGATCTTGGCTATTCGCGGGTGACGGTGGCGCATATCTCTTCGCGTGCGCGTGTGTCGAGACGCACGTTTTACGAGCTGTTCGATAATCGCGAGGATTGCCTGCTCGCCGCTTTGGAGAGCGTCGTCGCGACGATGAGCGAGGAGTTGCGTGCGGCGGGCGTCGATGGGCTGCCTTGGCGCGAGCGCGTGCGCACGGGCCTGTGGGTCGTCCTCTCGTTCTTCGAGCGCGAACCGGTGCTGGCGCGGGTGTGCGTCGTGCAGGCGCTGCGCGGCGGCCCCAGGGTGCTCGAGTGTCGCGAGCGGGTCTTGGCGCAGCTGGCGCGCGTCATCGATGAGGGTCGTCACGAGGGCGCCGGGAGCGATGGGTGTCCGCCGTTGACCGCCGAGGGTCTCGTCGGCGCGGTCTTCACGATCGTCTACGGGCGGCTGTTGCGCGGCGAGCACGAGCCGCTGACAGACCTGTACGGGGAATTGATGGGCATGATCGTATTGCCCTATTTGGGGCCGGCCGCGGCGCGTCGCGAGCAGCGCGGGATCGAGACGTTTTCATCCGGCCGGGAACGGCCGGCCGGAGTGAAAAGTCCACCCCGCTTGGCTGATCTTTCTGATGGCGATCCGCTCGCGGGAGTGCCGATGCGCCTCACGTATCGCACCGCGCTCGTGCTGGAGGCTATCGCCGGGCAGCCTGGGGTCAGCAATCGCGTCGTGGCGGAACTCTCAGACATTTCCGACCAGGGCCAGATCTCAAAGCTTCTCTCGCGTTTGGAGCGCTTGGGTTTGATCGAGAACACCGGTGCGGGGCATGCCCGGGGCGAGCGCAACGCGTGGAGTCTGACCGGGACGGGCCTGCGCGTCGCGCACGGCATACGCGCACACACCCACACCACCCATGATCACGGTAGCTCGGTATGAGACGGGCTTTCAACAGTTTTCGGCTCCTTTTTAGGCCTCTCTCCGCGATGAGCCTGGTGATGAGTCTGGCAGGCGTGCTGGCTCCGCTCGCCTCCGCCGAAGGTTGCCCAAACGCCGTCTACCGCACCGGGCCGTCGGCCGCGCTGCCGGACTGCCGGGCGTATGAGATGGTCAGCCCGAACTTCACGAACGGGGGGACGACACTCGATCCTTATGCGATCTCCCCGGAAGGGTCCTCGATGCTCGCCTTCTCGCTCACGGCCTTCGCCGGGGCTGAAAGCGCCGAAGGCGTGGCCATCGGTCAGTACAGGCTCTCGCGGACGGCTTCAGGGTGGGTGACGACGCCGCTCGTGCTCCCCGCCTCTCGGTATGTTTTGGATTCATCGTTCAACGGAGCCGTTCCGCTTGATGTGGGCACGACGTTCTGGTTTGAGCGCGGCGTCGAGCAGCCCGCCGGCGAGATCGACGTCTATGCCGAGCAGGGCGACGGCTCGATCGCCGACGTCGGCCCGGCGCTGCCCGATCCCGTCTCGCCCGGCGAGTCCCTCGAACACGCCGGCCACACTGCCGGCCTCATCCCGGCGGGCGCCTCGGGCGACGGCTCGCGCGTGTTCATCGACATCGACGTGGAACACTGGCCGTTTGACAGTACCCAGACGAAGCGCGCCAGCCTGTACGAGTACGACGCCGAAACAAGCGGCGGCCCCCCGATGCTGGTCGGTGTGAGTGGCGGGCAGGGCAGCACGAGCTTGATCGGCAGCTGTGGAACGGTGCTCGGAGGGGGCGAGCCTGAAACTGAAACCAGCGTGGGCAATGGGATCATGTCGAGTCACAACGCCGTCTCGGGCGACGGCAAGATCGTCTTCTTCACGGTGTCCTCGGGAAACAATACGTGCTCTGGTGCAGCCCCACCGGTCAAGGAGTTGTACGCGCGCGTGGACAACGGCGAACCCGGCGCGCACACGATCGCGATCTCAGAGCCCTCCGAAGGCTGCGCCGAATGCGACACCGAAGCGGCTGTGCTCGCGGGCGCGCGCTTCCAGGGGGCCTCCGAGGACGGCTCGCGTGTGTTCTTCTCCACGAGCCAACCATTGCTCGGCAAAGACACGAGCGAAAATTTGTACGAGGCCGAGCTCGGGTGCGGCCGGGAATCGATCGCCGCGTGCGAGGCGGCCGGCGAAGAAGTGCGGCTCAAGCGGATCGTGCGCGTCTCAAAACCGGCGGCGGGTCTGCCCGCCTCGACCGAGGCGGAAGTGCGGAGCGACGTCTTGCAGGTCTCCGAGGACGGCTCGCACGTGTATTTCGTCGCGAACGGGGTCCTGAGCGAAAACGCCAACGCGCAGGGGCTGTCGGCGCACAGGGGGGCGGACAACCTGTACGTATGGGAGCCCGCCCCCGATCCCGAAGCCGAAGGCCCCTACAGGATCGCGTTCATCGCGGATCTGTGCTCCGATCCGGGCGCGTCGGGCAGCGTGAGCGATGGACGATGTCCGGCGGATCTGAGCACTCGCGAAGAAGCGCCGGCCATGAACGACGTTGGGCTCTGGGCTGGATCCAAGCAGACTCGCCAGAGCGGTTCAAACATTACGCCTGCCGGTCGCTTTCTTGTCTTTGTGAGCTATGGCGATCTGACTCAGGACGATACGAGCAGCGCGCAGCAGGCATTTGAGTATGACGCGCTGACGGAACGGCTCGTACGAGTCTCTGTCGGGGAAAATGGATTCAACGACGATGGCAATACTGCCACGGCAAATGCGGAAATCGTCTCCCCCGACTACACGGGGAACCTGAACGAAAACACCTACGGCGATCCCGCCGCCTACTGGAGCAATCTGTCGGTCTCCGAAGACGGGTCGTACGTGTTCTTCCAGAGTGCCGACGGCCTCACGCCGCAGGCTGTCGACCACGACCAGATAGGTGAAGAAGTCGGAGGCAACGGTAAACCGAACATACCGCTCTACGCGCAGAACGTGTACGAGTATCACTCGCTCGACGGCGACATCGCCGACGGGAACGTGTATCTGATCTCCGACGGCAGGGACATCCGCCCCGTGACCGGGGCCAGCGCGGTCAGGCTGATCGGCGCGGACGCCTCCGGTCAGGACGTGTTCTTCACGACGCTCGACCATCTCGTGCCGCAGGACAACAGTGAAAACATCGCCATATACGACGCGCGCGTCGACGGTGGCTTCCCCGCCCCCACGGTGCCCGTGCCGTGCTCGGGCGACGCGTGCCAGGGCGCGCTCAGCGGCGCGCCGGCCTCGCTCTCGCCTGGCAGCGAGTTTCAGAGTGGTGAAAGCCCGCCTCTCGCGGCGCCCGTCAAAGCCGTGACAAACCCAAAACCAAGGACCGCTGCTCAGGTGCGAGCTGAAAAGCTTGCAAAGGCCTTGAAGGCTTGCCGCAAGAAGTCAAAGCGGACCCGTGCCTCTTGCGAGCGGCGAGCCAGGAGGCAATATGGCTCAGCTCCAAAGCAAGGCAAGCGATAATGCACGGCGCTCGCAGCTCCCACCTTTCGGCTTTTCTCCTGGCCTTCTTTATGTCTTTCCTCGGAGCAGGCACGTCTGCGCCGGCTGCCGTGCCCGCTCCGGGTCTGACGATCGCCTCCAACGACGTGCCGAGCGTCCTCTCCGCTGAACACAACGGCACCGCGACACCCGATGCGCTCGTCCTTACGGTCGCGAACGCCGGGAGCGTCGCGACGAATGGGACGATCACGATCATAGACACGCTGCCGGCGGCGTTGACGGCTACGGGCATCGAAGGGAACGTAGAGTCCTCGAACGCGCCGCTGTCCTGTGCGCTGGCGAGCGTCTCCTGCTCGTATGGTGGCGTGCTGCGTCCGGGGGAGACGCTGCTCGTCCGCGTGCAGGTGACGGTGGCGCCGGGCGCGACCGGTTCAGTGACGAACACGGCGAGCGTGCAAGGCGGTGGCGCTCTGGGCGCGTCGACGAGCGCGCCCGTGCGGTTGGGCTCGGCGGCGCAATCGCTGGCCGAGCCCTTCGGTATCGAAAGCTTCGCCTTTGACGTGACGGGCCTCGACGGCCTGCCTGATACGCAGGCGGGCGATCACCCGTTCGAGAACACGGTCTCGTTCGCGCTCAACAGCGCCCCCGAAGGTCGGGCATATCCGACCGCGGGCGGTCTGGCGGGCGGTGAAGGTCCATTGAAGGATCTCGTGTTCGACCTCCCGCAGGGATTCCTCGGCAACCCCGAAGCGGTCGCGAAGTGCCCGCAGTACAAGGTCTCGAACGGCGAATGCCCGGCGGCGTCGCAGATCGGCATATCGAGACTCCTGATCGATGGTCTTGCCGACGCGAAACAGGTCGATCGCTTCGAAGTCGCGCCGATCTACAACGTCGTGCCGGACAGGGGCTATCCGGCGCAGTTCGAGTTCACGTTTGGGTTCGGCAAGACGGGCATTCCCGTGACGCTGTACGCGACGGTCGACCCCGACACCAACTACGGCGTGCGCGTCACGGTCCCGGACATTCAGGCGGCCGGGAAGGTCACGGCGGTATCGGACACGTTCTTCGGCACGCCGCTGACCGATCCGGACTACGCGAACGAAAATCTCGGCGCGGCCGCGGGCGCGATCCCGTTCGCGTTCCTGGAGAACCCGACGGGGTGTACGAGCGAACCGCAGGACGCCACCGTGAGCGCGGACTCGTGGCAGCACCCCGGCGAACTGCTCCCCGACGGCGCGCCGAACCTGTCGGATGGCGGCTGGGTCACTCAGACCACGACCGTCTACCCGCAGGTGACGGGCTGTGAACTGCTGCAGTTCAGTCCTTCCCTTGAAGTGCTCCCCGAAACATCCCGCGCGGACGAGCCGACCGGGTTGACGGTCAACCTCGCCGTCCCGCAGGCGCCGGAGATATCCCCCGACAGGGGTACCCCGGCGTTGAAGGCGGCGACCGTCACGCTGCCCTCGGGGCTGTCGGTCAACCCGTCCGCGGCGGATGGGCTGCAGGGGTGCGGCGACGCGCAGTTCGCGGCGCTCTCATCGACGCCGGGGACGTGCCCGCAGGCCTCGGTGCTCGCGACCGCGACCGCGACGACCCCTTTGCTCGGCGAACCGCTCACGGGCCAGGTGTTCCTCGGCACGCCCGAATGCGACCCGTGCTCCAGTGCGGACGCGTCGGACGGGCGCATGTTCCGCCTGTTCCTGGAAGTCGCGGACTCGGGCGTGGTGATCAAGGAGCAGGGCAGAATCTACGCCAACCCAACGACTGGCCAGCTGACGACGACGTTCACGGGCCTGCCCCAGGAGCCGGTCAGCCACATCCAGCTGCGCTTCAAGGGGGGATTGCGCGCGGGTCTGGCGACCCCGCAGACGTGCGGGGCGTTCACGAGCACGAGCGACCTGATGCCGTGGAGCACCCCGGTCACGCCCGACGCGACGCCGTCCTCTGAATTCGGTGTGGATTGGGACGGGAACGGCGGGGCGTGTCCCGCGAGCATCCCGTTCGCGCCGTCGTTCAGCGCGGGCACGTCGAACCCGAATGCGGGGCAGTTCAGCCCGTTGACGGTCACGATCGGTCGTGAAGATCGCGAACAGGACATCGCCGATATCCAGGTCACGACTCCGCCGGGCCTGTCGGGGATCCTGACCGGCGTCCCGCTGTGCGGGGAGCCCCAGGCGGATCTGGGGACGTGCTCTGAAGCATCGCGTATCGGGACGATGACGGTCGCCGCGGGCGCGGGCGGGCACCCGTTTTATGAGCAGGGATCGCTGTATTTGACGGGGCCCTATGATGGCGCGCCGTTCGGGTTGAGCATCGTCGTGCCGACGGTCGCGGGGCCGTTCAACCTGGGGAACGTCGTCGTGCGCGCGAGGATCAATGTGAACCCGGTAACGACGGCGTTGACGGTCACGAGCGACCCGTTGCCGCAGGTCATCGATGGCATCCCGTTGCGGTTGCGCACGACCAATGTGACGGTGGGACGCCCCGGCTTTATCTTCAACCCGACCAGTTGTGCGCAGCAGCACATCGAAGCGACGCTCACGGGCGCGCGGGGCGGGGTGAGTCACGAGTCGGTGCCGTTTGCGGTCAGTGGGTGCGCGGGGTTGCACTTCGGCCCCACGTTCAAGGTCTCCACGTCGGGTAAGACCTCCAAAGCGGACGGGGCGAGTCTCGACGCGAGGGTGACCTATCCCAGTGGTGCGCAGTCGAACATCGCCTCGGTCAAGGTCGATCTCCCCAAGCAGCTGCCCTCGCGGTTGACGACGTTGCAGAAGGCGTGCACCGAGCAGACGTTCGAAGCCAACCCCGCGGCGTGTCCCGGGAGCTCGCTGATCGGTGTCGCGAAGGCCTCCACGCCGGAGCTGCCCGTCCCACTGATCGGTCCGGCGTATTTCGTCTCCCACGGCGGAGCGGCGTTCCCGGATCTGGAGATCGTGCTGGAGGGCTACGGTGTGCGGGTCGATCTGACCGCCGCGACGTTCATCTCAAAGAAGGGGATCACCAGCTCCACGTTCAAGACCGTTCCCGACGCTCCCGTCAACAGCTTCGAGCTGTACCTGCCCGAGGGCAGGTACTCGGCGCTCACCGCTAACGGGAATCTCTGCAAGCAGGCCGGCAAGCTGAAGATGCCGACACTGTTCACCGCCCAGGACGGCGCGCAGTTCAAAGCAGGACACGAAGCTCACCGTCACCGGCTGCCCCAAGACGAAGGCGAAAACGAAGAAAAAGGCCAAGGCGAAGAAGTCCACCCACGGCAAGGGGGGTAAATGAGCATGCGCACCCCAAAGCAGATCTCCCTGGCCGCGATCGCCGCGATCTTGCTGCTGTGCGCGACACCGGCGCTCGCCGCCAAGCGCCCAGCCGTCGACGAGCAGTCTGTCTCCGCGCTGACGCAGACCAGCGCGATCCTGAACGCGACGATCAACCCGCAGGGCGAAGCCACTACCTACCACTTCCAGTACATCACGCAGACGGAATTCGAAGCCGGCGGGTACGCGAACGCGACGAGCGTCCCCGTCCCCGACGCGCAGGCCGGTTCGGCCCGCGGCGAAGTCGTCGTCGGTCAGCAGGTGACGGGCTTGGAACCGGGGACCGCCTACCGCTATCGCGTGATCGCGACCAACCCGATTGGCGCTGAAGAAGGCCAGGAAGGCGAAGATCAGACGTTCACGACGCCCCCGCCGCTGCCGCCGATCGCGACGACGACGGCGGTTAACGTGTCGCAGAACGCAGCCACGCTGACCGCCACGATCGACGCGCGCGGATTGTCGACCACCTACGAGTTCGACATCGGCGCCGACACGAGCTACGGCACGCGCGTCTTCGGCCAGGCGACCCCGGTGGAAGGAGCACAACCCTATACCGTGACGCTGCAGAACCTGGCGGCGGGCACCATCTACCACTACCGGGTGATCGCGACGAACGCTTACGGGACGAGCTACGGCGCCGACGAAGCGTTCACGACGCCGGCTTACCCGGCCGTGCTCATCACCGCGCCGGTGACGCTGCCGTTGCTGCCGGCGCCGCTGATCGCACCGGCGCCGGCCGCGAAGCCCGTGTCGGCGAAGTCCGCGGCCCGCACGGCCCGGCACTCAAAAGCAAAGACCGCGCGCAAGCGCAAGCGTAGGTCGCAGAGATCGCATGCGGCGACCCGTCACGCGACTCCGGCGAAAGGCGAGTGACATCGACATGCGCATCGGTAGACCCATCCTCACGAGCCTCACGACCCTGGCCGCGTTCGCCGGCATGTTCGCATTTACGGCGGCGCCCGCGAGCGCGAGCCTGGGGTTCAAGTTCGAACAGCAGCTCAACGACGAAGGCACATTCTTCGGCGGACGGGCTCACTCGGTGGTTGTTGACCCCAAGAACGGCGACATCCTGGTGCCCACGGCGGAAAGCCGGGCCGCGGGTAAGAGAGGCGTGGAAGTTCTCACCCCGACCGGCGCCTACCTCACGACGCTCACGGGCACACACACTCCCGCCGGCGAACTCGGGATCAACCCAAACGCAGTTGCTGTCAACGATGCGACGGGAGACCTCTACGTCACCGCCCAGCTTCGTGGCAAAAGCGATACGGAATTCGTGGTAGAGATACTCGAACTGGAAGAAGTCGACAACAAAGGCAAAGTGGAAGTCGACGAAAAGTACGTGGGCCAACTCACAGGAGTGTCCTTTACGGCCAACCCACTGGGGGGCGTGGCTGTCGATCAGGTGGCGGGTGATGTGTACGTTCTTAGCGAGCAAAGCAGGGAAATCGACGGAAAAGATATTCGTTTCAGTGTAATAGATGAGTTCAACTCGGCCGGGGCCTACCAGTCGCAGATCACCGAAGCGGGATTGCCGCCGGAAAAGACACCGTCGGGCAGGGCGCGGTTCGGCGAAAGCATCGCGGTGGACGACGCGACGAACGAGCTGCTGATCGGCAGCGCCAACGCAATCGGATCCGAAGAAGAACCTGGCGAACCCGGCGTGTACGTGTACAGCACCAGCGGTGTGTACCAGGCGACATGGGACGGCAGGAAAACGCCTGCCGGCTCCTTCGAGCCGGTAGGAGGTACTGGTCCCAAAGTGGCGGCCGACAACGCGACCGGGTATGTGTTCGTCGCCGTTCCGAGTCAAGGTGTCGTGGACGTGTTCGACCCCGCGGATCCGCTCGCTGAATCGTATGAAGGCCAGATCACGGGCACGTCGAGCGCCCGGTTCGGCAACTTGCAGGATGTCTTTGTCGATCAGGCGAGCGGCCGGGAGTATGTTCTCGATGAATTCGAAGCTCAGGATGTGGTCGATGAGTTCGGTGCTCCTGTGCGGTTGCCGACGTTGTCGGTGGGTGTGCCGTCGGGTGTGGAGCCCGGTGGCGACGCGACGTTGAACGGCGCGGTGAATCCTGAAGGCACCGAAGCGTCCGACGTTCGTTTCGAATACGGGTCCGGCTCGTGCCGGTCGTTTGCCTCGACGGTGATAGGGTCGCCGCCGGATGTGAGCGCGGGTTTCGGTGTGGTGCCGGTCAGCGCGCTGTTGACGGGCCTGGCGGCGGGCTCTGAATACTGTTATCGCCTGGCGGTCTCCGACGTTCTCGGGGCGGTTCCCCCGAGTATCGATCAGCGGCTGGTCACGGCGCCCGAACTGGACGGGGGCTCCGTGTCGGGCGTCTCGCAGTTCGCGGCGACATTGCACGCGAGCGTCGAACCGGGGGAAGTGCCGACATCCTATCGTTTCGTGTACGGGCCGACCGCGGCGTACGGGTCTGTTGTGCCAACTCCAGCGGTGAACCTGACGGTCGCGCGCGGCCATGATGGCGTTTCGCAGGCGTTGACGGGGCTCTCGCCGGGTGTGGAATATCACTATGCGATTCAGGCCTCCAGCGCGGCGGGGACGTTCACGGGTCCCGAGCAGACGTTCACGACGCCGGTCGTGCCCGCTCCCACGGTGAGCACCGGCGGCGCGTCGGGCGTGGCGGTGGGCCAGGCCACGCTGAGCGGGTCGATCGACCCGGAGGGGTGGGACAGCACCTACGGCTTCCAGTACGGGACGAGCACGGGGTATGGGTCGCAGTGGCCGACGGTGCCGGTCGACCTCGGCGGGCTCTCGGGCGCCCAGCCCGTGTCGGTCGCCGTGCAGAACCTGCTGCCCGGCACGACCTACCATTACCGGCTGGTCGCCAGCAACGCGGGGGGCACGAGCTACGGCGCCGATGAGACGTTCACGACCGGTGAATACCCCGCCTCGATCGTGCAGAGCCCGGTCGTCTCAGAGACCTTCACGCTGCCCTCCGAACAGACCGTGACGGTGACCGCCAAAGCAAATAAGAAGAAGAAAACCAAGGCCGGGAAGCCGAAGTGCAAGTCCACAGCCGGGAAGCGGAAGTGCAGGGCGAAAGGGAAGCAGACGAACGTCTCCCCCAAGCAGCCGACGGCCCGTGGGAAGGGGGCGCACAGGCGCACATAGGGAAGCAAGTCGTGTGGTTGCGTGTGTACACATCATCAGGGCCGCACAAGGCGCCCCGTGAGAGCTGAGAGGAGCTTGCAGTGTCATCTTCGATAAGGAAACGTCTGACCTACGCGAACGTGTTCGCGACGCTCGCGCTCGTGTTCGCGATGAGCGGCGGCGCGCTGGCCGCCACGCATTATCTGATCACCTCGACCAAGCAGATCAAGCCGAGCGTGCTCGCCTCGCTGAAGGGCAGGGCCGGGTCGCCCGGTTCCGCGGGGGCGGCTGGTCCCGCGGGTCCGGGTGGGCCCGCGGGACCGAAAGGCGAAAACGGCACCGCGGGGAAAAACGGCGAAAACGGCCAGCCCGGCGTCAAGGGCGAAACGGGTCCCACCGGCCCAGCCGGTCCGAAGGGTGCGAAAGGCGAAGAAGGCGAACCAGGTCCTCAAGGCGCAACCGGTCCCGAAGGCTCGCCGTGGACGCACGAAGGCAAGCTGCCGAGTGGCGCCAGCGAGACGGGCCAGTGGCTGCTGGAAGCCACCGTGACCGAAGAAAAGCTGAGGTCTACCGTTATCTCCTTCGGCGTTCCCTTGAAAGAAGGGGAAGTCACGACGCCTCATTTCATCGCACCCAAAGCAACGCCTCCCCCGGGATGCAAGGGCAGCGTGGCCGCGCCGGTCGCAGAACCGGGGAATCTCTGTGTCTTTGAGAACGAAAATCTCAATGCCAACGCATCGTTTCTGATATTCGTCAATGCGGCGAACGACGGCTTCGAAGAAGTCGGTACAACCGGGGCTATCGTCGCCTTTGAGTCTAAAGAAGCGGGGGAAATGATCGCCGGCGGCACCTGGGCGGTTACAGCGAAATAGGCACATCGTGAGCCGTCTGGGCTTGCCGGCCCGTCCTGGCGGTGCGGGCATAAATATTACATCCTGATCGAGTGGCCGGCCGCGCTTAGAGTTGCATCGATCCCTCAACCAAAGGAGAATGCAGATGAGAACGGAATATACAAGAGCGATCCGCTGCGGGGTTATCGCCTTCGCGGCGGTTGCGCTGATGGCCATCGGCGCGAGCACGGCGTTCGCGTACAGGCATTTCACCTGGGCGGTGGCTGGCAAAGTGTTGCCGGCAGGCGTCGAAAAGGCGTTCGGCGTTGGCTCGTCATCCAACGATCTGACGTTTAAGACAGAAGTCGCCGGCAAACCCGTCACGATCGAATGCGGCGATGTCGGACTGGAACATGGACTGATCTACGATGGTCTCGTAAAGCGCAAGCTGGCAGGCGCTGGCCACGAGGCGTTCGTCTTGACGGGTTGTAAAATGGGACAGGAATGGGGCCGCGTTTGCGAAATGTCAGAAAGCACGGCCCACTCGGTGCGGCTGCCGCCGACTTCGGAATATGCCAAGTCGGTGCTTGTGGAAAGCGGAGTCGCGGAAGACGGCCACCCCGTCGACGATATTCTACCCGAAGCGGGTGGAGTCTTCGCCGAACTGTCCTTCCAAAACTCCCCGGGGGAAAGGTGTCCGTTCGCCGGGAAATGGGCCGTAAAGTCGATGCTCACTGTCGGTCAGCCCGGTGAATCCAAAGAAGGCGAAGGCGGCCTGGTCGCCACTGTCTCCGCGGAAGGTGGCTCGGTCGAAAAGAAGCTCGAATTTCCCAGTTCGACCTCGGAATTGGCCAACGACGAGAACGCCCACGGCAATGCCGTCAAAGCGGACCAGCTCGGGCTCTACATCAACTCTGAATATATCGGGCCGATCGAGATCTACGGTCAAGTCCACACGGAGCTGAGCTCACTGGAAGAATGGAGCATCCAGGAAGAATCCTCCGCGGTGCCGCCGCATGTCTGGACCGTAGCGGGGAAAACGCTTGCCGCAGGCAGCGAAGAAAAAATCGAAGCGAAACTCAAGTCCGGCACCGAAGCCATCCTGCACGGCGAACTGGGCAAAAAGCCGTTCGAAGTGACGTGCAAAGCGCTGAATATCGCAAATGGCGCGTTCCTCAACGGCAGCGAAGGAAAAGTCGGCTGGACGAACGGCACGACGGTGTTGGGCGAATGCAAACTCGGCGGCGAATTGGGTAAAGTTTGTAAACTCACGAGCGCGAGCGCCAAAGAAATCAAGTTGCCGCCGACCGCGACTGGAGCGGGCGTGCTGGCAGAAGGGGGAACGGAAGCGGGCGAACCGCCGGCACTCCTCGACCTGATGCCGGAAGAAAAAGGCACGCTGGCGGTCATTGGCATCAAAAAAGAAGGGCTCTGCGCGTACAGCCAGGACGAAATAGATACGGCGCTGTCGGTTGGCGCGCAGGGCAAATCAAACGAGGGCGAAGGCGGCGTGGCTGCGACGATCTCCGGGGAAAACGAAGAAGCGACCACTCACACGTTCGTCTTCCCGAAAACCGCGTACACCAAAGCGTGGACGTGGAACGCGACGGCGATCAACATCGGCTCGTTCCGCAACAACGCTGAAGCGACCAGCGCCGGGTTCTCGGCCGAAATCGAAGTGAAACTGACCAGCGGCAAGAAATGGGGGGTGAAATAGGCATCTGTTGAAGCGGCCTGCCGTGTGAAGGACGGGATCGCGCGGCAACCCCCGCGCGATCCCTGCAGGCCGCGGTGGGCGATTACGCGACTACCTTCTCTCAAATCGACGTCCCAGCGCCGCAGCGCCGCAGCGCCGCGGGGTTGCGAATCGGGTGCCCGAGCTCGGGGAAGTCGCGGTCAACGATCCGCAGTCGCGGCGGCGGTTCCACGGCGCGAACGCCCAAGCAAGCGGTGGACCCCCGCCAGTCCCCGTGTCGCTTCTATGCGGTTAGGATTGCGGCGTGTCCGCGCCCTCTCCGGAGCCCGTCCTCTACGCCATCGCGGACGGCGTGGCGACGATCACGCTGAACGAGCCCGACACGCGCAACGCGCTCTCGCCAGATCTGCTGGCGGGTCTGATCGCCGCCTTCCAGCGGGCCGAGGACGACCTGGACGCGCGCTGCATCGTGCTCTGCTCCTCACACGAGCGTACCTTCTCCTCTGGCGCCAATCTCGGCGGCTTCGCCGGCGATGCCTCGCTCGTGCACAAGCACTTCGTCTCCGAGCGCTTCGTCTCGCTGTTTCGCCTGATCGGCTCGCTGACCAAGCCGACCCTCTGCGCCGTGCGCGGCCACGTGCTCGCCGGCGCGCTCGGGATCGCGCTCGCGTGCGATCTGATTGTCGCCTCCGAGGAGGCCACGTTCGGCACGCCCGAGATCAACATCGGCGCGTTCCCGTTCATGATCATGGCGCTGATCTACCGCAACGTCCCGCGCAAGAAGGCCACCGAGCTGCTGCTGCTCGGCGAGCGCTGGTCCGCGCGGGAGGCCTTAGCGGCTGGACTCGTCAACAAGGTGGTGCCAGCGGGCGAGTTCGATGCCGCCGTGGCCGAGTGGGCGGGGAAGCTGGCGTCGAAGTCGCCAGTGATCATGCGCCTGGGCAAGGAAGCGATGCGTCGGCAGATGGACATGCCCCTGGACGACGCGCTGGACTACCTGCGCGCCCAGCTCTCGCTCGCCGTCTCGACCGAGGACATCGTGGAGGGGGTCACCGCGTTCTTTCAGAAGCGCGAGCCGGTGTGGAAAGGGCGCTGACCCAGCAGAAAAATGCCACCTGTCAGGATGCGTCCGAGCCGTGAGCATCGGCGACAGCGGCTGTGCAAGGGGGAGTAGGGTGGAGGCATGTTGAGATCGGCCGGGTTGGCCCCATCTGGCGCATCCCCAAATGGTATGCTCTGTGCATGTCGCAGATCGCGGTGCGTTTGACGGAGGAGCAGCTGCGTCTGCTGGACGCGGCCGTCGCCGAGGGCTCGTTCCGCTCGCGTGCGGAGGCCGTTCGCGCCGCTCTCAGGCTGCTGGAAGGGGAGCTGCGGGAGGCGCGGGTGGCGGGCTCCTACCGCGCCGCCTACGCCGCGACCCCGCTCACCGCGGGCGAGACGCGCGTGCTCGACGCCGCGACCGCGCTGGCCGGCGACGCGATGTCGTGATCGCGCGCGGCGACGTCTGGGACGCCGATCTCGGACCCGTCGTGCGGCCGGTCGTAGTGGCCACCCGCGAGACGGCGATTCCCGTCCTGAGCCGTCTGACGTGTGTCGTCGTGACCAGCACGGTGCGCGGTCACGTGGCCGAGGTCGAGCTATCGCGTGCGCATGGCTTGGAAGAGCCGAGCGTCGCCAACTGCGACTGGGTGATCAACGTCGCCAAGGAGCGTCTCGTCCGCCACCGCGGCTCGCTCGATCCGTTCACGCTGCGCCGGCTGGGCGCCGCGCTGGTGCTCGCGCTGGGGCTGGACGTGTAGGCGCAGATGTGAGTGGGCGCCCTCCGTGGTTAGGATGGCCCCGTGGCCGATCCCGTCCTCTTCGACCTTTCCGACGGCGTGGCGAGGATCACGCTGAACGAACCCGATACGCGCAACGCCCTCTCGCCCGAGCTGCTCGCGGGTCTGATCGCCGCCTTCGAACGGGCCGAGGCCGACGCCGACGCCCGCTGCGTCGTGCTCTGCTCCTCGCACGAGCGCACCTTCTCCTCCGGCGCCAACCTCGGCGGCTTCGCGGGCGACGCGGCGCTCGTGCACAAGCACTTCGCCTCCGAGCGCTTCGTCTCGCTGTTTCGACTGATCGGCTCGCTGACCAAGCCCACGCTGTGCGCGGTGCGCGGCCACGTGCTCGCCGGCGCGCTCGGGATCGCGCTCGCGTGCGACCTGATCGTCGCCTCAGAGGAGGCCACGTTCGGAACGCCCGAGATCAACGTCGGAGCGTTCCCATTCATGATCATGGCGCTGATCTACCGCAACGTCCCGCGCAAGAAGGCCACCGAGCTGCTGCTGCTCGGCGAGCGCTGGTCCGCGCGGGAGGCCTTAGCGGCTGGACTCGTCAACAAGGTGGTGCCAGCGGGCGAGTTCGATGCCGCCGTGGCCGAATGGGCGGGGAAGCTGGCGTCGAAGTCGCCAGTGATCATGCGCCTGGGCAAGGAAGCGATGCGCCGGCAGCTGGACATGCCGCTCGACGACGCGCTGGACTACCTGCGCGCCCAGCTCTCGCTCGCCGTCTCCACCGAGGACATCGTCGAGGGCGTCACTGCGTTCTTCGAGAAACGCGAGCCGGTTTGGAAAGGGCGGTGAGGTGGTGAGCGGTCGCGGCGATCAGGTCGAGAGCGAGCGTCCCTCCCGTGCGGCGTACGGCATCGCGTAGTAGGCCGCGCTCAATGCTGTCGAAGGGTCCTCCTCGAAGCGAGAGCCGGTGTGGAAACGGGATCTGGTATGATTTCTTGGTAGTGATTCCTACCAAAGTGGTTTGACATGTTGAGCACCGTTTCCGAGAAGGGCCAGATCACCGTTCCCAAGCCCTTGCGTGAGCGGCTCGGTATTCGCCCGGGAGACCGACTCGAGCTCCTCGAAGATGGAGGGCGGCTCATCGTCACGAAGACCATCGTCGGGGATAGGGATCCGGTTGACACCGTCTACGGGATTCTCAGCCCCAGCCTGAGCACCGACGAGGCGATTCGCGCGCTGCGCGGTCAGCCCGACGCTGTGTGATAACGGCCGTTGACACAAGCGTGCTGCTCGACGTCTTCGGAGCGGACCCCGAGTTCGGTCCGAGTTCGGCCGACACGCTGCGCGGGTGTCTTACGGAGGGCAGTCTCATCGCCTGTGAGGTCGTCTGGGCGGAGACAGCTGCATCGTTCCCCAGTGTCGCTGCGGCCGAGCAGGCGTTGAACGATCTGCGGGTGGGATTCTCGGCGTTGGATGACTCGATCGCGCTTGCGACCGGCCAGGCCTGGCGAGCCTACCGCCAAGCTGGCGGAACTCGTGAGCGTGTTATCGCGGACTTCCTCATCGGGGCCCATGCGCTGGATCGCGCCGACCGTCTGCTAACCCGCGACAGAGGGTTCTACCGACGCTACTTCGCCGGCCTGTCGATCATCGATCAGGGCATTGGGCACTAGGATCAGCTGTTGTGGTATCGCCAGGGAGCGTCTCGTCCGCCGTTGCGGCTCGCTCGATCCCTTCACGCTGCGCCGGCTGGGCGCCGCGCTCGTGCTCGCGTTGGGGCTGGACGTGTAGGCGCAGGGTGAGCATGACCATTCGTGGTTAGGATGGCGCTCGTGGGCGAGCTCCTACCCTGTGATAGCGCTGTCACATAGCGCTACACTGTAGCCACAATGGCCGTCGATACCGCAACCATTCGTGTGGCGCGCGGCACGCGCGACCTGCTGGCCCAGCAGGCGCGGGAGCGCGGCATCTCGCTCGCGGCGCTGCTGGCGGAGATCGCGCGCGAGCGCGAGCTCGAGGCGATCTATGAGTCCGAGCGCCGGGCGATTCGCGCTGACGCACAGAACCCCGCTGTACTGGAGGAGATGCGTCTCTGGGAGTCCACCCTCGAAGACGGCATCGACTTCGACGATGGCCTCAGCTTCGACTGAGCCGCGCCGCGGGGAGGTGTGGCTCGCCGCGCTCGGTGCCGCCAGGCCTGGTGAGCTCGGCAAGAGCCGCCCGGCGATTGTCGTTTCGGCCGATTTTGTGAGCGTAGGGACCATTGCCGATCTCATCGCGGTCGTACCGCTGTCCAGCTCTCGCACACCCTCGATCCTGCGCCCCGAGGTCACGGACGTGGAGGGGATCGATCGACCAAGCCGCGCGATCTGTCAGAGTATCAGGGGCGTGGCCCGCAGCCGCCTGTTGCACAGGCTGGGGGTGCTCACGCCGACAACACTCGCCGAGGTCGAGCGGGCGCTTGCGCTGATCCTTGGCCTGGATAACCACCTGGCCAAACCTGGAGTCTCGACCCAAAGTACGCAGTAGGACTCCCTACTTCGCGCCACGTGGCAATGCGGTTAGGATTGCCGTGTGGCCGCATCATCCACCGAGCCGAGCCTCCTGCGCCCCCTGGTCGAGGACCTGGAGGCCCGGCGCGCGCGGATTGCGCTCGGCGGGGGGCAGGAGAAGATCGATCGCCAGCACGAGAAGGGCGCGCTGACCGCCCGCGAGCGCGTGGCGCTGCTCGTGGACGAAGGCACGTTCGTCGAGCTGGGCATTCACGGGCGCCCGCACTCCTCCCAGCGCGCGATGGATGGCGTCGACGCCCCCGCGGACGGCGTGATCACCGGCTACGGCAAGGTCGACGGACGGCTGACGGCCGTGTGCGCGTACGACTTCACGGTGATGGCCGGCTCGATGGGCATGACCGGCGAGTTCAAGGTCACGCGTCTGCGCGAGCTGGCGCTGAGGCAGCGCATCCCGTTCGTGTGGCTGCTGGACTCCGCCGGCGCGCGCGTGCAGGAGGCCGCGGGCGCGATGTTCGCCGGCTCCGGGCATCTGTTCCGCGAGGAGGTGATCATGAGCGGCGTCATCCCCCAGGTCGCCGCGCTGCTGGGGCCGTGCGCCGCCGGGACCGCCTACATCCCCGGCCTCGCCGACTTCGTGCCGATGGTCAAGGGACGCGGCTCGATGGCGCTCGCCGGCCCGCACCTCGTGCGCGCGGCGATCGGCGAGGACGTCACGCAAGAGGAACTGGGGGGTTCGCGCGTGCATTGCCGCAAGTCCGGCGTCGGCGACATGGAGGTCGCATCCGACGAGGAGTGCATCGAGCAGATCAAAGCCTACCTCTCCTACATGCCCCAGCATTGCGAGACCCCGCCGCCCACGCGCGCGGCGTCAGACCCGATCGAGCGCCGCGAGGAGTCGCTGCTGGACGTGCTGCCCCCCTCCAACCGCACGCCGTATGACATGTATGAGGTGATCCGCGCGATCGTCGACGACGGGGAGTATCTCGACATCAAGGGCCAGTGGGCGAAGACGATCATCACCTGTCTCGCGCGCTTCGGCGGGCGCCCCGCCGGGATCGTCGCCAACCAGCCGCGCCAGCTGGGGGGCATCCTCGACAACGACTCCGCCGACAAGGCCGCGCGGTTCGTCAACCTCTGCGACGCCTTCGGCATCCCGCTCGTGTTCCTGCAGGACGTGCCCGGGTTCATGGTCGGCACGAAGGTCGAGGCCGCCGGCATCATCCGCCACGGCGCCAAGATGCTGCACGCGGTCGCCGCCGCGACCGTCCCGAAGGTCACGGTGATCACGCGCAAGGCCTATGGCGCCGGCTACTACGTGATGTGCGGCCGCGCCTACGAGCCCGACCTGATCGTCGCATGGCCGAGCGCGGAGATCAGCGTGATGGGGGCCGAGGGGGTCGTGGAGATCGCCTTCCGCCGTCAGGTCGAGGAGGCCGACGATCCCGAGGCCAAGCGCGCCGAGCTGATCGAGGGGTTTCGCCGCGCGTTCGACGTCTACATCGCCGCGGGCAACGACCTGATCGACGACGTCATCGATCCCCGCGACACCCGTCCGACGATCTGCCGCGCGCTGGAGATGTCCGCCGGCAAGAGGGTGGAGCGGCCTTGGAAGCGGCATGGAGTGGTTCCCGTATGACCACAGGCGCGTATGGCGGCGCTGGATCGGCGTCCTCGGTCGCTCGTGTGCGGAGCACACTTCGCTCCCTGCGTCCTTGCCCAGCTTGCCCTACGCACCTGTGGATGCTTGGCGAGGGAGAAGTCGGATTTTGGTCGGCCACGCCGCATGCGGCGTGGCCGGGAGGCCCGCATGCGGGCCTCCCACGAGGCCGCACATGTGCGGCCTCGCCGTTGGCGCATGCGCCAACGGCTGACGAGCCGCATGCGGCTCGTCACGAGCCCGCGCATGCGCGGGCTCGCCGGGTGGCGCATGCGCCACCCGGAACAACCAGAACGGAGTCTGTATGAGCGTCGAGGACCCGGTGGTGCTCACCTGCGCCATCTCCGGCGTGCTCGCCAACCGCGAGCAGTGCCCGGCGATCCCTTACACCCCCGCGGAGTACGCCGCCGAGGCGCGGCGGATCGTCGACGAGGGCGGCGTGATGATCCATATTCACGCGCGCACGCCCGACGGGCGGCCGAGCTTCGAGGTCGAGGACTATCGCGCGATCTCCGAGGCGATCCGCGCCGAGGTGGGGGACGCCGCGATCGTCAACTTCTCGACCGGCGCCGTGGGCGTGTCGGTCCAGAAGCGCGTCGACTACCTGCGCGAGTGCCGCCCCGAAGTCGCCGCGCTGAACATGGGCTCGATGAACTACGCCAAGTATTCGCGCACGCGCAAGGACTTCGTCTTCAAGATGGTCTTCGCCAACCCCTTCGAGGAGATCATCGCGCTGCTGGAGGCGATGAACGAGCTGGGCATCAAACCCGAGCACGAGTGCTTCGACATCGGCCACGTCGGCTCGCTGGAGCCGCTGATCGACATGGGTGTGCTGCACCCGCCGCTGCACGTGGACTGCATCATGGGCGTCACCGGCGGCATCCCGCCGAGCGCGCGTAACCTCGCGGCGATGGTCGAGAACATCCCCGCCGGCTCGCACTGGGGCGTGATCGGCATCTCCCGCAAGCAGTGGCTGCTCGTTGCCGCCGCGCTCACGCTCGGCGGCTCCGTTCGCGTCGGTCTGGAGGACAACCTGTACCTCCCCGGTGGTGAGATGGCCGGCTCCAACGGCGAGCTGATCGCCCAGGCCCGCCGCATGGCCGAAGAGGTGGGAAGGCGCCCCGCGACCGTCACCGAGGCCCGCGCGATGCTGGGGATCGCGCCTCGCGAGACGGCGGGCGCGGCATGAGCCTGCCGCTGCGGGGCATCCGCGTCCTCGACCTCTCCCGCCTGCTGCCGGGCGGTTTCTGCTCGCTGCTGCTCGCCGACTTCGGCGCGGACGTGCTCAAGGTCGAGGACACGTCCATGGGTGACTACATCCGCTGGTCGCCCCCTTATGTCGAGGGGGCCGAGGACAGCGCCAAGTCCGCGCTGTTCCTGTCGCTCAACCGCAACAAGCGCTCGATCCGCCTCGACCTCAAGAACGAGCTCGGGCGTGAGGCGCTGCTGCGCCTGGTGCGCGAGCACGACGTCGTGCTCGAGTCCTTCCGCCCCGGCGTGCTCGACCGGCTCGGCGTCGGCTACGAGCGCATGCGCGAACTCAACCCCGGCATCGTCTACTGCGCGATCTCCGGCTACGGCCAGACCGGACCCCGGCGCGAGGCCTCCGGACACGACATGAACTACCTCGGCCTCGTCGGCCTGCTCGGCCTCACGGGCGAGTCCGGCGGCGAGCCCGTGCAGGCGGCGGGTCAGATAGCCGATCTCGGTGGCGGCGCGCTGATGGCCGCGTTCGGGATCATGGCCGCGCTGCACGAGCGCGACGGCGCCCCGGCGCGCGGAGATCGTCCGGCCCGGCCCGGCTCCGGGGAGGGCCAGGTCGTCGACGTCTCGATGGCCGACGGGGCGCTGTCCTGGCTGGCGATGGTCGCCGGGGCGTACTTCGCCGACGGCGTCGTCCCGCATCGTGGCGAGCTGCCGCTGGCGGGCTCGCTGATCTGCTACCGGCCGTACGAGTGCGCCGACGGCTGGGTCACGCTCGGCGCGCTGGAGCCCAAGTTCTGGCAGGCGTGGTGTCGGGGAGTCGGCCGCGAGGACCTGATCGAGCGCCAGTTCGAGCGCCCCGGCTCCGACGCCCACGCCGAGGTCCAGGCGATCTTCCGGGAGCGCCCGCGCGCCGAGTGGGAGGCGTTTGCGCGCGAGCACGACTGTTGCCTTGAGCCCGTTCTCGACCTGAACGAGGCGCTTCACTCCGAGCTGGTGCGCGCCCGTGAGATGGTCGTCGAGATCGACCAGCCCGGCGCCGCCGTGCCCGTCCGTCAGCTCGGCATCCCCGTCAAGCTGGATCGCACGCCCGGCTCGCACGCGCGGCTGCCCGGCCCGACCCTGGGCGAGCACACCGAGCCCGTGCTGCTCGCCGCCGGCTACTCCGCCGAGGAGGTCGCCGCGCTGTTGGCTTGTGGCGCGGTCGCCGGTCCGGCGGAGTCCTCGCCGCACGGCGCCACGTTTCGGGCTTGAGCGGGAGTTGCCAGTCGTGGGCACGGTTCCACTCACCGGCAGCGATCCCGCGGCGGGCGGTCAGCCCGAGCGCGAGCTCTTGAAGATCGGCGAACTGGCCGAGCGAGCGGGCGTCAGCCCTGGCACGATCCGCCACTACCTGCGCGAGGGCCTGCTGCCCTCACCCGTCAAGACGAGCCGCAACATGGCCTACTACCCGCCGGAGCTCGCGGACCGGATCGAGTTGATCAAGCGGTTGCAGGAAGAGCGATTCATGCCGCTGCGCGTGATTCGGGAGGTGTTGGAAGACGATCCTGAGCGCATACGGGCGCTGATCGAGCTGGATGAGCGTATCCACGAGCTGCTGCTCGCCGAGCTCGCGGGCCGGCGCGGGCGGTGAGGCCCGCGCGCGGCTACCACTTCGCGCGATGGTGCTCCATCACGCCGAGCCCGCTCGCGAGCCGGACGCCGCCCGGCAGCGTGCCGCTGAACGCGCCAAACGGCGCGGTGTAATCGCTGCTCAGCACCAGCAGGTTCTCGGTGCGCCGGCGCACGGACTCCGAGGCGAATCCCAGCCGCGAGCCGTCCTGGGCGACGATCTCGCTCAGGTCCGCGGCGAACCGCACCGGAGCCGTCTCGCGCGGCTCGCCATTCACCCACACCGCGCGCTCGCTGCCCGTCGGCGGGTCGTTGACGCCGGCCACCAGGTTCCACGCCAGCGCGACGCCATCCTCGCTCGTGCCCACCCCGGCGCTCCACCACCACTCGGTGCGCCGGGCGTGATAGCCGGCCGTGTCGTCGATCACAGCCAGCGCCTCGATCTCGCGCGGTGAGCCGCCGTCGAGCGTGAGCGTCCCATGCGCGCGCACGCCCGCCTGCTTGCGTGTCCACACCTCGCCGGTGCCGTGCGGACACAGCGCCTCGATGCCCTCGTCTTCCTCCAACGTCAGATCGAGCAGCGCGCCGCCGTCGCACACCGCCATACGACCGAGAGGCAGCTCGACGACGCCGCGGCGCAGGAGCGTGTGCGTGCGCTCCCGCAGCCGCCCGTCCTCGCGCGTATGCACAGCCCAGAACGACTGCCTCGCCGGCCCGACTCGTACGAGCGCCGCGCACGCCATCAGCTCCTCGCAGAACACCCCCACGTATCGCCACCGCTTCAGCGGACGGCCTCCTCGGAACAGAGGCAGGCGGTCATCGCCGGCGGTCGCGCCGGGTCGCTCTAGAGCTATGCTTGAGGGCGTTGACTGACTAGTCAATCTATTTCCGTGGGTTGGGACTCGGCTCGCGAGGGGGATATGCACACATGAAGGCAGCGGCCGTCCAGCTCAACTCCACCGCCGACTTCGGCGCGAACCTCGCGGCTACCGATCGTCTCACACGCGCCGCCGCCGCGGACGGCGCGCAGCTGATCGTGCTCCCCGAGAAGTGGACGGCGATGGGCTCTGAGGAGGAGTTGCGCGCGGCCGCCCAACCGCTCGACGGACGCGCCGTCTCCTGGGCTCGCGACACCGCCGCCGAGCTGCGCGTGGATCTCGTCGCCGGCTCCTTCCTGGAGCGCATCCCGGGAGAGGACAAGTTCGCCAACACCTGTGTCCACGTGAGCCCCTCCGGCGCGGTCAGCGCCGTCTATCGCAAGCTGCACATGTTCGACGTCCACATCGACGGTCGCTCCTACCGCGAGTCCGACATCGAGCTCCCCGGCGAGGAGATCGTGCTCTCAGAGACCTCCTCGGGAGTCGCGCTGGGTCTGTCGATCTGCTACGACCTGCGCTTTCCCGAGCTGTTTCGGATCCTCGCCGTGCGCGGCGCGCGCATCCTCGCGCTGGCATCCGCGTTCACGCTGCCCACCACCCGCGATCACTGGGAGGTTCTCGTTCGCGCCCGCGCGATCGAGAACCAGGCGTTCGTCATCGCCGCCAATCAGGTCGGACCACATCCCGGTGGCACCCGCTCGGGCGGGCGCTCGATGATCGTCGATCCCTGGGGCGTCGTCCTCGCGCAGGCGCCAGACGGCGAGGATCACGTCCTCGCCGAGCTCGACCTCGAGCGCCAGCAGGAGATCCGCACGCAGCTGCCCGCGCTCGCCAACCGCCGTCCGGAGGCCTACAGCTGGTGAATGCCACCAGAGCCAAGACCGCGGCGGACAAGCGCCGCTCGATCCTCGACGCGGCCGTGCGCGTGTTCGCGCGCCAGGGCTTTCACGCCTGCCGCGTCGCCGACATCGCCGACGAGGCGGGCGTCGCCTATGGCCTCGTCTACCACTACTTCGCCTCCAAGGACGAGATCCTCGACACGCTGTTCCTCGAGCGCTGGGCGATCATGCTCGAGACGATCCGCCACGTCGACGCCCAGCGCATGCCCGCGCGCGAGAAGCTGGCGGCGATCGCCTCGTTCATCATCGACTCATACACCCACGATCCCGACCTGATGAAGGTCATCATCGTCGAGGTCACCCGCGCGGCCAACTCGTTCGGACAGACCCATCTTGCCCAGATCCGCGAGGCGTTCACGCTGATCTCAGAGATCGTGACCAAGGCGCAGGCCGATGGGGAGTTCAAGCCCGAGATCACGGCCGAGTTCGCGGCGATCGCCTTCTACGGCGCGATCGAGCAGGTGCTGACAGGCTGGATCTTCGGCCTGCTGCCGCGCGGGGAGGAGCACTACGAGCAGGCCAAGCGACTCGTGGTCGAGACGGTCTGCGGCGGATTGGACGCGTCACCCGGCGGATCGGTTGCGTCGTCCGATAGCAATAGACTGCCGTAGCGACATGGAGAACGACGTAGTCAAGCGCCTGATGTGGTCTGGCCTGCTGGCCGGGATCGGCGCGCTGTCGAGCATCGTCGCCCATCGCCTCGCGACGCGGGTGTGGACGGGACTGTTCGACGAGGAGCCGCCCGAGTGAGCGCCTCGTCTCTCGGCAGCGATTCCGGCGCCACAGGACAGGGCCCCAATGGGCACCGCGGCACGGGCTCGCCGCGCGGCGACATCCCCAAGGGCATCGCCACCGCGATCACGGAGGTCTCCGAGCGCGCGACCCTGCTGGTCCGCGAGGAGATCGAGCTCGCCAAGGCGGAGGTCGCCGAGAAGGCCTCAAGGCTCGTCAAGGGCGCCGTCGTGGGCATCGCCGCGGGAATCTTCTTCATCACCGCCCTGTTCTTCGTGCTGATCGGCTGCGCCTGGTTGCTCTACTACTACCTGCCGATCGGCAACCAGTTCACCTACTTCTGGGGCTTCTTCGCGATGGCCCTGATCCTCGTCATCCTCGGTCTGATCGCCGGTCTGATCGCCGCCCGGGCGGTCAAACGGGGCGCCCCCCCGACGCCGGACATGGCGATCGAGGAGGCGCGTCGGATCCGCGACACCGTCTCCTCGGGAGCCTCCCAGACGCCGAGCGCCTCAGAGCCAAGCGCGGCCGCGGGCCCCACCGCGACCGGGATCGCCGGATCGCCCGCCTCCCGATCCGCTGCCGCCCCGTCCTATGGCGCCGCCGCCCCTCATGTCGTCGATCCGCCCGCATCCAGCGGCGGAGAGGGAGCTACCGCCTGATGCCCCAGCGCTCACCCGCCGAGATCCGCGACTCGATCGAGGCCAACCGCAACGAGCTCGCCGTCTCGATCGTGCAACTGCGCGGCGAGGTCGCCTACCTGACCGACTGGCGCGGGCATCTGGAGCGTCATCGTCGCGAGGTCATCGTCGCGGGTGCCCTCGTGGGTCTGGCAATCGGTTCGCGCCTTTTGCGCCGCCGCCGCCGCCGCTGAAGTCGTTCAGCTGAGCAGCGAGCGAGGCACTGCGCCCACGCCGATCAGGCCGGGGCCCGTATAGGTGCCGATCACAGGTCCGACCTCCGAGGTGAACACCGGCTCTGAGTCGAATATCTCGCGGCAGCGTTCGATCAACCGCTCGGCCTGCTCGGTGGCCTGGATGTGCTGCACCACCCACCCGTCCGATCCTTCCTCGCGCAGCTGCTGTGCGTACTGCACCATCCGCTCGAACGCCCTGCCGGCCGTGCGCACACGCTCCACCGGGACGATCTCATACTCCATCGACAGGATCGGCTTGATTCGCAGCGTCCCGCCCAGCCACGCCTGCGCCTTGCCCACGCGCCCTCCCCGGCGCAGGTACTCGAGCGTGTCCAGGCAGAACCAGATTTTCAACGCCCTACGGGCCTCGCGCACCCGCTCCGCCACCGCGTCGCGGTCCGCGCCCGCCCTGGCGGCCGCGCAGGCCGCCAGCACCAGCAGCCCCATGCCGCCGCACGCAGTTTCGCCGTCGATCACCGCGACTCGCTCACCCAGCCCGCGCTCGCTCAGCAGGCCGTGCGCCTGCCTGGCCGCCTCGCACGTCCCTGAGATGCCGCCCGCAAGATGGATCGAGACAATGTCCCCGCCCTCCTGCAGCAGCGGCTCCCATACGGCGAGAAAGTCGCCGATCGAGGGTTGCGAGGTCGTGGGCAGCTCGGGGTCTGACGCCAGGCGCTCATAGAAGGCGTCGAACCCGTCCATCTCCAGCTCACGCTCGGGCTGCCCCTGCCAGCCGACGTACAGGCTGACCTGATGGATGCCCTGCTCATCCGCGAGCTCGCGCGGCAGGTATTGCGTGCTGTCGGTTATCACCGCGACGGACTCAGACATCCCTTGGCGGACGCTACACCAACGGCGAGTCTGCGCGGGGCGTCGGGTCTCAGCCGAGGCGGTTCTCGATCTGCGTGAGCCCTGGCGCGAGCGCCTCGGCCTCGTCTTCCAGCTCTCCCGCGTCTCCCTCGACGCCGAGCGTCTGCGCCAGCTCGCCGGACTCGTACATCTCCATCACGATGTCGCACCCGCCCACGAGCTCGCCGCCCACGAACAGCTGCGGGATCGTCGGCCACTGCGAGATCGCCGACAGCTCTTCGCGGATGCGCGGGTCTGGAAGCACGTCCACAGCCGCGAACGGCGCCTCCAAGGCCTGCAGCGCCGCCACCGTGCGCGCCGAAAACCCGCACGCGGGCGCATCCGGTGTCCCCTTCATGAACAGGATCGTGTCGTGCTCGGAGATCGCCTGTGCGATCGCGTCGCGGATCTCAGTGCTCTGCTCGGTGTCTGACATGGCTGCTCCTGGCTATTGGGGGCTCTGGGTCTTCAGCGACAACGCGTGTATGGGGCCGCCGATCTCCGCACCGAACACCTCGTAGACGAGCCTGTGCTGCTCGATGCGGCTGTGACCCGCAAACGCCGCCGCGGTGACGGTCGCTTTGAAGTGATCGCCGCCGCCGGTCCAGTCCTCGACCTCGGCCCTCGCTCCCGGGATCGCGGCCTCGATCCGCTGCTTGATCTCCTCGGCATTCGGCATGTTCTCCGCAGCTTAGAACACTCATCCACCCCTCGCTATACTTTGGAAAGCAATGGTCACGATCACCGATAAGGGTGCCGAGAAGGTGCGCGAGTTCCTTGCCGCTCAGGAGGCCGATGTGAGCCTCGCCGGGCTGCGCGTAGGCGTGCGCGGCGGCGGCTGCTCGGGCTTTCAGTACCAGCTCGCCTTCGACGAGCAGCGCGACGAGGACGCCGTGTTCGAGACCCACGGCCTCAAGCTGCTGGTCGACAACGACAGCCTCCCATTCGTGCGCGGCTCGGTCATCGACTACGAGGAGACGCTCCAGGGCGCCGGCTTCAAGGTCGAGAACCCCAACGTCGTCGCCGCCTGCGGTTGCGGCTCGTCTTTCCGGGTTGCCGAGGAGGAGCAGGTCTCAGCCGTCTGACGGCCGGATGGCGGCGCGGATGCTGCGTCCTCGGTCGCTCGCGTACGAAAGTACGCCACGCTTCCTGCGTCCTTGCCCCGCTTGCCCTCCGACCGTCAGAAGGTCTGCGAGCAACTGGCCGTTCTCCTCGTCCCAATGCCGGTCCTACCCGCCCGTCTGCGAAGCCTCACGCCCGAACGCCTGCGCGATGACGTGCGCTTGCGCGCGCTCGCGGTCGGCTGCGGGCTGATCCCGCCGCGCACGATGCACTCCGCCGAGGACGCCTCCGTGCTGCTGGCGGTCGCGCGAGAGGCGCGGCGTGTGATCGAGATCGGTGTGTACGAGGGATCCTCCGCGGTTGTCCTATGTGAGGCGCTGCGCTCCGACGCGGAGCTGCACCTGGTCGACCCCTTCGGTCGTCATCCCGACGCGCTGCCCTCCGGCTGGGGGGCGACCGAGTGGGCGACCCGACGTGCGGTGGCCCGCGCTCGCCGCCGCCGCGGCCCTGACGCGCCGGTCGTCCATTGGCACGCGTGTCTCTCTGCCGAACTCGCCGCGCGCTGGCAGGGGGATGTGGACGTGGTGTTCATCGACGGCGACCACTCTGAGTCCGGCTGCGAGCTGGACTGGTCAGAGTGGCATCGCTTCGTCGCGCTCGGCGGCCATGCCGTCTTCCACGACGCCCGCGCCGACCGTCCGGATGGACGCGGTCTGCCCGGGCCCACAGCGGTCGTCGCTCGTCACTTCCGCACCGGTGGCGACACACCCGGCTGGGAGATCTCCGCCGAGGCCGATCGCACTGTCGCCGTCCGGCGGGTGGCCTGAGCGAGTCTTCGATGGCCCGGTGGGTCGCGAAGAGCGTCGGCTGAGACCGGCGGCCGGGCGCGCGAGCCGCAGAACTCTCGCAACGGGTCTCGCCATCCGCCCCATCAAGCCTTGACCAGCTGCGGCAGTTCCTTGAACAGCGCCGCTTCGGGGATGATCGGTTCGGCTTCGGTCTGAAACCACTGCTCCAGCAGCGAGCAGTACATCGCGCGGAAGTCCGACGTATTGACGAGATTTTCGTTTTCGTCGAGTTTGCCGAGTCCCGGGAACTCGCCGACCATCTGTCCCGCGGCCTGCGTCCCGATCAGGAAGGCCACGCCCGCCGCCCCGTGGTCGGTGCCCGAGCCGTTTTCCTGCGGGCGCCGGCCGAACTCCGACCACAGCTGGATCAGCACCCGGTCCGCGAGCCCGCGCTGTTCGAGGTCGCGCTGAAACGCGAGCACCGATTCCACCGTCTCGCCGAGGTTCGTGCTGAGCGTTTCCGGCTCGTCGGAGTGCGTGTCATATGAGCCGACGGCCGTCAGCGAGGCGCATTTGATCGGCAGCCCGGCGCCGAGCATCGCTGCGAGCGCCGCCAGTCGCGCGGGGAATTCGCCGCCGCTCGTTGGATATGGGACGGTCGGTGGTACGTCGATTTGCCCTGCGACTGTACGAACGCGGCCATCTGGTTGAGCACGATGCTGGTGTCCAGCGACGCGCCGCGAGCCTGCACGAAGGCGGGGGAAGGTGCATAGTTCAGCGCGCCCAGTTCACCGAACGTCCGCAATGCCGGCCCGGTGACAGGTTCGCCCAGTCCGTAGGCCCACATGTTGTAGTCGGCCGGCGAGGACACCGCCGCCACGGGCATCTTCGACGTGGCCAGCGCGGGTGCGAGCGAGTAGTCCAGCGACAGTCCCTGCAGCGGATTGCCGGGCTGGCCGGTCGCGTCGAGCAGACGCCCCATCCAGCCCGAGCGCGTCTGGGTGCTCAGCTCGCCGACCTCCCAGTAGTGGCGGCTGGTGAAGTGGCTCTCGTCAGGCGGGTCATAGCCCACGGCCGGGAACACGGTCACCTTTTTCTCTTCGTGCAGCGTCGCCAGGCCGCTCGCCCGGGGATGCCACATCAGGCGCGGATCCTCGGTGAACGGCTGCCCGCTGCCTTCGGCGAGACCGAGCGTTGGACGCAACTGGTGGTATTTGGCTTCCCCGACCGGCGCCAGTACCGACAGCGCGTCCCAGCCGCCTTCCATGAAGATCGACACGAGCACCGGCTGCGCGGGAGCTTCCGCGGCTGCCTGGGCGATGCCCTCTTCGAAGTGGCGCGGGCTAAGCATCGAAGCGCCATACACCGACAGCGCCGCGCCGGCCGAGCGCAGCAGGAACGTGCGCCGATCCAGGCCAGTACCCGCCGGCAGCGGCATGCCCGGCTCGATCTTCGGCAGACCGCTGCCTGCGACGGCTGCGCCGCGGCGCAGCAGTTGGGCGCGGTTGAAGTCGTTGCACGAGCAGCTCTCAGCCATGTTCAGCTCTCCTGCACCGCGGGTGTCGTCCCGGGTGCCACGCTTCAGCTCTCCTCGTCCGCGGGTGTCGTCCTGGCCGCCATGCTCAGCTCACCTGCATGTCGGGCGAGGTCGCGATCAGCATCCGCAGCGCGTTCTGGCGCAGCGCGCGGAATGGGCTCTGCTGCCACGAGGCGAGCGGTTCGCTCAGACACGACTGTGCGAACGCGGCGATGCACTGTGCGGATTCTTCGGACAGCAGCGGGTTGGCCCAGTAGGCCATCGCGCTGCTCAGCGCCGCGGCGGCATCCTCGGTGGCGCTGTATTCGAGTTCGCCCTGCGCGGGCCACGGGTTGGGATATGTCTTCTGCGTGACATAGCTGGCCATTTCCCAGCGCGCCTTGGCGGTCGAGGTGTCAAGCCAAGCGCCGAAGTCCCAGCCGGAGACGTTCGGCGGATAGAACAGCTGCTGGCCGGCGCCCGAGGATAGCCACGCCCATGCGGTCGTGTCGATCGGGCGTCCGATCGCGCGCAGCAGCCCCGCGTTGTAGACGACGGGCGGCGTCAGCAGCTCCGGGCCTGTGTAGAGCTCAGGGTGCTGCAGGATCGCCTCGACGACCGCGCGGATGGAGTACCCCGAGCTCGTGTACACGCCCTGCAGCGACGCGAGCGTCGCTGTATCAGGCGGGCTCGCGATGAAGTAGCCCCACAGCTTCGTCACAAAAAACGAGGCGTGCAGTGGATGGCTGACGCACAGGCGCACCGCGTCTTCCCAGTTCCAGTTGCCCGTCTGCCCAAACACCGTCTTCGTGCCCGTGTCGTGGTAGGCCGGATCGAAGTGGAAGTTCTGCAGGCCGCTGCTTTGTGTCCATTCCGCGCGCCAGCCGGTCAGCGCTCTGGCCATTTCGCGCACGTCGTCCTCGGTGTAGGCGCCGCGATCGGCGCCGAGCGAGAACAGCTCCATCATCTCGCGCGCGTAGTTCTCGTTCGGTTCGTACTTGTCGTTGTAGATCCCGTCGAGGAACACGAGCATCGCGGGGTTGGCGGTGACCGCCGCGAACAGGTCGTGGAAGCTGCCGAGGGCCATGGCGCGCATCAGGTTGTTCTGATCGAGCATCTGCTGCTGACTGTTGACCTTCTCGTTGGAGTTGGCGAACCAGTCATGCCATATGAACGTCATCCGCTCCACCAGCTGCTGGTCGGAGCGAACCATGCGGTCAAGCCACCAGCAGTGATCCTCACCCCACGCGTGGGCGGGGGCGAGCGGATTGCCCTTTTCGTCGGTCGGTTCCGGGCCGGTGAGCGTGGCGGGTCCGGAGGGGCGGGTGAGGCCGTAGACGACCTGCCTCAGCGGCTGCCCGGTCAGCGCCTCGGCCTGCCCCGGCGTTGGCCCGAAGCCCGCGCGCCAGCACAACCGCCGCGCCTGGGCGATAGAGATCGGTGCGCCAAGCGATTCGACCGGGGCGGGGGAGGGAGCGGGGGGAGAGGTCGGTGCGCTCGGCGGCGGGACCGCCAGAGTCCCCCGCCGCTTCGCCGCGGCGTGGCGGACGTGCTTGCGAGGCTTGTGCTTGCCCCTGCGCTTGTGGTGCTTGGCGTGCTTCTCGTGACGCTTCTTATGCTGCGCTGCCTTGCCATGATCGGCATGCGAGCGGGCCGCGGCTCCGGAGTGGCGCTCCTTCGATGCGGAGCTCGTGCTCATCGAGCCTGTGTCGCCTGTGCGCGCGCGGGGGCGTGGCGCCGGTGGGCCATCCTTCCTAAGTCGGCCGCGGCCGTGGAATGCTTACTCGCGCGCGTGTCGCCATCGACGGATGTTCTACAGGGCGTGGCGATGCGTGTTCTGCAGGGCGAGGCGATGTGTGTTCTACAGGGGCGTAGCCTAAGTCGGCTCGTTCGCGAGCGAACGCCACAGATACCGGCACGCCAGCGTTCTGTACGGACGCCACGGCAGCGCGATCTCCTCCATCGCGACCGCATCCGGCAGCTCGTCCAGCGCGTAGGCGCGTTCGATCGCCCTGCGGATGCCGAGGTCGCCGACTGGTAGCACGTCGGGGCGCTCGAGGTGAAACATCAGGAACATGTGCGCGGTCCATGCTCCGAGCCCCTTCACAGCGGTCAGCTCCACGATCACCGTGTCGTCGTCCAGCTCGTCCAACCGCTCCAGCTCCAGCTCGCCCGACAGCGCGTGTTCGGCGAGCGATCTGAGGTAGCCGACCTTCGCGCGCGAGAGCCCCGCGGCGGCGCGCAGCTCTTCGGGCTCGTCTTCGAGGATCTCCTCGGGCGTGGGCGGGCGCCCGTCGAAGCGATCCGTCAGCCGCCCATAGATCGCGCGCGCCGCCTTGACCGACAGTTGCTGACCGGCGATCGCGCGTACCAGCGCGCCGTAGTGGTCCTCACGGTCGGGCCGTCCGTCGCGTGCGTTGGGCAGGGAGCCCACTACCGCGATCACCTCGGCAAGCACAGGATCGGCGCGCTTGAGGTGTGCGAGCCCCTTCGGCCGCGACGGCCCGCGCGTTCTCGACGGCGCGGAGGACGAGGTCTTGCGTTGCGTCTGCGCGCCCCGCTTCGGCGTGCCTGGACGGCGGGCCATGATGGCTCTCAGGCCGCCGGGAGCGCGGCGCCGATCGGCTCGCCGTCGAGCGCGTTCAGCGCGCGCTCCAGCGACATCCTGATGCAGGTGAAGCTCGGCGTGTCGCGCACCGTGTAGCGCGAGGCCTCAGTCGTGCGCAGCCGCTGCACGAGGTCCAGGAACGTGCCCACGTCGTCGGTGTCGAATGCCACCACGAACTCCTGGTCGTCCAGCCCGAACGAGTACGTCGTGTGGTTGTCCACGCCCGGGTATTCACGCCCGACCTGTATATGCCCCTGCATGATCCGCCAGCGCTCCTGTGCCGGCAGTCCGTACCACTCCCGGGACTTGACAAATGGGTACACAAACACATACCTGCCCTCGAAACCGCGCGGGCTGGTGCGCTCGTCCTCGGAGTACTCCGAGCTCTTGCGCATCCCCAGGAACGAGTACGGGATGTCCGCCCACTTCATCAGCCCGCTCTGGGCCATCACGACGTGCAGCTCGTGGATGCGCTCGAGGTTCTCCGCCTCTGAGATCAGCAGCAGCTCCGCGTCGCCGCGCGTGCCGACGAGCGAGAACGCCTGCAGCAGATGCCCGTCGGCGAAGTCCTCGCACGCCGCCAGCAGCTCGCGCTTGTCCTGCTCGCGACGGCCCGAGTCCAAGCGCCGCCAGGCCGGATCGAGCTTCAGGAACGTGTACTTGACGAAGTGCCTTGCGGCCACGGCCGGATTATCGCAGCCCGCGGTGGGGCGTCTCTCGGAGAGGGCCGGCGGGGCGCGATCTCCTCAGACGGCGCGGCGGGCGGGGAAGGCGATGTGCTGCCTGAACCGACCCCGTCACCGCCAGCGGCTAGAATCCCCGCGTGCGGATCGCGCTGATCTCGCCGTACTCGTGGACCTACCCCGGCGGCGTCACGCGCCACATCGAGGCGCTTGCGGTCGAGCTGCAGACCCTCGGGCACGACGCCCGCGTCATTGCGCCGTATGACCCCGACGACGCCCTTGCGCGCCATCTGCATCGCGGGGCCCGCCCGCAGCGTCTGCAGCCGCCCGCGGGCTTCGTCTCGCTCGGGCGCACGTTCGGGCTGCCGGCCAACGGCGCCGTCTCGAACATCACCGGCGCTCCCCGCGCCTTCCTGGCTTTGCGCCGTGAGCTGCGCAGCGGTGGCTACGACGTTGCGCATCTGCACGAGCCGATCGTCCCCATGGTCTGCTGGGACGCCCTCTTCCACGCCGGATCGCTGCCGCTCGTGGGCACGTTTCACACCTACTCCGAGAACCCCATCACCAACGGTATCGCCGCGGGCCCTCTGGGTGGGCGGCGGCGCATCAATCGTCTGCGCGTGCGCATCGCCGTGTCCGAGGCGGCGGCCTGGACGGCGCGGCGCTTCTACGGCGGGCGCTACCGGATCGTGCCCAACGGTGTTCACCTCGGCGAGGCCCTCGTGGGTCGGGATGGGACCCGTCCTGGAGATGAGCTTCCATGTGACGACGGCAACGTGCGCGCACACCCACGCGCGCACGTTCACGACTTTCCCGAGGATGATGCCTCGCTCGGAGGCGACGGCGTCGCACCGTTGCGCATCCTGTTCGTCGGCCAGGCCGTCGAGCGCAAGGGTCTGTCTGTGCTGTTGCGCGCATTCGAGGCGTTGCGCGATCACGTGCCCGCCACGCTGACGCTCGTCGGCGCGTCGTCCGAGGAGGTCGCGCATATGGCCCTCGACGATCGCGGCATTCGGGCGCTCGGCAAGGTCTCCGAGCCCCGCAAGCTGGCTGAGCTCGCACGGGCCGAGGTGCTCTGTGCTCCCTCTCTGGGGGGCGAGAGCTTCGGCATGGTCATAACCGAGGGTCTCGCCGCGGGCACCCCCGTGCTCGCCTCCGACATCCCCGGATATCGCGACGTCCTACGCGACGGGATCGACGGACAGCTGGTGGGAGCCGGCGATCCCCTGGCGCTGGCTGAGGCTCTGCGCCGGCTCGCGCTCGAACCCGTCCGCCGCGCGCGCATGGCCGCGGCGGCCCGCGAGCGTGCCGAGCGCTTCGCGTGGCCGCACGTCGCCGCTGAAGTGCTCGACTGCTACGAGCAGGCGCTCGCCGTCGGAGAGCCCGCGACGCGCCTGACCCGCGCCGCGGTTCGCCATGGATTCGCCCCCGCCGACCTGCTGCCGCGCGTTCCCGCCCAGCGACTGCCGTCGCCGAAAGCGCAGGCGCCCACGATGCCCGCCTCCGATCGCGCCCGCCGTGTGCGCACGCTGCGCCGCCTCGCGCTTGCCGGCAGCTCGCTGCTGGGTGTCGCCCTCGCCGCGCTGGCGCTGCAGCACATCGGCGTCACCCGCGTCGCCGCATCGCTCCTCGCGTCAAAGCCAGGTCTGCTGCTTGCCGGCCTGGCCGTGATGTGCGCGGCGATGTTCGTCCGTGCGCTGGCGTGGCACTCGATCCTCGTCGTCGCCCCCACCTGGCGGCGCGCCAAACGTCGCGACGCGATGCAGGGCACGTTCATCGGCGTGCTGATGTCCTCGACCCTGCCCGCGCGCCTGGGGGAGCCCTCGCGCGCGCTGATCGTCGCCCGCCGCCTCGGGCGCGCGCGCGAGACGCTGCCCGTCGTGCTCGGCACGATGGTCTCTCAGACGCTGCTCAACCTGCTCGCGCTGCTGATCCTCGGCTGCGTCACGCTCTCCAGCGTCAGCGTGCTCGACGGCCACGATCGCGCTCTGCTGCTCATCGCGCTCGCGCCGCTGGCCGCGCTGCTCGCCGTCCTGCTCGCGCCCGTATTGATCCCGCCCGCCGCGGTCTCACGCTCGCGCCGCCTGCAGGCGGCGCTGGCCGGTTTGCGCGGCGTGCTGCTGCGCCTGCGCGACGGTTTGCGGGTGTTCAGCCGGCCCCGCCGGGCCGCCCTCGCCACCGTGACCCAGCTCGGGGCATGGGCGCTGCAATGGATGTCCTGCTGGCTCTTGCTGATGGCGCTCGGCCTGGATTCCCACGCCGGCCCCGCGGCCGCCGCGGGCGTACTGTTCGCGGTCAACGTCACCGCCGTGATCCCCGCCACGCCCGCCAACGTCGGCGTCTTCCAGGCCGCGTGCGTCACCGTCCTCGCCGGTGCCTACCACGTCTCCACCCCCGACGCGATCGCCTACGGCATCGTCCTGCAGGCGGTCGAGGTCTCAACCGCGCTGCTGATGGGCGTGCCCGCCCTACTCAACGAGGGTCTTTCCTGGCGCGACGTGCGCCTGCGCACGATGCACGCCGCACCGGTCACACTCGGTCCGCTGCCAGCCGAGCGCGCCGGGGGCCTTTCGCGCGCCGAGGGCTGACCGGCGCCTGTATCCCTCGAACCTCTGAGAGGGGCGTCGTGGACGGGCACCGCGGCCGCAGGCCGTGGTCGGGGCAAGGACGCAGTGAGCGAAGTGTGCTCGGCACACGTGCTGGCCGATCGGAGATCCCGTCGATCTACGATCGGTAAGGATGCAGCATCCGCGCAGCGTCCACGACGGCCCTCTCAGGCCATCGCCGGCTCGTCCTCGGCTTCGACGGCTCCATCCGGCGGGTCCTCGTCCTCCAGCTCGCCGAACAGCGACGGGTCGCGCGCCGAGCCCTTGATCACGTCATCGGGCGAGCCGTCTGCCAGCAGCCTGCCCTGGCGCGTGCCGAAGTAGATCGCCTGGGGGTGATGGGCGACGAGCGCGAGCGTCGACTGCTCGGGGTCGGGGGCGTACCCGTCGGTGATCTTCATGCCGATGTCGCCCAGCCCGAGCAGCTGCTCTACCTTCAGGTGCTCCGACTGCTCGGGCACCGCCGGATAGCCCCACGAGTAGCGCCTGCCCTGGGTGGCGGCGATCCCGAGCATGTTGCGGGCTTCGTAGTGCAGCCACTCTGCCAGTCCCTCGGCGGTCTGCACGCCGAGGCCGTGCACGAACAGCTGCTCGGCGAACTCCCCTTCGGCCTCGAGCTTTGCCATCAGCTCGGTCACCTCCGCGCCGACCGTCACCGCCTGCACCGCGATCACGTCCAGCTCCGGGGGAGCCTTGCCGTCGATCGCCGGGCGGAAGAAGTCGGCGAGGCAGATGCGATCGCCCTTGGGCTGGCGCGGGCAGACGAAGCGCGTCAGCTCGGACTCGCGGTCCTCGGGGTCGAGCACGACGATGTCGTTGCCGAGCGCATAGCAGGGAAAGAAGCCGAGCAGCGCGCGCGGATGCAGGTAGGTCTGCTCACGCCACATCCGTTCCAGGCGCGGTCTGAAGTCGTCCTTCAGCAGCGTCTTCCACGCCTCGCCTTTCACGCCCCGTCCGCCCCAGTGCAGCTTGAACAGGACGTGAGTGTCGAGGTGCTTGTACACCTCGCCGAGATCCACCTCGACCTCTTGCACGCCCCACCATGGCGGCGCCGGCACGGGCGCGTCGGCGCGCGCGGGCGAGCGCACCGAGTCATCGGCGAAGTTCAGATCCTCGACCGGCGCCTCGCCTTTTGCCCGGAACGCCGTCGCGCCGGCCCGCAGCTTCTGGACGAGCGCGCCGTGCGCGTCTGCGTCGATCAGCTGGTCCATCACCGACAGGCCCTCGAACGCGTCCTTGCAGTAGAACACTCCCGGCTCGTATACCTCCTCTGACTCTTTCCCGCCGGGATACAGTGCCCGGTAGCTGAACGCGCGATTGATCGCCGCCCCTCCGATCAGCACCGGGTAGGAGAGGCCCTTGGCGTGCAGCTCCTGGATGCATGCGGGCATCTGCTTGGAGGTGGACACGAGCAGCGCGCTCAGTCCGATCGCCGTCGCGTCGTGCTCCTGCGCGGCGTCTACGATCGTCTGGATCGGCACCTGCTTGCCGAGATCCACGACCGTGTATCCGTTGTTCGTCAGGATCGTGTTCACCAGCGACTTGCCGATGTCGTGCACGTCGCCGAACACCGTCGCCAGCACAACCGTGCCCTTCGTATACCCCTCGATCTTGTCGAGGTATTTCTCCAGCTGCGCCACGGCGCGCTTCATCACCTCCGCGGACTGCAGCACGAACGGCAGGATCAGTTCACCGGCGCCGAACTTGTCGCCGACCTCTTTCATCGCCGGCAGCAGCACCTCGTTGAGCGTCGGCACCGCGCCGATCTTCTGCACGCTGCGATCGATCCACTCCTCCACGCCCTCCTTGCGCCGGCGCAGGATGTGGAAGTGCAGCGCCTCCTCGGGCTCCATCCCCTCGGTCGGGTCGGCCGCGCCTTGCGATATGTCCTCCTCGCCCTTGGACTCGAAGTGGGCGATGAACCGCTCCAGCGCGTCCTCGCGGCGGTTGTACACGAGATCGTCGGCCAACTCGCGCTCGGTGTCGGGGATCTCCGAGTAGGGCGTTATGTGGTTGGGGTTGACCATCGCCAGGTCCAGCCCCGCCTGCACACAGTGGTGCAGGAACACCGAGTTCAGCACTGCCCGCGCGCCCGGGCTCACGCCGAACGACACGTTCGACACTCCCAGCGATGTCTTCACCTGCGGGATCTCCTCCTTGATCGCTTTGATCCCCGCGATCGTCTCCACCGCCGACGGACGCCACTCCTCGTCGCCTGTCGTCAGCGTGAACGTCAGGCAGTCGAAGATCAGCAGCTCGGGGTCGAGGCCGTGCTCGTCACAGCACAGCTCCTTGATGCGCTTGGCGATCTCGACCTTGCGCTGCGCCGTCTTTGCCATCCCGACCTCGTCGATCGTCAGCGCGATCAGCGCCGCTCCGTGCGCGAGCGCGAGCGGCACCACGCGGTCGAGCTTGGCCCGTCCCGCCTCGAGATTCACCGAGTTGACGATCGCCCTGCCGGGAATCTGCTCGAGCGCCCGTTCGATCACCTCCGGCTCGGTCGAGTCGATCTGGATCGGCGCGGGCTGGGTGAGCGAGACCTTCTTGGCCACCAGCCGCATCTGTTCGTCCTCGTCGGCGCGCTCGGTCAGCGCCACGCACAGGTCGAGCACGTGCGCGCCGCCGGTGACCTGATCCTCGGCGATCCGCACGAGCCCGTCGTAGTCCTCGGCGAGCAGCAGCTCCTTGGCCTTGCGCGAACCCTGCGAGTTCACGCGCTCGCCGACCATCGTCGGCGCCGGCTCCTGCGTGAGCGGGGTGGCGGCGATCATCGAGGACAGGTGGGGGGGACGCGGGTCCGGACGCGGCCCCACCGGCCGTCCGGCGACGCGCTCGACGATCGCGGCGATGTGCGCCGGCGTCGTCCCGCAGCAGCCGCCGACGATCCCCACGCCGTAGCGCTCGACGAACTCCTTCAACGCATCCGCAAGCGGTTCGGGCTGCTCGGGGAAGATCGTCTCGCCATCCGGCCCCTGCAGCGGCAGGCCCGCGTTCGGGATGCACGCGACCGGCAGCGGCGAGGTCTCGCCGAGGAAGCGGACCGCGTCGCGCATGTCCTCCGGGCCCGTCGAGCAGTTCAATCCGATCACGTCGACCCTCAACGCCTCCAGCGTCGTGAGCACGGCGGAGATGTCGGTGCCCAGCAGCATCTTGCCGCCGTTGGGCAGCAGCGACACCGACGTGTGGATCGGGAGCGTCGTGCCCGTGCTTGCAAATGCCTCGCGCGCGCCGAACACCGCGGCCTTGACCTCGAGGATGTCCTGCGCGGTCTCGATGATGATCAGGTCCGCACCGCCGTCGATCAGCCCCGCCGCCTGCTCTGCGAACACCTCGACCAGCTCCCCGAAGCGGATCTGCCCGAGCGAGGGGTCCTCCGAGGCGGGCAGGTATCCCGTCGGCCCGATCGAGCCCGCGACGAAGCGATGCTCACCCGCGGCCTTGCGCGCAAGTTCCGCGGCCTTCGTGTTGATCTCGACCGTGTGCTGCGCCAACCCCCACTCCTCGAGCTTGATCCGCGACGCCTGAAACGTGTCGGTCTCCACCACCTCCGCGCCCGCCTCGAGCATCGAGTTGTGCACGCCCTCGATCACGTCCGGGCGGTTGAGCACGAGCGCCTCGTGGCACTTGCCCTGCAGGCCGCCATAGTCCTCGCTGGTCAGCTCGAACTGCTCGAGCGTCGCGCCCATGCCGCCGTCGTAGACGACAACACGGCTATGTATCGCATCAAGATAGTTGCGGGCCATCAAGCCATGCTAGCTAGCCAACCCCCGCTGGCGGCCCGTGGCGCTACTTGATGAACAGCATCTCCGAGTACTTCGGAAGTGGCCACAGATCATCCGCCACCAGCCCCTCGAGCCGGTCGGCGACGTCGCGCACGTCGTCCATCGCCGGGATGACCCGGTCATGCATGTAGGCCGCCCATTTGACGGCGGTCTTGTCGTCCTGATTGTCCTTGAAGTTGGCATCCTCGAGCTTGAGGATCGCGAAGTGCAGCTCCTTGATGAGCGGCTGCACCTCGCCGATCAGCTCCTCCAGGTCGGCGGCCTTGAGCTCGTTGAGGTGTCGCACGGCGGCCGGCAGGATCTCGGTGCGGGCGATCGCCGCGGCAGTCTCAGACTCGATGTTGATCTTGGTCGCGTACTGCTCAAGGAACACCTCATGGCGTGACTCGAGCTCGCGCTTGGACAGGACCTTGTACTTCTTGAACAGCGCCACCGTGCCCTTGTCCACCAGCCACGGGAGCGCGTCGGGCGTGGAGCGCAGGTTGTACAGCCCCCGCTTCTGCGCCTCGGCGTGCCACTCCGGCGAGTAGTTGTCCCCGCCGAACACGATCCGCTTGTTCTGAGACCAGCTCTCCTTGACGACCTTCGCGACGGCCTTCTCGAGACCGCCCGACGAGCCTTTCAGCGCGGTTTTCAGCTTGCCGGCCAGGTCATCGATCGCCTCCGCGACGATCGTGTTCAGCACGGTGTTCGGCAGCGCCAGCGACTGGCTGGAGCCCAGCGCGCGGAACTCAAACTTGTTGCCGGTGAACGCGAACGGGCTCGTGCGGTTGCGGTCTCCACCGTGCAGCGGCATCGGCGGCAGCACCGGCGTACCCAGGCCGAGGAACGAGCCGGGCTTCGACTGCTGAGCCTTGCCCGCCTCGATCGCCGCGAACACCTTCTCCAGCTCCGCGCCGAGGAAGATCGAGATGATCGCAGGCGGCGCCTCGTTCGCGCCCAGACGGTGATCCTGGCCCGGCGAGGCGATCGACGCGCGCAGCAGCGCCTGATGGGCGTTCACCGCCTGAATCACCGCCGTGCAGAAGAACAGGAACTGCAGATTCTCCGAGGGGGTGTCGCCGGGCTCCAGCAGGTTCGCGCCGGTGTCGGTGCCCATCGACCAGTTGTTGTGCTTGCCCGAGCCATTCACGCCCGCGAAGGGCTTCTCGTGCAGCAGGCACACCAGCCCATAGCGGCGGGCCACGTTCTGCATCACCTGCATCGTCAGCTGCTGGTGGTCGCAGCCGACGTTGGAGTTCTCGAAGATCGGCGCCACCTCGTACTGGTTCGGCGCGACCTCGTTGTGACGCGTCTTCACCGGCACGCCGAGCTTGGCGAGCTCCAGCTCGGTCTCCATCATGCACGCGAGGATCCGCTCGGGGATCGAGCCGAAGTAGTGGTCGTCCAGCTCATGGCCCTTCGGCGGCTTCGCGCCGAACAGCGTGCGTCCGGTCGTAAGCAGGTCGGGGCGTTCGAAGTAGTACTGCTCGTCGATCAGGAAGTACTCCTGCTCGGGGCCGACGGTCGTGAACACGCGATCGGCCCCGTCCCCGAGCCGAGCAGCTCCAGCGCGCGGATCGCCGCCCCCGACAGCGCGTCCATCGAGCGCAGCAGCGGGATCTTGTTGTCCAGCGCCTCCCCCGTCCACGAGGTGAACGCCGTCGGGATGCACAACAGCGCGCCGTTGGGGTTCTCCAGGATGAACGCCGGACTGGTCGGATCCCAGGCGGTGTAGCCGCGGGCCTCGAACGTGGCCCTGATGCCGCCGGTCGGAAACGACGAGGCGTCGGGCTCGCCCTGAATCAGCTCTTTGCCCGAGAACTCCGCGATCGCCGTGCCGTCGCCCGCGGGCGCGTAGAACGAGTCGTGCTTCTCCGCCGTGCTGCCCGTCAGCGGCTGGAACCAGTGGGTGTAGTGCGTCGCCCCGCGCTCCATCGCCCAATCCTTCATCGCCTGCGCGACCTGGTCGGCGAGCGAGGTGTCCAGCGCCTCGCCGTGCTCGAGCGTGCGCTGCAGCGCCCGGTAGACGTGCTTGGGCAGCCGGTGGCGCTGGAGGTTCGCGCTGAACACGTTCGAGGCGAACACCTGGTTCCCCGGCAGCGTCAGGTCGGGGGAGCCGAGCGCTGTGCCGTTGGCGCTCCACTGGGCGGCGGTGACGTTGTGCTGGCGGGTCCTGGGCATGGGCGGGGCGATTCCTCCTGTGACGTATGTGGGCGGCGTCTTGGCGGCGTCGATTGTCGGGATGGGCGCCGGGCCCAAGGCCGGAGTGCAATCGTAGTGCCCGCGCGATTGCGTGGCATCACCGTCTGGCGAAATCCGTGCCCGGTCGTTTCGACACCGGGCCAAACGGGAGCGACTACCCGGTTGCCACAGATGTGCCGGGTTTGTAGCGGCCGGGTTCGACCTGGCCCGTTTCCGGGTTCACGTGCGTGGCGGGCGGCCTCGGCGCGATCGCGACCGTGAAGTGGCCGTGGGGGATGGCGCCGTCGGGGAGACGCGCCCTGGATCTGCCGGCTAGGCCGGCGGCGATCGTGTAGTGGACGGTGTAGACGCCGGGCTTCACCGGGGTGACGCGCCACACGAACGTCTGTGTGCGACCGGGCGGCAGCGGACCGAGCGCCCAGGTGTTCACGTAAGCGGTCTGGCCGCTCCCCGGAGGGCTGATGGCCTGGCTCTGCACCGGGCGTTTGGGGACCGTGCCGGGGCCCTGTTCGATCACCCAGATCGGTCGCTTGCTCGAGGCCAGTTCGGGAAAGTTGGATACATAGCTGAACGAGTCGATCGTGACCGCGAGGTTCGGAATCGTGGCCGTGCTCGTGTTGCGCACCGCCAGCGTCATGCGTGGCCGGGCGCGCGACCGCCTGCACGGCGGGGAAGCTCGGATGGACGACCGCGACGGTGAATGTCGCGTCCGGTTCGTGCGCGTCCTGGCGCGTTCCCCCGCCGCAGCCGGCCGCAAACGCCGCGCAGGCGCTTACGAGCAGGACCACGGTGGACGCATGACACCCCCTCACAGCGAGGCCACGATACCAGCGAGGTCCCCGGCGGGCCGGCATACGGCGGCGGGTTGAGGTGGCGCGCCGCCATCGCATCGCGTAGAGTTCGTGCCCGATAGCGACCGCCACCCGAGGAGGGGCGTCAGAAAAGATGGTTCGCAGTGCAGCCGAGCGGGCGTTCCTGCCGACGCGGAACGTGCTCGAGGAAATCGGGGACATGATGATCCTGACGGGCAGGACCATCTGGTCGGCTCTGCGCCCGCCGTACCCCTACGGAGAGGAGTTCGTCGCGCAGTTCCTGTTCGCGCTGCGGCTGTGCTGGTTCCCGCTGCTCGTCTCGACCGTATGCCTGTGCTACGCCGCTCCGGGGCTGCAGGCGGCGAACTTCTTCGAAATTTTCGGCGCGCTGGACCGCGTCGGGGGCATCTTCGTGCTGGCCGCGATTCGCGAGATCGGCCCGGCCGTGACCGGGATCGTGCTGGCCGGCGTCGCGGGCACGGCGATCACCGCCGACCTCGGCGCGCGCAAGATCCGCGAGGAGCTCGACGCGCTGCAGGTGCTTGGGGTGGACCCGATCAAGAACCTGGTCGTGCCCCGCTTCCTCGCGCTGATGGTCGTCACCGGCCTGTTCAACATCTACGCGCTGCTGTTCGGAATCTTCGGCGGTCTGCTCGCCGAGCTCGTCAAGGGCCAGCCGCTCGGGCCGTTCTGGGCGACGCTGTTCGCGAACGCCTCGACGACCGACCTGTGGGGGTCGGTGCTGAAGACGACGCTGTATGGGGCGATCATCGCGATCGTGTGCTGCTACAAGGGCATGACCGCCTCCGGCGGCGCCGAGGGCGTCGGCAGGGCCGTCAACCAGGCGGTCGTCATCACGTTCCTGGGCATCGGAGCGTTCGACTACGTCTTCACCCAGATGCTGCTCGCCACTCACCCGAACATATTGGTGATCAAGTGAGCCCTGCGGCGCGCGGGAAGAACATGCGATGAACGAATTTCTGGCGATGCCGCGCGAATGGATCGCCTCGACTGGCGAGATCGCGGGGTTCACGGGCAACGTCGTGCGCGACGTGTATGGCCTGCGCGTGTTCCGCTTCTTCGGCGAGGGGTTGCGCCAGGCGGGGATCCTGATCGTCTCCTCGACGCTGATCATCTGGACGCTGATGTTCATCCTCGGCTTGCAGTGCGGCATCGAGGGCGCCTACTTCACCGAGGCGCAGGGCGCGCCGGCCTACTCGGGCGTGTTCACCGCGTGGTGTGACCTGCGCGAGATTACGCCGTACGCGTTCGGCTACATGATGTCCGCGAAGGTCGGTACGGGCATCGTCGCCGAGCTCGGGGCGATGCGGATCTCCGAGGAGATCGACGCCCTCGAGGTGATGGGGATCGACTCGATGACGTTCCTGTGCGCCACACGCCTGCTCGCCGCCTGGATCGTGCTGCCGTTCATCTACCTGGCCGGTATCGGCGCCGCGTTCCTTGCCTCGGACATCGCCGTCGTGCAGCAGATCGGGTATGTCTCTTCAGGAGGGTATCTGCTGATCTTCTGGCAGTTTCAGAGTCCGCCGGACTTCCTGTACAGCCTCATCAAGGCGATGTTCATGGCCACCGCGATCGTGCTCGTGGGGTGCTACTACGGCTACAACGCCAGTGGTGGGCCCGTGGGAGTGGGCCGGGCGACGGCCAAGTCGATGGTTCTCAACATCGTGCTCGTGCACATCATCGGAATGCTCGGCACGCAAGTCTTCTGGGGCTCCAACCCGCGAGCCCCGATCGGGGGTTGACCGGCATGGCCGAGGAGCGCCAGCAGGCCGGCGACGCTGAGCGGAGCGAGGAGTCCTACGAGCAGATCGAGCATCATTCCGCGCCCGTGGAGTCCGGCGGAGAGGTCGAGTTTGCCGCTGCCCGGCCCGAACCCGACGACGAGCGGCGCGAGCGATCCGAGCCGACGCCCACGACTCCCGCCGCCGAGGTTGAGGTGCGCCAGGACGCGATCGAATTCATCGACGTGCACAAGGCGTTCGGGCGCAACCACGTGCTGCGCGGGCTGAACATGAGCCTGCCCGACGAACAGATCTCGATGATCCTGGGGCCGTCGGGGACCGGCAAGTCGGTGTGCATCAAGCACATCGTCGGCCTGCTGTACCCCGACGAGGGGGACGTGCTCGTGCAGGGCCGGTCGATACCCAGCCTGTCCGACGCCGACCTGTTCGAGATACGCAAGAAGTTCGGGGTGCTGTTCCAGGACGGTGCCCTGTTCGGGTCGATCAACCTGTATGACAACGTCGCGTTCCCGCTGCGCCAGCACACCGAGAAGGGTGACGATGAGATCGCCGAGATCGTCAACCGGCGCCTGCGCGAGGTCGGTCTGGGCGACGCCGGGACGAAGATGCCGAACGAGCTGTCAGGAGGGATGCGCAAGCGCGCCGGGTTCGCGCGCTCGCTCGTGCTCGAACCGGAGATCGTGCTGTTCGACGAGCCCGACTCGGGTCTTGACCCGGTGCGCACCGCCCTGCTGTGCGAGCTGATCAAGGAAGTCCACGCCGAGAACGGCGGCTGCTACGTCGTGATCACGCACGACATCATGAGCGCGCGGCGCGTAGCCGAGCACATCGCCGTCCTGTGGCAGGGCCAGATCGTCGAGTCCGGCCCGGCGGCCGAGCTGTTCGCGTCTGAAAACCCGTTCGTGCGGCAGTTCCTGTCGGGTGACTCAGCCGGGCCCCTCGGGATGGAGTGATCCCGGCGGTGCCTCGTCGCCCCTGGCTGTGTCCTCGATCGCTCGTGTGCCGAGCACACTTCGCTCACTGCGTCCTTGCCAGGAACGACGATTCATCCGCCGGGTAGCGCACCAGACCGACCGACTAGCCTCGTGCCCGTGAACTCCGCCCGGCTCTTCACCGCCCTCGTCGGCGGCGCGACCCGCAAGCCGTGGCTGACGCTCGCGGGTGCGGCGGTGCTCGCGCTGGCGGGCATGGCGCTCAGCCTGGGGCTGAGCCCGAGCGCGAGCACGAGCACGTTCGTGTCGAGCTCCAGCCCGCAGTACCGGGCGACGCAGCGCTACTACCGGAGCTTTGGCGAAGAGCCCGTGAACGTGGTCGTGCGGGGCAGTCTGCAGCAGCTGCTGCTGAGCTCGGACATCGACAGGCTGGTGGGGCTGGAGGGATGTCTGTCGGGCAACGTGCCGGTGAGTGCGCTGGCGTCGGAGGGAGGGACGCGCGGACCGTGCGGGCAGCTGGCGCGAGCGAAGACGGTGAAGGTGGTGCTCGGCCCGGGAACGTTCGTAAACGAGGCGGCCGAACAGATCGACGAACAGCTGACCAGCCAGACCAAGCAGGCCGAAGCGCAGGCGCGCGCCGCGCAGCGAGTCGTGAGCCAGGCGGCGCTCGCGCAGGGACACTCGGCGGCGGAAGCCCAGACGCTCGGGGCGCAGGCGAGCTCGATCACGATGAAGCGATTCCAGGAGGGGATCGCGACGCTGGCGCTGCAGTATGGGCTGACCTCCAAGCCGAGCCTCGACGACCCCGAATTCGTCTCGACGCTCGTGTTCGACTCGAGCAAGCCGGCCGGCACGCCCAAGCAGCGATTCGCCTACCTGTTCCCCAGCCCGGACGCGGCGCTGATCTCGGTGCGGATGAAGCCCGGGCTGTCCGAGGCGGCGCGGACGCACACGATCGCGCTGATCGGTGGCGCGGTCGCGATGAAGCAGTGGCGCCTGGCGCACGGCGAGACATACCTGGTGACCGGCGAGCCGGCGATCGTCTCAGATCTCACGAGCTCGATCAGCCGTTCGATCGAGCTGCTGGGGCTCGCGGTGCTGGCGGTGATGGCGATCGCGCTGAGCCTGGTCTTTCGGGGGCGTCCGCGGTTGCTGCCGCTGGGGGTGGCGTTGCTGGCGACCGCGTTGACGTTCGGCGCGCTGTCGCTGCTCAGCTCGTCGCTGACCGTCGCCCAGGTGGCGGTGCTGCCCGTGCTGATCGGGCTGGCGGTGGACTATGCGATCCAGTTCCAGTCGCGCGTCGGGGAGATCCTCGCCGCGGGGATCGCGGGGATGTCCGACACGCGCGCAGCCGTACGCGAGGCGGCGCGGGTGAGCGCGCCGACGATCGCCACGGCAGTCCTCGCGAGCGTCGCGGCGACGCTCGTGCTCGTGCTCTCGCCCGTCCCGATGGTGCGCGGGTTCGGGGTGCTGCTCGCGGTGGGGATCGCGATTGCGTTCATGTGCGCGCTGACGGTCGGATCGGCGGCGCTGGTCGTGGCCGGGCGCCGCGGATCGAGGAGCTTTCCGGACGTACCGTCGAGCGCCTCCGCGCGCGCAGGCGTCTCCCCCGGCGCCGGCCCGGCGGGGGTCCGGCGCCGAGTGCGGGAGCTGACGGAGTTCGCCTGGCGGGGCGCGCGCGAGCGGCTGGCCCCGGCCTGGCGGGGCGCGCGCGAGCTGCTGATGGACAACCCGCTGACGCGATTCATATCGCGAGCCGCGCTCGATCATGCCGTGCGCTATCCGGGGCGAGTGCTCGGAGTGGGGCTTGCGCTGGCGGCGCTCGGGTGGGGATTGGACACCCAGACGAAGGTGCAGACCAATATCGAAAAGCTCGTGCCTCAGGACACGGCTTCGCTGCGAAACCTCTACACGCTGGAGCGTCTCAGCGGCGTCGGTGGAGTGATCGACCTGACGATCAGCGGCGCCGACGTGATCAAGCCGGCGACGATCGAATGGATGAGCTCGTATGAGAGCGCGATGCTCAAGCGGTTCGGCTACACCTCCGACCGGGGGTGCGGCAAGGCCAGGCTGTGCCCGGCGTTCTCGCTGCCTGACCTGTTCCAGCACGAAGGCGCCTCCTCGAAGCTCAAGAGCGCCGAAGTGAACGGTCTGCTGAATGCGATCCCGCCGTACTTCTCCCAGGATGTGATCGCCCCGGGTCGGCGTCTGGCATCGCTCGCGTTCGGCATCAAGCTGATGGGCCTGGATGAACAGCAGCGGGTGATCGAAGCGATGCGCGCGAGCCTGCATCCGCCCAGGGGCGTGAGCGCTCAGCTGGTGGGACTGCCGGTGCTGGCGGCGCAGGCGAACGCGCTCCTCGCCTCGCCCTGGCGGCGGTTGCAGATGCTGCTGGCCGGACTGGCGGCGGTCACACTGGTGCTGCTGATCGCATTCGCGGGCGATGTCCGTCGCGCGCTGACGCCGTTGACGCCGATCGTGCTCGCGAGCGGCTGGTCGGCGCTGATCCTGTTCGCGGTGCGGGTGCCGCTGAACCCGATGTCGCTCGCGCTGGGCGCGCTCGTGATCGCGATCGCGACCGAGTTCAGCGTGCTGCTGTCCGAGCGCCACCGCCAGGAGCGTATGGCCGGGCACGATGTCGTGCAGGCGCTGCGGCGCACCTACCGCCACACGGGCACGGCCGTCGCCGCGTCCGGGGTGACGGCGATCGCGGGATTTGGCGTGCTGGTGCTGTCAGACATCGCGATGCTGCGCGACTTCGGCCTGGTGACGGTGATCGACCTGAGCGTCTCGCTCGTGGGGGTGCTCGTCGCGCTGCCCGCGGCGCTGGTGCTGGCGGGCGCCGCCGAACGCGGCGGCCGCGAGGGCAGCGAGCGGCTGCCGATCGGAGATCGGCCAGCGCGCCGCTCGGTCGCGGCGGCGATGCGCGGGCGCGGGCGCGGCCGGGCAGGCCATGAACCCGTCTGAGCCGGTCTCCGGCGAGGGGGGTCTGGGCGCTCGTCCCGGCATGGGGCCGGTGCTGGGCTCGCATCCGCCTCGGTATGGACGGTATGTCGGCCTGCTCGCGCTGGTGATCCTGGTGCTGATCACGGTCAACACGATCCTGACCAAGCCGAACGGAGCCAGGGGCATCGAACCGGGCTACACGATCCCGCCGTTCGCGGCGCCGCTGGCGCTGGGAACGCTGAACGGCGACGTGAACGTCGCGACGCACGCCGACGAGGGCTCGGCGGGCCGGACGCCGGCGTGCGCGGTGCGGGGGCCGGGGGTGCTGAACGTGTGTGCGCTCTACCGCGACAGGCCGTTGGTGCTCGCGCTGTTCGTGGATGCGGGCTCGTGTCCGGATGTGCTCGGGGACATGCAGGCGCTCGCGGGCGCTTTTCCCACGGTGAGCTTCGCCGCGGTCGCGATCAAAGGCGAACGGGGACCGTTGCTCGCGCTGATGCGCAAGCGCGGACTGACGAGCGTGCAGGTCGGCTTCGACAGCGACGGGGTGCTGGCAAGCCTGTACAAGGTGGCGAGCTGCCCGCAGGTGTCGTTCGTGCTGCCGGGAGGCGTCGTGCAGAGCCCGGCGCTGCTCGACACGCCATCGCGTCAGGCGCTGCGCGCGCGCGTGGCCGAGCTGGCGGCGGTGGCGGGGCGCGAGTCGGTGAGGCGTCCGGGATGACGGGCGAGCAGGCGCCGACGATCGGTTGGCGCGCGCGGGAGATCGAGGAAGAGCTGCCTCAGCTGCGCATCGTGGTCTCGCACGCGCGTCTGGCCAGAGCGGGCGCCGCGAGGCGGGGCTCCCCGCCGGGCGTCGAGCGGCGCCTGCGCGATCTGTCCAACCGCTACCGGGGCGCGCGCGCGGTCGGCGTGCGCCGCGAACCGGTGCCGTCCGCGTACAGGGTGTTCTACCGCCAGATAGGTCTCGACCCGGAGGTTGCGCGAACGCCGATCGAGGAGGCGGTGCTGGAGCGGATGCTGCGCGGCGGCTTCCTGTCCGAGAGCTTGCTCCAGGATGTCCTGCTGATCGCCCTCGTCGATACGGGCGTGCCGGTGTGGGCGCTCGACGCGCAGGCTGTCCACGGGGAACTCGGCGTGCGACTCAGCCGAGAGGGCGAGCCGCTGGGGAGGGTCTCCGACGCGTGGTCGCTGCCGGCGGGCAGGCTCGTCGTGGCGGATGACACCGTCGCGCTGGGGCTGCTGTTCGGCGAGCTCGCCGGCGATTGCGATCCGGGCGCGCGAACGCGCGAGCTCACCCTGTTCGCGGTGCAGGTCGCGGGCGTGCCGATGCTGTACGTGGAGGAGGCGCTGTGGAGCTGCCGCTACGGTCTGGAACGAGCCCGATAGGGGACCGTCGAGTGCGGGCGCTGGTAAGATCGCTGCCAGACGAGACACACACTGGAGGAGTGGCATAGCAGTGCAGCTGACCATCGATCGCATCGATCGCGTCTCGACCCCCCGGACAGACGAGCGGGCTGCGAGGCGTGCGCTGCGGGCGCAGGTGGCCAGGCTCGAGCGCGAGCTATCGGAGATCGTCGCCGATGGCTTCCCTCATGTGGTCCCGTCGTCTCACGAGCGGGCGAGCGGGCCGCGCGGCCTGAGCGGCGGCGCTCCGTGCCTGCTGGACCTCGGGCGGCTGGAGCGCACGCGCGACGAGTTGGCCGGACGGGTGCAGCTGGCGCGGCGGGCCAGCGCCGAACGAGCCGAGTTGGAGACGCGCGCACGCGAGCTGCTGGAGCGGATGAAGCGCGAACCCGCTCGCTACAAGTTCGTGCGCCTGCCCGTGCGGGACCTGGGGGAACATGGCTGCGGGGTGTGGGAGGTGCGCCCGCGCATGGGCCTGATCGGGATGCTCGCCGGCTGGTGGCAGGTCAAGCTCTCATCAGGCTGTCCGTTACCCAGGGGCCACGCTCAGGCGTGGTCCTGCCCCCCCGCAGCATCGCGACCAGCGTCTGACGCTGGCGGTCGGTCAGTGAGCCGATCGTCTTCTTCTCGGACATCGGCAGCTGTGCCAGGAACTTGCGACAGCGCGTCTGACCCCAGCGGCGCTGGCTCAGCAGCAGGTCGGCGACGGCCATGCTGTCGGCCTCCCAGGGACAGTCCAGGAGCACGTCGGTGACGTCGATCTCTCCGGTCGAGATCCTGCGCTTGAGCTCAGCGCGGGCAAGGCGTACTTTGTTGGCGCGTTCGAGGGCGCGCATGTACTGGGGGCCGGCAGGGGCGATCGTCGCCGTCGCGTTCATGATGAGACTCTCCCCGTCGCCGCCGCTGAGACGCGGCGGGCGACATCGATGCTTGATTTCGGACGTATGAACGCTCGTCGTGGCCGTCTGACATCGGCCCGCGACAAAAGAGTCGTGGAAAGCCAATCCAGCGATATGAACCGCCCCCGTGAGGGGGCCCTCCTGGTCGATTTGTTTTCGTCGGGATTGGTCCCGAACGGTTATGCAGAGCGCCCAAGGAAGCTACGACAGCGAGGGGCGTCCGGTCAACCGCTGGCGCACGGTTCGTGCGCTAGCAGCGACCTTTTTCGTCGCCCAATCGACTTGTGAAGAATTGGACAAGTCCCGAGTCGGGGTTTAGACGTGTAAGGAACGTTATGTGTGGGTCAAGAACCGCTTTCAAAGATCGGCACGTCCGGATGCGTCCATGGACGCTGCGCTGACCGATCGAAGATCGACGGGATCTTCGCGATCGGCCAGCCACGTGACGGCTTGCACGTGCCACCAGCATGCGCTTCGCCGTCCCGCGTTGCCCAGCTTGGTCCATGAACGCCCCGACCGCACCGCCTATTTTGAAAGAGGTTCTACGCGCGCGGACCGGGCAGCGGACCGTGCTCGGCCTCGAACTGGCGCTTGACCCGGGCAAATACGGTCAGGGCGCGGTCGATGGTGGCCTCGTCGTGGGTGGCCATAACGCTTGTGCGCAGCAGCGCGCCGCCCGGCGGCACCGCGGGGTGCAGGGCGGTGTTGACGAACACACCGCCGTCATACAGCGCGCGCCACAGCAGCGCGGCCTGCCAGTCGTCGCCCACGAGCACGGGCACGATCGGGGTCACGATCGTGGAGGCGCCCGCTGCGTCGAGTCGCACACCGGGCGCGGCGGCGACGCTCGCTTGCGCTGGCAGCGGCTGGGGGGAGACCACGGCGAAGCCGAGCTCCGCGAGGCCGTCGCGCAGACGCCAGGCGCGCTCGAGCACTCGCGCGAGCAGGGGCGGGCCGTCCGCCGAGCGGGTCACGCGCAGCGCCCCGAGCGCGGCACCGAGCGCGGCGGGAACGGCGGAGGCGGTGAACAGGAAGGCGCGCGAATAGAGGCGCAGATACTCGATGACGTCGGCCGGGCCGGCGACGAAGCCCCCGCAAGAGGCGAGCGACTTGGAGAAGGTGCCCATGCGCAGATCGACGCGGTCCTCCACGCCGAGCAGCTCGGCGGTGCCCGCTCCACGCGCGCCGAGCACGCCGGCGCCGTGAGCCTCGTCGACCATCAGGCGCGCGCCGTAGCGCTCGCACAGCTCGCAGATCTCGCGCAGGGGCGCGATGTCGCCCTCCATCGAGAACACCCCGTCGACCACGACCAGCACACCGCCGCCGTCGGTCTGGGCGCGGTCGAGCATCTTCTCCAGTTTGTCCAGGCGGTTGTGGCGGAACGGCCGTAGCTTCGCGCGCGAGAGCAGGCAGCCGTCGAGGATCGAGGCATGGTCTCCAGAGTCGACGATCACCGTGTCGGCGGGTCCGAGGATCGTGCCCAGCACGCTGAGGTTGGCCTGATGGCCGGTGGTGAACACGAGCGCGTCCTCGGTGTTCATCCACTCGGCGATCTCCCGCTCGAGGTCCAGGTGCAGCGGGATCGTCCCGTTCAAGAAGCGCGAGCCCGTCAGTCCGGTGCCGTAGCGGTGCAGGGCGTCCTCGGCCCCCTGCATCACCCGCTCATCGCCGGTCAGTCCGAGATAGTTATTGGAGCCGAGCATGATTCGCTCGGCGCCCTCCATCTCGACGACCGGCATCGCCGCCGAGGTCAGGACATGGAAGTAGGGCAGCACGTTGGCCTCGCGGGCGGCGTGCAACAGCTGTTCGCGCTCGTGGCCATGGACCTTGGCGAAGACGTCGGTGGGTGCCGTCGCGGGGGGTTCGCCGGAGGAGGAGGAGGAGGACCGGGCGCCCGGTGGGCCGTCGGGGGGCGTGGCGGGGGCGTCGGTCGGAGTGTGCATGTAGGGTGCGGGCGGTGAGCATCGAGGTCACACCGGTCTCCGGCTGGCGGGAGACGAAAGCGTTTATCGACGTGCCGTTCCGGGTGCATGCTAACCACCCGCTGTGGATTGCACTCCCCAAGCTCGAGCGCTGGGTGTTTTTGAATCGGCGCCTGAATGCTTTCTTCAGTCACGGTGAGGCCGAGTATTTTCTGGCACGGCGCAACGGGCGGGTTGTGGGACGGATCAGCGCGCAGGTCAACCACGCGTTCAACGACTACCAGAAGAAGAACTGGGGCTGGTTCGGCTTTCTCGAGTTCGAGGATGATCAGGAGGTGCTCGAGGCTCTGCTCGGCGCGGCCGAGGCGTGGCTGCGCGAGCGCGGCAAGGAGCGCATGGTCGGTCCCGCCGACTTCTCGATGAACGAAGAGAGCGGCGTACTGATCGAGGGCTTTGAGCTGCGTCCGATGATCAAGCAGCCGTGGCACCCGCCCTACTACCAGCAGCGCATGGAGCAGGCCGGCATGAGCAAGGCGATGGACCTGCTGATGTGGAAACTGGAGGTCGAAAACCGCGACAAGGTGCTGCCGGTGATCTGGGAGCTGGCGGAGAAGGCGCAGTCAGAGCACGGGATCAGGGTGCGCCCGATGAAGCGGAGGCAACTGCGCAAAGACATGGATGCCTTCGCCGAGGTCTACAACGCCGCGTGGTCGAAGAACTGGGACTTTGTGCCGTACTCGAAGAAGGATCTCGACGCCTACGCCCAGGAGATACAGCTGGTGTTCGACAAGCATTGGTGCATGATCGCCGAGAAAGAGGACACGGGCGAGGTGGTGGGCATGGCGATGACGTTCCCCGACCTCAACCAGGTGCTGGAGAAGATGAAGGGCAAATTCCTGCCGCTCGGCTGGTGGTATTTCCTGCGCAAGGGCAGGATCACTACGCGGGTGCGCGTCGGCTTCCTCGGCGTCAAGCCGGAGCACCAGCACACGGGCGTCGCGGCGAAGCTCTATGAGCTGCACTTCGACGCGGCGGAAGCCCGCCCGCAGAAGGGCGGGGAGATGGGATGGATCCTGGAGACCAACACGGCGATGAACCGCGGCATGGAAGCGATGGGCGGGCAGGTCGTCAAGCGCTATCGGGTGTACGAGCGGGTCCTGTAGAGAGGTCTGGGCCGGTCTCTACACTTGCCCACGTGAGCGAGGTCGCGATCGAGGTGGTGCAGGAGGTGGACGCGGTGCCGGTCCTCGTCCCCGAGCCGGTCAGGCGCGGGGGGCTGGTCAGATCGGTGGCGCCGGCGACGCAGGCGATGGTCCTCGCCGCGAGCGGGTTCGCCGCCGGCGCGGCCGTGGTCGGTCTGGCGGTGCGCAGGCGTGGAGGAGTCGTGCGCGGACCGGCCAAGCGCCGGGGCGCGCGCAAGCAGGGCGGCAAGCGGGGTGGCGAAACCGTGAAGATCGTCGGGACGCGGTCGCTGCTGGTGGACGTGCACCTGCTGGGCGGCGCCGAGCGCTGAGCCGGGCGGCGGACGTGGGACGAGCTGCGCCTGGCCGGTGCGTCGAGGTGCGGACGGAGGTGCGCCCACCCGGCCCATTCCGGCTGCCACGGCAGCTGGGCATGGACGGCGTGACGCGCAGGCGCGGGGGCGTGATCGAACGGCTGCTGCATGACGAGGAGGGAGAGCCGGTCGTGGTGCGGGTCGCGCAGACGGCCCCGGAGAGCGTGGTGTTCGGCGCGCGCGCGAAGAGGAGGGCGAGCGTCGAGCACGGCATCGCGCGAATGCGGTTCGCGCTGGGCGTCGATGACGATCTGCGCGAGTTCCACGCGCGCTTCAAAAGCGATCCGCTGATCGGGGCCTCGTTGCGGCGGCGTCCATGGCTGCGGGTGGGGCGCAGGCCCGAGCCGTGGGAGGCGCTGGTGTGGGCGGTGTGCGAGCAGCTGATCGAGTACGAGCGCGCCGCCGCTATACAGAGCAGGCTGGTCGCGCGCCTGGGGCGGCGCTGGACGGGGCAGGGCGCCGAGGAGTGGGCGAGCGGGCTGCGCGACGTGCCGAGCGCCGCGACGCTGGCCGGGGCCGCGCCAGCGGTGCTGGAGTCCTGCGATCTGCGCCGGCGGGCGCGCGATCGCGCTCAGACGGGCCGCCCGCGAGGTGGCGGGCGGGCGCGTGGACCTGCACGGCGCCGAGCCCGAGCGCGGTTGGAGGCGGCTGCGTGCGATCCCGGGCATCGGCGCGTGGACGGTGGAGATGCTGGCGCTGCGCGGGCAGGGCCGCTACGACCAGCTGCCGGCGGGCGACCTGGGGCTGCTGAAGCTGGTGGGGCGCATCCTCAGCGGCGGGGACCCGCGGGCGCGGGCGACTGAAGAGGACGTGCGCGAGCTGTTCGCGCCCTACGGCGAGTGGGCGGGGCTGGCCGCGGTGCACGCGGCGGGGTTGTGAGGGTCGGCAGATCGATGCATGCTCCGCAATATGTCCGTTCCGAGCTATGGTCAGCCCCCGACGCCAGCGTCGGCGCTACGCTTACGTTATGCCCACGCTGGTGCTCGATCCTCCTCCGCAGGCGCTCGAGGCGCTGCAGGAGCGCCGCCGGCGCGCGGGTCTGGACCGCTTCGATGAGGTCTGGGAAGGTGTGCTGCACATGGTTCCGGCTCCGCTAGGCGAACACGCGGATATCTCGCAGCAACTGGCAGTGGCGCTCGATGCCCCGCCCGTGCCGCGGGGCTGTTCCCGACGATCGCGGAGTTCAACCTCGGCGCCGCCGACGATGACTTCCGCGTGCCGGATGGAGGCATACACCGGACGCGCCCGCGCGGCGTCTGGCACACAACCGCCGCGCTCGTCGTGGAGATCGTCTCCCCGGGCGATGAGAGCTGGCAGAAGCTCCCGTTCTACGCCGGCCACCGAGTGGACGAGGTGCTGATCGTCGATCCCTCGGACCATGCCGTTCACTGGCTCGCACTCGCCGACGGCGAGTATCGAGAGGTACAGCGCAGCCACCTGATCGACCTCGGGCCGGCTGAGCTGGCCGAGCAAATCGACTGGCCGTAAGGGGTCCGCGCCCAATATCTGCCGGGATTGAGGCCGCCGTTCCGCGGCGTCATACGCCACCCACGATGCTCGACGTATTACCGATACGCCTGCGCTCGTGTGCGGCGTCTGCCATCCACGGCCCGACCCCCTCAACCCACCATCTATTGTGACGCGAACCCTAACTCCGATCGCCTGAGAGGGCCGTCGCCCTACGGCTCGCGATCGCGCGTGAGCAGCAGCGCGAACGTGGGACACGCCTGGGCGGCGCGCCGAGCATGGTCGAGCGAGCGCCGGCGTGCAGGGGCTCGGAGTCGACGATCGGGTAGCCCCAGTCGTCGAGTGAGATCCGCTCGGGCAGGAGCTCGGCGCACATGCCGTGGGCCTCGCAGGCGATCGGGTTGACGCGCACGCGCTGGCTCATCGGAAGGACACCGGTTCGTGAGACGGGGTCGCGGCCGGGCGGTGGACGGGCAGTGGCAACTCCCCGGGTCGGGCGCATCCCTCACACGGTCCGTGCCGGGCGTGGTCGGCGAACTCGGGACCGAACGCGTCGAGTGCGCTCGTCACGAAGCGCGCGGCCCCGTCGGGATGGCCGCAGGCGCCGCGACGGCGCACGAGCGCGGCCAGCCGAGCGATGCGCTGGGTGGCGTTCGCCTGCGCGAGTCCGCCGGCGATCTCTGCAACCGAGGTGGCGATCGAGTCGAGACCGTGCACGCACGGTCCGCACTGGCCGGTGCTCTGTTCCGCCAACCAGCGGGCCACGCGCGCGGTCTCGGCGACGGGGCAGGCGTCCTGCGAGAGCAGCAGCACGACGCCCGCGCCGAGCGAAGCGCCGTGGGGCGCGAGATGTTCGTCCGAGAGCGCCACGCCGCGCAGGAACTCGCCGCCGATCCAACTGCCGCCGTAGCCGCCGACGAGCAGCGCGCGGGGGTTGGCGACGGCGCCGCCGGCCGCGTCGATCAGCGATACGAGCGACGCGCCGTGCTCGATCTCATACACGCCGGGATGGGCGAGGGCGCCGGACAGCGTCACGAGCGCCGATCCGGGTTGGGAGGGCGTGCCCAGCTGGCGAAACCACTCGGGCCCGTGGCGGGCGATCAGCGCGACGTGGGCGAGCGTCTCGGCGTTTGCGACGAGAGTCGGACGGCGCCGGACTCCCTGCTCGAAGACCATCGGCGGGGTGAAGGTCGGGATCGCGGGTCCGCCGTTCAGGTGATTGACGAGCGCGGCCTCCTGCCCGGCGATGTAGTTCCCCGGAACGGCCGTCACGTGCATGCGCGCGGAGTCCGCCGGCAAGCCCCTGGCGTTCGGAGATCGCATGGGTGCTCGCCTCGACGCTCGCCTGGGCGGACTCGCACACGCACACGATCAGCTCGTCGGCGCCGAGAGCCTGCGCGGCCAGCTGGGCGCCGTCGAGCACCAGATGGGGCAGCGTCTGCATCAGCGTGCGGTCCTTCAGGCTCGCCGGCTCGCCCTCGGCGGCGTTGACGACCACGACCGCGCGCTTGCGCGAGGCGGCGACCGCGCGCAGCTTCGTGGCGGTCGGGAATCCCGCGCCGCCGTGTCCGCGTAGTCCGGCCCGCTCGAGCCGCTCGATCAGCGGCGACTCAGACCGGCGTCCGCGCCGGCGCGGGGAGGCGGGCGCCTGACCGTGGACGGCGAGGTGCTCGTCGAGGCTCATCGCGCCGTCGGCGGGAATACCCGCCAGCAGTCGCGGCAGCGTCCCGGGTGCTTGCGCGGGCGAGGGCTCCACGGGCGGGTCGATCATGAGGGTCTCTTCGCTCATTTGCCGCTCCGGTGCGAGCCGTGCTGGATGCGCTGGAATGGTGCAGCAGCGAGGACGGGGTCCCGGAGCGTCGCGCCCATTCCGATCCGAGCGGCCCGCTGGGCATCCAGATCAGCAGGAACAGCGAGAACGCGCCGGCGCCGCCGAGCGCGGCGCCGCGACGGCCCAGGTGCTCGGGCCAGCCGTCGGCCACGCGTACGATCACCGCGGCGAGCACCGCCAGCAGGCATGCGACGCTCAGCGCCAGCAGCCACGTGTCTGTTCACGTCGCTGCCGGTGCCGAAGCCGTGCAGCAGTGCGATCGGCCAGCTCGCGTATGTCAGCCAGTGGATCGCGCGCCAGCTCGCGTAGCCCATGCGCTGGCGCAGCAGGCTCGTGATCGTCACGGCGATGAGCAGGTCGAACGCGACGGCGCCCAGTCCCAGCCAGAATGGGCGGTAGGAGCCGGCGAACGGCACGACCGCGTCGATCAGCGAGATCGGCGCGAAGGAGTCGAGCACGGAGGTGAGGATGTGCAGGCACAGGAACACCATCGCCAGCAGCGCGACGTTGCGATGCAGCGCGTCCACCACGAACCGCGGCCAGCGCGGCGTGCTCCAGCGGCGCACGTCCACGACGCCGAGCACGACCGCGGCGCTCAGCAGCAGCAGCGCGACCGCGCCCGTCGAACGGGTCAGGTACCAGTACAGGCTCGGTCCGGTGGCCAGGATCGTGGTCATCTCAGATGAGGGCCGGCGGTCGCGCGGGGTGCGGTTGCGGGTCCTCTGTCGGGCGCGAGCCGGGTCGCGGAGCCGAGGGGATGCGGGTTCGCCGTGCGTCGGCCGGCCAGGCGCCGATCGTGTAGACGCGCCCGGTGCGGCTGACGAGCCGAGCCGGCACGCCCAGCCGAGCCAGCCACGCCGGCGCGGCGCCCGCACGTATGAGGGCGGAGGTGGTTGCGATGTTCGCGTCCGCGCAGCTCGCGGCGGCGACGCTGACGGTGCGCCACGTTCCGCGTGCCGGTGCGCCGGTGGCGGGGTCGATGATGTGGTGCATCGTGCGGCCCCGATGACGCCAACGTCGCACGGCGGTGCTCGAGGTGGCCAGGCCGCCGGAGCGGATCGTGACCGTCTGACCCGGTGCGCGGTGGTCGTCGCGGTGATCGTCGGTCACGTGCACGGCCCAGCCGCGTGCCGGGGCGGCGCCGCTGGTGGCGATGTCCCCGCCGATTCCGACCAGCGCGCCGCAGCCGGCCGCCTGCGCGGCCGCCTGCGCGGCGCGATCGGCAGCCCAGGCTTTGGCGGTCGCGCCGAGGTCGATCGTGAAACCGGCGGGTATGCGCACCGTGCGCGCGGCGCTGTCGAACATCACGCTGCGCCAGCCGCACACGGTACGCGCCACGACCGTCGGGACAGAGAGGCGCTCGCGCGCGGGATGAGTCCCGCGACGGCGAGCCCGTCGCCGGCGGCTCCAGCAGCGACCAGTCGCGGTCGTAACCGGCGAGCATCAGCGCCTGACCCGACGGTCGGATCGACGTCCCCGTCCGTCAGCCGGGCGGCGCGCAGCGCCAGCGCCATCGCCTCGGCGAACAGTGGGCTCACGCGCACTGCGCGTCCGGCGCTCGCGTTCACGCGTGCGATCTCGGAGTCCGAGCGAAAGCGACTGCACGCGCGGTCGATCGCATCGAGCTCGCGTTCGACCGCGACGCGCGCGGCGCCCAGCCCGCGTGGGTCGGTCAGGCGCAGCACGACGCTCGTGCTCCACGTCTCCCAGCGCGCCTCCCCGAACCGCTCGCGCCTGGCGGGCGAGACGATCGGTAGCGTCTCCCCGGTCGCTGGGGAGTCCGGTGTGACCGTGGCTGGCCGGTCGGGTCCCATCACGAGCCTCCCGAGACGACCGGCGGCGCGGATTCCTGGACGGGCGCGGATTCCTGGGTCGGCGCCGATTCTTGGGCCGGGGCGGATTCATGGGTCGGCGCCGATTCCTGAGTGGGCGCCGATTCTTGCGCGGGCGCGGATTGTTCGGTCGGGGCGGATTCCGGCGCGGATTCATGGGTTGGCGCCGATTCCTGAGTCGGCGCCGATTCGGGACTCGCCTGGGGCGCTTCGGCGGGAGGTCTCACTGGGCTGGGGGAGTCGGAGGAGGCGGTGCCGGAGGAGTGATGGGTGGAGCCGGTGGGCCGCTTGGTCGCGGAGGACTTGGCGGCGCTGCTGCCGGGGAACGCGCTTGCGGCGACCTCCGAGAGCACGGCCGTCAGCGCGACGCTCCCGGCGATCAGCCAGCGATTGACGCGGTACAACCGGCGCAGGGCGGCGTCTCGTGTATGTGAGTGTGGACTCATATCAGTGGTGGTGAAAGAGCGTAGAGGCGTGCAGCCAAGGCTGGAACTCGGGAATGACGGCGACCGCGAGCACGGCGCCGCCCGCCAGTGCCCCGGCGAGCGAGAGCCCGCGACCGGCACGCCCGGCGCGCGCGGCGATGGCCGCGTCCGGGGTCTGCCACGCGGACAGGTCTCCGCCCTCGGAGGCGCCCACCGCGGCGAGGACATCGACCCTGGAGGCGGTCTCCCCGCCGAGGCCGACGGCGACCGCGACCTCGGGCAGGTGGCCGAGCACGTGCAGGGAGGTGAAGACGACCCACACGATGAAGCTGATCTTGTGGAGCGGCAGCAGCGCGCTCCGCGAGGAGGGTCCGATCAGCAGCAGCAGCACGCCGCTGGCGAGCACGATGACGGTCGTGAGCACCACGATCGGGGCGATCATCCGCAGCACCAGCGGCGGCGGACCCTTGCGGCGGTAGCGCGTGTCGGCTGTGTAGTAGCGCACGAACCGGTAGCCGGTGCTGGCCAGCTTGAGCGCGATCGGTCCGATCAGCAGCATGCCCACGAACAGGTGCACCCACAGCAGCGATCGCAGGCGTAGGAGCGTCACGCCGATCACGGCCAGCAGCAGGAGCAGCAGGATCCCGGTGGCGGTCGTGAGGCGTTCGTTGCCGCTCGTTCCGCCGGCCCGCAGACGCTCCAGGAATGGTCGATTGGCAGCGTCGCGATCGCCGTTGTACCGGTCCAAGCCGGCCCGTCGGTCGTGCACGACGATGCCGTCACGGGGCTCACGGGCGATCGTCCGAGGGTCGAGTGACATGGAACGAGTGTGTGATGCGCGGCTAAGGAACTGATAACCGCTTGATGAGAAAGCTCATCGAATCACTCGCGTGAAAAAATGCCTGCACCGCGGGGCCTATCCTTGAGCGATGCCCAAGATTGCGGATGCGGACTCCAGCAGCAGTGGTGTGAAGGCACCCGGGGGCGCCGCAGTGCAGCGACGCGACACCGATGGCGCCGCGCCCGGAGGGGTCGAGGGGCGCTCGGGCGAGGCTGCCGGAGGCGTGAACAGCGTCGAACGCGCGCGGATCCTGCTGGTGGAGGACGAGCCGGGGATCGTCGACTTCGTGCGCCGCGGATTCGAGGCCGACGGGTTCGCGGTGGAGGCGGCGCTGGACGGAGTCGAGGGTGAACGGCTGGCGCTTGCGGGCAGCTTCGACGCGATCGTGCTCGACCTGATGCTGCCCGGTCGCGACGGCCTGGAGGTGCTCGCCTCGGTGCGCCGCGCCAAGCCGGAGGTGCCGGTGATCGTGCTGACGGCTCGCGGCGAGATCGAGGATCGCGTCGCCGGGCTGGACGCCGGCGCCGTTGACTATCTGGTCAAGCCGTTCTCGCTCGCGGAGCTGCTGGCACGCGTGCGCGCGCAGCTGCGCGTCGTCGCGCAGACGTCCGCGACGACGCTACGTGGCGCGGACATCGAAGCGAACCTGCTCACCCGCAAGGTGCGCCGCGGAGACGCCTCCGTGCAGCTGTCGAGCACCGAGTTCGAGCTGCTGGTCTACCTGCTGCGCCACTGCGGGCAGGTGCTCTCGCGCGAGCAGATCCTGAGCGCGGTCTGGGGCTACGAGCACGACCCGGCGACGAATGTCGTGGATGTGTACATCGGCTACCTGCGCCGCAAGCTCGCCCGCCGCGATGACCCGGCGCCGATATTCACGGTGCGCGCCGTCGGCTACCGCCTCGGCGGCGCCACCGCCTGAGCGGATGTCGATGCCGCCCACGTTCGCACGGATCGTCCCGGCAGGGCTGCGCTGGCGCCTGGCGGGATGGATCGCGCTCGTCACGCTGATCTGCACGGGGATCGCGTTCGTCGCCGTCTACCGCGGCACGGGCACGCAGCTGCGCCGGCAGATCGACCAGGAGATCTCCGGCGACGCGGCGGAGTTCGCGCACAACCTCACGAGCGCCCGCGAGCGCTCGCCCGCCGGGGTGGCGCGTGTGGCGAGCGCCTACGTGCACAACCAGCCGTTCAGCGCCAGCTCGACGTTCCTGTTCGCGATCGTCCCGGGCGCGGGCACCGCCACCAATCGCCCCGAGCTGTTCGCGCACGCGCGAGCAGACAATGGCGAGACGCCGGCCGAGCAGGCTCAGGAGAACCGGCTGTCCGAGCAGCTGTTGAGCGTTGCACCGGGGTATGCGACGCTGGCGCTGCCCGACGTCGGCAACCTGCGTCTGCTCAAGCGCGTCGTGCATGTGCGTGGAGGACCGCGCGTGACGATCGGGGTCGGCGAGCCGCTGGCGAGCGTGACGCACGCCCAGAACGGCCTCGCGCGCGCGTTCATCCTTGCCGGGGTCCTGGCCCTTGTCGGCGCGCTGCTCGGCGCCTACCTGATCGGCACGCGCCTGTCGCGACCGCTGCGCGGCATGGCCGCGGTCGCGGCACGGGTGGACGCCGGGGACCTGTACCCGCGCATCCACGACCTCGGCGGTCAGGGGGAGGAGGTGAGAGTGCTCGCCGACGCGTTCAACCACATGCTCGATCGCCTCACCGACGCGTTCGGCAGCCAGCGCGCGTTCGTGGCCGACGCCTCGCACGAGTTGCGCACGCCGCTGACCGTGATCCGCGGCCAGCTGGAAGTGCTCGCGGCGCAGACGGCGCCCTCCGGCGAGGAGGTGCGTCGCGTCGAGCGCCTCGTGCAGTCCGAGATAGCGCGCATCAGCCGGCTCGTGGACGATCTGCTGCTGCTGGCCAAGGCCGAGCAGACGCAGTTCCTGCGCATCGAGCCGATCGAGCTGGGCGGCTATGTGCAGGAGCTGTGGGACGGAATGAGCCTGCTCGCGCAGCGCCGCTTCGAGCTCGGCCCGGTCCCGCAGGGCACGCTGCGAGCCGACCCGGACCGGCTCGCGCAGGCGCTGCGCAACCTGATCGGCAACGCGATCGACCACACCGCCGCCGAGCGCGGTCTCGTGCGGATGCTGGTGCAGGACATCCCCGGCGGGCGCATACGGTTCGTGGTGGAGGACGACGGTCCGGGCATCCCGGCCGCACAGCGCGAGCGTGTGTTCGATCGCTTCTACCGCACCGACACCGCCCGCGATCGCGCCTCCGGGGGCACCGGTCTCGGCCTGGCGATCGTGAGCGCGATCGCCGAGGCCCACGGCGGCGGAGTCGCCGCCGGGCGCTCACCCGAGGGCGGCGCGCGGATCGAGATCGAGCTGCCTCGATTCACGACCGACGGGCGTGCAACGCACGCGCCGGGTCCGGTGGGTCGCGAAGCCGTGGAGCTGGTGCGTAGGTGAGCCCCGCCGAGCGGATCGCCGCGCGCCGACTGGCACGGCGCAGGCGTGTACGGCGTCGGCGGATGCTCGCGTTCGGCGCGCTCCTCGCCGTCGCGGCGCTGATCGTGGCTGCGCTCGTCGCGGCGGGGGAGGCTCGGACTCACGCGGCGCCGTGGGCACGCGCGGCGCGCGGGGTCATGCGGGTGATGGCGCGGCTCTCGCCGGGTCCGCGCCCGTGCCCGTGGGATTCGTGGCGCACCGGCTCGCGGCGGGGTTGCCCTCGCCACTGCAGGACGCCGCCGCGGTGGCGCTCCCGGATGGGACGCTCGCGCTGCTCGGGGGGCTCGACGGGAACGACACCTCGACCGCCGGGGTGCTCGTCCTCGACGGGGAACACGTGTCCGTCCGCGCCCAGCTGCCGGTGCCCCAGCACGACGCTCAGGGCGCGCTGCTCGGCAGCGATGCGTACGTGTTCGGGGGCGGTCAGGTCGGCTCGTATGACCACGTGCTGCGGTTCGATCCCGCGACCGGCTCCGTCTCGCAGGCCGGAGCCCTGCCGCGAGCGGCCTCCGACGCGGCAGTCGCGAGCGTCGGCGCTACCGCGTATGTGGTCGGCGGCTACGACGGCGCTCAAGCGCTCGACACGATCGTGGCATGGCGTCCCGGGGCCCCGGCGCGGACGGTCGCACGCCTGCCGCTGTCGCTGCGCTACGCCGCCGTCGCGGCGGGCGCGGAAGGACTCGTGATCGCCGGAGGCACGCACGGGGAAGCGGCGCAGCGCGAGATCCTGCGCTTCGATCCGAGCGAGCGGCCGGGTCGCGCCGATCGGGCGCCTGCCAAGCGCGCTGACCCACGCCGCGGCCGTGGCGTTCGACGGCAGCGTATACGTGCTGGGAGGCCGTGGCTCGGCGTCCGACAGCCAGACCGGGGAGATCCTCGCGATCGATCCGGCGAGCGGTCGGGTCACACGAGTCGGGCGACTGCCCGTGGCGCTGTCCGACGCAGCCGCGGCGGTCCTCGGCGAGCGCGTGGTGCTCGCGGGCGGGCAGAGCGTCTCCGGGACCGAATCCTCGATCTACTCGCTCGCTCCGGTCGCGCGAAGGTAGCGCGGTTAGGCCACGCCAGGCGCAACTTTGTGCAAACGGTGGCTGGGCGCAACCGCTCGGTGCGGCTGGCGCCGCCGTCGCGTCGGTGGAGCAGCGGTGGTCTCGCGGACGATGCGTCAGGGAGCGCGCATGGTCGCCGCGAAGCGCATCGCCAGGGAGTGAGGCGGGGCGAGGTCGACACCGTCGGGGTTGCTCAGAATAGCCCGTGCCCGAGCCGGCCACACCCGTGTGGCCGTACTGCCAGACGATTCGGTTGGTGTGGGGGTCGATCACGATCACACGGTCGTTCTTGTCGTCGTTGGCGAGGATGTCTCCGTTGGGAAGCGGCAGTGCCAGCGAGGGCTGATTCAGGGCGCCGGCGCCAGTCGGGGCATAGCGCCATTGCAGCCGACCGTCGCTCGTGAACGTCTCGATCGCGCCCGGGTTGACGTAGTCGGCCGAGAGGAACAGCCCCGGGCGCAGCTCGTTGGTGTCCGACGGGTAGCTGAAGCCGGGCGGGTGGGTGTCGAGCAGCGGCCGTCCGTCGGGCGCGAGCACGTCCAGCCAATCGCCGTTGATCTCGGTGATCGCGGTGTCGCCGTTGGCCATCGGGAATGCGCCGTTGGGGCTGCCGTAGGTGGCGCCGAGGCGGTGTTCGCAGCTACCGGTGTGACCGAGCTGACGCAGCGGCGCGTGCGCCGGAGGATGGATCACGAGCACCCGGCAGTTCTTGATGTCGGCCGTGAGGATGTCTCCGGATGCCATCAGCAGCGCATCGTCCGGGTTGTGCACGTAGCCCGGTTCGGAGCCCGGCACGCCGGGGTGCCCGTAGCGGTAGACGATGTGATCGCTGGCGAGGTCGATCACGCTGATCGCGAAGTCGTCCTCCTGGGTGACGATCACCCGGCTGCCGTCGGGTGAGAAGAACGCGTCGTCGGGCAGGTTGAAGGTCTGCCCGGGATGCAGGTCGCCGGGCGCCGGGAAGCGCCACAGGACCGTTCCGGTCGGGCTCACCTCCAGCAGTCGGTTGTTGTCGCGATCGGCGATCAGCACCGGACCGGGCAGGACCGCTGGGTCCGAGCCCGGCGCAAGCGCCGCATCCGCTGGGGGGTGTGCCGCGTCGTGCCCGCCCGCCAACATCTGCCCGCCTGCCTTGGCGCCGGCGCTTCCGGCCGCACTCGCGCTCGCGCCGCCGGCGACGCTCGCCGTACTGTGATCGTCGTCCTGTCCGTTCGCGACCGCGACCGTCACGATGAGCGTCGCGAGGACGCCCAGCGCGGCCATCCGCCTGCGTTGGATCGTTCGCCTGCGTCTGGCCGCATGCCGACGAGCCGTCCGCTCCGTCGGTCTTGGCTGCGAGGGCACGCGGCCAGCATGTTGACGGCGGCTTAAGCGAACGTGAGCGCTCGATGAGAAGGCGCTTATGCCGTCGCCGGAGTGCCGGCGACTCGCGGTCCGCCGCTACAGCTCGTCGTCGCGCCGGTAGCCCAGGCGCGAGGAGATGCGAGCCGCGGTGGAGATCAGGTGCGGACCGAGCGCGTCGGTCAGCTCGGCGACTGAGATCGCTTCCGGGCTTGTGGCGATGCCGACCGCGGCGACCGCCTCTCTGGACTCATCGCGTACGGGCACGGCGATGGCTTGCAGGCCGGGTCGCAGCTCCTGGTCGTTGACGGCATAGCCGTCTTCTCTGATCTGCTCGAGCTCTGCTCGCAGCGCCTGCTTGCTCGTGATTGTGCTGGGGCTGTTGCGCTCCAGCTTCAACTGCGCGATCAGCTCGCGCTGAACTTCATCCGGCAGGTGGGCGAGCAGGACCTTACCCATCGCCGTGCAGTATGCGGGTATCCGCGAGCCGGGATGCAGACCGAGATCGGTCTCGCGCTCGGCCCGCCGCCAGCTGCGCGCGCGGTCGACATACAGGATCTCCGTCCCGTCGAGCACCGCCAGGCCGATGGTGTAGCCGGTGCGCTCGCGCAGCTCCTCCAGGAATGGATGAACGTTCTCGCGCAGTCCCGTCGAGTTCAGGGCGGACATGCCGAGGTCGGTTACCCGCAGGCCAAGCCGGTACTTGCGCGAACGGCCCTGCTCCAGATAGCCGAGCGCGAGCAGCGTGGTCACGTAGCGGTGGGTCGTCGAACGGCTCATACCCAGCTCGTCGGCGATGTCGGCGATGCCAAGCACCGGATGCTCTGAGGTGAAGCAGCCCAAGATCGCCAGGCCCCGCTCCAGCGACTGCGAGTAGCGTGGCCCACGCAGGATCGGCAACGCCCATGGCGGCGTGCTCGCGTCGTCGGTGGGGGCTGGCGCCCTGGAGCTCATTCTCGGCATGTGCGGCCTCTCGTCCCCAGGCGGCCGGTCAGCCGGTCGGCAGCCTGTAGTGGCGTGAGGCCGGGTCGCGCTCGAGCAGGCCGATCTCGACGAGCGTGATCGCGTAGCGGTGGGTCGTGCTTGCCCCCAACCCGAGCTGCTTGGCCACGTCGGTGACACGCCGCGCGCTGCCGTCCGACGGGAACGAGGCGAGCACCATCAGCCCGCGCAGCAGCGATCGCGAGAAGCGATCGTCGTCCAGCTGCTCTCGATACGAAGCGAGCTTGAGGGCGCCGATTCCCCCCAGAAGCCTCGCCAGGGCATCATCGCCGGTGGCTCCGCGCATCACTTGCTTGACCTGCGTCTTGGACAGCGTGATCGCGATGTCGTTGTTCTCGATGTCGTTGTTCTCGGACATTGCCTGTCACTGTCTTGTTCGGTACGGGCGACTATCCCGCGGGGAGCACGGCTGGGGGCGCCGGCCAGGTGCGGGCGAGGCTTCGAATATGCCCGCCGTGTCTAACTCGGGGCGGCGCATGAGGCGCCGCCTGTGGGGAAGTCGGGACACGATGGGCACGAGTTTGCTCTGACACGCTTGTCATATGATTCCGGGCTTCAAGTTCCTATACAAGAGGAAAGTCGAATACTTGAGTTTCAAGAGCGATGCCGAACCGACCCAAGTATTCGCTGCCCGTCCCGCTGGGTGGTTTGGTGTGAAACCTGTTGTATCGAGAGATATGCAGTGAGGCGGTCCGCCACGCGACCGGTCGCTCGCCGGGCGCTCAGGATCAGCATGGTCGGGCGTGCGAGGCGGCCCATCGCCTCCAGCACCGCGGGTGTGGCGAGACAGGCGTGCGGCGATGATGATATCGACAGGTCGCACAGGTAGAAGCTCGTCATTGCGGCCACGATCAACGTGTGGCTGCGCCCGCCGGGCAGCTCGCTGACCTGGCTCATCGCCTCGGTCGCGATCGTCGCGATGCGATCGGCGGCCTCATCGGGAGAGCGGTAGTAGTCGATCAGTCCGCGCCTGCCGGTGGCGATGTCCTCCGCCCGGTCGGCGAGGCTGTCGAGCAACGAGTGCAGAGCTCCGACCCAGGGGAAGTAGGCGGTCCCGAGTGTCTTTGCCGCACTGGGATCGAGCGCCGGATCGGCCGCGGCGGCGATGAGCGCGAACAGGTCGAGCGTGGAGCCGGCCGCGGCGCCCGTCTCCCACCAGCGCAGCCACGCGTGCGCCTTGCCCGAATCGCGTGCCCAGCGCTCGAACGAGTCATGCCGGCCGTTGCCGTCCCCGTGGTTGAGGCTCTGGTAGGTGACCACGCGTTCGGTCGCTCCCCGCGCGAGCTCGGCGATCGCCGCGAACGACGGCAGCGCCGTCAACGCCGTGCGGCAGGTTGCGATCAGCGCATGCAGATAGCCGCCGTCCTCGCCGCGCCGGCGATGTGCGTAGTAGTCGTGGTGTGGCTCGCCCGGCGCGATCGCCGCCAGCAATGCGCCGTTGAGCCGTCGGCCATTGGCGATCGGATTCTCGTTCGGCTCCTCGGAGAGGTTGTCGAGATAGTCGAACATCGTCTGGTAGGCCACGACCGCTCTCACCGCGGCGTGCCGGCCGGCCGGTTGCGCGAAGGCCGCGAACGCGGCCGCGCCCTCGAGGTTGCCGCGCTTCTCGCAATGAGCCTCCAGCGCCAGCCGGCGCAGCGCCGGATCGGGGATCTCTTCCGCTCGCTCGCGCCAGACGCGCACCTCGCGGCACGCGTCTGGGAATACGCCCAGCCAGTAGTTTCTCGCCGCTCCGGCGAGTGCCGGCAGAGTTCCGTCGGTTCCGATCCATTCGCCCACGCGAACAGCTTTACGCAGACGCGAGTCGCCCTGGTCTCAATCTTGAAAGCCCGCGCGGGCTGGTACGCGCGACGCCGCCAACCCGGGGATCGCGATCACGGCCAGCGTGACGGCTGTGATCAGCGTCAGCGTCAGTGCCACCTGCGTTGGCGCGACCGCGAACGGCGCCGGAAAGCCGGTCGTCAGGGTCAACCAGCGTCCGGCGAGCGCGTGTCCGTAGACACCCATGATCCCGCCGATGGCACACCCGACTCCCACCGTGATCGCGCTCTCCAGCAGCAGTGCTCGCCACAGCTGTCTGGAGTCATACCCTTGGATCTTCAGCGAGGCAAGCCGCGCTCGGCGCTGCCACACCGCTGCGCTCAACGCCGAGGCAACCGCCAACCCGGCCGCGATCAGCAGCAGCGTGGAGATCTCGGCGAGTGTCTCCAGTCCCTGTCGCGCGCTGGCCTCGGATTGCCTGTCGCGTTCGCCGCTCGTCCTCACCACCAGCCCCGGGCGATCGCCGAGGGCGGCTGCGACCGATCGTCTGCCCGCGGCTGCGCTGACGCCGGGCAGCAGGTTCACCTCCAGCGCCGACGGATCGACGGTCTGCCAGTAGTGGCTGTAGTCCTCGCTGTCAATCGTGATCGCCCCGGGCGGCCAGCCCGAGTTCGTCATGATCGCGGCCGTCTTGAATGTCGCCGTCCCCGATGGCGTCGGCAGCGAGAACTCCTCGCCGGCATGAAGGTGGCGTTCGTCGGCAAAGGCGCTTGAGACCGCAGCCCATCCGCCGTGGCGCAGCAGCTGGTTGGTTCGTGTGAGATCTCCGTGGAGCAGCTGACTGGCTTCGACCATCGAGGCGTCCGCGGGCGGCCTGGCTCGTATCCAGAGCCGACGCGTGCCCACGTCCAGCAGCCCTCCCTGGTAGGAGCGCACGGACGCGACGCCGGGCGCTCGCGCGATTGCGCCCGCCGTGCGCCCGGGGTCGAACCGGTTGACGTTGAAGATGTCTTCGCCGGTCCCAACCCATATGTCGGCCGTGCCGAAGTACTGGGTCGTAGCGTGGTCGATGCCGCGTATGAGATCGTCGCGGGCGCCTCCGATCGCGATGCTGCCATAGACGGCCAGCCCGGCGATGCCGGCCAGCGCGACCGCGCGCATGTTCGTCGCGCGAAGCTCGGAGACGGCCACGACCAGTGCGCTGCTGCGGATATGGTCGCCCATCCACGGCAGCGCGTGCGCGATTGCGGCGAACATCGCGGGGATCAGCAGCAGCGTTGTCAATGCCAGTGCTACCCCGCCGACGATCGTCAGGCCGGGCGCTATCAGCACGAGCGCCGTCACGACGGCGATCGAGGCCATGCCCATGACCCCGAGCGTCCTGGTCGCGCCCCCGCCGATGGTCTCGCCCCTGCCTCCCGACTCGCGAAACACTGCGTCCACGGCCTTGTCCTCACGCAGATCGAAGACGGGCGTGAGCGAAGCGAGCACGGTAGCGATCACGCCGCACCCGAACGCGGCGAGCACCGTCTTAGCGTGCACGATCTGCTTGGCGCCGATCGGGAACGCGGCGGTCAGATAGGTGGGCACGCGGTGGAAGAACGCGCTGGACAGCACGTCGCCGAGCGCCACGCCGACCAGCGAGGCCACGACTCCCAGGGCGAGCGCCTGGAAGGAGAGCAGCAGCAGCACCTGCCGCCGGTCATAGCCCTGCATGCGCAGGTCGGCGACGAGCCGGCGACGCTCCGGCATCGTCAGCAGCATCGCGTTCAGCGCCAGCAGGAATCCCACCATCACGCTGATCGCCGAGAACAGCTCCGTCGACTGGCTGTTCGGCTTGATGGCCTGGTCGAGCAGGTGCAGCTCGTTGTCCGCCGCCGCCACATCCAGGCGCCCGCCCGCGATCCCCCGCAGCTCACTCGCGACGAGTCGATCGGCCCCGGGGCGCGGCTGGACGAGGACTTGCGTAACCCGCCCGGGGAGATCCACGAGGCGCTGTGCGACTCCCAGCAGGGCGACCGCCACCGGGCTCGACGTCAGCGCCCCGAACAGCGAGCCGCCCAGCACCGCTCCAACCCTCACCCGGTGTGTGTCGCCAGCCGCCAGCAGCGTGACCCGGCTGCCCGGTTCAGCTCCGATCGCGCTCGCCACCACCGCTGGGAGGATCAGACCTTCCGAGAAGCGGAATCCACCCGCGCCGAAGTTCTTGGTGTCGAGGCTGCCGAGGCTGACGATTCCGGCGGTCACGCCGAGCATCTGAACCGCCTTCGCCCCCCGGGGCCCCGCGACCGACACGTTCTCACGCAGGATCGCCGCCGAGGAGCGCACGCCCGGGAGTCGTTCCACTGTGCCCGCCAGCCGCTGTTCGAACCCCGCCGCGGAACGCGCCGTGAGCTGCAGTCGCGCCGAGCCGACCACCTGCTGAATCAGGGCGCCGGCGGAGCTGGTGAGGCTCGTGTTGGCGACCAGCACGCCGAACACGAGGGCGACCGCGACCGCGATGCCGCTGCCCGCGAGCAGCTCCTGAGCCAGGTGCGAGCGCAGCCGCTGCCGGTAGAGGTAGAACAGCATGCTCATGCGAACCCCGCAGATCTTGGGGTTGAGCAGGTCTCTCACGAGACGATGGCGACCGGTTCGACGATATCCACGCTGTCTGTGAGATGTCCGTCGCGGAGCGTGTACGCGCGATCCATGAGCTCCCTCGCGTCGGGGTCGTGTGTGACGAGCAGGCCGGGTATGTCGCGTTCGTGGCAGATGTCGCGGAGCAGCGCAAGCGTCTCGCGGCTGCGCTTGGAATCGAGGTTGCCGGTCGGCTCGTCGGCGAGCAGCAACCGCGGCTCGTTCACGAGCGCGCGCGCGATGGCGACCCGCTGGCGCTCGCCCATCGACAGCCGCTCGGGAGTATGTTCCGCACGCTTGCCCAGGCCGAGACGCTCGAGCCACGGCCGCGCCCGTCGCCGCGCCTCGCGCAGCCCGCGGCCTTCGGCGGTGAGCTTGATCGTCGCGTTGTCGAGCGCCGAGGTGTTGGGCATCAGGTGAAACGACTGGAACACGAACCCGACGTCCCGCAGGCGGTAGCGGGCGCCCTCGCGCTCGGACAGATGGCTGACATCGCGACCGTCGAACAGCACGCTCCCGGATTCTGGCGCGATCAGCGTCGCCGCCAGCAGCAGCAGCGTGGTCTTGCCGGAGCCGCTCGGCCCGTACATCGCCACGAATTCGCCCGGCGAGACGACGAGCGAGACGCAGTCGACCGCCCGCACGGTCTCCCCGCCGCCGCTGGGATAGTGCTTGACGACCTCGCGCAGCTCGAGTGAGCTCACCGTCCGGGCCGTTCCACACCGCCGGCACTGCGCCTGGGCAGCGGCACGACGGTCCCTCGCTCCTCGGTCGTGCAGACCTCTCCGTCGGAGATCGACATCATCACCCCCGCGCCCTGCAGGGCGCCCATTTCCTCGGAGACCACCAGCAGCGCCATGTTCCGTTCGCCGGCCAGCTCGCGCAGCAGCACGTAGAACCTATTGCGGTCGCTGAGGCTAGGCATCACCGCGGGCTCGTCCACGAGCAGCACGCGCGGATCGTGCACAAGCGCGCGGGCCAGCATCACGAGCGTTCGCTCCGCGAGCGACAGCGACCCCGCCGGCTCATCGCCGCAGGTCGCGGTCACGCCGACCCGCTCGAGCGCCCGGAGGGCTCGTCTGCGCGCGTCGCGGACAGTCAGTCCCTCGCTGCCCAGCGACATCGCGACATGATCTACGACGCTCTCGCCGGGGTTGGGTCGCCAATCTCCGGATGCCATGAACGCGAGCTCCCGGCGCAGCAGATGCCCCCGTTCGGAGCCGGTCATCTCGCTCAGCGCGCGGCCGTCGAAGCGCACCGTGCCCGTATCGGGTCGTTCGATTCCCGCCGCCAGTCGCAGTAGCGTCGACTTGCCCGAGCGACGCGCGCCGTACAGGCCGACGAACACCCCCGCTTCTATCTCGAACGACACCCCGTCCAGAACGACGATCTCGCGGCCGCCGTCGGGAAAGCGCTTGCCGACATTCGCGAATGAGAGCAGCGGCGTCATGGCGCCTGTGACGCTATCGCTCCCGCGCCCTCACGCGCTCGTTGATGCGCCGTCGCGTGTGCGCGGCCCAGTCGACGTCGGACTGCAGCTGCCGCCAAACCGCGTCTCGCGTGCAGTCCATGACCAGTGAGGTCCAGGAGCGCATTTCGCCGGCGGTGGGCGCCACCAACTGTGCCAGCCGCAGGCACTCGCGCTCGTAGTCTCGCAACGCCGCCACCAGCCGCGGAGCGTCCTCGTCGCGTGCGACCACGAGCTTCGCATGCAGCCCCAGCCTCACCGGCTCGCGCGGGAGCAGTGTCTCCATCCATGCCGTCAGCGCGTTCTCGGTCAACTCGGTCGGTCGATACACCACGCGCGTGCGTCGCCGGTTGTCGCGGCGAGGCTCCTCATGAGCCGCCACCAGACCGTCGGAGATGAGCTGGTCCAGCAGGCGGTACACGTCGTTGGTGTCGATCCGCCACGTTTCGCCGAGCCTCGCCACCAGGCGGCTCGCGAGGTCGCCGCCGTGGCCGGGACGCTCGAGCACGATGCCGAGCAACGCTCCGCGCAGCGGCGCCGAGGCACCGCGCATCCATCCTCGGGTGTTCGTTGTCGCTTCGGCCATCCTGTCGTTCCCAGCCACACGAACAATACCGTAAGCCGCTCATCATGTGTAGAACGATTCCAAAAGTTGCCACTAAGCAGACGGTGAGTGTCGCGCGAATCAAGTCCATGCGTGCGCCATACGAGGCCACTGCTTGACCAGGCTGCCGGCGAGGTAGGTGGGCGCCTTCGGTGGCGGGGAGTAGGCCGTTGTTTCTGACTCGGTGTCCAGACAGCGTCGAGGACGATCCATCCGGGACCGTCTGTTCCGGTGGGCTCGAAGATCATCGCGCGCATGCCGCTTACCCGAAGAACAGCTCCGCCGTCTCATACAACGCCGGATCGAGCAGCTTGGGTTCGCGCAGCGCATCCTCCAGCGCGACCTCGACGATCTCGCCGCCGCGCAGTCCGACCATCGTTCCGATGCGCCCGGCGGCGACGGCGTCCATCGCGGCGACGCCGAACCGTGTCGCGAGCACGCGATCGAACGCGACCGGCGTGCCTCCGCGCTGCACGTGCCCGAGGATCGTGACGCGCGTCTCATATCCGGTCCGTCGCTCGATCTCACCCTCCAGCGTCACCCCGATCCCTCCGAGTCGGGCATGACCGAACGCGTCCGTGGCGGCGCCCTCGCGGGCCTGGAGCGTTCCCTCGCTTCGGCGCCGCGCCCTCGGCGACTACCACGATCGAGAAGCTGCGTCCGCGCTCGTGGCGGCGGCGCAGGCGCATGCACACCTCCTCGACGTCGAACGGACGCTCTGGCACGAGAATCGCGTCGGCGCCCCCGGCGATCCCGGCGTGCGTGGCGATCCAGCCGGCGTGGCGGCCCATCACCTCGACGACCATCACCCGGTTGTGCGACTCGGCGGTCGTATGCAGGCGGTCGATCGCATCGGTCACGATCTGCACCGCCGTCTGAAACCCGAACGTCACATCGGTGCCGCCGAGGTCGTTGTCGATCGTCTTTGGCACGCCCACCACCGGGATGCCCTCGCGATGCAGCCGCCAGCGCCACGCCGAGCGTGTCCTCGCCGCCGATCGGGATCAGCGCGTCGACCCCGCGCGCGGCGAGCGTCTCACGGATCGCCTGCAGATCCGCGATCGCCCTCGCCCTCGGCGAACGGGTTGGTGCGCGACGTACCGAGGATCGTGCCTCCGCGCGGGAGGATGCCCGCGGTGCTCTGCAGCGTCAGCTCGATCGCGTCGTCGCTCAGCACCCCCGCCCAGCCGTGACGAAAGCCGAGCACGCTGTGTCCGCCGTCCACCAGCCCTCGCCGCACGACGGCGCGGATGACGGCGTTCAGCCCGGGACAGTCGCCGCCACCGGTGAGCAGACCAACCCGTGCCATGTCTCGCATTGTCCACGATCCGTCTCGCGGCGCCGATCTTGAGGCGGATCTGCCGGGGCGGACTCGGTAGTGAGCCTCCACCCGCGGGCTCAGGCGTTGACCAGCCCGCGCCGCAGCGCGTAGCCGACGAGCTCCGCGCGCGAGGAGAGGCTGAGCTTCTGCTGGATGTGCGCGCGGTGGGTCTCGACCGTGCGCACCGACAGGTACAGCTGCTCGGCGATCTCGGCGTTGGTGTGTCCGAGCGCGATCAGCCGCAGGACTTCGAGCTCCCGTTCTGAGAGGTCGTCGGGTGGTCCGGGCGGGGGCTCGGAGGCCATCCGCGCCCCCAGCCTGGGGTTCAAATAGCTTTCGCCAGCAGGCTGCGCGCCGCACGGCCTCCACGAGCTCGTCGTCGGCGGCCTCCTTGAGCACGTACCCGATCGCGCCGGCGCCGAGCGCGTGCCGCGCAAACGCGGGCTCCTGCTGCATCGTCAGCACGACGATCTGCGTCGCCGGCGACTCCGCGCGGATGTCGGGGATCGCCTCGAGGCTCGAGCCGCCGGGCATGTTCAGATCGAGCACGAGCACGTCCGGGCAATGACCGCGCACGTAGCGCCGCGCGCTGTCGAGGTCCCCGGCCTCGGCCACGACCTCGAACCCGGATTCGCCGTCGAGCAGCAGTCGCAGGCCGCTGCGCACGACCGCGTGGTCGTCGGCGAGCACGATCCTGATCGTCTCCACGGTGGGCTCCAGCGCGGTGGGCTCCAACGCGGGCTCCCCGTCGGCCTGCACCGGGCGCGTGTCTTGATCTGGCATCACCGATGTGAACGTACCGCGTAATGCGTCGGCGTGTCTACGGGGAAAGTACGGTGATTCGCGCGGCTCGATACGGATGTCAAGCGTGCTGCCCTGAGGGTTTGCTGCCGGTCGCGAGGCTAGATCGGTGCGGGGGCTGGACGGGTCCTGGGGGGGCGGCTAGATTCCCTGTCCCGGCAGGAACTCGTTCGTGAACGGTGGCAGTCCGCCGTTGGGGTTGTGTTGGAGCAGCCCCTGCGCGCAGCATCCAGGTCCCGAAGCTCGCCCACGCGGCGGGTTCCTGCCAGCCATACGGGTCGCTCGCGTTCGCCGGGGTCGCCGCGGGCAGGGTTTGGCGGATCGATTCCAGCTGCAGCTTCGGTTCCAGCGAGGGGTTCGCCTTGACCACCAGCGCGGCCGCCGCCTGTGGGTTGGCGCGCACCGCGTGCTCGCCGCGCGTCAGCGCCTGCATGAACGCACGCAGGTCCTGACCGCGACCCCGTGCCTCGTCTTCGCGCACGACCAGCACGAGCTCGTCATATGGGGGCACCCCCGCCTGGTTGACGGGGATCACGACCGGGCGGCGGTGCAGCAGCCGCAGCTGGATCGCCTCGTAGTTCCAGAATCCGCCCAGCGTCGCCGCCACCTTGCCCGAGAGCATCGCCGGGACGAGGTTGAACCCGACGTTCACTTCCTGCACGCTGCCCGGATTCACGCCGGCGGCCTGCAGCGCCGTGTGCAGCTCGGCCGCCTGATAGCCGATGCCGGCGGTGCCCACGCGCTTGCCCGCCAGATCGGCGACCGACTGCACGTGCTGGCCGGGCAGCGCGATGATCGACGTCAGCGGGCGCTGCACGAGCGCGCCGATCGACACCAGCTTCAGTCCCTGATCGCGCGCCAGCAGCAGCTGCGGCTCATAGGAGATCGCCATGTCCACCCTGCCGGCCGCCAGCAGCTTCAGCGGATCGGCCGTTTCCGGCGGGACGACCGGGTGCACTTCCAGCCCGACCGCGCGAAAGTCGCCGCCCGCGATCGCGGAGTACAGCGGCGCGTGGTCGGCGTTGGGGAACCAGTCGAGCATCACCGTGAACGGCTTGACCCCCGGCGGGGAGATCACGTCCTGCTTGGTCCCGCACGCGGACATCGCCAGTACACACGTGAGGCCGAGCACGGGGAGCACGGTGGCGCGAGGCGCGTGTCGGACTCGCCCGCGTCTGGCCCATAGCCCGCGCGGGGAGTGGCGTATGCGGTCGGCTGGCTGCGTTCTCAACGGACTTCTCCTCTCGGTCGATGCGCCCACGGCGCCAGGCGGCGCTCGACGAGGGCGAGGGTATAGAAGCAGGCGATCGCGAACACGAACAGCACCACCGCGGCGGCGTACGCGCGCGAGGTCTGCAGTGCGTTGATGTCGGCGTCGATCTCGCGTCCGAGTCCTGGGTAGGGGCCCGAGGTGGCGGTCGAGGTCTCGGCGATGTAGGCGCCGATCACCCCAACGGCGAGCGCGATCCGCGCGCCGCTGATCGCGGCGGGCAGCGCCGCGGGCAGCTCGGCGAAGCGGAACGCCTGCCAGCGCGAGGCGTCCAGCGTGCGCAGCAGCTTCAGCTGCTCGGGATCGACCGACGCGAGTCCATCGACGGTCGTGACTACCACCGGGAAAAAGCAGATCAGCACGATCACGAACAGCTTCGGCAGCACGCCGAACCCCCACCAGAACACGAGCAGCACCCCGATCAGCGCGACCGGGATCGCCTGCGAGCCGACGGCGAGCGGATAGACGGCGCGACGCAGGGGCGCGAACAGGTGGATCAGCACGCCGAGCACGAACCCGAACAGCAGCGCCAGCAGGATTCCCACCCCCACCTCCTCGGCCGTCGGCGCGAGGTTGGCCGACAGCAGGCCGGCGTTGTTCCACAGCGCCACGGCGACTTCGTGGGGCGCGGGCAGCACGAACGTGTTCACGCTTCCCAGATCCACGTACACCTCCCACGCGCCGAGCACCAGCAGCGACGAGCACGACCGCCGGCAGCGCGTTCAAGGCGCGGTGCCTCATCGTGCGCTCTCCCGCGCCAGCGCGATCAGCGCCTGCTCGCGCAGCGCCACCACCTCGGGGTCGGTGCGCCCGCGCGGGCGCACCAGGCCCACCTCCAGCTCCGCCACCACGCGTCCGGGGCGCGGCGAGAGCACCGCCACGCGGTCGGCCAGCACGATCGCCTCCTCGACGTCGTGGGTCACCAGCACCACCGTCCGCGGCTCCCTCTCGCAGCGCGTCCACCAGCCACGCGTGCATCTCCGCGCGAGTGATCGCGTCCAGGGCGCCGAACGGCTCGTCCAGGCACAGCAGCTCCTTGCCCGACAGCAGCGTACGCACGAACGCGACCCGCTGGCGCATCCCGCCCGAGAGCTCATACGGACGGGCCTGCTCGAACCCCTCCAGTCCCAGCTCGGCGAACAGCTCGCTCGCCCGCGCGCGCGCCTGTGCGCGCGGCACGTGTGCGATCCGCAGCGCCAGCGCCGGCGTTGTCCAGGGCGCTCAGCCACGGCAGCAGCAGGTCGCGCTGGGGCATCAGCACCGCCGGCGCGCAGGCGATCGAGCCTGCGTCTGGCGTCTGCAGGCCGCAGATCAGCTCCAGCAGCGTCGTCTTGCCGCACCCGCTGGGCCCCACCACCGCCAGCAGCTCGTTCGCGGCGGCGTGCAGCGAGATGTCCGCCAGCGCCTGCACCCGGGTCCCGTCGCGGCCGGCGTACGCGCGGCTGACCCTCCTGACGAGCACGGCCGGCGCGCGGGGGTCCTCCGTCTTGCGATCTCGTCCGCGGTCTCCGACCGGGCTGTAAGCCCTGTCTGCACGTTGCTCCCTTCGCGGGCATTACCCCACAGGTTCAACGGGTCGGCGCAGGGTCATCGTGTGCGGTGCGCCATCTCAGCCGGCCTGATCCCGCCAGCTCCCCTGGGTTCGTCTGCTGAGGCGATGATGCTACTGCGTCATCGCCACCCCCGGGCGCGCCAGCGCGCGCACGAAGTCCTCGAGCTGGGCCGTCGTCCAGCACTCGAACGCGGTGCAGTACTGCTCGTAGGCGGCGATCACCGAGTCGCCGTAGTTCCAGTACAGCCGCGGCTCGGGGTTCAGCCAGAACGTGCGGCCGGCGCGCGCGGCGATCTGGGCGAAGATGTCCGCGCGCGGGTCGCGCCCGTTGGTGCGCGCGTCGCCGAGCACGATCACGGTCGCGCGCGGGTGCAGGTCGTCCTCGACCTGCACGAGGAACTCCGACCACACGCGCCCGTAGTCGGTGTAGCCCGAGATGTCGGCCACGCCCGCGTCGCCGGAGATGCGCTCGCTGATCGCAGCTGAAGTCGCGCTCGTGCTCGAAGATGTCGGTCACCTCGCTGATGCGCTCGATGAACACGAACGAGCGCATCCGGCGGAAGCTGTCGTGCAGCGCGTGCAGCACCGACAGGAAGAACACCGACGCGGAGGTCACGCTGGTGGAGACGTCGCACAGGACGTAGATCTCCGGCCGTCGCGGTCGGCGGGGGCGGTACTTGAGCACGACCGGCACGCCGCCCGTCTGCAGCGACGCGCGCATCGTGCGCCTGACGTCGACGTGCGCGTGGCGGCGGTGCCCGCGCGCCTGCAGCCCCTGGGTCGCCAGCCGCCGGCGCAGCTGCGCGACGACGCGATGCACCGCGGCCAGGTCCTGCAGCGGGCCCGACGGCAGCGCCCGGTCGAGCTCGCCCAGCGGCCGGGCCGGGGGCAGGAGCCGGTGCGCTCGATCTGGGCGCGTTCGAGCTCGCGTCGCAGCAGCGCCTCGAACCGTCGCAGCGCCTCGCGCGGCAGCCCGTCGCGGCGCGGGTCGTTCGCGGGCAGCTCCGGCTGGGGCTCGGCGCGCAGCCCCAGCGCGCGCCTGATGCGCTGCACGTCCACGCCGATCACGCCCGATCCCTCCTGCCGGCGGGCGAACGCGGCGATCGCCATGCGCGCGAGGTCGCGCATCGCGCCCTCCGAACCGTCGCGCAGCGCAGCCGCGATCTGCGCGCGCAGGCCCTCCAGCTCTTCGTCGGTCAGCTCGTCGAGGTCCAGGCCGCCGGCGGCCTCGTCGGTCTGCTCGCGCACGTCCTCGCGGATCGCCGCGAGCTCGACCGCGCGGAACATGAACCGCTCGAACACCAGCTCGAACACGCGCCGGTCCTCCTGGCTCTTGGCGAGCGTCGCCGCCAGCGCCTCGCGGAAGTCCTCCTGCTCGGTCCAGTCGATCTCGCCCAGCACCGCGAACGCGTCGAGCAGCTCCGAGGTGCCGACCGCCACGCCTTCGCGGCGCAGCTCCTCGCCCAGCTCCAGCACGCGCGCGGCGAACCCCGCCGGGGCGTCAGAGCTCACCGGTCGACGCGTCGTGCGGGACCTCGGACGCCGGCGCGCCTCAGAGGGCATCGGCCGTCGGCGCCCGGAGCTTGACCCCGACGCGCTCGGCCACGAGGTCCATGTCGGTGCGGTGCTTGACGATCACCGACATCGTGTCCGTGAACGTCTCCTCGTCGATGTCGTCCACCCCGAGCAGCAGCAGCGCCCGCGCCCAGTCGATCGACTCGGCGATCGACGGTGGCTTCTTCAGGTCGAGCTCGCGCACCATGCCGATCACCTCGACCAGGCGGCGGGCGACCGTCTCTCGGCAGCTCCGGCGCGTGCAGGCGCACGATCTCGAGCTCGTGCTCGAGCTCGGGGTAGTCCAGCCACAGGTACAGGCAGCGGCGCTTGAGCGCCTCGGTCAGCTCGCGCGAGTTGTTCGAGGTCAGCAGCACCACCGGGTGCGTGCGCGACTCCACGCGCCCGAGCTCGGGGATCGAGATCTGGAAGTCCGAGAGCACCTCCAGCAGCATCGCCTCGAACTCCTGGTCGGTCTTGTCGATCTCGTCGATCAGCAGCACCACCGGCTGCTCGGAGGCGATCGCGCTCATCAGCGGTCGCGCGAGCAGGAACTCCTCGCCGAAGATGTCCTCCTGCACCGCCTCCCACCCGGCGCCGTCGGCCTCGGCCTGGATGCGCAGCAGCTGCTTGCGGTAGTTCCACTCATACAGCGCCTTGGCCTCGTCCAGGCCCTCGTAGCATTGGAGTCGCACCAGCTCGCGGCCCAGGTAGGAGGCGAGCGACTTGGCCAGCTCGGTCTTGCCGACGCCCGCCGGTCCCTCCACGAGCACGGGCTTGCCGAGCTTCGTCGCCAGGTAGGCCACGAGCGCGGTGGACTCGCCCGGCAGATAGCCCACCTCGCGCAAGCCCTCGGCGACTGCTTGGACGGAGGCCGGCCCCGGGGAGGAGGCGTGTCGGGTGCCGCGGACGAGGATGCTGGCATCGTCAGCACAATGATAGGGCCCCGCCTGGAGGCGAGGGTGCTAGCGCCGAGCGCTGCTCGGGCTCGGTCGGAGCGTCCTCGAACGACAGCTGCTCGGTCGCCGGGCTGGCCGGCACAGGCCGGCGTGAGCCGCGCGAGGCCGGCGATCCGGCGACGCGCGGTATCGCCCGGGGCGCCGGCGGTCCGGCGGGCGGGGCGCGGATCGGGGCATGCCGGGTGCGCTCGGGGGCGGGGGTGACGGTGGCGCGGGCGGGTGGCGTGGACGGTCGGCGCGGCCCGCGGCGTGGGGCGCGGCGCGAGCGGCGGCTCGAGCCGGCGCGCGGCGCGCATGCGCGAGCCGGCGTATGCCAGCAGTCCCGCCGCCCCCAGCGCGAAGAAGATCCCCCACTGCACCCCAACGTTGGCCGCGATCCCGTGGCTGGAGATCCCTGGCTTGTCGAACAGCCTGATGACGAGCAGCAGCGCCGCCCACAGCCCGGCGGTCATCACGACCGCGCCGTCGCTGCCGGGCAGGTGAAACTCGCGTCCCTCGGCGCGCGCGTACAGCAGATAGATCACAGCCACCGCGACCAGCAGCACGGCCGCCTCGACGAACGAGAACGCCCCGAACGCGTTCAGGTTGCGGCTCTGCAGCGGCGCCGTGCGGGGCGCGTTGACGACCGCGTTCTGCTGGTACCACGGCAGCAGCATCGTCACGAACAGCGCCAGCGCGGCGCCCGCCGCGAGGTGCTGGTCGGGTTCGAGCGCCCGCCAGTCGCGCATCAGCCGTGTCATCGGCGTTGACTCGCTCCCGCGCCCGATCGTGGTGTTCCGCGCCATATCCACCCAGTCTAGGCGCGGGCTAAGCGCGCCAGCGCGCCGTCAGTGCTTGGTCAGCGTGATCGTGCCGTTGGCCGTCGAGAAGTTGCCGGCCAGGTCGGTCGCGGTGATCGTGACCTGGTACGCGCCCGGTCTGCGAGGGCGTGCTCCACAGCAGTCTGCGGCTTGCCCCGTTCCACTGTCGCGCCGTTGCTCCACACGGTCTTGCCACCCCGTCTGACGATGATTTTCACGGTGGAGATCTTCGACAGCGACACCTGCACGCCCGCCCGCGAGCCGCTCGGCAGCGTGCTCGTGATCAGCGACACGACCGGCGGCGTGCGCAGGTCGGTCGTGAAGTGCTGCGCGGTCGTGCAGTAGATCGATCGCCCGCGATCGGCGTCGCCGTGCTCGCGGCACTCGCCAGGAGGTGTTCGGGCGCCCGCGCCACGGCCGCGCTCGCCCCGCCCGTTTCCGAGCCGCCGCCGGGCGCCCCGGCTCCACCGCCGGCGGGCGGGGCCGGCAGGGCGTGGGGGAGGGCGCCGGGGTGACGGCGGTGCTCGTCGGCGGGCCTTTGCGCGTGCGTTCGCACAGGTGCGTAAGGAATTCGGTCAGCAGTTCGTGGTAGTTGAGGTCCGATTCGCCGTACTGGTCATACATCGACCACGCGCCCGTGTCGTAGTGGGGGACCTCGGCGCGCGCCTCGGCGTCGCCTTCTTCGAACAGCCGCAGCCCGAGCGGGTCGTGGGTGATCGAGGTGTAGTCGTAGAGCCCGACGTCGGCCTGGATGAAGCCGTTGAGGATGCGGTCGCCGGGGGCGTAGGTGTACTCGGCGTACTCCGCCCCCGCGGCGGTCTTCACGCGCACCCCCTGCGATGGCGCGGTCTGGAAGATGCCGAGCGCCTGCTGGGCCGCCGTCAGATAGGCCGGTTCCTTGAAGCGCGACCACGCGCGCGCCATCACCTGCAGGGCGGTGCCCTGCGAGAGCCCGCTGGTCCACGGGGGCGAGCCGCCGTCGAAGTGGAACATGTACTCCCACGCGATACCCCCGGCGCGGCTGCTCGCCAGCGGCAGCACTTCGCTCAGCAGCTGGCGCAGGTTGGTGTTTTCGTGGCCGGAGAGGTAGTAGCCGTTGGCCTCCCCGAACGTCCCCAGCCACTGGATCTGGATGCCCTGACCGGCGTAGTACTCCCACACGAGCTTGCTCTGAGGAAAGCTCACGCGCACGCGTGAGGAGACCAGCGGCTGGGTCGTCCACCACTGGCGGTTGCGTTCGAGCGTCAGGAAGATCACGGGCAGTCGCGTGGGGATGAAGGCGCCCGCGGCGGCCATCCCCTGCGTGTTGGCGATCACGGCCGCGAGTTCGGCGCGGCGCGTCCCGCTCAGCCGCTTCAGCGAGCTGTTCGCCGCCGCATACGCCCCGGCGTACTGCCGGTAGGCGGCTTCGGTGATCGCGCCGCTGCTCTTGAGGCTGCTCAGCGCGGCGGTGACGCTCGGCCCGCGTGCTCCCGCCTGCGCGGGGACGAGCAGTGCGGCGATCGACCCGCTCAAGGCCAGGATCGGTAGCAGGCTTCGTCGCACGCGAGCGCGCCGGACATGCAAGCCAAGCATCGCGCGGATGCTATGAGCCACGGCCGCGGCGACGCCTCTCTGCACGGCCCTTTGCAGCCGATCGCCGGCATGCGTGCGCATGCCCCCTCAAACCCGCCGCGCCCCCGCAGTTGCGCCGCGGCTTTCAGTTGCACAGCCCGCCTACTGGTCCTCGCGGCCGACCTCTTGATCGTCGGCTTCGAGCTCGTCCTCCTCGTCATCCTCGACGTCGCCCTCGATCGAGTGCTCGCCGCCGGGGTGGTAGGTGACCTGGAAGCGCTCGATCAGCTCGTCGCGGCGGTGCTCGTCGACGGGGGACTCGTCGGAGACGAGCACCCATTCGTCGCCCTCGAAGTCCTCCATGTTGAAGATCTCGTGGTCGAGGTCGGGCGAGTCGTCGACGACCAGCAGCACCTCGGTCTGGGGGTTGAAATAGGTCCCCGGACGGATCGTCAGCTCGTCCAGCTCGAACGTGCGGTGCTCGGCCATGGGGCGTTTATACCCGACGGCGCCATGCCGGTGCACGCCGCCGCGTGCCGGTCATCCGATCGCGCTCAGGGGTCGAGCTCGGCCAGGGTCCGCTGCACCTCCGCCTCGAGGTCCAGCGGCTCGAGCCCCTGGCGTTCGCGCCGTTCGTTGCGGGCGACCACCAGCTGCAGTACCTCTTCGGCGATCCCCGGGTCGTGGCCCGTGCTCGCGGGCTGGGCGGCGGTCAGCCGGGCGACCTCGGCGTCGATGTCGAGCGCCGGCTCGCCCCGGCGCACGCGCCGTTCGCTGCGCGCCTGCAGCATCTGTCTGATTTCCTGCTCGCGCTCGGCCCGCTGGTGCTCGGGGTTCATGGCGATCGAGTCGTAGTCGGGCGCGCTCTGTCCGAACGGCGATCCGCGCGCCCGGCGTTTCGCCCTCGCCGGGCAGCCCGCCCGAGCCGATCTCGTCGTACATGCTCCCCTTGCTGAGCAGGAACACGATCGACATCACCACCGACAGGCCCACCGTGCCGAACACGACGATCGGAAAGGCGGCTTGCATCGATCGATTGTACGTCCCGTGAGGCGAGCCTATTGCTCGCGCGCCCGCCCTCCGCTACCCTGCCCGTTGACTGACTGGTCAATCTACGGAGGCGCGAGAGCAGAGAAATGGTCGATTTCACGTTGACAAACGAGCAGCAGAGCCTGCGCGAAATGGCGCATGACTTCGCCGAGAAAGAGATTCGCCCCGTCGCCTGGGAGTACGACAAGGACGGGACCTGGCCGCAGGACATCATCGAGAAAGCCTGGGAGGTCGGGCTGATGAACAGCCACATCGAGGAGTACTACGGCGGCGCCGGCGCCGGCTACCTCGACGGCTGCCTGATCGAGGAAGAGCTCTCGTGGGGCTGCTCGGGCATCCAGACCTCGCTCGGCTGCAACGGCCTGGCGAGCGCGCCGATCGCCCTCGGCGGCTCGGAGGAGACGAAGAAGAAGTACCTGGGCATGCTCACCGAAGCGCCGAAGCTCGCCTCCTTCTGCCTGACCGAGCCCGACGCCGGCTCGGATGTCTCGGGCATGCGCACGACGGCGGTGAAGCAGGGCGACAAGTACGTGATCAACGGCTCGAAGTGCTTCATCACGAACGGCGGCTACGCGGACTACTACACGGTCTACGCGAAGACCGACAAGGACGCCGGCCACCGCGGCATCAGCGCGTTCGTGGTCGAGCGCGACTGGGGCGTGGTGGTGGACAAGAAGGAGGACAAGCTCGGGCAGCGCGCTTCGAACACGGCGACGATCTCCTTCAACGACGTCGAGGTCCCCGCGGAGAACCTGCTGGGCGAGGAAAACCGCGGTTTCAAGCTGGCGATGGCCACGCTCGACCGCACCCGCCCGGGCGTCGCGGCGATGGCGACCGGGATCGCGCGCGCGGCGTTCGAGTTCGCGACCGACTACTCGCGCGAACGCGTGCAGTTCGGCGTGCCGATCGCGATGCACCAGGCGATCCAGTTCATGATCGCCGACATGGCGACCGAAATCGAAGCCGCGCGCCTGCTGACGTGGAAGTCGGCGTTCATGCTCGACAACGGCGAACGCAACACGCTCGTCTCCTCGCACGCCAAGCGCTTCGCGGCCGACGCGGCGATGAAGATCGCCACCGACGCCGTGCAGGTCTACGGCGGGTACGGCTTCATCAAGGAGTACCCCGTGGAGAAGCTCTTCCGCGACGCGAAGATCATGCAGCTGTACGAGGGCACCTCGCAGATCCAGCGGCTGGTGATCGCCCGCGAAACGCTGTTGCCGCGCAGGGTGGAGGAGCCCGCGGCGGTTCCGGCCTGATGCTCGGGTGATGTTGTTGTCCGTGCCGCATGCGGCACGGCCGGAGGGGTCGCATGCGACCCCTCCACGAAACCGTGCATGCACGGTTTCGCCGACGGCGCATGCGCCGTCGGTACGAGCAGCCGCATGCGGCTTCTCGCCGTACCGCACATGTGCGGTACGGAACTACCCCGACAATCGCGCCTCCGGCCGAACCCTCTCCGATTCCGGCCGGAGGCAGCGTCCCCCCGACTTGCACCATCCATAACCCGCCTCGCGCCTCACCGATGCGGTTTTTCATTCGCGACCTCTCTAACAGCCAGGAGCTCACCACATGTTCGTTTTCAAGACCGCGGTAGTAGGCGCCGGCACGATGGGCGGGCAGATCGCCCAGACGATCGCCGCCGCCGGCATTCCCGTCGTGCTCAAGGACATCGACGACGCGCTCGTGCAGGCCGGCCTGGAGGAGGCGCGCAACGTCACCTCGGGCAGGTCGCGAAGCTCGTGGAGCGCGGCAAGCTCACCGCCGAGCAGGGCGAGGAGCGGATCGCCGAGGTGCTCGGGCGTATCGCCGGCACGACCTCCTACGCGGACTTCGGCGACGTCGACCTCGTGATCGAGGCCGTGCCCGAGCGCATGGAGATCAAGCAGGCCGTCTTCGCCGAGCTCGACGCCGCCACGCCCGGCCACGCGATCCTCGCCTCGAACACCTCCTCGCTGTCGATCACCGAGATCGGCGAAGCCACGCTGCGCCCCGACAAGGTCGTCGGCTTTCACTACTTCTATCCCGCCTCGCTGATGCCGCTGATCGAGATCGTCGAGGGCGAGGAGACCTCCGCGGAGACCGTCACCGCGGCCGTCACCTTCGCGCAGTCGATCCGCAAGCAGCCGATCACCTGCGCCGAGGTCCCCGGCTTCGTCGTCAATCGCATCCTCAACTCGGGCATCTCCGAGGTGTGGCGCGCGCAGGAGGAGCAGGGCCTGTCGATCAAGGCGATCGACGAGGGCGTCGGCGCGGCCGGCGTGGTGCCCGTCGGTCCCTACCACCTCGTGAACCTGCTCGGCCTCGACACCGTCCTGCACGTCGCCGAGCACCTCGCCGAGTCCTACGGCGACGAGCGCTTCTACGTCCCCGCGGGCATGCAGAAGCTCGTCTCCGAACGCAAGCTCGGCGCGAAGACCGGCGGCGACGGCTTCTACGACCCCCAGGGCGAGCCCAACGTCCCGGGCGAGGCCGAGCCCGACGTCGAGCAGCTCGTGGAGCTGCTGTCGCTGAAGACCTTCATCGAGGCCTGCCTCGTGCTCGAGGAGGGCGTCGCCACCCACCGCGACATCGACTTCGGGATGATGGCCGGCGCGGGCCTCGACCCCCGGCGCGGGCTGATGCCGCCGTTCATGAAGGCCGACAGCGAAGGGCTCGACACCGTGCTGGAGCGGATGGAGAACGCCGCCGAGCGCCACGGCGAGCGCTTCGCCCCGCCGACGATCCTGCGCCGGCTCGTCGCCCAGGGCCGGTTGGGGCAGCAGAGCGGCCAGGGCTTCTACGCCTACCCCCGCGCCGACGCCGAGCAGCCGGCGGAGGTCATCAAGTTGGAGACACTCGCTGGCGACGGCGCCCGCGCCGGTTCCGCGGGCGAGTGGGAGTGGCGGCGTGGCGATCGCGTGGCTGGCGAACGGTCAGATGAACTCGATCTCCCCGCTCCTCGTCGAGGATCTCGCGAGCGTCTGGGCGCAGGTCAAGGACACCGGCGTGCGCGCGCTCGTGATCGCCTCCTCCAACCCGTTCCTGTTCAGCGCGGGCGCCGACATCAAGGCGTTCACGACGATGGACGAGGCCGGCGGGCGCGAGCTGCTGGAGGGCATGCACGGGCTGCTGCGCGAGATCGGGCACCTCCGGCGTGGCCACGATCGCGGCCGTCAACGGGCTGGCCTTCGGCGGCGGCTGCGAGCTGGCGATGGCCTGCGACATCCGCATAGCCGCGCGCTCCGCGCTGTTCGGCCAGCCGGAGATCAAGCTCGGGATCATCCCCGGGTTCGGCGGCACGCAGCGCCTGCCGCGGCTGGTGGGGAGAACAAGGCGCTGGAGATGAACCTCGTCGGCGACCCGATCCTCGCCGAGGAGGCGTTCGAGCTGGGGCTCGTCAACCGCGTGGTCGAGGATCACGAACTGCTCGACACCGCGCTTGCCTGGGCGCGGCGGCTGGCGGCCCAGGCGCCGCTGGCGATCGAGCAGATCAAGCGGGTCTCCGGCGCCGGCGACATCGACGCCGGCATCGCCGCCGAGCAGGCAGGATTTCGCGACCGTGCTCGCCAGCAACGACGCGCGCGAGGGCATCTCCGCGTTCCTCGCCAAACGCGCGCCGCGATTTGCGGGACACTAGAAGCGGATGTCGGATCTCCGCTCACGCGGAGATCGGAGCTGCTGGCCCAGCTGGTGCGCGACGCCGACTCGGTCGTGGCGCTGACGGGCGCCGGCATCTCGGTGCCGTCGGGGATTCCCGACTTCCGCTCGCCGGAGACGGGCACGTGGCAGAAAGTCGACCCGATGAAGGTCGCCCACATCGACTCCTTCCGCGCCGATCCGATGCGGTTCTGGCACTTCTACGGCGAGCGCTTCGCCACGCTCGGCGGCAAGCATCCCAACGACGCCCACCACGCGCTCGTGGCGATGGAGCGCCGCGACATGCTCGACGGGGTGATCACCCAGAACGTGGACATGCTCCATCGCAAGGCCGGCACCGCGGAGCTGATCGAGGTGCACGGCTCGATCGCGCGCTGCACCTGCCCGGACTGCGGCGGGAGCATCCCTCAGCTGGAGGTGCGCGCGCGCCGGCTCGGCGATCCGGACGGCATCCCCCGCTGCGAAGTCTGCGGCGGGCCGCTGCGCCCGGAAGTCGTGCTGTTCGGCGAGCCGCTGTCCGAACAGGCGATGGAGCGCGCGCGCGAGCTGTGCGCGAACGCGAGCCTGATCCTGTGCATCGGCTCCTCGCTCGAGGTCCAGCCGGTGGGGGCGCTGCCGCTGCTCACCCACGAAGCCGGCGGGGCGATCGCGATCCTGACGCAGGGCCGAACCCCGCTGGACCGGCTCGCCGCGGTGCGCCTGGACGGCGACATCGTCGATGAGCTGCAGGCGTTGACCACGGCGCTGGACATCGACGACGCGCGCTCGCCCCAGCCGCGGTTCTGAGATTCCGCGGCCGATGCCGTATGCCGTGCGCCGGTTATGCCGCGTGGCTCGAGGTCGCGCGCGGGGTCGATGCCCCAGCGCCCGGCGACGCCTGCCAGCTCGCCGTCCAGCCCCCAGCGGTCCGGCGCGCGCCGGTCCCTCGTGCGCGGGGTTGGCGCCCTTCAGCGCCATGCAGCCGGTGTTCTCGCCGATCTCCCGGATCTGACGCGCCTCCTCTGCGGTGCAGCGGCGAGCGGGCGATCAGCTCGGGCACGGCGGCCAGCTCGGCGCGCTTGTCCTCGATCGGGCGCGCCCGCGGGCCGGGCTCCTGGATCAGCGTCGGCGCGACGCAGCGCACGGGCGTCTGGGCGAGATTCCAGGCGCACGCCAGCTGCAGCATCGTCATCTCGTGCCGCGTCGCGCGATCGGGCGCATCGCCTCCAGCCGCTCGCGGCCCGCCTCGATCCAGCCGTCGGGGCGGAACATGCGATGGTCGTGCTCGGCGAACGCGTGGCCGGGGAGCACGTCGTCGTGGAACAGGCCGCCGTAGTCCACGACCCGCGCGATCAGGCTGACGTCGTCGGCCCGGGCGGCGTCGAGCACCAGCTCGCCCGGCCAGGGCTCCAGCGGGTTGAGGATGATCATCGCCCAGTCGATCAGCTCGCCGTAGCGCTCCAGGCAGTCGATCAGGTCGAGCGTGAACCCGTTCGCGGGTCCGGGCGCGACGCCGAGCATGCGCGTCAGCCCGGCGTCGCGCACGGCCGCCATGCCCTCTCCACACCGCTGCGCTCGGTAGCCGATGCGGTCGGGGTTGTGCAGCAGCAGCAGGTCGAACCGCTCGACGCCGCAGCGCTCCAGGCTGCGCTCGGACGGCCATCGCGGATGTAGTCGGCGTAACCGCCCTCGCCGCGCAGGCGCGGGTCGGTGAAGCGGGGATATCCTTTCGCGCCCTCGCGCTCGCCGGTGTAGAAGTCGTGCCCGATCGCGCCGATCAGGCAGTAGTCCTCGCGATCGACTCCCTGCAGGGCGCGGCCGAGCATGCGGTCGGCCTCGCCCGCGCCGTACGCGTCGGCGGTGATGACCGTGTCGATGCCCTCCCCGGGGCGCAGCAGCGACAGCAGGCGCGCGTCGTCGAGGGGCTCGCCGAAGCGCATGTACCGCCCGCCGCTCCAGGTTCCGATCGCGGTCGTGGTGGGGTCCATGCGGGTGCACTTTACGCACCGGTGTGGTGCGCGCCAGACATCAGGTGCGGCGCGTGTCTATGATGTAGCGCACTGCACGATCGGAGTGATCGCTGCGTCGGGGTCGGGGAGGTCGTGCAAATGGAGATGTCAGCTGACGGTGGACGGTCGTAGGTTCGCGCTCGCCGTGGCGTTCGCCGGCGCGGCGCGGCGCTACTGGCTGGGCGTGTTTCCGAGCGTGTGCCTCGAGCGCCGCCGCCGCCGGGCGCGCGCGCTCGCAGATCCCCGACCCGCTGCTGCGCCGCGTCGCGCTGGAGTCCCAGTGCAAGTGGGGCAACGTCGAGGGCGCGGCGGCGTTCGCGGCGTTCGTGCCACACCGCCATCGCGGCGCGGCGGCGCGCGCGATGATGTGCCTGCAGGCGGCCTACAACTACCTGGACGTGCTCGGCGAGCAGCCGAGCTCCGATCCGGCCGCCAACGGCAGGCGGCTGCACCAGGCGCTGCTCGTCGCGCTCGACCCGGAGCGCGCCGCATCTGGACTACTACGCGCACAGCCCCCAGCGCGAGGACGGCGGCTATCTGCGGGAGATCGTCGACTGCATGCCGCGCGGCGCTTGGCGCGCTGCCGTCCTATCCCGCGGTCGCGCCCGCGGCGCTGCGGGCGGCCGAGCGGATCGTCGAGTTCCAGAGCTGCAACACCGGCGAGCGCCAGGGCGATCTTGCAGGCGCTGGAGCGCTGGGCGCGCGCGGCGACGCCGCCGGGATCGGACCTGCGCTGGTGGGAGGTCGCGGCGGCGGGCGGATCCTCGCTGTGCGTGTATGCGCTGATCGCGCTCGCGGCCGACCCCGAGCTCGACCCGCGGGCGGTGGCGGCCGTCGCAGGACGCCTACTTTCCCTGGATCGGCGCGCTGCACTCGCTGCTCGACAACCTCGTGGACGCGACCGAGGATCGCGCCACCGGGCAGCACAGCCTGATCGGCGCCTACTCCTCGCCCGAGGAGGCGGCCTGCGCGCATGCGCCGGCTCACCGAGCGCTCGCTGCGCGCGGCGCATGTCGCTGCCCGGCGGGCGCGGGCATACGCTGATGCTGGCGGCGATGGCGAGCTTTTACCTGTGCACCCCGGAGGCCTCCACGCCGGAGGCGCTGCCGGTTGCCCGCGCGGTTCTGGACACGCTGGACGGGCCCGCCGCGATGGCGATGGTCGTGTTTCGGGCGCGGTTAGGAGCGCGGCGCCTGGCGCCGGGAGCGGTCGGACGCAGGACCCACGGAGCGGAGCTGGGGATCCCCGCCCCGATTGAGAGGATTCACGGCTGAAATGCTGGAGCTGCGCGACCTGGTCAAGCACTACCCCGCGGTCGGCGGGGAGACGGTGCGCGCCGTCGACGGCGTGTCGCTGTCGGTCGCGCCGGGCGAGATGGTCGCGCTGTATGGGCCGAGCGGGTCGGGCAAGACGACGCTGCTGCTGATGATCGCCACGCTGCTGGCGCCGACCGACGGTGCGGTGCTGATCGGCGGGCGCGACGTGTCCTCGCTGTCGCAGAGCGAGGCCTCGCACTTTCGCCTGGCCGAACTGGGGTTCATCCGCCAGAACTTCGATCTGCTGCCGGGGGTCAGCGCGATCGACAACGCGGTGCTCAAGCTGCTGAAAACGATGCGCTGGCGCGACGCGCACGATCGGGTCGCGCCGCTGCTCACGCGGTTGGGCCTGGGCGAGCGGTTGCGCCACCGCGCCGAGCACCTGTCGATGGGCGAGCGCCAGCGCGTGATGATCGCGCGCGCGCTGTCGACCGAGCCGCGCCTGCTTGCTCGCCGACGAGCCGACGGGCAGCCTCGATACCCAGCGCGGGCGCGAAGTGCTGGAGCTGCTGCGCGAGCTGTGCCGCGAGCGCGAGGTCGCGATCGTGCTCGTCAGCCACGACCCGCAGGCGGCCGCGTACGCCGACCGGGTGTATGCGTTGCGCGACGGCAAGCTCGGCTCCTACGAGCCGGACCGGCTCACGCCCCGGTGAAGCCGCGCAACGTCCTGCACCTGTATCGCGTGCGCCTGCGCGCGCGGCTGCTGCAGGAGTGCTTCGCGGTCGTCGGCATCGCCGCCGGGGTGGCGCTGCTGTTCGCCTCCCAGGTGGCGACGTCGAGCCTGTCGAGCTCCGTGGCCCAGCTCTCGCGTGGCATCGTCGGCAACGCCACGCTGCAGCTGCTCGCGCGCGACCCGCACGGCTTCGATGCAGGCTTGCTCGCGCGGGTGCGCGCGATCGAGGGCGTGCGCGCCGCCGCGCCGCTGCTGGAAGCGAGCACGCAGGCGAGCGGTCCTCACGGGAGCGAGTCGGTCGAGCTGGTCGGCGTCGATTCGAGCCTGTCGCGGCTGGAAGGCTCGCTCGTGCGCCACGCCTCGCCGAGCTCGTTCGCGGGCGTCGAAGTGGTTGCGCTGCCCGCGCCGCTGGCGCACACGCTGGGCGTGAAGAAGTTCGGCGACGAAGTGACGTTCCGGCTGAACGGCCGTGTCGCCGAAGCCGGGCTGTACGAGCAGCTGCACGCCGCCCAGATCGGGCCGCTGATCTCCAGTCCGATCGCGGTCGCGCCGCTGGCGGGCACCCAGGAAATGAGCGGGCTGTCTGGGCGCGTCAGCCGCATCCTCGTCGAGCCCGCCCCGGGGCGCGAACGCGCGGTGCGCGCGGCGCTGCTGCGACTGGCGGCCGGGGCGCACCTGAACGTGGAGCCGGCGAGCTATGACGAAACGCTGTTCGCGCGCGCGTCGGCGGCGACCAACCAGTCCACGCAGCTGTTCGCGCTGATCTCAGCGCTCGTCGGGTTCCTGTTCGCGTTCAACGCGATGCTCCTGACGGTGCCCCAGCGCCGGCGGCTGATCGCGGATCTGCGCCGCGACGGCTATCCGCCCGCGAGCGTGATCGCGGTGCTGCTGTTCGACGCGATCGTGCTGGGCGTGCTGGCGTGCGTGCTCGGCCTCGTGCTCGGCGAGGAGCTCTCGATCCACCTGTTCCGCTCCAACCCCGGCTACCTGTCCTCGGCGTTCGCGGTCGGCTCGGAGCGCGTGGTCAGCGCGCAGAGCGTCGCGGTCGCCGTCGGCGGGGGGATGCTCGCGGCGTGCGTGGCGGTGCTCAGCCCGCTGCGCGAAATCCTCTCGCGCCGCCCGCCCGCGGTGACGGCGCCGGGCGATCTGACCGTCGCGGACGGTGGCGGCGGGCAGCCTGGTGCAAGCTCGCGCTCGGCGGGCTGGTGTGCCTGGCGGCCGCCACCGCGATCCTGCTGGCGGCGCCGAAGCTGGCGATCCTCGGCATGGTCTTCCTCGTCGCCGCGCTGCTGCTGCTGCTGCCGTTGCCGCTCGTGGCGACGCTCGCGCTCGTGCGCGCGCTCGCGCCGAGGATCGTCAGCGCGGTTCCCGCACGTGGCCGTGATGGAGCTGCGCGCCGGGCGCACGCGCGCGTTGGCGATCTCCGCGACCGGTGCGATCGCGGTGTTCGGCAGCGTCGCGATCCAGGCCGCGCACGGCGACCTGCTGCACGGGCTGGAAAACGCCGCGCACGACATGAACGCGTTCACCGACGTGTGGGTCTCGCCGGCGGGCTCCTACAACCTGCTGCAGACCGCGCCGTTTCACGCCGAGCGCCCAGGCGAAGCTGCGAGCGCCTGCCGGGCGTGCGCGCTGTGCGCCTGTATCGCGGCGGGCTGCTCGACTGGCGCGACCGGCGCATCTGGGTGATCGCCCCGCCGCGGGAATCCTCGCCGCTGCTGCCGGCGAGTCAGATCGTGGAAGGCGACGTGCGCCAGGCGACCGCGCGGGTGCGGGCGGGCGGCTGGGCGGTGCTGACGCAGGCGATCGCCGAAGAACACCACCTCCACATCGGCTCCTCGTTCACGCTGCCCTCGCCCGACCCGACGCCCATGCGCGTCGCGGCGCTGTCGACGAACATCGGCTGGGCGCCGGGGGCGATCGTGATGAACGCGAGCGACTACGCGCGTGCTTGGGGCAGCGAAGACGCGAGCGCCTACAACGTCCTGCTCGACCCCGGCGTGGCGCCCGCGCGGGCCCGCCGCGAGATCGAACGCGCGCTGGGTCCGCGCACGGGCCTTCAGGTGGAAACCGCGCGGCAGCACGGCGACCGCCAGCGCACGCTCAGCCGCCAGGGCCTGCAGCGCCTGACGCAGATCGCCACGCTGATCCTGATCGTCGCGATCCTGGCGATGGCGGCGGCGATGGCGAACATGGTCTGGCAGCGCCGCCCGCGCCTGGCCAAGCTCAAGCTCGAGGGCTTTCCCGTGGGCGAGCTGTGGCGCACGATCCTGCTGGAGAGCGTCCTGCTCGTCGGCGTCGGCTGCACCACGGGCGCGGTGTTCGGGCTCTACGGCCAGCAGCTGCTCGACCGCGCGCTGGCGAACGTGATCGGCTTCCCCGTCGTCTACTCCTTCGGCGCGCTCGTCGCGGTCACGAGCCTTGCGATCGTCACGGTCGCCTCGGTGGCGATCGTCGCGCTGCCCGGATATCTGGCCACGGGCGTGCCGCCCGCCGTGGCGCTTCAAGATTGAGGTCTATTTCCGCCGCTTGACCCGCGGCGGGCAGGGGACGGTCGTGGACGCGCTCGCGGTCGAGCCGTCCTGGAACGCGAACGAGGCGGAGAACGGGAACCCGCCGCGGGGGCAGCGTTCCGGGACGCCGATCCCCAGCGGGTGAAACGGCCGCAGCCGGCCGTGTACGTGCTTGTAGTAGGTCAGCCCGGCCGGGCCGATCGTCGCGTTGACGTTGACGATCGAGACGTCGGGACCGTTGGGGACGCTGGGGATCAGCGGCACGGTGGTCGCCAGCTCCGAGCCGAACGCGCCCGAGTCGGGGAGCACTTCGCCGCTGAACACGAGCTGGGCGGAGACGGGGAACTGGCCGTTGGCGTAAAACAGCACGACCATGTTGCCGCCTGGTCGTCGAGGGTCCCGACGACCGCCTGGATTTCGGGGATCTCATGGCCGGAGCCGGTGCCGAACGGGACTTCCACGAGCGCGCTGCCGGAGCCGATGCGGGAGTTGGGCGGGCAGCCCTTCAGCCCGTCGCGCCTGCAGCGCCGCAGGCTGGCAGATCGCCAGGCCGAGCGTCGTCAGCGTGTAGTTCATGCCGGCGGGCATGTGCAGGACGACGCTCGTCAGTGGCGGCGGCGCGAGTCCCGTGGCGGTCTGGAGATGAAAGCTGAAGGAGATCGTCGTGCTCGCTTCGAGCCGGTCGGGCGTGAACGAGGCGTGCAGCGAGGCCTGCTCGGCCACCGGCGTCGCGGCGGCGCTCGCGCTCTGCAGGCCGGCGCATGCCGACAGGGCCGCGGCGGCCGTCGCGGCGAGGGCTAGGAGAGCTCTGGGCATGCGTGGGTCCTCGCCGCCTGCCGGCCGTCAGTAGGACAGCGGGCCGCTGACGTGCACGGTCGTGGCGTCGTTGGAGCGCTGGATCGTGCCGCTGAAGCTGAGGCGCGAGGCGTGGGCGTGGGCGTAGGCTGCCCGTCCCGCGCGAGATCGACAGCGTGCCGGAGAACGTCGCCTGCCCGCCGTTGGAGCGGTAGTTGGCCGTGCTGAGGCCGGTGAGCGAGCCGTTGCTGGGATAGATGCTGACTTCGGCCCTCACCCGGGTTTGAGAGGTCGACGTTGAGGTGGATGTAGATCGAGCCCCTGATCGTCCCCGACGCCGTGCCCTGAAAGTTGAGATGGGTCGTGTGATGGCTGGTGAGATGCAGGTGCCCGTGACTCGTTCAGCGTGATCGTGCGCGCGGCGACGGCGGTGGCCCCGGAGGCGCCCCCGGCGCTCAGCGCGAGCGCGCACACGACCGCTCCGAGCAGGCCGGCGGCTGCGGCGAGACTGCGATGGGCACGGCTTCTGAGAACGATCACGTCACCTCTCCCGTTAGACACTCACTGCTGGACCCGACTCAGACTCTACCGACCAGCTGGGCGTCGCGTCAAGCTCATGTGTACGAAACGTCCAATGTCTATGCTAACAACCGCCCGACCGGCGAGTTGCGCTCGGCGGCGCGGTGTGACCGCTGCCGTGGGGCTCGTTTACCGCCGCGAGGAGGAGCATCGCGCGGGCGCCGCGAACCTCAGGAGCGCTCGTACCCAGCGGCGGAGCGAGCCCGCAACGCGGCCTCCAGCCGCCCGAGCGCGTGGCGAATCGTCTCCTCGTCGGGCGCCGCGGATGCGTCATCACCGGTTCCCGGCCCGCCCGTGGTCTCGTCTGCGCCAGAGCCCCCGGCGGGACCGTCGAGGCCGAGCACGGCTCGCGCCGCCGCGGCGACGGTCTCATGCAGCGCCCGGAGCTCGGCCACGCGCAGCGGCAGGTCCGCGCGCCGCTCGCCGGCTAGCTCGGCCCGGGCGGCGAACAGGGCGCGGTCGAGCTCGATCGTGGCGTGCGCGAGGCGGCCCTGGTCGAGATCCAGGCGCGCGCGCAGGGTCAGCTCCTCGCACAGCAGCGGCTGTTCACGCGCTCCGAGCATCTCGGCCAGGCGCTCGTCCGGGCGCAGCGCCGAGGCGCGCCGCCTGACCCGCGCGCGGGAGCTCGTCAGAGGCAGCTCGACGGCGTGCAGCCACTGCCCCTCGGCGACCTGCTCGCCCTCGCCCCAGCCGGCTCTGATCGTGAGCGCCTGCGCGGGGGAGACCTCGCGCGCGTAGGGGTCGGCGCCGGCGATCCGCTGGGCGTGCAGCACGCGGTTGAGAGCGGCGAACGCGGCGGCCACCTCGCGCTCGGGCCGCAGGTCGGCCAGCCACGCCCTGGCCTGGCGCTCGGCGGACACCGACACCGGGTCGACGATCGTCGCGCTCGCCGTCGTGACGGGCTCGGGCTCGGGCTCCGCGGGAACGGAGCGCCGCCGCGCCGCCGCGCGGCGCCGTAGCGGGCCCGATTCGCGCGTGAGCGCGGCCCGGCTCGGCGCCGAGCGTGGCCAGGACGATCACCCGTTCTGGCTCGCCGTCGGTCTCCGAGCGCAGCAGATAGCGCCCGTCGGGCGGCCCCAGCTCCCAGGGCAGCTCGCACTGCACGAACAGGAACAGGCGCTGAGGCATGCGTTCACCGTATCCTTCCTGTCCCGTCCGCGACCACCTGGGAGCCCCATGTCCGACCCGAGCACTGCCGTGAAGAACCTGCGTGAGCGCCTCGCCGGCGCCGGCGAAGACCATCTCGGCAAGGCGCTGTCGGACCTGTTGGACAATCCGCTGCTGACGGGGACGATCGGGCGGGCGTTCGACGCGCGCGAGAAGGCCGCCCAGGCGCAGGAGCTGGCGATGGGCGCGCTCAACATCCCTTCGGCCGCCGACATCGAACGCCTGACGCGCCGCCTGCGCTCGGTCTCCCAGCGCCTCGAGGGCATCGAGGACGGCGTCCACCGCCTCGACCGCGCGCTGTCCTCGCACGGCGTGGAGTCCCGCCTGTCGAAGATCGAGGAGCAGCTGGGGACCCTCACGCGTAAGCTGGGTAGCGGTCCGGCCGCGACGGCTGCGTCTCCTGCGCGTTCGGCGGCGAAAGCGCCCGCGAAGAAAGCCTCGGCAAGGAAAGCCACGCCCGCCAAACCCGCCAAACCCGCGTCATCGAAACGGGCGACGGCCTCCAAGCCCCGCGCGCGCCGCGCCCCGGCCAAACCAAAAAAAGCCTGATCGACCCGCCAAGAGCCTGATCGACCCGCCCGTGCCTACGGGTTCAGCGCGAGCGATTCCATGATGTGCCCCCAGGTATAGACGGCGTTGGCTTCGGCTTCGGTCAGCTGGCCTTCGATCCGCTCGGCGTGCGCTAGGACGGGCCGCTCGTCCGGCTGCTCTGAGGGGGCGAGCAGCTGGGCCGGCACCTCGCCGACCGCCACTTCGACCTTGTAGTAGCGGCTGTCGAAGCTCACGGCGCTCGGCGGGAGCGTCTGGTAGCGGCTGGCGACCCACGCCCTCACGTCGGCGCACACGTCGGGCGCCGCTAGGACCGAAAGCGTGTGGAGCCGGGCGCGTAGGATTGGACTTTGCGGGTGAGCGCCCCGCTGCTCCAGTGCAGATGCTCGACCGTGCTCGCGAACGCGGCGACCGCGCGTACGTCGGGTCCGATCGCGGCGAGAGTCATCGCGCCGACGAGCTCGTTGCTGAGCTGTTCGGAGTCGGTGCCCTGGGGCGATCCGGCTGCGGCTCCGGGGCAGTCGGCGGCGATCTGATGGCGCAGCCGCTGCAGCGCCGCTTCGCTGGTCGCGAGATTGACCCGGGCGGTGTGCACGAGCGTGTAGTCGGCCTGGATGTACGTCCGCGTCGCGGCGACGTCCCCCGATCCGGCGAGCGCGGCGCTGGGCATCGCGGCGAGGATCGCCGTCGTTGTGAGAATGGGCAGGAGGCGTCGTCGCCTGGTCATCGGGCTGAGTATGCCCCAAACGCGCGCTGGTTCGAGCCGGCTCAGCTCAAGGCTTCTGTGCCGCCGCGAGAGGCGCCGGCGCCCAGCGCTGTGACCGCCGCCGCGCCCATCGATTCGGCGGCCGCCAGCAGCGGGTGGTCGTCGATGTGCGTGCGGGCGCCGTGCGCGTCGAACGTGTCGGACACCGCAAGAATGCAGGCGACGGGGACGTCCGCGCGGGCGCCGACGGCGAACAGGGTCGCGGCCTCCATCTCGATCGCAATGGCGTCCGTCGCGGCGCCGGGAAGTGGTGGGTCGTCGTAGAAGAGGTCGACGCTCACAATCGCGCCGGCGTGCGCGTCCGGCGCGGCGCGGATCAGCGCGTGGGTGAGGCTGGGATTGGCCAGAGCGCGCTCGCCGGCCCCAAGCGCGCGCGAGGCGCCGTCGGCGCAGAACGAGGTGTGCGCGATCACAAGGTCGCCAAGCGCGAGGTCGGGTGAAAGCGCGCCGCAGGTGCCGACGCGGATGGCACTGTGTGCGCCGAGGGCGATCAGCTCGTGCAGGACGATCGCCGCGGAGGGGCCGCCCATGCCCGTGGACTGGATCGTCAAGGGCTCGCCGTCGGCGCGCGCGGGGCCGGTGTAGCCCCACAGCCCGCGGTGGTGGTTGAACATGCGCGGCTCGACGATCAGGGTCTGCGCGAGGGCGAGCGCGCGCCCGGGATCGCCGGGCAAGAGCACGCGCTCGGCCAGCTCGGCGGTGGGGCGCAAATGCAGCGAGGCGGGCCCAGCGGACGGATCGGCGGGATGGGTCGGCTGAGCGGGCTCGGGTTGCGACACGGGCCGCGACTTTAGACTGCCGCCCATGGGTACGCCCTCCGACACGCCCCCCGGCGAGGATGCCGGCCGCGACGACGACGCTCCGATGGGCGCGCTGACGCTCAAGCAGGTCGCCGCGCGCGCGGGCGTGACGGCGGCGACGGTCAGGCGCTGGGTCAAGGAGGGGCTCGTGCCCCAGTACGAAGGAGAGTGGACGCCCGCGGCGGCTTCGCACGTGCGGATCGTCGCGCGGCTGCGCGAGCGCGGTCACACGGTGGCGCGGATCAGGGAGGCGAGCCAGAGCGGGAAGCTCGCGTTCGGGTACATCGACGAACTGCTGCCCAGCTCCGAGGCGCGCTACACGCTGGCAGAGGCCGCGCGCGAGATCGGGCTGGAGCCCGAGCTGATCGAGCGGCTGCTCGCCGCGATGGGCCAGAACGCGCTGTCCACGGAGGAGATCTCAGACGAAGATCTGCAGGTGTTGCGCTACGGCGCCGAGGTGCTGGCGGCCGGTCTGCCGCTGCCGAGCGCTGCTGCAGCTCGTGCGCGTGTACGGGCAGGCGATGGCCCAGGTCGCCGACGCGGAGGTACGGCTTTTCCACCTGTACCTGCACGAGCCGCTGATGCGCGAGGGGGTGCCCGGGGTGGAGGTGGCGCAGGCGATGGAGGGGATGACGCGTGAGATGCTGCCGTTCGCGGTGCCGTTCATCAACTACCTGCACGGGCGGCTGCTGGGGCACTTCGTCGAGCAGGACGTGATCGGCCACATCGAGTCGGACCTGAACGATGAGGAGACCGCGGAGGAGGGAAGGATGCGGGTGGCGATCGCGTTCGCGGACCTCGCCGGCTACACCAAACTGACCGAGGAGGCGGGCGAGGCGCGGGCGGTGGACGCGGTGGAGCGCTTCGTGGAGACCGTCGAGCACACGCTGCCGATCGACGCGCGCGTGATCAAGACGCTGGGCGACGAGGTGATGGTCGTGGGCGCGGACGCGGGCGCGCTGACGGGCTGGGCGGTGGGGCTCGGCGGGGAGCTGCCGGAGAGTCCTCGCCGCCGCCGCGCATCGGGATCCACAGCGGGGCGGCGCTGTATCGCGATGGCGACTACTACGGCCGTGAGGTCAACCGCGCGGCGCGGGTGGTCGCGCGGGCGGCGGGCGGCGAGGTGCTGGTAACGCGCCCGGTCGTGGACGCCGCCCGCAGGCAGGATGGGCATGTGGAGTTCGAGCTGATCGGCGAGGTGGTGCTCAAGGGGTTCAACCATCCGACCGAGCTGTTCCTGGCCCGCGCGCGCGGGGAGTAGCGGTCGCGATGTCGCAATGGGCGGGTTGTGCTTGGGTGGGTGAGCCGGGAGCCGGTCCACCGAACACGGTCGCCGGCGCCGCTCTCCTTTGCCAGGGTCGCGGAGGGGGCGCTTAAAGTGGCGACACCAGAGGAGCTGCATGAGCAAGTGCGTGCGGCGGGCCTGCTCGGGGAGGGCGGGACGGTCGTGACGATGATCTCGGGCGGGCGGGACTCAGTGTGCCTGCTGGATGTCGCCGTCGCCGTGCGCGGGAAGGACAACGTCAGGGCGCTGCACATCAACTACGGGCTGCGCGGGCGGGCGTCATACGAGGATGAGCGCCACTGCGCGGAGCTGTGCGCGGAGTTGGGGGTATGGCTGGAGCTGGTGCGCGTGGGGGTGGATGAACGCGGCGAGGGCAACCTGCAGGCGTGGGCGCGCGAGCGCCGCTACGGCGTCGCGAGGCGGTTGGCGGCCGAACTGGACGCGCGCGTGGCGACGGGACATACCGCAAGCGATCAGGTCGAGACGATCCTGTATCGGCTGACGGCCTCGCCGGGAAGGCGCGCGCTGCAGGGGATGGCCGCGCGCGAGGCGTGGCTCGTCAGGCCGCTGCTGGGGGTGACGCGCGAGCAGACGGCGGCGTACTGCGAAGCGCGGGGGTTGAAGTGGCGCGAAGACGAGAGCAACGACGACGTGCAGTACGCGCGCGTGCGTGTGCGCAAGTTGCTCGTGCCAGCCCTGCGCGCGGTGCACCCCATGGCGGAGGAGAACGTGAGGCGCACCGCGGAGCTGCTGCGCGAGGAGACCGACCTGCTCGACGGGCTCGTCGAGGCCGAGCTGGGCGGGCGGGACACGATCGCCCTCGCGCGGTTGGCCGAGCTGCACCCGGCGCTGGCGCGCCTGATCATCGTGCGCCTGGCGGAGGACGCCGCGGGCGAGCTGGTGCCGCAGGCGGGCGCGCGGGTGGGGGAGATCCTCGCGCTGGGCGCGCGCGGCGGCGTGGCGGAGGTGCACGTCGGCGGCAATGTGGGCGCGCGGATCGCAGAGGGAGAGCTGCGCATGGTCAAGCTCCCGCCCCGCGAGGCTCCCGAGGAGCCCGGGGACTGGGGCTCCGGGGGGGGAGGCCCCCGCGACGCCCCGGGCGGCGACTGACGCGCGGCGTACACTCCCGCTGGTGAGCGTCCCGGTCCCGACCACGGCCAGCGTCCCGTCTTCCGCCCCGGCGGGCGGCGATGCCACCGGTGAGATCGGCGAGGTGCTCGTCAGCACCGAGGAGCTGCAGACGCGCGTGCGCGAGCTGGGGGCGGCTATCTCGCGCGACTACGCCGGCAGGGGGCTGCTGCTCGTGGGCGTGCTCAAGGGCGCGGTGTTCTTTTTGAGCGATCTGATGCGGTTCATCGAGATTCCGGTCGAGGTCGACTTCATGGCCGTCGCCTCATACGGGTCGGCGACGGACTCCTCGGGCGTGGTGCGGATCCTGAAGGACCTCGACGCGTCGATCGAGGACCGCGACGTGCTGATCGTCGAGGACATCGTCGACTCGGGGCTCACGCTGCAGTACCTGCTGCGCAACCTGGGCTCGCGCAACCCCCGGACGCTGGAGGTGTGCGCGCTGCTGACCAAGCCATCGCGGCGCAAGGTGGAGCTGCAGGCGAAGTACGTGGGGTTCGAGATCGAGGACACGTTCGTCGTCGGGTACGGGCTGGACTACGCCGAGCGCCACCGCAACCTTCCCTTCGTAGCGGCGTTGCAGAGGTAGGCGCCGGCCGCCAGCAGCCGGAAAATCGGACGTTGCGTGGTACGCTAGGAAACTGGCGGCCACGACGACAACCGGCGCCAGGAACCCAGTGATATCGCCATGAGCCGTTCATTCAAGAGCGCCGCGTTCCCAATCCTCATCGTGCTGGTGCTGGCGTTTCTGGCCGTGAAACTGGTCAGCCCGAGCTCGAACAACTCCCGCCCGCACAGCTATCAGACGCTGGTGGCCAAAGAGATCCCTCAGGGCGAAGTCAAGTCTGTCGAGTTCAAGAACAAGGGCAAGGCGCTCGAAGTCAAGCTCAACAGCAAGGGCAACAAGGAAAAATACGAAATCGGCTTCGTCGAACAGGCGGCGCCCCAGTTGATCTCCCAGCTCGAAAAGGCCGGAGTCAGCTTCAACATCGAATCGGAAAAGAGCAGCGTGCTGCTGAGCCTGCTGACGTACATCCTCCCGTTCGTGATCTTCCTCGGGTTCTGGATCTTCCTGATGAACCAGGTCCAGGGGGGCGGCTCGAAAGTGATGTCGTTCGGCAAGTCGCGCGCCAAGCGGCTGTCGGCGGACTCGCCGAAGATCACGTTCCGCGACGTCGCCGGCGTGGATGAGGCCGTGGAGGAGCTGCACGAGATCAAGGAGTTCCTGGAGAACCCGAAGAAGTTCCAGGCGCTCGGAGCGCGCATACCCACGGGCGTGCTGCTGTACGGGCCGCCGGGCACCGGCAAGACGCTGCTCGCGCGCGCCGTGGCCGGAGAGGCGGGCGTGCCGTTCTTCTCGATCTCGGGATCAGATTTTGTGGAGATGTTCGTCGGGGTGGGCGCATCGCGTGTACGGGACCTGTTCGAGCAGGCCAAGCAGAACAGCCCGTGCATCATTTTCATGGACGAGATCGACGCCGTCGGAAGGCATCGCGGCGCCGGTCTCGGCGGGGGCCATGACGAGCGCGAGCAGACGCTGAACCAGCTGCTCGTGGAGATGGACGGGTTCGAGGCGAAGGACAACATCATCATGATCGCCGCCACCAACCGGCCCGACATCCTCGACCCGGCGCTGCTGCGGCCCGGGCGCTTCGACCGGCAGATCGCGGTGGACAGGCCCGACCGCAAGGGCAGGGCAAAAATCCTCGAGGTGCACACGCGCGGCAAGCCGCTGGCGAAGATCATCGACATCGACGCGCTCGCCGGGCAGACCCCGGGCTTCACCGGCGCGGATCTGTCCAACCTGATCAACGAGGCCGCGCTGCTGTCCGCGCGGACGGGCAAGCGCGAGATCGGTCAGGACGAGCTCGAGGAGGGGATCATGCGCGTGATCGCCGGCCCCGAGAAGAAGACGCGGGTGATGAGCGAGAAAGAGCGGCTGATCACCGCCTACCACGAGATGGGCCACGCGCTCGTCGGCCACTTCCTCGAGTTCGCCGACCCCGTGCACAAGATCTCGGTGATCTCGCGCGGGCAGGCGCTGGGCTACACGATCTCGATGCCCCAGGAAGACCGCTTCCTGACGACCCGGGCGGAGCTCAAGGATACGATGGCGATGACCCTCGGCGGGCGTGCCGCGGAGGAGATCGTGTTTGGCGAGATCACCACGGGCGCGTCGAATGACATCGAGAAGGTGACCGCCACCGCCAAGCAGATGGTGATGCGATTCGGCATGAGCGAGAAGCTCGGCCCGCGCGTGTTCGGCCACGACCACGGCCAGCCGTTCCTCGGCCGCGAGTTCTCCACTGAGCCCGACTACTCCGACGAGATCGCCCGCGAGATCGACGACGAGGTCAGGCGCATCATCGAGTCCGCGCACCAGCGCGCCACCGACATCCTGACCGAGCACCGGCACGACCTCGAGAAGATCTCCGGGATCCTCGTCAAGCGCGAGACGATCGAGAAGGAGGAGTTCCTGGCGCTGCTCGACGGCAAGAGCGAGGAGGCGGTGTTCGGCGTAGAAGAGGAGTCCAAGCCCGAGCTGCCCGCCCCGCCCGCGCCCGCAGACAGGCCCGAGCGCGAAACCCCGCGCGTGAGCCCGCGTCCGGGATTGGCCGGAGGCACCGCGGAGCTACGCTCTGACAGCGTCTAGCCGCCCTCTGACAGCGTCTAGCCGCGCCTGGCTGCGTCCTCGGTCGCTCGCGTACGTAGTACGCCACGCTCCCTGCGTCCTTGCCAGTCACGCCTATACGCTTGTCAGAGGAGGTGGATGCTTCGAATGAGCGCTGCCGCTCACCGGAGAGCGCCGTTCCGCCTGATGGGGGTCGTGAATGTGACCCCGGACTCGTTCTCGGACGGTGGCTTGTTTCTGGAGGCGGATGCGGCGATTGCGCATGCGCGTGAGCTAATCGGTGAAGGTGCAGACATCGTGGACGTCGGCGGGGAGTCCACACGGCCGGGGGCCGAGCCGGTGTCCGCGGAGGAGGAGCTGCGACGGGTGCTGCCGGTCGTCGAGGGGATTGTCGCGGCGGACATCGACGCGCAGGTCTCGATCGACACGTCCAAGGCGTCGGTCGCCCGCGCCGCGCTCACCGCGGGCGCGAGCCTCGTCAACGACGTGACCGCGTTGCGCGGCGACCCCGACATGGCGGCGCTCGTGGCCGACAGCGGGGTGGAGTGCTGTCTGATGCACATGCGCGGCGAGCCCCGCACGATGCAGGCCGATCCGCGATATGACGACGTCGTGGACGACGTCCGAGCGTTCCTGGAGGAGCGGATGGCCTACGCCGTACATAAGGGTGTGCGCGAGGAGCGGATCATGCTCGACCCGGGCATCGGATTCGGCAAGGCACTCGCGCACAACCTCGCGCTGCTGCGCCGCCTGGACGAGCTGAGCTCGCTTGGGCGCCCGCTGGTCGTGGGCACCTCGCGCAAGAGCTTCATCGGGCGCATCCTCGCCGACGCCGCCGGTCAGACCGAGCCCGTGGCGGCGGGGTGTCGGCTGCAGGGGACGATCGCGACGAACGTGCTCGCGTACGAGCGCGGGGCGAGCGTGTTCAGGGTCCACGACGTCGCGCCAGTGCGCGATGCGCTCACGGTGGCGGCTGCTACGTTGAGCGAACGATGGGACCCGGGCGAGACGAGGACCCCGACGAGCTGACCGGCGCGGACGCCCCGAACGGCGAGGGCGGCGAGGAGCGCCCCGACGATCCCCCCGGCGCCGGCGCCGGCGCGCACGGCGAGGAGCCCGGCTACATGGACCGCCCGGAGGAGCCCGACCCGTACCCGCTCGAGGACGAGGACGAGGACGACGAGTTCGACGGCGAGCGTGAGGAGACCGGCGAGTCGGTCACGATCGAGATCGCCGGCCTGTCGCTGTACACCCACCACGGCGTCGGCGAGGCCGAGCGCGAGGTCGGTCAGCGGCTCGTGCTCGACCTGCGGTTGGATCTCGGTGAAGCCGACGCCACCGTGACCGACGCGATCGAGGACACGGTCGACTACGGCGAGGTCTGCCAGCTGGTCGCGCTGATCGCCCAGCAGCGCTCCCACGCCACGCTGGAGCGGCTGTGCGGCACGATCGCCGACCGGCTGCTCGGGGATTACGAGCTGGAAGGCGTGTGGGTCAAGGCGACCAAGCCCGAGCCGCCGATCGCGCTGCACGTGGACGAGGTGTCGGTCGAGGTCTGGCGCGAGGCGGAGGAGTGATGCTCGTAATTTCCCTTGACATTAGTTAGCACTAACTTATAATCACGGGGGATGGCGGTGGAGACGACATCACGGCCCGAGCGCCCGGAGGTCTGATGATCGACCGCTGCGCACGGCTCGCCACGGAGCGCACGCGGCGCATTCTGCTGATCGCGGGCGCCGTGTTCCTGCTCGCCGCCGCGATCGGCGTTCCCGTCGTCACGATCCTCAAGAGCGAATCCTCGGACTTCCAGGACCCGAACGCCCCCAACCAGCAGGTCCTGCGCGCGGTCGAACACGCCACCGGGCAGGCCGCCTACTACGGCGTCGCCGCGCTCGTGTCGAGCAGGACCGACGCGCGCACCGATCCCGCCGCCCAGGCGCAGGCCGCGCATGTGGTCGCGCTGCTGTCCCGCCAGCCCGGCTTTGAGCGGGCGCTGGACTACCCCGCCACGCACCTGCCCGTGCTCGTCTCGCGCGACGGGCGCCAGACGCTCGTGCTCGCCGCGTTTGCCAACCGCGAACGCTCGGCCGCCGCCGTCGAACGCATACGCCCCCAGCTGGCCGGCAGCGATGTGCGCTTGGGCGGCAACGACGTGGCGTTCGCCGAAATCAATAAACGCACCTCCTCCGACCTCGCGCGCGCGGAGACGTTCGCGCTCCCGATCCTGCTGCTGCTCTCGTTCTGGGTGTTCCGCGGGCTCATCGCCGCCGCGCTGCCGCTACTCGTGGGCGGGTTCGCGATCGTGATCACGTTCCTGCTGCTGCGTCTGATCGACCAGTTCGCGGGGCTGTCGGTGTTCGCCGTCAACCTCGTCACCGGCATCGGTCTCGGGCTCGGCATCGACTACAGCCTGTTCATCCTCTCCCGCTACCGCGAGGAGCTCGCGCACGGCCTGGACACGCACGCGGCGATCCGCCGCACGCTGCAGACCGCCGGGCGCACCGTCATGTTCGGCTCGCTGACGGTCGCCGGTGCGCTCGCCTCGCTGCTGGTGTTCCCGCTGCGGTTCCTCTACTCGATGGGGGTCGGCGGCGCGCTCGTGACGCTGTCCGCGGGCGCCGTCTCGCTGATCGTGCTGCCCGCGGTGCTCGTCGCGCTGGGCCCCCGCATCAACGCGCTGGCGCCCGCGCGCCTGCAGCGAAACGCCGCCCAGGCCGCGCAACCGGCCGAGCGCGGCGCCTGGTACCGGCTCGCGCGCGCGGTCATGCGCCGCCCGGGCGCCGTAGCGCTGGGCACCGCCGCGGTGCTGATCGTGATCGCGCTGCCCGCCCTGCGCCTGCAGCTGACCCCGGCCGACGCGCACGTGCTGCCCTCCTCCGCGCGGCCCCGCCAGGTGGCCGAAGCGATCACCCACGACTTCGCCGTCGATGGCTCACAGACGGTCACGATGGTCGCGCGCGCTCCCCAGACCGGCGCATCCACCGTCGCGGCGCTCGCGCACCGCGCGCAGGTCACAGCCGGCCCCCAGGCGAGCCTGGCCGGGCCTCCGCGCTACCTCGGACGCGGCGCGTGGGAGATCGAAATGCTCCCCCGCGGCACCGATGGCTCGGCGGCCAACCAGCAGCTGATCCACCGCCTGCGCGCGCTGGCGAGCCCGCCCGCGCTGCTCGTCGGCGGCGCCACCGCGTGGTTCATCGACCAGAAGGCCGCGATCGCCGCCAACACGCCGCTGGCGCTGCTGATTCTCGCGCTCGTCACGGGCGGGTTCCTGTTCCTGATGACGGGCTCGCTGGTGCTGCCGCTCGTCGCGCTGCTGATGAACCTGCTCACGGTCGCCGTCGGCGCCGGACTGCTCGTGCTGATATTCCAGGACGGCCACCTCGCGAGCCTGGCCGGGTTCACCCCGATCGGCGGCCTGGAGGAGTCCAACCTCGTGCTGCTGTTCGTCGTCGCGTTCGCCCTGTCCACCGACTATGGCGTGTTCCTGTTCGGGCGCATCAAGGAGGCCCACGACGGCGGCATGGCCACGCGCGACGCGGTCGCCTACGGCGTGGAGCGCACCGGGCGGCTGATCACCGCCGCCGCGCTGCTGTTCTGCGTAGCGGTCGGCGCGTTCGTGACCTCGCACATCTTCTTCATCAAGCAGTTCGGCGTCGGCACCGCGCTGGCGGTCGCGATCGACGCGACGTTCGTACGCGCGCTGCTCGTCCCCGCGCTGATGGGCCGTCTCGGCGAGAGCACCTGGTGGGCGCCCCGACCGCTGCGCCGCCTGCACGCCCGGGTCGGCTTGGGCGAGGGACTGAGCGAGCCCACCGGCGCGTAGATACTGTCCCGGAGTGCTCGCCCAGACAGGACTGCTCGGCCTCGGATCGAATGTGGGGGACCGCCGCGCCCAGCTCCAGCGCGCCGTCGATGCGCTCCCCGGCGTGGGCGTTCGTGTGATCGGGTGCTCCTCGACGTACGACACCGACCCTGTCGGCGAGGTGACCGATCAACCGAGCTTTCTCAACGCGTGCGTGCGCGTTGAGACCGCGCTCGCGCCGCTAGCGCTGCTCGACGCGGTCAAGGGCCTGGAGCGCGAGCTGGGGCGCGATGACGGCGGGCTTCGCCACGGCCCGCGAGCGATCGACATCGACGTGCTGCTGCTCGGCGCGCGCAAGCTCGCGCACCCGCGCATGACGCTCCCGCACGAGCAGCTGCTCACCCGCCGCTTCGTGCTGATCCCCGCGCTCGAGCTCGACTTCGCGCTGCGCACGCCCTCCGGCGCCTCGCTCGCCGACGCGCTCGCCGCGCTGCCGGTGGACGAAGGCGTGCGCTGGGACGGGCCGCCGCTGGCGCTGCCCTGAGCGCTGGGCGCGAGCGCCCGAGCGCATGGGCCATGTCCCGAGCTATGCCCGCGAGGCGGCTCGCTGAACGGCGACCAAATTGTGAGGGGACGCCGTGTCGGCGCCCCCTCACCCAGCTGGCCGCTGCCTCTAGTGTTTCTTGTGACCTTTGCGCTTCTTCTTGGGCGGGCCCGAGGACACCGTGAGCTTCACCGTCATCCCGCTCGGCCCGGTGACCCCCGCACCGGGCGTGGTCGAGATGACCGCGCCCTTCTTGACGCGCTTGGAGTGAGCCGAGCTGACCTTACCCAGGCCGCAGTGCACCGACTTCAGCACCTGCTTGGCCAGCGCCGTCGTGATCCCGGTCAGCGCCGGCACCGTGCAGGTCACGGACGGTGCGGGCACCGGCGCGGCCGCCGCGGTCAGTATCGCGGTCGTGTTGTTGTTGGCGCTGTTGGTGTCGCTGACGCCGGCGGGGAGCGCGACGCTGGCGCTCGTGAGGAACGAGCCCGCCGCGCTCGGCGTGACGAACAGGTCGACCGTCACGCTCTGCCCGATCGGCACCGTGCCGAGATTGCACGTGGCCGTCTGCCCGGCGACCGTGCAGGACCCGCCGCTGGCTGAGGCGCCGGCGATCGCCACGCCCGCGGCGACGGTGTCGGTGAACGCGATCGGCTGGGCGGTGGGGCCGTTATTGGTGACCGTAGAGCTGAGGATCCCCAGCCTGCCCGCGACGCCGCTGCCGGGCGCGCTCGCGACCGCCGCGTCCGCGCTCTGCGCGAGCGTCGCGGCGAGATCCATCGTGAACTGCGAGGGGCTGTTGGCACTGGCTGGAGCCAGGGTCTGGCCGGCGGCGGGGGTCGAGGCCGCTGTCAGCGCAAACAGGCTGTCGCCCGAGGGGACGCTGCCGACGCGGAAGTAGCAGGTCGACGCGGCCCCTTTATTCCACAGCCCCAGCGTCTCGCCGCCGGCGACCCCGATCGGGCTCGAGATCGCGAACGTCGCGATTCCGCTTGCCGGCAGGGGGTTCGGGATACTCTGGGAGTCCGCTCCCACCACGTCGTAATCGTTCGGAATGAGCGCATCGGAGCGGAGCACGACGAACGTGATCGGGGCTCCGGCCGTGGATCCCACGGTGTTGGTCGACCAGCCGGTGATGCTCCCTCCACCGGTGGGAACCATGTACGGCGTTGAGGGATCGCTGGTGAACTGTCCGATGAGGCCAGGGCCGCACGCCGAGGTGGTTGCGCCAGGAGGGAGCGTCGTCGATCCAAGCGTCAGTGCACCGGCGGGCGCCGTCACCGCAAGCAGCGCCCCGGCGCCGAGCAGAATGGTGAGACTCGATTTCGTGAAGATCTTGCGCATGTGGCCTCCTCTGGGCAGGGATGTCCCGCTGGACCCCTGATTGGATACGGCGGGCGGCGGCGCCTGCCCGGCTGTCAGCACTCATGACCGTCCTTGGCCTTTCTACCACAACGCACCTGTCCGCGGCGATACAACGCATCTATGTCCGCCGTGCTGTTCGTCCGCCGTGCTGTTCGCGCCGGTCGGTAACCTGGTCCGCCAGGGCTACGCGGTCGAAGCGCCATCGCTCCAACTGGCGAGCCGCACGAGCGTCGCGCCGTTCACGCCCCTGCCCGAGAGCACGCACAGCCTGCCGTCGCGCTGCCATGTCACGACCGGCACGCCGTGCACCTGCCGCAGCCTGTACGCCACCCCGCCGTGCCATACGACCGTGCCGCCGCCCGCCGCCGGCGCGGGTGTGCCGCCGACGATCGCATACCCGATCCTGCGGGCGTTCGGGCCGGAGTAGAACACGGTCGTCACGCTCCGTCCGCCGATCGTGTCCCTGCGGGTCCCGGTCGCGCGCCACCTGAACCGCTCCTTCCAGTACGGAAACGCGACGCCGTCGACCGCCACATCGAGCTGAGCCGCGTGCGTCGTACTCTCGCCCGGTGCCCCCGTCGTCGCCGCGCTCAGCGTCAGTCTCGAGGCCGCGCTCACGCTCGGGCCCGGCTGGGGCCGATGCGAGCCTCCGCCCGTCAGCAGCGCGATCGTCGCGCCGGCGATCGCGGCCAGTGCCATCGCCGCGAGCGTGGGTCTCAACCGGCCGTCGAGCGCGCCGCCCAAAGCCCGTCGGCGCGGGGCGGCGCGCGCGGCCACCATCTCCTGCACCCGACGATGCAGTGTCTCCGGAGCGTGCACGTCTACCGCCCGCACCATCTCGGCTACGTGCTCGTGCTCTGACTGCTCCGATCTGGTACGCGCGTGCGGATCGCTCATGGTGTTCCCCTACTCGGCAAGACTCCGCTCGCCCCCGTCTCTTCCCGACTCGCACGCTCGTCCCCGCCGGCCTGCTCTCTGTGCGGCTGCACCGGCTGGGGCGGCCGCTCTGGCCGGCCGTCACGCACGAGCTCGGGGTCGAGCGCCCGCGCGACCTGCCCGCGTGCGCGGAACAGCCGTGTCGTGATCGTCGCCTCGCGCACTCTCAGTGCCCGCGCGGCCTCCCGGTAGGACAGTCCGAGCACGTCCACCGCCACCAGCGCCAGGCGGAAGTCCTCCGGCAGCTGAGCGATCGTCGCATACAGCTCCCGCACCTCGATCGCCCGCTCCGGGCGGCTCGTCGGGCGCGGGTCGGCCACGACCACGTCATCCAGCGTGGCTCCCGTCACCGGCCGGCGGCTCGCCGTGCGCCTGCTCGTATAGAACGTGTTGCGCAGCGCCCGCATCAGGTAGTACACCTCGTCCTCGCCCCGCACCACCCGCGGGCGCGCCAGCACCCGCGCGAATGTGTCCTGCACGAGATCCTCCGCGTCCTCCCTGCTTCCGCACAGCGCCCACGCCGCGCGATACATGCGGTCCACGTGCTGGGTCAGCGACTGTGGGTCGAGCGTTCTGATGACCCTGCGACTGTAGCGCCGGGAGGGGTTCGCGTGGGGCGGACGGCTTCGCTTGCCGGGGCTTGCAATCGGCTTGTCCCAAGACTTGTGATCGGCTCTCGCACGAGTTTCTGATGCGGCCGGGAAGGATCGGCGTGGGGCGGCGTCCTTGAAAGCTAGGGATGCCGCACGCGGCACGAGGAGAGGCTGCGTCTGGCCCCAGGGTTCATCGACCGAAAGGCGGGCTGAGATCGTGATGAGAATGCGCAGGCGCTATCTACCGGCCGCCGCGCTGCTGGGCTTGGCTGTGTCGGTGCTCCCGGCTGTCGCCGGCTCGGAAACCACTCCGAGCATCTCGGCGTATAACGAACCAGGCATCTACGGCCAGCACTCCTGGATGCCCTCGACGGCCACGGTCAGCTCGGGCGGGGTTGTGAAGTTCGTCAACCCGTACAGCACGACGTACCACGGCCTGAAGTTCACGGGCGGCTCGGCTGGGGCGACGCCGAGCTGCACCGGAATTCCGGCGGCGGCGAGCGAAGAAACCGGCGCGATCAACTGGCATGGCGAATGCACGTTCAGCACGCCGGGGACGTACACGTTCATCTGCACCGTGCACCCCACCGAAATGAAAGGCACGATCACGGTCAATCCCAATGGGACCACGACGACCACGACCACAACGACGACCGCCACCCCGACGACGCCAGTCGAACCCCAGCCCGGCTCGCCGCTTCTCGGCAGCCCCTCGCTTCGCTCCAGTCAGCGCGGCGGCTCGGTAAAGGGCTCGCTCGACATCTCCACGGCCGGCGCCGGCGATCGCATGGAGATCGATGTCTTCGCAAACAGAGCGTCCCTGGCGAAGGCCGGTCACGCGAGGCGGGTGCGGGTCGGACGGCTCGTTCGCGGCTCGGTGTCCGCGGGCAAGCTGTCCTTCGCCGTGAAGCTCAACGCCAAGGCGCGGAGCGCGCTCAAGCGCCACCGGCGCCTCGCGCTGGCCGTGAAGATCACGCTCACGCCGGTCCATGGCGAACCGCTGACGGTTCCACGTTCTGTGGTCGAGCACGCATGAGGCCATCGTGCGATTGGGAGGAGAGGGCATGAGGTTGCGCAAGCGTTACCTGTTTCCGGCGGTCGTACTGGGGTTGACCGCGGTTGCGCTTCCGGCGTTCGCGAGCTCGGAACCGCCGAGCATCTCGGCACACAACGAAGGCATCTACTACCACTCCTGGATGCCTTCGACCGCCACGGTCAGCCCCGGCGGGGAAGTGAAGTTCGTCAACCCGTACAGCACGACGCGCCACGGCCTGAGGTTCACGGGCGGCTCGGCCGGGGCGACGCCGAGCTGCACCGGGATTCCGGCCGCGGCGAGCACAGATACCGGCGAAATCAGCTGGGAAGGCAAATGCACGTTCAGCAAACCGGGGACGTACACCTTCGAATGCACCGTGCATCCCGAAATGAAAGGCACGATCACGGTCAAAAGCCCCGGAACACCCGTCGCCACCACCGAACCATCCACAGAACTGACGCACGCCACGGTGAGGCTCAACGGCGCCGTCAATCCCGAAGGCAACGCGACGGAATATCGCTTCGACTATGGCGCGACCACGGTATCCGAACATATGACAAGCACCCTCAGCCTTGGCGCGACGGACTTCAGCAGCCATCCCGTATCGGCTGCGCTGACGGGTCTCACACCCGGCACCGAATACCACGCTCAGCTCGTCGCTATCTATGGCGCGGGCGCCACGGCGCTGGGGGGTGAACAGAAGTTCACCACTCCCATCCCGGGCGCACCGACGGTCGCCACGGGCCAGGCCGGCGGCCTGCAGAAGACCGAAGCCACGCTCAAAGGCACCGTCGATGCAAACGAAGGCGAAGCGACGGAATACTCCTTCGAATACGGGACGACTGCGAGCTACGGTTTGTCCACCGAACCCAAGAGCGTGCCCGCGGATCGCCTCGGCCGGACTGTGTCGGCGACGCTGACCGACTTGTCGCCGGGGACGGAATACCATTTCCGGTTGATCGCGCACAACAAAGTGGGTCCTGCCATGAATGGCGAAGACCATACGTTCACGACCGCCTCCTCATCGGCCCCACCCGGTGAAACGCCACCATCTCAACCGCCGACCTCGGGCACGCCTGGAAGGGTGGACGCGCTCTCGCCGGGCACACCGGGCCTGAGCGCGCTCACACCGCTTCCCCCCGCTGGCCCAATCCCGATCGTCGGCTCGCCGCTGGCCGGTGGCTCGCACGCGCTGACGCTCGCCGCCTCCCAGCACGGACAGGCGTTGCACGGCTCGATCGACGTCTCTGTGGCCGGGGCCGGCGGCAGGCTCGAAGTCGCGCTGTTCGCCCCGGGCGCCTCGCTGGCCGCGGTTCATCGCCCGGCGGGGATTCGCGTGGGTCGTCTGCTGCGCTCCTCGGTGCACGTGGGCACCGTGTCGTTTGCCGTGCCGTTGGCCGCCCGCGGAAGGGCCGCGCTGCACCGTCGTCACCGCCTGGCGGTGACCGTTCAGATCGTGTTGACACCCGTCGCGGGCGCCCCGGCGAGTGTGACGCGGAGTGTGGTGTTGCGCGGCTGAGGGGTGGTGTGTGGTTGGGGGAGGATTCACCGATGAGCCGGCGCCTCGAGCCATCGACCGCTGTGGTCGAGCGCCATCATAGATGGCGCGCTATGCTGATGCAGATGGCACGCACCACTGTTGATGTAGATTCGAGGGCGCTTGATGCGGCGCGTATCGAGTTGGGCACCAAGGGCCTGAGCGCGACCGTCAACGCGGCGCTGCGTGAGGTGGGACGACGGCGGGCGCTGGGCGGCTTCGACGTGGTGCGCGATATCGACGGGACTCCCGCCGAGGTCGAGATCAACCGCCGGGAACGGGTCGCTGAGCATCAGGACTGAGATCGAGCCTGTCGCGCTCGATCAGCCGGCGCTGTTCGACACGGGCATCTGGACGTGGGCGCGGGATCGGCGCTTTCCCGCGCTGGCGTCCTGGTTCAACGCACAAGTGAGGGCCGGCCGCGTGCTTGTCTGCGATCTCATCGTAATGGAGCTGATTCGCTTGACGCCCAACCAGTCGCGCGCGCGGGAAGTCGCTGCTCGTTTGGACGCCTTCGAGTCGGTCCCGATGGAGGTCGGGCTGTGGAGGAGAGCGCGCGAGTTGCAGATGCTGCTCTCGGCCGGCGGGGATCATCGTCGTGTCCCTCCGGTGGATCTTGCGATCGGCGTGGCAGCCGAGCAGGCGGGTGTGACGCTCGTTCACTACGACCGCGACTACGAGCGCTTGGCGCGAGTCAGCGCCCTGCGCCAGCGTTGGTTTGTGCCCGATGGTGCGCTTGCATAGGAGCGTGCGCACTCACCGATCAGCGATTGGGCGGCCGGTCTCCGGCTACGCCGCGACGGGCGCGGCGGGGAACCACTCGGCGGGCAGCACGCCGGCCTCGATCCCGCCGACCAGCGGCGGGAACCACTTTGCCAGCGTCGCCGCGGGGCGGCTCTCGATCAGGGGACGGATGTCGCCGATGCTCATCAGCAGGCGGATCGTGCTGCCGATCTGCAGGTCCGCCGCGTTCGGCTGCTCGCCGCCGATCAGGCCCTCGGCGATCCAGCGGTCCACGCGGTCGAGCTGACCCGGCAGCGCCGCGATGTCCGCTTGCGCGGTCGTATCCCTGGCCTTGTTTTTGAACGCCATCAGTTTGGCCGTGAGCGGCGTCGCCGGGCTCATCAGCGCTCGCGGCATCGGCAGCTTGGCGTCGCTCGCATAGCTCAGCATCGCGTGCGGCCTGCGCAGGAACGCGACGTCGATGATCGTGCGCGGCACGCTCTGCAGGACCTCGTCGCCCCAACGCTCGGCCTCCAGCACGGGCGCATAGCGCTCGTCTCCCGCCGGCGGCAGCAGCGGCGGCTCGGGGCTCAGCTCGTCCAGCCGGCGCATGATCGTGCGCGAGCCCACGAGCTTCTCGCCGTCGATCCGCATTCCCGGCACCGTCGGCCCGCCATAGCGCAGTGGCCCGATCAGCATCTGGGTCATCGGGACCAGGTCCACGCGGTCGAACTCGATGCCCTTCAGCCCCAGGGCCGCTTCGACCGCGGCGCACGGATGCGAGGCCGGCAGCACATACAGCTTGACGTTCATCTCCTCACGCTCCCGCAGATCACGGTCCCCAGCATAATGCCTCCACCCGGGTTTGCACGCGAGCCTCCGTTCCGTCTCCGCCAACCTCCCCGCCCACTCTTCAGCGAAACCCACCAATGCTCCTGGTCGTCGACGTCGGCAACACCCAAACCCACTTCGGGACGTTCCGCGATGAGGAGCTGCTCGAGCACTGGCGGTTCGCCACCGTTCGCCAGTCCACGGCCGACCAGCTGGGCGCCGCGCTGGGAAACCTGCTCGGCCTGCGCGGGCTGTCGTTCGAGGACGTCGACACCTCGATCGTCTCCTCGACGGTCCCCCAGCTCGAGCCCGAGTGGGCGGCGATGGCCTCCCGATACCTCGGCCATGAGATCCACACCGTGGGCCCGGGCACCAAGACGGGCATGGCGATCCGCTACGACAATCCCCGTGAGATCGGCGCCGACCGGCTCGTCAACTCCGTGGCACTGCGCGAGCGCTTCGGCGGCCCGGCGGTGTGCGTGGACTTCGGCACCGCCACCACATTCGACGTCGTCTCCGCCGACGGCGACTATCTCGGCGGCGCGCTCATGACCGGCATCGAGATCTCCCTGGAAGCGCTGTCCGAGCGCGGCGCGCGCCTGCCCAAGGTCGACCTCGCGCCCCCCAAGAGCGTGATCGGCAAGAACACGATCGATGCGATCCGCTCGGGTGTCGTGTTCGGCTACGCCGGCGCGATCGACGCGATCCTCAGACGGCTCTACGACGAGCTCGGCCAGCGCGCCCCCGCGATCGCCACGGGCGGCCTCGCCCAGCTGGTCGTCCCGTACACGGAGGAGATCGACGAGGTCGACGACCTGCTGACGCTCACGGGGTTGCGGCTGCTGCACGAACGGAATAGCTGAACTGCGCGAGAATGCGTGTCGTGATGCGCGCGTCGTTGACAGACCCGTGGATGCTGGGACCTCTGGAGGTGCCCAACCGCGTGCTGCTGGCGCCGCTGGCGGGCATTGGCAACTGGTTCGTGCGATTGCAGGCCGCGCGCTATGGCGCCGGGATGACCGTGTCGGAGATGGTCTCCTCGCATGCGATTCATTACGGAAACGAGAAAACGTGCGTGGAGATGTTGCGCATCCATCCCGACGAGCGCGCTCCCGGGCCGGAGCGGGCGGGTGGACCAGTGTCGATTCAGCTGTTCGGCGAGGACCCGGTGGTCATGCGCTCCGCCGCGGCCCATGTCGCGGCGCGTACGACAGCCGATGCGATCGACATCAACATGGGCTGCCCCGTGCCCAAGGTACGCAAGACCGGCGCGGGCGCGGCGATGCTTGCCGACCCCGACCTCGCCGTCGCGGTCGCGCGCGCCGCGGGGGAGGGCGCCGCGGACGCCGGACGCGAGCTGCCGATCACAGTCAAGTTGCGCTCCGGGCTGCGACCGGGGGAGGAGAGCGGCTTCGCCCTGGCGCATCGCCTCGTCGAAGAGGCGGGGGTCGCGGCGATCGCGTTTCATCCCCGCTCGGCGGCTGTGCACCACAAGGGCGTTCCCGACTACGAGCTGGCCAGCGCGGCTGGTCGAGTCGCTGACCGCGCCCGTGATCCTGACCGGCGGTCTCAGCGACGTCGCGACGTGCGCGAGGCGTTCGCCCGCACCGGCGCCGGTGCGGTGATGCTCGCGCGCGGATCGCTCGGCAACCCGTGGTTGTTCCGCCAGCTCCTGTCGGGCGACGAGCGCGAGCCCACGCGGGCCGAGATCCTGGACGAGCTCGCCTGGACGATCGACCGCGCGGTCGAGCACATGGGCGAGCCGCGAGCCACCCGCTACCTGCGCAAGTTCTACCCGTGGTACGTGGCTCGCCTCGACCTGGAGTCCGCCGAGGCCAAGCGCCTGAGCGAGTCCCTGCAGCGGGCCGAGACACTCGCGCGCGCCCGCGAGCTCTTTCAAGCCGCGCCCGCGCCGTTAGCAGTGGCTGCCTGAGCTGCCATCCAAATCATCAGCCGCGCAGGGCGGATATTCTCAGCCGGCCGGCCGCGAAGCGGCTTTCCGGCCGGCTGAGAATGCCGGTTCCGGAGCCCGCTATACTGCTGCGCTCGCCGAGCCCAGTGGCCGCCGAAACCGCCCGCTTACGAGCGGGTTTTGCGTGCCGGCGGTCAACCTCTACCCCGCGATCGAGGCAGCATGCAGAAGGACGTCATCCTCACCCCTGAAGGCCTGGAGAAGCTCAACCAAGAGCTCGAGCATCTGTCCACCGCCAAGCGCCGTGAGATCGCCGAGCGCATCAAGGAGGCGCGCGAGTTCGGAGACATCTCAGAGAACTCCGAGTATGACGACGCCAAGAACGAGCAGGCGATGATCGAGAGCCGCATCGCGCAGATCCAGGAGAAGCTGCGCATGGCCACGGTCATCGAGACCAAGGACCTCTCCACCGACGTGGTCCAGGTCGGCTCGGTCGTGCACGTCAAGGACGAAAAGACCGGCAAGTCGGTCAAGTACACGATCGTCGGCTCCGCCGAGGCCAAGCCGTTGGAGAACAAGCTTTCCAACGAGTCTCCCGTCGGGCGCGCGCTGCTCGGGCACAAGCGTGGGGAGGCCGTCGCGGTCAAGGTTCCCCGCGGGCCGGCCCGCAAGCTGAAGATCACGAAGATCGACGTCGGCCTCAAGTAGTCTCGCCGCTGTGAGCGGTATCGAAGACGAGCAGGCTCCCGGCGCGGAGTCGGGCGGTCGTGCACCGGAGGCCGGCGAGCCCCGCGAGGAGGTGAGTGCGCCTGCGGGCGCCGGGGCTCCACAGGGCGGCGGGAGTGCGCCAGAGGGTTCAAGGCACGGTCTGCTCGAGCTGATCTCAGAGCGCCGGGCCAAGGCGCAGTGGCTGCGGGAGACCGATCCCGAGGCGTTTCCCCACACGTTCCCCGATGCCGAGCCCGTCATGTCGATCCTGCAGGCATACGGGCATCTGGCCACCGGCGAGGAGACCGAGGAGCGCCACCGCGTCGCCGGGCGCCTCGCTGCGCGGCGGGGCTCGGGCAAGGCGGCGTTCCTGGATCTGCTCGACCGGACCGGCAAGATCCAACTGCACGCGCGCGTGGACGTGCTCGGCGAGGGGCCCTACCAACGGCTGCTCTCGCTCGACCTGGGCGATCTGATCGGCGTGGACGGAGCGGTGCTGCGCAGCCGCCACGGTGAGCTCACCCTGCGGGTGGACTCCTTTCAGATCCTGGCCAAGGCGCTGCGTCCGCCGCCCGACAAGCATCATGGGCTCAGCGACGTCGAGACCCGCTATCGCCGGCGCGAGCTCGACCTGATCTCAAACGATGACGCCCGCAGGCTGTTCATGGACCGCGCGAAGATCATCTCGGCGGTGCGCGCCTACCTGGACGGCGCCGAGTTCGTGGAGGTCGAGACGCCGGTGTTGCAGCCGCTGTACGGGGGGGCGCTGGCGCGCCCGTTCACGACCCACCACAACGCGCTCGACCGCGATCTGTACCTGCGCATCGCCACCGAGCTGTACCTCAAGCGGCTGATCGTCGGCGGCCTGGAGCGGGTGTATGAGCTGGGCAAGGACTTTCGCAACGAGGGCCTCTCGACCAAACACAACCCCGAGTTCACGATGGTCGAGTTCTACGAGGCCTACGCCGACTACGAGGTTGCGTCGGCGCGCCTGGAAGAGCTGGTCCGCGCCGCCGCCGCGGCGGTCGAGTACGCCGGGGAGCTGGAGTTCGCGGGTCCGTGGCGGCGAGTCGGGTTCGTTGAGTCGATCGCGCGGGCCACGGGGATCGATCTGAAGGCGACCGCTCGCGAGGACGCCGCGCTGGCTGGCGCGATCCGCGAGCGGGGCGTCGAGGTGGACACCGAGGGCGCGAGCTGGGCGCAGATGGCCGACGCGCTGCTGTCGAAGTTCGTCGAGCCCACCCTGATCCAGCCGACGTTCGTGCTCGACTACCCCGTGGAGCTCTCGCCCTTCGCGCGCGCGCACCGCTCCGAGCCGGGCCTGGTCGAGCGCTGGGAGGCGTTCGCGGGGGGCATGGAGATCGCCAACGCCTTCAGCGAGCTCACCGACCCCGACATCCAGCGCGAGCGCTTCGAGGCGCAGGTGCGACTGGCCGGCCAGGACGGCGGGGAGGCATCGCAGCCCTACGACGAGCTGTTCGTGCAGGCGCTCGAGCAGGGCATGCCGCCGGCGGGCGGCGTGGGCCTGGGCATAGACCGCTTGGTGATGCTGTTGACCGGGCGGGACTCGATCCGCGAGGTCGTGCTGTTCCCGGCGCTCAAGAGTTGAGCAGTTCCGATCGGCGCATGCGCCGATCGGCGGGGCCGTACATGTACGGCCCCGCCCCAGGGCCGCATGCGGCCCTGGTCGGTGGGCGCATGCGCCCACCGACGACCTCGCACATGTGCGAGGTCGAACTACCCCATCCCCAGCCACCCGGCAGGCTCCGGGGGGTCGGTTGGTAGACTGCGCATGAAGCCAGAGCAGACGACATAGCGCTTGAGGCACCGTCCTCGCAGGAAGGATCTACACCATGTTCGAGCGATTTACAGAACGGGCCCGGCAGGTGGTCGTTCTTGCGCAGGAGGAGGCGCGCACGCTCAAGCACAACTACATCGGCACCGAGCACATCCTGCTCGGGCTGCTGCGCGAGGAGGAGGGTCTGGCCGCGCGCGTGCTGGAGTCGCTCGATATCACCGTCGAGCGCGTACGCGCGCAGGTCGTTCGCATCGTCGGCTCCGGCGAGGAGGTCACCTCCGGGCAGATCCCCTTCACGCCCCGTGCCAAGAAGGTCCTGGAGCTCGCCCTGCGTGAGGCGCTCTCGCTCGGGCACAACTACATCGGCACCGAGCACATCCTGCTCGGCCTCGTGCGCGAGAACGAGGGCGTGGCCGCGCGCATCCTGCTCGACTTCGACGCCGACTCCGAGAAGATCCGCAACGAGGTCATCCGCATGCTCTCCGGCCCCGGCGGGCGCCGCCAGGGGCAGGGCGCGGGCGCCGGCGCGGGCTCGGGCCCGGGCCCGGCGGAGGGCAAGAAGTCCTCGAAGCTGCTCGACCAGTTCGGGCGCAACCTCACCAAGCTCGCCTCCGAAGGCAAGCTCGACCCCTGTGTGGGGCGCGAGACGGAGATCGAGCGGATCATGCAGATCCTCTCGCGGCGCACCAAGAACAACCCCGTGCTGATCGGCGAGCCCGGCGTGGGCAAGACCGCCGTCGTCGAGGGGCTGGCGCAGCGCATCACCGCCGCCGACGTGCCCGAGCTGCTGAAGAACAAGCAGATCTACACGCTCGACCTGGCGGCGCTCGTCGCCGGCTCGAAGTACCGCGGCGAGTTCGAGGAGCGGCTGAAGAAGGTGATGAAGGAGATCACCCAGCGCGGGGACATCATCCTGTTCATCGACGAGCTCCACAACCTCGTCGGCGCCGGCGCCGCCGAGGGCGCGATCGACGCCGCCTCGATCCTCAAGCCCGCGCTCGCGCGCGGCGAGCTGCAGACGATCGGCGCGACGACGCTGGACGAGTACCGCAAGTACCTCGAGCGCGACTCCGCCCTGGAGCGCCGCTTTCAGCAGATCCGCGTGGAGGAGCCGACGATCGACCAGACCGTCGAAATCCTCAAGGGCCTGCGCGACCGCTACGAGCAGCACCACAAGGTGCAGATCACCGACGAGGCGCTGCGCGCCGCCGGCGAACTCGCCAGCCGCTACATCTCCGACCGCTTCCTGCCCGACAAGGCGATCGACCTGATCGACGAGGCCGCCTCGCGCATGCGCATCAAGTCGATGACCTCCCCGCCCGCCAACCGCGAGCTGGAGAGCGAAGTCGAGTCTACGCGCCGCGAAAAGGAGGCCGCGATCGAGGCGCAGGAGTTCGAGAAGGCCGCCGCGCTGCGCGACCAGGAGCGCAAGCTGACCAACCGCAAACGCGAGCTCGAGGAGGAGTGGGAAGCGGGCGAGTCCGGCGAGCGCCCCTCGATCGGCGAGGAGGAGATCGCCGACATCGTCTCGATGTGGACCGGCATCCCCGTCTTCAAGCTCACCGAGGCCGAGACGCAGAAGCTGATGCGCATGGAGGAGGAACTGCACAAGCGCGTCATCGGTCAGCACCCCGCCGTGGAGGTCATCTCCAAGGCGATCCGCCGCTCGCGCGCGGGCCTCAAGGACCCTAAGCGCCCGACCGGCTCGTTCATCTTCCTGGGCCCCTCCGGCGTGGGCAAGACCGAGCTCGCGCGCACCCTCGCCGAGTTCCTCTTCGGCGACGACGACGCCATGATCCGCATCGACATGAGCGAGTACATGGAGAAGCACGCGGTCTCCCGTCTGGTGGGCTCGCCTCCTGGCTACATCGGCTACGACGAGGGCGGCCAGCTGACCGAGGCCGTGCGGCGCAAGCCCTACTCCGTGCTGCTGCTCGACGAGATCGAGAAGGCGCACCCGGACGTGTTCAACATCCTGCTGCAGATCCTCGAGGACGGCCGCCTGACCGACGCCCAGGGGCGCACGGTCGACTTCCGCCACGCGATCGTGATCATGACCTCGAACATCGGCGCGGCGGAGATCGCGCGCAACACCCCGCTCGGCTTCGCCGTCTCAGACGACGAGACCGGCATCACCTACGACGACATGAAGAACCGCATCATGGGCGAGCTCAAGAAGGTCTTCCGGCCCGAGTTCCTGAACCGCATCGACGACGTGATCGTGTTTCACAAGCTGCAGAAGGACGAGATCAAGCAGATCGTCGAGCTGCTCTTGCTGCGCATCCGCGAGTCGATGGCCGAGCGCGAGCTGCAGCTGGAGCTGACCGACCCCGCCAAGGACATGCTCGTCGAGAAGGGCTGGGACCCCTCGATGGGCGCGCGCCCGCTGCGCCGCGCGATCCAGCGCTACATCGAGGACCCGCTCGCGGACTTCGTGCTGCGCGAGCAGCTCATGCCGGGCGCCACCGTCGTCGTCGACCCCGCCCCCGAGGGCGAGGAGAACGAGGTGCGCTTGACGATCGTCAAGCCCAAGAAGCAGAAGACCCCCGTCGCCGTCGGCGGCGGCGAGGGCGAGGATCCCGAGCTCGTCGAGGGCGAGGGCGATGACAGCACGCCCGCGTCAGACCCGCCCGCGGATCAATAGGAGCCCAGCTTCACATCGCGTCGCTGACGGCCGCCGACTGGCCGGCCGTCGCGCGCATCTATCAGGCCGGCATCGACGCCGGCGACGCGACGTTCGAGCGGGATGTGCCCTCGTTCGAGGACTGGTCGCGGACGCGCCTGCCCGAGCCGCGCCTGGTGGCCCGCGAGGAGTCCTCGGGCGAGGTACGCGGCTGGGCCGCCCTCAGCCCTGTGTCCGGGCGAGCGGTGTATCACGGGGTGGGTGCGGTCAGCATCTACGTCGATCCGGCGTGCGCGCGTCGAGGGATCGGCCGCGCGCTGCTTAGCGCCCTGATCGAGGCCTCCGAGCAGACCGGGCTATGGACGCTGGAGGCCGGCATATTCCCCGAGAATCGGGCCTCGGTGGCGTTGCACGAGCGCTGCGGGTTCGAGCTCGTGGGCGTGCGCCGGCGCATCGGGCAGATGCCCGACGGGCGCTGGCGCGACGTCGCGCTATATGAGCGGCGCAGTCCCATCGTTGGCGAGCAATGACAGGCGTTGTGGCGGGACGAGGTGGTTGAGAACGGGGTTGAGCGAGGGCGGAGTGAGGGGAGGTATGTATTAACTTTTTGGCGCGCGTGCGCAATCGTAGTGCGTATATGCAAACGTAAACATGTGGCGGGCGGAGGGATGTCGGGGGGCCGCGTCGAGCCGTCCCCACCGGTGCGTACGCTGACTCAATGGCGCGCGACATCGTCCACACCTGCTCGGAGTGCGGGTTTCAGTCCCCTCAATGGCACGGGCGCTGCCCCGGGTGTGAAGCGTGGGGGACGCTCGTCGAGGAACGCCTCGTCGCCCGCGCGGGCGGTTCGACCGCGCGTGGAGGGGGGCGCGCAGGTGCTCGCGCGGGGCGTCGCGCCGGTGTCCCGGGCGAGGTTGCGCCCGGTCCGCGCCCGTTGCGCGACGTGACGGCAACCGCGGCACGACGCCTGTCCACAGGCATCGGCGAGCTCGACCGCGTGCTCGGCGGCGGCCTCGTGCCGGGCTCGCTGGTGCTGCTCGGCGGCTCGCCGGGGATCGGCAAGTCGACGCTCACGAACATGGCGCTCGGCAACCTCGCCGGCGCCGGGCACACCACGCTGTATGTCAGCGGCGAGGAGTCCGCCGAGCAGGTCAGGCTGCGCGCCGAGCGCCTCGGCCCCGGCGCCCTGGAGGTCCCGATCCTCGCCGAGACCGATCTCGACACGGTGCTCGACATGCTCGCCTCGCACTCTCCACAGGTGTGCGTGATCGACTCGGTGCAGACGCTGCGCGCCTCCGAGCTCACGGGCGCGCCGGGCGCCGTCGGACAGGTGCGCGAGGTGACGGGGCGGATCATGGAGCTGGCCAAGGACCGCGGTATCGCAGTCGTGCTCGTCGGGCACGTGACCAAGGACGGCGCGCTGGCGGGACCGCGCGTGCTGGAGCATCTCGTGGACTGCGTGCTGCAGTTCGAGGGCGAGCGTGAGCGTCCCTACCGCGAGCTGCGGGCGCTGAAGAATCGCTTCGGCTCGACCAACGAGGCGGGCCTGTTCGAGATGCGCCAGGGCGGCCTGGTAGAGGTGCTCGACGCCTCTGCCCGTTTCGTCGCCGGTGCCACCCGCGCGCCCGGCAGCGTGGTGCTGGCCGCGATGGAGGGCTCCCGACCCCTGCTCGTGGAGGTCCAGGCGCTGGTCGCCCCATCCGAGCTCGAGCAGCCGCGCAGGGTCGTCTCGGGCCTCGATCGCAACCGCATGGCGCTGGTGCTGGCGATTCTCGGCCGGCACGGCGGCGTCGCGGTGGGGGGCTCGGATGTGTTCGTGAACGTCGTCGGAGGCGTGCGTGTGGACGAGCCCGGCTGCGATCTGGCGGTCGCGCTGGCGGTCGCGAGCGCGACCCGCGGCGTGCCCCTCCGGGGGACTCCGCGCGCCTGCTTCGGCGAGCTCGGGCTCACGGGCGAGCTGCGCTGGGTCGGGCATCCCGAGCGCCGCCTGGCAGAGGCCGCCAAACACGGGCTCAAGGACACGATCGCCCCCACCGAGAGCGGTATGGGAGCGTGTGAGGCAGCGACGTTGCGCGAGGCTCTGGCGGCCGCGCTTGCGACAGCGACTCCTTCGAATAAGACGAATCGCCCGGCTCAACTCGTGGCTTGAGACCCTCCGTCCGTCTCGCCGACACGGGCGTCGTACCAGGCTCTACTCGCCGCGTGTGTGATCCTGCCCGGCGCGTTGGAGTCGGCGCCGAGCCCGTGCGCAGTCCGGAAAATGGCTCAATGCCGTAGAATTGGCCGTTGTGGCTCCAAGATCCGGCGAAGAATTCGATACAGAAGCAAGACCGGAGCCGGGGCTGATGAAGGCGCTGGAGATGATCGCGCCCGGGACCGCGTTGCGCGAGGGCATCGAGAGCATCCTGCACGCCCGCACCGGCGGGCTGATCGTGATCGGCGAGCCCGAGGACCTCAGCTTCCTGAACTCCGGCGGGATCAAGCTCGAGATCGACTACACGCCGGCATTCCTCTACCAGGTCGCGAAGATGGACGGAGCGATCATCCTCAACGCCAACGCGACCAAGATCGCGATGGCCAACGTCCAGCTGATGCCCGACCCGACGATCCTCTCGCACGAGACGGGCACCCGCCACCGCACCGCCGAGCGCGTGTCCAAGCAGACCGACGCGCTCGTGATCGCGATCTCCCAGCGGCGCGAGGTCGTCTCGCTGTATGTGGACGGCGTCAAGTACATCCTCGCCGACATTCCCGTCGTGCTCGCCAAGGCCAACCAGGCGCTGGCGACGCTCGACAAGTACCGCACCCGCCTGGACCAGGTCTCCACGCGTCTGACCGCGCTGGAGTTCGAGGGCGGAGCGACGCTGCACGACGTGCTCACCGTGCTGCAGCGCTCGGAGCTGGTCACGCGCATGGCGGTCGAGATCGAGCGCTACATCGTCGAGCTCGGCTCAGAGGGACGGTTGATCGAGATGCAGCTGGAGGAGACGATGGTCGGCGCAGCGGCGGAGAAGGCCGCGCTCGTGCGCGACTACCTCTCCGCCTACTCCGACGAGGCGTTCGCGGCCGCGCTGGAGGAGATCGGGCGGTTCGCGCACCAGGACCTGCTCGACTTCGGCCGGCTGGCCGAGCTGCTGGGGTACGACCGCAAGCTGAACACGCTCGACTATCCCGTCTCCCCGCGCGGCTACCGCGTGCTGGGGCGGATCCCCAGGCTGCCGAAGCTGGTGGTGAGCCAGATCGTCGTCGAGTTCGGGGGGCTGGACGAGCTGCTGGCCGCGACCGACTCGGAGCTCGAGGCGGTCGAGGGCGTGGGGGAGATCAGGGCGAAAGACATCCGCGAGGGGATGCGCACGGCTGCAGGAGATCAACCTCGTGGACCGCTACCTGCAGACGTGATGGACCGCTACCCGCACGAGCCCTAGACAGACCTTTTTGACACGGGCCGCCCGACGGGCAGGCCGCAAACGAAGGAGGACACCATTCCCGCACAAGCAATCGAGGCCCCATCCACAGACTGTCGACTCCGAGGAGGCCGCCGAGGCGCTGCTCGAGCAGATCGAGGCCACACGCGAAGTGGAGCTCATCGAGTTCGAGCTCGGCGACAACGTCGTCTACCCCCACCATGGCGCAGGGAAGGTGGAGGGCAAGGAGGAGATGGAGATGGCAGGCGTTCGGCGCGAGTATCTCACGATCAAGATCCTCCACAACGACATGACGGTAAGGGTGCCGAGCGAAAACGCCGCGCTCGCCGGTCTGCGCAGGGTGATCGACGAAGAGACGGTCAAAAAAGTGCTGGACGTGCTCCAGGCCGAGGTCTCGGAGATGCCCAAGAACTGGAACCGCCGGTTCAAGCACAACCGCGACAAGATCAAGACCGGCGATATCTACGAGCTGGCCGAGGTCGTGCGCAACCTCTCGCTGCGCGAGTCCGAGAAGGGCCTGTCGACCGGCGAGAAGCAGATGTTCACCAGGGCCAAGAAGATCCTCGCCTCCGAGCTGATGTACGCGCTCGACAAGGACGAGGAGGAGGCGGAGAGCTACCTCGACGAGCTGCTCGCCACCTCTGCCTCCAGCCAGATGGCGATGGCCGAGTAGCGAGTGGACGCCAGGCTTGGCGCTTGCGCTGATCGTTGCCGCCGGGCGCGGCGAGCGTCTCGGGGCCGATGGTCCCAAGGCGCTCGTCGAGCTCGCCGGCCGATCCCTGTTGCAGTGGAGCGTCGATCTGATGCTCGCCGTGAGTGAGCATCGACCGCGTCGTCGTCGCGCTGCCGCCCGGGGTTTCCGCGCCCGCCGGAACGATCGGCGTGCAGGGCGGCGCCGTGCGCTCGGAGTCGGTCGCGCGTGCGCTTGCAGGCATCCGGCCCCGGCGATCCCGAGGACCTGGTCGTGGTGCACGACGCGGCACGGCCGCTGGCCTCGGCCGAGCTCGTGCGACGCTCGCTCGCGGTGTTGACCGGAGCGGACGGCGCGAGCCTCGATGCGGCGATCGCCGCCGCGCGCGACACGATCAAGCGCGGACGCACCCGATGCAAGCGTGTCAGGCGACGGGGTGGTGTCGTGTCGAGACGCTCGACCGCTCCGCGCTGTGGGCCGTGCAGACGCCCCAGGTCTTTCGCCGCAGCTGCCCTGGAGCGGGCTCTGGACGTGCCGGAGGAGATGCTTGCGCAGGCGACGGATGACGCCTGGCTCGTGGAGCGCCTGGGAGGCCGAGTGGCGGTCGTGCCGGCGGGCAGTGAGAATCTGAAGATCACCACGCCTCTGGACCTCTCGCTGGCCGAGCTGCTGATCGCCTCTGCTTGAATCGCGCCCATGCTCACCGACTACCACCTGCATCTCCGCCAGGACGACCTGGACGCCCGCGCCGAGGACCACTTCACCGAGGACAACGTCTCCCGCTACCGCGCCGTGGCCGGCGAGCGTGGGATCACCGAGCTGGGCGTGTCCGAGCACGTCTACCGCTTCGAGCAGGCGCTGAGCGTGTGGCAGCACCCGCTGTGGCGCGAATACGCGATCGACGACCTCGATGCCTACTGCGAGTTCGTACGGGCGCGCACCGACCTGAGGCTCGGGATCGAGGCCGACTTCGTCGCCGGCGCCGAGGATCGGATGGCCAACCTGCTGGAGGAGCGCGACTTCGACTACGTGGTCGGCTCCGTCCACTTCCTGCGCGATCGACTCGATCGACATGGATGACTACAGCGTGTGGGACCGCGGACACAGCGCCGAGGAGATCTGGCGAGCGCTACTTTCAGACGCTCGCCGAGGCGGCCCGCAGCGGCCTGTTCGACATCCTCGCCCACCCCGACCTGGTCAAGGTGTGGGGCGCCCGATCGGCCGCGCCCGGAGGGCGACCCGCGCCGCTACTACGAGCCGGCGATCGAGGCGATCGCGGAGACGGGGATCGCGGTGGAGGTCTCCACTGCCGGCCTGCGCAAGCGCGCGCGGGAGCTGTATCCCGCACAGGCCTTCCTGGAGATGTGCGTCGAAGCCGGCGCGCCCGTCGCGCTGTCCAGCGACGCCCATCGGCCCGAGGACGTCGGCGCGGACTACGACCAGGCGCTGGAGCTGCTCGATCGCGTCGGGATCGGCGAGCTGTGCGTGTTCGAGCACCGCGCGCGCCGGCTGGAGCCGATCGAGTCCCGGGCCGGTGCGCAGGAGAGCGCGCGATGAGCGCTCTGATCGGCATCGGCTATGACTCGCATCGTCTCGCCGCCGGTCGCCGGCTGATCCTCGGCGGCGTCGAGATCCCTCACGAGCAGGGCCTGGACGGGCACTCCGACGCCGACGTGCTGACGCACGCGGTGATCGACGCGCTGCTCGGCGCCGCCGGCCTGGGAGACATCGGCGAGCACTTCCCCGACACCGACGAGCGCTGGCGCGACGCCGACTCGATCGAGCTGCTGGAGACGGTCGTCGCGACCGTCGCCGACGCCGGCCTGGAGATCGTCAACGTGGACTGCACGGTCGTCATGGAGGCACCGCGGCTCGGGCCGCACAAGCAGGCGATTCGCGCGCGCCTGGCCGGTGCGCTGGGCCTGCCGCGAGGCGCGGGTCAACGTCAAGGCCACCACCGGCGAGGGGATCGGCTTCGTCGGGCGCGGCGAGGGCGTCGCGGCGCTCGCGCACCGCTGCAGTCCTCAGCGAGCCGCTAGAGTCGACGCCGCCCACTGGGTTAGGGTTGCCGGTGGCGTGCAGCGCATCCTCCTCCACGACACCCGCAGCGGTGAGCTGATCGGGCTCCAACCGGTTCGACCCGCAGGCAGACGAGTTTCACGTCGGCATCTACGCCTGCGGCCCGACGGTGTACAGCCGCATCCATATCGGCAACGCCCGTCCGTTCGTGGTCTTCTGCCTGCTCAAGCGGTTTCTCGACATGACGGTCGGCGTGTGACGCTGGTCGTCAATGTCACCGATGTCAACGACAAGATCTATGACGCCGCGCGTGCGCAGAACCGGCCGAGCGTGGAGTTGGCGGCGGAGATGACTTCGCTCTACATGGCCGACACCGATGCGCTCGGGCTCGGGCGCCCCGATCACGAGCCGCTGGCGTCGCAGAAGATGGGTGCGATCGTCGACTACATCTCCACGCTGATCGATGCCGGGCACGCATATGAGAGCGGCGGCGACGTGTTCTTCCGCGTGCGCTCGGATCCCGACTACGGCATCGCTTTCGCATCGGCGGATTGACGATATGGACCAAGGCGAGGGCGTGGAGGGGGCCGATCGCAAGGAGGATCCGCTGGACTTCGCACTTTGGAAGGCTCATAAGGAAGACGAGGACGAATCGTGGGCCTCGCCCTGGGGACCGGGCCGGCCAGGTTGGCACATCGAGTGCTCGGCGATGGCCGAGGATGCGCTCGGCGTCAACTTCGACATCCACGGCGGCGGCTCGGACCTGCTGTTCCCCCATCACGAGAACGAGGCCGCACAGACCCGCGCGGCGCGCGGCGATGAGCTCGCGCGGATCTGGATGCACAACGGCATGATCCAGGCCACCGGCGAGAAGATGGCCAAGTCGGTCGGCAACATCGCACCGTTGCACGAGGTGATCGAGCGATACGGTCGCGACGCAGTTGTGATGTACCTCATCAGCGGCCATTACCGCCAGCCGCTGGCGTTTTCCGAGGCTGCGCTGGAGCAGGCTCGAGCGAATGTCCTGCGCATACGGGAAGCTGCCCGCAAGCTGTCGCCGGGCTCCTCGCCAAGCGACTTGGACGGGCTTTACGAGCGTTTCTTCGATGCTCTAGCCCGGGACTTCAACACGGCAGAGGCGCTGGGATACCTCAACGAATGGATACGCGAGGCGACCAGTCCGCTATTTGAGGCTCCCGGCGACGCGCAACTGCGCGACATGCTCGGCGTATTGGGTTTGGGCGGACTGCTCGCTCCTCTTGCGCGGGCGCCAGAGAGTGTGCGAGCGCTGGCTGCTCAGCGGGAAGAGGCGCGCGTCGAGCAGAGACTTCGCCGTCGCCGACCGGCTGCGTGGTGAGATCGCCGCTCTGGGGTGGGAGGTGCGTGACGTGCAGGGCGGATTCGAGCTGCTCCCAAGGTGATCCTCTATGGGCGCAACGCCGTGCGCGAGGCGCTGCGCGGACGCCGCGCGCAGAGCGTGGGGGAGGTGTGGGCCACGCAGAGCACCGCGCGCGAGCCGTGGCTCGCCGGCGTACGGTGCAGACGAGCTCGGCCGCGGACATCGAGCGCCGTTGCGGCTCCTCCGCCCATCAGGGTGTGTGCGCGCAGGCCGGCGGCTACCCGTACGTCTCCGCCGAGGAGCTGCTTGCCGGCTCCGAGCCGCTGGTGGTCGCGCTCGACGAGGTGCAGGACCCGCAGAACCTCGGCTCGATCTGCCGCACCGCCGAGTGCGCCGGGTGCAGCGGCGTGGCGATCCCACAGCGGCGTTCGGCCGAGGTGACCCCCGCGGCGTGCAAGGCCTCGGCCGGGGCGCTCGAGCACCTGCGAGTCGCGCGAGTGCGCAACCTGGCCGACTTCCTCGCCCAGGCGCGCGAGGCGGGATGCTGGTGCTATGGGGCCAGCGCCGAACCTGCCGGCAAGCGCGTCGCCGATCCCCTACGACGCCCCCGACTATCGCGGCGCCGGAGTCGTGCTCGTGCTCGGCAGCGAGGGCCGCGGACTGCGTCCGCGGGTGGCCGCGGCGTGCGATGAGCTGATCGCGCTGCCGCTGCGCGGGCGGGTGGAATCGCTCGGCGTGAGCGCCGCGGCGGCGGCCTTGCTGTACGAGATCTTGCAGAATCGCGATCGCGCCCCTTGACAACGCTCCATAACTGTGCAACCCTCGCGCTCACATAACGCTGAACCTCAGGTTCAGATACCATAAGCATTGGCGCCAGGGGAGGAGTGCGCCACTGAGCAAATTTGGGCTGTCCGCGTACGCGGATGGCTCCGAGAAAGGATCTGCTCGTGGCACTGAGAATCTCCCGCAACCCTAACTCTGAAGTCAAGGTCGATGATGGCTTTCTGATCGCGCTCGCCAAGCAGGGCGATCGCAACGCATACGACCGCCTCGTCAAGCGCTACCACGGGTTCGTGCGCCTGAAGGCCTCCTCCTACTTCCTCGCCGGCGGCGACTCCGACGATCTCATCCAGGAGGGGCTGGTCGGGCTGTACAAGGCGATCCGCGACTACCGCACCGACCGCGAGTCGAGCTTTCGCAACTTCGCCGAGCTCTGCATCACCCGCCAGATCATCACCGCCGTCAAGACCGCGACGCGCAACAAGCACACCCCGCTGAACCAGTACGTCTCGTTCTCCTCCACCCCGGCCGCGGCCGGCGACGACGTGCCCACGCTCGACCAGATGCTCCCCGGCCCGACCGTGCACGACCCCGTCAACCAGGTGATCTCCTCCGAGGAGCTGCGCTCGCTCGTGGGCTGCCTGTCGACGGCGCTGTCGGAGCTCGAGAGCCGCGTGTTGGGGCTGTATCTGGACGGCTGCTCCTACGAGCAGGTCGGCGAGCGCCTGGACTGCGACACCAAGACCGTCGACAACGCGCTGCAGCGCGTCAAGCGCAAGGTCGGGGCGCACCTGGAGGCGCGGGCGGTGGCTGCGTAGGGCGGTGTGGCCGGCGGCTGCGTAGGGCGGTGTGGCCGGCGACCGTGCCCCTCGACGTTGGCTTCCGCGAGCAGGCGCTGCCCTACTTGACAACCACACCCATATCAGCGTCCAGCTTCCGGCGCGGGATCGCCCCGGTGGCGGCGGAAGAGATCGACGAAGGTCATCAGCAGGTTGAGCAGCCGACCGAAGAACCCCAGCGCCGGGAGCGGCTCGTCGGATTCCGCGCCCCAGAAGTAGGCGAGATCGGCGGGCATCATGTCCTCCGGGCTGCGCGGATAGGCCTCGATGTACTTCTCGCTCGCCCGCGCGACCAGCCCCGAGCAGATGAACTGGCTTTCCATGTGAACCGACAGCGTCCAGCCGAACAGGGCCTGGAAGGCGAGGGCGATGAAGTTGAGGATGCCGTACCCGTCGCCCACGCGCGTTTTGGCAAAGCCACAGGCAAGCGCACGCTGCTCGGGCGGGGCGCTGACATGCACGATCATATAGTCGCTGCCGCGGTACTTCTCGATGTTGTCTTCCGCCACCCCGGACTCGATCGCCTCGCAGATATTCCCGTCAGTTGAGACGATCAGGGTTGAGTGCGTCCAGCGCGCGTAGTCGCAGTTTCCATAGCGCGCGCGCTCACCGGCCTGGATCAGCTTCCCGAGCGTGGTGGTGGCGCCTTCACTACCTTTGGTCGTCGTGGCGCGGTGAAGGCTGAAGTCCCCGGGAGCGAAGCTGTCCGGCGTCTCCCCGGGCGGGTAGTGCGTGACCAGTGCACCCGCGGGTTTCGCGGCACCCATGGCCGCCTTGATCTTCTGTTCTCTGTTTGCCTTGCTCACTCACGAACCTCCACGATCGGGCCGCTGAAGTTGGAGCATACAACTGGAGCGAACCGTTCGAAGATTTGCTGACGGCACAGAGTGGGCGAGCCGTCATCGCCTCGCACAGCGCCGACGTGCTGTGGCCGTCCCCGCGGGAACGGCCACAGCACGGCTTTGATGCTCTGTCGTGCGGGTGGCTCGCTAACGCCTCCCGCGATGACCTTTTGCGTGGCCTTCGCTTCCCGTTGAGCCTTCCGGCCCTTCGCCGCCGCTTTCCGAACCTTCGGAGGGTGTCGAGGAGTTGCCCGGTCCTTCGGGTGTGAGCGTCGAGGCGGGTGCCGGGGTCACCTGGATCGTGAACGGCTTGCTGACAGCGCCCTCGTTCTCCGGACCGCCCGGAATCTTGACCCTGAACACCTTCGTGCCCGGGTCGTACACCCTGTGCACGATCGAGTACGTCGAGCCGGCGCCCACCGTTTCGATCTGCACCACGTGGAACCCATTGCCCGAGGCGTTCTGGCGCTCCAGGTAGATGATGTGTCCGGTGTGGTCGGGTGCGACCGTGCCCGAGAACGTGAGCGCCTGGCCGGCCTGGATCGTGCTCTGCGAAACCGCCGCGGTGAGCACGTCTTTGACTCCCTCGTACAGCACGGCCGAGGTCTTGCCACCGCCTCTGACCTCGTAGAACGTGCTGTTGACGGGCGACTGCGCCGGGAACGTATATTCGCCGCTCGCGTTGGTGCTGACTTCTGAGACGGGCGCGAATCCATGCTGACGGGCGGTGTGTGCGAGCAGCGTGACCGGCTTGCTCGCGAAGCCCGCGGCGACGCCGCTGATCGTCACCGACTGCCCGTAGACGATCGGATCCGAGGACGCGTTGATCGTCAGTTCGGGGTTCTGCGCCTGGGAGATCGCATACGTGAGCACGCTCGACAGGCTGGGAACGTTGCGTCCCTGGCTGCGCACGAGCACGCGGATGTTCGCGTCGCCGGGGACGACGAACGTGTGCACGATCGTAAACCCGCCTTCGGGGCCGACCACTCCCGAGTCGATCCGGTGCCATTCGTTGCCGGTGAGCGCGTTCTGGCGTTGCAGGATCACGCGCGCGCCCACGTTGGCCGGATTGACCGTGCCTGTGAACGTCACCTTGTTGGGCGCGCCCGTGAACAGCTGCGTGCCTTCGGGCGGACCGCTGAGGGTGACCTGCGCTTCGACCCGGACGCGCCTGCGTCCGCTCTGGGCGCCGTGCGAGCGCACGTAGAACGAGCTGTTGCCCGTCACGCCGGGCTGCGTGACCTCGTAGAACCCGTGCGCGTCGGTGCTCGCGCTCTGCACGAGCGTGTATCCGGGTGTACCAAACGAGTGCTCGAACAGCTTCACCGTCTGCCCGGCCGCGTTCGCGCGGCGGACGCACTGAAGCCGCCCGAACGCGACGACGGATTCTCCGGCGGAGATCTCCCGGGGAGTGCTGATGTCGATGCGGCAGCGGCCGTTGGGACTGGGGTGCTTGTGTGCCCAGGCGCCGGCCGGGGCCAGCGCGGGCAGTGCGGCCGCGGCCACCACGGCCACCGCCAGATAACGATTGCGCATTACGCTTCCTCCTATTGAGCTGCGGGGCATGTACGTGTGTGACCGTCCGCATGCCCTGGAGGTTGGATGGTTGCGCTTGCACGGCTCGCCGCTTCCGCGCCGCACGCTTGCGCGCCGGTCTCGGGACCGCTCGCCCCGGCCGGTTTGCCGTTGTTGGCGTGTTTGCTCGTGGCGGAACCAGTCGTGGTCGAGGACGTTCCGGATGCGCCCGCTTCAGCTTCGCCTGTGGATGGGCTGCTGGTCGTATGGGACCGGCGCCGGCCGCTCGTTTTCGGCGCCGGCGCTCCGGTGGTGGTCGTGGTTGTGGAGGAGGATGATGATGAGGTTTCGGGTGTCGAGGTCGTGGTGGTGCGGGGTTTATGCCGGCGGGCCGGCCTTGTCGGCGCTGGCGTTGGCGGCGCCGCGGCCGGAGGATGAGGCGGGATCGCGACTCGTTTCGACCAGCGCTTAGCTCACCTGGCGGCGCTTTAGTTGTCTACGTCGCTTCAGCATCTGGCGGCGATCGAGCGCTCGACGCTGTTTGAGCAGACGTCGGTGCGCGCGCAGGCGTTGGCGACGCAGCTTGCGCTGAGCGGCGCGGCGCGTGTTCGCGGCTGGGCGTTGGCGGTTGGGATATGAGGGTTGGCCGCTCACGCCGCTCACGCCGCTCCCTGCGCCGGCGGGTGCCGGCTGAGTTTGGCTCGCCGGACCGGCTTGCGCGAGTGGAGTCGTCACCGCGCCCGCTATGCCGAGCGACAGTGCCGCGACCGCCGACCCGCCCGTTCCCGCGAGCGCCGAGTCGCTCGCTCCCGAACCTCTCGCCCCCGCCCCCGAGGCGCCTTCGTCCGCCTGCACGAACGCGGCGTTCAGCATGGGCGCGCCAGTTTGGGCGGTCGTGGACGACGCGCCTGGAGGGAGTGCGCCATGGCGCCGGCCCGACTCGATCGAGCGCTGATAGGGGTGCGCCGGATGGTGAATCGCGACCGCACCGGCCGTCGCCAGCGCGAGGATCGTCCCGCCGAGGGCGAGCTTGCTCACCAGCCCTCCACCGAGGAGCGTGCCGATGCCGGTGCCACCCCCGACGCTCGCTCCCGCTCCGGCGGCGGTGCTCGTCACGGCGGCCCCTGACGCGGAGATCCCCGCCCCACCGGCTGTCGCCCCGGCCGTGTGCGCGGCGGCGTGCCCGAGGATCGCGGTCGCGAGCCCCGCGCTGGGCAGCACCGGCAGCACCGCCGCGAGCGACTGGCGCTGCGCGCCGACCGCGAGCTGGAAGTCGCGGCAGCCCGCACATAGATTCAGATGCCGGCGCAGCTGCCCGCGGCGTAGCTCGCCGCCCCGGGCCACCGCGAGCTGTTCGCGGATGTCCTGGCAGGGCGTGCCCAGCGCGTCGCGGTCGGCGATCAACGCGCTGCGCGCCTGGTAGATCAGAGCCTTGACCTTGCTCATCGGACACCCCACGATCCCGGCGATCTCCCGGTGGCTGAGATCCTCGAGCTCGGCCAGCAGCAGCGCGCTGCGCTGATCCTCGGGCAGGCGGGCGATGCCGGCGACCAGTTCGCGCAGATCCTCGCGCCGGCGCACCTGCTCGGACAGGCCCGCCAGCGCCGGCGTGTGGTCTTCCAGTGGTGCGGTGGGCCTGCGCGCGGCGATCGCCGACAGGCAGCAGTTACGGGCGATCGCATACAACCACGGCCGTGGCTCGCGCGGCACCGTCCCGCCGAGCATCGCCCGGTGCGCCCTGATGAACGCCTGCTGCAGAGCGTCCTCCGCCTCGTCCCGGTCGCCGAGCATGTGTCTGCAGTAGGACAGCAGGGGCGCGTAGTGGCGGTTGAACATCGCCTCAAACGAACGCTCGTCCCCGGCGCGCGCGGACAATCGCAGTGAGCCATATACAGGCATCACCCACTCAACCCGCACGAGGTTGGCGAGTTGCGTCAAGATAAGGCGTCACTAAATGCAGAGCACGAGGACGGGAGGCAGCGATGAGCGCATCATCCGGGAGTCAGGCTTCGGAGTGGGAGGCGGTCGAGGTGGTGGCGCGAGCTTGGTGGCTCGGCCTGATCGTCGGACTTATCTCGCTCGTCGGCGGCATCGTCCTGATCGCCTACCCCGGCCCTACGCTCACGGTGATCGCGCTGCTGGTCGGCATCGAGCTGTTGATCGGCGGTGTCTTCCTGATCGTCGGCGCACTAGGCCAGCCGTCCGGTTCGCGTCTCGGCGGCGTGCTCGGCGGTGCTCTGGCGATGATCGCCGGGGTGATCGTCCTGCGCCATCCGAGCGGCAGCATCCTCGTGGTCGCGCTCGCCGTCGGCCTCTACCTGATCCTCGCCGGCGTGCTGCGCCTCGTCGGCGCCTTCGAGACCCGGGAGGGTCGCGGCTGGCTCTTGCTGGCCTCGCTGGTCGACCTGGCGCTCGGGATCCTGATCGTCTCCTGGCCGGAATTCGGGATCACGACCCTCGCGATCGTGTTCGGCATAGTGCTGATCGTGCGCGGCCTCGCGTTGGTGGTGATCGCGTTCGCGCTTCGTGCCGCCGCCCGCGAGCTCGGCTCGCCCGGTCCGGCGACATACGCGACCTAGAGTTGGACGCGCGGGTGCTGCGTCGAGCACGGGCAGCCGAGAGGTCGGCTCGGCGCGTGTGGGCGGCGGCGGCCCCGCGGCGTGGTGTGGTTAGGTTTCTCGCGCCGCGGCCGCGGCCGGCTGCTCGGTCGGGATGCCGCGACTGAACAGCAGTGCGATCACCGCGATCACCGCCAGCACCGACAGCGACGAGCGCAGCGCCGACAGCCGCGCGGTCTCGTTCTCATTGACGATGGCGTCGGTCGCCTCGGGACTGGTCCCAGCCTTGTCGAGGGCGCTGCGCAGTTCGGCGTCTGACACGAACGGCACCCCGCCGGCCAGTTCGACCGTCGCCTTCGATTTGACGTCGCTCGGCACGGCCGCGTTCTGCTGAACGCCCGTCAGAAACGACGTGCTCAGGGCGGCGATCAGCACTGCGCCCGCCAGCGCCGTCCCGATCGAGGCGCCGAGGTTGGTGACGGTGTTCTGCAGTCCGCCCACCTCGCCGCTCTGCTCGTCGGAGACCGCGGACACGGTGACGCTCCCGAGCTGCGACGCCAGCGCCCCCACGCCGAGACCGGCGAGCAGCATCGGCCACGTCACGATGTCTGCCCCCGCGCCGGCTTCCAGCGCCGCGACCATCACCACGATCCCGGCGAACAGCGCGAGGAACCCCAGCTGCACGACCCTGCGCGGCGAGGCGTTCGGCCACACCTTCGGGATCCCCGCCGCCGCCAGCAGCAGCGTGATCGACAGCGGCAGCAGCCGCACGCCCGTTTCGATCGCCGACAGTCCCAGCGCGACCGACAGGAACAGCGGAACCGCGAAGAACAGGCCCGCCTGCAGGAGGTACTGGAAGAAGAACGAGGTCAACCCGCCGCGCAACGTCACGTTGCGCAGGATCGCGGGGTTGACCAGCGGCTCCTGTCCTCGATCCAGCCGCCGGTTCTCCCATTGCAGGAACAGCCACACGACCAGCCCGCCCGCGAGCATCAGCCAGATCGACGGGGACAATCCGATCCACTCCGGCGCCCCCGGCTTGGGCTGCACGAACCCCCACGCCCCCGAGCGCAGGATCCCGAACACGATCAGCCCCAGCCCGAGCGCCGACAGCGCCGTCCCGACCAGGTCGAGCCTAACCCCCGTCTCGGGCGCCGAATCCTCCATGCGACGGGTTAGCGCGAGGATCACCAGCACGATTATCACCTCGCCCGCGAACACCCAGCGCCAGGACAGGTACGTCGTGAACAGCCCGCCGATCAGCGGCCCGGCCGCGACCGCGATCGCTCCGGCCGAGGCGACCAGGCCATACGCGCGCGGGCGTTCGGGGCGTGTGAAGTTGGAGGCCACGAGCGCGACGATCGCGGGCAGGATCAGCGCCGCGCCGACGCCCTCCAGAAAAGACCATCCGAGCATCAACACCCCCAGGCTCGGCGAGATCGCGGTGGTGAACGACCCGCAGCCATAGATCACGCAGCCGATCGCGAACGCCCGCTTGCGCCCAAGGATCTGACCGAGCTTGCCACCGGTGATCATCAGCGAGGCCATCACCAGCGTGTAGAGCGTGATCGCCGTCTGAATCCCGGTTACGGTCGTGCCCACGTCTTTGGCGACCGTCGCGATCGACACGTTCATGACCGAGCTGTCGAGGATCATCAGAAACTGACCCGCCGCCAGGGTCACCAGAACGATGCCCGCCGCCCCTGCCCGGCGATCCGTCGTGTCGGCCACGGGGTCAAGCTAACAGAACGACCGTCGCCGGCGAGCGCAAGCGGCGAGCGTACCGGTCGTGTGCCCGCGACCAGCTTGGCGGGGAACCGCGTCAGTAGTTATCCGCAATCCCGAGCGTATTGAGTCCCGATGGCGCGATTCGCGGGTAGCCGTAGGCTCGGCTTACGCACGATCTGGTTTCAGCTCGGCACGTTGGTTATTTGCCGTCACAGGCAGGACGACTCTCATCCGAGGCCGAACTACATCGGGCATACAAATCGCCGAAAGGAGTGAGGCATGGCTACGAGTTCGTACGAGAGGTCCGGGCGGGGGGGAACAGTCCGGCGCCGGATGGGTGATGTTCGCTGGGATCATGCTGTTGATCGCCGGTGTGCTGAACGTGATCTACGGGATCGCCGCGGTAGGTGACTCGAAGTTCTTCGTGCATGAAACCCAGTACATCCTCAGCGGGCTCAACACCTGGGGGTGGGTGACGATCATTCTCGGGGCGCTCCAGATCCTCGCTGCCTTCTCGATCTGGTCGGGCGGAGGGTTCGGACGCTGGTTCGGGATCTTCGTCGCGGGTCTCAGTGCGATCGGGGCCTTGATGTATATGCCCGCCTACCCGTTCTGGTCGCTCGCGGTCTTCGCGATCGACATCCTCATCATCTACGGACTGGCCGCCTACGGTGGCCAGCCGATCGACGCGTAGAGGACGGCTTGCTCGACGCGACCGTGTTCGGCGGGGGGGCGCCAACAATGGCGCTCCCCTTCGCCGTGCCCCCGCGCAGGCTGCTCGCGGGTATCCCCGTGCTGCTCCTGGCGCTCGCGATTGCGCTGGCGGGCTGCGGCGAATCCAAGCAGGAGCAGGCCACGAAGTCGGTTTGCACCGCCCGATCCGACATAAAGAGTAGGATCGCAACCTTGCAGGCACTCACGCCGTCAATCGCGACGCTGCCGCAGGTCAAGACCGAAGTGACCGCGATCGCCGACGACCTCAAACAGATCCAGGGCGCCCAGGGCGATCTGCAACCAGCACGCAAGCAGCAGGTCCAGCAGGCCACCCAGACCTTCGAGCAGCAGCTCAAATCGGTGCTCTCGAACCTGACCACCAACCTTTCCATCAGCGGCGCCGGCACACAGCTGGAAAGCGCCCTCAAACAGCTGGCGAGCAGCTACACCCAAGCGCTGCAGCCGATCGAATGCAGCTGATCGGCGAGAGAAGGGGAACGGAATAATGCTGACGACGATCGCCCCTCCGTTCGCGGTCTCCTCGGGGGGCTATGTCGGTTTTGGGATCCTCTACATCGTCCTGCTGGTCGTGCTCGGCCTGACCGCGATCAAAAAGGGCCACTGGATCATGTTCGTAATCGGGATCTTCATACCCATCTTCTGGCTGATCGGCGCGCTGCTGCCCCCGACGCAGCCCGCTGAGTAGGTGTAGCGATGAGCGACGAGTCACCCCGGGATCCTTCCGACGCGGCGGGGCGCCCCGCCGAGCCCCCGACGGCGCAGATGCCCGCTCAGCCCTCGCCCGCAGGCTCCTCGACGCCCCCCGGCGGCTCGCCGCCCGACTCCTCGCCGTCGGGACAGCTCAGCTCCCACCGATGGCTGGTCAGAAGCATGTTGGGCCTCGCGGCCGTGCTCAGCGTGATCGGCATCTTCGCCGTCTGGGCCAACCGCCAGCTGCTCGACACCTCCTACTGGACCGAAACCAACACCGCCCTCCTGGAGAACCACGCGATCCAGGAACAGCTCTCCTCTTACCTGACTGACCAGCTGTACACCAACGTCGACGTCGCCGGAGAAATCCGCTCGGGCCTGCCCTCCGAACTGAAGCCGCTCGCCGGCCCCGCCGCCGGCGGGCTGCGCAGCCTCGTCGAAAAAGGCATCGTCATCGCCCTGCAGCGCCCGCGCGTGCAGGAGCTGTGGAAGACCGCCAACGAGGTCACCCACCAGCAGTTCGTCAACCTGATCGAGAACAAGGGCCGGGCGATCCGCACCCCGGGCGGGGGCGCCGTGATCCTCGATCTGCGCCCGATCGTCGCAGACCTCGCCACGCGCCTCGGCGCGCCCGCATCCACGGCCGAAAAAATCCCGGCCAACGTCGCCGAAATCAAGGTCATCAGCTCCAAGTCCCTGGAAACCGCGCAGGCGGGCGTGCGCGTCCTCAGGGGACTCGCGCTGATCCTGCCGCTGCTCGTGCTGCTCCTGTTCGCCGGCGCGATCGGACTGGCGCGGGGCCACCGCAGCCGCACCCTGCTCAACGTCGGCCTCGTCTGCGTCGGCGCCGGGCTCGTCGCGCTCCTCGCGCGCACGCTCATCGGCAACCAGGTCGTGGACACGCTCGCCACCACCGAAGCCGTGCGCCCCGCCGCCGCCGCCGCGTGGTCGATCGGCACGAGCGTGCTCGTAGACGTCGCCGACGCCCTGGTCTTCATCGGCGTCGTGGTCGTGCTCGCCGGCCTGCTCGGCGGGCGCTCGCACTGGGCGACGTCCACACGCCGGGCGCTGGCTCCCTATCTGCGCGATCGTCCCGACATCACATTCGGCGTCGTCGCCGTGGCGCTTTTGATCCTGTTCGCCTGGGGGCCGATCGAGGCTACCCAGAAACTGACGGGCATTCTGCTGATCGCCGTGCTGTCGCTGTTCGGCACGCAGATGCTGCGCCGCCAGACGGCGGTGGAATTCCCCGACGCCCACTACGCCGGTGGGATGGACGTACTACGCAAGGGCATGGCCGACGTGCGGGGTTCGCTGGCGCGCGGAGGCGCCAGTCTGCGTGCCGGCGTGGCCGGGCATACCGGTGGCGGGCACCACGCCGACGCGCGGAGCGATTCCGTCGGCGGCCTCGAGCGCCTCGCCTCGCTGCACGCCAGTGGAGCGCTGACCGACGAGGAGTTCGCCGCCGCCAAGCGCGAACTGCTCTCGTCCTAATGGCAGACCTCGACATGGGGACATAACCTTGGGCTCGGTCGCGCCAACGGCGGACGGCCGTCCCAACGGCGAAGCCTCGACCTCCCCCGCGCGGCAGGGACTCGTCCTGACGACGTTGATCCTCGTCGCGGCGGTGGCCAACCTCAACCTCACGGTCGCGAACACGGCCTTGCCGGATATCGGCAAGGCGTTCAATGCCTCACAGACCGCGCTCGATCTGATCGCGGTCGGCTTCTCGCTCGGCCTCGCCGCCTCGGTGCTCTACCTCGGGGCGCTGGGCGATCGCTACGGGCGCAAGCTCATGCTCGTCCTGGGGACGGCCCTGTCGATCCCAGCGGCGATCCTCGCAGCGACCGCCTCGAGCGTCGGGGTGTTGATCGGCGCCCGCATCTTCGGCGGCCTGGCGGCGGGCATGGCCTTCCCCACGACGCTGGCGCTGATCACGGCCCTGTGGTCGGGGCCGGCTCGCACCAAACCGATCGCGCTGTGGTCGGGCATCGGCGCGTCGATGTCGGCGCTCGGCCCACTGCTTTCGGGGGCGTTGCTGTTGCATCACGCATGGGGCTCGGTGTTTCTGCTCACGCTGCCATTCGCGGTGCTGGCGCTCGTGATGGCGATCCTGTTCGTGCCCAGCCATGTCAACGAGACCTCCGACCCGGTCGACAATCTCGGTGGCATCCTCTCGATCGTGCTCGTCGCCGGGCTCGTGCTGGGGATCAACTTCGCGCCGGTCCCCGAAAAGGGGACGCTCGCGCTCGCGCTCGGGGGGGTGGCGGTGATCGCGCTGATCGCCTTCTACCTGCGCCAGCGCAGCACGCGGTTCCCGCTATACGACCTCCATGTGGCGTCACGGCGGGTGTTCTGGGTCGCCGCGGTGGGCGGGATCGTCGTGTTCGGCAGCCTGATGGGCGCGATCTTCGTCGGTCAGCAGTTTCTGCAGAACGTGCTCCACTACTCCACGCTCGGCGCCGGCGCCTCGATCCTGCCGGCAGCCTTCCTGCTGGTTGCGATCGCGCCGCGCTCGGCCAAGCTCGTGCGAGACGCGCGGCGCGCGGTTCACCCTGCTGCTCGGCTACTTCTTCTGCCTGCTCGGGTTCATCACGATGCTGTTGCTGTGGCGGTCGGGCATCCCCTACTGGAAGGTCGGCCTCGCCTACGCGTTCATCGGCGCCGGCGTCGGCTTCGCGGGCACGCCCGCCTCGCACTCGCTGACCGGCTCGGTCCCGGTCAGGCGCGCGGGGATGGCGTCGGGGACCTCCGACCTGCAACGCGACCTCGGCGGCGCGATCATGCAGTCGATCATGGGCGCCCTGCTGACCGCGGGCTTCGCCAGCTCCGTCTCGAGCGCGATCGCCGCGGCGCCCAACAAGGCGCTGATCACGAACAACATCGAAAACGCGCTGACCAAGTCCTTCTCGAGCGCCGAAGCGGTCGCCCATCAGTACCCGCACTACGCGGGCGCGATCACCGCCGCGGCGAGCTCCTCGTTCGTGTCCGGGTCCAACTGGGCCTACGGGGCCGGCGCGATCGCGATCGTGGTCGGCGCAGCGCTGATCTTCTTCATGTTCCCGGGCAAGGAGGACGAGCAGCGGCTGCTGGCCGAGTATCACGTTCAGGACACGGCGGACGTCTCCCTGTCGGCGCCCGACGGCGCCCGGGCCTGAAGCGCGACCTCGCCGCCATCGCGGATCAGATCCGCCGCGCGCTCGGCGATCGCGATCGTGGGCGCGTTCGTGTTCCCGCGCGGCACCACCGGCATCACCGACGCATCGACCACGCGCAGACCTTCGACTCCGCGCACGCGCAACTGCTCGTCCACGACCGCATCCTGGTCCGAGCCCATCCGGCAGGTGCCCACCGGGTGATACACCGAGAACGTCGTCCGTGCGATGTGCGCGCGCAACGCCGCGTCGCTCTCCCCGTCGGGCGTCGTGAACGGCTCGGCGCAGTACGGCCGCATCGCCGGCTGAGCGCATATCTCGAGCGTCAGTTCCAAGGCCGCGACCATTCGCTCCAGATCCTCGCTCCTCCGTGTAGAACTCGTTGTGCACGATCGGCTTGGCCGTCGGGTCGCTGGAGGCCAGCCTGACCGAACCCCGGCTGCCGCGGCGTGAGCAGGCACGGCGAGACCCACACGCCGTGACCCTCCGGATCGCTCATCCCCTCGTCGACGATGTGCACCGGCGCGACGTGAAACTGCACGTCCGGCGCGGGCGCATCCGCCCCGACCCGGGCGAACCCGCCGGCCTCCGCCAGGTTGGACGCGAACGGGCCCGTCTGCGTCGCTTCGTACTCCGCCAGCGCCGCCGGCTCCAGCGCGAGCAGCAGGCTCTGCGGCTCGTGCGTCGTCCACACCAGCTGCGTGCCCGCGTGGTCTGACAGGTTCTCGCCGACCGCCGGCCGGTCGAGCAGCACCTCGACTTCGCGCAGCGCCAGGTGCTCGGCCGGGCCGATCCCCGACAGCATCAGCAGCTGCGGCGAGTTGTACGCGCCGCCGCACACGATCACCTCGCGCTCGGCTCTGTACTCCTGCGCCTGCCCGAGCTGGGCCGCCTGCACGCCGACCGCGCGCCCACCCTCGATCATGATCTTGTGGACCTGCATGTACGGCATCACGGTCAGGTTTGCCCGCTCCATCGCCGGGTGCAGATACGCCACCGCCGCGCTCGCGCGCAACCCTCCGCGCTGAGTCAGCTGATACATGCCCACGCCGTCCTGCTCACCGTCGTTGAAGTCCTCGTTGCGCGCCAACCCCGCCTGCACGCCCGCGTCCACCCACGCGCGCGAGATCAGGTTCCCCGAGCGCTGCTCGCTCACCGGCAGCGGGCCGCCCGCACCGTGCCACTGCGAGGCGCCGCGCTCGTTGTCCTCGGCCTTCAGGTAATACGGCAACATGCTCCTCCCACGACCACCCCCTCACGCCCCACTCGTCGTAGTCGCGCGGGTTGCCGCGGATGTAGACCATCGCGTTGATCGACGAGCTCCCGCCCAGCACCTTCCCGCGCGGCAGCGGTATCCGCCGGTTGCCGCACCCCGGCTCCGGCGCGGAGTGGTAGTCCCAGTCGATCTCCGTTCGCCCGAGCTTCAGATATCCCAACGGGACATGGATGTTCTGGTTGACATCCGGCGGTCCCGCCTCGAGCAGCAGCACCTTCACGTCGGGATCCTCGCTCAGCCTGCTCGCGAGCACACACCCCGCCGATCCCGCGCCCACGATCACATAGTCATACATCGCATGCCCCGCTTCTCCCGGTTTGCGCGAGCCTGACCCAGCCCGCTCGATTAGTGCGAACTTGCACTAACGTACATCACTTGGTGCGCTTCTGCACGACTAGCCGAGCCGCGACTCGCATGGGACGGGCGACGGCGGTGCGCGGTCGCGCCGGCCTGCTCCTCGTGCTGCTGGCGCTCGTTCCACTCAGCCTGTCCGTGGCTCGGGCCAACGGCGAAACCCTGGCCGTCGACCCGCAGGGCGCCGCCACACCCGTGCTCTGGAACGGGGGCGTCGCCTGGCAGGACCCCACGGGCGTTCGCGCCGCCGCCCCAGGCTCGGCGACGCGCCGGCTCGTCTCCTTCCGGGCGCTTGGCTACACCTACTCCTTCGCGCTCGACTCCGGCAGCGGCGCCGAGTCCGGCGGAGCGGGCGGCACAGGAGGCACGCTGGCCTACGGCTGGGAAGAGGCCAACGACATGACACCGCCGATGGGGCCCGGCGACACGAGCATCCCCTCGCCGGCGCTGCCCTATGAAACCTCGATCTCCCACCGCGGCCTCATCGGCGCCGACGGTCACTCCACGCCCTTGCCCGAATGCTCCGCACAGGATCAGCCCGGATACTTCGGCGCGCCCATCGTCTCGCTCGCGGACACCACCGCGGCCTACCTGTGCGCCGGCGCCCCACCCGGCATGCAGGTTCCCGCCCATGTGATCCTGCCCTCCTACCTGGCGTTGAGCAATATCACCACGCCCGGCGCTCCAGCGCAGACGATCCCCGAAGCCGGCGCCCCGTTTCAGCTCTCCGGCGCCTACGTCGCCTACGGCGCCGGCAATGGGACCACGACCACCGTCGCCGCGCGTCGCATCGTCGTCTTCGACCGCACCACCTCGACCGTCGCCTACGAACTGCACCTGGGCGCTAACGAATACGTTCGCGTGCTCGCGCTGCAGGCCGACGGCACGCTCGTGGTGCTCGGCGCCGGTACCTCACCCTGTCCCCAGCCCGGGCGGACCGGCGCCGGCCAGTCCTTCCCGGCCGTCTGGCTCTCGCCCGCCGACCCGACCCCGCACCAGCTCGGCTGCTTCTACGACGGCGCTCTGCGCCCCGTTGGCGGACAGTGGGTCGCGCTCGCCCCCACCGGCCCAGGGACGCAGACCTCGCTCGAGCTCCTGACCCTCGCCACTGGCGCCACCCGCACGCTCGCCGTATTCCCCAACCCCGGCGTGCTCGAACCCCAGACCCAGCAGCTTCAACCCCAGCCTCAGACAGAACCGGTCGGCGACTTCGACGGCCATCGCCTCGCCTGGGTCCAGCACACCTGCGCCGGCGCCGCGATCGAGCTCACCCCCGACATCGCCGCCATGTCGCCCGGACCGATCCCATCGGCGCGCTGTCCCGTCCAGTTCCACCTCCACGGTCCCCTGCGCCCGGGCGCGCGTGGGATTGTGCGCGTACGCCTATCCTGCCCGCTGGGGTGCACCGTCATCGGCATCCGCATCAGCGGCTCGCGCGCTCTTGCGACGAGCGGCTCCGCCTACTTCTCGCTCCCCGCCTCGCCCCGCCTGGTAACGAAGTCCTTCCGTCTCTCCCGCCGCCAGCTCAGCTATCTGCGCCGGCGCCGCCACGTCAACGTCGTGCTGTCCGCCGAAACCGCTGGCGTGGGCAGTGCGCCGTTCAGCAAAACCGCCGTACGCGTCACGCTCGCGCGCTGAGGTTAACCCTGCCTGCCGCCCGCCGGCCCGCCTGCCTGCTCGCCCCCCTTGCTGACGCGAGCATCGCTCAGTCCGCAGCGACTACCGACTATCGACTCGAGTTCTGTTCGGTTGCAGGGTATGCGTCTGGGGAGAGCCGACGGCCGGGATCGAACCGGCGACATCCGCTTTACAAGAGCGGTGCTCTACCAGCTGAGCTACGTCGGCGCTGGGCTCGCATCGTACCGCCAGCCGCTCAGGCGCTCGCACTCAGCCCACAGTAGCTCGCGGTCCTCGGGCGTCTCCTTGGTCCACGGCACGCGGTGGGTCGGACGCCGCCGGCGGTCATGCCAGAAGCCGCCAGAGCTGCGCGCCGGCTCGGGAGCGGCGCCGAGCCAGACGATCGTGTCGGCGCCCTGGAGCGGCGTGCGCAGCAGCCGCTTTGTCACTCTGTAGAAGCGTGGCAGCGAGGATTGAAGGCCCGGAGTGTTCGCCCAGCCCGGATGCATCGCGTGGACGACGACACCGGTGCCCCGCAGTCGCTCTGCCCATAGCTCGGTCAGGACCACCTGGGCGCGCTTGGTGCGCGCGTATGCGGTCGGGCCGTCAAACTTCTCGCGAGCCATCTGCAGGTCGTCGAGGTGGATGCGCTGCGTGTACATGCCGCCCGAGGAGACGTTGACGATGCGGGCGGGCTCGCTCTGCTCGAGCAGCCCGATCAGCAGGTTGGTCAGCAGGAACGGTCCCAGGACGTTGGTCGCGAACGTCAGCTCGATGCCATCGACCGAGCGCGTCCGCTCGCTCGGCAGTGCACCCGCGTTGTTGACGAGGACATCGAGGCGTGGTGTCTCCCGGCTGAAGCGCTGGGCGAACCGCCGCACGGCTTGCAGGTCGCTGAGATCGCACAGGCCGACCCGAACATCATTGTTGCCCGACCGTGCCACGATCTCCGCGCGAGCACGCTCACCGCGCTGTTCGCCGCGGGCGAGCAACCGGACAGTGGCGCCGAGGCGCGCGAAGCCCTCGGCGGCGGCGAGGCCGAGCCCGGAGGTCGCACCGGTGACGAGCACGACCTTTCCGCCCATCGGTCGCAGGTCGGCAGGGTTCCACATGATGCCCCTGCGCATGCGATAGCCCACGCGCGTATAACCCGCCACGACGGTACGGTCGAGGATCGTGTCGAGCAGCGAGTTGATCATGCTGCCGGCCCTGGGGTCTCGGCGCGAATGTGCGCACACAAAGAGCATGACGCATCGGCTGGCAGTATCGACGGCGTCGCCGTGCGGGTGCGCGGCGGTGCTGTTCAGGTGATCTGGAAACGATCGATGCCAGTAGAACACGTATGAGGATCGGGATTATCGGCACAGGAGTCTCCGGGCTCGTATGTGCGCACATGCTGCATGGCGATCATGAGCTGGTCGTGTTCGAGGCGGGCGAGCAGGCCGGTGGGCACGCCAATACGGTGCATGTAGAGACAGAGACCGGAGCCTATGATCTCGACACGGGCTTCATCGTCTTCAACGACCGTAACTATCCAAGGTTCGAACGCCTGCTGGACGAGCTTGCCGTGCCGACTCAGCCGTCCCGGATGAGCTTCGGGGTGAGCGACGGCGTCGACTTCGAGTACAACGCGGCCTCGCCGAACGGCCTGTTCGCGAGTCGCGGCCACGTGGTCACGCCCTCCTTTCATCGGATGCTCGCCGATTTGGTCCGCTTCCACCGGGACGCCCGTCGGTTGCTCGCCTCCGAGGAGACCCCGTCGTTGGGCGACTGGCTCGTGCAGCGGCGCTACTCGCGCGCCTTCGTCGAGCGCTTGATCGTTCCCCAGGCGTCGGCTGTGTGGTCCGCGGATCCGGCACAGATGTGGTCTTTTCCGGCGCGCTTCCTGGTCGAGTTCTTCGACAATCACGGGATGCTCGGATTCCGCGATCGCCCACACTGGCGGACGATCACCGGGGGATCGCGCACCTACGTCGAGGCGCTCACGCGGCCATGGCGCGAGCGCCTCAGGCTCTCGACACCGGTCACGGGGGTCTCTCGCCATCCCAGCCATGTGACGGTGTGCTCGCGCGGTCATCAGCCAGAGCGCTTCGACGCGGTCGTGCTCGCGACGCACTCCGACCAGGCGCTCGCGCTGCTGGCCGACCCCAGCGAGCGCGAGCGCGAGCTGCTTGGAGCGATTCCCTATCAACACAACGAGGCAGTCCTCCACACCGACCGCTCGCTGCTCCCTCGGCGCCGGCGCGCGTGGGCGAGCTGGAACTTCCATCTCGGCGTCGGCGCGCCGGGACGCTGCACGGTGACTTACCACATGAACCGCCTGCAGTCGTTGCGCGCCGACCGCGAGTTTTGCGTCACGCTCAACCGCACGGCGGCGATCGACCCGGACCAGATCATCCGGACGGTGCAGTACGCGCACCCCGTCTACACCCCCGCGGGCGTCGCCGCGCAGGCGCGTCACCACGAGATCAGCGGGCGCAACCGCACGCACTACTGCGGCGCCTACTGGGGATGGGGTTTCCACGAGGATGGTGTCAGCAGCGCGCGACGGGTGGTGCGCGAGCTCAGCGCGCAGCCGGCGGAGCCGGTGAGGATATGACGGCCAGCGCGATCTACGAGGGCACGATCAACCACCGTCGCTTTGCGGTGCGCTCTCACGAGTTCCGTCACCGCATAGCGCTCGTGTATCTCGATCTGGACGAGCTGGATGGCCTACTCGGCGGCCGGCTCCTCGCCGGCCGTCCAGGCATGGTGCGGTTTCGTCGGGCCGACTATCTCGGTGATCCCCAGGTTGGGCTTGCGGATGCCGTTCGCGGGCAAGTCGAGCGCCGGACAGGCAAAGTCCCCGTAGGCCCGATTCGTCTGCTCACACACTTGCGTACGTTTGGACACTGCTTTAACCCGGTCAGCTTCTATTACTGCTTCACTGCGCAGGAGCAACTCGATGCGGTCGTGGTGGAGGTGACCAACACGCCGTGGGGAGAGCGACATGCTTACGTGCTCGGGTGCAGCGGTGAGGACTCGGTGCTTGCCTCCAGCTTCGCGAAGGCACTGCACGTATCGCCGTTCATGGGGATGGAACAGCGCTACACCATCCGTGTAGCCGCGCCCGGCGCAATGCTGGCGGTTCATATCGAGAGCCACGAGCTTGGACGGCTCGCATTCGACGCGACGCTCGCGCTGCGCCGCGCGCCGCTGACGCGCGGCGGTCTGGCTCGTGTCACCGCGCGCTACCCGGCGGCGACGCTGCGCATGCTCGCCCTCATCTACGGTCACGCGCTCGCGCTGAAGCTCAAGGGTTTGCCGCTTCACCCTCACCCCAGGGAGTCAACTTGACGGCGGCGCAGCTCCTCGCGCGGCGTATCGTGCTCGGTCTGCTGGCACGTCTGCCCTCAGGCCAGCTCACCGTCATCGAGGGCGAGCGACGGCTGGTGCTGGGTCACGGCAGTCCGCGGGCAACGGTGCGGGTCAACTCGCCACGGCTCTGGCCAAGGTTGCTGCACGGCAGTCGCGGACTGGCCGAGGCCTACATGCAGGGGCTGTGGGAGTCCTCGGACCTGACGGCCGTCGTGCGCGTGGCCGCGCGCAACGCGACATCCCTCGATGAGTGGCGTCGCCGCGTCTCATCGGTGCGGATCCCGTTGCAGGCCGCGCGGGGCATCCGCGCACGCAACACACGCACGCGCAGTCGCCGCGACATCGCGGCCCACTACGACCTCGGGAACGAGCTTTTCGCGTTGATGCTCGACGAGACGATGATGTACTCGTCTGCATACTTCCCGCGCCGAGGGATGACGCTCGCACAGGCCTCGAGGGCCAAGCTCGAGCTGGTGTGTCGCAAGCTCGATCTGCGCGCCGGCGACCACGTGCTGGAGATCGGCACGGGATGGGGCGGTTTCGCCGTCTACGCGGCGAGAACCAGGGGCTGTCGGGTTACGACCACCACGATCTCGCGCGAGCAGTGCGAGCATGCTCGTAACTGGGCGCGGGCGGCCGGGATCGCCGATCGAGTCACGGTTCTGTGCGAGGACTATCGCGACCTGCGCGGACACTATGAGAAGCTCGTCTCGATCGAGATGATCGAGGCCGTCGGGTACCGCGATTTCGACACGTTCTTTGCGCGCTGCTCGGATCTCCTCGCGGATGACGGGAGGATGCTGTTGCAGGCGATCGTCATCGACGACCGCGCGTACCAGGTCGAGAAGGCCTCGCGGAGCTTCATTCGCACCCATATATTCCCCAACGGCTGTCTGCCCTCGCGCGCGGTGATCGCGCGCTGCCTGGCACGACACACCGACATGCGAACCGTCGGACTCCGGGATCTGACACCGCATTACGCCGAGACGCTGGGGCACTGGCGCGCCAATTTCGAGGCCGCGACCGCGCGCCTCGAGGATCTCGGCTACGACGAGCGCTTTCGGCGGCTGTGGCGGATGTACCTCGCCTACTGCCAGGCCGGTTTCGCCGAGCGGCGGATCGGCGTCGTGCAGATGTTGCTGGCCAAGCCGCGCTGGCTCCAACACGCCGGCCTGACGAGTTCGTATGCGCCGCCACGGGCGCTGGCTTCGTAGGCGTGGTCCGCGCGCTCGTCACCGGAGCCTCTGGCTACGTAGGCAGCCGGCTGGTGCGTGAGCTTCACGCGCTGGGCGAGCCGGTCGGGTGTGTCGTGCGCGACCCGAGCCGGGTCAACTTCGAGAAAGACGTCACGGTACACCGCGGCGACATGCTCGACCCGAGCTCTCTGAACGCCATCGGCGACGGTTACACGACGGCCTACTACCTAGTTCACTCAATGGGTCGCGGGGCCGACTCCGACTATGAGCAGCGCGACGCCGTCGCGGCCTCCAACTTCGCTCGCTTCGCGACCGACACCGGCATCGAGCGGATCGTCTACCTCGGCGGTCTCGGCGATCGTCCCGCCTCCCGGCATCTGCGCTCGCGTCTGCGCGTCGGACAGATCCTGCGGGAGAAGGGGCCGCCACTGACTTGGTTTCGCGCCGGCATGGTGGTGGGTGCTGGCTCGGAGAGCTACCGAACGCTCCGCTCGCTGGTCGAGCGTCTGCCCGTGATGCTCGCACCGTCGTGGCTGTCCACGCCCACACAGGCGATCGGCATCAGCGACGTGCTGCGCTATCTCATCCAGGCTCCTTGGATTGCGGAGACGCGCTCCCGCGAAGTCCAGGTCGGGTCGGCGGAGATACTCACATACGGTGCGATGCTCGACCGGATGGCCGACGCGCTGGCACTGCGCCGCCGCCCGCGCATCCCGGTCCCATTGCTCTCACCCTGGCTCTCCTCTCATTGGATCGGACTCATCACACCGGTCGACGCGGGTGTCGCGAGACCATTGATCGAGGGGCTCTCCACCGACACGACCGTCACCGACCCATCAGGGATGGAGCTGTTCGACTTCCAACCCAGATCCTTCGAGCAGGCGCTGCGCGAGGCCCTCGCCGAGGAGGGCGACCTCCGTCGGCTCACGCCCTCGCCATAATCTCTGCTGCGCCAATCCAGCCATCTGCGCGGACGACCTCGCGCAAACAGCAAGCCGAACGCCGGCAGGATGAAGAGCTCAGCTGTAACGGCGCGCACGGGTGCGGGTATCGGAATGTATGGATGCAAGCCACATCCGGCAGGCGCCGCCCGCCGAAAGCGACACGGAGATCGATCGCGGCTCGGCACGGATGCCTCGTATGTGCCGCGGCGCCGAGAGCGCATCGTCTGAGCGCGCCGCCACCGACCTGAACGGTTTCCGCGAGCGCGCTCTGACCAAGGGCGTGAACCCGGTCCTGTACTGGTCGCTCAGAGCGGTGCTGGTGCCGTTCTTCCTGGTCTACCTGCGCATGAGCAGGGTCGGCCGCGAGCACCTGCCGCGCGGCAGGCCGCTGCTGCTGGCGGCGAACCATCGCAGCTTCCTGGACCCGTTCGTGATCGGCACGCTCGTGCGGAGGCCCGTGTACTACATGGCCAAGCGGGAGCTGTTCGAGCGGCGCTGGCAGGCCTGGCTGCTGAACGCGCTCGGCGCCTTCCCCGTCGATCGTGGCGCGGGCGATCGCGACGCGATGCGGACCGCCCGGGAGATACTGAGGCGGGGCGATTGCGTGGTCATATTTCCCGAGGGCACGCGCACGCGAGGGGGGCCGCTGGGCGAGCCCCACCGCGGGGTGGGGCGACTCGCGCTGGAAACCGGCGCGCAGGTCGCGCCCGTCTCGGTCATCGGCACCGAACACGTCCGCCGCGGCTGGCGGATCCGCCCGCGCAAGGTGCGCCTGCGAGTCGGCAGGCCGCTGCGGTTTCCGACGGTACACGAACCATCGCCGAAACTGGCGGCCGGGGTGACGCGGCGGATCTGGGCGTGCGTGAGCCTGCAGTGGGAGTGGCTCGGTGGGGAGAGCGACCGAGCGCCCGACGGCCGGAGTGCGGTGCGGCAAACGCCTTCGCGGCAGACGCCTCCACAGGCGCGCGAGGACTCGGGCGCGCCCCGATCGGCACGGGCGGCGTGAGCCGACCGCCAAGCGCGGGAGGATAGTGTGCGATGAGTGAGCGTGCAGCCGAGTCACAAGCCGAAGGCGCAGCTCGACGCGGAGTTCTCCGACCTGTACCGGGCGCACCTGCGCGACGTATACAGCTACGCGTACTACCGGGTCGGCAACCATCACGACGCGGAGGACCTGACCGAGCAGACATTCCTGCAGGCCTACCGGCACTTCGAGCGCGCCCAGCGCGAATCCGACGGACGGCCGCTGCGGCCGTGGCTGATCAGGATCGCGCACAACCTGGCCGCGAACCTGTATCGCGATCGCTCGCGCAAGCCGGCCTCGCCGATCGACGATACGACGACGCTGATCGCGCCGCATACGACCGAGCAGCTGGTCGAGGGTCGCGAGCGGGCGCGGCAGGTGCTCGACGGGGTCAGCCGGCTGCCGGAGGATCGGCGCGAGGCGCTGATCATGCGGTTCGCGCTGGGGATGGACAACCGCGAGATCGCGCGCGCTCTCGGCCGCTCGGACGGGGCCACGAAGGTGCTGATCCATCGCGCGATCAAACAGCTTCAGGGGCTCGTCAGCGAGGCGGATGGGGAGGACATCGACGCCGATGACTGAGGCCGCACCCAACTTCGAGAGCCTGCTGCGCGAAGCGCTTTCGCCGGTGGAGCCGCCGGAGGATCTCGTGCTGCGCTTGGAGGGCGCGCTGCAGAGCATCACCGAGCTGGCGGCGGATGAGCTGGAGGCATGGGAGCTCTCGGCGATGCGCGACCCACGCAACTGGGCTCGTCCGGCGGCGGCCGTGGTCGCCGGCGGGGCGGCGGGCACGGCGCTGGTGCTGCTGCGCGCCCGGCGGCGCGCGCACGCGGACGTCTCTCATGGCGGGGTTCTCGGCGGCGCACGGGAGACCGCCGAGCGCGCGCTGAGGGACATCCGCCGCGAGACGCGCAGCAGGCTGCTCGGCGGGGGCTGAGCAGCCCAATACCGGCGAGATCAGAGGCGGTGGGCGCGACCGCGCGAGTCAGCCTCGCTGGGTCGCGACTCCAAGATCGTTTGGACAAACAGGATCGCGTCCGGGCCCGATGATGCACTGCGTCGTGCGGGCGCGTGATCCACTGTGGAAGCCGTCCGCGTATCAATGTCCGATATGGCTCTGTACAGACGCTCCGCGGAATCCGCCTCCGCCGCCCTGCGCCGGCTCGCCGACGAGGACCTGATGCAGCTCGTGGCCGAGAGCGACGCGGGCGCGTTCGCCGTGCTGTACGAGCGCCACACGAACGTCGCGTTCTCGCTGGCGTTTCGCATGTGCGGCAAGCGGGCGATCGCCGAAGAGGTCGTGCAGGACGCATTCCTGTCGTTGTGGCGCGGCGGCTCGCGCTATGACCGCACGCGCGGGAGCGTGCGCACATGGGTGCTCGGAATCGTGCACAACCGCGCGATCGACGCGCTGCGCCGGGGCACGGTGCACGACCGGGGCAGGGTCAGCGACGAGGGCATCGAGGAGCGGCTGGAGGCGCCCGAGCGCACCGACCAGGAGGTCGGTCGCCGCGACGAGGCGCGCGAGATTCGGGCGGCTCTGGAAGTTTTGCCCGCCGAGCAGAGTCATGTCATTGAGCTGGCCTATTACGGCGGGTTCACCCACAGCGAGATTGCCACCATGCTCGACACTCCGATCGGCACGATCAAGGGACGCATGCGACTGGGCCTGCAGAAGCTGCGCTCCCAGCTCGGCCCGGCGGAGGCGGCACGATGACCCCCCGCGACCCCCGCGCGTGCGAGCGGCGTGTGCAGGACACGGCCGCCTACGTGCTCGGCGCCCTGCCAGACCACGAGCTCGAGCCCTATCGCGAGCATCTCAGCGGCTGCGCCGAGTGTGCCGCCGAGATCCTCGCGCTGCAGCCGGCCGCCGACTCGCTGGCGCTGGGTGTGGTTCGCGTGGACGCTCCGGTGGACCTCCAGGCCCGGCTGATGGCGGTCGTTGGCGGCGAGGCCGAGCTGCTGCGTGCGGCCGGCCGCGAGGCCGACCTTCCCCCGCGCGCGCGAACGCGATGGCGTGGGCGCCTGCAACCGGCGCTGGCGGCGACAGCGGCCCTGGCCGCCGGGCTGGCGATCGGGGTGCTGGCGATCAACGGCGGAACGAGCATCGTCACGCGAACGCAGACGATCGAGGCGGCGGTCGCGGCGCCCGGTTATCACGCGACGGCCGCGCTGCACAAAGCCGGCTCGCATGTGGTGCTGGTAGTCACGGGGATGCCCTCGCCCCCGCCGGGACATATCTATGAGGTGTGGCTGGAGCGGGGCACGCAGGCGCCCCAGCCGACCGACGTGCTGTTCTCCGTCACCCACTCCGGTGGCGGCTCGGTCGGAGTGCCCGGGAGCCTCGAGGGCGTGAGCAAGGTGTTGGTCACCGCCGAGCCGCTTGGCGGCAGCCTCAAACCGACGCGCACTCCGGTGATCGTCGCGTCGATATAGCGAGCGTCGCGGCCCGCGTTCGGCGCTTGGCTTCGCCTGGCGCGCCGATGCCGCACCCTGGGATGGGCCGATCGCGACATAGATAGGCTCTGCCGGACATGGCCACCTGCTACCGGCACCCATCGCGCGAGACCGGCGTGTCGTGCTCGTCTTGCGGGCGGCCGATCTGTCCGGACTGCATGACCTCGACGCCCGTGGGGATGCGCTGTCCGGAGTGCTCGCGCCAGCGCACCAAAGTCGTGCGCATGCGCGAGACGTCGACCGTGCCACAGGTGACATACGCGCTGATCGCGATCAACGTCATCGCGTTTCTCGCCGAGGGCAGGCTGGCGGGTGGCAGCGGCGGGGGAGCGGGAAATCTGTTCAACCGCGGCGCGCTGCTCGGCAGCGGCATCGAAAGTGGGCCCGCCGGTCATGGCTTGACCTACGTAGGCGTGGCCTACGGGCAGTGGTGGCGGATCGTGACGGGCGGGTTCCTGCACGTGAACCTCCTGCACATCGGCTTCAACATGTATCTCCTGTACCTCCTCGGGCAGATTCTCGAGCCGGCGCTGGGAAGCGTCAGGTTCGCTGTGCTCTACTTCGTCTCGCTCTTGGCGGGGTCGTTGGGGGCGCTGCTCGTCTCTCCTCATGAGCTGACGGTGGGCGCCTCCGGCGCCGTATTCGGGTTGATGGCGGGGGTGCTGCTCGAGGCCCGCGCTCGTCAGATACCCGAGCTTCAACGCTGGGTCGCGGGGCTAATCGTCTTCAATCTCGTTTTCAGCTTCCTGTTCCCGGACATCTCCTGGGGAGGCCATGTCGGTGGTCTGATCGGCGGTGCGCTGGGCACGATCGTGCTCCAGCTGGGTGACCGCTACCGGCAGCGAGCGCTCGCGCTTGCCGGCTGCATAGCGATCGGCGCCGGGGCGTTCGCGGGGGGGATCGCCGTCGCCAAGTCCAGCGAGCTGGAACAGCTGCCCGCGGGCGGCGAAACGCCGCTGGCGCTTCCCGGCCAGTGAGCCGTCGAAGCAGCTCTCGACCGCGATAGCCTCATAATCAGGTCCATGGCGGTGTCACTGCTGAGCCAACAGGAGATCGAGCGGCGCCTCGCCGGCAGCGACTGGAGTCGCGAGGGGGATGCGATCGTGCGCGAGTGGAAGCTGGGCGACTTCGCCGCGGCGATCGCGTTCGTGAACCGGGTGGCCGACCTCGCCGAGCGGGCCAACCATCATCCCGACATGCTCGTGCACGGTTGGAACCACGTGCGCCTGACGTTGTCGACCCACTCGCAGGGCGGTCTCACCGAGGCCGACTTCGAGCTCGCGGGCGAGATCGACCGTCTCGGATGAGCGCCGTCCGGTCGTGGCCCGGGTGGGCCGGGTCCGACCATCGCCCTTGCTACGGTTGCCGGGTCGGCAAGCGATGAACGACGACGAAGAACTTCCCCGAAGTAGCGCGGCCCCGATCGGGCGCCGCCACGCTCAACGTCTCAGCGCGCGGGGCGACTGCGCGGGGCGCCCCAGCGCCGCCGATCCGGCGTGAACGGGCTGAAGCTCATATTCGCGGCGGTGCTGATCGCGATCAACGCGTTCTTTGTGATCGCCGAGTACGCGCTCGTGCGCTCCCGGCGAGCGCGGCTGGAGCTCATGCGCGAGGAAGGCGCGAAGGGAGCCGGCCTGGCTCTGGAGCAGCTCGGAAACATCAACGAGTACATCTCCGCCGTCCAGATCGGGGTCACGATGACCTCGATCGGCATCGGCGCGCTCGGCGAGCCCGCGCTGGCGAACCTGCTGAAAGGCGCCCTCGGCGATACGCTCAGCCACGGCGTAGCCGTCGCCGTGTCGGCGGTCGTGGCGTTCCTGCTGATCGCCTCCGCGCAGCTCATCGCCGGAGAGATGGTTCCCAAGTTCTATGCGATCGATCGCGCCGAGTCGGTCGCCCGGCGCGTCGCCCGTCCGCTGCAGGCGTTCAGCGTCCTGTTCCGCCCGTTCATCTTGGGCCTGACCGCGGTCGCCGACCGCATCCTGCGCCTGCTCGGCGTCGACATGAGCCTCGAGCGCCGCGGCGGATCGCCCGACGAGCTCAAGCGGCTGATCGCCGAGTCCCACGCCGGCGGGCACATCGACCTGGGGGAGGCGGGCATGCTCACCGGCGTGTTCCACCTGCACGAGCAGGAGGCCCGCCAGGTGATGACCCCGATCCCGGCCGTCGTCACGATCGACGTCTCCCAGGACGTGGAGCAGGCGCTCCAGCTGTGCGTCTCCAGCGGCCACACCCGCCTGGTGGTGACCGAGGAGGAAGACCGCGATCGCGTGCGGGGGATCGTCCACGCCAGCACGCTCATCGGTCAGCTCATGCAGGACGGTCCGCACGCGCCGGTGCAGCCGCTCGTGCACGACGCCCCGATCGTGCCCGAGACCAAGCCGCTGGACGACCTGCTGGCCGAATTGCAGCGACAGCGCACCTCGATGGCGGTGGTGGTGGACGAGTACGGCCGCGTCGTTGGGATCGTCACGGTCGAGGACATCATCGAGGAGGTCGTCGGGGAGATCGCCGACGAGACCGACCCGGCCGCGGGGGAGATCCGCAAGCTCGCCGACGGCGACTGGTTCGTGCGCGGACACGTGGCCATCACCGACCTGGCCGACTATGGCCTGCACCTGCCGGTCGACAGCGACGCTTACAACTCCGTCGGCGGTTTCGTCTTCGCCGAGCTCGGACGGCTTCCCCGGCGTGGGGACACGGTCGCCGCGAACGGCTTCTCGATCCGGGTCGAGTCGGTGCGCGACAACCGCATTGAGGCGGTCCGCATCCGCGAGCGGCGCCCCGTGCAGCCGGGCGAGGGTCGCGAGCCACAGGGCGGTTGAGCTGTGGGGCAGGGCTGGTTGAGATGCCGTTCGGCTCGCACTGACCCCATAAACACGTCCGGCCCGCGGGGGGAGCGGGCCGGACCGTGTGCACTGGGAGGAGGCGGGTGTGCATTGCGACTGTGTCGCATGGACAAGTATCCACGCCTGGATGAATGCCAGCTAAAAGTCACATCAGGCTAAATAAATTCTCACGTGCGGAACGTCACAGGGTCGCCCGGGACCTCGCCGCACGATCGTCTTGAGGCGTCGGGACACCGCCGCGTGGTGGTCTGCGGACGTGCGCCCCGGCCTTTCGGCCCGTCCGGGGCGGCGAGCCTCAGTAGGTGAGGAATCCGCGCCCGCTCTTGCGCCCGAGGGCGCCCTCGGCGATCAGCTGGACGATGCGATCGGGCACGGGCTCGCCGATCGTCTCGCCGATCGCGGCGGAGACATCCAGGCCGACAAGATCGAGCAGTGCGAGGGGCCCCATCGGATGACCCGCCCCGAGCCGCATGCACGTGTCGATGCCGGTCGGGTCCATGCCCGTCTGTTCGAGCAGCCGCACGGCGCTGAACAGATACGGGAACAGCAGCCTGTTGACGACGAACCCGGGTACGTCCGGCACCTCGACGGGGGTCTTCTCGAACGCGTTGCACAGCGCCAGCGCACGCGCGCGCGTCTCAGCGGTGGCCGCGGAGGGAAAGATCAGCTCGACGAGCTGCATCCGGGTGACGGGGTTGAAAACGTGCAGTCCGACGAACCGCTCGGCGCGTCCGCTCTCCGCGGCCAGCCGCTCGATCGACAGCGATGAGGTGGTGCTCGCGAGGATCGCCTCGGCGGCGAGCACGCCGTCGAGCTCGGACAGCAGGCCGGCCTTGATGTCGTGATCCTCAACGACCGCCTCGACCACGAACTCGGCCTCGGCGAGCGCGTCGCGGTCGGTCACGATCTGCACGTGCTCGGGGTCGATCTCGGCGCCCAGGCGTGCGAGGGTCTTCTCGACCGTCTGCCTGGCCCGGTCGGCCGAGTCCTCCGAGCGCGCGAGCAGCAGCACGGGTCCGTGATGGGCGGCGGTCGCGGCCAGGCCGCAGGCGATCGCGCCGCTGCCGACTATCGCCAGGCGCTCGCTCAATGGTTCCGGTGGTTGGGTTGACTGACTGGTCAATCTAGTTCTCGTTGTGGCGCGATACAGTAGAGGTCACGGAGCCGGGCATACTCGCACAAGTATCGCTCTCGCACTCCACTCAACGCCGCGCTAAAGATCTTACTTAGGAGGACTGTTCAGTCATGAGGCAAGCAGAGGGCCGCGAGGTTGTGATCGTCGAGGCGGTGCGTACGCCGATCGGCCGCGGACACAAGGAGAAGGGCTACTACAAGGACACCCATCCCAATGAGCTGCTCGGCAAGTGCTACAGCGAGGTCATCTCGCGCGCGGGCATCGACGCCGGCGAGGTCGAGGACGTGATCGCGGGATGCGTGCAGCAGTTCGGCGAGCAGGGCTTCAACATCGCGCGCAACGCCTGGCTGCAGGAGGGCCTGCCGATCGAGACTCCCGGCACGACCGTCGATCGCCAGTGCGGCTCCGCCCAGCAGGCCGTCAACTTCTCCGCGGCGCTGATCGCCGCGGGCGTGCACGACGCGATGATCGGCTCGGGCGTGGAGCACATGGGCCACCTGCCGTTCGCGGCCGGGATGAAGACCCAGGAGGACTTCGGGTTCGCGTTCACGCCGGAGCTGATGGCCAAGCACAACATCGTCGGGCAGGGACTCGGCGCGGAGATGATCGCCGACCAGTGGGAGATCTCCCGTTCGGAGCTCGACGAGCTGGCGGTGCGCTCGCACCGGCTGGCCCACCAGGCCACCGAGGAGGGCCGCTTCGAGCGCGAGATCCTGCCGTTCGCGGTCAACGGCGATACGTTCGTCTCAGACCAGGGCATCCGTCCCGAAACCAGCCTCGAGGCGCTCTCGCAGCTGAAGCCAGCATTCAAGCCCGACGGGAAGATCACCGCAGGCAACGCCTCGCAGATCTCCGACGGCGCGGCGGCCGTGCTGCTGATGTCGGCGGAGAAGGCCAAGGAGCTGGGGCTCACCCCCCGCGCGCGGATCGTCGATCAGACGACCGTCGGCTGCGATCCGGTCAAAATGCTCGAGGGTCCGATTCCGGCGACGCGCAAAATCCTCGACCGCAACGGGATGGCGATCGGCGACATCGACCTGATCGAGATCAACGAGGCGTTCGCGCCCGTCGTCGCGGCCTGGCGGCGCGAGCTGGACCCGGACATGGATCGCGTCAACGTCAACGGCGGCGCGATGGCGCTCGGCCATCCGCTCGGCTCGACCGGCGCGCGGCTGATCACGACGCTGCTGCACGAGCTCGAGCGCTCCGACAAGGAGATCGGCCTCGTGACGATGTGCTGCGGCGGCGGGCTCGGCACCGGCACGCTCATTCAGCGGGTCTGAGCCGGCTGAGCTAACCGCCGCTCGGTCCCCCGCCGGTCCAGTTGACCGCGACCGGGGGCAGGGCCAGCAGCGCCTGCCACGTAGCGGCTTCGGTCTTGCCGCTCGGTGGCGATCCCGTGGGCGGACTGGAACTGCTCGAGGTTGGCGGCGGTGGTCGCGTCGAAGATGCCGCTCGTCGCCTGAGTCGGGATCGCGCTCGCGAGATGCTCCTGCATCCACAGCACCGGATCGCCGCGGCTCGCCCTGCGCCAGTTCGGTGTAGCCGGGGTTCGGGGTGACGCTCGTCAGCGGGCTCAGCGGGCTCGCCAGCGCGGTCCAGCCGGCGGCGGGGGTTTCCTGCCAGTCCCACCACGAGATGCCGGTCGCGCCGTAGTCGACCGCCTCCTCGCGGAAGCGCACCAGTTCGGCGCTGGAGGGGTGGTTGTAGGTCTGGCCCAGCGGATAGATCGGGACGGCCGTAGACGCGGTTGGCGATGTAGGTGTTCGCGTAGACGGTGTCGACCGATGTGCCGATGTCCTTCCAGTACATCTGCGGCGCGTTGAACTGCGCGCCGTTCGGCCCGAGAAACACCGAGTAGGGGAAGGACGTGTGGTAGTTGACGTACGGGAACGAAGCCAGCCCGAGGGGGTAGGAGGGTCCGATCTCCGCGCGCAGGTCGGCGATGTAGGTCTGGGCCGAGCCGTAGCGCCCTTCGTACTCGGCCTCGGCGTCGATCACCAGGCAGTCCGCGCCGGTCGCGACCGCTTTCGCGCCGAGGCTCGCCTCGCCGGCGGGGCTCGTGCCGTAGACGTACTGCCAGGCGCACACGTGCAGTCCCGCCGCGTGCAGCTGCTGCACGAGTTCGGGGCTGAACTGGCTCCAGTAGTTAGTCGAGCCGTCGGAGCTCTTGACGAACACGGTGCTCACATCGGCGGCGTGCGCCTGGGCGACGATCGAGGCGAGCGAGCCGCCGCCGGACTGGCTGACATACCAGATCCACATGCCCTGACCTTCGAACGCGGTGCCGCCCGGCGCGCCCGCGATCGGCGTCGTCGTCGCCGGTGGGTTCTTTGGCACGGGCGGATGCAGCGCGTGACGATAGATGTAAATCGGTCCGTACGAGCTCGTGTGGCGGCCGTGGCTGAGCAGCACCATGATGTGCCCGGAGTGCGCGCTCTTGGGCACAGTCACCTCCAGGCCCGTCGCGATCTTGCGCAGGTGGGCCGCGGGCGAGGCGCTCGAGATGCGCGCGCCCGGCGTGCTGCGGAAAGGCGACGACCATCCCCGTTGTGATACCTTTGCCTGAGATCAGCAGCGTGCCGCGGAGTCGAGACCTGGTGCGGGTTGGCGCTGCATTTCGGTGGCCGGCACGCAGCGACGCTCGTAATCCGCACGGTGTTCACATGCGAGCTGGAGGGCGGCTTGCCGTCTCGCACCGACCCGCAGGCGCTGTGGCCGCCCGAGGCCGCCACTGCCATCGCCGGGGCCAGCGCGAGCATGCACAGCAGCGACATGGCTGCCGCGACGACGGATCTCGATCGCTTGGGGGCGCCTGCGTAAATCATGACAACTCCAATCGCGCCTGGAAAGCGGGGCCGACGTTAGCCGGTATGCCTGCGCAAACCGACCGACGGGACGGAAGTTGCGTCAGTTCGTCGGACTGCGATGGAGGCGGGCGTGCGCTTGCAGCCGAGCTCGGCCTCGCGGGGTCTCTGATCGGGCGGGTGCTACTCCCAGCGAAAGCCCCGCTCCGACGGAGCAGGGGCGAGGGGGCTGGAGGGCAGGTCTCCGGGCGGCTCGGGCAGGTTGAAGCCGGCTGGCGCGACGTCGTTGGGGGCGTCGGGATGAAACAGCGAGGCGAGATACTGGATCTGCCCGCGCCCGACGCTCAGCTCCGACTGCCCGCCGCCGTAGCAGCCGATGTCGTGTGTCGCGCAGTAGTCATACACGTCCAGCAGCGATTGCAGCCCGCCCAGCCGTGAGGGCTTGATATTGAGCGTGCGCGGCGGCCATGGCAGCGCCTGGATGTCCGCGACGGAGTGAATCGGCGCGTCCCAGGTGATCCGCTCGCGGTGCGGGAGCAGAATCGGCTCGGTCTCGGGTGTCAGCTTCGGATCCTCGATCCAAGCGTCCCCGAACGCCTCCACCACGCGGCGATAGAGCTCGGGATCGGCCGGGTTGTCGACGATCGTGCCCTCGTACTGCCCCTTCAGATCGACCGACTCGACGGCGCCCAGCGCGAGCAGCCCCGCGATCAGCTCCTCGTCCCATGACGGCGTCGGGTCGAGCTTGAAGCGCAGCCCCGGCGCGATCGCCAGGCGTCGCAGCAGTGGCTCAAGCGATGGCGGGTCGCCCAGGCGCAACGAGGCCACGAAGCTCAGCGGCCCGCACTCGCGCCGCAGGGCCGCATGCAGCGTCGTGCCGGCCTGGCGCAACGCGAGGTCGAGCGCGGCGGAGTCGAACGCCCAGTTGCGGTACAGGCGAAACTCCGACCGATCGGTCGGCCGCGGGAAGAGATCCAGAGCGCGCAGGTGCTCGGCGAATGAGGCCAGTGTCCAGCGACCCGCGAGCGGCCACCGCCCCGCTCCGTCGCGCTGCAGCGCCTCCTGATCCTCCACGGCATAGGTGACGTCCTCCCCGAGACCCTCCTCGCCCGGGCCTCGCAGCCGGATCACGGTCGTCTTGCGCATGAACTCGCTCGACATCGCGACCTCATGGCCCTCCAGCTCATATCCCTCCACCAGCAGGGGCATCTCGGCGAGCAGCTCGTACGTGCTCACGATTTGCTCGCCTGGGTTTCGAGCCTGGCCACGAGCTCGTCCAGGCGCAGCTCCTCCAGGGCTCCGGATACCGCCTGGAGCTCTTGCGCGCACAGCTCGATCAGGGCCTTGCCCTCGCCCACGAGCTCGAGCGTCTCGTTCAGGCTGGCCTCGCCGGAGTCCAGGCGGCGGATGATCTCCTCCACGCGCGCGGCCGCGGTCTCGTAGGTCTGAGGTGGCTCGCCCGCGGTGCTGTGGGCCTCGCCGTTCGCGGCGGCATGGGAGCCGGTTGCGGACGGGTGTCCGTCGCTCATGGCTCGCGCACCTCCGCCGGCACGGTGGCGTCAGCGAACCTCAGCTGCAGATTGCGCGCGGTCCTGGCCTCTGGCGCGGTGGCGATCGGCTCGCCATCACACGACTGCACGAGCGCATATCCACGTTCGAGCGTGCGCTGCGGATCGTGTCCGGCGAGGGCCAGCATGAGCCGCTGCAGCTCCTGGGGGCGGCGCGTGCGACAGTCGCGCACAGTCGAGCTCGCCTTGCGCTCCAGCACGATCGCGCGTCGCTGTGCCAGCTTACGCTCGGTCTGCACGCGCCTGCGCGAGCCCGCTCGGACCTCGCGCAGGCGCTGGTGAAGTTGTGCCCGCTGGCGCTCGATATGAGCGGCCGGCGCACGTGAGAGCGTAGTCAGCGTTCGCGCGCGTGACAGCACGGCGCGGCGGCCGTGCTCGCGCATGCGCGCCGCCGTGCTCACGAGCTCGCCGCGCGCACCAGTGCAGTCCAGGCCGACGGCCGCCTCGGCGGCGTGCGTGGGGGTGGAGCAGCTGACGGCCGCGACGTCGTCGAGCAGCGTTCGATCGGTGTGATGACCGACGGAGGCGATTACAGGTACGGCCAGCAGCGCGACCGTGCGGCACAGCCCCTCGTCGCAGAAGCACAGCAGGTCGGCGAGCGAACCGCCGCCGCGCGCGACGATCGCCACGTCCACGTCGCCGACAGCGGCGAGGTCGGTGAGCGCGCGTGCGATCAGCGGGGCGGCGTGGCGATCCTGCACGGGAGCGAACCCCCAGACGATCCGCCCGGCCCAGCCACGCCGCGCAAGGCCGGCGAGGATATCCTCGCGCGCCTTGCCGTTCTGTGCGGTCACGACTCCGATCGTGCGTGGCAGCAGCGGTCGATACAACAGCTTCTGCGGCGCCAGCAAGCCTTCGGCGTCGAGTGCTCTGCGCAGGCGCTCGATGCGAGCCAGCAGGTCGCCCTCGCCGGCGACGCGCAGGTCGGCGACGGAGAACGAGAAGTCGGGGGATGAGGTGGCGCTGCCCGGGTAGAAGTCGCAGCCGCCGGCCACCACGACCTGCATGCCCTCGGCAGGCACGGCGCCGGCTCGGGCGAGGATCGCTTCCCAGTCGGTCAGCCACACCGCGCAGGGGATCGCGCCCGAGGAGTCGCGCAACTCGAAGTACACCCGCGCGCGAGATGGACGCAGGTTGACGAGCTCCCCGACCAGCTGCACGCGCGCGAACGAGCGCAGCTGTGTGCGCAGTGCCGAGGCGTACTCGCCGACTCCATATGGCCCGGGCAGGTCGCTGCCGGGGATGCCGGTTTGCTCGGGGGCCGGGATGTGCGTTGACACTCCTCTCAGCATAGGGCTCGCCCCCGATAGGGTCTGTGTAATGGCTAACAGTCGCGGCAAGAGTCGCACCCGTCGAGGTCGTGGGCGATCCCGCAAGCGCCGCCCCGAGCCGGGTGCGACGATCGTGGACGGCGCGGCGGATCGAGGGGCGCGCGAGGCGGATCAAAAAAAAGCCGTCAAAGCGCGCGCGCGTGCACGCGCGCGCGCGAAGAGCGATTTTCGAGACCCTCTGTCGGTCGGCGAGCGCCCGCGGGCGCCGTGGCACCCGTGGCCGCTGTCGGAGATGCTGATCCTCATCGGGGGGGTCGGCGCGGCCGTCGGGATGGCGCGGTTGGGCCACGGCGGGATCACCAACGGCGGACCCGTCCTGTTCGCGGGGCTCGCGGCGGTCGTGCTCGGCACGCTCGAGATCACCTGGCGCGAGCACAACGCGGGATACCGCTCGCACACGCTGATCCTGGCGCTGCTGCCCGTCGTCGTGTTCCACTCCGCGCTCGCGCTCGGTCTGGCCGCGTTCACGACCGTGCCGCGTCTGCTCAACGTTGGGCTGCTGTTCGTCGATGCGGCGATCTTCGCGGTCCTGTTCAAACTGCTGCGCGCCCGGTTTCTGGACGCCCGCGCCCGTGTCGTCAGCCGGCTCTGAGGGCCTGAGCGGCGCTTGGCTCAGCCGCCGCCGAGCGAGGGCATCGGGCGCTCGCCCGTGTCCGCCGCCTCGCCGCGGGTCTCGCCATCGAGGCCGAGACGCTGCAGGCGTGCGATCTCGCGCTCGCCTTCCAGGCGCGCCGGATGCTCGGGGGGCAGGTCTGAGATCAGGCGCGCGATGCGGTTGCGCAGCTGCAGCGCGAAGTGGGGGGTGGATGGCGCCCATCAGCCGGCGCACATCCTCGACGCTCACCTCGCGCGAGCGCTCCTTGCTCAGCAGCGTCGGGTCCTCGGCCTGACTCATGCCGCCTCCGGCGCGGGCGCATGGTCGTGGGAGGAGGGAGGTTGGGCGTGGGACGTTGGGATCATTCGACGGGCAGGCTGGAGGATTCTTCGGCGGGGGCGGCGTGCGGGACGATCTCGAGCGCCGCGTCGAGTTCGGCCTGGGTGGCCGCCGAGATCGCACGTTCGTCGCCGATCAACCAGCCGTGATTGTAGACGCCCTTGACCGGCTGCGACTGTGGGGATGCGGGTCGGATGTCGCTCAGGTAGGCGCTCAGCACGCGCGGCACACCGGTCGGGTCGTCGAGCAGCAGCAGTGGCGCGTAGTCGCCGCGTGGCGGACAGGATCGCGGCGGCGGGCGCGTCGAACGGACGCGTCGCGTTGGCGAACGCGAGTCCATGGCCGGGTTCGCGCACGCCCCACCCGAACGAGCCGTCGGCGAACCGCGCGACCGCGATCGCGTTGCCGGCGGGGGTGGCATCTTCGCCGGCATGCGCCTCGGCGCGGGTGACGGGGCCGAAGCGCCGCAGTTCGGCGAGCGTCCGTTCGTCGATCGCCGTGGACCCGACCGTGTAGATCGACGGTCTGCCCAGGCTGCTGAGCTCGGTGGCCGTGGCCGCGGGCACGCCCGCGGAGGAGACGAACAGGATCGGCGCTCCGCTCTGGGCGGCCAGACCCGCGGCGGGCATCGCCAGCGCGGGTGGGCCATCCGCGGCCACAACGATCACCTGACGCGGGTTCGTGCCGCGCGCGACGCTCAGCAGCTTGGCGACCGAGGCCGCCAGCGAGTAGGCGTCGGCGGGGGCGATCCCCCGCGCGCGGTAGCCGGCGGGCGCTTCGATCGAGGATCCGAGCAGGATCAGCTGCGCCCCTCCGAGCGCGCTCGCGCCGGTCGGATGCATCGCGCGCAACGCCAGTTCGCTTGCCAGCGGCAGGCGTGTGGCCTTCGGCATACAGCAGCGGCGCGCCCAGCGGAGCGCTCGCCAGCGACGGAGGCGACGAGCGCCTCGGGCCAGTTGTTGACGTCGGCGATCGCGACCGCCTGCGGGCGCGTATCCGCGGTCAGGCCCGGATACGCCGCCCGCGCCACCGCGGCCGCGTTGGCCACGGCGTCCGGCGCCGCCCAGCCGCGTCGTGTTGCGCGTCGCGGTAGCGGCCGTCCCGGCGGCGCCTGTGTGCACCACAATCGTTTCGACGCCGGCCGCCGGCGCTCGACTGCTCGGAGGAGGTCTTGCCGCAGCCCGCGAGCGCCATTCCCACCGCGAGGGCGACCAGTCCGGATGCCGCCAGTCGGGGAGCTACTGCCAGCCGAAGAGCTGCCGCCGGCTCGCGAAGAGCCGCCGCCGGCCGGGAAAGACCGCCGCGTGGGTGGGCGTACTCGTGGTGGGGCACGGCCGGGACACTAGCGAGCCAGCCAGAGGCCGCCGACAGCAGCCCCGCTCGTACAAGCGATCTCGGTCGCATACTCCGCCACGGCCAACCGATATGGGCCTGCGATTCCCCGTCCGGGGGCCCGTGAGAGGCCAATACGCCGCAAAATGCAGGGAAAACCTGCCAAACCGCGTACACCTGATGCAACCGTCGTTGCACTGTGCTAGGGTGCCGCGATCAACGCCGAATCCCTGAACAGACATCAGGGAACGGGGGACCCAGTTTGTTGGGGCGAATCCCACGGTGAACCGTGAGAAGCGCAGGCTCTTTCAGCGCTAGCCCGTCAGCTAACCCCGCAGGCCGACGAAAGAGGTCGACGAAGTGCGGTTGCGAACACTCAGTGTGGCGCTTTGCTCAAGCTTGACGGTGACGGCCTGTGCGGCCGCGCCCGCCCTGGCCGGCACGACCAGCTCGGCCGCGGTCGCCGGCGGCGCCGCTCGCCGGGTCGACCTCCACCTCCGCCAGCGGCGGGGCCTCTCCGACGGCCAAGACCACGCCGAAGTCGAAGAAGCCGCTGCACCTCTCGCCGATCACGGCCAAGACCCCCAACATCGCCTACAACGGCCCGGTCTACGAAAAGACCGCGATCGGCCAGGTCGTCCCCTACGCGCCGCCGCCCCGATCACGCCCGGTCAGGCGAGCGGCGCCACCGGCGGCGCGCCGTCGCGGCCGTCGCGCGGCGCCAAGCCCGACCTGCTCGTCCCCGGCTCGCTTGCCCGCTACGTCGACGGGCTCGCCGCGGCGCCGATGTCAGCGCCGGCGGTCGTCCAGCAGGTCATCTGGGCCGGCAACCAGATCATCGGCTTGCCCTACATCTTCGGCGGCGGCCACGCCTCGTTCGTCTCGCCCGGCTATGACTGCTCGGGCACCGTCTCGTTCGCCCTGCACGGCGGCAACCTCCTGCAGACCCCCGAGGACTCCTCCGAATTCGAAGTCTGGGGCTCGCACGGCGCGGGACGCTGGGTCGCGATCTTCGCCAACCCCGGCCATGCCTACATGACGGTCGCCGGACTGCGCCTGGACACGAGCGCCGCCGACGACCCGTCCAACCAGCAGGGCCCCCGCTGGCGCCCGCTGCGCCCGGAAAACGCCGGGTTCGTCGTTCGCCACCCGCTCGGGCTGTAGGACTCGCCGTCTCGCCGTGTCCGCGTGACCGGGCCGGCGCGGTACGGCCGGGGCGAGGGGCAAGGCTGTGACGACGGCACGGATGCGCGGGGGACGCGTTCGGCTACGCTTGAGCGAACCGTACGCGCGAACAGCAATAGGAGGACTATCAGATGGCCGGTCTGACCGGGCGCATGTCAACCGTCGTTAAGGCGAAGGTCTCAAAACTGCTGGATCGCGCGGAAGATCCCGCCGAGACGCTCGACTACAGCTACCAGAAGCAGGTCGAACAACTGCAGAACGTCAAGAAGGGAATCGCGGACGTCGTCACCGCCAAGAAGCGCCTGCAGATGCAGGAGACGACGCTCAAGCAGAGCGTGGTCAAGCTCGACACGCAGGCCCGACAGGCGCTGTCCTCCGGCCAGGAGGATCTCGCGCGGACCGCGCTGGAGCGCAAGAACGTCGCCCAGACCGAGCTGCAGGGGCTCGACACCCAGGTCACAGAACTGGAAGAGCAGCAGCAGAAGCTGACCGACTCCGAGCAAGAAGCTGCGCGCGAAGATCGAGTCGTTCCGCACCAAGAAGGAGGTCATCAAGGCGCAGTACTCCGCCGCGGAGGCCCAGGTGCGGATCTCCGAGGCCGCCACCGGCGTGGGCGAGCAGATGGCCGACGTCGGCCTGGCGATGCAGCGCGCGGTGGACAAGACCGAAAACATGAAAGCCCGCGCCGACGCCGTCTCCGAGCTGGAAGCCGCCGGCACGTTCGACGACATCACCGCGCTGGGCTCGGGCGAAGACGACATCGACCGCCAGCTGAAGTCGCTATCCAGCCAGTCGGCCGTCGATGACGACCTCGCCAAGATGCGAGCCGAAATCGGCGCCGGGGACGGTGGCGGCGCCCCCGCCGGAGAGATCGCCGCGCCGCCAAGCGAGGCCGCCCCGAGCGAGCCCGCGCAGACCCCGCCGGCCGAGGGCCAGTCATGATCGTGCGCATCTCCGGCGAGGACCAGTACCGCCTCGCCGACAGCGACGCCCCGCGGCTGAACGAGCTGGAGAACGCCGTCATCGCGCTCGTCAACGGGGGTCGGGAGGACGGCTTCGCCGATGCATACGCGGCGCTGCTCGACTATGTGCGCGCGCAGGGCACGCGCGTCGGCGACGATGAGATCGAGACCTCCGAGGTGATCCTGCCGCCGTCGGACCTGACGTTCGCCGAGGCCGGGCGCGAATTCACCGGCGAGGGCCTGATTCCCGACTAGCGGCGACGCTCTTCGCGCTTCTGCTGGGTCATGATGAACCCGATGCAGAGGACAGCGAGGACGAGTACGAGCGCGGGAATCCATCCCAGGAACACCAGCACCAGAGCCAGGATGACCAGATACCAGCCCGGCCAGATGCCGCGACGGCGCGGGTCGCCGGGTGCTGGCTCATTGCGCTGAGACACGGCCCGCTCAAATCCCTCAGATCGGGATTCCCCACAGCGGGAACCAGCGCTCGAGCTCGGGCTCGATCGGCAGCTCGCCGGACATCTGCGCCTTCAGCTGCAGCTCGCGCTCGGTCGCGCGCTCGTTGGCGCCGCCGGGCTTGGGCACGAACGGGTACCAGTAGCCGCGCTTGTAGTTGTAGATCATGTACACCGCGCGCTGCTGGGCGTCGGCGAACGCGAACACCGCGCACAGCAGCCGCTCGCCGTGGCCGGCCGTCTCGATCGAGCCCGACACGGCGTTGATGCCCACCGCGAGGTCTTCGACGCTGGGCTGCGCCGTCGGGATTGCGCAGCACCATCCAGCGGTACCCGTAGCTGTCGTCCTGGGTGGCGACCGTCGTGCCGGTGTCCCCGCCGGTGGCGCGGACGACCTCCTCCATGTCGCGCAGCGTGGCTTCGAACTCGCTCGTGGCCAGCGCCTGGAACACGATCGCCGCGACGCCGGACGGATCGATCGAGTGTTCGGACTGCAGCGCGATGTAGGCGGTCGTGATCGCGAACAGCCGGTCGGGCGCCGGCCCGGCGACGGTGTGGCGGCCCGTGAGGATGTCGCGCAGGCCCATCTCAGCGCACTCGATCCGGCGTCGCGGAGGCGGCGGCGAGCGTCGGCGTGCTCCGGGATCGCCGACGGCTACGCGACGGCGGCGCCGGTCGTGCCCTGCAGCTGGGACTCCAGCCGCTCCAGCGCCGCCAGGCGCTGCTCCAGCGGGGGGTGGTCGGCGAAGATGTTCATCAGCGACTTCTTGGCGCGCGCGGGGATGATGAAGAACGCGCTCATCCCTTCGGCCGTGCGCATGTCCTGGCTGGGGATGCGCTCCATCGTGCCGCTGATCTTCAGCAGCGCCGAGGCCAGCGCCGAGGGCCGTCCGGTCAGCACCGCCGAGCCGCGGTCGGCGGCGAACTCGCGGTAGCGCGACAGCGCGCGCAGCAGCAGGAAGGAGATCGCGTAGACGAGCACCGAGACGAGCACGACGATCATGATGTCCTCCTCCTCTTCGCGGTTGCCGTAGCCGCCGCCGAAGAACAGGGCGAACTGGGCGATCGTCGAGGCGAGCGTGGCGAAGAAGCTCGCGAGCGTCATCACCATCACGTCGCGGTTGATCACGTGCGTCAGCTCGTGCGCCATCACGCCTTCGAGCTCGGCGGGCTCCAGCAGTTCGAGGATGCCCCGCGTCGCGCACACGGTGGTGGCCTTCTTCGAGCGTCCCATCGCGCAGGCGTTGGGCATCGAGGTCTCGATCACGCCCACGCGCGGCTTGGGCAGGTTGGCCTGCACGCACAGCCGCTCGATGATGCCGTGCAGCTCGGGCTCCTGCGCGGGGGTCACCTCCTTGACCCCCATCGTCGCCAGCGCGATCTTGTCGGAGGCGAAGAACTGCACGAGCAGGATCACCGCCGCGACGACCACGATCACGCCGGCGCCGGCCCCGGCGGCGAACAGCACGCCGACGAACACCACATACACCAGCCCGAGCAGGAACATCGTCAGCACCATCCGCGCCTGCAGGCCGGTGTCCTCGGCCGAACTTCTCCGGTCGTTTAGCCATCGCTCGCATTGTCGCAGACAGGGCTCATGGCCCCATAAAATCCCGCCCGCGCTCGGCGGACGCGTGGGGCCGTACTCGGCGGCGCGTGGGGAGATGGATTATCCATAGAGTGCGACACACGATGACCCGCGGCGAGGATCATCGAGCGATGAAGCCCGAAGTGCATGTGCTGGGCATCTCGATCAAGACGTTCGGGGTGACGTTCGCGCTCGCGTTCCTGGCCTGCGGCCTGGTGATCGCGCGGCGTCTGCGCGAGCTGGAGCGGCCGGTGGACTGGGCGTATGAGATCGTGTTCGCCGCGCTGCTCGGCGGCGTGATCGGCGCGCGCGGGTATTACCTCATCCAGAACTACTCCACCGTCGAACACGACCTGCTCGGCTCGATCTTCTCCGGCTCGGGTCTGGTCTGGTACGGCGGCGCGATCGGCGGCGCGATCGGGGTGCTGGCGTGGATGCGCTGGCGGGACGCGATGCGAGCTGCGGATGTTCGACATGTGCGCGACCGCGCTCGCGCTCGGCTACGGCATCGGACGGATCGGCTGCCAGGTCTCCGGCGACGGCGACTACGGGATCCGCTCGAGCCTGCCCTGGGCGATGGGCTACCCGCACGGCACCGTTCCGACCCCGCCGGGCGTGACGGTGCAGCCGACGCCGATATACGAGACGGTCGCGATGTGCCTGCTCGCGTACTGCCTGTGGCAGCTGCGCGACCGCGTGCGCCCGGGCGTCGTGTTCGCGCTGTACCTCGTGCTCAGCGGGCTGGAGCGGCTGCTGGTCGAGTTCATCCGCCGCAACGCCGAGGTGTGGGCGGGGTTGACCGCGCCGCAGCTGGAGAGCATCGTGCTGATGATCGTCGGCCTCGCGTGGCTGGCGTGGATGGTGCGCGACGATGGCGTGGCGGGGCTGCGCACGGCACCCGGCCGAGGCGCCCAGCCGGCCCGAGCCTGACGCGCCAGCGATAATCACCGGATGGCCACCGGAACCACCTCGTCGCAGACCGGCCTCAGTCCGGCGCTGCCGCTCGGCAGCCGCCTGAACGAGCGCGGTCGATTGGAGATCGGCGGCTGCGACACGATCGAGCTCGCGCGCGAGTACGGGACGCCGGCGTATGTCGTCGCCGAGGACGATCTGCGCGCGCGGGCACGGGCGTTCCTCGACGCCGGCCGGCGGACTGGGCACGCGGACTTCAACGTGGTGTTCGCCTCCAAGTCATTCCCTTGCACGGCCGTGCTGAGCCTGTTCGCGCAGGAGGGATTGTGGTGCGACGTGGCCTCCGCGGGCGAGCTGCACCTGGCGTTGAACGCCGGCTATGCGCCCGAGCGGATCGTGATGCACGGCAACGCCAAGTCCGAAGCCGAGCTGCGGATGGCGCTGGAGGCGGGCGTGGGGCTGATCGTGGTCGATAACTTCGACGAGATCGACCGGCTGGAGCGATTGGTGGAGCAGTTCCACCCGGCGCATGCGCCGGGTGGGGAGGAGCCGCATGCGGCTCCTCCGGGAGGGTCGCATGCGACCCTCCCCGGGGCGGCACATGTGCCGCCCCGCCCGTCGGCGCATGCGCCGACGGGACAACGACAGGACGTCCTCATTCGCGTCACGCCCGACGTGCGCGGCGAGACCCACGATCACATCTCCACCGGCCAGGCCGACTCGAAGTTCGGGTTCGCCATGGCGACGCCCCCGAGGCGATCGCGCGGATCGAACGTGTCGCGGGGCTGCGCCTGGTGGGGCTGCACGCGCACATCGGCTCGCAGCTGCTCGAGCTCGACCCGTTTCGCCGCGAGGTCTCCGAGCTCGCGCGACTCGGCGACTTCCCCGTGTGGGATCTCGGCGGGGGGCTCGGCGTGCAGTACACCGCCGACCAGCCTGCCCCGCCCTCGATCGAGTCCTACGTCGCCACGCTCGTCGACGGCGGCGCGCGCGCATGGGCATGGCCGAGCCCGGCCGGCGCCTGCTGATCGAGCCCGGGCGCGCGCTCGTGGCGAACGCCGGCGTGACGCTGTATACGGTCGAGTCGGTCAAGCGCAACGTCTCGCGCTGGGTGGGCGTCGACGGCGGGATGTCCGACAACCTGCGCCCGATGCTCTACGGCGCGCGCTATGAAGCCCATGTGGCCGACCGCATGGGCGGTCAGATCGAGTGTGTGCTCGCGGGCAAGCACTGCGAGTCCGGCGATGTGATCGTGCGCCGTGCGCTGCTCGACGATCCCCGCCCGGGCGATGTGATCGTCACGCCCGCCACGGGCGCCTACGGGCACGCGATGGCCTCCAACTACAACGGCGTCCCGCGCCCGCCCGTGATCTTCTGCCGCGATGGCCATGCCCGCGTGGTCGTCCGCCGCGAGACGCTCGAGGATCTGACGGTGCGCGATGTCTGAGCCGCTGCGCATCGGCCTGCTCGGCCACGGCACCGTCGGCTCGGCGTTCGCTCAGCTGCTCGACGAGCGCGCCGCGGAGATCGAGCGGGTCAACGGCCGCGCGCCAGTGATCACGGGCGTGCTGACCCGCTCGCGGGGCGACTTCGAGGAGATCCTCGCCGATGCGGACCTGATCGTCGAGCTGATCGGCGGCACCGAACCCGCGCGGGAGTACCTGCTGGCCGCGATGCGCGCCGGGCGCGACGTGGTGAGCGCCAACAAGCAGCTGCTCTCCCAGCACGGCGAGGAGCTGTTCGCGCTCGCGCGCGAGCACGACGTGCGGCTGCGCTTCGAGGCCGCCGTCGCCGGCGCCGTGCCGGTCGTGCGCGTGCTCGAGGAATCGCTCGCCGTCACTCCCGATCGAGCGCATCCACGGGATCGTCAACGGCACCACCAACTTCATCCTCTGCGAGATGGCCGCCGGCAGCACCTACGCGGAGGCGCTCGCCGAGGCCCAGCGCCTGGGCTACGCCGAGGCCGACCCCACAGACGACGTCACCGGCCGCGACGCGGCGGCGAAGATGGCGATCCTCGCGCGCCTGGCCTTCGGCGCGCCCGTGCGCCTGGAGGACGTTCCCTATGAGGGCATCGAGCACCTGGAGACCGACGACATGGAGTACGCCCGCGAGCTCGGCCTCGGGCTGAAGCTGATCGGCACGGCCGAGCGTCGCGACGGCGGGCTGTCGGTGCGCGTGCACCCCGCGTTCCTCTACGCCGGGCATCCGCTGTCCTCCGTGTCCGGTCCCTTCAACGCGGTCACCGTCGAATCGGAGGCGATCACCGAGATCACCATGTCCGGCCCCGGCGCCGGCGGGCGCCAGACCGCGAGCGCGGTGCTGGGCGACGTCGTCAGCGTGATGACCGGCGGCGCCCGCCCGCCCGCGCCGCCGCTTGCAGCTGCGCCTGCTCGAGGACGTCCCCAGCGCGTTCTACCTGCACCTCGACGTCGCCGACGAGCCCGGCGTGCTCGCGTCGGTCACGCGCGTGCTGGGCGAGCAGGAGGTCTCGATCCGCTCGGTGTCCAGCGCGGCATGGGCGAGGGCGCGCGCCTGGTGATGGTCACCCACGCGGTGCCCGAGTCGCGACTGCGCGCCGCGGTCGCGCTGCTGGAGGAGTTCGAGTTCGTCCGCTCCCCTCCGCGGACTATTCGCGTGATCGAAGAGGAGTTCACATGACCACGTATGGCGGCGCTGGATCTGCGTCCTCGGTCGCTCGCGTACGTAGTACGCCACGCTTCCTGCGTCCTTGCCCAGCTTGCCCTACGTGTCCATGTGGGCGTGTATGCGAAAAGGGGTGCACACGGTGAGCGACGCTGACACCCCGATCGCGATCCCGCCCGTGCCGCTGCCGCGGGTCGAAGGAGCGGCCTTCTCAGGCACGCACGTGCCGCTGATCGAGCGCTACCACGAGCGCCTGCCGTTCGAGCCCGGCGACAAGCTGGTCAGCCTGCAGGAGGGCTCCACGCCGCTGCTGCGCGCCCCCGTGCTCTCGGAGATGGTGGGCGCGTCGGTGCGCTTGAAGCTCGAGGGCGCCAACCCGACCGGCTCGTTCAAGGACCGCGGCATGACCTGCGCGGTCTCCGCGGCGGTGCGCGACGGCGCCAAGGCCGTGATCTGCGCCTCCACCGGCAACACCGCCGCGAGCGCCGCCGCGTATGCCGCGCGCGCGGGCATCACCTGCGCGGTGATCGTCCCCGAGGGCAAGATCGCGCAGGGCAAGATGGCCCAGACGCTCGTCCACGGCGCGCGCGTGATCTCCCTGGCGGGCAACTTCGACCAGGCGCTCACGCTCGTGCGCGAGCTGACCGACGCGCACCCGATCGTGCTCGTGAACTCGGTCAACGAGTACCGCATCGAAGGCCAGAAGACCGCCGCCTTCGAGATCCACGAGGGCCTCGACGGCGGGCTGGAAGCGCTGTGCATCCCCGTCGGCAACGCCGGCAACATCACCTCCTACTGGCGCGGCTTTCAGGAGATGGGCGCCGCGCCGCGCATGTACGGGTTTCAGGCCGCGGGCGCCGCGCCGCTCGTGCGCGGCCGGCCCGTCGAGCACCCCGAAACGGTGGCCTCGGCGATCCGCATCGGCAACCCCGTGCGCTGGGAGGACGCGATGGCCGCGGCGACCGACTCGCGTGGCTCGATCCGCGAGGTCAACGACGAGGAGATCCTCTCCGCGTTCAAGCTGCTCGCCTCCCGCGAAGGCATGTTCTGCGAGCCCGCCTCCGCCGCCTCGGTCGCGGGGCTGCTGCGCTATGGCGCCGAGGGCGCGGAGCAGATCGTGTGCGTGCTCACCGGCCGCGGCCTCAAGGACCCCGAGACGGCGATCGCCCACAACGACGGGCGGATCATCAGCTGCCCGGTGGAGATAGCCGCGATCGAGGAGGCGGTGCTGGGTGATCCGTAGACCGCGACGGGCGGCGTTCGGCTTGCCCGGCGGGGTGTATGGGCGAACCGGCGTGCCCGGCGGCCAGCCCGGGGAGGTGTTCGCCGATGGACCGTAGGCGGGTCGTGCGCGTGCCCGCATCCTCGGCCAACCTCGGCCCGGGATTCGACTGCATGGCCGCCGCCGTCGGGCTGCACCTGCAGCTGGAGGTGCGCGAGACCGGGCAGTTCGCGATCGAGACCGACCTGCCGGTCGCGCGCGGGCGCGAGAACCTGTGCGTGCGCGCCTTCGAGGCGCTGCACCCCGCCGACGGGTTCACGTTTCACGATCGCCTCCGACATCCCCCTGTCGGGAGGCCTCGGATCGAGCGCGGCGGCGATCGTCGCGGGGCTGATGGCGGCCGACCACCTGTTCGAGCTCGACGCCGACCTGCTCGCGCTCGCAACCGAGCTGGAGGGTCACCCCGACAACGTCGCCGCGGCGCTGCATGGCGGGTTCGTCATCTGCGCCGACGGCTCCGCCACGCGCTTCGATCCGCCCACGGGCCTGGAGGCGATCGCGGTCGTGCCCGAGCAGCGCGGTGCGCACGCAGCGCGGCGCGCGAGGCCCTGCCGGACGCAGGTGCCGCTGAGCGAGGCCGTGTTCAACGTCGCCCACGCCTCGCTGCTCACGCTCGGGCTGGCCCGCGGCGACTGGGACCTGGTCGCGCGCGGCCTGCACGACCGCCTGCACCAGTCCCGCCGCGCGCCCCTCTTTCCCCGCTCATATGAGCTGGCGCTGCGCGCCCCCGAGCTGGGCGCGCTCGGAGCGACGCATCTCCGGCGCCGGGCCCGACCGTGCTCGTGTGGTGCTTCTACGAGCACACCGGCGCGGTCGTCGAGGCGCTGCGCCCGGAGATCGACGGCTGGGCCACCTTGCTGCGCACCCCGTTTGAGGTGCAGGGGGCTTACGTGAGGGAGATGTAGGGCGGCTCCTCTCGACAGCGTTTTTGGGGCCGCCCGTACCGAGCGAGAGATGCGCTCTTGGAGAAGCTCGCGCTCGGATCGAGTCCGCGCTCCCGCCTAGAACTCCACCCGTGTTGTTTATGAACGTCTGTCCAGATAGCTTGACATGCGCCGAGCAAGGTCGATTGGATCACCGCAGCGTTTACGCGAAGATTCAGGCTGTGCGCGCAGACGCGACCGGTGCCGAAGCGTGCTGGCGGGACACCGTCCGGCATCGAATGAGACGAAGTACCGGCGCCGGGGCGTGTGCAGCGCTCCGGCGCCCGCTGTATAGAGCTTTTGCGGCGAGACCGGTGCCGAAGCGCCTGCGCAGTTTCGGCCGACGCTTCGACACCGAATGAGACGAGGATGATTTTACCAGTATCGAGATCGTCCTTGTTGGCGTTCTCTGGGGTTGCGCACAGTCCAGTCCAGGGGAGGGGGGCTACCCCAGCCCGGCTACCCGCCCACGCGCGTCCTCGAACCCCGGCAGCCGCGCGAGCGTTTCCTCGGCGACCGCCAGGTAGTCCGCGCCGAGATCGGGCCGGTGGTCGAGGATCGACTCAGCCCGCTCGGCCGACTCGGCGTAGGCGATCGAGGAGCGGATCGCGGTGTCGAACACCTGCTCGCCGAACCGCTCCTTCAGCGAGGCGAGCGCCTCGCGCGAGTGGACGGTGCGCATGTCCGCGAGGTTCAGCAGCACGCCGAGCAGCCGCAGCTCGGGGTTGAGGCTGCTCCCGCGCGAGCTCGATCACCTCCATCGCCTGCTCGACTCCCTGCAGCGCGAAATACTGGGCCTCGGCCGTCACCAGCGCGCGGTCGGCCGCGACCAGCGCGTTGACCGTCAGCAGTCCGAGCGAGGGCGGGCAGTCGATCAGGATCAGCTCGTAGGAGTCCTGTGCCTCGGCCAGGGCGCGGCGCAGCGTCAGCTCGCGGCCCATCTTCGCCGCCCAGCATCAGCTCGGCCTCGGCGAGGCTGAGGTTGGCGGGGATCAGGTCGTCGTGGATCGCCTCGCCCGCCGTGGCCCGGCCCGAGAGCACGTCGGCGATCGTCGGCTCCACGTCGGGCGGCAGGTCGAAGTAGTCGGACAAGTTGCCCTGCGGGTCGAGATCGACGGCCAGCGTCTTCACGCCCGCCCGCCGGAACGCGTCGGCCAGCGTCCGCACCGCGGTCGTCTTGCCGGTCCCGCCCTTCTGCGAGAGCACGGCGATCGTCATGGTCGTCCGGTTGGCTGTCATGAGGCGCGATACTACGTGGCGCGCGCTCGCGCCGGGACGCGGGGACGCGGGGCGCCTTCCATCCGCGCCGGCCTCGGGCAGAGGCATTCGGGCGGAGCGGGGCGGGGGGCGACCCGGGCCCGGGTCGCTCGGTCGGTCGAGCTCAGCTCGCGCCGTGCATGGTCTTCGCGCCCCGAGCGCCGTCCAGCTGGGCGGGAATGCTGAGGAAGCGCAGCCTGTAGCGGCCGACGAGGATCTCGTCGCCGTCCTCGAGCACCTTCCACTCGATGCGCGAGCCGTTCACGAACACGCCGTTGAGGCTGCGGTCGTCGAGCACCCTGACGCCGTCGGCCTGGCGCACGACCAGAGCGTGGCGCCGCGAGACGGTGGGGTCGTCGAAGCGCACGTCCGCCGCGAGGCTGCGCCCGATGCGCGTCCACTCGCGCGTCAGCGCCACCGTCTTCAATGCGCCGCCGTCTTCGTAGGCGAGATACTCGCCGGGCTCGCCCAGCTGCTCGCGGGCATCCTGCAGCCACGCGTCGCTGTCAACCGGCTCGGGCCGGGACAGAGCGCCGCTGAGGGCGCCCGTCTTGAGCGTGTCCGCATAGCTCGCCCGCTCGCCGGGACCGGTGGCGCTCGCCTTGCCGGCGCCGATGCGACCGGCGAGAATCTGGTCCTGTGCGTCCGGTGCGGCCGATCGGGCCGGGCCGGCTATGCGGCCACGGGCGAGGCCGCCGGCGCTGAACAGCGACGCCCGCACGAAGTCGCTACCCCCGCAGCCGGGACAGTCGCTGAGCGTATCCGTGCCCGCGAGCGTCAGCACGTATCCGCAGTGCCCGCACCGGAACGAGCCGGCGCCTGCCATGGTGCCCGAAGTAAGAGATTCCATCCTGTGCCTGCCCCTTTCCGCTGGATTCCCCGGGGTGCTGCCCATCAGGAAGAGCTCGTGCCGATCATAACAAGCGTGTCAATGTAAACCGCGGTCGCGAGTTCTGGCAGCCAGAAACTTAGCACTCCGTTCCCGATTCTGATGTCTCGTTCATGACGGCGTTGAGGGTCTGACTACCCGCGCCTCGATCCGCGCAAACGTGAGCTGAACGCCGGTCGCGGGCACAGATCGGAGCGCGCGACGATTGCCATGAGGTCATCGTGCGAGGGCAGGAGCGCGGCCGGCGACGGCGAACTTCGGCCCCATGGACCAGTCCAAGTCCGCCGAGCGCCACATCGAGCAGTTCGAGCGCTTGCAGCTGCGTCGCGGCGTGGGCGCGCTGGAGGCCGACCGGGATCGCTGCGCGGACTGCGGGCGCACGCCGCTCGTCGGCGAGCACGTCCACCTGCACGCCCGCGTCCAGGGCATAGTCTGCGAGCTGTGCAGCCCCCTGCGACATGAGCACCCGGTCGCGACCGAGCTCGTGCGCCACTCCGAGCACGGCCACACCGTGCGGCTCACCCGCGCGGCGTAGCTCACCCCCGGCTGCCCCGCCGTAGGGCGGCCGTTACGCCCGGCACGTAAACTGGCGGCCCATATGGACCCTGTCACCGTGTCGATCCTTGTCGACCGCCCGCGCGAGCAGGTGTTCGACTACCTGCAGGACATCGCCAACCACGCGGAGTTCACCGACCACTACATGGTCGACTGGCATCTGACCCGCATCGACTCGGTTGGCCGCGGCGCCGGTGCGCGCTTTCGCGTCAAGGCTCGCGGCGCCCGGTTCGCCTGGGGCGACATCACGTTCGTGGAGGTCGATCGTCCGCACCGGATCGTCGAGGCTGGCCGGACGGGCAAGAACAATCGCGTGCGCACGCTCGGCGTCTACGAGCTCGCGCCGGGCGCCTCGGGCACGACGCGCGTGCGGTTCACGCTGCAGACCGAGCCCGCCACGCTCGCCGATCGCCTGCTGGAGGGGTTCGGCGCGCGCGGTTGGATGCGCCGTCAGAATGCCCGCGCGATGCGCCGCCTGCGCACAATCCTCGAGTCAGACGTTGGCCGCGGCCGGCGCGTCACGGTCGCCGGCGGGTAGTCGCGCGTGAGCGGCGACTGGATAGACTGCCGCGTCGCATGAGTCGCAGCCTCCGCAACGCCCCAACTCATACGTCCTCCCTGTGCGCCTCGCCCGCGCGAACGGGTATTGCGCGCAAAGCCACCGTACGCGTGATAACCGCCGTGCTCGCCCTCCTGGCGGCGCTCGCGCTGGGTGCGTGCGGGAACTCCGAAACCAGGGTCACCACCGGAACCTACGCCGGCGAGTCCGGCCAAAACGCCCCGTACCTGAACGTCGGCCCGCTCGTCTACGAGGTGCAGCTCTCGCGCGAGCTCAACCCCGCCAACGTCGAAGACGCCGCCTACCTGCAGGGCCTCACGCCGATACAGCGCGCATTGAAACCCGGCGAAGAGTGGTTCGCCGTATTCATCCAAGTCTATAACCACACATCCGTGCCGCACCTCGGCGCGAGCACGATCACGATCAGCGACACCCAGTACAACGTCTACACCCCGATCGTCCCCGACCAGACCAACCAGTTCGCCTATCGCGGCGGGTTCATACCCGCCAATAGCCAGATCCCGGTGGCCAGCTCGATCGCCGCCAACGGCGGCACCCAGGGAGCGCTGCTGCTCTACAAGATCGGGGTCGTCTCGCTCGACAACCGGCCGCTGACGATCCACATCGTCGATCCGAAAGACGCGACGCAGCGCGCATCCGCAGAGCTAGACGTTTAGGCGCTCGCGTGTAGCCCCGCCTCGAGCACTTCACGTGCGACCGGCGCCGCGGTGGCGCCGCCGGCGCCGTCTTTGACGAGCATTACGCACACCACGATGCGCGGGTGCAGCGCGGGCGCGAACGCCGCGAACCAGGCGTCGGTGTTGCTCGGTTCGCTGGCCGCGCCCTGGCAGCCCGTCGCGTGCGATTCCCTGGAGTTGCCTTCGCCGGCGCCGCCTTCTTCGCTCCCGCCCGAGCACGAGGTCGCTGTGCCCAGTTCGGCCGTGCCGGTCTTGCCCGCGACCGTCACCCCGGGGATCGCGGCCGAGGTGCCGGTGCCTTCGCGCACCACGCCGATCATCAGCCGCCTGACGGTGCGCGCCACGCTCTCGCTGGTCGCGCTCGCAACCGGCTGGGGCCGGGCGTCGAGCGCGAACGTTGGTTGCGGACGGCGCCCGCCATCGGCGATCGTGGCCGCCACGGTCGCCATCTGCAGGGCGCTCGCCTGCACCTCGCCCTGACCGATCGCGGTCGAGCCCACGTCCAGTTCGCCCTGGATCCGCGCCGCCGCCGGCAGCGTGCTCTCCACCGCGCCCGGAACCCCCGGTTCGTGGTTGAAGCCGTACCGTTCGGCCATCGCCACCAGCCGCGGCGCGCCGAGCTTGACCCCGAGCGGCGTGAACACCGAGTTGCACGACACCGCGAACGCCAGCGCCAGCGAGCCGCCGCATTCCTCGCCGTTGGCGTTGCTCAGCTTGACCCCATCGAGCATCGCGTACGTCGCGTACGGGAACGTCGTGTGCGGGTTCGCGATCCCGGCCTGCAGGACACCGCTGAGCGTGACCATCTTGAACGTCGAACCCGGAGGCTGCAGATCGTCGATGCCGAGTCCAGCCACCGCCAGGATCTGCCCCGTCGCAGGCTGCATCGCCACCACCCCGCCGAGCTGACCGCCGAGCGCCGTGACCGCTGCGCGCTGTACCGCGGGGGAGAGCGTCGTGTGCACCGCGGGCGCGGCCTTCGGCGCGGCGATCGCCAGCACCCGGGTCGACCCGCCCGACGGCGCGTCGCTGGCCAGCAGTTCCCCTCCCGGCGTGCCGCGCAGGCGTTCGTCCAGCGCCTCCTCGGCGCCGCTTACCCCGACGATCGCGTCCGCAGGGACACCTTCGGCTTCCAGCTGGGGCGCGCGTGCCGCCGGGATGGCTCCGACTTCGCCCAGCGCCGCGCCGGCCGCGGCGCCGAGCGGTGAGGCGCGCTGCCCGGCTTCGGTGGCCGCGCCTTCGCCCAGCACCGACCCGTCCCGCGCCAGCACCGTCGCACGGCGGGGCAGCGTCATCTTGCGGGTGAGCACCTCGCCCGCGCGCAGGCCGGGGAACTCCAGCGAGCGCGACCACACGATTCCGCCGGTTTCGCCGCTCCCGCCGGCGATCTTCAGCGCGAACGCAAGCTGAAGCGTCCCGAACAGGCGGGTGTGCACGCGCACCGCCACCGCCACCAGTCCTCCGGGCGCCGCGCGCGGCTTGCCGGTCACCTGCAGGCGCGTTGCGGTCGCGGTTCTCAGTGCGTGCTGGTAGTCGTCGGCCAGCTCCTGCGGGGAGATCGCTCGTTTCGAATGCGCGTCGATGTCGCCGTACATCGTCACGTAGTCCCCCTTCGCCCACGCGGCGACGAACCGCGTCGCGAGCGCCTGCGCGGCGCTCGAGCGGTGTCCGGCGCCGACGATCGCCCCGACCATGAACGCGATCGCGGCGAGCGCGATCACGGGCCGGGCCCGCATGGCGCGCCGCCGGCGGCGATGGTCATCGTGACGGGGACCGGCGCCTGTAGCGCCAGGACGCTCGCTCGCGGACGTCGCGTTCACGGTCGATCCCACCGGCGAGTATCCACGTTGGAGAACGGTAGAACATGGCTTGGTGAAGCTGCTCGTGCGCACAATGTGTCCGAACGACGGTCGCGATCGGCGGGTGTCCATGTGACGACGCTCGACTGGCTGATCGCCGGATTCGCGGCGCTGCTGGCGGGGTTCGGCTTCCGGCGGGGGTTCATCGTGGGCGCGCTCTCGTTCGCGGGCTTTGCTATTGGTGCATTCCTCGGAACTCGCCTCGGTCCTCTTCTGCTGCCGCGCGGATCGGCCTCGCCGTATGCGCCCGCGTTCGGGCTGATCGGGGCGCTGCTGGCCGGCGCGATCCTCGCTACCGGACTGGAGGGTCTTGGCTTCAGGCTGCTACGCCGCACGCTGATCGTGCCGGGCGCCGGCCTGCTCGACGGCCTGCTCGGAGCGGCTCTCGGCGCCGCGCTGGGCCTGGGAATCGTGTGGATCGTGGCCGCCGTCGCGGCGCAGGCACCGGGCGCCGGGCAGCTGCGCGCGGACATCCAGCGCTCGGTCATTCTGAGCGAGCTCAACCAGCTGCTGCCGCCCTCGGGCCCGATCCTGGACGCGCTCTCGCGCCTGGACCCGTTGCCGCAACTCGCGGGCCCCTCACCGGATGTGGCGGCGCCGCTGCCGCGCATCGGCCGCGCCCCGGGCGTGCGCGCGGCCTCGCGCGGGGTCGTGCGCGTGCTCGGCACCGCCTGCGGCCTGGCGATCGAGGGCTCAGGCTGGGTAGCGCGTCCGGATGAGATCGTCACCAACGCGCATGTCGTCGCCGGCGAGCGGGACACGACCGTCGAGATCGGCGGCCGCCCGCCCGCACTGTCCGCGGAAACGATCGCGTTCGATCCGACCGAGGACATCGCGCTGCTGCGCGTCTCCGGTCTCGGCTACGTGCCGTCGCTGCGCGTGGACCCCGAACCCGCGTCCGGCAGCGCCGGCGCGATCCTCGGCTATCCCGAGAACGGTCCCTACGATGTGCAGCCGGGACGTATCGGGCGCACGCAGACGGTGCTCACCGACAACGCTTACGGACAGGGCCCCGTCCGCAGGCTGCTGACGCCGCTGCGCGGGCTGGTGCGACCTGGCAACTCCGGCGGACCGCTCGTGGACGGGAGCGGCGCGGTCCTGACGACGGTCTTCGCCGGGACCGTCGGCGGCCATCCCGCCGGCGGCTACGGCGTCGCCAACGCGACGGTCTTGCGCATCTTGGCCGGCGCCGGATCGGGGGCGGTGAGCACCGGTCCTTGCGCGGCCGGGTGAGTCGAGGAAATTGCGGCCGAAGCCGGATTCAGGTCCCGGCCGCGGCCGGGCGCGCAGTGGAGCGGGGTCTGGCTGGGCGAGTGGGGGAGGTGGGCGTAGCGGGGTCTGTGTCGGGGATCGGTGGGTTGTCTTTCTTGCCATGAGCGCGCGCGCGTGTACGCGCGCGCGCACGCACGGCCTTTTTCTGCATCGACTTCCCGCCCGCCGCGTCAACCGCCGCACGCTCGTCGATTGCCGACTGCACCTCCGCCAACCGCCGCACGAGCGCGGAACGCACCTGCTCCAGCTCCTCGGTGCTCAGCAGCGTCGGGCCAGGCCCGCGACGGGTGGCGGTCGGTCGCGGCGCGACGCCCGGGTGTTCGGCTTCGATCTCGCCGATCGCCCGCTCGAGCATGGCGATCTGCGCCCGCAGCGCGCGCCTGCTTGCCACCGCTCCAACCGTCCCCTCACCGGCGGCGCCCGCCGCGCCGGGCGCCGGCTCGCCAGGCTCGTCCTGAGGCATCGCCACATACAGCGCCGCGGCGACCTCGCGCGGATCCACGCCGATCGCCTCGGCTTCGCGGGCCGCGTCGGCCACGATCGCGCCGACCGCCGACCGACGGCGCGGGGTGGACGTCACGAACGTGCCGCTGCCCTGCTGGCTCTCGATCAGCCCCCGCTGCTCCAGCCGCTGGTAGACGGCGCGCACGGTGTTGACGTTCAGTCCGCTCGCCTCGGCCAGCTCGCGCAGGCCGGGCAGGCGCTGCCCCGGTCGGAACTCGCCGTCGTAGATGCGTGCCGACAGTGCCCACCCGAGCTGCAGGCCGATCGGCACCTCGGCGTCGCGGTCGATGGCCGCCGCGAACCCATCCAGGCGATGCTCGTCCGATTCGGCGTTGTCGAGCCGTGCACTCACATCCCCACGGTAGCGCTTCGCTCGCACAGAAAACCAGTGTGCTGGTGAACTAGTACACTGGCAGAATGAATCGGGCGTTTTTGCCGGCGAGGGGCCTGATGGAGGAAGTTGGGGACATGGTGCTCCTGGCCGGCCGGACCGTCATCTCGGCCCTGCGCCCGCCATATCCGTTCGGCGGGGAGTTCGTGTCGCAGTTCCTGTTTGCGTTGCGCCTGTGCTGGCTGCCGCTGCTGCTGTCCACCGTCGCCATCAGCTATGGCGCGCCCGGACTGGAGGCAGAGAACTTTCTGACGATCTTCGGCGCGACCGATCGTCTCGGTGGATTCTTCGTGGTGTTCGCCATCCGCGAAATCGGCCCTCTGATCACCGCGATCGTGCTCGCCGGGGTCGCGGGCACCGCGATCACGGCGGACCTGGGGGCGCGCAAGATCCGCGAGGAGCTCGACGCGCTGCAGGTGCTGGGCGTGGACCCCGTCAAGAATCTGGTCGTGCCCCGGTTTCTGGCGCTGATGCTCGTCACGGGGCTGTTCAACCTGTACGCGATCCTGTTCGGTCTCTTCGGCGGCATTCTCGCCTCGATCACCTACGAGCAGCCGCTGGGGCCGTTCTGGAACACGCTGTTCGCCAACGCCACGTCCACCGACCTGTGGGGGTCGGTGCTGAAGACGACGATATTCGGGGCGATCATCGCGATCGTGTGCTGCTACAAGGGCATGACCGCCAGCGGCGGCGCCGAGGGCGTCGGCCGCGCGGTCAACCAGGCGGTCGTGGTCACATTCCTGGGGATCGGCGCGTTCAACACCGTCTTCACGCAGACACTGCTCGCCACCCACCCGAGCATCCTGGTGATCAAGTGAACCCTGGACGGCCGATGATCTTCGCCCGGCTGTGTCCTCGGTCGCTTATGTGCCGAGCACACTGCGCTCCCTGCGTCCGTGCTGGACTTGATCCTCAACCGCCCAGGGCGGCGTGGGTGAGGACGATGCGATGAACGAACTGCTGGCGATGCCGCGCGAATGGATCGCCGCGACCGGCGAGATCGCCGGGTTCACGGGAAACGTCGTGCGCGACGTGTGGGGCCTGCGCGTGCTGCGCTTCTTCGGCGAGGCGCTGCGCCAGTCGGGCATCATGATCGTCTCCTCGACGCTCGTCATCTGGGGTCTGGTGTTCATCATCGGGTTGGGCACGTGTGGCGTTCAGGGCGCCTACTTCACCGAGGCTCAGGGCGCGCCGGCCTACGCTGGCGTGTTCGCCGCGTGGTGTGACCTGCGTGAGGCCGTGCCGCTCACGTTCGGGTACATGCTGTCCGCAAAGGTCGGCACCGGGATCGTGGCCGAGCTCGGAGCGATGCGCATCTCCGAGGAGATCGATGCGCTGGAGGTGATGGGCATCGACTCGATGACGTTCCTGTGCGCCACCCGTTTGCTCGCCGCCTGGCTGGTGCTGCCGTTCATGTACATCTCGGCGATCGGCGTGGCCTACCTGGGTTCGTACCTTGCGATCGTGCAGCAGATTGGGTACGTCTCCTCGGGCGGGTACTTCCTGATCTTCTGGCAGTTTCAGAACCCGCCGGACTTCCTGTTCAGCCTGATCAAGGGGATGACGATGGCCACGGCGATCGTGCTGGTGGGGTGCTACTACGGCTATAACGCCAGCGGCGGCCCCGTCGGCGTGGGCACGGCCACGGCCAAGTCGATGGTGCTCAACCTCGTGCTCGTGAACCTGATCGGGATGCTCGGCACGCAGGTGTTCTGGGGCGCCAAACCGAGGGCGCCGATCGGCGGATAGCCAGGGCCGCTACGCTGACCGCCGTGGCGAAGACGCTCCTCATAGCCGAGAAGCCCTCCGTGGGGCAGGACCTCGCGCGCGTGCTGAAGGGGCCGTTCCAGAAGAAGGAGGGCTGGCTGGAGGGGCCCGAGCACGTCGTCACGTGGGCGGTCGGCCACCTCGTGCAGCTGGCCGAGCCCGACGAGTACGACAAGAAATTCAAGCGCTGGCGCATGGAGGACCTGCCGATCGTGCCCGATCGGTTCAAGCTCGTGGTCCGCGACGAACGCTCGCGCAAGCAGATGACGGTCGTCACCGCCCAGCTCGGCCGCGACGACGTCGATCTGGTTGTCAACGCCTGCGACGCCGGGCGCGAGGGCGAGCTGATATTCGCCTACCTGTACGAGAAGGCCAAAGGCAAAAAGCCCGTCAAACGGCTGTGGCTGAGCTCGATGACGAATGCCGCGATGAAAGAGGCGCTCGGCTCGTTGCGTCCCGCCGAGGAGCTCGCCTCCCTCGAGCAGGCGGCGAGGTCGCGCTCGGAGGCGGACTGGATCGTGGGCATGAATGCCACCCGCGCGGCGACGATCAGGCTGCGCAGCTCGTTTGACGGGGCGGTGTCGCTGGGGCGGGTGCAGACCCCGACGCTCGCGATCGTGGCGCGGCGCGAGGAGGAAATCAAGGCGTTCAAACCGGAGCCCTACTGGCTGGTCGACGCGACGTTCGCTGCGGACCCACTCGCGGACGCGGGCGCTGAGGACGGCGAGCGTGTCTACAAGGGCCGGTTCCACGCCGGCGCGAAGCCCAGGATCGCCACCGAGGCAGAGGCGGTGGCGATCGTCGAGGCGTGTGAGGGCTCCACGGCGACGATCACGAAGCTGGAGAAGAAAGAGCAGCGCGAGAAAGCGCCGATGCTGTACGACCTGACGACGCTCCAGCGCGAGGCGAACACGCGGTACGGATTCTCCGCGAAACGCACCCTGGCGGCGGCTCAGCGTTGTTATGAGGAGCACAAGGCGCTCACCTACCCGCGCACCAACTCGCGGTATCTGACCAAAGACATGATCCCCGAGATCAAGCCCACGGCTGAGCTGGTGGGGGGGCGCGCGGAGTACGCCAAGGCGGCCGCGTATGTCACCGGATTGGACCTGCTGCCGCTGGGGAGGGTCGTCAACGACGCGAAGGTGACCGACCACCACGCGATCATCCCGACCAAGTCCGAGCACGACCTCGACCGGATGGGCTCGGATGACAAACGTATCTACGACATGGTCGCGCGCCGGTTCCTGGCGGTGTTCCATCCCGAGGCTGTGTTCGAGAACACGCGCGTGGAGAGCACGGTGCCGGCGGGCGAGGACGAGCGCGACGGCGGGTACGTGTTCCGCACGCGCGGGCGACTGCTGCTGGTGCCGGGCTGGCGCGGGGTCTATGACGAGGTCTCCACCGCCAGCACGGCGAAGACGAGCGGCGCGAGGGCCGAGGGCGAGGAGGACGAGGGAGCCGATCAGCAGCTGCCGAAGCTGGAGAAGGGCGAGAGCGTGAAGACGCGCGAGATCTCAAGCGCGCGCAAGGAAACCAAACCCCCACGGCGCTACAGCGACGCATCGCTGCTGGGCGCGATGGAGACGGCGGGCAAGCTTGTCGACGACGACGAGCTGCGCGAGGCGATGAAGGACTCCGGCATCGGCACGCCGGCGACGCGCGCGGCGATCATCGAGCGGTTGATCACGGTCGGCTACATCGAGCGCGACGGGCGCTCGCTGGTGGCGAGCGAGAAGGGCGTGAACGTGATCAGGCTGCTGAACGAGCACGCGCTGACCTCGCCGGGGCTGACGGGCGACTGGGAGAACCGGCTCGGCAAGATCGAGCGCGGCGAGGACTCGCGCGAGAAGTTCATGGGCGACATCGCGGGCTTCGCCAAGGAGACGATCGAGGAGCTGGACGAGAAGCTCAAGGACGTGCGGATTCCCCGGGCGACGTTGGGGCCGTGCCCGGTGTGCGGGCACGAGATCATGGAGAACCGCAAGGGGTACTCGTGCTGGGCGCGCAACGACCACGGCTGCGGGTTCGTGATCTGGAAGGGCAAAGCCGGCAAGCAGCTGCCGGTCGAAGTCGCGCGCGAGCTGATCAAGACGGGCTACACCGCGCGCTCGATCACCGGGTTCAAAGGACGCAGCGGGCGCAGCTTCAAAGCCCACCTCGCGCTCAACCAGACGGAGGAGGGCAAATGGCGGGTCGAGTTCGACGAGCCCTGGGCCAAGGAGGGCGCCAAGCCGCCGGAGGCCGAGGCGGAGACGCCCGCGGCCGAGCCGGTGGCGAGCGATATCGAGGCTCGCACTGCCGCCTAGGGGGTTGATATTGGGGGGAGACACGCCGGCCAGTCGGTTCGACCACCCGTAGTGGCGCCGGCCACCGCACCCGCCGGCGTATCGGGAGCAGCGCCCGGAGCGCAGAAGACCGGCCCGGCGCCGTTGCGCGACCCGCGGGTGCTCGAGGAACTGCGCGCTCGACCCTGGTCGGCGTCCTCGCTGGAGCTGTGGATGGCATGCCCGGCGCGGTGGTTCGTCGAGCGGATGCTGCGCCCGGACAGCCCCGAGCCCGACCCCGAGCCGCTGACGCGCGGGGGACTGGCGCACGCGGCGCTGCGCGACACGCTGGAGGGATTGCGCGAGCGGACGGGCTCGGCGCGGGTGACCGCCGGCGCGGCTGGGGTTGGCGCGCGAGCTGCTCGGCGAGGCGCTGGTGCGCTACGAGCGCGAGTTTCCGCTGTCGGTGCGCGCGGAGCGCGTGCCGAGCGCTCGCCGCCGGCTGGAGGCCGACCTGGAGCGCTACCTGACGCACGCGGCCGCCGCTGCCGGAGACAACGCAGAGGGCGCCCCGTTGGAGCCCAGGTGGTTGGAGCTGGGGTTCGGGTTCGACGACGAGGAGGGTGCTCTGCCGGCGCTGGATCTCGGCGGGGGGGTGATGCTGCGCGGGCGCATCGACCGCATCGACGTCACGCCCGGGGGTGAGGCGGTCGTGTACGACTACAAGGGCGCCCGCGTCACCCCGGGGGCGAGGTGGATCGAGGACGGCAAGATCCAGCTCGCGCTGTACATGCGCGCGGCCGAACGCCTGCTCGGGCTACGCGTGGTCGGAGGGCATGTATCAGCCGCTGGGTGGCGTCGATCTGCGCGCGCGCGGCGTCCTGGACGCCTCGAGCGGGCGTGGGGGTGGAGTGCGTGCGCACCGACCTTCTGGACGCAGCGGAGATCGAGGCGCTCGTGCAGGACGCGATCGGGCTCGCGCGCGAGGCGGCGGCGCAGGGGGTGGCCGGCGCGATCGAGGCGCGGCCGCTGACGTGCGCGTTCGCGGGTGGGTGCTCACACCCCGCGATCTGCCGGTCCGGACGCTGACGGCCGCTGAGCTGCGCGATGCTTTGTCCTCGGTCGCTCGCGTGCGCAGCACGCCACGCTCCCTGCGTTCGCGCCTCGCTTGCTCAGCGACCGTCAGAAGCGCAGTGCTCATAACATGTACGAGGATGATCTAATCGTGGAGCGGCTGACCGGATGGGAGCTGGTGGACCCCGAAGCGGCCGCGATTGAGTCCGCGGATGCGGCTGAGCCCCTGGCTGGGGCGCCGGCGCCGAGGACGCTGACCCCCGAGCAGGAGCACGCCGTGGGGCGGCGCACCGAGCCGCTGCTGCTGGCCGCCGGCGCCGGGAGCGGCAAGACCTCGGTGCTGGTCGAGCGTTTCGTGCGGGCCGTGCGCGAGGACGGGATCGCGCCTGAGCGGATCCTGGCGATCACGTTCACCGAGCGCGCCGCGGGCGAGCTGCGCGAGCGAGTGCGTGCGCGACTGCTCGAGCTGGGGGAGACGGCGGCGGCACTCGCGACCGACGGAGCGTTCGTCGGGACGTTTCATGGCTTCTGCGCCCGGATCCTTCGAGCGCACGCGCGTGAAGCGGGGCTCGTCGAAGAGCATGAGATCCTCGACGAGAGTCTCGCGGGACGGTTGCGCCGGCAGGCGTTCGCCGAGGCGCTCGGCGAGCTCGTGGGCGACGGGCATCGCACCGAGGCGGTCGATCTGATCGCCGCATACACCGCCGACCGGGCGCGGGCGACGGTGCTCAGGGTGTATGCCGAGCTGCGCAGTCGCGGAGCACGCGCGCCGCGACTGCCACCGCCCCAGCCCGGGCGTGCGCCGGTGGGGCAGGCGGAGCTGATGGGCGCCGCCGAGCTGGATGGGACAGCCGAGCGGGAGGCCCGGGCCGTGGATGAGGCGGGCGCCCGTGCGATCGTGCTGTGGGACGAGCTGCTGGCTGGGTTCGGCGAGCGTTACGACACCGCCAAGCGGGCCCGCGACGGAGTGGACTTCGATGATCTCGAGCTGCTGGCGGGTGAACTGCTCGTCGGTGATGAGCAGATCCGGAGGGCCTGGGCGGAGCGGTTCGAGCTGCTGATGGTGGACGAGCTGCAGGACGTCAACCCGCGCCAGCTGGCGCTCGTGAACATGCTGGAGCGCGAGAACCTGTTCACCGTCGGCGATGAGTGGCAGTCGATCTACGGATTCCGCCACGCCGACGTCGGTCTGTTCAGGGATCGCGACACCCGCCTGGCGCCGCGCGGGCAGAGCCTGCGGCTGCTGCACAACTTCCGCGGCCGCCCGGAGCTGCAGGGAGCCGTGAACGCCGTGTTCGCGCGGCGGTTCGGCGAGTCCTACATCCCCTTGCGCGCGGGCCGCGAGAGCGAGCGCGAGAGCTCGGCGCACGGCGAACCGCGCGTCGAGCTGCTGCTGAGCGACCGGCGTGGCTGGAGCGGCGCGCGGACGTCGACCGCGCCGGCAGGCGGACAGCCCACGGGCGCGGCGGACTGGCGGGAGGCGGAGGCGCTCGCGCTGGCGCGGCGCGTGCGGGAGCTGATCGACGGCGAGCGAGCGAGCGCGGGTCAGGTGGCGGTGTTGCTGCGGGGCATGGGCGACATCGACTGCTACGAGCAGGCGCTGCGCGGGCAGGGGCTGCACACGGTCGCGAGCGCCGGGTCGTTCTGGGCGCGCCAGGAGGTGGCCGACCTGCTCGCACACCTGCGCGCGCTGGCTGATCCCGGCGACGAGCTCGCGCTGTACGGCGTGCTGTCCTGTCCGCCGGTTGGACTGTCGAGCGACGATCTGGCTCTGCTGGCGCGCGCGGCGCGAGCGCGTGAGTGCGGTGTGTGGGAGGTGGCGCGCCACCCCGACGGCCGTATCGAGACGGACGACCGCGGCGGTCGGGCGGGAGGTCGTGGGGGGGAGACGAGCGAGGCCGACGGGGCGACGGACGATGCCGCGGTCGATCCTCTACGGGGCGGTGAGCGCGAGCGTGTGGCCGAGCACTGCGCCTGGCTGGAACGCGAGCGCGCGCTGGCGAGTGAGCTGACGCTGGCGCGGCTGCTGGAACGGGCGATCGAGCACGGCGGTCACGCGGCCCGTCTGCGCGCGGTGCAGGACGGAGAGCGTAGGCTCGCGAACGTGCACAAGCTGATCGGGTTGGCCGGGGAGTGGGAACGCAGCGAAGGGCGCGACCTGCGCGGGTTCCTCGACGAGGCCGCGTTCCAGCAGGGCGCCGGCGGCAGGGGATTCCTGGCGAGCGCCGAGACGACCGCCGAGCCCGACGCGCCCGCGGAGGGGGAGGCGCCGGTGGACGCCGTGCGGCTGATGAGCGTGCACGCCGCCAAGGGACTGGAGTTCGACGTGGTATGCGTCGCCGACCTCGGTCGCGCGCCGAGCGCCGGCGTGCCCGACCTGCTCGTCGAGGGCGATCGCGTCGGGGTCCGGCTTCTGGAGCTCGCCGACCCCGAGCCGCGCCCGGCGCTCGACTACGCGGAGCTGGCGGAGGAGCGCCGCGAAGCCCAGGCGCGGGAGGAGGACAGAATCGTGTACGTCGCGATGACCCGCGCGCGCGAGCGGCTGTTGCTGAGCGGGGCGGTGGACTTCTCCAGCTGGCCTCGCGAACGTCCCGGCGCGCCGCCGATCGCGTGGCTGGGGCCGGCGCTGGCGGGAGAGCTGCCCGCGTTGTGCGCCGAGGCGGTGCGTCACGCCCATGAGGACGCCGGCCGGCTCGCCGGCGCTCCAGGTCCGGCGGCGGGCGATCGGAGGGGCGATCGACTGGCGCCCGTGCTGAGGGTTGACGGGACCGACGTGCCGTTGCGCTTGGCTTTGAATACGGCCGTGGCGGCGGCGTGAGCCAGGCGCGGCTCTCAGACGGGGAGCTGTTCGCCCAGGCTCGGGCGGGCGACGAGCGCGCGCGCGAGGAGCTCGTCGAGCGCTACCTGCCGCTGGCGCGGCGGCTGGCGCGTCGCTACCAGCGCAGCGAGGAGCCGCTGGAGGATCTGACGCAGGTCGCCTCGCTGGGGCTGCTGAAGGCGGTGGACCGCTACGACACAGGCCGTGATACGGCGTTCTCGAGCTTTGCGGTGCCGACGATCCTCGGTGAGCTGCGCCGGCACTTTCGCGATCGCACCTGGTCGGTGCGGGTCCCGCGCGAGCTGCAGGAGCTGGCGCTGCGCGTGGACAAGACGGCCTCGGCGCTGTCCTCCGAGCGCGGCCGAGCCCCGACGGTCGGCGAGATCGCCGCCGCGATGGATGTCAGCGAAGAGCAGGTGTTGGAGGCGCTGCAGGCCGCCGGCGCCTACCGCGCGGGTTCGCTGGACGCGCTGCGGTCGCCCGCCGGCGAGGACTCGGCGGGCGAGAGCGTCGTCGACGCGATCGGCGTGCAGGAGGGCGGGTACGAGCGCGCGGAGGAGCGTGCGACGCTGGGGCCGATGTTCGCCCGCATCACCGAGCGCGAGCGCCTTGTGCTGACGCTGCGCTTCGCCGAGGACCTGACCCAGGCCGAGATCGGCGAGCGGATCGGCGTCTCGCAGATGCAGGTGTCGCGGCTGATCCGCCACGCGCTCGCGCGGCTGCGGGAGGATCCGACCGCGGGTTGACATCGGCGGGCGGACGCCGGACACTGTAGCGATGCCCAGATCGATGTGGATGGGCACGCTCAACTTCGGCCTCGTGAGCATGCCCGTGAAGCTGTACAGCGCGGTCACCAACAAGAGCGTGCACTTCAACCAGCTGCACGGCGCCGACAACGCGCGCATCCAGCAGAAGCGCGTGTGCTCGGCCGACGGCGAGGAGGTCCCGTTCGAGGAGATCGTCAAGGGCTACGAACTGGCCCCCGAACGGTACGTCGTGATCGAGGACTCAGAGCTGGCCGCGCTCGCGCCCGAGGCGACCCGCACGATCGAGATCGAGGACTTCGTCGAGATCGACGAGATCGACCGGATCTACTTCGATCAGCCGTACTACATCGTCCCCAACCGCGGCGGCGCGCGCTCCTACAAGCTGCTGCTGCAGGCGATGCGCGACACCGGCAAAGTCGCGATCGCGCGCGTCGTGCTGCGCTCCCGCGAGCGACTGGTCGCGGTGCACCCGCACGAGGACGTGCTGATGATGACGACGCTGAGCTACGCCGACGAGATCAACTCGACGAGCGAGCTGCGCGAGCTCGGCGGCGAGGAGGAGTCGGCGGCCGTGGGCGAGCGCGAGCTGGACGTCGCGCGCCGGCTGGTGCAGTCGCTGGCGGAGCCGTTCGACATCTCCCGCTACAAAGACACCTACCGCGAGGCGGTGCTCGACCTGATCGACCGCAAGGCCAGCGGCGAGGAAGTCGTCGTGCAGCCGCGCCCGGCGGTGGAGGCGCTGCAGTCGCCGGATCTGATGGGCGCGTTGCAGGCGAGCCTGGAGCGAGCCCGCGAGCGCGGCGGGGACGTACCGATCCCAGCCAACGGCAAGGGCGAGGCGCGCAAGCAGGCCGCTGCCAAAAAGGCCACCGCCAAAAAAGCTTCGGCCCAGACCGCCGGCAAGTCTCCCGCGAAGGCGAAGACCGGCTGAGGGTCCGCGCGCCCAAGGGTTCGTAGAAGAATAGGTTGGGGTTCGAGGGGTTCGGGCCGTGAGTGCCAGACGACGCACGCGAGCGCAGGCGTGCTGGTGGCACGTCGAGCATCGTGGGTGGCGGCTGGTGCCGCGGAACGGGCGTCTCGGGCACCAAGATATTCTTCTACGGACCCAATGTCCGCCGTCCACGGCCAGACCCTTCAGCCCATCATCTATCGCGACGCGAACCCCGATCAGGCGAAGTCGATGGTGAGGATCAGTTCCTCGCCGCCGCCGCCGTCGGAGGCGGGCTCGACGCGGCGGGTGTCGGAGTAGCGCTCGATCACGTTGCCGACGTCGGGGAGCAGAGCGTCGTCCATCAGCCCCGTCGCGCCGCCCGCGCGCAGCTCGGCGACGCGCAGCTCGATCGCGCGCTCCTCGGCGGTCAGCGTGTAGGCGACATGGCTGTCGCGCACATGGGCGGGGGCGTGCGCGGAGATCGCGTCGCACAGGATCAGCGCGTCGTCGAACCGATCCAGCGGACACTGAGCCCGGGCGAGGACCATCGACGCGACGCGGTTGAGCACCGGCCCCGCGAGCGGACCGGTCGATACGCGCAGCGAGACGGGCCCCGGCGGCCCCGGGGGCGGTGAGGCGTCCGGCTCGGGCATAGCCGTCGATCCGCTCACGTTCGCGGAACCGGGTCGATCTGGTCGTCCTGCCCGCCCGCGGAGGAGAGCCCCCCAGTCGAGGAGGCCCCGTCCGCCCGGCCGTCGGACAGCGAGAACGTCATGCACACCTCCGTACGCTCCTGCTCGTCGCGCCCGAGCTGCACGGACTCCGCCAGCGAGGCGATCAGCGGCAGGCCCAGGCCGAGGCCGGGGCTGTCGGGGTGCGGCGCGATGCCGGGTCCCTCGTCGCGGACGAGCACGGTGAGGGTGCCGTCGCTCAGCGCGGCGAGGACTTCCAGCGGCCCGGGGGTCCGGTCGGCGTAGGCATGGACGACCACGTTGGAGCAGGCCTCGGTCACCGCCAGGCGCACATCGGACAGCAGCTCCTCGTCCACGGCGAGCGTCTCGCCGAGCGCGCCGAACGCGTGGCGGATCAGCGCGATGTTCTCTGCTCGAGCCGGGAGCGAAAGCTCCATGTCCGGCTTCATACTCGCTCCTGAGGTCCTCGAGTTGCCTGCGTCATCGCTAATGGTGCCCGATAGCGGCGATTCTCACACGCCGAGCATACGCCAGCGCTCGCGCCGTCACTCGCTCGCGGTTGTCGTGCGCGGGCGCAGGCCCGGTTGGGCGGTGGTGAGGAGGCGAGGCGAGCCGCGCTGACACCCTCTCGCGGGGCATACGCGCGAGTGGTTGCGCGCCCCGCGCACTGATACCCTTTCTGGCTCCGCCTCAGGTGTCCGCCCGTGCCCGCGCGGAGAGTGTTCGCGCGGGAATGCACCGCCCCCAGGGACCACTTCCATGACTACGCACACCATGCAGCCGCCCAAGGCCGTCGGACTCTACGACCCCCGCTTCGAGCACGACTCCTGCGGCGTGGGCATGGTCGCGCGCCTGGACAACACGCCGACGCACGAGGTCGTGGAGCGGGGGATCGCCGCGCTGAAGAATCTCGAGCACCGGGGCGCCTCCGGCGCGGACCCGTGCACGGGCGACGGCGCCGGGATCCTGATGCAGATGCCCGACGAGCTGCTGCGCGCGGTGGTCGAGTTCGAGCTGCCGCCGGCGGGTCGCTACGGGGTGCTGATGTGCTTCCTGCCCGCCGATGACGAGTCCCATCGGGCGCGGCTGCAGGAGTTGCTGGAGCGGATTGTGGTCGCAGAGGGTCAGACGGTGCTCGGCTGGCGCGACGTGCCGGTGGCGCCGGAGCACACCGGCGAGGTCGCTGGCGCCTGCCGCCCGGAGATTCGCCAGCTGTTCGTCGGGGCGGACCCACAGGGCGCAGCTGGAACCGGGCCGGATGGGACGGGCGCGATGGACTCAGCCGGCGGGGAGCTCGACCAGGACGCGTTCGAGCGCAAGCTGTTTGTGATCCGGCGCGTGTGCGAGCTGCACCCGGAAGGCGCCGGGCTGTATGTCGCGTCGAGCTCCTCGCGCACCCTCAACTACAAGGGCATGCTGATCAGCTGGCAGCTGGCGGACTTCTACCCGGACCTGCGGGACGAGCGCTGCACCAGCGCGCTGGCGCTCGTGCACTCGCGGTTCTCGACGAACACGTTCCCCAGCTGGGAGCTCGCCCACCCCTACCGGACGATTTGCCACAACGGCGAGATCAACACGGTGATGGGCAACGTCAACTGGATGCGCGCGCGCGAGTCCGAGCTGCGCAGCGAGCTGTTCGGCTCCGACCTGCCCAAGATCCTGCCGGTCGTGACTCCCGGCAACTCCGACTCGGCGACGTTCGACAATGTCATGGAGCTGCTGCTGCTCGCCGGGCGCTCGCCCGCGCACGCGGCGATGATGATGATCCCCGAGGCCTACCGCAACCGCGAGGACCTGCCCGCGGACCTGGTCGGGTTCTACGCCTACCACGCCTGTCTGATGGAGCCGTGGGACGGTCCGGCGTCGGTTGCGTTCACCGACGGGCGCGTCGTCGGCGCGACGCTCGACCGCAACGGGCTGCGCCCGGGGCGCTGGGTGGAGACCGCCGACGGGCACGTCGTGCTGGGCTCGGAGACGGGCATGTTGGATGTCGCGCCGTCTGAGATCAAGCGACTGGGGCGGTTGCAGCCGGGCAAGCTGTTCCTCGTGGACCTGCAGCGCGGGCGGATCGTCGAGGACAGCGAGGTCAAGCGAGAGGTCTCCACGCAGAAGCCCTACCGCGAGTGGTTTCAGCGCAGCTCGGTGGCCTTCGAGGAGCTCGCGCCCTCCGAGCAGGTGACGATCTCCGATCAGCCGCTGCACCGCCGCCAGCGCGCGTTCGGATACAGCCAGGAGGACCTGCGCGTGCTGCTGGCGCCGATGGCGCGCGACGGGGCCGAGCCGATCGGCTCGATGGGCAACGACATCTCCCTGGCCGTCCTCTCCGACCAGGCGCCGCCGCTGTTCTCCTACTTCAAGCAGCTGTTCGCCCAGGTCACCAACCCGCCGATCGACCCGATCCGCGAGGAGATCGTGATGAGCCTGGAGACGACCCTCGGCAGCGAGCGCAACCTGTTCGAGGAGACGCCCGAGCACGCGCACAAGCTCGTGCTGGAGCGCCCGATCCTGCTCAACCGCGAGCTGGAGACCCTGCGCCACGTCTCCCACGAGCTGTTCGCGGCGCGCACGATCGACATCACGTGGCCCGTCGCCGAGGGGGCGGAGGGCATGGCCGCCGCGCTGGATCGCGTATGCGAGCAGGCGCACGACGCGATCTCCGCCGGCGTCAACATCATCGTGCTGTCCGATCGCTCGATCGGTCCGCGGCGCGCGCCGATCCCGTCGCTGCTGGCGGTCGCCTCCGTGCATCATCACCTGGTGCGCGAGGGCACGCGGCTGCGCGTGGGGATCGTGCTGGAGTCCGGCGAGCCGCGCGAGGTCCACCACTTCGCGACGCTGATCGGCTACGGCGCGAGCGCGATCAACCCGTACCTGATGCTGGAGACGCTCGACGAGCTGGTGATCGAGGGGCGGATCGCGCCCGGCGCCGCCGATGGCACGTCCAACGGGGCTTCGCCGACGAGCGAGGAGCTGAACGCGCGCCTGGAGGGGGCCGCGCAGAACACGATCAAGGCGATCGGCAAAGGCCTCTTGAAGACGATCTCCAAGATGGGCATCTCCACGATCCAGTCCTACCGCGGCGCGCAGATCTTCGAGGCCGTCGGTCTGGAGCGGGAGCTGATCGAGCGGCACTTCACCGGCACCGCCTCGCGCATCGGCGGGGTGGGACTCGACGTGCTCGCGACCGAGGCGTTGGAGCGCCACCGTCGCGCGTGGCCCGCTCCCGAGGACGACCTGCTCCCGGTCGGCGGGGTGTATGCGTGGCGGCGCGACGGTGAGCATCACATGTGGAACCCCGAGACGATCGCGCTGGTCCAGCACGCGGTGCGCGCGGCGAACGGCAACGTCGCGGCCGCGCTGGCGGGCGAGGACGAGGCGCTCGCCGAGGTGCGTTCGAGCGACGCGTACGCGAAGTATCAGGAGTACGCCCGTCAGGTCAACGAGGACGCGGCGCGCAAGGCGGCGCTGCGCGGCCTGCTCGAGATCGGGCCCCGCGTGCAGGACGGGAGCGCGCGCGAGCCGATCGCGCTGGAGGAGGTCGAGTCGGCGAGCGAGATCGTGCGGCGCTTCTGCACGGGCGCGATGAGCCTCGGCTCGATCTCGCGCGAGTCGCATGAGACGCTGGCGATCGCGATGAACCGCCTCGGCGGGCGCTCCAACACCGGCGAGGGCGGAGAGGACCCCGCGCGCTTTGCGCCCGACCCCAACGGCGATCGGCGGCGCTCGGCGATCAAGCAGGTCGCCTCGGGCCGCTTCGGCGTGACGATCAACTACCTCGTCAACGCCGATGAGCTGCAGATCAAGATGGCCCAGGGCGCCAAGCCCGGTGAGGGCGGCCAGCTGCCGGGCGGCAAGGTCGATGCCTACATCGGCTCGATCCGCCACACCACGCCCGGCGTGGGCCTCATCAGTCCCCCGCCCCACCACGACATCTACTCGATCGAGGACCTCAAGCAGCTGATCTACGACCTACGCTGCTCCAACCCGCCCACCGAGACGGCGCCGGGAGCGCAGGTGTCGGTCAAGCTCGTCGCCGAGGTCGGCGTCGGCACGGTCGCCGCGGGTGTGTCCAAGGCGAACGCCGACCGCGTGCTGATCTCCGGCCACGACGGCGGCACCGGCGCCTCGCCGCTGTCCTCGATCCAGGCCGCCGGGGTGCCCTGGGAGATCGGGCTGGCCGAGACCCAGCAGACGCTGCTGCTCAACGATCTGCGCTCGCGCATCGTCGTGCAGACAGACGGCCAGCTGAAGACCGGACGCGACGTGGTGATCGCCGCGCTGCTCGGCGCCGACGAGATGGGCTTCTCCACCGCGCCGCTGATCGCCACCGGCTGCATTATGATGCGCGCCTGTCACCTGAACACGTGCCCGGTCGGCATCGCCACGCAGGACCCGGTGCTGCGCGAACGCTTCAAGGGCACGCCCGAGCACGTCGTCAACTTCTTCTTCTTCGTCGCCGAGGAAGTGCGCGAGATCCTCGCCTCGCTGGGACTGCGCTCGCTGGATGAGGCGATCGGGCGCGTCGATTTGCTGCATGCCCGGCCCGCGATCGAGCATTGGAAGGCGCGCGGGGTGGACCTCACCCACATCCTGACCCACATCGAGCTGTCCGAGGGCGCCCCCAGGCGGCGCATCGAACCGCCGCCGGCCGTGCTCGCCGATGCGCTGGACTGGGAGCTCGTCAAGCGCTCGCGCGGCGCGATCGAGCGGGGCGAGCGCATCAGCTTTGCACTGCCGATCCGAAACGTCAACCGCTGTGTCGGCGGCATTCTCTCCAGCCACATCGCGCAAGCGCATGGCGCGGCCGGGCTCCCGGAGGGCTCGATCGAGATCTCCTTCGATGGCTCGGCCGGCCAGAGCTTCGGGGGTTGGCTGGCGCCCGGGGTTACGTTCACGCTGCGCGGCGACGCCAACGACTACACCGGCAAGGGCCTCTCGGGCGGCGTGCTGGCGGTGCGCCCGCGCGAGGGCATGGCGAGCGAGTTCGTCGCCGAGGAGAACGTGATCGTCGGAAACACCCTGCTCTACGGGGCGACCGCCGGGCGCGCCTTCTTCCGCGGCCTGGCCGGCGAGCGCTTCGCGGTGCGCAACTCCGGAGCCCGCGCGGTCGTGGAGGGTGTCGGGGACCACGGCTGCGAGTACATGACCGGCGGGCGTGTGGTCGTGCTCGGGCCGACCGGGCGCAACTTCGCCGCCGGCATGAGCGGTGGCATCGCATATGTGCTCGACGAGGACGGCGCGTTCGCGCGGCGCTGCAACATGGGCATGGTCGGGTTCGAAGCGCCCAGCCCCGAGGACGCCGCCGAGCTGAGGGCGCTGATCTCCGAGCACGCCGCTCGCACCGACTCACCCGTCGCGGCGCGGGTGCTCGCCGAGTGGGATGAGCTGCTATCCGGCGGCGCATTCGTGAAGGTGATGCCCCACGACTACAAGCGTGTTCTGAGCGAACGGGCGGCCGCGGCGCAGGCCGCGTCCTCGCAGGCGGCCCCGCCGGCGGTGGCGGCGTGATGGCCGGTTGCTCGATGATGGATCCGCGGATGGCACGGACGGTCTGATGGGCAAGCTCGGCGGCTTTTTGCAGATCGAGCGTCACGGGATTCCCTACCGGGACCCCGACGAGCGCGCGCACGACTATCGCGAGTTCCTCATCACCCGCCCGACCGAGGAGTTGCGCGAGCAGGGCGCGCGCTGCATGGACTGCGGCGTGCCGTTCTGTCACAACGGCTGCCCGCTCGGCAACCTGATCCCCGACTGGAACGACCTCGTCTACCGCGACCGCTGGCGGGACGCGATCGCGCAGCTGCACGCGACGAACAACTTCCCCGAGCTCACCGGCCGCCTGTGCCCCGCGCCGTGCGAGGCGGCGTGCGTGCTGGAGATCCGCGAGAACGACGCCGTCACCATCAAACAGATCGAGCTGGCGATCGTCGATCGCGCCTTCAAGGAGGGCTGGATCGTCCCGAGCCCGCCCCGCCATGAGACCGGACAGTCGGTCGCCGTCATCGGCTCGGGACCGGCGGGCATGGCCGCCGCCCAGCAGCTGCGCCGCGCCGGCCACCGCGTGACGCTGTTCGAGCGCGACGAGGCCGCCGGGGGCCTCGCGCGGTTCGGGGTGCCCGACTTCAAGATCGAGAAGCGGATCGTGCAGCGGCGCGTCGAGCAGCTCGTCGCCGAGGGCGTGGCGCTGCGCTGCGGGGTGGACGTGGGCGGCACGGGCATCGGCGTCGAGGAGCTGCGTAGCGGCGGCTTCGATGCGGTTGTGCTGGCCACAGGCTCGCGCGTGCCGCGCGACCTGCCGGTCCCCGGCAGGGAGTTGGACGGGGTGCACTTCGCGATGGACTACCTGTACGGACGCAACCGCTGGGCCGCGCGCGAGTTCGGCCCCGCCCCCGACGTCCCCCAACCCGAGATCGCGAGCGCGATCAGCGCCGCGGGCAAGGATGTCGTCGTGATCGGCGGCGGCGACACCGGCGCTGATTGCGTCGGCAACGCCCTGCGCGAGGGCGCGCGCTCGATCGTCCAGCTGGAGCTCCTGCCCGAGCCCCCGCCCTCACGCCCCGACGACCGCACGCCGTGGCCCGAGTGGCCGCTGAAGTACCGCATGAGCTACGCGATGGAGGAGGCGCGGCGCGAGGGCGTCGGCGAGCAGGACTACTCGATCGTGACGACCCACTTCTCCGGCGACGCCGACGGCCGGGTCGTTGCGCTGCACATCGCCCAGGCGCAGCCCGCGCCCCCGTTCGGACCGGTCGCCGGCACCGAGCGCGAGATCCCCGCCCAGCTCGTGCTGCTGGCGATGGGCTTCCTGCACCCCGAACAGGAGCTGCTCGACCAACTCGGCGTCGAGAAGGACCCGCGCGGCAATGTCAAGGCCGTCAAGCCCTACACGACCTCCGTCGAGGGAGTGTTCGCCGCCGGCGACGCCCGCCGCGGGCAGTCGCTGATCGTATGGGCGATCAACGAGGGACGCCAGTGCGCCCGCATGGTCGATCGCCACCTCGCGGGCCGGCGCAACGGCGCGGTCGGGCAGGGGGGAGAGGCGGCACCGTCCCGGCCCGAAGACCAGGCGCTGTCCGGCCACGCGGACGCCGACGAAGGCCCCGACGGCCCGCCGCGGCACGTCGGGCCGGGCGTCTCCGCGGGCAACACATAGCGGGACGCTTCCCGTTGCGTGCGCGTTCAGGCGGCGGAAACTGTGGGCTTGCCCGAGGTGGGCAGCGCAGCGATCATCTCGGCGGGGAGGATGGTGGAGGCCTCCCAGATCACGAAGCCCATCAGATGGCCGTCGCCGGGGTCGCGATCGATCAGCCCCCAGGGGTGCTCCTGACTGACGGCGCGACCCTTCTCAAGGGAGATCGACGCGATGTCAACTTCGGGGTCATAGTGCAGTTTCATGATGCCCTCCAGCGTACTCCTTCGAGACCGGTTCCAGAAGGCCACACGCTGACGATCCGCACTGCGGCGTGGTCAGCCCCATGGGGATGGTCGTAGACGACGACGAAGTGTCGACCGTCGGCGAGCAGACCATCGATCAGCCAGTCCGCACGGCCGCGATTTATCTGGCGGCCGGCGTGGCCTTCACGGATCGCGCTCTCCAGCTCGAAGCGGTCGAGCAGTCGTTCGATGCGCCGGTCCTCGGCGTGGGTCGTCCATATGAAGCGTTCGATGGGCACTTGCCCAAAGCTACGTTGCGCTTGGGACGAAACTCTCCGGCGGAGCGGCTTGGAGCGCGGGATCTGGCTCTGTGATGCGCTTTTTAGGGGTTTAGAAAAGTTCCCGCCGGTTGGGGACTTGACAACTGCCTTGAGATGTGTCTAAAGTAGGCAGGAGCCCGGTTGTCATCTGAGGCGATTGGGGTGTATTGGACATAGGTCTGGTTTGGGTTCTCTGTTTTGGCGGACCTGCAGGAGCCAGTTTCGGGACATGTAGTTGAGAGAGGGAAATCGGGTCGCTCGTGATGAGGGAGCAGTTTCGCGTGGAGTCGCACCTGACAGACGTGATGGGGATCGCTGCGTGGCCCGATGGGCCCGTAGGTAGATGCCTCGGCACTGCCGATGCATCTCTCTCTCTCTCTCTCTCTCTCTCTTGTCCCTGTAGCGCTGCTGGTCTAACCGCCGAATCACGCCGGGCGCCACGCCCTTTCGTAGGGAGCAACGGCTGCTGCCACGCGCGATCACCGGTCGTAGGCGCGTCCGCGCGGGAGCACGTGAGTCACGACGATCACGCGGGCTTCGTCATCGAAGTTGAAGCGCACGCGCCAATCTCCGACGCGCAGTCTCCAATCGTCACTGTTCGCGAGCTTGCGGGTGTCGCCGGCCTGGGGGTCGGCGACGAAGCGGTCGAGCGCATCGACCACACGTCTCTTGACCGGCTGGTCGAGGCGTCGCAGGTCGCGCCGGGCGGGCGGGGTGATGACGTAGGTCCAGGAGTCGTCTGTCAATCGAGGCCGAGGTCGCGCTTGAGCTCGGCCGAGTCGATCGCTTCGCCTCGGCGATACGCACCCAGCGCTTCCCGCGCCGAGCGGTCTTCCGCCGGCGACGCGGGCTCGTCGTCTACGGGCGCGCTCGCGAGGGCTTGGAGCATGGCGTCGTCACGATGGCGTTCGGTCACGAGCAGCGTCGCGGCGGCCTCATCCTCGCTCAGCTCGTCCACGAGCTTGTGCAGGCGCTCCTTGGTCGTCATGCGGCCGATTCTAGCGACTCGTTCAAGGACTTGCCCGTATCCCGGGCTTCTAAGCGTGCGCCCATGTCGGGGCCGGTGGTCTCGCCCGGGCGTGCTGGGTAACAAGACCGGCGCCATCGGTCTGCCCTCCGCTTCGGGGGTGGGGTCGTGGCGCTGAATGAGACGAAAGGGAGTTGTTTTAGATGAGATCCATGTGCAGGACAGTGCTCGTTGCGCTTGTAGCGGTGCTGGCTGTTGGGGCGGTCGCCTCGGCGGCGGCCTCGGCGGCGTTGCCGGAATTCCAGCAGGGCGGGAAAGGGCTTGCAAAAGCGGTGAAATTCACCGCGACAGGCGGCGAAACGGCTTTCGTCGGACTCTATAGCGGCACGACCGGAGTGTTGACATGCGAAAATAGCACCATGTCCGGTGAAACACATGGCGTGAGCGAAGTGACGGGCGTGGTCGTCAAGTTCACCGGCTGTATCGCGTCGCATGGCGCCTGCACCAGTCCTGGCGCCAAATCAGGGGAAATGGTGACGGCGCAGCTCTCGGGAAGGATCGGATACCTTCCCAAAAAAGAAAATGTGGGTTTGCTGCTCGAACAGGCCAAAGGCGAAAAAATCGCGGAATGCACAGATTCCTTGTTGGGTACCTTCCATTTCAAGGGCTCGGTGATAGGCGGCTTTTCTCCGATAAACAAAGAAACCAAGGAATTCGACCTCGCTTTCAAAGCGTCGCCGTCCGGGTCCACCGACCAGGAGTGGACCCACTTCGAAGGCGAAGAAGTCCTTCATAGCCTGGAATCCTATCTGTACCACCAGCCGTACACGGCGGCATCAATCGAAACCGGACGCTCCATCGCGATTACGAGTACGGAAACCATGGAGGTAAAGGCGTAGGAGCAGCGTTTAGGACAATCGAGTCTGCGTGGGGCCGTCGTGGTCCCACGCACGCTCGCAGCCGTGAAGGGGAGTGTGTTTGAGACGCGTGTACCGCGCCTGTGGAAGTGCTTGATGCGATCATTCGAGAAGGGGAGAAGGAGTTGCAATACATGAGCAGCAGGGGATCGATCGGTGGTGGTGGTGGTGGTGGTGGTGGTGGTCGTCGTCGTCGTGGTCGCAGCCGCACGCGTTGGCTGGTGTGTCTAAGTGTGGTGGTCGGCGGTCTGCTGCTCGCGGGCGCTCCAGCGCCCGCCGTCGCCGCGGAAGTCAAGGAAGAGTTCGTCTCGAACGTGTCGGCCAGCGGCGCGACGCTTGGCGCGTGCGTGAATCCGGAAAGCTCGCAATCGGCGTCATATAAGTTCGAATACGGACCGAGCGCTACTTATGGGGCAAACGTGATGGGCGCCGCGACGGGCACGGGGACGTGTGTGAGCGGTGTGAACGTGGAAGCACACATTCAGGGTCTGAAAGCGAAGACGGCCTACGATTACCGAGTGGTCGTTACGGTGGAAGGCGCACTGCCCCATGCGGGCAGCGGCGAATCGTTCACGACACAGCCCACAGGCGGGGAGCTGACGCTGCCGGATGGCCGAAGGTGGGAACTCGTCTCTCCGGCGAAGAAGGACGGCGCTGCGGTTCATCCGATCGAAGAAAGCGGGGGGGTGATACAGGCAGCTGAAGATGGCGGCGCGATCACCTTTACCACAAACGGTCCGGTGGAAGCGGACCCCGCCAACGCGGATGAAACGCAGGTGCTCTCAACGCGCGGCGCTGATGGTGGCTGGTCCTCTCAGGATATCGCCACGCCGGTCACGGTGGCGAAAGGCGTACCAATTGGATCTGGACAGGAGTACAGGGCGTTCTCGTCGGATCTGTCGGTTGGGCTCGTCGAGCCGTTTGGGCTGGGACTGGACGCTGAAGAAGCCGAAGGGGCGGTGCCGCTCGCAGAAGGCGCCTCGGAAGCAACGCCCTACCTACGAGCCGATGCTCCGCTGTCGGCGCCGGTAGGCAGCGAAGAGTCGGCGGCTTATGAAAAAGCGGTGGCTGAAGGTGGCTATCTGCCATTGGTGATTGGCTGTCCTGAAGCGCCCGTCTCTTGCAAGCCTCGGGTGGCTGAAGACTCGAACGCTACGGCGGGCGCCAAATTCGGCGGCTTGATCCGGGTCGAAGGCGCCGATCCCGACCTAAGCCATGTGATCGTTCACGCCAACGAAACGTCTTTGCTCGCTGGCGCGGAAGAAAGTGGGCTGTATGAGTGGTCGGCTGACAAGCCGCCGCAAGAACAGCTACAGCTCGTCAGCGTGCTGCCCGACGTACCGGCGTACGAAGGAACGAAGGCGGGTGGCAGCGCGACACTCGGTACTGAAAGCGGGAAAAACGCTCGGGGTGCAATTTCGAGCGACGGTTCGCGCATCGTCTGGTCCTACGAAGGGCATGTTTTCATGCGCTATACGCTGGATGGGCAATCTTGGAGAAGTATGCAGTTGGACATAGGGAGCAGCGACCTGAAACCCGGCCTGGCGGACTTTCAGTTCGCGAGCAGCGATGGGTCAAGAGTGTTCTTTACCGATGGAGAACGGCTGACTCCTGACTCTAACGCCGAAGAACAGGAGCCAGAGCTATATGAGTGTGAAATGGCCGAAGAAGCAAGCGGGCTGAAGTGCAATTTGAGTGACTTGACGATCGCCAAAAACGAAAGTGCAGATGTGCAAGGCACGGTGGTTGTCGGGAGTAGTGAGAGCTCATATATTTATTTCGTTGCGAAGGGTGTGCTAACGAGTCACACAGAAGGGAACGCGTGGGGCGAAACAGCGACGGATGGAGCAGATAATCTCTATATGCTGCATTACGACGGTGAGACGAGTGGGTGGGGCATCTCCTTTATCGCCGAGCTTTCACAAGAAGATAACCCCGACTGGGCTGGCGGAGGAACGAATCTCGAACATGCTACTTCGATGGTTTCACCGAATGGCGAAAATCTGGTGTTCATGTCTGACGGAAGCCCGACCGGCTACGACAACAGAGATGTCAATAGCGGCGCGCTCGACGAGGAGGTCTACCTCTACCGAGCGCCTGGCAGCGGTGCGCCGTCCGGGCGGTTGCTCTGTGTCTCGTGTAATCCGACAGGTGAGCGGCCCACTGGGGTACTGGACAGCGAAGCGGCGAATTACGAACATGGGGCGCTCATCGATGAGCAAAGAATCTGGAGCGGTGGTCGGTGGCTGGCCGCGAATATCCCGGGGTGGACGGGCATGGCGAAAGGAGTCGCGAGGTATCAGTCGAGATACTTGTCGGACAGCGGCCGGGTGTTCTTCAACAGCTCGGATGCGCTTGTGCCCCAGGCGACCAACGGCTTGATGGACGTTTACGAGTATGAGCCGGCCGGTACCGTGAGCTCGGAAGGTGTCTCGGTGTGTAACGAAGCTACCGCGACGTTCAGCGTGGCGAGCGGCGGCTGCACGTCATTGATCTCGTCGGGTTCGTCCGGTGAAGAATCGGTGTTCTTAGATGCGAGCGCAAGCGGAGAAGATGTGTTTTTCTTGACGTCGGCGCAGCTCGTGTCTGAAGACAAGGACACCGCTCGTGACGTGTATGACGCGCATGAATGCAGTGCCGCTGCGCCGTGTGGCGCGCGGTCTGAAGCTCCTCCACCGTGTGATACGGAAGCCTCGTGTAAACCGTCGCCGACGCCACAGCCGACGATTTTCGGCGCCGGTCCGAGTGAAACATTCGTGGGCGCGGGCAACCCCGGTGGGGGGGCATCTAATCAACCGGCGGTCGTCAAACCTGTGGTGACAACAAAGGTCGTGAAGTGTCACAAGGGCTTCACAAAGAAGAAAAACAGATGTGTGAAGCGAAAGAAGGCTAAGAAGGCAAAGAGAGTCACCCACGGCCGGAGGGGCAAGTAAATGGAAACCCATATGCAACAACGAACAGCGGCAGGCAAGCTCATAAACCTCCGGTCACCACACGCTCTGTTGCGTAGCTTGATATTGACTTGCCTCGTTTCTCTAATGGTCCTTCTCGCTTGCTCGGCGGCGCCGGCCTTTGCCGAAGAAGGCCACCCGTGGTGGCACGTGAACGTGGGCTCGAGGCCGTCGGTGCTGACGCCGGGGCCGGAAAGGACGGTCGTCGTCTCGGCGACGAATTTGGGCGACCGGGACGTCAACGGCGAAGCGGGCTCGCCTGTGATCGTCGCCGACACGCTGCCGGTAGGACTAGAAGCGGAAGCGGCGTTTTATGTTGTTGGTCCGGAGGGCACCAGTGGGGGTGGCAGGTGTATGGTGGCGAGTCCTCGCACGATCGAATGCACTGTCGCCGCGACGCTGACGCCCTACCTGCGGGTGGAAGTCGATATCTACGCGAAGGTCGAAGCGGGCCTGCACGGCACGCTCCCTGGCGAAGCGAAGGCCACTCTCGGGAATGTCGTGACTGTCTCCGGAGGCGAAGCCCCGAGCGCGTCGGCGAACGACCCGCTGACCGTCGGCAGCACCCCGACGGAGTTCGGCGTTGAAACGTTGGAAGTCGTGCCGGAAAACGCGGGGGGGTCGGTGGACACGCAGGCTGGATCGCACCCGTTTCAGTTGACGACGACCCTCGCGCTGAACGAGGGCCCAGAAACCGGAGGCATCAAAATTCACGAAAATTTTGGATCCCCTCCGGAAGCGTTCGGCACTGTTGCGTCGCCTGCGTTGCCGAGGGATCTACGTTTTGTTCTGCCAGCGGGCTTGATAGGTAACCCTTCTCCGTTCGAACAGTGCACGGAAGGGGAGTTCGTAACTAAGCATTGTCCGCTCGGTTCGCAGGTCGGGGTCGCGGTCGTTACCATCGCCAAGCCTTTGCAAGACACCGAAGCCGTGCCGGTCTTCAATATGGTGCCATCGAGGGGTGAGCCGGCACGCTTCGGGTTCAGGGACACTGGAGTCGACACGCTTCTCGACACGTCGATACGTGCGGGCGGTGACTATGGTGTCACGGTCGAAGTGAACAACATTACACAGACGGCGGCGTACTTGTCCTCGCAGGTCACGCTGTGGGGTTGGCCGGCGGATCCCCGTCACGACAACTCCCGAGGGTACGGCTGTGTGGGGTTTGAAATCTTTGTGAGAGGCTGCAGCTCCCCGGAAGACACGGGCACCGCGCCGTTTCTGTCGTTGCCGACGTCGTGTGGGGGTGAACCGTTCAAGGTCACGGTGGAAGGTGATTCGTGGCCGGCGCCGGAGCCTGGTGATCCGTCGCAGCCCGTTCAGGATTGGCGACCGCTCATCCAGGAACCGGTGTCCTATACGCTGGGGGATGAGGCGGATTCGGCGATCGCGTTGGATGGCTGTAACAGGCTGGGGTTCGAACCGTCGATCAAGGTGACCCCGGACAGTACGGAAGCGAGCAAGCCGTCGGGGTTGAACGTCGATGTGCATGTCAACCAGAGCGAGGTGTTGATCCCCAACGGTCTCGCGCAGTCCAACGTGAAGGACATCACTGTCGCGTTGCCGGAAGGCATAGCGATCGATCCCTCGGGTGGTGATGGTCTGGAAGCGTGCTCTGAGGGCCTGGCCGGTATCACCGGCGTGAAGGAGTTCAATCCGGTCTCAGACCCCGGTTCTGAGACGGCGACGTTCAATCCCGAACCTCCGGGACTGTTGAGTCCGGGTGTGAGTTTCTGCGCTAACGCGTCGAAGATCGGCGAAGTCACGGTCTCCTCGCCGCTGCTGCCCAAGGGGCAGTTCGTGAAGGGGTTCGTGTATCTCGCGGCGCAGGAAGCCAACCCGTTCGGGAGTCTCGTCGCGATCTATATCGTTGCCGAAGACCCGATCTCGGGTACGGTCGTTAAGCAGGCCGGCGAAGTGCACGTCACCGCAACGGGACAGTTGATAGCGACGCTCCACAACGTGCCACAGCTAGCGTTCGAAGACGCCGAACTGCATTTCTTCGGTGGGGAACGCGCACCGCTGGCGAGCCCCGCGCACTGCGGTGCTTATGAAACAACCGGCACGTTCACCCCATGGTCTGGCAACGAACCCGTCAACAGCACCTCGCGTTTTGCCATCACCTCGGGTCCCGACGGCACTCCTTGTCCGGGTGTGAGCCTGCCGTTCAGCCCGTCGCTGCACACGAGCGTGAGCAACATTCAAGCGGGCGCGTTCACGCCCCTCAGTACGACGATGTCCAGGGAAAGCGGCCAGCAGAGCCTGCAGGCGATCAGCTTGAAGATGCCCCCCGGTCTGTCCGGACTGCTCTCAGATGTCGAACTGTGCCCCGAACCGCAGGCCGACGAGGGCCTGTGCGGCCCCAACAGTCTCATCGGAGAAACCACCGTCTCCGTCGGCGTCGGCGGGGACCCGTTCAGCGTGAAGGGCGGCAAGGTGTACGTCACCGGCCCCTACGAGGGCGCGCCGTTCGGCCTGTCGATCGTGAACCCCGCGAAGGCCGGACCGTTCGACCTCGCGCACACGAAAGCCAACGATCCGGCGTGCGACTGCGTGCTCGTACGCGCAAAGATCGAAGTCAACCCGCTCACCGCCGCACTATCGGTCACCTCCGACGACAGCGGACCATACGAGATACCCACGTCCCTTGAAGGGATTCCTCTGCAGATCCAGCACGTCAACGTCACAATCAACCGGCCGGGATTCACGTTCAACCCGACCAACTGCAACCCGATGAAGATCACGGGGAGCGTGTCGAGCGCGGAAGGAGCCACGAGCGCGCTGGAACTACCATTCCAGGTCACCAACTGCGCGATCCTGAAGTTCGCACCGAAATTCTCGGTCTCCACGTCGGGCAAGACCAGCAAAGCGGACGGTGCAAGCCTGTCCGTGAAGATGACCTATCCCAACGCGCCGTTCGGCACCCAGGCGAACATCGCGAAGGTCAAGGTTGATCTGCCCAAGCAGTTGCCGTCGAGGTTGACGACGTTGCAGAAGGCGTGCACCGCCGCGCAGTTCGAAGCCAACCCCGCAGGCTGCCCCGCAGCGTCGATCATCGGGCACGCGAAGGCGATCACGCCGCTGATCCCCGTCCCCTTGGAAGGACCGGCGTACTTCGTCAGTCACGGCGGGGAAGCGTTCCCGAGCCTGATCATGGTGTTGCAGGGCTATGGCGTGAGGATCGATCTGGTCGGTACGACGTTCATCAGCAAAGCCGGGATCACCAGCAGCACGTTCAAGACCGTCCCCGACGCTCCGGTGGGCAGCTTCGAACTGACCCTCCCGGAGGGCAAGTTCTCTGCGCTGACGGCGAATGGGGACCTGTGCACGTCGAAACTGGCGATGCCGACCGAATTCCTCGCGCAGAACGGCGCGAAGATCAACGAGAGCACCCCGATCGGTGTGACGGGTTGCGCGAAGGTCAAGGCGCTTACGCGGTCGCAGAAGCTCGCCAGGGCGCTGAAGTTGTGTCACAGGGATAAGGGCAAGGCCAAGCGCGCGAACTGCGAAAAGGCGGCACACAAGAGGTACGGGCCGATCAAGAGCAAGAAGAGCAGTCGCAGGGGGAAGTAGCGGGAGCGGGGTGGTGGTTGTCATGTCCTCCTCTCGTGATGGTGGTCATGGGGCCGGGTCGCGGCGGCGGCAGCGTACCGGTCAGGCCGGGTCTGGGCCGGGGCGGACGCAGGACCGGTCGTCTGGTCGGGGTTCGGTGAGCGCCGGTACGCGCTCGATGTCCCCTCCCACGCCCGGGTCGAATGGTCGTGGTCGTGAGCGGGTGGCTGAGATTCAGCGCGTGCGGATTCTCAACGCCACGGTGGGGGTCGTGCGTGAGCTTGGGGTGGGGGAGGCCAGCGTGGCGCGGGTGGTCGCCAGGGCGGGGGTCTCGCGGCGCACGTTCTACGAGCTGTTCGCCGATCGCGAGGACTGCTTCCTCGCGGCGTTCGATCACGCCGTCGCGATGGCCGCCGCGTGTGTCGCGCCCGCGTACGAGTCCCAGTCCTCGTGGCGTCAGGGGGTCAGGGCGGGGCTGGGAGCGCTGTTGGGCTTCCTCGAGGATGAGCCCGGTCTGGGAGGGGTGCTCGTGGTGGATGCGCTCGGTGGCGGTCCCGTCGTGCTCGCACGCCGTGCACAGATGCTCGACGTGCTGATCGAGATTGTCGATCGTGGGCGTGGTGAGCGCAGGGCCGCTCAGGAGCCCTCTACTACGCCCCTGACGGCGGAGGGTGTCGTGGGCGCGGTGCTGGCGGTCATTCACTCGCGGATGCTCCAGCGCTCGCGCACATCGCTTGGTGAGCTCTTGAATCCCCTGATGAGCATGATCGTGATGCCCTACCTCGGCGCAGCCGCCGCGCGCCGTGAGCTTGCCCGGCCCGTCACCCGACCCCATCGCTCCCCCCGCGCGCGCCAGGACCCCCTGAAGGATCTCGACATGCGCCTGACCTATCGCACCGTGCGCGTCCTCACCGCGATCGCCTCCCATCCCGGCATCAGCAACCGTCAGGCCGCACAGCACGCCGACATCACAGACCAGGGCCAGACATCCAAGCTCCTCACCCGCCTCGAACACCTCGGCCTGATCCACAACAGCAACGGTCACGCCCCCGCCAAGGGAGAGCCCAACGCCTGGACACTCACACCCAAAGGACACGAAGTCCAAGAGGCGCTCAGGACAGAGTCGAGCAGCACCCGCGCATAGGGCGATCCTCACCCCAGTGCAGCGCTCCGATTCAAGCTGTAAGGGCCCACGGTCCTAAGCGTAGATGCATTACAATGCATGCATGCGCACGACTGTCGAGCTGTCCGATCCCGTGTACAGGCGCCTGAAGGCCGTCGCGGTGGACCGCGGTCTGCGCGGCTTCTCGCCGATCGTCGAGGAGGCGTTGGGCGAGTACTTCCAGTCGGAGCTGCAACGCCGGCGTCTGACGAGCGCGATCGCCGCCGCCAGGGGCGCTTGGAGCGAGGAGGACGTCGCCCAGTGGGAGCGCGAGCGTGAGCAGGCGTGGGCGACGTGGCGACTGCCCCAGTCCTAGACTCGGACATCCTGATCGACCACCTCCGCGATGCGGGGCCGGGCAGGGAGCTCGTCGATGAGCTGGGTGCCTCGTCTGGTTTCCGGATCACTGCCGTGACGGCATTCGAGCTGGCCCTGGGGAGCAGCTACGCACACGACCCCGCTCCCGCGGATGCGCTCCTGTCCGCGCCATGTCTGCCGCTGACGCGAGAGGCGGCGCTGCGCGGGGGCGCCGTGCTGCGCGAGCTGCGCTCAGCCGGCGCGGGGATCGAGATCCGCGACGCCATGCAGGCGGGCATCTGCCTGGAGGCGGACGCACCGCTGGTGACGCGCAACGTCCGTCACTTCGCGCGCGTGCCCGGATTGCGGGTGGCGGAGCCTGGCCGGTTTTTGGCTTCCTAGTGCGGTTTTCCATGAGGTGGGTGGGGTTTCGCCGGTTGGGGACTTGACAACTGCCTTGAGATGTGTCTAAAGTAGGCAGGAGCCCGGTTGTCATCTGAGGCGACAAGGGTGTATTGGACATAGGTCTGGTTTGGGTTCTCTGTTTTGGCGGACCTGCAGGAGCCAGTTTCGGGAATGTGGTTGAGAGGGATCGGGTCGCTCGTGATGAGGGAGTGTTTTCGCGTGCAGTCGTGCTTGACAGACGTGATGGGGATCGCTGCGTGGCCTGATGGGCCCGTAGGTAGATGCCTCGGCACTGCCGATGCATCTCTCTCTCTCTCTCTCTCTCTCTTGTCTGCCTAGCGCTCCAGGTCTGACGGCTAGATCGGCGTCGGGTTGCCGCCCCCTCGTGGGGAGGGTTGACTGTCGCCATGCGCGTGGTGAGGGCCGTCCGCCAAACCCTGTCGCCATTCGCAGCAATGACGTTCGCCGTCCGCGTGGTGTCGCGTCAGACCGGACGCTGTATTTCACGCTGACGAACGGCCGGCAAGCCCACGGCGAGTGGACCTCCCATGCGCCTGGAGGCGTAGCTGGGATACCGCCCACTGTTTTCTTGCCACGCGCTGGTGGTGCGCGCCGATGTGAGCCTCTGCTTTCGCGCCGCCTTCGCGCGGCGCCTGCTCGTGCCCGTGTGAGTGGCGGGCATTCAAGCGTGCGCTTGGGTGGGATGGCTTGGCCGTCTCGTGTAGGCGTGCTTACGAACAAAGACCGGTGCCGGGGTGGGTCTTCCCTGTGGAGTCGTGCCTTGGCGTCGAATGAGACGAAAGGAAGTTGGTTTTAGATGAGATCCAGATTCATGACCGTTGTGGTCGCAATGGTGGCGGTGCTCGCGTTGGGTGGCGTGTCGGCGACATCGGCGCTCGCCTCACCGGAATGGTATGTGAAGAAAGGCGGAGTGTTTGAAAAACTGACCAAATCTCACAACATGGTTGGTGAACAATCCTTCGAACTTTCTGTTCCTAAAGCGCTTTTTGGCACCGTGACGGTAGCGGTAGCGTGTAAAGGTACGCTCAGAGGTGACATAGCTGCCCATGGGGTCGGAGAAATAACAACTACTGCAACGACGATCGAAGACTGTCGCACTGTCTCGGGCTGCACAATGATCGAGTCAATCGAAGGACGCCATTTTCCGTGGAAGACGGAACTCTACCGGGAAGGTAGTGAAATCAGGCAAAAGGTAGTGAGCGGTGGTAGCGGAACACCTGAATGGAGCATCACCTGCAAGAATCAGGCGGGCACTAGTTTTGAACTCAGCTGTGGGACCAATACAAGCACTGACATGAGTAACAATGTTTTTGGCGGCCTCGAAGGCGTTGAAGCTAAATTCGACACAAAATCTAATAAGACCAATTGTACACTTGGCAGCAAAGAATCCGGTGAATGGAAAGGCGTCATGAAGATCGAGGGCGAAGGGGAATCGATCAAGGTGGAATAGGCATCAAGGGTATCGCTAGATGCATCTGCAAGTAAGGAGAGGTTGTGAGGCTGCCGAGCGGGTGGCCTCACAACCGCCTCCAGTAGCGGCGGTAACGAGCCGGCGGTTAGGGACATTTACGTAGAAGGGGCCAATATGCGAAACACAAACACAGATATCTCGTATTCAACACCAATAGCAGGAATGGCTCGCTACGACCGCTGCCCGCGTTCGCTCGGGCCTTGTGGTTCCCGTGCCCGTACGGTCGTCCTGGTTAGCTTGACCATTATGGGCCTGGCTGGATTTGACGTGTTTGCGGGCGCCGCGCCCGTCGCGCTGGCTGAAGAATCGTGCCCAAACGCCGCTTCGCGCCAGGGCCCCTCCGTCAACCTGCCCCAATGTCGCGTGTATGAGCAGGTCACTCCCGTGGACAAGGGCGATTCCCCGGATCTGTTCCCGTCGAACGGTGGCAGCGCCTTCTACACCGATCCTGACCCTGGCCATGCCTCCGAAGATGGCAACCATTTCCTGCTTGCCGGCGAAGCATCCTTTGGGGACGGCGTCGCATACCAGAATACCGACGTCTTTTCGCGCGGTCCGCAAGGATGGACGATGACCGCGATCTCCCCAGGTCCAGGGTTGCACTCCATTTGGCCCGAGGTCTTCAATCCCGCCGATCTCTCGGAGGTCGGTGTCGAAGACGAACAGCGCAATCTCGTCCCGGGCCAGCCATTGGAACAGAGCTCGGCGGCCCTGGTCGGTCCCACCGGCGGTCCTTACACGACCGTCGAGTCGCTGCCGCTGACCGCGGAAGGGACCGTGCAATACGCAATGAGGGGGGCCTCCGCAGACCTGAGCCACGTCGTCCTGGAAAGCAAGGATCATGAACTGGCGCCCGGCGATACCGGCCAGGATGAAGGCAGTCCCGCGCTTTTTGAATGGGTGGCCGGCCAGATGCGTCTTGTCAACGTAGCGACGGACGGCTCACTGCTCAGTCCGTGCGGGGCCGTTCTCGGTGACGGGTCCTGGGGGCAAGGGGAATCCAACGGAAGCACCCACAATGCGGTGTCGAGCGACGGCTCAAAGATCCTTTTTACTGCACCCGCACCCCCCATAGCCGGGTTCGAAGGCATCGGCTGTTGGAACAGGACGGCCACTCCGCAGGAAAATCCCCCTCAGCTGTACATGCGTCTCAACGGCGCGAGCACTGTCGATGTCTCGGCACCCGAACCTGGGGTGAAAGATCCCGATGGTCTGCGGGCCGCCCTCTATGTCGGTGCCTCCTCCGATGACTCGAAGGTGTTCTTCATCACCAAGACTGAGCTGACCAAAGGTGCGGTGGAATTGGGCCTCCACCCCCCTGAATTGTATGAGTACAACACCGACGCCGCCGAAGGACAACGGCTAGTGCGTGTTTCGGGCGGCGAATCTGGTATCGCGGAAGGCAACGTCGATTTCGTCGGCGCAATCTCGAGTGACGGATCGGCTGTCTATTTCGCCGCATTTGGGAAGCTGGCTCGGGGAGCGTCGGCGCTCAAAGAAGGAGAAGGCGCAAACCTTTACCGGTACGACACTCTCACCGGGAAGACTACGTATATCGCAAGGATCAACGGCAACGACTATCCACTACGGAGTGGCGAAACAGGCATCTGGTACGGCGGAGAACTCCCGCTTGTCGGCACCACTCGTCCAACTGTGCTTGCCCTCAGTTCGCGCGCGAACTGGTACGCAACCGCCAATGGCCAGTATTTGGTCTTTGGGAGCGACTTGCCGCTGACAGGTTATGACAGCACCAAAGCTCCAGGCGTAGAATGCACTAACTTCTACCCCGGTGGAGCGACGCCAGAGCAGTGCGTCGAGCTCTTTCGTTATAACGCCAAGGCAGAAGAAAATGGAGAACCGCCGATCGTGTGCGTGTCGTGCGGTCCCCCGGATATGCGCCCGATAGACGATGCCTACTTCACTCGTGGCGCGCTCGACACACCGTCCGGGGAACCACAGCGCTCGATCTCTGAAGACGGCGATGTGTTCTTCGAAACATCCAATGCGCTTGTGCCGCAGACAACGAGTGGAACGGTGCATGTGTACGAGTGGCACAACGGCGCGATCTCGCTGATCAGCTCGGCGAATGACACGTCAAACGCGTATTTCTTGGGCGCGAGCCCCGATGGTAGCAATGTGTTCATCGGTACGCACGCGCAGCTTGCGCCGCAGGACACCGATTCCTCGGGCGACGTGTATGACGCACGAATCGACGGTGGTTTCGTCGGAGTGACGCCGCCGTTGTGCACGGGCACCGGCTGTCAGGGTGTGCCGGCCGCTCCGCCGATCTTTGCCACTCCTTCGAGCGTGACGTTCGATGGGATCGGCAACTTCCCGGCGTCGCGGCCGCCGGTCAAAGCGAGCCCGAAGTCCAAGCAGTGCAAGCGGGGCTTCGTCAAGAAGCACGGCAGGTGCGTCAAGAAGAAGGCAAAGAAGTCGGCGAAGGGGAGGAAGTAACATGTTCAAGAGGCACGCGTCTTTGCTCCTCGCTGTGTGCGCCCCGGCGCTGATTGCGCTGTTCGCTCCGAGTTCTGCTGCGGCAGTCGCGCAGAGCCCGCAGTGGACCGTGACGGCATACTCGGAACCGACGAATCTGCCGCCCGGCGGCACGGGCAAGTACGCAGTGGAAGTGAGGAATACGGGGGGCGCGGCGAGTGATGGCAGCGAAATAGCTGTGGCAGACATCTTGCCGACGGGGCTGACGGCTTCATCTAATGCTTCGGGCGAAGATGTCCTGTCAGGGAAGGAAATGAGCTGCAGCGGTCTGACGTGCAAATACACGGGAGTTGTCGTCCCGGACGACTCCATGATCATCCAGATTCCAGTCGAAGTCGCTGCGAACCCGCCGTCGAGCATCACGAACCTCGTGAGCGTCACAGGAGGTGGTGCGCCTGAAGCTAACAGGGAAACACAGACAACGATCAGCTCGACTTCCGCCCCGTTCGGCATCGCCGCAGGATCGACGGCGACGGTCCTGTCCACCACGCAGGCTGGCGCACACGCAGACCTGACGACGAGCCTGGTACTCAACACCGGCGGCAACGGGCTGCTCTCCGGAGCCGCGAAGGAAACCGGTTTGGATCTCCCACCAGGGTTCGTCATCGACGTTGCGGACGCCCCGAGATGCTCGATCGCCGTCTTTTCCAAGCAAAATCACCTATTTGAACCAACCTGTGCGGTGGGCACGCAGGTCGGCACGGTGAGCTTGAAGTTAAATTTTGGTTCTATCTTCGGATTCCCGTTTGTGGTGCATGCGGTGCTGCCGGTCTACAATCTGACGCCGAATCCCGGCGAAATCGCGAGGCTTGGGTTCTTTTCCCTTGAGTTCGGCGTTGAGGGCACCATCACGATTAGGCCCGGCGACTACGGTGGGCGCACCACGTTCCAGAATATCCGCACGAGCCTCTTGGCCGGCGTTTCGCTGACCGTTTGGGGCGCGCCCTCCGATCCGATTCACGACCCCATGCGCGGGCTGGCTTGCGAGGGCTCTGGCGAAGGCTCATGTGGATACTGGACACCGACCGGAGCAGGCATACCCGTGAAAGGCTTGTCCTCGACGAGTCCGCCCGTCCCGTTCTTCACGAACGTTACGCAGTGTGCGAACGAACCGTTGCAGGGCAAACTTTTCGCGGCGTCGTGGGAGGAACCGGAAAAACTGGTGAGCACGCCGACGAGTTTCGGCACGACGACCGGTTGCAACCTGTTGGATTTCGGTCCGTATATCACTGCGGCGCCGGATACGAGTCGCGCGGATACGCCCGCGGGTTTCACGTTTGACGTCAAGATGCCGCAGGAAGGTCTGGTCACTCCGGAAGGCTTGTCCAGCGCCGATGTGGAGAACACGACGGCGACGCTGCCTGCGGGTGTCGTGATCAATCCGGGTCAGGCCGCGGGTCTGGGTGCGTGCCAGTTCTCTCAGGACGGCGTCGGGGTGGAAGGTCCGCCTTCGTGTCCGTCGAACTCGAAGGTGGGGGAAGTCGAAATCGAATCGCCGTTGATAAAGCGGATACTCAAGGGTCAGGTGTATTTGCTGGCGTCCAACCCGCCGGACCTGAAGCTGCTCGTGGCTCCCGAAGACCCTGTTGACGGGATCTACATAAAGTTCGTCGGGACGGTGCATTTGAACGAAACGACCGGTCAGCTGGTCACGACGTTCGAAAACACTCCTGAGCTGCCGTTCAACAACCTGAGATTGTCCTTCAGTGGGGGCGCGCAGGCGGCGCTCGCGACACCCACGGGATGCGGGACGTACAAGACAGTGGCGGGGTTTGATCCGTGGAGCGGGGAGCCCGAAGCGTTGACGGCCAGCAGCTTCGCGATCGAAGCGGGCACGGGTGGCAGCGCGTGCGCGTCGCCTCCGCCGTTCGCCCCGGAACTGATCGCGGGCGCGACGACCGATCAGGCGGGGGGTTTCACGGACTTCTCGACGCTATTGACGCGCGGCGACGGTCAGCAGCGGATCTCCACGTTGCAGTTCAAGACCCCGGAGGGGTTGCTGGGGATGATCAGCAAGGTCCCGTTGTGCGGCGAACCACAGGCGGCCGATGGTACGTGTCCGGCTGCGTCGCAGATCGGGCACACGGTCGTCGAGGCTGGTCCGGGCCCGTACCCGTTGGTGGTGCCCCAGCCGGGTCAGCCGCCCGCGCCGATCTATTTGACGGGAGGCTATAAGGGCGCTCCGTATGGCCTGTCGATCGTGGTGCCGCTGCACGTCGGCCCGTTCGTGCTGCACACGCAGGTGGTGCGCGCCAGGATCGAAGTGGACCCGCACACGTCGCAGTTGACGATCACGACCGACCCGATCCCGTCGATCATCGACGGGATCCCCTCTGATCTGCGCACGATCGACGCGGTGATCGACCGGCCGGAATTCATGTTCAACCCGACCAGTTGCGCGCCCGCGTCCTTCAGCGGCACCGCCACGAGCACCGAAGGCGCGAGCGCACCGATCTCCAGCCATTTCCAGGTCGGGTCGTGTCAGAGCCTGAAGTTCGCCCCGAACTTCAAAGTCTCGACCTCGGGCAAAACCAGTAAAGCCGACGGTGCGAGCCTGGACGCGAAGATCGTCTACCCCACGGGAGCGCTCCCGGACAACCAGGCGTCCAGCCAGGCGAACATCAAGTCGGTCAAGGTCGACCTACCCAAACAACTACCGTCACGACTGACGACATTGCAAAAAGCGTGCACCGCGGCGCAGTTCGAAGCCAACCCGGCGGGGTGCCCCGCGGCGTCGATCGTGGGGCACGCCAAGGCAGTCACCCCGGTCCTTCCCGTCGCGTTGGAAGGCCCCGCGTACTTCGTCTCACACGGCGGGGAAGCCTTCCCCAGCCTGATCGTCGTGCTCCAGGGCTATGGTGTGACCGTCGATCTCGTCGGTACGACGTTCATCAGCAAAGCGGGTATCACGAGCAGCACGTTCAAGACGGTCCCTGATGTCCCGGTCAGCAGTTTCGAACTGACCCTCCCGCAGGGACCGTTCTCCGCGCTCACAGCGAACGGGGACCTGTGCACGAGCAAACTGGCGATGCCAACCGAATTCCTCGCGCAGAACGGCGCGAAGATCAACGAGAGCACAAAGATCGGTGTGACCGGGTGCGCGAAGACCAAGGCGCTCACCAGGGCGCAGAAGCTCGCCAGGGCGCTGAAATTGTGTCACAAGGATAAGGGCAAGGCCAAGCGCGTGAACTGCGAAAAGGCGGCGCACAAGAAATACGGGCCGGTCAAGCAGAGCAAGAAGAGCAGCAGCAGGGGGAAGTAGCGGGAGCGTGGTGGTGGTTGTCATGTCCTCCTCTCGTGATGGTGGTCATGGGGCCGGGTCGCAGCGGCGGCGGCAGCGTACCGGTCAGGCCGGGTCTGGGCCGGGGCGGACGCAGGGCCGGTCGTCTGGTCTGGGTTCCGTTGGCGCCGGTACGCGCTCGACGTCCGGTTCCACGCCCGGGTCCAATGGTCGTGGTCGTGAGCGTTTGGCGGAGATTCAGCGCGCGCGGATCCTCAACGCCACGGTAGGGGTCGTTCGTGAGCTTGGGGTGGGGGAGGCCAGCGTGGCGCGGGTGGTCGCCAGGGCGGGGGTCTCGCGGCGCACGTTCTATGAGCTGTTTGAGGATCGCGAGGACTGCTTCCTCGCGGCGTTCGATCACGCCGTCGCGATGGCCGCCGCGTGTGTCGCGCCCGCGTACGAGTCCCAGGACTCCTGGCGTCAGCGCGTCAGGGCAGGGCTGGCGGCGCTGTTGGGATTTCTCGACGATGAGCCCTGTCTGGGAGGGGTTCTCGTCGTGGACGCGCTCGGTGGCGGTCCCGTCGTGCTCGCGCGCCGTGCACAGGCGCTCGACGTGCTGATCGAGATTGTGGATCGTGGGCGTGGCGAGCGCAGGGCGGCTCAGGAGCCCTCTACTACGCCCCTGACGGCGGAGGGGGTGGTCGGTGCGGTGCTGGCGGTCATTCACTCGCGGATGCTCGCGCGCTCCCACAGACCGTTGGGGGAGCTTCTGAACCCGTTGATGAGCATGATCGTGATGCCCTACCTCGGCGCAGCCGCTGCGCGTCGCGAGCTTGCCCGGCCCGTCGCCCGACCCCATCGCTCCCCACGCGAGCGCCACGATCCCCTGAAGGATCTCGACATGCGCCTGACCTATCGCACCGTGCGCGTCCTGAGCGCGATCGCATCCCATCCCGGCATCAGCAACCGTCAGGCCGCACAGCACGCCGACATCACAGACCAGGGCCAGACATCCAAGCTCCTCACCCGCCTCGAACACCTCGGCCTGATCCACAACACCGGCCACGGCTCCGCCCGAGGCGAGCCCAACGCCTGGACACTCACACCCAAAGGACACCAAGTCCAAGAAGCCATCAGGACCGAGTCGAGCAGCGCCCAAGCGTAGGAGGGAAGGGATCGGGCTTGCGCCGGTCCGTTCAGCAGGACCGATTTTGCGAGCGCTCTCTTTCGCGCACGCGAACGACCGCGGACACCGGCCGCTCGACTCGCCTCCCCGCCAGGTCTCGACACCCCTGGCACCAGCGATGTGTTTCTTCTACGCTTGATCCATGTCTTCCGCCAACGGACGCCTTCCCCGCGCGTGCATCATCGGCGCCGGCTCCTCCGGCATCGCCGCCGTCAAGGCGCTGCACGAGCGTTCCATCCCGTTCGACTGCTTCGAGGCCTCCGACGTGCTCGGCGGCAACTGGGTGTTCGGCAACCGCAACGGCATGTCCGCCGCCTACCGCGACCTGTTCATCAACGTCTCCCGCGAGCGCATGGCCTACTCGGACTTCCCCATGCCCACCTCCTACCCCGACTTCCCCCACCACACCCACATCCGCGAGTACTTCAACGACTACGTCGACCACTTCGGCCTGCGCGAGCACATCACCTTCCAGACCGCCGTCGCGCACGCCGACCGTCGCGACGACGGCTCCTGGGAGGTCACGCTCGACACCGGCGAGACCCGCGCCTATGACGCCCTGCTCGTCGCCAACGGCCATCACTGGGACCCGCGCTGGCCCGAACCCGCCTTCCCCGGCGCCGACACCTTCGCCGGCGAGCAGCTGCACGCGCACTCCTACGTCGATAACTCCCTCTTCGCCGACCGCAACGTCGTCATCCTCGGCATGGGCAACTCCGCCATGGACATCGCCGTCGAGTCCTCCTACGTCGCCGCCCACACCTACCTCTCCGCCCGTCACGGCGCCTGGATCATCCCCAAGTACGTGTTCGGCAAACCCGTCGACCAGCTCCCCAACGATCCCCGCGTCCCCTTCGCCATCCGCCAGCGCATGATCCACCAGGTCATCCGCTCCTACACCGGCGACCCCGAGCGCTACGGGCTGCCCAAACCCGACCACAAGTTCGGCGAGTCCCACCCCACCGTCTCCGGGCGCATCCTCGACCGCATCGCCCACGGCACGATCGCGCCCGTGCCCAACATCGCCGCGCTGGAGGGCTCGCAGGTGCGCTTCACCGACGGCCGCGCCGTCGACGCCGACGTCGTCGTCTACTGCACCGGCTACCGCATCACCTTCCCCTTCTTCGACCCCGACCTCGTCTCCGCGCCCGACAACCACATCGAGCTCTTCCGGCGCGTCTTCCACCCCGACATCCCCGGCCTCTACTTCATCGGCCTGCTCCAGCCGCTCGGCGCGATCATGCCGCTCGCCGAGGCCCAGGGCGAGTGGGTCGGCGACCACCTGCTCGGCGACTACGTCGCTGCCGCGCCCGCGCAGGTGCGCGCCGACATCGCCGCCGACCAGGCCGCAATGGCCAAGCGCTACGTCGCCTCCAAGCGCCACACGATCCAAGTCGACTTCAACGACTACCTGCGCGACCTCGCCGCCGAGCGCCGGGCCGGCGCAGAGCGCAGCTGCTGCGTGCCAGACCTTCTGCCGGCATAACCGCTTCATCGAGCGCTGCCCGATCTGCAGCCGCACGCTGCCCGGCCAGGAGCCCGCGACGGGCGCAGGCGGCAAGCGGCGGTCCTCGCGCGGCGCGGGAGGGGCCTCATCGTCGTCACCCGGCGCCTCGGCCCCCGGCAGGCACAGGCGCCTGCGCGCCGGCGGGCGGGAGGTGCGCGTCCACCGCGAGACTCGCGCCCAGGACGACGGCTACAGCAGCGCGCTCGTGCCCGGTCTGCACGCCTCCGATGACGCCGCCCGCCTGGCCGAGGAGATCGCGTTCGCCAGCGGCCGCCTGCTGCGGCTGCACGCGGCTCCGCCCGGCCTGTTCAACGAGATCCGCACGCTTGCGGGCGACGGCGAGCTCGAGCGCGCGACGTGGCTGTGCTTTCTGACCGTCTACCTGTCTCCGCTGCAGGGCGAGGACCCGTTCGCGGGCGTGCGTCTCGTGCTGGAGCGCGAGGGCGACGGCAGCGGGCGAGAGGGTGAGCAGGGGCGCTGGACGAGGGGTCCCCGCTCGACGGCGTTCCGCTCGGGCCGCGCACCTCTCACGACCCCGCGCGCGGATCCGAGACCGTGCACGCCTACCGCCACTGGGCGCTGCACGCGGGCTCCCAGGTGCAGGGGCTCGTCGGCGAGGAGTCCTGGACGCCCCAGCGGCGCTTCGAGCGGGCGTTCGAGCGGCTCGCGCTGCCCGGCTTCGGGCGCATGGGGCGCTTCGAGCTGCTGGTCACGCTCGGGCGGCTCGGGCTGTATGAGCTGCAGGCCGACTCGCTGCACCTGGCGGTCGGGCGCGGCCCAGGGCCCGAGGATCTGACGACGATCGCCGCCAAGCGCGTGCTCGCCGTCGGCGATCCGATCTACCTGGAGCGCCGCGCGTCCGCGTTCGCGCAGGAGCTGGACGTGCCGTCGACGTGCTCGACCTGGCGTTCGCCAACTGGGGCGCGGGCGAGCGCGCGACCCTCGGCTTCAAGCCCGACGTGACCGATCGCCATGCGCTGGAGCGCGTACGCGAGGCGTTCGACCTCGATCCCATCGCGGACTGACGCCCGCTCGTTGCGGCGAGTTTCGGGCGCTCGCCGCAGCTGGGCGCTACGGGCGGCGCTTGGCGCAAAAGTGCCGTCCACCCCGCCGCCTACAGTCTGCGCAATGCCGCTGTGCTTCATCGAGCCTCAGGACGCAATCCGCGTGATCGCCGAGTCCGTCGGCCGCGAGGCGCGCCGCCAGCTCGTCGGCGAGGTCGTGCGCGCGTGGGTCGACGACATCCCCGATCAGGAGCTGTCCGTCCACTACGCCCGGGCGATCGCCGACCTCGACCAAGACGACCTGCATTTGCTGGCCGCCTGGCACGCCTCGTTGGAGGTCGGCCAGCCGATCCCCAACACCGACTTCCTCGTCGGCGTCTTCGGAAGCCTCGGCGAGAACCGCCGCGAGGCCCTGAAGATCGCCGCCGGCTTCCGCGGCGAGGAAGCCTTCCAGGCCGGCGTCTCCGAGGAGCAGGCGCTGGACACCGTGCTCCCGTGCCTCTCGCGCGAGCGGGCGATCGAGCTCGCGCACGAGTGCATCCAGCTGTATGCCTGGGATCGCCTCGGTTGCGATAACTGAGCCCTGCGTCGGGCGCCCCCGCTCGCAAGCTAGACTCCGACCATGCCCGATGTCGCCGCATCTCCAACCGTCGATGATGTGATGGACGCCCTGTCGAATGTGATCGATCCCGAGTTGGGCCTCGACTTCGTCGAGCTGGGGTTGATCTACGGTGTGGAGGTCAACGACGGCAATGTCAACGTCACGTTCACGCTGACCACGCCCGGCTGTCCGATCGGACCGCAGGTGACCGAACAGATCGACGAGTTCGTCGGCGAGCTGGACGGCGTCAAGACGATCGACTCCGAGATGGTGTTCACGCCGCCGTGGTCGCCCGGAGAAGATGTCTGAGGACGCGAAGTTCGCCCTGGGCTACTGACTAGGACGCCGTATGCCGGCGCGCTACGGCGTCCTCGGTCGCTCGCGTACGTAGTACGCCACGCTCCCTGCGTCCTTGTATCGCTTGGCCTACGACGCCCTAGGAGGCGCGGTGAAGATTCAAGCCGGCGCCGCGACCGACTCGCGCGCGAGCGCGACCAGCGTCGCCAGTTCGGCCGCGATCGTCTCGCCGAGCAGGTCGATGTCCGGCAGGGCGTCGTAGTCGCCGAGCAGGCCGAAGTTCATCTGGCCGTTGTAGGACATGATCGCGATCGCCAGCGCGTGGTTTTCGGGCAGGAACGCGACCGGGTACGCCGCCAGCATCTCGCGCCCCAGCACGTACAGCGGGAACTGCGGGCCCGGGACGTTCGTCACGATCAGGTTGAACAGGCGCGTCGAGAAGTTCAACCGCGAGGCCTGCGCGAGGATCGTCGGCGGCGCGAAGTTCTGCGCGCCCGCGATCACCTCCGCGCCGAGCGCCTGCTTGGACTCCTTCAACCCGTCCATCGCGTGCGAGACGAACCGCAACCGTTGCACCGGATCGGCGATGTAGACGGGCAGGGGACCGCGCATCGCGACGATGCGGTTGCCCATCGTGTCGTGCTCGTCCGCGGCCCGCACCGACACCGGCACGAGCGCACGCAGCTCTACGCCCTCGGTGTGCAGGCCGCGAGCGATCAGGAACTCGCGCAACGCGCCCGCGACGACCGCGAGCACGACGTCGTTGACGGTGCCGCCGAACGCGTTCTTGACGAGCTTGAAGTCCTCCAGCCGGCTGCGCGACGCCGACGAACCGCCGGTGCGGGCCGATATGGACGTTCAGCGGCGTCTCCGGCGCCGGGTTCAGCCCCGCCCACACGATCTCGCCGATGCCCTCCGCCGCCTCGCGCGTGCGCGCCAGCGCGCGCTCGGGGTGCGCGAGCGCGTCCAGGGCGCCCTCCGCCAGCTCGATCCCGGCGCGCACCGCCCCCTTCAGCCCGGCCGCCACCAGCTCCGGGGTCCCCGGCTCGCGGTGCGGTCGCCACGCGCGCCCGGAGTGCTTGAGCGGCGGCGGGTCGGGGCTGAAGTCGAACAGCACCGTCGCCAGGTCGATCCCCGCGATGCCGTCGATCAGCGAGTGATGGGTCTTGGAGATCAGCGCGAACCGGTCGTCTCTGAGCCCCTCGATCAGCCACATCTCCCACAGCGGCTTGGAGCGGTCCAGCTGCTGGGAGAAGATGCGCGCCGTGAGCGCGCGCAGCTGATCCCACTCGCCCGGCGTGGGCAGCGCGGTGTGGCGCACGTGGTACTCGAGGTTGAAGCTCGGGTCGTCGATCCACACCGGCCGCCCGCTGTCCAGCGCCGTATGCGCGAGCTTGTGGCGGTAGCGCGGCACCAGATGCAGCCGCCTGCGGATCTGTTCCAGGAACTCCTCTCATCGGCGGCGGCGGACCTTCGACGATCGTCAGCGCCGCCGACGTGCATGTGCGATGTTCGGCCCCTCCTGGTGCAGGAACGATGCGTCGATCGGAGTGAGTCTGTCGAGGTGCTTTTGCGCCATGCACGTTTAGCGTACCCGGCTCGCTGTCCGAGCTCCCGCCGGCGGCCTCGATCCGCGGCCTCCCGCCAGCCGGCCGGGCTCCCAAGCCGGTCGCGTCACTTTCCCGGCCCTACAATGAGCCTCGTGTCCGAGACGGCGACCCTGCCCAACACGATCGAGAAGTTGCTGCTCGCCGCGCCGCGCGGATACTGCGCGGGCGTGGATCGCGCCGTGCAGACGGTGCAGCGCACGCTGGACGCGCACGGCCCTCCCGTGTACGTGCGCAAGCAGATCGTCCACAACCGCCATGTCGTTGAGCTGCTCACCGAGCGCGGCGCGGTGTTCGTGGAGGACATAGCCGAAGTCCCGGAGGGGGCGATCACGGTCTTCTCCGCCCACGGAGTCGCACCGAGCGTGCGCACGGCCGCACAGGAGCGCGGCCTGCAGACGATTGACGCCACCTGCCCCCTCGTGACGAAGGTCCACCGCGAGGCCGCGCGCTTCGCGCAGGACGGATACACGATCGTGCTCGTCGGCCACGACGGCCACGAGGAGGTCGAAGGCACGATGGGCGAGGCGCCCGATCAGATCGTGCTCGTGCAGAACGAGGCCGATGTGGACGCGCTGCAGATCGAGGATCCCGAGCGGATCTCCTACGTCACCCAGACGACCCTCTCCGTGGACGAAACCGACTCGATCGTCGCGCGGCTGCGCGAGCGCTTCCCGGCGATCGTCGGTCCCCGCACCGACGACATCTGCTACGCCACGACCAACCGCCAGGCCGCCGTCAAGCAGCTCGCCGGCGACTGTGACGTGATGCTCGTGATCGGCTCGCGCAACTCGTCCAACTCGGTGCGCCTCGTCGAGGTCGCGCGCGACTGCGGCACCGACGCCCATCTCATCGACAACGCCTCCGAAGTGCGCGACGAATGGCTCGCCGGCAAGCGCGTCGTCGGCATCTCCTCCGGCGCCAGCGCGCCCGAGAACCTGGTGAGCGATCTCGTCGACTACTTCCGCGCGCGGGGCGTCCAGGACATCTCCGAGGTTGACGTGATCCGCGAGGACGTCCGCTTCATGCTCCCCCGACCGATACGCGAGCTCGCCGTCACTCCCAACGCGTCCTGAGCGGCGCGGGGGCCGCGTGCGCGGCGCGCGGTCCGGCGCGGCCGGCGTTACGCTCCGCCAGCCCTCGATCTCCGACCCGACCCGACCGACCGATCCCCACCCCGCCACTTTCACCGTGACGCGAACCCTGATCGTCTCCGACCTGCACCTCGGCGGGCTGTCCGGGATCGATCTGCTGCGCCGCCCCGAGCTGCGCGCCGCGCTGCTGGACGAGCTCGACGGCGTCGACCGGCTGGTGCTGCTCGGCGACGTGCTCGAGCTGCGCCACGGACCGCCGCACGAGGCGCTCCTGGCTGCGCGCTCGTTCTTCGAGGAGGTAGGACGTGTGCTCGGCGGCGATCGCGAGCTGGTCGTCACCGCCGGCAACCACGACCACCTGATGGTGTGTGCCTGGCTGGATGCGCGCGCACTGTGCGAACCGGCGCCTGAGCCGCTGCGATTGGAGCAGCGCTTCGACCCCGCCGAGGCCTCGCCGATGCTGGCCCGGATCGCCCAGTGGGCAGCCCCGGTCCGTGTCACCGTCGCCTACCCGGGCCTGTGGGTGCGCCCGGACGTGTATGCGACGCACGGCCACTTCCTCGACGCCCATCTGACCGTCCCCACCCTGGAGCGCATCGGCGTCGGCGTGATGGGACGGCTGCTCGAACGACGCCCGTCCGGCGACGCTTTTGACAGCGTCGAGGGCTACGAGGCGGTGACCGCCCCGATCTATGCCTGGCGCGACGCGATCACCCGCTACTCCCGCTCCGGTCCGGCGCTCAACGGCCTGGCCACCGCGCGCGCATGGCGCGCATTGGGCGGCACCCGGGACGGGGCCGGGAGACGCGACAGGCCGGGCCAACGGCACGCGCGAGGAGGCGGGCAGATGCTGCGGGCGGCGCGCGTCGCGGCGAGCGGGACCGCGATCAAGCGCGCGTTTCCACTGATGGTCCGAGGGCTCAACCGCGCCGGGCTCGGCCCCGTCAACGCCGACATCTCGCGCGGCGAGCTGCGCCGCGGAGGCTTGCATGCGATGGGGGAGGTCGCGGCGCGTCTGGACCTCGGCGACGCCTACGTCGTCTTCGGCCACACCCACCGCGCGGGCCCGTTCCCCGGTGACCCCGAGTCGGAGTGGCGCGGGCGCGGCGGTGCGCGCCTCATCAACTCGGGCTGCTGGACGTATGACTCGATCTTCCTCACTCCCACGCCGGGAGAGTCCCCCTACTGGCCCGGCACATGCGTGCTTGTCGAGGACACCGGACCGCCGGTGCACAAGCGACTGCTGCTGGACCGCTCGCACGCGGCGCTCAGGCTGTAGAATCGAGGAGGCGCCATGAGCTTCAACCTCGCCCATCGGGACGATTGCGAGACGACCGGCGATTGGCAGCTCGTCCGCCGCACGCTCGAGCTGAAGGCATTCGGCATCAACGTCGTCGAGATTCCCCCAGGCGAGCAGATCCCCGAGCACGACGAGCTAGACCGCGACCAGGAGGAGGTCTTCTACGTCCTCAGCGGCAGCCCGACGCTGGTCATCGACGGCGAGGACCATCCGACCCGCGCCGAGACGTTCGCACGGCTCGATCCCGTGCACAAGCGCACGGTCCGCAACGACGGCGATGAGCCCGCGAGCGTGCTCATCGTCTCCGCGCCCCGGTCGAGCGGATATGAGCCGATGGGCTGGGCGTAATGAGCAGCGAGCCCACGCAGCTGCACGAGACGATCGCCGCCTACAACGACGCCTGGAACGCCCACGACGTGGAGCGGATCGCCTCGATGCACGCGCCGGACATGGTGTTCGAGAACCACACGGCCGGCGAGCGCGCCGAGGGCGCCGAGGCGCTCGCGCACATCGCTCGCATCTTCGAGTCCTGGCCTGACATCGAGTTCGAGACGCGCAGGCTCTACGTGCGCGAGGATCTCGTCGTGCAGGAGTGGACCGCCAGGGCGACCCACGTCAAGCCGCTCAGTCGGGGCGATCTGGTGGCGGAGCCCTCGGGCAAGCGCATCGAGTGGAACGGCATGGACGTGATCCCGTTCGAGGGCGACAAGGTCAAGCGCAAGGACGTCTACTCGGACTCAGTGTCGATCCTCCGCCAGGTCGGGCTGCTGTAGCACTCCCGGTGTGAAGCACGTCGCGTAGCACTCCACGCCAGAACCGATCTCCAGCTCCAGCAGGCCCGCGGTGTGATGATCATGCTCGATCAGCGGATACGCGCCCGGGTGGGAGACCTCCAGCTCGGTTATGGCGGCCGGCTTGGACGCGTCGCCGTAATCCCCGCCCGTGCTCGTGACGCCGATTCGCACCGTCACCGTTCCCGTCCCGTCGAGCACCGCCCACACCCCGCCCGCCTCGTACAGGCCCGAGTAGGCGCCGGGCCGGTCGGCGGTCTGTGGCGCCAGCAGAACTCCCGGGGTATCCTCGGGGCGTAGCGGCTCCAGTGGTTCGCGCTCCACGCCCAACAGCTCCTGGATCGCCAGCTCGGTTTCGGCGTAAGCACCCTCGCCGTAGTGGTACTCGAACAGGCGCGCATGACCGTCGAACAGGTAGCGGGCCGGCCAGCCGGCGTTCTCGTACTCCTGCCATACCGTCAGCTCGGCGTCTATCAGCACCGGGTACTCGATCCCCAGCCGCGCGACTGCATCCCTGACCGCCCGCTCCTCGCGCGAGGGCTCGAACCCGGGGGAGTGCACCCCGATCACGCGCAGCCCATCCTCGGTGTAGCGCTCATGCCACGCCTTCATATAAGGCAGCGTGCGCAACGAGTTCGGGCGGCAAAAGTCCCAGAACTCAACCAGCATCGGCCGTCCCCGCTGAATGATGCTGGCCTGCGCCCCCTTCCCGCCGGGAACATTGACCCACGACATCTTCGTCGGAAACAGAGGAGTCGCGATCGTGTCTACAGGAGCGCGCATTCAGGGTCCGATGGGTTCATGGTTCTACGCACGTAACGACCACGGGGTATCGGGACAAGCGTGTGAGCGGTGCACACCGCCAGAATGCAGCCCGCACTGGACAACTGCGCTCGATCCATGACGACCAATTGCCGGCAAGCCACAAGCCGCGTGTTGCCATACGAAGCGGTCGCGTAGCTGTAAAGGCGTAAACCTTGTACCGCAAGGCGCAAACCTGCCCTCACCCTATGGAGCCGACCATCTCCAACTGAATCAACCGGTTCAACTCCACCGCATACTCCATCGGCAGCTCCTTCGTCACAGGCTCGATGAACCCGTTGACGATCATCGCGGCGGCCTCGTCCTCGGTGAACCCGCGCGAGCCCATGTAGAACAGCTGGTCATCTGAAATACGCCCGACGGTGGCCTCGTGGGCGACGGTCACATGCGGGTTCTGGATCTGGATGTCCGGCCAAGTGTCGGATTTCGATTCGCCGTCCATCATCAGGCCGTCACACTGCACGCGCGCTTTGGAGCCGGCGGAGTTGTGGCCCATCTTGACCAGGCCCCGGTAGCCCATGATGCCGCCGTCCTTGGAGATCGACTTGGCGAGGATGTTCGAGGTCGTGTTGGGCGCGAGGTGCACGACCTTGGCGCCCGTGTCCTTGTGCACGCCCTTGCCCGCCACGCCCACGTTCAGATGGTCGGCGCGCGCGCCCTCGCCCATCAGGTAGGAGCCCGGGTAGAGCATCACGTACTTCGCGCCCATCGACCCGCCGACCCACTCGACCGTGCCGTTTGCGTCGACCATCGCGCGCTTGGTGTTGAGGTTGTAGACGTCCTTCGACCAGTTCTGCACCGTCGTGTAGCGGGCCTTGGCGCCCTCGTGCACGAAGATCTCGACGACCGCGGAGTGCATCGAGTTGACGCTGTACGTCTGCGCGGTGCAGCCCTCGATGTAGTTCACCTCGGCGCCCTCGTCGGCAACGATCAGGGTGTGCTCGAACGTGCCCTCGCCCGCGCCCTCCATGCGGAAGTAGGACTGCAGCGGCAGGTCGCACTTGACGCCCTTGGGGATGTAGCAAAATGCTCCACCGGACCACACAGCGCCGTGTAGGGCGCTGAACTTGTTGTCCTGCGCCGGCACGCACTTGGTCATGAAGTATTTCTGCACCAGCTCGGGATACTCGGTGATCGCCGTGTCCATCGAGCAGAACAGGATCCCCTGCTTGGCGTACTCCTCCTTCAGGCCCTCATACACAGGCTCCTGTCGCCACACGCCCACGACGCCGGCGAGGTGCTCGCGCTCGGCCTGGGGGATGCCGAGGTCCTCATAGGTCTGCTTCATCTCCTCGGGCACGTCGTCCCAGCTGTTGAAGCGTCCTGCCGTCGGCGGCGAGTACAGGACGAGATCGTCGAGGTTCAGACCACCGAGGTCCGGGCCCCAGGTCGGGATCGGCTTGCGTTCGAAGATTTCCAGCGACTTGATCCGTTTGTCGGCCATCCAGTCGGGCTCGCCCTTGATCCGCGACAGCTCGCTGACGACCTCGCGCGAGATGCCCTGACGGGCGCGCAGCTGACCCTGATCGTCCTCGACGATCGGGCTGGGTGTGGCGATTCTGGTGCGGTCAATCGTGGCCATGCGGCTCCTCGCTGCGGTGGGTTGTCGAATCCCGTGCTCTGAACTAGGAATTGTATCGCGGGCGTCAGGCGGGTCGGGTCCGGCGCTCGGTGGAGGCTCCCCGCCCACGTGTTTGTGCGTTCAATCGCCGCTTACATGTCTTGCCGGCCGGTACGGCCGGCGACTGACTTCGTAAAGCTTCATCCGGCACTGGCTCCTATCCGGCAAGCCCACTGGCCGTGGGTTGCCACGCGCGTCAGCGGCGTAGCTCTGACTACACTCAGGCGGGCCAGGCGCGATCCCCCGTAACCGCGCCGCGCACGACCTTCAGGTTCAGCAGCGCGCACTTGCGCCGCGTCGCCGACACTGGGATACCCAGCAGCTCGATCATCCATTCGGCGCCCAGCCCGCCGATCTCCTCCAGCTCCATGCCGATCAGCTCCTCGGAGGCGATCGAGGCGGAGGCCTGGGAGATCGCGCAGCCGTGGCCATGGAAGCGCAGGTCCTCGATGCGGCCGTTGGCGACGCGGATGTGCACGCCGAGCTCATCGCCGCACAGCGGGTTGTGCTCCAACGCCTCGAGATCGTGGGGGTCGAGCTCGCCGAAGTTGTGCGGGCGCTTGTAGTGCTCGAGGATGTAGTCGCGGTACAGGTCGTCCATATGGCAAGAGTGAGGCGAGTGGGGTAGAGGTGGTGGCTGGGGGTGATGTCTTTGTTTTAAAAGTTTGTGCACATTAGTATGTGCGTATATGCAGAGGTAAACGTTTAGTGTATAATCTATGTATATACTCGCATACTATAGTACACAAACTGCAGAAAGTTAATACACACACCCTCTAGGTGTGCACGTCGTCGCTTCTCTTCAATCACAAACCGAACACCTCGCGCCCGGCGAGCAGGGCGTCCACGAGCGCGTCGATGTCCGAGGGCTCGTTGTAGACGCCCACGCTCGCCCGTGCGGTTGCGCCCACGCCCAGGCAGCGCATCAGCGGCTGCGCGCAGTGGTGGCCGGCGCGGATGCAGACGCCCCCGCGGTCGACCAGCTCGGCGACGTCGTGGGGATGGATGCCCTCGACCGTGAACGACGCGAGGCCACCCCGGCGCTCGGCCTCGGGCGGGCCGACGACGCGCAGGCCGGGAACCTCGGCGAGCCGGTCGAGCATATAGGCGGTCAACGCCTGCTCGTGCGCGCGCACGCGCTCCATGCCGAGCGCCGACAGGTAGTCGACGGCGGCGCCCAGCCCGACGGCCTCGGCGATCGGGGGCGTGCCGGCCTCGAACTTGTACGGCAGCTCGTTCCAGGTGGCCGTCTGAAAGTCGACCGAGGAGATCATGTCCCCGCCGGTCATGAACGGCTCCATCGCCTCCAGCAGCTCCGCGCGGCCGTGCAGCACGCCGATGCCCGTCGGGCCGAGCGCCTTGTGGCCCGTCCAGGCATAGAAGTCCGCGCCGATCGCATCCACGTCGACGGGCATGTGCGGGACGGCCTGCGCTCCATCCACCAGCGAGACGGCGCCGGCGGCGCGGATGCGGGCGGCCATCTCCGTGACCGGGACGATCGTGCCGAGCACGTTGGAGACGTGGGAGAGCGCCACGAGCCTGACGTCGCCCCGCGCGAGCTCGGAGTCGAGCTGCTCCAGCGACAGTTCACCGCGGTCGTCGACCTCCAGGTAGCGCAGCGTGGCGCCGCGCTCGCGGCACAGCATCTGCCAGGGGACGATGTTGGCGTGGTGCTCGAGCTGGGTGATGAGAATCGCGTCGTCCGGGCCGACGTTCGGCCGCCCCGCGACGCTCCCGCGCCCCCACGCATAGGCGACGAGGTTGATCGCCTCGGTGACATTCTTGGTGAACACTGTCGTCTGCGGCGACGCGCCGACGAACGCGGCGACTCGACGACGCGCGCCGTCATAGGCCGCGTCGGCCTCCTGCGCGAGCGCGTAGACGCCGCGGTGGACGTTGGCGTTGTGGGCGCGCAGGTGCTCGGCCAGCGCGTCGATCACGATCGCCGGCTTCTGCGAGGTCGCGCCCGAGTCGAGGTAGATCAGCGGCCGGCCGTCGAAGTGGCGGCCAAAGATCGGGAAGTCGGCCTTGACGTCGAGCGAGGTGGGGCTAACGACTGGTGGCATACGTCTCGATGTCCTCGCGGGCGGAGGCCAGCTTGGCGGCGAGCTTCGTGCGGATGAGGTCTTCCAGGGGCTCGTCGTTCAGCTGTGCGAGCACCGGCTCGAAGAATCCCTCGACGAGCAGCCGCACCGCCGCGGGGCGGTCCAGGCCGCGCGATTGCATGTAGAAGATCGCGCTCTCGTCGAGCTCGCCGACGGTGCCGCCGTGCGAGGCGGAGACGTCGTCGGCGGAGACGAGCACCGAGGGGATCGCGTCCAGGCGGGCCTTCGGCGAGAGCATCATCGTGTGGATCTGCAGGTAGGTGTGGGTCTGCTGGGCGCCGGGGTCGATCTGGATCAGTCCCTCGAACGACGCGCGGCTCTCGCCGGTGGCGGCGCCGCGCCAGTGCACGTCCCCGCCGGAGGGGCCGGTCTCGTGCAGGTCCACCGCGAAGGCGTCGAGATGCTCGTCGGCCTCGGTGAAGAACAGGCCGCGAAACGCCATGTCGCCGCCGGGCTCGGTCACGGCCAGCTCCAGGTGCTGGCGCACGAGATGGCCGCCGAGCAGCGAGGGCAGCCAGTGGCAGTACGCGTCGCGCCCGACGCCGACGTAACGGGTGGAGACGTCATAGACCTCGCCAGAACCCCAGTCCTGGAGCTGTGCGAGGCGGCAGCGGGCGCCGTCTCTGAGATACAGCTCGAACGCCCCCGCGTGCAGCGCCTGGCCGTCGAAGTCCTCGGCCAGGTCGTACTCGTGCACGCGGAACTCGCTCATGCGGTCGCCGACGACGAGCGTGCGCCCGTACTGGGCGATGCCGGGACGGTCGATCGCGTAGACGATCTCGAAGGGGTCCTCGACGACGACGCTGGGCGGCACGTACAGGAACGCCCCGCCCGTCCAGAACGCGGCGTTGGCCGCCTCGAGCTTGTGGCGGTCGATCGTCAGGCGCCGGGAGTAGTGCTCGCGGACGAGCTCACCGTGATCGCGAAAGGCATCCTCCAGCGAGCACAGGATCACACCGCGCTCGGCCAGCGCCGGGTCGAGCTCGGCGTAGACGACCGCGCCGGCGCATTGCACGATCCGCCCGGCGCGAGCGCGGTCGGGAAGAGTGCGCGCCACGACGTCCGGCACGACACCGGGCTCAACCCCGTCGGGCGCCGTCTCCAGGGCGTCCAGATCGAGGGTCTGCAGGCTGGTGGTCCAGAACCCCGAGCGCCGCCACACGGGCAGCTCGGAGGTGTAGAAGTGCGCGAGCGCGGCCTCGCGCAGTTGGGCGAGCGTGCGATGAGCCCCATGGCCCGCTCCCGCGCCGTGCAGCGCGTGGTAGAGGGTCGCCTCGCGGTGGCGACCGGGCTTGACCGCCACGGGCTCGGCCACCGGCTCAGGCACCGCCGTCACCGGCCGCGACCGCGGCCTGCACCGCCCCGACCTCCTGGCGGATCTGGTCGTAGCCCTCGCGCTCGAGGCGCTCGACGAGCTCGACGCCGCCCTCCAAGACGATGCGCCCGTCCATCAGGATGTGCACGAACTCGGGCTTGACGTAGTGCAGGATGCGCTGGTAGTGGGTGATGATCAGCGCGCCGAGGCCCTGCTCGTCGTGCAGACGCTGAACGCCCTCGGCGACGGTGCGCAGCGCGTCGATGTCGAGGCCCGAGTCGGTCTCGTCGAGGATCGCGATGTCGGGGGCGAGCATCGCCATCTGCAGGATCTCCGCGCGCTTCTTCTCGCCACCGGAGAAGCCGTCGTTCAGATGGCGAGAGGTGAACGAGCGGTCGACGTCGAGCAGCTCGATCGCGTGCTGGAGCTGGGTGCGGAACTCCTTGACCTGGATCGGCTCCTCGCGCTTGGCGTTGATCGCCATGCGCAGGAAGTTGGCGACGGAGACGCCGGGGATCGAGACGGGGTACTGGAAGGCGAGGAATAGGCCGGCGTGGGCGCGCTCGTGGGGCTCGGCCTCGGTGATGTCCTGACCCTTGAAGGTGATGGAGCCCTCGGTGATCTCATACGAGGGATGGCCGAGCAGGGTGGAGGCGAGCGTGGACTTGCCCGAGCCGTTGGGACCCATCAGCGCGTGGATCTCCCCGCGCGAGATGTCGAGGTCCACGCCTCGCAGGATCTCGCGCTCCTCGATGCATACGTGCAGGTCTCTGATCTCTAGGTCGGCCATGTCGTGTGGTTCAAGCTCCGGTCGTGAGGGGTTTGGATGGGGATCGGTTCGGTCAGCGCGGCGGCGCGGGTGGCGGTGGCGGCGCGCGCCGCGTAGGCAGGGTCGTCGTGGCCGTTGTGTCGCCCGCGGGCAGCGCGGCGCCGGCGACGAGCGACGGACCGAGCACGAGGTCCGCGAGCGTCGTGTCCTGCAACGTGCGCACGATCGCGCCACGAACGCGCGTCCACAGGAGCTTGGTCGGGCAGACGTGTCCGGGGTCGGACTCGCGCGAGCAGACGATCGAGCCGTCCGGGGCCTGGGAGATGCACTCGATCGGCGCGATCGAGCCCTCCAGCGCCTCGACGACCTCGGCCATCGTGATCTCGGCGGGCGAGCGCGCGAGCAGGTAGCCGCCACGTGAGCCCCGCCGCGAATCGACCAGACCGGCCTTGCGCAGACGCGCGACGAGATGCTCCAGATAGGCGAGCGGCATGCCGTCGTGCTCGGCGATCTCGGCCAGGGAGATCGGATTCCCGCCCGCCCGCTCATCGCCGGCTCGCCGAGCCAGCTCGACCATCACGCGCACGCCATACTCCGCCTTGGTTGAGAACATCATCGTCGAATACCTACCTGCGCGCTAGGGTATCAGCCGGCCTGAAGCTTCCCGATGTCATGCGCGAGCGATTCGGGCGTGAGCACTTCGGGCTCGAACAGGACCCGCTCACGGCCCCGCGCGTCGAGCAGCAGCAGGAACGCAAAGCGATCGAACGCGGCGCGCCCGGCGCCGGCGGGATGTACGTGGTACGCGCGCCAGATCGTGCGTAGCTGGGCGGGCGAGCCGGTCAGGTAATGAACGCGCCCGGTGAGCGAGACCTGGGCGAGGAAGCGGGCGACGCTCATGGGAGTGTCGGTCGAGGGGTCGGCGCTGACGATCAGGACGGGCACGGGGTGGGGCAGTTCGTCCAGCGCGCCGCGGATCTGCTGGGCGATGAGGACGCACGTGGCCCCGCAGGTCGAATACAGAAACGTGAGCACCGCAACGTGGCCGCGCACGCTGCTCAGCGAGACGGAGCGGCCATATTGATCGGTGAGCGTGAACCCGGGGGCCATCGTGCTGGGGTAGAGCGCCGCACCGTCGAACCCGGATGAGGTCGTAGCTTCTGAGCCCGGCAGGGAGGACGAGGCGCCGTCGTGGCCGGACGGCGCGGCCAAGATCGCAACAAGCGCGACGGTCACGGCGAGCACGGCGAGGAGCGCAAGCAGGAGGAGACGAGGGCGCCGACGCATGCGCCGCCAAGGGTAGAGAAGCTTGAAAGTGCGCCGAGCAGCGCTATACTTTATGAAGTCACCATGAATCTAGACCATGATTTAGGAGTATCGCGATGAGCCCGTCAGGCGCGGAGCTGCTCAAACAAATCAAGAGCCAGATAGACGAGATCGATCCGTCGAAGGTGCGCGAGCTGATCGGCGAGGGGGTGGCGATCGTCGACGTACGCGAGACCGACGAGTTCGCCGCCGGGCATCTGCCCGGCGCCAAGCACGTGCCCCGCAGCTATCTCGAGACCCGCATCGAGGGCGTGGTCTCCGATCGTGACGCGCAGATCGTGCTCTACTGCCAGTCGGGCAACCGCTCGGCGTACGGCGCGCGCACGCTCACCGAGGATCTGGGGTACACGAACGTCACCTCGATGACCGGCGGCATCACGCTGTGGAAGGACCGCGGCTACGAGGTCGTCGTACCGCGCGCGCTGAGCCCCGAACAGCGCGAGCGCTATTCGCGCCACATGCTCGTGCCCGAGATCGGCGCGGAGGGCCAGCAGAAGCTGCTCGACGCGAAGGTGCTGCTGCTGGGCGCCGGTGGCCTGGGCTCACCCACCGCTCTGTATCTGGCGGCGGCCGGCGTGGGCACCCTGGGGATCGTCGACGACGACGTGGTGGACCTGTCCAACCTGCAGCGCCAGGTGATCCACACGACCGAGCGCGTGGGCGTCCCCAAGGTGGACTCCGCCGAGGAGTCGATCAGGGCGCTGAACCCGGATGTGAAGGTCGTCAAGTACCCGGTGCGGATCGACTCCTCGAACATCATGGAGATCATCGAGGGCTACGACGTGATCGTCGACGGCGTCGACAACTTCCCGACGCGGTATCTGCTCAACGACGCGACCGTGCGCCTGAAGATCCCGGTCGTCTCGGCTTCGATCCTCGGGTTCGACGGCCAGCTGTCGGTGTTCAAGCCCTACGAGGGCCCGTGCTACCGCTGCCTGTTCCGCGAGCCCCCGCCGGCGGAGCTCGCGCCCTCCTGCGGCGCCAACGGCGTGCTCGGCGTGCTGCCCGGCACGATGGGCCTGCTGCAGGCCACGGAGGTCGTCAAGTTGATCCTCGACATCGGCGAGCCCGCGATCGGGCGCCTGCTGCTGTACGACGCGCTCGGCGCGACGCTGACCGAGGTCAAGGTCCACCGCGACCCCGACTGCCCGATCTGCTCGCGCGAGCCCGAGGAGATCGCCGACGAGGAGATGGGCGTGTTCCCGGACTATGAGGCGTTCTGCGCCGCCGCAGGCTAGCGGCCCGCTGGCACTGCGCCATGCTGCGTCCTCAGTCGCTCGCGTACGTAGTACGCCACGCTCCCTGCGTCCTTGCCTGTCTTGGCCATCGAGCCGCTAGCCAGGTGTCTGACAACACGAGCAGGCGCTTGATGCGCCTGTCGTGGTAATCATTCCGCGATGGCGACGATCAAGATTCCTCCCGTGCTGCGGGCGTCGGTCGGCGGCGAGAAGCAGGTGAGCGCCTCCGGCGAGAACGTCGGCGATGTGCTGCGCGACCTCGTCTCCAGCCACCCCGCGACTCGGGAGCAGCTGTTCTCAGCCGACGGCGAGCTGAACCGCTACGTCAACGTGTATCTCAACGACGAGGACGTGCGCGTGCTGGGCGGGCTGGACACGGCGGTTGGAGACACCGACACGCTCGTGATCCTGCCGGCGATGGCTGGCGGTTGACGGTAGGACCCAGACACAGGTTTTTCCGCCGACGCGGCGTCTAGCCTTCGCGTCCATGTTTGGTGCCGAGCCTAATTCTCGGCAGCTTCTCGGACGATGGGATTGCGCTCTATGAGAACCAGCATCGATTTTGTGCGCGGTCTTCGAGCCAGCCCTGGGCGAATCGGCTTGACCGGATGGGCTCTCCTTGCGCTGATCGTGACCGGCGCCGCTGCCGCGCCCGCTGGGGCCAGATCGCCGTCGCCGAAGTACACGCTGTCGATCGTGGAGGGCGAGACGACCCAGCCCGAAGACAGCATCATCTCGACCAGAGGCAGGGTCCAATCGGAAGAAGAAGAAGAACAGCAAACCTCGGTGGCCGTGTCGATAATCCGCGGTGGCATCGAAGTGTCCAGGAGCAGCGGCGATGATGGCTACGCCGGAATGTCATCCATCCCCGCTCCCGGGGACGTGGTGAACTTGGAATCCCCGACCGGCCCCAACGGTCACCCGGGTGGCAGGATCGTCGGGTCGTTTGTGTACGACGGCCTGCCCTCGATCGATCCAACCGTATGCGCGGGCTCGGTCAACTTCTCGGGCCAGCGGTCGGCCGGCCAGACGATCGAAGGCGGCGACTTCTTGGATGTGCCCGGGCCCTATGGCGAATTCAAACACTGGAACACGGCCCAGGCTCAGATAACGCTGCTATCGGGGTCGACGTTCGGCGGCAGCTTCGTGAATCCGCTGGCGTTTGGGGAGACGGTGTCGGCGAAGGAGTCGCTGGAAACGCCGCTCGCGGGCGGAGCCGTCTTCATCTACGAAAGCACGAACGAGCGCCCTGTGGGCGCGTGCCCGCCGCCGCCACCACCTCCACCCGCGCCTCCCGCGCCACCGGCGCTGCAGGGCTCGATCCTGAAGCTTGCGAAGACTACGATCCACAAGCTGCTGAAGGCCGGTTGGCTGGACCATGTGACTATCAACCAGCCGGGCACGGTCGTCCAGGATCTCTACCTGCAGGATGGCAAGCTGCCGGCGTTCGCATCGAGTAGGAAAGGCAAACACCATGTGCGCAAGATCCCACCGGCCCAGCTGGTGGCGCGCGGATCGGCGACTGCCAAAGCCCCCGGCACGGTCAACATCCTGATCCGTGTGACGGGGAAAGGCCGTCACCTCCTCAGCCACCGTAGCCAGGTGCGGCTGGTGCTGGTGACGACATTGCACAGCAACACCGGCGCCAAGCTGAACCTGGCGCGTCGCACGGTCACGCTGCATCGCTAGATCGCTCTTGGGCGCTGCGCCTGCCCCGCGTTCTATTTTCGGTCTGAGTTCTGGCGTCGGCGCTTTGGTCGGAACCCTGCGATATACTTTTCTATATGACCACTCCTGGAATTCTGGTTCTACAGCAGCGTGAAAAAGCAGGTCTCAGCCAGCGTTCGCTCGCACGCCGGGCGGGCACGACACAGGCCGCGGTCAGCCGGATCGAGCGTGGTCTGACGGCGCCGACGTGGGAGACGGTTCGCGCGCTCCTACTGGCGCTGGGCTGCGAGCCCGAGCTGCAAGCAAACCGTTTGTCCGGGAGATGGGACCCGGTCCACCTGGCTGCACTGCGCGAGCGCTCGCCGGCGGAGCGACTCGAGCTCGCGATCTCGGCTAACCGCCTGGCTGGACGCCTGCGCCAGGCGGGAGCGGAGGCGATCGGTGGAGCGTGACACGCCGCTTGACGCGGAGCGCATCCTCGACGCGCTGGCCGAGCATGCAGTCGACTATGTGATCGTCGGCGGATTGGCAGTCCAAACCCACGGGCACGTGCGCACGACAGTCGACATCGATGTGTTCCCCCGCCCCGACCCATCCAACCTGGCACGACTGGCGGATGCCCTGAATGCGCTCGACGCCCAGGTTCTCAACCCCGGGAGTGAGGGTATGAAGATAGATGCCATGATGCTGCCGCGCGCGACGTTGTGGCAGTTCGTGACCCGACACGGCGCGATCGACGTGCTGCACGACGCGCCCGGCGCTCCACCGTATGACGAGCTCCGGGGACAAGCGCTCGAGATTCGGTTCGGCGATCTGAAGCTCGCCGTTGCCGGTCGCGACGATTTGATCGGCATGAAGCGCGCGAGTGGGCGCCCGGTCGATCTCGAAGACATCGCCGCGCTCACAGAGCAGGGGTGAACCAGGATGTCACGGGTCGGATGAGCCAACCCGAACCGCCTGGGCGGTGGTCAGGCAGCCGCAACCGTCTCTGAGGGGGTGCCGGCGGCCTCGCCGGCAGCCGGCACATGGCTCATCGCGTGCTCGGCCAGGGCGGTGATCGTCAGCGAGGGGTTGACGCCGACGTTGGCGGGGATCGCGGAGCCGTCGCAGACGAGCAGGTTCTCGTAGCCGAACACGCGCTGGTGGGCGTCGACGACACCGCGGGAGGGGTCGGGGGCGATCACCGCGCCGCCGAGGATGTGGGCGGTCGTGGGGATGTTGAACAGCGCCTCGGTGACGGAGCTCTGGGCGATGCCGCCGGTGCGTTGGGCGAGCCATTCGGCGGCCTGGTTGGCGACCGGGATGAACGTCGGGATCGGCTTCTCGGGGTCCTGTTCGGTTTTCAGCCAGAACGAGCCGAACGGGCCCTGGTGAGGGCGCAGCGCGATCGCGTTGTCGAGCGTCTGCATCACCAGCACGATGATCGTGCGCCGCGACCAGTGCTTGGGGAACAGCACCTGCATCAGGCGCTTGGGGTGCAGCGCTATCTGGGTGAGCAGCTTCAGCGGTCGTGTCACGCGCGTGCCGTCGCCGACCAGCAATGTGTACAGGCGGTGCATCGAGTCGCCGTCGTCGCCGTAGGTGACGGTCTCGATGTGGGTGTTCGGGTCGGGGTAGATGCTGGAGGTGATCGCGACGCGTTTGATCAGATCCTCCGGGTAGTCCTCGGGCACGGTCACGGTCAGGATCGACTCGCTGTTGGTTCGCACCAGCTCGCCCAGCCGCGTGGAGATCCTTCCCAGCGATCCGCTCAGGCGGCAGCGCGCCAGCAGCTTGTTCGTGCCCAGCGGGCCGGCCGCCACGACGACCCCGCGCGCGCGCTGGACCTGGCGGTCCTTGCGCAGCCACGCGCCCGAGCGCACCGATTCCACCTCATAGCCCTGCTCGCCAGAGCCGTCTCCCAGCGGGCGGACGTCCACGACCGTGCGTTCTGGCATCACGCGCGCGCCGCGGCGCTCCGCCAGATAGAGGTAGTTCTTGACGAGCGTGTTCTTGGACCCGTGCGGGCAGCCGACCATGCAGCGCCCGCATTCCCGGCAGCCGGTGCGATCCGGCCCCTCGCCGCCGAAGAACGGGTCGGAGACGGTCACGCCGGGCTCGCCGAAGTAGACTCCGACGGGCGTCTTTTTGTACGTATCGCCCACGCCCAGCTCCTCGCCCAGCTCCCGCAGCAGCTGGTCGGCGGGGTCGTCGTTGGGGGTTTGCACGACGCCGAGCATTCGCTGCGCCTCGGCGTAGTGCGGCTCGAGATCCGACTCCCAGTCGTTCATGTCCGCCCACTGGCGGTCCTCGAAGAACGCCTTCGGCGGCACGTACAGCGTGTTCGCATATCCGAGGCTGCCGCCGCCGACGCCGCAGCCGGAGACGACGGAGACGTCTTTGAACGTGGTCAGCCTGAATATCCCCTTCATGCCCAGCATGGGATTCCAGAAGTAGCGCTTCAGGTCCGCGGTCGAGCTCGGCAGCTCGTCGTCGGCGAATCGCCGCCCGCACTCCAGCACGCCGACGGAGTGGCCTTTCTCGGACAGCCGCAGCGCGGAGACGCTGCCGCCGAAGCCGGAGCCGATGACCAGCCAGTCGAAGTCGTAGTCACGTTCGAAGCCCATGCGCATTTATCCCTCTGCGGTCCATCCTAGAGAGTGGTGCGGGGCGGCGGGTCTCGGTGCTCGGGGGAGAGCGCTCGCCGAGGCGCTCAGACCTCGCTATATTCCGTGAAGTAATGGCTGCCCAGCCGCTCAGGAACAGGCCCTGCGGAGGGCGCTACGGGGACGTCGTGCAGTCGATCGGCAACACGCCGCTGATCGAGCTGCCTCGCCTGTCGCCGAAGCCCTGCGTGCGCATCTGGGCGAAGCTCGAGTCGCGCAACCCGACCGGCTCGGTCAAGGATCGCGTCGCGAGGGCGCTGATCGAGGACGGCGAGGAGCGGGGCGCGCTCTCGCCCGGACAGACGATCCTCGAACCGACCTCCGGCAACACGGGCATCTCGCTGGCGATGATCGCCGCGCGCAAGGGCTATCGCCTGAAGGTCGTGATGCCGGAGAACGTCACGCCCGAGCGCACCCAGCTGTTGAGAATGTACGGCGCGGAGATCGTCTACTCCGAGGGTTCGCTGGGCTCCAACGGCGCGGTCGAAAAGGCGCTGGAGATGGCGCAGGCCGACCCCTCCGTCTACATGCCCTACCAGTACGGCAACGAGGCCAACCCGCTGGCCCACTACAACGGCACCGCGCTGGAGATCCTCGACGAGCTCGACGAGGTTTCGGCGTTCGTCGCCGGCCTGGGTACCGGCGGCACGCTGATGGGCAACGGACGGCGGCTGAAGGAGACGTTCGGCGAGAACGTCAAGATCGTCGCCGCGGAGCCCATGCAGGGCGAGCCCGTGCAGGGGCTGCGCTCGCTGGACGACGGGTTCATCCCGCCGATCATCGACATCTCGCTGCTGGACCGCAAGATCTTCGTCACCAACCGCGACGCGATCATCTGGACGCGCAAGCTGCTCGACGAGGAGGGCGTGTTCGCGGGTGTCTCCAGCGGCGCGATCGCCAGCATCGCGGTGCGCATCGCGGGAGAGCTCGATGAGGGCAACGTCGTGTTCGTCGTCGCCGACGACGGCTGGAAGTATCTGTCCAGCGGCATCTACACGCTGCCGGTCGACGAGGTCGAGAACCTCGACGCCACCGTCTGGTGGTAGACCATGCTCATCGAGCGGGCGCTGCTGGATGACGTGATCGCGCACGCGCGCGAGGACTACGACATCGAGTGCTGCGGCATGATCGCTTACGCGCCAGCCGCCGACGACGACGGGGGACGCGCTGCACGCGTGCATCGCGCGAGGAACATCCATGCGAGCCGCAAGCGCTTCGAGATCGACGGCAAAGAGGTGCTGATGACCGAAAGGGAGTTCGACGAGGCCGGCTGGAGCCTGGGCGCGATCTACCACTCGCACACCCACACCGCCCCGTATCCATCGCAGACGGACATCAACTTCGCCGCCAACTGGCCGGACCTCGAGTGGGTGATCGTGGGACTCGCGGACGGCGAGCCCGAGGTTCGCTGCTATCTGATCGAGGATGGCGCTGTCCGTGAGGTAGCGCTCCAGGTGCGGTGATGGGGATTGTGGACCGCCTCCTCTGCCCGTCGTGCGCACACGAGCACCCTTCGAGCGAGCGGTTCTGCGCGTCGTGCGGGATGCCGCTAGTCCTCCCTGGCGCTCGCGGGGTGGTGGGGGAGCCGACAGACGAGCGCCACGAACAGGCGCGCAAGATCAAGCCGCAGTACAGCGAAGGGCAACTCGTTCAGGCCGCCTACGCGCAGAATCAGCCGGAGGCTGAATTCATCCAGGGGCTGCTGCTGAATGAGGGCATTCCCTGTCTGCTGCGTAACTCAAACGCGGGGTACAGGTACGGGTCGGTAGGCCCGTGCGAAATCCTGGTTCCGGAGTCGGGTGTCGAAGCGGCGCGCGAAGCGCTGAAGGCCCCGCCCTCGGACATCTAGGCCAGGACGGGCTGGCCGGCCTCGTTGCCGGTGGCGATCGCCTCGATCTCCTCGGAGGCGCGCTCGAACTCGGCGTTGGAGAGCACGGGGGTGCCCTCGAACGGCAGTTCGCGCTGGAGCTCGACCCAGGCGTGGGAGCCGTTGTACTCGTCCCTGCACCTTCACCGTCACCGGCCGCGGGATGCGGTAGGTGCGCAGCAGCAGCACGTGCAGCGGCTGCTGGCGGCGCCAGCCCAGGCGTCGTTCCGCGTAGCTCGGCGTCCACACATAGAACGGGGACAGCGCATCGACGCAGCGCGGGTCGGTGATCGTGAAGTGCCCCGCCACCTCGGCCCACGCGCGGATGCGCACGCGGTCGGGCTGCTGGATCGGGACGCCGGAGGTGAACGCGTGCAGCGGCGGTTCGCCGTCGCTCCACACGCCCTCCTCGAGCGCGCGGCGCAGCTCGGGCTGGTGGGACTCGCGCACGAGGTCGCCGCTCTGGTTGTCGAACGTCGGATACAGGAAGAAGCGCTCGTGGGCGAGCCGGAACGGCTTGCCGGACTCGCGCAGGACGCCCTTGCGGAGCGTCAGCAGCTGCTCTCCTTCCGCGAGGGCGCGGACGGTGACAGCCCACTCTTTGAAAGCAATTGGCATGGGGAAGACCGGTGGATGGTTGAGGGGAGACTGCTCGATGTATGCCCTGTGTGCCGCCCGCGCTAACAGGACGGCCAGCACTTAAAAGATACGAAATCCTGGAGGAAATCCCAAATCCCCTGCAAATCAGCTGCTTTTTTGGGCATATCGACGAGTTGGGCCGTGCTTCGCCACCGCTCAGGAGACCCCGAACCCGCCCCCGCCGGGGGTTTCGATGCGCAGCTGCTGACCGGGCTCCAACGTGCCCGTGAGCTTGCCGGGAATCGTCTGGCCGTCGATCGAATCGTGTCCCGGCAGGCCCGGCCGGCCGCCGGCGGCGCCGCGCGGACCGTGCCGTCGGCGCTCGGCGATCAGCGAGAACGTCATCTTGCGCAGCGCCTGCAGCTCGCGCACGACCCCATCTCCGCCGCGATGCGCCCCCGCGCCGCCGGAGCCGCGGCGCAGCGCGTACTCGATCACCCGCACCGGGAATTCGCGCTCCAGCGCCTCGATGGGGGTGTTCAGGGTGTTGCTCATCGCGACGTGCACGCCGCTCGGCCCATCCGCGTCGGGGCAGGCGCCCTGGCCGCCGCCGAGCGTCTCGTAGTAGGAGAACCCGTCCTCCCCGTCCGCGCTGGAATCCTCGTGCGTCGGGACGCCATCCCCCCCGGAACCCTCATGCGTCGGGACGCCGTTCCCGCCGGAGCTCCCGTACGCCGGGTCGCTGCCCTCCGGCGTACGCGCGGAGGCGCCGAGCGTGAGGTTGTTCATCGTGCCCTGTCCCTGCGCGCGACCGAACGCGGCGAGCACCAGGTCGGCCACGCGCGAGCTCGTCTCGACGTTGCCCGCCGCCACGGCGGGCCTGTGGGTCGCGGTCGGGCGGGCGTTCAGGATCGAGCCCTCGGGCACGACGATCTCGATCGGGCGGTAGGCCCCCGCCGACGGAGGGATGTCCGGGTCGGTGAGCACCCGCGCGGCGAACAGGCAGGCCGAGCGCGTGACCGCGAGCGGGCAGTTGAGATTGCCCTGGATGCTGGGGCGCGCTTCCGGTGAAGTCGAGGATCAGCCGCTCGCCGGCGACTGTCGCCCGCAGTCGCAGCACCAGGTCGCCCTCGGGCGCCTCGAGCACATCCTCGGACTCGAGCTCGCCGTCGTCAAGCGCCGCCAGGCAGGCGCGGGCGCGGCGCTCGGCGTAGTCGAGCACCGCGCGAAATGCCTCGCGCAAGCCATCGGCTCCGATCGCAGACGCGAGCTCGCTCAGGCGCAGCGCGCCCATGCGGTTGGCGGCCAGCTGCGCGCGCAGGTCCGCTTCGCGCTCGCCTGGCTGGCGCATCCGCGCTGACAGTCTTCTCAGGGTGGCCTCGTCCAGGCGGGTCGGGCCGATCACGACGCCCTCCTCCTCCAGCGTGCGGCTGTCCGCGGGCATCGACCCGGGGATGCGACCGCCCACGTCGGCGTGGTGCGCGCGGCTCGCGGCGAACCCGAGGAGGACGCCGTCCACGAGCACGGGCGTGATCACCGTGATGTCGGGCAGGTGCGTGCCGCCCGCGAACGGATCGTTCAGGACCCACGACGCTCCCCGCGCGTGATCCTCGTGCAGGACCGCCTCCACCGCCGCGGGCATCGAGCCCAGATGGACGGGAATGTGCTCGGCCTGCATCACCATCTCGCCGCTGCGGTCGAACAGGGCGGTCGAGGCGTCGTGGCGCTCCTTGATGTTGGACGAGCGGGCCGAGCGGATCAGGACCGCGCCCATCTCCTCGCAGGCTGCTCGCAGTCCGCCGGCGATGACCTGGAGCTGGATGGGGTCAAGCGCGCTCATACTGAAGCGCTCTGCGCGGCATCCTGGCCCGCTTGCTGATTTGGTGGACCGTCCTGGAGCCGTCCGTGACCAGGGGGCGGGGCGGGGCGCCGCCCCCTCTTTTGGGTCTTCGTTGTGGAGCTCATCTTGGGCATCGCCATGGAGGTGCACCGTGCCCCGCTCGTCCACGTGCCCAGACCACCCGGACGGGACGTACAGCGTTGCCTCGGGCAGGGGATACACCGCCGGGCCCTCGATCCGGTTGTTGGCGCCGCCCTCGGCGCCCCGCAGGCTCAACTCCGGCGCCGCACCCCAGACCGAGGCGCGGACCGTCACCAGCTCGACCTCGCCGCCGTCGTCGCGGTAGCCGTAGCGCTGCTCGTGCGCCCGAGCGAACGCCTCGCGCAGGTCATCCGGGTCGGTCGAGGTGGACTCGACCGGCAGCTCATACGACTGTCCGCGATAGCGAAGCTCGTAGACCATCCGACTACGGGCGTGCGTGCGCGTGCGCGTGCACGCGTTGACGTCCGAAAAGTCTTTACTACCCTCCGCCGACCCCGCCTCGGTTACCGCCCCGGCCGCGGCCGCCGACCCCGCCTCCGCGAGCAACTCCTCGCGTATCCGGGCAACGGCGTCTTGCGAGAACGCGTCTCCGCGAAGCATGACCGTACGCGACACGTCCCGCCTCGGCGCGGCGGCGGCCAGTCCGAGCGCGCACAGCACGCCGGACGCGCGCGGGCACAGAACGCGCTCGATCCCCAGCTCGCCGGCCAGCGCGCACGCGTGCAGCGGTCCGGCGCCTCCGAACCCCATCAGCACGTACTCGCGCGGGTCGATGCCGCGCTCGACGGTCATCACGCGCAACGCCCGCAGCATCTCCGCCTCGGCGACGCGCACGATCCCGGCGGCGCACGCGAGCGTGCCCAGGCCCAGCTCGTCCGCGAGCGCGGCCACCGCGCGCTCCGCCGCGGCGGGGTCGAGCCGCAGCCCGCCCGCCAGCGGCTCCTCGGTGGGCAGACGCCCCAGCAGCAGGTTGGCGTCGGTCACCGTCGCCCGCTCGCCGCCCCGTCCGTAGCACGCCGGCCCGGGCTCGGCGCCCGCGGACTCGGGGCCCACCCGCAGCGCCCCGCCGCCGTCGCGCCAGGCGATCGAGCCTCCGCCCGCCCCGACCGTGTGGATGTCAAGCGCCGGCAGCGCCAACGGCCGGCCGGCGACGGTGCGCCGCGCCGTCTCGGCCACCTGTCCGCCGGAGATCAGGCAGACATCGCAGGAGGTGCCGCCCATGTCGAAGCACAGCACGTTCTCCACGCCCGCCATCCCCGCCAGCAGCAGCGCGCCGCCCACGCCGCCCGCAGGGCCGGACAGGACCGTGAGCGCAGCGTGAGACGCGGCGCGCGCCGTCGAGGCGAGCCCGCCCGAGGACTGCATGATCTCGGGCTCCACCAACCCGCGTCTGGCCGACTCGGCGGCCAGCCGGCGCAGGTAGGTGCCCACGAGCGGGCTCAGCGCCGCGTCGAGCACCGTCGTGGCCGTGCGCTCGTACTCGCGGAACGTGCCCACCAGCTCGCTCGACACCGACACGTGCGTTTGCGGTGGCAGCCGCTCGGTCAGCAGGCGCGCGAGCAGGCGCTCGTGCTCGGGGTGCGCGTAGGAGTGAAGCAGTGCGATCGCCACCGCCTCGGGCTCGGCCGCGGCGACCTCATCGACCAGTTCGCGGCCCCGCGTGGGGTCGAGCGCGAGCAGAGGGCCGTCGGGCCCGCAGCGCTCGGGCGCCGCGAATCGCAGCTCCGCCCCGACCAGCGGCGCGGGCGCCGCGTCGCACAGCCTGTACAGGTGCACCCGTGCCTGGCGCCCCAGCTCGACCACGTCCGTGAACCCGGCCGTGGCGATCAGCGCGGTGCGCGCCGCACGCCCCTCCAGCAGCGCGTTCGTCGCAACGGTCATGCCGTGCGCGAAGCCGGTCACGTCCCCGGGCGCGGCGCCCGCCCGGGCGAGCACCTCGCTCACGGCGTCGAGCACGCCCACCGCCTGGTCTGAGGGCGTTGTGGGGACCTTCGCGGTGTGCACCGCGCCGTCCGCGCCCACGAGCACCGCGTCGGTGAACGTCCCGCCTACGTCTACCCCGAGAAGCATGCGTCTGGGAAGATAAAGAGGCGGGGAATGTATATAGAAATAGGGGTGGCGTATAGCGATGGCATTACGCACCAAAAAAGATAATGCACATCTCCACCGCCTTTATCTTGCGCGGCTCTATCGTGAGCATTTGCATCGGCAGGCGGGACCGGACGTCCCGCGCCTACGGCCGTCGTCCGCGCACCGACCTGCGCGGACGCTGGCCGATCTTCGATCGGTCAACCCCCAATCCCCAATCAGGCAGCCGCGAGCTCCCGATCCTCGGTCTCCGCGAGGTGCTGATGGGAGGGGCAGTACCCGTTGTGCGACAGCGGCACCCGCTGGCAGGCCGAGCCCTTGCGGGTCGTCGCGCGGCACCGCGGCGGCTGACCGCTGACGGCCGTGTATGCCGCCACCGGGTTCTCGACGAGGAATCGCTGGGCGTAGCCGATGTAGCGGTTGACGACGCGGTGGACGTGACCCTGCTCGCTCATCGCGAAGTAGCTGCGGATGTCGCAGTACAGCGTGCGCGCGGGGTAGGCGAAGTAGTGGCGGTCGGTCGCCATCCGCTCGACGACCGCCTCGCACGCATGCAGCACGTGCTCGTGGTTGACGCTCGGGCTCGCTCCGTTCTGGGGCGGAAGGATGTACGGCGCGAGCTCCCTGTAGATGGCTCGACTGAACTGGTACATGGCGTGGTCTGACCCCTCTCCTTGTCGATCTATGAGCTTGAGCACACCCGCCGTGTCCAAAGACTCCGATCGTCCCCTGTTCTTCCACCCCTAGAACACCGCGCCTACCAAAAAAGATGCGGTGTCGCGCCGGCAGGTTTTGATGGGTGACCCATAGCCAGCGGTCTCGACGGCGTTTGTCGGCGCCGGTCACCGCACCGGCCGGCACATCGGGAGCTACTCCCATGTCTCCCAGCAGACCTCGTCCTCGCCAGAGACGACCGCGTGGCGGTGGTCCAGCGCCGGGTCGCGCTCGGGGTGGTCCAGGCGCAGGTGCGCCCCGCGGCTCTCCTCGCGCGCGAGCGCGCAGCGCGCGATCAGACGGGCCAGGGGGTGTGGGTCCTCCAGCAGCCGGCGCAGACCCTCGCCCGTGCGCTCGATGCCCGCGTCGCGCCACAACGCGGCGCGCGTTCCGGGCTCGACGCTGGGAATGGGCGGTGCATCCAGCACTCTGCCCACCTCACCCGGCGCGGGAGCGGCGGGGGCGGGCTCCGACAGGGCGGCGCTCACCGCTCGGCGCGCGAACACGAAGCACTCGCTGAGCGAGTTCGACGCGAGCCGGTTCGCACCGTGCAGACCGGTGCACGAGACCTCGCCGACGGCATACAGTCCCGCCACGCTCGAGCGCGCGTTCAGGTCCACCGCGATCCCGCCCATCGCGTAGTGGGCGGCCGGCGCGACCGGCACCAGCTCGCGCGTGGGGTCCAGGCCGGCCTCGCGCAGGGCGGCGACGACGTTGGGGAAGTGAGCCGGATCGATCGCGCGCATGTCCAGCCCGACGGCGTTCGCGCCGGTCTCGCGCAGCCGCGCCTGAATCGCGCGCGAGACCTCGTCGCGCGGCAGGAGCTCCTCCACGAAGCGCTCGCCCGTGCGCTCGTCGTGCAGCGTGGCGCCCTCGCCGCGGATCGCCTCGGTCACGAGGAATCCCTCGCGCCCGGGCACGCCGATCGCGGCGGTGGGATGGAACTGCAGCAGCTCCAGATCCGCCAGCCGCGCGCCGGCGGCATGGGCGAGCAGCAACCCGACGCCCTGCGAGCCGGGCGGGTTCGTCGTGCGCGCCCACAGGGCGGCGGCGCCACCCGTCGCGAGCACGACTCCGCGTGCGGACACGATGCTCGCGCGCCCGCTCCCCGGATGGCTGTTATGCCCCTTACGCCCGTTACGCCAGTCCTCGCACAGCAGCCCGCGGCAGCGGCCTTCCCCGCCCGGCGGCGCGTCCGGGTCTGTCCACAGGGCGCGCGCGCGGACGCCCTCGAGCACCGTTATGCGGGGGTCGGCGGCGGCCAGCGCCGACAGCTGCCGGACCACCCGCCGACCGGTCGCGCTGCCCCCGGCGTGCACGATCCGTCGGATCGAATGCCCGCCCTCCAGCCCCAGCGCGAGCCGCCCGAACCGGTCGGCGTCGAATCGCACTCCCAGCGACTGGAGGTCATCGACGCGGGCCGGCGCCTCGCGTACGAGGATCTCCGCCGCCGAGCGCCTGACCAGCTCGCGCCCCGCGCGCTCGGTGTCCGCGAGGTGGCGCTCCGGGGTGTCGTCGGCGGCGAGCGCCGCGGCGAGGCCGCCCTGCGCCCAGTAGCTCGCGGTCTGTGCCAGCGGTGTGGCCGAGACGAGGAGCACCCGCGCGCCCTCCCGGGCGGCGCACAGCGCCGCATACAGACCGGCGGCGCCCGCGCCCACGACCGCGAGGTCGGCCTCCGTGGTGGAGGACTGGGGGGTGTTGGTCATCGCGCGGTCGGTCTGGCGGCGGCTATTTTTTGGTGCGCGGCAGGAACCCGGCTTTGCGCAGCTCTTCTTCGGTCACGGGCGAGGAGCCGGTCCCCGTGTTGGACGGCGTGGTCGCGGTCGGGGTGGTGGTCGTCGCGGTTAGACCGCCGGTCGTAGTGCCCGTGGAGGGAGAGATCGTCGTCGGTGTGCCGGGGGTGACGGCGCCCGTGGTCGTGGGGGCGACCACGCCGCCGAGGCCCGCCGCGCCGTTGGCGCTCGTCGTCGTGGTGGGGATCGTGCCCGGAATCGCGCCGGGGGCGATCGGAGTCGTGGTGATGAGCGTTCTCGTGACCGGTGCGACCGCCCGCGGGGCGCTCGAGCCGCCACTGAGCTTGACGAGCGCCGCCGCCAGCACCCCCAACGCGAGCGCGGCGATCACGGCGATCGCGACGATCGGCGCCTTCCAGTTCGTCGGAGCGGCCAGGCGCGTCCGCGCGGCCGCGCCGCAGCTCAGGCACCACTCCTGCTGGGGGTCGAGCGGAGCGCCGCACAGCGGGCAGGCCGCGTCCACCGGCGGAGTCGAGCTCGCGCCGGGCGTCATCGGCGGAGGGGTGGCGACGGCGCTCAAGGGTTCTGGCTGGGTGGACGGACGATCTCGGTCGGCTCCTCCACATTCGGTCGGTCCTCGGCCGCGGCGGGATCGCCGCCGACCGCGGGCGCCGGGTCGGAGGACGGGGTGGCGTCCTGGGCCGGCGCCGCAGCGGCGGGCGTTGGTGGAGCGGTGGCGGGCGCCGGAGGCGCTGTCGGTCTCGGCGCGCGCGGTGCGGGAGTAGTGGGGGCGGGCGCCGCGGTGCTCGGCGCGGGATTCGGCGCTGGTGCCGCGGGAGCGGGGGTGGCGGTGCTCGGCGCGGGATTCGGCGCTGGTGCCGCGGGAGCGGGGGTGGCGGTGCTCGGAACGGGGGGCGTAGCCGTCGGGCTGGGCGCGGGCGCCGGGGGCGTGGAAGTGACGTCGGTCGGCGCCGGGGGCGCCGTCTTATCGGAAGCGGGCGCCGCGGGAGCCGGGGTATGCACGGCGGTTGGAGTCATCGTCGCCGTTGGTGCGGGCATCGGCGCCGGCGCTGGGGGCGCCGCGGGAGTCGGCGCGAGGGCCCGCGCCGCGCTCTGGGGGCCGGCCATGGGCCGCTCGGCGCGGAGGTCCATCGCCAGGCCGCAGTTGGGGCAGAAGCGGTCGTCGCTGCCGTGGATCGCGGCGCAGCGCGGGCATGCCGCCACGCCCGCCTCGCGCAGGACGGTCACGGACCAGCGCTCGGCCAGGGTGGCTTCCAGGGCGCGCAGCTCGCCGTCGATGCGCCCGATCGTCTCGAGCTTTGAGAGCACCAGCGCGTCGTTGCGCCGGCCGAATCGGTGCAGGTCGAACACGAGCCCGCCGAGGTCGCGGTAGGCCAGCTCGCGCGCCTTGCGCAGGAACCGCATGCGCCGGCGCATGCGCCCGCGCTCGCTGAACCCGGGCGGGCCGCTCGGCGCGTCCTCGCCCGCCGGCGTCTGCGCGATGCCCTCGTCCGTCGCCGGACCTGTGGTCTGCGTGTCGTCCATCGACCGATCCATGCTACTTGGTGGATCCGGCACGCTCCAGGGCCGCGCGCCAGGCCGCGAGGACGCGCTCCGCCATGCGCGTCGCGGAGAACGGCTCGGCGTGGGAGCGCCCGGCGATTCGCGGGTCCGGATCGCGCAGGTGCGGGGCCAGAGCGTCGCGCCAGACGGCGAGGTCGAACGGCGCGCACAGTGTGCCCGCGACGTCGCGCAGCGCTTCCGGGTGGACGCCGGCGGGCGTGGCGAGCACGGGCACGTCGCACGCCAGCGCCTCGAGCACGGCCAGGCCGAACCCCTCGCGCGCGCTGGGGACGATCACGGCGTTGGACGCGTTGATCCACAGCGCGACGAGCTCGGGATCGACGTTGTAGAGCGCGCGCACTTCGACGTCCGCGTCGCGCGCCAGCGTCAGCGCCTGGTCGTAGTGCTTCTCCTTGCGCGAGGGGCTGGCGAGAAACAGCACGAACGGCTCGTCAAGGTCGAGCTTCAGCTCCGCGCGCGCGTCCTTGCGGGGGATCGGGTGAAAGCGCACGAGGTCCACTCCGCACGGCAGCGCCAGCGCGCGCTCGTATTCCACGGGCAGCCGCTGTGCCAGGGGCGCGGAGGCAGCGGCGAGGATGTCCATGCGCGGGATCACCCTGGCGGTCAGGCGGCGCGTGCGGGGATGACTGAGGTCGGTGCCGTGCACGGTCAGCGCGCGCACCCGAGCGCGGACGGCCAGCGCGGGCCAGGCGGTGAGGCCGAAGTGGGCGTGGACGACGTCCAATCGCTCGCGCCAGTAGCCCCGGCGCAGGTCCCAGGCGGCGCGCACGAGCGCGCGCTTGCCGGGTGGGAACTCATACAGCTCCACGTCCACCCCGTCGATCTGCTTCAGCGCGTCGACTTGGTCGCGCACGAACCGCCCCCGCTGGGGATGGCCTCGGTCGGGCTGCATGTTCGAGACGACGAGCGCGCGCACGGACCCGCGTCACGGTAGATGATGCGGATGTCGGGACGCGGTGGGACGTGCGCCGCACGAACGGCGCCCATGGCGGCGCTCTGGGATGATGGCCCGCATGGACAGCCCGTCTAGTGTCTCGATTCATAAATTCGATGGCGTTTCCCGGCGTCTGCCCGCGCCTGACGACCGCCGCCGACGGCCCATGTACTACCGGTACACAGACCGCCGCCATCGAACGTCAGATCACGACCATCCACTCGGCAAACACTCACCGAATTTATGAATCGCGACACTAGCCGGTCGGACCCGAGGGCGCGGCCGATCGCCGTGTTCGACTCTGGCGTGGGCGGGCTGACGGTGCTGCACGAGCTGCTCGTGCGCCTGCCCCGCGAGGATTTCGTCTATCTGGGCGATACGGCCCGGTTCCCCTACGGCCAGCGCTCGCCCGAGGAGATCGAGCAGTTCGCCGCGGAGATCGCCGAGGAGCTTTTGCACCGGGGCGCCAAGCTGCTCGTCGTCGCGTGCAACTCCGCCACGTCCGCCGCCCTGCCCAGTTTGAGCGGGCGCATGCGCCAGACGACGCTCGGCATCGACGTGATGGGGGTCGTACGCCCGGAGGCGCTGCGCGCCGTCGCCGCCACCCGCAGCGGACGCATCGGCCTGCTGGCGACGCCGACGACCGTGGCCAGCGGCGCCTACGAGCGGGCGGTGGCGACGGTCGACCCCCATGTGGCGCTGCACGCGGTCCCGTGCCCGACGCTGGCGTCGATCATCCAGGCGGGGGAGCAGTTCGACGAGCAGGCCGTCGCGACGGTCCGCGCAGCGTGCGCGCCGCTGCGGCGCGCGGGCGTGGACACGGTGATCCTGGGCTGCACGCATTACCCTCTGATCAGCCCGATGCTGCAACGCACGCTCGGCCCGGAGGTGGCGCTGGTCACGTCCGGGGCGGCGCTCGCGCGTCAGGTCGAGCACGCGCTCAGTACGCGCGAGTTGCGCAACCCCCGCACCGAGGGAGAGGGCGACTATCGCTTTTTGTGCACGGGCGACGTACACGCATTTCGTGAGCTTGGTACACACTTCTTGCAGATGCCCCTAGGCGCTGTCGAGCACGTCGAGCTGGCCGCCGTGGAGGCGATCGCGTGAGTCGCGTGCGGTGTCACTCCGTCCCGAGCGCGGCACGGCGCGGGTGCACGGCGTGAGCAGGCGCAGCGACGACCGCGGGCCGGACGGCCTGCGCCCGACGACGATCGAGCCGGGGTTCGTGCGCGCCGCGACCGGCTCCGCCCTGATCTCGATCGGCGGGACGCGCGTGATCTGCACCGCCTCGGCGCAGGAGACGCTGCCGCGCTGGCTGATGGGCAAGGGCCGGGGATGGGTGACGGCCGAGTATGCGATGCTGCCCGCCTCCACGGGCGACCGCAAGCAGCGCGAGATCGCCAAGGGGCGCCCGGACGGGCGCAGCGTCGAGATACAGCGCCTGATCGGGCGCTCGCTGCGCGGCGTCGTGGATTTCAAGGAGCTCGGCGAACGCACGATCTATCTCGACTGCGACGTGCTCGAAGCCGACGGCGGCACGCGCTGCGCATCGATCACGGGCGCGTATGTCGCGCTCTCGCTGGCGTGTGCCAGGCTGCGGGAGAAGGGCAAGCTGACCGAGAGTCCCCTGACGGGCTCGGTCGCGGCTGTTTCCTGCGGGATCGTCGACGGCGAGGCGCGCCTGGACCTCGACTACGGCGAGGACTCCAACGCCGAGGTCGACGCGAACGTAGTGATGACCGGCGACGGCGGCCTGGTCGAGGTGCAGGCCACGGCCGAGCGCACGCCCCTCTCTCGCGCCCATCTGGACGAGCTGCTCGCCCTTGCCGCGGGCGGCATCGAGACGCTGCGCGAGCTCCAGGCGCTTGCGATCGCGCAGGCGACGGTCGCGGCATGAACACGCATGGCGGCGCTGGATCGGCGTCCTCGGTCGCTCATGTGCGGAGCACACTTCGCTCCCTGCGTCCTTGCCCAGCTTGCCCTTCGTGTCCATGCCGAGCTTGCTGCTGTTCGGAGGTCGCGTGAGGGTCATGGCGCGTATGTGTGTGACCTTGCGAGGATGACCACGGGCGGGACGATGCCAAGGCTCTTGCTGGCCACGCGCAACGAGCACAAGCGCCGCGAGTTCGCGCGGCTGCTCCCGGGCTTGCAGGTGGACGCTCTCCCCGACGATGTCGAGCTCCCGCCCGAGGACGGGGAGACGTTTGCCGAGAATGCGCTTCCCAAGGCTCGCGCGGCCGCGATCGCGACGGGACGCGCGTCGATCGCCGACGACTCGGGCATCGAATCCGCCGCCCTCGGCGGCCGCCCGAGCGTGCGCTCGGCTCGCTACGCGGGAGAGCACGCCACCGACGAGGAGAACCTCGCCCTGCTCCTACGCGAGGCGCCGGCCGGCAGCGCGCTGGAGTATGTGTGCGCGCTCGCATACGTCGATCCGCACACGGGGGAGGAGCGCATATTCGAGGGGCGGTGCGCGGGAACGCTCGCACCAGAGCCGCGGGGCACACGGGGCTTCGGCTATGACCCGGCGTTCCTGCCCGACGACCGGCCCGGCGCCGAGACGATGGCCGAGCTGACGACGCGCAGAAGGACGAGATCAGCCACCGTGGGCACGCCGCCCGCGCGCTGCTGGCGTGGCTGACGACTGCTCGCGGCTAATACAGATTGATCGCCGCCGCCGCGGCCACGGCCGTGGAAAGGCCCGCGTAGCCTGTGTAGCCGGCGAGCAGGAGCAGGAACGCCGTCAGCAGCGCGACGAGCACGGTCAAAATCCAGGCGACACGTTCGAATGTCATCGTTCGCATTGTCGCCGATGCGGTGGTCGTCGTTGTGTCCAGCCGGGCCAAACCGTCCGCAAACGCTGTTAGCTTCAAAGGTAAAGCCGTTTACGAACTAGGAGGACGAAGTGACGAAGTCCGAGCTGGTCGACCAGGTGGCGGATCGCGCCGGCCTGACCAAAGGCGAGTCCGCGCGCGCGGTCGAGGCGGTGCTGGGCACGGTCGAGGACACGCTGCGGCGCGGCAGCGAGATCACCCTGTCCGGGTTCGGCAAGTTCCACGTGGGGGAGCGTGGGGCGCGTCAGGGCGTCAACCCGCGCACGGGCGAGCGCATCCAGATCGCCGCCTCGCGCGTGCCGCGGTTCACGGCCGGCAGCGGCCTGAAGAACGCGGTGAAGGATCCGCTGAGGATCGTTTGGGCGACACGCTCGCCGCACGGGTGGGGGAACGCGAGTCGCAGATCGTGCTCGGGCTCGACCCCGACCCGGGCGCGCTATGGCCGGTGGTGGACGAGTCACGTAGCGGCGATAGGGGAGACGCGGGAGTCGAGGGAGCCTCCGCCGCGCGACGAGCCGCACGCGCGGTCGAGGACCACTGCCGGGCGCTGATCGACGCCGTCGCGCCCGCATGCGTCGCGGTCAAGCCACAGCTGGCGTGCTTCGAGCGGCTGGGCACCCCCGGCCGCGCGGCGCTGGAGGCGGTTGTGCGCCACGCCCATGACGCGGGGCTGCTCGTGATCGCCGACGGCAAGCGTGGGGATATCGACGTCAGCGCGCGGGCCTATGCCCAGGCGCTGTTCGGCGGCCCGCATACCCCGTTCGGCGAGATCGCGGGGCTGGACGCGGACATGGCGACCGTCAACCCGCTGATGGGCTCTGACGCCGTCGAGCCGTTCGTGACGGCCGCGCGCGCGGCTCACGCTGGCGTGCTGGCGCTCGTGCGCACGTCCAACCCGGGCGCGGCCGACGTCGAGGATCTGAAGCTCGCCGGCGGCGAGGCCGTGTGGGAGCGGCTGGCCAGGCTCGTGGACGAGCTGGGGCGGCCCGGCGTGGGGACCCATGACCTCAGCGACGTGGGCGCCGTCGTCGGCGCCACCGCCCCCGGTCATATCGCGCGAGCGCGCGAGCTGATGCCGAACGCCGTGTTCCTGCTCCCCGGCGTCGGCGCCCAGGGGGGGCGCGTGGAGGACCTTGCGCTCGCGTTCGCCCCCGGTCGCGCGGGCGGTCTCGTCACGGCCTCGCGCAGCATCGTCAACGCATACCGGGTCCACGGGGGCGACCCCGCGGCGGCGGCTCGCGCCGAGGCTGAGCGGCTGCGCGCGAGCGCCTGGGCTCTGGGCGGCCGATGACACGGCGCCTGGCTGCGTCCTCGGTCACTCGCGTACGTAGTACGCCACGCTCCCTGCGTCCTTGCCATCCTTGGTCCTCGACCTCCCAGAGGGGCGTACTGAGTCCACAGGGTTCGTTGAGGTAGTCTGAACTCGCAATGATCATCACGGTCACGCTCAACGCGGCGATCGACAAGTCCCTCTCGGTGCCGAACTTCCGGCTCGGGCGCAGACACCGCACCGTCGAGCAGCGCACGATGGCCGGCGGCAAGGGCGTTAATGTCGCGCGCACCCTCAAGGCCCTCGGCCAGCCCGTGATCGCGACGGGGTTCGCGGGCGGAGTCACCGGCACGCACATCGTCGAGCAGCTCACCGACGAGGCGATCCTCAACGACTTCGTGCGCATTCGCGAGGAGTCGCGCACGAACACCTCCGTGCTCGACCCGACCACCGGCGAGCAGACTGAGATCAACGAACGCGGGCCGTCGGTGTCCGAGCGCGAGGTCGAACTGTTCGCGGACAAGCTCCTGTATCTCGCTCGCGGGGCCGCGATCGTCGTGTTCGCCGGCTCGCTGCCGCGCGGCGTGGAGCCTGAGATATACGCTTCGCTGATCCGCGAGCTCGCGCGGATGGAGGTCACGACGGTGATCGACACCGACGGCGAGCCGTTGCATCACGCCGTCCGCGCCGAGCCCGACGTAGTCTCGCCCAACGTGCTCGAGGCCGAGGAGCTCGTCGGCCACGAGTTCGCCGGCGAGGCGGAGCGCTCGCTGGCGGTGCGCGAGATCGCCGCGCTCGGGCCGCGCGAGGCGATCATGACACTCCCTGACGGGTGCTTCGCGCAGGTGCTCGTCGACGGACGGCCCTCGCTGAAGCGCGCTCGGGTGCAGCCGCGCGAGCCCGTCGCCAAGAGCGGCTCGGGCGATGCGTTTCTCGCGGGCTACCTCGCCGCGCGCTACGAATCGAGCGCTCCCGACCAGTGCCTGCGCTTCGGCGTGGCCTGCGGCGCTGAGTCCACCGCCCGCCTCGGCGCCGGCCTGATCGACCCGCGCGAGGCGCGGCGGCTGATCGGCGAGGTGGAGCTCACCGAGGTCGAGCTGCCGGCCGAGGTCGGCTGAGCGCTCGCCGCGGACTCGACCTGCGCGTATGCGTCGCCGGACTTGTATAGTGCCGACCTTCTGAATATCAGAAGGGTCTCTGGCAGGAGGATCATCATGGGTCGCAGGTTCGGTGGGCAGGAACGGTCCGGCATGGGCGGCGCGTCGCGCCCGGTGTCGCTTGCGGGCGTCGCGACGTGTCTGTGCGCGATCGTCGCGATCGCGGGGTGCGGTGAAAGCTCTGGCAAATCGGCGAGCGTCGCCGCTGCCACGACCGCCGCAACCACGGCCACGGCGCCAACCACGCCGACGACGCCGACGACGCCCGCGACGACCTCCACGGCGGCTGGGCAGCCCCAATCGAAGTCGTCCAAGCCGTCCACGACCACGACGAAATCGACCACGACGCCAGCGGTGCCGCCGGCGGCGAAAACATCGACCAAACCGGGCAAGCCCGCGAAGAGCGAACAGGGATTCGGCAAGATCAAGATCACCAGCACCGCGTTCAAGGCGGGTGGGCCGATCGCCGCCAAGTACACCTGCGATGGTGGCGGCATCTCACCGCCGCTGGCATGGCAGGGGGTGCCGCGCGGCACCGCCGAAGTGTTCATGCTCGCGATCGACCTGAGCGGCAGCTCGAGCGACGCGATCCAGTGGGCCGTCGCCGGCATCTCCCCGAGCGCGACCAGCATCCCGGAAGGCGGTCTGCCCGCCGGTGCTGTCGCGGGCGTCAACAGCGCCGGGAAGGTCGGCTGGGGCGGGATCTGCGGCGCCAAAGGCCAACTGCACCACGTCGGGTTCCTGTTCTACGCGCTGAATCACAAGCTGGGACTGAAGTCGGGCTTCAACCCGGTCGAAGTACGCGGCGGCCTCAAGGGCGCGACGCTGGCCACGGGGCTGACGCTGGCGACATATCAGCGCCCCTGACGGTCGGGGCGCGCTATATCCATCGAGTTGCTGTCGCAGCGCTCTATGCGGGCACGCCGGACAGTCGTCGATGGACGAACTGCACCACCATGGCGCCCTCGCCGACGGCGGTGGCGCAGCGCTTGACCGAGCCTGAGCGCACGTCGCCGGCCGCGTAGATCCCGGGAACGCTCGTCTCGAGCAGACCGTCAACCCCAGCGTCTGAGCCCGTCAACACAAAGCCCTTCTCGTCGCGTGCCACGACGTCGTCCAGCCAGTCGGTGCAGGGAGCCGCACCCAGGAAGAGAAACAGGAACGAGAATGCCAGTCGCTCCCCGTCGCGTAGCGTGACGGTCTCGAGCTCGCCATCGGTGCCGTGCAGTTCCGCCACCTCGCTGTGGTCGCGCACGGCGACCCCGTAGCGCTCGAGCTCCAGCACCAGGTAGTCAGACATGGTCTCGCGCAGGTCGCCGCGACGGTGCAACAGCGTCACGAGCGCGCCGCCTCGAGCCAGCCAGACCGCCGCTTGGGCAGCCGAGTTGCCGCCACCGATCACGCCGACCCGGGTGGCGCCGCAACGCTGCGCCTCGGGCGGGCCGGCCGCGTAGAAGACGCTGATGCCCTCATAGTCGGACAGGTTCGCCACCGGCAGCCGGCGATAGTCGGCGCCCGTGGCCAGCACAACGGCGCGCGCGGAGACCTCGTGGTCATCTTCCAGACGCACGAGATGACGGTCAGTTCCCGGTTCGAGCGCCACCGCTCGATAAGGCGTGGCGGTGCGCGCCTGGAACTTGCGCGCCTGTGTCACCGCGCGGCTCGTGAGCTCCGAGCCGCTGATTCCAGCGGGGAAGCCAAGGTAGTTCTCGATCCGTCGTGAGGTGCCCGCCTGCCCGCCCAGCGCAGTGCCCTCCACGACGAGCGTCTCAAGCCCCTCCGAGGCGCCGTACACAGCCGCCCCCAGGCCAGCCGGTCCCCCTCCAATCACGACGAGGTCGACCTCCTCCCTCGGTGCGAGCTCGAGCCCGATCCCCAGCGCGCGCGCCACCTCGCCGCTGGTCGGGTTGCGCAGCTCCATCCCGCCCGGCAGCCGCACCAGCGGCAGCGTGTCGGCATCGAGCGTGCCGATCAGCGCCGCGGCCTGTGGGTCGGCGGCGCCCCCTTCCCCGCGCCAGATGAACGGCAGGCGATTGCGCCGCGCGTACTCGACCATCCGCCGCGTCGCTTCCGAGGAGCGTGGACCGACCACCTCCATGCCGACGCCCTGCTGCTGGAGCGCCTCACGCCTGGCCATAAAGCTCGCAAGCAGCAGGTCACCGAGCGGAGCGTCCTCGAACAGGAGCGGACGCAGCGCATCGCGATCGACGGCGATATAGCGCATCGGCTGTGTGACGACCGCCGTCAGGTAAGCCGTCTGGCCTGTCAAGAGGTTCATCTCTCCCAGGAAGCCCGAGGCGCCGTGACGGACGATCTCCCGTCCCGCGGCGTCAAGCACGGCCGCCTCGCCCTCGATGATGGCAACGAACGGAAAGCGCCGATCTCCCACCTCAAACAACACATCGCCGACCGCCGCGGAACGCTCCTCGCCGTGCGAACGCAGCGTCGCCAACTGCGATGCCGACAGGACGGGGCTCGTGGCGCCGGTCACCTTTCCTCCGGGAACGCTTCAGACGAACCGCTTGACGAATGCGAGTGCGGCGACCGGGTCCATAGCTCCATGCGGCATCCTAGCTCTGTTGCGATTGCGTACGCTCGATGAGGAGCAGCGGCGCACCGGTGCTGCCGCCTGTACCCTGCGCGACCATGGCGGACACAAGCACGATCGCCTCGCTGGCCACGGCCGGTGGCACGCTGATCCTCGCCGTGGCGACGTTCGCGTCGACCCGCTCGGCCAATCGCGCGGCGCGCGTGTCCGAGCAGGCGCTGAAGGTGGGGCTGCGCCCGGTGCTGTTCAATGCGCGGCCACAGGATCCGCCGCAGAAGGTCGGCTACGGCGACGATCACTGGCTCGTGTTGCGCGACGGGCTCGCCGCCGTGCAGGAGGCCGACGGGAACATCTACCTCGCGCTGCCGCTGCGCAATGTCGCCTCGGGCATCGCCGTGTTGCACGGGTGGCATCTATGGTCGCGTCGCGCCGGGATCGACGATCCGCACCCAGAGATCGACGACTTCCGCATGCAGACACGCGACCTCTACGTCCCGGCCGGCGATGTCAGCTTCTGGCAAGCGGCGCTGCGCGACACAGAAGACGACCTCTACGCGCCGATGCACGAGGCGATCGCGGCACGCACGCCGCTCAGCGTCGACCTGCTCTACGGCGATCACGAGGGCGGGCAGCGCACGATCACGCGCTTCTACATGGTTCCGCGCGTGCTCGAGGAGGACGAGCAGTCGTGGCTGTGGATCTGCTCGACCTCGCGCCACTGGAACCTCGACCGCGCCGATCCACGCTAGCGGGCTTGGCGACGGGAGCAGGCGCGAATGACCGATCGGGAGAGTGGGGTTGCAATCGAGGCGGTGCGCGCCGTCGTGCGCGGCGAGGTGCAGGGCGTCGGGTTTCGCGATGCGACTGTCAGGCGGGCGCGCGAGCTCGGGGTGCTGGGTTGGGTGCGCAACGGGGAGGACGGCACAGTGCAGGTTCACGCCGAGGGCTCCGAGCGGGCAGTCGGGGAGCTAGTCGCCTTTCTGCGTGAGGGCTCGTCACCGGCGCAGGTTTCCGAGGTCGCGATCGACAAGGTCCCGGCCGAGGGCCATGAGCAGTTTGCCATCCGCGGTGTCAGCGCCGGGGTGTTCGTGGTTCAGGAGCACAGGGCGATGGCGCACCACTACGACTTTCGCCTGGAGGTGAATGGGGTGATGCGCTCGTGGGCGATCCCGAAGGGACCTACGCTCGATCCCGCTGTCAAGCGCCTCGCTGTCGAGGTCGCCGATCACGCCATGGGCCACAACGCGTTCGAGGGGACGCTCGGAGCGGGCGGCGTGATCGTCTGGGACCGCGGGACCTACGAGCAGGGCGGACGCGTTCCGTGGCCTGAGGCGCTCACCCGCGGCCACGCCGTGTTCGTCCTCCATGGGGAGAAGCTACGCGGTGGCTTCGCCCTGCAGCGCACCCGACCGGGCGCCAAGGCGCAATGGCTGCTGATCAAGCGCCGCGACGATCACGCGCATCCCGGCTCGGACATCGTCGTCGAGCACCCTCGCTCGGTGCTCAGCGGGCGCACGCTCGAGGAGATTCTGGAATGAGCTCGCTCCGGTGCAGATGGCGGGACCGAGTGCCTGGAGAGCGAAATACGGCCGCTCAGCCTCCGGCCACGTCCCGCCGCAGAAACACCAGGTACGCCGCGAACAGCGCCGGGATCGCGTACAGCGCGCAGACCCATGCTGAGTGCCAGATGGGGGCCCAGTCGGTTGGGGTGCGCAGGAGCCCGTGCCAGTTCTCGAACTGTTCGGTGAGCAGATAGGGCTTGATGCCTTCGAGGCCCGGGATGCCCGAGATGATGAACAGCAGGATCACGAAGCCGATCGCGCCGACGACGGAGGCGGCGCTGTTACGGGTGGTGGTGGAGAGCAGCACGCCGATTGCCGTCACGGTCAGCAGGGGGATCAGATAGCACGTGTTGGCGGCGAACACGAGCAGCAGACCTTCGGGCGCCGAGACGATCGAGCCCGAGAACGTGACCACGCTGTTAAAGCCCCACGACGCCACCCCCGCGATTGTCGCCACCGTGGCCGACAGGAACACCGCGATTGCCGCGTAGGTCATCGCCGCGAGCGCCTTGGCGGCGAACACCTGACCGCGATCGACCGAGCGCGTGAGGATCGTCTTCAGCGTGCCGTTGCCATCCTCTGCCGCGACGATGTCGCCGGCGACCAGCGCGGCGATCAGCGGGAGCATGAACACGGACAGGAACAGCAGCATCAACACCGGCGTCGCCAGGCCCGACTGTGTGATGTGCGAGGCGAAGATGTTGCCCTGGTCGTGGCCGCGATGGTTGCGCAGGTTCTGGACGAGCACGAATATCAGCGGCAGGATGGCGGCCAGCCCCAGCCCGAGGTAGGTGCGCTTCTGGGAGACCAGCTTGCGCAGCTCCCAGCGCCATGCCGTCAGCGTCGAAGGCCGTCGCGTGTGGGCGCCGGCGTGGGTCCCGGCGACGGGCGGGGCCAGGGGCGGCGTGGCTGCGGCGCTGCTCATGCCACAGCTCCCATGTCGATCTGCGTCTCGGGGTGGGCGCCGTTGCCCTCGGTCAGCCTGAAGAACAGGTCCTCGAGTGTGGCCAGCTCCGGGGTCAGCGTGAGGATGCCGATGTCGGCCCGCGCGAGCGCCAGCGACAGCGCGCCCACGTCGGGCTCCTGCGCCTGAAAGCCCAGTCCGTGCTCGCCGCTGCTCGCGTGCTCGATGCCGGGCTGGGCACGCAGCACCTCGAGCGCCCGCGCGTCGTCGGTGCTGCGCAGCCGATAGCCGGCTCCGCCCTGGCGTCGCAAGTCCGCGAGGGCGCCCTCATAGACGACGCGCCCGCGGTCGACGATCGCGACGCGGTCGCAGAGTTCCTGCACCTCCGGGAGCTGGTGGCTTGAGAGCAACACCGTGATGCCTTCGCCCGCGAGGCGGCGGATCAGCTCGCGCATGTCGCGCATGCCGGCCGGGTCCAGGCCGGTCGCGGGCTCGTCGAGGATCAACAACCGCGGGCTGCGCAACAGCGCCGCGGCGATTCCGAGCCGCTGGCGCATCCCGTGCGAGTAGCCGCCCACCCGGTGTCCGGCGCGGGGACTCAGCTCGACGATCTCCAGCACCTCGGGTATCCGCTCCTTCGCGCCGCCGCCATCCAGCGCGGCCAGCAGTTCCATGTTCTTGCGCGCGCTCAGGTACGGGTAGAACCGCGGCGCCTCCACGAACCCGGCGACGCCCTCCAGGGCGCGGGCGCCCATGCGTATCGGGTCGCGTCCGAACAGTTCGACCGTGCCCTCCGTCGGCATGATCAGGCCGAGTGCCATGCGCAACGTTGTCGTCTTGCCCGCGCCGTTTGGCCCCAGGAACCCGTACACGTCGCCCGCGCGGACGTTCAGGTCGATGTGATCGACCGCCAGGACCTCCTTGTAGCGCTTCACCAACCCCCTGGCGCACACCGGAGGAGCGCCGTCCTCCGGGGCGTGCGCCTCGTTGCGCGCAGGCGCTGAGCCGTCTCGCGCGCCCGGCGGCCGCATCACGTCCGGCACACTTACAAGCCCTTGGCGACCGCTTCGACCGCCGCCGGGCTGACCGCGCCGACGAGCATGTAGCGCACGCCCGAGCGCTCGAAGCTGAGCAGCGTGCCCAGCTCCGTCGGCAGCTCGGTCGCTTCGACGCCATTGATCTTGACCTTCTGCAGACCTTCGGGCAATGCCGAGGAAGACCCGCCGGCGCCCGCCTGCGTCTTGCTTTCGATCACGGCCACCGAGGCGATGCCGTGGCCCTGGGTGGTGACCTTCGGATGTTCATCATGAGTGGCGGGGTTGGACGTGCCGGCTTCCTTGCCGGACGCGGTGATTTCCTGCACCTTCGCGTTTGCCGGCGGCTTGAATTCGAACACCGAGCCGTCCACCGCGCCGTAGGCGACTTCGGTGGCCGTCAGTTCGATCGCCGGCGTGGCGCTCGTCGTAGAGTAGATCGCGGCGCGCAGCGGGACGCCGTGGACGGCGTCCCAGGAGAGCTCGGCGCCGCCGATCAGGCTGCCGGATTCCTTGGGCGAGACGCGCACCGTGTAGGCCGCCTGGCCGGCGATGTCGGTGGGAGTCGCGCCGGATACGTTCACGTGGTGCAGCTTGGAGATCGCTTCTTCGATCTTGGCCACGCTCGGAGCTTCGTGAGCGCCTGTCGAGGCGCCCGAGTCCGAGCTCCCGTCCGAGGAGCCGCCTTCATTAGCTGGGACCGTGTAGCGGTAGAGCGTGTTCGAGGACGCGTCGTACATCGACACCGTGTGCCCGTCGTAGTAGATCTGAGTGTCGCCCTGTTCGGACTGCAGTTCCAGGCGCGCGCGGCCGTCCTTGGCGATCCACAGCCGCCCGGACGCGCCGGTCACCAGCGGGCTCGAGGACAGCTGGCCGGCGGCTCCGCCGCTCCCGCTTGCGAGGCTGGCGCCTTCGAGCAGATGGTCGGTCAACTGGATGCGCGCGCTGACACCCTCCACAGGCGGGGCGGTGAGCGCGCCGTGGATCGCGTCGGGGAGCGGCTCAGGGGACGGTTTGGGTCCCGTTCCGAGCGCGAACGCGAGCGCGGTCGCCGAGACGCCGAGAACGACCACCAGGCCGCATACGAGCAGCAGGCGGGAGAGGGGAAGTCTGCGCAGGAAGTAGACCATCGACGATTCCTCCTCCAGAGTAGCGCCGCACCTTGCGCTCCGCTAAAGGCGCCGGCTTGGATCATGAGAGTGCTTTCATGCGCGATCTGTCCAGCTTGGGTCCTGCGCGGCTCGGGAGCGGCTTGACCGGCCGTGAGAGCGCCCGTCTGTGCCCGATCGGCCGTCCGGCCACGGCACTCGATATGGTCCCCGCCTGCATGGTCTACGCGTTCATCGCATTCTGGGTGCTGCTCGGCCTCGGCGTGTTCTTCGTCGCAATGCGCGGCGGTCCACGCGGGGCGCGCGAGTCGTTGCACACCGAGTCCCGAGCCGGCCAGCGCGTCGTCACAGTCGGGATCGTGCTGGTGTTCGCGTTCGGTCTGATCGTGCCCGGGTTTGTGCTCGCCTCCAACGCCGAGCACAAGGCGGGCGTCACCGTCGGCGGACTGCACCTCACCGCCGAACAGCAGAAAGGCCGCGAACTGTTCGCGCACACGTGCGCGGTCTGCCACACGCTCGCCGCCACCAACTCCGTCGGACGCACCGGGCCGAACCTCGACGTGCGCGTGGGCGATGATATCTCCACCCCGGCCGGGCGCAAGGCGCTCGTGCTGAGCGCGATCGCCGAAGGCCGCGCGCGCGGGCTCGGCCAGATGCCCGCGCTGCTGTACCAGGGCAAGGAAGCCGAAGAGGTCGCCTCGTTCGTCGCCGCAGTAGCCGGTCACTGAGCCGCTGAGCGGTTTGGCCAACAGTCGATAGCGCTCCGAGGAGCCATCTACTAAGGTCCGCCGCGATGGTCGAGCAGGCGAAACCGGAGCAGGCGCAGACAGCGGAGGACGTCAAGGCGCTCGTGGCCGAGCACGACATCCGCTTCATCCGCTTCTGGTTCACCGACATTCTCGGTCAGCTGAAGTCGTTCTCGATCAACGCGGCCGAGCTCGACGACGCGTTCGAGGCGGGGATGGGTTTCGACGGGTCCTCGATCACCGGGTTCAACGCGATCGAGGAGTCCGACATGATCGCGATGCCCGACCCGAGCACGTTCGCGGTGCTGCCCTGGCGCCCGGAGGAGCAGGGTGTGGGCCGGATGTTCTGCGACGTCGTCACCCCCGAGCGCACGCCCTATGAGGGCGACCCCCGCCACGTGCTGCGCCGGGCGCTCGAGCGGGCGCACGCGATGGGCTTCGACACCTTCAACGTGGGGCCCGAGCTCGAGTACTTCCTGTTCCGCGACGCCCACTCGACCGAAGTGCTCGACGAAGGCGGCTACTTCGACCTGACCACGCTCGACGCCGGCTCGGACGTGCGCCGCGAGACGGTGCTCGCGCTGGAGCAGCTCGGCATCCACGTCGAGTACACCCACCACGAGGTCGGACCCTCCCAGCACGAGATCGACATGCGCTACGCGGGCGCGCTGAAGATGGCCGACGACTGCATGACCTATCGCATCACGGTCAAGGAGTACGCGATGAAATACGGCTGGCACGCGACGTTCATGCCCAAGCCGCTGTTCGGCGAGAACGGCTCGGGTATGCACACGCATCAGTCGCTGTTCTCAGACGGCAAAAACGCGTTCTACGACCCCGACGACCAATACTTCCTGTCAGACGTCGGCAAGGCGTTCATCGCCGGCCAGCTCAAGCACGCGCGGGAGATCTGCGCGGTGTTCGCGCAGTGGGTCAACTCCTACAAGCGCCTCGTCCCCGGGTTCGAGGCGCCCGTGTATGTCGCCTGGTCGCGGCGCAACCGCTCGGCGCTCGTGCGCGTGCCGCTCTATCACCCCGGCCGGGAGAAGGCGACGCGCATGGAGCTGCGCTGCCCCGATCCCGCGTGCAACCCCTATCTCACGTTCGCGGCGCTGCTGCAGGCGGGGCTGGAGGGGATCGAGAAGGGCTACGAGCTGCCCGAGCCGATGGAGAAGAACCTCTACCACCTCTCCAGCGAGGAGCGCCGCCGGCTCGGCGTCGAGCAGCTGCCCGAGTCGCTCGGCGAGGCGATCGAGCTCGCGGCCGAGTCCGAGCTCTTGCTGCGCACGCTCGGCGAGCACATGTTCAACCGCTACGTCGAGATCAAGCGCCAGGAGTGGGACGACTACCGGGTGCAGGTCAGCCAGTGGGAGCTGGACCGCTACTTGTCCATTCTGTAGCGACCCGACGAAACCGCCACTCGGAGAACGACAGGCGGTTGCGGCTCGAGCCTACGTGCCGGCGGGGAACGGTGGCACCGCGCAGGCGATCGGGCGGGCGGGGGCAAAGCGCCAGTGCAGCGCCTGCAGCAGATGCCCGAACGAGCTCGGGTGGCGGGGGGCGATCTCCGCGAGCAGGCGCAGGACCGAGACGGCGTGGCGCTCGTACTCGCCCTCGCCCGTGAGCTGCGCCAGGCGCAGCAGACCCATCGCCGCGCTCGATGTGCCGGAGGGTATGGGGGAGTCCTCCAGGTCCTTGCGCCGCACGATCAGCTCCTCGCCATCCGCGGCGGCTGAAAAGAAACCGCCGTTCTCCGGGTCGGCGAAGCGCGCGATCAGCGTGTCGGCGAGCGCCACGGCCTCCGTGAACCAGCGCTCCTCGCAGGTGGCTTCGAACAGCACGATCAACGCCTCCAGCAGGAACGCGTGATCCTCCAGGTAAGCTCCGATCCGGGCCTGTCCGTCGTTGTAGGTGCGCAGCAGCCGTCCGCGCTCGTCGCGCATCTGACCCAGCACGAACTCCGCGCACCCGACGGCGGCGGTCGAGATAGCGGGGCTCGTCCAATGTCGCGCCCGCGTCGGCGAGAGCGCAGATCATCAGCGCATTCCAGCTCGTCAGGCGCTTGTCGTCGAGCCCGGGTCGCGTCCGGCCGGCGCGCATCTCCAGCAGTCGCGCGCGTACCCGCTCGCGCTGCTCCGGTGACGGAGCCGGGCCGCGCGCCTGGAGCACGTTCAGTCCCGGCTCGGGATGGTGGGGGTCGGCGAAGTTGCCCTGCTCGGTGGCTCCGAACCAGGCGATCGCGGCGTCCGCGTCCTCACCGAGGGCATCTCGCAGCTGGGTTACCGTCCACACGTAGTACCGCCCCTCGACCCCCTCCGAGTCGGCGTCCAGGGCGGCGTAGAACGCTCCCTCCGGGCCGCGCATCTCGCGCAGCATCCAGTCGAGCGTCTCGCGGCACACCTCCTGAAGGCGCGAGTCGCCGCTCACCTTCCAGGCGTGCAGGTAGGCGCGAGCGAGCAGCGCGTTGTCGTAGAGCATCTTCTCGAAGTGCGGAACCGTCCAGGCGGCGTCGACGCTGTAGCGCGCGAACCCGCCCCCGAGCTGGTCATAGATGCCCCCGCTCGCCATTGCGCGCAGGGTTTGCAGCGGCATGTCGTGCTCGCCCCGGCACAGCAACAGCTCGATCACGGAGGCCTGTGGGAACTTGGGCGCGCCGCCGAATCCGCCGTTGCGTGCGTCGAACGCCGCACGCAGTCCCGCTACGGCCTGAGCGAGCGCGTCCTCACGCAGCGGCTCGGTGGAGGGCTTCAGTTGCGCGCCGCCGGACAGACGCTCGCGCAGGCGCTCGCCGCCGGCCCTGATCTCGTCACGGCGCTCGTTCCACGCCTCCCCGATGGCCTGCAGCACCTGCGTCCACGCGGGCATTCCCGGGCGTGGATCGGGCGGGAAGTAGGTGCCGCCGTAGAACGGCAGCTGCTCGGGCGTGAGGAACACGTTCAGCGGCCAGCCCCCGTGGCCGGTCATCGCCTGAACCGCCTCCATGTACAGCGCGTCCACGTCGGGACGCTCCTCGCGGTCGACCTTGACGCACACGAACTCCTCGTTCATCAGCGCCGCCGTGCGCTCGTCCTCGAAGGACTCCCGCTCCATCACGTGACACCAGTGGCAGGCCGAGTACCCGATCGACACGAGCAGCGGCTTGTCTTCAGCTCGGGCGCGCGCCAGCGCGAGTGGTCCCCACGGCAGCCAGTCGACCGGATTGGAGGCGTGCTGGCGCAGGTAAGGCGAGGTCTCGGTGGACAGCGAGTTTGTCATCGCTTCCAGCCTATCCGGGGTGGGAGGCGCCGCCCGGGACTCCATGAGAGCGGCCTTTCGTGTGTCTGGATCGCGGCTGCGCCGGCGCCGGGCGCCTCAGCGAACGCGCGCCAGACCCGGCAGCGGAAACGCGACCCGACCCGCGGGCCATTCAACGGCGCCGCCGGCGCGCGCGAGCTTGACCCTGGCGATGTCCACGTCGAACCGCCTGCCGCCGAGCCTGCCACTGACCGTCTTGCCGGCGCCGATCCTGACCAACCCGGGCGAGGCGGCCGACCCGGAGATGCGGATCGTGGCCGTCTGCAGCTGGCCTTCCTTGACCGGGAACACCCCGCTCAGCCGCACGCCCGACACGAACGAGAGCTCGTGCAGCACGACTTTGGAGGTCTCCAGCCGGGCATATCCCCCGCGCAACCCCCCGAAGCTCGAGCCGATCGGCAGTTCGGCGTTGGCCTGCAGCGTCGCGCCGATCACCTGCCGGTTGAGATCCAGGATCGTGTCGAGCACCGCCGTCAGCGTCTGTCCGGGTTTGCCGGGCAGGACAGACGGCGGGTGGATGTAGGCGAGCCTGGTCGGGGTGATCGGGGTGGGGCTGAAGATGTTCTGCGTGGACCCGCACGACTGCACCCGCGTGCCCCCGAAGAACGCGCCGACCGCCTGCTCGGCGCAGCCGCTGAAATCGCTGCCGAGGACGGAGTGGCCGGTGAACGGGACGACGAGCAGCTGTGAGCCGGGGATCAGCGCGGCGACGCCGCGCGCGTTGGCCGTCGGCGTGCGCAGGTCCTGAGCGCCGGACAGGATCAGCGTCGGCACACCCGGCAGGGGAGACTGGGGCGGTGGCGGCGGAGAGGCGTCCGGCCAGCTCGCGCAGACCGACACGAGGCTCGCGCTCAGCGCGGTGCTCGCGTCGAACGGGTAGAACTCGGCGCCCGGCATGCCTCGCAGCGAGCCGAGCGCTTCCGCGAGTCGCGCCGGCGCCTGAGCCGAGCGCTGCCAGGGAAACGGCAGCTCCTCACAGGAGGTGTCGACGAACAGGGTTTCGTCGATCGACTCCGGGCTTTCGACCGGCCGTTTGCCGGGCACGTTCGGGATCAGGCCCTCCGACAGCAGCTCCAGCCGCAGCAACGGGTCGGGATCGTGGCGCAGCGCCGAGACGACCGCCGCCGGCAGCAGCGCGCGCAGCGCCGGGTTCAGGTCGCCCGCCTGCAGGATCCCCAGCAGGCTCGTCTCGCTCAGCCTGACGGCGTGCCGATGACCGGAGCCGTCGTAGACCGAGCCGCTGAGGGCATGCTTGCGCAGCTGTCCGGTCAAACGGGCGAGGTCGGCGAGCGGGTTGGACGTGATCCCGGCGCAGGCGCGGTCCGAGCACAGCTCGCCCAGCGCGCCGCCGATCGCCTGAAACGTTCCCACCGCAAACGGTTCCGGACCACTGCTCGGGACGACCGAGTCGAGCACCAGCGCTTCCACGTGCTGGGGATAGCGTTCGGCGTACTCGAGCGCCACCTTCGTGCCGTAGGAGGTCCCGTACAGCACGAGCTTTTCGTACCCGCCCGCCTGTCGCAGCGCCTCGATGTCCGCCACCGATTCCTGGCTGGTGTAGTCGCCGCGCGCGGGGCCGAGCTGCTGTGCGCAGTGGCCGACGAGTTCGCCGATTGACTGCGCATGTTCGACTTCGCTCTGGCTGCTGAGCGCGGGGCAGCTCAGCAGGCCCGATTCGCCGGTTCCGCGCTGGTCGAACACCAGCAGGTCGCGCGAGCCAAGCGCCGGTGCGATCGCTTTGGCGATGAATTCGCCGAGTCCCAGCGCGGACTGTCCCGGACCGCCCGCGAGCGCGACCACCGCGTCCCTGCTGGGGCTGAACCCGGCGAGCTTGCGCTCAACCTTCAGCCCCACCGTTCCGGGAACCTGGCCGCTGCGATCCAGCGGCACGGTCACGGTCGCGCAGGCGAACGTCCGCGGGGATGCCAGCCGGACAGGCGGCGAAGTCAGGGGAGCCGAGCGAGGAGGCGGGCCAGCTTACGAGCACCAGCGCTGGCAGCAGAGCCGCCAGGAGCGGTGGGATGGCCAGCCTGCGCATCCGCTCTGACAATAGCGTCACTCGCGGCCGCGCCCGCCGCCTGTACCGATCGGTCGCCGCTATCCGATTCTCGATCGCTCAGCAGCGATGACAGCACGCGCTGTCCGCCCAGCGTGCCGATCAGCTGGTGATGCGGGCCCAGGCGCAGCGTTCCCCGCGCGGCGGCGGACCCGCCGACGTGGAGCACGATTTCGGTCGCGGTTATCTTCCCGGAGACGGTCACTCCCGGCACGTAGGAGTAGTCGTGCAGCACGAGCGCGGCTTTCTTGCGTCCCCGCCCAGCCCGCGCGCAGGCCGCCGATGCGCAGCGACAGCAGCCCACCGAGGCTGCCGGACTGCAGCGCGCCGAGCACCCGCACCGTCTCCTCGCGCACGAAGTCCGCCAGCGTCAGTCTCACCGCCTCCAGCGTGCGTCCCGGGCGCCCGTGGCTGCCCCGGCGCGGGGGCACGCTGGACAGGCGCACGGGCGCCAGCGGCGCCAGCTTGAGCAGCCCCAGGATCTCGGGGCCACCGGCGCATGGCTTGACGGGCGAGGGCTTGAACAGCGCCTGCAGCGCCTTGCTCGCACATCCGCTGAGATCGCTGCTGAGGACCGAATGCCCGACTTCGGGTACGACCAGCAGGTGCGAGTCCGGGATTTGCGCGGAGACTTCGCGCGCGTTCTCCGTCGGCGTGCGCAGATCGTCGGCGCCACTCAGAATCAGCGTGGGCACGCTCGGGAACAGTTCCCGCGCGGGCGCGGGCGCGGGCGCGGTATACGGCCAGAACGCGCACGCGGGCATGTCGCTGATCGCGAGCACGTTGCTCGGCGCGAACGGCGCGATCCGGCTGGCTCCGGCAACGCTCTGATCTGCGCGGTGGCTTCGGCCAGGCGCTTGGCCGGACTGGAGGCGCGGCTCCACGGGAACAGCTCCTCTTCGCAGCTGGTGGCGAAATACAGGGGCGTGTCGAAGCTCTCGCTCGGGCTTTCTTCTTCGCCGCCTTCGCCCCGTTCGGAGGCGTCGCGCAGCAGGCGCGCGAACGGGGCGTCGTCGCCATTCGCGGCCGAGCGCACCGCGGCGGGGAATTCCGCGCGCAGCGCCGGTTCGAGGTCGCCGGCGAGCAGGACGCCCAGCAGCGTGTCCGCGGAGAAGCGCAGCGTGTGGGCGTGCCCAGAGCCATCGAACCAGCGCCCGCTCAGCGCTCCTGCGCCCATGCGTCGGACGAGCTTGGACAGGTCGGCTGCCGGTTCGGGCGTGATGTGCGCGCAGGCACGGGCCGCGCACAGCTGGCGCAACACGCGCGGGATCGCCGCGAACGTCGGCAGGTTCAGCGGTTCCGGCCCGTTCGGGGGCACGACCGAGTCGAGCACGAGCGCCGACACGTGGTCCGGGTAAGTCTGGGCGTAGCGCTCGGCCACCTTCGTGCCGTACGACGTCCCGTACAGCACGAGCTTTTCGTACCCGCCCGCCCGCCGGATCGCCTCGATGTCGGCGACGGTCTGGGCGGTCGTGTAGTCCGCGCGCGACGGCCCGATCTGGGCGGCGCATTCGGCGATCTGCTGACCGGCTGCTCCGCCCGCGTCGAGTTCGAAGCGGTGGCATGACAGCGGGTGCGACAGGCCGATCCCGCGCTGGTCGAACACGATCAGATCGCGCGTGGCCGCGATCGGTCCGAGCGTGTGCGCGAACTGTTCGCTGAACGGGATCGCCGCCTGGCCCGGCCCGCCCGCGAGCGCGATCACCGCTTCGCGCGCTTCCCCCACCGGCGCGCGATGGCGGCGCATCGCCAGCGTGAGCGTCCCCGGCGTCGTCCCGCTCGGATCCAGCGGCACCGTCAGGTGTCCGCAGGCGTAGTCGTTGCTGTCGCCGCACGGCGTCCACGCGATCTGCGCCCGCGCGGTGGCCGTCCATGCACATGCGACTGCCGCCAGCAGCGCGGCAGCGACCGGTCCCCTTGATCGCACAACTGGAATCTAATGTATTGGACTGGAAGGCGCGCTAGTGTCAGCCGATCGCCGGAGATCGTGACACCGTCTCAGCCGCGGGCGCCCCGCCCGCGATTGGCCCTTACAGCCACGCGGTCCGCGCCGGCGGGCTGCTGTTCTGCTCGGGCCAGATCCCGCTCGACCCCGCCACCGGCGAGCTGCTCGGCGCGACCCCCGCCGAGCAGGCCCGCCAATGCCTGGAGAACCTGCGAGCCGTGTGCGCGGCCGCGTCCACCACGCTTGCGCGGGCGGTGCGCCTGACCGTGTACATGACCGACCTGAGCGAGTTCGCCGCGGTCAACGAGGTGTACGCCTCGTTCTTCGCGGGTGAGGACCCGCCCGCGCGTGTGACCGTCGAGGTCTCCGGCCTGCCCGCGGGCGCGCTCGTCGAGATCGACGCGATCGTCGCGCTCTGAGACACGCTTTCAGTTGACCTGCGCGCCGCCCCGGGTGATCAGCACGTGCAGCTGCGAGCCGGTGTAGGTGTGGTCGTGGTCCGCGCACCCGCCGGTGAATCGGAGCTGCAGGCTGTCGCGGTGAATCGCGTGGTAGCTGGCGAACAGGGTCACGGTGCCGTGCGTGCCGGCGGCGCAGGCCGGGTCGTTGCTCGCCGAGACGATCCCTTTCAGTTCGAGCGCAACGCCGGGGAGCCCCATGCGGGTGACCCCCGGCGACAGCCGCGCCGAGCCGGCGATCTTCAGCACGAGTTCGCGGGGCCGCGCCGCCCGCCCGCCGGCGAGGCTGTCCTCGTGGCACACGGTCCCGGTCGCGTGCCCGCCCGACCAGTTGCCGCGGCCGTGGGTGTAGGAGGAGGCGATGCCTGGGTGTGAGCCCGAGGGCGCTCCCGACTCGGTGAACGCCCACTGCACCGAGCCCCCGCTGGGCGAGCCCGCCCCGATCGGACATCTGGCCGAGCCGGCCGAGTGAGCCGAGCCGGCGGAAGCGGTGCTGGAGAGGGCGCTGCTCAGCAACACCGAGCCGCCGGCCGTGAGCAGGATCAGCGGCGTCAGCAGGCGCGTTCGAACGGGCACACGCCAACGATAACCGACGCCGAGGCTACCTGGCGATCGACGCGAGCGGCGCGTCGCTCGGGGGTGTGCCGGCGGGACCCTGAGCGTCGTCGCCATCGGCGGGCTCGACGGCGCGCAGCGCCCGCGTGAGCAGCCGCCACAGCGTGGCGCGCTCCTCACTGTCCAGCGCCTGCAGCACGTCGTCCTCGATCGCTTCCTGGGCGCGCTCGGCGAGGCTCAGCGCCCTGGCGCCCGCGGGTGTGAGCGCCACCAGGTGGCGGCGGCGGTCGCCGGGGTCGCGCAGGCGCGTGACGTAACCCAGCTGCTCGAGCTCGTTGAGCAGCAGCACGACATTGTTGGCGTCCATGCAGAACGCCTCGGCCAGCTCGTGCTGAGGACAGGCGTCGTGGTCGCGCACGTAGCTGAGCGCGACCAGATGGCGCAGCTGCATTCCCAGCAGCTCATCGCCGCTGCGCCGGTAGACCTGCTTGGCCAGCCGCGTGAGCAGAACCATCGAGCCTGGAGCACATGATGCCCTCTCAGCACCCATAGCGCGTGATTTTACACCATTCCGCATCTGTCGTCACTTTAGCAACGATTATAATTTTTATGTAGATCATCCCTATCGCAAGGATGATCCTTGCTATGGTGTGCCCTCGCCACAAATCGAAGGGAGCCACATTCATCATGAGCACCACCGCAGATCAGCTCAGCACCACCGCAGATCAGCTCAGCACCACCGCAGATCGGTTCGATCCTCCCAACTCCAGCGCGCAGGAGGCATCGCGGCGCAGCGAGCGCCGCCGCTGGATCGCGCTGGCGGTGCTCTGCCTTGGTCAGCTGATGATGGTGCTCGACGCCACGATCGTCAACGTCGCGCTGCCCTCGATCCAGCGCGACCTGCACTTCACGCAGAGCAGCCTCACGTGGGTGATCGACGCCTACCTGATCACCTTCGGCGGCTTCCTGCTGCTCGCCGGCAGGATGGGCGATCTGATCGGTCGCAAGCGGGTCTTCCTGAGCGGGCTGGTTCTGTTCACCGCGGCATCGGTGCTGTGCGGCGTCGCGGACAGCCAGGCGATGCTGATCGCCGCCCGCTTCATCCAGGGCATCGGCGGCGCCGTGGCCTCGGCGGTGATCCTCGCGATCATCGTCACCGAGTTCCCCGAGCGCGTCGAGCAGGCGAAGGCGATGGGCATGTACGCGTTCGTCTCCGCCGGGGGCGGCTCGATCGGGCTGCTCGCGGGCGGCGCGCTGACGCAGTCGCTGGACTGGCACTGGATCTTCTTCGTCAACGTCCCCATCGGCGTGATCGCGTTCGTGATGGGCTCAGCGCTGATCGAGGAGAACGAGGGCATCGGCCTGGCCGGCGGCGTCGACGTGGTCGGGTCTGTCCTGATCACGCTGTCCACAATGCTGGGGGCGTTCGCGATCGTCAAGTCCACCGAATACGGTCTGCTCTCGGCGCGCACGCTCGGCATCGGCGGGGTCTCGCTGGCGCTGCTCGGCGCGTTCCTCGCCGTGGAGGCGCGCGTGGCCAACCCGATCATGCCGCTGCGGATCCTGCGCCTGCGGATGCTGATGGGCTCGAGCCTCGTCCGCGGCCTGCTCATCACGGGGATGTTCTCGGCGTTCTTCCTCGGCTCCCTGTACCTCGAGCGCGTGCTCGGCTACGACGCGATCGACACCGGCTTGGCGTTCCTGCCGCTCACGATTGCGATCGCCGCGCTGTCGATGGGTATCTCGGCGATGGCGGTCGGTCGCTTCGGTCCGCTGCCCACGCTGGTGGCCGGCCTCGCCGGGATCGTCGTCGGCCTTTTGCTGCTCGCCTCCCAGGGCGTCCACGCCAGCTACTTCCCAGGCCTGTTCTTCGCCTTCCTGGCGCTCGGGCTCGGCGCCGGCGCATCGTTCCTGCCGCTGCTGACGATGGGAATGGCCGACGCGCCCGCGCGGGACGCCGGGCTCGCGTCGGGGATCATCAACGTCTCCGTTCAGCTGTTCGGCGCGATCGGGCTGGCCACGCTCGGCACGATCGCCACCGACCACTCGAAAGCGCTGACCGCCAGCGGGCACTCGCTCGCCAGCGCGCTAACCGGCGGATACCACCTCTCCTACATGGTCGCCGCGGTGTGCGTGGGGCTCGGCATCCTCGCCGCGCTGTTGATCCTGCGGCCCCCGGCTCAGACCGTGCCGCAGGAGACCCACGAGCACGAGCACGCCGGCGCCACGGCTCAGTCCGCGCCGCAGCCTGCCTGACTTCTGCCGGGGCCGGGACCGTTCGGGTCCCGGCCCCGGCGCACACCGCCCGAGTCGATCAGCCGGCTCTCAGCTGCGCACGCCTGACCTTGCCGCTCGCCGTCTTGGGCAGCTCGCGCGCGAACTCGACGATGCGGGGGTACTTGTAGGGCGCGGTCTCGCGCTTGACGTGCTCCTGCAGCTCGCGCGCCAGCGCGGGGGAGGGGTCATGGCCTTCGCGCAGCACCACCACGGCACGCACCACAGACCCGCGTTCGGAATCAGGCGCGGCCACGGCCGCGGCCTCCGCCACGGCCGGATGGGCGATGAGCGCGGACTCGACCTCAAACGGCCCGATGCGATACCCGGCGGAGACGATCACGTCGTCGCCGCGGCCCTCGAACCACAGATATCCGTCCTCGTCCTCGTGCACCCGATCGCCCGTGCGCCACATCCCGCCCGCGCGGCGGTCGGACACCCGCCACGATCCGTCCTCGCCGCGGTGGACGTCCTCGCCGAGGTAGCCGAGGCAAAATGTCGGCACCGTCTTTGGGTCGGCGATCAGCTCGCCGCCGTCCACCGTCAACGTCACGCCCGGCAGCGGCCTGCCCATCGAGCCCGGGTGGGCGGGCTCGCCGAGGACCATCCCCGTCAGCTGCCCGGTCTCCGTCTGACCGTACCCGTCGCGGATCTCGATTCCCGTGCTTTCGCGCCAGGCGCGCTGCACCTCCGGGTTCAGCGCCTCGCCGGCGGCCACCATCGTGCGCAGATCGGGCATGGCGCGCGGGCTCGCGCGGACCGCGATCACGCGGTACTCGGTCGGGGCCATGCACAGCACGTTCACCCGCTCGCGCTCGCACAGCTCCAGCCGCTGTGCCGGATCGAACCGCGCGTCATGCAGCAGCGCGCTCGCGCCGCGCAGCCACGGCGAGATAAAAACATTTCGTGCCGACTTGCTCCAGCCCGACGCGGTCGTGCACCACACCAGCTCGCCCGTCCGCGCGCCCAGCCAGTGCGTCGCCTGCACCCGCTGGCCGGCCAGGTAGCGCTGGGCGTGCAGGACGGCCTTGGGCTCGCCGGCGGTGCCGCTGGTAAACGCGATCAGGCAGGGGTCGTCCTCGGCGAGCTCGACCGCCGGCGCGGGCTCACCCGCGAACAGCGTCTCGTCGGGCACGAGCACGACCTCGATAGCGCCTCGCGCGGTTGTCTCGCCCGCGCGCGGGCCTGCGTCCGCCAGCGCCGCCTCGAGCTCGGCGCGGTTGCGCTCGTCGGCCACGATCAGCGACGGACGCGCCACGTCGATGCGCCATCGCAGGTCTTTGGCGCGCAGCTGCTCGGTGCACGGCAGCGACACCGCGCCGATGCGCATGCACGCGCACATCGCGATCACCCACTCCGGGCGGTTGCCGATCAGCGTCATCACCACATCGCCCCGCTCCACGCCGCGCGCTCGCAGCGCGCCAGCCATGCGCGCGCTGTGATCGGCGAGGACACCGAACGTCCACTCGCGCCGGGACCCGTCCCGGGCCAGCTCCACGAGCGCCCGGTCTTCCGCCGGCAGCCGATCGAGCAAGTCGCGCGCGAAGTTCATGGCTTTTCCAGCGCTTCCGGCGCGTAGCCGGCAAGGGAGAGCGGCGCCGGCAGGTGTGTTCGGGGGGCTGGCTCCTGGCTCACCCACCAATGCTGTTCGCGTACGGGCGTCATCGGGGTCGGAAGTCTGCCAGCCCGCGCCGCACAGGTATCCTGCGGGAAAACGAACGACCCTGGAGCGCTGAGCGAATGGCCGTAGCCGCCGAGCCCTACACCGAGAAGACCGACGAGCAGCGCGCGATCACCGAGATGGTGCGCCAGTTCGCCGACGAGCAGATCCTGCCCAACGCCGAGCACTTCGACCACGAGGACTCCTTCCCCGAGCCGATCGTCGAGCAGATGAAGGAGCTCGGTCTGTTCGGGGTGACGATCCCCGAAGAGTATGGCGGCATGGGCCTTGACCTGACGACGTACGCGATGATCGTCGAGGAGCTCTCGCGCGGCTGGATCTCGATCTCCGGCGTCGTCAACACCCACTTCATCGGCTCCTACCTGCTGATGAAGTTCGGCTCCGAGGAGCAGCGCCAGCAGTATCTCCCGCGCATGGCCACGGGTGAGATCAGAGCCGCGTTCTCGCTGTCCGAGCCCGAGCTCGGCTCCGACGTGCAGGCGATCAAGACCTCTGCGCGCAAGGGCGAGGACGGGAAGTATGAGATCAACGGCCAGAAGATGTGGGTCACCAACGGGCTGATGTCGAGCCTGGTGTTCGTGCTCGTCAAGACCGACCCCGAGGCCGAGCCGCGCCACCGCGGGTTCACCTGCTTCATCGCCGAGAAAGTCCCAGGCGTCGGCGAGAACACGGGCGAGCTCGCCGGCCTGACGGTGCCGCCGAAGCTCAAAAAGATGGGCTACAAGGGCGTCGAGTCCACCGAGCTCGTCTTCGACGGCTACCGCTGCCCGGCCGATCGCATCCTCGGCGGCGAGGACGCCGGGCTGAACCGCGGCTTCGTGCAGATGATGGACGCCCTGGAGGTCGGCCGCGTCAACGTCGCCGCGCGCGGCGTCGGCATCGCCCAGCGCGCTCTGGAGCTCGCGCTGCGCTACTCACAGGAGCGCAAAACCTTCGGCAAGCCCATCGCCGAGCACCAGGCGATCCAGTTCAAGCTCGCCGACATGGCCACCCAGGTCGACGCCGCCCGCCTCTTGACGCTGCGCGCCGCGCGGTTGAAGGACGCGGGCGAGCGCTCGGACCTGGAGGCCGGCATGGCCAAGCTGTTCGCCTCCGAGGCCGGCCGCTTCTGCGTCGAGGAGGCGTTTCGCATCCACGGCGGCTACGGCTACTCCAAGGAGTACGAGATCGAGCGCCTCTACCGCGACGCGCCGCTATTGCTGATCGGGGAGGGCACCTCGGAGATCCAGCGCATGGTCATCGGGCGCAAGCTGCTGCAACGTCATAAGATTTGAGCCGATCGATTATTTTGTGCGACGGCCCTCTTCCACTCTGGCGGGGGAACACACAATGGGCCGGGAGAGGGATGGGGTGGTGAGATGGCAGAAGACGCCAAGGCTCTGATCGAGCTCGCCGTGCGCAGGTTCATCGGCGAAGTGCCCGCTCTGGAGCCGATCCGGCTGGTCGTCGGCGTCGAATTGCGCGGACGCGGCGACGTGCAGCACTTTCGGCTGGAGATGCCCGACCTGAAGGTCACCAAGGGCCCCGCGGCCGACGCGCGCGTGCGCCTGGACATGCGCCGCGAGTTCTTCAACGTGATGGCCCGCGAAGCCCGGGTCGCCGACTGGGTCGAGGCCTTCACTTACGGCCAGGCCAAGGCCTCGGGCCCGGAGCAGTTCCTGCGCTTGATCGTCAACGTCGTCGACAAGCACCAGGAGCGCCAGCGCGTGCGCAAGGCGCGCCAGCCCTAGCGCCGTCCTAGTGGTAGGACGTCAGCTGCTGCGCCAAAAACGCCAAGGACGCGAGCAGGAACAGACACATCACGATCAGCGAGAAGTTTTCGTTCACGACGGCTCTGGTGTGACCATAGCGCACGGACCTGCTGATGGTGCGACGGGCCGAGACAAGCGCCCGGCGACAAGCCCGTTTACCATGGCGCACGGGTGAGGAGTTGAGTGTCAAAATTAAAAGTCTGCACTACCATAGTAGCCCAACTTCTTTTTTATACCTATACACATCCGCCCTCCGTATCGCTATGGCGGACGTGTGCGCGGTAGCCCATAACCGGGCGGCTTTAAGCGAGGACGGCGTCGTTGTCGTACAGCTTGATCACCCTGACCGCGCCGCCGGGCGCGGCGTCGAGGCACAAGCGGCACAGCACGCACTCGTCGAGATTCTTCTCGACCAGCTCCAGCGATCCGGAGTCGGTCTGGGCGAAGATGTCCACGGGACACGCCTCCGTCAGCCTGCGCGCGAGCTCGGCGTCGGCCGCGGCCGCGTCGTCCACCTCGACCGCGATGAACGTCCCGTCGGATCTCATGCTCGCCCTCCGGTCACGGCAGCGCCCTCCGCGATCTTCGCGCCGATCAACCCCGGGATGTCCTCGATCCGCTCGGCGACCGTGATCCCGGCCTGCGCGAGGCGCGCGATCTTCTCGCCGGCGGTGTCGGCCTTGCCTTCGACGATCGTGCCGGCGTGGCCGAAGGACATGCCCGGCATCTCGTCCATGAACCTTCCCGCCATAAACGCGACGATCGGCAGGCGCGAGTTGTTCTCGGTGACCCACGACGCCAGCTCGGCCTCCATGCGACCGCCGGGCTCGGTGTAGATGACGATGCCCCGCGTCTCGGTGTCGGCCTCGAACAGGGGCATCAGCTCGGCGTAGGTCTGCCCGATGATCGCGTCGCCGCCGATTGACACGGCGGTGGACTGCCCGAGGCCCGCGGCGGACAGCGTGGAGGACATCTCGGTGGTCATGCCGCCCGAGCGCGAGATCACGCCGATCGGGCCGGGCGTGTAGGCCTGGGCGGCGTTTTTGGCGGGACCGCCGATGCCGCCCATCTTGATCACGTCCGGCACGATGATTCCCAGGCAGTTAGGCCCGATGATGCGCGCGCCGCGCAGTGTGGCGAGCTCGACCATCTCTGCGACATCCCGCCGGGGGATGCGCTCGGTGACGATCACGATCAGCTTGACGCCGTTCTCGATCGCCTCGAACACAGCGTCCTTCGTAAACGCGGGGGGGACGGTTACGACCGATCCGTCGATAGGCGCGCCGTGATGGGCGACGGCCTGGGCGACCGTGTCGAACACGGGCACGCCGTGCACTTCGCGTCCCAGGCGTCCGGGGGTGACGCCGCCGAGGACCTTCGCGCCCGCGCCGTAGTCCAGGCACTCGCGCGTCAGGTTGACGGCCTCGCGGCCGGTGATGCCCTGCACGATGAACGTCGTGGAGGCGTCGATCAGGATGGACATGACGTTCCTCTTTTAAAACCCTGTCCGACCATAGTTATACGCGCTTCAAATTTTGATACCAACATCCCCGTCTTTATCTTTCTGTCGAGCGAGCGCATCAGGCAGCGACGCCCTGAATCTTCTCTACCGCGCGGCGCGCGGCCTCGTTGAGAGAGACGCTCCGATCCGCATAGTCGACGCCATACTTGGCGAGGATCTTGAACCCCTCCTCCTCCCACGCTCCGGGGATGCGGAAGATGGCAATCTTCTCCGACGGGTCGTACCCGAGCTCCAGGCAGGCTTTGATGACGCCGCGCGCGACGATGTCCACGCGGGTGTTGGAGACGATCGACATCATCACCGCGATCTTGTCCACGCCGGGCTTCTGCAAGACGAGCTTGGCCAGGCCGCAGGCCTTCGCGACGGACGGGTTGCCGCCAATCTCGCAGTAGTTGGCGGGGCTGCCGCCGTGGGCGCGGACCGCGTCGAACAGCGTCAGCGAGCCCCCGCCCGCTCCGATCACTAGTCCGAGGTTGCCGTCGAACTCGGTGACGTTGCCGGCGACGCCGCGGTGGTCGGTGGCGTCGACCTCCTCGCCGGCGAGCTCGAACGGGGTCGCCTCGCGCGCCTGGCGCGTCTCCTCGTCGCCGACGCCGAGGTCTGCGAGTAGGCGCTTGTGGCGCCCGCGGGCCTCGTTCTCGATCTCCATGTGCGCGTCCAGCGCCACGAACGAGCCGTCGGCGAGCCGCCCGAGCGGGTTGATCTCCGCGAGCGTCATGTCGTGCTCCACGAACACCTTCGCCAGGCGGGTCACGATCGGGACGAGCTTGTTCAGCGCCGAGCCGGTGACGCCGGTGCGGGAGATCACCTCCTTGGCCTGAAAGTCGCTGAACGGCAGGATGTTCAAGAAGTGCCGCCGGCCGACCTTCTCGGGCTGCTCCTCGGCGACCTGCTCGATGTCGATGCCGCCGACGGGCGAGAAGATCATCACCGGCTGCTTGCGCGTTCCGTCCCAGACGACGCCCGCGTAGTACTCCTGCTCGACCTCAGCCTTCGGGTCGACGAGCACGCCGCGGGGCATGTGCCCGCCGATCTCCAGCTGCAGAATGTCGCGGGCATAGGACTCCGCTTCCGCGGGCGTGTCGGCGAACTTGACGCCGCCCGCCTTCATGCGTCCGCCCGAGAGCACCTGCGACTTGATCACGGTCGGCCCACCGATGCGGCGCGCGATCTCCGCCGCCTCCGACGGGTCGGTCGTGAAGCCGTAGTCGGTGACGGGGATGCCGGCGCGCTTGATCACCTCGCGCGCCTCGAACTCGAAAAAGCGCATCAGGTTCGTGTCAAAAGAGGTGGTGGGCTGAGGTGGTCGGGCCGTGGATGGCAGACGCCGGACACGAGCGCAGGCGTGCTGGTGGCACGTCGAGCATCGTGGGTGGCGTCTGACGCCGCGGAACGGCTGCCTCAGACCGCCAGATGTTTTGACATGGGCCTAGCACGGCGCGGAAGCCTATACGGCGGCGGGCTCCGGCGAGGCCAACCCGTACGCCTCGGCGAGCTCTGGGTCCTTGCGCGCGAGCATTTCCGCGAGGTTGACCATCACCTTGCACTGCTTCCAGGTGGCGTCGTCCTGCATCTTGCCGTCGATCATGTGCACGCCGCGTCCGTCCGGGATCGCCTCGATCACCTTCTTCGCGAAGGCGACCTCCTCAGGGTCAGGCGAGTAGACGCGCTTGGCGATCGCGATCTGGCCCGGGTGCAGCGACCAGGCGCCTACGCAGCCGAGCAGGAAGGAGGCGCGGAACTGAGTCTCGCAGCCCTCCGCGTCGCCGATGTCGCCGTACGGTCCGTAGAACGGCAGCGCCCCGACCGAGGTGCACGCGTCGACCATGCGCGCGATCGAGTAGTGCCACGGGTCCTGCTGGTAGCTGGGGCGGGGCGCCTCGGGGTCGTCGGGGTCGGGGTCGGCGATCGTGCGGTAGCCGGGATGCCCGCCCCCGACGCGCGTCGTCTTCATGCGCCGCGACGCCGCCAGATCGGCGGGACCGAAGCTCATCCCCTGGATGCGCGGCGAGGCGCAGGCGATCTCCTCCAGGTTGGCCACGCCCTGCGCGGTCTCCAGCACGCAGTGGATGAGGATCGGGCGCTCGATCCCGGCCTTGGCCTCGAGCTGGGCGAGCAGGCGATCGGCGTAGTGGATGTCCCATGGACCCTCGACCTTGGGGATCATGATGACCTCGAGCTTGTGCCCGATCTCGCTCACGAGCTGCGTGATGTCGTCGAGCACATATGGCGAGGCGAGCTCGTTGACGCGCGTCCACAGGGCCGTGTCGCCGAGCTCCATCTCCTTGCCGACCTTGATCAGACCGGCGCGCGCGGCCTCCTTCTTTTCCAGCGGCACGGCGTCCTCGAGGTTGCCGAGCAGGATGTCCACCTTCGGCGCGAGATCGGGCGTCTTCTCGACCATCTTCGGGTTCGAGAAGTCCATGAAGTGGATCATCCGGGACGGCTTGAACGGGATCTCCCGGGCCGGCTCGGGGGCGTCGATGGCGAGGGGCTTGAAGAAGTCGCGGGGGTTGCGCAAGTCGGGCTCGTCTCCTGTGGAGTCGTGTTCTGTCGTGGGCAAACGCGTTCTATTCTGAACGAATTACGTTCTGATCAGAACCGTACCTGCTGGGCCGTCCCCAATAGAGTCTGGGTTGACGCAGCCCATCATCAGCACGACAGGAGACTCCGAGCATCCATGAGCGACACCGCCACCGAGACCGTCGAGACAGACCAGGCCGCGCGCGAGGCGAGCGGCGCCCACCCGTATGGCCGCTACCTGGAGGAGTTCGAGGTCGGCGACGTGTACAAGCACTGGCCCGCGAAGACCGTGACCGAGGGCGACGACCATCTGTTCTGTCTGCTCACGATGAACCACCACCCGTTGCACATCAACGACGTGTACGCCGAGCGCTCCCAACAGGGCCGCAACGTCGTCGTAGGTTCGATGGTGTACTCGCTTGCGCTGGGCATGTCGGTCAGCGATGTCAGCGGCAAGGCGATCGCCAACCTGGCGACCGAGGAACTGAGCCACCCGGCGCCCGTGTTCCATGGCGACACGCTGTTCTGCGAGTCCGAGGTGCTGGAGAAGCGCGAGTCCCAGTCAAAGCCCGATCGCGGCACCGTGAAGGTGCATACGCGCGTGCTCAACCAGGACGGGGTGCTGGTGGCCGAGTTCAAGCGACTGGTGCTCGTGCCGCGCCGGAATCCCGGTGGCGGCGAGGCCGAGGGGAACGTCGAGTAGCGAGGCTGATGTTGTTCCGGGGGCGCATGCGCCCCCGGCCGAACGGTGCATGCACCGTTCGGTGAACCCGTACATGTACGGGTTCAGGCCAGGACCGCATGCGGTCCTGGCCACACATAGACGAGCCTGTATTGCGGCGTGCGATAGGCTTTCCGGATCGCCCTCCAGGGGCGTTTTTCCGTTCCCGGAGCCATCTTGGCCCGGCAGCTGCGTCAAGGACGACGGCGCGCCGATCACGACCGCGAGACCGAGGAGCCGCTTGCACGCCATGAACACCACCGCTTCCGCCCCCACCACCAACGAGCGCCTGCTGGCCTGGGTCGGAGAGGTGGCGGCGCTGGCCGAACCAGACGAGATCCACTGGTGCGATGGATCGGCCGAGGAGTACAACAGCCTCTGCCACACGCTCGTGCAGGCGGGGACGTTCGAGCGGCTGTCCGACGCCAAGCGCCCCAACTCCTATCTCGCGCTGTCCGATCCGGGCGACGTGGCGCGCGTGGAAGACCGCACGTTCATCTGCTCGGCAACCGAGGCGGAAGCCGGTCCGACGAACAACTGGCGCGACCCCGCGGAGATGCGAGCGACGCTGAACGAGCTGTTCGAGGGGTCGATGCGCGGGCGCACGATGTACGTGGTGCCGTTCTCGATGGGACCGCTCGGCTCGGACAAGAGCCACGTCGGCGTCCAGCTCACCGACTCGCCATATGTGGCCGTGAGCATGCGGATCATGACGCGCATGGGCCAGGGCGCGCTCGACGCGCTGGGCGGCAAAGGCGAGTTCGTTCCCTGCCTGCACTCCGTCGGCATGCCCCTCGGCGACGGCGTGCAGGACGTGCCGTGGCCGTGCAACGCCGAGAACAAGTACATCGTTCACTTCCCCGACACGCGCGAGATCTGGTCGTTCGGCTCGGGCTACGGCGGCAACGCGCTGCTCGGCAAGAAGTGCTTCGCGCTGCGCATCGCCTCGGTGATGGCGCGCGACGAGGGCTGGATGGCCGAGCACATGCTGATCCTCAAGCTCACCTCGCCCGAGGGCGAGGTCAAGTACATCACCGGCGCCTTCCCCAGCGCGTGCGGCAAGACCAACCTGGCGATGCTGATCCCCACGCTCTCGGGTTGGACGGTGGAGACGATCGGCGATGACATCGCGTGGATGAAGTTCGGCGCCGACGGGCGCCTGTACGCGATCAACCCCGAGGCCGGCTTCTTCGGCGTCGCGCCCGGCACGGGCGAGCACACGAACCCGAACGCGATCGCCACGATCGCGCGCAACTCGATCTTCACCAACTGCGCTCGCACCGACGACGGCGATGTCTGGTGGGAGGGCCTCACCAGGGAGAAGCCCGCGCACCTGACCGACTGGCATGGCAACGACTGGACGCCGGACTCCGACGCGCCCGCGGCGCACCCCAACGCGCGCTTTACGACCCCGGCCGCGCAGGACCCGGCGATCGCGCCCGAGTGGGAGGACCCAGTCGGCGTGCCGATCGACGCGATGCTGTTCGGCGGCAGGCGCTCGACCGTGGTCCCGCTCGTGACCGAGGCGCTGGACTGGGAGCACGGCGTGTTCCTCGGCGCGGTCATGAGCTCGGAGAAGACCGCCGCGGCCGCGGGCACGGTCGGCGAGCTGCGCTTCGACCCGTTCGCGATGCTCCCGTTCTGCGGCTACAACATGGCCGACTACTTCGCCCACTGGCTGCAGATGGGACGGCGCGAGGGCGCGGTGCTGCCGAAGATCTTCTACGTCAACTGGTTCCGCAAGGACTCCGCCGGACGCTTCCTGTGGCCGGGCTTCGGCGAGAACTCCCGCGTGCTGTCCTGGGTGTTCGCCCGCTGCGCCGGCCACGGCGCGGCGACTGAGACTCCGATCGGGCTGATCCCGCCGGTCGGCGGCGAAGGCATCGACACTCGCGGGCTGGACGTCTCCGAAGCGGACATGGCGGAGCTGTTGCGGGTGCAGACCGAGGAGTGGAAGGCGCAGCTGCCGCAGTTCCGCGAGCACCTGGCGAAATTCGACCGTCTGCCGGCAGAGCTGAACGCGCAGCTGCAGGCGCTCGAAAAGCGCCTGGGCTGAGTCGGGCGGGCAGGGCGCGCCTCGCGCCTCGCCCGTCCAAATCTCTGCGCCAATAGGGCGTCGCTGGGCAAGTGAGGCAAGGACGCAGGAGGCGTGGCGTGCTATGCACGCGCGCCGACGAGGACGCAGCATCGCGCCGCCCAGCGGCGTCCTATTCGTGGCTGTGCATCTCGCCGGCCGCAGCCGGCGGGCGCGACTCCTCGGCGAGCGAGGTGATCGTCAGCGCGCCGCGGGCGGAGGACTCGAGCACCTCGGTGGCCTCCTCCAGCGAGCGCGCATACAGCTCGACGAGCAGGTGCACGATGATGCGCGCGTCCTCTTCGTGCTTGTGAAAGCGCACGTGCGTGAAGAACTCGCGCACCCCGTGGTCGCCGAACGCGGCATAGGACAGCGCGTCGCCGGCCTCCGGACCCGAGCAGCTCTCGACGTCGTCGGCATCGACCGACACCGTGCACGAGGCGACCCAGGGCGTGCCCGCGATCATCCGCTCCCAGCGGTCCTCGATCGGCTCCACGCGGCCGTTGTTGAAGCCGAGGTGGGGCTGGTCGTGCATGCAGTCCAGGCACTGCACGACCGCCTCCTGCAGCTCGTCCACGACTTCCGAGCGCTCGCCCGTGTCGGGGTCGATCTTGTGGATCCCCTCGTAGTGGACCTGCACCTCCAGATCCTGCGACCAGCAGCGGTAGCAGCGCAGCCAGCTGCGCGCGCTCGTCTCGGACAGTGAGCCCTCCATCGGGTTCATTGTAGGCCGGATGCCCGCCGGGCTCGCGTGGGCGGCTACCCGAACGTGAACGCGTAGCCCGGTGACGCCGGGCGCGAAGCGCAGCGTCAGGCGGTGCTGTTCGTCGCGCGGGAGCGAGACCAGCGTGTACAGGCGCTGGCCGCGCACCGTGACGACGCCGCCGTGCACGTCCGCGCCGGCGTCTGCGGCGGGGATCGGCTGGCCGTCGAGCAGCACCTGGACCGGGCGCGGGCGTTCGCCTGGGCGAGCTGAGCACCAGGTAGACGTTCTTGGCCTGGAACTGCACTTCGATCCCCGCGTTCGACACGGCCCTGGCGGGCTGTTCGGCGATGTTCCACGTGCCGCTGTAGGCGAATTCGTTGACGTCCAGTTGCGGGTGGGGCCCGGGGCCGTAGTCGTGCAGTGCCGGCGTGGGCCCGTTGACCCAACCCTGCGCGCGGGCGGTGCCGAGGTAGGTCTCGGGCGTGGCCTGTTCGGTGGGCACGACCACGTCGGTCGGCCGGCTCATGCCGCCGACCTGCGCGCCGGCTTCGGCGAGCAGCGCGCGGATCGCCGTCTCGGTCTTGCCGTAGTCGCCCTCGCCGAAGGCCGCGTAGCGCACGTGGCCGTTCGCGTCGATCAGGTAGTCGGCCGGCCAATACTCGTTGCCGTAGGCGTTCCAGGTGCCCATGTTGTTGTCCTGCACGACCGGATAGCGGATGCCGAACTGGTCGATCGCGTTGGCGACGTTGCCGGCGTCGTGCTCGAAGGCGAACTCGGGCGTCTCCACGCCGACGATCGTCAGGCCGTCCTTGCGGTAGGCGGCATCCCACGCCTTCAGATAGGGGAGCGTGCGGATGCAGTTGATGCACGTGTACGTCCAGAAGTCGACCAGCACCACGCGCCCGCGCAGTCCGGCGAGCGAGAGCGGCCTGTCGCCGGGCGTGTTGAACCAGTCCTCGGTTTCCGTGAATTCCGGGGCCTGGCCGAGGTCTTTCAGCCCGTGCGCGTCCGCCAGCAGCTTCGCCTGGCTGGCGTTGTGCGGCTCGGAGGGGCGAGGTCGTGCTCGCCTGCGAACTTCGCGCTGTGGCCGCTGAGCTCGTGCAGGCGGCTTTCGACGGCGTGCGATTTCTCCAGCGACGCCGTGAGGTTGACTTCGGGGATGTGCTGGGCGACGTACTGGTCGAAGTTGACGTCCAGTTCGGTCGCGATCGCGACCGCGGTTACGACCATGATCGCTCCGAGCGCGCGCTGCAGCGCGGGACCGCGGCCGGCGCGGCGGACGCGGTCGAACAGGCTGCGCCCGCCGAGCGTGAGCGCCAGCAGCACCACGCCCGAGCCGAACGCGTAGGCGATCGCCACCGCGACGGTGCGCCCCGACGCCGCGCTGACCGAGATGACGGCCGCCAGGATCGGTCCGGCGCACGGCGTGTACACGAACCCGAGCGCGGCGCCCACGAGCAGCCCCGAGGCGAACCCGTCGCCGCTCGAGCGCGGACCGAAGCGCGCCAGCCGCGACATGCGCGCCTCCAGGCCGTCGGCGAGCCCCGGCACGATCAGCGCCAGGCCGGAGACGAGCAGCACCGCCACGGCGAGATCGCGCAGCGGGTCCGAGCCGAGCCCGACCCCGCCGACGACCTCGGCGATGCCCACGATCGTGATCGTGAACGTGACCATCAGCCCGAGCACCACCCCCAGCGGCCGGCGCTGCCCGCCGACGCCGCCGGCGGACAGCAGCGCCGGCAGCACCGGCAGCACGCACGGAGACAGCGCGGTGCCGGCGCCGGCGAGAATGGCGAACAGGATCAGGATCAGCATCGGCGAGAGGAAGCTAGTGCAGCTTCCTTAACGTTCCATGACGCCGGATGGACGCCCCATATTCCGGGGCTGCGGTAACGACGCAGCATCGCGCCGTGCTCTCGAGACGTCAGCGCCTGAGATCACGTAGACGGTGGTTATCGCGAACGCGATCTGGCCGAAGGCGAGCGCGGTGCCGAGGTTCGCGGCGCCGAGCGCTCCCGCCAGCGCGGCGGCGAGCACGAACGCTCCGAACATCATCAGCAGGTCGCGCGCCATCTCAGCAGCCCGCCTGTCGCTCGAGCGCGGCCACGAGCGCGGGCACGTCCGCTCCGGGATCCTGCTCGCCAAGCGCCGCCTCGCGCGGCGCGCCGTCCGCCGAGGGCGCGCAGCCCGCGCTCGCCGTGCTCGCGCGATGAAGTCGGCCAACGCGCCGGCGCGCCGCGCGCGCAGGCGACGTTCGGCGAGCTCGGCTCCGCCGTCGGCGATGCTCGCCAAGCGCCGTGCGACGAGCTCCTCGATACCCTGAGGCGGCGGCAGCGAGGAGACAGCGATCACGCCGGTCGCTCGCGCCTGAGCCGAGCGAGCGCAGCGCCGCGCTCAGGTCGCGGCTGGTGCGCAGCGCGATCTGGCCGAGGTCGGCCTTGGTGACGACGAGCACGTCCGGAATCTCCATGATCCCCGACTTCAGGAACTGCAGTACGTCGCCGCTGCCGGGCTGCACCACCACCGACGACCGTGTCGGCGACGTCGGCCACGTCGGTCTCGGCCTGGCCCACACCGACCGTCTCGATCACGACCACGTCGAACGCCGCCGCCAGCGCTTGCGCCGCGGCGCGAGTGGCCGGGGCGAGTCCCCCGAGCCGCTCGCCCGCGGCGGTCGAGCGGATGAACACGCCCGTGTCGGCGGGGTCGAACTCGATGCGCGCGCGGTCGCCGAGCAGCGAGCCGCCCGAGCGGCGCGAGCTGGGATCGACCGCGAGCATCGCCACCGTTCTGTAGCCATGTCCGCGCCAGGTGCGCAGCAGCGCCGACAGCAGCGTCGACTTGCCGGCGCCCGGCGGGCCTGTGACGCCGACGATGTGCCCCGGCGCCTCGCCGCCGAGCGCGGCGGGGGAGACCTCGCGCAGCAGCGCCGCGCGCCTGCTCGCGGTCGGCTCGGGGTGGTGCTCTCCAGCAGGTTCAGCGCGTCCGGCGCGGCGCTCAGGCTCGCGCGCGCGCAGGCGCGCGCCGATCGCGGCTCCGTCGGCGCTCAGCGGGGGCGGTCGGCGCTGGCCGTACGCCACGGTGGCGGCCGTCGCTGCGCGATCGCTCGGCGTCCGCTCCGACCAGCTCGACGATGTCGCTCACGATGTGGGTGATGTCGAAGTCCTTCGGCGTATACACCGCCGCCACGCCCGCCTGCTTCAGCGGCGCGACGTCCTGCTCGGGGATGATCCCGCCGACGACCACCGGCGCGCTCACGCCCGCGTCGCGCAGCGCCTCGATCACCGCCGGGATCAGCTCGCGGTGCGAGCCCGACAGGATCGACAGGCCGATCACGTGCACGCCCTCCTGGAGCGCGGAGGCGGCGATCTGGGCGGGAGTCAGGCGGATGCCCTCATACACCACGTCCATGCCGGCGTCGCGCGCGCGCACCGCGATCTGCTCGGCGCCGTTGGAGTGTCCGTCCAGGCCCGGCTTGCCCACGAGGATCTTCGGCCGGCGCCCGAGCTGCTCTCCCAGCGCCGCGACCTGCTCGCGCAGCTCGCCCAGCTCGCCGTCCGCCGGAGGCCGGCGCGGCCTCGCCCACGCCGGTGGGGGCGCGGTAGCTGCCGAACACCTCGCGCAGCGTCCGCGCCCACTCGCCGGTCGTGGCGCCCGCGCGCGCGGCCGCGATCGTGGGGATCATCAGGTTCTCGGTGTCCGCGGCGCATCCGCCCGGCCGTCGCTGCTCGCCTCCAGCGCCGCCACCCGCGCCAGCTCGGCCAGGGCCGCGTCCACGGCGGCCTGGTCGCGCTCGGCGCGCCAGCGGCGCACCGCCTCGATCTGCTCGGCTTCGACGGCGGGGTCCACGACGAGGATGCCCGCCGTCGCCGTCCGCGGTCAGCGGCGAGTCCTCGGTCTCGGTGAACCGGTTCTGGCCGACCACGGTCTGCTCGCCGGACTCGATCCGCTGGATGCGCTCGCGGTGGGCGTCCACGAGCGCGCCCTTCATGTAGGGGACGGCTTCGACCGCGCCGCCGTGCTCGGCGACGACCGCCATCTCCGCGCGCGCGCCCTCCAGCAGCTCGGCCACCAGCCCGTCCATCACGTTCGAGCCCTCGAAGATGTCGGGGTACTCGAGGATGTCGGTCTCATACGCGAGCACCTGCTGGATGCGCAGCGACCACTGCTGATCCCACGGGCGCGGCAGCCCGAGCGCCTCGTTCCACGCGGGCAGCTGGATCGCGCGTGCGCGTGCGTCGCGGCCGAGCGTGACCGCCAGCGCCTCCAGCACGATCCGCTGCACGTTGTTCTCCGGCTGGGCCTCGGTCAGCCCGAGCGAGTTGACCTGCACGCCGTAGCGAAAGCGCAGGTGCTTGGGATCGGTCACGCCGTAGCGCTCGCGGCCCGAGCTCCTCCCACAGGATGCCCATCGCGCGCAGCTTCGCGTGCTCCTCGACGAAGCGCACGCCGGCGTTGACGAAGAAGGAGATGCGACCGAACACCGTCGCTCATGCGCTCCGGCGGGCACGCGCTCGCGCACGGCGTCGAGCACGGCGATCGCGTTGCTCATCGCGTAGGCGATCTCCTGCACGGGCGTCGCGCCCGCCTCCTGCAGGTGATAGGAGCAGATGTTGATCGGGTTCCACTTCGGCACGTGCTCGACCGTGTAGGCGATCATGTCGGCGATCAGCCGCATCGACGGCGCCGGTCCGAACGCGTAGGTGCCGCGCGCGAGGAACTCCTTGATGATGTCGTTCTGGGTCGTGCCCTGCAGCTGCTCCTGGCCCACGCCCTGCTCCTCGGCGGCGACGATGTACAGCGCCAGCAGCCAGGCCGCGGTCGCGTTGATCGTCATCGAGGTGTTCATCTCTCCGAGCGGGATCCCCTCCATCAGCGCCGCCATGTCGCCGCGGTGGGACACGGGCACGCCGACCTTGCCGACCTCGCCCCGCGCGAGCTCGTCGTCGGGGTCATAGCCGGTCTGGGTGGGCAGGTCGAACGCGACCGACAGCCCCGTCTGGCCCTTGGCGAGGTTGCGCCGGTACAGCTCGTTCGACGCCTTCGCCGTGGAGTGCCCGGCGTAGGTGCGCATCATCCACGGCCGGTCGCGCTCGGGCAGTCGCGGGTTGCGATCATCGTCCATGCAGCCATTGTACGGACGGGTCGCGCCCATTATCCTCCGGTCGATGAGCCAGACGATCGAGCTGCCGCGCACAGGCCCGCCCGGGGGCGGGCTGGGCGAATCGTGGAAGGTGATCGTGCGCAACGACGATCACAACACCTTCGACCACGTGGCGCGCACGCTCGCGCGCTACATCCCCGGCACGACGCTTGAGCGCGGCCACGAGATCGCCAACGTGATCCACAACGCGGGCAAGGCGATCGTCTTCAGCGGCCACCAGGAGCGGGCCGAGCACTACTGGGAGCAGCTCAAGGGCGCGGGCTTGACGATGGCCCCTCTAGCGCGGTAAGGCCAACAGGACAGGTTCGAAAACTGCGTTCCTAGGCGATCTCGCGGGCGCCTACGCCGTTGGTGTGCCCATTGGTGTGGCCGTTGGCCTGCCCGTTGCCAGCGCCGCCGTTGCCGCTTGCGTCACCGTTGCCGGTGACTGCCGGCTCCTGGGCCAATCCGCCGCTGACTGTCAGATCCCACCACCCGTACAGCACGGGCACCTGATACGCGCCGGAGAAGCGCACCCGCAGCTCGGTCATCTCCGGGCCGTCCCAGTAGCGTTCCCAGTCGAGGTTGCGCTCGAAGTGCGCGAGCTGCTGGAACTTGTAGCGATCGTCGCGCGCGCGGTAGACGGCGTATGAGCCTGCTCCATAGCGCAGTGCGAGCGGCGCGACCTCGTTCACGGCCGCTTCCAGCGCATTCGCCCTTGAAGCCCGTCGCATACCACGGGATGACGACCGTTCCGGGCCTGTCGATTCCGCCGGCCATCTCAGGCTCCTACCTCGGCATGGATCGCGCCTGGACCCTCGGCGGTCTTGCCCTCACCCTCGGCCTCGGCGCCGACGAGGATCGAGATCTTGCCCAGGTGCTTGTTTTCGAGCATCAGCTGGTGCGCTTCGGCGACGCCCTCGAACCCGAGCGTGCGCCACAGCACCGGGCGGATCTGACCGGACTCGATCAGCTCGTTGGCCTTCGTGCACTCGTACGCGTTGGCGAAGTGCGAGCCGAGGATCTCCTTCTGGCGCATCCACAGGTAGGCGACGTTGAAGTCCAGGTCGATGCCGGTCGTGCCGGCGCAGATCACGATTTTGCCGAACGTCTTGGCGGTGAACACCGAGGTCGGGAAGGTCGCTTTGCCGACGTGCTCGAACACGATGTCGGGAGCGTCGCCGAGGATCTCCTTGACGCGCTTGGCGAAGCCCAGGGAGACCTTGAAGCGGGCCTTCTCCTCCTCGGCGCTCTCGCCGCCCTTGCGCATCATGCCCGCGAACTCGCCCCGGTCGATGTAATCCACGGCGCCCAGCCGCTTGACGAGCTCGCCCTTCTCGGGCGATGAGACGACCCCGACGCAATTGGCGCCCGCGGCGGCGCAGATCTGCGTGGCGAACACGCCGAGCCCGCCGGCGGCGCCCCAGATCAGCACGTTCGCGCCGGCCTGCAGTTCGCAGCGCGTGATCAACATGCGATACGCGGTGAAGTACACGAGCCCGTAGGACGCGGCCTCCTCCCAGGTCAGCGCGTGCGGCTTGGGCAGCAGCTGCTGGGCCTGCACCTTCGTGAACTGCGCGAACGAGCCCCACGTCGTCTCATATCCCCAGATCTTCTGCGACGGCGCCGCCATCGGGTCGAGTCCGTGCACCTCGGGATCCTCATAGGAGGCCTGGTTGCAGTGCACGACCACCTCGTCGCCGACCTTCCAGCGGGTCACGCCCGCGCCGACCTTCCACACGATCCCCGACGCGTCCGATCCGCCGATGTGGTGGCCGAACTCCGGATGGTCGCCGTACTTCATCACCGACACGGGCTTGCCGAGCGCCGCCCACACGTTGTTGTAGTTCACGCCCGCCGCCATCACGCGCACGATCACCTCGAACGCGCCCGGCTCGGGCACCTCGATCTCCTCCAGCTGGAACGCGTCCTTCGGATCTCCAAACCGCTCCTCGCGGATGACCCACGCGGCCATCGTCTTGGGCAGCTCGCCCGGCTCGGCGCTTACCTCGGATACTCGTTGCAGGTCGATCGCGGCCACGTGCTCTTGAACCTCGCGTGTCGGGGACAGAGATACCGAGCATGCATCCTATCCGGGCACGGGCTCGGGTGAGGGCAACGCCGGGCCGCGGACGCCGGGGCTTTGAGGCCAACGCCGGGACTTCGGACGCCGTGGCTCAGGCGCTCAGGTCTGAAACGGCAGATCGACGACGGTCGCGCTTCCATCGCCGTCTCCGACCGACACGCTTGCTCCGGCCTGCGCCTCGCGGCGCACGAGCCCCAGGCCGATCGGACCGAACGTGGGGGAGACCACCGCGCTGCTCAAGCGCCCGACCGCCTTCTCGCCCAGGCGCAGCTCCATGCCCGACGCCCCCGGCTCGGACAGGCGCAGGCCGCGCAGCAGGCGGTTCGGCTTGCCCTTGTAGTACAGACGCGCGACCGTCTCCTGGCCGACGTAGCAGCCCTTCGTGAAGCTCACCGCGCGCTCGTTCAGCCCCGCCTCCTGCGGGATCGTCCCGTCGTCCATGTCCACTCCATAGCGCGGACGGCCACGCTCGACGCGCACGATCTCCGCGGCCTGCTCGGAGACCGCCATGGCGCCGCGCCGGCACAGCGCCTCGACGAGATCGTCGGTGACGGTGGCGTCGCAGATCAGATCCACGCCGATGTCGGTGCGCGCGACGAGCGCGGCGATGCCCTCGATCTCGACCGGCGCGTTCGCGTGCTCGACATCTGCCAACCTCTCGCCGCTCCCCACGCGCGCGGCGTCGGGTCCGATCAGCGACAGCAGTCCGCGCTGCACCGTGCGCTTGTGCAGCTCCAGCTCATACCCGATCTTGAATCGGCGGATCATGTCGAACAGGGCCTGCAGCGTCACGCGCTCGGTGTCGAGCAGCAGCTCCTCGCCCACGTCGAGCACGCGCAGGTCCCCGAGCATCTTGCCCTTGTGCGTCAGGAATGCGGCGTAGCACCCTTCTCCCGGCTGGAGCGCCTCGGTGTCGTTGGTCACCTGACCGGCGAGGAACCTCTTCGCGTCGGGGCCGCCCAGCGCGAGCTTGCCCCGCTCGGAGCGATCGACCAGGCCGCAGCGCTCGGTTAGCGCCGCGTACTCGGCGCCGAGGCGCGCCGCATCGGTGAGGAGATCGGTAGTAGCGGCCACCGAGTTCGAGGATAGCCACGCTAGGCTTCATCGCAATGAGCCTTGCCGAGGACTTCCAGGGGATCGTCGACTCGCTGCCCGACGACTGGACCGACCTCGAGCTCGACCTGCGTCTCACCGACGAGTCGCGCTACGTCGAAGCGGCCGTCTACCTCGTCGCTTGCAACGCGCGGCCCTACTCGCACAACGACTGGCACTGGCGCCTGCTCGTGGCCCACCGCTTCGGGCACGCCGCCTCGGCCCCGACGGTGCACGGCACGCTGGCGCTGCTCGACAACGCGGGGATCGAGGGCGAGATGGCGGTCCGCGAGCTGCGCTCCGGACGCGTCGAGGTCACGCAGATGTGGGGTCGCCCGCAGTCCGCGCGCGAGGAGTTTCAGCGCATGCGCGCGCAGTAGCGATGGCGCGCGTGCTCGCGCTCACCGCCGATCTGCTGTTCGGCTCGCGTGTCCAGGGCGATCTCAGCGCGGCGGGCAACGACGTCGAGCTGATTGGAGACGAGGCGCGGCTGCGGGCGCGACTCGGGGAGGCCGACAAGCCCGCCGCGGATGTGCTCGTAGTGGACCTGACCGACGCCCAGCTCGACGGCGCGACCGTGGTGGAGACACTTGCTGCCGGCGGTGCGCTGGATACCCTCAAGACGCTCGGCTTCTACTCACACGTCGAGGCGTCTACGCGCGAACGTGCCGAGCAGGCCGGGTTTGATCTGGTAGTCCCGCGCTCGCGCATGGCCCGTGAGGGAGCTCAGCTCGTCGAACGTCTGATCTCGGTCTAGCTCGCCTGCGTCGTGTCCTCGCCGCCGAGGTCCGTGCGGGCGAGCTCCTCGGGGTCGAGCGGTACGAGCGCGCCGTTGGGCACGCGCTGGCCGTTTGGCAGCCAGTGCCCGGTACGCCCCGATAGGGCCGCGCGGATGACCATCCCGTGGCAGACCACCAGCGCCGGCAGCGGACCCCGTTCGACGTCGTCGAGCGCCGCCCCGACGCGCACCTCCTGCTGGGCGAACGACTCGCCGCCCGGGAACGCGAATGCGGGGTCGCCGGCGATGAACCTGGCGAACAGCTCGGGCGCTTCGGCTTGCACGTCGCCGAAGGGCCGATCCGTCCAATCGCCCGCGTCAGTCTCCATCAGCCGCGCGTCCTCTTTCGGCTCCAACCCGATCCGGGCGGCGACGATCTCCGCCGTTTCCTGCGCGCGCAGCAGCGTGCTGCACCACAGTGCCTTGAACCCGTGCTCGGCGGCGCGCTCGGCCAATTCGGCGGCCTGCGCGCGACCCTTGTCGTCGAGTGGAACCGGCAGCTGGCCCTGAAATCGACCCTCGAGGTTGTACGCCGTCTGACCGTGGCGGGCGAGGTATACGCCCTTGCCCATTCCCAGCGTCTGCACGCTCTGCCTAGCTTGGCTCGCCGGCCCGCGGCTCCAGAACTCCGCTGTCGGAGGATCCGACGGCCTCGAGTTCGGCCGGGCGCAGGTACAGGAACTCGTACAGGACCGCCGCGACGGCGGCGCCGGCGATCGGCCCGGCGTACCAGACCCACGCGTTTGACCAGTAGCCGCCGACGAGCTGCGGGCCAAAAGCGCGGGCGGGGTTCATCGCGGCGCCGGTGAACGGGCCGCCGAAGAGGACGTCGACGGTGATCGTGAGCCCGATCGCCAGGCCGGCGATCGACTTGAACGTGCCGCGCTCGTCGACGGCGCTGGCGAACACCACCCACGCCAGGAAGAACGTCATGATCGCCTCCAGACCGAACGCCGATGCGGCATCCACGCCGTTGCCGATCGCCGGCACGCCGAGCTTCACGGCTTCGGTGGTGGCGTGGGGGATCAGGTCGTGTACGAGCAGCGCCGCGAACGCCGCGCCGGCCAGCTGGGCGACCCAGTAGAGCGCCCCGAGCGCGGGCTTGATGCGCCGCGTTATGAGAAAGCCGAACGTGATCGCCGGGTTGAAGTGCGCACCGGAAATGTGCCCCATCGCCGAGACCATCACGCCGATCGCCAGACCGTTCGCGATCGCCACGCCGATCAAGGTCGGGTCGTGGACCTGGTTGGCGGCTACCGCCGCGCCCGCGCCGATGAAGATCAGCGTGAAGGCGCCAATGAACTCGGCCACTGCTCGCCGTAGGGCATCCTCGAACATGTGGCCAATTTATGATCCCGATCGGACGGACATTGCGAATGGACTTGCGAGCCGACGGCATACACTGCGGAGAGTGCGCCGCAGAGTCACCTTCTCGCGCAACCTGACGCTGTCGCTGTCGCGCACGTGTCGCTGCTACTGCAAGTACTGCGCGTTCGCCACCCATCAGGCGCATCTGTACGCGCCCGAGGAAGTCATCGAGATCCTCGACGGCGCCGCGCGGCGCCGCGTCAAGGAGCTGCTCGTGCTGACCGGGGAGCGCCCCGAGGTCAACCCCGAGGTCGCCGCGCGGCTGCGCGACTATGGACATGAGGACTTCACCGCATATGTCGTCTGGGCGTGCGAGCGCGCTCTGGAGCGGGGCCTTCTGCCGCACACGAACCTCGGCGCGCTCTCCCGCGAGGACCTTGCTCGCCTGCGCGAGGTGACGGCTTCGCAGGGCCTGATGCTCGAGTCGATCTCCGAGCGGCTGATGGAGACCGTCCACGCGGGCTCGCCGACCAAGCACCCGGCGCGACGTTTGGAAACGATCCGCGCGGCCGGGGAGCTGCGGATCCCGTTCACCTCGGGCATCCTCGTCGGTATCGGCGAGACCGAGGAGGAGCGCATCGCCTCGCTGCGGGCGCTCGCGGACGTGCACGCCGAGTACGGGCACATCCAGGAGGTGATCCTGCAGAACTTCGTCCCCCACCAACGCTACTACGGGGAAGAGCCCGCGCGGATAGCGGATGAGGCGGCGCGCGAGTACTGGCGGACCGGAGTCGCCGACGGTCGGCCGCACCTGCCGCTGCCCGAGTGGGCCTGTCCGGTGAGCATCGAGGACATGAAGCGCATGGTCGTGGAGACCCGACGGCTGATGCCCGACGTCGGCATCCAGATTCCCCCGAACCTCGCGGACTGGTGGGGCGAGCTCGTGGCCGCGGGCGCGACCGACCTGGGCGGGCTGAGCGCCAACGGCGATCACATCTCCCCAGAGCACCCGTTCCCCTCTCCTCATCAGGTGCGCAAGCGGCTGCGGGCCGACGGCTACGCGCTGACCGAGCGGTTGTGCGTCTACCCGCGGTACATCGACCCCGAGTGGATCTCGCGGGGTGTGATGGACACGATCAAGACGAGCTACTGGAGCTTCATCCCTCGGCGCGGCTCCGGGCGCACCGATCCGCCGGCCCCGATCCGCCCCGAGCTGGTGTCCGGCGCGATCGAGCGGGGCCGGGCGGGGATGCCGCTGAGCGCGGAGGAGCTGACGGCGCTGTTCGCCGAGACGCGCCCCGACGCGATCGAGGAGATGCGTCAAGCGGCGGACGAGCTGCGCTCAGAGCTCGCCGGCGAGGAGGTCACGTTCGTGGTGAACCGCAACATCAACATCTCCAACGTCTGCACCGTCGGCTGCGCGTTCTGCGGGTTTGGGCAGGGTAAGCGCTCGCCTGAGGCCTACGAGCACGACGAGCGGGAGTTCGCGCGACGGGTGCTCGAGGCGATCGACTACGGCGCGAGCGAGCTGTGCATCCAGTCGGGCATCCACCCCGACTGGAGCCTCGAGGACTACCTGGGATGGCTGCGGCTCGCCAAGGCCACCGCGCGCGAGGCCGCAACCGAGATCCACCTGCACGCCTACAGCCCGATGGAGATCGCCCACATGTGCGACATCTCTGGTCTACCGCCGGCGGAGGTGTTCGCCCAGCTCGCAGACGCGGGGCTGGGATCGACGCCGGGGACCGCCGCGGAGGTGCTGCACGACGGCGTGCGCGAGCGGATCAGCCCGAACAAGCTGCCGGTGGCACGCTGGGTGGAGATCATCGAGGCCTCGCACAACGCCGGGCTGAGATCGACCGCGACGGTGATGTTCGGCCACATCGAGGAGCCGTGGGAGCTGGCCGAGCACATGCGGGTCATCCGCGAGCTGCAGCAGCGCACGGGCGGGATTACCGAGTTCGTGCCGCTGTCGTTCATCCCGTTTCAGACGCTGCTCGGGCGCACCCACGGCGTGGAGGAGATATCTCGCGCGGAGAACCTCAAGCACACCGCCGTATTTCGCCTCGCGCTGGGGCGAACCGTGCCGAGCCTGCAGGCCAGCTGGGTGAAGATGGGTCTCGATGCCGCCACCGAGTCGCTTCGCTGGGGCGTCAACGACCTTGGCGGCACGCTGATGGAGGAGTCGATCAGCCGTCTGGCGGGCTCCTACCACGGCACGCGCCTTGACCCCGGCCAGCTCGCCGCCGCCGCGCACGCGGCGGGACGCCCTGCGGCTGAGCGCACGACGCTGTATGAGATTCGCCGTCGCTATGAGCTGCCGGTGGCGGTCGCGGCCTCCTGAGCTGCGGACGTATTGCGGATGTATCGATGCAAGAAAATGCTGTCAACGCCTGTGCGCCCGTTGACGCCGAAAAAGTAGAAGCATCATCGGCTCATGGCTCTATGCGTGTCCAGAAGCGGATGGACTCCCGCTCGTGGCCGATCCCGGCTTCCAGCGCGAGCCGCCAGCCGCGGGGCCACTCGCAGGCCTCGGCGCGCAGCTGCTCGTATGCGCGCAGCTTGCGCCGGTGAGCGTCGAGCTGGGCGGCGGCGAGCTTCGCCGGGTCCCCGCCGAGGAAGAGTTTGAGCGTGCCGGCGTCACGGATTTCCTCCAGTTCGGCGGTGGGCTCTGAGCGCCAGTGATCGAGCGCTTGGCGTCCGCGCTTGGTCAGGCGGTAGATCCGCCGGCGCCGGCCGTTCTGCTCGCGCCGCTCGGACAGCAGGCCCTCGGTGGCGAGCCGTCCGCACTCGGTGTACAGCTGGGTGTGGGGCACCGCCCAGAAGTTGATCGTGCTGAGTTGCGCCATGCGCTTGAGGTCATAGGGGGTGGCGGGCTCAATCCGCTCGAGCAGGCCGAGCACGATGTAGGAGGTCTCGCTGAGACGTGTACTTGACATCGACACCAGAATAGCGTACGTTGTGAATCATTCGGTCCGTACGATACTGGAGGAATGATTGTGTCTGTCACCGCAGCCCCTGTCACCCCGGCCCGCTCGACAGTGCCGACGCTCGGCTTCTCGACACTCGATCGCGAGGTGGTGGCGGACGAGCTTCCGCTGAGCGGCGAGCTGCCGGGCTGGCTGAGCGGCTCGCTGCTGCGCACCGGGCCGGCCAAGTTCGAGATCGGCGAGCAGCGCATGAAGCACTGGTTCGACGGTCTGGCGATGCTGCATCGCTTCACGATCGCGGACGGGCAGGTCTCCTACGGCAATCGCTTCCTGGAAAGCCGCTCCTATATGGCCGCGCGCGAGCAGGGCCGAATGGTCTACGGAGAGTTTGCGACCGACCCCTGCCGCGCGCTGTTCAAGCGCGTGCAGAGCATGTTCTCGCCGGGAAGCGTCCTGCCGGACAACGCGAACGTCAACGTCACGCGCCTGGGCGAGCGGTTCATCGCGATGACCGAGACCCCGCTGCCGGTGCAGTTCGACCCACAAACATTGAAGGCGGCGGGGGTGCGTCCATATCAGGTTCCCGGGCAGCTCTCGACCGCGCACCCGCATTCCGATCGCGCGAGCGGCGGGATGCTCAACTACGCGGCCAAGCTGGGAGCCCGCAGCAGCTACCGCTTTTTCGCGGTCGGACCGCATGAGAGCAAGCCCCGCGTGATCGCCTCGCTGCCCGTGAAGGAGCCCGCGTATATGCACTCGTTTGGGCTCACCGAGCGCTGGCTGGTGCTCGCCGAGTTCCCTTACGTCGTCAACCCGCTCGCGCTGGCGCTGTCCGGACGACCCTACATCGAGAACTACCGCTGGAAGCCCGAGCTCGGCACGCGCTTCACGCTCGTGGACCGGGCCACCGGCAAGGCGATCACGGGCTTCCAGACTGACGCCTGCTTTGCCTTTCATCACGTCAACGCCTACGAGGACGGCGGCGAGATCATCGTCGACCTGTGCACCACCCCGGACGCCGGCATCGTCGAGGATCTCTACCTCGACCGTCTGCGCGCCGGCAAGCCGATCACGCTCGCCCGCCTGACCCGCTTTCGCCTGCGCCTCGCCGACCGCTCGGTGCGCCGCGAGCAGCTGGCCGAGCAGGGCATAGAGCTGCCGCGCATCAACTATGGGCGCTGCAACGAGCGCCCATATCGCTACGTCTGGGGCAACGGCAATGGGGCGGACGGGTGGCTCGAGCAGATCCTCAAGATCGACACAGCCAACGGCGCCACGCTCTCATGGTCGCAGCCGGGACGCTTTCCGGGCGAGCCGGTGTTCGTGGCCCGCCCCGAAGCCGAGCACGAGGACGACGGGGTGCTGCTCTCGGTCGTGCTCGACGCCGATGAGGGCAGGTCCTTCCTGCTCGTGCTCGACGCCGCCGATCTGAGCGAGCTGGCGCGCGCGCAGGCGCCCCACCACATCCCGTTCGGCTTCCACGGCCAGTTCGCGCGGGAATGAGCACGGGATGAGCGCAATGCCTCCTCCCACAGCACTTCAAGCTGACAACAAGTCAAAAAAGGAGCCTTTCGAATGACCACCATCGCACCCTCCACCAACGCACCCCCCACCCCCAGTCAGACGACACCCAATCAGGCCACCGACCTGCTGGAGCAGCTCAGGGGAGGCCTGCCGGGGCTCTCCGAGCGCTGGCTCCCGCGCGCCGGCGAGCTGAGCGACTGCCTCGAGCGCTGGGGGACAGCCTGGAACACCCACGACCTCAACCAGCTCGAAGCGCTCGTGACCGAGGACATCGTGTGCGAGGACCCGGCGATGTTCGGCGAGACCGCCCACGGCCGCCACGAGTTCAGAGCGTTCGCCGAGCTGACCTTCCGCGCCTTCCCCGACGTCCAACTCGAAGGCACCGGCGCGCTCTACCCCGCCCTGGAGGGCACGGGGATGGCGCTGCCATGGCGAATGACCGGAACGTTCACGGGTGAGCTTGAGTTCTGGGGCAAGCGCTACGGCTCAAAGCCACCGACATGGGCGCCCACCGGACGGGCGATCGACATCGATGGCATCGACCTGTACGAGTTCCGCGACGGCCTGATCTCTCGCCATACGCTCATCTACGACCTCTATAACTTCACGCAGCAGATCGGGCTGCTCCCGCCAAGAGACCGCGAGGTGCCCGCGGTCATGCTGCTCGCCCAGCGGCTGATCGCCTCTCGCTCGAGACGGCGGCGCGCACGCGCCTAACGGAACAGGTCCTCCTCCGGCGCTCGCAGCAGCGCCGCCGCACCGGGGCCGTCCTCGGTCGTGACGAACCGCTGCAGGCCGTCGATCAGGACGACGGGCTGGCGCGAGTCCTTGGCGCGCGCCAGGTCGGCGGTCGCGGCGGCGGCATCGGCGACGGCGAGCCAGGTCGCCCGCAGCTGAAGGCCCGCGGCGTCGCTGCGTCCGCGCCAGTCATCCAGCGGGGCCATACCGGCGCAGCCGAGCGCCACGTCGCACTGCCCGTGACGCCACGCGCGCCCGAAGCTGTCGGTGATGAGCACGGCGACGGTCGCGCCCGTCAGCTCGCGCAGCCGCTCGCGCAGTCCTCGCGCCGAGGCGTCGGGGTCGCGCGGGAGGACGACGAGCATGCCGGTCTCGCCCTGCTCCGACGCGTTGGAGGCGTCCACGCCGGCGTTGGCGCACACGAACCCGTGGTGCGTGCGAGCGATGAGCACGTCGCGCTCGGCGCGCACGATCTCGGCGGACTGGTCGAGCACGACCTGGACGGCGCGCGGGTCCTTGCCCTGCGCCTCGGCCAGCGCGCGGGCGCGCGGGCCGGGCTCGATGCTCTCCAGTGCGACGACCGCACCCTCGGCCTTGGAGACGACCTTGTGCGCGACCGCGAGCATCTGGCCGTCCTGCAGCGCCCCGGGCGGCCCGCCCTCGCCGAGCGCCGCGACGATCAGCTCGCCAAGGTCGTCTCCCGGGCGCACCTCCGGGAGACCGCGCAAGGCGGTGGCGTTCAGCTGGTGGTGGGTGACCTGGCCTGTCACGCAGGGCGCTCGCTCAGCCCGTCTCGGCGCAGGGGGTGAGGTTCGTGCGTGCCGAGAGGCCGAGCACGGCCCGCGTTCGCGGCGCCCCCGTATGGGCTCCAGACAGTAGCTGCCGCAGCGCGGCGAGGTCCGCGCCCGTGTCGATGTCGAGCAGCAGCGACGCCGGGCGCTCGATTCGGCAGACCGCGCCGGCGGTGTGGGCCGATGCGTGGTGACGCTCGAAGCTGTTCGGGCCGAAGCTGGGCGCGATCGCGTCCGGTGGTGTGAGCAGCAGGCCGTTGGTGCCGGTCTCGTGACGGTCGGGCACGATCGTCACACGAGGCTCGTCGACCGCTACGCCTACGCCTGTGCCTGCGGCTTCGGCGGAGCTCAGCAGCGAGTCGAGCTCCGCCGGGTCCAGCGCGGGGCAGTCGCCGGGGACGCACAGCACGCGCCCGAACCCCTCGGCCAGGGCTCGCTCGACACCCAGGGCGACCGCTGCGCTCTGGCTCTCCTCGGCGGTGTCCTGCACGACAAGCGCGCCAAGATGGCGCGCCGCGGCGGCGACCGAGTCCTCGCCTGTTACGACGATCGTACGCTCGATCGAGGCGGTCTCGCTCAGGGCGACGAGCACGTCGCCGACCATCGCCCGCGCCAGGTCCTCGCGCAATGGGTCGGCGACGCTGGCCCCGAGGCGTTGCTTGGCCCGGGTGAAGCGCTTGACGGGCAGGATCGCGGCGGTGCGCATGCGCCGCAGACGATAGTGCGGCGCGCCCGCCGCCTCGGCCCGGGGTAACTACCCCGCGAGCGCCGCGGTGAAGTCCAGCGTCTGCCGGGCGACGCGGGCGCGCGCGGAGGAGTCGTCCATGCGCGTGTCGATCTGCAGGGTGGGCAGGCGGGCGACGTTCTCGTCGGCGACGATCCCGTGCAAGAGCTCGCCGTAGAAGTCGGCGACGCCATCGGCGTTGCACTCCAGCGCGGCGAACGCCATGAACGCGGCGGTCGGGCCCTTCAGGATCTCCCCGCCGACGACCGGGCTGACCGCGACGACGGGCGCCGGGGCATCCGCGAGCGCCTCGCGGATGCCGGGCACCGCCAGGATCGGCGCGATCGAGGCGAGCGGGTTGGACGGGCCGATCACGATCGCGCGGGCGCTCGCTATCGCCGTGAGCGCCTGCTCGCACGGCCGCGCCTGCTCGGCGCCGCGAAACTCGAGACCCTCGACGATTCCCTGCGCGCGCTCGCGGATCATGAACTCTTGAAACGAGCACCAACCGGCGGGGCTGCGCACCCACGTGCGCACGGGATCGTCGCTCATCGGCACGACATGCGCGCGCACGCCGATCGCCTCGTTCAGACGCGCGAGCGCAACCGTCGGGGAGACCGCCTCGGCCAGCATCCGCGCGCGCTCCAGACACCAGGCAAGGTCGCGGTCGCCGAGGTTAAACCACACGTCGTGCCCGAGCTCGCGCAGGCCGTCCATGACCGCGAAGGTGTCATCGCGCAGGCCCCAGCCGCGCTCGTCGATCAGATCGGCGAGCCAGAACGACACGAGGTCGGGGTCGGGGGAGACGTGGGCGCCGTAGATCTCGATGTCATCGCCCGTGTTGACGATCACCGTCAAGCGCTCGGGCGGGTCGATCGCGTCCGTCATGCCACGCGCGAGCTTGGCGCCGCCGGTGCCCCCGGCGAGGACGACAACGCCGCCCGTGTCCGCATCCAGCGCTCCCGTGTCCCCGGACATCACTCCCAGGGTACGTCAGAGAGCCCCGCCAAGCTTATGCCGGCGTGAACCTTGTAGCGGGCGTTGACGCCGATCAACAGCGCGGTCAGCGACTCGGTCGTGCGCGACATCTCCAGGCGACCGCAGTCCACGCAGCGCAGGCCGTCGATGCGCTCGATCAGCAGGGCCGCCTCGCGCTTGTCCGCGCGCGCGTCGCCGCACACGAGCACGTCCTCGTCGAGCGCGCGGTCGAGATCGTTCAACTTGGCTGCGCTGACCGTGTGCAGGGCCGAGACGACGCGCACGCCATCGGGCGCCATCTCGGCCGCCTGCTCGGCGGCGGAGCCCTGCCACACGCCGAGCATCCGCGTCGCCCTGCCGCTCACCGCCGCCGCCAGGGGGACGGTCGCGTCGATCAGCAGCTGGCCCGGGCGCAGCGCGTCGCGGAGGTTGGCGAGCGTCTCGGACTGGTTGCGAAACGGCACGCTCAAGATCACCGTGTGAGCCTCGCGCGCGGCGCCCGCGTTGTCGTACCCGGCGAACGAGCCGTCGGGGATCGCGCCGGCCGCGCGGGCGGCGGTTTCCGCGGCGCGATCGGCGTCGCGCGAGCCGATCGCGATCGGCACGCCGGTCCGTGCGAGCCGGATCGCGAGCCCGAAGCCGAGCGAGCCCGAGGCGCCGATGATCGCGACCGAAGCGGTGGGGGAGGGCTTCTTCGGCGACGGCACGGCGGCCGAGTATAAGCTCCAATGAATGAGGCTAGAGGGAAAGACCGCGCTCGTCACGGGCGGGGCGTCGGGCATCGGCGCCGCCACGGCGCGCCGGCTGGCCGCCGAGGGCGCGCGCGTGGCGATCGGGGATCTCGACGTGGATGGCGCGCGCGCGGTCGCCGGGGAGCTGGACGGGTTTGCGTGTGCGCTCGACGTCACCGACACGGACTCGGTGCGCGCGGGAGTCGCCGCCGCCGTCGATGCGCTCGGCGAGATCGACGTGCTCGTCAACAACGCCGGCACCGACCGGTTTGCGTTCTTCGTCAACTCCGACGAGGAGCTGTGGGATTTCGTGCTCGGCGTCAATCTCCGCGGGGTGCTCGCGGTCACGCACGCTGTGCTGCCGTCCATGCAGGAGCGTCGCAGCGGCTGCGCGATCGTGAACGTCGCCAGCGAGGCCGGACGGGTGGGCTCGCAGGGCTCGGTCGTCTACTCGGCCGCGAAGGCCGGCGTGATCGGGTTCACGAAGGCGATCGCCCGCGAGTCGGCGCGCTACCGCGTGCGCTGCAACGCCGTCGCGCCCGGGCCGATCGAGACGCCGCTGTTCGACTCCGCACCGCGGCTGCTGGGCGAGATCGGCGAGCGCCTGCAGCGGGGCATGATCGACGCGACCGTGATGGGCCGCGCGGGCGAGCCCGAGGAGGTGGCCGCCGCGATCGCGTTCCTGGCCGGCGAGGACGCGTCATATGTGACTGGGCAGACGCTGAATGTCAGCGGCGGACTGTCGATGTGGTGATGAAGGTCCGCACCGCATGCTCGATTAGAGCTGATTGGGTGGGCCACGTCGCATGCGACGTGGCCGGGGGACGTGCATGCACGTCCCCCACGGGCCTGCACATGTGCAGGCCCGCCGGCAGGCACATGTGCCTGCCGGAAAGGTGGGCCACATGTGGCCCACCTCGGGAGCGCGCATGCGCGCTCCCGCCCGTCGGCGCACGCGCCGACGGGAACAGTCCCATCGCGTGATAGGGATATGGAGATGGTGGACACCGTGCAGATCCGGGAGGTCGGTCCGCGCGACGGGTTTCAAAACGAGCCCGAGGTGATCCCGACCGAGCGCAAGGTCGAGCTGATCGACGCGCTGGCGCGTACGGGCCTCGAGCGGTTGGAGGTCACGAGCTTCGTGCGTCCCGACGCGATCCCGCAGCTCGCCGACGCTGAGGAGGTGCTGGCGCGAATCGACGTGCCCGAGGACGTGGCCGTGAGCGTGCTGATCCCCAACGAGCGCGGTCTGGATCGCGCGCTCATGCTGCGCGAGGATCTCACCACGCGCGGCGGCAGAGCGGCGTTCGAGGAGATCAACGTGTTCATGTCGGCCTCGGAGACGCACAACCGCATGAACGTGAACCGCTCGATCGCCGAGTCGCTCGCGGGGCTGGAGGTTGTGCTGGGGCGCGCACGCGAGGAGGGGCTGCGTTGCGAGGGCGTGATCTCGACCTCGTTCGGCTGCCCCTACGAGGGGCGGGTGCCGCCCGAGCGCGTGCTGGAGATCGCCTCGCGTCTGCGCGACGCGGGCGCGCGGGAGATCGGGTTCGGCGATACGACGGGGATGGCGAACCCGCGGCAGGTGGGGGAGCTGTTCGCGCTGTGGCGCGAGGGACTGCCGGGGGTTGAGCTGACCGCGCACTTTCACAACACGCGCGGGCAGGGCCTCGCGAACGTGCTGGCGGCGCTGGAGGCCGGGGTGGACAGCTACGAGTCGAGCTTCGGCGAGCTCGGGGGGTGCCCTGTGCCGGCGGGGGCCACGGGGAACATCGCGAGCGAGGATCTCGTCTCGATGCTTGCAGAGATGGGGATCGAGACGGGCATCGACCTGGACGCGCTGGTGGCGTGCGCGCGACGCGCGCAGGAGGTGCTGGGTCGGCCGTTGGGCAGCCATACGCTGGTGGCGGGCGCAATCGACTGGCGCTGAGGGCTGCACTCCGGGCTCGCGGCGGCCTGCGCGATCCGCGCGATACCGTCAGACCGCATCTCTAGCATGACGTTCGATGGGGATTCCACAAACAGTGTGGACCGTGGGGCACTCGAACCACGATGTCGATGTGCTTCTCGCCTTGCTGCAGCGTCACGGGGTTGCGCGTGTGGTAGACGTACGGTCGCATCCATACTCGCGTTACGCGCCGCATTTCAATCGCGATGAGTTGCGGGCCTCGCTAGAAGCGTGCGGCATTCGCTACGCGTTCCTGGGCTCGGCGCTTGGCGGGCGTCCCCGGTGCGAGGATCAGCTCGACGCCGACGGTCATGCCCTCTACGACAGGATGGCCGCCGAGCCCTCCTTCAGCGGGGCGATCGAGGGAGTTCTACGGGGCGCGTCGGAGCATCGCATCGCGTTGCTGTGCAGCTGTGGAGTGCCGCACGATTGTCATCGCAGGCTGCTGGTAGGAAAGGTTCTATGCGATCGAGGCGCAGAACTGCGCCATATCCTCCCGGATGGGGATGTGCTGAGCGAGCGCATGGTGCAGCTGCGAGACGATCACGCACAGGACATGCTGTTCGGGCATGATGAACTGCCGTGGAGATCTATACGATCGGTTTCACCCAGACGACGGCTGAGCGCTTCTTCGCACGGCTAGCGCACGTGCGTGTCGAGCGCCTGCTCGATGTGCGGCTGAACAACACATCGCAGCTTGCCGGGTTTGCCAAGGCGCAGGATCTTCCCTACTTCGCACGCGAGCTCGTAGGAGCCGTCTACGAGCACGAGCCGTTACTCGCTCCCACACAGGACATCCTCGACGCATACAAGAAGCGCAAAGGCGACTGGGCCGCATATGAGCGGGAGTTTCATGCGCTGATGAAGAGCCGCCGCATCCACGAGGCGCTCTCACCGGCGGCATTCGAGCGGCGTACGGCGTTGCTCTGCAGCGAGGCTGAGCCCGAGCACTGCCATCGCCGGCTGGTGGTCGAGTTCCTCGCGCAGCGCTGGCCCGACGTAGAGATCGCTCACCTGTGAGCCGTGCGTATCGTCGTCAACCACGTCACACGCATGACGGGCTCGCGAATCTGCGTGGCCGGAATCGACACCGCGACCTATCGACACGTTCGCCCGGTGACGCCGCCTGGCGATCCCCTGACACGGGTGCTCCTGCGCGAGAAGGGCGGACCGTTCGGGGCGGGCGCGCTCGTCGACATCGGGAGTGTCACGGCCTGTCCCGATGCGCCCGAGACCGAGGATCACGCGTTTGACGCGACGCGCGCCACGCGCGTGAACGATGTCGCCGACGAGGCCTATCTCGAACTGCTCGACGCGATTGGCGAGATGGACCTGCGGGCGGCGTTCGGCTCTGCGCTGGTGGAGGTCCGCCCGCGCAAGTTCGCCGTTCCCGCCGAACGGGGCGAGCGTTCGCTGGCGGTCGTGCCGGTCATCGCCCCCAAGTTGCGCATCAGGAGCGACAAGCTGTATCTCCAGCTGATAGCGCCCGCCACGCCGGCTGACCTGCGCGTGACCGACGTGCGCTTCTACACGGCCGATCTGACGATCAAGCGCGACGTCGTCGACGACGTGAATCGCAGGCTGGCAGCGGGCACACGGGCATACGCGATGCTCGGGCTCGCGCGCGCGATACCCGACGAGGCGACAGGAGAGGATCTCCACTGGCTGATGGCCAACGGGCTGTGCCTCGCGGATCGGGCGGTTGGGGGACCTGCCGTAGCTCAGCCCGCGGTCGCGGGCGCGACCTGCGCGGCATCGGCGTCCGTGCCTGCCGTGGCGTCCTCGGTCAAACGCGCCGCCTCGCGCATAACCGCCACGCAATACTCCTGAACCGCGACCTCCATCTCCAGGGTCCGCGAAAGCACCGGGCGAGCGGAGGCGTCCATCACGAGCTTGGCCCGTCCAACCGCGACGTGAGAGTTCGCGAGCAGTTCCTCCACGAGCACCTGGGTGGCCGTCTCCAGCTCCTCGGCCGGAACGACGCGATTGACCAGGCCCATGCGATGGGCCTCAGCAGCGTCGATCAAGCGAGCTGTCATGATCAGCTCCTTCGCCCGCCCCAGCCCGACGACGGCGGGCAGGCGCGAGGAGCCGCCGACGTCGGGGATGATCCCGAAGCGGACCTCGGGGAGGCCGAACTGGGAGCCCTCGGCGGCGATACGCAGGTCGCAGCCAAGCGCCACCTCCAAGGCGCCGCCGACGCACGTGTGGTGGATCTGGCAGACGACGGGCTTGGGCATCTGTTCGCAGAGGTTGGCGCAATCCAGGAACACGTTGCGGAAGGGGCGCAGGACCGACAGGTCGCCGGCGAAGGCAGCGAGCTCGCCCAGGTCGACGCCGGCGGAGAACACCCGGCCCTCGCCGCGCAGGACGACGCAGTGCACCGAAGCGTCGTCGGCCGCGTCGCGCAGGGCGTCGCGCAGCTCCAACGAGCAAAGCCTGGTTCATCGCGTTGCGCTTTTCGGGCCGGTTGAGGACGACGTGGCGGACGGGGCCGCGGTCTTCGGTGGTGACGAGGCTCATGGTCTGGTGTCCTTCTAGGGTCGGGCGGTGGGCTTGGGTGTCGTGCGTGATGGTCGGGGGAAGTCGCGGATTTGTCCCTGCCGGTCCGCGGGTCCCGTCGGTGTGGGCTCAGCTCAAATCCAGCACGGTGGTGGGCGCCTGGATCTCCTCATCATGACCCTCGCGCGGCACGATCGCGGTGCCGACGGCGAAGAACTCGATCGTGTGGCTGCCCCAGCCATGGCTCTTCTCCTGCAGGTCCACGCCGACAATCCCCTCGGCGCCGATTTCCTGGGCCTCGGACTGCATCCGCTCCATCGCGAGCTCGCGCGCGTCATAGAGGGCCTGGGTGAAGTTGGAGAGCTCGACGTTGCGGCCGGTCTGGGCCATCGACTGGAGCATGCCGCGGTGGGCGACGTGGTAGACGCAGCTGCCCATCACCATCCCGACGGGGCGGTGGCCGGTGCGCAGGAGCGTCCAGAAATCCTGGCCGGAGAGGTCGCTCGTGAAGGGACGGCCGCTGGGTGCGCGGTGCAGGACGCCGTCGCGGTGCTTGACCGCGGTGCCGATGGCGATGAACTCAGCCATGTCCTGGCCCCACTCGTAGCGGCCGATGTCCAGGCGTACTCCCACGACGCCGTCGGCGCCGAGCTGGTCGGCCTCCTCCTCCATGCGCGTCATCGCGAGCTGGCGGGCGCCGTACATGGCCTCGGAGAGGACGGTCATCTCCTGGGATTTCTTCCAGCCGGAGAGCTGGATGCCGATGTGATAGATCGAGCTGCCCACGACCAGGCCGAGCGGCTCGAAGCCGGCCTGCTTGACGAGCAGGAACTCGTTTACCGACAGATCGGAGGTGAACAGGCCCTGGCGGTTCTGCTCCAGGCGCGCGCGGCCGGCCTCGGGGACGCCCTCCAGGGAGGATGGGTCGTATGCGGTCTCGTGCTCCTCGGTCATGTCGGGCTCCTTGTCATGCGAACAGGTCCACTACGGGTTCGGGGGCTTGGACGGCGGCGTGGGAATGCTGGTGGATGGCGGTGCCGATCGCGTTGAAGGTCACCATCAACCCCTGGATCTCGCGCCCGCCGAAGCCGCCGACGGCTCCGCCCATGCCGCCTCTGAGCGTGTGTCGTCGGGCGGTGTGGCAGATCCTCACGCCGACGACGCCGGCGGCGCGCAGCGCGGAAGCCTGGCGGGCGATCTGGGTCATGACCGACTCGCGGGCGCTGTAGAAGGCCTGCGTGAAGTCGCGCAGCTCGTAGTTCTGCGTCGCCCCGCCCACGCCCATACCCATGCTCGTCAGCCCCCCGCCGGCGCCGAAGGAGTAGCCGGCGAAGAAGACCGCGCTCCACGCGACGATTCCGGCGGGCTCGATGCCGGCTCGCAGGAGCAGGGCGTAGTCGGCGACGGAGAGCTCGGTCAGGACGGGCTGGCCGATCCCGGACGATCGGTCGCGGCGGGAGTCGGCGCGGCGCACCGCGGTGCCGAGCACCATGTGCTCGAGCGCGAGCGAGCCTCCGCCCGCGCCCGCGAGTTCGGATTCGCCCGCGCGTGTTTCCACGCCGATGACGGCGTCGGCGTCGATGCGCAGCGCCTCCTCGGCGAGCCGGTCCAGGGCGCGGGTGCGAACCTCGTTGAGCGCCTGCGACAGCGTGTCGAGCTCGAACATGAACGTGCCGAAGGGGTCGTAGCCGCCGGCATTCGGGCCCCATGCTTCCTGGTAGCCCATCTGGTAGATCGAGCTGCCCATCACCTGCGAGAGCGGCGTCAGGCCCAGCTGGCTGGCAGAGCGCGAAGCCGTTGATGGAGAGGTCCGACGTGAAGGCACCGACGCCGCGCTCGCGCAGCTCGTCCAGGCGCCGCTCGGCGGAGAGGGGAATGTGTCCCGCTTCGATGCGCGCGAGCGACTCCGCCTGCTCGCGCTCCTGCTGTGAGTCCTGCTTCGGTTCGCTCATGTCAGCCCAGCAGCCCCTCCAGCGCGGAGCGCGCCTGCGCGCTGCGCTGCGCCTCGGTCTGCAGCTCGGCGGTGAGCGCGGCGACCCAGTGGTCGGGGGTCAGGGTCTCGCGCTTGATCGAGATGCCGCCGACCTGGCGCTCGCGAAAGCCCTCCATGCGCTCGCCGGCGACGCGCAGCTCATAGGTGCTCCCGCCGAGGTCGATCGCAAGATGGCGCACGCGCTTCTCGCCGCGGCCCAGCAGGCCTCCACCGTGGCGCTCCACGCGGCAGCGTCCGGGCAGCGCCTGCTCGAGCTTTGAGGCCAGCACCTCGACCGATATGCGCAGATCGGTGCCGTCGGCGCGCAGGCCGGCCGCGGCGAGATCGAACGTCTCCTCGGAATCCATGAGAGGGAGGCTACCCGTAACGATCGCGAGCGTAGCCGCCGCCGACTCATCGGATGGCAGTGCTATCATGATTGCGCCATGATGCAGAGACTGATGATCCAGGCTGAGCCAGAGCTCCTCGAACGCGCCAAGCGCCGTGCGAGCGAGCGCGGCGTCTCGGTCGCGCAGGTCGTGCGCGAGGCGATGGAGCACGAGTTCGGGCCCGCCGAGGAGGAGGAGCCGATTCCACCGCCACTGCTTTGCATCGGAATCGCCCACTCGGGACGCAGCGACCTCTCCAGACGCGCCAGCGAAGACGAGTACGAGCCAGAGCCATTTCGCTGATCATCGACACGGGTCCGCTGCTGGCCACGTTCGATGCCGGCGACGAGCGACACGTACCTTGTGCTCGTCTACTGGCCACAGTCCGGGGTTCGCGGATAGTGCCAGCGCCGGTGTTGGTGGAGTTCGACTACATGGTTTCGCGGGAACTCGGCGGACGTGGGACCTTCGTGACGATTCTTGAGGAAATTCGGCGCGGCGCATACCAGGTGGAGGACCTGATCGCGGCCGATTACCAGCGCATCGCTGAGATTCTGCACACCTATGCCGATCTGAATGTCGGCTTCGTGGATGCGTCCGTCCTGGCCGTCACCGAGCGCATGCGCGAGACAAAGCTGGCCACGCTCGACCACCGGCACTTCTCGGTCATGCGTCCTCGGCATGTAGAGGCGCTCGAACTGTTGCCTGCGTAAGCTCCCGGAACCAATCGCAGACCAAACGGAGGGCAAATGGCGCAGCGGATCGAGAAGGTGGGCGTGCTCGGCGCAGGGCTGATGGGGCACGGGATCGCCCAGGTGGCGGCGCAGAGCTCCTATGAGGTGGTGTTGCGCGAGGTGGACGAGGCGACGCTCGCGAAGGGGATCGGCAAGATCGAGAAGCAGCTCGCGCGGGCTGTCGAGAAGGGGAAGTCGAGCCAAGAGGACGCGGACGGAGTGCGCGCGCGGATCAAGGGCACGACCGACTACAAGGATCTGGCGGAGTGCGACCTGGTGATCGAGGCGATCACCGAGAACCTTGCGCTGAAGCTCGAGATGTGGAAGGAGCTCGATCAGATCGTCAAGCCGGAGGCGGTGTTCGCGACGAACACGTCCTCGCTGGCGGTGATCGACCAGGCGGCCGTGACGAGCCGGCCGGAGAAGTTCGTGGGGCTGCACTACTTCAACCCCGCGCAGGTGATGAAGCTCGTCGAGGTCGTGCGCTGCGTGACGACGTCGGATGAGGCGTTCGCGACCGGGTTGGAGTTCGCCTCCTCGGAGGGCAAGCTGGCGATCGGAACGAAAGACCGGGCCGGGTTCATCGTCAACCGGCTGCTGGTGCCTTACCTGCTCGACGGGATGCGGGCCTACGAAGAGGGCGTGGGCTCGGTGGGCGAGATCGACGAGGCGATGAAGGCCGGGGCGGGGCATCCGATGGGGCCGCTGACGCTGTCGGACTTTGTCGGGTTGGACACGCTCGGGTCGATCTGCGACGTGCTGTTCGACGAGTTCCGCGAGCGACGGTTCGCGCGCCCGCCGGTGCTGCGCAAGATGTTGAGCGCGGGCTGGTACGGGCGCAAGTCGGGGATGGGCTTCTACGACTACTCGGGCGAAACGCCGGTCGAGAACCCCGGCGTCTAGAAGGGGCGGGCGGGTAGCGGATGAGCGATCTGGGGGCGGCCGTCGGCAAAGCGCTGGCAGGCGGGCCGGAGCGTCATCACCAGAAGGCGAAGGAACAGGGCAAGCTGCCGGTCCGCGAGCGGATCGCGCTGCTGCTTGACGAAGGCAGCTTCGCCGAGGAGGGGCTGCTGGCCAACTGGCAGGCGGAGGATGGGCTGGGCGCCGACGGGGTCGTGACGGGCGTGGGCATGGTGGACGGAAGAACGGTCGCGCTGATGGCGAATGACCCGACCGTGAAGGCGGGGTCGTGGGGCCCGAAGACGGTGGAGAAGATCCTGCGCATCCAGGAACGGGCGCTGGAGTTGAGGGTGCCGATGGTGTATCTGGTGGACTCGGCGGGGGCGCGGATCACCGAGCAGGTGCAGATGTTCCCGGGAAGGCGCGGGGCGGGGAGGATCTTTTACAACGAGGTGAGGATGTCGGGCGTCCTCCCGCAGGTGTGCGTGCTGTTCGGCCCGAGCGCGGCCGGCGGGGCTTATATCCCGGCGTTCTGCGACATCGTGATCATGCGCGAGGGCAACGCGTCGATGTATCTCGGCTCGCCGAGGATGGCGGAGATGGTGATTGGCGAGAAGGTCAGTCTGGAGGAGATGGGCGGCGCGAAGATGCACACGGGGGTGAGCGGGTGCGGGCATCAGTTGGTGAAAAGCGACGAGGAGGGAATCGCGCTCGCGAAAGGGTATCTCGAGTACATGCCGACGAATTGGGAACAGCCGCCGCCGCCGGCAAAGGCCACGGAGCCGGCGTCGAAGACGGCCGATCGAGGAGATCGTGCCGGAGGACGAGAACAAGCCGTTCGACATGAAGGAGCTGATCGACGCGGTCGTGGACGGGGGCTCGCTGCTGGAGGTGCACCCGCGCTGGGCGAAGGAGATAATCGTCGGGTATGCACGTCTGAACGGGAATGCGATCGGGATCGTCGCCAACCAACCGAAGCAAAAGGGGGGCGTGCTGTTCGGCGACTCCGCCGATAAGGCGGCACGATTCATATGGACGTGCAATGCATTCAACGTGCCGCTGCTGTTCCTGGCCGATGTGCCGGGGTTCATGATCGGCACGAAGGTGGAGCGCGAAGGCATCATCCGCCACGGCGCGAAGATGATCAGCGCGGTCAGCGAAGCGACCGTGCCAAAGGTGTCGGTGGTGGTGCGCAAGGCCTACGGCGCGGGGCTGTATGCGATGGCGGGGCCGGCGTTCGAGCCGGACTGCTGCATCGCGCTGCCGAGCGCGTCGATCGCGGTGATGGGCCCGCAGGCGGCGATCAATGCCGTGTACTACAACCAGCTGCAGGCGATCGAGGACGAGGGTGAGCGCGCGAAGAAGACGGAGGAGCTGCGCAGGGAGTACAGCGAGGACATCGACATTCTGCACCTGGCCTCGGAAATGGTCGTGGACGCGGTGATCGAGCCAAAAGAGCTGCGCGCGGAGCTGATAAAGCGGCTGGCGCACGCAGAGTCAAAGCAGCGCGAGTGGCCCGAAAAGCGCAACAGTGTGACACCCGTGTAATTGCATGGGCTGGGTAGGAGCCTGTTTCAAAATAAGCGGTGGGTCGGCTGGCGTTCATGGACCAAGCTGGGCGACGCGGGATGGCGAAGCGCATGCTGGTGGCACGTGCGAGCCGTCACGTGGCGATCCAGCGCAGCGTCCAGGGACGCATCCGGACGTGCCGATGCTTTTTGAAGCAGGTTCTAAGCCGGAGCCAGGCGTGTTATCGCTTGCGACCGGCGCCGCGTACGCGCACCCGCGACATATCGAGAGCGCTCGAGCGGTGTGTCAGGAAGCCGATGGGTATTCCGGCGCGGACGGGGGCGCTGGGGGAGCGGGGGGCGTCGGCGTGCCGGCGGCGCGCGTCTGCTCGTCCTGGAAGGGAGGATAGGTCTCGGTCAGCAGATAGAGGTAGGAGTCCGAGCGTGCGGTGTAGGAGTTGGCCAGCACCATCAGGTCGAAGAGGCCGCGCGGCATTTTGCCCGTGATCAGAATGACGAACCAGCCCGCGACCGCGCCGATCTCGAGCATCAGGCCCATGACGTAGCGCAGGATCAGGATCGGGATCGCGAGGATGATGCGGAAGAGGGTCTTGAGGCGGTCGTACTGCTCGAGCCGCTCGAACTCCATCCGCACCGGGTAAGCCGGGTCCTCGGCGCCTCCGAACGACGGGTAGGGGTCGCACAGCAGGTAGGTGTAGGCGAGCGTCCTCGTGGCGAAGCGCGTGAACCCGGCGACGAAGTCGTAAAGGCCACGCGGGTACTCGCCGGTGATGACGATCGCGAACCAGGCGATCGACGATCGCGAGCTCGGCGACGATGCCGTACAGGTACCAGCCAGATCACCAGCGGGATCGCGAGGATCAGGCGGAAGAAGGTGGTGAGGCGGTTGCGGGACTCGACGTAGTCGGCCTCGAAGGTGACGGGATAGGACACGAGAAATGTTCCCCTTTGGGTCGTAAGCAGCGGTTGCTCCTCGAAGCGCATCCTAAAGCGCCGAGCGGCGGGCGTGTCGATTTTTTGTGTCCGTGATTGGTTATGCGGCCAGACGACTGTACGGCGGGCCCCGACCTGGGCGCGAGAGGGCTCCGGCGCGGAGGCTCCGGGCGGGCGGATCGACTAGATTTCGGGGCATGGACGCGACGGACCTCGCATACGCCGGGATCGCCAGGCAGGCCGAGCTGATCGCCGAGGGCGAGGTCAGCTCGCGCGAGCTCGTGGACCTGTGTCTGGAGCGGATCGAGCGGCTGAACAAGAAGCTGAACGCGTTTCGCGTCGTGTTTGACGAGCGCGCGCGGATGGAAGCCGACCAGGCCGACGCCAGAAGGGGCGCGGGGGACAGCGGGCGCCCGCTGCTGGGCGTGCCGATCGCGGTCAAGGACGAATTCGACGTGGCCGGCGAGGTGAGCACGTTCGGCACGAACGCCTACGGCGAGCCCGCCCGCGAGGACTCGGAGCTCGTGCGCCGCGCCCGCGCGGCGGGGGCGATCGTGATCGGCAAGACGCACATGCCCGAGCTGGGCGCCTTTCCCTGGACCGAGTCCCCCACCTGGGGGGTGACGCGCAACCCGTGGGAGCTGCAGCACTCGCCCGGCGGCTCCAGCGGCGGCAGCGCGGCGGCCGTCGCGGCTGGCCTGGTGGGCGCCGCGCTGGCGGGCGACGGCGGCGGGTCGATCCGCTTTCCCTCGGCCTACTGCGGCCTGTTCGGGCTGAAGACCCAGCGCGGGCGCGTGCCGCTTGCAGCCGCATCTGGACGCCTGGCACGGCCTGGTGGTCAACGGCGTGGTGGCGCGCTCGGTGCGCGACAGCGCCCTGTTCTACGACGCGATCGCCGACGGGCCGGCGGACCCGGGCGCGCCCGCGATCCCGCCGATCGCGTTCATGGCCGCGCTCGGTCAGGCGGCGAACGGTGCGCCCGGCGGGTCCGCCAATGGCGGTTCGGGGGCGCGTGCGCTGCGGATCGCGGTCTCCAGCAAGCTGCCGCCTTCGCCGCTGACGAAGCTGCACCCCGAGAACCGGGCCGCGCTGGAGCGAGACGGTGGATCTGCTGCGCGGGCTAGGGCATGAGGTCGACGAGCGCGAGGTGGACCACGGCCCGCTGGCGCCCGCCCTCGAGTTCACCGCCATTTACCTGCGCAGCCTGCACGAGGAGGCCGCCACGTTCGCGCATCCCGAGCGCCTGGAACGGCGCATCCGCACGCTGGCGCGTCTGGGGGGGATGCTGCCGCCGGGCGCCCTCGACTGGGCGCTCGGACGCCGGGAGGCCTACGCCGCGCGCCTGAACGGGCCGCTGGCCGATCACGACGTGCTGCTGACGCCGGTGACCCCGGCGCCGGCGCCGAGGATCGGGGCGTGCGAGGGCCGCGGTTGGCTGTGGACGACGGCCGTGGCCGCCGCGACCGTCTCGCACGCGGCCTGCTGGAACTACACCGGTCAGCCCGCCTGCTCGGTGCCGGCGGGATTCGCCGCGGACGGCCTGCCGCGCGCGGTGCAATTCGTGGGCAGGCCGAACGACGAGGCGACGCTGATCGCGCTCGCCGCCCAGATCGAAGCTGAGCGCCCATGGGCGGACCGGCGTCCGCCGGGGTTCGACTGATCTCAAAGACGCTCGCCGGGCTGCGGCGGCCATGCCGAAGAGCCCACCCCGGAGCGCCACGACCCTGGGGCGCCCATCCGGGGACTGAGTAGAGAGTGCGGCGGGTGGGAGTCGAACCCACACGCCCTTGCGGACAGAGGCTTTTGAGGCCTCCGCGTCTACCGTTCCGCCACCGCCGCAACGAAGGCCAACTATAAGGCCGAACTGGCGGTGGTCGCCGGCGCGCCGCTCAGGCCGGGTGCGGGGGCGGCGCGCCGGGGTAGGCGCGCCCGCCGGACATCGGGGCGGGGCGCTCGAGCTCGACGTTCCAGCCTTGGGAGAAGCCGCGCATCGCGAAGGCGATCAGGAGCATCTGGACGGGCACGATCAGCAGCGTGACCGTGCCGAGCAGCCCCGCGTTGATCGCCGGCTGGGCGAAGCCGGTCTTGTCGCGGGCGAACCAGAAGGGCCCGGCGACGAGCGCGAACACGAGCAGAAGGACGGCCAGCGCCGCGGCGAGGGGAAGAACGCCCCGGTTCCAGCGCGCCGCGAAGAACGCGAGCAGGAGATAGACGAGGATGTAGGCGACCTGCACGAACCACGCGCTCTGGAGCACCGCCCAGCCGCCGGCGGTCACGATCAGCACGAGCCCGGCGGAGACGAGCAGCAGCAGCACGACGGTCGCGCGCGTGGCCTGCACGACCGGCTTATCGCGATTGGGATGCGTGATTACGGTCGCGCCCGAGGGCGCCAGAGGGTCTGCCGCTGGAGACATCGTGACGATGACCATACAATCTCAGGCGGTCCTCATGCGTACCGATCGTGGATCGACGCGATCCACGATCGGCCAGCACGCAAGATGGCCTCTATGCGCGCGTGGTGGAATTGGCAGACACGCCGGCTTTAGGTGCCGGTGGGCGCAAGCCCATGGGGGTTCAAGTCCCTCCGCGCGCATGCGAGCCGAGCACGAGCTGCGTACCGGCGAAAAGGCCCGCCGGTACGGTCTCGTGCTCGCGCCGCTGGCTGATTTCCCGGCCTCTGGCCGTGCTGGCCGAGCTCGGTTCTACCCGCTGGTGGGGGCGGTCTCGCGGATGATTCGCCAGCCGGCCTTCAGCGGGGCCAGGAAGTAGGGCGGCTCGTCGGTGGCCAGGCGGCCGTCGTATTTATAGTCCTTGAAGTAGCCGGTGCCGCCGGAGGTCCCGACGGGACCGCGGTAATCCTGCGCGATCGCGCCGTACTCGTGCAGTTTGCCGAGTTCTTCCCCGCAGCCGAAGTTGTCGACGATGAAGGAATGGTTCGTCGACAGGATGCCCGCATAGATCCAGGGGCTTGTCAGAGATCCCGGTCCATTTTTTTCATTTGGGCAGGGATGGTAGACGCGAACGTATTCGCTGGCGATCAGGCCGAGGACCGCGGTGCCCGTGGGTTCGCTGCCGAGTTTGCCTTCGACGCTCGTGGGGTAGACGCTGCCGTCGATGATGAGATCGTTTTCGCCCGCGACCGTCAGCGATTTGCTGTACGTGCCTTCGACGTACACGTTGCCGCAGCCCTTCTCTTCTGTGGTCTCCGTGCTGGTGTCGGCGTTTTCCGCTTCAAATTTGTATGGGCAGCCGTTTTCGTTGTGCTGCACATAGATGAGCCCGTTTTTCGGCCAGTTGATCGTTGCTTTGACTTCTTTGCCTTCTGAGTTGAAATCGGTGACGGCGATCGTGTTGGCCGGGCCGTTGAGCACGAGGTGCGTGACGCCTTCAAACAGGTTTTGGGATTCGACGTATGCGCCCAGGCTGGTGTCGCTTTCGGGAGGAATGAGCGTGGGACCTTTGTCGTTGTAGCATTTGGTCGTCGTATAATATGTCGGCCCGCCCGATGCGGGGCATTCTTTGGAAGGGTACGTGTCGCCGTTGATTTCGATGACGTCGGCGGGGTTGTGGCCTTTACGGCCAAAGCTGGGCGTGCCTTCCACGCGGGAGGCGTCGTTGGTGTGCATCGGGCCTTCGACGCTGTCCCCGGTCGTGAATTTGATCGAGTGGCAGCTCAGGCCTTTGGGCTTCCATTCTTTGTAGTATTTCCCTTCGCATTCTTTCGCTTCTTTAGCGTTGCCATAGAGGCCGGGATCTTCCGTTTCGAAGTTCGTGAAGTAGATGAAGTCGAGGAAGCCGGTCACCTGGAACGTGGCGACGAGCTTGCGCGTCGCCACGGTCGAGCGCGCCTGCCCTTCGCAGCTGGCGAGCCCGGTGGCGCCGGCGCAGCCGATCGATTCGATGCGAAAGGTGTTGGCGAGCGCGCCTTTGGACTCGATCATCGTGGTGAACGGGGCCGCGGTGCTGCATTTGGTGCCTTCGGGCTCCGAGCTCGCGGCCAGCAGCTTGACTTCGTAGCGCTCGCCCGCTTCGGTCGGAATCGTGCTCGCGGGTTCTTCGCATTTCTGCCAGTAGTCCGGGTTGGCCTGCAGCTGGTACTCGTACTCCTGGATGCCCGCGAGCGCCGCATAGTAGGCCTGCTTCTGCGCCGTGCTGACATGCGAGTTGTGGATGTCGCCGTTGGCGACGGTGAACGCCGCGGCCAGCAGCAGGCTCGTGACGAACATCACGCCGAGCGCGACGATCATCGTGAATCCGCCCTGCTGCAGGGCGCGGGTCCGGAACCTGTCAATGAGTGTGTTCATTCGCATGGCGCGGCTTCGATTGGGGCTTCCGAGCTCGGCGCCTCGAACGCAAACGTCATCTGGTTGGTGAGGCTGGCGCCGCGGCCGAGTTCGGTTCTGCCGTCGCTCGGAGCGGCCTTGAAGCTGATCACGACCGAGGCGACGGTCGCGGCTTCGGCGGAGGTCAGACCTGTTTTGGCGCCGGCGAGCGTTTCTTCGTTGAGGGTGCTGGACGGCGCCGTCGGGCTCGTGCTCGGTTTCGTCGTGTAGGCGTAGTACCGGAAGATCGGGGGCGTTTCTTTTTTGCCGTTGGCTTCGAGTTCGGCCTTGAAGATGTGTTCGCCGATGCGCACTCCTTTTTCGGGGCTGCGTTTTTCTGACCATTTGAATTCAGGCGACGTACCGCCGACGCTCGGGTAGGTGTAGTCGGTGAGCGTGCCGCTTTCCTTGACGCCTTCTTTTTCCCACACGATTTCATCCTTTCGTGCGCTCGGTATTTCGGCTTCTTTGCTGTACGCGTCGACGAAGATCAGCTTGCTTTCGGTGCTCTTTTCCTGTATCGGGGTGAATCCGGAGGACAGGCAGGCCGAGTGCAGCTCGTCCACGACGCGCGTCATCGCCGTCCGTCCGAGCTGGGTTGCCTGGGCGACGTCGGAGAGGCGCGCGGACTGATGGAGCGAGACTTCGAGAATCGCAAAAAGCGCTCCTGTGATGATCAGGCCGGTCACCATCGCGACGAGCGTTTCGACGAGCGTAAAGCCGCCCTCGGCCCCGGCGGAGCGGCGGAGATGGATGAGCGTCAGCATGACGTGCCCGCTTCGACGGTATAGATGCTGTTACGTTCTTCTTCTCTTTTTTCGCGGGCTTTGCGTTCAGTCGTCTGAGTCGATTCTTTGGCCAAGCGTTCTGCTTTTGTAAGTTTGCCTTTACCTTCTTCGGTTTTCCAGGTCGTCCGTTCCGTGGATTCAGTCGATTCGTAGCCCGCCTTGGTCGATTCTTCGGGATATACCGTAAGGGTTTTTCCTTCGACGGTCGTATTTTCGTAGGGGGCTTTAATCAGGCGTTCGTTGGGACCAATGAGGCAGAGTTCGTACTTGCCAAAGGGTTGGTATGGGTTAGGGAGATGGCCTTCGGAGTTTACGGTTTGGAGGTGTTTTAGGTTCGCCGCAAACGCGTTGTTCGGAGCGGCAGCTGACGAACATGCGGTGTCGGTGATCGTTACTTTTTTGGATAGCGGTTCGGTTTCGGCGCTGGGTTTGAGGGTACTGCCCTTGCGGACATTGAGGGTCAGGTGGCTCAGCGGCACTTTCACTGTGGGGTTACGACCTGGTTCGACGACGACCGTCGGGTTGGCGATTTTTTCAGTCGCCGCGGTCACGCTTTCGACGCTGTTGGCGGGGCAGTCGCCGGCGTAGACCTGCCATTTTTCAGAGAAGGGGAAGAGGTTCCCGCCGGGGAATTTCGCGCCATGCGCGGTCGTGGCGGACGTGGACAGGGTGGTCGTCAGAGCCTTGTATTCTTCTTCTTCGCCGCTTCCCGTTATGTATTCGAAGCTGGGAGAGCCGACTTCGAATTTGGGTTCGGCCGGGATCTTCACGTTGTACGCGACGAACGTGTCGCTGCTGACCGGTGCTCCTTTGTACGTGAATTCGGCCGTGATCTTCCCGGCTTCGTTGTAGGTGACCGGATAGTGCGTGGTGATGTTCGGCGCGATCGTGACTTCTTTGGTGGGCACTTTGAGCGTGCCGTTGGGGGTCACGAAGCCGGGTTTTTCGGCGATCGCCACGGTCGCGCTGGTGGCCTGGATCCCGGTCAGGACGACGCAGCCGGCGGCGCCGGTTGTCCCTTCGATGGTGTCGAAGCCGCTGGATTCGGCGGGGATGAACTTGGCGCTCGCCGTCACGCCGGCGACGCCGGCGGGGATGCTGGCGCCGTTGTTGACGTCGACCTCGAGATCGGAGCCGGTGGGCGGCGTGATCAGGCTCGACTGTTTGACCGGGAGCCGTTTCGTGCCGGAGATCTGCGGCCAGGTCACCGTCGAGACGATCTGGATGTAGGCGCCCGTCTGGGCGGTCGTTTCGTTGAAGTTGCAGCCGGTGGACTGACCCGAGGCGCTGACGGGCTTGGCTTCCTGGGTGATCGTGTAGGTGGTTCCTTCGACGGCGCGCGTATATGCATGGGGGATGGACTCCAGCGTGTCGAGCGCGCTCGCGGGGTCGCTGCGGAGCTGCTCCTGGGACTGTGAGGCGAGCACGGCGGCCTGGTCGTGATGGCGCTGGTCGGCTGATACGCGGTTGACGACGTCGAAGCCGTTGAAGGTGGCGACCACGATCAGCGCGACGAGCATCGCGCTGATCATCACCTCGATCAGCATGAACCCGGCATCGGAGCCGGGGCCAGAGAGCTTTGAGCGAAACGTATCAATCATCACAAGCACATGGGCGTAGGTTCAACCATGGCTTCGGCACTATGCGCCCCGGACTTGAGGCCGCCCATGGCCCCGTTCGGCGAAAGATGCGGGTCGCCGGCGAGAGCACGAGGCGATAGCGCTCGCCGCGGCAGTTGCTCATGGTCTGCCGCGGCGATGCGGCTGCGTTTGGCCCGCGACCACGGGGGCGGCACGAGGCGGGCGAGTCAGTCGGCTCGCCCGCCCTATGGCGAGGAGGCGCTACACGACGGACTGGGGCGCTGGCGCGCCGGTGTCAGCCGGCGCGCCCGTGCGCAGGTACATCAGGATGCTCACGATCACGACCCAGATCACGAACCCGAACAGGGCGAAGAACCCTATGGGCGGAAACAGCGTGACGATTCCCAGCAGGATCGCGACCCAGCCGAGCCACTTCGGCAGCGCCGCGCCGCGGAGGATCGCGATGCCGGCGCACACGCCGAACACGAACGCGCCGCCCAGGATCGGCAGGAACAGTTCGTTGGCGAGGACGTTGAGCGTCTGCACGACTTCCGGCCCGAAGTGCTTGAGTTCGTGGGCGAGCGAGTATTCGACTCCGGCGGTCGAGAACACGCCGACGGCCATCAGCACCGCGCCGGCCAGCACGAGCGAGCCGAGACCCTCCGCCGCGGGGGTGCGGCGCAGGTACGAGCGCAGTGCGCCGGCGAACAGCACGAGCGCCAGGAACCCCAGCGCGACGAGGATCGAGGACGTTTCGACTTTCGAGGCGTGCGTCGAGTAGTACGCGATCACCTTCACCGGCCTGGCGTCCGTGTCGGGTGTTTCCCCGCCCACGAAGACGGCGACCACGGTCAACACGGCGAACACGATGCCCGTCAGCGGCGCGAGCTTGCTCCAGCGATCAGTCATTTCCTCCATACCCCCTGGCTAGGACAACAAGACCCTTGCGCGTGCGACTCTACACCCGGAGCCCCTAGAATCCCCGTTCCTTGACGGTTCGCGCCAGGCTGGACACGGGTCCGCGCAGGTGGGCGCGGACGGCCATGGGGGACTGGTGTAGTGGTAACACGGCGGTCTCCAAAACCGCAGCTTCAGGTTCGATTCCTGGGTCCCCCGCTTCATTTCGCTGAGATGCCCACGCGCCCTTAAGGTCTCAGGGTTTGCCGCCCGTCCGGCGTCGCACGCCGTCTGTGCCCGCGACAAGTATCTCGCTGACCATCTCGGGCGGGAACAGGCCGTGCTCGACCAGGCCCGGCGTCGCGCTCAGACGCTCCGCCAGCGCGCGCGCATCGTCGACCGGGCCGGCATAGTCGGCGATCAGGTTGCCGTCAGGGCTCGCGCCTGCGTCCCGCGGCCGCGCGTCTCCGAGCGCGGTCAGCGTCAGTTGCGCGCCAAACCGCAACACCTCCACGGGAACCGGCGGACCCAGCCGCACCACCTCCTTCTCGGCCGAGACGATGACCACGAACCGCCTGGCCGCCGCCGCCACGATCTTCTCGCGCGTGTGCGCGCCGCCGCCGCCCTTCACCAGCCACCCCTCCGGATCGACCTGGTCGGCGCCGTCGATCGCGATGTCCAGCTCGCCCACCTCGTCGAGCTCTTCCACGTTCAACCCGAGCTCGTGCGCAATCCGCGCCGTCGCCGGCGAGGTCGCCACGCAGCGGGCGTCGCGCAGCTCCTCCGCGCGCTCGCCCAGGGCGCTCAGCAGATGCGCGACCGTCGAGCCCGTCCCCAACCCGACCCTCATGCCATCCACCACCAGCTCCGCCGCCGCCCGCGCCGCGGCGTCCTTGTTCCGGTCGATGCTCGCCGGGTCCAGATCCTCGCCGTTCAGCGGCGATGATGCTTCAGACGCGCGATCGGATGCCATGGCGCGTGCGAGCGTATCGACCCTGACGGCGGCGCCTCCCCCTCGCTTTTGGTCGACCGATCGGAGATCGAATCGGAATCTCCGATCGGCCAGCGGCGCGGCTCCTCGTCGAACAGTTCCAGCCGGCGCCCGCCCGCGCGCTTGGCCCGGTACATCGCCACGTCCGCCTCCCGCAGCAGGTCCTCCGGGTCGGCTTGGGCGTCGCGCGAGATCGACACCCCGACGCTCGCGAACATCCCCACCTCGATCGCCCCGACCTCGAACGGCTCCTCCAGCCCCCGCACGACCCGTTCGGCGACCGTGAGCGCTTCCTCCTCGCTTTCGAGATCCTCGGCCAGGATCACGAACTCGTCTCCGCCCAGCCGCGCGACCGTGTCGCTGTCCCTGAGCGTCGCCGTCAGCCGCTCCGCGACCGACACGAGCAGCAGGTCGCCGACGGCGTGCCCGAGGCTATCGTTGATCGCCTTCAGCCCGTCGAGGTCGATGAACAGCAGCGCGATCGGCCCCTTGCCGCGATGCAGCCTGGCGAGCGCCTGATGCGCGCGGTCCATCAGCAGCAGCCGGTTCGGCAGCTTCGTCAGCGGGTCGTGCAGAGCCTGGCGCTCGAGCCACATCCGGTCGGTCACGTCGCGCGCCGCCGCGTACCACACCTTGCCGTCGCACCGCGCGCTCCACAGCAGCCACCGCCACGAACCGTCCTTGTGGCGATAGCGGTTGGTGAAGTTCACCAGCTGCGCACTGCGGTTGCGCCCCGCGAGCGTCAGCGCGAGCGTCTGCTCGAGATCGTCCGGATGCACCCGCGCCTGCATCGGCTGGGCCACCAGCTCCTCGATGCTCCAGCCCAGCGCGTCCTCCCACGCGGGATTCAGCAGCGTGAACCGCCCGTCGAGCGAGATCGCCGCCAGCAGGTCGCTGGTCATCTCGAACAGCCTTTCGATCCCGCTCGCGTCCGCACTCGCGCCGGCGAGAACATCGATCGGTCCTGTGTCGGCATGTCCGCTGGCGTCGAGGCGCGCCCCGTCCTTTAGCCCGCTATGTTCGTCTATTCGGGATTGACTGGTGGTATGCGGGTGCGCGCGCATCACCCACCAAGTCGGCGTGCATACCCGGTTTCGGGGATGTATATTCGCGCCCTGGACGAATGATCTAGCGGTCCCTTTTCACGATGGCGGTCCGCGCCGGGTCTCGTCCCGGCGCGGACGCTCCTCAGCGGGAGTCGGCGGCGTGTCTATGACGGCGCCGCGCCGAGCGGCGGCGCAACCGGCTCCGGCTCGTCGGCCTGGGCGCGCATCCGCGCTCGTGCGTCCACGTCTCCGCGCAGGAACCGCCACACCGAGAGGCACATGATGATCGTGACGAGGATCGCGCTGGATACGCACCACTCACAGATTTTGTGGAGTGTGAACAGCTCGCGGTAGGTCAGGTAGGCGCTGAAGCCAAAGCCGCCGAGGGTCATCGCCATCGTCACGAGCCTGGACCGCTCCTCTTCGGGAGCCAGCAGCGAGCCGAGAATCGCGATGTAGCCGATCAGGCCGATCAGGGCCACGGGAACGCCGGCCAGCTCCGAGTACTGCGATTTCTGCACCTGGCTGCAGGGGTTGCCCTTGAGCGAGCAGATGGGCATGGCGCCGGAGTAGTGGACGTAAGTCAGATACCCGGCCAGCCCAATGCCGATCGCCGCGAGGACGATGAGCGTGGTCCTCAGGGTCCTCGCGCTCATCGGACGCCTACGCTTTCAGCAGCTTTTCGATCGCTTCATTGAACGACGTCGGTTCGGTCAGCGAGCTGTATTCGAGCTTGCTCGGCGTCCCGCCCGTCTTGCCGATCAGGAATGAGGGCGTGCCCGTGAACCCGGCATTGTTCGCTGCCTGCTTATCGGTCGCGATCTGGTTGGCCAGCGCCGGGTTTGAGCGGTCGTTCGCCCACTGGGTCAGGTTCAACCCGGGCACCTGCTGAGCGAGGCCCTGGAGATAGCTTTCCGTCACGTAGCCGCTGTCCTCTTCGCCCTGCTCGTGGTAGAAGGTCTCCAGGAAGTTCCACATCTTGTCCTGCTGGCCCGCCGCCAGCGCCGCGACCTGCTGCGTGTTGAACACTTCAGGTTCGCGCGTCGCCGTCTCCATCGAGCGGTATTCGATCTTGACCTTGCCCGTCTTGACCCACTTCTGGATGACCGCCGGCAGCGCCCCCAGCGTGAACTCCTTGCAGATGGGGCACTCCAGGTCGCCGAAGTACTGCAGCGTCACGGGCGCGTTCGGGTTGCCCAGTACGTTCCCGCTCTGGGGGATCCCGCCGACGAGCGTGTTCACGGCCGCGACCGTCTGGTTGGCTTCGGTGCTGTGCGGAGCGACTTTCTTCGTGCCGCCCCCGCCGGTCGCGATCAGGATCACGACGATGGCTGCCACGACCACCGCTACGACGATCCCGAGCTGGGTCATCCGAGCCCTGCGTTTCGCGCCGGCCGCTTCCGCTTCCTCCAGCGCCTTGCGCTGCTCGCGCGCCTGTTCCCGGCGCTGCTTGCGCGTCAGGTCCGCCTCGTCGTCCTCCACTCCCGGGCTATGGCTCATGCCCACTTTCTACACGTTTTTGCTCAATCTTGTCTAAGTAGGCCATCGGCCAGCGTCCGTGCGACGATTCAGGGGTTCCACCCGCCCCCGTAGCTCAGCTGGATAGAGCAGCGGACTTCTAATCCGCAGGTCGCTGGTTCGAATCCAGCCGGGGGCGTCTTGTTTTCGACTGGCGTGTGCCCGGCCTGCCTGGCGACCTCCTTGACATCCCACCCGGTATGTGATTAGATACCGCTCGGTATGCAAGCCACACCCGTCCTGCCTCCCGGGCCCCGCCTCCCGGGGGCCGTCCAGTCAATGATCTGGTATCGCAGCGCGCAGTGGCTGATGAATCAATGCCAGGCGCGGTTCGGCGACATGTTCACGCTGAAGATCGCCAACGAAGGCACGTGGGTCGTCACGTCCGACCCGGACACGATCAAGCAGGTGTTCACGGGCGACCCGCGCCTCTTGCACGCGGGGGAAGCGAACCGCATCCTGCTGCCGGTGCTCGGCCCCGACTCGGTGCTGCTGCTCGACGACGCCCCCCACCTGCGCCAGCGCAAGCTGATGCTGGGAGCGTTCCACGGCGAGCGGATGCAGCGCTACGGCGCGCTGATGGCCGACGTCGCCGCGCGGGAGATCGAGCGCTGGCCGCTCGGCGAGCCCTACCCGCTGCGCCCGCGGATGCAGGCGATGACGCTCGAGATCGTCCTGCGCGCGGTGTTCGGCGTCTCGGAGGGCCCGCGCATGGATGAGCTGCGCGGCGAGCTGCGCGGGCTGCTCGACACCGTCACCGATCCCGTCAAGGGCGTCGCGATGCTGGTGTTGGGAGCCGACCGGATCACGCGGATCCCGGCATTCCGGCGCGAGCTGGAGCGCGTCAACGCCCCGATCTACGCGGAGATCGCCGAACGCCGCACCGCCGCCGACCTGGCCGAGCGCGACGACATCATGTCGCTGCTGCTGCAGGCCACGCACGAGGACGGCTCGTCGATGAGCGACTCGGAGCTGCGCGACGAGCTCCTCACGCTGCTCGTCGCCGGCCATGAGACGACCGCCAACGCGCTGTCCTGGGCGGTCGAGCGCCTCTGCCGCCATCCCGAGCGGATGGAGCGCCTGACCGCGGAGGTGCGCGCGGGCGAGGACGCCTACCTGCAGGCCACGATCCAGGAGACGCTGCGCCTGCGCCCGGTGATCTCGATCGTGCTGCGCCGCCTGCAGGAGCCGATGGAGCTGGGCGGGCGCCTATTGCCTGCCGGCGCCTCGATCGTGCCTTCGATCCACCTCGTCCACCGCCGTCCGGACATCTACCCCGAGCCGAACGAGTTCCGCCCCGAGCGCTTCCTCGAGTCTGAGGGCGGGCGGGCGCCGGGCACCTACACCTGGATCCCGTTCGGCGGCGGCATCCGCCGCTGTCTCGGCGCGGCGTTCGCGCAGTTCGAGATGGAGGTCGTGCTGCGCGAGCTCCTCCTGCGGCGCACCCTCGCTCCCTCACGCCCGCAGTCCGAGCGGGTCTACCGTCGCGCGATCACCGAGACCCCGCGCCACGACGCCGAGGTGCTGGTCGGCCGCTGCCCGGTGGCCGCGCCCGCTCCGGCGCCCGCGTCCGAGGTCGAGGCCGTCACCGCTTGAGCGTCGCAAGGACTCGCCCGACCCGGCTGCAGCGCAGCGTGCAGACGCGCGCCGCGCTGCTGCGCTCGGCCTCGCGCACGATCTGCGCGCTCGGCATGCACGGGGCCTCGATCGACCGGATCGCCGCCGACGCGGGGTATACGAAGGGTGCGTTCTACGCGCACTTCGCCTCCAAGGAGGATCTGTTCCTGACGATGCTCGACGAGCATTTCGCGACCGAGCTGGCGCGGCTCGACGTCGTCCTATCGGGCACCGGCGATCCGGCCGAGGAGGCCCGCGGCGCGGCCGAGGACTTCCTCGATCAGATCGACGCAGACCCCGATTGGCGCCGCCTCTACCAGGAGTTCGCCACCCACGCGGCCCGCAACGAGGCGTTTCGCATCGAGTTCGCCGCCCGCCAGCGCGACCTGCGCGAGCGGATGGCCGCCGTGTTTGCGCGTTGGGCCTCGGACTTCGGCGTCACCCCGCCGGTCCCGCCTCAGGACGTCGCCGCGATGACGTTCTTCATGGCCGACGGCTTCCTGCTCGACCAGCTGATCGACCCCGAGCTCGACCCGGCGCTGTACGGGCGGATGTTCGAGGTCTTCATACACGGGTTGATGGCGATGGCCGGCGCACGCCGTCCTGATCCTGCTTGACAGATTGGCGTAGTTGTGTAAGCTAGACAGACAGTTACCGTTTAAGCGACTGCGGAGGATACATACGACATGTCGGCTGTAACGAGCACGCCTGAGCACGACCTCGTCTCCGGACCCGATGGGGAGGCGCCGCGGCCGACGCGGTGGCGCGATCGCAAGCGCTACGCCTGGCTGCTCGGGCTGATCGTGCCGCTGCTGCCCTTCATCTCCTGGGGCCTGGTCGAATTGACCGGCCTGGGCGTGCTCTGGTTCTACGGCCCCGTGCTCATCTTCGGCGTGTTCCCGCTGTTCGACCTCATCGTCGGGCTGGACGCCTCCAACCCGCCCGACAGCGTCATCAATTGGCTCGAGCGCGACCGCTACTACCGCTGGTGCACCTACCTGTTCCTGCCGCTGCAGTACGCCGGGCTGATCTTCGCCTGCTGGATGTGGTCGCACGGCGGCCTGTCGGTGTTCGAGTCGCTCGGTCTGGCGCTGACCGTCGCGATGGTCGCTGGCGTGGCGATCAACACCGCGCATGAGCTCGGCCACAAGCGCGCCAGCTCAGAGCGCTGGCTCAGCCGCGTCGCGCTGGCTCAGACCGGCTACGGGCACTTCTTCATCGAGCACAACCGCGGCCACCACGTGCGCGTGGCCACGCCCGAGGATCCCGCCAGCGCGCGTCTGGGCGAGAGCTTCTACGCGTTCTGGCCGCGCACCGTCTCCGGCAGCCTGCGCTCGGCCTGGGAGCTCGAGCGCGTCCGTCTGGCGCGCATGGGTCGGGGGGTGTGGACGATCCGCAACGACGCGCTCAGCGCGTGGGCGATGACCGTCGCGCTGTACGCCGCGCTCGCGCTCGTGTTCGGGCCGGTCGTGCTGCCCTATCTGGTCATCCAGGCGATCGTCGGGTTTTCGCTGCTGGAGGTCGTCAACTACCTCGAGCACTATGGGCTGCTGCGCTCGCGCCGCGAGGACGGCCGCTACGAGCGCACCGCGCCCGAGCACAGCTGGAACTCCAACAACGTCGCCTCCAACGTGCTGCTGTATCACCTGCAGCGCCACTCCGACCACCACGCCAACCCGCTGCGCCGCTACCAGGCGCTGCGCCACTTCGACGAGGCGCCGCAGCTGCCGACCGGCTACGCGGGCATGATTCTCGCCGCCGTGCTGCCGCCGGTGTGGCGGCGCGTGATGGACCATCGCGTGCTCGAGCATTACGACTGCGATCTCACCCGCATCAACATCAGCCCGCGCGCGCACGCCCGCGTGCTCGCGCGCTACGGCACACCCGCCGCCCGGGCGCGGGAGCACGTCGCGTGAGCGTCGCCACCCCGGCCCCGGCGCAGACACCGACGCCCTACGCGGTCGCGGCCCGCGCGCTGCTGCGCGATACGCTGCTGGACGCCGCCCGGCGCGAGCTCGAGCAGCGCGCCTGGAGCGAGGTCACGATGGCCGACGTCGCGCTCGCCGCGGGCGTCAGCCGCCAGACACTGTACAAGGAGTTCGGCTCGCGCGAGGCGTTCGCCCAGGCGTTCGTCCTGCGCGAGGCCGAGCGCTTCATCGCCGCGGTCGAGACGTCGCTGGACGCCCACCTCGACGATCCGATCGCGGCGCTGACGGCGGCGTTCGGGCTGTTCCTCGCCGCGGCCGCCGAGGACCCGCTGATCCGCGCCGCGATCGCCGGCTCGGGCGAGATGCTGCCGTTGCTCACCACCCAGGGCCAACCGCTGGTGCAGGGCGCCGCCGAGCGGTTGTGCGCCGCGATCCTCGCGCGCTGGCCCGAGGCCTCCCCGCACGACGCCGCGCTGCTCGCCGAGTGCCTCGTGCGCCTGGGAATCAGTTACGTCGCGCTGCCCGTCGGCCCGGCCGGGATGACCGCCGCCTCGATCGCCGAGCTGCTCGGCCCCTACATCGAGTACGCGCTTCGGGCCTGATCCCCGCGCGCGGTCCCCGATATGAAAGCCTCCGCCTGATGTTCCACGTCGAGCTACGCCAATTCCCGCATGTCGCCTGCCGTTTCAACCTGACCGAGGCCGAGCTGTGGGTGCTCGTCGAGCCGTGGTCGCGCGAGCAGTGGATCGAGTTCGGCGAACGCAAGTGGAACCCGCATCAGGCGCACATGACCGTGCTGGAGGGCCCGCACCTGCCGGTCGAGGAGCTGGCGATGGGTCGCGGCTGGCGCAACGCCCAGCACCGGTCCGAGGATGTCACCGAGCGTGTGATCGCACAGGCACGCGACGCGGATTCGGATGTTGAGTTGCAGCCTCTGCTCGGCCCCGATCCCGCGGCTCTGCTGCAGGCGTGGCGACTCGCCGCCCAGCGCCGCCCCGAGCTCTCGCCGAGCGAGTCCCTCGCGCTCGCGGAATCGACGCTTCGCTCGCTGGACGGGACCTCGGCCTGAGCCCGCCCTTACGCGCCGCTAGACTCCATTTTCGCGCGTGGTGGGCGTAGCTCAGTTGGTAGAGCTCCTGGTTGTGGTCCAGGCGGTCGCGGGTTCGAGTCCCGTCGCTCACCCTAATGAAATAGCCTGCAAGCCTACTGCGCGGGAGTCGAGCTTATGGAATGGGCGCTGGCTGCCGATTTGTTGACTCGAGATGTCCGTTCAACGCTCTAGCCCGGGATTGGATGAGCTGCGTGTCCCGCTCCCGCCGTCCCTTTCAGTGGATGAGCCCGGGGAGGGTCTTCATCGTCTTGGTGAGGCGGTGAAGGCGCGAGTCGGGGATGTGCTCGAGCAGACGGTCGCGCGAACCTCGGGGTCGGGCGAAGTCGTTGACGCCTTGGTTCAAGAGAGCTTCGAAAGGATCTGCAATAGCTCGACGATCGCGGTGGCCCGCTGGATCGCGGGTGAGGGTATGGAGGTGGCTATTGAGGCCGGCCGGGAAACGTGGGAGATCTTCGCCGAGCTGGCCGCTCACCGCGCTGCGTCGCTGAACGAGGTGACCCGCCGCTGTTACTGGTGGCGCAATGTGATGGCTGAGGTACTCAAGGACTGCGCCGCGCAGCTGGGTGTCTCGCCGGACACGCTGTCGGAGGCTCTGAACATATTGCAGCTGAGTCTCGAGTTCAGTGTTCTGCGGATGTGCGAGAGCTATGAGGCTGAGCGGCGGCTGACGGATGTAGAGCTCGCGCGGCGCGAGGAGGAGCTTTCCTTCCTGGCCACCCACGACCCATTGACCGGATTGCCGAACCGGACATTGATCCTGGATCGCGTCGAGCAGATGTTGGTGCGCTCGCGTCGCAGCCAAGCGCCGGTGGCGGCGCTGTTCGTCGATCTCGACAACTTCAAGAGCATCAATGACACGCTCGGTCATGGCGTCGGCGATGAACTCCTGCAGGCGGTCGCCGCTCGACTGGACGGCGTCGTGCGGGCCACCGATGCGCTTGGGCGCCTTGGCGGTGATGAGTTCGTCGTGATCTCCGAGGAGCTCTCGCTGGCAGCGGCCCCCGAGCTCATCGCCGAGCGTCTGCTGGAGGCGCTCAAGCACCCGTTCAAGCTCGGAGCGGACAAAAAGACTCGCGTGACCGTGACGGCGAGCGTCGGGATCGCGGCAGGAGACCACACCTCGGCGGAAGAGCTCCTGCGCGATGCGGACATCGCGATGTATCGCGCCAAGTGGGACGGCAAGAACCGCCACGTCGTGTTCGAGACGGGGATGCAGGACATGGTGCAGAACCGCATGGAACTCGAGATGGACCTGCGCGAAGCGCTCGAGAAGGACGAGTTCTTCCTCGCCTACCAGCCCACGATCGACCTGAGTGACATGAGCCCTACCGGAGTCGAGGCCCTGATCCGCTGGAAGCACCCGGTGCGAGGCATCGTCCAACCCGACGATTTCATCCCGCTGCTCGAGGAGACAGGACTGATCACAGAGATCGGTAAGTGGGTCATGGAGGAGGCCTGCCGGCAGGGCGCCGCGTGGCGCCAGGCCGGATATCCGATCGACATGGCCGTCAACGTCTCCGGACGCCAGCTCGACACCGATCAGCTCATAGCCGACGTAGAAGAAGCGCTCTCCCACAGCGGCCTGGACCCGGGAGCGCTGACGATCGAGATCACCGAGACGGCCCTCATGCGCAACGTCAAGGAGACCGCGCGGCGGCTCACTCAGATCAAGCAGCTCGGCGTGCGCATAGCGATCGACGACTTCGGCACCGGGTACTCATCCCTCGCTCACCTCCAGCAGTTCCCCGTCGATGCGCTGAAGATCGACCGGTCGTTCATTTCAGGGTTGAAGCACAACCAGGAGGGCGAGACGCTGATCCGCACTCTGGTGCAGCTCGGCAAGTCTCTCTCGATCGAGACTTTCGCGGAGGGCATCGAACAACAACACGAGCTCTCCCTCCTGCAAGACCAGGACTGCGACAACGGACAGGGCTTCCTGTTCGCCCGTCCCCTCGACGTCCCCGCCACCGAGAAGTTCCTTCAGAACTGGGCCGAGAACATCACTCCTGCCTTGGCGCCGGCGCCACCACACACCTAGCCTCGGTCACCTGGCAAGAAGCTCGCCGCCGTGCCGTCGAAGTCGCTGTAGTATTGCCGCGTGACGTTCGGAATCACTCTTCATTCAGGCTTCGCGGCTCCTGCCCATGCTCTTGACTTGCTATGGCAGCGACTTGACGCCAACGACGATGACATCCGGTTTGCCAAAGCTGGCGTTGAGATCAGGGCCACATGGGAAGAAGACGTGTCGATCTCAATGGCGCGCGATGAACGCGAGGAGATCGGGCGCCGCGCTGTCTTGGGCATTGTGTGCGACGTCTGCGCGCACACACCAGAGCTTAAGTCGGATTGGTTCGCCGTCAGCACACTTCGCTAGTAGTTACTCACGGACGCCGTTCGCGTCGACATAGAAGACCTGCTGACGGGAGTGCGTGTGGACTTCTGTCGGTGGAAGCGTTGCTCCGCACGCGATCCTAACAGCCCGCCGGCGCCCACCGCTAAAGCCCGCGGGCGCCTCAGCCGATGGGAGGTTGCGCCCAGCTCCGCTTTCACGGGGCGCCGGTCGCTATGTGGAAAAAAGGCACACCCGTCGCGAGGCGGGCTCGCAAAGCCAGGGGTCTCCCGCAGATCGCCCAGCCGCCCGGCACGTTCTGTGAACGCTAGAAAGGAGCTCTTGCCACATGTCCCGCTTTTTCAACATAATCTTCAACACAAAGAAGACACGCCTTGCGTTTGGTGTTGTCGTAGTCGTCCTGGGTATGGTCGCGGTCGCCGTGTTCGCTTACTGGACGAGCTCCGGCGAAGGGTCGGGCACCGTCAAGTCGAACTACGCCAGCGCTTCGTTCGAAGTGAGCAGCGGCCTGGTCGAAAACCTGTACCCGGGCGGTAGCTCTGCGGTCACGGTGAAGGTAAAGGACAGCGACGCGAGCCAGAACGAGTACCTGACCAAGCTCGAAGCGGAAGTCAAAGAAACCTCGGCGGCGGAATGCAAAAAGGAATGGTTCGAAGTCACGCCTGCCTCCCAGGAACCGAAAGTCGTGGTCGTGCACGGCGAAACCAAGGAATACACCGTGACCTTGAAAATGAAAGAAGAAGCCGGAGTCAACCAGAACGCGTGCAAGGGCGCGTCGGTCACGCTGCACTACAAAGCCTCCTAGGCGAACGAGATCAGCGGACAAGCGGCGGCAGCTTACGGTAGGGCGACGGCTGCTGTCGTCGCCTCCACGACTCACAAGCGCGCATCCATGAGACCGAATCGTCTCAGCAGGCCCCGGTGGATCGCGAGTCGTCTCGGCGGGCGGATCGCGGCAACGACCGTGGTGGCGCTGAGCTTGCTTTCCGCAGGCGCCGTCGCGTACTGGTCAAACACTGGCCAAGCGAGCGCATCGGCGAGCCTGGCGACGCTCTCGGCGCCGACGATCTCGAGCGCCACGCCGGGCGCCCAGACGGTCGAACTTACGTGGTCGGCCGTCACTCCACCAGCCAGCGGCACGGTCGAATACTTTGTGACTCGCGACGGCGGCGCTCCCAGCGGCGGTTGTCCGAGCTCCAGCTCTCACTCGACCGTGATGAGCTGCACCGACACGGGCGTATCGGTCGGCACGCACGAATACACGGTCACCGCCGTGTGGCGTACCTGGACGGCGACGAGCACGGCCAAATCGGTGACCGTCGCTTTCGGTCCGGCTACCCACTTCCAGCTCGAAGGCGCGAGCACCACGCCCACCGCCGGGGAAGCCGACAACCTCACGATCACCGCCAAGGACGCGAGCAACAACACGGTCGGCACCTACTCGGGCTCGCACAGCCTCATCTTCGAAGGTCCCGCCGAAGCGCCCAACGCCACCAAGCCCGTGGTGATCGACAGGGAAGGCGTCGAAAGGAAGCTCACCGAATCCACGGAAATCAGCTTCACCGAAGGCAAGGCCACCGTATCCGGTTCCACAAACGGAGTGCTGAAGCTCTACGACGCTCAGAGCACGACGCTCAAAGCAAAGGAAGGCGCGATCGAAGGCACGTCGGGCTCGTTCACCGTCAAAGCAGCTGCAGCCAAGAAGTTCAAGGTGCCAACGCCGAGCGAACAGGAAGCGGGCGTCGCATTCAACGTGACGCTTACCGCCACCGACGAATGGGGCAACACCGCCACGAGCTATGCGGGCGCAAAGACGGTCACCTGGAGCGAACCCTCCAACTCGCCCAGCGGGAAAGCGCCCAGCTACCCGGCGACGGTCACCTTCACCGCGGGTGTGGGCGCGGCTGCCTCGATCAAACTCTACGACGCCCAGGGCACCACGCTCAAAGCAAAAGAAGGCGCGATCGAAGGCACTTCGGGCAGCTTCACCGTCAAGGCAGCCGCAGCCAAGAAATTCAGCGTGCCAACACCAGTCGAACAGGAAGCGGGCGTCGCCTTCAACGTGACGCTCACTGCCATCGACGAATGGAGCAACACCGCGACCAGCTATGCGGGCGCAAAGACGCTCACCTGGAGCAACCCGGCAAACGCGCCAAACGGCACAGCGCCCGAATACCCTACCTCGGCGACGACGGTCACCTTCACCGCGGGCGTGGGCACGGCCTCCGCGATCAAGCTCTACGACGCCCAGAGCATCACGCTCAAGGCGAAAGAAGGCACGATCGAAGGCACCGCGGGCTCGTTCACCATCAAGGCGGCAGGCGCAACCAGCTTCAGCGTGCCGACACCGACCGAACGGGAAGCGGGCGTCGCGTTCAACGAGATCGTCACCGCCTGGGATACGTGGCACAACACCGCCAAAAGCTATACGGGCGCAAAGACGCTCACCTTCAGCGAACCCTCCAACTCGCCCAGCGGACAGGCCCCCGGATACCCGGCGACGGTCACCTTCGCTTCGGGCGCGGGCACGGCCTCGATCAAACTCTACGACGCCCAGAGCACTTCACTCAAGGCGAAGGAAGGCGCGATCGAAGGCACGTCGGGCTCGTTCACCGTCAAAGCGGCCGCAACCAAGAAGTTCAGCGTGCCAACGCCGAGCGAACAGGAAGCGGGTGTCGCTTTCAACGTGACGCTCACCGCCACCGACGAATGGGGCAACCTCACCACGAGCTATGCGGGCGCAAAGACGCTCATCTTCAGCGAACCCGCCAATTCGCCCACGGGGCAGGCGCCCGAATACCCGACCTCGGCGACTACGGTCACCTTCACCGCGGGCGTCGGCACGGCCTCCGCGATCAAGCTCTACGATGCCCAGAGCATCACGCTCAAAGCGAAAGAAGGCAGCATCGTCGGCACCGCAGGCTCCTTCACCGTCAAGCCCGCCCCAGCGGAACGCTTTGCCTGGGCGCACGCCGAAGTGACCGCCGGCAAACTCGAAACCGGGACCTGCCCCTTTGCCTGCGCGACGACCAGCATCGGCAGCGGCAAAAAATTCAAGGCCCACGCCAGCATCACCGACACATACGGCAACATCGTGAGCAACATCGGCGCTACCACCAAGGCGAAGGTCGAACAGACAAGTGGCGCAGGCACGCTCACCAATGCCACCGGCCTCACCATCCCCACCTCAGGCCCCGCCGAATCCTCGACGATCTTTGAATACACAAGCCCCGCATCCGGCACAAGCGAAGCCGTGCTGAAGCTCAAGGCGGAAGAAGGCGCCGCCTACACCGAAGCCGAAGCGCACATAAAATATTAACCAGCAAATCTGACCTAATCTGAGATCACAAATCTGCTTAGGCGCGTTCGCCCGGGCCAGTGGCTGCGGCAGGCGCCGAACTCGGTTACCGCCTACTGCTCAGCGCCGACGATCATCAGCGCAAACCCGTCGTAGCCCTTGGCGCCGACCGTCTGGATGGCGGTGGCGTTGGCGTTGACCCGCGGCTCGTCGGACACCAGCTCGTAGAAGCGCCGTACGCCCTTGATGACCTCGTCGCCGTGCGCCGGGTCGTATCTGTCGGGGTCGAGGATCGCCCCGTCGCGCACGACGTTGTCGCCGACGATCAGCGTGCCGGGGCGCGAGAGCTTCAGCGACCACTCGAAGTAGCCGGGGTAGTTCTGCTTGTCGGCGTCGATGAAGATCAGGTCGAACGGGCCGGCCCCCTCGGCGTGGAGCTGGGGCAGGGTCTGAAGCGCCGCTCCCACCCGCAGCTCGACGAGCGCCTCGACTCCGGCGCGCGCGATGTTGGCCCGGGCGACCTGCGCGAACCGCGGCTCGGCCTCCAGCGTGATCAGCCGCCCGCCCGGGGGGAGTGCTCGTGCGAGCCAGATCGTGCTGTAGCCGCCGAGCGTGCCCAGCTCCAGGATCGAGCGGGCGCCCTGGATACGGGCGAGCAGCTCGAGCAGCTTGCCCTGGTTGGGCGTGACCGCGATCGACGGCAGCCCCGCGGCGTCGCTGTCCTTGAGCGCCGCCTCCAGCGCCGGATCGGCGGGCACCAGGTGGTCGGTGATGTAGCGGTCGACGGCGGTCCAGCGCTCGTGGAGATGGGTGCCTGTCTCCTGGGTCATCGGCGGGCACGCTATCCGATGCGGGTGACCGCACGAGCTACCGTGCACTGAGCGATGCTCTCCGTCCAGACCGACGCCGCCCGCAAGCGATGGACACTGGTCGCGTGCATCCTCGGATCGGGGATCGCCCTGCTCGACGGCACGGCCGTGAACGTGGCGCTGCCGAGCATCCAGCGCGCCCTCGGCGGCGGGCTGGCGGCGCAGCAGTGGGTGGTGAACGCGTACCTGCTGACGCTCGGCTCGCTGATCCTGGTCGGGGGCTCGCTCGGAGATCTGTACGGCGAGCGGCGGATCTTCGCGCTCGGCGTCGGCGGCTTCGGCGCGACGTCGCTGCTGTGCGCGCTGGCGCCCACGATCGAGGTGTTGATCGCCGCGCGCGCGCTGCAGGGCGTGGCCGGAGCGCTGCTCGTGCCCAGTGCGCTGGCGGTGATCGTCTCGACGTTCGACGAGGCCGAACGCGGTCCGGCGATCGGCAGCTGGACGGCGTGGGGCGGGATCGCGACCGTGCTCGGCCCGCTCGCGGGTGGCGAGCTGCTCGCGATCGCCTCGTGGCGCTGGATCTTCCTGCTCAACCTGCCGCTGGTGATCGCGTGCGTGACGCTGATCCTCGTCGCGATCCCCAAGTCAACGCGTACCGCCGCGATCGGGCCGCCGCCGCTGGCGGGGCAGCCCGCGGGGGGCGTCGCACAGGCTGCACGGCCGGCTCGGCGGATCGACGTACCCGGCGCGACTCTGTGCGCGCTCGGCCTCGGCGGTCCGGTGTTCGCGCTGATCGAGCAGCCGCGCCTGGGCTGGTCGAGCCCGGGGGTGCTCGTGCCGTTGATCGCCGGCGTCGCGCTGCTGCTCGGATTCGTGGCTTACGAGTGGCGGGCGCGGGACCCGATGCTGCCGCTGGGGTTGTTCCGGCGGCGCAACTTCTCGGCGGGCAACGTCGAGACGTTCGCGATGTACGCCGGTCTGGCGGTGCTGTTCTTTTTCCTGGTCCTGTTCCTGCAGCAGGTGGGCGGCTACACCCCGTTGCAGAGCGGCCTGGCGACGCTGCCGGTGACGCTGGTGATGTTCGCGCTCTCCCGCCGCTTCGGGGCGCTCGCGGACCGTCACGGCCCGCGCCTGTTCATGGGCCTCGGTCCCCTCATAGCGGCGGTCGGGCTGCTGCTGTTCCAGCGCGTGGGGATCCACGTCGACTACGTCGCCGACGTGCTGCCGGGGCTGCTCGTGTTCTCACTCGGCCTGTCGATGACCGTCGCCCCGCTGACGGCGGCGGTGCTCGCCGGCGCGGAACGGACCCAGGCCGGGATCGCCTCGGCCGTCAACAACGCCGTCGCGCGGGTCGCCGGCCTGCTCGGCACGGCGGCCGTGGGCGCGGCGATCGCGACGGCGTTCGCCACATCCCTGGACACGAACCTCGCGGGCGTGCGCCTCGGAGCGGCCGCCGAAGCGGCCGTGCGCGAAGCCAAGCGCCTGCCGCTCGGCCTGCCCAACGTGCACGGACTGCCCCCGCGTCAGGCCCACGCCGTCCTGAGCGCCGCCGAAGCCGCCTCGCTGCACAGCTTTCACCTGGGGCTGGCGATCGCCGCCGTGCTCGTCGCCCTCGGCGGAATCGCGGGCGCGCTGGGCGTACGCAATCCCCAGCGCGTGGTTCACGCTGCCGACCTGCGAGGGCGGCGCGCTTGTCGGGGCCAGTCCTGAGATCGTCTCCGACGTGGCCAGTCCGGCCTAGCTCACGGGCTCCTCCGCGTAAGCGCGCATCGCCTCGATCAACGGCCCAAGCCGCCGTCCGCGCTCGGTCAGGCGATACTCGACCGTCGGCGGACTGGAGGGGATCACGGTCCGCTCGACCAGTCCCGCCGCCTCCAGATCGCGCAACCGCTCTGCGAGCATCCGCGGAGAGATCCCGGCGACGGCCTCGGCGAACTCGTTGAAGCGCAGCGCGCCGGTGAGCGCCGCGTAGATGATCGACAGCTGCCAGCGCCGCTCCAGCAGGCTCGCGGTTTCGCGGACCTCGACGGGAACGGGCTGACACCTGCGGATCACGGGCGGACGCGGCATGGCTGACTCCTAGGAGGCGACCGACGCGGCGGCCTTGCGGCCAGAATCCACCCGCGCGGGCTCCAGCGCCCGGTCGAGGACCTCCTGAACGGTCATCACCGGGTGGAACGCCATCTGCTCGCGCACCTCCTCGGGGATCTCGTCCAGATCGCCCCGGTTGCGCTCGGGCAGGATCACGTCGGTCAGCCCGGCCGCGTGGGCGGCGAGCGCCTTCTGCTTGAGCCCGCCGATCGGCAGCACCCGGCCCTGCAGCGTGACCTCGCCGGTCATGCCCACGGTGTGCTTGACCGGCCTGCCGCTCAGCAGCGAGGCCAGCGCCGTGACCATCGTCACGCCCGCGCTCGGACCGTCCTTGGGGATCGCCCCGGCGGGGACGTGCACGTGGAACTCCTGTCCTTCGAAGGCGCTCTCGGAGATGCCGAGCTCCTGCGCGTGCCCACGAACGTAGGAGAGGGCAATCCGCGCGGACTCCTTCATGACGTCGCCGAGCTGGCCAGTCAGCACGAGGGCGTTGCCGGGCGCGGACTCTCCCGCCTTCATGGCGGTGGCCTCGACGAACAGCACGTCGCCGCCGGTGCCCGTCACCGCCAGTCCGGTGGCGACACCGGGGGTGGCCGTGCGCGAGGCGGACTCCTGGAAGAACCTCTGGCGTCCGAGCGCGTCGCGCACGACCTCCAGGTCGATCTTCACCGGGGTCGCCTTGGCGGTCTTCTCTGCCTTTGCGGCCTTGGCCTTGGCCTTCTTGGCGGCCTTCTTGACATCGGCGTCGGGCACCTTGCCGTTGCTCTTGGCGGCGGACTTCGCGGCGTCCTGTGCGTCGGTCGTGGGCGCCGCATCGGCCTCCTCGGCCTCGGTCTGACTCTGGGCGGAGGCGATCTTCGTGGCGGTCTTGCGCAGCACCGTGCCGAGCTCGCGCTCGAGGTTTCGCACGCCGGCCTCGCGCGTGTACTCGGAGATGATCGTGCGCAGCACCTCGTCGGAGATCGTCACCTCGTCCTCGCGCAGCCCGTTGCGGTCACGCTGGCGCGGCCACAGGTAGCCCTTGGCGATGGCGAGCTTCTCCTCGGAGGTGTAGCCGTCGAAGCGGATCACCTCCATGCGGTCCAGCAGCGGCCCGGGGATCGTGTCGGCGACGTTGGCCGTGGCCAGGAACATGACCTGCGAGAGGTCCAGTTCGACGTCGAGGTAGTGGTCGCGGAAGGAGTGGTTCTGCGCGGGGTCGAGGACCTCCAGCAGCGCCGCGGAGGGGTCTCCGCGCCAGTCCGCGCCGACCTTGTCGACCTCGTCGAGCAAGATCACCGGGTTCATCGTGCCGGCGTCCCTGAGCGCTCTCACCAACCGACCCGGCAACGCGCCGATGTATGTGCGCCGGTGCCCGCGGATCTCGGCCTCGTCACGCACGCCGCCGAGCGACATGCGTACGAACTCGCGTCCGGTGGCGCGGGCGATGGACTCGCCGATCGAGGTCTTGCCGGTGCCGGGAGGTCCGATCAGCGTCAGGATCGCCCCCGACTTCGGGTCGGCCTCGATGCCGCGGTCCTCGCGCAGCTTGCGCACCGCCAGGTACTCGGTCACGCGATCCTTGACGTCCTCCAGGCCCGCGTGATCGGCGTCGAGCACGGCGCGCGCGGCGACAGGGTCGAGGTGCTCGTCAGAGCGCTTGCCCCACGGCACCGCGATGAGCCAGTCGAGGTAGGTGCGGATCATGCTCGACTCGCCCGTCTGCTCGCCCATGCGCTCCAGGCGCGAAAGCTCCTTCAGCGCCTGCTCGGAGACGGGCTCGGGCATGCCGGCGTCCTCGATCTTCGTGCGGTACTCGTCCGCGACCGAGGCGTCGTCCTCGCCGAGCTCCTTGCGGATCGAGTCCATCTGCTTGCGCAGGAAGTACTCGCGCTGCTGCTTCTCCGCGCCCTCCTGCACGTCCTCGCGGATGCGCTTGCGGATCTGCAACTCCGCCAGGGACTCGCGCTGCAGGCTGACCGATAGCTTCAACCGCTCGGTCACGTCGAGCGTGCGCAGCAGCTGGACCTTCTGCTCGTAGCTGAGGTTCGGCGAGTAGCCGGCGGAGTCCGCGAGCGCTCCGGGCTCGGCGATCGCGCGCAGGAACGCGGCGATGCGCCCGTCGTCGCCGCGCAGCTCGAGGATCTCCTCGACGGTCGCGCGGTACTCGCGCTCCAGCTCGCGTGTATGCCCGTCCACGGGCACCTCGTCGGGGCGCTCCTCGACCTCCACGCGCAGCTCGCCGCCGGGTCCCGTCTGGGCGGCGCCGATCAGCGCGCGGTGCTCGCCCGAGAGGGCGACAGCATGGCCGCCGCCGGGCAGCCGCAGCCGCTCGGTCACCTCGGCGATCGTGCCGACGTCCAGGAACTCGTTCTCGTGGCGCGGCACGAGCACGACGCGCTCGTCATCGCCGACCTCCTCGGTCAGCGTGATGCCCATGTTCGGGAACACCACGGTGTCCTCGAGCGGGATCAGGCGCAGGACGGGCTTGGGCGGGGAGGGGGTGATCTGGGGGGTGTCCGGGGATGCAGGCATTGGCATCACGACTCCATATGAGGTTACGAATTGTTAGTTAGTATAGCGCGGGGTCGTTGTGCGTGCAAGTACATCGGGGTGATGTTGGGTTTGCGCTTGCTAGAGCCAAAATCGCGGTTTGTCGGGTGAAGGCGGCCCCGCATGCGGGGCCGCTCGGGGGCGCACATGTGCGCCCCCGCGAGACCGCACATGTGCGGTCTCGGGCCAGGGCCGCATGCGGCCCTGGCTCCCACGGCGCATGCGCCGTGGGACAGACAGGTGCATGCACCTGTCTGAACTACTCCTCGAAGGTGACGGGATGACTAGCTACGCCGCTATCTCGGGCGGAAATACGCTGCTTGTGGGCTTGCCGGATATGAGCCAGTGATGGATTGCTCTTTAACGAGTTCTGTTGCCGGTCTGCGACCGGCGATACATGTAAGCGGCGATTGGACGCACCCCGTCCGGGCGGGCTGTCACTGGTCCTTGAACGTCACCTCGACGTTCTCCTCTAGGACGCGCTCCTCCGTCTCCGCGGACGAGGTCAGCGCGCGCCTGTCCGCGTCGAGCAGCGGGGCGGTGAAGCTGCGCGGCCACAGCCGCCGCGCGCGTACGACGTTGATCTCCGCCGCGATCAGCGTCACCTGACCGCCGAGATACAGCCAGGCGAGCAGGCCCAGCACGAACGCGAACAGGCCCGGAGGTCTCCTGGGCGTGGCGCACGACGTGCGCGACGTAGTAGCCGCCGATGTGCTGCAGGATCTGCCACAGCACCGCCGCGAACACCACGCCCGTGAGCAGATCGCGGGTCTGTATCTCGTCCGGGCTCAGGAAACGGAAGGCGGCGAAGAACAGCAGCAGGTTCGACGCCAGCGCGATCAGGACCCCGCCGATTACCGCGATCGTACCCGCCGTCTGCGCGGTCACATAGCCCGCGGCGACCGTCGAGACGACCAGCAGCAGGCCGAGCACGGCGAGCAATCCGATGCCGCGCAGCCGCCAGGTCAGGAAGTTGGGCCGGCTTCTTCGGGGAATGTGCCAGACCTGCTGGAACGCGTTCTGCGTGGCGCCGACTATCCCCAGGCCGCCCAGCAGCAGCCCGACGACGCCGATCGCCAGCGCACCCACGCTGCCTTTCAGCGAATGGACGTTGCTCTGGAGCTGATCGCCGATGATCGGGAACTGACTGAGCGTCGAGTGCAGCACTTCGGCCTGTGTCTTCGGGTCTCCTTCGAGCACGAACCCGAGAACCGTCACGAGCACGAGCAGCAGCGGGAACAGCGACACGAACCCGTAGTAGGCGATCAGCGCCGCCATGCTGCCGGCTTCGTCGTCGCCGAACTTCTTTATCACCGCGGCGGGAAAGCTGAGCCGCGGTGGCGCTGCTGGAGGCGATCCAGCGCGTGCAGACGCTCGCCGAGGCTCACCGCGCCGCCTCGATCTCCCCGGCGCGGCCGGGGATCGCCGATTCGCCGAGGCGCCGGCTCGAAATTGGCGGGGGGGCACAGCGCGTCCGGCGACATCCATATGTGTCTACTCGATCTCAGCCGCAAACACGAGCCCTGGGCGGGGGCTGGCCGGGCTTTGGGCCGGGTGGATCGCGGTTCGACCAGACCGAGGAGGTCGCGCTGGTGGCCCACGCCGCGCGCCGGCGGCTGCTGTCGGTACATCGCGCGTGGCTGCGCTGGGAGGATCTGGAGGACTGCTACAGCCAGGCGACCGTCGAGCTCGTGGCCCAGGCATCTCGCGGCGAGCTGCGCCGCACGAGCCGGGCGACCTGCGCAGCCTGTTCGAGCTGCGGTTCGTCTCGCGCGTGCGCGATCGTCGCCGCGCGCTGCGCGGGCGCAGCCCCGCCCAGGCGATGCTCGACGGCGCGCTCTCGCAGCGGCGGCGCGGGTCAGTGTGAAGTCGAGATCGCCGACCCCCGCGCCGACGTCGAGCGTCTCACGCTGCTGCGCTCCGAGCTACGTTCGCTGGAGCGGGCCGCCGCGGCGCTGAGCCCCGACCAGCGGCTCGTCCTGGCGTGTCAGATCGGGTCTGCAGATGAGCGCAGGCGAGTTCTGCGCCACGTTCGGCTGGTCTGCAGGAGAAGCACCGCAAGGTCGCTCAGCGCGCGCGGCGCGACGCCTGCGGCGTCTCCTGGCCGAACGCGAACGGCGCGGCAAGAGAACTTCTTCGAGACGAGTGTCCCGCTTTGCGCGGGGAGTCGGTGAAGAGAGCAGGGACCCTCCTATGAACATATCTCCCCCCACTCATAGGCGCGTCCCCTGGGACGCCGGCAGTCGATCGGACGGACGACCGCACGGCGATGCCCATATGCGCGCAAGCGGCCGGGGGTCGGGCACATCCCCAGCTCGGCTTCCGGTCGCACGCGTGCGTCACCGCGCAGGCGCGGTCTCGGGACGGAGGAGGCGGCGATGATGCGCCTGCGCCGCCGGCCCGCGATGGTCTATCGGGTGTACGGCGAGGAGGAGTATCTCGCCGGAGCCGACGCGCTCGCCGACTGGGTGCAGCCACCGCGCCTACGAGCCCAAGCACGGTCGCCGGCTCCAGCGACTCGCCGGCGCCGCGGCGCTCACCGGAGCGGTCGGCACGGTCGGGAGCGTTGTGGGCCTCGCCGGCTTGCGTGCGCATGCGGTCGCTCCTCGGGAGACCGCGCAGCGCATCGCGCCATCCGCTCGGGCGGCGGCGTCTCGTGGGCATGCGAGCGCGCCCATGCGCGCGGCGCGCCGGCAGATCCTCCATCCACGCCCCTCACGACCCATGCACAGGCGCCGTCGGACGCCGGCGCGGGCCTCACTCAGCCCGGCGTCGCGGGCCGAGACGGTCGCACGGGCGATCGTCGTGAGCGCTCCACAGGCGAGCGCTGTGCAGCACGTGTCCACCGAAGCGCATGCCGGGCCGCGGGCGCAGAGCGAGTTCGGATTCGAGCGCTGATGGATCGCGTTCCGGCCGTAACAGTCACGACCCGGCCTCTGTGGCGGATCAGGCTCGCGCGCGAACTGCCCCGCGTGCTGCTGCTGGGGGTCTCGTTCGCGGGGCTGGCGGCGAGCGCCCGCTATGCGATCGCGCCTCCGCGCCCGCCGGCGCCCGGCCCGCGCCCGGGCAGCGGCGCCCTCGCGTGACCTGGCGGCCGAAGGGTTCGCGCAGCTGTTCGCGCGCCGCTACCTGACCTGGGAAGCGGACGACCCCGAAGCGCATGAGCGGGCGCTCGCAGCCTACGTCGGCGCAGGCATGGAACCCGGCGCCGGACTGCAGCCGCCGTCGGGCGGCGAGGAGCAGGTGCAGTGGACCGACGTCGTGCAGGAACGGACGGCCGCGCCCGCGGAGCGCGTGTACACCGTTGCGGCACAGACCGACACGGCCGGCCTTGAGTATCTCACCGTGAGCGTGACGCGCGCTCAGAGCGGCGCGCTGGAGCTGGCCGGCTATCCCGCGTTCGTGGGAGCGCCCGTGGCCGGGTCGGCCCCCGGCGGCGGCGAGCCGCGCGAAGTCTCGGACCCGGCGCTGCGGACGGTGGTGGAACGGGCGCTGCGCAACTACCTCGCGGACTCCGCCGCCGAGCTGGCGGCGGACCTGACGAGCACCGCGCGCGTGTCGCTGCCCGCGCAGGCGCTGAGCCTGGAATCGGTGCAGCGCCTGGACTGGTCCTCCGAAGGCGGTGGGGCGGTCAGCGCGACCGTTCTGGCCCAGGACGCGCGCGGCGCCCGCTACACGCTCGCCTATGCGCTCGACGTCGCCCTGGTGGCCGGCCGCTGGGAGGTCGCCGCGATCCAGATGGACCCCTACACGTGACACGCAACCGAAGGAGCCCGCATGCAAGCCCCCGATCCCATCTACCCGACTCCCGGAGCCTCTCCTCGCCCGCGCCCGCGCGATCGTGCTGCTCGCCGGGATGTGCCTCATCGCCGGGACGCCCGCCGCGCAGGCGGCGATAGCCACGCCGAGTCTGGGCCCCGGCTCGGCGAGCGCCCAGCAGGCGGCCACGACCGAACAGACCGGCAGCACGCTGGAATCGGCCGCCGCGAAGGCGGGCAGCACGGGCCGGGCCGTGGCGATGAGCCTGATCGGGCTGGCGTTCGCGGTGGCGGCGATCGTGCTCGCGTTCAAGCGCGACTTCAAGGAGGCCGCGGGCGTGTTCGCAGTCGGGATCGTGTCCGTGCTGCTGGCAACGCCGACGGGCGTGAGCCTGCTGCAGGACACCGTCAACTCGCTGTTCGGGTCCCACGGATGATCGCGGCGGCGGTCTCGCCGGGCAGCGTTCGTAGGAGATCCGGACGCGGTCGGCGGGGGCGGACGAGCTGAGGATGGAGATCCGCTCCTACCGCGCCGTGTTCGACCTCGAGCGGCGGATCTATCGCATCGACCGGCTGCGGTTGAACCCGGCAGGTGTGCCGGTGCGCGGGATCGTCTACTTCCTCGCACTGCTGGCGGCGATTCTGGTCTGCGCAAGCGTGCCGCCGTTGGGGGCGCTGGTGGATGCGCTGCCGTGGTATCTGCTGTACGTCGCGCTGCCGAGTGCGAGCGCGGCGCTGCTGACGCGTCATCGAATCGACGGACGACCGGCTCATCTTGCAGCCCAGGCGCTGCTGCGCCACCAGCTCGCGCCGCGCCGGTCGGTGGGCTTGCGCGCTCGCCGGACGGGATGGAGCCTGGAGCCCGGCGCCTGCTGGCGTCCGGAGGACATCCTGCTGCTACCCGACGGCTCCGACGCGCGGGTGCGCCGCCTGCTCTACACCGGCCCGGGGGCTGCGCTCGTGACCGTGGCGCACGAGCGAGTCGAGTCGCCCGCCCTCGCGCTCCCCGGGCGGCGTTCGCGCTTGACGCTGCGTGAGCTCCCCGGTCGGCCGCGACCGGTCCGCGGGCAGGTGATCGCGCTCATGCCCGACGCGCGACTGCGCACGGTGAACCGGTGAGGCCGCCGATCGCGTGCGTGTATGGGAACTGCGTGTTCGCCGACAGCCTCGACGACTGCTGGGCGGCGTTTGCCGTGCGCTCGAGCTCATACCAATGGCTTCCGCAGGACGGCAAGCGCACCCGGCTGCTGGAGATGCTCGGCGCGATCGAGGCGATCGAGGCGGACCTGCAGATCGTCCGGGTTGCGCGTCGCTGGGAGCTGGGGCGGTACGTGCGCGAGTTGGAGAGGGGCGCCGAGGCCAGGTCACACGCGTGCGCGAACAGGGTCTACCTCGAAGAACACCATCGTCGCCTGCGCGAGGTCGGCATGGCGAGACCGGCGGTGTTCCTGCTCGTCAGCCTGCGCGACCCCGAGCGCGATGTCGCCTCCTACGTCTCCCAGGCGGCGGAGAGCAGCCCGCGGGAGTGGCTGCGTGAGCTCCGGCGGGCGCTCTCGCCGCACGACAGGCGCTTGCTGAAGGTGTCCGACCTGGAGCACGCGCGGGTCCGCGCCGACCAGGCGCACGCACGGCTGGCCGACTATCTGCCGGTCCGCCAAGCGCGGGGCGTGGAGCTGCAGTGGCTGATCAGGCGCGCGTTCTGCCGCGGTCTCGGCGAGCCGCCGATCGACGGGCTGCACGAGCCGCGGGCGCTCGTGTTCGAGCGCAACGGCCAGGCGCAGCTGGCGCCGCTGGAGGGGGACACCCTGCGCTGGATGGACTCCTGCGTCGAGCACCAGGGCCGGCGGCTGCGAGTCGAGTCAGAGCTCGGGACCAGCTGGCAGGCGCAGCTCGTCCTCGGAGCGCTGCCCGAGAGGGCGACGTTCCCGGGAGCACGGGTCGAGCTGATGTTCGCGCCCGTGGAGAGCCTGCCGTTTCCGATCGACCTGTCGCTGAACGCGCGCTACCTGCCGAACGGGCTGGCGCTGCGGATCGCGCGCCGGCGCATCCAGGACGCCGATCAGATCGTCAGGGCCGAGTCCGACGGCGACCAGGGCGTGTCGGACCTCGGATATCAGCGCACCCAGGAGGCTCGGGATCTGCTCGCCTACCTGCAGGCCTCAAGCCGCCCGCCGCTGCTGCGGGCGACACTCGCGATCGCGGTCGGCGCCGCGGACGAGGAGGAGCTCGAGGAGCGCGTGGAGATGGTCAGGCGCGCGTACGGGGAGATCCACCTGCACCGGCCGCTGGGTGACCAGCTGCGGCTGTTCGCCCAGCACCTTCCGGGTCAGCGCACGCGCGTGGCGGGGTACGACGACACGCTCACGCCCGAGCAGGTCGCGGCGATGATGCCCATCGCCACGCACGAGGTGGGATCGCGGCGGGGGTACTACCTCGGGCACACGCTGTCGGGGTCCCGCCAGCCCGTCCGCTTCAACCTGCGCGAGGGCTCTGACGGCGATCGCAACACGACGATCCTCAGCGTGGGCGCGCTCGGGTCGGGCAAGACGACGCTCGATCAGAAGCTCAAGTACGAGGGGTTCCTGCAGGGGGCGCGGATCATCGACTGCGACCCCAAGGGCGATCACCGGCTGCACCTGCTCGAGGAGGTCGCGCCCCACACCGAGATCATCACGCTGAAGCCCGACCCGGCGCTGCGCGGCGTGCTGGATCCGCTGCGGGTCGCGCCCGAGCACCTCAGGCAGGACGCCGCGGTGTCGTTCCTGCGCGATCTGCTGCCGGCCAGGGCCGAGCCCGTCTGGGAGACGGCCGTGGTGGGTGCCGTGGATCGCGTGCTCAGACGCGCGCGCGAGGCGAGCTGCCACGAGGTCGTGCGGGCGCTGGGCGAGGGCGATGAGACTGAGCGCAAGGTCGGGGCTGCGCTCGAGGTGTATGCGCGGTCGGGGCTGACGCAGCTGGGGTTCGCCGATCCTGACGTGCGACTGCCGCCGCTCGGGCACAGCCAGGTGACCTACCTGCCGATCCGCGACCTGCCGGGCCCCGAGCCGGGGACGCCTCGCTCGGAGTACTCCCAGGCCGAGCGGCTCGGCGCGCAGATCGTGCGACTGATCGCGATGTTCGCGATGCAGCTGCTCGGCTCGGAGCGGGGACGGCTGAAGCTGTTCAGCTTGGACAGAGTCATTTAGCGCCTTTGCACGAGCTGCATGCAAAGTACCGCTCCCGGTGGATAGAGCCGCGATCATGCAGACGTAGGCAGAGTTCCAGCGAGCGATGGCGTGCGCCCACTCAGTCGTCGTCGCGCGCTACGACGTACTTACCAATCAGTGACCGCAACCGCATCATCGGCAGCCTGACCGACGCGCTGATAGTCAAGCGGGGTTACGCTCGCGTTCCAATCGAGGACCGGGTGATGATGCTCTGGCGCAGCGAAGGGCCGTATGACCTGCCCCGCCGGGGACGCGAGAACGGCCCCGTCCGTCCCTACGTCGCGTAGCGGCAGCGCGACCACGCCCGGGTGCCGTTCGCGCAGCACGAGCGCGTACGTGTCGATCGCGGCGTCGATCGCGGCGCGGGGCATCGGGTGAGCGGCTGAGAGATGGCTTGCCACTCCCTCTCATCCGACGCGAAGCGCGAAACGGGACAGCACGTTTGTCGGCTCGCCCGACATCTCCCCAAACCCAAGGATGAAATGAGGGGACCAATAGAAACGAGTTGACCCCTGCACAGTTAGAGCTGCCGGGGGTCGTGGCAGTGCGCTCCGGCGGCGCTACAAGCAGGCGCTCGAACGGGCCGGGTCGCGTCCCATCGGCCGGGGGATTTGAAAAGACGGGCGTAGCCTCCGCTTTGTCCTGAGAAGACCAAGCGATGGAGGTACGCCCGTATGGAGAAGGTAGCCCCGAGCGAGAGGTTTCGCTCTGAACTGGATGTGGTGTTGGCCGGAGTCGGCGGCGAGGAGGACCCGATCGAGATGGTCGGGCGCCTCGGCGCTCGGCTGATCTTGCAGCAGGCGCTGGAGGATGAGGTCAGCGAGTTCCTGGGACGCCGACGCTATGAGCGCGCCGGGGAGACGGTCAGTCACCGCAACGGCCATGAACCAAAGACGGTCAAGACGACGAGCGGGGCGATGCGCCTGGAGCGCCCGAGGATCCGTGACGCGAAGAAGCTCGGGTTTGAGAGCCGGATCCTGGGCAAAGGCGTCGCCCGCACACACGCGCTGGAGTCGCTGGTGATAAGCGGCTTCCTGAGGGGCCTGTCGACCAGGGATGTCGAGGCCGTCCTGGAGGAGGTCTTCGAGGAGCCGATCGCCTCGAAGAGCACGGTGTCGCGGATCTGCCAGGACACCCGGGAGCGCTACCGCCAATGGTGCCGACGGCGACTGGAGGCGCACGACATCGTCTACTGCTTCTTGGACGCGATCTATCTGAAGCTGCACCCGGACGACACACCCTCGGAGGGTGTCTTGGTCTGCTGGGGTGTGACGCTTGAGGGCCGGAAGATCCTGCTCGGATTGGCCCTGGGAAGCCGCGAGAGCTACGAGGCGTGGCTCTCCTTCGGGCGCGACATGATCGACCGCGGACTCAGATCACCGGCGCTCGTGATCGCTGACGGGGCACCCGGGATCTGGAAGGCCGTCGCCGAGCTCTGGCCGCAAGCACTCGAGCAGCGCTGCACCGTCCATGCGCTACGGAACGTCACCGCGAAGCTCCCTGAGCGCCACTACCAAGAGGTCAAGGCGCGCTGGTGGAAAGCGTTCGATGAGGCCCGCTCACCGGCCGAGGCCGCTCGGGAGCTGCAGGGCATCATCCTCGACTACAAGGCGGCCTACCCCTCGGCGATGGCCGTCATCGAACGGGACCTGCCCGCTCTCGTGGTTCATCTGCGGTTCCCCTCAGAGCACCGCAAGCGAATCAGGACCACGAACCTCCTGGAGAGGACGTTCGTGGAGGTCCGCAGGCGCACCAAGGTCATCGGCCGGTTCCCCGGAGAGACCTCAGCCCTCTCACTCATCTGGGCCGTGCTCGAGCTCTCCAGCCGCGGGTGGCGTGGAGTGAAGATGAACCCCAAGACCGTCGCCGAGATCGAACGGCTGCGCCGCCAGCTGCGCGAGGACCCAGCCCCACCCCCGACCGTCGAGGCCAAGGAGGTGATCGCCGCATAACATCCACAGCCAGCGGAGCTACGCCCGAACGATTTCACCCGGGAAATGGGACGCGACCACGGGCCGCGCTACGCCCGCTGCGCTTCCATGACCTGCGCCATACATTCGGCACGCGCATGATCGCCAAGGCGGACATCCGCCGCGTGCAGGAGTGGATGGGCCACGCGGACATCCAGACGACCATGCGCTACCTGCACTACGCCCCGCGCAAGGAGGACGCTCTGCTCGTCGCTGAGGCGTTCCAGCTGGAGAGGATAGATAAACCCGCCCCAGACAAGGCCATATCCACATAGTCCGAACACAGGACGCTTTCGCGCCAAGTTTGCCCAAATTTTTTTTGCCATTTGTCTGCGTCCGGGCGTATGTTCGAGATGTCAATCCAAAAGCAGTGGCCCCCGCGCTGAGCAAACAGCCGGGGGCGTGGCAACAGGAGGTGATATGCCCGATGTGGGCGGGATGTCGGACCGGGTGAAGTGGTGGGTGGGATCATGAGTAGGCTTGGTGGGAGCGCGGGTCGGCGCCCGAGTGGTTGCGATCTGGGCCGAGCGATCCGTGAGCTGCGCAAGGAGCGAAGTCTGACGATCGAAGTGTTGGCGTTTGCGTCCGATGTTCACCCGACGTACCTGTCGGGTATCGAGCGGGCCGGCGCAATCCGACATGGGAGAAGCTGTGCGGTATCGCGAGCGGACTGGGTGTCGAGGTCGTCGCGGTGGTGCGTCAGGCCGAAAGCGCTGAGCGGGTGCGACAAGGTCTCGAAAGGGTGGTGGCTGAGGAGCGGGCGCGGTGCGTGCCGCTGCCGTGATCTCACGTGTGCGAATCGAGGACGTAAACGCGCCAAATGTCCTGCAAATTCTTGACTTTTACGACCTCATCGCATAGGCTGATACGAACCGAAACAAGTGCCCCGGCGCGGCTGTCACCGCCCGGGGCGTGACACGGAAAGGACGGGCCTTCCCATGCAAGAACAACCTAACAAGGTTGAGAGCGAGGACGACCGGCGCGCCCAGCGAGCGGTGGTTCTGCAGTTGCTGTGCGCTGACCGCGGCGAGTGCTGGTCAAGGCGGGAGCTGGAGAGTGAACTGGCCACGATCGAGCTCCCGGTGATCGAGGCCGCGATTAAGAGCCTCAAAGAGGTCGGGCTGGTGCAGATCGAGAACAGCCACGTGCGGGCCACAGAGGCCGCGAGACGTCTGGAGTCCCTGGGCCTAGTCGCAGTCTGATCGCAAGGGGTCCGTGTGACTGCCCGCTGTACTCCTCCCGAAAGGCAGCGGGGCGGCGCGATCGTGTCCGGCGGGTCCTCGCCGGACACGATCATTTGGCTCGAAGAAGTTCGTGGTGATCGTGACGCGGTTGAGTCTTGGGTATCGACGCGCTTTGCGGTACAGGAAGGAGCGGTGGCTGTTCTGGATGCCGCAGCCTGAGCGTTCCCGCCCATTGGTGGACATAGATACAAAGGATTGTTTCTATTGTTTTGGATAGCCGCTGGGTTTGGAGGAGTAGTACGATCTTCGTCTGGTCGAGAGGACGAGTCTTTGGAAGGAGTCGATTTGGAGCCCGGCGAGCGTGTTGATATGGGGTCGAAGGCGGGGTCGTCTGCGGAGGTGCTGAAGTCGCAGTTCGTCTTCGCCGTACTCGGCTTGGTTATTGAGAAGCCGAGCTATGGCTATGAGCTCTGGCGGCGTTTCGAGTCTCGGTTCAGCGGGTTTCTGCGGACGAGTTCGTCTGGGGTCTATCCGGCGTTGTCGAGCCTTGCAGACGCCGGTCTGATCGAGGAGATGGTCGGGACGGAATCGATCGGAGTGGCGCAGGGCGCGAAGCCCGGCCCGTCGTATCGCGCCACTGAGCAGGGTGGGCGTGCGTATCGGAAGCGAGTTGCGGAGCGTCTGCGGGACGATCCTGGGCGCACTGAGATGCTGGGGCAGCTGGTCTTGGCGGGGATCGACGGCATCGTGGCGGCGCTTGAGCTCCTCGACCGGTACGAGGAGCAGTGTTTGCTGGAGTTGCAGGGGATGTCTCCTCCGAGCGTTTCGTGGCAGTCCTCAAGCGTGGTCTCTCGACTGGTCGAGCGGCTGCTCGTCGAGGAGCGGCGTAGGACGATCGATGCGCAGTTGAAATGGGTGGACTACGCTCGCGCCGAGCTGCGCGCGTTCGCCGAGCAGGGCGTGGCGGAGGTGGAGGGCGCTCTGGATAGGGGGGAGGACTGTTCGTGAGTCTGCTGTCGCTCAAGGATGTCACGCATCGCTATCGCCACGGTCGTGTGGAGCGTGTGGCGCTCAAGGATGTGGCGTTGGATCTGGAGGCCGGCGAACTGGTCGGGGTGCGTGGTGTGCGCCGGTCGGGTCGCAGTACGCTGCTGCGCGTAGCCGTTGGGATCGAGTTTCCGGAAGAGGGTGTCGTCTGCTTTGAGGGGCAGGATTTGACGGTCTGCCGGGACAGGGTGTTGGGATCGCGTATCGGCTATAGCCGTACGTCGTTCTCCAAGGTCGAGGCGGGTCTTGTGGTTGAGCACGTCGCGACGAGCTTGCTGGCTCAACACATCGCGCCACGGTTCGCTCATCGTCGTGCGGAAGAGATGCTCGACCGGGTGGGCGCGGCGGACTGTGCTGAGCGCGATCCGTTCGAGCTCGATGGTGCCGAGGTCGTGCGTGTCGCTATCGCGCGCGCACTGATCACCGAGCCCAGCCTGCTCGTTATCGACGAGCCCACGAGCGGTGTGGGCTTGTTGCAGCGCGATCCGATTCTCGCGTTGTTGCGGTCGATCGCGAACGACGGCATCGCGGTGCTGATGTGCACCGGTGACGCCTCGGATCTATCGGGCTTTGATCGAGCGATGTCGATCGATGCGGGTGAGTTGAGGGGCGTGGAGAGAAAGCCGGACGCGTTGGTCGTGCCGCTGCGCCCGCCGGGCATGTCGCTGCCCGCGGTCGAGCCCGGCGCGAGTGCTTGATGACGTGCGTTAGGCACAAGCCGTGAGCACGCTCGAGCTGGAAGGCGTCGTCAAGCATTACCCGGATTTCGGTGGGGACATGGTCCGCGCCGTGGACGGCGTCAGCATTGCTGTTGACGCGGGGGAAGTCGTCGCGCTCTATGGTCCCAGCGGTTCGGGTAAGAGCACTCTGTTGATGCTGGCGGCTGCTCTGTTGGCGCCTGATGCGGGTGTGATTCGCTTCGAGGGGCGCGATCTCGCCTTGCTGTCGAGCCGGGAGGTGATTGGCTACCAGAGCCGGGGGGTGGGCTTCGTCTATCAGTCCTTTCATCTCATGCCCGGAGTGCCCGCGCTCGAGAACGCCGCGATCAAGCTGCTGGCGAGTGGTATGCCGCTCAAGCTGGCGCGTCGCGCGGCGGTTCCGTGGCTTGAACGGGTGGGACTCGACCACAGGCTCGATCACACGCCCGAACGTCTCTCGGTGGGCGAGCGCCAGCGGGTCGCCATTGCGCGGGCGCTCGTCAACGAGCCTCGGCTGATCCTCGCCGATGAGCCAACGGGGAGCTTGGACACAAGCCGGGGAAGCGAAATCCTCTCGCTGCTGGCCGACATCTCCCGCGAGCAGAACGTCGCCGTGCTGCTTGTCACGCATGATCCCCAGGCCGCCGCGATCGCCAGACGCGTGCTTGTGCTGCGCGACGGCATCGTGACGGCCAGGGAAGCCGCCGACCGGCCCGTGTCAGAGACGCAGGTCGCGGAGCTTGCGCAGGGCTGACTGATGCGGCTTTCCGCGTTGCTTTACTTCTACGGCAGAAGGCTGCGTACTCGTCCCGTTCAGGAGCTGTTGGCTGGTCTTGGAATCACGATCGGCGTTGCGTTGGTCTTTGCGGTGCAGGTCGCCAACAGCAGCATCACGGGCGCCTCCAACCAGATCGTTCGGGGCATCGCGGGCACGGCAAGTCTGCAGCTGCGCTCACGCGACGCGAACGGTTTCGACGCGCAGCTGATCGACCGTGTGCGGCGACTGCCGGGCGTGCTCACGTCCGCGCCGATCTTGGACCAGAGTGCGACTGTCATCGGCCCTAACGGTAAGCGCGTCGCGGTCTATCTCGCGGGCGCCGCCCCGTCGCTTCTGGCGCTGGAAGGCAGCATCACGCAGAGCATCGCACTTCACAACCTGTCAAGTTCGGGGATCATCCTCCCGAGCGCGACGGCCAAGGCGCTCGGCTTGCCTTCGACCATTCTTCAAGCCGTCAAGGGATCGACCTCTCGTGTGTCGCTTCAGGTGCGTGGAGTGGCAACGCCAGTCAAGATCATGGCCGTGCTGGGTCCTGAAGCGATCGGTCCCCTCTCGGGAGCGATGGCGGCGCTCGCCCAGCTTGGGCTGGTACAACGGATTACCGGACTGCCCGGTCGGGTGACTCGCATCCTGGTCACGACCAAGCCAGGACAGGAACCGAGCGTGCGAAGACAGCTGGTGACTATTGCCGGCGGGCGTCTCAATGTGGCATCGGCGAATCAAGACGTTGAACTGCTCAAGCGGGCAGTGACGCCGAACAGCGAGGCGACGGGGTTCTTCGCGCTGGTAAGCGCGATCGTGGGTCTCCTGCTCGCGTTTAACGCGATGTTGCTGACGGTACCGGAGCGTCGGCGGATGATGGCTGATCTCCGTATCCAGGGCTCACGTCCTGCGCAGCTGGTCAAGATGCTCCTCTTTCAAGCTCTGTGCCTGGGGGTTCTGTCGTCCCTCGCCGGTCTGCTGGTCGGGGATTTGCTCGCGAGAAGCCTTTTCCATGCGACGCCGAGCTACCTGACGGCTGCGTTTCCCCTAGGGACACAGACGATCGTCGGTCTGCGTCCGGTGGTGATCTCATTCACGGGCGGGGTCCTGGCGGCCTGTCTGGCGGCCGCGTCACCGCTGCTTGACCTGCGTCATGGGCGCGCTGTCGATGCCGTCTATCTCGAAGGAGGCGAACCGGGACAGGCGCTGAGCGGCACGGCGCAGGTCCGGCTCGGCGTGGGGGGTGGGGTTCTGGTGCTTGTCACGAGCGGTCTGCTGGTCTTCTGGCCATCGGCGGTAGTGATCGCCACCGTCGGGTTGGCATTGGCCGCCCTGCTCGTGATTCCGTTGGGCTTCAGGCTCCTGTTAGGGCTTGCCGAGACGGTCGCAATCCGCATACCGGGGATGAACATGCTGCTGGTCGCGTTGCGCGCGCTGCGGGCGACAACCTTGCGGTCCTTGGCGCTTGCGGCGACGGGCGCGCTCGCGGTTTTCGGCAGCGTGGTAGCCGAGGGCTCCCACCAAGATCTGCTGCACGGCCTGTATCGCGACTATTCGCAATACGTAGCCAGCGCGGATCTCTGGGTCGCCAACAACAACGACGATCTCGCCACCCAAAGCTTCTCTGCCAACGGTCTCCCAGCGCGTGTCGCGGCCGTACCTGGAGTCGCAAGCGTGCGCTCCTACCAGGGAGGGTTCCTGGACTTCGACGGCCAGCGTATTTGGGTCATCGCGCGGGCGTCCGCGACTCCCAAGATGATCCCGCAAAGCCAGATCGAGGAAGGCGATCTCGCTCTCGCGACCGCCCGTCTGCGCGCTGGTGGCTGGATCGTCGTTTCCCAGCAAATCGCTCAGGCACACCACGTCAGACCCGGTGGGACCCTGGTCCTTCCAACCCCCACTGGATCGGTCCCGTACCGTGTCGCGGCGACCACGACAAACCTTGGGTGGAGCTCTGGCGCGGTCATTCTCAACGCCGAGGACTACCGTCGCGCGTGGGCGACAGCAGACCCCAGCGCTCTGGAAGTGTGCATCCGGTCCGGTGCCGGCATTCTCGCCGTGAGGCAGGCGATCAAGCACGTCCTCGGACCCGGCATCGCACTGAAAGTCCAGACCAGCAGCGAACGCGCGGCGCAAGCCGATGAGCTCGCTCGCCAGGGCCTCGGTCGCATGAGCCAGATCTCGTTGCTGCTGATGGTCGCTGCCGCGCTCGCGATGGCGGCCGCGATGGGAGCAGCGATATGGCAGCGCAGATCGACCCTGGCGTCCTGCGCATACAGAGCTACACTCCTCGGCAGTTGCGCAGCATCCTGCTGTATGAGTCCGCTCTCGTGCTCGCCACCGGCTGCCTTACGGGCGCCATCGCCGGGGTCTATGGCCATCTGCTGAGCGATCGCTTCCTGCGACTAACGACAGGCTTTCCGGCGCCGTTCAGTCTGGAAGGCTTTCAAGTCAGTCGGGATAACCTTGGTGATTGTTGTGACGGCTCTAACCGTGCTCGCCATTCCCGGATATATCGCCTCCAAGGCTCCTCCGCGGCTGGCGCTACAGGAAGTCGCTCTAGAGTCAAGATCCACTTTTTGAAAAACTAGAAAACATCGAGGATTCATACCAGCATAGCTGGCATGAAATCCACACACATATCCCACTTGCGCGACATCCTCGCGCTGCTAACCGCAGGAACCGTCTACTGGCTGAAAATCTATCCTCATGCGCGACGCGAGTTGCGCCACTGGGAACACCACGCGTACACAATCCCCAACTCGATGCTGCGCGAACACGCTCTACACAAGCTCACCGACGAGCACCTCAACCCAGAGGCGGCCGCATTCTTCGCGATTCTGGGTCCCCGGCGATACAGGCGCCGGCTAGTCCGTCTCATGGTCGCCTACCAAATTATGTATGATTATCTGGACGCAATCAACGAGCCGGCCGACTCCGCTTACCTGACAAACGGTCTGCAACTTCACATGGCGCTCACCGATGCGGTCAGTCCGGGGTCACGGCAAGTCGACTACTACCGGTATCACCCTCAACACGACGACGGCGGCTATCTCAACGCCCTGATAAGGGCATGCCGCGATACACTCCAAGCGCTCCCGTCGACCGGAACCGTCACACCCTTGCTGATACGTGCAGCCGATCGCTGTGGCGAAGCGCAAAGTCATAACCATGCGGTGCTGGCCGAAGGTAGCGAGCAACTCGTGGACTGGTCGGTTGCCCGGGCCGGCAAACATGGATATCTATGGTGGGAGCTGGCCGCGGCGGGAATATCTTGTCTCTCAATCCACGCGCTATTCGCGACTGCCGCCGTCCCGACGATGACGCTCGACGATGCTACGCACATAGATATGGCCTACTTCCCGCCGATCTGCGCCATCAGCGCGCTCTTGGACAGTCTCATCGACTATCCATACGACCATGGCACGACCAACCACAGCTTTACCGGTCACTACGACTCCAGCATCCTCGCTGCAGAGCGGTTCGTCGCGATCACCACGGAGGCCACTACCATGATTGACCGGCTCTCGCGAAGTCGTCGCCACGAGATCATTCTCGCGGGGATCGCCAGTTTTTATCTCTCAGCGCCAGAGGCAATGACGGAGTTCGCCCGGCCAGTCACAGAACATGTCATCGACTCGCTCGGTAAAATCACAACACCCATCCTTGCGGTGATGCGCTTTCGACGCAGAAGATGATCCAACTTTACTAACGCGGCTTTGATGGCGGCGTCGGCCTTTGGGGTGGTTCCGCGGAAAGTCCTGCCGCGAGTCTGTACTTGCGCGTGAACTGGTCCTGCTCAACCAATCCAAAGGCCAAAAAGGTGGATACATAACGATGCGCTGTGCTGCTGCTTATGTCGAGCCGTCGAGCAATATCCGAAACGCCGCGTTCTGAGCCGTCGATCAACAGTGACAGCACCAGCAGGCCCCGAAGAAGCGAGTGCGACAGACGCGCCTCGCTGAGCTCAGAGCGATATCTCTCTTCCAGTGATACTCGCGAAACGGCCTGCCCGGCATGCAATCCAGCCAGCAAAGCCACGATACTCGGAGGACCGCTATCGAGCGCCGCACCAACAACAAGCTCGATCTGCGCGGCTGAAAGCACAATCCCGATTTCACGACCCTCCGGGGCTCCACCCGAGCCGGTTGAGCGACCCTCAAAACTCGTGACCCTCGAGATCGCGACATCTGGCTTGTCCGCTCTTTGGGTAAGGCGGTTGCTCTCGACCGGAGATCCGGCGACGGTGTCTTTATCGCGTGTCGTCACTGACGGAGAATCATGCCATCTCGGGCGCCTGTCGATAAGGTCCCAGTCGAATATTACGCTCGCAGACTATTCCGCCCAAAAACTATTGGCACTGGACAATCTCTTCGATTTCCGAAAACTTCCCGCACATCCGATTTCTGCTTGACACGTTTGTGAAGTCCTGCGAAGGTGGCCCGGCATGGCGAAGGATGCGACACCCGGCGTGGTTGCGAGAGGGCGGATGAGTGGTCCGCAGTCTTCCGCGCGATGTATCGGCGGCGCATCCAAAGCCAGGCTTCCGTCTCACCAGACGGCGGTCCGGGCGTACTCACCAAGCGCGCCCGGACCGCCTCAATGTCGGCCGAATGCTCTGGGGGCGGGTAGAGGGCCGTTGGTGTTGCGGGCGAGTTGTGAGGGGTCGACTGGGGGCTCGTCGTCGTCGTCGGGGTTGTGGCCGCGTCTGTTTGGGGTGCTGGCGCCGGGGGTCAGGTTGCCGTTTGCGCCGGGGGAGCCGCTTCCTGGGTCGGTGGTGAGTTTGGCGGAGCTCTCGCGTCATCGTTCGCTGGCGGTCTTCTTCTATGGTGGCGTTGTCTCGAGGGGTGATGGTGAGGGAGTGGGCTTGGAGGGTGCTCGCGTGGAGGGGTGGCGGGAGCATGAGTCTGAGCTTGCAGAGTTGGGTTATGGCGTGGTGGGGGTTAGTTCGCAGTCTTCTGAGGTGCAGGCGCAGTTCGCGTTGGATCGGATGGTGTCGTCGTTTACGTTTTTGAGTGATGGGGAGTTGCTGCTCGCGAACGAGCTTGGGTTGCCGACGGGTAGGGGGCGGGATGGGGAGCGTGTGTATGAGCCGTTGACGATGCTCGTTCGGGATGGGCGCATCAGCTGGGTGTTCTATCCCCTTGAGCGCCCGGAGTTTGACGCGACGATCGTCACTATGCGGATCAGGGGTCTCTATGCCTAGAGTCCTTCGTCCATCTGTTCTGGAAGATCCCGTGTGGTCGATGCCTGCTCTGCGGGAGCCGCGGTACTCCCAGTCGTTGGAGCGTGGACTGGCGATCCTGGGGTGTTTCACGCCGCAGCGTTCCGTGTTGGGTATCGCCGACATAGCTGAGGAGTTGGGTATGAGTCGCTCGACGACGCATAGGTATGTGGCGACGCTCTTGGCGCTTGGCTATGTGGAGCAGGACGCTAAGCGCAAGTACAGGTTGGGGTTGCGGGTGACCGATCTCGGGTTATCAGCGATGAACTCCACGGGGTTGCGTGAGCACTCCCATGCTTATTTGGAGGAGTTGAGTCAGCGCACTAGTTACGCGGTGAGCCTGGGGGTGCTCGACGGGACGGAGATTGTGCTTGTCGATCGGGCGCACAGCTTCAAGCGGGGGCAGGAGAAGATCGACATGGGTCTGCAGTCCGGGTCGCGACTGCCGGCGTACTGCACCTCGATGGGCAAGATCCTTCTCGCGTACCTGCCCAAGGATGAGCGGCGTGAGCGGATCACAGCATTGCAGCTGGTCAAGCTCGCACCAAACACGATCATGAGCAAACCCGCTCTGCGTGAGGAGCTCGAAGAGGTTGCTGAGGCGGGGTTCGCAATCAACGATGAAGAGCTCGCACCCGAGTTGTACTCCGCGAGCGTGCCGGTGCGTAATCAGGCGCGTGAGGTCGTCGCGGCGGTCAGCATGGTCGCGTACTCCTCGATGATCTCTCTGGAGGAACTCGTTGACAGCCTCGGTCCGCATCTTGTCTCAACAGCTGATCGGATCTCTGCTCGGCTGGGCTTTAGGAGAGACGATGAGCTGTAAAGCAGTCAGAGACATCCCTAGCGGGATTTTGGGTGTAGCGGTTGGATTCTGTGACGACGTTTACCAGATTATAAGAATCATTCTAAATAAGCAGGGAGGGGTCGTGATTAGGAGGCCGGATATGCGAGTTGGTCGATCGTTGATGAAGTTGAGCCGGTGGATGACCGGACGCTGGACGCGCGGCCCTATCGGCCTGCGGGGACTGGTGCTTCTCGGTCTGGCTGTTGGGGCGGGGTGGGCTGGGCCGAGTGCGGCGTTCTCGTCTCCTCCGACTACGGCGATCCGTTATTTCTACGACGCGGACGGACAGTTGAAGGCCGTGTACAACCCGGCCAGCGAAACGGCTCTCTATGGCTGGGACCCCGCTGGGAATCTGCTCTCGATCGCCTTGAAATCCTCGACCAAACTGTCGATCATCCAGCTCGCTCCTGTTCAGGGTGCGGTCGGGGAAACGGTAACGATCAACGGGACCGCCTTCTCGACCACGGCGAGCTCGGATACCGTCAAGTTCAACGGTACCGCGGCCACCGTGAGCGCCGCGACGGTGTCGTCGTTGACTGTCAAAGTGCCCACGGGAGCTACTTCGGGGACGGTGAGCGTGCAGACCACCACCGAAGGTCCCGTGACGAGCTCTCAGAGCTTTACTGTGGCTAGTTCTCCGGCGCCTCATGTGACTTCGCTCTCTACCACGGTGGCTGCTGCTGGGAGCACGGTCACGGCAACGGGCACGAACTTTGAAACTACCGCTTATAACGATCTTGTCGCTGTGAACCAGACGAGGCCGGAATTGCTCTCAGAGTCGTCCACCTCGATCAAATTCAAGGTGCCGGGCGCCACTGGCAGTGGTCCCGTCTCGGTCACCACACCGCAGGGGTCCACGACCGGTCCCGAACTGTTCATACCGCCAAACGGGATCTCGACAACGAAGATCGGCGTGACCGGGCACATGTCTTTGGGTGGCTCAAAGACGGTGAAAGTCACGAAAGCCGCGGAAAATGTAGGTCTTGAGACGTTCGAAGGCGCCGCCGGGCAGCGTGTGTCGCTGGTGGTCGCTGAAGAGAGCTATCTTGGTTCGGTGTCGATTTGGGGTCCTGAAGGCGCCCAGCTCTCGGGGAGTGAAAGTGTGTTCTCGACAGGCGAAGGCCCCAAGTTGGCTGGTCCAGTCACGCTGCCTGTGAACGGTACTTACACGATTTTGGTCGAGCCGTCCGGAGAAGGTACGGGTAGTGTGAAGCTGTCGGCTTATTTGGTAAGCGATGTCACTGGTTCGATTGCGCCCACGACCGAAGGTGCGCAGAAGTCAGTGTCGATCGTGACGCCTGGCCAGCGCGCTATCTATACGGTTGCGGGTACGGCGGGCGAGGCGGTGTCGTTGAAAACGTCGAGTATGTCGTTTTCTCCCGAAGGAGCCCAGGTCGAATGGATCAATACTGAAGGCAAAACGATCCGAACATTCAATGTGGGCAGAAGCGAAAACCGGTTTATGGAACAGGTGAAGTTCACCACGACTGGGACCTACACACTGATCGTCAGACCCGAAGGTGCCTCCACCGGCTCGATGACACTGACCGCCTATAACGCCTCGGATGTCACCGGCACGATCACGCCCTCAGCGGAAGGGGAATCCAAAACGATCACGCTCGGCGTGCCGGGCCAGTTCGCGCGGATTACGTTCTCGGGCAAAGAAGGGCAGCGTGTGTCGCTGGTGGTCGCTGAAGAGAGCTATCTTGGTTCGGTGTCGATTTGGAGTCCTGAAGGCGCCCAGCTCTCGGGGAGTGAAAGTGTGTTCTCGACAGGCGAAGGCCCCAAGTTGGCTGGTCCGGTCACGCTGCCTGTGACTGGTACTTACACGATCTTGGTCGAGCCGTCCGGAGGAGCTACGGGTAGTGTGAAGCTGTCGGCTTATTTGGTAAGCGATGTCACTGGTTCGATTGCGCCCACGACCGAAGGTGCGCAGAAGTCGGTGTCGATCGTGACGCCTGGCCAGCGCGCTATCTATACGGTTGCGGGTACGGCGGGCGAGGCGGTGTCGTTGAAAACGTCGAGTATGTCGTTTTCTCCCGAAGGAGCCCAAGTCGAATGGATCAATACTGAAGGCAAAACGCTCCGAACATTCAATGTGGGCAGAAGCGAAAACAGGTTTATGGAACAGGTGAAGTTCACCACGACTGGGACCTACACACTGATCGTTAGACCCGAAGGTGCCTCCACCGGCTCGATGACACTGACCGCCTATAACGCCTCGGATGTCACCGGCACGATCACGCCCTCAGCGGAAGGGGAATCCAAAACGATCACGCTCGGCGTGCCGGGCCAGTTCGCGCGGATTACGTTCTCGGGCAAAGAAGGGCAGACCGTAACCCTCAAGATGCTTGAATCGACGATTGGGACAGGTTACGTTTCGATCTTGAATCCTGAAGGGACCACGATAGCGGGGAGCGTAGTCTTCGGGAAAGAAACGACTGGGAGGGTCGAAGCGACGCCAGCGACGACGGGCACCTACACGATCCTGATCGAACCTCTAGGAGAAGACACCGGGAGCGTGAAACTCACGGCCTACTTGGGATCGCACCCCGGCGTGATGCGGGGACTGTCGAGCGGCAGAAGCGCAGCTGCACTTGCTCAACCCGCGTCGCCCACGACCGGTGGTTCTCTCACGAGCGCGGCGCTAATGTCCCCAGACCCATCGCAACGGCCGGCCAAGCATCCTGTCGTGCGCGCTCTGACGGCGTCAACGGTCGGCGTTGTGCGTCGCGCGCCTACCGCCAAGGGCTCCTCAATTGCCCCCGAAATACGAGCGTTCCATCCGAGAGGGCCTAGCGCGTGGCGCCCACCGGCAAGCAGCCGTGAAGGCAAGGCGTGGGAAACCGCCGAGCCGCCGAGTCCGTGGGCGAAAGTAGCGCCGTTGCAAGCCTTCTATGGTGCGACCGCGCTCGCCGGGCAGGTACTCGCGCAGAACGGGCTGCCGCTGAGCGGTGTGCGCGTCTCAATCGAGGGGACCTCCATCGCGACGCAGACAGACGAAGCCGGGAGGTTCCTGCTGAGCGGCGGTGTCCCTGCGGGCCACCAAGTGCTGGTGGTGGAAGGCGAATCGGTGCCGGGACGCGAGCGCTACGGCATCTACGAGGTCGGTGTGGACCTTCCCGCGCAGAGGACGACCATACTTCCGTACACGATCTGGCTGACGCCCCTGAGTCCCGTTGGCGACCATAACATCGACTCGCCGACCAAGCGGGAAACGAGGCTCACGACACCCCAGATCCCCGGCCTCGAAGTTCGCCTGCCCAAGGGCACGGTCATCACGGATGCGAATGGGCACACCGTCAAGAAGCTGAACATAACGGCGATCCCGGTGGACCGCCCGCCATTCCCGCTCCCCGTGTTCGTGCCCGTACCGTTGTACTTCACCGTCCAGCCCGGGCGGGCGTACCTGAGCAAGGGCGCACAGATCATCTACCCCAACTGGGAACACCTGCCCCCAGGGCAGCGCGTAGACTTCTGGAACTACGACGCCGATGGGCGTGGCTGGTATGTGTACGGTCAAGGCACAGTCACACCCAACGGCAAGCAGGTCGTGCCCGACCCGCAGGTCCGGATATGGGAGTTCACCGGCGCGATGTTCTCAGGCAGCCCGCCGCCACCAACCACTGGGCCGACGCCAGGAGCATCACCCAGCGGCGGCGATCCGATCGATCTACATACTGGCCTTTTTACCTACCACAAGACCGACCTAGTGCTGCCCGACACAATCCCGATCACGATCGAACGCACCTATCGCCAATCTGATTCGAACTCCTACAGCTTTGGAATCGGCACGACCAACTTGTATGACATGCGGATGTGGTCAAACAACAACTACCATGAAGCGGACCTCGTGCTACCCGATGGTGGCAAGGTGCTCTACAAACGGGTCTCTGCGGGCGAAGGCTTCAAAGAAGCTGAATATAAGACGACTGGGACGCCGGGCGTCTTCTATGACTCGACTATCACGTGGAATGAATCCATCCCGGGTTGGGATCTGACGCTGACGAACGGGACTACATACGTGTTTGGGGAGCTCGCGCCGCTGCAGGCGATCCGCAATAGGCAGGGTCAGCAGCTCACGATCACGCGCTCGGAAGGCCAGAAAGGCACTATCACGCAGATCACGTCCCCGCACGGCCGCTGGGTGAAATTCACCTACAACAGCTCAAATGACATCACCGAAATCCAGGACAATGGGGGTCGTACCCTCAAATACAGCTACAACTCGGCAGGCCTGCTTGAAAAAGTCACAGATCCTGCCGAAAGGACCACCTCCTACGAATATAACGCGTCGAAGCAGATGACGTCTGTAAAAGACGGCCGTGGTAAAACTTATGTGGAAAACGAATACGAAGCCGCTGGCCGAATCTCAAAGCAAACCCTCGGTGACGGCGGCGTCTACAAATTCGCCTACACCGAAAACAAAGAAGGCCAGGTAGAAGCCACGACCGTCACCGACCCGCGTAAAATCGAACGCAAGACTACCTTCAACACGGAAGGCTTCCCCACCAGCGAAATCAACGCGCTCGGGACGAGTATTCAACAGACCACGAGCTACGAACCTGAAGCGGGCACAGGACTGCTGCTCAGTACCACCGATCCACGAAGCCGCAAGACCACCTTCAAATATGACAGCAGCGGCAATATGACGCAGAAGACGCTCCTCGCGGGCACCTCCTCGCCGCAAACGACGGAATACAAATATGAACCGGGCACCACCGAGCTCGCCAGCGTAACCGATCCCCTAAAACACACCACCACCTATCACTATGGCGAACACGGTGAACGCTTGAGCGAAACAGACCCCCTGGGCCATAAAACCAGCTTTGAATACAACGGGGAAGGGAAGCTAACAGCAATCACGAATCCCTTGGGCAAGACGACTAAACTAACCTATGAATTCGGTGATCTGACCGCGGTCACCGATCCACTCAACCGCACCACTAAACAGTTCGTTGACGCTCTCGGTCGCTTGGGCTCCACCACCACCCCAGGCGGCCAGCGGACGCTCTACGAACATAACGCCGACAACGAGATCACAAAGGTCACAGACCCTCTGGGCGCAACGACATCCTACGAATACGACGGTGACGGAAACCTCACCTCGACAACAGACCCAAACAAACACAAGAGCCTGGCAACCTATGAAGCGCTAGACCGCCTGGAAAGCGAAACGGACCCCCTCGAACACACCACCAAAGGAGTCTATGACCAGGACGGCAACCTCGTTGAACTGACCGACCGCAGGGGCAAGCTCTCAAAGTTCACCTATGACTCCCTGAATCGCTTGACCGAATCAAAGTTCGGAGTTTCCGGTGAAACCGCCGAAAGCACGATCAAATACGAATACGACAGCGGCAACCGCCTAACCAAGATCATAGACAGCACAGCCGGGACCTTCACGCCCGAATACGACGAACTCAACCGCCTGAAATCGCTCGCCACGCCAAACGGGACAGTCAGCTACGGCTATGACGAAGCCAACCGGCGAACAAGCATGACGGCCCCAGGCCAAGAAGCGGTCAAATACACCTACGACGAAGCCAACCGCCTCAAAGAACTAACGCGCGGCACCCAAAAAGCTTCCTTCGCATACGACGAAGCAAACCGCCCGATCAAAACAACTCTGGTTGACGGTGTCGAAGAGAACTACGGCTATGACACCGCCAACGAGATCACATCCATCGCCTACAAAAAAGGTGCCACCACCCTCGGCGAACTCGACTACAGCTACAACACCAACGGCAGCAGAGAAGCCGTCTGGGGAAGCTACGCCCGCACAGGATTCCCAGAAGCCATCAGCTCTGCGACGTACAACGCCGACAACGAGCAGACCGAACGCAACTCCAAAAAACTCGGCTACGACGCCAACGGCAACCTCACCTCCGACGCCACCAACGAATACAAATGGAACGCACGCAACCAGCTCACCGAAATCACCGGAGGCACCAAAGCAACCTTCGAATACGACCCCTTCGGACGGCGCATCTCAAAGACGATCGGCGGTACCACGACCAAAGTCCTCTACGACCGCTCGAACGCCGTCCAGGAAACCAAGGGAAGCTCGACCGCGAACCTCCTCACCGGCCTATCGCCGGACGAGACACTCGCGCGGACAACGAGCAGCGGCACCGAAAACTTCCTCACCGACGCGCTCGGCAGCACCGTAGCTCTTGCCGGCAGTACAGCGAAAGCGGAAACAACATACACCTACGACCCCTTCGGCAATACCACGCACGAAGGCACCGCCAGTGAAAACCCCTTCCAGTACGCCGGCCGAGAAAACGACGGCGACGGCCTCTACTACAACCGGGCGCGCTACTATAGTCCCGTGGCCGCCCGCTTCATCAGCCAGGATCCCTTGGGACAAGAAGCCAACGGACCCAACCTCTACCGCTACGTCGAGAACTCCCCGACGACCGCGACCGACCCCTACGGCATGAACCTGCAACCCCCCGGCCCCGGCAGCAAAGACGGTGGCGGCGGCGGAGGCGGAGGCGGTGGCGGTGGAGGCGGTGGCGGCGGCGGCGGCGGCGGTGGCGGTGGTGGCGGTGGTGGCGGTTTTGGCCCTGGTCCGGGTAGTTGCACCGGCCCCGGGAAGGGGCACGGTTTGGCAGAAGCCGTTAAGTGCAGAAACTATGAACAACTCGAAAAAGTTGAAGAAGAAAACCGCAGGGAACGAGAAGAAGAAGATGTAGAAACTGAAGAAGGAGAGAGGAGAGAAATTGTCAAGAGGTGCGTAGGAGTCACTGCTATGGGCGGTGTGGAGACATGGCTTGCTAAAACAAAATTCACACCGGCAGGCGCGATTGCCAGCTGCGTGTCTGGTATATATGGACCCGTACTCGTTTCAGGCATCAAATCGGTACTCGAATGAGTCAAAAATTACATCAGCGGCGTCTCTCAAAAGATGAGTCCGCTCCGGCAAGGCTCCCGCTCGAACGACGTCGCGACTGGGTGCTCGCGATACTTGGTGTGGTCGTATTGGGGATTGGTGGTGGATATCTGCTCGAAGGTAAGCCGGTCTTCTGGACGTTCCTGGTGCCCCTAGGTGTGTTCATTGTCGCCGTGATTCATCATTATCGCGGTAGCCGTTAAGGGTCATTCGACGGGGTACGCACCACGTCCCGCCTTACGGCTCCTCGACTGGGCTGGCTGTCGGCCGATTGTTATGGCGAAGAAGCAGCGTCACCGTATGGTCCTTTCTCGACGGCTACGGCAGCTCCGGCAGCCTCAGTGCGCGCAGGAGCAAGTGTGCGACGTACTGTAATGCTTCAGCGTCGCTGATCAATGATGATCTCCAAAGCGTGAGCGCAGCGGGCGACATGACCGCCGGAGGTCGCGCTCGTTCGATGATGACGTCCAGCTTGCGGATCAGCAATCGGATCATGCTATTGACCGACTTCGGCAGCCGCGCCGCGCCGAGCGCGCGGACATCGCTACGGAGCGACGCGATGAGCCGCGAACTAGCTGAAGCGATCTCGACGTAGGGGGTCTTGGCGGTCCATCGTTCGAGTTCAGACCAGAACGTTTGAGCAGCAGTGCTCCTAAGTGCACCGATGTGGAGATACTGCTCGCCGGCCGAGTTGATCGTCGCTCGCCGTAGCGCGAACGCGTCGCCTGCGAGTGGGGTTGGTGCTAAGGAAACGCCGTTCACTGACATCCATGTTGAGTACAGCGACGCGTAATTCGGTGGCTTGGAGTTGACCGCGAGTCTACTCGAGCGAAGCCCAGTCAATGACGGATATGGGAACCGTTCTCCCGTCGAGGTTGTAGCGTCCTCCTGCGTCCACTGGGCCTTGTCGAACGACGCGTTAGTATCCTCGCTTGTAGAGAACCGTGCGTTCGAATCGGAAGTGTGATCGACGATCGCAAGCGCCCAGCGCCCGTGCGCGAGGGTCAGGCTCGCGGAAAGAGCATCGTCCGGTCTCACCCGGAAGAGGAACTGTGGGTGGAAGTCGCGGGTACTGTCACTCCAGAACGCCCAGTACCGGTTTTCAGCCACGTGGGTGCGGGAATACCCGTGCAACTCGCCATCACCGATCTGAATGAACGCGCCACGTGCGCCTGGTGCCTGTGCACCAATCCATGTCGTCGCCAAGCCGGAGCGTGATGGGTCGATAATCCGAGGCACTGTCCACGAGCCCTCCACTGACGAGACGCGACCTAGCCATACGTAGCCTGCGTAGGCACCGAACGGGGAGTCTGTTATGCGACGGTGTTTCGTGCGAACCGGGAGCAAGATCCAGACTATGATGAGGACGAGAGCGAGTACGCCGAGTATCACGTGTCGTAAGCGGCGCGCTAGAGCGTGGGAGTCGCTTGCAATAGCGGTCATTGGTCGTCAGTCGCGGGTCCAGATTGCTGTGGCTAGTCCCTTGTCAGTATACCCGATGGCTTGTGCCGCGACGCCCGCCTCGCCAGCAGCACAGCCAAAGCAGAAACGACATACACCTACCTACAACCCCTTCGGCACCACCACTAAAGAAAGGCACCGCCAGTGAAAACCCCTTCCAGTACGCCGGCCGAGAAAACGACGGCGACGGCTTCTACTACAACCGCGCGCGTTTACTATAGTCCCATGGTCCCCCGCTTCATCAGCCAAGACCCACTCGGCCAAGAAGCCAACGGACCCAATCTCTACCGCTACGTCGAGAACTCCCCGACGACCGCGACCGACCCCTACGGCATGAACCTGCAAACCCCCGGCCCCGGCGGCAAAGAAGAAGGTGGAGGTGGAGGAGGCGCTGGTGGTGGAGGAGGAGGCAGCGGCGGAGGTGGCGGAGGCGGTTTTGGTCCTGGTCCGGGTAGGTGCACCGGTCCCGGGAAGGGGCACGGTTTGGCAAAAGCCGTAAGTGCAGAAACTACGAAAAGCTCGAAAAAGTTGAAGAAGAAAACCGCAGGGAAGATCGTGAAGAAGAAGGTGAATCAGAAGGTGAACATATCGACGAAGATATCCAACGGACATGCGATTTCAGTGGACCGTTTATTTTGGCTGGCCTACGCAAGGTGCCGGTGGTGAGCCAGGTGGCAGGAGCGTTCTGTCTCGGTTTTACGGGTGGAAAACTCTTCAGCGGCCGGTAGCACAGGGTATACGTGTAATAGCTAGGTTAAAGATTGGCTTTGGAGGTGGCGCAATGACTGAAACACGGATGGCGATAATCGCTGGAGTAGCACTTACGATCATGGGTGTTGCGGAGTTTCTACGTCACCAAAGCGGACTATCAATGACACTATCAACCATGCTGGGTAGTGGTGGAGATCTTGGCGATTATCGTGGGAGTGGGCACGATAGCCCGCATGATATATCAAAGAAAGCATGATAAGGTGTCCTCCATGAGTCACACCGCATCCCCTGATCGGCAGGAGCCCGACGCGCTCGACGCGATGATCGTCGAGTTCACCAAGGCCAATCCCGCGTTCCCACACATGCTGCGCGCGGCCGAGCGCCGCCGTGCCCTGCTACGCACGCTCGCAGAGCAGCGCAAGCGCAACAACCTCTCTCAGACCCGCGTCGCGGCCGCGATGAACACCTCTCAACCCACCCTCGCGCGCCTGGAGACCACAGCAGCCGACACGAAGCTCTCGACCGTCGAGCGCTTCGCCGACGCCCTCGGCTACAGCCTCGAGTACCACCTCGTCCCCGCCAAGAAGTCCAAGCGCAGGACCGGCGTCGTCATCGATGCATAGATACGGCGCACAGGCAATACGGCGGTATGCGGTGCGTCCGGCGCTTACGACCGGCGTTCTCCGTGACTGGCGCGCTGCGCGCGCAGTCGCTGCGGTTCAAGCGCTTTAAAGCAGCACTCAGGGGTGGGTGGGTCGGAGTTCACCTTGGACGCTGGTGTGGGCGGGCTGGTTTAGGCGAATACCTCGCCAAGAATGGCGAGGAACATGGTTACTAGCGCCCGCCCGCGAGCGCTTACGGCCTGCTCCTTGAGCGCACGCGTCGGGCTCGGCGTCGGCGAAGTTCAAGTTGCACCCTGGATTACGTCCCCGCGCCCGAGCTCATCAACGCCTAGCAGGAGATGTCATGGCTCCCTTGCCTGTTCCCGAGCCGCTTGCGCCCCGGGCGACTGACCGTAGGCTCGCACCGGCCCGTTGTCCCGCCCCCGGCGGGGCAGGTCGTCCGGCCCTTCGCCACGCCACAGGATCGTGACACGGTCCTCGATCGGCACGCGCGCGTCGTCGCGGGTGACGATCACCGCGTCGATCGAGCTGCCGAGTATGCGCCTGCGATCCTCGATCGGTAGGTCGTCGTAGCCCTCGATCGCCTCGTCGCCCGCGGCCGGCGCGAGCGCTCGCTGCAGCTCGGCCTGCGCCTGGTTGACGGCGGCGGCGCGTGCTTCGACGGCGGCGTGATAGCCGCTGCCGAGCACACGCCGCAGCGTCAGGTCCGCCGCGAACGCCGCCAGCTCCACTTCGGCCTCTGAGAGCTTCTCCGTGGCGCTCTGTAGGGGCTCGGAGTCGTGCTGGACGGATAGCGCCTCCTGGGCCATCTGCTCCCGCCAGACGCCCTCCACGTACTTGTCGAGCTTGCGCCCGTTGATGCTCGCGGGCGCGGTGCAGGGACCGGCGGTGTGGGTGCCGCGACAGCGGTAGACCGGTGCCCGCCCGCCCGCTTTCTCGATCGCCTCCAGTCGGTGCGGTGCGAGCAGGTAGCGGCATCCCGCGCACCGCACGAACCCCCCGAGCAGGCTCTGACGCTCACCGCGCGCGATCGCCCTCACCGGCACGAGGTTGGCGGCCTGCCACTCGGCGACGGTCACGATCGGCGGGTGCGCGCCCGTGTTGACGTTCTCGCCGCGGTATGCCTCGCCCCGGTAGACACGGTTTTTGATGATGCGGTCCACCATCGAGCGTGTCCAGCGACCCTCATCCGGGCGCGGCGCGCTCTGATCGAGCCTGCGTGCGATCTCCGTGAAGCTCTTGTGGGCTGCACGCATCAGGAAAGCCTCGCGGATCGCGGGCGCCTCGCCGCTGGGTGTGAGCCGTTTGTCGGGACTTCGTTCGTAGCCGACGGGCGTGAACTTGGCGATGTGGACGCCCCGCGCGATCGCGTTGGAGGAGGCCGTCTTCCACGATTCGCTGATCCGGTCGCGCTCCAGCTCCGCGAACACGAGCAGGATGCGCAGGAACGCCTTGCCCATCGGCGTCGAGAGGTCGATGTTGTCGGCCACGCTCACGAGCACCGCGCCGCGGCGCTCGAACTCCTCCAGCGTGCTCAGCGCGCCCACGAGCGTCCGTGCGAAACGGTCGAGCTTGGCGACGATCACGCCGTCGCTCTCGCCGCTGCGCACGCGCTCCATGATCCGATCGAACACGGGTCGGCGCATCGTGCCGCCGCTCACGTCCAGCTCGGGCTCGTGCCAGGTCAGCGTGTGCCCGTGCGCCTGCGCCCACGATGTGATGCGCTCGCGCTGGACCGTCGGCGAAATGAAGCTCTCGCCCGCCCTGCCGCGGACCTTCGAGACGCGGATGTAGGCATCGAGTTCCAGGCCGCCTGAAGTCATGGTGTGCAATATAACATTGTCATTCGACGAGGGCTGGCGGCTGCTCGGCGATCCGGTGGGGCGCACGCTGCTGGCCTCGCTGCAGCGGATGGGGCGCTCGGAGCTGGCGGTGCCGATCGTCTCGACGCAGCTGGTCACCGATGCGCTGATCGGCGAGCGCGAGTCGCTGGAGAACCTGATCGGGGCGACGTTCGTGTTCGGGATGCGCTCGGAGGCGGAGGCCGCGCGGGCCCTGCAGCTGCTGGGGCTCGACCCCGAGGACCGGCGCATGCGCCAGAGCCTGCTCGAGCTGGAGGCGGGCCGCTGCCTGCTGCGCGATCACTACGGGCGCGTGGAGGCGATCCAGGTCGACGTCGTCGCGCCGGCGCTGCTGCGGGCGTTCTCGACCACGCCCCCGCGGCCTTGATGCGAGCGCCGGCGGTCGCTTCGCTCGTTGCGCTAGCGATCGCGGCTCCTGCACCCGCGGCGGGGGCGAAGCGAACGGCGGGGACGACGCGAGCGCCGAGCGCTCCGGTGCTGGGCATCGGGCCGGGCGCGAGGAGTGCGAGCTCCGAAGAAGAAGCCTCGTCCTCGGCGGCGCCCAGCGGCGGAGACCCACTGGCGGGCAACGGCCTGAACAGTCCGTTGTGCCGCGACGCCGCGGAAGCCGGGCTGTCGGGGGCGGCGGCGCGCAACTGTCGGATGTCGGGGTTCGAGGCGGCGCAGGCCCCGACCGGCGACTACGCATTCGACGTGCATATCGACACCGGCGTGACGAAGTGGGGCGACGACGCGGCGGCGATGACCCAGAACCTGCTCCAGTTCGGATGGACGATGCTGGTCGCGGTCGTGCGCGGGGTGATCGTGATGCTCGACTGGTGTTTCACGATCGACTTGCTGAACAGTCCGGCGATGAGCGGCTTGGCGCGGGGGTTGCGCGCGACACAGGCGACATTCACCCGGCCGTGGCTCGCGCTCGTGCTCGCGATCGCGTCGGTGATCGCGCTGTATCACGGCCTGATTCGTCGCCGCGTCGCCGAGACGGTCGGCGAGGCGCTGCTGATCCTGGCGATGATGGCCGGCGGCATGTGGGTGATTCTCGACCCGACGGGCACCGTCGGGGCGCTCGGGGAGTGGGCGAACGAGGCCAGCCTGGGCACGCTTGGCGCCGTCATGACGGGCACGCCCGACCATCCTGAGCGGACGCTGGCGGACAGCGCGCGGAACGTGTTCAGCGCCGCGATCGATGGTCCGTGGTGCTACCTGGAGTTCGGCGACGTGAGCTGGTGCAGCAACCCCGCGCGCCTGGATCCTCGACTGCGCTCCGCCGCGCTGAAGATCGCGGCGGAAGGCTCCTACGCCCCCGGTCATAGTCCGGCGCTGCTGGCCGGTGCGCGGACGAACGGAGAACTGTTCCTCGCGCTGCCCGCGAACGAGACGGCGCGGAACTCGATCAACACCGAAGGCTCGCTGTTCAACGTGCTGTGCGGCGGCGACGAAGAGCCCTGTCACGGGCCGACGGCCAGCCAGGCGGAGTTTCGCACCCAGAGCGGTACCGGAGCCCGGGTCATCGGGATGCTGTTCATCTCCTTCGGAGTGCTGGGGATGCTCCTGCTGCTCGGCTTCATCGCGCTGCGTCTGCTGGGGGCTGCGATCATGAGCCTGCTCTACCTGCTGGTGACGCCGGCCGCGGTGCTGGCGCCGGCGCTGGGCGAAGGTGGCCGTGCGGCATTCCGGGTGTGGGCGACGCGGCTGCTGGGCGCGGTGACCTCGAAGCTCGTGTTCTCGTTCCTGCTGGGCGCGGTGCTGATGGCCGAGCGTGTGCTCTCCAGCGTGCGCCTGTTCGGCTGGTTGACGCAGTGGCTGCTGATCTCATCGCTGTGGTGGATGTCGTTTTTGCATCGTCACAAGGCGCTGGACTTCGCGCACGGCGAACGGGGCGCGCAGCACCATTCGATCGCGCGGCGGGCGCGGGAGGCGCTGGACACGCCGCGCTCGGTGCTGCGTCACGCGGGCCAGGTCAGGCGCAGACTGGCGCGTCCCGCTCCGAGCATCGAGCGCCGGCGCAAGCTGGCGCGTGCCGGCGAGGAGCGCGCGGGGGAGCTGGTTGACGCGCAGGTTCAGAACAGCCTCGAGCGCGAGCGGCGGGAGGCGCGTGGGCTGTCTGAGATCGCTCCCAAGACGCAGGCGCGGCTGGCAGGGATGCGTGCAAAACTCGCGCGCGTTCAGGGCGCTCGCGAGAACGCTGGAGCCGCGGGCGACACGCGCAGGGAGATGATGTTGGGCGCCCGCGAGCAGCGCATCACAGGCAAGATCGCGCGCGAGGAGGACGCCCTCGGGCGGGTGCGGCGGATCGTCGAGGACGCTGATAACGCGCGTCGCCGGACGGGGCAGACGCATACTCGCGAGCAGCGCGAGGAGCGCGCCCGGCTGCTGGACGCCCAGGCCGCTCTCCCCGCGGCGGGCCGCGCGAGCACGAACGGCGAGCGCCGGGACTACGCGGCCCTCGCCGGCCTGGCTGGCCACGGACGAGACGAGTACGAACGACTCGATCCGCGCCACCGGCGCGAGGCGCGAGCGCAGATCGATCGCGAGCTGGCCATGCGCCGCGAGCTGAGCGGGGCGGCGGCGGACGTGGCGGCGCGGGCGAAGACGGGCTCGCCTGGGTGGCGCGACCGGCACAGGGGGAGCCGGGAGCTCGAAGGCGCCCTGGGCGAGCGGCTGCGCTCCGCAGGTCATCGCCGGCCGGGCGCACCGCGAGGCGACTCGCGGCTGGAGGAGTGGAAACGGGATGGGGCCGCGGCCACCGCCGCGCACCCACGCGCCCGACGGACGGGTTCGCCGGTGCTCGACGACGCGCGCGAGGTCGCGGCGGGGCGTAAACGTCAGCTGGGCAGGGATCAACCGTGAGCGCCGGATCGGCTGCGGCGAGGCGCGTGCTGCCGGGTAGCGCTGTGACGGTCACGGTGAGCGCGAGCCTCGGGCTGGCCGCGATGTTCATGCTCGTCGCCGTCGTGGCCGGCATGGGCGAGGCTTCCCTGGGTGCGGGCGGCGGGAGTGGCACGGGCGGATCGGGTGACGGAGCGTCGGCGCTCGCGCTGCGCGAAATCCCGCCCGACTACCTGCGCCTGTATCAGGCTGCGGGTGCGCGGTACGGACTGGACTGGGCGATCCTGGCGGGGATCGGCAAGGTGGAGTGCGACCACGGGCGCGACCCCGACCCGTCGTGCACGCATGAGGGCGCTGTCAACTCGGCGGGCGCCGGCGGGCCGATGCAGTTCATCGGATCGACCTGGGCTACATACGGGGTGGACGGCGACGGCGACGGACGGCGCGACCGCTGGGATACCGCGGATGCCATCTATGGCGCCGCCAACTATCTGCACGCGTCGGGTGCGCCGGGGAACTACCACGCCGCGATCTACGCCTACAACCACGCCGGTTGGTATGTGGCCGAGGTCGAACGGTGGGCGGCGCGATATCGAGGCCCACCCACCCCAGCGTTGCGGGAAGGCGGGGAAGGCTTCGAAGGAGCCGACACCCGCCTGGCGGGCGAAACCTCGACGCCGGTGCGGTTCATCGCGGGCGAACACGCGATGCTCGCCCCCGGAGACAGCCACGTCGCGCTGGTGCCGGCGGGTGTGCCCGCGACCGTGCAGGCGATGGTCGTCGCGGGCAACGAGCTCCAGGAACTCCCCTACGGCCCCGACGGCCACCCCGACCCGCGCGGCGCGCTTGACGAGGACTGCTCGAGCACGCTCAACTACGTGCTCTACCGCTCCGGGGTGCGGCCGATCTCAGAAATAGTCAGGGACAACCCGCTGGCTCAGGACTACGTGAACTGGGGCGCGCCCGGACCCGGGCGCTGGGTCACGATCTACGCGGCCGACACGCCGACGCCGCACGTGTTCGTGGTCATCGCCGGATTGAGGTTGGACACGAGTCATAACGGAACCGACGAAGGGCCGAACCGCGGCGAAGACGGCCCCCGCTGGCGCATCCTCGACTACATCCCGACCTGGGCGCACTGGTCGGTGCGGCATCCGCCGGGGCTATGATGGGCCTGGTGAAGACAACCGGCATAAGAGTGGTTGTGCACAAAGAGGAAGGGTCCTTCTGGGCGGAGGTTCCCAGTTGTCCCGGGTTGTTCGCGTCCGGCGTTACGCGGGAGGAATTGGACGAGTCCCTACGCGAGGCATGGTTCTTGTACCACGACGATGACTCCAGCCGAGACGACCTGGATGCCTGACCGCAAGGTCGACTATCTCCTGATCGGCGGGGGCTTGGCGAGCGCGAACTGCGCGCGCTGGCTGCGCGAGGAAGGGGCCGAGGGGACCGTCCTGCTGGTGGGGCGCGAGCCCGACCCGCCCTACAACCGCCCGAACTGCTCGAAGGGGTATCTGCGCGGCGAGGAGACCCGCGAGGAGCCGCTGTTTCGCCCGAACGAGTGGTGGTCCGAGCAGGACGTCGAGCTGTTGACGCGCACGAGCGTGACCGGGCTCGATCTGGAAGCGCGCACGGCCAAGCTCTCGACCAAGGAAGAGGTCGCGTTCGACAAGGCGCTGATCGCCACCGGCGCGAACGTCAGGCGGCTGAACGTCCCCGGGTGCGAGCTCGAGCAGATCCACTACCTGCGCACGCTCGGCAACGCCGACGCGATCAGCGCGGGCGTGGCAGACGCCGAGCACGTCGTGCTGATCGGCGGCTCCTACATCGGCTGCGAGGTCGCCGCATCGCTGACCGCGATCGGCAAGCGCTGCACGATCGTGATGCAGGAGCACGCCACCCTGGAGCGGGGCTTCGGCGAGCGCGTCGGGCGCCACATCCAGGGCCTGCTGGAGGGTGTCGGGGTGACCGTGCACGGCGAGGACGAGCTCGAGCGCTTCGAGGGCGATACACGCGTCGCCACGGTCGTCACGCGGGGCGGCCTGGAGTTGGCGGCCGATGCTGTCGTGATCGGCGCGGGTGTCACTCCGGACACGCAGCTCGCCCTGCGCGCGGGCCTTACGATCGGCGAGCGCGGCGGGATCGCCTGCTCGTCGCGGCTGGAGACCGCCACGCCGGGCGTGTTCGCCGCGGGGGACGTGTGCGAGTACGACTCGGTTCTGCACGGCGTCCCGATGCGGATCGAGCACTGGGACGTCGCGTTCAACCACGGCCGTACCGCCGCGCTGAACATGCTCGGTCGCGACGTGCCCCACACGGAGGTCCCCTACTTCTTCTCGGTCCTAGCCGGCATCGGCGAGCTCGAGTACGTTGGGCCCGCCACCTCGTGGGACGAAGAAATCTTGCTTGGATCGCTCCAGGAGGGCAGCTTCACCAACTGGTACCTCCAGGACGGCCGCGTCGTCGCCGCGCTCACGTTCGGGCGCTCGGACGACCTCGATCATGCGCGGCGACTGCTCGCCGAGAAGCCGGTGCTCGACGCCTCCCAGCGGGCCGCGCTGGGCGACGTCGACTCTGACCTCGACGGCGCACACTCCTAGTCACGACGCCATCGCCGGCACCGCGCGCGAGAAGCCGATCGAAGATCGACGGAATCTTCGATCGGCCAGCGAGCTCCACCCCTCAACCCGAGACCGCGTACCGATGGCCGGGTGGGATACGATGGCGCCACATTCGAAACGGTCGGTGGCGAAGGGAAGCCGGTGTGAATCCGGCGCGGACCCGCCACTGTGACCGGGACAACGAAGCCCATCGCAGCGCTTGAATGCGCAGCCACTGATCAGCCTCCGGCGGTCGGGAAGGCGCGGAGGGTGAGCCCGGGAGCCAGGAGACCTGCCTCCGACCGCAAGCCCACAAGCCCTCGTGGAAAGGGGTTGGCTCCATGCTCATATTTCGTCGTATCTCCCTAGCGGTTGGCGTCGTGTGTCTCGTGCTGTCCGTTCTTGTCCCCGCTGCCTTGGCGGCCGGGCCGGCGACCGTCACGGTCCGCGTGGAGGGGGCGGTCGGCACAGTGCTCGCACCGACGCAGGTCACCACAACCACGGCACCGGTCGTCAAGGAAGGCCACTCGTGTTCAGGAACCAGCGCCGCGGGCGCGCTTCAGCTCGCCACGTCCGGCAACTGGAGTGGAAGCTGGTTCGAACCGGGCGGATTCTTCGTCGAATCGATCGAGGGCGACAGCTATGCGGGCTCGCCCTCCGGCTACTGGAGCTTTTGGCTCGATAACAAACCCGCCAGCAAAGGCATCTGTGAATCCGAACTGGAAACAGGCGCGAGCATCCTGTTCTTCCCTGAATGCTTTGGCGAATGCCCGGAACCGCCCAACCCATTGGGCATCGAAGCTCCCGCTGTCGCCGAAGTCGGCAAGCCCGTGACCGTGACCGTCACCTCTTACGCAAACTCCAACGGAGCGCCATCACCGGCCAGCGGTGCAACGGTCGCATACGAACAAACCGACGCGACTACCGACGCGAACGGTCATGCCACGCTGAGGTTCTCTCACGCCGGACAGGTGTCGGTGAATGTGACCGCGCCGAGATCGGTTCGCACAGAGACCACCCTGTGCGTCCACAACGGCGCTGACGGCACCTGTGGCACTCAAACCGCGCCCGGCTCGGCAGGCTCTGCCGGTGGCGTGACGGCAGGCGTCGGCGTGACAGCCACACCCTTCAAAGGCCCCTACGCGCTCGTGCCAAAGTTGACAGGACTTATCGACGGGCATACATACACGCGTGCCCACGCGCCGCGCATCCTCTCGGGCAGCGTGCTCGCGCACACGACCGTCTCCTCGGTCAGCCTGACGCTGCGCCGCTCCTACCGTCATCGCTGCTATGCGTTCGACGGCCTCACCACCCGGTTCATGCGTGCCCGCTGCGGCACGGGTAAGCCGTTCAAGGTGTCCGGCAACGGCACGTTCTCCTACCTGCTGCCCTCCGCGCTGGCGCCCGGGAGGTACGTGCTCGACATCGAGGCGACCGACGCCGCCGGCAATCGCACCATGTTGGCGCGGGGGACATCCAGGATCGTGTTCTATGTCCGCTAGACGCGCCCCGCATGTCCGGTAGGACGCCGAGAGCCCTCGGTGTGAGCGCGGCGGCGCTGCTCGCCGTCGCGCTCGCCGGCTGCGGCCTCGGCGCGGGACCCGCTCCGACTGCCATCTCGCTGACCGTCACCCGCGACTTCGGCGCCCAGCCGGTGCGCTCCTTCAGTCCACCTCGGGTGCACGGTCAGGAGACTGTGATGAGCCTGCTGATGCGCAACGCGACCGTCACCACCCGTTACGGCGGCGGGTTCGTCGAGAGTGTCAACGGCTCCTCGGGCGGGGACGCGGGCGGACAGCCGCGCGACTGGTTCTATTACGTAAACGGTGTGGAGGCGCCCCAGGGAGCGGCCGCGACGAACGTGCACCCCGGCGATCACATCTGGTGGGATCTGCATGACTGGAGTCAGACCGACGGCGTTCCCGCCGTCGTCGGGTCGTTCCCCGAGCCGTTCCTGAACGGGATCGACGGCAAGCGCCTGCCTGTGCGCATCGAATGCGCGACCGTCTCTAGCGCCCCCTGCCAGACGGTCAGCTCGCGCCTGCGAGCCCTTGGCGTGCCAGCGGCGCTCGCGGCGATCGGACCGGGCGACGAGCCGGAAACCCTGCGCGTGCTGGTCGGACCATGGACCGCGCTGCGCGGCGATCCGGCGGCGCATCAGATCGAACTGGGTCCTCGATCCAGCGGCGTCTACGCGCGCTTTGCCGCCGGCGGCGCTGCACTCACGCTGCTGAGCGAACAGGGCACTCTCGCGCGCACCCTCACCGCCGGCGCGGGCCTGATCGCGGCCACGCGCTACGCCGAAGAAGCGCCCGCGTGGGTGATCACCGGCACCGACGCCGCCGGCGTCCAGCTGGCGGCGCAATCGCTCGACCAGGCCACGCTTGCCGATCGCTTCGCGGTCGCGCTCGCTCCCGGGGGCGCCGCGCTGCCCGCGCCCGTCCCGGTCTCGGCGGGAGGCTGACGACGGCCATGTTCGTCCACTCGCGACCGTTCTTCTACCGCCGTCTCTCAAGTCCCCTGCACGCCGCGCGCGCGGGCGTCGGCGCGATGTGGGCGCTCGCGCTGACCGCGGCTACGCTGATGATGTTCCATCCGCTGGTCCTGCTCGCGCTGACGCTCGCCGTGATCGGTGCGGGGTACGGCGCCGGAGTCGGACGTCAACTGGCGCGCACCCTGCGCACCGCCGCGATCGTCGTCGTGCCGATCGTCGCGATCAACGTGCTCGTATCCCGCGACGGGTTGACCGTGTTCGCGCGGCTCGGCGATCTCGGCCCGTTCGGTCAGGGCGACCTCACGGTCGAGGCGGCCGTGTATGGGGCGGTGATCGGGCTGAAGGTCACGCTGCTGATCCTCGTCACCACGCTCGCGAGCCTCGCGGTGGACCCCGACGAGCTGTTGCGCGTGTTTCGCCGGCTGTCGTTTCGCTCCGCGCTCACCGCCTCGCTCTCCACCCGCATGATCCCGCTGCTCGCGGCCGACTCCGAGCGCCTGGCCGAGGCCCAGCGCACCCGCCCCGCTGGCGCCCCCACCGGCCCGCGCGCGCGCGTCGCCCTGCTCGGAGCGGTCGTCGGCGGCTCGCTGGATCGCGCGATGGACGTCGCCGCGACACTCGAGCTGCGCGGCTTCGCTGCTGGCCGATTGGAGATTGCGAGATCTTCAATCGGTCGTCCTCTGACGCGCCGCTCGCTCGCCTCGCGCCTGCCGCGTGCGCGGGGCGCCGCGAGTCCGTCCGTCGCTCGCTTTTCCGGCGCGGGCGCCGGCGCCGGTCAATCGACGTTTCCCCGCGCGTCGCGGCCCAGTCGCCAACCGTGGTCCCGCCACGATCTTGCGTTCGCATGCTCGGCCGTTGCCGTCCTCGCGCTATGTCTCCTCGGGCGGCTCGGGGGAGCGGCGTCGTTCGACGCCTACCCTCTGGTCCACATGCCGGTCACCGCCGCAACCGGCGCGCTCTGCGTCGCGCTGATAGCGGCAATCTTGTTGCCATTTGCGGATCGCCGAGGGATCGACCCATGAATCCGATCCTCTCCTTCGATCACGTCACCTACCGCTACCCGGACGCCGAGGAGCCGGCGCTCGACGATGTCACCCTCGATGTCGAGCCCGGAGAGCTGTGTCTGCTTGCGGGACTGTCCGGCCATGGCAAGTCGACGCTGTTGCGCGCCGCCTGTGGCCTGGTCCCGCATTTTCACGGCGGCCGCTTCGCCGGCACGGTCACGCTCGCGGGCATGGACACCCGCGAGCACGGGCCCGCCCAGCTCGGCGCCGTCGCGGGCGCTCTGTTCCAGGACCCCGAGACCCAGCTCGTGACGAGCTCCGTGCGCTCGGAGCTCGCCCTGTCGCTGGAGTGCCGCGGCCACGGCGCGGGCGCCGTCGCGCGCGGGGTGGAGGAGGTCGCGCTCGCACTGGGGATCGACGCGCTGCTCGACCGCTCGGTGCATGAGCTGTCCGGGGGCGAGCAGCAGCGTGTCGCGCTCGGCGCGGCGCTCGCCGGCCGCCCGCCGGTGGTCCTGCTGGACGAGCCGACCTCGCAGCTCGATCCCGTCGCCGGCGATGAGCTGATCGGACTGCTGCGTCGCCTGAACCAGGAGTGGGAGACGACGATCCTGCTGGCCGAGCATCGCCTGGAGCGCTGCCTGTCGGCGGCCGATCGCGTGATCGCCCTGCGCCGCGGCCGCATCGCCCACGACGGTGACCCCGCGTCGTTCCTGGCCTGGGCCGCGCGCGAGTCCCCTGCGCTGCAGACACCCGGCGCGAAGCTGTTCACGCTCGCCGGCCTGCGCCCGCTGCCGGTTGGCGTGCGCCAGGCGCGTTCCTCGCTGCGCGATCGCGGTCTGCTCCCCGAGGGCGACCCCGCCGGCTCCGCTGAGGCTCCCGCCGTGGCATCGCCACAGCGCATGGGGCGTCGTCCGCGCAAGCCCGCCGCCGCGCTGCGACTGCGCGGCGTCTGGCACGAGCTGCGCGACGGTCCCGCGATCCTGCGGGGACTGGACCTGACGCTGCATCCGGGTGAGACGGTCGCGCTGATGGGTCGCAACGGCGCGGGCAAGTCGACGCTCCTGCGCCACGCCGCCGGCCTGCTCACGCCGACGCGCGGCAAGATCGAGCGGTCTGGGCGAGTCGCGCTGCTGTTGCAGAACCCGGGCGACTACTTCGTGCACGAGCACGTCGCCGAGGAGGCCTCCGCAGATGCGCTGGCGGCGGTCGGGCTGCAGGACATGGCCGGGCGCAACCCACGTGATCTGTCCGGAGGCGAGCGTCAGCGGCTCGCGCTCGCGATCGTCGCGGGCGACGGAGACCCGCCGGCGGTGCTGGCGCTGGACGAGCCCACGCGCGGGATGGACCGCGAGTCCAAGGCCGAGCTCGCGCGGGAGCTGCGTCGCCGTGCCGAGCAGGGCCAGGCGGTGATCGTCGCTACGCACGATCCCGAGTTCGCCGCGTCCTGCGCTGAGCGCGCCATCCTGCTGGCCGACGGTCGCGTGATCGCCGACGGGCCGGCGAGCGAGCTGCTCGCTGGTGGGTGGTACTTCGCCACCGAGACCGCGCGCATCCTCGGCGGCGCCGGCGGCGCGCTGCTGCCCGAGCAGGGCGTCGAGCTGCTCGCCTCGCGCACTGGCACGGCCGTCCTGTCTTCGCCGGATGCGTCGCGTTCACCGGATGCGCGGCACACCATCCCGGAGGACCCCGGCTCGCGCGCCGTTGACGCGGGAGCGGTCATCCCAGGGGTCGTGCGATGAGCTGGCTGCTCGCCTCCTCGCTGATCGTCGGGCTGATCCTCGCCGCCGGCTGGATCGCGTACGAGCGCCGCCGCCCCTCGGCGCGGATGGTCGCGGTCGTCGCCACGCTCGCCGCCGTCGCCGCGCTCGGCCGCGACGCGTTCGTCGCGCTGCCGGACGTCAAGCCGATCACCGCGATCGCGTTCGTCGTCGGCTACGCGCTCGGGCCGTTGCCCGGCTTCACCGTCGGCGCGATCGGCATGCTCGCGTCCAACATCATGCTCGGCCAGGGCCCCTACACCCCCTGGCAGATGGCCGCCTGGGGCCTCGTCGGCCTCGCCGGCGCAGCACTGGGACGGCTCACCCACAGACAGCTAGGCCGCGTTCCGCTCGCGCTGGCCTGTGCCGTGGCTGCGCTCGTCGCGAAGGAGATCATGAACCTCTACACCTACACCCTCGCCGCCACTCATACTCCCGCTGCGTTTCTCGCCATCGCGGGCACGGCGCTGCCGTTCGACCTCACAGACATGTTCGCCACGCTGCTGTTCGCGCTCGCCTTCGGCCCGGAGCTCGCGCGGCTGCTGGCCCGTACGCGCGAGCGCATGACCGTGAGATGGGAACCCCACCCACCCCCGCCGGCGGTACCGGTGGCTCCCGCGGGGGCGGCTCCCAAATCCGGGGCGACCGTGGGGAGGGGGGTCACGGCCGCATCGGCGATCCTCGTGCTCATCGTCGCATCGCTCGGCTTCAGCGGGCAGGTGGCGCGTGCATCGACGGTCGGCGCTTTCACCGTTGACGCGCACGCCGCCTCGTCATCGCTGTCTCCGGAGCTCACGTTTCTGACCTCCGCCCAGAACGCCGACGGGGGATTCGGCGGCGCGCGCGGGCAAGTCTCCAGTGAGCTGTACACCGCCTGGACGGCGATGGGCCTCGCCGCCGCCGGGCGCAACCCCGCGAGCGTGCGTCGTTCGGGGCACTCGGTGCTCGACTCCCTACGCGCCCAGGTCGACACCTTGCAGGGCCTCGGCGACGCAGAGCGCACGATCCTCGCCGCGCGCGCGTGCGGAGCCTCTGCGTACTCGTTCGCGGGCCGCAACCTCGTCGCCGAAGTGCTGCGCGCCCGCGCGAGCGACGACTCGTTCGACCACCAGGTTAATCTCACGGCGTTCGCGATCTTCGCCCTGCGCGCCGTCGGTCACTCACCCGGCTTCCCCGCGATCCGCGAAGCGGCGGGCTGGATCGAGCGCCAGCAGAGCTCCGACGGCGGCTTCTCCTTCGGCTCGCACGGCTCGCCCAGCGATGTCGACGACACCGGCGCGGCGTTGCAGGCGCTCGCCGATGCAGGTGCTCGCGACAGGCGTCTGCTGGGCGCGGCGGCGGACTATCTGATCCGCTCGCAGGGCCTCGACGGCGGCTTTCCCCAGCAGTACGGCGGCGAATCCAACGCCCAGTCCACGGCCTGGGCGATCCAGGGCCTGATCGCCGCCGGCTATGACCCCGGCGCGATACGCCGCCGCGGCAGTCGCACGCCAATCGGCTACCTCGAAAGCCTGCGCGCCCCCGACGGCAGCATCCGCTACTCGCGCACCGGTGCCCAGACGCCCGTATGGGTCACCGCTCAGGCGCTGATCGCGCTCGCGGGCCGCACGTTCCCGGTCGGAGGTTGAGAGCCCTACAGCCTCTGCTCCGATGGGCGCCTATCGAGATGCGTATATAGCCGGCCGGTATTGCGGCTCGGGAATGGGCCGTCCGGAGTCGCGGGCGGCCGCGAGCCACGCTGTCTTGGCTATCTCCATCTCGGCCAGGGCCTTTTCTGGGGTCCGGCCAAACGCCGAGCACGACTCTAGATCGGGCACATCTGCTATGTAGCCTTCATCCTCGTCGCTGTAAAAAAGGTTGATGTGGTAATCGCTCATTCTTGGTCCTCCAATGTCAGAGCGTAGCGCTCAACCAACCGAAGAACCTGGCGCACCTGATACGGGCTTGGCTTGTCCATTCACGCTTTGAAGGTTGACCGGGCTCGGCACATTTGGGTGGATGAAGATGTGATGACTGCCGCTGACTCGTTGGAGTTCAAAGCCCATGCCTTCAACTAGGTTGCGCATATCGGCGAACGCAACGTTGGCAACGGAGCCGCGTGCGAGTCGCGCCAGGAGCTTCTTCGGCTTCATTCAGCAACCGTAGTCGCCGCCTGGGACGGTACGTTCGCGCGACACCGACGACTTCAGCCTGTCTTTAGCGACCTGCCTACCCTGTGGGAACCATGTCCACGATGTATCTGTCAGCCGCCCGCGCTCCGCGCCCCCGTCGCAGCGGTGCGGCTCGGTCGAGTGTCGCGGCGCCTCTGTGCGTCGCCGGTCTCTGCGTGGGCGCGCTCGCGCTTACCTGGGCCGTGGCCGCGCTGGTGCCGGCGACGCACGTCAAGGACGCGGTCGCGCTGTATGACTTCACGCTGCTGGGCGGCCCCCGCATCGACGATCTGATGAACGGGCTGCTGCACCTGCTCGATCCGGCGCTCTACACGCTTTGGGGAGTGCTGCTCGTGTCTGTCGCCCTGGCGCGTCGCCGGCCCCGAATAGCCCTCGCCGTTGGGCTCGTGTTGAGCCTGGCGCCGCTGAGCGCGGAGACGCTCAAGCCGCTGCTCGCGCATCCTCACGCGCGTGTCGGCGTCAGCGAGATCACCGCGGCGTCGTGGCCGAGCGGTCACGCGACCGCCGCCACGGCGCTCGTGCTGTGCGCGATCCTCGTGGTGCCCCGGCGCCTGCGTCCGCTGGTGGCCGCGCTGGGCGCGATGTTCGCGGTGGCCGTGGGCCTCTCGCTCTTGATCCTCGCCTGGCATCTGCCGAGCGACGTTCTCGGCGGCTATCTCCTGGGCACGCTGTGGATGGCGCTGGCGCTGGTCGGCCTGCGCGCCGCCGACGCGCGCTCGCGGTCGGTGCGGCTAAGAGGCTCCCTCGCCGCTTCCGCCGCCGGCGGAGTGGGCGCCGGGGTCCCATAGCGGCTCCATGCCCTCGTTGACGGCGCGAGCGAGGATGAACAGCAGGTCCGAGAGCCTGTTCAGATAGCGCACCGCCTCGGGGTTGGCGCCTTCGTCGGCGACCGCGATCGAACGCCGCTCGGCGCGACGGCATACGGTGCGACAGACGTGCAGTTGCGCGCTGGCGGGCGTTCCGCCGGGGATCACGAACGAGCGCAGCGGCGCGAGCGTCGCGTTGACCTCGTCGCACGCGCGCTCCAACCACTCGGTGTACTCGGGCGTTACGCGCAGCCGCGGACGCTCGGTGCCGACCTGCCCGCCGTCGGCGTCCGGGTTCGCCCCGGGCACCGACAGGTCGGCGCCGAGATCGAGCAGGTCGTTCTGCACGCGTCGCAGCCAGCCGACCACCTTCTCGGGCAGGTCCGGTTGCAGCAGCGCCACGCCGAGCGTCGCGTTGAGCTCGTCCACGGTGCCGTACGCCTCCACGCGCGGGTGCGTCTTGGAGACACGGCTCATGTCGCCCAGGTGCGTCTCGCCCGAGTCGCCGAGCTTCGTGTATATCCGCGTCAGGTTGACCGTCATAGCTTGCCTGAGCCTACAGTCCCGGGCTTACGGCGCCGGGCTTGCGGGCCGCGTTCCGAGTCTCGCACATGGCGGTCTGACCGCCCGCCGTCGGGGCGATCGGATACGTTCTCGGACCTCACATGCGGATCGGAGTTCCGACTGAGACCGCCGCCGGGGAGCATCGTGTCGCGCTCGTGCCGGAGGTGGTCGGAAAGCTCAAGGCTCAGGGCCTCGACGTCGTCGTGCAATACGGCGCGGGCGCCGATGCGCTGCTGCCCGACTCCGCTTTTGCCGACGCGGGCGCAGAGCTCACCGGCGACGCCGCCGCGGTGTGGAGCTGTGACGTCGTCGTCAAGATCGCCCCGCCCGACCCCGAGGAAGTCCGCGGCCTGGGCTCGGGCTCGATTCTCGTCGGCTTCCTAGCGCCGCTGACGAGCCCGCGGACGACGCGCGCGCTGGCAGATGCGCACGCGACGGCGTTCGCGATGGAGGCGATCCCGCGGATCTCGCGCGCGCAGTCGATGGACGCGCTGTCCTCGCAGAGCAACGTCGCCGGGTATGAGGCGGCGCTGCTCGGCGCGGAGAACATCGGTCGCTTCTACCCGATGCTGATGACCGCCGCCGGCACGATCCCGCCCGCGAAGGTGCTCGTGCTCGGCGCGGGCGTCGCCGGGCTGCAGGCGCTGGCCACGGCCAGGCGTCTGGGCGCCCGCACGACCGGCTATGACGTGCGCCCCGAGGTCGCCGAGCAGGTGCGGTCGCTCGGCGCGCAGTGGCTCGACCTCGGCCTCGAGGCCAGCGGCGAGGGCGGCTACGCGCGCGAGCTCACCGCCGAGGAGCGCGCCACCCAGCAGCAGGCGCTCACCGATGCGATCAAGGGCTTTGACGTGGTCATCACGACCGCGCTCGTCCCCGGTCGTCCGGCGCCGAAGCTCGTCACCGAGGAGGCCGTCCGCGGCATGAAGCCGGGGTCGGTGATCGTCGATCTCGCGGGCGAGTCGGGCGGCAACTGCGAGCTGACCGAGCCGGGGGAGACGGCGGTCAAGCACGACGTCAAGATCGTCTCGTCCCTGAACCTGCCCGCGCGCATGCCCGAGCACGCCTCGCAGCTGTTCGCGCGCAACGTGCTCGCGCTGCTCGAGCTGTTCGTCGGCGAGGACGGTGCCCTGCAACTCGACTTCGACGACGAGATCGTCGCCGGTGCGTGCATTGTGCGCGACGGCGAGATCGTCCACGCGGGGGCCAGGGCGGCGGTGGAGGCCAGCGTCCCATGATTCTCGCCAGCACGCTCACGACCAACCTCGCGATCCTCGTGCTCGCCGGTTTCATCGGGTTCGTCGTCATCTCGAAGGTCCCGAACACGCTGCACACGCCGCTGATGTCAGGCACAAACGCGATCCACGGGATCGTGCTGCTCGGTGGCCTGCTGCTGCTCGGCCTCGCCGGGCTGGACGCGTTCAGCAAGGCGCTGCTGGTGATCGCCGTCGCCTTCGGCACGATCAACGTCATCGGCGGATTTCTCGTAACCGATCGCATGCTCGAGATGTTCAAGTCCAAGCCCAAGCCTCCCAAGGGCCCGGACGGCGATGGCGGCGACTCCGGCGACGGGCGTCGCGACGAGGGGAGGCGCCCGTGATCGCCGCTACGCCGCTCGCCACCTCGGTTCTGCAGAGCGAAGACTTCATCTACGTCCTCTACATCATCGCGTTTGCCATGTTCATCCAGGGGCTGCGCGGGCTCGCCGGGCCGACGACCGCCGTGCGCGGCAACCGCACCGCCGCGGTCGGCATGGCGATCGCGGTGATCGCGACGCTGCTGAACCCCGGCGAGGGCAACTGGGGCCTGATCGCGCTCGGCATCGCGCTCGGCGTGGCGGTCGGCGTGCCCGCCGCGCGCCAGGTGAAGATGACCGCGATGCCGCAGATGGTCGCGCTGTTCAACGGCGTCGGCGGCGGCGCGGTCGCGCTGATCTCCTGGGTGGAGTTTCGCCACTACGGCTCTACCTACGGCTCCCACACGGTCCACCTGGGCGCCGAACTGCCCCACGGCCTCGTCCTGCAGACCGGCGCCAGCATCCAGATCGGGGGAGTGCCGACGTATGTCGCGATCTTCTCGGTGTTCGCGGCGATCGTCGGCTCGATCTCGTTTTGGGGTTCGAACATCGCGTTCGGCAAGCTTCAGGAAATCATCCCGGGCCGTCCGATCTCGTTCGGGTCCGCCCAGCAGGCGGTCAACATGGTGCTGCTGGTGCTAGCGCTCGCCGCCGGGGTCGACCTGATCGCGGGGGCGCACTCCGAACTGCTGTTCATCGGCATGCTGCTCGTCGCCGCCCTGCTCGGCAACGCGGTCGTACTGCCGATCGGCGGGGCGGATATGCCGGTCGTGATCTCGCTGCTGAACGCCTTCACCGGACTGTCCGCCGCCGCGACCGGGATGGCGTTGAACAACCCGGCGCTGATCGTCGCCGGCATGATCGTCGGAGCGTCCGGCACGATCCTGACCCGCCTGATGGCGAATGCGATGAACCGCTCGATCCCGGCGATCGTCGCCGGCGGGTTCGGAGGCGGGGGCGCCGTCGAGGGTGCGCAGGGCGCCGGCGAGCACGCCGGCACGGTGCGCTCCACCAGCGCCGCCGACGCCGCGATCCAGCTGGCCTACGCCAGCCGCGTGGTGATCGTCCCCGGCTACGGCATGGCCGTCGCCCAGGCCCAGCACGCGGTGCGCGAGTTGACCAAGGAGCTCGAGGCGCGCGGGGTGGAGGTCAGCTACGCGATCCACCCGGTCGCGGGGCGCATGCCCGGGCACATGAACGTGCTGCTCGCCGAGGCCGACGTCCCGTATGACCAGCTCCGCGAGATGGACGACGCCAACCCCGAGTTTCAGCGCACCGATGTCTCGCTCGTGATCGGCGCCAACGACGTGACCAACCCGGCCGCCAAGAACACGCCCTCCTCGCCGATCTACGGTATGCCGATCCTCGAGGTCGCCGACAGCCGTTCGGTGATCGTGATCAAGCGCTCGATGAACCCCGGGTTCGCGGGCATCGAGAACGAGCTCTACTTCGACCCGAACACGTCGATGCTGTTCGGCGACGCCAAGTCCGCGGTGAGCGAGATCACCGCGGAGCTCGCCCAGATCTGACGCGGCTTCCCGGCGGCGCCGGTGCTTCCAGCGGCGGTGGGTCCGGTGGCGGTTGGCCGATCTGAACGCCCCGCCCTCCTCCTCATCAACGGCGCGGGCGTCATTGCGAGTTCGGCTTCTGTCAAGCAATCCGCACGGCTGCCTTGGGACTGCGTGTCTGATGGTTGTGCGGAAGTTTGTACCCAACGCACAATGAGTTCGCTACACAAAAGGCTTGCATAAAAGTCGGCCGTACTCTACCGTCAACTGACAGGAGAGGGACAGCTTCTAACTCGCCACTCCAGGTGTGGAGGAGGGGGTCTGCTGTGTCAGTGGCCGACAGCCGACGTCGGTGCTACTCCTATTACAGTTGTCTCGCCCTGTTGGTCGGAGTGGCGGCGGGAGTGGTGGCATGGGGGTCGTACTACGACTATTACGCCACTGCACCGGCGCTTGCCAGGCGCGCCCCGCGCGCCGTCGCGAGCATCGTCGGCGGCGCCGGCGTCTCGATCGCGAGCTTTCCCTTTCAGGTCGCCCTGTACAACCCCGCGGCGGGCTCCCCGGCGGCGGGCTTCTTCTGCGGAGGCGTGATCGTCGACGCCACGCATGTGATCACCGCGGCGCACTGCCTCGCCGGCGGCGGCCATGGTCGGGGAGGCGTGGCCGGCGAAATCGAGGTGCTCGCGGGCTCCACGCGCCTGGACCAGCCCGATCCCGGCAGCCTCCGCGACCCGGCCGCGGCGGTGTCGGTCGATCCCAGCTACAACCCCGTGAGCAACGACTACGACATCGGCGTCGTCACGCTCGCGCACCCGCTGTGGTCCGGCTCGACCGTGCCGAGCGTCAACGGACTGAGCACGATCGCGCCGCTGCCGATCGCCCCCGCTGCCGCCGCGGGCTACGGCGAACCGAACGCGACGCCCGCCACGATCGCCACCGTCAGCGGCTGGGGAGACACGAGCCCGGCGCCGTCCGGCAGTCCCAGCTATCCGAGCGCCCTGCGCTCGGTGGGCGTGCCGCTCGTCTCCGAAGCGCTCTGTGAGGAAGAGTATGCGTCGATCGAACAGACGATCACCCCGCGCATGCTCTGCGCCGGGAGCTCCAGACCACGCGCGGACTCCTGCTATGGCGACAGTGGCGGTCCGCTCGTGGTCGATCGAGACAGTCCCGCTCATCCTCCGGCGGACTACGTGCTCGTCGGGCTCGTCGACTTCGGCAACGGCTGCGCCCAGTCTGGCTTCGCCGGCGTCTACACGCGCATCGCCGATCCCGCGATCGCGCACTTCCTCGCCTCCGACGTCGGCCACCGCGCGAAGGTCGCGGCAGGCAGGCCGGGGCGCAAGCGCAAGCACCATCGCGCTCGTCACTGAGGCCCTGGCGTCTCGGAGCCGCACCTGACATCGAGCGCCGGCGCCTGCCAGCAAGCGTCCTCGAGCGCCGCATGCGCCCCTGGGATGACGTCCCAGCATTTGAACGCGGACCTGTTCCTCTTAAGCGGCATATGGCTCTGCCAGACTGCGATGCGTGATCCAGCGCGCCCAGGCTCTCGCAGCCCTCATCGAGAACGAGTTCGACCTGGTCGTGGTCGGCGGCGGCATCACCGGCGCGGGGGTGGCGCTCGACGCCGCCACGCGTGGCTTCAGCGTGGCGCTGATCGAGCGCGCCGACTACGCCGCCGGGACGTCCAGCCGCTCCAGCAAGCTGGTCCACGGCGGGCTGCGCTACCTGCAGAACTTCGATCTCGCCCTCGTGCGCGAGGCGCTGCTCGAGCGTCAGCTGATGGTCGCGCTAGCGCCGCACCTCGTCCATCCGCTACCGCTCCTCGTGCCGGCCTTCGATGGCGCCCGCCCGGACCGGTTGATGGGGGTCGGCCTGAACTTCTACGACGCGATGTCGGTCGACCGGGACCGCCTGCGGGCTGGCCGATCTGCGATCGGTCGCGGCAGGCGAGGTCGGGGAGAGCGCGCCCAGAGCGCGCCGGCGGCGGACGTCGAGTCCCAGGTGAGGATTCGGCCAGCACAGCCCGAGGAGGGCGAGTCGTGGAGCCCGGAGCGCCACCGCATCGTCTCCGGCGAGGAGGTCGTCGAGTTGCTGCCGGCGCTCGCCGCCCGCGAGCCCACCAGCGGGTACCTGTTCTACGACTGTCAGACCGACGACGTCCGCCTCGTCCTGACCGTCCTCGGCGAGGCTGAGCGCTTCGGCGCGGTCTGCGCCAATCGCGTGGACGCGCTCAGCGTGCTGGAGCGCGATAACGGGCGCGCGTGCGGCGTGCGCGCGCTGGACCGCGTGGCCGGTGGGGAGTTCGAGATCCGCGCCGCGAACGTCGTCAACGCGACGGGTGTGTGGGCCGATCGGCTGAAGGGCCCCACCGCTTCCGCCGCCGACGCCGGTCCCGGGGGCGGCGTGCCCTCCGAGCGCCCGCCCGAGGAGCCTCCTCGCGACGAGTCTGAGTTGGGCGGGCGGGTTCCAATTATAAGGCCCAGCCGCGGCACCCACATTCTCCTGCGCCACGAGGATCTGCCGCTCGTCGGCGGCGCGATCGTCCCGGCGGAGGGGGGCGCACGATCTTCGCGCTGCCCTGGCTGGGGCGCACGCTCGTGGGCACGACCGACATCGACTACGAGGGCGAACTCGATCACGTGCGGCCGTCCTCCGAGGACATCGACTACCTGCTGAGCGCGATCAACGAGTTCTTCGGCACGGCGTTCGGCGCGGAGGATCTCGCGGGCGCCTACGCCGGCGTGCGACCGCTGATCTCCAGCGGCGACCCCAAGAAGTCGGTGGACATCTCGCGCAAGGCCGAGCTGTACGAGGCGTCCTCGGGGATGCTCACGATCACCGGCGGCAAGCTCACCACGTGGCGGCGCATGGCCAAGTTGACGGTCGATCGTCTCGTCGAACGAGACTCCCGCGAGGCGCCCTGCCGCACGCATGAGATCCCGCTCGGACAGGGGATCGCCGTGGAGGATCTCCCGCGTGTGGAGGGTGTGCCGGAGGAGTCCTACCCGGCGCTGGCGGGGCGCTACGGCTACGCCGCGCGCGAGGTGCTCGCGCTCGCGGCTGGCCGAAACGGGGATACTCGCCAAAGGCGTGCGTCTCCCGGCTTCGGTCGCGGGGAGCTGGCGCAGCCGATCGTCCCCGGCCTGCCCGACCTGCTGGCCGAGGTCGTGCTGGCCGCCCGCCGCGAGCAGGCGCTGAGCGTCGGCGACGTGCTCCTGCGCCGCACCCGCCTCGGGCTGCTGGCCGCACGCGAACTGCCCGTGCGGCGCGTGGCCGATGTGATGGCGCGGGAGCTAGGTTGGGGCGCCGAGCGCACCGGCGAGGAGATCGTGCGCTTCGCCGATGAAGCCGATGCCGAGGGCATACGCGCGGATTCGGTAGCTCCCGCGGTTGCCGAGGGCGCTGCGTCGCACGTACGGGAAGCGGGCGAGCCAGAGGTGCGCTCGGTGTGAGGGGGACGTATATATGGTTTTGGATTTTGTGCGCTTATGTATCTGCGTAAATACGAATGAAAACATTAGGTTCGTATAGCCTATGTATATACTGCAATACTATAGCGCACAAACTGCAAAAAATTAATGCGCAACAACCTCCCGAACCTCCCTCCTCCCGCGCGGGTGCTGCGCGCGGGGGATCGCACGCTCCAGCTCGGCCGCCGGCCGTGGCTGATGGGCGTCGTCAACGCCTCGCCCGACTCGTTCAGCGACGACGGCTCCGCGCGGACGCTGGATCGCCAGGCGCGACTCGCCCGCGAGCTCGTGGATGCCGGCGCGGACATGCTCGACATCGGCGGCGAGTCCGCGCGCACGGGAGTTCCGCCCGTATCCGTCGAGGATGAGATCGAGCGGGTCGTCCCGCTCGTCGAACGCATCGCGGCCACCATGGAGACGATCGTCTCGGTGGACACGTACAAGCCGCCGGTGGCCGCCGCCGCGATCGCCGCGGGCGCCACGATCGTCAACGACGTCTCCGGCCTGCGCGACCCCGACCTCGCCCGCGTATGCGCCGAGACGGGCGCGGCGCTCGTGCTGATGCACACCCGCGCCGCGCCCAAGCGGCGCCTGCAGGATCCCGACCTGTACGGCCAGGACGTGACGGGCGAGGTGCTCGTGTTCCTGCGCGAGCGCCTCGAGCTGGCGGTCGCCGCCGGCGTCGCGCCGGAGCAGCTGATCGTCGATCCGGGGCCGGACTTCGCCAAGACGCCCGCGCAGACGATCGCGCTGCTCGCGGACGTCGAGCGATTGCACGAGCTGGGACGGCCGCTGCTGATGGCGATCTCGCGCAAGGACTTCATCGGCGCGCTCACCTCGCGGGCCCCCCGCGAGCGCCTGGCGGGCACGCTCGCCGCGCTGGCCCACGGCATGGACTCGGGCGCGCACATCTTCCGTCTGCACGACATCGCCGCGGCCGCCGACTTCCTGCGGGTGCGCGCGGCTCTGCACGGCGAGCTGGAGCCGAGCAGGGATCTGGCTCTCGCCGAGGAACTTCGCCACGAACGCTAATCGCCGATGCGGGCGCTAGGGTTCATAGCCACGACGGGTGCCGGTCGCTGCGCAACGCGACCGGGTGCCAACCGCCCCACACACCAATGCGAAGGAGAAGAACCACATGTCAGTATTCGACCGCTCCGAGCTGGAGGTCAGCCCGCTGGCCGACCTGCACGCCATCGCCGACCAGCTCGGCCTCGAAGGATTTCGCCGGCTGCGCAAGGCTGACCTGATCGACGCGATCCTCGGCGGACCCGCCGAGGAGGGTCCGTCAGGCGGATCGACCGACGGCGCCACCGCGGACGCCGGCGAGCCCGCCGAGGAGGAAGACACGAACGTCCCCGCCGACAAACCGCGCCGGCGCCCGAGCGTTCGCGGACGTCGCTCCCGGCGCGGGTCGGCCAAAGACGCCGACGAGGCCGCGCCGGACAGCCCGAGCACCGAGGACAGCCCGGCCACGGCGGACAGTTCGACCGAGGATGACCAACCAGACAGGGGAGGCCGTAGTCGTCGTCGCGGCTCGGCGGCGGAGGATCGACCGGTCAGAGGAGACCGTGCGACCACGGACGAGCGCCCAGCCAGAGGCGGCGGAGGTCGCGGTGCCCGAGGCGACCGTGCACCCCGGGAGGACGCGCCGGCCGGCGAGGACCGTGCGGCCGAGGGCGTGGTGGAGCTGCTCGGCAACGGCTCGGCGTTCCTGCGCGTGCACCCGCCCGAGGCCTCCGATGAGGACGTCTACATCTCCGCCGCGCAGGTGCGCCGCTGCGAGCTCGTCTCCGGCGATCGCGTCACCGGGCCGCTGCGCACGCCGCGGCGCTCCGAGCGCTACTCCTCGCTGGTCCGCGTAGAGACGATCAATGGCGCCCCCGCCGGCGAGGTGTCCGAGGGCGCCCGCTACGACGAGCGTCCGGTCGCCTACCCGAGCGAGCGGTTGGCCCTCGACGGGAGCGACGCGACGCTCCAGGCGATCGAGTGGCTCACGCCGTTCGGCCGTGGCTCGCGCGTTCTCATCGTCGGCCCCGCGCGCGCTGGCAAGACTGAGATCCTCAGGCGCCTGCTCGGCGCGCTCTCGGGCCACGAGGGCCTGGAGGTCACGCTCGTGCTCGCGGGCGTGCGCCCGGAGGAGGTCTCGGAGTGGGGCGAGGGCCCCGTCGCGCCCGCGACCACGCTCAGCTTCGCCGCGTCCGCCGACGCCCAGGGTCAGGCGGTCGAACGCGCGATCGAGACCGCCAAGCGCACCGCCGCGCGCGGCGGTGACGCGCTCGTGCTGATCGACACGCTCGACGGGTTGCAGCCGCACGCGGCGCGCAGGGTGCTCGCCGCCGCGCGCAACCTGACCGACGGCGGCTCGCTGACGATCCTCGCGACCGCCACCCGCCCGTATGGCGGCGAGATGACGGTCATCGCGCTCGACCCGGCGCTCGCACACGCCGGAGGACCGCCCTTGGATCTGGCCGCGAGCGGGACCGTCCGCGCCGAGCTGCTCGTGGGCGAGGAGGGCGCCGCGGCGATCGCCAAGGCCCGCGCGAGCGCGCTTGAATCCTCGGGCTAGTCCGACACCGTCAAGGGAAGGACCATCAGCTTCTAGAGGATCGCTGGGCAAGCGAGACAAGGACGCAGCGAGCGAAATGTGCTCGGCACATGAGCGAGTGAGGACGCAGTATCGCGCTGGCCGAAACGGGGATGCGAGCCGAAGGCGAGTGTCTCCCGGCTTCGGTCAGCGACGTCCTAGCGGCGGTAAGCGACGCGGTCCCAGGATGGCTCGCTCGCCAGCTCGATCGGCTCATCGTCGCGCTGGGACTGCACGTAGATGAACCCGCCCGTCGCTTCGTCGAACGCCACCCCGAGCTCGCCCTCGTTGACGCGCTGGTCAAGCCACGCGCCCCTGAACACGAGCCGCCTCAGCCAGTGCACGAGCGAACGCTCGGCCGGTCCGACGAGCTCGGGCCAGCAGTCGTTGACGTGCTCGCCGAGCGCCGAGGCGGGGTCGTAGACCTCGCCGTTGACCGCCAGGTTGACGAGGTCTTCCAGCTCGTCACAGCCCAGCCGCCCGCCGACGAACCCGAGCTTCAGCGCAGCCTGCTCGCAGCGCTCGGAGAAGTCCTCTTCGTTGAATGTAAACCGCAGCTCACCGTATTCGAGGACGAAATCCTCACCCGAGTCGTAGTTTCCGCGGCGCGATGTCTGTTCCATGTCGAATCATGCCGGGGATCGATTGGGGCCCGGGTCGTCGGGATCATATGGCGCGTTCCTGCTTGGGCCGTGGCGGTGCATGGGATTTTGCATTCCATCGGCGCATGCGCCGATGGCGGGAACGCACATGTGCGTTCCCGAGCCATGCCGCATGCGGCATGGCTGCGGACGGCGCATGCGCCGTCCGACGAGGCAGTGCATGCACTGCCTCGGACCTGGCCGCATGCGGCCAGGTCTACCCCTATACGCTGCGCTGAATGGCACGCCTGACCGAGCGAGGACTGCGTCGATCCGTCGGCGTCCCCGGCCTGTTCGCCACCGCCTACGGCAACGTCGGCTCCTCGATCTACTACGCGCTCGGGCTCGTCGCCGCCCACGCGCTCGGGCTCACACCGCTCGTGTTCGTGTTCGCCGGCGGGCTGTTCGCGCTGACGGCCAAAACGTACGCCGAGGGCGCGGCGATGTTCCCGGAAGCCGGCGGCTCCTCCTCGTTCGCGCGCCACGCCTTCAACGACGTCGTCTCCTTCTTCGCCGGCTGGGCGCTGAGCCTCGACTACATCCTCACGATCGCCATCTCGGCGTTCTTCGTGCCCCACTACCTGAGCGCGTTCCCGGGGCTGCACTCGCTCGACCACAACCCCGGGGACATCGTCGGCGGGCTGATCGTCGTGGTGGTGCTCGCCGCACTTAACATCCGCGGGCTGGGCGAGTCGGCGAAGCTCAACTTCGTCCTGGCGATCGCCGACCTGAGCACGCAGATCCTGCTCGTGTGCTTGGGGCTGGTGCTCGTCTTCAGCCCGACGCTGCTGATCCACCAGGTGCACCTCGGCAGCGTCCCCAGCTGGCACGAACTGATCTTCGCGCTGTCGCTGGCGATGCTCGCCTACACCGGCATCGAGACGGTCGCGAACATGGCCGAGGAGTCGCGCGACCCCGGCCGGCAGGTTCCGAAGGCCGTCAACCTCGTCGTGCTGGCCGTGCTCGGCGTCTATACCGGCATCTCCGTCGTGGCACTGTCGGCGCTGCCGGTCGTCCATCACGGCGTCGGCTACAACGCGGAGCTGCAACAGTCCTTCAGCTCCCCCGGCTACGCCACCGCGCTGGGCGGGCACTTTCAGAACGATCCCGTGCTGGGGGTCATTTCTCGCCTGGGCCTGCACGGGACGGTCCTGCACCTGGCCGAATACTACGTCGGCCTGCTCGCCGCGACGATCCTCTTCATCGCCACCAACGCCGGCATGATCGGGATCTCGCGCCTCTCCTGGTCGCTGTCCGAGCACCGCCAGCTGCCGAGCCTCTTCTCAGCACTGCATCCGAAGTTCCGCACGCCCTGGTTCACGTTGATGTTCTTCTCCGCGCTGGCGGGCGTGCTGGTCCTGTATGGGAACACCGAAGTGCTGGGCAACCTCTACTCGTTCGGCGCGATGCTGTCGTTCACGACCGCCCACGCGGCAGTCATCGCGCTGCGCATCAAAGACCCCGACCGCGAGCGTCCCTACCGGATGCCCTGGAGCGTGCGCATCCGCGGCGCGGACATCCCGATGACGGCCGTCATCGGCGGCATCGGCACGGCCGGCGCGTGGGTCGCGGTCGTCATCTTCCACGGCGAGGCGCGGGTCGTCGGCATCCCCTGGATGATCTTCGGGATGGCGGGCTACTTCTACTACCGCCATCGCCAGGGCCTGGACCCCTACAAGCACTACCGCATCCCGCGCGAGGAACGCCCGCCCGACTTCCACGAGCTCGACTACCGCACGGCGCTCGTGCCGATCTTCGGCGAGGACGTCAGCGCCTCGGCGCTGTCATCCGCGGCCAAGCTGATCGGCGAGGAGGGCGTGGTGTATGCGATCTTCGTGCTGCCCGTGCCCAGCCAGCTGTCGCTGGACTCGGGCCTGGAGGAGGAGGAGGCCCAGGGCCGCTCCGTTCTGGAGTCTGCGCGCATCAAGGCGCGCCGCGCGGGCATCAAGATCCACACCGGCCTGATCCGCACGCGCAACCCCGGCTCGGCGCTGGTGGAAGAAGCGATCCGGGTCGGCTCGGACGTGATCTACTGGTCGACGATCCATGCCCCCGCGGGTGAGCAGCGGATCGGCCCGACGGCGGCGTACCTGCTGAGCAAGCGTCCCTGCCGCGTGATCATCGAGACCCAGAACCGCCCGTCGCGCGCGAGCAAGCCCGAGCCCGAGCCCGCGCCGGTCTGAGGCCCGCCGGTCAATGCGCCGGCGAGGTCGCCGCGCGGGATCGCCGCGCGCGGCGATCCGAGTCAGCCCGAGCTCGGCTGCAGCCCCAGCACGAGCCGCAGCCGCTGCACGCCTCCGCCGAGGCTCTTGCCGCCGCCCGCGAGCGTGGAGGACGCGCGCAGATAGGGGACGAACTTCGACACGGTCGGGTCTTCGCTGAGACCGACGCCTTCGAGCAGGCTCAGCAGCGTGGCGAAGTCGACCGCGAGGCTCGGCTTGATGCCTTCCCCGAGCGCGGTCTGCGCGGCGCCGTAGGCGGAGCCGCCGGCCATCGTGCTCGACGGGTTCAGCGCGTCAGTGATCGAGGACTCGCCGAGGCCCATCACAAACTTCGCCTGACCGTTGCTCGCGCGCCCGTCGGCGATTACGAGCGTCACGGGCAACCCCGTGATCTTCGCTTCGACCGCCGCTTCCGTCCCCGGGATCGTGGCTGGGGTCGCTTCGGCGCCGGACTGGTTCAGCGCGCTCGCGAGCTTGGCGACGGCCGCGCGCGAGGCCGCCGGGTCGGTCGAGTCGATCACCGCGCCGGCCTTCAGTTCGAGCACGGTCGTCCCCCTCGCAAACACCCCGGCTTCGCTCATCCAGCTGAGGTAGTCCCGCTTGGCCTGCGCGGTGTTCGCGCTGAGCGCCTTCAGCGGCGTGAGCAGCCCTTCGAGCAGTCCCTTCACGCTCAGCGTCACCTGCGGGGAAGAAGGCGCCAGCGGCGCCCCTTCGCCCGATCCGGAGGCGCCGAGCGTGCTCGCCAGCGACAGCAGGTTGTGCAGCCCGCCCAGTCCGCCCCCCACCGCGCCGCCCACGTCGCCGAGGCCGGCGGCCAGCCACGATTCCCCAGGCAGTTCGCCGAACGCGCGGCTGCCCGCGGCGAGGGCGCCGAGGAGCCCGCCGCTCAGCTGGGCGGCGCCCGCCGAGGCGGCCGGGGCCGGACCGACATCGGCGTCGAGCGCGAGCGACTTCGACGTGGGCACGAGCGAGACGTTCAACGGGCGCGTCCCCCCGAGCGCGGTGAGCAGCTGCGGCAGCGACTGCGTGCCCGTCGTCCCGCCGCCCGCCCCGGCGATGTGGGCCTTCGTCAGCGCGGCGGGGCTCGCGTACACGTGCCCCAGTGCGCCCGGCGGGGCGACCGACTGCAGCTGCGCGTACGTGGCGTTGCCTTTGAGCGAGGCGCCGCTCTGGGTCGTGTCGATCACCGCGCGCACCCCCGCATCGCTGCCGAGCACGACGAGCTTGTCGATCACCGCGAACGCGTCCCCGCCGGAGGTGACCTCGTATGAGACGCCCCTGTAGCTGGTCGGGTGCGCGCCCGCGTGCGTGGCCTGCGATGAGACGAACGCTTGGGCCTTGGCGAGGTCGCTCGTGTCGAGCACGATCGCGCCCTGCGCCCCGCCCGCGCCGAACGGCCACTCCGTGCCTGAGCCCCCCCCCGTCAACCCCTGCTGGAGCAGGCCCGTCAACGCTTCGGAGGATCCCAGCGCCGTGAAGAACAACCCCGCGTTCTCTCCCAGCCAAGGCGCGACGTCGCGGCCGAATTCGAGCGTGGGAGAGCCGGGCGTCTGCAGCAGGCTCACCAGGCGGGTATACGGGTCGTGCTGTCCCGTCAGCGCGTGCCCGGCAGCGAGCGCTTCCGTCTTCAGGCTCCCGTTCGGGCGCACAACCGCTCCCACGTACACGGGCGCGTAGGACGGAGCGACGCCGGCGGGGTCGGCGCTCGTGCCGGTCGATCCGCTGGAGCCGCAGCCCGCGAGCTCGACGGCGAGCGCGGCGACGACCAGACCGGCGGCGAGGCCACCGCGCGTCAGGGCAGACCGCCCGCGCCGCTCGGCGCGGCCACGCGCCGCCGGGCGCTGCAGCCGCCGGCGCGAGTGCCGCCCGCGGCCCCGTTTCCGTCCCAGCCCCTGATGCCCCTGCTCGACCCGCATGAGCCGATCGTATCCGCAACGGACGATGCACAACCCGCTATTGCACGGCGGATTGCAGGAATCGGGCGCATCGGCGCCTCGCGGGCGGGCGCGGCCATCGCTGGGAAAGCGCCACCGGGAGGGGCTTTTCGCCAGTTCCGAGGGCGTGCGGACAGGGTTGTGGGAAAAAATGTGCAATTAGGGTTGCGTTGTGGGGGAAAGTGGGGTAAGTTGCCGGAAGCGAGCCGAGGTGGAGGGGCTCCTCCCACTCCTCCACCCCGGCTCGGTAATCACTTGGACGAGTCAAGCCCTCCCCCCGCATATATAGACATGGTCCACTTCCGCGGCACCTTCGACCACACGCTCGACGCCAAGAACCGCCTCACCGTCCCGGCCCGCTACCGCGCGGCGCTGTCGGATGGAGTGGTGCTGGCGATGCCCGTCGACCTGAAGCCGTGCGTCGGGGTGTGGCGCCCGGAGGACTACGAGCGCTACACCCAGCGCGCGCTCGCCGAGCTTCCGCCCCTGTCCTCGCGGTTGACCGAGTTGGAGCGCTTCTTCTACGGCAGCTCCCACGACGCCGACCTCGACGCCGCCGGGCGGATCATGGTCCCGGGCTTCTTGGGGGAGCACGCGGGCCTGGCGAAGGAGGTCGTCGTCGTCGGCGCCGGCGATCGCCTGGAGCTGTGGGACCGCACCGGCTGGAACGACCATCGACCCACCCTTCTGGGCGGCGTAGCGGAGATAACGGCGCGTGTCGACCATCCATAGCCTGCGCAGGGTGAGGCGCAGCACCTCGACGTGCCACCACCGCTATCCTCGGTTGCCTGCCCAGGCAGCCGCTAACCACCATCTATCGTGACACCACCCGAGCGACCAGCACCCATGTTCCGGTGCTCGCCGGCGAGCTGATCGACCTGCTCGACCCGCGCCCGGGCCAGACCGCGATCGACTGCACGTTCGGCGGTGGCGGCCACGCGCAGCTGATCGCCGGGCGGCTCGGTCCCGAAGGCACGCTGATCGCGATCGATCGCGACCCCTACGCGCGCGAGCGCTTCGAGGAGCTTGCCTGCGAGGTGGCGTGCACGGTGCGGTTCATCCGCGCCGGCTACGCGCAGGCGCTGGGGAGCTCCTCGCCGAGGAGGGGGTGCGCGCCGACGTCGTCTACTTCGACCTGGGCATGTCCTCGATGCAGGTGGACGCGCGCGAGCGCGGGTTCTCTTACTCCTTCCAGGCGCCCCTGGACATGCGCATGGATCCCGACCAGGAGCTCACCGCGCGCGAGATCGTCGGCACCTGGGACGAGCGCCAACTCGCGCGCACGCTGCGCGACTTCGGCGAGGAGCGCCACGCCCGCGCGATCGCCCGCGCGATCGTCCGCCGCCGCGAGCAGTCGCCGATCGAGACGACCCAGGACCTGGTCGAGACGATCGTCTCCGCGATCCCCGCGCCCGCGCGCTTCGCCGGCGGGCACCCCGCCAAGCGCTCGTTCCAGGCGTTGCGGATCGCCGTCAACGACGAGCTCGACCAGCTGGACGCCGCCTTGCCGCTCGCGTGGGAGCTCTTGCGAGACGGGGGCGTGCTCGCCGGGATCTCCTTCCACTCCCTGGAGGACCGCCGCGTCAAGCGCTTCATGGCCGCCCGCGCGCAGGGCTGCATCTGCCCGCCCGACCTGCCCGTGTGCGGGTGCGGGCGCACACCCGAGGCCGCGCTGCTGAGGGGCCGTTCGATCGTGCCGTCGGCGGGCGAGATCGCGAGCAACCCGCGTTCGTCCTCCGCGCGTCTGCGCGCCGCCCGCAAGCTGAAGGAGGGTGCCGCATGACGCCGGCCGCGGCCGCGGCCGCTGCCGCCAGGACCGCGCGCCGCCGCGCCCGATCCCCGACGCGCTCCGCGGGTACCGGTGCGCAGGCCCCGGCGCGTGTCCGGCCCCGCGCCGCGCGTCCAACGCCGGCGCGCAGGGCCGGCGAGCCCGGCGCTCGCCGTCGCGACGCATCCGCTGCTCGACCGGCTGATCCACGGCCGCGCCTGGATCGGGATCGTGGCGTTCGCGCTGATCGGGATCGTGACCATGCAGCTCGGGCTGCTGAAGCTGAATGCGGGGATCGGGCGCGCGCTCGAGCACGAGGCCGCGCTCCAGCGCGAAAACTCGGCCCTGAGCGTCGAAAACTCCGAAGTCGCCGCGGGCGACACGGTCGAGCTGCAGGCCGCGCACATGGGCATGCGGCTGGTCCCGGCGGGGTCGCTGCGGTTCCTGTCGGCGCCGGGGTCGGGCAAAAACGAGATCGCGCGGGCGGTCGCGGCGCTGGGCGCGCGAGCGAGCGGCGCCGTTGCGAGCACGAGCTCGACGTCGAGCGAATCCTCGACGTCATCAGAATCCCAAGCATCCGCGACGTCGGCGTCGGGCGCGAGCGAATCCACGACCTCCGCGGCCGCGACTGGCGGCGAAGCAACGTCGGCAAGCACCGCATCCTCAGAAGCGAGCCGGTCGAGCACCAGTGCGTCCAGCGAAAGCGCGCCAGCCGCGAGCCCGAGCGCGCCGAGCGGGGTCGAAAGCGGCGCGAGCGCGCCGGTCCCCACAACCGCGCCGACCGGCGAATCAGGCGGCGCGCAGGCGAGCCCGCAGGGATAACGAGTGGCCACCGTCCAGCATCGGATCGGGGTCATATTCGCGCTGTTCTTCCTGCTGCTCGCGCTCGCGGCCGCGCGCACGCTCTACCTCGGGACGGTGCGCGCCGGCTCGCTGCGCAAGGCCGCGCAGACTCAGCAGCTGACCAACGAAACCCTGCCGGCGCAGCGGGGCACGATCGTCGATCGCAACGGGGTGGACCTGGCCGTGTCCGAGCCTGCGCAGGACATCTCGGCGACGCCCTACCTCGTCAAGGAGCCGTTGCAGGCCGCGCAGAAGCTCGCGCCGCTGCTGGGACAGACTCAAGGCCAGGTGCTGGCCAGGCTGAGCGAGCGCACGGGTTTTGTGTATCTCGCGCGGGCGCTGCCGGCCAGGCAGGCGCGGGCGGTGAGCGCGCTGAAGCTGGAAGGCGTCTCGGGCACGCCGACGATGCGCCGCGTCTACCCCCGCGGGGCGCTCGCGGCGCAGGTGCTGGGGTTCGTCGGCACCGAAGGCAAGGGGCTATCGGGGCTCGAGTATTCGCAGTCGGCGCTGCTCAAAGGCACGGCCGGAGAGCGGCGCACGATCAGCGATGCGCGCGGCCAGCCCATGTCGATTGCGACCGTGCATACCGAGAAGCCGGGCGCGACGCTGACGCTGACGCTCGACGCTAACATTCAGCAGCGCACCGAAGACGTGCTGAACGCGGTCGCGAGCGATTTCGCCCCCAAAGACGCGACCGCGATCGTGATGAACCCGAGCACGGGGGCGCTGCTGGCGGTCGCCAACTGGCCGCAGGTCGACGCGAACGACCCGGCCGCCTCCTCCGCGGCGGCGCTGGAGGACCGCGCGGTCGGGTTCGCCTACGAACCGGGCTCGACGTTCAAGGCCTTCACCGTCTCGGGCGCGCTGCAGCAGGGCCTGATCACGCCCTCCACCCCCTTCAACATTCCCGACCAGATCCAGGTCGCCGACCGCACGATCCACGACGACACCGAACACGCCGACGAGACGCTCACGACCGCGGAAATCCTGGCGCAGTCCAGCAACGTGGGGGCGATCCAGATCGGGCTGCGTGAGGGCGCCCCGAGCTTCAACAACTGGGTCCACCACTTTGGCTTCGGCACTCCCACGGGCGTGGAACTGCCGGGCGAGGAACAGGGCGTCACTCTGCCGCTGTCCAAGTACTCGGGCTCATCGATGGGCAACCTCCCGATCGGCCAGGGCGAGCTGGTGACGCCGATGCAGATGGTCGCCGCCTATTCGGCGATCGCCAACGGCGGCATCCTGCGCCGCCCGCACATCATCGGAGCGGTCAACGGCCACCCCCGGTACACGCCCACCGGACACCGAGTGATCTCCCAGGCAACGGCCGCTGAGCTGCGCACGATGCTCAAGGGCGTCCTCGCCCCCGGAGGCACCGCCAGCGAGGTCTCGATCCCCGGATACCAGCTGGCGGGCAAGACCGGAACGGCCAGCAAGATCGACCCGGCGACGGGCGAATACTCCAAAAGCGCCTACGTAGCCTCATTCGTGGGCTTCGCCCCGGCTTCGGACCCCAAGCTCCTGTGCGCCGTGATCGTCGACGAACCTCAGGCCGGCTCGATCTTCGGAGGCACGGTCGCGGCCCCGGCGTTCGGGCAGATCATGTCCTTCGCGCTGCCGTACCTGCGCATCCCCCCGGGATAGCCCTGCAAATGCGCTGGCAGCGGTGGTGGATGCCTGGGGGCGTCCGCTAGACTGCGCCGCGGGCAGACGCTGGCCGCCGGACATGCTCTCCGCAGCGGGAGTGAACCCGAAATCCCGCGCCCCAGAGCCGAATTCGCGCCAGTGCGCGGACAGATGACACCAACCTGACCGATGAGCATCTTCAGCTACCTGACAGGCTTCGGCGGCCGCGACATGGCGGTCGACCTGGGGACCGCGAACACGCTCGTGTATGTGCGCGGGCGCGGCATCGTGCTGTCCGAGCCGAGCGTCGTGGCGATCGACTCGCGCAGCGGGGAAGTGCACGCGGTCGGGATCGAGGCCAAGCGCATGCTCGGACGCACGCCGGGGACGATCCAGGCGATCCGCCCGCTCAAGGACGGTGTGATCGCCGACTTCGACGTGACCGAGGAGATGCTCCGCCACTTCATCCAGAAGGTCCACCAGAACCGCTGGGCGCACCCGCGCGTGGTCGTGTGCGTGCCCTCGGGGGTCACGGGCGTGGAGAAGCGAGCGGTCGAGGAGGCGTGCCTGTCGGCGGGCGCGCGCACCGCCTACCTGATCGAGGAGCCGATGGCGGCGGCGATCGGGGCGGGGCTGCCCGTCGGCGAGCCGACGGGGTCGATGGTCGTGGACATCGGCGGAGGCACCTCCGAGGTGGCCGTGATCTCGCTCGGCGGGATCGTCGTCTCGCAGTCGATCCGCGTTGGCGGCGACGAGATGGACGAGGCGATCATCAACTACGCCAAGAAGGAGTACAAGCTGCTGATCGGACAGCAGACCGCCGAGGAGCTGAAGCTCGAGATCGGCTCGGCGTGCCCGATGTCCGAGGAGCTGCAGGCCGAGATCCGCGGGCGCGACATGGTCTCCGGACTGCCCAAGACGGTCGTGCTCACCAGCGAGGAGATCCGCCAGGCGCTGGAGGAACCGCTGAGCCAGATCATCGACGCGGTCAAGGAGACGCTCGACCGCACCCCGCCGGAGCTGGCCTCGGACATCATGGACCGCGGGATCATGCTCGCGGGCGGCGGCTCGCTGCTGCAGGGGCTCGACGAGCGGTTGCGCGAGGAGACGCAGATGCCCGCGCACCTGGCCGAGTCGCCGCTGACATGCGTCGCGGTCGGCTCGGGCCGCTCGCTGGAGGAGTTCGAGGCGATACACCGCTCCAACCGCAACTCGCGCAACCGCCGCCGCAGATGACCGGTCCGCGGCGATCTGTGCTGGCCGATCGGAGATCCTCCGATCTTCGATCGGTCGCGATGCTCGACGTGCTGGCCGATCCCGGACGATCGGTAGCACGCCTGCGCTCGCGTGCTGGCCGATTGAAGATCTCGTCGATCTTCAATCGGTATCTCATCCACGGACCGGCCATCTGTCTCTCTGTCCGGCATGAAGCGTCGGTCGGGGCCGGCGCGTACTCTGTGCAATGAAAGCTTCGGAAGGCCCTGACTCGTGTATGACAAGACGGTCCGGCGTCGACGTGCGGTGCTCGCGCTGCTCGTCGTGCTCTCCCTGATCCTCCTGACCGCCTACTTCGGCGAGGCCTCCAGCGGGCGTCTGCACTCGGTGCAGCGCGGCTTCTTGACGGTCGTCTCCCCGATCCAGGACGGCGCCAACAAAGCGCTGAAGCCGGTGCGCAACCTGTTCGGCTGGTTCGGGGACACGCTGCACGCCAAAAGCCAGAACGCGGAATTGCGCAAGCAGGTCGCGACGCTGCGCCGCGAAGTGATCGCCGAGCAAGTCGATCAGCAGTCCTACCACGAGCTGCTGAGCATGTTCCACCTCGACAACCAGCTGAGCATTGCCGACTACCGGCCGGTGACCGCGACGGTCGTAGGCAAAACGCCGAACATCTGGTACTCGACCGTCACGATCGATGAGGGCACCGCGGCGGGAGTGCAGGTCGAAGATCCCGTGATCAACGACGAAGGGCTCGTCGGCAAGGTCACGCTCGCCGCCTCCGACGGCGCCCAGGTGACCCTCATCACCGACAGCTCGATGGGCGTGAGCGCGCGCGTCGGCTCCTCCGCCGCGACCGGCATCCTCCAGCCAAAGGTCGGCGACCCCAACGACCTGCTGCTCGGTTATCTGCCGAGCGCCACCGTGGCCCCGAAGGGCGAATACGTGTACACCTCCGGCACCGTCGCAAGCCCCGATGACTCGCTGTACCCGCGCGGCATCCCGATCGGGCAGGTGACCTCGACCGAAGAAGAAAGCGCGTACGAGTCGGTCAACGTGCACCCGCTCGCGAACCTGCGCAACCTCGACGTCGTGCAGGTGCTGACGGCTGGCGCGGGCTCCCAGCCGGCGCGGCTCAGCAGCCTGCTGTCGAGCCTGCCCGCGGGTGGGCGTCCGAGCACCGAAACCGGGACCGCCGGACAGTTGGCCTCCACGGGAGCCGGCTAGTGGGCGGCCAGGGCGTCTCCGGTGGGCTGATCGCGCGCATTGCCGCGCTGTCGCTGGTCGTCGTGTTCTTCCAGACGGGCGTCGTCTCCGAGGTGCCGGTGTTCGGGGTGACCGTCGACCTCTCCCCGCTGCTGGTCGCGTTCATCGGCCTTCTGTGCGGCTCCACCGTCGGCGCCGTCAGCGGCTTCGCCGTAGGGCTGCTCGTCGATCTCGCGCTCGTGCAGACGCTCGGGCTGACCTCGCTGGTGTTCACGCTCGTCGGCTACTGGTGCGGGCGGTTGCGCGAGCTGCGCGACCCGCAGGCGGCGCTGACGCCGCTGCTCGTGGGCGCCGGGGCCACGGCGGCGGCGCTCGTGGCCTACTCGCTGATGGAGTTCATGCTCGGCGTCGACGCGCCCGTCAGCCTCGAGCTGTTGCGCCAGATCGTGCTCGGCGTGCTCGTCAACACGATCGTCGCGCTGCCGATGTGGGTGCTCGTGCGCCGCTGCCTGATCGGCGGCCTGCCCGACGATCCGCGCCGGCGCCGGCGCCGCGCCTACACGACCGGTGGGTTGAGCCCGCTGTCGAGGACATGAGTTCGAGCGTGACGCGAAATATGAGCGCTATCGAACGCTTTCGCTCCGGCGAAGCCTCCGGTGGCAGGGTCCTCCGGCTCGGCCGGCGGGCGCATGCCCCCCGTCTCGCCGCAGATGGCCTTTCGCGTGGCGATCCTCGGCGGGATCGCGGTTGTGATGTTCGGCGTGATCTTCTTCCGGCTGTGGTACCTGCAGGTGCTGACCGGCGAACGCTACGTCCAGGAAGCCGCCGCCAACAGCGTTCGCGACCTGCCGATCGCCGCCCCGCGCGGGCAGATATTCGACCGCGAAGGCCAGCCGATCGCCGCCAGCACCGTCACCAACGCGGTGCAGATCGTGCCCTCCGCACTGCCGCCCGCGGGCGCTCCCCGTGTGCGCCTCTACCGGCGCTTGGGGGCGTTGCTCGGCATGAGCGCCGCTCACGTCGAGGCGCTCGTGATCAAGGGCCGCACCGCCCTGCCCTATGCGCCCGGTGACGATCAAGACCGACGCCGGGCGCGGCGTGCTGACCGTGCTCGCCGAGCGCCAGAACGAGTTCCCCGGCGTCACCCAGCAGCCCGTCTCGATCCGCTCCTACCCGTACGGGGAAATGGCCGCGCAGGTGCTCGGCTATGTCGGCCAGGTCTCCGAACGAGAGCTGAAGCTGCGCCCGTTCCAGGGCGTCAAGCAGGGGACCGTGGTCGGTCAGGAAGGGCTCGAGTACTACTACGACCGCTACCTGCGCGGGACCGACGGAGTGCAGCGCGTGCAGGTCAACTCCGAAGGCTATCCCGTGCCCACGCGCCTGCAGCCGACGCCTCCCAAGGCCGGCTACAGCCTCAAGACGACGCTCGACGTGGGTCTGCAGCGCGAGGGCGAAAAAGCGCTGCTGGAGGGGATCGAAAACGCCCGCGCGGGCGGCAAACCGGCGACCGCGGGCGCGTTCACGGCGATGGACCCGCTCAACGGGGAAATCCTGGCGATCGGCTCCTACCCGAGCTTTGACCCGAACAAGTTCGCCAAACCGCTGACCGAAAGCGAATACAAGGCGCTCGAGGGCGAGACCGGCGGGGCGAAGAAACGCCCTCGCGGCTGCTCGACCGCGCGGTCAACGGCGCCTACCCGACGGGCTCCACGTTCAAGCCGTTCAGCGCGATGGGCGCGCTGGAAGCGGGCGTCATCAACCCCGCCGAGGGTCTTGGGGCCGGACAGTGCATCCACGTCTCCACCGAGCAGTTCTGCAACGCCGGCCACGCCGACTACGGCGCGGTGGGGCTCGTCGAAGCGTTGAAGGTCTCCTCGGACACCTACTTCTTCACCGTCGGCGAGCTCGCCAACGGCCATCACGAAGCGATCCAGAACATGGCCCGCGAGCTCGGCGTCGGGCACCCCACCGGGATCGACCTGCCGAGCGAGACGACCGGCACGATCCCCGACCCGGCGTGGCGCGCCAAACAGAACCGCCTGCAGGAGCGCTGCGAACACGAGCCCCATCATGGGACGTGCGACATCGTCGCCGAAGTCAGGCCCTGGAGCGTGGGCGACAACATGGACCTGGCGGTCGGCCAGGGCGACCTGCAGACCTCGCCCCTGCAGATGGCGGTCGCCTACTCGACGCTCGCCAACGCCTACCTGCACGGTGGCTACGGCACGGTCGTGCGCCCGCACCTGGGCCTTGAGATCGACGAATCCGACGGCGGCCTCGTGCAGAGCCTGAGCGCCCCGCCGGTGGGACACGTGCACCTGAACGACACCTACCTGAGCGACGTGATGGAAGGCATCCACGAGGCCGCCAGCCAGCCGGGCGGCACCTCCGCGGACGTGTGGAGCGGCTGGGACCAGGAACAGCACCCCGTCTACGGCAAGACGGGCACCGCCGAACGCCCACCCCATCTGGAACCAGTCCTGGTACATGTGCCTACATCGCCGACCCCCACCGCCCGATCGTGATCGCCGTGACCGTCGAAGAAGGCGGCTTCGGCGCCGAAACGGCCGCGCCGATCGCGCGCCTGATCGCCTCGAAGTGGTTCGGCAAGCCCGAGAAGTTCGTCGCCGGGAACCTCGAAGACCTTTTAGTCGCGCCATGAGCACGCTCAGCCCGATCAAAGCACGCCGAGCAGGCGCCGGCCGTCTCCGCGCCGCGCACGTTCAGCCTGCCGCTGGACCCGCTGCTGACGCTCGCGGTGATCGGCCTGGCGATCGCCTCGGTGATGACCCTCGGTGCGGCCACCCGCAACGCGGTGCCCGGTGACCCCGGCTACTACGTCGATCGCCAGGCGGTCTACCTGGTGGTCGGCGGCCTGCTGATGCTCGTGCTTGCGCGCATCGACTACGCGCGCCTGCGGCCGCTGAAAAACGGGATCTACGCGCTGCTCATACTGAGCATCCTGGCGGTGCTCGCGGTGGGCCAGCTCCGCCAAAGGCTCCCAGCGCGCGATCAGCCTGCCGTTCTTCTCCTTCCAGGCCTCCGAGCTCGGCAAGGTCCTGCTGATCCTGGCGCTGTCGGCGTTCGTCGTCGATCGCGCCCGGCGGCTGCGCGAGCGCGACACGCACCGCGCGGGTGATGCTGGCGGCGCTGGTGCCCGCGATGCTCGTGATCGCCCAGCCCGACCTCGGCTCGGGCATGGTGTACATGGCGATCGCGTTCGTGCTGCTGCTTGTGGCCGGCACGCCCGGCGTCAGCTGGCCGGGCTGATGGCGCTGGTGGCGGCGTCGCTGGCGATTCGTGCTCGTCGCCGCCCCCGCCGTTGGCGTCCATGTGCTCAAGCCTTACCAGGTGGAACGGCTGACGGCGTTCCTGCACCCCTCGACGAACGCCGAATCAAGGAACCAAAGCCAAGAACGGCGAACCCGACCCCACCTATCAGCTGCAGGAGTCCAAGATCGCGATCGGCTCCGGCCAGAAGACCGGCCGCGGCTCGGACGCCACCCAGATCACGGCTGAACTTCGTGCCCGAGGACCACACCGACTTCGTGTTCGCGGCCGTCGGCGAGCAGTACGGGTTCGTGGGCGCCGGTCTCGTGCTGTGCCTGTATGCGCTGCTGATCTGGCGCACCCTGCGCATCCTGACGATGTCCAAGGATCTGTTCGGCTCGCTGATCGCCGCCGGGGTAGCGGCTATGCTGATGTTTCAAGTGTTTGTAAACGTGGGAATGACCATTGGGATCATGCCCATCACCGGCGTCACGCTGCCCCTGATGAGCTATGGCGGCTCGTCGGTGATCACAACTCTTCTGGCCGTAGGTCTGCTGCAGTCAATCTACGTCCGGGCGCGCGCCTCGGCTGCGCTGAAGGGCCGCGTGCCGCTCTATTAACATGACAATTATAAGACTGGATCGAAAAATTGAAAAAGCAAGTGCTTGTCAGCGTCGACCGCGCGGAGACGCGCGTCGCGCTGCTGGAGGCGACCGGAGCACCGGGCGCCGCGAAGTCCCCCTCATCCCGCGCCCGCGGCAAGGGCGCCGGCAAACCGGGGGCCGGCTACCGGATAGCTGAGCTGTACATCGAGCGCCGCGGCGGGCGCTCGATCGTGGGCAACATCTACAAGGGCAAGGTCGACAATGTCCTGCCCGGCCTGGAGGCCGCGTTCGTCGACATCGGCCTGGAGAAGAACGGCTTCCTGCACGTCGATGAGATCGTGCTCCCCGGCGTCGAGGTCGGCCGCCGCGGACGCGGCGGCGGGCACAAGATCGCCGAGCTGCTCAGACCCGGGCAGGAGATCGTCGTGCAGGTGATCAAGGACCCCCTGAAGACCAAGGGCGCGCGCCTGTCGATGGAGCTGACGATCGCCGGCCGCTACATGGTCTACGCCCCCACCGGCGAGGGCATCGGCGTCTCCCGGCGCCTGGAGGACAAAGAGCGCGAGCGCCTGCGCCGCCAGACCGCCAAACTCGACCTCGGCGGCGGCGGCGCGATCGTCAGGACCGCCGCGCACGGCGCCAAGCGCGAGGACTTCGAGCGCGAGCTCAAGTATCTGCACAAGCTGCACGAGGTACTCGTCAAACGCGTGGACGAGACCCAGGCGCCCGACCTCGTCTTCCAGGAGGCCGACCTGTCGGTGCGTGTCGTGCGCGACATCTTCTCCGAGCACTTCGAGCGCGCGATCGTCGACGACGAGCAGCAGCACCACCGGCTCGTGTCGTTCTTCGCGCGCACCGCCCCCGAGCTGGTCGAGCGGGTCGAGCTGTGGGAGAACGACGACAACAAAACCCTGTTCGAGGCCTACGGCGTCGACACGGCGATCGAAGGCGTGATGTCCCGGCGCGTGGACCTGCACAGCGGCGGCTACCTGATCATCGACTACGCCGAGGCGCTGACGGTGATCGACGTCAACTCCGGCAGCTTCATCGGGCGCGGCAAAGGCGCCGCGCTGGAGGACACGATCACCAAGACCAACCTCGAGGCCGCCGCGGAGGTCGTCAACCAGCTGCGGCTGCGCGACATCGGCGGGATCATCGTGATCGACTTCATCGACATGGCCCGCGCGCGCAACCGCGACACGGTCATGAAGACGCTGCGCAAGACCCTCGATGAGGACCGCACGAAGACCTTCACGGCCGAGATCTCCAAGCTCGGCCTGGTCGAGATGACCCGCCAGAACGTGACCGAGGGCGTACGCGAGATCATGAGCCGGCCCTGCCCGACGTGCGAGGGCGAGGGCACGATCAAGAGCGAGGAGACGATCGCGATCGAGTTCGAGCGCCGCCTGCGCGACGTTGCCGCCGAGCACCCCGAGGCGGGCGCGCTGCTCGTGCAGATGAACCCGCGCGTGAGCACCCAGTTCACCGGGCACGGCTCGCGCGTGCTGCACGCGCTGGAGGCCCAGACGGGCAAGTCATTCCTGTTCGAGGGCTCCGAGGGCCTCACGCTCGACCACTTCGCGATCACGTTCGCGGGCACCCGCGAGGAGGTCGAGGAGCGCGCGCTGCCGTTCCGTCAGGGCGATGAGGTGCTGGTCGAGATCGTCGAGCCGCACATGTACGACGTCGACGACGCCGTCGCCAAAATCGACGGCTACATCATCTCGATCGCCGGGGCCGCCGTGCACGTCGGCGAGAAGCGGATGGTGCGGATCGACCAGGTCGGGCGCACCGCCGCCAGCGCGCTGCTGCTGGACGAGTCCGGCGAGGTGCTCACGCCCGCGCCACGCCCGCCGGCGCCCGCCAAACGCAGGCCCAGAAAACGGGCGCCGTCCAAAGCCGATGCGGGCAAGTCCACGCCGAATGCCGCCAAGCCCAAGCCGGACACCCCAGAGCCCGCGCAGGCCAACGGCACGGCGCCCGATTCCGGCGCCGCGGCGGCGCCGGAGCCAGCGGATGCACTGGACATCCCGCCTCAGGAGCCGGCGGAGGCGGGCGAGGATGGCGTACAATCCAAGCCTCGGCGTCGTGGCCGCAGGGGCGGGCGACGCCGTTCGGCTGCCAAGGCCAAGGCCGGCGCGGCCGAGGCGGGCACGGAGTCATAGAAAGGGCAGCGGCTGAATCGGTATGTATGCGATCGTGAAGACAGGCGGCAAGCAGTATCGCGTCGAGCGCGGCCAGCGGCTGCTGGTCGAGCGCCTGCCCGCCGCCGAGGGCGAGAGCGTCGCGCTCGAGCCGATCCTGTACCGCTCCGAGGAGGCCGTGTTCGACAAGACCGGCCTCCAGAAGGTAAAGGTCACCGCGAAGGTGATCGCGCACGAGCGCGGCGAGAAGCTGCGCGTGTTCAAGTTCAAGCCCAAGCGCGGCTACAAGCGCCGCACCGGCCACCGCCAGGAGCTGACCCGGATCGAGGTCACCGAGCTGGCGCTGGGCGGAGCCGCTCGGGCCAAAGACGCCAAAGCGGCCGCCACGCCGGCGGCCGCGAAGCCGGCGGGTGAGAAAGCCGCGCCGGCGAAAGCCTCCACCGCGAAACCCGTGGCCGCCAAACCGGCGAGCGCCAAAGCCGCCGGAGCCAAACCCGCGTCCGCCAAGAAGGCCCCAGCCAAAGCGAAAAAAGCCGTGAGCAAGGAGACCGACGATGGCTCATAAGAAGGGGCTCGGATCCAGCCGCAACGGGCGCGACTCAAACGCGCAGCGGCTCGGTGTCAAGACGTTCGCCGGTCAGGCCGTCACCGGCGGAGAGATCATCGTGCGCCAGCGCGGCACCAAATTCAAGCCCGGCGCCGGCGTGGGCATCGGCAAGGACGACACGCTGTACGCGCGCGCCGCCGGCACCGTGCAGTTCACCACCGGACGGCGCGGGCGCGTCGTCAGCATCCTCGCCGCCGGCGAGAGCTAGCCTCGCGTCCCGTCCGGGACGAGTATCGGTCCACGCCAGAATATCTGCCGGGATTGATGCGGCCGTTCCGTGGCGTCAGACGCCACCCACGATGCTCGACGTGCAACCAGCACGCCTGCGCTCGTGTTCGGCGTCTGCCATCCACGGCCCGATCACCTCAACCCACCATCTATTCTGGCGCGAACCTATGTTGCACGACCGCGCGCGAATCCACGTCCGGGCCGGCGCCGGGGGCGATGGCTGCATGAGCTTTCGCCGCGAAGCGAAGGTGCCGCGCGGCGGGCCCGACGGCGGCGACGGCGGGCGCGGGGGAGAGGTCGTGCTCGTGTGCGACTCCTCGCTGCGCGACCTGCACTCCTTCCGGCGCCGAGCTCAGTACCACGCTGGGCGGGGAGGGCATGGTCAGGGCGCGCTCAAGCACGGCGCCGACGGCGAGACCCTGACGATCCGGGTTCCCCCCGGCACCGAAGCCCGCGGCGAGGGAGGAGGGGATGCGTCGGACGACCTGAACGGCCGTCGCTGGGAGTTGCTCGCCCATGGCCAGCGCGCCACGATCGCGCGCGGCGGGTCGGGTGGGCACGGCAACAAGCGCTTCGCCACCCCCACTCGCCAGGCGCCGCGGTTCGCCGAGCGTGGGCTGCCGGGCGAGGAGGGCTGGATCGAGCTGCAGCTGCGACTGCTGGCCGACGTCGGCCTGGTCGGGATGCCCAACGCTGGCAAGTCCTCGCTGCTCTCGCGCCTGACCCGCGCAGCGCCGAAGATCGCCAGCTATCCGTTCACGACGCTCTCACCAGTCCTGGGGGTGCTCGAAGACGAGCTCGAGCGCCGCCAGCTCGTCGTGGCGGACATTCCCGGCCTGATCGAGGGCGCCAGTGAGGGCGCAGGGCTCGGACACGACTTCCTCGCCCACGTTGAGCGCACCCGCCTGCTCGTGCACGTGCTCGACATCGCCCCCGAGCTGTCCGGGAGCGAGGACGCCGACGCGCTCGCAAACCACGCCGCGATCGAGCACGAGCTGGCCGCGCACGACCAGCGCCTGGCGCGACTGCCGCGCGTGCTCGTGCTGTCCAAGGTCGATCTCGTCACCCCTGAGCGTGCGCGGGAGGCCGTCGCCGAGTGGGAGGGCAGACTCGGACCCGACGTGCCCGTGCTGGCGACCTCCAGCGCCACGCGCGCGGGCGTGCGCGAGCTGGGGGAATTGCTGCTGCGGATCGTGCCCGACGCCGCATCCGCGCCGGACGGCGACGCGGATGCGACCGCTCCGCCCACGCGGGCACGGTCGAGGAGGAGCTGGCCGAGCACATGGTCTTCCGCCCCGGCGGGCGCGACGGCGGGCGCGGCTACGTCGTCGAACAGCTCGGCCCGGGCTCGTTCGCGGTGAACGGCCGCGGAGTCGAACGGCTGTTGAGCCGGTACGACATCGACAACGAGGACGCGCTCGCCTACCTCGAGGAACGCCTGCGCGGCATCGGCGTGCTCGACGCGCTGGAGCGCGAGGGGTTCGTCGCGGGCGACGAGGTGCGCATCGCCGGGGTCGCGTTCGAGCTGGACCCGAACGTGTCCGCGTAGGCTCTGAACAATGAAACGTGTGTCATCAAGCTCGGTTCCAGCGTCGTCGCCGACTCTGACGGCGAGCTGCGCGAGGATGCGCTTGCGCGCGTGTGCGACGCCGCCGCCGAGCTGCATCGTGCGCGGCGATGAGGCGATCCTCGTGACCAGCGGGGCGATCGCGCGAGGCATGCGCACGATGGGGCTGCCCCAGCGTCCGAGCGCTATCGGCGAGCTGCAGGCCGCCAGCGCCGTCGGCCAGGGCAAGCTGTATCGCGTCTACGACGAGCTGCTGCGCGCCCGCGGCGTGACGAGCGCGCAGGTGCTGCTGACGTTCTTTGACATGTCCGCGCGCACCCACTACCTGAACGCTCGCCAGACGCTCGCCACGCTCTTGGCCTGGCGGGTGCTGCCGGTCATCAACGAGAACGACACCACCGCCACCGACGAGATCTCCTTCGGCGACAACGACTTTCTCGCCGCCCAGGTCGCCGTGCTGATCGGCGCCGACGAGCTGATCCTGCTGACCGACATCGACGGTCTGTTCACCGCCGACCCGCGCCTGCGCGCAGACGCGCGGCTGATCGACGACGTGACCGAGTTCGCGGCTCTGGAGGAGCTCGAGATCGGCCACACCACCTCGCCACTGGGCTCGGGCGGCATGCGCTCCAAGGTCGTCGCCGCCGACATGGCCACGGCCGCCGGGATCGCGACGACGATCTGCAACGGCCTGCACGACGACGCGCTGCGCACCGTGCTCGCGGGCGGACGCGCGGGGACGCGGTTTCAGCCGCGCGAGGCCCGCTACTCCTCGTTCAAGCTGTGGCTCAAGTACGCCCGCCCGTCGCGGGGCACGCTTACGATCGACGCCGGAGCGGCGCGTGCGGTACGCGAGGGCAGCGCCAGCCTGCTCCCGGTCGGCGTCGTCGCGGTCGATGGCGAGTTCGACGCGGGCGATGCGGTCGACATCGCCGTGCGCGAGCGAGACGGCGCTCCGGGCGGCGCGGTCGGCAAGGGCATCTGCAACTACTCCGCGCCGGAGCTGCGTCAGGTGATGGGCATGCAGTCAGCGGCCGTCCGCACCCTCTTGCCGCGCGCGACCGACGAGGCCGTGCACCGGGACTACCTGGTCCTGGACTGACGCGTCGCATCACCGCGTGCGCATGCGCCCGCGTGTCGTTTTGGGGGGTGAGAACTCCGCGTGGCGCCCGTATCGGTGACTGTGTCGCCGGTCTCAGAACGTGTTTTGAAATAGGCGGTGCGGTCGGGGCGTTCCTGGACCAAGCTGGGCGACGCGGGATGGCGAAGCGCATGCTGGTTGCACGTGCGAGCCGTCACGTGGCGATCCAGCGCCGTGTCCAGGGACGCATCCGGACGTGCCGATCTTTTCAAAACCCGTTCTCAGTTCGGGCTGGCCGAGGCACGGCGCGTTTTTGGCCGCGGGCGTGGGTGCACTAGGCCACTCTATGCTTGTTCGATGGCCGTTACGACCACGACCGCGACATCGGTTGCGGACATCTGCCGCTCGGCGCGGCGGGCCGCGGGGGAGCTCGCGCAGATCGACACCGCGCGCAAGGACGCCGCGCTCACGGGGATCGCGCGGGCGCTGATCGAGCACACCGAGGAGATCCTGGCGGCGAACGCGCTGGACATGGAGTCCGGGCGCGAATCGGGCCTCAGCGACGCGCTGCTGGACAGGCTGGCTCTGGACGCGGCTCGGATTGCCTCGATCGCGGGCGCGGTGCAGGGCATCAGCGCGCTGCCCGACCCCGTCGGCGAGACGATCGAGGGTCGGCGGCTGCCCAACGGCCTGGACATCCGCCGGGTGCGCGTGCCGCTGGGCGTCGTCGCTGTCGTGTATGAGGCGCGGCCCAACGTCACGATCGACGCGACCGCGCTGTGTGTGAAGTCTGGCAACGCGATCGTCCTGCGTGGGTCATCGACCGCGGCTCACTCCAACGCGACGCTCGCGCGGATCGCCGCCGAGGCCGCCGTCGCGGCGGGGCTGCCCGCCGGGTGCATCGGGCTCGTCTCTGGCGGCGGGCACGAGGAGCTCGCCCAGCTCGCGACCCAGGAGGACACCGTCGATCTGATCATCCCCCGCGGGGGCGAGGGGCTGAAGGCTGCTCTGCAAGAAGTGGCGACCGTGCCCGTCATCTACGCGGCCTCGGGCAACTGCCACGTGTATGTCGACGCATCCGCCGATCTGGACCGCGCGGAGGCGATCGTGCTGAACGCCAAGACCCAGCGCCCGGGAGTGTGCAACGCAGCCGAGACGCTGCTCGTGCACGAGGCCGTAGCGGAGGAATTCCTGCCGCGGATGCTCGCCTCGCTGACGGCGGCCGGCGTGAGCCTGCGCGCGGACGCACGCACGCGCGAGATCGCCTCCCCGGCGCTGCCGCACGCCACCGAGGAGGACTGGGCGACCGAGTATCTGGCGCTGACCCTGGCCGTCGGCGTGGTCGATTCGGTCGAGGAGGCGATCGAGCACATCTCACGCTACGGGTCCGGTCACTCCGAGGCGATCCTCACGCGCGACACCGACGCCGCGCGCGCGTTCCAGCTAAGGGTGGACGCCGCGTGCGTGTACGTGAACGCCTCCACGCGGTTCACCGACGGGGGCGAGTTCGGGATGGGCGCGGAGATCGGCAACTCGACCCAGAAGCTGCATGCGCGCGGGCCGATCGGGCTGCGCGAGCTGTGCACCTACAAGTACCTCGTCACGGGCGACGGACACGTCCGCGACTGAACGCTCGGTGGTGCTGGAGGATCTTCGATCGGTGGGCATCCTCGGCGGGACGTTCAACCCGCCGCACATCGGGCACGTCGCGCTGGCGCGCCACGCGCGCGCGGAGCTGGGGCTGGAGCGGGTGCTGCTGATGCCGGCATGCGTGGCCCCGAACAAGCTGACCGTGCACGAGGATCCCGGCCCCGAGCATCGCCTTCAGATGTGCCGGCTGGCGGTCGCACAGGAGCCCGGCGTGGAGGCGTCGGCGCTGGAGATCGAACGCGGCGGAACGTCCTATACCGTGGATACCGTGCAGGCCATCCATGACGCCCATCCCGACGCCGAGCTGACGCTGATCGTGGGAGCGGACACCGCGCGCACGCTGCCGGGCTGGCGCGAACCGGCGCGGCTGCTGGGGATGGTGCGGCTGGCGGTGGCCCAGCGAGACGAGCTGGACTCCGAGGACGTGCGCCGGGCGTTGGTGTCGTTGACGGCGCCGGGACTCGACTCGGCGCCGCGGGTGACGCCGCTGCGGATGGCTCGCATCGCGGCGTCCTCGTCGGCGGTGCGACAGCTGATCGCCGCCGGGGCGCCCGTGATCGAGCTGGTGGGGGAGGCGGTCGCCCGATACATCGCCGAGCACGATCTGTATTGCGCGGGCGCTTCACCCGCCGCGATCGGCGGTGTGGCATGAGTCCCGAGGGGTCGCTGGGGAGCCGTGAGCCGGAGCGGGGCGCAGAGTCCACCCAGCCCGTGGAGCCGCTGCGCTCACAGGCGCTGCTCGAGGAGATCGCGCGGTATGCGGCCGACAAGAAGGCCGGAGAAGTGGTCGAGCTGGACCTGCGCGACGTGCTCGGCTACACCGACTGGTTCTTGATCTGCTCTGGCAACACCGAGCGCCAGACCAAAGCGATCCACGACGGCATCCTCGAGGGCTGCAAGCGCGAGCACGGCACGCTCCCGCGCCGTGTCGAGGGGTTCAGCCGGGGGGACTGGATCCTGATGGACTACCTGGACGTGGTCGTGCACATCTTTACCCCGATCACACGCGACTACTACCGCTTGGAGCAGCTGTGGGGCGAGGTCCCCGCCCGCGCCGCGGGCGGAGAATAACTGGAGGTCGCGTCCCATCGGCCGGGGGATTTGAAAAGACGGGCGTAGCCTCCGCTTTGTCCTGAGAAGACCAAGCGATGGAGGTACGCCCGTATGGAGAAGGTAGCCCCGAGCGAGAGGTTTCGCTCTGAACTGGATGTGGTGTTGGCCGGAGTCGGCGGCGAGGAGGACCCGATCGAGATGGTCGGGCGCCTCGGCGCTCGGCTGATCTTGCAGCAGGCGCTGGAGGATGAGGTCAGCGAGTTCCTGGGACGCCGACGCTATGAGCGCGCCGGGGAGACGGTCAGTCACCGCAACGGCCATGAACCAAAGACGGTCAAGACGACGAGCGGGGCGATGCGCCTGGAGCGCCCGAGGATCCGTGACGCGAAGAAGCTCGGGTTTGAGAGCCGGATCCTGGGCAAAGGCGTCGCCCGCACACACGCGCTGGAGTCGCTGGTGATAAGCGGCTTCCTGAGGGGCCTGTCGACCAGGGATGTCGAGGCCGCCCTGGAGGAGGTCTTCGAGGAGCCGATCGCCTCGAAGAGCACGGTGTCGCGGATCTGCCAGGACACCCGGGAGCGCTACCGCCAATGGTGCCGACGGCGACTGGAGGCGCACGACATCGTCTACTGCTTCTTGGACGCGATCTATCTGAAGCTGCACCCGGACGACACACCCTCGGAGGGTGTCTTGGTCTGCTGGGGTGTGACGCTTGAGGGCCGGAAGATCCTGCTCGGATTGGCCCTGGGAAGCCGCGAGAGCTACGAGGCGTGGCTCTCCTTCGGGCGCGACATGATCGACCGCGGACTCAGATCACCGGCGCTCGTGATCGCTGACGGGGCACCCGGGATCTGGAAGGCCGTCGCCGAGCTCTGGCCGCAAGCACTCGAGCAGCGCTGCACCGTCCATGCGCTACGGAACGTCACCGCGAAGCTCCCTGAGCGCCACTACCAAGAGGTCAAGGCGCGCTGGTGGAAAGCGTTCGATGAGGCCCGCTCACCGGCCGAGGCCGCTCGGGAGCTGCAGGGCATCATCCTCGACTACAAGGCGGCCTACCCCTCGGCGATGGCCGTCATCGAACGGGACCTGCCCGCTCTCGTGGTTCATCTGCGGTTCCCCTCAGAGCACCGCAAGCGAATCAGGACCACGAACCTCCTGGAGAGGACGTTCGTGGAGGTCCGCAGGCGCACCAAGGTCATCGGCCGGTTCCCCGGAGAGACCTCAGCCCTCTCACTCATCTGGGCCGTGCTCGAGCTCTCCAGCCGCGGGTGGCGTGGAGTGAAGATGAACCCCAAGACCGTCGCCGAGATCGAACGGCTGCGCCGCCAGCTGCGCGAGGACCCAGCCCCACCCCCGACCGTCGAGGCCAAGGAGGTGATCGCCGCATAACATCCACAGCCAGCGGAGCTACGCCCGAACGATTTCACCCGGGAAATGGGACGCGACCTAACTGGAAACAGTTTCCGGCATCCGGCTAGGTTCTGATCGATCAGAGTCCTCGCCGCGCAGGGTCGGGCGCGTCCGACCGCTACTCGTGCGTGCGCGGCGGGTTCTACAAGCAGACGACGGCCGCACCGCCGGCACTGACGGCGCCAGACGGCGCGGGGTCCGGCTATCACGAGACCGTCGAACCACAAGGAGCATCGCATGCGCACAATTGGTCGTACTCATCGGATGCGCGTAACGTCAGCCTGTCTGGGCCTGCTTGGCCTCGGCGCTCTCGTCCTGCCGGCCGTCTCATCGGCATCGACATGCAGCACCGCCGGTCCCTGCCCGACGGTGACGCTCATCGCGAAAGCCGTCCCGATCAAGGGGTTCCCGGGCACAGGCAACAAACTTGGCGCAGGCGCCGCCCTTGAAGCTAAATACACGCTCAAAGGGAGCGAATCGACCGGCGGCGTCGTGTCGCAGATAACGCACGTCAACTTCTACCTCCCGGCCGGGACGAAGATCAATCAGACCGGCTTCGTGACGTGCACGGCGGCAACGCTTGAAAATATCGGCCCGAGCGGCTGCCCCAAGAAGTCGCAGGCGAGCCCGGTGGGCACCGCGGGCGTCGTCGATCCGATCGGCGGCGAACTCGTCAAAGAGAACGCGACCCTGCAGGCGTTCTTCGCCCCCGGCGGCGGCCTGCAGTTCTACGCGAACGCCGCTTCGCCGATCTCGGCGCAGCTGCTCGTCTCCAAGGGGCGCTTCATGACCGCGAAAGCTCCCTATGGCCCCGAGTTGAACGCCGCAGTCGAACTGGTGCAGTCGGTTCCCGGCGCTCCGCCCGTGTCGACCGAATCGATCAACATCAAGGTTGGCGCCGCCTACAAGAAGGGCAAGAAGACGATCTCCTACGGCACCCTGCCGAAGAAGTGCCCCAAGGGCGGGTTCCCGGTGAAGTCGGAAATCACGTTCGCGACCGGCGCAACCGTGACGACCGCCTACAAGGCTCCTTGTCCCAAGAAGTAGCCCGCTCGGACCGCCGTGCCGAGGGTCGCGGCGGTCCGTAGGTCTCGGGCGGAATCGATCGTCCGGGCTTGCGAGACGGCTGGGTGTGCACTGCTCCCTCATTCAGTCGTCTCCCGCATTCCGAATGCGCTGCCGCGCGCCGGCGGCGGGTCACACTGCCGAAGCCGCTCTTCGACGGCCGGCGCCGAGCTTCAGCGGTCGTAGCCGTCGATCGCGCGCACCGACAGCCACGTGAGCACCAGCCCGGTGACCACGATCACCCCGCAGCAGATCGCGAGCTTGTCCAGCACCCAGCCTTCGAGCACGAGCGAGCGCAGCCCTTCGATCACGTAGCTGACGGGGTTGGCGCGTGCGAGCGCCTCCATCAGCGGGGTGAGGAGTTCGAACGGCACGAAGTTGGGGGTCAGGAAGAGCAGGGGGAAGAAGACCAGGAAGCTCGCGTTCGTGGCCTGGACGTTGCGGGTGTGCAGCGCGACGAGCATGCCGATGCCGGCGTAGGCGACGCCCCACAGGGCGGCGAGGAGGACCAGCACCAGCGCGCCGGGGATGCCGCTGCGCACCTGCATGCCGAACGCCAGCGCTACCAGGAGCACGAGCGTCGCGACCGCCAATCCCCGCACCATGTCGGCGGCGAGGCGCCCGAAGATGATCGACGAGCGCCGGATCGGCGCCACGAGCAGCTTGTCGAAGTAGCCGAGGTCGATCTCGGTGACGAGCGCCAGGCCCGAGGTCGCGGTGCAGACGGCGAACATCAGCGACACCGGGAGCTGGAATCCCACGTAGCCCTGGCCGTGCAGGAACGGCGTCGTGGAAGGGAACGTCTTGGAGATCTGCCCGATGTTGACCGCGAGGAAGAACAGGGGAATGAACAGCGTCGGTACGGTCGCCGCCGGCAGGCGAATCACTTCGCGGACCGCGCGGCGGCCGAGCAGCAGCACCTCGGTCATGCGGCCCGCTCCTCGTGGTTCTCCTCGTCGCCCTCCAGCCGCCTGCCGGTGGCCCGCAGAAATACATCGTCGAGCGAGGGCCGCGCGACGGATAGCGCCCCGACGCGGATCCGCGCGCCGTCCAGGCGTCGCACGATCTCGGCGATCGAGCCCGGGCCGTCCTCCAGATAGAGCGCGAGGCTGTCACGCCCGGTCACCACCCGCTCCAGTCCGTCCAACTCGCCGATGGCCGCCTGCGTGGAGTCGATGTCGGCGCCGTCGAGCTCCACGGATACGACATCGTGGCCGAGCTGGGACTTGAGCTCCTCGGGCGTGCCCTGCGCCACGATCCGCCCGTTGTCGATGATCGCCACCCGATCGCACAGCTGGTCGGCCTCCTCCAGGTACTGTGTCGTCAGGAACACGGTCGTGCCCTGGCCGTTGATGCGCCGCACCTCCTCCCAGATCGTCAACCGCGAAGCCGGATCCAGGCCGGTCGTGGGCTCGTCCAGGAACAGCACGCCGGGCGAGTGCACGAGTGCGCTGGCCAGGTCCAGCCGCCGCTTCATTCCGCCCGAGTAAGTCTTGGTACGCCGCTCGGCGGCATCGACGAGACCGACGAGCTCGAGCAGCTCCTGCACCCGCGAGCGTGCCCGCGGGCCGGTGATCCCGTATAGGCCACACTGCAACTCGAGCAGCTCGCGTCCGGTCTGCAACGGGTCCAGGCCGATCTCCTGCAGCGCGACGCCGATCCGCCGGCGCACCGCCGCGGGGTCCTCGACCACGTCGAGCTCGCCCACCTGTGCGCTGCCGGCCGTGGGAGGCAGCAGCGTGCACAGCATCCGTACCGTCGTCGTCTTGCCGGCCCCGTTCGGTCCCAGGAACCCGAAGATCTCCCCCTGCGCGACGTCCAGGTCGATCCCGCGAACGGCGTCGATGCCGCCCTTGAACGTCCGTCGCAGGTCACGTGCCCGAATCGCGCTCGTCTCGGCGCCGTGGGAGCGCTCGGGCATCTCGGGGCGAGGGGTGGGATCGGCGGACGCCACAGGGTCGCCATCCTAGCGACGCCTCTGTCCGTCACCGGGTTGGATCTCAATCCTGCAGCGCCAGCGCCGCCGGTACGGAGGCGGCGAGATAGCCGGGGATCGCGAGGATCGCGAGCGCCGTGGCGGTCATCAAGGCGAGGCTCGTCAGCGCCGTCAGCACCGTGACTGAGTAGACGACCGGGAAGTTGATCGTGTTGGCCAGCGCGCGATCGGCCAGCTGCTGGCCGTAGAGGCCGAAGACTGCTCCTGTCAGGCAGCCGACGCCCAGCAGCAGCAGGCTCTCGAGCAGGATCGTATGCCACAGGTCGGAGCGCGGAAGACCCTCTAGCTTGAGCTTGGCCAGGCGCGGGCGGCGTTGCCAGATCATGGCCCCCATCGCCGCGGCCATCGCGAGCACCGCGGCGATCGGGATCAGCGTGGCGATCTGGGTGAGGCGCGACAGGGCCTCGCGGCTGAGCGCGCTCTGGCGGACCGTGTGCCGTGCGGCGGTCTGCACGGCCAGGCCGGAATGGGCGCCGAGCGCGCGTTCGATCTCGCGCACCGCGTGGACGGGTGGGACGCCGGGGTCGAGCAGGATGCTGTAGGCGCTCACATCCCGGCTTCCCCACGCGCGCGCGTAGTCATCCGCGTTCATCACGATCGCGCCGGGCGCCCAGCCGATGTTCGTGGACAGCGCCGCGATGCGCAGCGTCGTGGGGTCCGGGCTCGGCAGAGTTAGCGCTTGGCCGATGTGCAGGTGGTGTTCGGAGGCGATCGCCCGCGAGAGCACGAGCCAGCCGCCGGCGCGCACGCGTTCGCTGGCCTGGCGCAGATCGCCCTGCACGAGCTGGGTCGCCGGCAGCAGCGGCGTCGCTCCGGGCGGCGGGGCGATCACCAGCACCCGACGCTCGCCATAGTCCAACAGCCCGCTGCGATACAGGCCCACCGCGCGCACGCCCGCGACGCGTTCGAGCTTGGCGCGATCGACCGGGTGAAACGGGGTCGTGTTCAGCAGGTTGTAGGAGCCGGCGGGGGAGACCCATACGTCGGTGGAGGCGTTCATGTCCTGCGCGGCGTGTTCGAGACCTTTGAGCAGGTCGCCGTGGGCGCCCTGGATCGCGACGCTGCCGAAGATGGCGATCGCGCCGGTTGCCGCGATCGCGACGGCCCGTGCTCCCGCTGCGCTCAACTCCATCGTCGCCACGTGCGGGACGACGCCCGCGATCAGTCGGGCGAGCCTCCCGACGAGCGCGAGCGTGACGGCGAGCGCGAACGGCAGCACCAGCAACAGCGCCGCCACGAGCAGGACCATTCCGGGGATCGCCGCGTCGGGCGCGGCCAGCAGGATCGCCGTGGCAGCAGCGAGACAGGCCAGCCCGGCGAGCGCCGCACGGGCGGGTGCATGGACGGACGAGCGGGTTGCTCGCCGCCGAAACAGAGTCGCGCTCGAGCTCTCCCGCGGCCCGATCGCTGCGAGCGGATCGCGCGAGAGAATGTCGCGCAACGGGGTGAGCACCGCCACGATCGCGGCCAACATCCCTCCAGCGGTCGCGAACGCCACGCTCTCCCAGCTGACGAACCGCTCCGAGCCGACCGCAAAGGCCAGCGAGAGGAATGCCGGGTTGGAGTGCAGCAGGTGGATCGAGAGCTCCTCGCCCAACGCCAACCCGAGCACGCAAGCGAGGAGCCCGAGCACGACGGCGTCGAGCAGCAACACCGCGATCACCGTCCGCGGCGTGTACCCGTCGCGGCGCAGATCGACGACCAGCCGTCGACGCTGCGGGACGGTGAGCAGCACGGCGTTGAACGCGAACAGGAACCCCACGAGCGCGCTGATCGCCGAGAACAGGGCGGTCGACTGGTTGCTCGCCGCTGCCGCCTTGGCGAACAGTCGTTCTTCGTAGTCGACCGCCTCGACGTTCAAGCGATCGCCGGCGAGCCGCTGGAGCGCGGCCCGTACCCGCGGTTGTGAGCCTGCCGCGGGCTGCACGAGGATGCGACTCACGCGTGCGCCAAGACCGGTCATTTCTTGGGCGAGCGACAGGGGCACGATCGCCACCGCGCTGGCGGTCAACGGGCCGATCTGGCTCGCATGCAGCTGGGAGTAGAGCGGGGCCTCGGCCGTGTGCCCGTCGAGCTGCAAACACGACTTCCTGGCCGAATCGTTGCGCGCCGATGGCGTGCGCCAGCGGAGCGGGCAGCACGACCGCGCCGATGCCCCCGAACGGCCGCAGGTCGGTGCCGCGCACGAGCGCGCCGCCGAGCTCGGACAGGCTCGCATCGGCGCCGATCAGCTCGACCGACGCCCTTCCCGCGGGGCCGATCGCGTTCGCCCCGGATTCCAGCACCGGTGCGGCGACGCGCACGCCCGGGATGTCGCGTACGCGCGCGAGCGTGCTTTGCGGAAAGCCGTGCGGGTCGCGCGCCAGCAGCTGCAGCGTCGCGTTACCGGCGATCCCGCGCGAGAGCTGGGTCACCGAGCTCTGCAGGCTCGAGTTGGCGACCTGCGAAGCGAACAGCAGCGCGACCCCGGCGGCGATTCCCACGATCGCGAAGCACTCCTGCAGGAATCGCGCGCGCAGACGCACTCGATAGAGGTGCAGGGCGTTGAGCGGCTTCATCGCTGCGCATACACGCGGTCGGGTGCGTAGTCGCAGAGCCTGCCGTCGTGCAGGGCGAGCACCCGGTCGGCATACGCGGCCGCCATCGGATCGTGGCTGACGATCACCGACGCGACCTCTCGTTCAGCGGTCAGTTCGCGCAGCAGCTCGAGCACTTCGCGCCCGCGCCGGCTGTCGAGGCTCCCGGTCGGCTCGTCCGCGAGCAGCAGGCGTGGCGCGGTGGAGAGCGCCCGCGCGATCATCACCCGCTGGCGCTCGCCCATCGACAGCGTCTCGGCGCGATGGCCCATGCGCTCGCCCAGCCCGAGTCGCTGCAGCAGCGGTGCGATCTCGCGCCGCGCCTGCCCCCAGCGCCTGGTCTTGAGCAGCTTCAGCGTGGCGTTATCGATCGCGCTGACGCCCGGCAGCAGGTCGAAGCTCTGGCGGATGAAGCCCAGTTCGGCGAGCCTGAAATGCGAGGCCTCGCGCTCGGACAGCGTGCTGACATCGCGCTCGCCGATCAGGACCGCGCCGGCGGTGGGCTCCAGCAGCATCGCGACCATCAGCAGCAGCGTCGTCTTGCCCGAGCCGCTCGGCCCATACAACGCGACGGTTTCGCCCGGCGCGACCGTCAGCGATACGCCGTCCACGGCGCGCACGGGCTCGCCGCCGACGGCCGGGTAGTGCTTGACGAGGTCACGTAGCTCCAGCACCTCGATCTCCCAATGGCGCCGGAGACGATCCGGCGAACCCCTTTAGTCCGACACCCTGCCGCTCACGTGCACCGTGATGGCGTCGTGGTTCGATTCCGCGATCGTGCCGCTGAAGCTCAGCCCCGACCCGCGGACGTGTGCGTAGCTCCCGCTCCCGCGGTCGAACGACATCGAGCCGGAGAAGCTGGCCGTAGTGCTCCCCCGGCGGTAGCTCGCGTTGCCGTTGCCCGAGATCGAGCTCCCGCCATGATAGATGTTGACTTCGGCCGTCACCCGGCTGCTGGAGACCGCCGTCAGATGCACGTAGATCGTGCCCGCAACCGTGCCCGTCGCCGAGCCCTGCTCGTTGAGTGTGAAGTTGTGCTTGCTCGTGAGGCGCAGCCGGCCGGTCTCGTTCAGCGAGATCGTTCTCGCCGCGCTCGCGGACGGGCGCGAGGACGGGCGCTCGCCGGAGCTGAGGGGCGCGAGCACGAACAGCGCGAGCAGACACAGTGCCGCGGCCGCGAGGACTGTGCGGAGCTTGGCCGATCCGCTCATGTCGGGCAGGGGGTCGTGGCGAGAGCCCCGCCGGTGGAGCCGTCGGCGTAGGTGATTTCGGCGGCGAACGGGAAGCCGCCCGCCGGGCAGCTGGAGGGCACGAGGACCGCGTTTGCGCCGTGTGTCCGATGGCGCCCGTCAGTGCCGATCGTAAGCGAGAAGGTGACGATCGAGGCGTCGGGCTCGAGCATCAGCGTGGGGATCGGGGGGATCGACATCTCGAGCTCTTCCCCGTAGGGAGCGCTGGCTTGGAGCACTATCCCGGTAAAGACCTTCCGCTCGTCGAGCGGGGTATAGCCCTGGGCGAGTATCTCGAACGTCGGCTGGAGGTTGTCCGGCGGGCCGAGAAACACCCACAGGGTGGCTTCCTCGGTGATGTTCTCGGTTCCCGCATGCGTCTCCACGAGCGCGTGTCCGTGGCCGATCTCCGACCGTGCGGGGCAGCCGCTCGGACCGCGGGCTCGCAGGCGCGCGGCCGGGCAGCTGCTCAGATGGGGGACGTCGAGGGTCAGTCCGGACGGGAACCGCACGACCGACCGGCGCACAGGGGAGGGCACGCCAAACTGACCGCCCGAAAAGCGCATCGTGAACGTGAGGGCAGCTTTGGCGTTCAGCCGGTTGGGAGACAGGGAGGGTGCGATCGAGGCGAAGGTTTCCGCCCCCGCGGCGCTGGCCAGCCCGGCGCAGATTGTCAGCGCGACGATGGCTGTGCGGGCCGCTCCCAGTGCGCCGGTGGCGCGAATGCCGGCTATGTCGATCTGTCTGGGGTTCACGTGATGAGAAGTATGTCGTGCTCGCGAGCGTTTGCGCGGAGCTTCGGCCGCCAGCCGTACATGCCACCCCGCGGTGTTCTTGTTCAGAGCCAGACGACCGCGCCGGCCAAATCTCAGGGGGATGTCGATTTTCGGCGTACCCGCTCGTCCTAGAGGAGACCATCAACGTACCCTACGAAAGAGGACTCTTCATGAAGTACATGCTGCTGATCCACCAGGGCACGACCCCACTGCCGGGCTCACCGGAGTGGGATCGCCTGTCCGAGGCCGAGCGGAGCGCGGTCTACGGTGCTTATCAGGCGATCAACGAAGACTCGCACGCAACCCCCGGGGTGCGGATGCAGCCCCCAGAGACGGCGACCACCGTGCGAGTGCGGGACGGGCAGACGCTCACGACCGACGGGCCGTTCGTCGAGGTCAAGGAGGCGCTCGGCGGGTACCTGTTCTACGAGGCCGACGATCTCGACGCGGCGATCGAGCTGGCAACGCGAATCCCGGCGGCGAGCATGGGCGGCGCGATCGAGATCCGCCCGATTGCGGAGTGACGGTCCCCCTCGAGCAGACGTTCCGCGATCACTGGGGGCGCGTGCTGGCGACGCTGATCGGCTTCCTCGGCGACATCGACCTCGCCGAGGAGGCCGCCCAGGAGGCGTTCGCGATCGCCGCCGAGCGCTGGCCGCGCGAGGGAGCTCCCGCTAACCAGGTCACCTGGCTGGTGGTGACGGCGCGCAACCGCGCGATCGACCGCATCCGCCGCGATCGCACGCTCGCGGCCAAGACCCGCCTGCTCGATGCGCCCACGACGACACCCGCGGTCGACACGGACACCGACATGGACGCGAGCACCTTCCCGGACGAGCGACTGGAGCTCATATTCACCTGCTGTCATCCGGCGCTCGCCATTGACGCGCAGGTCGCGCTGACGCTGCGCACGCTCGGAGGGTTGAGCACTGAGGAGATCGCGCGCGCGTTTCTCGTGGCCGAGCCGACGATGGCCCAGCGACTGGTGCGGGCCAAGCGCAAGATCAAGGCCGCGGGCATCCCGTTCAGGATCCCGCCGGCGCACCTGCTGCCGGATCGGTTGACCGCGGTACTCGCGGTCGTGTATCTGATCTTCAACTCCGGCTATGACGGTCGTGGCGAGCTGTGCGCGGAGGCGATCCATCTCGGCCGAGCGCTGGTCGAACTGATGCCCGACGAGCCCGAGGTGTGTGGCTTGCTCGCACTGATGTTGCTGCATGACTCGCGTAGCGCGGCCCGTCACCGCGACGGGGAGATCGTGCTGCTCGCCGAGCAGGATCGCGCGCTGTGGGACGGCGAGCGGATCCAGGCAGGTCGCGCGGCGCTGGAGCGCGCGCTGGCGTTGCGCGGGCGAGGCCCCTACGTGCTGCAGGCCGCAATCGTCTCGCTGCACGCCCAGCAGGAGAGCGACTGGGTGCGGATCGCCGCGCTGTATGACGAACTCGCGCGAGTGACGGGATCGCCCGTCGTGGAGCTCAACCGCGCCGTCGCGGTCGCATACGCGGAGGGCTGGCGGAAGGGCCTGCGGGCGATCGACCGGATCGATGGGCTCGAGGACTACCACTACTACCACGCCGCCCGCGCCGATCTGCTGCGCCGCCTTGACCGTCCCGAGGAGGCCCGCGCGGCGTATGAGCGCGCGCTGGAGCTGGCTCACGCCGAGCCTGAGCGGCGGTTTCTGGCGGGGCGCATCGCGGAGTTGTGAGTGGACGGCGCACGCGCCGCCAGGGACCGCATCAGCTTTCAAGCATGCGCGATCCCCAATTTTGGTGGCGCATTCGCCGCCAGGAGCCACATCGGCTCTATCGGTCATCGGTCGTGTCCCGCTCACGCGCCGCAGTCGGGTAAGGAGGTATGGCCAAGCATCCCTCGCAGCCCCTGACCGAGCAGGAGCGCGCCCAGCGCCATCGCGCCGACCGCGAGCGGCTGCGCCACGCCGCCGAGCAGCTGCTCTCCCGAGAAGGTTGGATGCGCTGGGTCCTGACTCGTTCGACGTTGCGCGGATACTCGGCCACCAACTGCATGCTCCTCGCCCAGCAGTGTCACGAACGAGGGATCGTGCCCAGGCGCGTCTGCGGGTTGCACGCCTGGCGCAAGCTTGGACGCCGTGTGCGCAAGGGTCAGACGGGATTGCGGATCTCTGCGCCAGTCACGGTCAAGGAGCGCGACGAGGACGGCCGGGAGACCGGCAGGCGGCGTGTCTTTTTCAGAACCGCGTCCGTGTTCGAGCTCTCCCAGACGGAGCTCCTACCAGGCGTTGAGCCTCAGGCGCCGGCGCCGAACGGCGAGCCGTTGAGCGGCGACTCCCACACGCACCTGCTCGCCCCGCTGCGCGCCTTCGCTGAGTCGCTCGGTTACGCCGTCTCGTTCACCGCGATCGCCGCCGCCTCGCGCGGGTGGTGCGACACTGAGTGCAGACTCATAGTGGTCGATGCTCGCGCGTCCGCGAACGCGCAGGTGCACACCTTGATCCACGAGTGCGCGCACGCACTCGGTATCGACTACGACCGCCATCCCCGCGATCGAGCCGAGGTGATTGCGGACACAGTCGCGTTCGTCGCCTGCGCCGGCGCCGGGTTGGCGGCCGACGCCGAGAGCGTCCCCTATGTCGCCGGCTGGGGCGAGGACGGCGCGCTCGCGGCCGTCACCGACTTCGCGCAGACGATCGATGCGCTCGCGCGGCGCATCGAATCCGTCGTGCTCAGACCCGCGAGTCCGGGTCAGCCATCGCCGCCGCCGGGGTAGGCTGGGCGCCAGGGGTCTCGGTGAGTACCTCCAACGCGGGCAGACCCTCGATGATTTTCGTCGTCGCCATGCTCACGCTGACGATCCGCTTGACGAGGTCGACGACATAGCGGGGGTCCTCGTGCTCGAGCGCCCAGTCGTTGGGGTCGTTGACGATGCCACCGTCGGCGTCGGTCTTGACCTGGTAGCGATCCATGATCCACTCGATCGCCGACTTGCCGTTGACCTCGTAGCGGTACGCCTCCTCGGGGATCTCCGCGAGCGTGAGATGGCTGTTGTAGACGATGCGGGTTCTGTCAACTGCTTTCCCGTTTTTGGCGAAGCGCATCTTCTCCACGCGATAAGAGCTCTGGATGCTCGTAGTGAGCTCATCCAGCGGCCACGGGTCGACCTCCTCGTAGTCGAGGTGCCACGCGGCGAGCTGGCGGCCGGCGTCGCTGAAGCCCCAGAAGTCGGCGACCATCGGTATGCGCGGGATCATCTTTTTCAGATCGGCGGCGTAGCGCTGCTTGTACTCAGGGGAGTGCAGCACGCCGTAGACGTAGTAGAAGATGTCCTCCTTTGCGATGTCAGTCCCGTAGCGGTTGTGGTATCGAGCGAGCGCGGCGTCGGTGATCGCATCGTGTCGGCGGCAGCCGTCGATGATCTCGCCGTCTGAGAACAGCACGCCGTCGTTTTCCGCGGGCTCGTAGTAATAGAGCGGGAAGCACTGGCCGGTGTCCTGCAGATGCAAATTGGGGATGACATCCGCTATCAGGGCAGAGAACAACTTCGATGCCCCGGCGCCGGTTGTCGCGATCACAATGTTCCCGTGCCGGGGGGATGGAAACAGCTTGGGAATGAGCAGCACCCTCTCGTTGAGCTGCCGGTCGAAGTAGAGCCATTGCTTGCAGTAGGGGCGATACATGCTCGGCATGATGCGCTGCTCATCGAGGCTCGCGACCTTCGACTTGCGGAGGTCTTCCTTGAGGTTCACCGTCCAACTGATCTTCTCCGCGTCGCGGTCGATGAACTCCTCGACATTGTCGATTGTGCGTTTGAGTTTGTTCTCAAGCGCCCAGGCATCGAAGTCCGCGAGCTGCTCGTTGTAGAAGCCGATCATGCGGCGCATGTTCGCCACGACCGCCGAACGAGAGAAGTTGTAGGCCCAAGCGTCGCGCCCGGTGACGAGGCCGAGGGAGTAGATGCTGAAAAGTCGATCCGCCACTGCGTTTTTCTTGTCGCCGAGCGGTGCAAATCCGGCGAAAGCCTCGTCACGCTGGTTGATCCAGTCGCCCGCGGCGTTCGGGGTGACATGCTGCCAGGGAATGCTCGCAACATCGCCAAAGTCTTGGATGATGGTCAGCTTTTCCTCACGGCTGAGGTAATCGCCGATATCGTGGTAGTGAAGTACACAGGGGCCGCCGGCGGTCGGATTCTTGACGAGCAATGTGATTGCGATCGGCGCCCGGCTGCCTCCTCCGAAGACCTTGCCGCCCTCCCGGCGCGAGGTCTCACCCGATGTGCGCTGATTGCCGCGCAGGTTGAAGACGTAAAGCGCTGAGAACTCGTCCACCAGGGTCTTGCGGAAGCCGTCGGCGAAACCGCCGTCGATAAATGAACCGTTGCTGACAAAGGCCACCACGCCCTGGTCTTTGATCCGGTCGCTCGCCCAGCGGAACGCCCGGATGTAGGAGTCGTAGAGGTTGCGCTTGAGACCCGCCGAGGAGGCTGAGGCATAGGTCTTCTCGATCGCCCTGTCGAGGGTCGGGTAGGCCAGGTTCTGGTTGTTGTCGTTCTGGCTGCCCTGCCCAACTGAGTAAGGCGGGTTGCCGAGGATCACGCGGATGTCGAGCGCCTTCTGCTGGGCTACGCGCTCGTTGTTGTCGGGAAAGATGATCTCGTCCATCGAGTCATCCGCCTCGGTCATCTGAAAAGTGTCCGTCAGCACCATCCCGGCGAACGGCGTGTATTTGCCGCCAGCGAGGTCGTGATAGGTAGCCTCGATGTTGATCGCGGCGATGTAATAGGCGAGCAGCAAAATCTCGTTGGCGTGCAGCTCGCTCGCGTACTTGCGCGCCATGTCCTCGGGCTTGATGAGGCCGGACTGCAACAACCGCGTGACGAACGTCCCGGTTCCCGCGAACGGCTCGAGCACGTGTACGCCCTCGTCGCTGACCGACGCGCCGAACTCGGCTCCGAGCACGTGCTCGACGCTCGCTATGACGAAGTCGACGATCTCAACGGGCGTGTAGACGATGCCGAGGGACTCCGCGACGTACGGAAAGGCGACCCTGAAGAAGCGCTCGTAGAGCTCGTGAATTATCCGCTGCTTGCCCTCGGCGTTGTCGATGTCGGCCGCGCGCAGCCTGACGCTGTCGTAGAACTTCTCGAGCGTGTCGGCCTCGGTGTCCACGTGTTGCTCGTCGAGGATCTCGAGCATCCGCTGCATCGCCAGCGAGACGGGGTTGTGCGCGGCGAAGGAGTAGTTCTCGAACAGTGCCTCGAATACCGGACGGGTGATCAGATGCTGCGCGAGCATGTCGACGGCGTCCGCGTCGGTGATCGAGTCGTTCAGGTTCGCGCGCAGACCGGCGACGAACTCCTCGAAGTGCTGCCGTGCGTCCGAGGCGGGGTCGGCCAGTATCGCGTCGATCCGCGCGACGTGGCGCTCGGCGATCTGGGCGATGTCTTTGGCCCACGTCTCCCAGTAGGTGCGCTCGCCGACCTTCGTGACGATCTTGGCGTAGATCGCCTCGCGCCACTCCTCGACGTGATAGTCGAGCGCCAGCTGCGCCGCGCTCGCTGCACTCTGAGATGAGCCGTCGGGGCTCGGCGACGAGCCGGTCGAGGAGCCGTCCGCTTCGCTGTCGAACCCGACCGTGCCGACCATGATCTGCGCGGGCTTGCGCTTGTTCAGCTCGATCTTGTTGACGGTCGCGTTGAAGCGATCGTCGTGCGCGCGCAGCGCCTGCAGCACCTGCCAGACGACCTTGTAGCGCTTGTTGTCCGCCAGCGCCTGCTCAGGAGTGACGTCCGCGGGGATGCCGACCGGCAGGATGATGTAGCCGTACTCCTTGCCCTGTGCCTTGCGCATCACGCGCCCGACGGACTGTACGACGTCCACGACGGAGTTGCGCGGGTTCAGGAACAGCACGGCGTCGAGCGCGGGGACGTCCACACCCTCCGACAGACAGCGCGCGTTCGACAGGATGCGGCACTCGTTCGCGCCCACCTCGTCCTTCAGCCAGTCGAGCTGCTTGTTGCGCTCGAGTGCGTTGTAGGTGCCGTCGACGTGGCGGACCTCGCAGCGGAGCGTGTTCTCGTCGGCGCTCTCGTAGCTGTCGATCACCGTGGCAAATGTGTTCCTCAGTGCTTCCGACTCGGCGATCGAGCGCGAGAACGCGACCGCTCGGCGCATCGGCGCCTCGCCCGGTGCGAACCCGCTGCCGTCACCGCTCGTTCCCGATCGCTTCGCCAGGCCGTTCCAGCAGCCGACGATCTTGGCTATGTCGCCGATGTTCAGTTCGTTGTTGTGGGTGGCGAACTGCGACTGCAACGAGTGTGCGAGGTAGCTCTCGTCGATCGTCAGGATCAGCACCTTGTAATCGGTCAGCAGCTCTCGTTCGACCGCCTTGCCGAAGCCGAGTCGGTGAAACTCCGGGCCATACAGATCCTCGTCGTCCATCGAGCACAGCACCGCCGCGTTCTCCGCGGCGCTCGACTTCGTGTTGTCGTCGAACAGGCGCGGCGTGGCGGTCATGTAGAGCCGCTTGACCGCCTTGATGAAGTCGGGGTCGTGGATGCGGACGAAGTGTGATTCCTCGCTTTCGGCGAGCGTCACGCCGGTCGTGCGGTGCGCCTCGTCGCAGATCGCCAGGTCGAACCTCGGTAGACCTGCCTGCTGTGCGGTCGCGACCGTGGCGATCGACTGGTAGGTGGAGAAGATCACCGTCAGGCTCGCCTCCTGTGTGGCGTGCTTGACCTGTGCGAGCAGCTTGTGCGAGTCGGTGGTGGCGGGAAAGGCGAGATCGTGGACGGGGATGTCCTCCGAGCGCTTGCCGACCTTGGTGTCCGAGCAGACGGCAAAACAGCGCATCGGCGTCTCGCACTGCGCGGTCCACTCCCGCAATGCCTGCGAGAGCAGCGATATGGAGGGCACGAGGAACAGCACACTCGTGTGACACCCCCGCTCGGCCGCCAGCCGCTCGGCGAGCTTGAGCGCCGTGAACGTCTTGCCGGTGCCGCAGGCCATTATCAGCTTGCCCCGATCGTGGGACTCAAAGCCGCGGAGCACGTCCTCGACGGATTCGGTCTGATGGGGGCGCAAATCGTGCTTCGGTGTGAGGGCGAGGTGGATCTCCCCGTCGGGCGCCGCCGGCCAGACGAGCTCCCAGCTGACCGGGCTCTGCTCGATCTCCGCCAGCCCGATGCGGGTGACGGGGATCTGCTGTTGGGAGAGCGCGTCCTCGGCGTTCTTGCCCCAGTGGTCGGTCGTGGAGATGATTAGCCGGCTGGTGAATGGGGCCTTGCCGGACGCCGTGAAGAACGAATCGATGTCCTGCTTGCGCAGATGATGGTCGGGCGCGTAGAACTTGCACTGGATCGCGCAGCAGCCGCCCGTGTCGCGCTCCTGCGCCACCAGGTCGATGCCCGTGTCGCCCTTGCCGTCGTTGCCGGGCCACTCCGACCACAGCCACACCTCGCCGAAGCGCGCGACGAACTGAGGGTCGGCGCGCATATACGCCTGCATCAGTCGCTCGAAGCGGTCGCCCTTCTCACGCTCCGACAACGAGGTCTCTCGAATCGTCGCGAGTAAGGAATGGATCGTTCCCACGCGGGGCAGTATGGCGCTACACACGGGATGACGGGCCGCTGCAAGCAGTGCTACACTGAACTAGATGGTTCAGTATAAGTCTCAGCTCGACGGGGCGTTTTCGGCTCTGGCGGACCCCACGCGCAGGAGCATCCTGCAGCGACTGGGGGAGGGCAGCGCCACGATCACCGAGCTCGCACAGCCGTTCGGGATCTCGCTGACGGGGTGCAAGAAGCACGTGCGGGTGCTGGAGGACGCGGGGCTGCTCAGCACCGAGAAGGCCGGGCGGGCACGCCGCTGCAGCCTCGGCCCGCGCCGGCTGGATGACGTCCAGCAGTGGATTGAGGTCTATCGCCAGATGCTGGACGAACGGCTGGACCGGCTCGGAGAGCTGCTCGCGGAGAGCGCCGGGGAGCCCGCAACCACCGGCGATGAGCGGCAACGCGTGCGCACAGAACGTCATTGACAGGCAGCACCAACACAGACAGGGAGAACGACGATGACCGCCATGACCGACCCACAGGAGAAGACCATGTCCGGAGCAACGACTGTCACGACGCCCACCGATCGCGAGATCGTCAGCGAGCGAGTGTTCGACGCGCCTCGCGATCGAGTGTTCGCGGCCTACACCGATCCCGCGCTGATCCCCCGCTGGTGGGGTCCCAGACGCATGACCACGATCGTGGATCGGATGGAGGTCCGGCCCGGCGGAGCGTGGCGGTTCGTGATGCGCGAGCCCGACGGCGCAGAGCGGGGGTTCCGGGGCGTCTACCGGGAGGTCACACCACTGGAGCGCATCGTGCAGACGTTCGAATGGGAGGGGCTGCCGGGGCACGTGATCGTGGAGACCGCGACGTTCGAGGATCTCGGCGAGCGCACGCGGGTGCGGACCACGTCGCTGTTTCACACGACCGAGGAGCGCGACGGCATGCTCGCCTCGGGCATGGAGGGCGGGATGACCGAATCCCACGATCGCCTCGCCGAGCTGCTGGCGAGCGGGGTCTGACCCGACGGCACGCGGCGAATCCTTGGGCTGTGGTCGCGCGTTGGCGGGTGGCTGATGGGGGGCCTCGCCGCATGCGGCGAGGCCGGCAGGGTCGCATGCGACCCTGCCACGGAGCCGCACATGTGCGGCTCCGCCGGGTGGCGCATGCGCCACCCGGGCACATCGGCCTGCATTGGCACGCCTCCAGGATCGTCGCGGTCGCGTTCAGGCCTCCCACGGGTGGTTGTCGAGATGTGCAGCGTGCAGCTGTCGTCGGTGCAGGTGCGCTTGAGCCGGCTCGCGGAGACGGTCTGGATCAGCCCGGCGATCCAGCACATGGGACAGCCGCGGAGCGCGATCATGCCGGGGAGCGCGAGTAGGAGTGCGGCGGGACCAGCGCTCGGGGTCAGCGCGAGCGCCGAGCCGATCAGCCCAAAACCGATCGCTCCGCGCGTGAGCTGGCGCGCGAGGGCGGTGCTAGCGGGAGCGCTTCGGTTGTGGTCAGGCATTCTCGGCGTCTCCGTGACTGGTCGTGTTGTTTGGTGCTCTGAGTGCTGAGCGGAGTGTTTCGCGGCCACGGTGCAGGCGTGACTTCATTGCGGCGCGGCTGAGTCCCAGTGCCTGAGCGGTCGCCGATCCCGATACGCCTTGGATGTCGCGTAGCACCAGGACGGCGCGCTGCTCGGGGGGCAGTCTCGCGATCGAGTCGACGATCCGCTGCATCTCCAGGCGGGCGAGGGTGGCGTCTTCGGCGGAGGGCTCCGCCACCATGGTGGAAATTGGTCTGTGGAGTGTGACCCGTGATCTGCGGATGCACTCGTTGCGCACGATTCGAAACATCCACGACGCGAGTGCCGCGGTGGCCCTGAGTGTTCCGATCTTGCGGTACAGCACGATCAGCGCCTCCTGCGCCGCGTCCTCCGCGTCTTCAGGTGTCGAGCAGAGCGTGCGCGCGAAGCGCTGCACATGTGCGTGGGAGCCGTCGAGAAGTGTCGCGATCGCGCGAGGATCGCCCTGCTTCGCAGCGCTGACGACCTGCTCGCCGGGCCAGGACCCGGTGCGCGTATCAGTCACGAGAGCGCGCTCTTGCTCTGGTGAAGAAGAACAAGCAGCCGCAGACAATGACCGCGGCTGCGATGAGAGAGATGATGGTCATGATGAGCCTCCCGTTCTGGTCGACCGGAGTGTCGCCGTAGATAAGAGGCGTGCCGACGCCAAAAGGATTCTCGAAGACGCCGTCGGACTGGCACCCAATGAGCACTATCAGCATCCGTGATCTACAACGCAACACCAGTGGCGTCATTACTGATGTCGCCGAGTCCAAGCACACCGCCCTGGTCACAGGGCATGGTGAGCCCGTCGCTGCGCTGGTGCCGATTGACGCCCAGGATCTTGAGGACTATCTACTATCGAAGGTCCCAAGCTTCGCAGCGGACATGGCCGCCGCAGATCGGGCGCTGGCGGCAGGCCAGACGCGCTCAGCCGCCGACGTGGTCGCGGAACTGGACGCGCAAGACACCTGGCGATAGAGACTGCGAGCGGAAGGCCGGGTCGTCGTAGGTGACCGACCCTCTGGACAGCATCACGCTCGCGCCGCGCGCGACCCGGGACCTCAAGCGCTTGGACCGTCCAACCCGCAAGCGGGTACGGCAAGCTTTTTTGAGGCCCTCGCGGTAGACGCCGCGAACGGGCCGGCAAGAATGGAGCCAACCCAGACTCATTGCGAAACCGTTTTGCGCGGCTTTCGGGCGGCCGGATATCGCCACGTAACGTCGCGGGAAATAATATCATCGGGGGACGACAGGTAATCGTGGTACATTCTTGCTATGGCCCACTCAGAGCGCCAAATAGTCGTCGGTGATCGAGGTCGTGTTGTGCTGCCCTCTGAGGTCAGGCTGGAGCTTGGTCTCAAACCAGGGAGCAGGTTGCTGTTGAGTACCGAGAAAGACGGGTCTCTACGGTTGCGTCCTTATCGCTCGGTCGCGGACCAGAATCGCGGGATGCTGATCGGAGTTGCGCCCGCCGGCGAGTCCATGGTTGAGGAGCTGCTCGCGGAGCGCCGCTACGAGGCTAAGCGCGAGAGCAGCGAGTAGGTGCCCTCTGTCCTCGACGCATCGGCGCTGCTGGCTTACCTACGCGACGAGCTTGGCGCTGAAGCGGTAAGCGACGCGATTGCCGAGGGGGCGGCGATCTCTACGGTCAATCTCAGCGAGGTCTTGAGCCGCGTCGCGGATCGTGGAGAAGACCCAGTCCGCTTGGCACGGCAGATGGCAGATCGAGGCCTGCTCGACGGCGCCGTCACCGTCGAACCTTTCACGGCAACGGATGCGGTCGAGGTTGCGCGCCTGCGTTCGATCACTCGTAAGCAGAGGCTCTCGCTTGGCGATCGGGCGTGCATCGTACTGGCAAGCCGACTCGCCCTGCCAGCACTCACCGCGGATACTGCTTGGTCACGACTCGATCTCCCGGTCCAGCTACATCAAATTCGCTGACAGAACGGTGTACCGCGAAGTGTTCGAGACGCCCACGGGATGTAAGCGGCATTCCTGGCAACGATCTGTCCTGGGTTGAGTGGACACGTTAATCACGAAACCGAGGGAACTCCAACATTGCCCTTTTGGCGGCGACAGCAATCGGCATCGGCTGACTTGAGCAGATCACCGTGCCCGTTGCTTGAGACGGGTGGGATCGCCGCTATGAGGCGTGAGCCGTCGGGTAGTCGCGCCTCGATCCGGGGTGATGCGGTCAAGGCGCTTGCCCGCGACCAACTCAAAGCAGGCGCTCCAAGAACGCGCGGACCTGGCGGTCGCTGGGTTATCGCCGAAGTGCCGCATCCCCGCCCATAGGCATCTTTCGGGTCAGGAGTCGCTTCTATGAAGTCCGCATTATGCGGTTATTCAGGACTTGCTTTAGGGTCGAGTCTCGTGACAGGTTCCGCTGATCGGCAATCACTTGGTAGGTAAACGTCTAAACGCTGGATCGGAGGTACTTATGATAGGCAGGAGAATTTGGGGGGCTACGGTGTGCACCGTGTTCGCGAGCTGTATGCTAGCTGGGAGCGTTGCGCAGGCTCATTGGGGACCGGGCTCCGAATGCGGAATCAAAAGTTCGCCCAGAAACGAACATTGCTATGCAACATCATTGCGGTCGGCGAACGATCTCGGTTCGATTATCTTCGCTGACGACGAATCGGCTGACGCCTACGGCTGGAGCCAGGGTGCATTTGTCACGCAAGAGCAGTGGATCACCTTCTCCGCGCAGTCTGGGTGGATCGAGGATGGGCCAGACGGAGAGCAACAACATTGACTGCTGTACAGACCGTCCATTCTTTGCTGAGCAGACACCTTCCGGCGTCTATCACGAACGAATCGCCCAAGGCTCCCCGGGGACCAATGTCTACGCCCACTATCTGATCTATGACACCGAACAAAACGCGATCTGGCGCATGTATTGGGGCGAATGGACCGAAGAGGAACGCTACGGTGGTTGGAGTTCCGTGCGATTCCAGGAACAGGAAGCCGGCACAGAGACGGCCACCGAAATCACTCCGGTCGACAACGGGCGCGATGAGGTGGCACGATGGTTGAATGGCTCTTCTCCGTGGTATCCTTGGTCTAATTCAGCGTATGAAGTTACGCCAGTGGGTGCGTTGTGTATGCACATAAATCAAGGTTTGCAAGCCGAAGGAAACATCGAATGGAAGGTGGGATCATGTTGAGGTGGATCTCAGTGACTGTAGGCGCCGTGGGCGTCGCCGTGTTGCTCATAGCCGGTGTCGGCCACGGAGGTGCAGCACGCGCAGCAAGTATGAATGGCGAACGCTTCACGAACTACATCGCGCCGACTGGGCCGGAAATGACGCAGGAACAGGTTCAGTCCGTTGCGGTATTGGCAGCGCGCCGGGCGGGCGAGACCGGAGCGATTCACCTGACTCAGGCGAGGTCCAACTTCGCACGCGCTCATGCTGTGCTTATGGGTGGAAAGCCTTCTGAAGTAGATGAAAGCGGGCCAGCCGAACGAGCTGAAGAAATGCGAAGCGGTGTTTGGGTGAGCGTGATGACGGCCGCCGATGGGACGGCGTTTAGCCCTAATGTTCCGACGCCTCGCGGGCATGTTGGCCCAAGCGGTCAGGTTATGGCCATCGTTACCGATGCGCACACGGGATTTATCAAAGAACGTTATCTTGGTCCTGCTGCTCCGGATGTCTCACTCCTCGGACCGGAGCTGAACACGACGATCCCGGCAGTAGCCGGCACGGCAGCAACCGGCACGGCGCGGGCTGCTAAAGCTGTCCTGCCTAACCGGAAACTCGGCTTTATTGAGGGGAGACTTATCCCCGCGCGAGTGGGCCGGCTGGTTACGCTGCGGGACACTCATGGCCATGTTGTAGATAACGCAAAATCGCGCGCCGCGAGCACGGAAAGCCGTGCGGGCACCTTCACCCTACGGGCATCGGAAGGACACTACATAATAAGTGCTCCCCGCTGCGGTAGGCTCTCTTTGCACATACGGGCCCGTCACACCTCGGTTGTTACGCTCCACTGCTCATCGTAGGTGCCCAGTTGTAGATCCTGAGGACGTTGTTCATCCGGGCCTCCTTGGAGGCTGGCTGGTGTCGAAGCCACCAGTCCCAAGGAGGACACCCAAGCGCGTCAAGGGTGTACTCCAAGCCATGATCGACGGAATCCGCGTGGATGCACGCGATCAAATCGAACCGACCTTCCGCGTACCGCCGTCGACGATCTGCTCATATCATGCACGCGGTAAATAAACCACCACTCGCCTCGCTGGTCACACCGGTTCCTCTCCCCCGCGCGGCGCTTCGACTACCGCCGGAGGGCGGATGTCGCTTGATGGCAGCGAATGACGGGACGTCAGTCTGTCTGGATGAGCTGCACGGGCAGTCCACGCGAGACTGCGTTTCGAGCGAGCGGCCCGTCGAGCGTCCATAGCTGCGTGTCGAGTTCTTCGGCGAGCACGACATACGCCGCGTCGTAGGCGCTGCGCCGCTCAAGACGTTGCGCCATCGCCACGACCGCGGGTGTGTCTTTGGGCTGATGCAGGACGATCGGCACTGAGTCGATGCGCTGCGAGGCACCGGCTACGTTCTCGGACGCAAGCTGTCCGGCGGATACGGTCAGCGACAAGGCGCTCGCTACCTCGTAGCGCAACAGCACCGGGGCGTGTAGCTCCTCCTCTTCGGCCTTCCAGGTGCGCAGCAGCTTCTCGACCGTGACGGCGCGCTGCCGGTCGAGCGCGAGCACGATCAGTGCGTTGGCGTCGAGGACGACGCTCAACTGGCGCCGCGTCGTTCGAGCTGCGTGCGGGCGTCGCGCGCGAGCACGATCCCGTCGATCTCGGGCAGCTTCGCACGGAGCTCGGCGAGGCTCTTGAGCGTCGCCTCAAGGTCCTGCTCGCCGTGTGTGGCGAGGTCGACGCGCACCAGCTCGTCTGCCAGCTCGTCGGGGTCCAGGCCACGCCGCTGCGCCTCGGCGGACAGCAGCGCGTAAGAGCTCTCTGGCAGGTGGATCGTTCGTGTAGCCATACGCGAGAGTGTACGACCCTGTGCCAGCATCCACGACGACGCGGTTCGACCACCGTCGTCAAGCATGCATCCCGAAACCGCTGCAAACCGAGACCTATGGAGCTAGAGGGGCTCGAACCCTCGACCTCCGCCATGCCATGGCGGCGCTCTCCCAGCTGAGCTATAGCCCCAAGGCGAATCATCGTACCGCCTCGAACCTAGATTGCGCGTCGAGATTGGGGAGGGTCGGACGCGTGCTCCAGTACCGTCCGATCGCGTCCTCCAGCTCGTGTCTTCTGTGCCACTTCGTGGCAGGGAAGTGCCAAGCTCGTCACACGGGCGTGCCATGTTTAGCTCGGCGCTTCGAATGGCGGGCCTACCCCCGCGGAATGAACTCCGGAACGTCAAGCTCATCCTCGCCGGGCGCGTCGTGTCCTCGATCGCGCGGCGTCCGGTGGCTCGCCCCGCCCCCCGGCCCGACCTGATCCAGCCGCGCGGTCATGCTGCCATGCGCCAGCCGCACGTCGCGCAGCAGGCGCTCGGCGTTGTTGCGCAGGGAGGAGGAGAGCTCGCGCAGGTTGCGGGAGACCTCGGTTCCCTCGCGCACGACATCATGCGCGACGGCGTGGGCCTCGCCGACGATCTCGCGGGCCTCGGCGCGGGCGACCGCGCGGATGTCCTGGGCCCGGGCGTGTACCTCGGCCTGGCGAGCGGTCGAATCCTCCTCGGCCTTGGCGCCCAGTCGCTCGGCCTCCGCGCGGGCGCCCTCGAGGATGCCGCCGGCCTCCTCGCGCATGGCGGCTAGTGCTCGCTCGGACTCGGTCTCGGCACCGGCAAGCAGACGATCGGCCTGCTCCTGGGCGACGGCGAGCGTCTGGCTCGCCTGCTCATGGGCCCCGGCAACGATCTCCTCGGCCTGCGCGCGGCTCGCCGCGTGGATCTGCTCGGCTGCGGCGCGTGCGTCGGCGTCGATCCGCCCGGCCTCCTCGCGCGCCTCCTCTCGAATCCGCTGGCCGTCGCGCAGTCGCTCGTCGGCCTCGCCGTATATCTCCGCGACCGACGTCATCGCCTCGTTGCGCGCACTCTCCGCCTGGGAGCGCGCTGAGTGCAGAATCTCCTGGGCCTCCTCCTCGGCCGCCTGCACGCGGTGCTCGGCGGCTCGGTCGGCCTCGGCGATCCGCTCGCGCGCGCGAGACTCGGCCTGCTCGCGCAGCTCCGCGGCCGCGCGTTCGGCCGCTTCGATGATGCTCGCGACGTGCTCGGAAGCGGCGTGCAGGGCATCGGAGGACTCCACGGGCCAATCCTAGACCCGACGCGTCGCCTGCCGTTGCGGTCGCGGTGCTAGTCTCGGTAAGGCGGCGTGGCAGAAATCGTGGGATATATGTCCTTGCGGACAAACGCTCGATGGGCCATGATCGGTGCATGGACAGACATCGCGAGACCGAGGAACATCCTCATCGTCGTGTACCCCGGCGTACAGAGCCTGGACATTACGGGCCCCTGGAGGTATTCGTCGGCGCCCAGCGGCTGATCGCCGCCACGGGGCGCTCAGAGCGGGGTTATCGGGTCACCGTCGCGAGTCTCGACGGCGCTCCGCTGAGCACGTCGAGCGGCCTGGAGATAGTCCCCGAGGCGAGCCTCGCCGAGGCGCCCGGGCCGATCGACACGCTGATCGTCGCCGGCGGCGCCGGGTCGGAGGACGCGAGCGCCGACGAGGCCCTGCTTGAACTGGCTGGCCAGCCGTCGCGCCGTCGCGCCCGCCGCGTGGCATCGGTGTGCACTGGTGCGTTCGTGCTTGCCGCCGCCGGGCTGCTGGACGGGTGTCGCGCGACAACGCACTGGGCGTCGGCCCCAAAGCTCGCGGAGCGCTATCCCACGGTAGAGGTCGACCCTGAGCCGATCTACGTGCGCGACGGCAACGTCTGGACCTCGGCCGGCGTCACGGCGGGCATGGACCTGGCGCTGGCGCTCGTCGAGGAGGATCTCGACCGCGAGGCCGCGCTGACGATCGCGCGTCACCTCGTGCTGTTCCTGCGCCGGCCCGGCAACCAGTCGCAATTCAGCGCGACCCTCGCGGCGCAGCAGCCCGAGCGCGAGCCCCTGCGCGACGTGCAGCGGTATGCCCTCGAGCATGTCGCCGAGGACCTGTCGGTGCAGGCGCTGGCCGCGCGGGCGCACATGAGCCCGCGCAACTTCGCGCGCGCGTTCGCGGCCGAGACCGGGATCACCCCCGGCCGCTACGTCGAGCGCGTGCGCCTGGAGGCGGCCCGGCGGGCGCTGGAGGACACATCGCAGCCGATCGCGACTGTCGCCGCGGCGTGCGGGTTCGGCACACCCGAGACGATGCGCCGCACGTTCCTGCGCGCGCTGGGCGTCGCCCCGGCCGAGTACCGCCGTCGCTACCACCCGCGCGGGGCGCCATCTGGCGCCGTCGCCGCCTGAGAACGAAAGGACGCTCACGATGGACATCGCGATACTGCTGTACGACCGCCTGACAGCGCTGGACGCGATCGGACCGTATGAGGTGCTGAGCCGATTGCCGGGCGCGAGCGCGAGGTTCGTCGCGGTCGAGCCGGGCCCCGTCAAGACCGGCAACGGCATGCTAACGCTCATCGCCGAGGGCTCGCTGGAGGAGGCGAGCGAGCCGGACATCGTGCTCGTGCCGGGAGGGCCGGGGGAGGTCGCGGCCCGCGCCGGCGGAGCGGCCTTGGATTGGCTGCGCAGCGTGCACGAGACGAGCACCTGGACGACGTCGGTGTGCACCGGTTCGCTGATCCTTGCGGCTGCTGGACTGCTGAATGGCAGGCGCGCGACGAGCCACTGGCTCGCGCTGGAGCAGTTGCGCGAGCTGGGCGCCGAGCCCGTGTCCGAGCGCGTGGTGTTCGACGGAAAGATCGTCACGGCCGCGGGGGTGTCGGCGGGGATCGATATGGCGCTTGCGCTGGCTGGGAGGATCGCGGGCGAGGAGGTCGCGCAGGCGATCCAGCTGGGCATCGAGTACGACCCGCAGCCGCCGTTCGACGCGGGCTCGCCGGCGAAGGCGCCCGCGGCGATCGTCGAGGGGCTGCGCGCGTCCTCGCGGTTTGAGTGACCGGGCGATTTCACCGCCTGCTCGCCCGCGCGCGTTTCACGTCCCATAGCTCGGCAGACGCGCCGTGTTCGCTACCGTGAGCGCCACCAAATCAACTCGGACTCAGGGGGACGTGGCAGTGGAGTCATCCGGCGGGGAACTCGGCATATTCACCTCAAACGCGGGCGCGCGCGCGAGCACCGCGTCGCTGCTGCTCGGACAGGTCATGTTCCTGGTCGCAGTGGCGCTTGCCTTCTTCGCCGTCGGGACCTACATCGGGCGCGATCTGAGCTACACCACCGGGCTGATCTGCGAGCTCGGAGCGTTTGGGATGCTGATCGTGCAGATGTTCGTGCCGAGGCTGCGGGAAGGGTCGACGGGCATGACCTGGATGTTCGGGCTCGCACTGCTGCTCGGGCTCGGCCTGGGGCCGGTGATCAACGAGTACGCGACGGTCGATCAGAGCGCCATCTACCAGGCCGCCGGCGGCACCGCTCTGACGGTCGGCGTGATGGGCTCCTACGGCTTTGCGACCTCGCGCGATCTGATCCGCTGGATGCGCCCGCTGTTCTTCGCGCTGCTCGGGGTCTTCGGGCTCGCGATCGTGTTGATCCTGATCGGCTCGGGCGAAAGCTTCCTGCTCAACCTGGCCATCTATGTGATCGTCAGCGCATATCTGGCGATCTACTTCCAGATCATCCGCCGGCGGGCCACCGAGCGCGACGTCATCTGGATCGCCACCGGCGTGTTCATCAACATCATCAACATCTTCCTCACCCTGCTGCGCATCTTCGGCAGTCGCTGAGCGCCGGACATACCCCGCGATCACCGCCCGCTGCGTCTCGCCTTGCGCGGTTGGCCGTTGCGCCGCACAAACCCGTAAACGCCTCGCGATCGGTTTGAGCGTACGCTCGGTAGACGGTCAAATCGCACCGAGACAACAGGGAGGCAATGGACGATGTCCGTGATGATGGGGTTGCGCATGACGGTGGACCCGGCTCGCTTCGAAGAGGTCGCGCGCGAGCAACAGGAGCAGCTGAACGCGATCGCCGCGCGCGCCAAGGAGATGGGTGCCATCCACCACATGTTCATGGCGGGAGACGGCGAGGTGATGGCGGCGGACGAGTGGCCGAGCGCGGAGGCGTTTCAGGCGTTCTTCGACGCCGCCGGCGAGGAAATCGGCGCGCTGGTGGGCGCGGCCGGGGTGAGCAACGAGCCCCAGCCGGTGTTCTGGCGCCCGATGGACACGAGCGACAAGTTCTGAGCGGTCTCACTTCTCGCCCGGGTCTGCGGCACGCTGCCGAACCCGGGCGTCCGCCCGGCGCGACGCCGGCATCTCACAGACGCATCGCGCTCGTCTCAGCGGCGGTCGGCCGCCGCCCCGGGGTCGCTCGCTAACCTGCGCTCTCCATGTCAGAGCGCAAGTACGACCCCCGTGAGATCGAGCCCCGCTGGCAGGCGGTGTGGGCCGACGAGCACACGTGGGAGGTCGCCAACGAGGGCGCGGCGGCGGCGAGCCGCGGCGCGTCCGGCGCAGAGTCCGAGCAGACGAGCTCCTACGTGCTGGAGATGCTGCCCTACCCGAGCGGCGAGCCGCATATCGGCCACCTGAAGGTCTACTCGGTGGGCGACGCGATCGCGCACTACCACCGGCGCCTTGGTCGCCGCGTGCTGCACCCGATGGGTTACGACTCGTTCGGGCTGCCCGCGGAGAACCATGCGATCAAGACGGGGGTCCATCCGCGGGCGTCCACGGACGCCTCGATCGCCTCGTTTCAGCGCCAGTTCCGGGAATGGGGCATCTCGATCGACTGGTCGCGCGAGCTGGCCACGCACGAACCGAGCTACTACCGCTGGACGCAGTGGATATTCCTGCAGCTCCTCGACGCCGGCCTCGCCTACCGCAAGGAGGCGGCGGTCAAGTGGTGTCCGAAAGACCAGACGGTGCTCGCCAACGAGCAGGTCTCACCCGACGGGACGTGCGAGCGCTGCGGCGCGACGGTCGAAGTCAGGCAGCTGGAGCAGTGGTTCCTGCGCATCACCGACTACGCCGAGCGGCTGCTGAACGATCTCGACGAGATCGAGTGGCCCGAGCACGTGAAGACGATGCAGCGCAACTGGATCGGGCGCAGCGAGGGGGCGGAGGTGACGTTCCGCTGCGAGGAGCTTGGCATCGACTACCCCGTGTTCACCACCCGCCCGGACACGCTGTTCGGCGCGACGTTCTTCGTGATGGCCCCCGAGCACCCGGACGTGTTGCGCCTGGTCGCCGGCACGGAGCGCGAGCAAGCAGGTGCGCGAGTACGTCAGCCACGCGATCACCGAGTCCGGTGAGGAGCGCGGGAACGCCGATAAGCCCAAGACCGGCGTGGCGCTGGGGCGGACCGTCACCAATCCCGTCAACGGCGAGCAGATCCCGATGTATGTGGCCGACTACGTGCTGATGGAGTACGGCACGGGCGCGATCATGGCGGTGCCCGGGCACGACGAGCGCGACTACGCGTTCGCGCGCGCGTTCGTGCTGCCGATCAGGCGCGTGATCGAGGGCGACACCGCCGGAGAGCTCGGGCGACGAACATGGCCTGCCCTACACCGGCGATGGCCCGCTGATCGACTCCAACGCAGAGTTCGACGGGATGGGCAACCGCGAGGCGCTCGGTGCGATCGTGCGGTGGCTGGATCGGGAGGGCAAAGGGCACGCTTCGGTCAACTATCGGCTGCGCGACTGGCTCATCTCCCGCCAGCGCTACTGGGGCACGCCGATCCCGATCGTCTACTGCGAGGGCTGCGGCGCGGTCGCCGTACCGGAGGACGAGCTCCCGGTGGAGCTGCCGAACGTCGAGGACTACGCGCCGCGAGGACGCTCGCCGCTTGCAGGCCGCCGAGGAGTGGGTGCGCACCGGCTGCCCGGAGTGCGGCGGCGACGCGCGCAGGGAGACGGACACGATGGACACGTTCGTGGACTCCTCGTGGTACTTCCTGCGCTACTGCGACGCCGCCAACGACCGGGCCGCATGGGAGGAGGCGGTTCTGCGCGAGTGGATGCCCGTCGACCAGTACATCGGCGGGGTCGAGCACGCGATCCTGCACCTGATGTATGCGCGCTTCTTCACCAAGGCGCTCGCCGACCTCGGGCACCTCGATTTCCAGGAGCCGTTCAGGGCGCTGTTCACCCAGGGAATGGTCACGAAGGACGGCGCCAAGATGAGCAAGTCCCGCGGCAACGTCGTCTCGCCCGCGTCAATCGTCGAGCGCTACGGCGCGGACACCGCCCGCTGCTACATCCTGTTCATCGGCCCGCCCGACCAGGACGCCGACTGGTCCGACGAGGGCATGGAGGGGGTGCACCGGTTCCTGAGCCGGCTGTGGCGGTTGGCGGTGGAGACAGCCGAGAGGGGGGTGCAGGCGCCGCATGCGGCGCCTCAGGCAGGGGTCGCATGCGACCCCTCCGGGGATGGCGCATGCGCCATCCCCCGGGGCTGCACATGTGCAGCCCCGCCAGTCGGCGCATGCGCCGACTGGAACAGAACCTCCCGCGGCAGCCGACCTCACGCTCCTGCGTAAGTCCCACTGGGCGATCGACAAGGTCAGCGGGGATCTGCGCAGGTTCGCGTTCAACACGGCGATCGCCGCGGTGATGGAGCTGCTGAACGATTGCTCGCGCCTGCGCGGGCAGGCGAGCGTGGACAGTCAGCGCTTCGCGCTTGCGACGGCCGCCTCGCTGCTGTTTCGATTCGCGCCGCACGTCAGCGCCGAGGTGTATGAGCTGCTGACGGGACGAGCGCGTGTGGGAGCAGCCGTGGCCGCGGGCCGAGGAGGGGATGCTCGAGCGCGATGTGTATGAGCTGGTGTGCCAGGTCAACGGCAAACTGCGCGATCGCGTGCAGGCGGCCTCCGATGCGACCCCGGACGAGCTCAAGGAGCTGTGCCACGCAGCCCCGAACGTGCGCGCGCATGTGGACGGCCGGGAGATCGTCAAGGAGATCGTGGTGCCAGGCAAGCTCGTCAACCTAGTCGTCCGATAGACGACCGATAGGCGGCGCGACGCGGCGTCCTCGGTCGCTCGCGTGCAAAGCACGCCACGCTCCCTGCGTCCTGACCGATTGAAGATCCTCGGGATCTCCAATCGTCCAGCATGCCTCTCGGCCGTCTATCGGGCGTAGTGAGGTCGTCGCCTCGCCGGAATACACTCGGCAGCAGTGGCCGAGCTCAAGCCCGCGTATCTGATCCACGGCGACGATCACGGCGCTGTCGCCGAGCGTCGCGCGGGCCTGCGCACGCTGGCCGAACGCGAGGGAGAGTCCGACAGCGTGGAGTCGCTGGAGGGCGAGTCGGCTACTCCGGAGGGTGTCGCGGGGGCGCTCGCGGCGATGACGCTCATGATCGGCCGGCGCGTGATCCTGGTGGACGGCGTCGAGCGCTGGAAGCAGGCCGAGGTCGAGCAGCTGCTGGCGCCTGCCATGGCGGCGATGCCGCCCGACACCACCGTGGCGCTGTTCGCCCGCGAGGAGGGCCGCACCAAAGCGCCCGCGGCCGTGCACGATGCCGTCAAGCGGGCGGGTGGACAGGTCGTCGCGCAGGCGACCGTCAAGCCGTGGGACCTGCCCAAGTGGGTTCGCGCTCAAGCGGCGCGCATGGGTGCAGTCGAGCTCGACATGGCGGCGGCGAGCGCGCTGGTCGGCCAGGTCGGCGAGCGCCAGCAGCGGCTGCTGCGCGAGCTGGAGAAGCTGGCGCTGGAACTGGACGGGCCCGGTCGGGTGAGCGTGGAGGACATCGAAGCTCGCGCGGCGCACTCGGCGCAGTACCGCGCCTACACCCTCGCCGACGCGCTCGTCGCAGGGGACCGGCGTGAGGCCGCACGCGCATATATCCGTCTGCGCGAGCAGGGCGAGCGGCTCGCCGGGCTGACGTACCTGATGGCCTCGCGCCTGCGCGACGCACTCGCGATCGCGGTGCGCCTGCGGGCGGGAGAGTCGGTCGCCGAGGTCAGGCGCGGGATGCGGATGCCGCCGCGCGCCGCCGAGCGATTCGTCCGGGACGTCGCTCAGACCGAGCCTGAGCGGTTGCGCGCCGCGCTCGCGGCGCTTGCAGATCTCGAGCTGGACACCCGCGGAGGCTCGCCGTTGCCGCAGGCCCGCTCGCGGATGTCCGGGCTGGACGAGGAGACGCTGGCCCTGCGCGCGATCGAGGCAATCACAGGCTGAAGATCAAAAATAGCGACTAAGGATCACGTCCTAGACGGTCGATGAGCAAGCGAGCCAAGGACGCAGGGAGCGTGGCGTGCTCTGCACGCGAGCGACCGAGGACGCCGGATCGCGCCGCTCAGCGACCGTCTAGGAGCCGGCGAGCGTGCGGGCGGCGCGCGACTTGCGTCGGGCGCCCGTGTGCTTGTGCATCGCGCCGCGCTTGACGGCCTTGTCGATCGTGCTCACGAGCCTGCGATGCTCGCTCGCGGCGGTCTCGCCATCGCCGCTCTGCACCGCCGCCTCGAGGTGACGGAAGTAGGTCTTGATCGCCGAGGTGTACTGGCGATTCTCCAGTCGCTCGCGCTCGGAGCGCAGGATGCGCTTCTTCTGAGAATGAATGTTGGCCATCGTGGGAGCGCCGTACTATAGCGGGCCTTGTCGGAGATCCCACCAGACGGAGGGCCTGTCGAAGAGCCTTTGCCCTACGACGATCCGGGCGCCGCTGAGGAGGACCCTGTCGAGGCGCCCGACGATGTCATGGACATACCCGACGCGGGCGAGGAGAGCCCGGTCGATCCGCGTGTCGAGTTCGTAGGCATACCCGACGCGAGCTTCGGGGAGGAATTCGGTGGCCTCGGTCAACCGGAGCCCGAGCAGATGGCGGGGGACGGCGATGGGCCGGGATCTGGCGGTGGGGGAGGACGGGTCGCGCGCAATACGGTGATCGTCTCGTTCGCCACTGGCATCTCGCGCGTGCTCGGGCTCGGGCGGGAAATCGTCGCCGCGAGCTTCTTCGGCACCGGCGGCCCCGCCTCGGCGTTCACGATCGCGTTTCAGATCCCCAACCTGGTGAGCAACCTGTTCGCGAACGCGGCGCTGTCCGCGGCGTTCGTGCCGGTGTTCACCGACCTGCTCCAGCAGGGTCGCCGGCGCGAGGCGTTCCGGCTGGCGTCGACGCTGTTTTGGATCATGCTGATCGTCCTCGGGGCGATCACCGCCGTGTTCGTGCTCGCGGCGGGCCTGATCATGCCGCTGTTCACGGGCCCCACGTTCAGCGGTGCGCTCGACTCGCTGACGGTCGGGCTCTCGCAGGTGCTGTTCCCGGTCGTCCTGCTGATCGGGCTGATCGGGCTGCTCGTAGGCGTGCTGCAGTCATACGAACACTTCACGATCCCCGCGATCGCGCCCGCGGTGTGGAACCTCGTGATCATCGTGCTGCTCGTCGTGTTGCGCCCCCGCTTTCACGGTGGCGTGGAAAACGGCAACCAGCTGTATGCGTACGCGATCGCGATCCTGATCGCGACATTCGTGCAGATGCTGATGGTGTTCGCCGCGCTGCGGCGGATCGACTTCCGCCTGCAGCTCGCGATCGATTGGCACGACCCGCGCATCCGCCAGGTGTTCACGCTGATGCTCCCGGTGACGATCGGCCTCGGCATCGTCAACCTCGACCAGCTGATCAACTCGGTGTTCGGGACGCTCGTCAACAAGGAAGCACCGCGCGCGATCGACAACGCGTTTCGCATCTACATGCTGCCGCAGGGCCTGTTCAGCGTGGCGGTCGCCACGGTGCTGTTCCCAACGCTCAGCCGCATGGCCGCCAGGCGCGACGTGGGCAGCATGCGCCGGACGATCGGCGTGGGCATGCGCCAGATCAACCTGCTGCTGATCCCCTCGGCGGTGTTCATGCTCGTGCTCACGACCCCGATCGTGCGGCTCGTGTTCGAACGTGGCCAGTTCAACGCGACATCCACAAGCTTGGTCTCCGAAGCGCTGTTCTGGTTCGCGTTCAGCCTCCCGTTCGGCGGGCTGAACCTGTTGCTGACACGGGTGTTCTTCTCGGTGCAGCGCCCCTGGATCCCGACGCGCCTGGCGGGGCTGAACATCATCGTCGACATCATCGTCTCGATCGGTCTGTACAAGCCGCTGGGGATCGCCGGGCTGATCATCGGCACCGTCGTGGCTAACGCGGTGATGACCGCGCTGCAGTTCCACCGCCTGCGAATCGGCTTCAACGGCCACCTGGAAGGCGCGCAGACGACGATGGTCACCGCTCGGATCCTGCTCGCCTCTGCCCTGCTCGGCGCCGTCTCCTGGGTGGTATGGACGATCCTTCACCGCCTGTTCGGCGCCTCGCTGCCCGCACAGATCATCAGTGTGGGCGGGGCCGCCGCGGCGGGGCTGTTCGTGTACGCGCGCGCGGTCCTGGCCATGCACATCCCCGAGGCCCACCAGGTCAACCGTCTGATCCGCACCCAGCTTGGGAGGGCATAGCGGCAGAGTGGTCGGGGCATGAAGCCGGACGAGCCAGTGGCCCGCCCGGCTGCACCCGAACATAGATCGCCGCTTACTACTTACGTCCCAGGACTATGTGTCTTGCCTGGGCGGCGTGACACTCTCGACACCTGGACAGGCCGCCGGTCCAAGGACCGGCGCGTAGCCGCGGCTGAATGAATCCTTGTCGAGTTGGCGATCCGCCGGAACCATGAAGGCTAGCGGGTCAAGGTTCCGGTCCGTGAACCGTCGGACCGGAAGTACGCACCCGCTGTGCCGCTCGACGGCTCGACCTCAACCCACCATCTATCGTGACGCGGGCCCATGGACCAAGCGCGCATCCGCAACTTCTCGATCATCGCCCACATCGATCATGGCAAGTCGACGCTCGCCGATCGCATCCTGGAGCTGACGCACACGGTGGCGGCGCGGGAGATGCGCGCGCAGGTGCTCGACTCGATGGACCTGGAGCGCGAGCGGGGCATCACGATCAAGGCGCAGGCGGTGCGGGTGATGTATACGGCGAAGGACGGCGAGAGCTATCAGCTGCACTTGATCGACACGCCGGGGCACGTGGACTTCACGTATGAGGTCTCGCGCTCTTTGGCGGCGTGCGAGGGGGCGCTGCTGGTGGTCGATGCGGCGCAGGGGGTGGAGGCGCAGACGGTCGCGAACACGTATCTGGCGGTGGAGTCGGGGCTTGAGCTGATCCCGTGCCTGAACAAGCTCGACCTGCCGGGCGCGGAGCCCGAGCGAGTGGGAGGCGAAGTCGCGGAGCTGATCGGCGAGCCGGCCGACTCGATCTTGCGTATCAGCGGCAAGACGGGCGAGGGGGTGGGGGAGGTGCTGGAGGAGCTGATCCGCGCGCGTCCCGCCGCCGGCCGGCGATCCGAACGCGCCGCCGCGGGCGCTGATATTCGACTCGGAGTTCGACCAGTATCGCGGCGTGATCGCCTACATCCGCGTCGTCGATGGCGTGTTCGAGAAGGGCGAGGCGATCCGCGCGATGGCCACGGGGACGGAGGCGGAGATCGACGACATCGGCTGCTTCTCCCCGCGGATGGTGCCTACCGAGCGGCTCGCCGCGGGTGAGGTGGGGTACCTGATCACGGGCATCAAGGATGTCACGCAGCTGCGCGTGGGGGACACGCTGACGACGCGTCGAAGGACGAGCAGCTCCGCCGGCGCCGTGCGCCGAGGCCACCGAGCCGCTGCCGGGGTATCGCGAAGTCAAACCGATGGTGTTCTGCGGGCTGTTCCCGATCGACTCCGACCGCTACCCGGATCTGCGCGACGCGCTGGAAAAGCTGACGCTGAACGACGCGGCGCTGTCGTGGGAGCCGGAGACCTCGGATGCGCTGGGGTTCGGATTCCGGTGCGGCTTCCTGGGTCTGCTGCACATGGACATCGTGAAAGAGCGCTTGGAACGCGAGTACGACTTGGAGCTGCTGGCGACGATGCCCTCGGTGGAGTTCGACGTGACGTTGACGAACGGCGAGGAGACGGAGGTGCACAACCCCTCGGACATGCCGGATCCGGGCACGATCGAGGAGATCCGCGAGCCGTTCATCAAGGCGCAGGTGATCGCGCCGAAAGAGTATGTGGGGGCGATCATGGAGCTCTGCCAGGAACGCCGGGGCGAGCACGTGGGCATGCACTACCTCTCGCCCGAGCGGGTGCAGATGACATATGACCTGCCGCTGGCGGAAATCGTGCTGGACTTCTTCGACCAGCTGAAGTCGCGCACGCGCGGGTACGCCTCGCTGGATTACGAGCTGAACGGCGTGCGCCCGTCGGATCTGGTCAAGCTCGACGTGCTGCTCGCGGGCGACCCGGTGGATGCGCTGTCGATGGTGGTGCATCGCGAGAAGGCATATGAGATGGGGCGCACGCTGACGGAGAAGCTGCGCAAGCGAATACCCCGCCAGCAGTACGACGTGCCGATCCAGGCGGCGATCGGCTCGCACGTGATCGCGCGGGAGACCGTGAAAGCGTTCCGCAAGGACGTGATCGCGGGGTGCTACGGCGGGGACATCACGCGCAAGAAAAAGCTCTTGGCCAAACAGAAGGAGGGCAAGAAGCGGATGAAGCAGGTCGGCCGCATCGAGGTGCCCCAGGAGGCGTTCCTCGCGGTGTTGGAGCTGGGCGAGGAGTAGCGCCTCCCTGCCCCGCGCCGCTCGGTCCCACGCCGGCTCGCCTGCGCTGCCCTCTCCGTCCGGCCCTACCCTGACAGCTGCCATGTCCCGGTGTGTGGAGTGGGTCGGTTGAGGAAGTGTGCACCCCGATACGTTCAGCGACCGCCGCCGGTTGTATCTGCTGGCGCGGGTGGTCGTCTCGCGCCACTATCGCCGGCCGCTGACGCTCGCGGCGGTCGCCCGAGCGCTGTCCACCTCGCCCCGGCAGCTGCAACGCGCGTACGCGCAGTTCGGCAGCTCGTTTCACGAGGACCTGTATGCGCGGCGGATGTCGGTCGCCGCGCAGCTGCTTAGCGAGCAGCGGTCGATTCCGGTCAGCGACGTGGGACGGCTGGTGGGCTACCCGAGCTCATATTTTGCGCGCGCGTTTCGACGCCGCTACGGGCTCTCGCCTGCCCTGTTTCGCAATCGCGCGCTGCGGCACGCCGCGAGGAGCTCTACGCGGGGACGTGCGGGCTCACCGCTCCGACGACCCCCGCGGGCGACTCAGACGAGCAGGTCCCCTCGAGTGGCTCGACCCCCGGCAGCGTGACGCGCATCAGCGTGCCGCCGCCGGGGGCGCGCTCGGCGGTGACGGTCCCGCCGTGCTGGGCGATCACCTGCCTGACGATCGCCAGTCCCAGCCCCGAGCCGGGACGTCCGCGCGCCTCGGCACCGCGGTAGAAGCGGTCGAACACGTGCGTCAGGTCCTCGGCGGAGATCCCCTGGCCGTGGTCGCGGACGGTCAGCTCGCCGGCCAGCAGTTGGATCTCGACGGGCTTACCGGCGGGGCTGTACTTGATCGCGTTGTCGATCAGGTTCGCCACGGCTCGGTCGAGGCGGGCCGCGACGCCACTCAGCAGGACCGGCTCGAGCGTCGTTCGCAGTGGCGTGGCGGGCGAGTTGCGTTGGGCGCGCGCGACCGACTCCCGCACGACGAGGTCCAGGCGCACGTCCTCGGCATCGGCGCGCTGTTCCTCGTCGCGGGCGAGGTCGATCAGGTCGTTCATGAGCAGCGTCAGCTCACCGATCTGCTCGACCACGTCCTCCAGCAGGCGCTCGCGCTCGGAGGCGTCCATGCCGGGGGCGTGCTGCAGGATCTCGATGTTCGTGCGCAGGCTCGTGACGGGCGTGCGCAGCTCGTGCGAGGCGTCGGCGACGAGCTGGCGCTGGGCATGCACGGAGGCGTCCAGCGCCGCCATCGAGACCTCGAGCGCGTCGAGCATCGCGTTGAAGCTGATCGCCAGGCGCCCGATCTCGTCATCGCCGGTCGGTGCGATGCGCCCGGACAGGTCCTGCGTCTCGGCGACGTGCTCGGCGGCGCGGGTGAGCCGCCTGACGGGTTGCACGGCGGCGCGGGCGACCAGCTGCCCCAGCAGCGCCGCGAGCAGGATGCCGCCGAGTCCGAGCAGCACGAGGATCAGGCGCAGGTGGCTGAGCAGTGCGTTGACTTCGCTCAGCGGCTGGGCGAACTGCACGACGCGTTCGGGGGCGAGGTGCTCGGCGAGGATGCGCAGGGGAAGGCCGTTGACGGTGGCGTCGCGGAAGAAAGCCTCGCCTTTGCCCGCCGCCAGCGCGCGCGTGCGCGCTTCGACGGGGAGCGTCACGTTCTTGGCGCCCGAGCGGAACAGGACCTTGCCGCCGGCGTCGACGAGCTGCTGATAGCCGCGCACCTGATTGGGCCGGGGGGCGACGTTGCTGAGCGCCTCGCCGGGCTGCTGGGGGCCGCTTTCAAACAGCTGTTGCGCCGAGACGCCACCGCGGCCGGCCAGCGCATCGAGCAGGCGGTCGCCGTGGTGGTGTGTGGGATGGTGCTCGATCAGCCGCAGGTTGTCCGAGCGGTTGCTCAGCTGCGCGTCGACCTGGCCGTGGAGCTCGTTGGAGGTGAGCAGGTACACCAGCACCGAGGCGAGCAGCACGGCGACGGCGACCGCGGCCGCCGAGGCGAAGATGATGCGCCGTCTGAAGCTCATGGCGCACGCAATACGTAGCCGACGCCGCGGACGGTCTGCAGCAGCCGCGGCTCGTCTCCGGACTCGGTCTTGCGCCGCAGATAGCCCATGTAGACGCCGAGCGAGTTGGAGGTCGCCCCGAAGTCGTAGCCCCAGACGTGTTCGAAGATCGCCGAGCGCGTGAGCACCTGGCGGGGATGGCGCAGGAACATCTCCAGCAGCAGGAACTCGGTGCGGGTCAGCGCCAGCAGCCGCTCGCCGCGCCAGGCTTCGTGGGCGAGCCGGTCCAGGCGCAGGTCCTCGAAGGCGAGCGTGCGCTCCTGCTCCTCGTCGTCCTCGTCGCCAGCCCGGCGCAGCAGCGCGCGCACGCGGGCTAGCAGCTCGCGCAGCGCGAAGGGCTTGACCAGGTAGTCGTCCGCGCCGGCGTCCAGTCCCGCGACGCGATCGTCGATCTCTTCGCGCGCCGTGAGCATCAGCACCGGCGTCCGGTCTCCGCCCTCGCGCAATCGCCGGCACACCTCCAGGCCGTCGATATGGGGCATCGCCACGTCGAGGATCACCGCCTCGTAGGGGTCTGAGCCCAGCCGCTCCAGCGCCTGGCGCCCGTCCATCGCCTGAGCGACTGTGTAGTGCTCTAGCGTGAGAGCGCGTGACAGCGCGCTTTGTACCGCGGGCTCGTCGTCGACGACGAGGATGCGCGCGAGTTGCTCCGCCATATGGTGATTAAAGCGAAGGGGATGCCCGAGATCATCGACAACCACTCGATTGAAGAAGATGTTTCGGCGGATGTCACCGCGGAATCCGCCGCCGCGATGTCGGCGCAGTCGCGAACATTGCGCAACAGCCTCATCGGGTTGGCTATCTTTTTCGCGCTCGTCGGCGCCCTGCTGCTGTCAGTGCCGGGCCTGCGGGCGGCGGCCTATCGCATCGGTGATGCGCGTCTCGGCTGGGTAGCGGCGGGGATCGGGCTGGAGCTGTTGTCCTGCGCGGGATACGTGGTCTTGTTCGGGCTCGTGTTCGGCATGCTCGGGCGACGCTTGGTCTCGCGCCTGTCGCTGTCGGAGCTGGCGGTCAACTCGGTCGTGTCGGTCAGCGGCCTGGCGGGCATCGCGCTGGGGGCGTGGGTGTTGCGCAGCAAGGGCGTGTCGGTGGAGCGGATCGCCAAGCGCTCGGTGCTGATATTCGTGCTGACCAGCGCGGTGAGCGTTGGCGCGACGGTGCTCATCGGCGTGCCGATGTGGCTGGGGCTGCTGCCGGGCTCGACCAACCCGCTGCTCACGTTGCTGCCCGCCGCGGCCGCGGCGGCTGACGATCGTTGGAACGATCGTGCTGGCGGGGTGGGCGCGCAGGAGCGCCGCCCGACGACTGCGCTCGCGGGGGCGCATGTTCGTCGCGCTGGCCGCGCTGAGCGGCGGCGTGTTCGACGCGGTGGGGCTGATCCGGGCGCGGCGGGACTCGCGCCTGCTCGGGGCGGTGGGGTACTGGCTGTTCGACGTGGCCACGCTGTATGCGTGCCTGCTCGCTTACGGTCCCGCCCCGTCGTTTTGGGTGGTGGCGATGGCGTATCTCGTGGGCATGCTCGCCAACTCGCTGCCGATCCCCGCCGGGCTGATCGCGGTCGAAGGCGGGCTGTTCGGCGATGCTGCTGCTGTTCGGAGTGCGCCCGGGCTCACTGGTGCTCGCCGCGGTCGTCACCTACCGGGCGATCTCGCTGTGGATCCCCGCGCTGATTGGCTCGGCCGCATTCCTCAGCCTCCGCCGCGAGTTGGACCGGCCGGTCGCGCTCGCGGGCGCACGAGCCGAGCCTCGAGGGTGGAGGCGAGGCGGAGGCTGCTCGCGAACGCGACCTCCGCCGCGGCGGTCTGGCAGGCATGCCCCGGCAGGCGCGCCATTGCGCGCTGAAGGCGAGGTTCCTGCGCTCCGTACAGTCCGGGGCAGTAGACGGGCGGGGGCAGGGGAGCCGTGGCGGAGCCGGCGGCGTTCAGCGGGCGCAGCCGCAGCGCGGCCGCACGGGCGCGGGAGTACGTGTCGGAGAAGATGTCGATCGCAAGGCGGCCGCTGTAGAGCTCGATCGAGCGGCCTTCGTCATACACGGTCGCGGGCACGCCGCGGATGAGCATGTTGCGCTGCGGCCCGAGCGCGGCGTTGGAGTGCAGCCGGTAGATCACGGTCGTGACCTGCAGCGGCAGCTGGCAGGAGCCGCCCCCGCCGAACACGCCATGGCCGCGAGCGCAGTCGCCGTAGTAGACGCTGTCGCCGACGGAGGCGTTGTAGCTCTTGCGCCCGTCCGCGGCGACGAGCGGCTGTCCCTGAAAGGTGGGACCGGCCCAGTAGATCCGGTAGTAGGGGAACGTCTGCGCTTCGGCCAGCTCGCTCGCGCCGATCGGTCCGGGGTGGCTGGTCGTGCCACAGCCCGCGGCGAGCGCCGCGGCGGCGCAGATCGAGCGCCAGGCCGGCGCCTGCTCGTGTTGTCGGTGTCCTCGTCATGATCTGCGCGTGTCGATAGCATTATCGACGCTACTTCAAGCGGCCGCCGGTTCTAACAGGCATGGGCCGGGGCTCGGTGGGGTAGCACCCCGGGCTCCGGCCTATACGCGACGCGCCTCGCGGATACCGGTCGCGGTGCTGGTGGCGGGGGGGCTGCTGGTCTGTGGCTGCTCGTCGATCCGCGCACGCCCGATCTGGCGGCGCAGGTGTATCGGCTCGGGCTGTACGAACGCGCGGGGCTGAGCGTGTTCGACGAGCACTGGTACGCGGGGCACGCGCTGCCCGGCTACAGCCTGCTGTTCGCGCCGCTCGCGTCGCTCATGGGGATGCGCGCGCTGGCGGTCGTGTCGGTGCTCGCGTCGGTGGCGCTGTTCGAACGGATCGTGCTCGGCGTCTACGGCGACGAGGCGTGCGTGCGGCTGGGGGCGTGCCTGTTCGCGGTGGCGGCCGTGGGGGACGTGTGGAGCGGGCGGCTGACGTTCGCGCTGGGGGTCGACGCTGGCGCTGGCGTGCGTATATGCGCTCGGCCGCGAACGGCTGCTCGTGGCGGCGCTGGCGGCGGGGATGTGCGCGGCGGCGAGCCCGGTCGCGGGCGTGCTGCTGGCGCTGGCCGGGCTGTCGTATGCGCTCGCGCGGCGCGCCCCGATGGTCCTGCTGGCGGTCGGCGCGCCGGTGGCGCTGGTGGTGGCGCCGGTGCGGGCGCTGTTCCCGGAAGGCGGGTACGAGCCGTATCCGGCGACGTCGTTCGCGGCCACGGCGATCGTCGTGGGCGCGTTCCTGTGGGCGCTGCCGCGCGGTCGGAGCGCAACAGGGTGCTGCGGGTGGGGGCGGTCGTGTATCTGGTGGCGTGCCTGCTGTGCGTGGTGGTGCAGACGCCGATGGGCAGCAACATCGAGCGCTACGGGGTGCTGCTCGCCGGGCCGCTGCTGCTGTGCGGGCTCGCCGGGGGAGGAGCACGCCGGCGCGCGCACGGCGGAGCGGCTTGGACGCAGGTTCGGTCACGCGCGCGCCGTACGCCTCGCGCCGCGTGGTCGTGGCGGTGTGCGTGGCGATGGTGTGGATCGTGTGGGGGCCGGTGCGCGAGACGCGGGCGGTCGCGGGGTCGCCGGCGACGCGGGCGTCCTACTATGCGCCGGTCGAGCGCTACCTGGCGCGCGCACGGCGCGGGGCTGGAGCGGGTGGAGGTGCCGCTGACGCGCTCGCACTGGGAGGCGGCGATGCTGGCGCCGAGCGTGTCGCTCGCGCGGGGGTGGGAGAAGCAGCTGGAAGAGCGCTATGACTCGGCGCTGCTCGGCTCGGGTCTGAGCGCGGGCGAGTATCGCGCGTGGCTGCAACGGGAGGCGGTCGCCTACGTGGCGCTGCCGGACGTGCCGCTGGACCCCTCCAGCGCGCGGGAGGGGCAGCTGATCCGCGGAGGGGCAGCCGTACCTGAAGCCGGTGTTCGCGAGCAGGCACTGGCGCGTGTATGCGGTCCGCGACGCGACGCCGCTGCTGGAAGGGCCGGGGCGGCTGACGGCGCTCGGGAGCGACACGTTCGCGCTGTACGCCGACGCTGCCGGGGAGGCTGCTGGTGCGAGTGCATTACACCCGCTACGACACGGTCCTCGCGGGGCGTGGTTGCGTGGCGAGCGCGCCGGGGGGTTGGACGTACGTGCGGGCCCGCGCGCCGGGCGCGATCGTGGTCGGCGCGCGGTTCTCGTTGGGTCGGGCACTGGGGCTGGACGGCGCCTGTCACTGAGGTCTGCGGAGGTACAGGTTCGGGCTCGGGTGGGGCGATCGTGCGGGCGGACGCGAACCGATCCCGCATGGCGCCCATCCCGTCGCGGCGACGCCCGACGCCAAAGAGCGTCGGCGGCCGAGACCCGTGATGCGTGAGCCTACTTCGGGGCCGAGGCCGTACAGGCCGGTGTAGCCCGTCAGGTAGATGTCCTGCCCGTCGCTGATCACGGGGTCGAAGGAGCCGGTGTGCATCTGAAAGACGACGCGGCCGGTGGAGATGCCCAGGCCGTAGGTGCGGTGGCTGGCGAGGTCGGCGAAGTAGACGACGCGCCCGACGACGGTGGCCGAGCCGGAGATGCGCCCGCCGGGATGAAAGCGCCACTCGATGTGTCCGGAGCGGGCGTTGAGGGCGTAGAAGGTGCCGTCGTAGGAGCCGACGTAGACGGTCGGGCCGAGGCCGGGGGCGTTGGCGATGGCGGGCGAGGCGTAGACGTAGGCGCCGGTCTGCACCGCCCAGTCGAGGCGGCCGGTGGAGGCGTCGTAGGCGTAGACGCGCCCGTCGGTGTTGCCGAGGAACACGCGCCCGTACATGACGGCGGCGGTCGAGTAGAAGGTGCCGCTGCCGAGCAGCGCGCCGCCGGAGCCGCTGTCCCACAGGCGCCGGCCGGTGCGCTCGGCGAGCGCCTGGAGGTGGCCGGAGTAGTCGCCGAAGTAGAGGACGCCGCCGGAGAGGGTGGGGCTGGCCTTGACGGCGCCGGCGGCGTGATAGGTCCAGATCGACGTTGCCGTTGTGGGCGTTCAGTGCGTAGACGGTGCCGGATTGGGAGCCGAAGAACAGCATGCCGTGGTCGAGCAGCGGCGAGGACTCGCTGGGGCTGGGCAGTGCGCGGCGCCAGAGGATCCTGCCGGTGGCGTAGGCGAGCGCGAGGACTTCGCCCTTGCGGACGCCGTCCGCGCGCGCGAGGACGGTGGCGTAGACGACGTGGCCGATGGCCGCGGGGGTCGATGCGGAGAGCGAGCCGATGCGGCGCTGCCAGAAGGTGTGGCCGGTGTGGAGGTTGATCGCGCTGAGCATGCCGTTGTCGGCGAGCTGGAAGATGTGGTCGCCGTAGAGCGAGGGGGGAAACTCGAGCAGCGAGTTGCCGTTGCGGACCCACAGGCGCCTGAACGGCGGGAACACGCGCGGCGGGCGCGGGGAAGAAGCGGGTGTGCGCGCGGGAGTAGCCGTAGAACGGCCAGGCGGAGCGTGCGGGTCCGCGCGCGGGCAGGATGGGGGAGGGCTGGGGGATGAAGCGGGCGTGGGGGTGGTAGATGCTGCCGGTGCGATGGCGCTCGTACAGGTAGCCGCCGAGGGCGAGCGCGATCAGCAGCAGCGCCACGAGTCCCGCCGCGATCCAGCGCGCGCGCTTGGGGAGCGACGGACCGGCCACGCTCGTATGATCGCGGGTATGGCAGACAACGCGCGTTCAGCAGGTATTCGCTGAGGGGCTGCTGCGCGGCAAGGTGGCGCTCGTGACGGGCGGCGGGACGGGGCTGGGCAAGGCGACCGCGATCGAGCTCGCGCGGTGCGGCGCGAGCGGTGACGATCGCCGGGCGGCGCGCGGAGACGCTGGAAGCGGCCACGAGGCAGGTCCGGGAGATCGGCGCGGGCGTCGGCTGCGCTGACGACATGACAGCGGGCGCCGGCACGGACGGGGCCGACGGGAGTGGTCCGGCGGACTGGGTCGCGGCGGACGTGCGCGAGCCGGCGGACGCGAGCGGCTGATCGAGACGGTGATCGAGCGGCGCGGCAGGCTGGACATCCTCATAAACAACGCGGGCGGCCAATACTTCACCCCCGCCGAGGGCATAGCCCCCAAGGGCTGGCGCGCGGTGTGGCGGTTGAACGTGGAGGGGATGCTGAACATGTCCGAGGCGGCGGTCGAGCACGGCATGGGCGGCGTGGGGGTTGACGTCGTGCAGCCCGAGTGCGCAGCCGAGGCCACGGGCGGTGGCACGAGGAGGGTGCAGGCGGGCGAGGGCACGATCGTCAACGTGACGCTGTCCCCACATCACGGCATGCCCGGCATGGCCCACTCGGGCGCGGCTAGGGCCACGGTCGAGGCGCTGACACGCGAAATGGCCGAGCGCTGGGCGGAGCGCGAGATCGTCGGTGACGGCGATCGCGGCCGGTCACTTCGACACCGAGGCGATGGGCAAGTACCCCGACACGGTCCGCGCGGGCATGGGCCGCTCGGTTCCGATGCAGCGGTTGGGTGCAGCCGTGGGAGCATGCATGGCTGGTGGCGCTGCTGTGCTCCCCGATGGGACGAGCGCTGAACGGGTCGACGATCACGCTGGACGGCGCCCGCGACAACTGGTTCGGCCCCTGGCCGCCGCCGGGGCTGACGGGGGAGACGGGCGAGGTGCCGACTGAGGAGCGCCGCGAAACCCGGGCCGGCGTAAGGGCGGGACGCAGCGAACAGGACGCCGTCGAATCTGCACGACCGGCCTGAGTCGAACGCGGAGAGTCCGTGGGCGGTAGGATGAGATCGGCTTGCGGGCGAAGTGTTGTGGTTGCACAGAAGCCTTCCAAGCTTCTAGGGCGGGTTCGATTCCCGTCGCCCGCTTGTAGTGCCACGGGGAGTGGCGCAGTCTGGTAGCGCACCCGGCTGGGGGCCGGGCGGTCGCAGGTTCAAATCCTGTCTCCCCGATGAGCAAAAGGCCCGTTTTAACGGGCCTTTTGCATGTTTATGGCGCGTCACGAGCAAGCTTTGGGGTCCAATTTGGGGTCCAATGTTGACGAGGAGCACTCAAATCGCTGGTGGCTCCCGGCGCGCGGGGCGGAGGAGCCGCCGGAGCCGGATGAGTTCTGGCGCTGCCCGGATCGCCCGTCGCGGTTCTCACACGTAAGCCGGCCGGGCGTGCCGATGCCGTCTAGTCGCCCCGCGACAATTGGGGCGTGTTCCGACCATTCATGCTCGCCGCGGCCGAACGGCCCGTCAACGTTCACGTCTCCGCCGACAAGTGGTGGGTCACGGCGGCCGTCGCCGTCGGTGCGGCGCTGCTCGGGAGCTTCGCCGGCGCTGCGGGCACGTACTACGCGAGTGTGGGTCTTGAAGGTCGCCGCCGGAAGGCCCTCGCCGAAATCAGGCGGAAGGCGAAGGTGTACACGCCGATTCGCGCGGAGCTGGTCAGCTTGCAGCGGGCGATCGGGGAGGGGCGCCACGCCGGCTACCGCGGCATCCTCCGCGAGCGTCCCGAGTACCAGACGATGGTTCCAGCGCCGGTGCTCGTGATTTGGCGCGAGTTCGTGGAGGACGGCCGCGCCAACACGACGGCAAGCGCGAGGGTGACTGCGGCTCTGGACGGCGTGGACGCTGCCGCCGACTCGTTGAACGACGCAATGACCGTGGCGCGCGGCACGTTCAAGGAGCGTGGCGAAGCGATCGCGGAGCAGTCGGGATTCTCGCCAGCGGTAACGAACTGGTACGAAAGCGAGTTTCAGGCTCTGATCCGTCATGGTTTGCGCTCAAGCGGAGCGTTCTCCAATCCGTTCGCGGACGGGCCGGGCGCGGAGCCGCCGCACACGCTGACCCCGGACCAAGACGAGTTCTTGAGGCTGTGGGAAGCCGACGCCGCCGTGCGCGGCGCTACCGAGGCATCGGTCGCTGCGGAGAAGGCGCTGAACGACGCGATCCTAGCGGCGATCGCGGAGCTGGACGCCGCGATGAAGCGCATCGCGGACAAGTACGAGCACGAGCCCGACTGATGCGGGACTACGGTTTCTCGGAGAATGAAGCGCGCCGATTCCTGGAGAAAGAATTGCGTCGCCATGACGCATCCACGAGCTTCTACTGGGAGTCGGAAGAAAGCGAAGAAGTCGTGGACCTGCTCGTGGAGGTCTTCGCGAAGCTCGTGGAGGCGAACAACAAGAAGATGGCGCGCGACTGGGCCAACAACGGCGCGAAGGACTTGAAGCCGCCTCGCACGTGAGGTCTCGCTGAAGTGCCATCGCCGAGGGCGCCGGCCGCCCCGCCCCGCTACTTCTCCGTGCGTGTGTGCCGAACGCAGGGGATGCGATACCCCAAAGAGGCGACGACCGAAATCGAACCGGTGTAGACGGCTTTGCAGTGCGTCTCAGGACGCTGTTCTCCGCTTACCTAAGCGGTTTTCGGCGACCTCAAGTGCTCTCAGGTGCCCCCAAAAAACGCTCGGGTGGGGAGAGTTTGGGGAGAGTGCTAGCGGAGTCCGCGGCTAGACCCGCAGCAGAGGCGTGGGATCTTCGTCCGGGATGAGTAGATGTAGATGTGACTGTGCCCGAGAGATCGCCACGTACATCCGGCACCGCGACGGCGCGTCATTGCCGAACAACGAACCGGCACAGTACGGTACAGCGACTCTCTCGAACTCCAGGCCCTTCGCCTTGTGGATCGTCATAAACCCCTTCCTCGGCGCCTTCCGTGCTGCGTCGCGGGCGCGCGCCTCCCGGTGGAGCAGCGCCACAGGGTCATCTTCATCGCCCGGATGGAGCCTGGCGAGCAGATAGATCGGGTCGCCGCGCAACACCCGCCACGACTCGACGCCATGCTCGCCGTCGAGCACCCTGCGCAAGCAACGCAGCCACTCCGCCGTGTCGGGACTTTGGTACAGCCGTTCGCACAGCCGCGCCAGCGGCAGGATCTTAGTCTTCGCTCCTGTGACCACCCCGTCCGGCTGGCAGATTTCGCTCACCTGATCTCGGTAGGTCTTGGTCATCCCGGTGCCCCAGTCGCGCATGGCCTTCACGAGCAGCGCTGCGAGCGCCGGCGCGTTCCCACTAGCAGCCGTGACCTTCTCGAGAATCGTCCTCGCTGGCTCGTGGTCAGCTCCCTCGTGGTAACTGCCGAACCCTGGGAGCTTGCGGCGCAAGCCGAGCGCGTGGGCATTGTGATGGGTGATCACCACCGTCACCTCGTCGCAGCATCCCTTCAGGGACTGCAGGCAGGCCGGCGCATGGCCCTCCTGGTTAGGGCCGGGCACCGGCCCGCTCCATCGGTGCACCGTCACGCAGGATGGTGGAGAGCGTAGGTCGATCGGTTCGCCAGCAAGCAGCGCGGCGCGCGCATCAACCAGGAAGCTCGCCATGCCCGGATTGTCTTTCCATCGCCAGGGTGTTGTGAGGCTCACCGTGGGATGCAGTGCACCGAGATCCTCCCAGCCGATCTGCATCCCGGTGAACTCGAAGATTCCCTGTAGGCCGTCGCCGAACAGGCGAAGACGAGTAGGCCCGGCTGCCGCAATTAGCTGAATCAGCTCGTGTTGGTCGCGCGAGCAGTCCTGGTACTCGTCGACCAGAATCAACGGATGGCGGATAGCTAGCCCTCGCGCTATCTCCGGCCGGCGCGTGAGCAGATCGACTGCATGGCGAACCATCGCGTCGAAAGTCGGCTTGGCGTGGAACGGCTGGAGAGGCCGCGGCAGGCCGAGTGGTGCCGCATACAACTCGACTACGTCGGCGGCGAGCGAATGGATCGTCTTCATCACCGCCGCACTTCGGCCCAGCCGCCGGTTGAAGGTCTCTCGGGCGCCATTGGTGTGCGTTAGGAACAGCACCTCGAAGCCCGAGGACAGCTCCTGCGCTACACGGTGAGCAGCGACGACAGCCTCTTGGGTCTTACCGTATCCCGCCGGCGCCTCGATCAGCAGTATCGGCTCATCGCCCGCGATCCGAGCCTGAACGGCCTCAAGGTCAGTTGTGGTCATTGCTCCGCTGGTGGCTTCGCCGGCTCGGCAGGAAGCTGCTCGATGGCCGTCAGGAAGCGCTGAACGTCGGCTACGATCGGCGATTCCGGATGTTGCTCAAGCAAGTAGCGTCCGATCGCCGCGCCGCCTTCCCGGCCCTTGAACCATTCGCACTGGTTCGCCGCCTTCGCGAACAATTCGCGGCACTTGGACTCCTCCATATCGGCCACGAGATCGACCAATCGCGTGCGTGACTGTTTACCCGCCAGCGCGGTCATCTGCTGGTAGCGCGCCTCAGTCCGGTCTCGTCCATTCGGGCCGCGCAGTCCGATCAGCTCATCCAGAGCTTGGAGTGGCAGCGAGGCTGCTAGTGCCTCCTCTAGGCAGCGGGCGCCGGTGTAGGTGCCGAAGGCGACATCTGGGTCGTCTGCGAGCTCCTGTCGCTTTCCTGCTTGCGAATGCTCCGAGTCCAAGAACGCACCACAGCGCAGTTTCATCTGGCGGAGGGCCTCGAGTGCCGGGAACACATGCGGCTGGCCTCCTCCGTCGACCAACCGCATACCGAGCGCGTCGGGTGTCAGCTTCTTCTTCTCAAGGAGCGCACCGAGCAGGCACTCAAGCAGGCCGAGCTCCGTGAGCCCCTCGACCAGTACCGGCAAACGACATAGCAACGCCTCCGGGTCTGCCTCCTTAATGCCAGCCAGGCTCGCCGGATACGCCACTACCGTATGGACGGTCGCATCCTTGACATCAACGCGGTGCATCTCGGAGATCGCGATCGCGCCAACCGCGGCCGGCGAGTGCGACGTCAAGAACGCCTGCCCGTCGTCACCGATCGCTGAACGAATCCGCGCAACAAGGTCGCGCTGGCGGAAGGGCTCCAGCCCACTCTCTAGCTCGTCTACGACGAACAGTGGCGTTCCAACGATTAGTGAACTCGCCAATGTGAACAGAGTTAGCTGTTGCGTTCCCAGGCCGGCGTTGAACAGCGGCACCGTAACGTCGCCGGCTGTCGAGAACAGACCGAGCATCCCGAGTAGGTTCTGCCCGCGCGGCGAGAGCATCGCAAGACTCAAGTCACCCGTCCCCGGCGCGATCACCGCCCGCGACTCCGACAATGCTTCCAGCCGCTTCCTGACGTCCTCCGGCGGCTTGAAGCCGCGCCGAGTGGTCTGCATCGCCTCGGTGATCAGGCCACGCAACTGTTCGCGGTCGACGTTGCGCTCCAGCAGTGATCCACGCGACATTCTCAGCTCCCGAAATGCGATGGTCGCCGGTCCCATCGTCGACAGTCCGAATAGTTGGCGCTTGGACGGCGACAGCGGCATCGTCCCCTCGCTCGGGTCGACTACGGCGTGCTCAAGCTCCAGATCCTCAGTCCCCTGCACGCGGATGCAAAGTACACTCTCGCCGGTCGGGTCTGGATCGGCCTGGACCTTCTTTTTCTCCGCCATCCAGGTGTAGAGCGGAGCCACGGGCCAAGCGCTGAGCAGATCATCGTCGAGCTTGCCGATGAGCGCCTCGACCGAAAAGCCCTCGGCGATTGCCCCCTGGAAGTAGTCGTACTCCGAGGCGACACGGGCAGGCGCCGGCGACAGAACCATGCTGATCGCTTCGAGGATCGTCGACTTCCCCGCGTCACCAGGCCCCGTCAAGCAGTTAAGCCCAGGGCCAGGGCACCACACAAGCTCCTTGATCCCGCGAAAGTTCTTGATCTTTAGGCGCCTGATCTGCACGCCCTCGTTTTACGCTGAGCGTCGGTCGTACACGCCTCCCCGCGGTTAGGTCTGCTCCATTATGAGTCCGTCAGGCTGTCGGAACCTGTGCACTAGGGCGCAAACAGCTTCTCGAACGCCGCTTCATCGAAGTCAGCCGCACGCATGGCGCCCCACGCTCCCCGAAGGGCCTCGCCCACCGCGAAAAGCGTCGGGCTGAGATCCCGGTTTAGAGCCGCCAGAGACAGATCAGTGTCTTCGGCGATGTGTCCGCCGAGAAGTGGGCGATCGCCTCCGCTCCATCCAAGGTCAAGAAGGGCTGCGTCAGCGCCATGAGTTCCGATGTTGCGCGCATTGATCAGCCGACGCTGTAGTTCGGCGATGGTCTGCGGTGTGTACGCGCGAGCTTCGGCCACACGCTTCCAGATATCGAGCCGCCGTGAGAGCCGCTCCCAGCGCTTCCGCGCAGACCCAGTTTTCGTGCCTGCCGCCGGCTCACATAGGCACTCGATCGACCTCCGCACTTCTCGAACCTGCGCGGAAAGCTGTGATCGAGACCCACGACCTGCGGCGTACAGCGCTGAGGTAGCGGTCAGAAGGGCTTGAGCAGAACGTCGGTCGAGTTTGGCGAACGCCTCGAACGGAGCGGCCAAGAGCAAGTCATCGGGCAGCTCATATGGCGCCCATTCACGGATCTCCCCACCGCGGCGCCGCTCATTGCCAATCCACTTAGGCTCAAGGAGCTTGTGCTCAAGCTGCTGATGTATGTATGGCTGAGGAAACCAGCCTGAAGCATCCGGCAATAGGTGCCAACGCTCCGGAGGGGCAAGCACCGACCATGTAGCAACCGCGTAGTGAGCCTTCGCTCTCGCCTGCTGTACCGCCATCTGTCGTGACCCCTGCTCGACAACAAAGAGGCTGACGAGGCGTTTTGTATCGACCTCGGTTGTGTCACCGAAGCGGATAACACGCACGGTCGGCGTCAGACGGTCCCCCAAATGATCAAAGACCTCGAACTCTGCAGAGATAGCCTCGCTTGCGTCGCCCTCCTGCTGCTTCTTAGTGGGATGGCGCCGCCAGCCGTGTGTTCGCCGAAGGGCCGCCGTGGGGCCCGCGGGCGCCCAAGGCCGATCGAGTGACGCATTGACTATCGGGATCGAAACCAGCCAATCTCCGTTCTCGCTTTCTGCCTCCGCTTGAACGGCAGCAGCAACTTTGCTCAGAGATGGAGGCGACGTCGCGGCGAGGAGAAAATCGAGCGCCGTTTGATGGAGACGTTGCTCGTCGTAGAAGCCAAAGAGCTCTGGATGCTTGGCTCTAATTGCACCCACTAGCACCCACCCCAAGCGCCAGCCCTCATCTGGAAGATGATGCGTGAAGAACTCTATTGGAGGTTGTCCCGTTCGCCGTAGAAGTTTCTGGTGGCGGCCGGTGTGATGGTTACACGGTGGCGGGTGTGAGCGCCTCCTCGTGGGTGGTGGTGTGAATGGGCGCGCGGTGGATGGCGAGGTCGCGTTCGACGGCGACGGCGAGCTTTGCGAGGTCGGTGTAGCCGACGACCTTACGGAACTGGGTCTCGGCCTCGAGCATCCCGGCGGCGGTCCAGCGCAGGCACATGTCGCCGGACTGCCAGCGCTTCACATTACGGGAGGTGCGGCGGATGATCTCGATCATCGACTCGATCGGGTTCGTTGACGCCAAGGTCTTCTTCAGTCGTCCGCGGATTCCCAGGCGTGTGAGCGTTAGGGTCTCCTGGAGCCCCTCGTTCAGGGACGCGGCCGCTCCGGGATGGGAGCGCTCCAGTTCACCGGCGAGGGCCTGCAGACCTTCCAGCGCGAGCGTGTGGTTATCGCTTGCCCATGCGCGCCTGAGGCGCGCCTTTACTGCGGGGCGGTCGCGCTCGGGGAGGTGCTCCAGCACATTTCTTTCCTTGTGCCGGATACAGCGCTGCACCGGGACTGGGCCGAAGACCTCATCGACGGCTGACCGGAGTGCCTTCGACCCGTCCAAGACGACGAGGATGCCCTGCTCGACGTCAAGGCCACGGCCAACGAGGTCGGCGAGCAGATGCGCTGTGACGGTCTTGTTCTCCGTGGAGCCATCCCACAAACCAAGCGGAAGCTTCACGCCGTCGGTGCTGACGCCGAGCGCGACAATGCAGCAGCGCCCCTTCAGCTCGATCCCGTCGACCATCAACGCCGCGAGGCGCACGTCTGCGAGGTCTCGGCTCATCAGGGCGTCCAAGTGCTCACGGGTGCGGCCGATGAACTCGCGGCTGACCGCTGACTTCGACGCCGAGCGCTCACTCACGACCACTTTCTCACCGACCGGCTCACGAGTTCGTGAGAAGCGCCGGGTGCTGACCCCTGCGAGCATCTGCTCCAACACCACCCGCGTCAAGGGGTCACGGTCAGCGAAATACTCATACGTCGCTAGCGGCACCTCCTGCTCGCCATCGGCGCTCCTGGCACGCGGCCGCTTCACCGCGACCCGCCGCCCACCAAGGGTGACCTCGCCATTCTCGTGGCCATGACGGACCGCGGTGCGCTCTGAGATCCGGGCGTGCTTCGTGCCGACGACCTCATCGAGCTCAGCCTCCATCATCTCGCCCAGCACCCCGAGGCCGACACCCACGCTGAGCGCCAACAGCCCCTCCCTCGCCGCACCGGCCAGCTCTCCCAACGCGTCCTGCACATTCGCTGGAAGTCCCAGCGAAGCGCTCCCGACCTGCTCCTGCTCTACGGTCTTCATGGCGGTCCCTTCGTCTCGGTGGATGATTTCGCACTCGCCACAGTCCCAACGGGACCGGACGAGGCGGAAGGACCGCCACCTACAAACTTCTACGAACTACGGGACAACCTCCTCTATTGGGCGTGAAGCCTCACCCTCATCGAAGGGTCGGGTAGCGATGGCCTGTGCCTGATGGACTAGCTCGTGCAGTCGTCGTAGCTGTCTCGCCGTCATCTCGAATCCCGTCCGTAGTCAAGTGTTCTGACGCCGATCATGCGCCGAACCTCATCTACGCAGATCGTGGCGCCGGGTGCGGGAGCCAGCTTGCCCGGCCATTGTCGCATCCCCTTTTGGGGATGCGGCCGGGGCTGCGACCGGCCCCGCACCCGGCGAGGCCCCACCTGAAGGAGGCACAAATGTCCGCTGGACTCACTGACTCGGACACCATGTTCTCGGTACGCGAGACCCCCTGGCACGGCTTGGGAGCCGTGCTCGAGCAACCGCCGGCAACGGTCGCGGAGGCCATCGAGGCGTCGGGACTCGGCTGGAGCGTCGCCAAGGAGCCGATCGCCGTCGACCGCGGCGACAAACCGACCAATGAGTGGTGGGTGCCCCGCTGCGAGGAGATCCCCGGCTTCTACGCGACCGTCCGTCAGGACACGCGCGAGGTGCTGGGCATCGTCGGAGAGCGCTACAGGCTCGTGCAGAACCACGAAGCCTTCACGTTCATCGACCAGCTTCTCGGCAGCTCGATCAACTTCGAGACGGCTGGCAGCCTGCACGGCGGCCGCCGCGTATGGGTGCTCGCAACGCTCCCCGATCACGTCGAAGTCGGGGGCGACGACGTGCGCCCCTACGTCCTGCTGATGAACAGCCACGACGGTTCGACCGCCGTGGTCGCCGCCACAACGCCGATCCGCGTGGTCTGCCAGAACACCCTCAACTGGGGGCTCGCCAACGCGCGGCAGAAGTTCTCGATCCGCCACACCGAAGCGGTCACGCAGCGCGTTCACGAGGCTCGGCGAGTCCTCGATCTGTCCATCAACTACTACGAGCAGTTCAAGCGCCTCGGCGACCAGCTCGCCTCCGAGCGCTGCAGCGAACGCCAGCTCCGCTCAGTCCTCGACGAGCTCTACCCGAGTGGCACGAGCGATTCGGTGAGCGGTCGCACCCGCAAATCGCGGCAGCAGACGAAGGACCGCATCGCCGAGTTGTTCATGCGCGGCAACACGCAGGGCAACGCGCCCGGCTCCAAGTGGGCCGCCGTGAACGCCATCGTGGAGTACGGCGACTGGCTGCGCCCGCTGCGCTCGAGCGGCCAGCGCTTCGCCCGCGCTGTCGACGATGGACCCGAGAAGACCCGCGCGCTGCAGCTCGTCGCAGCCGCGTGAAAGGGTATGCCCCGGCGGGCGTCAGACGCCCGCCGGGGCATACCGAAACCGACCGATGGACGCCACCCGCGTACTCCCCTACTATGGATGGTCAAGGAGCCGGCCTTAGCGGTCGATTCCTTCCAAGGAGCGTTTGCAATGGCTACCCGAACTGACAACGAGATCCGCGAGCTGAGCCCCGAGGAGTGGGACCAGCGAGTAGATGAACAGGCACGCAAGCGCCTGGGCATGAGCGGCGAGGAGTTCGAGCGGCGTCTGAGCGCGGGCGAGATCGACATTGACGATAGCCCCGACGTGACGCGCGTTGCGATGATGCTCCCGCTCCATGCCACGCACAAGTAAGACACCTGCCGAGGCCGTCGAGCACTACCGCGGCAGGACCGTGCGGTTGCTGTCCTGCGTGACGAGTGTCCATGTCGTCGCCCGCGCCTACCACCTCTCGGACAAGCCGCACGAGCTCGAACTAGCTGACACGGCGAAGATGCACGGTGGTCCTCTCTCGATCGATGTCGCTGAGGAATACGAGGTACGCCAAGACGCCGACGGTTGGCGCGTCGAGGTTCGCGGCTACCTCTACGCCATCGGCTACGAGGGCCGTGAGCTCGTCTCCTACCACTGGCATCCCAGCGGCCACAGCCCGATCACCTGGCCGCACATGCACGTCGGTGCCAACGTCCAGGTCGGTGATCGGTGGCTCGGAAAGGTCCACCTACCCACTGGCCCGGTCGGCCTCGAGCGAGTCGTGGCGCTGGCGATCACCGAGCTTGGAGCCAAGCCGCTGCGCGACGATTGGGAACGACTGATCCGCGAGGCCGCCGTCCGCTGACAGCCGACGCCTCCAGCCTAATACCGTTGAGTAAGGGCAAACACCAGCCCGACAGCCGCCGCTTGGGCGTGGAGAGCGAATACGGCGATCGGAGCGGCTCGCGCTGCTGCTCGTCGTCCGTTCCGGGCGTCTCGCTGGCTACCGGGGCGCGCCTGCTCTCCGCGCAAAGGGGCCGATGGCCTCGGTGCCTGCCGAGGAGTCTGGTCAACGAAGCGGGCGCGGGCAATCTCTAGGTACGCGCTCTTGTTGGACGACGAAGCCGACCGCGTGGCTCGCTCGGTGAGACGCCACGGCGGTCCGACGTTTTATCTTCGTGCTAGCTGCCGCCGCTGAGTCGGGCGATGAGTTCGAGCATTGCGTCAAGCGCGGCCTCTAGCGGCTTGGTGTCGCGTTGGACCTGAGTGAGGAGCAGGCCGCCTTGCAGGGCGGCTAGCAGCGCGAGGGCGAGGGTGTCGGGGTCGGTGTCAGGCGTGAGCTCGCCTCGTGCTTGCATCTCTCGTAGACCGCTCTGGATCGTGGCTTCCCATCGTTTGAAGCCCTCGGCGACGTGGGCTCTTGCGTCGGGATCGGTCTCGGCTAGCTGGCCTCCGAGAGAGCCGATTGGGCAGCCGCCGATGCAGTGGTGCTCGCGCTGGGCCGCGATCACGAAGTCGCGCCACGCTCGGAGGCCATCCAGCGTGCTGAAATCGAACATCTCCTGCCCGCCGACCATTGTCTCCGCCTGGTGGTCAACCACGGCCCAGACCAAAGCCGTCTTGTCCTCGAAGTAGTGGTAGAGCTGCGAGCTTGAGACGTCCGCCGCCGCGCGCACGTCCTCGATCGTCGTGTGGGCGACGCCTTGCCGGAAGATCAACCCGGCCGCCGCGTCGACTATGCGCTGACGGGTCTCCTGGCCCTTGCGCGTCAACGGGCGAGAGGAGGGGCTAGTCGTGTTCATACCGCAGATTCTACCAACCGAATGGATCGCCCTATCCATTCTGTGTTAGAGTGGAACGCGCGCTCCATTTACGGGTCGCGACAACCACTCAAAGGGAGAACGCGATACATGTCACTCCAAGGCAAGACCGCTCTTATCACCGGCGGCACATCCGGGATGGGTTCCGCCACCGCACTGGCGATGGCTCAGAAGGGCGCGTCGGTGATCATCACCGGCCGCGATGAGACCCGAGGCGCGAGCACCGTGGAGAAGATCCGGGCGGGTGGGCACGACGCGCAGTTCATCGCCGCTGATCTCTCGGAGATGTCCGAGGTGGCCCGCGTTGCCGACGCAGCAGGCGAGATCGACGTCCTGGTCAACTGTGCAGGCGTAGCGGCGATGGGGCCGACGGTTGACACCGACGAGGCGGCATTCGACGGGCTGTTCCAGATCAACGTCAAGGCGCCGTTCTTCCTCGTCGCCGCGCTCGCCCCGAAGATCGCCGCCCGCGGCGGTGGGTCGATCATCAACGTCTCAACGATGGTCGCGAGCTACGGCCAGCCAGGCTTGGGTGCCTACGGCGCCTCGCGCGCCGCGATCGAGCTGCTCACCAAGGCTTGGGCCGCCGAATTCGGGCCGCAGAACGTCCGCGTCAACGCGGTCGCTCCCGGTCCGACGTTGACCCCGACATTGGAGACGAAATTGGCGATGGCCGAAGAGTTCGCCAAGACGATTCCGCTCGGCCGGGTCGCTGACGTCCACGAGCTGTCCGACGTCATCACGTTCCTCGCGACCCCGTCGGCCGCCTACATCAACGGCGCGATCATCCCCGTCGACGGCGGCCGCCTCGCGATCTGAGTCTCCACAGCCGCACCCCGGATCACCAATGACCATGCCTGTACCCAAGGAGCAAAGCACTCAAATGCAAACCACCGCAGAAAAGACCGTGTTGATCACCGGCGCCAACGTCGGGATCGGCAAGGACATAGCCCGGCAACTGGCATCACGTCCCGAGACCGCCCGCATCTACCTGGCGTGCCGCAACCAAGACCGGGCGGCAACGGCAAAGGCCGACCTCGAAGCGAAAACCGGCCGGCGCATCTTCGAGATCGTTCTCATGGACGTTTCCGATCCGGGCTCGGTCCGCGCCGGCCTGGCGGGCATCGACGGATCGCTCGACGCGGTGGTCATGAACGCCGGTGGAATGGGCGGCAAGACGCCGATGAAGTTGACCCCCGACGGAGCCACTTACATGTTCGCGCAGAACGTTCTCGGCCACGTTGTCCTCCTCGAGACGCTGCTGGCCGAGAACCAACTTGGCGAGGTGGCGGTCTTCGCCGGAAGCGAGGCAGCCAGGGGAATCCCGAAAATGGGGTTCAAGCGGCCGTCGTTTGACTCAAACTCCGCCGACGAGCTCGCCACTGTCATCGACGGCAGCTATTTCGCCGGGGGCAAGCCTGACGTCAATTTGGCCTATGGGCAGGCCAAGCTAATCGGCATCCTATGGATGGCTCACCTGGCCCGCCAATACCCCGACCGCCGATTCATCTGCATGAGCCCCGGCAACACCACCGGCACCCAAGCACCGAACGACCTCGCATTGCCGTTGCGCATAGCGGCCAAGTACGTCATGCCTCGCCTGGGCATCGCCCACAAGCTTGACGTCGGCGCGAAGCGACTGGTAGACGGCGTCACCGACCCGACCCTGTCCAGCGGCGTGTTCTACGCCAGCAAAGGGGAAGTCCTCAAGGGTGCCGTGGTCGACCAAGCAGACATCTTCCCCGACCTCGCCAACCCGTCGTTTCAGGACCACGCCAACGAGGCCATCCACCGCTTCATACCGAAGCGCGCCGCGACTTGACTCAGCCGCCCCGACGCGGGGCGTGCCGAGGCAGGGTGCTCGTCACCGCCAGCTCGTGATCGAGCTTCGCGCTGACGCGGATCAGCGCGTGTGCCGCCGTGCGGGGGCCGAGCCTGAACGTAACCGTCAGCCGTCCGTGCTTGAGCGCGACCGTCCGGGCGCCGGAGGCTACGGTTCGGCCTCGCAGTCGGCCGACGAAGCCCACACGAACCTTTCCGCTCGCGGCTCCGCTCACATGCACCACCAGCTCGCGTCCGCGCAGCGTCTCCGTGACGTGGATCGTTGGGGTCGTCGCTGTTGAGCTATGGCCCGTTCCTGAGCCGCCCGAGCTGGACGGCGGGACGATGACGTTGGTGTGCGCAGCATTGGCGAGGCTCGCGTTGCCCGCCGCATTGGTCAGCCATACGGCGATGCTCCAGCTTCCAGGGCCAGGCACCGTCACAGTCGCCGGCCCAGTCGCCGGTGTCGCTGCGGGCGCGCTGCATGAGCCCAAGCCACTCGCCGGACAGACTTGGTAGAGCGCGCCCGTGATCGGTGCGACCTGGCCTGCGGGATCGCTCCAAGTGGCCGTGAATATCGAGCCGCCCGGCTGCGTCGCGGTGGCCGACAATCCCACCGGGGGCGGCGGCGCGCTGTTCTCCACGGTGATGTTCTGCGAGGCGACGGTGGACTGATTGCCGGCGGCATCGGTTGCGACGAGCGTCAGCGTGTGCGTTCCATCGGAGAGCTGCGTGGTCGGCAGCGCCAAGGTCTGTGCGCCTGTAGACAACGGGCACGGCTGAGCGAAGGTGAAGTTGCACGGTGCCGTGTAGGTCTCCACTGGCCGCCCGTCTGCGGATAGGACGATGCTGGCGACACCGCCTCCGACATCATCGGCCGACACGGTGACGCTTTCGGTGCCCTTATGAAAGCCGCCGGCTTCGCCCGGCCCCCACAGCGCGCCCGACGGCGTGCCGAGAGTCGGAGGTGTCGGATCGGAGAGCGTGACAGTGGCGCCGTACATCGTTGCCCACACGGCATATTGGGTTGCTCCCGTAACACATTCATCCTCGGCGGGCGCCTGGCACACGACGCCGAGTGAAAGTTCATGCGCTGAGAAGCCCGTTATGACTGCCGGTTCGCCTCCCTCGGGTGGGGCGCCAACAGAACACGTCTCGCCGTTTTCGACTGAATCCAGGCAGGTTTCTCCTGGCACGATTACCCCGTCCGCACGTAGCGCGGGCGACCAATCGTTGAAACCGTCGAACTGATGCCCGATGTAGCGTTCATAGGTGAGTCCGGTGATCGACGTACCCGCCGGTGCCGTGAACGTCCACCCCGCGCTCGTTCCCGGCGCGGCTCCGCTTGAGAGGCCGAGCGCGTCGGTGGTCGATAGCCCGCCTTCTTGGTCGGCCTTTCCGCCGCTGCCTCCGAGCCGATACGGGCAGTTGGCGTGCTCGGCATAGTGCGCGGGCTGTGCGGGGTCGTTCGTCGCCCATGTCCAAGAGTTGTTGCCAGCTTCGGGCGCGAAGTTGCAGGCGCTCACCTGATAGCTACCGCCCGCGAGCGCCTGAGACGGCGACAGCCACGCCACGAAGGCGAGCATGACCGCGATCGTCGCGCTCGACAGTCTCACCGTCCGCGCCGGGCCTTTGCCGCCGTGCTTGTAGATGCTGGTAGCCGAAGTGTCGTCCACGGGCTCGCTCGTTCCACGTCGTAGGGGTCGGTATAGCGCACCGATACCTCGACCACGCCGGAGGTCGGGAGCGTCAAGCTCGTGAAGACGCCGTGCAGCGAGCGCAGCACGCGAAGTTGGCGCGATCGTCCCCTATGGCCGAGATAGCGCACCTGCACCTGGGCTTCGCTGGGGCGTCCTGACAGGGCGAGCTCTAGCCGGTGCTTGACACGCTTCAGTCGGGCTTGCGGGCGTGCGAATGGCCGGGTGAGGGTCATCGCGGACGATGGCGCGGCCGGCTGGGGAGGCGATGCCGGAGTCGAGTTCGACTGTGCTCCTGGCTCGGCCGCTTCGCCGGCTGTGACGATCGCACCGAGGCCAGCGTTGCGGAAGGTCTGCGCGATGTCGAGCACGCCGCTGTCAGCTTCCGTCAGGTCTTTCTCGGCGGCTTCGGGCGACAACCCTGGCTGGTAGGAGTCGAGCGCGTCGAGAGCCGCCGCGGCAATGGCAGATGCCTCGCTCGTGCCCTGCCAGTAGTTGTAGTCGGGTTCCCCCGTCGCGGGATTTGCGCCGTCAAGGTCGCAGCCCGGCGCGAGTAGGCGCAGTCCTTCGCCTCGATTGGAGAACGAGCAGAAGCCGCCGCCCTGCGTGTCCGTCGCGCCGACCGACAGCACTCCGGGGTAAGCGGCCGGGTACTCCACAGCGCCCCCGTCATCGTTGCCCGCGGCGGCGACGACCGCAACGCCATAGTTCGTTGCTCGTTCGATTGCATTGCTCAGCGCTTCATAGCTTTCGCCAGATGGTGATTCAGAAGTCCCGAGCGAGAGATTGATTACCCGGATGTTGTAGTGAGAGCGGACGCGAAGACAGGCGGCGATTCCCGTGGCGTATGCGCTGAACGGAAAGGTTGTCTTCCCCGGCTCAAGGATTCGCACCGAGGCGATCTGGATGGCTCGAGGTGCGGTGCCCACCATGCCCCAGCCGTTCGCGGGCGCTCCAGCCATCATGGCGAGCACGGTGCCGTGCAGGGTGGGGGACACGTCTTCCCCCGAGCCGCCGTCGAGCGCGGTTCGTTCAACCACGACGCCTTCCGTGTCCGGGTTGAGGTTCACGCCCGTATCAACCAGGCACATGCCCGCGAGCTGCGCCGGCGGGGGAGCATAGGAAAGGAACGCGCCGTTGTCTGCGGCTGCTTGGGCGGTGATGCCCGTCTCGGCGCTGGCTGTCGCCGGCAGGGCAAGCGCAACGAACGCCGCGACGATGCACGTCCGGCTGTGCCAGTGCATCGTCAGCGCGCGAGGAGTCCGATTAGGTGGTCTTGACATCGACCACCTGACTGTTACCGCTGCCAAAGGGAAGCCCGGCTTGACCGCCAGGGACTTCGGCGCGGAAGGGAAAGCGTCCGACTCCGCCCTCGAATTGGTACAGAACGCGAAAGCCACCGCGCCCGTTCGTTCGAGGCGTCCTGAATGGCTCCCAGCGGCCACGGTAATGCACGAGCAGATCGACGATCGCGCCCTGCTGCGGGATCGGTCCCTCGACCGTGCCGGACAGCACGATCGTCCCTTCGGCGCCGGTGTGGGTCGGGCTGACTCTCAGCCGCACGCCGGCGTCGACCGTCTCCTTGACCCGCGCCACGGCTGCGTAGCTCGAGTCACCTGAGAACGCTCTGTAGGCGAGCTCGATCACCCGCGATGGTCCCGCAGGCACGCGCACACTGAACGTGCCATCGGAGCCCGTCTTGGTGTGGGTCAGGAACTGCGACATCGCCGACCCGACGACCTGCTGCAGAACCTCGAGCGTCGCGTGCGCGATCGGCTGACCTTGGCCGTCGAGCAGGCGTCCGGCGACAACAACCGTGCGGTGCGCGTAGGTGCGCGTGATCGCTCGCCTCAGTCCGAGCCGCAGGTTGGCGGTCTCGCTGGCGCTCGTCCCGTTCGGACTGCCGCCCCCGAGCATGGTGGAGCCGGTCCTGCCGGGGCCGGGAAGCGCACCCAGCGATGTCGTCTTCGCGGCGTTCTGAACAGTCAGCTCTCCGCTGTAGATGACGCTTGTGTTCTGCGCCGCGTCCTCAACGACGAGTTCCACGCGATGCTGGCCGTCCGCCACGGTCGCCGTGTTCCAGCTAACCGTGTCGGACACGCTCGGCGGGCACGCCTGAAAGTCCGTGTACGAGCAACTCGTGATGTAGTCCTTCTCCGCCGCCGGCGCCCCGTCGACCCGGAACTGCACGAGTCGAACGCCCGAGCTCGCATCCGCCGCCTGGTAGCTGATCGAGGCCGTGCCCGACACCGTGCCCGAGCTGGCAAGTGCGCCGCCTGTAACCGTGCCGCTCGGCAGCGTCGTGTCAAGGAGCGTGAGCTGCGCGCCGTATAGCTCGAGGATGTTGTTCTCCCCGCCGCCGAACGTGCATCCGGCGCCGGCGTCGTCGTTGGAGCAGTAGTTCGCCAGCGTCAGCTCGGTCGTCGTCGACGGCAGAACAAACGTGCTGGGTTCATTCGTCGCCAGGGGCGTTTGACTTTCACCCACGGCGCCGTCGTTGTCTGCGGCGATTGCGAACGTGTCAGCGCCGGAGACCTGATGTGAGACCTGCCACCAAATCTTCGCTTCGGTGATCGTGATGCCGCTGCCGCCCGGCACTCCGATCTGCACGCCCGCCGTGGCGCCTGGGCTCATGCTGCCGCCCCTGGGTCCGATGTAGTCGCCGACGCCGCCACTACACGTTCCCTTCACGTTCTGCGGGCTGCCGAAGACCGTCCACGGGCCGGCGTCGCCATTGCCCGCGGACGGGCAGTTGTCGATCACATATGTCCCAGCGCTCACGCCGGGCACGAGCGTCAGTCCCGCGACCCCCGCCACCAGCGCCAGCAACGCGAGGCTGCGCAGCCGCCCGCCGAAACCTAGCGGCCGGCGCCTGCGCTCGGTGGCGCTCAGGGCTCCGGTGTCAGTTAGTAGTGACATCGACCGCCCTGCTTTCTCCGAGTGCAAATGGAAAGCCACCTTGGCGCCCGAACACCAACGCCCGGAACGGGAACCGCCCGACGCCGCCCTCGAATTGGTAGGCGACCCGAAATCGCCCGCGCGAGTCCGTGCGCGGGTCACGGAATGGCTCCCAATGTCCGCGGTAGTGAACGAGCAGCTCGACCACGACGCCCTGGGGCGGGATCGGCCCGAGCACCCGCCCGCTGAGCGCGATCATGCCTTCTGCGCCTGTCCTGCGCGGACTCACCCTGAGCTGCACGCCGGCGTCGACGGACTCCACGAGCTTCGCTCTCGCCGAGTAGTCGACGTCGCCCGAGAACGCCCGGTAGCCGATCTCGACCATCCGCGAAGGCCCAGCGGGCACGCTGGCTACGAACGTCCCGTTGGCGCCGGTGCGGGCGCGGCCGATCAGTTCGAGCGTGCCGCCGCCGACCTGCTGCAGCACGTCCAACGAGGCGCCCGCGATCGGGAGGCCCTGCGCGTCGAGTAGACGGCCAGTGATCCGTACTGCTCGCCTCGCGTAGGTGCGCGAGATCGGTGATCGCGCCCCGAGTTGCAGGTGCGCTCCCTCACTCGCGCCGATCCCGTTCGGGCTTCCACCGCCGGTTGAACCGTTGTGCGAGCTGACGGCGCCGGAGCCGGGTAGCGCGCCCAGGGAGCCGACCGTGCTGCCCGCGTTGCTGACAGTGACGGAGCCGAGCGCGTCGTTGGCAACATTGCCCGCCGCATCGGTGATCGCCAGGCTGACCGCATAGGCTCCATCGGCGAGCGCATCGGTGTCGACGGTGAAGCCGCTCACGGTCTCCGTGAGCGGGCAGGCGTTCCACGAGTCGTAGGGACATTCGTCGGAGAAGTCGAATGTGTGAACGTAGGGTGCCGCGCCGTTCAGTGGACTGAGCGTCAACCTCGCCGAGCGGATGCCGCTGCCCGCGTCGCTGCCGCTGAAGCTGATCGACTGCGAGCCCGCCACCTGCGTATCGGCGGCTGCGGCTGACGCGAGTGGCCCGCTCACCGCCTGCACCGTCGGGGGCGTGTTGTCTTCCAGGCTCAGCGTGATGTCGGTAAGCGCCGGCACGGCGTTCGAGTCAGCGAAGTCGCACGTCGTCGAGCTGCGATCGGTGCTGCAGTTGACGTATGCCTCGAAGTCCCGCGCGCCTTGCGGCAGGGTCCAGCTTTCGGTTGCGGTGTACGCGCTGCTCCCGCCGTAGGGCAGCTCCGCCCCGCCCGGAAGGGACTGCCCTGCGGAGGCGAACCCGAGGAAGGCGTCGTCTCCAGTGACGGCGGAGCCGATGACTTCCGCCTTGACCGCGTGGATGGTGACGCCGGGCGCACTGTTGGGCACGTCGATTTGCAGCCCGACTTGACTTCCGCTTTTGCCGTTCTCGGTCACAGCGCCGAGTTGTTCGTCCGTGGAAACGGAGTCGCCGATGCTGCCACCCGCCGAGCAGCCGTTCGAGATCAGCGTGGTCGCGTTGGTGTTGTTGCCGAATACGCTCCAACCCGGCGAGACGGCGGGCACGCCGGGCGCGCACTGATACATCGGGTACGTGCCGGCGCTCGCGCTCGGCGCGAGCATTAGGGATGCGAACAGCAACGTCGCGGCAGCGATCAGAGCACGGCTGGCCGAGCGCTTGGTGAGGGTGTTAGTCGGTGACAACATCGACCGCCCTGCTTTCTCCATGTGCGAATGGGAACGCGGCTTGGCCGCCGAGCACCGACGCCCGGAATGGGAAGCGCCCGACGCCGCCCTGGAATTGGTAGACGACCTCGAAGCGCCCACGCGAGTCTGTCTGCGGGACTCGGAAGGGCTCCCACCGTCCGCGATAGTGGACAAGCAACTCGACCGCGACCCCTTGAGCGGGGACCGGCCCGAGTACGTGCCCGCTGAGCGTGATCGTCCCTTCCGAGCCCGTCCTACGTGGACTTACGGTGAGCTGCACGCCGGCCTCGACCGCCTCGGCGATCTTCGCCGCGGCGGCGTAGCTCGCCTCAGTCGAGAACGCGCGATAGGCAATCTCGATCGTCCGCGTCGGGCCGCCGGGCACCGACGCTGCGAAGGTTCCATCCGCGCGAGTGCTGGCGTGCCCGATTACCGTCATGCTCGCCGACCCGCTGACTTGCTGCAGCACGTCGAGCGTCGCGCCCGCGATCGGATGGCCCTGGGCGCCGAGCAGCCGCCCCGTGACACGCAGCCCGCGATGCGAATAGGTGCGGGTCATCCTGCGCCTGACGCCGAGACTGAGCCGGGCCGTTCGGCTGGCCGTCGTCCCGTTCGGTACGGCGACCGGCGTGGCGACTGACGAGGTTCCCACTGTTGCGCCGGGACCGGGCTGCGCGCCGAGCGAGTCGTTCGACGGCTGCTTTGTCGAGATCGTGCCGTCATAGACGACGGCCGAGTTCCCCGCCGCGTCCTGCACCACGATCTTCAAGGTGTGCTGGCCGTTGGAAAGCGCGGTCGTGTTGATCGGCAGGTCGACCGACTCGCTCGGCGGGCAAGGCTGGCTGTAGTCGAACATCAGCGCGCCGCCGCTCGTGCCCACCGGGACGCACCTTCCGCTGTTGCTGTTCGGTGTGCCGGAGTAGACAGCTTTGCCGTCGATCTGGACGATGACGGCATACACGCCGGGGCCGCCAGGGTCGGCAGCGTCGAGCGTGAGTTCCGCTGTGCCTGCGGCGTTCGGGCTCAGCAGCGTCCCGCCGACGCCACTGCCGCTCGGCGTCGCTTCGCTGGAGAGCAGGAGGTTTGCCCACCACAGCCGCACCAACGACCAGGCACCTTCGCTGCCTCCCTCATCGCAGGATTGCCCCGCATCGCCGCCGCACCCCGCGCTGAGATACAGGTCTCCGCCGCGCCCGCTCGGAATCCCGAGAACGCCCGAGAAGTCATACGTGCCATTGGCGCACGGAGGGAGTCCCGATGCACACTGGTAGAAGACGTTGGAGCCGTTGTAGGCGTATTCCGGCGAGTAGGCGACCGCCGTGCCGGAGGCGCCATAGCCGTACCCGTCGGCATAGAAGCTCACATCTACAGAGCCGCCGATCAGTGTCGATCCTCCCGGTGGTGCGTACTGGAGGGTCTCGTTCGCACCCACGCCCACGGCGGCGTCAGTGCTGAGGATGGCGAACATCGGGCTGCCCGGCCCGCAACTCGTGCTGTTGTTCGATCCGTAGCCGCCGCCGCCCGCAAAGCTCGTCCAGCCCTCGCTCGGGGCCGCCGACTGGCTCGGGTTCACGCAGGAGACCTCCACCCAATCGCCGGCGAACGACGAACTCACGCCGAGCGTCGCCGTCATCAAGATCACCGCCCCGGCGAGCAAAACGGTCCTCCTAAGCCCTGTTCCGCAATGCCCTCTCATCGTCACGTCCATTTCTGTCCAAGCCCCCTTCGGATGAGGGCCTCTGCTGTTAATGACCGTGAGCGGCCGAAAACGGCCAACGGATTGCATGAGGGTCATGGGCTGAACGGTCCTCCGCCGCTCTGACCTTCCGTTGCGCTCGCTACGCGCGCTGGCGCGCTGGCCTCGCTCGTGGTCGTCGTTGGGACGCCGAGGTAGGCGAAGCCGCCCGGTTCGCGCTGCGCGCTCGCGCGCGTCGCACGGCTGCGGTGGGTCACGACATGGCGAGGTGTGGAACGGGCGCGACGGCCGGGGCGATGCGCTGGCGTGCGACGCCCACTGATCGGGGAGACGAGCTGCGCGCTCGCGGGATGCGAAGCGATCGTGCCCGGTCGGGTTGCCGGTGCGGCGCTCTCGAGAGCAGCATGTCCGCGTCGCGGAGCGTTGTGGTCGAGTCCGCCGGTCGCCACGATCGTCCCGCCCGCGATCACCGCGACGGTGGCGACCGTCGCTGCGACCTTGGCCGCTGCGCCGCCACCAGCGAGCAGCGCTATCGCGCGTTCTCGAGTGCCACCCGGACCGAACGGCGGACCGTCCGGCATGAGCCGGTGTTGGAGCATCCGCGCGCGCAATGCGGCCCGCGAGACCCATCCGAGACGGGCGACGATCGCGGGGAATGGCAGTAGCGCGGCGGCCTGGCCCTGGAACGTCCGGCGCAGCCTGCGCGCGTTGGTCCGGTGCTCGGCTCGACAATGCGCACAGCCTTCGAGATGCGCGAAGGCACGCGCGGCGAGCTCCGTGCTCGTCGCTTCGCCGGCCTGCATCGCGCGGATCGTGGCCGCTCGAAAGCCGCACAGTCTTCCCGTGTCGTAGAGCAATTGGAAGTGCTCGCGCTTGCGCTCGCACGAGCGCGCGGCATTGCGCGTGCGGTTGATCTCCCAACCGAGCAAGGCAGCGATGCCGCGGTACTTCACCCCCTCCGCCAGCCATCCGAAGACGCACCGCTCGTCCTCGCTGAGTTCGGCTGCGAACTCGGCGACGATCCAGTGATCCTCGTGGAGCAGCGCCACACGCTCGGGCGTGAGCTGATCGGCGTCGCCGTCGGGGACGTGCAGGCGCCCGCCGTTTTCCTGCAGGATCTCATCTCGCCTGCGCTCGTCGCGGTACAGATGCCGTGCCCGGTGCTTGATGCCCGCGTAGAGCGAGTTGCGCAGATGCTCCTCGCGGTGGAAGCGTCTGCCGAGCAGCGCCTCGACCGTCTCCTGGTAGACGTCCTCGAGCTGCGCTGCGCTCAGTCCACGACACTCGGGGAAGCGGCTGGCGATGAGCAGCTCGCGCTCCTGCCATTCCCCGAGAGCCTGACCAACCTGCTCATAGTCCAGGCTCGGCCCGATGCCGGGCACGCGCGGAAGCGTGAGCGGACTCCCTGTCCGTCCGTTTGGCCCTCCGGCCTCCGATCTCCTCAATCGAACGTCCATATCCGTTTTCCCCGGTCAGCCCTGACCTCGTGCGGATGCCCGACAAGCCGGAACTGTTCCGAAGGCACCTAAAAGTGTGCAACTTTTCACGCAAACTTGTCGCGCCAGGCTTCGAGACTGATCCAGATAACCGGCTCGCCGCCCACGCCCACCGATTCCAGTCACCCGCTCTCAACGCTCATCGGTGGGGCACCGCGACGGTCTCCAGCACGGCCGCGGCGAGCAGCGCGCACGCGATCACTGCCACGCACAAGGCCCCCTCGCGGCCGGTAAGCGCCTGCCGGCGCTGCAGAAGCCAGGAGCCCACGCCGAGCGCGAGCCCGGCCCACTCCAGCGGGAGTTGCGGCACGTAGGGAAGGAGTCCGAGCCCGTAGGCGCCGAGCGCGCATCCGACGACGCCGACGTTAACGATCATGCACGCTCCCACCAACAGGTCGGCGGCCTTGCGAGCGACGGGGTTCCTGTGTGCCCCCACCACCCCGAGCAACACCGGCCATGCGACGATCGGCAGGTTGTGGGCGGCCAGCGCGAGGACGTGTCCGGCGTTCGGCGGCGCGTTGAGTCGAGGATCGAGACGTGCCCCGAGCAGATGCCGCACGGGCGCCCGCAGGCGAGCCGCACCGATCGCTACGACCACCGCGATCCCGAGCGTCATCGTCCAGATCGCCGCGTAGGTGCGTAGCCATGCTCGCCAGAAGCGGCGCAGCGAACCGGCATCCTGGCTGCGGCGCTCTAGCTTTGCGGTAGCCATTGCGCGACCGCGTAGCCGCCGGGGACGCGCGCGAGTACGGCGACTGTGACGTGGTAGGCAGCCGGCAGTCCTTCGTACTGCGTATCGCCGCCGGTCTGCTCGCGCGTAACCACCACCCACGACTGCGAGCGGGTCAGATCGGGGGCGATGCTGACGATTTCGCCGCGGTTGTAGATGTGCCCGCGCGCGATCGTCGTGTCATCGCGGCTGCTCGCAGCCGCTTCGCGCTCGGACAGCCGGGCTGCGCCAACCGACATCGCGGCGAGCGTCTGCTGGTCGGAGCTCAGCGTGCGGTACGTCCAGTTCGTATAGAGACGCGCGAAGGCCGCGAGCGCCTTCATCGGCGTCGACTGAACGCTGGCCGGTCCCTGCGCGGAGGCAGACGGTGGCGGTGGCGCCGGCGGCTCGCCGGCGTTCTGCGGCGAGATGCTGGTCGAAGCGCTGCGCGTGGCTGTCGGCGCGTCGGGGTTCGTGCATCCCCCCAGCGCTACGGCCGCGAGCACGAGCCCCACCGGCGCGAGCCGCATGATCCCCGCGCCGCTCATAGGCCCGGTGGGTGACGGACGGTCCACGTTGCCCAGTCCGGCACGCCGGGGTAGACGCGCCAGCGTGGCCCCGACTTGCCTGAGTTGGGCCCGGAGTCGTATTCGGGAGCTTCAACGGTGTCGAAGCGCAGTCCTCCAACGAACATGAAGGCGTGCCCCGCGTTCGCGTAGATCGAGACGAACCGGCCGGGACCGGCGACACCGTAGGACTCCAGTTCGGTCGAGTCCTCCGCGTAGTCCCCGAACACGCCGCCCGCGTGCAGAACGTAGGAGACCGCCGAGGAACAGTCATAGGCCGGCTCCAGCTCGCTGAGCGGTGTGCCGTGAGCGCCGCCGTACAGGTAGCTCGTCCCGAACAGCCGATTGCCGGCGGCCACCATCGGGCGCACCTGCGGCGGCGCTTCTTCGCCAGCCGCGGCAAGCCCACTCGGCAGGATCTTCGTCTGCGCGCCCGCCGTCAGCGGCAGCGGGACGCTGCCGGCGCCTTCCGCCACCGCGCACATGCTCGCCGTCGAGGCTTCGCCGCCGCTGGCTTCACCCGCGCCCGGCAGCGCTTCGAGCGTCGCGCCGGCGCCCGTGCGCGGGGCGAGTTGCACCTTGACCGCGCTCTTGCTGACGCCGAGCGTCCGGGCGGCCTGCCACCACACGTCCAGGCGGTAGGGCTGCCCGTTGGCGATCGTCTGACCTGGGCCTTGTCCGTAGCCGACGTCGCGCTTGGCGAGGATCGTCTCGCGTCCTTCGTGGAGAACGCGCAGGCCGGTGAGGTACGGGAGGTTGTCCAGGGCGTCGGCGTCCGCGAACGTCAACGTCCCGCCGTTGGCCGGATTGGAGTCGAGCAGCGATAGCTCGGCGAAGCTGTCCGGGTGCGCCGGCAGGTAGGACTCGCCAGGGTCGGGGATCGAGCCGTAGTCGCCAGAGCTCGGATCGCCAGGGCCGCCGTACTCGGTCGCTCCGACTTCGTACCAGCGGCCCGGCCGCAGTTCGAGCGGCGCCGCGTACAGGCCCGCGGCGATCGGTCCTCCGCCTGCGGGCGTGTCAACCACGCCGGGAGCGCCAGCGCCACGGCAGGCCACTTCCGCTTCGTGCGCGAACAGCCCGACAACGGCGGCGGCGACGAGCACGGGCAACGAGATGACCAGCAACGCCGCGACGAGCAACGCAGTCCTGACGTTACGGTTGCGCAGCAACTCGATCGCGACCTTAGCCTGCATTACGCCGCGACCTCCAGTTCACTCGCGGCGGCTGCCTGCCACTCGTCATTGACGAGCAGCCTCAGCGCGGCCCAACTCTGTTGCTGTGCCTGTCGGAGCGCGTGCCGGCGCACGGGCTCATCGCGAGCGGGGTCGGAGCTCGCGATCCAATACTCGAGCGGCCCGACGCCGATCTGCAACGTGCCCTCGCCGCGCGTGCCGTTCATCAGGTAGGCGGTGGAGAACGCGCCGCGGACCGTCTTCAGCGTCGAGATCGCGTCGATTGCCTCGTCGGTCAGCTTCAGCGCTCCCTTGACGTAGGCCAGCTCGCGCGTCTCTTGGCGCAGAAACAGCCGCATCGCCGCGTTCGCCAACAGCGCCGTGCCGTACTCGCAGTCGAAGTCCGATAGCTGCTGGCTGATCGCGATGAGCCACAAGGCGTAGTGGCGGCTGCGGCGAACGAACTCGTTGAACCACCTGCCGGTGCTCGGTCTCTCGATCAGCTTCCACGCCTCATCCACCACGAGAAAGCTCTTGCCGCCCCAAGTGTGCTTGGGGCCGGCGCCGGTGAGATGCAGGGCGCGCGTGCGCGCGATCCGACTCTTGACGTGCTCGCAGATAACGAACAGCGCCGCCGCGGCCTTCGCGTCGGGGATGCTCCTGGTGTCGAACACGACCAGCGGCGCCCCGGCGGGAATCGTCGTCGGCCGGTCGGCGAGATAGGCGTAGGGGCCGTCGCCGATGTAGTTGTTCAGCCTCATCGAGAGGTTGCGCAGCGCCTCGGCGATCCCGACCGACCCCTCGCCGCGCTCATGGTGATAGCGCCGCTCTAGCTCCTCCTGCAACAGCAGCTCGCGCGGTTCCTCGCCCGTCAGCGCGCAGCGTGCGTAGACCTCCGCGATTGCCAGGCCGAGCAGATTGGCCTCAAGGTCCGTGAGCCCGTAGGAGTCCCGGCCGGCGTGGTGCTCGCCCAGCAGTAGCGCGTGCAGCGCGAGCAGGTAGTCGATCTTCTCCGCGCCGACCTGCGCAGGGTCATCGACATCCCAGGAGTTGATCGCGTGCGCGTCGCCACCGACCTCAAGCGACGCGGCGCCGGGGATCAGGCTGCACAGGAAGTCGAAGTGCCCGGCGCGGTCGATGATGAAGCCACTCGCGCCCTGCGCGAGCGCGCGGATCAAGAGGATGATCGCCGCCATCGTCTTGCCTGCCCCGCTCATGCCGTTCACCAGCAGCAGGTGATTGGGATGCGCCGGGTCGAACGGGTCCAGGCGCTCCAGCGTGCGGCCCGGCAGCGCGTAGCCGAGCGGGATGCCCTCGGGGCTGCCGCAACTCGTCCCGCACAGCGGGAAGGTGTCCCCGACGTTGCGGCTGACGTACTTGCGCCGCCGCCTTGCCACGTCGCACCCGAGCGGGAGCGTCGAGCGCCACAGCGCGCCTTGCGCGAACAGGCCGTGCCCGATCCGCGCGTCGCAGGCCATCGTGACCTCCCGCCCGGCCGCCTGGCAGAGCTCGTGCAGGGTCTCGGTGTCCGGCTGCGGCCCCGGCTCCAGCAGCGAGCCGTAGATGCTGACGCGGTAGATACCGGCGCCCGCGCTCGTGGCGAGTTCGTCGTTGAGCTCGGCGGCCTCCTCCTCCTGCACCCGCGCGTCTGGATCGAGCGGGCGTCCGCGCTGCTCGACGCCTCGATTGACCCCGTGGATGCGGCGGTAGCGGCGCTTCTGCGCCATCCGCTCGCGGTAGCGCTCCGTCGCCTGGACATGCACGCTGAGGGCGAACGGGCGCGGCGCCTGCATCATGTGAAGCAGCCATCCGAGCCAGGTCTGCTCCGGCGCGAGGCTGACGTAGAAGACCTCCTCGGCTGAGCTGCCGATCCGTACATGGCTGCGCTCGGACAAGCCCAGCTCGGCCGTGCAGACCGCGCTCGCCAAGGCGCTCGCACGAGCGCTCGCGTCCTCGGCCTCCTCGCCCGCGACCGGCGAGGCGATGACCTCGGGGCACATGAAGCTCGCTGGCAGCTCGCCCGTGCGCTGCGCATCGGGGTCGAACCTGGCGTGCAGTAGGTCGAGCACTTCCTGCCCGTCCAGCGGGCGGGCCGGGACTCCCATCGCGTCAAGGTCTGAGCGGACGCCTTCGACGTGCCGCAGCGAGTCGCGCATCGCGCGCTCGTGAACGCTGGCCTTCACGCGCAGCGCCCGGCGCGACCGGCTCCCCGATCGCAGCGGGCGGCCCGTTGGCCGCCACGGACAGATCACGAAGTAGCGCAGCGTCAGCGGAGCGACATTCAGCGCGGTCGCGCGGATCGACTGCTCCTGGGCGATCCCCAACCGGCGGATCGCCGTCGCGCGCTCGTCCTCGTCGGCGTCCTCGGCCGCGCCCGCCGCCTGCTCGCAGCGGTGGGTCTCCTCCGCGAGAACTTCCTCCAGATCCAGCGGAGTGCCCTGCACGTAGAGCTGGATGGATTGACGGTCGGGCAGCCGCGCGGCGAGCTGACCGAACGCGGCGGACACCCGCTCGCCCTCGGCCTGCTCCATGACGAGCGGATTGACCGATCCGACCTCCAGATAGCGCACGTACTCGCCGTCCTCGCGCACGAGCAGCCCGTCCTCGCCGATCGCGGCGACTCCGAGCAGGTCGGCAGCGCATCGTGCCCGTCTCATACGCCCCAGCGCTCCGCGGACAGCAGCTCCTCGAGTGCCGGGTCTGACAGATGGCCGTCTGCCAGATCATTGTCTGCCAGATAGAAGTCTGCGGGCGGAAGGATCATCACGCCGCGCGCGCCGGCGTAGCCGTGCGGGGTGGCAGGGAGGCGATGCCGGCCCACGCGCCAGCGGCACATATCGCGCAGCAGCGCGCCGAGTTGCAGGCCGCCGCTCTCCGACACATAGGTCAGCGCGGCCGGGAGCCCGACGACGAAAACGCAGAGCGTGATCGCCGGCTTGGTCGGCAGGTGCGCGAGGAAGACGAGGCCGAGGACTGCGCTCGCGCCCGCGATCAGGGCGCACCACTGGCGAATCGTGAAGCCGACCAGCTTCGGCGCCTGATCGAGCGAGCGGAAGGTACGGTGGATCACGACCCGCTCCGCGGTCGCGGTTTACGCTTCGCCGAGCGCTGCGCGCGCACCGGCGGCGGCTGGGGAATAGGCGCGTTGGGTGCGCGGCTCGGCCGCCGTGTGCTGCCGGTCGCCTCGCGCTGCGCGCTCGTCGTGACCTTGCGTCCAGGGTGCGTGCCCTGCGCGTTCGGCGCCGGGGCGCTCCGCGGACTCTGCGAGCGTCCTACGGGCGTCTGCGTCCGCGGCGACGGCGCTCGCACAGGCCCCTGGGCGCGCTGGCGCGGGGCGGGCGATCCCTGGCTTGAGCCTCGGCCACGCGCCGATCCACCGGCGACGCTCGCCGGGGTCTTCCCGGTGCTCGTGCCGGTGCCGGTGCCCCTCGGGCCGCGTCCAGCCGCGCGCGCGCCGTCGGCGGCGCGCGGCGTCCGGCCTGCCTTGCGGGCACTGGCCGTCATTGCGGCGCGGGCATCCCTCGGCGCGCTGGCGATGATGGCGCCCGCGTTGCGCAGTCGCGCACGGACACCGCGCCGGCCGCTCTGTGCCGCGCCACGCCGAGCGGCCTTCCCGCCAAGGGAGCCGCCGACGACACCCGCCGCCGCGCCGGGCAGGACGCCGCTGCGGCGTGCGGCCCCGGACAGGCCACGTCGGGCCGCTCCGAGCGGGCCTCCGGCCGGGGCGCCGAGGGCGCCGGCCGCTCGTCCAGCGCTGCGCCCGAGCGCGGGTACGCCCTCGAAGGCGGCGCTGCGCAGCCGCGCGTGCGCGGCCTTCACCCGCTCAGCGCCCGGCATCGTGCTCTGTCCCGACGAGCCGCCGCCGCTCGAGGAGAGGGCGGAGCCAAACAGGTGACGCAGCTCGCCGAGCAGCATCAGCGGCAGCTTCACCGCGATTGCGAACGTGATGAGCCCGGCGAACGCCGCCGCGACATGACCCGGCACACCACCGGCGCCGCCCGTGAAGCTCGTGGCATCCAGGCACAGCGCCCCGGCGGTGGCGAACAGCACGGTCCAGCCGAGCGGGACGAGCATGACCGCCATGAGCGCGTGCGCCCAGGTACGCGCCAGGTGCGAAAGCTCGGGGATCGCCGACAGCGCGATCAGCGGCGGACCGGCGACGATCAGCAGCGCGAGCAGGACCGTCAATAGGACTTGCACCGCGAACAGGCCCGCGGCGAACAGCACGCCGACGATCACCAGGAACGCGCCGAACACCCCGCCGGCGCCGCCGAGCAGCGCGCCGCCGAACAGCACGCCGATAATCCGTTGTAGGCCGCTGGCGACGACCGGGAATCCGAGGATCGCGTGAGTCAGCGTGTTCGTGATCGCGACCGCCTGCTCCACGAACCAGCGGTAGGCGACGAGGACAAACGTCACCCACACGCACCGCCCCAACGCGCCCGCCGGGTGTGCCGAGCCGGTCAGCCCCACCAGCCAGTAGCGCACAGTCCCGATCGCGAGCGTGACCGGCAAAAGCGATGCGCCCAGCCACACCATGTCGGCCTGCAACTGGCCGACATGCGTCCACGTCGCCGGGTCCGGCAACGCGACGAGATGCTGAATCGTCGCGACCGTTCCGTGCGTGAGCCAGCTCGGGACGAGCGCGTGCGCGAGCGCCCCGAAAAACCCCTTGGCGATCCCTTCGATGATGCTGTGCAACGACGGAAGTTCGATCCCCAGAAAGGCCAGCGGCACGATCGAGCTGCCGCCCGCGGCTGACGCGGCCGGCGCGAGCGCGAGCCCGACCAGCAGCGCACCCGTCGTCGCAGCCGGCAGCGTCCATACAAAGCGGCGGTGCATCACCGGGCACCAGCTAGGCCACGATCCCGCTGATCGACGCAAGGATCGCCAGGCCCGCGATCGTCTTGATCGCGATGTCGTGCGCCCGGCTGTGTCCGGCCATAAACATGATCCCGACGACCGCGATGACGAGGCCCATCGCCGTGCCGCCCAGCCACACGACGTTGCCCTTGAGCGCGTCGACGTAGTGAGCGACACCTTCGATTTCGCCGCCTTTAAATGCACCGGCGGCCTGAAGGGCGTCGAGGTGTCCGTCACCGAGCATCCCGACGACCGCGGCCCCGCAGAGCAGGGCGGCCAATGCGCAGATCGTCACGACGAGCTGCGTTTTGCTTCTAGGTCGCGAGGCGTGGAACAGTCCCAGCGTGAGTGCCATCACTGGCCTCACCTCCTTTGGTTGTTGGTTGGTGGGAGCTCATGGCGAGAACAGGCCGCCTGGGGTCTGCTGCTGCGCTGGGGCGGCTGGCGCGCTCGCGGGCGGCGGCTGCGTCGGAGCCGGCCTCGTAGGCGCCGGTGCGACCGGCGCCGGGGCAGCGGGCGGCGCGCTCACCCGCGCGGGTGTCGCGGCTCTCGTGCTCGGCACGATCGGTCGCGCTCGCTCTCGCGGCGCTGCGAGACGGCGGACATGGCGCTCTGTCGGCGCAGGCGCGTGCTCGGGCCGCGGACTAGGGAGTGCCCCCGCGCGGCGCGGCGCGGGCTGCTCGCCGGCGATCCGGTGCTGCGCCACGGCCGCGACGGGGCGTGCTGGCTGCCTGCGCGCCGAGGAGCCGGCGAGCGCCACCGCGAGCGCCACGACGATCCATACCGCCACGAGCACGGCGGCGCCCTTGACCAGCGGCGACCGATCGGCGAATCGCGAGCGCAGACGATCGACGCTCTGTCGCGTCTCGCGTCGGCGTGGATAGACCCGTCGCCAGGCCGGCTCGGCGCGGCCTGCGAAAACGTCGTCCGCGTGGATCACGAACTGCTCGCCGTCGAGCGCCCCGTAGTCGGCGTCTGTCTCGAGCTCTGCTGCGGGCTCGCTCCCGGCGGCGTAGGCGAGATCCCCAGGCAGGCCCAGCTCGTCGGTGATCGCGTCCGCCGCCGTGTCGATGCGGTCGGCTCGATGCGGCTCCAGCGGGGGAGCTGGTGGCGGCGGAGGCGTGGCGAGCGCGCGCGGCGCGCTGTGCGCCAGCCCACGCTTGCGCCTGCGGTGCGCTCGCGGCTGCGCCGGCGGCGCATCGTTCTCGAGGACCGTCGGCGCGAGGCTTGCCGCTGGGGTGGCCGGCTCGTCTTCCGGCGCTGCTCCGGGCGCGGCGACGTAGAGCGTGACGAGCCCGTTTCGAGGCAGCTCGCCGCCTGCCGGCGGCTCCTGCGAGACGACTCGTCCCACCAGCTCGGGCTCGCATCCGAACGACCGATCCAGACCAGGCCGCAGTCCGGCCCGCCGGACCGCCTGCGCGGCCTGCCCCGCCGGTTCGCCGACGTACTTGCCGACGAGCTGGCGTCCGGCGGGACCACCTCGCCCGACTCGCTGGCTCGCTTGCGGCGGTGCTGTGCTCGTGCTGCTCACACAGTTAATGACCGTGAGCCCCGCGAAACGGCCAACGAGTTTTGCCTGACGCCCGGTGTGACCTATCCCGTCTCTACTCTGGAGCCGATGCCCGCACTCGCCTCCCGTCGAGCTCTGCGGCCGGGTCTCGACCGGCCGCAGACGCAGTACGCCTGGCCGCCGTCGCTACTGAAGTCCAAAGGCGACAAGCCGCTGGTGTACCTCGACATGAACCACTGGATCTTCCTGGCACAAGCCGCGACGGGACACGCCAACGGCGGGCGCTACCAACAGGCGCTTCAGGCGCTGCGGCAGGCTGCCGGACGTGTGGTGATCCCGCTCGCGTCGGTTCACTACATGGAGATCGAGGGCAACCGCGACGCGAGACAGCGGTCGGACCTGGCGAGGCTGATGGAGGAGTTGAGCGGCTTCGCGTGTGTCCTGCCGCGGTCGAGCATCGCGCAGGTCGAGCTAGACGCCGCCCTCGCGCAGCTCCGCGGCACGCCCTCACGTTTCACCAACGCGCCGCTCCTCGGCTGGGGCGTCATGCAAGCCCTCGGCAGGCGTGGCGGCCTGACCGTCCACTCCGACGACGAGGGTGACGTCACCGCACGGGTGCGACAGGAGTGGCCCGGCGGGCCGGCTGCGTTCGACGCATGGTCGCGCGATGGAGACCTCCAGCTCACGCGCGCCGTGTTGCGAGGGCCGACCGGGGAGGACGTGGCGGATATGCGTGCGCGTGGGTGGGACCCCACCGTCGCGCGTCAGATCGCCGAGGAACGAGCCCAAAGCGAGCGGGAACTGGCACAACGCCTCATCGCCGAGCCGGAGTATCGGGATCGCCTGCGCGATGTGGTCTCGGCTCGATACATGGCGTTCGAGCTCGTCGACGTGCTCAAGGAAGCCTTCGACGCCCGCGGTCTGGACCTCGCCGAGCTCGTCGGCGACATCGACGCGGCGCGTCGGTTCACCGATTCGATGCCGAGCGGCGATGCGTGGATATCGCTGCTTACCGCAGTCCACCGTAACCCGCAGAGCCGCTGGCAGCCGAACGACATCTTCGACTTCGACGCGCTGAGCGTGGCGATTCCCTACTGCGACGTGGTGGTGACCGACAGACATGCGTGCCGCCTCGCGAACGCCGCACGCCTACCGAGTCGTCTCGGCACCAAGGTCATCGCCACGCTCGACGAGCTCGTCCCGATGCTCGACGGCCTGCACTGAGCGTATCCGCGTGCCGAGCTTCGACGAGCTGCTGCCGCTGGTGGAACGTGTCCAGGCTGCGGTTCGCCGCGTGATTCCAAACACCGGCTGCGAACTCGCCTCCGCGCTGCTGGCGCGTGAGTTGAGAGAGGCAGGATCGCCGGCGAGCTTCGTGCGAGGTCACTACGTCGCGCCGGGCGACGCGATCGGCGATCACAACCTGCACGCTTGGGTGCAGCTCGACGGCCTCGTGCTCGATCCGACCCGCGACCAGTTCTCCGAGAGCCCGTTCACCGAGACATATCGGGGCGAGTATGTGTCAGACCTCGGCGGCCCCCCGCCCGACCTCGACAAACACATCTACACGCTGCTGAGTCTGCAACTTCCCTACCAGCGCGAGGCTGTGCTCGCCCTCGTCGCTGACTACCAGCTCGATCCGATCGAGCTTCACGAGCGCGAGGCTATCGGCTGGCAACACCGGCCGTCATAGCTGCCCCGGACCCGTTGCGGGCCTTGAGGGCTTCCCCGTATCGACGGAAGCGCTCGTCCTCGAACCATCTCGGCGTGCGGACTATCGTCGGCGGCAGGTCTCGATACAGCAGGAACCCTTGGCCTCGCTCGATCTGGCGCAGCCACGGCGCCGGCCCCGCCTTCTGATGAGCGACGCTCAAGGTGTGCCGCGAGAGTCCCGAGGAGCTCGAGGCGTTCGCCACCGCCTCCTCTCCAAGCAGCTCGGAGAGGTAGCCGACAGTCGTGGGGTCGGCCAGCGGCGGGAGGAACACCTGCGCGGTCGAGGCGGCGCAGATCGCGTCGCGCGCCGCGCGGCCGTACCGATGGTCGATCTGAGCGATCGACTGCCAGAGCGTCGCGATCACGATGCCGTGGTCTCCACACTGAGACAGCCACGAGGCCAGGTTTCGCACCGGCGCGATGTTCGCGGCCTCGTCCAAGATCACGAACAGCCGCGGGTCGAGCGCGCCCGACTTGCGTGCCTTGACGATCGCGGCCTGGTAGATCGACGCGACGAGCGCGAGGATCACCGGACGCAGAACCTCTTGGTCGTGCTCGGCGGCGACGACGTAGATCGTGTTCGCGCGACCGTCGAAGAACCGCTCCGGGGTCAGGTCGCTGCGTGCGCAGGCCGCGACCTGCGGGTAGCGGTAGGCCCGCAGCAGATTCAGTGCGCTCATCACGGTCGTCTCGCGGTTGCGCTCATCGCGACGACCGACGCCCTCAAGCTGATCCGCCGCGGCGCTTGCGCCCGCCCGCTTGAGGGCGTCCTGCGCGTGCTGGAAGTCGCGTGCGTCGAGCCACCGCACCACCTCGTCCATGCCCTCACCGGCGAGCGCGGCGGCGTGCAGCAGCGGCGCCAACATGCTCGCCGCCTCCCGATCCCAGAACTCATTGGCTGCGTTTGCCTGGTCAGGGTGCGCCGCTGACGCGAGCGCCTCGCCGGCGCGTAGCGCGCCGGGCCACGTTCGCGCCGGCACCAGCGGGCTGAACCCAGCGCTGGGGCCGTCACCGAACGGGTCGTACACCCAAACGTGCCCGAGGCTGCGCCGATATGGCGCCGTCGCGTTGTAGGTGTCGAGCTTCGTGGAGAGCGCCAGCGCCGGGCCGTCGTGGTCGAGCAACCACGGAATGACGTAGCCACTCGACTTCCCGACGCGCGGAGGCGACACGACCATCGGCTGAACCTCCGGCTCGGCTGCGAGCGTTCGTGGCGGCAGCCTGCCGATGACCCCGAGATACGGACGGCCTGACACGGGACCGGGCACCCACAGCCGCCGCACGTCTGCCGGCAGAGCCCAGGTGCGTTGACGCACCCAGCCTCGGTCGACGGCCCGCCGCGCGATCGTGCGCTGGTACTTGCCCAGCGGAGAGCCCGCCCGCCATGCGCGCAAGCGCCGATAGGTTCGCAGCGCGCCGCTGACGAGCACGGCGACGAATAGGCCAGCGACCATGCCATACGCCCACGCGGCGGGCGCGGCGGCACGCTCGGCGCGTGTCGGGAAGGCGTCTGCAGGAGTGCTCCAACCGCCTCTCAGCAACAGACGCCAAAGCGCGTGCGCGGCGTCGGTCGCCGACAGAGGCATCGGGGCCTGCAGCTCGATCACGCGAGCCGCCTGCGTCCAGCACCACCCCAGCACGCCACTGACGACACCGGCGAGGACGAGTACGCACCCGGCGCAGATCGCGAGCCGCATCGCCGGGCGCCGCCCGACGGCGTGGACTCTCACGACAGCTCCCCCGAGCTCGACGCAGAGCTGCACACAGCGAGAAACCGCAGGCTTGTCGAGGCGATCCGGGTCACTGAGGTTAATGACCGTGGGGCATCCAAAACGGCCAACGACTTCGGCGAAGGCCACGAAACACCAGCCCGTCAGCTCGGCCCGTCAGAGAAGTCGTTGGCCGTTTGGCTCGAGTTGCGGTCATTAACCGAAAGAGCCGAGGCGGTCTGCCTTCGGCCAGATCACGACCGACGATGCCCCATAGCGAACGACCACGGATCAGTGAAGCCGAGACCCGAGCGGGTGCGCCCGCTTGTACTCAAGGCCAGCTCCAACCGAGTCGGTGGCGCGTCGTTACTTGCCCCATTTTCGACACCGCCGGCTGGCGCTTCAACCCCCCAAGGGGGGTTCCCCTCGCCCTTTCAGGGCTTCGGTTCCGCGCGCCGGTCGGCGCCGTTTTTGGGCGACGTCACTAGCACCACCACCACGAACAGGAGGAACAGCAATGAGCAAGCGATTCGCGATCAACACCGTCGTTCAGATCGGCGGTCTCACCAGAGATCCCGAGCTGCGGTCCCTCGCCGAAGGCGGGAGCGTCTGCAAGCTGCGCCTGGCCGTCGATGGCATGGGGCCCGGCGGCGAGAGCGGCTACATCGACGTCGACGTGTTCGGCAAGCAGGCCGAGCCGTGCGCGCAGTACCTGTCGAAGGGCCGCGAAGTCGCGGTCAAGGGCCGCCTGGCCTGGCGCGAGTGGGAGGCCGCGGACGGCAGTTCGCGTCAGGGCCACCACATCGTCGCCGACAGCGTGCAGTTCCTCGGCGGCGGCAGCGGGGAGCCCTCCCACGAGGGCGACGGCTCGCAGGTCGTAGCCGACGAGGAGCCCGTCGCGGCCTGAGCGCGGGTAGGCCCGCGCCCGGCCGGGCGCGGGCCGCCATCCCGCAAGGAGAGTGAACGATGCCCGAGAGACTGATTTTCGATCAGTGGATGCAGGAGCTCAAAGACCGCGAAGCGCGACTGCGCTCGCTGTGGGAGATGACCCCGGCGCAGCGCGTCGCGGCTATGCGCCGTGGCGAGCTGAGCCTCGAGCAGTGCGCGGCCTGGGCGGCGCGCTACCCCAAGCAGGTGCCTCTGCTCAACGGCGAGTTCGAGTTCCTCGCCGCCCACACGCCGGAGGTCCGTGAGTGAGTTCCGGTTCCGCGCGGCCAGCGGACGAGCTGCGCGCCTATCTCGAGATGCTGGCCGGCGGCGCCCGAGCCGGCCAGTTCTTCAACCTGCGCTGGCTCACTCCCGCCGGTCGGATGCGCCAGCAGTTCCGATCTGCTCGGCAGATCAGGAGAACCGCCGAGCGGATCGAGACGCTCGCCGAGACGACCGATGTCTTCATCGGCGTTGCGCTGCGCGACCGCCGGCGCGGCGGCAAGGTCGCCATCAGCGGCTCGCGCCTGCTCTATCTCGACTGCGACGGTGAGTGCGCCCGCGACCAGCTCTCCGCCTTCGCATACTTGCCGACGATGGAGGTCGCGTCGGGCACCCCCGACCATCTGCATCCATACTGGTGCCTTGACAGGCGCGTCTCGGCCGTCCAGGTGGAGAGCGCGAACCGGCGGCTCGCGGTCGCGTTCGGAGCCGACCCCGCTTGTGTCGATGTCGCGCGCATCCTGCGGCCACCCGGCACCCTCAACCGCAAGGGCGAGCTCCCGCGCGCCGTGCGGCTGCTCGCGTACCGGCCGGATGCCCGCTACTCGCTCGCCGAACTGCTCGACGAGCTGCCAAACGACCCGCGTCCGCTTGCGCGAACGGGCCGCAGCTCGCGGCGGCGAGCTCCTCGCACAGCGATCGAGCTGCAACTGCTCGCGATCCCTGCCTCGGAGTACGTGCGCGTCCTTACCGGCCGCGAGCCCAATCTCGCCGGCAAGGTGCTCTGTCCCTTCCACGAGGAGACCGACCCGAGCCTCCAGCTCTACCCGGACGGCACCTTCTACTGCTACGGCCGTCACAGCAAAGATCGTGCCTGCCGCAAGGGCGGCACGATCTTCGACTTCGCAGCCGCACAGTGGGGCCTCGGCACACGCGGGCGAGACTTCAACGAGCTCTGCGAGCGCCTTGCCTCGATCTTCCATGTCCGGGTGACATCGCGCTCCTGACGCTCGTGATCGGTGGAGAGCCCGCCGGCGCTGCGCGCGTGCCGGACGCCTTACCCGCTAACGGGTAGCGCCCTCCGCGCCGTCCGCTACCGTGAAAAGCCGTGAGCGATCGGCGTACAGTCACACTCGAGGTCAAGCTGGACGGCCGCAAGGTCGCCAGTGAGACGGTCTGCATGTGGGCCGGACCGTATGTGCTCGTGATTGCCACGACGCTGCCCGACCCGGAGCTGGCCGTCGAGGTCCACTCGACGTTCGTTGGACACGAGGGCGTGCCGACCCTGGCGACGCACCTCAACCTCGGGCCGGTCGGACACGCCCCGTTCGTCGCGACTGCCGAGCACGAGCACGCGAACCTCGATCCGGTGCTCAAGCCCCGCGAGTGCGTCTACGAGCACGCCGACGTGGTGCTGGAGACGCTCAAGGGCCTCGGCCACAGCGTCGGGATCGACGTCGCCGACGACGCCTTCGGCGAGCTGGAGCGCGTCGAAAGCTGACGCGCGCTGCGCGGCTTGTCGCGTAGCGCTCCGGCGGCCGGCGGCCTGACTCCCCGATGATCGCACGCCCCGATGGGCGTGCGGGGGGAGGCGCACAGGCCCACCGTGCGGCGGGCACACGGCTCAACTGGAGGTATTGATGATGAACGGCGGTGATGTCCAATGAGGACGCCACTCACCAGGATCGGCCAAGGCCGCTACCGGCACGATCGTCTCGGCGTTGAAATCGAGAAGACGTCGATGCCGGATCATCCTTGGGAGCTGTCCGGCGCCGATCCGCAGGGCAACGGCGTCGCGCTCACGCGCACGCTCGGCGACGCGCGCGCATTTCTGCATGAAGTCGAGGCGCGCGTCGATCACGAGGCCGCCTCGATGGCCGGCAGGTTCTTGGAGCGGCTGGCGCTCGGCCAGGCCATCCGCTACGAGCGCGAGCAGCGAGACGTCAGTGCCGTCGCGCTGGCGAGCAAGATTGGCGTCACGGCCAAAAGGATCGAGGCGATCGAAGCCGGCCGGTCGGAAGTCAATTTCGAGATGCTGATGAAGCTGCGGGACACCTTGGAGCTACGGGCGGACGGCTTGTTTACGCGGGCTGCGCGGCTCGCCGCCGGCGATCGAGAGCCAGGACCGGAGCCCATGTCTAGTCAAGACGCCGAGGCTGCGCTACTCGCGCTTCACCGTTACCTCTACCCCGAACGCTACGAGGACGTTCCCACCCACGTCTGGGACGCGGGGACGATCGTGGAGGTTGCAGACATGCTCGAAAGCGCGCTGGCGAGCCATCCCGACGCTCACCTTGCGCCGAGGTGAAAGACGTGCCCCTGCCGGGCGTGCCCTCCGCTCCCCAGGATCGCACGCCCGGAGGGCGTGCGGGGGAGTCGCAAAGGGCCCGCCGCCGGGGTGGGCCTGCGATTCACAGATTGGAGACTGACATGCCGAGCCACACCCAGGACGCACCGGCGAAGTCGGAGTCGGCAGCGCCCACCTACACGCAGCGCGACATCCCTGTGAGCCATCTCGTCGTCTCGCAGAACAACCCTCGCAAGCAGTTCGACGAGCAGGAGCTCGCGCGGCTTGCACACGCGATGTCCACCCGCGGGTTCGATCATCCGATCCTCGTCAAGCCCACCGACCAGGAGGACCACTACGAGATCATCGACGGTGAGCGGCGCTGGCGTGCCGCGCAACTGGCAGCCGTCGAGACGATCCCAGCGCTCGTCAAGACGCGCGCGACCGTCCCAGGCGACGATCTGCTCGATGCGATGCTCGCCAACGGGCTCGGCATCTCGCTCGACGCGCTCGAGGAAGCGGTCGGCTATCAGACACTCATCAGCGAGCACGGCTACAGCCGCAGGAGGATCGCCGAGGCGTTCAAGATCCCACAGGCGCGCGTGCGCGAGCGGCTGCTGATCCTCGACCTGCCCGAGAAGCTCCGTCATCAGCTCGCGGCCGGGCTGGTGCCGTTGAAGGCGGTCAAGACGCTGGCCTCGCTTGCGAAGGTCCACGCCGGGCTGCCCGAGGTGGCGGTCAAGCGCATCCACGACGGTCCCGTGCAGGAATGGGACGAGCCGAGGACGTGGGAGGACGTCGAAGCCGACCCGATCTCGGTCGTGATCGGTGACTATCAAGAGCAGCTCGCCGACCTGCCCGACGACGTGTTTGTCGCCGGCAACGGCTACGCCGTCGGGTTGTTCGAGCTCGACGAGAAGGCCCTCAAGAACCTGGCCTCGCTCTGCAAGCTGCTCGAGATCGAGCCGGAGGAGTTCTCGGTGCGGTTCGACCACGAGCTCTTGGAGCAGGCCCTCGCGCTGCACGCCGCCGAGCTCTCTGCGAACAAGAGCGAGGCAATCATCGTCGGCAGCGACGTCGCGTGCCAGCTCGCGGGCGACTACATCAGCAAGTGCCTCACCGTCCAGCGCAAGAACGCAAAGGCAGACCGTGAAGCCGAAAGGCGCGCGGAAGCTCGTCAGGACTCGCTCGGCGAGGCCGACGACGCAGACGCCGGCAGCAGCGAGGCCAAGCCGATTGAGCCGCCGTCCTACGAGCAGATCGAGGCGGGCCGCAAGCGCGCTCTTGAAGAAGACCGCCGTTTGCGCGACGAGACGATCGCCGCCAACCAACGGCTCGGCGCCGCGGTGTTCAAGCACCTGGGAAGGGTGAAGCTCGACGACAGGGTGTTGAAGATCCTCACCGCCGCTCCGCTCTCGACGGAGCTCGGGAGGATCGCGGCGCGCGGCGCACGCATCGCGTTCCCCGGTTGGGCCGAGCTCTCGACCCGCGCGAATGGCTCCACGAAGGCCGAGTACCTCGACCTCACGACAGCAGAACGCAAGGCTCGCGACTTCCTGCTCGGCGCGAGCAGCGCCACCGAGATCGCGGGTCGCGCGCTCGCGTTGCTCGCCGCCGCCCGCTGGGCGAAAGAGAAGTGGGCCGTGACCAACAAGGACGCGAGCAACTACACGCTGCACCTCGACAGCTTCATGTCCGAACGCGGGATGCCGTGGCGCGGCGAAGCCGAGGATCTCCTCGACGACATCCTCATCGAGAAGCTGCCGCCCGAAGTCTCCGTCCCGATCCGCGAGGCCAAAGAACATCGCGAAGCCGTCCGTGCGGAGGAGGAGCGCCGCGACCGCGAACGCGAGGGAGTGGTCGCCGAGTTCATCGAGCGCGCCCCGACGATGACCTGCGACGAGCGCCAGGCCGGGATTCAGAGGCTCCGCAGCGAGTACGGGTTTCGCGCCATGCCTCCCGAGCAGAGCCACAAGCTCATGGAGCTGCCCGAGCCGGGCCAGAGCGACAACGCGACCGAGCCCGAGGCAGTCGACCACGCTGCCGAGACAGACGCGCCCGCCGAGCTGGCGGCGGCTGCCTGAGTGCTTGGTGCGTCCGGCGTGGGTGCCCGCTCACGCCGGACGCTCGCTGCTCATCGGCGGCAGTCGATCCCTCCGAACGTTGGCGCGAAGACCGCTGATCCCCCGGTGAGTTCCAAGCTCGCCGCTCCGGTCGGGCAGAGCCCACCCCTTTAGGCCAGCAGACCGGCTCTACGGCGCGTAAAGCCCTGCGCTTCGCGTCGGCTGCGGCGATCCCTCTCGGGACAGGGCTTGACCCGCCTCGCCGGCCCGCTCTGGCCGGGGCGTGCTCAACCACGACCCAAGGAGAAGGCGATGAACAGGTACTCGAGGCAAGCCAGCGGTCTACTCGTCCCGGCTGACGTGGAGCTCGGGCCGCCGCGCGCGGTGCATTGCAAGCGCGAGCGTCACCACGTTTACATCGGGCGGCCCTCGAAGTGGGGCAACCCGTTCGTGGTCGGCAAGCACGGTCAGCGCGGCGAGTGCATAGCGCTGTATGAGAGTTGGCTCAGGCGGAACGCGGCGCTGATCGCGGCGCTCGATGAGCTGCGCGGCCTCGTGCTCGGATGTTGGTGCGCGCCCAGCGCTTGCCACGGCGACGTGCTGGTGCGGCTGGCGAATATGAGCATTGACGAGCGTCAGCACTGGCACGCGCTTGCTGCTTGAGCGCGCCTCGGAATAAGAGTGAAAAGCGCTGCACATTCACTCTCGGCGTAGCGGGAGCTGCGCAGCAGCAGGCGAGGGTGCCGGCAGCCGCCCAGGATCGCACCCCTGCGGGGTGCGGCGGCGGCTCGCCACCGGCACCGCCACCCGGCGGACTGCCATCAATCCAAGGAGGTGTAACAGTGAACCGACCAGCCGCCGTAGCCGATCCCGTCGTCTCTCACACCAACCTCGTCTGCATGTCCTGTGGGCACATCCAGCCCGTGCAGCGCGACCGGCTCCCGTCGCGCTGCGAGAACTGCAGCAACCGCTTCACCGTCAGCGGCTACCTCTTGGACGACACCACTGACGCGGAGGAGCTCTCGCAAGAAGTTCTGGACAACAAAGCCATCGCACGAACCACAGGAGGCCGACTATGAGCACCGCACTCTCATCCATCACGATCGTCTATGCCGGTGAGCCCGTCGAAGTCGCCCGCGAGCGGATCACCGGGGATATGTTCGTGCCGAACCTCGGCGAGGACGGTTTCTGCGACGACCAGCCAGGCTCGAGTGCGGCCAGCCTCTTTCGCGAGGCTGCCTCGAAAGGCGCGCTTGTCGTTCCCGACGAGCTGACCGTCGAGTGCCACGCGCGCGACGATTTCCACTTCAGCGGGTTCCTTCTTGTGATCCGGCCCGAGCCCGAAGCGGCCTTCGGGATCACGTCGGCGTGGTGCGATGTCGAGACGATCGCGCGGGCGCGCGGAGATCATCGGGCAGACAACGACCCGACCGTCATCAGGGAAGCTCTCGACTTCATGGCTCGTGAGATCAACGCTGCGCTTGGCGTGGAGTACGAGCTGGGGACATAGGGGTCACAGCCGAGAACACAAGTTCTCCTGCGGCCGGGGCCAAGCCCACCCCTTAAGGCCAGCAAACCGGCTCTACGGCGCGTAAAGCCCTGCGCTTCGCGTCGCCTGCGGCGATCCCTGTCGGGACAGGGCTTGACCCGCCTCGCCGGCCCGCTCTGGCCGGGGCGTGCTCGACCACGACCCAAGGAGAAAACAATGAGCTCAACAGCAACTATCAACGCTCCCACTCAACGACAGCTCCGCTATCTCAAGGCCCTCGCCGAGCAGACCGGCACGAGCTTCACCTATCCGCAAAACCGCGGAGCCGCTCATCGCGAAATCGAGCGCCTGCGCTCGATCAAGGCTAAGGGCCACGCCCCGTTCCAGCGCGAACCTTCGATCGCGACGGACCCACTCGTCTACGCCACGGCCGTCCACGGCAGCGAGGTCTCGGGCTTCGGGTCATCGGCGCACTGGCTCACGAGTCCACAGCACGAGCCGAAGAGCATCCCGCAACAGCCCACGATCGGCGAGCGGACCGAGCTCGGCCGCTATACCGTCAGCGCAGGGGAGCGCGTGGTCTACGGGCAGCGCATCAACGGCCGGGTGCGGATCACCGACCGACCGGCTTCGGGTGCCGGGCGTTCCTACCTCGTAGAACGCGAACTCGAGGTGGATGGCTACTCCGCGCTGAAGACGCTCGTGAGCGAGTACATCGGGCAGGCCAACGATCTCGACGCGATCCCGATGGCGAGCTCCGTTGTCCGGCGCGACTTGGAACTGATGGCCGAGGACGAGTAGCTCGATCAGTCGTCCTCGCGTCGCACCTGCCAGGTGTCGAGCAGAAACTCCACGACGGCGACTGCCGCGTTGAAGGCGAGGCGCCCGTGGCGGCTGAGTGCAGGCGAGCGTTTCGCTCGGCCGTGACCGAGGCCGAGCTCGTTGCGCAGTTCTGCGAGTGACTGGATCGTCGTTACGAGCGTGCGGAGCGTCTTCTGCGCCGCCTGGCTGCCCTTAACCGAGTCGGGCACCGACTCCGCGTTCAGGTGCAGCGCGCCCGCCACCAGCTTGTAGAGGTCGAGCACCTCAGCGCGCGGTGCATAAGTGATCTCGTAGTCATCGAGGATCAGCTTGCAGACGGTCTCGACCATCTCCTTCGATGAGGCGATGGCTTCTGCTGGGTCACGTCGCAGGCCACGCTCGATCCGCGACAGGTGGTCACGAATCGTCGCAGGATCGTCGAGCCGGTCATGGTCGTCGAGCTCCAAGGCGCTCGCCGGCGACTTGAGTCCAGTCTGGGGTCGCCCGGCGAAGACCGGCTTGCCCGAGAGCTGAGATACCTCGACCAGCTCCCAGCCGTCGCGCGCAAGACACTCGTTGAAGAAAGCCCCCAGCGCCTCGACCTCATCTGTGTCCGAGCGCACGACCGGGTGCAGCATCTCGCTTAGGAACTTGACGAAAAGGTCATCAGGCCCGCCCCGCAACTGGAAGCGCGGATCGCCGAAGATCCAATCGTCCTCCCAGTCGTAGTTGCGGACGCGGTGCTGAATGATGTCCCCCGCGGCGTCCTTGTGGCGCGAGTCGGTGGACTGCATTTGCTCCAAGGGCCACACACGACTCAGAAAGTCGACCTCATCCAGACGACCCCACCACGCTACCTGCTCGGCCGAGAGGTAGTCGGTGATGTCCCGTCTTGTGACCGCAGTGATCGTCGGCGGCTTACGGCTGGCAGGTGTCACGCCCTCATTCTGCACACCTGCCACCGCATTACCGCCTCCGGCGCCCAGGCATAGCTCCGCGCTGGCCGACGCCCAGCCCGGACACACAAGCCCTCAGCTACCGCGCGGGCTTCGCCCGCCTTTTGACCGCCGCCTTCGGCGGCTCCCGGTTCCGCTCCCGGCGCTGCGCCTGCCGGCCTGCAGCCCTACGGGCTGCTCGCTCGCCGCTCGCTGACGCTTGCAAGCTCCCGTGGCCGGCGGCACACCACCAAGCCCGGACAGACTAGATGCAGGGTGCCCCCAGCGGTCCGCAATCGGTCCGTAATTCGTTGGCCGTTTTGCGCCGCTCACGGTCATTAAGGGTGTGATGACCGCTGCAAGCATCGGTGCCGCCAAGGGCGGCGGGTATGCCCGATACCTAGAGTCCAAGACCGTCATCCCCGAGCGCGGCGACTATTACTTGAGCCCGGAGGGCGAGCCCACTCAGGCCCCCGGCCGATGGCTTGCCTCACCCGAGACGCTTGCCCGGCTCGGACTCGAGGGTGAGAAAGTGGAGGGCCCGGACTTCATCGCCCTGATGGAGGGACGCCACCCACGCACCGACGTATGGCTTCGACAGGCAGGCGCCGGCGGCGCGCGCGGCGGGGGAATCGACCTGACCTTCTCAGCCCCGAAGTCCGTCTCGACAGTTTGGGCGCTCGGAGACCCCGCGCAACGCCGGGACATGGAGGCGGCCCACGCTGCCGCCGTGAAGGAGGCGATGGCTCACCTGACCGAGACGGTACCCACCGTGCGCCGCAGCTACGACGGCGTGGTGGTCGAAGATCACGCCGTCGATCTCGTGGCCGCCGAGTACCGACACACGACCGCGCGCGGCGTGATGGAGAGCGACGCGCCCGACCCGCAGTTGCACAGCCACGTCGTAGTCACGAGCGCGATCCGCGACGACGGTCGGATCGTCGCGGTCGCGTCCCGGCCGATCTTTCGCGCGGCCAGAGAGGTTGGCGCTTACTATCGCTCGGCGCTCGCGCACGAGCTCGCCGAGCGCGGCTATGCGATCGAGCGCGGCACCGGGAGGGACGGTCGGTACTTCGAGGTCGCTGGCGTGCCGCGCGGCCTGCTCGACGCCTTCTCCGCTCGTAGCCGCGAGGTCGCGAGGGCAGCCGAGCGCTTCCACGCGAAGTGGGGCCGGGCGCCCGAGCGGGGCGAGCTGCGAGCACTCAAGCTCGAGAACCGCAAGGCGAAGGTGCTCGTCACCCGTGGCGATTTGCAGCAGGCATGGAACGAGACGGCGGCGCGCTTTGAGGACATCGCCGACGAGCCGCGTGCCTCGCGCGAGACGACCGGCGTCGCGCCGGTCGAGGTGGCCCTCGAGGATCGCGTAGAGCAACGCCTGACTGAACGCGCCGCGACCTTCGAGGCCGGCGAACTGCGCGCGGTCCTGCTGGAGCAATCCGTTGGCGAGCTGCCACCCAGGCAGGCGCTCACACGCGCGCGGACGATGGTCGCCGAGCGACGCATCCTGCCGCTCGAGAATGGCCTGTTGACGACGCTCGCGGTGCGCGCCCGCGAGCAGGCAATCGAGCGTCGGTTCGGCGAGCTCTCCACGGCCGCCGGCCGCGACGTCGGCGAGCACGCACGCGAGTTCGCCCGCGATCGGATCGCCGAGCGCATCGGCGCGCGGCTGAGTGACGAGCAGGATCACGCGCTGCGCGTAATCACCGGCCCCGAGCGCGGCGCGATCCTGGTCGGCCCGGCGGGCACCGGCAAGGGCGTCGTGATCGACGCCGCGGCGCGGGCCGAGCAGCTCTCCGAGCACCGGACGTTCGGCATCGCGGTGTCGGGGTCGACGGCGCAGCGCCTTGCCCAGGACAGTCCTGCGCTCGCCGGGCAAACGCTCACGCTCGACGCGCTGGTCGCCAGAGTTCAGCGCGGCCAGTTGCGCGTCGACGAGGACACGACGATCTACTTCGATGAGGCGGGGATGGCCGACACCGATCGGCTCGACCGGCTGACCGAGGTCGTGGTCGACACGGGCTCGAAGCTCGTCGCGATCGGCGACGGCGCGCAGCTCCCCTCGATCGGCGCCGGCGGCATGTTCGACCGCCTCGCTCAGCTCGCGCCGAGCGCGGAGCTCTCGAACGTGCGGCGGACACTCGATCCCGCCGAACAGCGGGCGTGGGCGGACCTGCGCGCCGGGCGCACGGACCGGGCGATGGCGCACTACCTATCGCAAGGCCGCCTGCACATGACCGACACCCGCGACGACGCGCTTGAGCGCGCCGTGCGTAATTGGGCGAGGCTGACCGAGACGCATCCAATTAAGCAGGTTGCACTTATCTCCGATGCCTCCAACAAGGAGATCCACAGGCTGAACGCCCGCGCCCAGCACTACCGCTCAGAGCGCGGCGAACTTGGCGAGCTTGAGGTGCAGGTGCCGGGAGTTCACTACGGCGTTCGCGCCGGCGATCGGGTGGCGATGATCGACCAGCACCACGAGCCAGGACAGGAGCGCATCGAGAACGGAGCGCGCGGCCAAGTGCTCGACATCAACGACGCGGGAGAGGTGATGGTCGAGTTCGACGTCACCGGCCAATGGCGGACGCTCGTCGGCGATGACCTCGCCAGGCTGCGCCTCGGCTACGCGCAGCACATCCACCGCGCGCAGGGTGCAACTGTCACCCGCACCCTCGTCGTCACCGGCGGCTGGCAGACCAGCAAGGAGCCAGCCTACGTCGAGGCGTCCCGCGCCCGCGAGGGAACCGACTGGTACGTCTCCCGCGAAGACCTCGGCGTCGAAGGTCACGACACCGACAGGATTACGCGCCTCGCTGAGGCGATGAGCCGAAGCCACGCGCAGACGCCATCACTCGCGTACCCCGAGCTGGCAGAGCTCGAGTTCGGGCCGCGCCTCACGCGCACGATCACCCCGACCCGTACTCCGCTGCCGAGGATTGTGCGCCTCTTGCAGCGAGTCGCCCCGCCCGAGCCTGAGCAGGAGCGCGCACGATGAGCAGCCGCAGCATCAAGGTCGCGCTGGCCGAGCAGTACGCCGCCCAGCTCGACACGCTTGCAGTCAGCACAGGCGAGCGGGTCGCGACGATCGCCGGACAGCTAATCCGCTACGCGCTCTCCGAGGCCGTCAAAGACGGACGAATCCGCCAGCCACGGCCGGGATCGCAAGCTGCCGGGCCCAGCAATAGTGGCGGACGCGCGCATTGGCTCGAGCCCTACGGCGGCGACGCCGGCTGGCGAGCGGAAATGTGGGGGCAGATCGTCGCGCTGCACGGCCGCTACCCGAGAGCGCTTTCACACCTCAAGGATGAGTGGTGGAACGACGAGGCCAACACCGAGATTCTCTGCTCGCTTGCGACTTGGCGGGCAGAGATCGACGATACCGGCACCGACCCGCGCCAGGAGCTCGCTTTTCACACCGCGCTCGCGGACTACGGAAACCTGCTCCGTCAGGAAGGCGGCGGTGTCGCGAAGGCGTGGGAGCCGGGTGCGCCGCCGAGCGAGTGGACACGTTGACAGTTAATGACACAGCTACGTCGAACGCCACAGCTCGTGCGAGGACTTCACACATTTAGCCGTAGCCCGTTTAGGGAAGGCATCGCACACATGACATCCGGCACCGCCCGACGGCCCTTCACTCCCCAATGATCGCACGCCCAAAAGGGCGTGCGGGGGAGTCGTTCAAGGGCTCGCCGCCGGGTGGGTCCAAGACTCACTTACAACTGCACATTTGGCGCCGGCGACAGCTCTAACTGCCCCGGCGCCGTGACACAAGGAGCCGTAACTCCCCATGCACAAACACCGTACCCCAAACGGGTTGCAGGAGCACGCCCTGATTGACCGCGCGCTCCTACAGCTCATGCTCGGCGACGAACAGCAGCGGCCGTGGGCCGAGGACGAGCTTGCCCGTGCCGTCAGCCTTCCCGGCGACGTGCGCGATGGGCTCAGGCGCCTGCGGGCCTCGAAGCTCATCCACCGCTGGAACGACCTCGCCACGGCATCGCGTCCCGCGGTGCGCTTCCACGAGATCACGCAGGGCGTCGATCCTCACTCGGCGCACGAGCGCCGCGACGACAGAAGCCTGCTCGAACACCTGCTCGCGCACAGCGCGGCCGGTGGAGGGCCGCTGGCCGACGCGCAGGTCTACGAGGCGTTCAGCACGGACAGACAGCGCGGCATCACCGATGCGCTCGGTCGTCTGGACGGCGACGGCCTGGTCGAGCGTCGCGGCGGCTTCGCGATCGTCTCAGAGGTCGCGCGGTGCTTCGACGAGCTGATGAAGCTCTGACGCGGGCGTTGAGCCATGCGCGTCACCAAACTGGCCTCGTACCAGGCTGCCTCCCCCAGCCTGGCCGAGGCCGGACATCCACGCAGTTCAGCAACTCGCTGTCGCGGTATGCGTGCCAGCACGATGATCGAGCGGCGGCGCCTGTATCTCACGGCTGGCCTGGTCGTCAAGCGGTATTACGCCAGGCAACTGACACTTGAGGCGGTCGCAAAGGCGCTCGCGACTTCGCCTCGCCAGCTAGTTCGCGCCTACGACCAATTCGGTGATCGCAGCTTCGGTGAGGATCTCCGTCGCAGGCGAATGGAAGTCGCGGCCGAGCTACTCGCCAAACCGGCACTCTCGGTCGCCGAAGTCGCCAGGCTGGTCGGCTATCGCCAGGCGCCCCATTTCGCGCGAGCGTTCCGATGCTCCCACGGCATGTCGCCCTCCGTCTATCGCGACGAGCTGCGCCGGAGGGTACGCCAGGCAGTCGAGCGCAATGGGGGCACAGTTCCGACCGGCGTGAGCAACGGTGCTCTGAGTTCGCCCCCGGATTCGACGCCTGAGCTCTGAACAAGTCGACCTACTACTCCGGCTACGCTCTGGTCGTGGCAGCCACGAGTGAGACTGTTGTGACGGGGCTTCTACGAACGCCCACGTTGTCGGTCGCCGAGATGACTGCCGCTCTCGACGCCGATAGGGCTGCGCACGGCATCTACGCATGGTGGCTTGTCGACGCTCTCGCCCTGCCGGAAGTGCCGGTCACGCCGCATTCCTCCGAGCCGGTGGGGCTGCTCTACGTCGGGATTGCGCCTGGCACGGCTACCTCGAAGCGCTCTCTCTACGAGCGTTTTGGCGACCACATCCGAGAAGCTGGCCGCTCGACGCTCCGCTACGGGCTGGCGTCATTCCTGTTTGAGCAAGAAGGCTGGAAGCTCCGCTGGAGGACAGACCGGCCGCTACTCGCCAAGCCCTATGGCGACGCGCTCACCGCATGGATGGAGACCAACCTGCGTGTCCAATGGGTTCGCCGACCTGAGCCGTTGTCTATCGAGCCTGCGATCGTCCGCGAAATGCTCCCGCCGCTGAACCGCGCGCACAACCAGGCGCACCCCTTCTACGAAGCCGTCGGCAAATCGCGAGAGCGGTTCCGCAAAGCCGCAGAGGCGGCAGGCCAGCAGACATGAGCGATTCAGGGGAGCGCGACGACGGCGTGAAGCACCTGAACGTGGAGAACTGGCTCGAGTCCGACGAGACCGGCCGAGCGTTCGGAGAAGTCAACCTCGCCACTGGCGAGTGCCGTGCTGCCAGCGGCGACGGCTGGGCCGATCAGTTCCTGGCCGTCGAGCTCCACGAGGTGCCCGCCGAGATCGTCGAGATGTGGGAGGTCGCACGCGGCCTGGCCCTCTACGGCTGGTTCTACTACCCGCTGTACGCAATCGCAGAACACCAGCTACGGCGCGTCGCGGATGCAGCCGTCCTACACCGCTATCGGCAGGCGGATGGCCCCCCGAACAAGAAGCCTGATCCCGAGGATGGACAGCCGACTTGGCCGAGCTTCAAGAGGCGCGTCGACTGGCTGATCGACAACGGAGTCATCGCCACAGACAAGCGTCATAGATGGGATGCGATCCGAGAGCTGCGTAACGAGACCACGCACGCGAGCATCCGGCATCTCGTGATGCCGGTAGATGTCCTGCGCGTCCTCGATCTGCTCGCCGTTGAGATCGACGCTCTGTTCGCGCGGCGCGGCTCATAGCTGCCGCGCTCCCGATCGCGCTCCTTCACGGCACTGGCACTGGCGATCGTTAGTGGCCGAGCTCCTGTCTCTGGACAGTCTGAGCGGCGAGCCGCGGCGGGGCACGCTACGCCCAAGGGCATCCGGCACGGCACTGGAGGCCAGCAACTCGGTGTCCTGACCCACTCACACGAACGCATACGTCAATGTGTGTCGATGAGCTTGCTCGACCCCGTACTGTCGCTACTAGATCGCCAGGTGAATGCGCTGAGCGTTCAGTCGACGACTGCAGAGTTCCTGGTCTCGGTGGAGCCGTTCCTTCGAGCCCTCGAGACCGAGCCCCGAATTGCCGTTCATCTCGAGGATTTGCGCGACGAAACACTCGATCGAGTGCGTGTCCTGGAGAAAGAGGACGGCGAGCTCGTCCCCAAGCTGATCGCGCTGCGCAGCCGCTTCATCGAGTTGCGACCGGGGCTTGATGACAGCGGAGCCGCGCCGCCGTCAGAAGGCGACGATCGCGATTGGATCGATTCGTTCGCTCAGTTTGACGTGATCGCTGCAGCCGAGCCAGAGCCCCTCAACTACAAGGCTGAAGGCGCCCGCGCACAGCGGCTGCTTGAGATATTGCGCGCCAAGCGCGATCTGCTGTCTCGCCCACACGCCGGAGAGGTCGAGGCGTGGGTCGTAGACCTGCACAATCTCTCAGAAGTCTGGGCCCATGCCACGCGCTGGCTCGCCCTGTCGATGCGTGTCTCGGCCGGGCTCGAGCTGCTGCGCTTGGAGAGGGTGCCGCCGTCGCTGAACCCGAAGCCCGTGATCCGCGAGGTCGGCGAAGAGCGAACGGCTCGATTCAGCGCAGTCTTCCAGCGGCAGTTCTCAATCGAGGGCGTGTTCTTCAACGCCGTTCACGTCGACGAGATCAAGGACGGCCAAGCCGAGCTCGCGGACAAGCAGGTCGCCGAGCTACGAGTTGGCTTGGCACGACTCTCGCTCGAGCTGCACCGGCGTATCGGCGCGACCAGATCGCGCCGAGCGCTAATCATCCGCTTCAAGCAGCGCGCGGAGTGGCACGACGCGGCGCGGCTGCGCGAAGTCGCGGCGAGAGCCACAGGCCACGGTGGGATTGAGGACAGGCTCACCGGAGAGCTTGCACGGTTCCTGTTCGACCAGGGCTTGAACCCCCTCACGAAGCCGCTCGTCGGCGGATTGGAGCCGGATCTGCTGGACCCCTCGATGCTGCCTGCTTTCTACGTTGAGGCCAAGCAATACAGTGGCAGCGCACGCTCGACCATTCGCAAAGCTTTCGCCCAAATCCTCGACACCGTCGGGCGGCTGCAGAGCGACGCCTATCCAGTCCACGAGGCGTTCTGCGTCGTGTTCCGACGCGGGGGACCGCGTTATGAGCTACCGGAATGGGTGCAGGCAGAGGGCTACCGCGTCTACTTCACGCTGATCGACATCGCGCCGCCAGAGGAGTCCGGCGCCCGCCAGAGACACCGGCCCAGCCGCATCACCGAGGAGGAGTTCCTCGAGCAACTCGCCAGCGATAACAAGACGGCTGCCTAATACGCCCGGTCGTCCGACCAATTCGTTGGCCGTTTTCGGCTGCTCACGGTCATATATAGATGAGGATGCGATCCAGGGACTCACGACGATGAAGGCGCAATCGCTCTCCAGGAGCGACACGGACGCGCTCGACTCGCACGACGACCGCGATCTGCTGACGGCAGAGGAGGTCGCCGTGCGCCTCCGCATGACGCCCGCGTGGGTGTATGCGCAGACACGGCGGCGCCAGATTCCGCATCTGAGGCTTGGCCGGTACGTTCGGTATCGACGCGAGGCGATTGACGAGTGGATCGAGCAGGTCGAGAGCTCGTCGTCATTGCCGCCAGCACGCCGCCGGCCCGGCAGTCGCAATGTCCTGCGATGACCGGATAGTCGATTCCTGGGCCAGGAAAGCCGCCGCACCCAAGCGTAAAATTGATGTCGTGGCGAAGCGAAGCTATGGCACAGGTCAGCTCTACATCAAGCAAGGCGCTTGGTTCGGTCGCTGGCGCACTTCGGATGGTCGCCGACTCAACCGCCGGCTCGGTGACGTGCGCGAGCGCGGCAGCGCAAATGGACTCACGCGGCACGAGGTCGAGCGGAAGTTCCGCAAGCTGCGAGAGGAGGAGGACGCCAATCCGCAGCCGAAGGTGGCCCGGCGCGTCACTGTGCAGGACGCCGGCGACTCGCTCCGTCGCAAGCTCGCGATGGAAGGGACTCGCAAGTCCTATCTCGACGGATGCGAGTCCATGCAGCGCGTCCACATCGTCCCCGGTCTCCAGAACGCGCCTGTGCGCGCCGTCGATCGTCAGCAGATCGAAGCCTTGGGTGAGAAGATGCTCAAGGCAGGCAAGAGCCCGAAGACGGTCAGGAACGTCCTCACGTTCGCGCACAGCATCTTTGAGCACGCCGTCGACGAAGACTGGTCCCCTGAGAATCCCGTCCGGCGTGCGCGCCGGCCCCGTCGGCAACACGCCGGCGACGCCGAGCCGGATCTGCAGTTCCTGACGATGACCGAGCTGGAGGCCGTGATACGGACGATCCCCGACGACAAGGTTGTCCGCCGGCCGGCACCGACCCGCCGGGGGCGCCGCGGCCCCGCGCCTCCGCCGCCCCCCGATGTTCTTGGGCCGGTGCTCCGCGTTGTGATTCTCACGGCGGCCATGACCGGGCTGCGCCAAGCCGAGCTGCTCGGGCTACGCTGGCGCGACGTCGACTGGTCTGCGCAGCGCATCCGTGTCCGCAAGCCCTACACCCGCGGAGAACACTCCACCAAGGGCAAGTCGGACCTTTCTACCCGTCGCTCCGTGCCGATGGCCGATCGGCTCGTCGCGGAGCTCGACTGCTGGTCGAAGCGCTCGCTCTACACGAGCCAGAAGGAGCTCGTGTTCGCGCATCCTGAGCTGGGCACGCCTCTCGACAGGACAAAGGTCACGAGGCGCTTCCAAGAAGCCTGCGCCGACGCCCATGTAACCGTCATCACGTTCCACGAGCTACGGCACACCTTCGCTACGAGGATGGCAGCGCAGGGCGTACCAATGCGCAAGCTGCAGGAGTGGCTTGGGCACGCCGACAGCAAGACGACGCAGATATACACGCACTACGCCCCTGACGAGCACGAGGTCGCGCTTGTCAACGAAGGCTTCGCCGGGGAAGCGGGGGACATCCTGGGGTCCAATTTGGGGTCCAATGTGAGCGCAACTCAGGAGCACTCAGCTACACTCAGAGCCAGCGACGACGGGGACTAAGCACCCACCAGCCCAGGATCTTTCGGGCTGGGGGCCGGGCGGTCGCAGGTTCGAATCCTGTCTCCCCGATAGAAGAAATGACCTGGAAATCAGCATTTTTTGATTCGGGCAGATCGGAGGCAAACGATCTCATGGTACCAAAACGGTACTATTTCTGTTGCCATCCCACGAGCCCGTGCCAGCCAATGACAGCACGGGCGAGCGATGAAGGATGTGGTTGCAGCGGTACCCGGACCAGACCCGACGCGATCGCGCCAAGTTCCCCGAAAATCATTGGTTTTTCCCTGGCTCGACTCATGCGTGAGGGCAAGGGCGAGCTGCTGGCGTGAAGCCCGGTGCCGTTGCCGCGTGTGAGTAATCGGGGATGGAGGGCTGTCCTCCCGAGCGCGCGCACGGCTCCTCTGGCCAGTTCCGCCCTCGGAAGCACACGTGGCGCCCGCCGCTACGAAGGCCACATCGTTCATGACAGGCGTGGCGACACGAGCCAACGCTTGGGATGCCTGTGGCGCCGCTGGTCTTCTCGGCACGAGAAGACAGACCCGAAAGTGTTAAGCTGACCCTCACGAGTGGGCGGGTTACCGGGGTGGACGGACTCGGGCTGCCGTGAAGCCGTGCAATGGGACCAGCGTCGGACGGACGGAATGTTACGGCGGCTGCGCCGCGGAGTCGCGCGCCGGTCGCTGACGCGACTCCCCCCGGCGCGCTCAGTGGTGGACGTGGGTTGCGTCTCTACGAGCCGGAGGCATATCCACATATACAAACTTGGACGCTTTCACGCCAGGTTTGGGCGTAAGTAAAGACCGGGCGTTTTCCTGGGCCTCGTGATGTCGGCACTTTTTGGCTTAGCAGAGCCATTTTCGTCCACCCCCTCCGAGGGCGACCTAGCGAAGCGGACACGAAACACCTTGAATCTGCAGTACCAGTGCAGTACCGGCCCGCGCGGGCCGGTCTTCTCCTTGCCGGCGACCTCGCCCGGTCGTATCCGCTGTGCGTCGCAGAATGCGCGCATGGCCTCGTCGCAAATGCTCTTCTCGCGCGGGAGCCTCCGCGACACCCTGGAGGCGACGCTGGCGAGGGTTGATGAAGAAGTAGATGGGGCTCCCGAGGACCACCTGCTCCACGCCGACGTCGAGGAGTGGGTCAAGGCCATCGTGGCGCTGCGGGGCATGAGGACCCCGACGCTGGGCGAGCCCTGGATGGACGACGCCGAGGAGATCCGCATCGACCTCTCACGCACGGCAAGCGGCATCTTTGGCCGGGCGCCCTTCCTCCTTCTTCAGCGGTCTTCTAGGCGGGCGAGTTCGCCGGTCTCCATGATCCTTGACATGTGAACGGAATAATTCGGGTCACGCGGCTGTTGGGGTCCTCGGACTGGTATAGACTACCCGCGGTTTGCTGGCGCGGATGAGATACGCGAGGATCTTGGCAATCGTGCTCGTCGCTACGGTCGTCTATGTGATAGCCCCCGGCATTGCGTCGGCCGGTTCGACACGTGCCGCGAGCACTCCAGCGGACCGCGCCGCCGTGCACGCGTATCTTGTCGATATGTACGCCTACATCCAGGCGATCACCGAAGCTGCCCCCGCCCTGGTTGGCGCATACGAAGGTGCCGCGAGTAGGATCGCCGGTGAATGTTCAGGTGTGCTCATCGGGGCCCCTCAAGGTGGCGGGATCGAAATCGGTTCGCCCATCCTCCAGCGCACGGCGCGCCAGCGTGGTGAAGAAAAGCGGCAGAGCACGCAGCTGAGCGACCTGGAAGAGGAGCTCGCTTCGGATCTCGCCTCCGCAGAGCAGGAACCGCGGCGACCTGCGGAGATGGCCCTCCTGGCCAATCTCAAGGCGTTGCCGCAAGGCGGGCCGGCGTTGTCGCGGGTCGTCCATGCGCAGACCATCGGATTGGAAGAGGACCAGAAGGTGCAAAACACAGACGTATGCGCCGACATGAAGGCCTGGGCTGGTAGCGGCTACCGCACGCTCTCCCAGTCCAGCAGGGCGACCGCGCTGAGGCTCGAAACCGAGATTGCCAGGTTCTTGAGGGTCCTTGGCGAACAGTCCGCGAGCGAATCGGTGTCTCTCCCGGAGACTCCCGCTGACAAGGCGCTTGTGCGCGAGACCTCTCAGCTGGAGACGCGGACGGCAGAGACGGTGGCCAAGTCCATCGACAGCGCTCGCAAACGTGTCGAAGTCGCGCTTGGCCTGACGGCCCGCACAAAACGTGAAGAAGAAAGACTCAAGCGGACCTCGCACGAATCCGAATCCTCCACCAAGATCGGTGCGGGACGCACCGCGGCCGGGACCAGCTACACCGTTTGGCTCGTACGCACAAAGGGCGGCCCCGCGGGTACGTGCAAGTCGCGCGTGGAAGTGAGGCCCGCCAACGGAGTCGAGCCGGGAATCTTGGAAGTGCTCGCCGGTGGGTCGGAAGTTTGCCTGGCGCCCCGCAAAGATCGCTCGGAAGCGCCCAGTGTCAAGTGCATCGAAGGGCTTCTGACGATCGAGACCGTGGTGCCGGCAGCCGCCCGCACGGTGGATCTGCGCATGAGCGACGGTACTCAGATCGTCTCCCGCCCGGTGCTTGTGCCACGCAGGTTGGGCGGTCCAGGCGCCTTCTACTACCAGGCTGTGCGTGGTCCCTCTCCGCTCCCGGTGTCGTTGACCGAGCGTGACGCTCGAGGACACACGCTGCGGGTGCTGAAGCTGCGGCGGATCGTTGGCTGCTCCAAGCACCCGCTGAAATACCTGCCTGGTGGGAAGCGCACGCTCGTCCGCGGGAGCACGCCCCAGGGTCCGCGCTTCTCGATCGTCGGCGAAAGATACCGGCTCTTTGGGCGTCTCCGCACCCAGCTGAAGTTGAGCACCGGGGAAGGGTTGGTGAGCTCCGACGAAGAAGGCGAAGGGGAAGAAAACGTCACCGAAGGTCCCGGCGAATCGGTCGCGGGACCTGTGAAGCGTACGACGCCGCTGGACTCGGAAATCTCCGCCGCCTGTCACCCGCACGAATACTCGATTTTCTACGGTCTGCTCAAGCAGCCGCGGGACACCGTGCTGGCAAAGATCGCCGGCAAGCTTGTTCCAGTGCTCAGCGTTCGCATTCCCGGCAGCCTGCACACCGGCGGGGTCCTGGTCTATCTGGCTTCGGTCAGCCAACCTGAAGAGATTCTCGTGCGCTCGCCAAACGGCAAGGCCCTAATGAACGAAGATCGCAGCCGCACGGCGAAAGAAGGCCGCGAAACCTGCGAAGGCGAATCCGAAGGGGCCGGCCCGCCGCCTGGTGGCTTTGGCGGGACAGGCGAAACGCGCAGGATCGTGCTGAACGGCTGACCCCTCCAGCCACTTCTGTATTTGCGACGCAAGCAGGGCACAGCTGTACGCGCCTAGCTCACTTGTGCTCCGGACGAACACCAGGTCCGGCCGGCGACGACGACAAGTTCCGCATCGCCAGACACAAGCGGGCGTGACTCGTGCACCGACCGCTCCGGCGCTCGTCGCGCAAGCCTACCTTCCGTGCGTCCGAGAAAGGACAGCGAGGGATCAGGCGCTTACGGCCGAGTCACACAAACAAAAGGTCGGTCTCTTGCGAGATCTTTTTTGTTTTTCGACTGGGAAGGGGAGGAGGGCTCAGGCGTAGGCGTTCTCCGTGGGCTTTGGTGTTGGCGCTCCCTGCCCTTGGTCATCGAGGCGCGTTTCGGTCCGCGCGAGGGCTCAGGCGGCTCCCGACCGAAGGCATCGGTAGAACTGCGGTGTGACTCGCACGCAAGCCGTCTACTACCGCGCAGCTGACGGGTCCGAGCCGGTCAGTGACTTTGTTGCCGGGCTCGACGAGCGCAAGCAGCCGACGATCGACCTCCAGATCGACCGGCTAAACGATCAGCCAACCACGGCACCCCCGCCGCCGTTTCCGCACTCAAGCCAAGTACGCGGCCAGTTGCGCGAGCTTCGTTGCCACTGCGGCTCCGAGCTTTATCGGGTTCTCTATCGGCGCTCCGGCAATCTGATCGTCCTGCTCCACATGCTGCGCAAGAACACGGCTTCGATTCCAGAGGCGGATATCACGCTCGCGATGAAACGCTGGGAGGACTTCAAGCGAAGAATGGACGCGCCTCGGCGACGTCCGCCGCGCGCCGCAGGACACGATGCTCCATAGCCGCGATCGTTTAGCGATAGTGCTAAGATCATTCCGTGTCCGCCCGATAGCGGACCGATGGAAAGGACATCGTGCCGAAGACCAAATCAATCTCCAAGAAGACCCCAGTCGCTGAGGCGACCGTCTCACCGGTCGGCTCGACCCACCGGGCCGCTAGTCGGCGCCGTGCGCAGCGAAGCACCGCGTACCGCAAGGAGTTCGCACGGATCGCTCCATACGAGGGCATCGCCCGGATTGTGATCGCGCGTCGCCAAGCGCTCGACTTGACCCAGCAGGAGCTTGCCGAGCGCGTCGGCACAAGCCACTCGGTGATCTCCCGCATCGAGAGTGGTCAGCACCCGACGAGCGTGACGACGCTGCGACGGTTGGCCGAGGCTTTCGAGACGCATCTGGTCGTCGGATTCGAGGATCAGCCCGAGAAGGCCTCCGAGTTGCAGCTCGTCGCCGTCTCATAGCCCCGTGTCGCACCGCTCGCCGGTCTCAGGCCCCGCGCCTACCTCGCCCGCCTGATCCCGCTCGGCGACGGCTCCGTCCTCCGACAGGCGCGGGCGTCCTCGGCGCGCGACGTTCGGATGAGAACGCCTGATCGACCGTGTCCGCCTCGTGATCGGAGGGCTGATAGTGGGCATAGACCTGAGTCGTCTTCGCGTCCGCGTGACCCATCCAATGCTGGATCGTCCGCAGCGGCACCCCGGCGGCCGCCATGCGCGTGCCGAACGTGTGGCGCAGCTCATGGAAGGTGATCTCGCGCACGTCTGCGCTTCGGATCGCTTTCTTGAAGCGCCGTGTGAGCTTGGCCCGATCGAGCGGATTCCCGGTCTCGGGATGGCAGAAGACGAGGTTCTGATCCGCCGCGTAGGGCGAGCGGGCACGCAGGCTCTCAAGCTCCGTCGATACGCGTTCCGCGAGAGGGACCGAGCGCCCCGAGCCTTCGGACTTCGGGTCGCCGAACTCTCCACGCACGTACGGAGAGACGACGCGCACTTTTCTGGCCGCGAAGTCCACGTTTCGCCAGCGCAGTCCCAGCAGCTCTCCCTGACGCAGGCCGGTCATCGCGGCGGTCAGATACAAAGTCGCCTCGATGCTCCCGAACGCATCCTGCGGGTACGTGATCGCCAAGAGCTTCTCCAGTTCGGCCTGGTCGAGGAACTTGATCCGGGTCTCGGTCGTCCTGATCACAGGCCGCTCCGCGAGCTTCACGGGATTGATCTGGCACCACTTGCGCCGAAGGCCCAGCTCGAACACCGAGTGGATCGTGTTCAGATGGTTGCGGATCGTCTTGATCGCCAGGGTCTTGCGCTTGACGACGACGTAGCGCTCGATGTCCTGTGGCGTGATCTGCGCCAGGTGCTTGCCCTCGAAGAAGGGCTCGATGTGGTTGTGCAGGTCTGCGGCGACGGTGAGACGGTGGGACTTCTTGCGCCCGCGCAGCTCCAGCACTTTCGATAGTTCGGCGCCCGCCTCAGCCATCGTCACCCGCCGCGCGGTGGCAGCAACGATCGCCTCGGCCTCGCGCACGCGAGCGAACTCGCTCTCTGCCTGCGCCTTGGTCATGCCGTCGCGCGTGCCTGGCGTGCGAACGGGGCCGATCCGCCGTTTGAAGCGCCGCCCGTCGAGGGCATACCAAGAGCCGATCCAGGACTGGCCGACCTGTCGGAGTGATCCCGTTCCGTAGTTGCGTCGTGGCATGGTTCTATTCGGTTCCAATCGATCGGTTGGGGGCTGGTCGAACAGATCGTCGAGGGCGCGATCCAGAGCCGTGCGGTACTAATACGGTACCAATTCGACCGGACGTAAGCAAATTTTAGAAGACAAAAACCGCTATTTCATGCGGTTTTGTGCCTGACGAGAGCTATATCAACCCGGCTGGGGGCCGGGCGGTCGCAGGTTCGAATCCTGTCTCCCCGATAGATTTGCTGGTGGACGCTGGGAGGGTCTGGGGACGGCCTGAGAGGGCAGGATTTGGCTCTGGGAGTGGGGGATTGCGAGGTCGTGCCGTCAGTGACGTGGGGGCGTCGCACCCGCCGGTTCAGAGCATCGGCCTTGATCTCGTGGGCAACGGAGCGGGGGAGAGTGGAATGAGCGTCATGAAGCTGCCGTCAGGGCGTTGGCGGGCACAGGTCTACGCTCCGGCGATCGGCGGGAACGTAAGCGTCTCACCGTCCTGGGCGGTTCTGGGACGTTCGCGACCAAGAGCGAGGCCAAGCGGGCGCGCGAGCGAGCACGGGAGCGCATGTCCGAGCCCCGCTCCCGCGAGGTGACCCTCCGCGCCTTCTGGGAGCGCTGGACGAGCGATCCGTTGTTCGCGCGGCCGAAGGAGTCGACGAACATCCACAACCGAGAGCGGACGCGGGCGTTCGTCGATCGGTATGGCGACCTGCGTATCGACCGAATCGACGATGGGATTGTGGCCGAGTGGCTGGCGGGCGGCAAGAGCAACGGCACGGTGCCCGCGTTGCGCGCCATGTTCAACGACGCGGCCTCGGCCAAGGCTGGGCGGCTTGTGCGTCAGAATCCGTTCGCGCGGCTCGGGATCTCCAAGGGGCCGGGCCGTCGCTACGAGCAGCCGCCGAGCGAGGAGCGGGTTTGGAAGCTGATCCGTTGCGCCCACGAACTCGCAAGCCCCTCGTTCGCGGCATGGCTTCAGGTCGCCGCCTTCACGGGTCTCCGGCCGGGAGAGTTGGATGCGCTGCGTCGCACGAACGTCGACCTGGACCGTGGGCGCATTCGTGTCGTTGAGCAGTTCAACGCCAAGACCCGCACGTTCACGCCGCCGAAGAACGGTCTATCGCGCGAGGCGCCGCTGACCGTGCCCGCGCGGGGGGCGATCGTTGGCTACCGGTCGAAGGCGAGTTCTGCTTCCCGCCGATTCAAGGAGAGCACTCGTCTGCCAGCTCCCGCGCATACCACTGGAAGGCCGTCCGTGGTGCGGCTGGATGGCAGAGCACTCTCTACCTGGCCACCCGTCATTTCGCCGGCTGGTACATGGTCAACGTCCTGGAACTGCCCTCTGAGGATGTCGCGATAGCGCTCGGACACACCGACGGTGGGGAGCTGGTCCGCAAGCTCTACGGGCACCGCGATCGGGAGCGTGCTCTTGACCGCGTGACGGCCGCCTACGAGCGCACCGCGAGCTTCACGCAGATGAGGCTTGTATAGAGGCTGGGCTGGCCATGTCAGAGGTTGCGACGATCCACCAAAGCGCCGATCGTGGCGGTAACGTGATCTTTGGAATGAGCGCTGTGCAGACCCAATTCGACCTCGCCGCACTCCGCGCCAGGCGGCGGGAGATCCTGGCGTATGCTGCCGAGCACGGTGCCCGTAACGTGCGCGTGTTCGGTTCGACTGCCAGGGGCGAAGCGGAGGCGAGCAGCGATGTAGATCTCCTCGTCGAAATGGAGCCAGGACGCAACCTGCTCGATCTCGTTGGGTTCTGGCAGGACCTGGAGGATCTGCTTTGCAGCCATGTTGACGTGCTCACTGACGGAGGCGTCAGCCCATACATGCGGGAGCGCATCTTCGCCGAGGCTGTTCCGCTGTGAAGGACGAGCGGGCACGCCTTCTCCACGCGATCGATGCGGTAGACGCGATCCAGCGCTACACGGTGGACGGCCGCGAGGCGTCCTTCTCGGATGGCAAGACCCAGGACGCGGTGATCCGCAACATCGAGATCCTCGGCCAGGCGGTCAAGGGCATTTCCGAGGACACGCGGGCTCTGGAGTCGGCGATCCCGTGGCGAAAGATCGCCGGCATGCGCGACAAGTTGATCCACGAGTACTTCGGAGTTGAGCTGGGATTGGTCTGGGATGTCGTCGAGGACGAACTGCCGGTTCTCCGTCCGCAGCTTGAGCGTCTGAGCATGCGCCTGGAAGAAAGAAGCAGGCACGGAGTCTCCACCCGGGTCCGTGCGATGATCCGCGCGTGCGGCACTACACCTACGCCGAGCTGGACGTGACCGATCCGGGCTGGGTGCGCGAGTACATCGCCCAGGTCACCCCGCTGGTCGAACGGCACGGCGGGCGCTACCTCGCGCGCACCTCCCGCGTGGAGCGCTTCGAGGGTCGGCGCGACCCTGCGCCGGGCGTCGTCCTGATCGAGTGGCCCAGCCGCGAGGCCGCGCTGGCGTTCTACGAGAGCCCGGATTACCGTCCCCACCGCGACGCCCGCCAGGCTGGCGCCCGCAACGAGCTCTGCCTGATCGCCGGCGAGGACTTCAGCGCCGCCGCCCGCCTGGCCGACTGACGCCTCACGCGGGAGTCGCCGAGGGCGAGCGCCTTGCCCGCTCAGGGCTCACCCCGCTTCCGCAGAGAATCGTGGGCACAAATGCCTGCGGATTGGGGTCTTCACCGTACGTCTGGACTCCACGACGGCACGGAAAACAGCTTGTCAACCACAATTCTTGGGGCGATCGATCAGACCGAGCTACACGAGCTGCTCGTCGGGCGACTCGATGATCCGTAGGTGCTCGCCCACGCGCGTGATGCTCATGAGGCGCTGAACCTGCTGTGAGCCGCGGGTGAGCGCGAGCATCTGTCCGCGCTCACGGGACCGCTCGTGCGCCGCCAGGATGATCCGCAAGCCGGTCGAGTCGATGAACTCTAGGTCGTCGAGATCGAGCACCACCAGCGTCGCGTCGTCCGCCTGTGTGCTCTCGATCTCGCCCTGCAGGAGCGGTGCGCTCGCCAAGTCGAGTTCACCGTGCAGGCACAGCACGACCCTGTCCTGCTCGCTGCGAACGTCGATCCGCAGGTGCTCGACCTGCATGCGCTCCTGAGCCGTCACACACGGATGTTAGCGCAGGGCTTTCACGCCCCGCCGCGCTTTGGTACGCCGTAGGGAGTCTCGCGCTGTCCACCCCGCCATGCGGCGATACGCCCTTACCGGGAGGAGGCCGCCCGGCCCGAGTCGAGGCGCATCGCGAGCAGTGCGACGTCGTCGCGGAGCCTGCCCCCGGCCCGTTCGAGGGCGGCGTGCTCGATGTGCTCGAGCAGCCCATCGAGGGCCAGGTGCGCCGTCTGGGCGCATAGTCCATGCAGACCCTGCTCGCCGAGTTGCCTGCCCGCCCGGCCGGCCTCGGTCACTCCATCGGTGTAGAGCAGCAGCGTCTGACCCGGGTGCAGCTCGGCGTCGCGTTCGACGATGTCGATCGGATCGACGACGCCGAGCAGCGTGCCCGGCTGCCCGAGCGGCGTCACCGCCCCGTCGCGGTCGATCAGCAGCGGTGGTTGATGGCCGGCGAGGGCTACGGTAAGGCGCGCGTGGTCGGGCCCGGGGGTCATCAGGACCAGGCAGACGGTGCACAGGTCTGCGCCGGCGGGTTGCAGGCGCAGCGCCCGGTGCAGCGTGTGCAGCATCTCGGCGGGCGACTGGTCGCTGAGCGCGGCGGCTCGCAGCGTGTGCCGCGCGAGCGCGGTGACGCCCGCCGCCCGGGGGCCCTTGCCGCACACGTCGCCGATCACGAGCATCCAGCGGCTCGTCTGGCATTCGAACAGGTCATAGAAGTCGCCGCCGACCTCGTTCACCTCGCCCGCCGGCGAATACCGCGCCTGGATCTCCACGCCGGGGATCTCCGGCAGGGACTCAGGCAGCAGGGAACGCTCGAGAATGTGCGCGATGCGCGAACGCTCGGTGTATAGCCGCGCCCGTTCGACTGCCGTCCCGGCGCGGCGGGCGAGGCGTTCGCCGAGCGCCAGGTCCGCGGATGACAGTCGGCGTGGAGATTCGGAGGAGACCAGTGTGATCGTCCCGATCGTCCTGGCCGCGCCGATCATCGGCACGATGATCACGGTTTCCGGGCCGATCGTTCGCAGGAGCTGCAGGTGCTCGTCGTCGTGGGCGTAGGCGGCGAGGACATCGGGTTGGATGTCGGTGAAGATGCGCGCCTGTCCGGTGCGGAGCACCTCGGCGACACCGGTCGGGTCATCCAGCGCCGGTCTGTAACGGCGGTCGAGCCGCTCGGCCATCGCGAGCTTCGCGGGGTCTGCGTGATGGACCGCCACGAGCTCGATCTCGCCGCGCTCGTTCAGCACATCGACGGCGCACCAGTCCGCCAGCCGCGGCACCGCCAGGCGCGCCACCCGTTGCAGCGTCTCGGCGTAGTCCATCGAGGAGCCGAGCACCCGACTGGCCTCGGCCATAAAGCTTTCGTTCAGCTGCGCGCGCTTGACTTCGGTGATGTTCTCGAACACGTTCACCGCATACACGATGCGCCCCGTCTCCGGGTCGAGGACCGGCGAGGACCTGACCATCAGCCAGCGCTCCTCGCCCGTGGCGCGGACGATGTTTCTCACGAGCAGCGGCTGAGGGTGCTCGCCCGCGAACAGCCGCCGTCCGGGCATGCTCTCCAGGTCGAGCTCGCGCCCATGCTCGTCCAGCACCTGAAAGCGGGGCATGATCGTGCCCGGCCGCGCACTCATCAGCTCCTCGGGCGTGGCGGCTCCGAGGAGGTCGGCGGCGGCCTGATTGGCGAACACCATCCGACCGTGCTCGTCCGCGACGGTGATCGCCTCGGCGAGGTTGGCGAGAATCGCCTCCAGACGCTGCTCGAGACGCAGCAGCTCGGAGACGGTGGCGTTGCTCACGGGCTCGGTGTTGACGCTGATCTGATTCCCCTCTGATCTTGGCATCAGTGCATGCGCCCGGAGTCCTCGATCGCCGGCCCTTGCGTCGCCCCGTCGCGGCCCCGGTCAGACTCAGTATCGCACTGGGCGGTACGCGTCCGTGTCGAATGAGTTGGCGCAAACTTCAGAGCAGAACCAGTGCGTTCGCCCGTCCGTGACTCTCACGGTCGCCTGTGCCCGATCGACCCTCATCCCACACACCGGATCGGTCGCGCCACGGCGCCGCGTCAGTCCCAGCAGCACTGCGAACGCAAGTGTGGCGAGCACATTCAACATCAGCGTGTAGCCGACCGTCACTTCGCCGAACACCTCCGCTCGCGTGGGGCGCGCCTGGGGGATCAAACCGGCGGCGTCGAACAGGCCGTCGACGATCAGAGCGGCGATCACGATTGTCACGAACATCAAGGCGACGATGCGCGCGGCGTAGCGAGACCCGTAGTACTTGCGGTAGGCCAGCACGATCGGCAGCACGATCAGATCGGCGAACACGAACGCGATCACACCGCCGAACCCGATGCCGCCCGACCACAGCACGGCCGCCAACGGGATGTTGCCGACCGAGCACACGAAGCTGAGCACCGCGACGATCGGGCCGACGATCACGTTCTCCAGCAGCCGCCACGGTTCGGGGGCGTGGATTACGAAGAGGCTGTTAAACACGTCCTGTCCGAGCAGTCCCACGAACCCGGCGAGCAGAAACCCGAGCGCGATCTCGCGATACAGCATCGCCCAGTCGTTGCGGAAGTTGTGAGCGACGTCCGACCACGCCTGCAGCGAGCGCAGCCGCGCGCCCAGCCCGATCTCGGAGCCGCCGCCGCCGCCGGCGGCGTGATGGACGTGTCCGCCCTCGGCGTGTGAGGCGTGCTCGCGGGCTTGCGCCTCCAGACGCCGTGAGACGAAGGCGCGCAGCAGCAGCGTCATCGTCGCGATCAGCACGACTCCCCCGACGAGCTCGGCGAGCGTGAACTGCCAGCCGATCAGCACCCACATCACGATGCCCAGCTCCACCACCAGGTTGGTGGACGCGAACTGGAACGCAAGCGAGCTCGCCGCCGAGGCTCCCCCGGCGAACAGCGATCGGGCGATTGCGATTGCCGCATACGAGCACGACGAGGAGGCCGCTCCCAGCCCCGTGGCGAGCGCGACCGGACGTGCGCCGCCGCCGCCGAGCGCCCGCTCGATGCGCGCGCGCGGCGCCCACGCCTGCACGGCGCCGGAGATCGTGAATCCCAGCACCAGCGCCCACCACACCTGCCACGCCATCAGCAGCGCGTTCTGCAGACCTTCCCACGCGGTGTCGAGCGCGACGCTCATACGCCCAGTCTGCTCGATCGCGCGCTCCGTGGTCCACCTGGGCCCTGTCCCGCCGATCGTTCTCACCGGACGGCCGGCATGTCGCGCGAGATAGGGTCTGGTGGATGAGCGACCGCGTGCTGCTCTTATCCTGGGAGTACCCGCCGGTGATCGAGGGTGGCCTAGCGCGACACGTGCGCAAGCTCGCCGAGGCGCTCGTGCGCCGCGGGGTATCCGTCGACGTGCTCACTCGCGGATCCAGCGAGCGTGCCGGAATCGATCGACGGATCCCGGAGACCGCGAGCGATAACGGCTCCCACGAGATTGTCGGCGACGGCGACGGCGACGGCGACCGGGACGGGTCCGACGGCTCGATCGCCGGCCTGTCGGTCGAAGAGCGCGGCGGCGTGACGGTGTATCGGGTGCCCGAGCCCGGCTGGCCGCGCGACCTCGATCGGTTCGTCGCGTGGGTGGGGCGCATGAACGACGACATGCTCGCGGCCGGCCTAGCACTCGCTCAAGAGCATTCGTACGACCTCATCCATGGACACGACTGGCTCGTGGCGCATGCCTCTTCGGCGCTGTCCGAGCGGTTGGACATTCCCTACGCGACGACGATCCACGCGACCGAGCACGGTCGCCACCAGGGCTGGGTGCAGGACCCTCCGCAGTCGCACATCCACTCCGTCGAGCGCTCCATGGCCCAGCGAGCGGACACGGTGATCGTCTGCTCCCACTACATGCGCGGTCACGTCGCCGACATATTCGACATCGACGAGCGGCGCATCACGGTCATCCCCAACGGGATCGACCCGCGCGACCTGCAACCTGTCGGGGACCTGGACGCCCTTAGGCGCGAGTTCGCCGAACCCGATGACCAGCTCGTGCTGCTCGTCGGGCGGCTCGTCTACGAGAAGGGCTTTCAGCTCGCCCTGGACGCGCTGCCGGGTGTGATCGAGCGAGTCGGCGCGGTGCGCTTTCTCGTGGCCGGCTCGGGAACGCACGAGGCCGAGTTGCGCGCCCAGGCGCAGCGGTTGGGCCTGTCCCAGCACGGAGTGTTTCTCGGCTGGATCGGCGACGACGCGCTGCACTCGCTCTACCGGATCGCCGATCTGTGCGTCGTGCCCTCGATCTATGAGCCGTTCGGGCTCGTCGCGCTGGAGGCGATGGCCTCGGGCTGCCCCTGCATCGTCGCCGACACCGGCGGCCTGCGCGAGGTCGTGCCCTCGGGCGACCGCGTCGGACTGCGCTTCAACGGTGGCGACGCCGAGCATCTCGGCGTCATGATCGAGCGGTTGCTCGTCGACGGCGAGCTGCGCGACCGCCTCGTCGCCGAGGCCTCCGAGCACGTGCTGCGGTTTGACTGGGACGACATCGCCCAGCGCACGCACACGATCTACAGTGATCTCACCGCGCTGCGCGAGCATCGCGCGCGCAGCGCCTGAGCGGGCAGGCCGGGCCGGCTGGAACGGGTCAACAACGGGTCAAGCATAGGATCGAGATGGAGTGTGACGCAATGCCGAGCGGTTCAGGACAGCATGGGAGCATGAGCGGTGACGCCGGCACGAGCAGTGCGCTGCGGGGGCTGATGCAGGACGACTTTCCCCTGACCCTGCACCACATCCTGCATCGCCTGCGTGTCAGCCATCCGCACGCCGAGGTCGTGACCCTCGGCGAGGGGGGCGCCCGCGAGCGCATGACCTACGGCGAGAGCGCCGAGCGGATCGACCGCCTCGCGCGCGTGCTCGCGGGGCTCGGCGTGCGGCAGGGCGATCGGGTGGGCACGTTCGCGTGGAACAACCAGCGCCACTTCGAGCTCTACTTCGCGATTCCGTGCGTAGGCGCGGTCCTGCACACGCTCAACATTCGCCTGTTCGAGGAGCAGCTCACCTACATCGTCAACCACGCCGAGGACCAGGTCATATTCGTCGACGCCTCGCTCGTGCCGCTGCTTCAGAAGCTGGCTCCGAGCTTCGAGGGCGTCCGCCACTATGTCGTCATGGGCGAGGGCGAGCCGGGCGGCTTGCCGAACGCGCTGAGCTACGAGGAGCTGCTCGAGGAAGCCGGCCCGGGCGGGTACGACTACCCCGAGGTGGACGAGCGCCAGGCCGCCGCCCTGTGTTACACCAGCGGCACCACCGGCAACCCCAAGGGAGTGCTCTACTCGCACCGCTCGATCAGCCTGCACTCCTCCGCCACGCTGATGCGCGACGCCGTCGGCCTGTCGCGCGCCGATCGCGTGCTGGCGGTCGTGCCGATGTTTCACGCCAATGCCTGGGGGTTGCCGCACGGCGCCGCGCTCGCCGGCGCCGACCTGATCCTGCCCGACCGGTTCCTGCAGGCCGAGCCGCTGGCCGGGCTGATCGCCGCCGAGCGTCCCACGCTGATGGGCTGCGTGCCGACGATATTCGCCGACCTGCTGCGCTACGCCGACGAGCACCCTGAGGTTGATATGTCCTCGCTGTCGAACGCCGCCTGCGGCGGCTCGGCCGTGCCGCGCCAGCTGATGCGCGACTTTCAGGAGCGCCACGGCGTACGCATATTTCAGGCCTGGGGCATGACCGAGACCAGCCCCGTCGCCACCTACTCGCGCCCGGACGAGCTCGGCGAGCACGACGACGCCTACTGGGACGACCGCGCCAGGCAGGGCCGCGCGATGCCGTGGGTCGAGCTGCGGCTGATCGGCGACGGCGGCGTCGAAGTTCCGTGGGACGGGCGCTCCACCGGCGAGATCGAGGTGCGCGGGCCGTGGGTCGCCGCGCGCTACTTCCGCGGTGAGGAGGACGATGAGAAGTTCGACGCGGGTTGGCTGCGCACGGGCGACATCGCCTCGGTCGACGAGCGCGGATACGTGCAGATCACCGACCGCTCCAAGGACGTGATCAAGTCCGGTGGGGAGTGGATCTCCTCGGTCGAGCTCGAGAACGAGGTCATGGCCCACCCCGACGTGATCGAGGCGGCCGTGATCGCCCGCCCGGACGAGCGTTGGGCCGAGCGACCGCTGTGCTGCGTGGTTGTGCGCGAGAGCTCGACCGTTGGCGCGCGCGAGTTGCATGAGCACCTGAGCGGACGCGTCGCGAAGTGGTGGATTCCCGAGGAGTTCGCGTTCGTCGATGAGGTTCCCAAGACGAGCGTCGGCAAGTTCGACAAGAAGGTCCTGCGCGCACAGCTCGCCGAAGGGACGCTCCAGGGGCGCGTATCGGTCGAGTAGATCCGCGCCGGCGAGCGATATCGTCAACGGGATGGGTCCCGCGAGCCTGCGCACACGCCCGGCTCGGCGGCGCCTGGCGTTGGCCGGGCTCGCGTTGCTAGGCGGAACGCTCGCCCTCGTCCTGTGGCTGATCCCGCATGACTCGGCAGGCGGGTCGACCCCGTCGCATGCGACGGGGTCAGCAGGGCCGCATGCGGCCCTGCTCCGATCTCGCACATGTGCGAGATCGCCAGGCGGCGCATGCGCCGCCTGGAACGACGTGCCACATGTGGCACGTCGCGGTGGCGCACATGTGCGCCACCGCCGGTCGGCGCATGCGCCGACCGCACAACCCCCGCTCGTGCCCGCGACACCCCTGCCCGTGAGGTACCGCCCGATCGGGTGTGTCCGGCGCGGGCCCGCGGTCGACTACACCCATGGTCCGCGACGCCGTGAGGTGGCGCTCAGCTTCGACGACGGTCCCTACCCGCTCACGCCCAGCTTCGTGCGGATGCTCCGATCCAATGGCGCCGTCGCGACGTTCTTCATGATCGGCGAGCAAGTCAGCTCGCGCTATCGGGCGACGCTGCACGAAGAGCTGCGCGACGGGGATGCGCTGGGCGATCACACCTACACGCACCCGGACCTGCTCACCAGCGGCGATGTGCGCGGCCAGCTGCAGAGCACGATTCGGGCGATCCGCGGGCTCAGCGGCTACACCCCGTGCGTGTTCCGCCCGCCCTACGGCGATTACGACAGCTCGGTGGTACGGACGGCCGCCTCGCTCGGCCTGGCGACGATCACCTGGGAGGTCGATCCCAGCGACTACACCCTCCCGGGCGTCGCGGCCATCCGCCAGCGCGTGCTCGCCCAGGTTCGGCCAGGCTCGATCGTGATCTCCCACGACGGCGGCGGCCCGCGCGGGCAGACCCTGGCGGCTTATCCCGGCATCATCCGCGCGCTGCGCTCCCGCGGCTATCGCTTCGTCACGGTCCCAGAACTGCTGGGGTTTCACACCGTGTACCGACGCTGCGTGCGCGACTGCGAAAACGCGGCGATCGCCGGACGTCCGCCGCCCGGCTCGATCGTCGAGCCGGGCTGAGTCCACGACACCGTGGGTTCACGGGTCCTGACGGCGGAGCGAGTGGCTGTATAGGGTCCGGAGGCTCTGTGGGCAGGAGCCGCCGGCGACATTCCGGCCGGCGGGCTGTTCGGAATGCTTGATGGTGGGCCGAGCGAGCAGGGCTCACACGGCGATCATGTCCAGATCGTTCAGGCGCATCGTCGCGCGCGACGCGCGTACCGTCTCGCCCGCGCACTCGACCACGCCCTCTTCCCCCAAGCGCGTCAGGGTGTTGCTGGATCGCGATCGGGTCCGCGTCGCCGAGCTCGGCCGCCAGCTCGGCGTGCCGCCAGCCGTCGTCGCGATCGTCGCGGAGGGTCTGCAACACGATCGCTCGCTCGAGGAGGCGATCGCGATCGCTGGAGATCTGCTTAGTTTGATCCTGCATGGGAGTGCTCCTTCCGTGCCGTGCCCCGGGCGGTGGCCGCCGCGCCGGGGCGTCTGTTGGCAGTGATGTGACCGATAGTCCATAGACTAATAGTCGTCAAGGCGGAAAGCTGTGGGCATGACGATTCGATCACCGGCACACGCAGCGTTCGGTCAGGCAATTCGCGCGATCCGCAACCGGCGGGGCGTCTCTCAGGAAAGCCTGGCGCTGCGGTGCGGTCTGGACCGGACCTACATCAGCGGCATCGAGCGTGGGACGCGCAATCCGAGCCTGACGAACATCCTCAGGCTCGCCGCGGCGCTCGATGTCCGCCCGGCCGAGCTGTTCGCGGGCATGCACGGCGATCCGGGCCCCTCCGAGGACGGCTCTCGATGAGAGCGTCCGGCGCTTACCGCCACGCCGTGCGGGTATCGGGCTGAGAACGGGCGCGATGCGCGATGCCGGGTTGGCGGCCGGGTGGCAGACGCGCCTTGAGCCGGCCGCGGAGCAGAGCGTCAAATCTCGTTGGCGAGCAACTCCATCAGCAGGGAGTCGTGCCATCCTCCGCGGGGTCGCTATGTCCTGCGTCTTGGTGCAGTAACGGTTCATCATCTCGCCACCGCGCGGTGAACGGTGATCGGTCGCAGCCTAGCTCTGCGTCCATGTGCGCTTGATGGTCTCACGCCGGCTGGCGTTGCACCGAGACGCCACGAGGCGCCTGTTCGTCATGCTCGCTGCACCGGAGGTTGTGAGCGATGCGGATGAGAGGACTCGAACCTCCACCGGGTTTCCCCGACACGGACCTGAACCGTGCGCGTCTACCAATTCCGCCACATCCGCGTGCCGTGAGGAAGCGAAGATATCGCACCGGGACTTGCCCCCGGACTTGACGCGAGACGGCCCATGCGCGGCCTGATCGCGCTGATTCGGTCGAATCCCTCGGCCGGGCTCGCTTCGGGGGCTTTGCTAGCCTCGGTCGAGCTTTCACGCGCCGCCATCGTCTAGGGGACTAGGACGCCGCCCTCTCACGGCGGTAACACGGGTTCGAATCCCGTTGGCGGTATCGGCATCGACCCAGTATCGGACCGTGCGGCGCGGCAGCACATCGCCGCGCTCACCACGTGGCGTGCCGTCATCGCCGCGGTCGCGTGCGTTCGTGCCACGAGACCTTCCACGATAATCGGGTGGGTCGAACCGACGCCCATCCCGCGCAGACCGACTCGTGCGCTGTAGCTCCTCTGCGCCGCCGCGGGCCGTGAGTGCTCCCAAGTCGCCTATGGGACAGGGCATTTGGGCATAGCAGAGCCGATTTAAGGGTCATTCGGACAAGCTGAAGAAAAGTAGGAGACGCGTCTCGACTTGTGGGCTTCGACCTATGAACCTCTGTGGTGTGCATGAACGGGGCATCGCGCCTGTTCATGTGCAATGCCCGCCACCGGGCGCCGTGGTCTGGGGCTGGCATCACTTTCATAGTCGAAACAGGACGATTAGGCAGGAAGAGATGGCTTCGATCGAAAAAACGCGCGCGGCTGCCCCGCGGCTGCGCCCCGGACCAAGTGGGCTGCCACGCGGGCAGGTGACCGAGATTCAACGCAGCCGGATGCTCATGGCGGCGGCGCAGGCGGTCGAAGAGGTGGGGTATGCGCGGATGACCGTGGCCCAGGTCATTGGCCGGGCGAAGGTTTCGAGGAAGACCTTCTACGACGTGTTCATCGACCGGGAGGATTGCTTCCTGGCCGCCTTCGACCAGGCGATTGCCCAAGCGCGTGCGCTCGTGGTCGACGCCTACACGCTGGAGTCGGGATGGCGAGAGGGCATGCGCGCGGGCCTGGCCCGGCTGCTTATGTTCATGGACGCAGAGCCAGGTCTGGCCATGCTCTGCGTGGTGGAGGCGCTGGGTGCCGGCACGCGGGTCCTCGAGAGCCGCGCCAAGGTGCTCGACGAACTCGCCGAGATCGTCGATCACGGACGATCTGTCGGCAACGCCGCTCGCGAACCTCCCGAGGTGACCGCCGAAGGCGTGGTCGGGGCGGTCTTCGCCGTGATCCATACGCGTCTGCTGGAGGGCGGCAAAGAGCCGCTGTCAACGCTTCTTGCGCCTCTGATGAGCATGATCGTGCTCCCCTACATGGGCGCTAGGGCAGCGAGCAAAGAGTTGGCCAGACCGGCGCCGACGCCCCGGAAAGCGGCTCGACTGTTGGGGCATTCCGCGACCCGCGACCCGCTCGAGGGTCTGGATATGCGACTCACATATCGAACAGTGCGCGTCCTCGTGGTCATCGGCGGGCGCCCGGGCGCGAGCAATCGCGAGATCGCCGAGGGCTCGGGCATCGCCGATCAGGGCCAGATATCCAAGCTGCTGACGCGCTTGCGCCGGCTGGACCTTGTCGAGAACAGAGGTGAGGGTCAGGCGAAGGGGGCCGCGAACGCGTGGTATCTCACCGAGCGTGGCGCCGAGGTCGAGCGGGCCGCCCGCCCGCGCTGATCCGTCACTCGCTCAGGCGCTTCAGGCGCCGTGCACCGCGATCGAGGCTTTGAATGCGTTCGTCCCGACGACCGGACCGCCGGTTACCTCGACCCCGAGTCCTCCGATCGTATTGCGGACCATCCGCCGGGCGAGAGCGCTCAGGTGGACGAGTGCCTTGCCGGTGCGGTGGGCGCCCACCGTGAACCTGGCCGCGCCCAGCCAGACCGAGCGCGAGCCGTGATGGGGCTTGGAGTGCAGCGTGATCGTGCCGGTGCAGATGCTGGCGGAATGGCAGTAGACCGCCACCTGAACGACCCCGCGGATGTTCATGCCATCGAGCTGGGGTGTGGGAATCGTCAAGGTTGGGAAAACATGGCGATGGGAGGCACGGATTGAGCCGGGGGCGGGGAGGCCCTTGGTGCCGCCCGGGCAGATCGGTGTTGCGTCGGGGCCGGTGGCGAGTGTCGCCTGGAGCATCAGTTCCTCGCCGACGTTGGAGGCGAAGCCGTCGTGGCTGGTGGTGTCGGTCGGTGAGAACGTGGCGCCGTTGCCGACTCCGTTGTTACGGATGAACGAGTCCATCGCGGCTCCCGTCACGCTGCCGATCACCATGTAGGGGACACCGGCCGGGTAGGGCGGGGGTCCGTTCTGGGCGCCGACGAAGCCGCCCTCCTCGTTGAAGTCGACGTAATCGCCCTGCGCCACGCAGAGGTTGATCGGCTCGTAGGTGCTGACGGTCGAGCCGCTCGCGCCGCCAGCGCCGCAAACAGGGATGTCGAACGCCTGGCTGGTCAGTTCGACTTTCGCTCCGCCGCCCGCCAGAGGGGCCAGGGACTGGAGGTGGATCTGGGTGAGCGGCGCCGGACCGTTGGACTTGGCGCAGCCCTCGAGGCGGACGCTCACCACCTGACCGTCCGCGGGAGCGGTCGGGTCGCCCACCGGGAGCTGCACGTTCCACAGCGCGCCGTCTGCGCCGTCGTGCGGGATGTGAAAGACCGAGCCGGGTAGCGCCACGTTGCTGCCCTGATAGTTGAGGTCGTTGGCCGTGTCTTTGCTGGCGGGAACCGCAATCGGGCTGCCGAATGTCAGCGTCGCCGCGCCTGCGGTTCCAACGAGAAGCATCAGCATCAACACGATCGACCATGTCGCGGCGGCGGCGGCGTGCAGCACGCGGTTCAGGCCTGGCTGAGTTCTCGCCGGCGCTGCATGCAACTCACGGTACGGTTTCGATGGCTCTCTCATCTACATGTTCATTCGATCGTTATACGTGCAAGCTTGAGTTTCGGCGCTGGTTCGTGGACCGCCATTGGAGAGATCCCGGTTGGCGGATGTCCCGGTATCGGAGTCAGGTCGGAACAAGCAGGCGAGTTGCTGCGTTTTCTGTTGTGGCGGATCCTGGGCCTGATCGCGCTCGTCGTTGCCATCGCGCTAACGGGATGGCTGCTGGATGGCGGGTTGGGGGTCGCGCTGCGCGGGACCGGCAGCTCGGCCTCGGGCCATCTCACCGTCCCGGCTCTGGCGAGCGCTCTCGGCTCATCGGTGCGCGCCGGGTGGCGGTGGGCGCCGTTCTGTGGAGTGTCCGCCGCGCGGTCGCTCGCGATCCTGGCTGCGTTGACCGCGGCACTTCTCGGGTGTGCCCGCGTGCGCACACGGCGATCACGAGTCTACGCGCGCTTCGACATCGAGATCTACCGCACCGACAACACCACCGCGGAGGGGGTCATCGCGATGTTCGAGTCCCTGCACAAGCGTCTATTGCGCCGCTGGTGGCGCAGATTGCTCTCGGGTCAGCCGTCGCTCGCGCTTGAGGTCCACCACGGCTCGGAACGGTCGGTTTGGCTTGCCGTCAGCTGTCCGGCGGGTATCGAGTCGATGATCGAGACCGCGCTGCGCACCGCCTATCCCAACTGCCGTCTGTGCTTGGCGTCGCGGCCGCTCGGAGCTCCGCCCGTGGTGCTGCGCTTGAAGAAGCAGTCTGGGTTCATCGCGCGGGTCGCAACGCTCGATCGCTTCGAGCACCAGCGCGAGCCGCCGGTCAATCGCCTGATGACCGTGATGGGAGCCTGCTCTGAGCCGGCCTTCGTGCAGCTCGCTCTGACGCCCGCGCCCGTGCTGTTCGAGCGCTACGCCAAGCACATGTACAAGCGCCACGAGGCCCACCTCTCGCGTGAGCGCCGCGAGCATCTGATCGTGCGCGACCGCTCGATGGTCGAGGACGCCGAGCTTCGCGGCGGGCTGGATGTCCAGCACCGTCCGCTGTTCTTCGCCGATCTGCGCGTGATTGCCCCACGCCGCATCACGTGTGAGCGAATCGCCTCTGAGCTGCGCGCCGTCAGCTCCGAGAACTGCCTCCTCGAGCGGGGCACCACGGTGCGCCACGGGCTGCTCGGCCTCTACAACACACGCGTGCTGCGCGGCGAGGGCAATCCCCTGCCGTCATTTCACCGAGGCGTCTACGCCTCCACCGAGCTCGCCGCGCTCTGGCAGCTGCCGTCGGTCGACTTCGCCGGCGTCCCGTTCGCGCGCACCAGCCTGCCCCGGGTACCCGCTCCTCCGGGGATCATGCGACCGGGCAACGGCTCGCGCGGCACTCTGCGCGACGCTCTGGGCACCGTCTCGATTCATCCGGCGACGCGCCGCCAGAACACCGCCGTTCCCGGCGCCGTGGATCAGGGGAAGACTAGTTACCTGGTGGCCACAGTCGCCGAGGATCTGAGCCGCGAGTGCTGCTGTGTGATCGTGCTCGACCCCAAGGGCGACGCCGCCGAGGCCGCTGTCAGCCTCGTGCCGGTCGAGCGCGCGTGCACGCTGCTCGACTTCTCCCACCCTACCTGCGGCTTCAATCCTCTGGCGGTCGACGCTCCCGCGGATGTGATCGCCGACTACGTTGTCGCCGCGTTGAAGAACCTGTTCACCGACGCCGACATCCGCGCGTCCTCGGATCGGTATCTGCGCAACGCGATCATCGCCGTGCTCGCATACGATCGTTCCTCGACGTTGTGGGATGCCGCGCGGCTCCTGTCAGTGGGTGAGGAGGGCTACTACTACCGTAACGCCGTGGGCGCCCGACTGCGTACGATGCCCGAGTTCAAGGAGATCTCGGAGTTCTTTACGGCCGAGCTGTCGGCGCAGCTCGCAGACTCTCGCAGCACGACCACGGCCAAGCTCGACGCGCCCGTCAACAAGCTCGCGCGACTCCTCAACTCCCCCTCGATCAAGCGTGTACTGCTCAACGACTCGCTGCCGATCGACTTCGACCGCGTCATCGCCAACGAAGAGGTCCTGGTCGTTAAGGGCGCGCTCGGCGGGATGGGCGCAGGTAACACCTCCGTACTGATGCAGTTGCTCGTAGGCATGCTCGACGCGGCGCTCGCCCGACAGCAGGATCTCGTGCCAGAGACCGAGCGCGTGGCGGTGGCACTGAAGGTCGACGAGGCGCCGCTTGTGCTCAACCGCGGCTTCGCCGAGACGATGGCACTGAAGCGCTCCGCGGGCCTCGAGACCGTCGCGTGCTGGCAGACCGACTCCCAGTGGGTCGACCGCGATATACGCGATCAGCTCGACGCGCTGTTCGCCCATCGCGTCTACTTCGCGACATCCTCCGCCGAGGACGCGCGCTCGGCGGTGAAGCTGACGATGGCCGAGTTCTCAGACACAATACGTCCGGGCATCGAGCGCATCCCCACGCTCGGCCATCCAGACGCTCGCCTATACCTGCCCAAGCACCACGCGATCGCAAGCTGGCTCACGCCGCGGGGACGCCAAGCGCCATTCTTGGCCGAGACGATCCCGCTGAGCGTGGACCCCGAGCGCCTGCGCCTACACGCTATTCGCCAAGCCGAGCGCGGCGGGCGATATCTCGATGATCTGCGTCAGTCCCACTGGGACGGTGGGCGCCGGAACCGCCGCTCGGGGGCCGCGTCGGCCCCGGTAGAGGAGACAAACGAGAGCAATAGCCCCAATGTGGATAGTCCTGAACAGGGACACGCTCAGGATCGATCCTCAACGGTGCCGGCTCGATCGACCTCACCTCAGAATCGAACCGCCGAGCGAACCGCCGCTGAGTATGCCCCGACAGAGGTAGCGGCATCCGAGCGTGCCCCGGCCAGCCCGTTCGCGAGGATCCAGCCTGTCGCGAGCCCGTCTGCGCCGAGCGTGGGAGGAGCTTCTGAGAGCTACCGCGAGCTGGTCGAGCTCGACAGCGCACACAGCGTGCGCTGGGCCAAGCGCGTGCTCGAACCGGGCGCGTTGGACCCCGAGCCGCTTGATCTCGAGATTCTCACGCTGGTGGCGTGCATGCGCCACGTGCTGAGCAGTCAGATCCACCGCCGCTTCAATCCGGGGCGGGCATCCACCACGACACAGCGCCGTCTGAAGCGGTTGTCCGATGCCGGCTTGATGCGGCGGTTTCAATTTCATCGCCGTGACGGTGGCGGCGTGCCGATGTGTTACGCGATCACCGTCGCGGGTATCCGGCTGTTGCACGTCCACGATCGGGAGACGATTCTCCAAGAGAGGGATGTCGACATGCTGTCCGGGCCCCAGTCCACGGCCACGTCGGTGGGGGGCGAGCGGCTGCTGCGCCAGGCGCGCCACGACGTGCACGTGGTCGGTTGGGCTCTCGCGTTGGAGCGTGCCCTAAATGGCCCGCCTGTGACCCTGCGCGGGGTCCGGGAGTCGATGCTGTCTCCGCCGCTGCGCTCGCCCCCGGGTGGCCGCACGGCGCTCGGCCCGCTCGATCTGAGCCTGCCGGGAGGGCGCGTCCCGCACGAGTTCCTGTGCACCGACTCGACGGGCGTACGGGTGCCGGTGGAGCGCTTTGAGACGGTACGTCCCCACGCGACGATTGAGCTCCCAGGACATCTTCGCGAGCACAGCGGTGTCGAGGCGGGCATATCGGCGCCCAGGGGCGAGGGAGCGAGAGGAGGCACGATCGACCTGCTCGTTGAGCTCGATGACCGCCTGCCCATCGGTCGCGCAGCGGGAAAGCTCGAGCGCTATGACCATCTCCTGGCGGGCTGGTCGGTGCACACCAAGCGCTATGGCCCCCGGCGTGGGGTGCTGCCATTGGTCGTGTTCGTCTGTCGCGATCGCACTCGTGCCCGGGAGTGCACGCGTCGGGCCGACGCGGTGCTGACCGCCTGTCGCGCATACGCCGGCGAGTATCCGGCCGACTGGGAGTACCCCGGGCGTGAGGGCGTCATGTTCGTGGCCGAGCGCGACGTGTACGAGGGAGGCCTGCGCGGTTACGGCGTGCCTCGGCTGCCGCCGGAGGTGCGCGTGTCCGTTGCTCACGGCGATCCCCGGGCGCGAGAGTCTGGGGCCGAGTCGCGGGAGCTGCATGCGGTGACACCGGTCGGGGGGTAGGCCTTCGACAAGCCAGCCTCCTGCCAGCGATTCGACTGGCGCGGAAACGCTCATGCATTCGCCCGGCGCGGAACGCCGTCACCCGCCGCGGGCATGCAGTCGCCACCCCCTGTGAGACGCGCGTCGCGCAGCCACCCTCCCGCCGAAGCGGTGCGCAACTGCGTGCTGGGACTGCTAGTTCGGCTCTGCAGAGCCGAACTAGCAGCGATTTCCATGGGGCGCGCCGGTCGAGAACCTACGTAGGACGGCATCGCGACTTCACGGCTCTCCGTCGCGGCTACTATCGCCGCCTCTCCTTTTTCGTTTCCCCAAGCCGTTCGGCTCACGCCCACCCCGCACAGCTCCTCACCGAGCCTCGAAGCAGATCACACAGTGCCGGACTGTCGATCCATTGCCGCACGGTCGGTCGTCGCAGACGGACTCGCATCGGCGACGAGCGTGGCATCGATAGGACGCTTTCGCGCCAAGTTATTGGACCCGATCGCACTTCGGGCACGACTTCCGAGACCCCTTAAGGGGTCTCGGACGGTCTCGACCCGCCCGAACGCCGTGGCCCGCGTCTCTTGACGGATCGCGGCGGTCCATCTACAAGCGCCGCAAGACACCCAAGCGCTGGCCCGAATCTGGACAGGAGACATCCATGACGCAAACGATCTTGCCTTCACTCTCACTCGCTTCTCAGGCGGCGTCTCGACCCCACGTCGGTGCGCTCGCTCACTCAAGGCGCGGCAGGCCGGCACGAAGCGACGGTGGCGCACACGCTCCGCGAACCGTCGTCGCGGCGCGGAGCGGGCTCGACCCGCTGGGTCGCTACACCGACGCGACCGGCCGCGCGCGAGAAGTGGTTGCGGGGCGTCGAGGGGATGGTTGTGTGCTTGTGGTTGACCGTGACGCGCTCACTCTTGGCGATCGCCGGTTGGTGGCGCATCTCGCTGTCGATGAGCCGGCGGAGAACGCCGCGTTGGTGTGCTCTTATTACCTGCGGGACACTCACCGGGGTCGTTGCCGGAAGGTGACCGCCGAGGACCTGACCGGAAAGCCTTTCCCCGAAGAGGATGAAGAGTCGCGGCGATTCGCGCGCGCGACCGATCTCGTGGGCCGGCATGGAGGCGCTGACGAGGATGTCGTCTATCGCCTCGAGCTGGCGCGTACTGATACCGCCGTAGGAGAACTGCGCTGGCTCCGCCACTCACACCGAGGAGGTTCAGCCGCGCCTACGCCCGTGTGTCTGCGCGAGGCGATCGGCGCGCTCGAAAGCTACGAGCCGGTGTGCGGGCTCACACGCAGGGCGCTGGCGAGGTATCGCGACGACGCGAACGTATCGACCGCGGTGTTGCGCGGTGAGCTGGAGCGTCTGCGTGAGAGCCCGATCGTTCTCAACCGCAAGCTCCGTCAGACGGTGCTCGCCGCGATCGAGCGCCACGGGTTGAGCCTGAGCGAGATCGCGATCCGCTGCGGTCGCGTCAAGCGAGACTCCAAAGGCAATGCGAGCGGTGAGACGAGCTGGCTGGGCCGCCGTGTGGGGATACTTCCCGAGAGCGGCTCGAGTCGCCCCACGCCGTGGGTGCACAGCGACGTGCTGGCGTTGATCGCACGCAACGGGCTTGGGATCAGCCCGCGCGAGGTGGAGCTCGGATGAGGAGGGGCCCCGCCGCGGTCGCGGTTCTCGCTCGGCCCGAGCTTCACGCAGGAGCGCCCGCGCCCGCGCATCCCACTTCGCCCGCAGCCGACACTCACGGTCTCGGGCTGGGGAGCGCACGGTCGATCCTCGTGGTCGAGTCAGATGCCGCGACCGCAAAGACGCTCGTCGAGCAGCTTACGAGCGACGGCTACCAAACCGAGCTCGCGAGGACTGCGGAGCACGCGAGAACGCGCGCGATGTGGCGTTCGCCGAGTCTGGTCGTGCTCGGCGACCTGGGCTCCTCACGAGGGCCGTTGGAGTTGCTGGAGGAGATTCGCCAGACAGCTCGCGGGAGGCCGCTCTGGACGCCGGAGGTGCCGGTCATCATGATCGGCGCGAGCGTCAATGAGCTCGACATGCTCCGAGCCTTCGAGGCCGGGGCGGACGATTTCGTGACTCGCCCGGCGAGCTATCTGGAGTTGCGGGCTCGCATGCGGGCACTGCTGCACAGAGTCGAGCGGACGGCCGTACCAGCAGATCGGCTGACGGTGGGTTCGCTGGAGATCGACATGAGTGGGCACGCCGTCAGCGTGTATGGGCTGCCCGTACAGCTGCGCCGGCTCGAGTTCGAGCTGCTTGTCCACCTGGCGGCCGACCCGGAGCGCGTTTTCGCAAAGCAAGAGCTTCTGCGTGTCGTCTGGGGGTACCGGTCAAGCGGGTCGACCCGAACGGTCGACAGTCACGCCAGCCGTCTGCGCCGCAAGCTCGAGAAGCATGGCGGCCGCTGGGTGATCAACGAGTGGGGCATCGGCTACAGGCTGCATTGACTCACGCAATCAGCGGGAACGCAGCTCGGCCGGCGGCGGGCGAGCGCAGCCCGATCAGAGCTTGACGAGCCCGAGAAGGCTCGCTGAGAACACCGCGACGGCGGGCCCACGGGTCCGCCGTCGCTTCGTTAACCACCACGACCGGCGCTTGCGGCCGGTCCATAGAAAGGAGCGGCGCATGTCGTCCTCTGAATACACATACCAATCGCCATCCAATCCGTTGGCGCCGATCGAACAGCTCGCCGGCTGGTTCATGGCCGCGACGATCCATCTGGCGGTTGGGCTCGCGGTCGGGCTCATCGTCGCGCATGCGATGCGCCGCCGGCACCTGCGTTGGACCTGGGCCGCCACCGCATTCATCGCTGTAGTGCTTGCCCGGCCGGTCCTCGGCGACGGCGCCGCCCTGACCCTTGGCACGGCCGCGCTCTGTGCGACTGTGCGCGGGCGGCGCTGGCATCGCGAAGACGTCGAGACTGGCGCTGACATGGCCGATATCGCCGCTGGGCGGCGCGGCCCGCTGGACTTCGCACGCTGGCTCGTACGCAGGATCGAGACGAGCCGGGGCGCGGTGGCCCCGGACGGCTGGTTCCGCGGTGGTCGGCTGATCGTGGGTCGCGAGCAGGACGGCCGAGCCGTTACGATCCCGCTCGGAGGCGCGACCGGTGGCACGCACACGCTGGTGGTCGGCGCTACCCGCTCGGGCAAGACGGTCACGATGACCTGGATGGCGGCGCGTGCGATCGAACGTGCCATCGGGACGATCGTGCTCGACCCCAAGGGCGATCGTGACCTTCGTCGTGAGCTGCACGACGTCGCGAAGCTCGCGGGGAGGCCGTTCATTGAGTGGACCCCACGGGGCCCGTCGGTCTACAACCCATACGCCCGGGGCAGCGAGACCGAGATCGCCGACAAGGTACTCGCCGGCGAGCGGTTTACCGAGCCGCACTACCTGCGTCAGGCTCAGCGCTATCTCGGTCATGAGGTGCGGGTGCTGCGCAAGGCCGGGCTGGAGGTCAGCCTGAGGGCGCTCGTAGGCTATCTCGACCCGTCTCGGCTGGAGGTGCTCGCCAGGAGCCTGGCCGAATCTGAGGCCCAGGGAGCGCACGACTACCTGGACTCGCTCACGACGCGACAGCGGAGCGACTTGGCCGGCGTGCGCGATCGGCTGGCGATCATGGCCGAGTCCGACATTGGAGACCTGCTCGACCCGCGGACCCCGGACATGGCGCGACTCGATCTGCTGGATGCGGCGAAAGCCGGGGCAGTGGTGTACTTCAATCTCGAAGCCGACCGCCGGCCGTTGCTCGCCCAGATGCTTGGAGCGGCGATCGTTCAGGACCTGCAGGCGATGGTCGCGGCGCTGCAGGCACGGCCGATACCGACGCTGGTGATGATCGATGAGTTCTCTGCGATCGTCCCCGAGCGCGTTGTGGGACTGTTCGCCAGGGCCAGTGGCGCGGGTGTGAGCCTGGTGCTCGGCACCCAGGAGCTCGCGGATCTGCGCGTGCCGGGGCGGGAGGCGCTGCTGGAGCAGATCATGGGCAACCTGTCGGTGCTGATCGCTCACCGTCAGGTGGTCCCCGCCTCGGCGGAGCTGATCGCCAGCGTTACCGAAGCCAGGGGCGTGTGGAGGACCTCTCGGCACGGCGACGGCAAGCTCACTCGCACGCGGGGCTTTGAGAACGCGCTGCGGGCCGAGCAGATCATGAGCCTCCCGCGGGCTTGGGCGGCGGTCATCGGACTTGCCGACGGTGGCAGCGTGAGCATCGCGCGGATCCTCTCGCCTGGGCGCGGCCGCTGATTCGCGGGGACCGCGGGTTGCATGCACATGGGGGGGATCCCTCGGGATCCCTTCCCCAAAAGGTCAACACAAGGAGGATCACCATGATCCGTACAGACCCTGCGCCATCGGCGGAACGCCTGGCGCTCATTCAGTGGACGGCGCGCATGGGCGCCGTCACCGCCGAGGCCCTGGCGATCGCCCTGAACACGACGCCTGTCTCGGCTCGCGCGCGGCTGCAGGCAGCCGCGCGCGCCGGATTGCTCACGCGCCGGCGAGCACTGGCGGAGCGGCCCGTGCTGTACGTCGTGAGTCGAGTGGGCATGAGCAAGTGCGGTCTGCGGGGGTTGGACCCGTGCAGAGTGAGCGCTGCCAATGCCGGGCACCTGATCGCGTGTGCGGTGGTCGCGGGTGCTCTGGAACGCCGCTATCCCGATCACCGGGTGTTGGGCGAGCGTGAGCTGCGCCGGGACGAGCGCGAGCTCGGAGTTCCCGTGGCGAGTGCGCGAATGGGCGTCGGATCGCACGGGGAGCCGCTGCTGCATCGTCCGGACTTGGTGTTGTGGCCAGGCGAGACGGCCGCCGGCCTGCCGGTCGCCGTCGAGGTCGAGCTGACGATCAAGGCACCACGGCGGCTGACGGACATCTGCCGGGCGTGGGCTCGCTGCCGAACCGTTGCCGGGGTGCTGTATATCGCCCCTCTGGAGGTTGGGCGTGCGCTGGAGCGGGCGATCGCTCGGGCTCATGCGCATGAGCGGATCGTGGTGGTCGGGCCCGACGCACTGCCGGATGTCCGTCCGGGACGTTCGGTGTGGGCCTAGAACGCTCGCCCGAGAGTACCGTCCCAAGCAATCCGTAACTTCGTCTGTGGGGGGTCAACCTCAAACGATGGAGACGTAAACCATGGCCTACTTTAGTATCAATCGCGTCGTGCTCGTCGGGCGTCTGACCCGCGATCCGGAGCTTCGCAGCCTGCCCTCGGGCGTGAGCGTCTGCGGACTGCGGATCGCGTGCAGCTCGAGCAGGAAAGACGCCGAGGGCGACTATCACGAGCGGCCCAACTTCTTCGACGTCAGCGTCTACGGAGGCTCGGCGGAGAGCGTCAGCCGCTATATGCGCAAGGGAAGTCGTGTCGCGATCGACGGTCGGTTGGAGTGGCGCGAGTGGGAAACCACCGATCAGCAGAAGCGCCAGGCGGTGAGCATCGTCGCCGAGACCGTCCAGTTCCTGGACACGCCCGGCGGTCAGCGGCGTGAGCGGGAGCAGGGCGATGACATCGACCCTGACGGGATCTCAGCCGGCGAGCACGGTGCGGATCGCGAGCTGGCCGGCGTCGGCGCGGGCTCGGAGGATGCGGAGCTCGTGTTCTAGACGGCTGCGGCCATGACCGAGTCAGTGGGGGATGCCATATCGGCGTCCCCCACTTTTGGCCCAGGAGGCCTTTTGGTGTTTAAGAACCCCTTGCAAGAAGGCCAGCGGGCATTTTGTACAGGCTGCACTGACTGCGCGAGGGATCCCAGTCGCCCGCGGCGCCCCGGACAGGGCGTGCGCGTAAACTGGCGCGCCGCGGACGCCAATGGCGGCTCGCGAGTACAACAGCCCGCGTCAAGGAGCCTATACGGTGCCAGTGAACACCCAAGCGATCGGCAAGCAGTACGACCCCGCGACGTATGCGGTGGGCAGGGAGAAGATCAAGGAGTACGCGCGCGCGGTGGGGGAGACAAATCCGATCCATCTCGACGTGCAGGCCGCCCGCGCAGCCGGTTATGCGGATGTCGTGGCGCCGCCGATGTTCGCCGTCGTCTACAGCGCGCCCTCGGTGGGCCCGCCGATCTTCGACCCCGAGATCGAACTCAACTTCACGTTGATGGTGCACGGCGGGCAGGAGTTCGAGTGGGGACCGCTGGTGGTGGCTGGCGATGAGATCACGACGACCACCTCGGTGAAGGACATCTCCGAAAGCGACGGGCGCGGCTACTATGTGTTCGAGTCGATATCGACCAGCCAGCACGGCGAGCAGGTGTGTCGCGGCACCTGGATCAACATCGTGCGAGGAGTGTGATCAGGGTATGAGCGATCTGCAAGTTGGCGGCGAGATCCCCGAGGTGAGGGTCACGCCCGACAAGTATCTGACGGCGCGCTATGCGGGCGCCTCGGGCGACTTCAACCCGATTCACATCGATGAGGAGTTCGCCCGTGCCGTAGGCCTGCCCGGGCGGATCTTGCATGGGCTGTGGACGATGGCCCAGGTCGCGCGCGCGCAGACCGAGGCCGCGGGCGGACCAGAGCATCTCAAGCGCCTTTCGGTGCAGTTCCGCGGCATGGGCGTGCCCGAGCAGGAGGTAGTGGTGAAGGGCACAGTGCGCGAGCTGCGCGACGGGCGTTTGCTCCTCGACACGGTGGCCGAGCAGGCTGACAAGCAGATCGTGCGCAACGCGGAGGCCGAGCTGGAGTTGTGAGCGGGCCGGACGGGGGCTTCGACGGGCAACCTAGGGTTCGCGTCGCAATAGATGGTGGGTTGAGGGGGTCGGGCCGTGGATGGCAGACGCCGCACGCTGGCCGATCGGAGATCGCTGTGGATCTCCGATCGGTAGGCGTGCTGGTGGCACGTCGAGCATCGTGGGTGGTGTCTGACGCCGCGGAACGGCGGCCTCAATCCCGGCAGATATTGGGACGCGGACCCCTAGAATCAGGTCGATGCAAGCCCTGACGAGCCGTCAAGAGATGATCCTGTGCAAGGTGGTGGAGGATTATCTGCGCACCGGGCAGCCGGTGGCGTCGAAGTCGATCGCCGCCGACCCCGGGCTCGACTGCCGTGCTTCGACGGTGCGGGGCGAGCTGGCGCTGCTGGAGGAGAACGGTCTCCTCGCCCACCCTCACGTCTCGGCGGGCAGGGTTCCGACGGACGCCGGGCAGCGGCATGTGGTCGATCGGATGCTTGCCTCCGGTCACGGTCTGCAGCCCGTCCGGCAGGGAGCGCAACTGGAGTTCTCGCTGATCAGGCGTGAAGTCGAGGAGGCGGTGCGTACGACCACGGAGACCTTGTCTCAGGTGACCAACCTGCTGGCAGTTGTGTCCGCGCCCGCCCTTAACACCGCGAGTATCAGGCACGTCGAGGTGCTCGCGCTGCAGTCGCGGGTCGTGGTGGTGGTGATCATCACCTCGACCGGCAGCGTGTCGAAGATGATGGTCACGTTCGAGCACGCGGTCGATCCAGGTCTCCTGACGTGGGCGGGGGAGTATCTGAACGAGCGGCTCCTCGGCACCGGGCTCGGAGCGCGCATGCTGCACCAGCGCCTGATCGACTCGGGCCTGTCCGCGACCGAGGTTGCGTTTCTGCGGCGGCTGGCGCCCGCGTTCGGCGAGATCGACCCGGAGGGCGAGGATGCGCTGTATGTGGAGGGCACCGCGCATCTGTTCTCGACGGGCATGATCGAGGACACAGCCCAGATCAATGAGCTGATGAGCCTGCTCGAGCGGCGGGTGGCGTTGCTGCGGGTGCTGCGCACGGCGCTCGGCGAGCAGGGCGTGTATGTGCGTATCGGTCATGAGAACGAGATTCCAGCGATGCACTCCCTCGGGTTGGTCGCGACCAGCTACGGGGTGGCCAGGCGCAAGCTGGGCGCGGTGTCGGTGATCGGGCCGGTGCGGATGGACTATGCCGAGGCGATCGTGACCGTACGCAAGGCCGCACACGAGCTGTCGCGGTTTGTCGAAGACGCCTACGCGGACGGATGAGCGGTCTCCTATGAGCCGAACCTCGACGCCGCGCGATCCCTACGACGTACTTGGCGTGCGGCGAGACGCGTCCGAGCAGCAGATCAAGAAAGCATTCCGTCAGCTCGCGCGGGAGCTGCATCCGGACGTCAATGCGCACGATCCGCAGGCGGAGGAAAAGTTCAAGGAGGCGGCCGAGGCGTACGAGATCCTGTCCGACGTTGAGCGTCGCGCGACATATGACCGATACGGCCACGAAGGCCTCAGATCGGGGGGTTATGCCCCGAACTTCGACGGGTTCGGCTCGATCGGGGATCTGTTCGACGCGTTCTTCGGCGGTTCCAGCCCGTTCGGCGGACGCTCCGGGCCGACGGCTGGCGAGGATGCCGCCGTCGCGGTCGAGCTGGACCTGACCGAAGCCGCCACAGGCGCGCGGGTGGAGGTCTCCTTCGATGTCGTCGAACGCTGCGAGCGCTGTCACGGCAACGGCGCCGAGCCGGGCACCCCGATCGAGACGTGCGAGCGCTGCGGGGGCAGCGGACAGTTGCAGGCCCTCACGAGAACGCCGTTCGGGCAGATGATGCGCAGGGTCGCATGCGAGACATGTCATGGAGACGGGCGCGTGGCGGCGCAGCCGTGCGGAGAGTGTCGCGGGCGTGGGCGCAGGGTGGGCCAGCGCAGCCTGGAGGTCGACGTGCCGGCGGGGATCGCCGACGGTCAGCGGATCAGGCTCGCCGAGCGCGGGCATGCCGGAGAGTCGGGCGCGCCTGAGGGCGATCTGTACGTCCTGGTGAGGGTCCGCGAGGACGAGCGATTCGTGCGCGAAGGCCAGGACCTGATCACTGCGCTCGACGTGCCCGCCCCGCTCGCGGCGCTGGGCGGGACACTGCAGGCGCCCACACTGGATGGAACGGCCGCGGTCGAGGTGTCGCAGGGCACGCAGCCGGGAGAGGTGATCACGCTGCGGGGGCAGGGGATGCCGTCGCTGCGGGGCGGTCGCAGGGGCGACCTGAAGGTCGTCGTGAACGTCGTTGTGCCCCGTCGCCTGAGCGAGGAGCAGCGCGAGCTGATCGGCCGCTTGCAGGAGACCCTCACCGAGGAGAATCTGCGCTCGGAGGAGTCGATGTTCGCCAAGCTGCGTCGTGTGCTGCGCAGCCATGCGGCGTGAGCCGCCCTCGCCGCGGTGCGGGCTCGTGGGGCCTGAGCCGGCGCTCGGCCGGCGCGCCGGTGCGGACATGATTCGCCTCGCGGTGCGCGTGCGTGTGGCGGACGCGGAGATCGTGTTGGCCGAGCTGCTCGAGCTCGCTCCCGGAGGCGTCGAAGAGGTGGAGCTCGACGGAGGGCTCGTCGAGTACGCCGTGTATGGGTCGCGGGGAGAGCTGCCGGATCTTCCAGACCTACGGGCGGCCGCTGGCGCCGCGCTCGTCGAGGTGTCCAGCCGCGAGGTCGCCGAGGACTGGGGCGAGCGCTGGAAGCGCTTCCACAGGCCAGTTCAGATCGACTCTCCCGCCCCAGGACGGGTTCCGTCGGTGCGTGTGCGACCCCCTTGGGAACCTCCCGGCGGTCACCGGCAGACGGTCGAGGTGGTCGTGGATCCTGGCCAGGCGTTCGGAACGGGAGGGCATGCGACGACGAGGCTGTGCGTGGAGCTACTGCTGGGATTGGCCGCCGCCGAGCAGAGCAGGGGACCGCTGCTGGACGTGGGCACGGGGTCGGGGGTACTGGCGATCGCGGCCGCGAAGCTGGGCTACTCCCCGGTGATCGGGTTCGACCACGATCGGGAGAGCGTGCGGGCCGCCACGGTGAACGCGGGCGTCAACGGCGTGGGCATCGACATCCGGCGTCTGGACTTGCGTGTCTCGCCGATCCCGATGTCAGGCGACGATCGGAAATCGCCGACGGTCCTTATTGCGAACCTGCTGCGTCCGCTGCTGCTCGAACTGGCGAGCGCGCTCCCCTCCGCGCCCGCCCACATCCTCGCGGGCGGTTTGCTGAAGGGCGAGGTGGAGGAGATCGTGCGCGCTTATGCCGAACGCTTCGGCATGTGCGAGCGCGAGCGGCGCGAGAGCGGTGACTGGGCCGCCGTATGGCTACAGGCCGATGAGTGACGCACGGTCCTCCGCATGAGCAGCATGCGAGCTCGAGCTGAGGCCCTCTCTGGAGCCGTCAGGCCGGATCGGGCAGCTCGGTAGCCGCACGGACGATCGCGCGGTAGACGAGGTCGATCGCCGCCCGGACGCCGTCCGGGCTCTGCAACAGAACGGCGGCGGCGCTGAGCGCCGAGCCGATCGTCTCCATTGCTTCACCGACCTCTCCGGGCTCGGGGTCGCGGCAGGCGGCACGCGCCATGTCGAGCATCGCCAGCGCCTGCTCGGGAACCCCGGCGAACAGCGCCGGACCGGTGAGGCTGCCGTAGTTGTAGACACGAGCGAGGCGCCCGGAGAGCGTGATCGAAGGCCCTCGACGCGGCGGCGTGACGGGGGGCAGGCCGCGACCGTCGAGCAGGTCGGCCATCGTGGCGCCGAGCACACCTCTGGTGCTGGGCTCGTCCAAGCCGGCCTGGGCCGCGACGCGCAGCGCCAGATACAGCGTGGTGGCGGGCATGCCGTAGGGCGGGTCGGAGGCGAACACGATTCGCTCGGCGGGAACGCGCGCGAACAGCTCGATCACGTCGAGCGGGAAGAAGCAGGAGATGTCATACAGCACGCCCGGATGGTCAGCCAGACGCGAGGTCAGGATGCCCTGGTCGCAGATCGCGCCGTGGGCGAGGATCAGTACGACCTCCGGATGGCTCATCGCCAGGTCCGCGAGCCCGTCGGCGAGCGGTGGCAGTCCCCGGCCGGCATGGATCAGGATCGGTACCCGAGCGCGCTCGGCGAGCGCGAAGATGGCGCGCATCTCCGGGCCGTCGAACACGAAGTCCTGCGCGCGGGGGTGCAGCTTGATGCCGCGCGCTCCGGCGGCCAGACAGCGTTCGCCCTCGGCGATCGGATCTTCAGCGGGGTCCAGGCGGCAGAACGGAGCGAGCCGGCCCTCGCTTTCTGAAGCCCACGCGATGACTCGGTCGTTGGGGACGCTGTAGGCGGGCCGACGCTCGGGGTCGTGCAGCGGAAACACGCATGCGCGCCGTGCGCCGGCGTCATCGAGCTGGGTGAGCAGCTGCTCGAGCTTCAGCGAGCGTCCATCCTCGTCCAGGCCGAGATGGGTGTGCGCATCGATCACTTCGGTCTCGGGCGGACACAGGAGTTGTGCCTCTGTGAGAAACGGAGCGAGCGCGTCGGCGTAGAGGGTGTCGTTCACGGACGGCACCCTAGTCGCTCGTTCTCGCGTGCGCGTGCCTGCTGGCGGGAGCCCGCGATCGCGGGATCACTACATACAACCCATTGCAACGGCGTATCCTGAGCGGAGATGGCCATCCTCGATACAATCAAGAGCGACCTGCAGGGCGCGATGCGCGCCGGTGAAAAAACGCGGGTGGGAGCGCTGCGGCTGGTGCTGTCCGAGTTGCAGAAGGCCGCGAAGGAAGGCTCGGATGATGAGCTGGCGGTGCTCAGGCGCGAGCGCAAGCGCCGGCTGGAGGCCGCACGGGCGTATCGCGAGGCTGGACGGGAGGATCTCGCCGATGGCGAGGAGTCCGAGGCGGAGCTGATCGGTTCCTACCTGCCGGCCGAGCTCTCAGACGAGGAGCTCAGAGACATCGTCGAGCGAGCCGTGCGCGAGAGCGGTGCGGAATCGGTGCGGGACATGGGTCGCGCGATGGGCACGGCGATGGCCGCGGTGGACGGTCGCGCGGACGGCGGGCGCGTGTCCGGGCTGGTCAAGGCGGCGCTCGGAGGATGAAGCCCTCGACCATGCGTGCGCCCAGCGCACGGAACGGCGGATGAGGACCCAGATCGAGCTGCCGAACGACGTCGCCGCCGAGCTGGCAGGCAGTCAGGACGCTGTGCTGCGCGCGCTGGAGGCACACCTGGAGTGCCGGGTGTTCCTGCGTGGCAACCTGATCACCTTCGACGGCGAGCAGGGCGAGACGCGAGTGGGCGAGCTCCTCGTGCGCGAGCTCTCCGATCTGATTCTGCGCGGTCATCAGATCGGGCCCGGGACGATCGCGGCGGTGACGGGCGCGCTGGACGCGCACGAGTCGCCGGCCCGCGTGCTGGAGGATGTGGTGTGGCGCTATCGCGGCCGCCAGGTCGCGCCCAAGACGGTCAACCAGAAGCGCTATGTCGATTCGATCCGTCAGAGCACCGTCACGTTCGGGATCGGGCCGGCGGGGACGGGCAAGACGTTTCTCGCGGTGGCGATGGCGGCCGCGGCGCTCTCCGAGCACGAGGTGAACCGCATCATCCTGACGCGCCCGGCGGTGGAGGCGGGCGAGCGGCTGGGATTCCTGCCGGGCGATCTGATGGCGAAGGTCGATCCCTATCTGCGCCCGCTGTTCGATGCGTTGCACGACATGCTCGACCCGGAGAAGGTCTCCCAGCACCTGGAGCGGGGCGTGATCGAGATCGCGCCGCTCGCGTTCATGCGGGGGCGCACGCTGAACGACTCGTTCGTGATTCTCGACGAGGCGCAGAACACGACGCCGGATCAGATGAAGATGTTCCTGACACGCCTGGGCTTCGGGTCGAGGATGGTCGTGACGGGCGACGTCACACAGGTCGATCTGCCCCGCGAGCAACAGTCGGGGCTGATCGCTGTGGGCGAGGTGCTCGATACGGTCGAGGGCATCGAGTTCGTGCGGTTCGGCGGCGAGGACGTGGTGCGCCACAAGCTCGTGCAGCGGATCGTGGAGGCTTACGACGAGCACGCCCAGCGCGGGAGCGAGGACAGATCCGCGCCGCGCGCGCCGGACGGGTGGGTCGGCCGGGGCTCGAGCGAGCCCCGTCGCGCCTAGCGGTGCCGTGATCGAGGTCGATGTAGTCGGCGCTGGTCTGGCGCCCGATGCGCCGGCGCCTGACGAGGTCACTCGCCTGTGTGTCCTTGCCGCCGCCGCGGTCGGCATCGACGATGGTCACCTTGCGATCGAGTACCTCGATTCGGGCCGCATCGCCGAGCTGAACCTCGAGCACCGTGGCAAGAGCGGTCCGACGGACGTGCTCTCCTTCCCGATCGACGGCAACGCCGCGCAGGGCGATGCTCCGCGCGAGCTGGGCGACGTGATGATCTGCCCCGAGCACACCGCCGATCTGCGCGAGGCGATCGTGCACGGTGTGCTGCACTTGGCGGGCATGGATCACGAGACCGACGATGGCGAGATGCTGACACTGCAGGCACAGCTGCTGGGACAGGCACCGTCATCGCGCCCGTGACACGCAGCGGATTCGTCGCCCTGGCGGGCCGACCCAACGTGGGCAAGTCAACGCTCGTAAACGCCGTGGTGGGGGAGAAGGTGGCGATCGTCTCCGATCGCCCGCAGACGACACGCAGGGCGATCCGTGGGGTGTGCACTATCGAGAGCAGCCAGATCGTGCTGGTCGACCTCCCGGGGGTCCAGCGTCCGCGTGACGCTCTGACCCAGCGCATGGCCGGGCGCGTGGAGCGCGAGCTCGAGGGAGCCGACATGGCGCTGTTGCTCCTCAACGGCGAGCAGGGGGTGGGTCCGGGCGACCGGTTCATCGCGGGGGTACTCGCACACGCCTCGCCGATGGTGACGATCGCGGTCAACAAGATCGACCGGCTCGATCGCGCCGCGACCGCCGCGGTGCTGACGCAGGCAGGCGAGCTGGAGCTGGACGGTGAGATATTCCCGGTCTCGGCCCGTACCGGCGCCGGTGTGCAGGCACTGGTCGAGCACCTGCACGGCCTGATGCCCGAGGGGCCGTTCATGTTCGCGCCGCACGAGCGCTCCGATCAGCCGCTCGGGCTGCTGCTGAGCGAGCTGGTGCGCGAGGCGGTGATCAGACGCACCCGCCAGGAGGTGCCCCACGCCGTCGAGGTGGTGGTCGAGGAGGTCGAGTACCCGCGTGCCGGGCTGGCGCGGGTGCGGGCGCTGATCTGGGTCGAGAGCCATTCGCAAAAGGGGATCGTGGTCGGCGCCGGCGGGCGCATGATCAAGGCGATCGGCACGGCCGCTCGCAGAGAGCTGGAGCGCGAGCTGGGATGTCAGGTGCATCTCGACCTGTCCGTGCGTGTGCGCCGGGACTGGCGCGCGGACGAAGGGCTGCTGGATCGCTTGGGCATCACGTAGTTCCATGCGGCGCATGCGCCGCATGGCCGGACGGTGCATGCACCGTCCGGCGGGCCGCACATGTGCGGCCCGCAGACGAGGCGCATGCGCCTCGTCGGGTGTTGGCGCATGCGCCAACACCTCCCAAAGATCCCGATAGATGCCTCAGCGTGACCCAAGGGAATTACGGTTCATCTGATTCATTCCAGCTTTGGGATGCGCAATGTCGCGCGATCGGGTACCGTCTGGGGGGATCGGTAAGTCTTGCGGTGGAGCAGGTTCGCCAGGAAGGGTAGGAATGTCCGCTAAGCATGCGGTCCTGGGTCTCGTGATCGAGCGTCCGGGTTATGGCTACCAGTTGGCTCAACGTCTGGAGGAGCGCTTCGGCGCAACCGGATTTGCGCCTTCGGGGGTCTACTCAGCGCTGGATCAGCTCGCGCGCGACGAGCTGGTTCGCAGCGCCGGTGAGATGGGCGCCGGCCCGGCCAAGCGCGCCGCGCCACGCACGATCTACGAGGCTACGCCGGAGGGGGTCGACCACTTCGAGAGCTGGATGCTCGCCTCCTCGCCGACACCGCCGCTGCGCGACGATCTGCACATGAAGATCTCGCTGTGCCGGCCGCGCAACGTGCCGCGGCTGATCGACATGGTCTACGGCCAGGAATTGGCCTGCCTGGGCCGTCTGCGCGATCTGAACCGGCTCGCCGAGGAGGATCGGGCGTGCGGTTCGCGAGAGTGGTCGATGCTGATGAGGGTGCTGGCCAGAGATGCTGAGGTCGCGTTCTGGAATGCGCGGATCGAGTGGCTGCAGAGCGCCAGAGAGCTGCTCGAGCAACTGCGCGAGGAGCCCGACCGATCGAGCATCGGCCGCCCGGCGGGTCGACTGCGGGCGTGTTGATGTGGCGCTGGATACGACGCGGGCCGGTCGACGTGCGGATGGCCGTGGTGGCGGGTCGGCCCTCGGAGCGCTGATGGCGGACGGGCTGCTGTCGCTGCGGTCGGTGAGCAAGAGCTACTGGCGGGGCGCGCATGAGCTCAGGGTGCTGAGCGATGTCTCGATCGAAATGTCGGCCGGCGAGTTCGTCGCGGTGTGGGGCAAGCGCGGGGCGGGCAAGACGACCCTGCTGAAGATCGCGGCTGGACTGGAAGCCCCCGACGGGGGCGCCGTGCGGTTCGCGGGGCGCGATCTGGCGGGCATGTCGGAGTCGGCTCACGCACGCCTGATGCGCGAGCAGATCGGCTGGGTTCGGCGCGCGGGACCGCGGAGTGATCTGAGCATGCTCGACTATGTCGCGTTGCCGCTGCTCGTCGAGCAAGGTCAACGCCGCGCTCGATCGCGGGCATACGACGCGCTCGCGCGGGTGGGCATGTCGGAGTGTGCGGGCCAGCGCTGGGACAGTCTGTCCGACGGTGAGCGCGCGCTCACCGGCATCGCGCACGGGATCGCGCGGCGCCCGCGGCTGCTGCTCGTCGACGATCCCACGGCGAACCTGGGGGTGCGCGAGCGCGAGGATGTCAACGAGCTGCTGCGGTCGCTGATCGGAGAGGAAGGGTTGGCCGTGCTGATGACCGTGCCGGGCATGCCGGCGGCGATGGGCTCCGACGAGATCAAGGTTCTCAGCGGCGGCCGGTTGCTGGAGCAGTCGAGCGAGCCCGTGCCCCGAGCCAACGTGATCGACTTCCCGAGCAGGGAACGGTCGGCGTAGGTGCGCCGCCGCGGATCGCGTTCGGGTCTGGTTGCGCCCGACCGGGTCGGTGAGCTGTTTCGCTGATGCTCGAGCTGCGGGATCTCGTCAAGCATTACAAATCCGGGGACGGGGAGGTGGTGCGTGCGGTGGACGGCGTGTCGATGTCGATCCGCTCCGGAGAGCTGGTGGCGCTGTACGGGCCCAGCGGCTCGGGCAAGACGACGCTGCTGATGTTGATCGCCGCGCTTGCTGCGACCGGACGCCGGCGCGGTGCTGATCGATGGGCGCGACGTCTGCGAGCTTTCAGACTCCGACGCGGCGCGCTATCGGCTGCACGAGCTGGGATTCGTGCGCCAGTCGCTGAATCTCCTCCCGGGTGTGAGCGCGCTCGACAATGCGGCGTTGAAGCTGATGGGGAGCGACATCGGCGCCCGCGAGGCGCACCGCAGGGTGCTGCCGCTGCTCGAGCGTCTCGGGTTGCGCCAGCGGGCGAAGCATCGCACCGAGCAGCTGTCGATGGGCGAGCGCCAGCGGGTGATGATCGCGCGGGCGCTGTCTACCGAACCGAAGCTCCTGCTCGCCGACGAGCCGACGGGCAGCCTCGACAGCGCGCGCAGCCGCGAGGTGCTGGGCCTGCTGACGGAGGTGTGCCGCGAGCGCGGCGTGTCAGTGATGCTGGTCACGCACGACCCGCAGGCCGCGAGATATGCCGACCGAGTCCACGCTCTGCTCGACGGCAAGCTCGTCGAGTATGAGCCCGATCAGGCGTTCGTGCCGGTAGCCAGCACACAGTAGGCTGGGGCCCGCGATGAATATCTTGGTGCCCGAGACGTCCGTTCCGTGGCACCAGCCGCCACCATGATGCTCGACGTGCCACCAGCACGCCTGCGCTCATGTGCGTCGTCTGGCACTCACGGCCCGACCCCCTCGAACCCCAATCTATTCATCTACGAACCCTGACCGACGGAGATGAGGCTGTCGAACATCGTTCGGCTCTATCGCGTGCGCCTGCGCAGCAGGATCGTGCAGGAGCTGTTCGCGGTGCTGGGGATCGCCGTCGGGGTCGCCCTGCTGTTCTCCTCGCAGGTCGCCAGCACATCGCTCGACGGCGCGGTGCGACAGTTGACGTCGGGGATCGTCGGGCAGATGCGCTTTCAGATCACCGCCCGCGACTCGCACGGCTTCGACGCCGCCCTGCTGAGCAAGGTCGAACGCATTCCAGGTGTGCTGACGGCAGTGCCCGTGCTCCAGGAGAGCGCGAACGTGGTGGGTCCCAACGGCAGCCAGTCGGTGGACCTGGTGGGCACCGAACCGCGCCTCGCATATCTTGGGGGAGCGCTCGTACGCAAGCTCGGCACCTCTGAGCTCAGCAGGACGAGGGCGTTCATGCTGCCGGCGCCGATAGCCCAGACGAGTCGGCGCGTCCTCGCTGACGCCGGTGCGGCTGCAGATCGGCGCCCGCACGATCTCTTCGCTGCTCGTGCCCGAGCTGCTCGCGCCCGGCTCGGGAGTCCTCGGCGAGAGTCCGATCGCGATCGCTCCGTTGCACTACGCCCAGCGGCTCACGGGCATGGTCGGGCGTCTGACCAGCATCTATGTGCGTTCGCGGCCGCGACGCGATCGTGAGGTGAGCGCGCAGCTGACCCGCTTGGCGGGTGGGCGTCTGAACGTGCGCCCCGCCGAGCTTCACGGACGAGCTATTTCACAAGGCGGCCGAACCGACCAATCAATCGACCAGCCTGTTCTCGGCGATCAGCGCGCTCGTCGGGTTTCTGTTCGCGTTCAACGCGCTGCTGCTGACGGTTCCCCAGCGGCGCAACCTGATCGAGGATCTCCGCCTGGACGGGTATACGCGCAAGATGATCATCGAGGTGCTGCTGTTCGACGCCGTGGTGCTCGGCGTCGTTGCGTGTGTCATAGGGCTGATGCTCGGAGAGCTGATGTCCGTCGAGCTGTTCCGCTCCGATCCGGGATACCTGTCGTTCGCGTTTCCGATCGGCTCGGAGCGGGTCGTAACGTGGCAGAGCTTCGCGATCGCGGTGGGCGGAGGCCTCGTGGCCGCGGTCTTTGGCGTGCTCGCGCCGTTGCGGGGCAATGTGTTCTCGCATATCGCGCTTGGGGACGCCGGGCGGCGGCGCGCCCGGTCGGTGGATCGCAAGGGCGGTGCCGTGCGGGTTGGCGTGTCTTCTGGCCACGACCGTAATCCTGCTGCTCGCGCCGCAGGCGGCAATTCTCGGGGTCCTGAGCCTGACGGCCGCACTGCTGCTGCTCCTGCCCGTGCTGCTCGGCCTCGTCGTCATCGCGCTCGACCGCCTGCAGCGCGCCATAGCCGGTGCGGCTTCGTATCTGGCGGTGATCGAGCTGCGCTCGTGGTCCAATCGATCGCGGTCGACCGCGATCGCCGCCACCGGTGCGATCGCGGTGTTCGGCAGCGTCGCCATTCAGGGAGCCCACCAGGATCTGCAAAACGGTCTCGATCGGGTCGCGCACGAGCTCAACGCGGCGACCGAGCTGTGGGTGTCGCCCGTGGGCGCCGCCAACGCACTCACGACGACTCCCTTTCACGGTGTTGCTGCCGCTACGCTCGCGCGGCTGTCAGGCGTTCGCGCTGTGGACACTTATCGAGGCTCGTTCCTGGATCTAGGCGCACGACGCGTGTGGGTGCTCGCATATCCCCGCGCCGATTCGCAGCCTATGATCTCGCCCAGTCAGGTGGTGCAGGGCAATGCTCAACTGGCGGTTGCCCGCATTCGTCGAGGCGGCTGGGTGGCGCTCTCGCAGGCGATCGCCGCGGAACTGAAGCTGCGTCTGGGTCAATCGTTCACCTTGCCCTCGCCACAGCCGACGAGTTTCCGGGTCGCGGCCATTACCACCAATTTCGGATGGCCGCCGGGCGCGGTCGTCCTCAACGCCGACGACTACGCGCGCGCATGGTCGAGCGAGGATCCAAGTGCCTATCAGGTCCTACTCCAGCCGGGGGCCTCAGAACCGGATGTCGTCCGCGAGATCGAACATGCGCTGGGATCACGCTCGGCTCTCACGGTCGAGACATCGACCGGTCGCGAACAGAGCTTCCGCGCCACGAGTCGTCAGGGGCTCGCGCGTCTGACCCAGATCTCGACACTGGTGCTGATCGCGGCGGTCCTGGCGATGGCGGCGGCGATGGGGGCGATGATCTGGCAACGCCGTCCACAGCTCGCCGACATGAAGGTGGACGGGTTTGACCGGCGCGTGCTATGGCGTGCGACTGCTGATCGAGAGTGGGCTGCTGCTTGGCGCCGGTTGCTCGATCGGGGCTCTGTTCGGGATCTACGGTCAGTTGCTGCTGAGCCACGCGCTGGCCACCGTCACGGGCTTTCCGGTGATCTTCTCGACCGGTGCGCTGGTGGCGCTCAGCAGCTTTGCGATCGTGACGGCGATCGCCGTCACGATCGTCGCGGTGCCGGGTTATGTCGCTGCTCGGGTGCGCCCTGGCATCAGCCTGCAGGACTGAGTGAGGCTCATCGCATCTCGCAAGTTGGGTAACACTCCCCGGATAGCTTCTCAAACCTCCGCAAAGCTGACCGATCTTGCCTCTAGCTTCTGGGAGTGTCCTGATCTCTGGAGGTCCAACCAATCCGTCGCCAGTCTCTCCCCGCCAAGCGTGGGCATTAGCCGCTGTGGTCGCGAGAGAGCTGATGCGGGTCATACCCAGGGTCTCCAGTGAGGTGGATGCCTGGCGACGCTGCGCGCTGACGATTCCCGATGCACCGATCCGACACGACGCGCTGAGCGCGCTCTCTACCAAGCGCTTCAACCCCGAGGGCGCCGCCCTGTTCGCCGTCCTTCCCCGCCGCTATGACACGAGTCTGGTGCGGCTGCTCGTCGCTTTTCAAGTGTTGCTCGACTTTCTGGACAGCGTGAGTGAGCGTCGTGTGCTCAGGCCGGTTGCGAATGGCGACCAACTGCATCGGGCGCTGGTCGAGGCGCTCCAGCCGGGAGCGCCGATTTCCGACTACTACCGATATCACCCGTGGCAAGACGACGGTGGTTATCTGCGTGCGCTTGTCAGCACCTGTCGCGAGTGCTGCGCGATGCTGCCGTCATACGCGTGCGTGCAGCCACTTGTGGTGCGGGGAGCGAGGCGTTGTGGTGTGCAGGGTCTCAATCACGATCCCGACCCGCTTCGTCGCGAGGCGAGGCTCGAGCGTTGGGCTCGCGCGGAGTTCGCGGGCGAGTCCGAGCTGAGCTGGTGGGAGCTGACGGCGGCCGCCAGCAGCACGCTCGGGATCCACGCTTTGCTCGCGCACGCTGCCGATCCAGCGCTTGCCGAGCGGGATGTCCGCGAGGTCGATGCGGCCTATATGCCGTGGGTTTGCGCGGCGAGCACGATGCTTGACAGCTACGTCGACGAGGCCATCGACATCGTCGACGACGGGCACAGCTACGTGGCGCATTATGCGAGTCCAAGTAACGCCGCGCGCCGGATATGCGGTCTCGTCCGCCGATCGATGTGCGAGGCGCGAGGCCTGCGAGGCGGAGCCCGGCACACGCTCATCGTCGCCGGCATGGCCTCGATGTATCTGTCCGCGGACGAGGCGCGCACGCCGACGATGCGTGCGACGACAGATAAGTTCATCGAGGCAGGCGGCTCGCTGACGCGTGTGCTGCTGCCGATATTGCGGCTATGGCGCATCGTCTATGCGCAGCGCTCGGCCTAGCGGTCGGTAGTCAGAACTGAATATTCAGACCAGTCTTTGCATAGCGTGGCATTTTCGACATGCTCGTACACACACCATGTTGGAAGACAGCGACAGCCGGGATGTGAGCTCCGAGAGAGGGAAGCAGCGCAGCCGGCGGGTGCAGGCGGGCGCGGACGCATCGGGGGTGGCGCCGCCTCACCGGTGGCAGCGAGCCGGACGCCCGGTCCGGCGTCCGGCTCGCGGCAGAGACGGCGAGACCGACGCCGGCAAGGTCATGATCGAGCTGTCGAAGTCGCAGGTCGATCAGGTCGTGCGCGGCGCCGGCGAGGGCGGCACGATGTCGATCCTGCTCTCGGCGCTGCGCGATCCCGACTGGACGCTGGCGGTCGACTCCGAGGATTGGAGCTACCCCGAGCAGATGGAGGACAGACGCCTGTCTCGCTCGCTGCTGTCCGGTCTGCTGGTGCTGTCCTGCTTTCCGGCGGATGGGGGCTACCTGGGAATCGCCGAGCTCGCGCGCATGCTCGACATGAACACGAGCACCACCCACCGCTACGTCACCACGCTGCTCGCGGTCGGGCTGATCGAACGCGACCCGGCCACGCGCAGGTACCGGGTCGCTGCGGCGTAACCCGCTACACCCGCTCCGCCAACCGTCTGCCGATTCGTCGTATCGCGTCGAGATCGAGCGCGGGTGTGAACACGAACGGCACCGTATGCACCGCTCCCCCGTGACGCCGTAGACGCGCGATCTGGTTGTGCTGGACGCGCGCGCGCTCGTGCACCGTCTGGGCGGCGAGCAGCGCCGAGCGCTTCACCGTCTCGCCACCGTCCAGACGCGCGATCCGCGCCAGCTCGGGCCCGTCGAACCGCTGGGGCAACGTCGCATTGACGATCGTCGCGTCCAGCTCCACTTCGAGCTGTGAGCGCAATCCCTCCCTCAGATCCAACGTCTCCCCGACCGCCATCTCCGTCGCCTGGGTCACGGCCAGATAGCCGGCCCGGGTCTCGTCCTCGAGCAGCTCGCGCACCCGCTCGGCCTGGCCGAATATCGGTCCCACGCGTGCGATCGCGCCGAACGTCCGCGGCGAGTGCAGCAGGCCGAGCGCATGTCCGGTCGCGGGCGCGTCGAGCACGACCAGGTCATACCGTCCCGCACGCCGGCGCCAGCGCTCGCCGCGCGTGAGCTCCCACACCTTGACCATGCTCACCAGCTCCTTCGCGCCTGGCGCCGCCGCGGCGAAGTACTGAAACGTGCCGCTGTGAGCGAGCACGCGACCGGGCACGCGTCCACCGAGCGCCTGCAGCCACTCCAGCAGCGCGCGGTCGGGGTCGATCGTGACGCTCCACAGGTTCTCGGCGAGCGCGGTCTCGGCGCCCGCATCCACCTGTTCCGGTGGATGTCCATTCACGCGCGGGCAGACGCCGGCGAGGAGCGCCGGCAGCCGGCGCTGGTCGCCCAGCTCGACGACGATCGTGCGCAGGCCGCGCTCCGCCGCCGCCAGCCCGAGCGCCGCCGCGATCGTCGTCTTGCCCACGCCGCCCTTGCCGGTTACGACCACCAGCTTGCGCTCGAGCACCGATGCCGTTCTCGCCACGGGACCTACAATCCCACACATGAACGCCCCTGCACCCACGCGCATCGACGAACTCATCGTCTATGACGACCGCGGCCTCGTGCCGTGTGTCGTGCAGGACTGGCGCTCCGGCGAGGTGCTGATGCTCGCCTACATGAACGCCGAGGCGCTGCAGCGCACACGCGCGACGGGCGAGCTGCACCTGTACAGCCGCTCGCGCAAGCAGGCATGGCACAAGGGGGAATCCAGCGGCAACGTCCAGGCGGTCCGCGCGTTGCGGTTGGACTGCGACGGCGACACGCTGCTGGCGCTGGTGGAGCCTGCCGGGCCCGCCTGCCACACGGGCGAGCGCACCTGCTTTCATCGCGGCGAGCTCGATCCGGGCGCCCCACACGAGGTCCTTCCCACCCTGGAGCGGACCCTGCGCTCCCGCGCACACGAGCGTCCCGACGGTTCCTACACCGTCACCCTGCTCGACGATCCCGCGCTGGCCGGCGCGAAGGTGCGCGAGGAGGCCGAGGAGGTCACTCGCGCCGCGCGCGAGGAGCCCGACGAGCGCGTCGACGCCGAGGCGGCCGACCTGCTCTATCACCTGCTGGTGCTCGTGCACGGTCGCGGACGGGCTCTCGCCGACGCTGAGCGGGTGCTCGATGACCGCCGTCGCTGAGACCGCCAGCCACAACCTGATCCCGGTCTACGAGAGCTTCATCGCGGACTGCGAGACGCCAGTCTCAGCGTTCCTGAAGCTGCGCGCGCTCGCGCCCGGCGAGCCGGCGTTCCTGCTGGAGTCCGCCGATCAGGGCCAGCGTGTGGGGCGCTGGTCGTTCATCGGCTTTCGCCCGCGCTCGGTCCTGCGCTGGTCGCTCACCGACGGCGGCGACCCGTATGCGCTGGCGGCCGAGCACGTCGCCCGGTATCGCCAGGCGCCGATGCCCGACGCGCCGCCGTTCACTGGCGGCGCGGTGGGCTTCTTCGGCTATGACTTGGTACGGACCGTGGAGCCGCTGGGCGAGCCCGGACCCGACCCGCTCGGGCTGCCCGACATGGCGCTGATGCTCTCCGACGCGCTGGTCGTGTTCGACCATCTCAAGCACACGATCACGATTCTCGCCAACGCCGATCTGCGGGAGGAGCCGGACATCGAGCGCGCGCGGGCCAATGCCACCACCGTCGTCGGCGAGATTCGGTGCGCGCTGGCCGGTCCCGTTCCGATCGGCGGCGAGCACGAGCCGGGCGGCTGGCCCGAGGCCGCGCCCGCGCGGACGATGCCCGAATTCGAGTCGAACATGACCGGCGAGCGGTTCGAAGCCATGGTGCAACGGATCATCGAGTACATCTACGCCGGAGACGCCTTCCAGGTCGTGCCCTCCCAGCGCTGGTCGGCGCCCTCGCCCGTGCAGGCATTCTCGATCTACCGCGGCCTGCGCGCGGTGAACCCCAGCCCCTACATGTATTTCCTGGACTTCGGCGACTTCCAGGTCGCGGGCGCGAGCCCCGAGCCGCTGCTGACGGTCAGCTCGGCCGGTCAGCCCGACGGCCGTATGCGTGTGAGCACGCGACCGATCGCCGGCACGCGTCCCCGCGGGGCGAACGTCGCCGAGGACGAGCGGATCGCGCGCGAGCTGCTGGAGGACGAGAAGGAGCGCGCCGAGCACGTGATGCTCGTCGATCTCGGCCGCAACGACCTCGGCCGGGTGTGCGAGCCGGGAACCGTCGAGGTGGAGACGTTCATGTCGGTCGAGACCTACTCGCACGTGATGCACATCGTCTCCTCGGTCACGGGCCTGTTGCGAGACGGCGTCACCGCGATGGACGCGCTGCGCTCGGTACTGCCCGCGGGCACGCTGTCGGGGGCGCCGAAGGTGCGGGCGATGCAGATCATCGACGAGCTGGAGCCGATCAAGCGCGGGGGCTATGGCGGGGCGATCGGCTACCTGTCCTATGCAGGCGACATGGACACCTGCATCCACATCCGCACGGTCGTCGTCCGCGATGGCGTGGCGCACATCCAGGCGGGCGGCGGGACGGTCGCCGACGCCAAGCCGGCGTATGAGCTGGCGGAGTCCCAGGCCAAGGCTCGCGCTGTGTTGCAGGCGATTGAGCTGGCCGTAGTCCAGCCGGATTGGCCGTAGAGGGAGCTTTGCGATGAAGGTCCTGGTGATCGACAACTACGACTCGTTCACGTACAACCTCGTCCAGTATCTCGGCGAACTGGGCGCCGACGTGCGCACGGTGCGCAACGATCGTGCGACGGTCGACGAGCTGCTGGACGACGGGTATGCGCGCTGCGTGATCTCGCCCGGCCCGTGCACGCCCGACGAGGCCGGCATCTCCCTGGAGGTCGCCCGGCGGATGCCCGAGGCCGGGGTGCCGACCCTGGGCGTGTGTCTCGGCCATCAGGCGATGGCGCAGGCATTCGGCGGTCGGGTCGACGCTGAACCCTCCCGTGCACGGCAAGGCGACGACGATCGAGCACGACGGCCGCACGATCTTCACGGGCCTGTCGTGTCCGTTGACGGTCGGTCGCTACCACTCGCTCGTGGTCGCGCCCGAGCTACCCGACTGCCTGGAGGAGTCCGCGCGAGGCGGGGGCGTGCTGATGGGCTTGCGCCACCGCGAGCTGCCGGCCGAGGGCGTGCAGTTTCACCCCGAGTCGGTGCTCACCGAGCAGGGCAGGGAGCTGCTGGCGAACTTCCTCGACGGACGCGTCGCGGGCTCGGAGTCGAACGCCACGGCGAGCGCGCCCGCGGCGGAGGCGAGTTAGATGCCCAACGCGATCCTCACCCGCGCGATCGACGCGCTCGCCCAGCGGCGCGACCTGAGCGCTGAGGAGGCCGCGGAGGTGCTCGCCGAGATCATGCACGGCGAGGTGTCCGAGACGCAGATCGCCGGATTCCTGATCGCGCTGCGCACGAAGGGCGAGACCGTCGAGGAGCTCACCGGGCTGGCGCGCACGATGCGCGAGCTGGCCGCGCGCGTCCCGGTCGATCGCACGGACCTGCTCGACACGGCCGGCACGGGCGGTGGGCGCGGCACGTTCAACGTGTCCACGACCGCGGCGCTGATCGCGGCGGGCGCCGGGTGCGCCGTGGCCAAGCACGGCAATCGCTCCGCCACCAGCCGCTCGGGCTCGGCCGACCTGCTGGAGGCGCTCGGCGCACGCATCGACCTGGGTCCCGAGGGTGTGGCGGCGTGCATCGAAGAGGCTGGGTTCGGGTTCATGTTCGCCCCCGCCCACCATCAGGCGACGCGGTTCGTCGTGCCCGTCAGACGGGAGCTGGCGGTGCGCACGATCTTCAACTTCCTCGGCCCGCTCACCAATCCGGCGGGCGCGCGCCGACAGCTCATCGGCGTGTCCGACCCGGCGTTCCTGCAGACGATCGCCGGCGCGCTGGCGCGGCTGGGCGTCGATCGCGCGCTGGTCGTCTCGCAGCGATGACGGTCTCGACGAGATCTCGATCGCGGCGGCGACCACGGTGATCGAGGTCAACGGCGAGGATCTCAGGAGCTACACGCTCACGCCGCGCGACGTGGGTGTCGAGCCGGCGGACCCCGATGGCGAGGGGGCGGCGCTGTTCGCGGGCGGAAGCCCCCAGGAGAACGCGGAGGTGACGCGATCCATCTTTCGCGGCGAGCCAGGTCCCCACAGCGACCTCGCGGCGATCAACGCGGGCGCGGCGATCTACGCGGCCGGCGGCGTGGACTCGATCGCCGATGGCGTCGTGGCCGCGCGCGAGGCGCTGGCCGGCGGACATGCCGCGGACGCGCTCGAGCGGTTCGTGCAGGCCAGCGCCCGGCATGCGCCCGAGCGGGCGGCGGCCGCGGGATGAGCGTGCTGGCGGACATCCTCGCGAGCACGCGCGCTAGAGCTCGAACGACGCAAGCGCGAGCGCCCGGAAGCGGAGTTGCGCGATCGGGCGCTCGCGCTCGCCGCGGGTGGCGGCGAGCGAAGCCTGCGCGACGCGCTGAACCGGCCAGGAATCGGCGTGATCGCTGAGTTCAAGCGGCGCTCGCCCTCGGCGGGCACGTTGCGCGAGGACGCCGACCTCACCGAGATCGCGCGCGCGTATGAGCGCGGCGGCGCGGACGCGCTGTCGGTGCTGACCGAGGGGCCGCAACTTCGACGGCTCGCTCGAGGATCTGCGCACCGCCCGCGCGGCATGCGCGCTGCCGGTGTTGCGCAAGGACTTCATCGTCGACCCCTACCAGCTGTATGAGGCGCGCGCTCGCCGGCGCGGACGCGGTGCTGCTGATCGTCGCCGCGCTCACCGCCTCAGAGCTTCGAGCATTGCGCGAGCTCTCGCGCGCGAGCTGGATTTGGACGTGCTGGTGGAGGTCCACGACGCGGCCGAGTTGCGCGTCGCGCTGGACGCCGGAGCCGATCTGATCGGGATCAACAACCGCGACCTGCGCGACTTCAGCGTCGACGTGGAGCGCACGTTCGCGCTGCTGGGTGATATCCCCGCGGGCGTGACGGTCGTCTCGGAGTCGGGGATCGGCGAGGCCGGGCAGCTTGCACGGCTGCGGCAAGCAGGCGTGGCCGCGGTGCTGGTGGGGGAGTCGCTGATGCGCGCGCCGATGCCCGAGGAGGCGTTGCGGGCGCTGCGGATCCATCCCGCGGACGCGCCGATCGGGTTCGAGCGAGCCGCCAAATAGTTTTAGTTGAGCGGATGTTTCGCTTTAGATGGCGTTCATGGCGGCGGATCATCCTGTACTGCGATTCCTCGACGCAGGATCTCCTACGCAGCGGCACGCCGACCTCTACACTCACCGATCTCCATGAAACGCATGTTCGCCATTCCCTTCATCGCGGCCCTCGTCGGAGGCGCCGTCGTCGCGGCCGTGATCGCCGCGGCCGGTGGGCTGAGCTCCTCGACGAGCACGGTCACCACTGTCCAGTCGGCGCCGTTGCAGCCGTCAAACGCCTCGCAGGTGAGCGCCGGGTTGACGCCGCACGAGATCTACGTGCGCGACGCGCCCGGGGTGGTGTTCGTTACCTCGACGATCGTGCAGCAGGGCGAATCCTCGCCGTTCAACCTGTTCGGCGGCGGTGAAACCCAGCGTCAGGGCAAGGCGACGGGCTCGGGGATCGTGATCGACGGCAACGGCACGATCCTCACCAACTATCACGTGGTCGAGAACGCTGTCAAGGTTCAGGTGAGCCTCGAAAAGGGCCAGAACGTAGACGCCCAGGTCGTCGGCAAGGATCCCTCCAACGATCTTGCGGTGCTGCGCATCCCGACCGACGGGCTGACGCTGCACCCGCTCACGCTCGGCGACTCCAGCAAGGTTCAGGTGGGCGACCCGGTGCTGGCGATCGGCAACCCGTTCGACCTCGAACGAACGCTGACCACCGGCGTGATCTCCGCGCTGCAACGCCAGATCACGGCGCCGAACGGGTTCGCGATCGACAACGTCCTGCAGACCGACGCGCCGATCAACCCGGGCAACTCCGGTGGCCCGCTGCTCAACGCGCAGGGCCAGGTGATCGGCATCAACTCGCAGATCGAGACCGGCGGCGCGGGCGACGGCAGCGTCGGTATCGGCTTCGCCGTGCCGATCGACACCGCCAAGTCCGAGATATCTCAGCTGGAGAAAGGCGGGACCCTGCGCGGCGCCTACCTCGGCCTGACCTCGCTGACGATCGACGGCTCGCTGTCGGCGTTGAACCTGCCGGTGAACAATGGCGCGCTCGTGCAGAGCGTCCAGCACGGCACACCAGCCGAAAAAGCCGGGATTCGCGGCGGCAAAGTCAGCGGCAACACCGAAAATGGCACGGTTGCGATCGGTGGGGACATCATCGTCTCGTTCGACGGCAAAGCTGTGACCAGCTCCGAAGACCTCGCCACCGACGTCGCCTCCAAGAAACCAGGAGACACCGTCAGCGTCGGACTGCTGCGCGCCAACGGCAAAGGCAGCTACGAACACAAGACGGTGTCCGTCACGCTCGGCTCAAGGCCCAACTCGGTGCCGAACCCCAACACGCCCGAAGGGTAGGACGCGATCGCCCCCGAGGCGATCGCTACCGTTGGCGGTATGACCCAGACGCCGCCCAAGGTCAAGATCTGTGGGATCACCGACATACATGACGCCGAGCTCGCCGTCGAGCTCGGGGCGTGGGCGATCGGGATGGTCTTCTACGACGGCAGCCCCCGCCGGTGCTCGACCGAGCAGGCGCTGCAGATAGCCACTGCCCTGCGCCGGCGCGTGGAGCTGTGCGGGGTGTTCGTAGACGCCTCGCTCGATGAGCTCGCGCGGCTGACCGAGGAGCTTCACCTGAGCATGTTGCAGCTGCACGGCGAGGAGGGACCGGCGTTCTGCGCGGAGGCGCGACGGCGCACCGGTGCGCGCGTGATCAAGGCGATCCAGGTGGCCGGCCCCGGTGATGTCCGCGAGCTCGAGCGATATCACGTCGACTTCCATCTCGCCGACGCGCGCGCCTCGGCGCAGGCGAGACAGGATCTGCGCGGCGGCACGGGGGAGACGTTCGACTGGTCCCTGCTGGCGGAGCGGCGTAGCTCCGCCACGCCGCTGATCCTCAGCGGGGGGCTGCATCCGGGCAACGTCGCCGAGGCCACCGAACGCGTGCGCCCCTACGCGGTGGACACGGCCAGCGCCACCGAGCGCGCTCCCGGGCACAAGGACGAGGCGAAGCTGCGCGCGTTCTTTGACGCGGTGGCCTCGACCGCCGCGCGAACGGACCCTCCCACGAGCGCCGCGGTCGACGCCGTCGTCACCGCTCACAGCACACCGATCGAAAGCTCTCCGGCGTGAGCGCGACCGCGACCACGGTCGAGCACCGGTTCGGTCCTTACGGCGGCCAGTATGTCCCCGAGACGCTGATGCCCGCCCTGGCCGAGCTGGAGCGGGCGTGGACGCAGGCGCGCGAGGACCCCGTCTACCGCGGCGAGCTGGACGGGCTGCTGCGCGACTTCGGAGGGCGTCCAACGCCGCTGTATCGCGCGAGCAGGCTGTCGGCGCATGTCGGCCGCTGCGTGTATCTCAAGCGCGAGGATCTCAACCACACCGGCTCGCACAAGCTCAACAACGCGCTCGGTCAGGCGTTGCTGGCCAAGCGGATGGGCAAGCGGCGGATCATCGCCGAGACGGGCGCCGGCCAGCACGGAGTGGCGACCGCGACGGTGTGCGCGTTGCTGGACCTCGAGTGCGTCGTCTACATGGGCACCGAGGACACGCGCCGCCAGCATCCGAACGTGCAGCGCATGCGCCTGCTGGGCGCGACCGTCGTATCGGTCGACGCGGGCGCGCGGACGCTGAAGGAGGCCACGTCCGCGGCGATCCGCGACTGGGTCGAGAACGTCGGGCACACCCACTATGTGATCGGCTCTGCCGTTGGACCGGCGCCGTATCCGGCGCTGGTCAGGGATCTGCAGAGCGTGATCGGCGTCGAGGCGCGAGCGCAGATCCTCGAGCGAGAGGGGCATCTGCCCGAGCGCGTGATCGCGTGCGTGGGGGGAGGCTCGAACGCGATCGGCACGTTCAGCGCGTTTCTCGATGACCACGACGTCCGGCTGATCGGCGTGGAGGCCGGGGGCGAGGGCATCGACACGCCCAGGCATGGCGCGCCGCTGACCGTGGGCGGGCGCGCGGGCGTGCTGCACGGGGCGCTGTCCGCGGTGATGCAGGACGAGGAGGGTCAGATCGTGCAGGCGCACTCGATCTCCGCCGGCCTTGACTACCCGGGCACCGGGCCCCAGCACGCGCAGCTGCGCGACAGCGGCAGGGCCCGGTACGTCGCGGTGACCGACACGCAGGCGATCGCGGCGTTCAAGGCGCTCGCGCGCCTGGAGGGGATCATCCCGGCTCTGGAGACGGCGCACGCGCTGGCCTGGACGCTCGCGCAGAGCGACGGCGGGCTCGACCTGGTGTGCCTGTCCGGGCGCGGAGACAAGGACCTCGCGGAGGTATTGGAACCCGCCCCCCCGGCGTGAGCACGCGGACGATGACGGGGGTGCAGCGCATCGCCGGCGCCTTCGCGGGCGCATCGGGGCGAGCCGCGCTGATGCCCTATCTGATGGGCGGCTATCCGACGCTTGAGGACTCGCTGGCAATCGGCGAAGCCTGCGTGCGTGCGGGAGCCGACCTGCTGGAGCTGGGAATGCCCTACTCCGATCCGCTCGCCGACGGTCCGGTGATTCATGCCGCGGGCACACAGGCGCTCGCATCGGGGGCGAACGTAGCCGGGGTGCTGGAGCTCGCGCGGAGACTGGCGCCGAGTGTGCCGGTCGTGCTGATGTGTTACGCCAACATGGTGCTCGCGCCCGGCGCCGACGCGTTCGTGGCACGGCTCGCGCAGACGGGCGCGTGCGGGCTGATCGTCCCGGACCTGCCGTTGGAGGAGTCCGCCGAGATCAGGGCCGCGTGCGACTCCCACGGGCTGGCGCAGGTGCCATTGGTCGCGCCCACGACCACGCCCGAGCGGATGGCGGCGATCGGGGAGCGGGCACGCGGGTTTCTGTACACGGTCTCGGTAGTGGGCACGACCGGGGAGCGTCTCGCGCCGTTATCGCTGTCCGAGCGCTTTGGGGAGATCCTCGCTCGCGCGCGCGCGAGCACCGAGGTCCCGGTAGCGCTCGGCTTCGGGATCTCCACGCCCGAGCAGGCGCGCATGGCCGCCGACTCCGGTGCGGACGGGGTGATCGTGGGCACCCGGCTGGTGCGCGCCGCCGGGGACGCACCCGAGGATCCGGCAGGGGCGGTCGGAGCGGTCGTCGCCGAACTGGCTGCCGGCCTGCGCTGATCGCTATCGCGTCGAGCACCTCACCGCTCCGGCTCGCGCTCGCCCAGGCAACGCCGACCCGTCCGCGTATGCCTCAGGTAGGATGCGCGAACATGGGACTGGTCCTCACCGTCACCGCCGGCCTGATCATCTGGATCGTGCTCTGGGCTCTTGGAGCCAAGGGCTTTGACGCGTTCATGCTCGCGACCGCGATCATCGTCGTCGGCGCCACGCTGAAGATCGTCTCCGGCTACCTGCCCGGCCGCCGCAGCTGAGTCGCCGGTGCGGGCGCGCAGGTTCTGCCAGGCGGCGACCTCACTGGTCGTCGTTGCGGCACTCGTGACGGTCGCCTGTGGTTGCGGCAGCGTCTCCGGGGCGGCCAGCAGCCAGGGCAACCAACTCACCGTCTACTCCAGCCTACCGCTGCAGGGCCCGTCCGGGGCGATCTCCGCGCAGATCGTCGATGGCGAGAAGCTCGCGCTGCACGACTCAGGCGGGCACATCGGGCCGTTCAAGATCAGCTACGACTCGCAGGACGACTCCAGCCCCACGAGCGGCCAGTGGGACCCGGGCGTGACCGCGAGCAACGCCAAGACGGCCGCCGACGATCCCAGCACGATCGCCTACCTTGGCGACTACAACTCGGCGGCGACCGCGATCTCGCTGCCGCTGATCAATGCCGCCGGCATCCTCCAGGTCAGCCCAGCCAGCCCCTACGCCGGCCTGACCTCCTCTGCGTACGCCGGTCAGGACGAGCCCGAACGGTTCTACCCGACCGGCAGGCGCAGCTTCGCTCGCCTGCAGCCCGGCGATCCGGCGCAGGCCCGCGCGCAGGTGCGGCTGATGCGCGACCTGGGGATCGGGAGGGTGTACGTGCTCGACGACCAGGACCCGTTCGAGCTGCCGCTCGCCCAGATGGTGGCCGCCGACTCAGAACACGCCGGCATCTCGCTCGCCGCGCACGACAGCCTCGACACGACCGCCACGACGAGCTTCGCGGGTGAGGTCGCGAAGGTCGCCGAATCAGGCGCCCAGGCCGTGTTCTTCGCCGGCGGGACCACGCCGGAAACCGTCTCGCTGTGGCAGCAGCTGCACTCCGCCGATCCACGGTTGTGGCTGCTCGGGTCGAGCACGATGGTCAACGCCACGTTCACCTCGGCCATCGGCGCCGGGGCAGCGTCAAGGACGCTGTTGACCACGCCCATACTGCCCGTGAGCCGCTACCCGGCCTCGGCGCAGCGCGTGCTGGCAGCCTACCGCCGGCAGTTTCACGTACAGCCCGAAGCGTATGCCCTGTTCGGATACGAGGCGATGAGCGCGACGTTGCGGGCGATCGCTCGTGCCGGGGCGCGCGGCAACAACCGCCAGGCGGTGATCGACGCGCTCCTCGACGCCGGCCCCCACGACTCGGTGATCGGCCGCTACGCGATCGAACCCGACGGCGAAACGACGCTGTCCAGCTATGGCGTCGATCGGGTGTCCGGCGGCAAGCCCATGTTCTGGCGCGAGATGAGCGTGGGTTGATCCCCGCCGCCGTTCAGCCCAGTGCGGCGCGCAGCGCCTCGCCCAGGCTTGGGTGCGCGAAGTCGTAGCCCAGCACGAGCGCCTTCGCGGGCATCGCGCGCACGCCCGTCGTGATGATCTCCGCCATCTCGCCATACAACACCCGCAACGCCAGCCCGGGCACCGGCAGCAGCGCCGGGCGATGTAGCGCGCGTCCGAGCGCCTGCGACAGCGCGCGGTTGCTCACCGGTTCGGGCGCCGTCGCGTTGACCGCCCCCGTCCAGCGCTCGTCATCCAGCGCCGCTAGCATGATCCCGACCAGGTCGTCGCGATGGATCCACGCCACGTACTGCCGTCCGCCTGCGACCGGCCCACCGACGCCCAGGCGAAACGGCGGCAGCATCTTCTCGAGCGCCCCGCCCGCACGGTCGAGCACGACCCCCGTGCGCACCTGCACGGCGCGCATCTGAAGCGCCTCCGCCGTCCGCGCCTGCGCCTCCCACGCGGCGCACACCTGAGCGAGGAAGTCCGCGCCCGCAGGCGCTTCCTCGTCGATCGGCTCGGCGCCGTGCGCGCCGTAGTAGCCGACCGCCGATGAGTTGACCAGGACGCTCGGGCAGGCAGTGCCCGCGAGCCCGCGCAACCCCTCCACGAGGTTGCGCGTACCCGTCACGCGGCTGTCGCGGATCGCCTGCTTGGCCCGCTCGCTCCAGCGCTGCGCGACCGGCTCGCCCGCGAGATTCACGACCGCGTCGCGTCCGGTCAACGCCCGCGCGGGCGCCGGCTCTGACAAGGGGTCCCAGTGCAGCGCCTGTGTCTCGGTACCCAGCTTGCCGCGCGCCCTGCCTGGGTCGCGAGTCAGCACCGTCACCTCGTCCCCCCGCGCGACGAGCTTCGCCACCAGCGCACGGCCGATCAGCCCGCTCGCCCCGGTGACCGCGACCTTCATGCTCGCCGCCCGCCCGCCGTATCGCTCCTATCCCCGGACTGCTCCCGCGGAGCCGACAGGTGCGGTGACCGGCGCCGACAGGGCTGGTATGTCGGCTGGCTACCGGGTCTCCCACAAAAATACGAACCAGCCATATCTAACCCAGCTTACGTCCTGAAGGGTCCGCCAAGAAATATCTTGCGGTTTGAGGCGGCCGTTCCGTGGCACCAGCCGCCACCCACGATGCTCGACGTGCCACCAGCACGCCTGCGCTCGCGTGCGTCGTCTGGCACTCACGGCCCAACCCCCTCAATTCCACAATCTATTTCTTGGCGAACCCCGCATCCCCCGCCGGCACGACCGGATGGGTGCCGGTCTGCGTGTCGCCCTGCGCGAACCCGACCTCGTTGCCCGCCGCCGCGGCCGTGCCGCTCGCGCGCGCCTCATTCGCGACCGCCGCCGCCACCGCGGGGGCCACGTCGCGGTTGAACACCGACGGGATGATGTAGTCCTCGCGCAGTTCGTCGTCGGCCACGATCTTCGCGATCGCTCGCGCCGCCTCCATCTTCATGCGCTCGGTGATCGCGCCCGCGCGCACGTCCAGCGCACCCCGGAAGATGCCCGGGAACGCCAGCACGTTGTTGATCTGATTGGGGTAGTCCGAGCGTCCCGTCGCCATGATCCGCACGTACGGAGCCGCCTCCTCGGGGACGACCTCCGGGTTGGGGTTGGCCATCGCGAACACCATCGCGTCGTCGTTCATCCTGCTCAGCGCCTGGGCCGGCAGCGCCCGTGCGCCCGAGAGCCCGATCAGGAGATCCGAGCCGTCGATCACGTCCGCGGGCGCCCCGTCCCGATGCTCAGGGTTCGTAACCTCCGCGAACCAGCGCTTCTGCGGGTTCATCGTCCCGTCCAGATAGTCCTCACGCCCCACGTGCAGCGCCCCGCGCGAGTCCGCGCCGACGATCTGCCCCACGCCCGCCTCGAGCAGGATCTTCGTCACCGCGATCCCCGCCGCGCCGAGGCCGATGATCAGCACTCGCATGTCTCCCATCCGCTTGCCCGTCAGCTTCACCGCGTTCAGCAGCGCCGCCATCACCACCACCGCCGTGCCGTGCTGGTCGTCGTGAAAGATCGGAATGTCCAGCTCCGCCTTCAGCCGCTCCTCGATCTCAAAGCACCGCGGCGCGGAGATGTCCTCGAGGTTGATCCCCCCGAACGCCGGCGCGATCCGCTTGACGGTCTCCACGATCTCGCCCGCGTCCTTCGTGTCCAGGCAGATCGGGAACGCGTCCACGCCCGCGAACTCCTTGAATAGGCAGCACTTGCCCTCCATCACCGGCATCGCCGCGCGCGCGCCGATGTCGCCGAGTCCCAGCACCGCCGTGCCGTCGCTGACGACCGCCACAGTGTTGCGCTTGATCGTGTACTGAAACGCCCGATCCTCGTCCTCGGCGATCGCCAGGCACACCCGCGCCACGCCCGGTGTGTAGGCCATCGACAGGTCGTCGCGCGTCTTCAGCGGGTGCTTGTTGTGCTGCTCGATCTTGCCCCCGATGTGCAATTGGAACGTGCGGTCGATCCGGTCGATCACCTGCGCGCCCTCGATCGCGTCGATCGCGGCGACGATCTCATCCCAGTGCTCGGGTCCGGCCGCGTCCACGACGATGTCGCGCAGGCTGTGCCCGTGCTCGATCTCCACCGGGTCCACGGCGGCGACGATTCCGCCCGCCTCGCCGATCGCGCTCGTCACCAGCCCGAGCAGGCCGGCACTGTCGTCGATCTCGACGCGCACGTTCAGTCGGTACTGGGCGCTCGGGGTGATGCTCGTCACGGAGTGCTCTCCTGGTTTTGAGGTGCCCGGCGTCAGGCGGCGGCTTTGCACTGCGTTGGCGGCCCGGCATGGGCAGCGGCCCGGCATGGGCAGCGGCCCGGCATCTTATGTGAGGGTCTCCGTAAAGTGATCCGTGCATGGCGACGAACACGACAGCGCAGACGAGCGGCTCCTCGGCGGGAGGCTCGGGCGGAGGGGACGCCGACCGCCGCCTGTTCCTGATCGACGGCCCGAGTCTCGTCTACCGGGCGTTCTACGCGCTGCCCGAGTCGATCGCCACCTCGACCGGCGAGCCCACGAACGCGATCTTCGGCTTCGCCTCGATGCTCGTCAAGATCGTCACCGAGTACGGCGTCCGTCCCACGGTGGTCGCCTGGGACGCGGGCACGTCCGGGCGCACCGAGCTGTTCTCCGACTACAAGGCCACCCGCCGTTCGCGTCCGGACCTGCTGCGCATGCAGTGGCCGGCGATGGAACCGCTCGTCGAGGCGTTCGGGTACCGCAACGTCAGGCTCGACGGCTACGAGGCCGACGACGTGATCGCCTCGCTGGCCGACCGCGCTCGCGCGGCGGGACTTGCGAGCATGATCGTCACCGGCGACCGCGACGTCTTCCAGCTGATCGATCCTGACGGTCTCGTCAAGGTGATGGCGACCTCGCGCGGGATCACCGACACGAAGATCTACGACCACCAGGCCGTGCTCGACCGCTACGGCATCCCGCCCGAGCTGATTCCCGACTTCTACGGCCTCAAGGGCGACACCTCCGACAACATCCCCGGCGTCCCCGGCATCGGCGACAAGACCGCGTCTGAGCTGATCCGGTCCTACGGCTCGCTGGAGGCCGTGCTCGGGCACATCCGCGACATCGGCGGAGCCAAGCGCAAACAGAACCTGATCGACCATGGCGATAACGCGCGCGTCTCCAAGCGCTTGGCGACCGTCCAGCGCGATCTCGACGTCGGGCTTGACCTCGATGAGGAGGTCTCGCGCGAGCCCGACCGCTCGCGCCTGCGCGAGGTCTTCCGCCGGTACGAGCTGCGCGACCCGTTGCGCCGCCTGGAGGAGGCGCTCGGTGAGGACGAGCTCGTGGCGGGCGCTTCGACCCCCGCGGCTGAGGTCAAGTTGCGCGCCCGCGTGCGCTCCGGCGCGCCCGCGGACATCGCCAGGTTCGGCACGGGTGAGGCGCTTTGCGTCGTCGTGCGTGAGATGCAGGCGCCCGACGGCGCTTTGTTCGCGGAAGGCTCGCCCTGGCGCTTCGCGGTCTCGCCTGTGGGCTCAGGCGATGCGGCCGCGGGCGGTTCGGCGGGCGCCGAAGCGTCGAAGGGGGTCTCGTCTAAGAGCAAGCCGGGTCCCGTCGAGGTGCTTGCCGGGGATTGCGCCGGCCCCGAGGAGATCGTCGCCGCGTGCGCCGGGCGACCCGTCGTCGCGCACGACGCCAAGGCGCTGCGCGCCGTGCCGGATCTGCTCGTCCACGACACGCTGCTCGGCGCCTACCTGCTGGAGCCCGCGCGCCGCGGATACCCGTTTGCCGAGCTGTGCGAGGAGCGCGGCCTGCTGTGCGACGCCGAGGATCCCGTGGCCGCTGACGCGGCGCTGCTCGGCGCGCTCGCCTCCTCCCAGCGCGAGCAGATCGCAGAGCGCGGCCTCGATCGGATCATGGCCGATATCGAGCTGCCGCTCGTGCCGGTGTTGCGCGCGATGGAGCTGATCGGGGTGCGCCTGAGCCTCGATCGCCTGGCGGAGATCACCGGGCGCGTGCGTGAGGAGATCCTCGAGTCAGAACAGGAAATCTTCGCGCTCGCCGGCGAGGAGTTCCTGATCGCCTCACCCGCGCAGCTGGGAGAGATCCTGTTCGAGCGACTCGGGCTCTCGCGCAAGCGCCGCGGCAAGACCGGCTACTCGACCGACGCGCGCGTGTTGCAGGCGATCCGCTCCGAGCACACGATCATCCCGCGGATCGAGCGCTGGCGCGAGCTGAGCACGCTGATCAAGACCTACCTCGACGTGCTCCCCGAGCAGGCCGACGAGCGCTCGCGCATCCACACCACCTTCCTGCAGGCGGTCGCCCAGACAGGGCGTCTGTCGAGCACCAACCCGAATATGCAGAACGTCCCCATCCGCACCGAGCTCGGGCGCGAGATCCGCGGCTGCTTCGAGGCCTCCCCCGGCGGGGTGCTGATCTCCGCCGACTACTCCCAGATCGAGCTGCGCGTGCTCGCCCACGCGGCCGACGATTCTGCCCTGAAGGAGATATTTCGCCGTGGCGAAGACGTCCACACCGCGACCGCCTCCCAGGTGTTCCAGGTCGCCCCCGAGAACATCGACCCTGGCATGCGCTCCAAGTCGAAGATGATCAACTACGGCATCGTCTACGGCCTCTCCGACTATGGCCTCGCCGACCGCCTGAACATTCCGCGCGAGGAGGCCAAGGCATTCATCGACGCCTATCTGAGCCGCTTCCCGCAGGTGGCGTCCTTCATCGAGCACACGATCGAGCAGGCCAAGGAGGACGGGCACGTCACGACCCTGTGGGGGCGCCGCCGCCAGATCCCCGAGCTGCGCGCCCGCAACTACCAGGTGCGCACGCTCGGCGAGCGTCTCGCCGTCAACACCGTCATCCAGGGCACCGCCGCGGACATCATCAAGCTCGCGATGGTCCGCTGCCACGCCGCCCTCGCCGCCGAGGGATTGCAGACGCGCCTGATACTCACGATCCATGACGAGCTGTTGTTCGAGGGGCCGCCCGCCGAGGCCGACGCCGCACGGGTGCTCATAGAGCGCGAGATGTGCGGCGTATGGGACGCCGAGCCGGCGATGGCCGTGGACATCGGTGTGGGCGCCAACTGGCTGGAGGCGAAGTGAGCCCGCGTCCGAGCTCGAGCCGGCCGACGAGCGGGAGCGAATCGTCGGGCGGCACGCTGACGGGCGCAGGGGTTGCCCGGTGAGCCGCGGACTGGCGATCCTGCTCGCGGTCGCCGCCGGTTGCTTCGTCGGTCTGCAGGCGCCGGTCAACGCGCGTCTCGGTCGTCAGGTCGGCGCGCTGCAGGCGGCGACCGTCTCGTTCACCATTGGCACGCTCGCGCTGATCCTCGTCGCCTCGCTCTCCAGTGGCGGCCTGTCCAGCATCGGCAGTGCGACGCGCGCGCCGTGGTGGGCCCTGGTCGGAGGCATCCTCGGCGCGTTCTACGTAACGGTCGCCCTCGTCACCGTGCGCACGCTCGGTCTCAGCAGCCTGACCGCGATCGTCGTCACCGGCCAGCTGGCGATCGCCGTCGTGGTGGATCGCTTCGGCCTGCTGGGGATCGCCAGGCAGAACATCGACGCCTCTCGCATCGTCGGGCTCGTGCTGCTCGTCGTCGGGGTGGTGCTGGTCGTGCGGCGGTGAGCGCGCTCAAACTCGAACATTCGTCCATCCTGTAGGCTCTGTGCGAATTGCTATCTGCAGCGCAGGGGGCGGAGCTGAGTGTTGCATCGAGCGCACCGTCCGTAAACGCAAGGGATGTGAGGTTGATGATGCGCCGAATCCGGCTCGCAGTATTGGTTTGCACCGCTATCGCCGTCTGTCTGACGATCGTCGCCACGGCCGGCGCTCACGCCAAAGCCAAAAAACCGGCGGGCATCAAGACCGGCACCTATAACGCGAAGCTGCCCGCGTCGCCGCCGAGCGAAGCGCAGAAGTTCAACATCACCCTCAAGAAGACGAAATGCGCCGCCGCGCCCGGTCCGGGCACGTCCGCGCTGCATCTGTGCGTATCGGTGCTGACCTCGCCGCGCCTCGGGTGTACCACTCCGGTCAGCATGGAAGACCCGCTCGCGAGCTTTCAGACCCCGATCGCGCTCCCCGGCTCGGGCAAGCTCATCGAGCACGGGTCCGTCACGGAGGGCCCCCCGATCCCCGGCGGAGAACCGGAGACCGGAGAAGGGACCTTCTCGATCGCGTTCACGAAGAAGGGCACCGCCAGCGGCTATATCGAACAGAATCTGACGTACTCGGTCGGGCAGGAACATGGCCTGCGGTGCGACAGCGGCAAGGTTCCCTTCACGGCCAAGCTGGGTTGAGCGACTCGGGGTCCGCGCCGGGTACTCCGGCGCGGACCCTTGATCGCCACACGGGATTGTCTAGCTAAGTTAGCTAGTAATCTGCTAAGGTACGGCTATGGCAATCAGCGTGGGTATGCACGAGGCCAAGACGACGCTCTCGCGGCTGGTTGACGCCGCCCGGTCTGGTGAGGAGGTCGTGATCACACGCAGGGGTGAGCCGGTCGTCAGGCTCGAGCCGGTGAGCATCAAGCCGCGCGAGAGCATGTACGGCTCGCTCAAAGGTCAGATCGTGATGGCTGACGACTTCGACGAGCTGCCGGACGACATTGCGCGCGCATTCGGCATGATCGATTGAAGCTGCTGATCGACACACATGCCGCTCTGTGGTTTTTGGAGGGAGATACGAAGCTCTCCGCCGTGGCGTTCGACTTGATCGAAGACGACACGATCGAGCGCAGGCTGAGCGCAGCGTCGGTTTGGGAGGTCGCGATCAAGCGCAGTACGGGCAAGCTGGCGGCGACCGCCGACTTCCATGAGCGCATGGAGAAACAGGGGGTGCGAGGACTGTCCGTGACCGACGCGCACGCAGCTGCCGTCGCCGATCTACCGATGCACCACAGGGATCCTTTCGACCGGCTCCTGGTTGCGCAGGCAATGGCCGAGGGCATGTCGATACTCAGTAAAGACGAGATCCTGCATCGATACGACGTGCCCGTGCTGTGGTAGGCGATCAGGCGGCGCCGATTGAAGACGCGGTCACCGCTCCCGCGCTCGTCTCCGGCACGGCGCAGACCATGCCCTCGGTGAAGCCGGCGGAGCCGATGTCGAGCGCGGCGTTGAAACGCGCGTGCAGGTTCTCGATGGCGATTGCGCTCGTGAGCTCCACCAGCTGGCGCTCGTCGAAGTGCTCCCGCAGCGCCGCGAACAGCTCGTCTGACACCTCCACCGGGGTGCGCGTAATCGCGACTGCATAGTCGAGCACCAGTTTCTCCAGCTCGCTGAACTCGCCGCTCTCCCGGTAGTGGGGCAGCGCAAGGAGCTGCGCGTCGCGGAGTCCCGACTTGCGCGCCGCGGAGGAGGCGATGTCGATGCAGTACTCGCAATGCATCAAGGTCGCCGCCTTGACGATCGCCATTCCCTTCAAGCGCCGGTCGACATGATCCTGCTTCCCGGCGGCGCCCACAAACATTCCGTAGCCGACGAGCACGCTCGGGAGGTGGCCGTACACTTCCGCCGGTTCGATCGCGCGCTCGGTCTGATTCTCGGCGATCTCGCGCATATGCCGCCGGGTCATCGCGTACACGAGCGCCAGCAACGGTTTGCTCCAGCCGGCGGGCGCACCCTGGATACGTGTCATCGCTGTGCCTCCGAAGGTCGCATTGACATGCCCTGTAAACCACCACTACTGTACCCACGATGAGCCCCACGAAACGACTCGCAACGCGCAAGAGGGTGCCTTGAGCGGCGACGTGAAGACATCCGCCGCGCCGAGGGCGCGTCCTGGCACGCACCCTGTCCCCGGGCGGCGTCCGCCCGGAGCGCTCCCCTTGGCGCGCCTGGCGGCGCGGACCGCTCCCGCGGGGGCACGCACGATCGCCGAGGCGCCGCGAACGGGAACGGTCGCGAAGATCGCCGCTCGCAAGCGCGCGCTGCTCGTCACCTTCCGCCGCAGCGGCGTCCCGGTCGCCACGCCGGTGTGGGCGGCGGAGGGGGACGGGCGCTTCTACGTGCGCAGCGAGCGCACCGCCGGCAAGATCAAGCGCCTGCGCAACGACCCGCGCGTCCTGATCGCGCCATGCACGGTCCGGGGTAAGCCACTCGGCGCGCCGCTGGAGGCAGCCGCCACCGTGCTTGCGCCCGAGCGCGAGCCGATCGCCGAGCAAGCGCTCGTGCGCCGCTACGGGCTAGGCCGCGCGCTGTTCGAGTGGACCTTCGATCGCATGCGCATCGACATGTGCTATCTGGAGATCGTCCCTGGGAATTGGGACGCGCCGGAGTAGCTCGTCATGCCGCGGCCGAGACGGGCGCGGATGCGCCGGTGTAAGACGGCCCGGCACTGGCATACGACGGCGGGGCGATCGCCAGGTAGTGCTCGAACGCCCACGTAGCGAACCGGCGCGACTCCAGACCGTGCGACAGCATCCTCGGAACGCGCGTGGGGGTGAGCTGCCCGACAGCGCGCTGCACGCGCAGCAGCCACTCGTATTTGCGCGCGTGCCCGTCCGAGAACGCCCCGTAGCGCGCGAGGGCCTGCTCGCGCGTGATCCGCCCCTCGTGCACCGAGCGCAGCTCGCGCGCGCACGCGAGGCCGAAATACAGCGCGGTGCGGATGCCCTCGGCAGTGAGCGGGAGGCAGTGCCCGGCCGAGTCCCCGGCGAAGAACACGCCATCCTCGACCGCAGGCCGCAGCTGGTGGGGAATCCAGTTGCCCTGGTAGCCCTCCGGCTCAAGGCCCTGCTCGCCGGCGAGTCTGACGGTCGGCTCCTTGACGTGGTTGGCGGGCCAGAACGAGCCCGCCCCGATCCGCACCTCCTCGCGCGCGGGAAAGCTCCATGCGTACCCCGAGCGGACGTAGCGGTGGTCGATCCACAGCTCCAACTCCTCCCCCGCGCCCGCGGGGTGGACCTCCAAGCCGCGCGACAGACGCGCGTTCGGCGGCTGGATCGGGGTCGCGTTGGAAAGAACCCGTCGCCACCCGAGCGCGTCGACGACGAGCGGCGCGGTAAGCGAGCCGCGGTCGGTATGGACGGTGAGCCCCTCGCGTCCGGTGACCGTGGCGGTCTCGAACTCCGTTTCGGCGGCGTCGGCCTGGTCATACAGCAGCGCGCACAGCTCGCGGTAATCGAATGTCGAAAACGACCACGGCAGCCGCCAGCGAGAGGTTCGCGAGCGCGTGTGAACGACCAGCTCGTCGAACGTCTGGCGCAGCGAGCCCATCAGGTCCATCGCCTCCAGCCACAGCGTCGGCATCGCGCACGCCGAGGTCTGGCGCTCCCCGATCTCGTAACGGTCGATCATCAGCACGCGCATGCCCGAGCCCTGCAGCTCGCGCACGACGGCCAACCCGGCGAACGATGCCCCGCAAACCAGCACGTCGCAATCGTGGCGCGCTCCCAGGGGGGTCCGCTCGACTCCGCGCTTCGTCGCTCGCGTAGGCATCAGTCGATGTTATACGCCGCTGATTCCAACCCGCTGCCAGTCGATCCGGGGAGAGACACGCGAGTCGAGTGACACCTTTTCATCCAGTCGTCCCGCGAAGCGGGTTTGTCGGCCGGATGAAAACGTCGCCCTGCGGTAGGCTTCTGGACCGTGCAAACACTGATCGAGAATCCCGAGGCCCACGTGGTCGCCGGGTCCAACGGACTCCTGCTCGAGGTCGACGGGCAGATCGTCCCCAATTACGACGCCACGTTCCGCGACATCGAGGAGGGCGAGGTCGTCACCGGCCACGTCGTCCGCATCGACAAGGACGAGGTGCTGGTCGACATCGGCTACAAGTCCGAGGGCGTCATCCCCGCCAATGAGCTGTCGATCCGCAAGTCGGTCGATCCCCATGACGAGGTGCATCAGGGCGAGGAGGTCGATGCCATCGTCATGACCAAGGAGGACCAGGACGGGCGTCTGATCATGTCCAAGAAGCGCGCCCGCTTCGAGAAAGCGTGGAGGCGCATCGAAACCGCCGCGGAGTCCGGCGAGCCGGTGCAGGGCACGGTTATCGAGGTCGTCAAGGGCGGCCTGATCATCGACCTCGGCGTGCGCGGGTTCCTGCCCGCGTCGCTCGTGGACATCCGGCGCGTGCCCAACCTCGACGAGTACATGGGCACGAAGATCGAGACGAAGGTGATCGAGCTCAACCGCTCGCGCAACAACGTCGTGCTGTCGCGCCGCGCGGTGCTGGAGGAGGAGCGCAAGGAGGTGCGCCAGCAGATCCTCGACCGGCTGGCGCCCGGGCTGGTTGTGGAGGGGCAGATCTCGAACATCGTGGACTTCGGCGCGTTCGTCGACCTCGACGGGATCGACGGCCTGATCCACATCTCCGAGCTGTCGTGGTCGCACGTCAACCATCCGAGCGAGATCCTCGGCATCGGCGACACCGTCCAGGTGAAGGTGCTCGACATCGACCGCGACCGCCAGCGCATCTCCCTGGGGCTCAAGCAGACCCAGGAGGATCCCTGGCAGCGGATCATGGACACCTACAACGTGGGCGACGAGCTCGCCGGCAAGGTTACGAAGGTCGTCACGTTCGGCGCGTTCGTCGAGATCCTCGACGGGGTCGAGGGGCTCGTGCACATCTCCGAGCTCGCCGGCCACCACGTCGAAAGCCCGCGCGAGATCGTCCATCCGGGCGATGAGATCCGCGTGAAGATCCTCGAGATCGACTCCGAGCGCCGCCGCCTGTCGCTGTCGGCCAAGCGCGTCGAGGATCAGATCCTGCCCGTGTCTCGTCCCGACGACGCTCCCGCGGCCGAGACCGCCAGCGCCGGGGAGTCCCATGAGCGGGACGGAGGGGAGGAGGCGTCGGCGTCATCCGACGCGGACGGTGAGGTCGCGGCCGAGGTCGCTGTCGAGGAGAGCGTTGCCGAGGCCGCTGAGGAGCTGGCGCCGGCTGTCGAGGAGGCGCCGGCTGAGCCCGCGGCGGAGGTTGCCGTCGAGGAAGCTTCAGCCGATGCTGCTGCCGAGGAGGCCTCGGCGGTTGAGGAGGCGCCGGCCGAGGCCGCTGTTGAGGAGACTCCGGCTGCCGATGAGGCCGCGGCTGCCGAGGAGACGCCGGTCGCGGAAGCGCAAGCGGAGCCTGAGGCCGCGGTGGAGCCGGAGGCCTCCGCCGGAGACGGCGATGCCGACGCGCAGCTGCAGCCCGCCGGCGAGCCGGCGCAGGACTGAAGCTCGCCCCCGAGGATCCCGGGCGGCGTAGGCGGGATGGAGCCGAAGGTGCCGTTCGTCGGGTTGACGGGCGGCATGGGCGCCGGCAAGTCGACGGCTCTGGCGGAGTTCGAGCGCCTGGGGGCGGCGGTGCTGTCCACCGACGCGGTCGTGCACGAACTGTATGAGGGAGAGCGCCTGCGCGACGCGGTCGTGGCGCGTTGGGGCGAGGACGTCGTCGCGCCCGGCGGCACGGTCGATCGTTCGGCTGTGGCCGAGCGCGTGTTTGCCGACGCGGAGGACCGGGCGTGGCTCGAGGGCGTGCTGTGGCCGATGGTCGGCGAACGTGTCGGGGAGTGGCTGACGGAGATCCGCGCGCGGCGTCCGGCCCCGCGCGCGGCGGTGGTCGAGGTGCCGCTGCTGTTCGAGGCGGGGATGGAGGGGGCATACGACGCCACGGTGGCGGTGATCGCGGATGAGCAGGTGCGGCGCGAGCGCGCGGCGGGCCGGGGGCACGCGCTTGCAGGACGCGCGCGCGGCGCGCCAGCTCTCCCAGGGGGAGAAGGCGCGGCGGGCGACGTTTGCGATCCGCAACGACGGCAGCGAGCGGGAGCTGGCGGCACAGCTGTCGGCCGTGCTTGACACTCTTTCAGGATGAGCGCCACGCCCTCGCCGTCGGTATCGCGCAGCGCGGCTCGCCGCACGGTGTATCGCGCGGACGGTCGCTCGCGCGGCGGGCGCGCGGGACGCGGGCGGCGTGGAGGACGGTTGCGCGACGCAGGTGCGGTGCTCCTCGTCGTGGTCGCGCTCGGTGCGCTGGCGATCGCGTTCGGCTCCAGCCTCGACCATACGGTGCGCCGGCTGGCGCTGCCGCTCTCAAACGAACAGGTGATCCGCGAACAGGCCGCCGCCAAGCACCTGGACCCCGCGCTGATCGCGGCGGTCATCTATGCCGAGACGAAGTTCGATCCCCGCACCTCGCCGGCCGGCGCGGAGGGGCTGATGCAGATCGAGCCAGCGACCGCCGAATTCCTGGCCAAGCTCTCGGGCGGGTATCGCTTCCAGACCAGCGACCTGTCCACGCCGAGCGTGAACGTCGCTTACGGGAGCTACTACCTGCGCTATTTGCTCGACCACTACTCCGGCGATGAGATGCTTGCCGTGGCGGCGTATAACGCGGGCTTGGCGAACGTCGATCGCTGGGTTGCGCAGGCCCGCGCCGAAGGCGGGAGCTTGACGGTTGGCCAGATCCCCTTCGGGGAGACGCGCGCTTACGTGCAGCGGGTGCTGCAGGCTCAGCGGGAATACCGCGCGCTGTATGCGCGTCAGCTCGGGATTGGTTGAGTCCGTCCGCCTGCCGGCGCTAACGTAGGCGGTCCGTCCCAATGCCCGAGTTCAAACTGGATAGCGCGTTCACGCCGACCGCCGATCAGCCCAAGGCGATCGAGTCCCTCGCCGAAGGCGTGAACGCGGGCGAGCGGTTCCAAACCCTGCTCGGCGCGACGGGGACGGGGAAGACGATGACGATGGCGGCGACGATCGAGGCGGTGCAGCGCCCGACGCTGGTGATCGCGCACAACAAGACGCTCGCCGCGCAGCTGTGCAACGAGTTCCGCACGTTCTTCCCCGACAACGCGGTCGAGTATTTCGTGAGCTACTACGACTACTACCAGCCCGAGGCGTACGTGCCGAGCCGGGACCTGTACATCGAGAAGGACTCCGCGATCAATCAGGAGGTCGATCGGCTCAGGCACGCGGCGACGGCGGCGGTGTTCGCGCGCAGGGACGTGATCGTGGTGGCGTCGGTGTCGTGCATCTACGGGCTGGGCTCGCCGGAGGTGTACGAGATGAACATGCAGATCCTCAAGCGGGGGGAGACGATCGACCGCGATCAGCTGCTGCGCAAACTGGTGTCGATTCAGTACACGCGCAACGACACGGTGCTGGCACGGGGGACGTTCAGGGTCAAGGGGGAGACGTTGGAGGTGTGGCCGGCGTACTCGGAGACGGCGGCGTTCCGCGCGAGCATGTTCGGCGATGAGATCGAGCGGCTGCAGCAGTTCGACCCGCTGACGGGGGAAATGATCGAGGACGACGTCGAGCACGTGGCGATCTGGCCGGCGACGCACTACAACGTCCGCGAGGGCACTGTCGAAGCGGCCGTCGCGGAGATCGGGCGCGAGCTCAACGAGCGCTGCGAGCAGCTGGAGGCCGAGGGCAAGCCGCTGGAGTCCCACAGGCTGCGCCAAAGGACGCAGTACGACATGGAGATGCTGCGCGAGATGGGATTCTGCTCGGGGATCGAGAACTACTCGCGGATCCTCGACGGGCGCAAGCCGGGCGAGCGGCCGTACTGCCTGATCGACTACTTCCCCAAGGACTTCGTGTGCTTCATCGACGAGTCCCACCAGACCGTCCCCCAGATCGGGGGGATGCACGAGGGGGATCGCTCGCGCAAGCAGACGCTCGTGGACTACGGGTTCAGGCTTCCAAGCGCGCTGGACAACCGCCCGCAGACGTTCGAAGAGTTCCTGTCGATCACGCCCCAGCTGATGTTCGTGTCGGCGACGCCGGGCGAGTACGAGCGCACGCGCTCGGGGCGGGTGGTCGAGCAGATCGTCAGACCGACGGGGATCGTCGATCCGATGGTGGAGGTGCGCGAGACCAAGAACCAGATCGATGACCTGATGAACGAGGTGCGCACGCGAGTAGATCGAAACGAGCGGGTGCTCGTGACGACGCTGACGAAGAAGATGTCAGAGGACCTCTCGCAGTACCTGCTGGAGATGGGGTTCAAGACCAGGTATCTGCACTCGGAGATCGACACGCTGGAGCGCATCCAGATCATCCGCGACCTGAGATTGGGGGAGTACGACGTGCTCGTCGGCGTGAACCTGCTGCGCGAGGGGCTGGATCTGCCGGAGGTCTCGCTCGTGGCGATCCTGGACGCCGACAAGGAGGGGTTCCTGCGGGGAGAGACCTCGCTGATCCAGACGATCGGCCGGGCGGCGCGCAACGTCGAGGGGACCGTGCTGATGTACGCCGACCGGGAGACGAAGGCGATGAAAGCGGCGATCTCCGAGACCGACCGCCGGCGCGAAATCCAGCTCGCCTACAACGAGGAGCACGGGATCACCGCCGCGACGATCGTCAAGGGGATCTCGGACATCGCCGAGTTTCTGCAGGCCGACTCGAAGATCCCCCGCGGCAGCCGCCGCCGGGCCGCGGAGCGCCGCGCCCAGACGAAGGAGATGCCGACACACGAGCTGGAGCGAATGGTCGTCGAGCTCGAGGAGGAGATGAGCGCCGCGGCGGAGGACCTGCGCTTCGAGTACGCCGCCCAGCTGCGTGACGAGTTGCGCGAGCTCAGGCGCGATCTGCGCGAGATTCAGGCGAACGAAGGCGCCGTCGCGGAGGAGCCCGCGGGCGAGGTCGCGTAATGCAGCGGGCTTTGGTGGGTGAGCCACAGCCCGCGTCTACGTAGCACGCGGCAGGCGCCGCTCACCGCAGCCGTCGGCATCGTTGGGAGCGTTTACCGGCGCGGGCACGGCGCCACTGTATGCGCGCTGGCTTTGGTGCCATCGAGGAACGCGAAGCTCGCGGTGAACCGAAACCCTCCTCGCGGGCAACGCCGGGGCAGGACGATCCCCTGGGGGTGGTAGGGCAGAGTCCTGCCGTGGATGTGTTCGTAGTAGGTGAGGTCGCCGCCGAGCGTTACGTGCGCCTGCACGACCGCGACGTCTGGGCCCCCGGGCAGGCTCGGGACGAGCGGCACGCCGATGTGCAGGTGTCCCGCCTGCAGCAGCGTGGGCATCACGATGCGGGCGGCGACCGGAGATTCGCCCGTGGCGCAGACCAGCAGCCTGAAATACCCGTCCGGTGAGTGCCCGGCGAGCAGGGCGATGCGGGCGGTCTCGGTGAGGAGTTCGCCCCCAAAGGGCACCTCCACCAGGGCGCTGCCGCTGCCCATGCGCGAGTTCGCGGGGCAGATCGCCGGTCCGTGCGCTTCCAGTTCCGCCGGAGCGCAGGCGGCCAGGCCGAGGCCGCTCGTGGCGATCCCGAGGTTGGCGGGGTAGGCGAAGTCGATGCCGGTGAGCGGCGAAGGCACTCCTCCTCCTCCACCACCGACGATCCGAAAGCCGAGGGAGACGGTGGTGTGCGCTCCCAGGCGGTTGGGCGTGAATGCGGCGCCGATGCTCGCGCTTTGCGCCGCGCGGGCCATTCCCGGCAGCGGCAGGGTGAAGAGCGCGAAGGCGAGGACCAGCGCGAGGACGGCGCGTGCGCAGGGGAGCGCCTTAGTACCCAGGCGCGCGTCGGACGCGGTGGGATGTCGACCGTGTCCGGCTGGAAGGCGGCGGCGCCGCTGCATGTCAGTAGCGCAGCGTGCCGATCGCCTGCACGATCAGCCCGTAGCCGCGGCGGTAGAAGACCCCGAACATTTCACCGCTCCCGCGAGCGTGCGCGTAACGGCCGCTGCCGCCGGTGATCGTCAGCGCGCCGCGGAAGCTCGGGCTGAGGCTCGTCGGGTCGCTCAGCCGCCCACCGGCCCGGCCGTCGATCGAACCGCCACCGGCGTAGATCGTGAAACTCGCCTTCACGGCGGGGCTGCCGTTGTAGGTGAAGCGCACCCGCGCCCTCCCCGGGAGCGTGCCCGACATCGATCCTTCGTCGATCAGCTGCGAGCCGGAGCTGCTGAGGAAGCGCAGACGTCCTTCGTCGTGCACGCTCAGCGCGCGCGCGCCGTGCGCCGCCGGGGTGCGGTGAGCCGCCCATGCGGTGGGCCCGGCGAGCGTGGTCACGTAGACGCCGAGCGCGGTCGCGGCGAGCGCGGCGCCTCCGGCTCTCGGCCACGTGCTAAGACCCGGCATGTTGCCCACAGCGCCCTCCCCCGAATGATGTGCGAGCCACGAGGGCTCGATCGTCACTGAGCTTATCCCTCCGCGCCGACGTGCACGCCGGCTCCATTCCGGCTCGAAAGGACCCGTCTGGCCAGGCGCCAGGTGTGCATGAGCGCGAGCGTGGGGGAGATCAGCGGCGACAGCTCGCTGTGCAGGAGCGCGCAGACGGGCCGGGCGAGCTCGCCGTCTGCTCCCGGCGCCGAGGTGCAGTAGGCGATGACGCCGGCGAGCGTCATCGTGTGATGGGCCCCGTTGCGAAGCTCGCGGGTCTGGCTCACGGCTCGCCGGGCGATATCCGTGAGCGTCTGTGAGAGCACGTCGGCGCGATCCTCGTAGAGGTCGATGTAACCGCGCACGCCCGCCCGCGCGTCGAGCTCGTGATCGACGAGGCCGTCGAGCAGTGTGAGCAGCACGCACACCGATAGGTAGGCGGCCTCGATCTCCGCGGCCTCCTCGGGGGTGGTGCGGGCATCGGCGGCAGCGGCGATCAGCGCGTGCACTGCGAGCACCGACGACGCTGAGCCCGCGAGGAACTCCCGCCACTGAAGGCCCGTGCCCGGCGCCTGCCCGCGCGCCCAATCTTCGAGCTGCGCGGTCCCGATGTGCGGGGCGGCGTGCATGCGAATCTGCGCCTGCGCGCCGCGCTTTGCGCTGCGCAGGGCGGCGTCGGTGACCGCAGCGCTCGCGGGCAGTTGCGCCAGGGCGCCGGCGGCGGCATCCGACAGCGCGTGGAGATAGCCCCCGTCGCGCTGGGAGTCGCGGTGATCCTCCCTGAGGGCGCCGGGGGCGATCGCGCCGGTGAAGGCCGCGAACGTGCGCTCGCCCTCGCGCAGAGGGTCGGACGAGGGACGCTCGGTGAGGCCGTCGAGGTAGTCGAACAGCAGCTCGAGGGCCACGATCGCGACCGTCGCCTCTTTGCGATGCGCACGCGGCGCGAGCGTCGCGAACATCGCGGCCGCCTCGGCGTTGAAGCGCTCGGCGTTCAGCTTCGCCATCGCGAGCGCTCGCAGCGCGGGGTCGGGGATCGCCTGTGCGCGACGCTCCCAGCGGCGCAGCTCGCGGCGCACGTTTGGGGCGACGGTGCACCAGTAGCGGACGTTCGCGAGCACGAGGGCCTGGGCCGAGCGGGCCAGGAGCCACGGATCGCTGAGAGTTCGCGCTGCGGTGGACGGTGGGTCGAGGGGGTAGGGCTGATGGGTTGGGGCGTAAGCCCTTGGTGTGGCGGACACGGCGGCCTACTCCTCCTCGAGCGCGAGCGCGGGCGCGACGCGCGAGGCCAACCAGCCCGGGACGGCCGCGAGGGCAAGGGCGCAGCCGAGCACGAGCACGAACACCTCGATTGGGCGCGCGCCCGTGACGGCGCTCGCGAGCGGGAAGCCCGACACTTGCGCGAGGTAGCCGTCGATCACGATCTCGCCGTAGATCCCCGCGACGGCGCCGGTCAAACAGCCGGCGCCGAGCATCAGCGTGGCTTCGAGCGCCAGGATCCGCCGCAGGCGTGGGGGCCTGGCCCCCGACAGGCGCAGTCCGGCCAGCCACGCGCGTCGCTGCCAGAGGCTCGAGGCGAGGGCCGCGACCATCGCCGAGATCGCGGCTGCCAGCAGCAGCGTCGATATCTCCTGCAGCTGGCCGAGCCCTTCACTCGTCAGGGCGTCGATGCGAGCTTGCCGCGTGGCGGCGGTCGCCACTTCCAGACCGCTGTGGGGGCCGAGGGCGCGCGCGATCGCCACGCGCGCCCGCGCGGCGTTCGCGCCGGGGCGCAGATCGACGCCGAGGGCCGTGGGCGCCGAGGTTCCCCAGGCGCGGGCGTAGTCGCTCGAATCGATGAAGATCACGCCCGGAGGCCAGGCGAGATTGGTCGTCGTCGCGGCGACCCTGAACCAGACTGCGCCGGTGGGGGTCGGCAGCGCCAGGGCGCCGCCGACGCGGGTGTGGTGTTCTTCGGCGATCTGCTTGGAGACGGCGATCCAGCCGCCTTCGCCCAGGCGCGCCACCGCGGTGTCTGCGTTCCCGCCTGAGGATCTCGCCTGCGAGCACCTGCCGGCTCGCACCCGGCGGACGGGCGATGATCCACACGCGTCGGCTGCCGAGCACCTCAAAGCCGCCCTGAAAGGACCGCACGCCGGCGACGGCTCCGAGCCTGGCGATCCGCGCCGCGTCCCGACCCGCAGAGAATTCGTCGACCGCCTGCTCGTCGCCGGGATTGGTGACCCAGACGTCGGCCGCGGCGACGTAGTCTGTGGGCGAACGAGCGGATGCCGCGCAGCAGGTTCTCGCGCGAGCCGCCGAGCGCGACGCTGCCGAACAGGGCGACGGCGCCGGTCGCGGCGAGCGCCAGCGAGCGCAGCGTCGTCGTCCGCAGCGAGGCGAGCGCCACCGGGAGCGTGATCAGCCGTTCGTAGCGCTCGGCCATGGCCTGCATCAGCCTCAGCACGGCCGCGAGCACGAGCGGGACGGCGAGCACGGTTCCCAGCGCCAGCAGCGCGGTCGCGGCGATCGCGGCCGCGGGGAGCAGCGCGTACAGCGCGCCGGCGCCCGCGAGCAGGCCGGCCGCGCCGGCGAACAGTCGCCGCCTGGCGGTCACGCCGAGGGCGTCGCCGGCCACGCCCTCCTGCTGGTAGACGGCGTCGCGGGGGCGTCCGCGGCGCAGGTCTGCCAGCACCACCGTCGAGGCCAGGCATGTGGCCAGCACGCCGCCGAAGAATGCGAGCAGCACGGGGCGCGCGCCGACCACCGTGCCGCCGCTGAGCGTGAACGCCTCGGCGAGATAGCCGGTGGACTGGTGAAAGACCCACACCGACAGCGCGTAGCCGGCGCCCAGTCCCACCAGCGAGGCGACGATACCCAGACACAGCGCCTGGAAGAGGACCATCTGCACGATCCCCCCGCGCCTGGAGCCGGCGAGGCGCAGCTCGGCGATCGCCTGGCGGCGCTCGGGCACGGTCAGGAGCATCGCGTTGAACGCGAGCAGGAAGCCGAGCAGCGCGCCGATCGCCGCGAACAGGCCGCTCGCCAGTGCGCTCGGTCCCAGCGCCTCTCTCAGCAGCGTCACGTCCTGATTGGCCGGCGCGACCTCAATGCGCCCGCCCGCGAGCGCGCGCAGCTCCGAGCGTACCGCCGCCTGCGCGCCGGGGCGAGTCTCGACGAAGATGCGCGTTATCCGTCCTTCGAGGCCCGCGAGCTGCTGCATGCGCTGAAGCGGCATCACCCCGACCAGCGCGCGCGCGAGCGCGCCGACGGCTTCTTTGCCGAGCACGGTGGAGACCCTCAGCGGGGTGGCCCGGCCGCGCATCTGCAGCGTGACCTCACCGGTCCCGGCGCGGTCGCGCCGAGCCGCGATGCCGAGCGCGTCGGCGCTCGCCTGGCTGAGGCCGATGGTGCCCGGGGTGAAGGCCGCGAGCGGGAGCGTTTCGCCGAGGCCGTCGAGCACCGCGAGGCTCGTGTCGGTCCCGGCGAGGTCGATCGCCGTGTGACGGCCGTTGCGGGCGCGCACGGTCGCGGTCTGCTCCAGCAGCGGGGCGGCCTGCACGACCCCAGGCAGCCGCTGCACGCGCCCGAGCAGGCGTTCGTCCAGGCCTCTGCCGCCGCGTGCGCGCAGCTGCAGGCTCGCCGGTCCGGTGACGGCGCGGACGACTTCGCCGCTGGAGCCCGCGATGCTCGACTCGGCGACCGTGGCCGCGAACACGAGCGCCACGGCGATCGCTATCCCTACGCCCGCGAACAGCTCCTGGGCGGCGTGTACGCGCAGGCGGCGGCGGTAGAGGTAGAGGAGCGCGTAGGGGCGCATCAGCGTTCGCGTCTTCAGGGGCTCGGGGCGTGACATGAGGGTCTACACTGTCGAGATCGCTCGCGCGGGCGCCGGGGAGGCACAGCTCTCGCCCTCCGGGGCGTGCTCGTGCAGCTCGCCGTCGCGCAGAGCGAAGCTCCGATCGGCCAGCCGCGCGGCCTCGGTGTCGTGGGTGACGAGCAGCACGCCGGTGGCGCGTTCGCGCGTGATCTGGGCGAGCAGCGCGACGATCTCGCGGCTGCGGGCGCTGTCGAGGTTGCCCGTCGGCTCGTCGGCCAGGATCAGCTTCGGATCGCCCGCCAGCGCGCGCGCGATCGCCACGCGCTGGCGCTCGCCTCCGGAGAGCTGCTCGGGGGTGCGCTGCACGCGACCGGCGAGCCCGAGGCGCTCGAGCCACTCGCGCGCCTGACCCTGGGCCTCGCGGCGGCCGACGCCGCCGAGCAGCAGCTTGATCGAGGCGTTCTCGAGCGCCGAGACGCGGGGCATCAGGTGGAAGCTCTGGTAGATGAAGCCGACGTCGCGCAGCAGGTAGTCCGACGCCTGGTCCTCTGAGAACGAGGACAGGTCGGCGCCGTGGAAGCTGACCGTGCCCCGATCGGGGCAGAGCAGCGCGGCCGCGAGCTTCAGCAGCGTGGTCTTGCCCGACCCGCTGGGCCCGTGCAGGGCGACCATCTCCCCGGGTGCGACGGTGAGGCTGACGCCCTCGACGGCGTGGATCTCCTCGCCCGCGCCGCGATAGCGCTTGACCACTCGCTCGAGCTCGAGCACGGATGGGCTCCGGCTCACCCGCTGGCCCGCAGGCCCGTCGCCGGACGCAGCGGGAGCACCGGCGCGAGCTGCGCTCTGGGACCGGCGCACAGTTCGCCGTCGCCGATCGTCAGCGAGCGGTCGGCTCCGGAGAGCTCGGTGAGCTCGCCGACCGTCATCATCACCGCGATGCCCTCGTCGGCGAGCGAGCGCAGCAGCGAGAGGATCGGGTCGCGCTGGAGCAGGTCTACGCCGCCGACGGGCTCGTCCACGAGCAGCAGCCGCGGCTGCAGCGTCAGCGCGTGGGCGATCGCCAGCCGCACCCGCTCGCCGCTGTCGAGCTCGCAGACGCGCCGTTCGCCGAAGCTCTCGCCATCGACGCGTCGCAGCGCCTCTCTCGCGCGCGCGCGAGCGCCGGCAGCGGCCACCCCATTGACGAGCAACCCGACGACGACCTCCTCGATCGCCCCCTGCCCCGCGGCTGTGCGAAACGACTTCTGGCAGTAGCCGATCTCGCGACCGAGGATCTCATCGCCGTGCTCGGCGAGGTCGCGCCCGACGAAGCGGACGGTTCCTGAGTCGGGGGCATCGATCCCCGCCGCGAGGCGCAGCAGCGTCGTGCGCCCCGAGCCGCGCAGGCCCCAGACCGCGACCAGCTCGCCCGCGTCGATGCTCAGCGACGCGTCCTCGAGCACGACCACCTTGCGCCCGCCGTAGGCGCGGCGCTTGCAGACGCGCTCCAGCTCCAGCAGGCTCATGGGTTGGGCGCCGGCTTGTCTGTCCGTCCGTCCGCCCGTTCGTTCGAGCGGGCCTCCTTCAGCTCGCGGCGCGCGTAGCGCGCCCACGCGATCCTGGCCCCGAGCGCCAGGCGCTGCTCCTCGGCGATAAGCCGGGCCTGCAGCTCCAGGGCGCTACCGGGAGCGCTCTCCTGCCCGTTTGCGATCGGGGTCGCGCGGGTTTCGTCCAGGCAGGCGCGCTCGTAGTCCGCGACGACCCTCATCGCCTGCTCGGGGTCGCGCGTCAGCGCTGTGAGCTGCAGCAGGAACACCCGCTGGCGGCGGCGCTCCTCGGCGACCTGTCCGATCAGCCACTCGTGATAGTCCCGAAGGCCCTTGGCGCTCGCCTGGTAGTGGGGCTTGGGCTGGCGACCGGTCCTCGTCCCCGCCAGCTCTTCGATCAACCCCCGCTCTTCAAGTGTTCGCAGCGCCGTGTAGGCGTGCGAGACGCTCGAGAGCGACAGCGTCTCGCCGTAGGTGCGCTCAAAGCGCTGCGCCAGCTCGTAGGCGTAGCTCGGACGTTCGATGATGAGTCCCAACAGCGCCCAGCTGACCGGCGAGTGCATCGGCGCTATGCGCCGCTCCCGATCGACCTCTCCCATGGCGGCATTATACCGGAACAGGTTGCCGAAGTCGAGGATTTCGAGCTTATTTTTGGTGCATAGCAGCTCTTGCAAGGTTATATGAAATGCAATAGGTGGTTCTGGTATCTGACCACGAGTAACGGGGCCCAGTCAATGCCGAGCGCAGGTTGTTTGCTTTTCTCTATCCGTAATTCATCCGGATTGCAGGGCATGCAACATTGCATCGCATGGCTTGTCGGGCGGGGTTGAAAGCGCAATTATCTCCAGCGTGGAGAGGAAATGACGTGTCGGGCCAGCCTGGAGAGGGCTGACGTAGCGGCCGCCCGCATCAGTGGGTCTTACTTCGAGGAGAGGGAGTGAACGTGATTGCCATCCACGACCTTCGGTTTTGCCTGCGTGCGCCGCGGGCTTTTAGGCGGGCGCTTGCGCAGGGCGGTCTTGTCTCGCTGGCGCTGCTCGTGTCGGGCGGCGTGACGAGTGTTACTCCAGCGCTCGCCGCGGGCGACGCCAACCAGTCGAGCTGCCCGTTTGAAACCGAAGACTCGCCCGGGTTTCGCACGTACCTGCCAGACTGCCGAGCCTTTGAGCTGGTGACGCCGCCTTATAAGGAGGGGGGAATCGTCATTCAGGAACCGTCGGGGGCGATCTCGGAAGACGGCTCGCACGTGATCGTTGGCATCGCCGGCGCGTTTGGGGGTGCCGACAACTACCTGGAAGACCCCATCAGGAATCCAAGCAACGATATGTATGAGTTCACGCGCGGCGCCGGCGGGTGGCAGTCGACAGAGCTGACACCGCCGGCCGGCGAATACTCGCAGAGCGCGCTGATGGCGGTCAGCGCCGATAACTTCGGGGAGACCCTTTGGGGCGCCGAGCGGGCAAACCCGCTTTACCCGGATGTGATTCACCACGAAGACATTTACCTTCGAACCGGTTCCGGCGCGTCGGAATTCCATCCTGTCGGACCTGGTACGCCCCGTAACGGAGACGGCAAGGAAGTCTTGGAAGGCGACAAGCTCTCGACGAGTGAAGAGCTTAACCTCGTCGGCGCCTCTCGCGATCTGACACGCTCGCTCTATCAGATCGTGGCCGCGTCCAGCGAAACCCCTCGTAATCTATGGGAAGGAGACACAACCGACCCTGAACGGCCGTCTCTCTACGAGTACGTGTACACCGGCTCCGAAGATCCCGAACCGACTCTCGTCGGCGTCAGGAACGAAGGCCACCTCCACGGCAGTCCCCACCTCAACGAAGGCGCCGAACTGATCAGCGACTGCGGCACCGAACTGGGCGCGGGCGAATCTGGCTCGGCGTACAATGCGGTCTCCGCCAGCGGGGAAGTGGTGTTCTTCACGGCCCTCGAATGCGAAGGAAGGCCGGCCGTCAGCGAACTGTACGCGCGGATCGCCGGAGCGAGCACGGTAGACATCTCGGAGCCGTCCAAGGGGGATTGCGAAGCGTGCAAAACGACCGAACGTGGCAACGCGACCTTTGCGGGCGCGTCGCAGAATGGCGAAAAGGTCTTCTTCTCGACTGAACAGGAACTGCTGCCCGGTCAGACCGGGAACAATCTCTATGAGTACGATTTCAAAGGGCCCGAAGCGAGCGCTGGGCACCCGGACGGGAAGATCTCACTCGTCTCCGCTGGCTCAACCAAACCGACGGTCCAGGGCGTGGTGCGCGTCTCCGAGGACGGCGAACGGGTCTACTTCGTGGCTGAGGGAAAGCTTAGCGGCCCTGACACAGTCATCGGTCGAAACCCCGAACAAACGGGACCGAAAGAAGAAGCCTACAACCTCTACGTTTACGAGCCCGAACTGGAACATCCCGGATCCTACCACACGGTGTTTATCGCCACGTTGTTCGGATCCAGCGAAGAAGCAACGTTGAGGTCTGAAGAAAATGCGGAAAGAGCTAAAGTGAGTGAACTTGCAGAAGCCGCTGGGACGCGGGCGAAGGAAGAAGCATTGAGCCGCGGAGTGGAAGAACCCGAAGCGAGCGAAATCGGCAGGATAGCCGAAAGCCAGCGGGAAAGCGCGTTGGGTGGCACGCTCGGCCCGTCCGGCACGAGGTTTACAGACAAATCCGTGTGGAGTGGGAGCGAGAACACCCGTACTGCGCAGGCGACGCGCGACGGACGCTTCTTGGTGTTTCTCAGCTCGGCCGACCTGACCAAAGGCGATACGAGCAAGACGCCGCAGCTGTTCGAGTACGACGCCGGCGACGAAGCGCTGACGCGGGTGTCGATCGGCCAGGGCGGGGTCTCGAGCGGCAACGTTGAAACCTTCGCCGAAGCTCCGAATATTCCCAATCAGTTGTTCCGCGGGGTGGATCTCCCGACCGCCGCCGACACCGGCCTGGCGCTCACAGAAGACGGCTCCAGCGTGTTTTTTACAAGCGCGGCGCCTCTCGCCCCCCAAGCGCAACCTAATACCACGAACGTCTACGAGTACCGCGCCGGAGACGTGTATCTCCTTTCTGGTGGTAACGCTTCATCGCACACCGGCGCGCTGGCCGTGACGCTGTTTGGCGCCGACCCAGTGGGACAGAACGTATTTTTCACGACTGACGAGCAGCTCCTGCCGCAGGACGGCGAAACGGAGAGGGCGCTCTATGACGCGCGCGAAGGGGGTGGCTTCCCTGCGCCCGCACTGCAGGCGGGCTGTTTCGGCGAAACGTGTCGTGGAACCTCGAGTCCGATACCCGAATCGCAGACACCTGGGAGTGCAACCCAGGTGGGCGGCGGCAATCTCGCTCTGCCGGCGTCAATGACAAAAACTATGAAGCCAAAGTCGCTGAGCGATGCGCGGAAGCTCGCCACAGCGCTGAAGGCGTGCAGAGCGAAAGACAACCGGCGCAAGCGAGCGGTGTGCCAACGGCGCGCGAGAAAGAGCTACGGCGTCGCCGCGACGGTCAGACGGTCGAGTGTGATCAGAAGGCGGGGTAAATGAGCATGGTCCGTTCAGGCCTTCTTAATCGATCGGGTTCGTCCGTCTCGATCCGCTCGGTCCCTGCCGTTCTCGTCGTGGCCGGGACGCTCGGCATGTGCGCCGCGACCGCTCTGGCCGCGACCCCGGGCACGGGCTGGTCGATCCGTTCTGTCGCTCAACCGACGAGCTTCAGCGCCTCTGACAAGGAGGACGGCTACGCGGTGGCGGCAGTCAACGTCGGCAGCCGTCCCTCCAAAGGCAAAGTTTCGATCGTCGATACGCTGCCGGGGGGGCTGGTCCCGGTCGAAATGAGAATCGAAGAACCGGTATCAAGTGACACCGGCGCATGCTCGCTGGCGGAACTGAAGTGCACCTACAGCCAACCGGTCCGCCCCAACCGCGAGCTTCTGGTCACGATCTCCGTGAAGGTGCCCTCGCCCTCACTGTCTGGACCGCTAGTCAACGAAGCGACGCTCTCCGAAGCGGGTGGCGGAGACGTCTCGACGAGCGCGTCGAACTCTGTGAACGTGGGGTCGGCGCCGTTCGGGATCGCCGGCTTCGCCTTCGAAGCGGATGGCGTCGATGGCATGCCTGATACGCAGGCGGGTGCGCACCCCTACGGCGTGACGACGACGATCGACCTGAACACCATTATCGAACCTGTTCTCGAACGTGAACATCAGATCGTCGCGCAGGACGCAAGGGACGTTGCGGTGACCCTGCCACTCGGCTTCGTCGGCGACCCGCTGACGGCAGAACGTTGCCCGGAGGTCGATGTGAACGCGACAGAGGGCACCGATGGCACGCCCACCCTCCACACCGCATGCCCAGCGGCAAGCCAGGTGGGAACGATCAGCTTGAGCTTTGGGTTGGGATCGCCGCCCACGCCACCCTATCCCGTTTACAACCTGATCCCCGAGCACGGCTACCCTGCCGAGTTGGGGGTCAACGCGGGGATCAGCCAACCGATCTTTCTTTACGCGAGCGTCGTGCACGACGCCTCGGGATACCGGCTACGGGTCGCGACACCAGGGATCATACGCCTTTTGGGCGATGACGCCGAAAGCATCAGAATGACGATTTTTGGAGACCCAGGCGAAGTGAACGGAACCGACAGCACGGCCGCGTTCGTGACGAATCCGACTCGCTGCTCGAGCGAACCCGTGAAGGTGAATGCGTATGTGACTTCTTGGGAAGGCGGCTCGGCGCACGCCGAAGAAACCGCCTACCCCGAAGTGACCGAGTGCAACCTGCTGCAGGGCGCCGCGGCGTTCGACCCGAGCATCGCGGTGGCGCCGGAAATGACGCAGGCCGATACGCCGTCTGGCTACGAGGTCGACCTGAGGGTGCCACAGAACGCGAACGTGTTCGGCGCGCTGGCGACGCCGGAGCTGAGGAACGCAACGGTCACTCTGCCTGCGGGCGTGTCGATCTCGCCCTCGGCGGCGAGCGGAGGACCCGACGCGCTGGCGGGCTGCCCGGCCATGGGGCCGGACGGGATCAACATCGGCAGCGACAAAGTGGCGCCCGACAGCGAAGACGAAGGCGATCCGGAAGCGACAGAACTCGGCGAAGGTCATCCCGGCGGGAACAGCAGCCCGTATGACGATGGCCTGTGGCACACCGCGCCCGGGCACTGCCCGGAAAACTCGCGGCTTGGTGAAGTTTCAGTCAAGACCCCTGTGCTTGAAGGACCGTTGCGTGGGCATGTATATCTCGCCGCACCGCAGTGCGGTGGCACGGGCCAGGCGGCTTGCACGGAAGTCGAAGCTGAAGAAGGAAAGGTCTTTGGGCTCTATCTGGAAGCGGCGGGGTCGGGAGTGATCGTCAAGTTGGCGGGCACCGTCGAAGTGGGTGGGTATGGTGCGCACAGCCTCGCGACCGGCCTGGCGCCGGGACAGCTGCGTACGCGCTTTCAGGAAAACCCACAGTTGCCTTTCGAAGAATTGAAGCTCACGTTCACCGGTGGCCAGCGTGCTGCGCTGGCCAATCCGCAGGCGTGTGGCGCAGCGACGACGACGAGCGAGCTGGAACCGTGGAGCGCTCGGGAATCGGGTCCGAACGCGATGCCTTCCTCGTCGTTCGGGGTGACTGGTTGCGCGGGCTCGATGCCGTTCAAGCCGGGCTTTGCGGCGGGCACGCTCACGCCGATCGCCGGCGGCTACAGCCCATTCGTGCTGCAGCTCTCCCGCCAGGACTCAGAACAGGATCTCGCGGGCCTGGAAGCGACGCTCCCCAATGGTCTGCTGGCGAAGCTTGCGGGTGTCCCGGAGTGCGGGGAAGCGCAGGCGAACGCCGGTACGTGCCCGGAAGCGTCGCAGATGGGGACGGTGACCGTCACTGCGGGCGCCGGCTCCGAGCCGCTCCTGGAGACCGGGAAGGTCTATCTCACAGGCCCTTATAACAATGGACCGTTCGGCGAGAGCGTCGTCGTGCCGGCCATCGCGGGACCGTTCAACCTCGGTGACGTGGTCGTGCGCGGCTCGATCCGTATCAACCCCTCGACAGCACAGGCGACGGTCGTCTCCAACCCGTTCCCCACGCTCGTGGATGGCGTGCCGCTGCGGGTCAAGACGGTCGACGTGACGCTGGGTCGCGAGGGCTTCACGTTCAACCCGACGAACTGCGACTCCCAGCAGGTCACGGCGACGCTCACGGCCGAGCAGGGCGCGAGCGCTGCGGTGTCGAGCCCGTTTGCGGTCACGGGTTGTGCGAGCCTGCCGTTCAAGCCGTCGTTCACGTCTTCGACGCAGGGCAATGGCGGCTTCAACGGCAACGGCGCGTCGCTCATCGTGAAGGTCGGTTCCAGGAGTGGTCCCGGTCTGAAGCCTGGGGAAGAGGAAGCGAACATCGGCAAGGTGGACGTGCAGCTGCCGAAGGCTCTGCCCGCCCGTCTGACGACGTTGCAGAAAGCGTGCACCGAAGCGCAGTTCGCGGCGAACCCGGCTGGTTGTCCGGTGGCTGCGGATGTGGGTACGGTCGTGGCGCACACGCCTGTGCTGCCGGTGGCGATGGAAGGTCCCGCGTACCTGGTCTCTCACGGTGGGGCTGCGTTCCCGGACCTGGTGGTCGTGCTCCAGGGTGACGGGGTCACGATCGACCTGGTCGGCAACACCGACATCAAGCAGGGCATCACCTACTCGAAGTTCGACACGGTGCCGGACGCTCCGATCTCGAGCTTCGAACTGAGATTGCCCGAGGGTCCCTACTCCGCGCTCGCGGCGAACAGGAGCCTGTGCGCGTTGACGAGGTCCGTAACGGTGACCAAGCGCGTCACGCGGCGTGTGCATGGGCATGTGGTGAGCACGGTCAAGAAGGTCGAGCGCTCTGTCGCGGGATCGCTGGAAATGCCTACGACGATCACCGGGCAGAACGGCGCGGTGGTCAAGCAGGCCACGAAGATCGCGGTTACGGGCTGCGGCAAGGCCAAGCCCAAGGCGAAGAAGAAAAAGGCCAAGCCCAGGAAGAAGGGCAAGGGCGGCGGGGGCCGGTAGAGAGGGAGTGGGGAGCGAGGTAGTTTGGGGCTGCGGAGAGCTTCTTGGCTTGGCGCCGCCGTGCGACACGGTGGTGGCGCCTTGAGGGGTCCATTGTGCGCGCTATGCACCCTCTCCCGCGCGCCGGACCTCTGCAGGGAGGGGCGTCGCGGTCTCCCCCGACGGCCGCGGCGCCCCCTCACCATGCGCACGGTTCAAACGGCGTCCCGCCTTGGCCTCGGGAGTACGTGGCTTGCTCGTCCTGACGGCGCCGAGGTGAGCGGCAATGGCATCGGCGCCGCGCGCTAGGCTTCGCGGCAGTGGACCTGGACAGGCAGAGCATCGAGAAGCGCGACTTTCCGATCGGCCGGCGCGGGTACGATCCGGCGGCCGTGGACGCGCATCTGCGGGCCCTGGCGAGCGAGGTCGAGGAGCTGCAGCGCACCCTCGCCGGGCGTGGAGCCGACTCGCTGGCGGCGAGCGCGGGAACGCAGGTGCAGGCGATCGTCGCGGCCGCCGAGGTTGCCGCGGCGGAGATCGAGAGCGACGCGAACGCAAACGCCGAGAACACACGCGCACAGGCCGCCCAGGACGCCGAGAAGACCCGCGCGGACGCGATCGCCAAAGCCCAGGCGCACGTCGCGGAAGTGGGTCGCGCTACGGCTACGCTGCTGGGCAGAGTCGAGGCGCTGAGCGGCGAGACGGGCGCGCTCGTGGACAACCTGCGCGGGGGCGCTACGCGGCTGGCGAGCGATTTGGCGAGCGCGGAGACGAACATGGGCGAGCTGTATGACGCGGCGTCGGGAAGGTCCGCCGAGACGAGCACGGTGTCGGCCGTCGCGAAAGAGGAGCCCATGCCACCCAAGGCGCCTACGCCCCCGCCGGACGTGCCCCCCGCCCCAATCGCCGCGGCCCAACCCGCGCCCGCGCGGTCATCGCCCCCGGCGCGGCCATCGCCCCCCCCGCCACTCACGCCCCCGGCCCCCCCGGCGCCACCCTCCCCAGTGGAGCGGCCGCCGGCCGAGAACGGCGACCTGGATGGAGCGCGCCTGGTCGCCCTGAACATGGCTCTCAACGGCGACTCGCGTGAGGCCACAGACCAGTATCTGGCCGAGAACTACGAGGTGGCGGACCGGGCGAAGCTGCTGGACGAGGTGTTCGCGGCGATCGAGGGGTAGGACGGGCGGGGCGGATAGCTACGGTGATCGAGGGTGGCTTCGCTTGTTGCCACGCCGCAAAGCCAAGCCCAATGGGCTAGTGGGTCGCATCTAGTGGTAATCTAGTGGGTATGGCTTACGTCGTCGCACGTCCCAAGGGGCGGTTTGAGGTTCGCGAGTCGTTGCACACTTCCAAAGGACCGCGTGCGCGCAGCCTGGTCGGCTTTGATGTCTTGACCGATGAGGTAGTCGCGACGGCTGCCGGGCGGGCCACACGACCATTCGACGCCGCGGCGGTCATCGCTTCGGGCAGGCGGGCTGGGGCGACTGTGACGGCCGGGGACGGTGCAGGAGGCGTTCGTGGCTCGGCTAAGCGTTTCGTGGAGGCGTCGCGACGGATGGCGCTGTCCACGCAGCGAGCGCCGTCGTCCAAGGCGATAGATCCGGGTGAGGCACTCATCGAGCTGCTGGGCTTCGCCGACGCGGTCAGGCGCGGTCAGCCCGCCAGACGGTTCGAGCCGCTGGCCTTCCCGGTGATGGCCCGGCTCGTTCAGGGCCGTCGCGCGGCAGCAAGCTCCGGCTGAAGATGGGCGCCTCCGCGACGCTTGGCGGTCTTGCGCCGAGGATCGTTGCGGTACACGAGATGCTGGACTCGATGCGCGTGCCGCACCAGTTCGGCGGGGCAGTGGCTCTGGCCTGGTATCGCAGCCCTCGCGCGACAACCGACGTCGATCTCAACGTGACCGTTGTGCCCGAGGACGCGGAGCCTGTGCTGGGTGCGATCACCCATCTGGGTGTGACCGTCGCCGCCGCCGACCGGGTCGCGATCGAGCGCGACGGTCAGGCCAGACTGGACTGGGATGGGTCTTACCTCGACCTGTTCTTCGCCACGCTCGACTTCCATCAGACAATGGCGAAACGCTCGCGTCAGGTCCAGTTCGGTCCCGTCCAGATCCCGATTCTCTCCCCAGAGCACCTGGTTGTGTGCAAGGCCGTGTTCGACCGGCCGAAGGACTGGGTGGACATCGAAGAAATGGTCGGCTGGGGCACGGAGATCGACACGGCCGAAGTGTTCCATTGGACGGAGGAGATCCTCGGGCGAAGCTCCGAACAGTACGCACGCCTGGTTGAATTGCTGGGACGGGCGACCTGAACGTGCCGAGCGCAATCACCAGACCGTGACGGGTCGGCCGTGGCGATGCTCGCGCAGCTTGCGGTCCTTGGTTACGAGCTGCCAGCCGTGCTCGATGGCGGTGGCATAGATCAGGCGGTCGGCTGGGTCTCCCGGGAACGAAGACGGTAGTGAGACGGCCGTATCGGCGATCGCCGGGCTGATGCTGACGGTGCGCAGCTCGCTCGCCAGATGCTCCAACCACGAGCGAATTGGAATGCTCACGACGATCCGCTCGCGTTTTGCGAGCCATGCCAGCTCAAACCATGTGACGTCGGCCACGGCCAGCTCGTCGGCATCGCTCAGCGTCGCGGCTGCGGTCTTGCCGATGCGCTCTGGCTCAGCCGACCACCAATGCACGACGTGGGTGTCGAGCAGAACGGTGCTCACGGAAGGTTCCAGGCCACTCCCGTGGCGAACAGGTCCTCCTCATCGGCGGCGGACATCGCCACGCCCGTGAGCGTGCCCTTCAGCGAGCCGGCGCCGCCGGCAGGTACGAGGCGCGCCACGACGTGACCGTGCTTGGTGATCTGCACCTCATCGCCGGCTGCCACGTCATCGAGCAGCGCGAGGATCTTGGCCTTGGTCTCCGTAGCGGTCATTATTCTAGTCATAGGGTTATTATAGCGGTCATGATGCCCCGAGGAAGGCGAACGTCTGTTCGCCGCAATACAATAGCGACGGATGCCAGCCAGCGATCAGATCGTCGTCTCCGGCGCTAGGGAGCACAACCTCAAGGACATCTCGCTGACCCTGCCCAGGGATGCACTCGTGGTCATCACGGGCCTGTCGGGCTCGGGCAAGAGCTCGCTCGCGTTCGACACGATCTACGCGGAGGGCCAGCGCCGCTACGTCGAGTCCTTGTCGGCGTACGCGCGGCAGTTCCTGGGGCAAATGGACAAGCCCGACGTGGACTCGATCGAGGGACTCTCGCCGGCGATCTCGATCGACCAGAAGACGACCTCGCGCAACCCGCGCTCGACGGTCGGGACGGTGACGGAGATCTACGACTATCTGCGGCTGCTGTGGTCGCGGGTGGGCAAGCCGCACTGTCCGATCTGCGGGCGCCCGATCGTGGGGCAGTCGGCCGAGCAGATCATCGATCAGGCGATGGAGCTGGGGGAGGGGACGCGGTTCATGGTGATGGCGCCGCTCGTACGCGGGCGCAAGGGCGAGTACGGCAAGCTGCTGGAGGAACTGCGCACGGACGGGTTCCAGCGCGTGAAGATCGACGATCGCGTGCGGATGCTCGAGGAATCGATCGTGCTCGACAAGCGCTACAAGCACGACATCTCGGTCGTCGTCGACCGGCTGGTGATGCGCCACGACCTGCGCAAGCGCCTGGCGGACTCGATCGAGACGGCGGTAGGGCGCGCGGAAGGGCTCGTGGAGATCGAGATCGTTGGAGCCTCCGGCAAGGATGCCTCGCCAGAGGAGGAGCGCCCGCGCGCAACCGGCGCGAAGGGCGTGCGCTCGGCCGCCGCACAGGTCGTCCCGGGCGAGGTGCCGCCGGCGGGGACCGTGTTCACGTTCTCCGAGCGGTTCGCCTGCCCCGAGCACGGCCCGTCGCTGGTCGAGTTGGAGCCGCGGATCTTCTCGTTCAACTCGCCCCACGGGGCGTGCGAGCGCTGCACGGGGTTGGGCTCGCAGATGGAGATCGACCCGGAGATGCTGGTGCCCGATCCCTCGCTGTCGATGGGCGAGGGCGCGATCGTGCCGTGGGCGAACAGCGTGTCCAACTACTACGAGCAGGTCACCGAGGCGATCGCCGAACGCTACGACGTCGATCTCGACACGCCCTGGGAAGATCTCTCCCAAGAGGATCGCGACCTGTTCCTGTACGGGACCGACGGGGAGAAGCTGCAAATCTCCTACCGCAACCGCTACGGGCGCCGGCGCTCGTACGCGACGCGGTTTGAGGGCATCGTCAAGAACCTGCAGCGCCGCTACAAGGAGACCGAGTCCGAGGGGACGCGGGAGAAGATCGAGCAGTACATGTCGCTGCGCACCTGTCCGGTGTGCGATGGCGCGCGCCTGCGCGCGGAGTCGCGCGCGGTGCTCGTGGGGGGGACGCGGATCGAGGACTTCACCGCGCTGTCGGCTCGTCGCGCGCTCGAGTGGCTGGACGATGTGGAGCTGTCGGAGACCGACCGCCACGTTGCGCGGCTGATCCTGCGCGAGATCTCCGAGCGGCTGCGATTCCTGGAGAACGTCGGCATCGGCTACCTGTCGATGGACCGAGCCGCGTCCACGCTGTCCGGCGGTGAGGCGCAGCGCATCCGCCTGGCGACTCAGATCGGATCTTCGCTCGTGGGTGTGCTGTACATCCTCGACGAGCCCTCGATCGGGCTGCACCAGCGCGACAACTCCAAGCTGATCGCAACGCTGCAGCGGCTGCGCGACCTCGGCAACACGGTGATCGTGGTCGAGCACGACGAGCAGACGATGCGTGCGGCCGATCACCTGGTCGATCTGGGCCCCGGGGCGGGCGAGCACGGCGGGTGGATCGTCGCGCAGGGCACCGCCGCGCAGGTGCAGCGCGTGAAGGATTCGCTCACCGGGCAGTACCTGTCCGGTGAGCTGAGCGTGCCCACGCCCGCGCGCAGGCGCACGCCGAGCGGCTATGTGGAGGTGCTCGGCGCCAGCCAGAACAACCTGCGCGATATCGACGTGCACGTTCCTCTGGGCGTGCTCACGTGCGTGACCGGGGTGTCGGGGTCGGGCAAGTCCACGCTCGTCAACGAGGTGCTCTACAAGGCGGCCGCCAACCGCCTGAACCGCGCCCGCCAGCGCCCGGGCTCACACCGCGCGATCCACGGCCTGGACCAGCTGGACAAGATCATCGCCGTCGACCAGTCCCCGATCGGGCGCACGCCGCGCTCGAACCCGGCGACGTACACGGGCCTGTTCGACGTGATCCGCGACATGTTCTCCAAGACCCAGGAGGCTCGCGCGCGCGGATACAAGCCCGGGCGGTTCAGCTTCAACGTCAAGGGGGGGCGCTGCGAGGTCTGCCGCGGCGACGGGCAGATCAAGATCGAGATGCACTTCCTCCCCGACGTGTATGTGCCGTGCGAGCAGTGTCACGGCAAGCGCTACAACCGCGAGACGCTCGAAGTGCGGTTCAAGGGCAGGAGCATCGCCGACGTGCTCGACATGCCGATCGAGGAGGCGCTGAAGTTCTTCGAGCACATCCCGAAGGTGCGCCGGCGCCTGGAGACGCTGCACGCCGTCGGCCTCGGCTATGTCCGGCTCGGTCAGCCCGCGACGACGCTGTCCGGCGGCGAGGCCCAGCGCGTGAAGCTCGCGACCGAGCTGTCGAAGGTCGCGACCGGGCGCACCCTGTACATCCTCGACGAGCCCACGACCGGGTTGCACTTCGCCGATGTGCAGCGCCTGCTGGAGGTGCTCGCGCGACTGGTGCAGGCGGGCAACAGCGTGGTCGTGATCGAGCACAACCTCGACGTGATCAAGTGCGCGGACCGGTTGATCGACATGGGCCCGGAGGGAGGCGAGGAGGGAGGCCTTCAGATCGCCGCCGGCACCCCCGAGGAGGTCGCGGCCGAGCCGGCATCGCACACCGGGCGCTTTCTGGCGGAGCTGCTCACCCCGGCGCCCAAGCGTGCGGCTGCCGCCAAGTCCGGGAGGGGCGCTCAGCGCAAACGGCGTGCCAAGGTCGTAGCGGCGTGAGTGCCGGCGAGATGGCTGTCGTCTCCTCGCACGATGATGAGAACGCCGCTTTCGCGTCCCCGTCCGAGCTTCCGGCGGGCGAGATGGCGCGCCGGGCGCGCCTGTGGACCCAGAAGTGGCGCTGGTATGAGCGCAACTCGTTGCCGTGGAACCGCGCGCGGATCCATGTGCGGTTCATGCACAGCGAAGCGTTCGTGCGCTGGCCCGTGCACGGCAATGTGCTGGAGGCGATGCGGGAGGGGCGCCTGCGGGTGGGGGCGGGGACGCTGCTGGAGCCGAACGTGTGGATCACCGCTCCCGACGGCGCGCGCGTGCGTATCGGCAAGGGGACGTTCTTGAACATGGGCGTAATGATCGCCTCCGAGCAATTGGTCGAGATTGGCGACCACTGCATGTTGGCCAACGGCTGCTTCGTCAGCGACTCGAGCCACCGCTACGACGACCTCGACAGGCCCATCACCTGGCAGGGCTTCGAGAGCAAGGGACCCACCCGCATCGGCGACAACTGCTGGCTGGGCGCCAACGTCGTCGTCGCCAGCGGCGTGAGAATCGGCGAGCGCTGCGTGATCGGCGCCAACAGCGTCGTGACGCGCGACGTCGAGCCGTTTTCTCTCGCCGCGGGAGTCCCGGCGAGAGTGCTGCGAGCGATCGATTACGACTCCCGGCCCTGAAGGCGTCGGCGCCGTGCGGCCCTACGCCAGCAGCTCGCGCAGCTCGGCCAGCTCGGCGGGGTCGATCGAGTAGGTGTACTCGCCGGTCGGAAACTGGCCGGTGCGCACCTCTGTCGAGTAGCGCTGCAGGGCCTCGAGGATCTGCGGGCGCAGATCCACGTAGCGCTTGACGAAGCGCGGGCTGCCCCACTCGTATAGACCGAGCAAGTCGTGCCACACGAGCACCTGGCCGTCGGTGGCGCTGCCTGCGCCGATGCCGATGACAGGGATCTCGATCCGCTCCATCGCCACCTCCGCAACGGGGGCGGGTATCGCCTCAAAGACGATGCAGCAGCAGCCGGCATCCTGCAACGCCAGTGCATCCTGGACCACCTGGAACGCTCGATCGGAGGTTCTGCCCTGCGCCCTGAAGCCTCCCACGGCCGTCGCCGTCTGCGGGGTCAGGCCCACATGTCCCACAACGGGGATGCCGGTTGACGCGATCGCGCGTGCACGCTGAGCCATCACCCCGCCGCCCTCGAGCTTGACGGCGTCACAGCGTGCCTCCTTGACGAAGCGCTGGGCGGTCGCGACAGCCTGTTCGTCAGAGATCTCATAGGACCCGAACGGCAGATCGCCGACGAGCAGCGGGCTGTGCAGCCCGCGGCGGACCGCCTTAACCAGCACAAGCAGTTCATCGACCGTGACCGACACGGTGGAGTCGTAGCCGAGAACCGTCATCGCCGCCGTGTCCCCCACGAGAACCAGATCTATGCTGGCCTCCTCGACGATGCGCGCGCTGGGATAGTCATAACAGGTGACCATCACCAGTGGCTCGCCCCGGCGCTTGTGCTCCATCAGGCTGGGAATCGTCATCGGCAGCCGTTCGGGGCTGGAGGAGATGTTGACTGAGGGATCGCTCGACATGTGGATTGCTCCTATCTGACGCGGTTGACGCCCTACGCGAGCAGGGTCGCCACCTCGTCGTCGACGGTGACGATGCGGTTGGTCTGCGCCCGCACATGAACGACGCGCGGCTCGTAGTGCTCAAGCTCGGCCCGGTCGTACTGGCCGTAGGAGATCACGATGATCGTGTCGCCACGATGCACGAGGCGGGCGGCGGCGCCGTTGACCTTGACCTCGCCCGAGCCGCGGACGCCGGGGATCGTGTAGGTCTCAAAGCGCGCGCCGTTGTCGATGTCGACGACATGGACCTGCTCGTGCTCGAGGATGTCGGCGGCCTCCAGCAGGTCCGGGTCGATCGTGATCGACCCTACGTAGTGCAAGTCGCAATCGGTGACCGTCGCCCGGTGGATCTTGGACTTCAGCATCACGCGCTGCATGTGGTCGCTCCCGTGGGTAGATGGCTGGATGTTGGCTCGCTCGCGCCGGCGGCGCTCAGCGCATGCACGGCGGACGGCCGCAAGAGGATGTTGTCGATCAGGCGGATCGCGCCGACGCGGGCGGCCAGCACAAGCAGCGCCGGCTCCTCGATCGAATCGAGCGCCTGAAACGTGTCGGGGTCCACGATCGTCAGGTATTCGGGCTCGACGTCGAATGGCTCCATTGCCTCGGAGGCGGCCCCGAGCAGCGCGACGGCCGAGCGCTCGCCCGTCTCTGCCAGCTCGGCGGCTGAGCGCAACGCGCAGGGCAGCGCGAGCGCGCGCTCGCGCTCGTCGGAGTCCAGCAGCGCGTTGCGGCTGGACATCGCCAGTCCGTCGGGCTCGCTCACGGTTGGGCAGACCTCGACGAACACGGGCAGGTTGAGGTCGGCCACCAGCCGGCGGATGACCACGACCTGCTGGGCGTCCTTCTGCCCGAAGTAGGCGACGTTGGGTCCGACCATGCACAGCAGCTTGGTGACAATCGTGCTCACCCCGCGGAAGTGCGCCGCGCCGCGGACCTCCCCCTCCAGTCGGTCGGTCACGCCCAGCACCTCCACGGAGGTGGCGAACCCGGCGGGATAGACCTCATCGATCGGCGGTGCGAACAGCACGTCCGCGCCGGCGTCGGCGGCGAGCGCCCGATCGCGCTGCTCCCGGCGGGGGTAGCGCTCTAGGTCGGCGCTCTCGTCGAACTGGGCGGGGTTGACGAACAGCGACACGACCACCACATCACAGTGCGCGCGGGCGCGGCGGATCAGCGACAGATGGCCGTCGTGCAGCGCGCCCATCGTGGGCACGAGGCCGATCGTGAGTCCCGCGTGACGGTCCGGCGCGAGCGCGGAGCGCAGCTCGGCTACGGCGCGCACTATCCTCATGCGCGAAGCGAGGGTCGGTTGGCGTGGCTCATCGGATTCGGTCCAGTTCCCTACGGATACCGGCGCGACTGAAGATGTGATGCGGCTTCTACACGAGGTCCGTTTCAAGAGGACTCGATCACGGCCTCGGCAACGATGATACAACCACCGCGGACATATATGCGGCCAATTGCGACCGTGTGCGCAGGATCACACATGGTATGTCGCTCCAGCCCGCTGGGGAGGCGAGAGGGATGGGGCGCGGCGAGCGGGTACCGTTCTGGCGATGAGCGATTCGGGTCGGCGTAATCACCGTCGGGTGCGTCTGGACAGGCTGCTGGCCGATCGCGGCCTGTTTCCGTCGCGCAGCCGCGCGGCGGTCGCGGTGATGGCCGGAGAGGTGCGCGTCGGCGCCGGCGAGCGCCGGGCGGCCAGGCCGAGCGAGCTGATCGACCCGGCCGAGCCGATCAGCGTGAGCCCCGGGCGCGAGTACGTCTCGCGCGGCGGCATCAAGCTCGCGAACGCGCTCGACTCGTGCGGCCTGGACGTGACCGGCAGGCGCGCGCTGGACGTGGGCAGCTCGACGGGCGGGTTCACCGACTGCCTGCTGCGGCGCGGCGCGGCGAGTGTCGTGGCGGTGGACGTCGGATACGGGCTGCTCGACTACGCCCTGCGCAACGACCCGCGGGTGAGCGTGCTCGAGCGTGTGAACGCGCGCGCGCTGACTCTCGAGATGCTGCCCGGCTCGCCGGCTGGCAGCGACGGGGCGCCCGACCTCGCGAGCATCGACGTGTCGTTCATCTCGTTGACGATCGTGCTTCCGGCCGTGCTCGGGTGCATGGCGGACTCCTATGACGTGTTGGCGATGGTCAAGCCCCAGTTCGAGGTGGGCCGCGCGCGCGTGGGTAAGGGTGGGGTGGTGCGAGACCCCCACGATCGCCGCGACGCGCTCGTCAGCGTGGGGCGGGCCGCGCTCGGGCTGGGCGCGAGCGTGCTCTCCTACCACTCCTCGGGGCTGCCCGGGCCGAAGGGCAACCGCGAGACGTTCGTGCACCTCGCCGAGCCGGCGCGTGCGTGCGGTGCCGCGGGCGTCGAGGAGTTGACGGAGATGGCTAAGGCGGTGGAGCCATGAACGATCGATCCATGACCGTGCTTACCCATCGGCGCCCGTCCGACACCATCGGGGCGTTGCGCGAGCTGATCGACGCGGCCGCCCGGGCGGGGGTGACGCTGCGACTGGATGAGGAAGAGTCGCGCAAGCACCACGACCTCGCGCCGGGCCCCGGCCTAGAGCTGAACGCGCCCGTACGGGACGACGTCGAGCTGTGCGTGGTGCTCGGCGGCGACGGCACGATCCTCAAAGCGCTGCGCCTGTATGCCGGCACGAGCGTGCCGGTGTTCGCGGTCAACTTCGGCGAGATCGGGTTTCTGGCGACGGTCGAGCCCGACGAACTGAGCGTGGGCGTCGCGCGGGCGCTGAGCGGAGAGTTCGAGCTGCTGCAGCTGCCCGCAATTGTGCTCGACGGACCGGCCGGGGTCCCCGCCGGGCAGGAGCCGGGCGCGCGGGTGGGTATCAACGACGTCGCGATCCATCGCAAGGTGGGAGAGCGGGTCGCGGAGATCGCCTACGCGCTGGAGGGCGAGATCGTCGGCAGCGTGCGCTGCGACGGTCTCGTGATCTCAACGCCCGCGGGCTCGACCGGCTACAACCTGGCCAACGGCGGCCCGGTGATGGCGTGGGGCGTGGAGGGGTTCGTCGTGTCGTTCATCGCGCCTCACTCGCTGACCGCGCGCGCGCTGGTGGTCGCTCCCGAAGACCGCCTGACGATCCACAACCGCTCGCGCGAGCCGCTGGACATCGCCGTGGACGGCCGTCCCGCCGGAGAGATTCCGCCGGGCGGAGCGATCGATGCGCGGTTCCTCGACGCGGTCGGCACGATCGCCCAGCTGCCGGACTCCTCGTTCTATCGGCGCCTGCGCGAGAAGTTCGGCCGGCTCGCGAGCTGAGCGACCGGCGCTCGGCGCTCTCCCGGCGTCCCGGCTCGAGCTGGCCGCGGACAAGAGCGCTGCCGTTATGCCAACAGGTGCGGTGAGCGGCGCCGGCGGCAATGCGATGCAAGGACCGGCTATGGCTCACCCGACAAAGCGGGCGTTATGCCGCCTTCGGCGCCGTATGCGTCGTCTCATCGCTCTGCAGTGAGACGATGAACCCGTCGAGCTGGTCCTTGGAGAACCGTCGCTGATCGCCGGGCGTGCGGTAGCAGGGGATGTGGCCGGCGTCCGTCCAGCGGCGGATCGTCGCCAGCGAGACGCCCAGGTAGCGGGCCGCCTGCGAGCTCGTGAACACGAGCTGGCGCTCGTCGCCGGTGCGGGGAAACGGTGTGGGTGGGGTGGTTGCGGTCATCTCAGCTGTCCTCTTCCGGGTCGTATGGCGGGCCGCCGGCCCGTGGCTCGGCGGTAGCTCCACGAGCACGCGGAGATCCGCCTGGCCCATGTATCGCCGGATTGGGCCGGCTAGCTGAGCGAGGCGCACGTTTGTGGACGTTTGACCGGGCGAACCTGCGTCGAGCCTGCGGCACTCCGGTCCTTCATTTGCAAGCAACTATGCATAAAGCTGTGCAGACGCGACAAGGACTAGACATTTCGTCCAATCACGCTAGTATGCTATGCAAACCTACTCAAGGGTAGCGGTAGTCCTGTGGATGGAGACAGACGGGGCGCCTCGCAAAAGGCCCGTGGGCCCTGGCGAAGGAGACCTATCATGCGTTGGCATAAATAAGCTGCTGGAGAGGTCGCCAATGCGGCCAGATTTGAAGGTTGAGGCGTCGTACTGCCAGTCGTTGACTGGTGTGCGGCGCCTTGGCCGTTTAAGGGGCTGTCAGCTGAGCGCGGGCTGAGCGATCTTGCGGGCGCGCCGCTCGAATGCGAGCTCGGCCTCGAAGTCGGCGTCGTCGCCATGCACGAACGTGACCGGGCCCTCGCGCTCGAGCATCGCGATGAAGCCCTCGACCAGCTCGCCGTCGAGCTGGCGTCCGGCCACGCGGCGCAGCTCGGCCATCGCGTCCTGCGGAGTCATCGGCGAGCGGTAGGTCTCGCGCGCGGTCAGCGTGTCGTAGGTGGAGCACACCGCGATGATGCGCGAGGCGAGCGGAATCTCGTTGCCGATCAGCCCGGCCGGGTAGCCGCTGCCGTCGATGTGCTCGTGGTGGTACAGGATCGCGTCCGCGACCGGCCCGTAGCCGTCGAGGCGCCCGACGAGCGTCGCCCCGTCCTGCGGATGGCGGCGGATCACCGCCCAGTCCTCGTCGGACAGGACCTCCGCTTTGAGGATCCTGTCGGGCAGCGCGAACTTGCCGATGTCGTGCAGCAGGCCGGCCGTGTGCACGAGATCCTGGTCGGCCTCCGAGCAGTCGATCTCATGGGCCAGCGCGCGCGCGTAGCGCGCGACCGCCGCGGCATGGCGGGCGGTCATGCGGTCGCGCAGCGCGAGCGTCTCGACGAGCGTCGTCAGCACGCCGAGCTGCAGCGACGCCAGATGCACCGAGCGCGCTTCCAACTGGTCGGCGCGATCCTCCGAGCGCAGCAGCGCGATCATCAGATACTGGAAGATGACGATCACGAGCACCGACCCGAACAGCACCGGCAGGCCCAGGTTCATGTAGGCGACGGCGAGCACGGCCGTCAGCGCGCCCGCGGCGATCTGCCCGGGCAGCATCGGCACGAACAGTTCCCGCACCTGCCCAATCAGGCGGCGGTTCTCGATGAAGTGGTTGTCCAGAGCGATCACGCTGAAGTTGAGCGCGTTGGTGATCATGAACACCGCGAATACGACCAGCCCAAACGTGACGCTGTGGGCGAGCTGATTGGCCGGGTCGTGCACGTTGCCGATCGACGCCTGTACGAGCAGTCCGCCGATCAGCGGGAACACGGCGAACGCGGCGAGGTTGTTCAGCCACGCCGACAGCGGCAGCTGGCGCCCGACGGAGATGAATATGGCCGCGGCCAGGGCGATGGCGACGGCAGGGGCCGGTCCGAGCAGACTGATCGCCAGCACCTGCGCGACGAACCCGGCCGACAGATGCTGACCGCGGATCGTGAATACCAGCCGCTGCCCGCCCAGCGACAGCGCCAGCAGCAGTCCCACGAGCAGCAGCGGCTGCCATTCCTGCGCGGTTGACAGCCACGCGGCGGCGGCGAGCGCGCCGACGAGCGCGAGCGCCTCGGCCGCGCAGAAGATACGGATGGTCAGCTTCGAGTCAGTCATGTCTGGTTCGCGGTGTTGTCGTACTTAACGGTCGATTCGGCGTGGTCCTTAAGGTGAGATCTGCACGCTGGACGGGTGCGAATCGCGCGAGTGAGGCGAATCGGGGGATGCCCACTCCGGCTCCACGTCCGTCGCGACGGGCGCCGGGGTCGCGCCCGTCAGGCCCTCCAAGGGCAGGCGCACGAAAGCGATCGTGCTCAACGACGCCCCGATCCCCGCGACTAGGAACGCGTCTCGTGGCGAGCTGAGCGCGGCGATCGCCCCGCCGAGCGACAGGCCGATACCCGGGCAGATCGCGCCGAGCGATTCGACCGCGCCCATCATCCGCGCATGCAGGTTCTGGGGCGTGAGCCGCTGCACGGCGCTGATCAGCGCCGCCCACTGCACGCCGTTGCCGACCCCGCCGATCAGCCCGGCCGCACACGCGACCGCGAGCGACGGCGCGATCGCCCAGCCGAGGTACGCGAGCCCCGACGGCCAGCGTCGAGGCGCTCAACAGCATCCCCAGCGACCGCCGGATCGAGCGCGCGAACACGATGCTGCCGACCGCGACACCGAGGCCCCACACGCCCAGCAGCAGGCCGTAGCCGCCGTCCCCGGCGTGCAGCGTGGACTTCGCGTAGGCGACCTCGATCGGCGGAGAGAACTCGAAGAACACGAGCGCCACGGCCTCCGCCAGCAGCAGGCCGCGCAACTCCGGGCGCCTCGTTGATGTGCCGCCACGCTGCTCGCACCCGCGCGCGCACCGAGGAGGTCTCGGCGTCGTCGGAGTGCGGTCTCAGGTCGATCAGCATCGCGGCGCAGATCACGAACGACACGGCATCGATCAGCAGGGCGGCGGGCGCCCCGAACGCGGGCACGGCCAGCCCGGCGAGCGCCGGTCCCAGCGTGAACGTGACCGCGAACCCGATGTTGATCGCCGCGTTCGCCTTGCGCTCGGCCTCCAGCGCGCTTGCCTCGCGCGGGTCGATCCCGCTCCGGTCCACTCCGTCTCCGCCACCTAGCTCCGGGCCGCCGATTCCGCTCTCGCCCGCTGCCAGCGCGATCCCGGCCTGTCCGGCGTATGTGTGCGCCGACAGGTTCCCCGGCGCCGGCAGGGTCAGGGCATGTCGGTCGTATGACCACTCGCGCGCGGCACGCGCCGCGGCGGCGCGCAGCAGCGCGCTGGCCGCCAGCGCGGCCGTCCCGTCGAGGGCGACCAGCAGCAGGATCCCGGGCAGCCAGAAGCGCCACACCAGCCCCGCCAGCGCGGCCGTGGCGGCCGCCTCGAACAGGTACAGGGCGCTCAGCTCGCCGCGCCGCGAGGCGGCCTCGACACGGGCGACCAGCGCGGGCACCACGAACGCCGGCAGCACCTGCCCGGCGACGAGCAGCGCGGCGACCGCGATCGCGCTGTGGGTGTGTTCGTACACCGCCACCGACAGCGCGATGAACCCGAACCAGGTGCCCAGCCGATTGACGGTGTAGGCCGCGACGATCCGTCGCAGCTTCGGGTCGCGCAGGGGCGTGGGGGCGATCGTTGAGGTCGCTGTCGATGACACTGCCGGGCCACGCTACAGACCGCTTGAGATGGCAACGAGCCGTGCAACGCCGATCCCGCTCGACCGAGCCGTTCGAGCGGAGGGCGAGCGATCCTGAGGCGCTCGGGTTCGGGCGCGCGGCGGCGCCGAGGGGCGTCATGCTCCTGAGAGCTCCGCCGGCACGGACCCGAAGTCGGGGTGGCGCCCAGGGCGAGCGCCGGCCGTGCGGGACGGCGGTCAGCCGCGTCCTCCGGCGGCAGCGGGCATGGAAGCATCGACGCGGATGACCGGCAGCTCGGGATGGCGGCGGCCGAGCAGGCGCATCAGCGACTCCGCGTCGGCGTCATCGAGATCGCCGGCGAGAATCACCATACGGCTGTACGCGGAGCGCTCGAGCACCCCTGCGACATCATCGGCCTCGACCCACCTGGTGCGAGGCGACAGCGTCGCGCCGAGCTCCGCGCGCAGGACCGCGCGCCCGCTGGCGTTCGCTCCCGCGAGCAGCACCGGGGCGATGTGCGGCGCCGGCTCGCGTCCTGCGTCGGGGACGATCCGCAACGTCGGCCCGCGCGGCTCGGTTGCTTTGAGGCCGTCCGTCGGCGGCTCGTGCCGCTCGCTGGAGTCCAGCACCCGCGGCACCGGTCGCCGCAAGCCCTCGCGGGAACGCGGTGAGACGATCGGGCTCATTAGGGGAGCGCCTTCGGGATCGAGACGCGGGCGTCGGTGAACGCCGGGGCCTGGCGCCTGGCCGGCGCTAGGCCCGCCTCGGCGTCTTCGCGGGCGCCGGCGCGGCGTAGCGCGGACAGCCCGGCGAAGCCGGCGGCCGTCAGGGCCAGCCAGGTGGTGAGGATGCCCAGAGCGATCATCGTGGGACTCCTTTGCGGTCGTGCTGCGGCGAGCGATTGGGTTGGTTGTGCGCCATGACCGACATGATGCGTCCTCGCGGGCCGTTTGTCTGTAGGGCAGACGGTGCCGATCGCGTCGTCCTTTTGGTGCCGATCTGTGTCGTCCTCCGCGGCCGCGTCGTGTCGTCCGCATCAGCCCTCACGAGAGGTCTGCAGGACGCGCTACGGTGTGCGCTCAATGGAGGCGGGCATTCCAGGTGTGGACAGGCCGATCAGGGTGATCATCGCCGACGACCACGCGGTCGTCCGCGACGGCATCCGCATGGTGCTCGAGCGCGAGGCCGGCGAGTTCGAGATCGTCGCCGAAACGGCCGACGTGCCCTCGACGATCAGGGAGGTGCGCGAGCACAAGCCCGACCTGCTGACGCTCGACCTGACGATGCCCGGAGGGTCGAGCCTGGCGGCGCTGCCGTCCTGCTTCGTCGCCCACCCGACGCTGGCCGTGGCGATCCTGACGATGCGCGAGGACCCCGAGTACGCCCGCCAGGCACTGCGCGCGGGCGCGCGCAGCTATGTGCTGAAGGAGGCCGAGCCCTCCGAGCTGCTGCAGGCGTTCAGGCTGGCCGTGGCGGGCGGCAGCTATCTGCACCCTCGCCTCGGCGCGCTGATGGCCGCGGGCGAGGAATCCCCGGCCGACGGCGTCGCGCTCTCAGAGCGCGAGCGCGAGGTCGTGCGGCTGATCGCCAACGGCTACACCAACCCGCAGATCGCCGAGCAGTTGCACGTCGCCGAGCGCACCGTCAAGACCTACCGCGCCCGCGCGATCGAGAAGCTCGGGTTCAGCTCGCGCTCGGAGATCACCGCCTACGCGCGTAAGCTTGGGCTCGTCGAGTAGGCGACCGCGCCGGTGCGCCGCGCCCCTGGCAGGCGAGCCGGGTTGGGTGGGGCGAGCGGGGGCTCATACAGTAGGTGCTGCGATGAAATTCCGAAGTCGCGCCCGGTCTCAATTGCGACCCACCGATGCAACACAAAAGCAGAGGCGAAACCACATGACACAGCACGACATCGCAGCCGTCCACGAGCCGCCGTCCGGGGAGATGAGCGAGCGCAACCGCTGGATCGCCCTGTACGTGCTGTGCGTGGGCGTGCTCATGATCGTGCTCGACGCGACCGTCGTGAACGTCGCGCTGCCGTCGATCCAGACCGACCTCGGGTTCTCCCAGTCGAGCCTCGCGTGGGTCGTCAACGCATACCTGATCGCCTTCGGCAGCCTGCTGCTGCTGGCCGGCAGGCTCGGCGACCTGATCGGTCGCCGGACGGTGTTCATGGCGGGTCTCGTCGTGTTCACCGCGGCGTCGCTGACGTGCGGGCTGGCGCAGAGCCAGGGGATGCTCGTCGCGGCCCGCTTCGTCCAGGGCGTCGGCGGCGCGATGACCTCGGCGGTTGTCCTCGGCATGATCGTCACGATGTTCCCCGAACCGCGCGAGCAGGCCAAGGCGATCGGCGTCTACGGCTTCGTCGCCTCCGCCGGCGGCTCGGTCGGACTGCTGGCCGGCGGCGTGCTGACCCAGGCGATCAACTGGCATTGGATCTTCTTCATCAACGTGCCGATCGGCATTGCGACTGGCATCGTGGCGCTGCGCCTGCTGCATCGCGACGAGGGCATCGGCTTCGGCGCGGGCGCCGACGTGCTGGGCGCGGCGCTGATCACGAGCTCGCTGATGCTCGGCGTCTACACGATCGTCAAGCCCGCCGCGGACTATGGCTGGGGCGCGGCGCGCACGCTGCAGCTCGGCGCCATCTCGCTCGCGTTGCTCCTCGCGTTCGTCCTCCGCCAGGCGCGGGCGCGCAACCCGCTCATACCGTTGCGGATATTTCGCTCGCGCAACGTCTCGGGCGCCAACGTCGTACAGATGCTGATGGTCGCCGGCATGTTCGGGATGTTCTTCCTCGGCGCCCTGTATCTGCAGCGGGTGCTCGGTTACGACGCGCTGGAGATCGGCCTGGCGTTCCTGCCCGCGACGGTCGTGATGGGGGTGCTGTCCCTGCGCTACTCCGAACGGTTGATCATGCGCTTCGGCGCCCGCACGATGCTGTTCCCCGGACTGATCCTGATCGCGGCCGGTCTGCTCCTGTTCTCGCGCGCTACGCCCGTGCACGGCGACTACCTCACCAACGTCCTGCCGGTGATGCTCCTGCTCGGCTTTGGCATCGGCAGCTCCTTCCCATCGCTGATGACCCTCGCGATGTCCGGCGCGACCCCCGAGGACGCGGGCCTGGCCTCGGGACTTGTCAACACCTCCGCGCAGGTCGGCGGCGCGCTCGGCCTGGCAGTGCTCGCCACGCTGTCAGCGACCCGCACCAGCCACCTGCTCGCCGGCGGCTCCTCCACCGCGGTTGCGCTGGTGGGCGGCTATCACCTCGCGTTTGAGATCGGAGCGGGCCTGATGGCGGTGGCGTTCCTCGTCGTCGTGACCGTCATTCGCCCGGTGGCCATGCCCGCGCACATGCAGGCGGAGCACGCCCAGAATGACGTCGAGGCTCAACAAAGGGAGCTGTCGGAGGCGGCTTAGGCGAAGCCGGGCGATTCGCGCACCGAGGCGCCCCGCCGCGCTCGAGTTGGCGGTACGCTCCAGCGCATGGCGTCCACAAGCTCGCGGGTTCCCGCCGAGGGTTACCGACTGACGGGCATCTCTGCGCGCGCGTTCCAGCATCCCGCCGACCGAGCGGCTAGCGCTGCGCTCGGCTCGATTCCCTACCTGGACAGGGTCGTGCGCAAGCTGATCGAGCTCGGCTACGAGCGCGCGCTGCGCCAGAGCTATCTCGGCTCGTCGATCCGGCTCTCCGAAGACCAGCTCGGCGACGTCTACCGCGAGCACGCGATCGCCTATGCCACGCTCGACATGTCCGACGTCCCCGACCTCTACCTCACTCAGTACCCGTCCCCGAACGCGCTGGCGATCGGCGCGCGTCGTCCCATCGTCGTCGTGCAATCCGAGCTCGTCCACTTGCTCGACGCGTCCCAGCGCCGCGCCGTGTTCGCGCACGAGGCGGCCCACATCCTCGCCGACCACCAGCTCTATCTCACCGCCCTCTACATCCTTGTCCTACTCACACGCTCATCCCGTCTGCCGCTCCCGCTCGCGCCCGTACGCACCGCCCTGTTGGAGTGGTCGCGCGCGACCGAGCTGAGCGCCGATCGCGCCGCCGCGCTCGTGACCCGCGACCCGCTCGTGGTCTGCCGCACGCTCATGTGCCTGGCCGGCGGCGCCATGGTCGACGAGCTGGACCTCGATGCGTTCATGCGCCAGGGGCTCGACTACACGGATGGCGGCGGAGGCCTGGAGCGCCTGACGCGCCTGCTGCTCGACCTCGGTGTCACCCATCCGATGCCCGTACGGCGCACCCACGAGCTGATGGCGTGGGTTCGCTCCGGCGATTACGATCGCATCGTCGCGGGCGAGTATCCGCGGCAGGGGGATCCTGTCGACGCCCGCGCCGATGGCGGCGAAGCGGTCTCCTTCTATGCCGAGCGCGTCCGCGACGCTTTTCGCGACGCGGGCGAGTCCGTGAACTCGGCCGGACAGCAGCTCGCCGGCTGGCTGCGCGGGGCTGGGAGCGGGGATGACGAGGAGGATGCTGGGACGTAAACGCGGGCTGTCGGCCGCATCGGCTGGGGAGGGCCAATGGCGGTCGCCTCGATGGCACCGTAGCAACGCAGGCGAAATCGTCGCCAGAGCTACGCCGTCTCGCCGGCGGGCATCTCCTCGAGCGTCGGCACGGCGGGGCGTCCGGCAAGCGGCACCGTCAGACGCATAACCGTCCCCTGACCCGGGGCGGGGACGAGTTCGAGCTCGCCGCCGACCAGCTCCGCGCGCTCGCGCATCCCCGACATGCCGAAGCCGCCCTCAAGGCCGTCCCCGCGTGGACCGAGCCGGTCGGCTTCCGGCAGTCCCTGGCCGTCGTCAGTGACCGACGCCCTGACCACGCCGTCGCGCTCGCTCACGCTCACGAGCGCGTGCGTGGCCTGCGCGTGGCGGCTGACGTTGGTGAGCGCCTCCTGCACAACTCGATAGATCGTGCTCTCGAGCTCGGAGTCGAGCCTTTGGGGGTCGTGCTCGGGGCCGAGCTCGATCTCGGTCTGGACATCCAGACCGTCGATCGCCTGCATGCGCCGCGCGAGCGCCTCCAGAGCCGCCGCAAGACCGAGGTCATCGAGGGCGGCGGGCCTGAGCTCGGTGATCAGGTGGCGCAGGCCGTCGATCTCCTCGCCCAGTCCCTCCAGCACCGCGTCCACGGCGCCGCTCAGCGCCTCGCGTTCGTCGAGATCGCGCGCGTTGGCGAGCTTCAACCGCAGCGCGCCGAGTCCCTGCACCGTCTCGTCGTGGATCTCCCGCGCCCAACGCGTGCGCTCGCGCTCGCGCGCCTCCATGCCATAGCGCAGCCGCTCGATCTCGACCGAGCGCTCTGCAGCCAGCCGCTGCGCGACGCTCGCCGCGAAAGCGCTCAGCGCTTCTCTGTCGGGGCCTCTGAAACCCGCGTCCCGGCGCAGTGCGATCACCAGGCCGCCGCCGTGACCCTCCATGTTCAGCGGCTCAACAAGCACCGCGCGGGCCTCGATCCCGAGTTCGTGCAGCAGCGCGGCGTCCTGTCCGCGGGGGCGATCCAGCGCCACCGGCTTGCCCTCCTGATAGAGGGCGCCCAGAGCGCTGCCTTCGACCGGCACGATCCGCAGTCGCGGTCGGCTCTCGCCGCTGGCGGCCGCGACGCGCAGCTCGCCGCGCTCCTCGATCACCATCAGCAGCGAGCTGGCGTCGAGCAGTGCCAGGCCGCGATCGGCCATCAGGCGCAGCAGCCACAACTCAGATCCGGTGAGCACCGCGCGGGATTATGGACTACGCGTCTGTCGTCACGAACCCGTTACGTTCACGCCGAGCCGCGGCCCGCGTCTGCGCCAGCAGCTGCTCTCCGTCGAGGTCCTCCCGCCACGCCGCCAGTCCGACCGACACGCGCAAGGGACGGCGCACGCCGTCGGTCTCGATCTTGATTGCGCGCAGGCGGTCGATTACGCGCTTGGCGACGATCTCACCGCGCGGGCCGTCGGCGCCGGGCAGGACCACCAGCAGCTCGGTGTCGCTCGGCCTGCCCACCCGATCGAAGCGGCGCAGCTCGCGCAGCAGCGCCGGTCCGGCGTAGGCGAGCGCCTGCGCGGGCAGTTCGCGTCCGTGTCGTGCGGCGAGCTCGGCGAGGTCATCGATCGCAACCAGCAGGCAGCTCAGCGGCGTGCCGTGCCGTCCCGCCCGGTTGATCTCCTCTTCAAGCCGGTCCGCGAGCGCGAGCGCTGACAGGCAGTCGATCGGCCTGTCCAGGTCCAGTCGACCCTCCGGGGAGGGCGAGTCGATGCGCCGATGGGTGTCGTTGGCAGCCATGCCTGTGGGCGGTCGAGTGTACGTGCGAGCCCGCCGTGCCGCGGGATCCGTCCCGCCGCCATGCTCTTGATTATGCCTGCTCTGGACGATTCTGTCACCCCTCGCAAGCGCGTTCCCGCCGCGGTGAGCGCAACGGCGCCCGCGCGTGACGCCGATCCTCGGCCGAATGGTCCGTCCCCGTCCACTGCTACACATGCGCGAGTGCTCAGTGAGTTGAACGTCGAGAACCTGCTGTTGATCGAGCGCGCCCGGCTGCGGCTCGCTCCGGGTCTGAACGTGCTTACCGGCGAGACCGGCGCCGGCAAGACCGTGCTCGCGCATGCGCTGGATCTGTTGCTGGGCGGGCGGGCGCGGCCTGGGATCGTTCGTCCCGGCGCGAGCGAGGCATACGTCGAGGGGGTGTTCGAGCTCTCCGACGGGCTCCGCGAGGAGCTGGGCGAGCGGCTGGCGGCGGACGCGCGGGAGATCGTCCTGGCGCGACGCATCGACGCGGATGGACGCCGCACGCGAGCGTACCTGAACGGCCGCTCGGCGACCGTCGGTGAGCTGCGCGACATTGGCGCGCGACTCGTTTCTTTCTACGGCCAGCACGAGCATCGCAAGCTGACAGTCGCCGGCGCCCAGCTGCAGGTCCTCGACATGCGCTGCGGCCCGGATCAGACCGCGCGCCTGCGTGCATGCGCGGACGCGTACCGTCTGAGCGCCGCGCTGCAGACCGAGCTGGTGGAGCTGCGCGAGCTCTCCGATGCGCGGGGGCGCGAGCTCGACCTGCTCGATCACGAGCTCGCCGAGATCGACGACGCGGCCCCGGACGAGGCCGAGCACGACCACCTGCTCGCCGTCCGCGAGCGGTTGCGCCGCCTGGACGCGCTGTGCTCCGCCGCCGGGTACGGCGCGCGGGGGCTCGCCGCGCCCGACTCGGCCGAAGATCCCGGCGCCGTGGCGCTGCTCGCGGCCGTCACCGCGCGCTTGGACGCGGTTGCGGGCGTGGACCCCGGATCTGGACGGGCTCGCTGAGCGCCTGAGCGCGATCGTGGTCGAGTCCCAGGATCTCGCGGGTGAGCTGCGCGACTACGGCGAACGGCTCGCCGGCGAGGACGGCTCGCTGGAGGAGGTCGAACGGCGTCTGGCGGCGACCGAGCGGCTGATCCGCAAGCACGGCGGCTCGATCGCCGACGTGCTCGCGTACGCCGAGCGTGCCCGCGCGCGCCGGGAGGAGCTCGGTGGCGCTGAGGTGGCGCTCGCGCGGACCGGCGAGCGCCTGGCGTGCGCTCGGGCCGAGCTCGACCGGCGTGTCGCGGAGTTGCGCCACGCGCGCGAGTTGGCGGCCCCGCGCCTCGCCGAGGGCGTGCGCGAGCAACTCGCGGCGCTGGCGATGGTCGACGCCGAGTTCGAGGTGACCCTGTCCGAGCGGGCGCCCGGGCCCGCCGGCGGGGACGCGGTCGAGCTGCTGATCGCTCCCAACCCGGGCGTTCCCGCGGGACCGCTGCGCGAGATCGCCTCCGGTGGCGAGCTCTCGCGGGTGATGCTGGCCGTCATCACGGCGTCCACTTGCGGTGAGGGTTCGCTCGAGGGGGATGCACCCGAGCAGGCGACGCTCGTGTTCGACGAGATCGACGCCGGCATCGGCGGGCACACCGCGCGTGCGGTGGGCGAGCGCCTGCGGGCGCTGGGGGAGGCTAGGCAGGTTCTGTGCATCACCCATCTGCCGCAGATAGCCTCGCTGGGAGCCCGTCACTTCGCGGTCGTCAAGGACACCTCCGCTGATCCCACGCTGGCCACGGTCGTGCAGCTGGGCGAGCCCCAGGTCGTCTCCGAGCTGGTGCGCATGCTCGGTGCCGAGGACACCGATGCGACGGCACGCCGGCACGCCAGAGACCTGCGCAAGGCCGCCTGAGCGCGCGTGTTGAGATACGCGGACCGTCTCCGGACCGCATCCGGGCGTGTCGATCGTTCCAAAACCCGCTCCAAGCGGTTACTCTCGACTGCGATGGCCGCGACCAGGCAGCCGCCGAGCATGTCACTGCAGTTGGTGTCGCCCGACGTACAGGCCCCGGCGCGCACCGTCAGCGGTCCGGTGCGCCTGGGCAGGCGCACGAAGCTGCTCGTCCGGCATCTGCGGCGCGGAGACGTAGCGGTGATCGACCATCTCGACATCGACCGGGTCTCCGCCGAGGAGCTGATCGCGGCGGGGGCGGTGGGCGTGCTCAACTGCAAGCCGTCCTCGAGCGGTTCCTATCCGAACCTCGGACCGCAGCTGCTCGTCGAAGCGGGCGTGCTGCTGGTGGACCTGCCTGACGACTCGCTGTGGCAAACGCTGTCCGACGGGGAGCGCGTGGAGTTGCGCGGCGGCGAGGTGTGGCGCGCGGGGGAGGGACAGCGATCCGAAAGCGCGCCGCTCGCACACGGGATCGTGCTCGACCGCGCCCGCGTGCGCGCCGAGACGGAGGCGCGGAGGCGTGAGATCGGCGAGGCGCTGGAGCGGTTCGCGCACAACACGATCGAGCACATGCGCGAGGAGCGCGAGCTGCTCGCGGGAAGAATCGACCTGCCAAGGTTCGCGACGGACTTTCGCGACCGCTCCGCGCTCGTGGTCGTGCGCGGCGTCGGCCACCAGCGCGATCTGCGCGCGCTGCGGCCGTTCATCCGCGACATGCGCCCGGTGCTGGTCGCGGTCGATGGCGGGGCCGAGGCGCTGCTTCAGGCGGGGTTGTGCCCGGACATGATTGTGGGGGACATGGACTCGGCCGGCGAAGCGGCACTGCGCTGCGGCGCCGAGCTGGTCGTGCACTCCTACCCCGACGGCCGCGCCCCCGGGCGGGCGCGGCTGGACGAGCTGGGCGTCTCCTACAAGCTCGTCCCCGCGCCCGGCACCAGCCAGGACGTGGCGATGCTGCTCGCCGCCGAGAAGGGCGCCCGACTGATCGTCGCGGTCGGCTCGCAGTTCAACCTCGTGGAGTTCCTGGACCGCAATCGCGAAGGCATGTCCTCCACGTTCCTGACGCGTCTGCGCATCGGCGAGATCCTCGTCGACGCCAAGGGCGTCAGCCGGTTGTACCATCCGCGCCCGGGTCTCACCCCGCTGCTGGTCGTGATCGTCGCCGGCCTCATCGCGATGGTCGCCGTCGTGGCGATGACGCCGGCGCTGCGCGACGTGGCCGATCTGCTGTGGCTGAAGCTTCAGCTCCTGTTCGGCGGCTGAGGCGGCCTCTGCCAACCACGGCCTGACCCCTCAACCACCATCTATTGTGGCGCGAGCCCCGAACCTCCGCTCCTGCAAGAGTCCAGACGATGTTCGACTACCGCTACCACGCGCTCTCCCTCGCGGCCGTCCTGCTGGCGCTCGCGGTCGGTGTGTTGATTGGCGTGGCGATCGGCGACTCCAACCTCGTCTCCTCGGCGAAGAACGGGATCGTCAGCGACCTCAACTCCGAAGTCAACGGTGCGCGCAAGCAGGTGGGGCAGCTGCAGGACAAGCTCGCCGACGAGGAAGCGTTCGCGAACGGGTTGTACCCGCTCGCGGTCCACGACCTGCTGAGCGGGCGCAGCGTCGGCCTGGTGTTCCTCGGCGCGTCTTCTGACAGTGTCGACGGGCTGGTGCGCTCGGCGGTCACGCAGGCCGGTGGCGACCTGACGATAGTGGTCGCGGTGCGCGAGCCGCTGAACCTGCAGGGGATCGCACAGGAGGCGGCCGGAACCCATTACGCGGCGCTGGCGAGCTCGACCCGCGCTGATCGAACGGTTTGGCGAGCTCGCGGGACGGCAGCTCGTCAGCGGCGGGCAGGCGGTCGATCGCGAGCTGCTCAGCCGTGTGCGGGGCGGGTTGCTGAGCGCGTTCGACGGACAGCTCGGCCGGCTCGAAGGCCTCATCGTCGTGCGCGCCGATCCGAGTGGCATGACTCCCGAGCAGAGCACGGCGAGCGCCGCGTTCGAGACAGGCCTGCTGAGCGGAGTCGCCGCCGTCGGAGTGCCCGCGGTCGGGGTCGAGTTGATCGGCACCGAACCCAGTCAGATCGCCTGGTACAAGAGCAAGAACGTCTCCAGCGTGGACGATCTCGACGCGCCCGCCGGACAGGCGGCGCTCGCGTATGCGCTCGCGGGCGCGCATGGCGCGTTCGGGGTCAAGTCCACGGCCGACTCGCTGCTGCCGAGCGCGGTGCCGTAGGGCGATAGCGGTCGGGATGACCTCGCCGCATGCGGCGAGGTCCGGCCTCGCACATGTGCGAGGCCGCCGATGGGCGCATGCGCCCATCGGATGACAGGCCGCATGCGGCCTGTCAGGGAGCGCGCATGCGCGCTCCCTCCCGACGGCGCATGCGCCGTCGGGAACGACACCCGCACACAGTCCCATCCGCAACCGGCGCTAGCTTGCCCGCATGCGCGCCCTGCCGCTCCTGCTGTCCCTCGCCACCGCCGCGCTCCTGGCTCAGCCGATTCTGCGTGCGCTGCGCACCGGGGGTCACACGCGGCCCAACTACCGCGCGCGCGAGCTCCCGCATCCGCTGGGCGTGCTCGTCCTCATGGCCGCCCTGCTTGCGCTTGTGCCGCTGACCCTCATCGAACGGGTTGCGCACACCGCGATCCTGTATCCGGGGCTGATCGCGGTCGCGGTGTACGCGCTCGGGGTCGCGTGCCTGGGCCTGATCGACGACACGCTCGGTGGTGAGCGCTCGGGCTCCCCGGCGCCGCGCGGCTGGCGCGGTCACGGCGCGGCGGCGATGCGCGGCGAGCTGTCCACCGGGGCGCTGAAGGCGGTCGGCTCGCTCGGGCTGGCGCTGCTGGCGACCGATTTCACCGGCCTGTCGGTCGGCCGCTGGCTGCTGGCCGCCGCGGTGCTCGTGCTCGCCACGAACGCGCTGAACCTGCTCGACCTGCGGCCCGGGCGCGCGCTGAAGGTGTTCGTGCTGCTCGGCGCGGGGCTGACGATCGGCGCGCGCGAGCTGCGCCCGCTATGGACGCTCGGCCTGTTCGTGGGCCCGGCGCTCGTCGCGGGGGTGTATGACCTGCGCGAGCGGGCGATGCTGGGCGACACCGGCGCCAACCTGCTGGGGGCGCTCGCGGGACTGTGGATGGTGCTGATCCTCTCGCAGACCGGCCAGCTGATCGCGCTCGCGCTGCTCGTGGTCGTGACCGTCTACGGCGAGCTGAGCTCGATCTCGAAGCTCGTCTCAAGGGTGCCGCTGCTGCGCGGGCTAGACTCCTGGGGCAGGCCGTCCTAACGCCTTTATGATCTTGCCCAGCACCGACCGCCACGCGGACACTCCAGCGAAGACCCGGTTCATATTCGTCACCGGCGGCGTCGTGTCCTCCTTGGGCAAGGGCATCGCGGCGGCCTCGATCGGACGGCTGCTGGTCGCGCGCGGACTGAGCGTGGCGATGCAGAAGTTCGACCCCTACATCAACGTCGACCCGGGCACGATGTCGCCGTATCAGCACGGCGAGGTGTTCGTCACCGAGGACGGCGCCGAGACCGATCTGGACCTCGGCCACTACGAGCGGTTCACCGACGCCAACACCAGTCGCGCCTCCAACGTGACGGCTGGTGGCGTGTATGACACGGTCATCCGCCGCGAGCGCCGCGGGGACTATCTCGGGGGCACCGTGCAGGTGGTGCCGCACATCACCGACGAGATCAAGCAGCGGGTCGCGTTGATCGCCGAGTCCAGCGACGTCGACGTCGTCATCACCGAGATCGGCGGCACCGTCGGGGACATCGAGTCGCTGCCGTTCCTGGAGGCGATCCGCCAGTTCCCGGTTGATGTCGGGCGGCGGCGGTGCATGTACATCCACCTGACGCTTGTCCCCTACATCGGACACGCGGGCGAGCTGAAGACCAAGCCGACCCAGCACTCGGTCAACGAGCTGCGGCGCATCGGCATCGCCCCGGACATGCTGATGTGCCGCTCCGAGGGTCCGCTGTCGAACGAGATTCGCAAGAAGATCGCGCTGTTCGCCAGCCTGCCGATTGACGCCGTCGCGAGCGCGCGGGACGTGGACGACATCTACAAGGTGCCGCTCGTGTTCGCCGAGCAGGGCGTGGACGACTTCATCCTCGACCACTTCGGCCTGCAGGCGCCCGCGCCGGAGCTGGGGGACTGGCGCGAGCCGATCGAGCGGGCCGAACGGGCGACTCGCACGGCGACGGTCGCGATCGTCGGCAAGTACGTGCAGCTGGCGGACGCCTACCTGTCGGTCTCCGAGGCGCTGCGTCACGCCGGCGCGCTGCAGGGCGCTCGGGCGCGGATCGAGTGGGTCGACTCCGAGCGCCTGGAGGACCCCGACTCAGGCGCCGCGCGGCAGCTGGCGGCGGCCGACGGCATTCTCATCCCCGGCGGGTTCGGCGGGCGCGGGATCGAGGGCAAGATCGCCGCGGCCCGGATTGCGCGCGAGCAGGGCATCCCCTACCTGGGCATCTGCCTGGGGATGCAGGTCGCGGTGGCGGAGTTCGCGCGGCACGTCGCCGGCATGGAGGGCGCCAACTCGACCGAGTTCGACCTGGAGACGCCCTATCCGGTGATCGATCTGCTGCCCGAGCAGAAGGAAGTCGCCGATCTCGGCGGCACGATGCGTCTCGGCGCGGACCCGATCAAGCTCCACGACGGCACTCGCGCCCGGGAGATCTACGGCGAAGCGGTCGTGTATGAGCGCCATCGTCACCGCTATGAGGTCAACAACCTGCTGCGCAAGCGGTTGCAGTCCGCGGGGTTGACGGTGTCCGGCACCTCGCCCGACGATCGGCTCGTGGAGACGATCGAGCTTGAGGATCATCCGTTTTTCGTCGCCTCCCAGTTCCATCCCGAGTTCAAGTCCCGCCCGGAGCGCCCCGCGCCGCTGTTTGCGGAGTTCGTCGCCGCGGCGCTCACACGCGCGGGGGAGGGCTCCGACCTCGAGGGTGTGGGCGGCGGCGATGGCGGGGGCGAGGACATCGTCGCCCCCGCCGACGAGGTCCCGATGCCCGTCGCCCGGTCGTGAGCAGCACCGGCCTGTCCGGTGGCGCACACCCCGGCGCGAGTGCGCCGAGTGCGCTCGGTGTGTTGCGCGTGGAGGCGGTGTTCCACGACGTCGCGGCGGATCAGGCGGATACGATCGCGGCCGAGCTGATCGCCCGCGCGCACGAGCTGGCCAACCTGCCGGAGTGCGGGTGCGACGTCGATGTGAACGTCCAGGTGTCCGCGCCTGAGAACGCCGGCGCTCACGCCGGCGGCGCCCTGTAGCTTGCGGCGAGCATGCTGAAGCTCCGCCGCGCCACCGTCACCGACGCCGGTCCACCCGACGGGCCCGAGCAGGATCTCGTGGTCGAGATGGACGGCCATCGCTCACGCCCGGCGATCGCCGATGTGGCGCTCGTGGGGGCGGCGCGGGTTGGAGACGAGGTGGTCGTCAACGCCCAAGCGCTCGACCTCGGCCTGGGCTCCGGTGGGTTCGACATTGTTCACGTCAACCTGACCCGCGGCCTCGGGGGCGATGGGGCGCCCGGGGCGAACGTGATGAAGCTCAACTACTCAAGCCTCCAGCACGCCGTGCGCCCCGTCGAGTGCGAGCGGCCTATGAACCTGCCCCTGCGCCGACCCGTCGCGGTGCTCGCGCTGCACGGCCAGCTCGCGCCGGTCGTGTGGGCGTTCGCACAGGCCGTTCCCGACGGTCGCCTGGGCTATGTGCAGACCGAGGGTGGGGCGCTCCCCGGCGGGCACTCGCGCACCGTTCGCGCGCTGCGCGAGCGCGGGCTGCTTGCCGGGCACCTCACGGCGGGCGCCGCGTTTGGCGGCGAGGGTGAGGCGATCACGACCGCGGGGGCGCTGCACCACGGTCTGGACGCTCTCGGCTGGGACGCCGCGGTGTGCGGCCCGGGGCCCGGGATCGTGGGCTCGGACTCGCCGCTGGGCCATGGCGGGCTGTCAGCCCTGGACAGCGCGCACGTGGCGCTCGCCCTCGGCTGCGAGGCTCTGCTCGTCGCCCGGATGTCCTCGGGCGATCCCCGCGCGCGCCATCGCGGCATCTCCCACCACACGCTCACCGTGCTCGACCTGCTGCTCGCGCCCGTTACGGTCGCGCTGCCGGCGGGGATGCGTTCGCCCGTAGGCGCCGATCTGCGGGCGGGTCTCGGCGCGGTGTTCGGGGGGGCGATGCCCAGCCGGCCCGGGCTGGAGCTAGACGTCGAGCGCCCCGCGCGCATAACCCGCCACGACTGGCGTCGCGCGACGGTCGACCTCCCCGCGTATGGGGCCTCAGGACTGTCCGCGCACACGATGGGCCGCGGGCTGGCCCAGGATCCGTTGTTCTTCGGCGCCGCCCTCGCCGGCGGCGCGGCGCTGGGCGAGCTCGTCGCGCAATTATCCGCGGACGCGTCCGCGGACGGGCCCGCCGGCGAGCGTGACGAGCGGTCGCAGACCGGGAGCGCCCTCGTCGACCCAGTCGTCCAGGCTGTGCGCCCCAGTGGTCGGCGGGCAGGAGCCGGGCGCGCGGACGCGAAGCTCGGTATGTGAGTACCACTGCCGCGTCACCGGCGATCGGCGGGATCGAGCCGCTCGTGCTCGAGTTCCTCGCCTATCTGGAGCTCGAGCGGGGCCTGTCGCGCAACACGCTGCAGGCCTACCGCTCGGACCTGTTGCAGTTCGGGGAGTTCCTGCGCCGGCGCGAGGTCGATCCGCTGCGGGCGGGGCACGGCGATCTCGCGGCATTCCTGTCGGATCTGGCCACCGATGCTGCGCCCGAGCCCGGGGACGGCGAGGAGGGATCATCGCGGGAGCAGGACACGGCGATCGCGCGTACCGCCGTCTCCGCGGCCACCCTGCGGCGCAAGGCCGCGTGCCTGCGCTCGTTCTACCGGCATCTGCGCCGCGAGGGCACGATCGCGCACGATCCGACCGCGGAGCTGCGCGGGCCGCGCCGCACCCAGCGTCTGCCGGCGGCGCTCACGCGCGGAGAGGTGACGAGGCTGCTCGGCGAGCCCCGTGGAACAGAGCCGCTCGCGCTGCGCGACCGGGCGCTGCTGGAGCTGATGTATGCGTGCGGGCTGCGCGCCTCGGAGGCGACCGGCATGGAGCTGGGGGACATCGATCTGGAGGAGGGCGTGCTGCGCGCCCGCGGCAAGGGCGCCAAGGAGCGGATCGTCCCGATCGGCTCCAGCGCGATCGCCGCCACGCGCGCGTATCTGCGGCGCGGTCGCCCGGCGCTGGTCGGCGTGCAGGTCCAGTCGCGGCTGCTGGTCAACTCCCGGGGCGGCGGGTTGACGCGTCAGGGGCTGTACAAGATCGTCCAGGGTCACGCGCGCCGCGCCGGCTTGGATCAGAAGATGAGCCCGCACACGCTGCGCCACACGTTCGCCACGCACCTGCTCGCGGGCGGCTGTGACCTGCGCTCGCTGCAGGAGATGCTGGGTCACGCCGACCTGGCGACCACCCAGGTCTATACACACCTGTCGGCGGAGCGATTGAAGGACGTCTATTTCGACGCCCACCCGCGCGCCCGGAGAGGCCGGTGAGCGCCAGACGGGCGTTCGTGCTCGTGATCGACGCGTGCGGGGTCGGCGCGCTCCCGGACGCCGCCGAGTACGGCGACGAGGGCACGAACACGCTGGCCCATGTGGCCAAGGCTGTGAGCGGGCTGGAGCTGGGAACGCTCGCCTCGCTGGGCCTGGGGTCGATCGTGCCGCTGGCCGGCGTTTCGCCCGCGGTCGAACCGGCCATATACGGGCGCCTGCACGCGCTCGGTCCCGGCAAGGACTCCACGGCGGGCCACTGGGAGCTGATGGGGATCGTGCTCGATCGGCCCCTGCCGACTTATCCAAGCGGGTTCCCGCCGCGGGTAATCGCTCGGCTGCGGGCGGCGATGGGTCGCGAGGTGGTCTGCAACCGCCCCTACAACGGCATCGCCGCGATCGACGATTATGGCGCCGAGCACCTGCGAACGGGGGCGCTGATCCTGTACACATCCCAGGACTCGGTCCTGCAGCTGGCCGCCCACGTCGAGCGGGTGCCCGTCGAGGAGCTGTATCGCGCGTGCGCCGCGGCCCGGTCGCAGATGACAGGCGAGCACGCTGTCGGCCGGGTGATCGCGCGTCCGTTCACCGGCGCGCCGGACGCGTTCGAGCGCACCGATGGGCGGCGCGACTTCGCCCTGGCGCCGCCGTCGGGAGGCTACTTGCTGGAGCTTCTCAACGCGGGGGTGCCGACGCACGGTGTCGGCAAGATCTCCGACCTGTTCGCCGGCGTCGGGATCGGCCGGTCCCACCCGGGCGCGACCAACGCGCGCGCCCTGGCGAGCGCGCGCGGGCTGCTCGACGGGCTCGATCGGGGACTCGTGTTCGTCAACCTGATCGAGACCGACCAGGTGTACGGCCATCGCAAGGACTCCGCCGGCTTCCACGGAGCCCTGCGCACGATCGACGCCGAGCTGGGGGAGTGGCTTGGGCGGCTGCGCGCGGAGGACCTGCTGATCGTGACCGCCGATCACGGTGTCGACCCGGCTCATCCGGGCACCGATCACACGCGCGAGTACGCGCCGCTGCTGGCGGTCACCGGGGAGATGCTCGCGGCGCGCTCCGGCCGCGTCACGGGGGCGTATGGCGGTCACGCGGAAACGCGGGATCACGCGGGCGCGCGTCATGATGGCCCCCTGGCCGATGTCGGCGCCACGGTCCTGCGCTGGCTCGCCGGACGCGACGCGGAGGGCTTGCCAGGCCAGTCGTTCCTGGCGTGACTCTGGTGGGCGGTTGGTGGCGAGACCGCCGTCGTGGGTCGTGGTCATAAGCTGAGTCGCGATGCCCGAGCTGCCCGAGGTCGAGACGATCAGACGCCAGCTCGCGCCGCTGGTGGAGGGTCGCCGGCTCGAGCGCGTGGAGATCCTCGACCCGCGTTGGTCGCGCCCGCTCGCTCCCCAGGAACTGGCCGACGCGCTCGTTGGAAGGCGCGTGGAGCGGCTGGGCCGCCGTGGCAAGTATCTGGTGTGGCGCCTGTCCGATGACGTTCATCTGGCCCAGCACCTGCGCATGACCGGGTCGGTGCTGTGCGAGCCCGACCCCGAGCCGGTGCACATCCGCGTCCGCATCGAGCTGGGGCCGTTGCGATCGCGACGGACCCCAGGCGCCGACAGGTCGCCATCGCCGCGGGGTGGGCGTCGTGGGGGAAGGCGGCTGGCGATCGTGGACCCGCGCCGGTTCGGCACGGGCGAGCTGCTGCTGGGGACCGACGCGCTGGAGTCGTTCTTTGCGGCCCGCCTCGGATATGAGCCCTTCGACGAGCGGTTCACGCCCGAGCACCTGCGCTCGCTCGCGCGCGGGCGCAGTGCCCCGATCAAGGCGCTGCTGCTCGACCAGCGGCGGATCGCGGGCATCGGCAACATCTACGCCGACGAGGCGCTGTTCCGGGCGGGTGTCCACCCGCTGCGCCCAGCCGGGCGGTTGACGCGCGAGCAGTACGCCCGCCTGCGCGAGACGATCATCGAGGCGCTGAGCGAAGGCATCGACGCGCGCGGGGCCACGATCGACGACTTCCGCCACGTCGACGGTGTGCGCGGCTCGTTTCAGGACCGATTCCTCGTGCACCGCCGCGCCGGCGAGCCATGTCCACGCTGCGGGACTACGATCGTGAAGATGGTCGTCGCCGGGCGTGGAACCTATGTGTGCGAGACCTGCCAGTCCCGGCCTAGGCGCTCAAGAGCTCGTCAAGGCGACCGCTCTCCACGGCCGCCCGCAACTCGTTGAACCCGCCAAGCAGCTCGCCGTCGACCACGACCTGTGGAAACGTCATCATGCCTGTGCGACCCGCGAGCTCGACTCGCCCCTGCGGGTCTTTGGACAGGTTGATCTCGGAGAACTCGACTCCTCGCGCCTGCAACAGGCCCTTGACACGGGCGCAGAACGAACACGGCTCGGTGCTGTATACGGTGATCTTACTCATTACTTCACTAAGTATAGCAATGGCTGTCTGCCGGAGCTGGGCCTAGACTCGACAGCGATGGCCGGACCTGTCAAGACGGAGGCGATCGTGCTGCGCTCGATGCGTTACGGCGAGGCGGATCGCATTCTGCACCTGTATACGCCCCAGCTCGGGCGTGTCAGCGCGATCGCCAAGGGCGTGCGCCGCGCGCGCAGCCGGTTCGGAGGACGGTTGGAGCCGTTCTTCCGTCTGGCGCTCGATCTGCACGAAGGCCACGGCGAGCTGTTGACGGTAACCGGTGCGCAGACTGTCGAGGCATACGCGCATCTGCGCTCGGACGCCCGCGCCATCGATGCCGCCGCGCGCGCGTGCGATGCCGTCGGGCGGCTGTTCGAGACGGGCGAGCCGCACCCCAACGTATTCAACCTGCTCTGCCGCCGCCTGTCGCTGCTAGACGAGCACCCGGTGACGGTCACGCGTGCGGGAGCGTTGGCGTTCAGATTGAAGCTGATGCTCGCCGCCGGTCTAGCTCCTCAGCTCGGGGCTTGCACGGGCTGCGGGGAGCGCGATCATCTCGTGGGCTTCTCCGGCGCTTGGGGGGGTGTTGTTTGCGGAGCGTGTGAGGCCGCCTCGTTCCCGCTCGAGCCCGACGCGTATCGCTTCATGGTCCAGGCGCTCGGCCTGCCTCTGGCCGACGCCCCGGACGCGCCCGAGCAGGCGCTCGGCCAGGTGGAGCGCGCGATCTCTGAGACGCTCGAGCACCACGCCCACGTCCGGCTGATGCCGGCTGTCAGTTTTTAGGGCTGGACCACCGGCTCTCTCGCGACATGTGTATATCGTGTTGCACCGTGGATGAGGGCCTGCCCATCGCTTACGAGGTGCTCGAGAAGGATGTCCCGGTCTTGGCTTCCGACGGGCAGCAGGTGGGCACGGTTCACCACGTCGTGGCGGCGCCCGAGAAGGACATCTTTCACGGCATCGTGATCTCGACCCCCGAGCATGGGCGCCGGTTCGTAGAGGCGGCGGACGTGGCTTCGCTTCACGAGCGCGGCGTGGATTTGCGCATCGACTCGGCCGCGGCTCAGGGCCTGCCGCAGCCTGGGGGCGGGGCGGGTGTGTACGACGAGGACCCGGGTGAGATGAGGGGTTGGCACCACTGGGCGCATGTCGCGGGCATGCGCGGCGATTGGAAACGCGAGCGCTGAGCATCACAGCTGCCGGTGGCACCAGACCGCAAGGTATTTATCGAGAGACCCATAATCGCCTGATGGGCATCGCCACCGACCCCGACTCGGTCGCCGCGGAGTTCGCGGCGCGCACGATCGCCCATGAGCAGGCATCGCTGTTGCCGCTGGCGGCGCGCTCCTATCCGGCGCTGCGCGCCCGCGAAGAGCCGGACTGCGCGTTGCGCACCCCGTTTCAGCGCGACCGCGACCGGATCGTGCACAGCAAGGCATTTCGCCGGCTCACCCACAAGACGCAGGTGTTCGTCGCGCCCGAGGGCGATCACTATCGCACGCGGCTGACGCACACGCTCGAGGTCACGACGATCTCGCGCACGGTCGCGCGCGCGCTGGGACTGAACGAGGATCTGACCGAGGCGATCGGCCTCGGCCACGACCTCGGGCATCCGCCGTTCGGGCACATCGGCGAGGAGGTGCTCGATCGCTGTCTGCGCGAGCGCTTCGACGGCAGCTTTCGCCACTACGAGCACTCGCTGCGGGTCGTCGATGAGCTCGAGCGTGACGGGATCGGGCTCAACCTGACCCAGCAGGTCAGGGACGGGATTGCCCGCCATTCCGGGCGCGCCGATCCTCCAAGCACATTGGAGGGTCGCATCGTGCGATTGATCGACCGCGTCGCCTACATCAACCACGACATCGACGACGCGCTGCGCGCTGGTCTCCTGCGCGAGGACGAGCTGCCCAGAGAGCCCATCGCCGTGCTCGGCGACAGCGGATCGTCCCGGATCGACGCGCTCGTGCACGACCTGGTCGAGCGCTCCGCCCGCGCGGGCGACATCGCCCAGGGCGACGAGGCGGGCACGGCGATGGGGGAGCTGCGCAAGTTCATGTTCGAGCGCGTCTACCTCGGACCCGCCGTCCGCGCCGAGCACGAGCGCATCGCCAATGTCGTGCACACCTTGTTTGAGCATTACGTCGCCCACCCCGAGCTGCTGCCCGATCCCCGCGCGGCCGACGAGGACCTCGCAGAGCGCGTCACGGACTACTTGGCGGGCATGACCGACCGCTACTGCATCAGGGCCTACACCGACCTCCAGGTGCCCCAGGCGTTCGCCCGCTAGCCTCGTCGCCTCTGGCTGCGTCCTCAGTCGCTTATGTGCCCCGAGCACACTGCGCTCCCTGCGTCCTTGCCAGAGACGACGATCCTCGATGAACATCCACTAGCGTAGATCTGCAATGGCTCTGTACACCAGCGAGTCCCGAGATCGCATACGCGACGCGGTCGACTTCGTCGAGCTCGTCTCCGCGCGCACCGACCTGCGCCGCGCCGGGCAGAACAGCTACGAGGGCCTGTGTCCGTTCCACGAGGAGCGCACCCCCTCGTTCGGGATCGACCCGACGCAGAAGGTCTACTACTGCTTCGGCTGCCAGGCCGGCGGGGACGTGTTCAAGTTCGTGCAAGAGACCGAGAACGTCGACTTCAAAGGCGCCCTGGAGCTGCTCGCCGATCGCTGCGGGATCGAGCTGGAGCGCGAGCAGGAGGACCCCGAGGCGGCCAAGCGCCGGCGCGGGCGCGAACGGTTGCTGGAGCTGCTGGCCCGCACGAGCGCCTACTACGAGCGCTGCCTGTGGGAGTCACCCGAGGCCGCCCGCGCCCGCGACTACCTGTGGGGCCGCGGCCTCAGCGAGGAGATCCTGCGCGAGTTTCACGTCGGCTACGCCCCCAGCGCCTGGGATCGCGTACTCACGGGCTCGTTGCGCGGCGGCTTCTCCGAGGCCGAGCTGTATGCGACCGGCCTGGCCCAGCGCTCTCAGGAGAACGGGCGGCCGTACGACCGCTTTCGCTCGCGCATCATGTTCCCACTCGCCGACACCCGCGGGCGCGTGCTCGGGTTCGGAGCCCGCGCGCTCAGCGAGGATCAGCGCCCGAAGTACCTGAACACCTCCGACAACACCGTCTACCACAAGGGATTGCACCTCTACGGGGCAGACTTGGCGCGCGCTCCCGCCGCCAAGGTGGGGCAGACGATCCTGTGCGAGGGCTACACCGATGTCATCGCCCTGCACCAGGCCGGCATTCGCAACACGGTCGGGCTGATGGGCACCGCGCTGACGGCCGAGCAGGTCTCAGAGCTGGCGCGGATGGCCCCCACTGTGCTGCTGGCGCTCGACGCCGACAGCGCCGGACAGGAGGCCATGCTGCGTGCCGCCGGCCTCGCCGCTCGGCGCAAGTTGGAGCTGCGCGTCGTGCCACTGCCGGTCGGCACCGATCCGGCCGAGCTCGTGCAGAGCGAGGGGGCGTCCGCGATCGAGCAGGCGGTGAAGGAGTCGGTGCCGTTCGTGCGCTTTCGCGTCGAGCGTGTCCTGGGCGGCGGCGACTACGGCAGCCCCGAGGGCCGAGACCGGATGCTCGACGAGCTGCGCCCCGTGTTCGCGACGCTTGCGCCCAGCGCGCTGCGGATGGAGCTCACGCGCACCGTCTCCGAGCGCCTGCAGCTGCCCGAGTCTCTCGCCGAGCGCACCCTGGCGGCGCGCGGCACGCGTCCGCAGGTGACCGGATCAGCCGCCGGCGGTGATGCCGGCGCGCGCACACCCCGAGCCTCGGTCGCCTCGCGCGGCGAGAGCACCGAGCGGGCGTTTCTAGCCCAGTGCATCGCCGAGCCCGAGTCAGGCGCCCGCGCGCTCGGCGAACTCGAGCTCGTCGCCCATTTCACCAGCGACGTGCTGCGCCGCGCGGCCGGCCATCTGCGCGCGCACCTCACCGACCCCGGCGCCCAGCTTCCCGAGGACGACCCAGAGCTTTCGGGGCTGCTCGCCGAGCTGGTCGTCCAGGCCGGCCGCGAGTCCCCAGCCCCGGCGATGCTCGAGTCCCAGCGCATGCAACTCGAGCTGGCCCGCATCGACCGCGAGATACAGCGCGCCCGTGGCCAGGAGTCGGGCGACGTGAGCGAGTTGGCTTTGCGCCGCGCCGAGGTCAAGCACGAGTTCGATCTGGCCTATGAGCGGGCGCTGGAGGAGACGGGGTGAGGATCGGTAAAGTTGCCGGCTCGGTCCGGGGTAGCTCAATCGGCAGAGCATTCGGCTGTTAACCGAAGGGTTGTGGGTTCGAGTCCCACCCCCGGAGCTTCGCCCAGCGCCAGCCGCTCGACCCATGCGGCGGCGGTGTTCGCTGGGTCGTTGGCGGTGGCCCATGCCGCGAGGTCGCCCGCACGGGCTTGGATTGAGGGTTCGCCCAGTGCCTTTTCGACGGCCAGGCGCAGCGGGCGTGGCGATACGAAGCGCCAGGGCAGGCGTACGCCCGCTCCGGCCCAATCCAGGCGGGCGGCGTTCTCGTTCATGTCTCCTATATGCGGGCAGGCGACGACTGCGCAGCCGCTTGCCAGGGCGCGGGCGAGGGTTCCGTGGCCGGCGTGGCAAACGACCACGTCGCACTTGGGCATCGTGCGCGCGTAGGAGACCCACTCGACCACCCTTGCGTTGGCGGGCACGTCCAGGGGGCGTGAAGGTAGGCGGCGGTTCCATGTCGCCAGCACCCTCACGGGCGCGTCCGCGAGACCGCGCAGCGCGGCGTGCAGGAGTCGGTGGTCGGAGTCCTGGGCCGTCGACGGCGCGATCAGCACCAGCGGATCGTCTCCCGCCGGCAGCTCGACGTCCTCCGCCGGGGGCTCCCACATCAGCGGGCCGACGACGTGCGCCCACTCCGGCCACGCGCGGGGGTACTCCAGTTGCGGGAACGTCCCCACGAGCGCCAGTTCGTGGCTGGTGCCGCCGTGGCCGTACTCGAGCGGGCCCAACCCCAGGCGCTTGCGGGTTTCGTTCAGCTCGACCCTCCCGCGCTCGACGCCGCGGCGGATCGGTCCCTGTGCGCGGCGCCACATTTTGCGGCCGGCCGCCGTGCGGGGTAGCCGCGCGCCGAGCGAGTAGATTGGAGCTTCAGGATCGTTCTCGGGGTATACGTGCGGGATCAACGTCGCGCGGGGGACTCCCTCGCGCTCTGCCGCGAGCGCCGGGGCGAGCGTGAGGATGTCCGCGACGACCGCATCCGGACGCAGCTCGCGTACCAGCGGCAGCGTGTCCTCGGTGGCGTGCACGACCGCCTCGTAGAAGTCCAGCGGCTCACCGCCTGGACCGCCGCTCGGGAACACCGTGTACTCGGGCGCCGCCGCGAACGCCAGACCCTCGGCCTCGACATTCGCTTGCCAGCGCCGCCACGTCTGCAGCGTCACCTCGTGACCGCGCGCCCGCAACGCCTTGCCGAGGGCGATCATCGGAAACGCGTGCCCCGGGTCTCCGAACGCACCCAGCAGGAGTCGTTTTGAGGTGCTCTCAGACGCCAACAGCTGTGGTAAGCGGCTTGGACCGCAACCGATAACAATGCTCGCTCACGTCTTACCCACCATAAACCCGACCCCTTACGCGCGCGACCGCGAGGTCAGCTTGCCGCGAGCTCGGCGACGAGTCGCAACTGCTGCAGACGACCCTCGGCGGTGAACGCGATCGGGGTGACCCCGAGCGTGCCCACGCCCGCGTCGCGGTACACACCCAGCCGCTCGCGCACCACGTCGGGTGGGCCGCACAGCGACACCTGGTCGATCAGCGCGTCCGGTATGGCCGCCATCGCCTCCTCGCGCTTGCCTTCCAGGTAGTAGTCCTGGACCTGCTTGGCCTCCTGCTCGAACCCATACCGGCAGACGAGCTGGTTGTAGAAGTTCTGCTTGCGCGAGCCCATCCCGCCGACGTACAGCGCGATGAACGGGCGCATCGCATCGCGCGCGCCCTGCAGGTCCTCGGTGACGAACACGTTCACCGTCGGCGCGATGTCGAACCCGTCCAGCGATTTGCCCGACCGCGCCGCGCCTTCCTGAAGCAGCGGGCGCAGCTCCGAGACGTGCTCGGGCGAGAACAGCGTCGGGATCCACCCATCCGCGATCTCCCCGGCGAGAGCCGTGTTCTTCGGGCCGATCGCCGCCAAGTAGATCGGGATCTGCTCCTGCACCGTGCCGATCGTCAGCTTCAGCGCCTTCCCCGGCCCGTCGGGCAGCGGCAGCTCCAGCGTCTCACCGTGATACTCGACCCGCTCGCGCCTCAGAGCCATTCGCACGACCGCCACATACTCGCGCGTCCTTTGCAGCTGTTTTCCGAACCGCTGCCCGTGCCAGCCCTCGGCGACCTGCGGTCCCGAGGAGCCGATCCCGCAGATCATCCGCCCGTTCGAGAGCTGATCGATCGTCGCGGCCGTCATCGCCGTCATCGCCGCCGAACGCCCCGGCATCTGGAAGATCCCCGACCCCAGCCTGATCTTCGAGGTCTGCCCCGCCAGCCAGCCGAGCACCGTCGCCGTGTCCGACCCGTACGCCTCCGCCGCCCATACCGAGTCATACCCCAGCCGCTCGGACTCCTGGACGATCTTCAGCTGATCCTCGCTGCTCAGGCCGAGACCCCAGTAGCCGATGTGCACGCCGAGCTTCATATCTCCACCCTACATGGAGTGGCCGCAACGGATCGGGTCATCGCCGCAACGGAGCAGGTCGGCGGATTGCCCTCCGACCCCGGCATCCGTCGCTTCGTCCTAGAGAGAGTCATTGGGGCGCACGAACATCATCTCGGGGATCACACACGCCGGGGAGACCTTCAGCAGGTAGCGCACTGCCTCGGCGATGTCCTCGGGGCGGATCATGTCCTCGGCCTTCACCTGACCCTTGGCGAACTCCGTCATCGGCGTGTCCACGAACGCGGGGCACAGCGCGGTCGACTTGATGCCGTCGGCCCCGAGCTCCTTGTTCATCGCTTCGGTCCAGCCGACAACGCCATGCTTGGTGGCCGAGTACACCGACAGCCACGCCTGGCCGCGCTTGCCGGAGATCGACGACGTGTTGACGACGAGCGCGTTCCGGTGCTCCGCGGCTGCCTCCTTGAGCATCGCCACGGTCTCGCGGTAGAACAACACGATCGAGCGCAGGTTGATATCGAGCTGCATGTCCAACCGCTTCGTCTCGATCTCCCCGACGGCCGCCCCGACGCCGACGCCGGCGTTGTTCACGAGCACGTCCAGCCGCCCGTACTTCTCGCGATGCGCCGCCACGACCTTCTGGATGTCGGCCTCCTCGGAGACGTTCGCCGCCACCGCCTGCAGCTCATACCCCTCCTCGGCCAGCTCATCTGCCGCCGCCTGCAGCTTCTCCGGCCTGCGCGCGGCGAGCGTCAGCGCATAGCCCTCTTCCCCGAGGATCCGCGCGATCGCATAACCGATCCCACTCGACGCCCCGGTCACGATCGCTGCACGCTCTGCCATCACGCTGCTCCTCCTGTAGTCGTCTTGCCGCCACGCTTGGCGACCCCGCCCGGCCCTCGGAGCGGCGGCAGTGAGCATTCCACATGCGCGCACCTAACGATCTTCGACACACCTTCCCACTGAACTGTGTATCTGTGATACTGTGAATCACAGTGCCAAACATCACCGTCTCCGTAACAGATGACGTCTACCGTGCCGCGCGAGTCAGCGCGGCGGAGCGCGGCAGCTCCGTCAGCGCGCTCGTCGCCGACTTCCTGAGTTCGCTCTCTCAGAGCGAGGCGGAGTTTGTGCGGCTTGAGGCTCAGCAGCAGCGTGTCCAAAGCCAGATAGAGCGCTTCAGCGCCCGCGGTCGCCTGGATCGCGAGGAGCTGCACTCGCGTGCGGTTCGCTGACACCAACATCCTGCTCTACACGATCTCGCGTGACCAGCTGGAGCAGGAGAAGGCGGAGCGCGCCAGGGAGCTCCTTGCCTCCAAAGACATCGCGCTCTCCGTTCAGGTGCTCCAGGAGTTCTACGTCCAGGCGACCCGCGAGAGCCGAACGGATGGCCTCACGCATGAGCAGGCCACGAGCCTCGTCGATTCCTTCCGACGCTTCCCCGTGCAGGAGACGACGATCGGCGTGATGCTCTCCGCGATGTCCACGAGGCAGCGCTTTGGCGTCTCCTACTGGGACGCGGCGATCCTCGAGGCTGCCCGCGCGCTGGGTTGTGAGGTCGTGCTCTCCGAGGATCTGAGCGATGGGCAAGACTATGCGGGGGTGCGGGTCGAAAACCCCTTCAGCGGCTGCTGATTCGGACCCGATCTTGGCCTTGAGGCAACCGGCCGCAGTCCAGATCGACAAGCTTGCTACTGGTAGCTTCTGTCCGTCGCGCCTGATCCGCTTCGTGGGCTTGGGCGTGAGGAGGGCCCGTAGCTCAGTTGGTTAGAGCAGTCGACTCATAATCGATTGGTCCCAGGTTCGAGTCCTGGCGGGCCCACATCGCGGAAACCGCATGGCTGTGGCGTTTCCGTGCCTGCTGGATCGGCCGGAAGGGGCGAAATCGGCGTCTGGGGCCACCCGTGGGGCCACCCGGTGTTATGACCGCACGCCCAACACGGAAGGTCGAAGTCTCCAGGGCTCAAAGAAGCCAAGAGTCTCGCGTTGCCCACCACGCCGAATCGTGGTGGGCAACGCGCCTGAACATGCGATAGACCCATGAAAGCCATCACGCCGCGAATGGGCGTCAACAGCAATGAGCACACCGTCCTGGAAGAAGAGCCTGAGTTCGTGCCCGGGATGCGTCGAGCATCCCGACCGCCCGTGTCGTAGCTGCGCGGCGCGGCGACGCGTTGCGTTGCGACTACTGGAGCAAGAGGGTCTGAAGGTGGGCGAGATTGCGTGGCGAACGCGCGACCGGCAGCGCCGGTATTCCCATCCCGCACGGGCACGCCCCTGACCTACTCGAACGTCTACAACCGCGTGCTCCGCCCCGCGCTCCTCGCCGCCGGCCTGGCAACGAAGGTGGGGGAGACGTCGAAAGGCAAGCCGATCTACGACTACCAGGGGATCGCCTTCCACGCTTTCCGCAAGGCATGCGGGTCGCTGCTGCTCGCGCACGGAAAGACGCCCAAGCAGGTGCAAGGCTGGCTGCGCCACTCGCAGCTCACCACCACGATGAACGTCTATATCCACCAAGTCGACGACGGGCTCGGCAGCGCCGACGTATGGGACGACATCCTGCCGGCCGAGGCCACCCCTGGGGCCACCAAGCACTCGGAGACAGCCGCAAACTGTCGGGACGCCGAGACGGCCAAAATGGAATCGTAGAGCCAAATCCACGAACATCGAGGCGTTGATGAGCGCGCAGTAGGCGACTGGGCGACAACGCCTGGAGAGCTAGTAGGCCGCGATCTGCTCCCATCGGCCAGGCGGCTCCAGCCGCCAAAGCCGTCCGCAGAGCGCATCGGGATGTTCTGGCCCCGTGGCGACCCACACCACGTCGATCCCTTCGGGCAGCGTGGGAGTGCTCTCGGGCGGAGGCAGTGTCGCCATTGCAAGCTCGGCGTCGGCGACACTCGATCGCATCCAGACAAAGAGATGTCGCTCGTCGCCAGTCGCAGCCGCCAGCTTCTCGGCCTTCGCACGAGCACATTCCGCCACCAGCTCATTGAGCAGATCGAAGTTTGAGCTTGCGCCGCCGTGGAGGGAGGCCATTACCAGTGCGGTTTCCCTCGGCTTCGGTGCCGCCAGCCGTGTCGCTCTGTCTGCGCCGAGCTTGAATACCGCTTGGGCGGCGTTGATGACCTTCTGATCCGCACCGGACGGCGGGCGGCGGTCGGTACGTCCAGCACCGCCGACCTGCTCGATATCGTGTCGCTCGAAGACTTCTAGGTGCGGCACAACCTTGGTCATCAGTGCCTTTACCTTGATATTCGGGTTGTTGGGTACCCCGAGCCACCAGTGATGACTGAGCGACGGCGCTTTCCATTCGCGCCCCAAGGCGGCGTTGCGGAGAGCTTCAGTCGGGCCGTCGGCTGCTGACGTGACCTCAAGGCAGATGATCCGTTCGTCGGCAAGCTTGATGTCCATATCGTGCGTGCCGTCGGGTGCCCCCTCGACATCTTGGGGGTCGATCTGTCCATCGAGCTGCTGTGCGACGATTTGACCCGCCGCCGTCTCCTGGATGTCCAGATCACCTCGTGGCATGATCTAGATCGTAGGGATCGTCGCGGCGGTATCCAGGCACGTACGCGGGTCGCCGGCCGCAACAAACCGCGACGCCGCTGAGACAGCCGACGCCGCGTCGTAAGACGCGCGCGCAGCTACGCCGATGTGTCGAGGTCGGCGGCGCTGATTTGCTGGACTGGTTTGCTGTCTGCGAGGGTGGCGAGTGACGAACGCTCGCGAGGGTCCGAAGCTGCTGGCATTCTCGCGGGGATGGACGAGCCACCTTGCCACCGGCCCAGATACCGGGACCGTGAGGACTCGCGCTTTTATCAGGCTCGGGGTCTTACACCCGAGCAGACGTGGCAGAGTCTCGGAGACGAACTGGCCCGCGTGCTGGACGACGCGCAGCGAGCATTCTGGTGCGCTCCTCTGCGGATTGACCCGGAGCGCGTCCGTTGGTGGCATGGAGCGATCTTCGCCCGCCGCTTTCCTCGTGACGGCGGGCGCTTTCGCCGCGACCGGGCCTTCTTCGGCGTAACGACGCCGAATGGCGGGATGCGGCAGCTGGAGGGCGTGGCGCCAGAGGCGATCCATAGCGAGCTCCAAGCAGTCTGCTCGTCGTTCAACCGGTACGCGGACGCGCTCGGCGATCCAAACACGACAGGCGTTCTCGACCACACGCGGGCTGTGGCTGCCCTTTACGCGGGCATCTTGCGAGTGCATCCGTTCGTGGACGGCAACCATCGCGTGAGCTTCGTCGCGCTCTCCACGGCGCTCTGGTCATTCGGGCTGCCCAACATCGAGTTCGAGGACGATGCGGAGACGATCGCCCACGACGATGTGCTTGTGCCCGCCCTGGAATCCAAGAATGGGAGCATCGAGCCCTTCGCGCAGTTGCTGGCCGATCTTATTCAGCGCTCGATGGGCTCCCAGGCATGAGCTACGCTTAGACGTATGGACGGCAGCTTCTCCAGGCTCGACCAGGCGCATACGGTCCGCAAGGGCCGCCTCGTGAAGACCACGCCAGAGGTCAACCGCGAGGTCGCCGAAAGCGCGATGCTGCTCTCCCAGGGCGCCCGCCGCGCCATCGAGATGAAGCGCGAGGCCAGCGAAACGGGCGATCCCGCAGCGCCTACCGCGGCTGCCCGAGCGGCCTGACGCGCCAGCCGAGGGCCCCAGGATCGGGGCCACTCCTGGGGCCACCGAACCCCCGGAGACAGCCGCAAACCACCGGGACGCCGAGACGGCTAAAGCGGGTCGTAGAGCCAAATCCACGACCAGCCGCAAACAGCCGCAAGCCCTGGAACGCACTCATAATCGATTGGTCCCAGGTTCGAGTCCTGGCGGGCCCATGTCGGGAAGCCGCATGGCTGAGCCGTTTCCGTGCCTGCTGGATCGGCCGGAAGGGGCGAAATCGGCGCCTGGGGCCACCCGTGGAGCCACCCGGGTGTATGGCCGCGCCTCAGAACTCCGCGTTCGCCCGTGGCCCGAGCGCGCTCCACGACCGGCGTCCTCGCGAGGGCCGCGCGTGGCCGCCGGGACGGGCTGGCCGGGCGGCGAGATCGTGAATCAGCTCTTCGACCTGCTTGGTCTCCCACTGGTCATCAGCATGGACTCGATGACTTGCTCGAGCTCGCTCAGTGTGTTCTCGGGCGACGGGCCGAGGTCCATAGGAACTCCGGCGAACGCCAGGTCTGGACGAATGGCGTCGAGCAGGTCGCGGGCGCTGCTGGCGCGCATGTAGTCCGACATGGTTTCCAGCTCGGGCTGGGTGGACCAGCGCAGGATGCGTCTGAGCGCGCCGAGCAGCTGCGGCCAGTCTCGGTGGGTCGGCAACTCGTCGGGTTGGCAGCCGAGCAGGGCCGCCCATGCGGGTCGATCCGCCGTATAGCGCTGTTCGGCGCCGACGGTGAACGACGCCACGACGCCGGCCGTGCTCAGGCTCGCGAGAGCGTCGTGGACGTTGCGCTTGGCGTAGCCCGTGGAGTGGGCCAGTGTCTGGGCGTTGATCCACGGAGCCTCGGTGGTCAGGAGGATGCGAACGACCTCGGCGCGGATGCCCACGCCGAGGATCTGGCGGAGTCGGTAGGCGAGATTGATAGGCATGGTCGGGTCCGGCGGACTGGACTTGTGGGAGGGGGACAGGGGCGGGCGCAACAGGCCGGCGGCGGCGAAGTCCTCGTCGGGCTCGCGCACTGGTCCTGCGGAGCGGAACAACGGTTGGAGCGTTGTCGCGGTCGATGTCGTGCCCCGGTTGCTCCGATTGCCCGGGCTGCTCAGCCGTGCTTGGGGACGCCGGCGGGCGAGCCATCCCAGCGCGGCCACCGTGAGCATGCGGTCGGTCTCGTCGATGCACATCGCGCGCAGGCGCCGGATGCTCAGGAGCGACTCGTTGACGAGCATCCAGTCCATCAGCTCGTCGAACAGGCGGGCGTCCGCACGCGCGACCTCGAGCGTGAACACGATCAGCGCCTCGGGATCTTGTGCCCACGAGCTGCGCCGGCTCGGCGTGGCGAGCAGACCCATCTGCGCCCACTCGTCCCAGGCGAACTCGACGAGGCGGTCGCTGAGGTGGTTGCTAAGAGTCGAGCTGTCCATCGTCGACTCCAAAATGAGCGAGGACCTGCGCAAGAACGCTGCGGTAGCCCTCCGATGGATCGTGCGAGCGACTCCAGCGAGCGGCGTCGAGCAGCTCCTCGTCGGTCGGCTGCAGCGCTTCCAGGTCATCGAGATGCTTGCCCGCGCCCTGATCGACCGTCGCGTATAGCTTCAGATGGACCTGATCGACGCGCGAGGCGAACAGGATCTCCAGGCCGGAACCGTAGACACGATGATGAGCACGCTCGTAGAAGCCGTCGGGCAGCCCGAGGTCGAGCGGCGAAGTGGGTCCCGGGTTCAGCCAGTCGTCGGACAGCCCGAAGTCGCGGGCGACGATATGCGCGGCGGCGAGCAGAGTGGCGGGGAGCGGTTGCGCCGAGACGAGCTCGTGGTGCTCGACGATCGCGAGGATGTCTACGTCCTTCGTAGTCCGGGTCACGAGCCCGAGCGCCAGCAGCGCCGAGCCGCCGACGACGGCAAGGGTGTAGTGCTCGTCGTTGGCTGCGAGCTGCTCGGCAAGGGCGTGGAGGAGCTGTTCGGCTGCTTGAGAACTGTCAATCGGGTTGTTGGACATCTCGATTCAGGATGTTATACATCACACCAACCAAAATCAAGCGAGCGATTTCCGTCCGAGGCGCGAGAGCGCGACAGCAGCGACCCAGTTCGGTGCCGGCGTGCCGTCCTCGAGCTGCTGCCACTCCGGCGGGAGCGGAAGCATCGGATACATCTCGTCGCGGACCTCGTCAAGGGCGCTGGCGTCGATCAGGCGTCTCCCGTGAGCCATGTCGGCGGGGAGACGACCCTCGCGTATCCAGCGGCGAACCGTTCCAGGACTCCTGCCCACCCGTTGAGCCGCTTCGGCAACCGTAAGCATGGGTCGATCCTACGCCCTCGCTCCGATGGAGCGGCCCGAACAAGCCGCGATGTCGTGTGGCGGTACCCGACGGCATCCATGGACTCGTGCAGGTGGACAGCGTTGACGCTGATTGCGGCCTACAGTAAGGTTGTCGTTACGGTAGACCGATAGGAGCACGTGATGGAGCGAACCATTGGAGTCGATAAGGCGCGCACGAAGCTCGGCCAGATCGCGGACGAGATCGCGGCCGATGACGAGGCCGTGGTCCTCACGCGGCGAGGGCAGGCCGTGGCTGTGCTGGTCAGCCCGTCCGAGTACGACTCGCTGATCGAGAGCCGGCGAAGGATGGCCAGAGAGAACCTGCAGGCCCGGCTTGTCGAGGTCCGCGAGAGCGTCGCAGCTGCCGGGCTCGACGCGTCGGTCGTCGACGAGGCGATCGCAGCGGCCCGGGCAGCCGCGTGACGCCGAGGGTTGTTCTCGACTCCAACGTCATCGTCTCCGGCCTCGGTTGGTCCGGTCCCCCCGCCAAGGTCGTTGACGCGGCCCTTGAAGGCCGGCTCGCGCTCCTGACCAGCGAGCCGCTCCTCGCCGAGCTGCGCCGCGTCCTTGCGTATCCGAAGCTCGCGAAGGTGATCGATGAAGCAGAACGACTCGTGGATCTCGTTGCGACGAGCGGCGAGGTGGTCCAAACATCCAGTGCGCTGGCGGTCGTAGACGACGAGAGCGACAACCGGGTGCTGGAGGCCGCCGTGGATGGCGATGCCGACTACATCGTCTCCGGCGACGACGATCTGCTCGGCCTTGGGTCCTTCCAAGGCATCCCCATCCTTGCGCCGGGAGAGTTCGCAGCAGAGATCCTCGACCCTTGACGACCTGAATAGGCGCATGCGCCCAAACCCCCACGAATCGCCCGCAAACCAGGGCAATCCGAGCAGCGGCCCCAAACTCAGCCAAGGGCGGCGAATCCCCAGCACCCATACGGCGTTCGGCCGAGCTTCCTCATAATCGATTGGTCCCAGGTTCGAGTCCTGGCGGGCCCATGCTGGGATCTGTCTATGCGATGCTCGCCACGGAGTGGGGCGAGCGCTTTAGGGCAACCTCGCGTCATCGAGAGAAGCCCGTGCCGGCTTGGGCAGCTTGACCTGGCGCTATGCATCGAAATGACGCACAAACCGCGCCCTGTGCTGTTGACGCTCATAGCCGGCGGCGCGCCAGAAGGCCATAGCGCCCTCCTCGTCGTCGGCAACGATCGCGGTAAGTCTGATCGCGCCCCGCTCGCGCAGGCGCCGCTCGCCCTCCCTGAGCAGCATCGTTGCGAGACCCTTGAGTCGATGCTCTGGCGACACCGCCAGCCGGTAGAAGCTCCCACGCCAACCGTCCCACGCGGCGATCAGCGAACCGGCCAAGACACCATCAACCTCGGCGACCAGCAGCGCCTGAGGGTCGGTGGCCAGCAGCCCGGCCAATCCGTCGGGAGAGTCGCTGACAGTAGGCACGCTGCCCGCGGCGGCCCACAAGTCGAGCACGGTCGCGATGTCCCGCACGCCGGCGCTGCGGATCGTCAAGTGATCGAGGACATCCATGTTTATGACCGAGTCGCGAATGCGGTGACGAGGAGACGCACATCCACCAGGCGCTAGTCCTGCCGCGAGACGTACGGATAACCAGTCATAGCGTCGGCAACCGCCAAGTCATCGTCCCCGCCGCGCTCGCGCAGGCCGCTGATAATCCCGTCGCGGTCCTCGGGGGTGCGGTTCTGGCTGAGCTTGCGCTTTCCCTGAAGCGCATCGATCTCGAGCTCGAACGCGGCGATGTGAGGCAATCGCTGCGCGACGTAATCCTCGGCGACCGACGCGAGCGACCACGGCTGCGAGAACTGCTCCTCGTGGACGTCCACCAGCTCACCGAGATGGCCGAGCACGACGTCTGGGTCCTCCAACCGGCGCGGGCGGCCGTAGGCGTGGATGGCCAGATAGTTGTACGTCGGCAGGCCGCCGCCGGGACACCACCGCGGCGAGATGTAGGCGCGGGGGGCGCTGAAGATCGCCAGCGCCTCGCGTTCCCCGTCGAGGTGACGCGCGAGCGGGTCGCGGGCGGAGACGTGCGCGACGAGCGTTCCATACCTGCCCTCGTGGCGGTGCAGGACGAAGGGGATGTGCGCGGCGAGCGGACCGTCTTCGCAGATGACGAGCACGCCAAAGCGGACCGCCTCGATCGTGTCCTGCAGGACCGGCAGCTCGCGCTCGGCGAAGTGGGGGTTGACGTACATCGGTCCTCCTGGTCTCGCTGTGATTCACCGGTCGGCGGGCCGACGAACGTTACTGTGCGAAACGACCATGCTCCCCGAGCGCCTGACCTCTCAACTGCTTGCCGGCCCGCCGGCGCAAGATCCCGAGACGGTGGTGGAGCGCCTGCTGGCGGTCCAGGGTCAGGACCCGCGCGGCGCGCGCCTGGCGATCAGAGCGCGTAGCCATGGTCTGACCGCCGCCGACGTTGACCGCGCGCTGAATGACCGCACGCTGCTGATCGCGTGGCTGAACCGAGGCACGCTGCATCTGGTGCGCGGCGAGGACTACCCGTGGCTGCAGATGCTGACCGCGCCCGGGTTGATGACGAGCAGCGCACGGCGGCTCGCGCAGGAGGGCCTACCCCCGGACGCGGCCGAGCGCGGCGTGAAGGCGATCGAGCGCGCGCTGACCGACGAGGGACCGCTGACTCGCATCCAGTTGCGTAAGCGGGTTGCCGCGGTTGGGGTGCGCACTGAGGGACAGGCGCTGCTGCACCTGCTGTTCGCGGCGAGCCTGCGCGGCATCGTGGTGCGCGGGCCGATGGTGGGAGCTCAGCATGCGTATGTGCTTGTACGCGACTGGCTGCCGCCACAGGGGCCGATCGACCGGGATCGGGCCCTGGCGGAGCTGGCCCGACGCTATCTTCAGGGTCACGGCCCCGCGAGCGATCGCGATCTCGCCAAGTGGGTGGGTCTGCCGTTGCGCGACGCGCGCGCCGGCCTGAGCGCGATCGCCTCGGAGCTGGTTGAGCGCGAGGAGGGCCTGATCGATCTGGCGCGCCGACCGGCGACCGCTGAGCTGCCGCCGCCTCGTCTGTTGGGCTCGTTCGACCCGGTGCTGCACGGGTGGGTCTCGCGCGAGCCGATGCTCGCTGACAAAGAGCCGATCATCACCCTTAACGGCGTGTTCCGGCCGTTCGCGCTCGTGCGCGGTCGCGCCGTCGCAGTGTGGAGCTTGCGCGCGGGCGAGGTCACGCTGAAGCCGTTCGGTCGCTTGACGCGCCCTGATGCGGCGGCGTTGCGAGCCGACGCGCTGGCCGTCACGGCCTATCTCGGCGGCGAGCCGACCTCCGGGTGAAGAAATAAGAGCGTTTGTGGGTCAATCGCGGGACGTTGCGATCGAGGTGTGCGAGGAACGCCGAACGCGGATCGTCGGCTCCCGCGCAGGTCTCTTCGTCCCGGTCAACCGACCCATGTGGCCGATAGTGCGCGTTTTGCATCTGAATGCACATCGGGCCGGGCGTGTTTGAAAGAAGACACAAAGTAGACAGACATTTGTATACAAAAGACTCTATCACCTGTAGTCATGCACTCGCCGACCAGCGAAGTTCCAGGTGTGTCCTCGCCGGCACCCACGAATCCCGAGCTTGGTCGCGCAATCCGCCGCCTGCGGCGTGCGCGCAATCTCACGATCGAAGGTCTCGCGCACGCCTCGGACATGCATCCGACCTATCTGTCCGGCATCGAGCGGGGCCGGCGCAACCCGACCTGGAGCAAGCTCACCAGTCTGGCCGGCGGGCTCGAGATCCCCGTCGTCAAGATCGTCGAGGACGCCGAAGCCGAGGCTCAGCTGACCGAGCGGATGCGCATCGCCCGCTCTGAGCTCGGCCTGTCTGAGCGCTTCGCCTGAGTTTCCCCGCTCCGGAGCCCTCCGGCGCGGGGAATACGCTCAATGTATGACGGGAGCCCACGAATCGTGACTCAGTCTCGCGAGCGACTGGCCGTAATCGACCTCGGCTCCAACTCGTTCCGGCTTGTCGTGTTCATGGCGAGGGGCGGTTGGTGGAGGCGCACCGACGAGATTTACGAGCCGGTGCGCATCGGCGAGGGGCTCGCGGCGAGCGGAAGACTGGGGGAGGAGCCGATGCGCCGCGCGCTGGCCACGCTGGACGTGTTCGACCACTTCTGCCGGGCCGCCGGCCTCAGCGGCCGCTCCGTGGACGCCCTCGCCACCAGCGCGATCCGCGACGCCGAGAACGCCGCCGGCTTTCTGGCGCTGGCCCGCGAGCGCACGAGCCTGCCGATCCGCGTGCTCAGCCGCGAGGAGGAGGCGCGCTACGGCTACCTGGCGGCTGTCAACTCCACGACCCTCACGGAAGGCTGCGTGCTGGACCTGGGCGGAGGATCGCTGCAGCTGGTGCGCGTGGTCGATCGGGTGGCGCGCGAGCTTGGCTCCTGGCGCCTGGGCGCGGTGCGCATGACCGAGGATTCCTGCCCGCCAACGGACCCGCCAAGCACAGGCAGATCGAGCAGCTGCGCGAGCACGTCGCCGGCGAGCTTGGACGCGCGGAGTGGCTCGAGCGCACCGGACCGCGCCTGGTGGGCATCGGCGGGACGGTCCGCAATCTCGCCGCCGCGGTCCAGCGCGCGACAGGGCTGCCCTCGGGCGGCGTGCAGGGGATGATCGTCTCGGGCGAGGCGCTGGATGAGCTCGTGGAGTGCCTCGCGGCGCTGCCGGCATCGCAGCGCAGCTCGGTGCCGGGCATCAAGCCGGCGCGCGCCGATCTGATCCTCGCCGGCGCGATCGTCGTGCAGGGCGCGCTGCTCGCCGGCGGGTTCGACGGCCTGGAAGTCACCGAGGCGGGGCTGCGTGAGGGCGTGTTCTTCGAGCGTCTGCTCGCCGACCGACCACCGCCTTCGGCGGCGGTGCCCCCGATCCCGGATGATCGGCCGCCGCTGTTCGCCGACCTGCGCCGCACGAGCGTGCTGAACCTGGCCGCTCAGTACCGGCCCGACGCGGCCCACACCGACCACGTCGCGACGCTCGCGTTGACGATGTTCGACGAGCTCGCGCGCCTGGAGCTGCATGAAGGCGACCCGGTCGAGCGGGAACTGCTGTGGGCGGCGTGCATGCTGCACGACATCGGCATGTCGGTCGACTACGACGACCACCATAAGCACTCGCGCTACCTGATCCTCAACGGGGGCCTGCCCGGCTACTCGCCGATCGAGGTGGCGATTGTCGCGCAGGCCGCGCGCTACCACCGTAAGGGCATGCCCGACCCGGGGCCCCTGGAGGCGCTGTTCGGCCCGGAGGACGCCGCGCGCCTGGATCGCTGCGCGGTCCTGCTGCGTTTGGCCGAGGATCTCGAGCGCTCGCGCGACCAGCTGGTGCGCGCCACCCAGTTCACGCTCACCGGCGGGTCTGGCGGCGAGACGCCCGCGGGATCGGGCGCCAACGGAGGCGGCGGCGAGATCGAGCTGCGGTTGATCGCCGACGGCGAGTCGGCCGTGCCGCGCTGGGCCGCGCGCCGCGAGAGCGAGCTGTTCGCCCGCGCGTTCCATCGCGAGCTGCTCGTGGCGGCGTGAGAGTCAGTGCGCCCGCAACTCGCGCTCGCGTCCGGCGCAGTCGTAGAGGAGCAACGCGTTGGGGTTGACCGGACGCGGCTGCCACGCCAGGGCCGGGATCGCACGGCAGGCTTCGATCACGGCGGTGGAGGCGGCGTTGCCGCCACGTTCGGCGTAGGCCCCGCCGAGTACGACATAGCGCGCTTGCCCACCCGCCACCAGCCGCGCCAGGCCAGGACCGTTCAGGGCCGGGTCGTTGCCGCTGTAGCCGCCCATCGCGCCCGCGTCGTGACCGAGCAGGATCATTGGCGCGGCCGTGTCCGACGCCTCGGTCAACACGCTCCAGCGCTTGCCCGGATGGTGGGCGTCCACATATTCGAGCAGCGCCCTGGTTACGCGCATGCTTTTGGGGCTCAGGCCGAGCGGGCCGACCGCGGCGGCGGCGTGCGGACCGGCGGCCGGGAACGTTCCCTCGACGGCGAACCGCCAGGTCGTTGCCGCGTAGGCGGCGGGGGCTAGCAGCAGCAGGCCGAGCGTGAGCGCCATCGCCTGGCGCGTGAAGCGGCGCAGCGCCAGGACGGCCGCGACACCGACCGTCGCCCCGACGATCAGCACCGGCCAGAACCAGTGCATGTAGTGGTCGTAGCCGAGCAGCGTCAGCTGGGCCGCGACGGCGCCCGCGACCGCGATTGGGACCAGCGCGAGGCGCAGCCCCCGGCGCGCGCCGGGCGCGACGAATGCGACGGCTCCTCCGCCGACCATCGCCGCCGTCCCCGGCCCCAGCGCCGACAGGTAGTAGGGATGCACGATCCCCTTGGACAGGCTCAGCACGACCGCCTCCACGAGGAACCAGCCCCCGAGCACGATCAGCCCCGCCAGGCGCGGGTCTCGTCGTTCGCCGCTCCACTTGGGAGCGCCGTCACGCGCTCGCGAACGATCGCCATCCGACTCCGAGCGGCCCTCGCCCGCATCCAACCTTTCATCACCCGCCTCCCTGCCGTCATCCCCCTGTGGGGGAACCCCGATCGACCACAACGCGAGCGCGATCAGGCCGACCAGGGCGAACGGCAGCATCCAGCCGGCCTGCCCCCCGAGACCTTCTTCGAGCAGGCGCAGCGGCCCGGTCGGCCCACCGAAAGCGACTGGGTAGCGCAGCCGGCCGTTGGGCAGGTACTTGGACAGGGTCGCTTTCTTGGGCGCGGTCGCGGGCACGATCCCCACCCGGGCTCGGGGCGAGGCCGGATGCGCATTCGCGCCGCCGCCTGGCGATGCAGGGCTGGGTGGAGCCGCCCCGCTCGCACGGCCCTGTGCGGCGTGGGCGCGCAGCGCTTCCCGTTCGATGTGCGCGAGCGAGCCGTGCTTGAACACGACCGGGATGCGACCGGGGCCGCCGACCTGTCCTTCCACGCGCCCGAACCCGTTGTAGCCGAACGTGAGGTCGCGCTCGGTGTTGTTAACCGATCCGCCCACGAACGGGCGGTGCGAGGCGGGTGTGAGTTCGACGACGAGCGACCACGAGGCGGATACGAGCAGCAGCACGACGCCCGCCGCGAGCAGCTGGGCGGCCCGGCGCGCGAGCGATCCCGGCGCGCACACCAGGTAGCCGAGCCCGAGCCCGGGGACGACGAGATAGGCGGCGAGGGTCTTGGTGTTGAACGCGAGCCCCACGAGCGCCGCGCAGCCCAGCAGCGTCAGCAGCCTGCCCGAGTCGATGCGCGCGCAGCCCCACGCCGCAGGCGAGGATCATCAGCAGGATCAGGACCGCGTCGAGGTTGTTGTCGCGCGAGACCGCCACGAACGAGGGGAACACCGCCAGCGCCAGCGCGCTGGCGACCCCGGCGGCGGGGCCGAACCTGGGCGTCACCACCCAGTACAGCGCGGCGACCGCGAGCACGCCCGCGATCGCCTCGGGCAGCAGCAGGCTGAGAGGGTGAAACCCGAACAGCTCGGCGCTGAGCCCCTGTACCCACAGGCCCAGCGGCGGCTTGTCGACCGTGACCATCCCGCCGGCGTCGAATGAGACGAAGAAGAAGTTGTGCAGCGAGTGAAGCATCGAGCGGACGCCCGCCGAGTAGAACGTGTTGGCGTATCCGTTGCGCGACAGATGGTTGACATTCAGCACAGCCGACAGCGCCAGCACCGCGGTGAGCGCGATGTGATTGGGTCCCACCCGTCCCAGCACGCGCCCGCGCCGGCGCGCCCGCGCATCGGATTCGCCGCCGAGCGGCTGGGCGCCCGGGAGTGCGGGGGTCTGCTGTGCGGAGCTCATGTGGAAGGGGCCATGGACAGCGTCGGCAGGGAGATCATGGTGTACCGCACAGTCGCCGTCTGTTGGGCGGGGTCAAGGGTTCGTCGCGGACGGTCGTCATGCGGGGAGCGCCGCCATCAGCCGGTCGAGGTCGTCCTCGTCGTTCCACGCCCCGACGGACGCCCGCAGCCAGGGGGCGCCGGGAATGTTACGCACGATCACCCCGTGTTCGAGCAGGCGCTCGCGCTCGCGCTCGGGGTCTGCGCTCGCGAACGACACGAGCGTGGTGTCCCCGCGCGGCGCCACTGCGCGGCCGCGCTCTCCCAGCAGCGCGACCAGCCGCGCGGCCAGCTCCCGCGCACGTTCGTGCACGGCCGGCCAGCTCGCGTCCTGCAGCACGCGCGCCGCGGCCAGCGCACACGCGACCGCCTCGGCGCTCGGCGACATCGAGTCCAGGGCGCGCGCGTCCTCGTGTGGGTGGGCGTCCAGGCCGGCGTCGGGGTCGGCGAGGTTTGCATAGCCTCGCCGCTCGATGCGCAGGCGCGCGCGCAGGTCGGGGCTGACGTACAGCATCCCCGTGCCGTCGGGCCCGCACATCCACTTCTGGCCCGCGCCCGCGTACGCGTCGCAGTTCAACGCGCGGACGTCAACCGTGATCGCGCCGACGCCCTGGGCGCCGTCGAGCAGGACCGGCACGTCCAGATCCGCCAGCCCCTCCGGCGCGATGCGCCCGCTCATCCAGCCGACGTGCGAGCACGCCACCAGGCGCGTGCTCGGGCCGACCGCGTCGGCGATGTCTTCCAGCGGCGCCATGCGCACGGTCACACCCCTCACTTCTCGCGCGCCCGCCAGCGCGCCCAGCAGTCCCGGGTGCTCCTCGTCGCTTGAGAGAATCTCATCGCCCGGGCCGAGCTCCAGCCCGCTGACGACCTGGGCGATGCCCTCGCTGGTGCAGCTGGTCAGCGCGAGCTCTCCCGGCTCGCACCCCAGCGCGGTGGCGTAGGACTCGCGCAGTAGACCGTTCAACTCGACGCGCCGTTCGAAATGGGTGCGGGTGCGCCCATCCTCGGCCTCGCGCGCGAGCTCGTCTGTCGCGGCGCGCACGGCCGCCGCGGGCAGCGGGCCGTCGGTGCCCGCGTTCAGATAGGCGAGCCGCTTCAGAACGGGGAACTGCGCGCGTAGGGATGACACGTCCACGGCGAGCGAGCATAATGGCTGGGATGCAGGGGGACAGCGCACCGACGCCGCTGTGGAGTCCATCGGCGCAATGGCGCGAGCGCGCGGAGATGACCCGATTCATGCGCTGGGCCGGCGAGCGCACCGGACGGATGTTCGCCGACTACGGTGAGCTGTGGGAGTGGTCGGTATCCGAGGTCGAGGAGTTCTGGGCCGCGATCTGGGAGTACTGCGGTGTGCGCGCCTCCCGTCCCTACGAGCAGGTGCTCGACTCGCGAGCGATGCCAGGCGCGCGCTGGTTTCAGGGCGCCGAGCTCAACTACGCCGAGAACATGCTGATGCGGCGAGAGCGCGACCCGGACGCGGTCGCGGTCCTGCACGCCTCGGAGCTGCGCGAGCTGGACTCGCTGACGTGGGCGCAGCTGACCGCGCGGGTCGCGGACGTGGCCGCCGGCCTGCGCGCGCTGGGCGTAGGACGTGGCGATCGCGTGGTCGCCTACATGCCGAACATCCCCGAGACGCTCGTCGCGCTGCTCGCCGTCGCCTCGATCGGCGCGATCTGGTCGAGCGCGGCGCCGGAGTTTGGTGCGCGCAGCGTGATCGACCGGTTCGCCCAGATCGAGCCGGTTGTGCTGCTGGCGGTGGACGGCTACCGGCACGGCGGCCGGGACTACGACCGCACCGAGCCCCTGCGCGCGATCCTCGCCGAGCTGGGAAGCGTGCGCCATGCGGTGCTGCTGCCTTATCTGTCATCCGAGGCGAGCGCCACCGGCATGCCCGGGGGCATGAGCTGGAGCGAGCTGTTGGAGTTGGGGCGCAGCACGGGCGAGGAGGGGGGCCGCGAGGGCGACGGCGGTGACCGTGGCGCCGCGCCCAGGTTCGAGCAGGTGGGGTTCGATCATCCCCTATGGGTGCTGTACTCCTCGGGTACTACCGGCCTGCCCAAGGCGATCGTGCACGGCCACGGCGGGATCCTGCTGGAGCAGCTCAAGAAGAGCTGGCTGCACCTGGACCTGCGTCGCGGCGATCGCATGTTCTGGTTCACCACCACCGGCTGGATGATGTGGAACTTCCTGATCGGCGCGCTGTTCACAGACGCCGCGATCGTGCTGTACGACGGCAGCCCCGGACATCCCGACATGGGCGCGCTGTGGCGGCTGGCGGAGCGGACGCGGATGACGTGCATGGGCGTCTCGGCGGGCTGGCTCGGAGCGTGTGCGAAGGCCGAGGTGGAGCCCGCGCGCGACTACGACCTGCACGCCCTGCGCGCGATCGGCTCGACCGGCTCGCCGCTGGCGCCCGAGAGCTACCGCTGGGTGCACGAGCACGTCGGCAGCGATGTGTGGCTGTTCTCCACCAGCGGCGGCACCGACGTGTGCACGGCGTTCGTCGGCGGCTGCCCGCTGTTGCCGGTATACGAGGGCGAGCTGCAGGCCCGCGCGCTCGGGTGCGCGGTAGAGGCGTGGGACGAGAGCGGCCACAGCGTGGTGGACGAGGTCGGCGAGCTGGTGCTCACCCAGCCGCTGCCCTCGATGCCGCTGTACTTCTGGGGCGAGGATCCCCCTGACCGCGACGGTCGGGCACATGATCCCGAGGATCGGGTCGGCGGGCGCTACCGCGAGAGCTACTTCTCGATGTATCCGGGCGTGTGGCGCCACGGCGACTGGGTCCGGATCACGCCTCGCGGGGGCGCGGTCATCTACGGCCGCTCGGACTCGACGATCAACCGCCAGGGCGTGCGCATGGGCACGAGCGAGATCTACCGCGCGGCGGGCGCGGTGGAGGAGGTGGTGGACGCGCTCGTGGTGGACGTTCCCCGAGGAGATCGCGACGCGGAGCTGTGGATGATCCTGTTCGTCGTGCTCGGCGAGGGTGTCGTGCTCGACGAGGAGCTGCGTGCGAGGATCGCGCGGCGCATCCGCGAGGACTGCTCCCCCCGGCACGTCCCGAACGAGATCCTGCAGATCGAGCAGGTGCCGCGCACGCTGTCGGGCAAGGTGCTGGAGGTGCCGATCAAGAAGATCCTGATGGGCGCCCCCCGCACGAGGCGGCGAGCGTCGATTCGCTGGCCGATCCGAGTGCGCTGGATTACTTCGTGGAGCTGTCGAAGACCCTCGGCTAGAGGCCCAATGAACGGCCGACTATCTCCAGCATGATCTCGTTGGCGCCGCCGTATATCCGGGTGACACGCGCGTCGGCGTAGGCGCGGGCGATCGGGTACTCGAGCATGTAGCCGTACCCACCGTGCAGCTGCAGGCAGCGGTCGACGACGCGCCCCTGCAGCTCGGTGCACCACCACTTGGCCATCGCGGCGTCCTCGGGCGTGAGTTCGCCGGCGCCGAGCGCCTGCGCGCAACGGTCGATGTAGGCGCGCGCGATGTCGGTTTCGGAGCGGATCTGTGCGAGCGTGAAGCGCGAGTGCTGGAACGAGCCGATCGGCTGGCCGAACGCCTGGCGCTCGCGCACGTAGTCGAGCGTCCAGCCGAGCGCCGCTTCGCAGGCGGCCACGGCCGAGGCCGCGATCGAGAGCCGCTCCTGGGGGAGGTTGGAGACGAGGTAGCGAAACCCCTGGCCCTCCTCGCCGAGCAGGTTCGCCACCGGCACGCGCACGTCGGTGAACGACAGCTCGGCCGTGTCCTGGGCGTGCTGGCCGAGCTTCTGGAGATTGCGCCCGCGCTCGAACCCCTCCATGCCGCGCTCGATCATGAGCAGCGAGATGCCCCGGTGGCGCTCGGAGGGGTCGGTCTTGACGGCCACGATCACGAGGTCGGCGTTGATCCCGTTGGTGATGAACGTCTTGGCGCCATCGAGCACGTAGTGGTCTCCGTCGCGGCGAGCGCGCGTGGTCATCGCAGCGAGGTCCGATCCGATGCCCGGCTCGGTCATCGCCAGCGCGGTGATCAGCTCGCCGGAGGCGATCCCCGCCAGCCAGCGGGTCCGCTGGGACTCGGTGCAGTAGCTCAGAAAGTAGGGCAGGCAGATGTCGTTGTGCAGGGTGATCCCCAGCCCGACACTGCCGACGCCAGCCAGCTGGGTCTCTTCGCCGATTACGAGGTTGAAGCGAAAATCCTCGGCGCCCGCGCCGCCGTAACGCTCGGGCACGGCCATGCCGAGAAAGCCGCCGCGACCAGCTAAGGCGAACACCTCGCGGGGGGCGATGCCGGCGCGCTCCCACTCGCCGTAGCGACCCTCATCGCCGATCACCTCGCGCGCCAGGAATGTGCGAAAGCTCGCGCGGAAGTCCTCGTGCACGTCCTCGAACAAGGTCCGTCTCATCGAGCGGGACCCTACCGGGCGCAGGGCGCCGGCTCGCGATCTCAGACAACGCGAGCAGGAGAGACAGGCAACGGCGTCGAATCAGATCGCCGATGAAGCGTGTCGCGACTCCCACGGCTCCGGCGCCGCCCGTGAACGGCACCAGCGAGCATCAGAGCCTGTCGAAGTACATCCGCGCACGGTTCGAGGAGTGCTCGCGCTCGCAGAAGGATGTGGCCCAGTACATCGTCGATCATCTCGACGAGGCGGCGTTCCAGACCGCCGAGGAGCTGGCGCGCCGCGCGAACACGTCCAGCTCGACGGTCGTGCGGTTCTCACAGGCGCTCGGGTTCGAGGGGTTCCCCGAGCTCCAGGCCGCCGCGCGCGAGGAATATCGCCGCGTCCACGCCAAGGCGCCGGCCAGCGCGAGCGAGACCGGTACGAGCTCCACGCCGCTGTTCTCGCTGGACCAGAACGAGTTCGAGACCTCGCTCACGGCCGACTACCTGAACGTCGAGGAGACCGCGCGCAAGGTCTCGCGCAGCTCGGTGGAAGCGCTTGTGGAGGCGATCGTTCAAGCCGAGAAGGTGCTCGTCGCGGGGACGGACCAGATGGCGTTCTTCGCCAGTTACCTGCGTCACCTGCTGATGCTGCTCGACCTGCGCGTGGACGTCGTCGCGAGCCCCTCCCAGGAGGCGCTCAGCCGGCTGGGACGGATCGACCAGAACACGCTTGTGATCGGACTGTCCGCGGGGCGTCCCCATCCGCTGGTGGTGCGCGCGATGAAGCTCGCGCGCCACCGCAAGGCGCGCACGGCGGCGATCACCGACGCGACGCTCTCAGAGGTCGCTAAGCTCGGGCAGATCAAGCTGTACTACTCGTCTAACTCGCCCGCGTACGTGCGCTCGCACACGGCGCTGCTGAGCGTGATCCAGGCGCTGGCGTATGCGGTGTACTCGCAGGACAGCGCGCAGTACGACGACCGCATCAAGGCGTTTCGGCTGAAGTAGTTTTAGGTGACCTGACCGCATGCGGTCAGGTTCGAGGCAGTGCATGCACTGCCTCGTCGGACGGCGCATGCGCCGTCCGCAGCCATGCCGCATGCGGCATGGCTCGGGGCCGCACATGTGCGGCCCCGCTGGGGGCGCGTGCGTCCCCAGAAAAACATCCCAAGCGATCCTTACGCTGACTCTGCCGCGTTCGCGCGGTTGCGCCCTCGCCGCCGGATGCGGACCCTGGATTCACTAACTGGGTTGGCGGGTTCGACTCCCGCCGGGGGCGCTACACTACGAGCTAGTGAATCCAGGGGCCGTTTCGGCGGCAACCCCAGTTCGCAAGCGACCCGCCCAGTGCGGGTCGTTTGCGTTCTCGGCCCGCAAGCTATCCTCCTGGGTATGCGCGACGAGGCGACATTCCGGGTCAAGACGGGCCTGGCGGAGATGCTCAAGGGCGGTGTCATCATGGACGTGGTCACGCCCGCGCAGGCGACCGTCGCCGAGGAAGCCGGCGCCGCCGCGGTGATGGCGCTGGAGCGCGTGCCCGCTGACATCCGTCGCGATGGGGGCGTGGCGCGGATGTCCGATCCGGAGATGATCGCGGGCATCCAGCACGCGGTCTCGATCCCGGTGATGGCGAAGGCGCGCATCGGTCATTTCATGGAGGCGAGAGTGCTGCAGGCGCTCGAGGTCGACTACGTCGATGAGTCGGAGGTGCTTACGCCCGCGGACGAGCGCAACCACATCGACAAGCATCAGTTCAACGTCCCGTTCGTATGCGGCGCCACGAACCTGGGGGAGGCGTTGCGCAGGATCGGCGAGGGCGCCGCGATGATCCGTTCCAAGGGCGAGGCCGGGACCGGGGACATCGTCGAGGCCGTCCGGCACATGCGCGCGATCGGCGGTGAAATTCGTCGGTTGACGACGCTAGGCGAGGACGAGCTGGCGAGCGCCGCCAAGGACCTCGGCGCGCCCGCGGACCTCGTGCGGTCTGTCGCGGCGGACGGACGGCTGCCGGTCGTGCTGTTTTGCGCGGGCGGCATCGCCACGCCCGCCGACGCCGCGCTGATGATGGCGCTCGGCGCCGAGGGCGTGTTCGTGGGCTCGGGCATCTTCAAGTCCGATGACCCGCCCGCGCGCGCGCGGGCGATCGTCGAGGCGAGCACCCACTGGCAGGACCCCGAGCGTATCGCGGCGGCCTCGCGCGGGTTGGGGCCGGCGATGGTCAGCCTGGAGAGCTCGAAGCTGGAGGGAGAGCAGCTCCTGGCCCAGCGCGGCTGGTAGGACGTCTCGGCAGGTTGTGTAAACGAGATGTAAAGCAGCGTGGTGCGTTATAAAAAAATGCAGACGGTGTACGATCGTCTATACGCTGTAGATACTATTGTGCACCAACTTGAAAATAGAGTTATCGCTCCCCCCGTTCCGCTTCTGACCGCGCCTCCTGTATGCCGTTAATCGGAGTGCTCGCCCTCCAAGGCGGGTTCGAGGCGCACGGGCGTGTCCTGCGCGGGCTGGGCGCCGACGTTCGCGAGGTACGCACGCCCGCCCACCTGGAGGGCCTCGACGGGCTGGTGATACCAGGCGGGGAGTCCACGACGATGACGCTCGGCATCGAGCGCGAGGGGCTGCGCGAGCCGCTGCGCGAGCTGGTGGGCGCGGGGACGCCCGTGCTGGGATCGTGCGCAGGGCTGATCATGCTCGATCGCGACCATCTCGGCCTGATGGACATGCGCGCGCAGCGCAACGCGTTCGGCCGCCAGCTGCGTTCGTTCGAGACCGATCTCGATATACGCGGCCTGGACGGAGGGCCGCTGCGCGCAGTGTTCATCCGCGCGCCCTGGATCGCCGAGCACGGCCGGGAGGTGGAGATCCTCGCCGAGGTTGACGGTCATCCCGTGGCGGCGCGCCAGGGCGCCATGCTGGCGGTCGCGTTTCATGCCGAGCTGACCGACGACGCCCGCGTCCATCGGATGTTTTTGGACGTGGTGTCCAGCCGGAGCTGACCGCCGCCGCGCCGGGCTCGCTCGTGAGGCGTGCGGGATGGCCGCTATCCCGAGCTGACCGGCGCCGCCGCGCGGCTCTTGCGAGCTCGCTTCTTGGCGTTGCCGCCACTATGCCGATCCGGCTTGCCGCTGTCCGGTCCGTTCAGCGGCGGCTCCTCCAGGGCGGCGAGTACGGCGTTGACGGCTTCGCGGATCTCTCCCACGAGCCGGCCTTCGTCCTCCAGCCGTTCGGCGTCGGCCCAGGACCACGAGCGGGCGACGTGCATGCTCGGGCGCAGATGCGCGAACCGCCGGCCGAGCGCGCGCAGGAACGGGTCCAGACGCTCGGCATCCTGCTCGGAGGCGTACCCGCGCTCCAGCAGCCATGGCCACAGCTCGGTGCGGATGCAGTCGCGGTGGTGGGCGCCGACGTGCGACCAGTCCTCGCCCTCCCAGCGGCGCGCGTACGTCGGCGCGTCAAGGGTGCACGTCAGATACACGCGGGTGCGACGGGGCGCGTTGCGAAATCCGAGCAGCGGCTGGGGCTCCACGCGCCAGTCCGGCGGCGCGGCGAGCTCGCACAGGCGGTCGGCGTGGCCGGCCGCATACAGGTGTTCGGCCTGGGGCTTGAGCTCGCCTGGCCACATGTGCAGCGTCAGCCGGTCGTCCTCGTCGATGTCCAGCGCGGCCCGCTGCAGCGACAGCGCGCCGAGGGCGCTGTCGAGACGGACGTGCACGAGACCGACGCGCTCGGGCTCGATGGAGGTGGCCTCGCGCAGCAATGAACGCAGCCGCCACTTGCGTCGGGTGGGGTCGGCGCCGACGCGGCGCAGGCTGCCGAACGGGAGCAGGTGGCCGAAGTCCTGGTGGGCGTAGCTGAGCATGTCCTGCACGAGCGCATGCTCAGCGGGGGAGAGTACCCCGATCTCCGCCAGTCGCCACCACGCCTCGAGCAGATCGTGCCAGCGCAGCACGCAGGTACGGCGCTGGGCGAACCGCACGCCGCCGAGGTTCAGCTCGCCCACGCGATGCCCGTTGCGCTTGGCCCATTTGCGGCAGACCTTGCTCTCCAGCAGCACGACCAGATCCGGATCGAACCGCAGCACCCCGTCGAAGCGCTGGCCGCTGTCGGTGTCGGTGACCTCCTCCACCATCTCCGGCGGCTCGAAGTCGGGCGTCAGGAACACGCTCACCAGCCGCCCCCGCTGAACCTTGCCGCCCGACGCGCCTTCCTCGGAGGGGTCGACGAGATGGGCGGCCTGCAGGTCGATCGCGCAGTCGGGCAGATGGCTCTGCGAGCGCTCGCCGATCTCGTGCAGCAGCGCCTCGCGGGCGAGGGGCACGAGCCGCAGCACGATCATCGCGGCGCGCGTGAGCTGGTCCTCGTGGCCGCGCCCGAGATCGCGATAGGGCTCGAACACGTTCAGGTGAGGGTTCGAGATGATGCTCTGCACTCCGCCCCCGGTCACGATTACTACTACCTCGCTCCCACTCCTCTAGCCGACCCGCTATGTCAAATAACCGCGAACTGCGCCATTCAGCAATCAATGACAGCGCCTAAAAATCTATGTACTAAATGTTCATAGACCTTAGCGCACTAAGCCGTTTCTGACCAGAGGTTCGAAGCATGCGCGATACTGGCGCGATGCGCATCGCGGTGGCCGCGGACGAACGGGTGGGCATCGCCGCCGGCCTGATCGAGGCGCTGCGCGAGCGCGGCCATGAGGTGTCCGCGCGTGGCGCGCTGGCCGAGGCGGCGGGAGCGGAGGAGGAGCGCGAGCAGTGGGCGTGGGCGGCCGAGGCTGCCGCGCGCGAGGTGGCCGCGGGCCGCGCCGAGCAGGCGATCGTGTGCTGCTGGACGGGCACCGGCGCGTCGATCGCGGCCAACAAGATCCGCGGCGTGCGCGCCGCGCTGTGCGCCGACGCGGCGACGGCCGCCGGCGCGCGGCGCTGGAACGACGCGAACGTGCTCGCGTTGAGCCTGCGATCGACGTCCGCGGCCGAGCTGGAGGAGATCCTCGACGCGTGGTTCGCGACCGCGCCGAGCGACGAGGCGGAAGATCTGGCGAACGTCGCGCACCTGGGGGAGATCGAGGACGAACGCTAGGCGGTTGCGGCGCGCGAGCACTGGCGTGGGCGGCTTCGGCGCGGTGGTCTAAGAAACCTGTTGCAAATAGACGGCAACAGGTTCCAAGCGAGGGCTGAGGTCATCTCCAGACCCCAGCCCCGCGGCCGATGCGCTCCGATCAAGCGAGCGAGTCGGCGATCAGTGGCACGGCCTCTTCGATGGACAGCATCACTTTGGTGTCGTACTCGACCCACTGTGTGTAGTTCAGGATGTTCCGGTACCCCCCGGCCACATCATCGGTCTCCGAGACCACCACGCCCTCGCTGCTATCGGAGGCCACATAGTGCGCGGTTGCGCCAGGCCCCGTGCCATGTTTGGCGAAGACGTCCATGAGCTGCCTCGTTTCCTCTTTGTTGAGGAATGGCTTCAATTTGTAAGTCGTGACCAGAATCACTACGCGTCCCTCCTAGGATGGGGTGTGTGCTTAGGCCAAGGGCACTCTACGCTCATCTGCTGGAACTGTCCGTGAGGATGGTCAAGCAGCTGGTGTGCGCCGTGCGGCTCAGATCGCCTCGAACCGCACGACTCCGACCACGCCGTCCGGGCGCGGTGCCCCGGCGTCTTCGCGTTCGACCACGCGACCCTCGTCCAGCAGCAGATCCACATGGCCGAGCACCTCGGACAGCGTCAGATACGCCTGGGTGACGGCGACGTTGCCCCACAGCTCGATGGCAATCTCATGAGCGGTGCGCGGCTGGGTGGCGATCAGGCCATGGATCTTCTCCGCGCGGCGATGGTGCATGCGCACGCGCTCGTCGATCAGCGACACGTGGTCTGAGATCGGGATGCCGTGACCGGGCAGCACGAGCGACAGGTCCATCTCGCGCGTGCGCTCAAGCGAGGCGATGTAGTCGATCAGCGCACGGGGGCGGGGGCCGGTGAAGTCTGGTCCGGCGTCGAGCGGGCGTGCGAGCAGGGGGTTGGAGGAGATGTGGGCGATGAGATGGTCGGCGGCGAGCAGGATCGCGCGGGACTCGTCGAGGAACACCGTGTCCGAGGGGCTGTGCCCGGGCCGGTGGAGCACGCGCAGCGTGCGGTCGCGCAGGCGCAGCTCCTCGCCGTCGCGCAGGGGACGCGTGATCTCCACGGCCGAGCCCCACGCGCGAAAGCTCGCGCTGACCGCCCGCAGCGCGGTGACGACGTCGGCGGGGATGCCGTGCCGGAGCATGATGTCCTGGGCGAAGCGGTCGTCCAGCTCGGTGGCGGCGCCGAACTCGCGCAGATAGGGTGCGAGCTCGTCCAGCGCGGCGACCTCCGCGCCCGAGCGCCGCGCGAGGATTGAGGCGAGGCCGAAGTGGTCGATGTGCTGGTGGGTGACGATCAGCAGCTCGATGTCCTCGATCGCGTGCCCGTGCGCGTTCAGCGCCTGCTCGAGCTCGTCGAGCGCCTTGCCCGAGTTGGGCCCCGAGTCGATCAGGGTGAGCGGCGAGTCCTCGATCAGGTAGGCGTTGACGCGCCCGACCTGAAACGGCGTGGGGATCGCCAGGCAATGGATGCCGGCGTCCGCGGCTCGCCCGAGCAGCTCCTGCTCGCTCTGCGCATCCGTCTGTCGGGCGTTGTTCACGAGCCCGCAGGGCAAGCTGGGCAAGGACGCAGGGAACGTGGCGTACTACGTACGCGAGTGACCGAGGACGCAGATCCAGCGCCGCTATGCGGGCTCGTGGTGCTCACGAGCGAATCAGCGCCAGGACCTCGTCGCGGCGGCGCTCCATGTCCTCCCGAGAGACGAGCGACTCAAGGCACAGCCGCAGCAGCGGCTCGGTGTTGGAGGAGCGCACGTTGAAGTGCCACTCCTCGTATTCGATCGAGATGCCGTCCAGGCGCTCCTGGCGCGCGTCGGCGTAGCGCTCGGCGAGTTCGGCCATCTTCGCCTCGGGGTCTGAGACCTCCGAGTTGATCTCGCCCGAGATGAAGTACTTCGCGCGCAGTGGCGCTAGCAGCTCAGACAGCGAGCGGCCCTCGCGGGCCAGCAGCTCGAGGATCAGCAGCGCCGGGATCGTGCCCGAGTCCGCGCAGTAGAACTCGCGGAAGTAGTAGTGCCCGGAGACCTCCCCGCCGAACAGCGAGCCCTCCTTGCGCATGCGCGTCTTGAAGAACGCGTGCCCCACGCGGTTGACGTGCGGGACGCCCCCGAGACGCGCACCGTGTCGGGGACGGCGCGTGAGGCGCGCACGTCGTACAGCACCGCTTCGTCCGGCGCGGCGGCCTTGCCGAGAAGCGATTGCGCCAGCAACGCGGTCATGAAGTCGCCGTCGACGAATGCGCCCGTGTCGTCGATGAAGAAGCAGCGGTCGGCGTCCCCGTCCCAGGCGATCCCGAGATCGGCTCCGCTCTCGCGCACCCTGGCAATGATCGCCGCGCGGTTCTCCTCCAGCAGCGGATTGGGCTCGTGGTCGGGGAACGTGCCGTCGGGCGTCCAGTAGGTCTCGATCAACTCCAGCCCCAGCCGCTCCAGCAGCGGGCCGACCATCGGTCCCGCCATCCCGTTGCCGCCGTCCACGACCACCTTCAGCGGCCTATCCTCGCGCCCCGCCGGGCAGCGCACGACCTCGGGGTCGACGAATCGCAGCGCATACTCCTGGAACTCCCCGTACACGTCGACGTCCTCGGCCACGCCGCCGCCCGGAGCGATGCCCAGGCCGGACTCGATCGCCATACGGATGTCTCCGATGCCGGCGTCCCCGGACAGCGCGATCGCGCCGTCGCGCACGAGCTTGGCGCCCGTGTAGGCGGCGGGATTGTGCGAGGCGGTGCACATCAGTCCCCCGTCCAGCTCGCGCGAGCCGACCAGGTAATACAGCATCTCGGTGCCCACCTGGCCCGCGTCGATCACGTCCGCGCCCTCCTCCAGCAGGCCGATGCGATAGCGCGCCGCCAGCTCGGGCGCGGTCAACCGCATGTCGCGCCCGAGACCCACCCGCAGTTCGGACACCGGCTTGTCTACAAGCCCGGACAGCACGTGCGCGAACGCGCGCCCGATCGACTCGGCCGTGTCGCCGTCGAGCTGCTCGCCGTACAGGCCGCGGATGTCGTAAGCCTTGAATATGCCGGGGTCGAGGGACGCCATGCGGCCTCGCATCCTAGACTCCAGGCAATGTCAGGACACTCCAAGTGGGCCTCCATCAAGCACAAGAAGGCGATCGTCGACTCGCGCCGCGGTCAGCAGTTCACCAAGCTCGCGCGGGCGATCACGGTCGCTGCGCGCGACGGGGGCGGAGATCCGGAGGGCAACGCGACCCTGGAGAACGCGATCCGCAAGGCCAAACTCGCGTCGATGCCCAAGGACAACATCGAACGCGCGATTGTCAAGGGCACGGGCGGCGGTGAGGGTGAGGCGTCGGCCCTGGAGACCGTGCTGTACGAGGGCTACGGCCCCGGCGGCGTCGCCCTGCTGGTGGAGGCCGTCACCGACAACCGCAACCGCACCGGCGCCGACGTCCGCCACGCCTTCTCCAAGCACGGTGGCTCGCTTGGGGAGCCCGGCTCGGTCGCCTACCTGTTTGAGAAGCACGGCACGATCGCCGTCGACGCGCGGGTCCACTCCGAAGACGACCTGATGGTCGCCGTGGAGGCCGGCGCGCAGGACATCTCCGCCGAGGACGACGCCTTCGAGGTGATCACCGCCGTCGCCGACCTCGCGCGGGTTCGCGCGGCGCTTGAAGGGGCCGGCGTCGAGATCCAGCGCGCCGAGCTGGAATACCGCCCCTCCACGCTCGTCCCGATCGACGAGGCTCAGGCCGGCAAGCTGATGCGCCTGATCGAGGCCCTCGAAGAGTCCGACGACGTCGGCGAGGTCCACGCCAACTTCGACGCCCCCGCCGAGGTCCTGGAGCGCGTCGCAGGGTAGAGCGGGAGCGGCGGGATTCCCCCGCTTCACCGTGCGGCCGTCCGACGCGGACCGGCCGTTGGTGATAGGTTCCAGCATACCGACGAGATGTGCTGGCCTGAACACTGGACGAGGAGGGGGGAAGGCTGTGGTGTGCCCCGCATCCGCGGCGGGTGGGGGTCACGGTGGCTCGTGCGATGAGGCTGGATGAATTCAGTGGTGAATCTCTGCCGCTCCCAGCGATGCGGTCGAGCGAGCGTCCTCGGCGCGGAGCCCGCTGGCTGCAGCGGCGCATCTACCGTTATCTCCCGATCTCCATTCTCATCGCTTTCGCCGTCCCGATTACGATCGCGGTGTTCCTCGATCTCTTGGTCCCGCCGGCGCGGGATTGGTTGGATGGTTTCTACAAGAGCCACGAGGTGGGCGTAAGCCTGATCGAGCACCTGCTCGTCGCCGCGCTGGTGGCCGCGTTCGCGTTCTACTGGGTGCTGGGGCGCAAGCGGCAGATGGCACTCGGCAGCTATCGCGATCTCGCACGCAGGCAGCCCTGGCGCCTGGTCGACTGGTCGCAGCGCAAGGCGCCGACCACTCGGAAAACTACCTCCGAACGCATTGCCGAATGGTTCGAGCGCGGCCCCCAGCCCGCGGTCGCAGTCGTCCGGGGGCGGCCCGGCACCGGGCGGACCGGGTTCATCGTCGGGCTCGTCCGGGACCTCGCCACTCGCGGACTGCTGCCGATACCGATTCGGGCCAGGCCCGACGGCTCCCTGGTGTTCGAGAGCGACGCGAGGGAGAAGTTCTGTGAGCAGATCGATCTGCGCCTGAACTCGCAGCAGGAGGTGGATGAGATCTGGCATCGCGCCAGATCGACCCGCGACGTGGTGATCCTCATCGACGGCCTCGACGACGAGTTCGTCCGGACGCTCTCTCACGACGCGGGCCGTCACTTTCAGGACAAGCTCGAAGATCTGCGCAGTCGGCACATCGGCGTTGTGCTGGCCACGACCGGAGGTCTTCCCGTGGGAGACATCAGGCCCCTGCGAGAGGACCTCGACCTGTTCAACAGGGATGAAGCAAAGCGGTACATCGAGGCCGAGCTCAAAGATGTGAGTCCGACAGCAGCCTTTGAGGCCCTGGTCCGTCTGCCCGATTCCGTGGACGGCACCCTGATATCCCCATATTTTCTCGAGCTCCTGGTCAGGCTCCAGCGGGCCGGTCTGCTGGTCCCAGCTGAGATCCCCGAACATCGCGACGGCTGGCGCTGCGCAATACTCCAGGCGTATCTCGAGGCGATCAGAGACGGTCGGATCACCAGTACGGGGATGGACTCCGAGCAGGACCCCGAGGAGGTTTGCAACCGGGGCCTTGCCGCTGTCGAGGCCGCCGAAGCCGTCGCTCGCGAGATCTCCTTCGACCCCACCGACTTCACGGTTGCGCTCGCGCAGGTCCAACCGCGTACCCCGACGGCGCTGGACGACGCTGTCGACCTCGAACTCCTGTCGCAGGGCGCCGAGCACGTCGGGGTCGCACACGACGATCTCGGCTCGTACCTGCTGGCCTCGACCACCGACGATCTGGACTCACTGCTGGAGGCCGTCGGCCGGATCGCCGACAGCGGCCATGTCCAGAGGCGTCGTGACCGGCATACGCTGAACGCATTGTGCTTCTGGCACCTGCAGCACGAAGGTGAGCAGCGGCGCGCGCTCTTCGAGCGGTTTTTCGCGGAGCTCGAGCGGAGGAGGTGGACGAGGCCGGCGGTTGTCGCCGGCCTGGTTCGGATCGCGAGCGCCTCTCGATTTCCCGGTCGCAGCGCGCGGGCTGACAGCGCGCGGGTGGCCGGCGCGGTCCACCGTTGCATCAACGCTCTGGAAACCGCGACCACCGGCCGCGACAGCCCAGATTTCGCGCCGGAGCTGATCGGACTGGTTCGCGCGCTGGCGGAATGGCCGAACAGGACGGCTCATCCCCTGCTCTGGCGACTGGCCACAAATCCCAGGACGGGCGTGGAATGGCCGGCCGCCAAGGCGCTGGCGCTGGCGGGCGACGGACCGGAGAAAACGCTGCAGCAGGTGATCGGCGACACGCTCTGGCGCGCCAAGACTGGATCGACGCCCGCGGAACTGTCGGCGCCGGCTCACGTCGTGGGCGCGGAGATCGCGTCGCTGGCGTGGATTCTGCCCGCGCTTCGCGCGTCGGGCGAGGACGCCGAGGCGCAGCTCGACCGCGTGATTGGACTGTGCCTCGACCGAGGGATGTCCCCGCTGCGCGGCGAGATGGCGCTGGCGCGGGGATTGAAGTTCGCGATCATCAACGACAGGGCCGGCGACCAGAACATGCGGACCGCTCGAGAGCTCCTGGACGGACGCGACGGCGGGCTGCGGTTCTGGCACGCGAGACTGGCTCTGGTCCAGGCCATGTTCGCGCATGCGTGGCAGCATCCTGAGCAGGCCGACCAGTGCGACGATCAGCTCGAGCGGCTGAAGCAGCGCGAGCCGCATCTGCTCGTCAGGCGCGGCATCGAGCTCGCTCGACGGGGCCTGCGTCAGTCACGCGCGTCGTCCAACGGCAGCCATGTGCAGAACAGTTACATGTGGACCGACGAGCGAGAGGTCGTACGCTGGGTCGAGCAGGACAGGACGGAGATCGCCCAGCTCGCGGCGGACGCCATCCTGCTCAGCAACATGATCTATCGGCTGCGGGCGATCGACGAGCGAAAGGCCGATCGCGTCGCTGTCGACTCGGGGCTCCCGGTCTGTATCCGCAACAGCTCTGACAGGAAAAACATCGAGAAAAACGGCTGCTCGTGCCGGCACGGTCTATGTGTGAACTTCGGCCCCCTGGACCCCGATTCGGCTGTTCTCTCGACGCGCGCCCGGTTTTCTGAGAGCTTCTGTCGAGAGCAGGCAGGATTGGCGGTGCGCCGCAGACCGCCGCCCTGGGTCGCGCGCCGAATCCCGTCCTACTGGGCCAGGCGGCGCCTGGAGGATTTCTGGACCAGCCAGGCGGAGGCGGTGCAGAGGGACGACGCGGCGCGCGAGCGCGGGTCGAATCGCTCCCCCGGACCGGTCATAGGCGGACTCGACCGATGAGCTGGGCATGACGGTGAGCTGAGCATGGCGAACGTGCTCCAAGTCCTCGCTCCGCGTCACATGCTCTGTCCTGCTCCAGTCGCCGGGCATGGTGAACGGCATAATGGACCGACGTGGGCGTTATCACTCGACGAGACCGACCTCCCGTCGTCATCCTCTGCGGCGGTCGTGGCACGCGACTGCGGGAGCGCACGCGGGAGATCCCCAAGCCGCTGGTGGAGATCGGCGGCGAGCCGATCGTCGGGCACGTGGTCGGGCTCTACGCCGCGCAGGGCTTTCGGCGATTCCTGCTGGCGACTGGCTACAAGGGGGAGCTGATCGAGCGCTACACCGCTGCCCGCGGATGGCCGGCCGGGGTGAGCGTCGAGTGTGTCGACACGGGCCTCGACACCCCGACAGGTGGGAGGCTGAAGCTGCTGGAGGACCGGCTGGCGGGCCAGGGAACGTTCTGCGCCACCTACGCCGACGGGCTTGCGGACATCGACCTCGGTGAGCTGCTGGCCTTTCATTCCGCGCACGGCGCCCTGGCGAGCATGACGGTCGTCCGGCCCGCGCTGCAGTTCGGCGTCGCAGAGCTCGACGGCCACGACCGGGTGCTCAGCTTCACCGAGAAGCCCCGCTCCGAGCACTGGATCAACGGCGGCTTCTTCTGCCTGCGCCATGGCGTGCTTGACTACCTGCGGCGCGACACCGTCCTGGAGCGCGAGCCGTTGGAGCGCATGGCCGCCGCGGGCGAGTTGCGGGCATACCGCCACGAACGGTTCTGGGAGTGCATGGACACCTACAAGGACGCCGTCGCGCTGAACGACCTGTGGGCGTCCGGGCGGGCGCCCTGGGCAGGCGTCCGAGCCGGTGCGCAGAATCACTGAGTGTGATCGTTCTCGGCATCGACCCGGGCCTGGCCAACACCGGCTATGGCGTGGTCGCCCAGCGCCAGGGCCGGCTGGTGGCGCTCGACGGCGGCACGATCCAGACCCGCTCCGGGCTGCCGGTCGAGCGCCGGCTGACCGACATCCACGCGGCGGTTGACGCGCTGCTGGCTGAGCACGAGCCCGACGGGGTGGCGTTGGAGGAGCTCTACTTCGGCCAAAACGTGCGCACCGCGTTCGCCGTCGGGCAGGCACGGGGCGTCGTGATGCTCGCCGCCGGACAGCACGGCGTTCCATGTGAGAGCTACACGCCGCAGGCCGTCAAGGGCGCCGTGTGCGGCAACGGGCGCGCCGCCAAGGAGCAGGTCGCGCGCATGGTCCAGGCGCTGCTCGGGCTGCCCGCCCCGCCCACGCCCGACCACGCCGCCGACGCGCTGGCGGTCGCGATCTGCCACGTCAACCGCGCGCCGCTGTCGCAGGCGCTCGCGGGAGCCACCGCATGATCGGCGTGCTCCGGGGCGAGGTCGTCGTGCGCCGGCCCGATCACGTCGTGCTGCTGTGCGGCGGCGTCGGCTACCGCGCGGCGGTGTCCGCGCAGACGCTCACCCACGTACCGGCCGCGGGCGAGGAGGCGATGCTCCACACCCATCTGATCGTGCGCGACGACGCGCTGACGCTGTACGGGTTTCACTCCGAGTCCGAGCGGGAGCTGTTCCTGATGCTGCTGTCCGTGCAGGCAGTCGGCCCGAAGGTCGCCCTGGCCGTCCTTTCCGGCGGACCCTCGCGCGAGCTGATCGGCGCGATCGCCGCCGGCGACGCCGCGCGATTCCAGGCCGTCCCCGGGATCGGCAAGCGCACCGCGGAGCGGATCATCGTGGAGCTTCGCGAGCGCGTCGTCGGTGTGCACACGGCCGCGAGCGACGGGCAGCTCATCACTGCCCGGCGCGGGGACGGACCGCGTGGTCTGGCGCGCGACGGGCTGTTGGAGCTCGGGTACGGGCCGGGTGAGGTCGAGGAGCTGCTGCGCGACGCCGAGGGCGACATGAGCGCCGAGGAGCTGATCGCGCATGCCCTTCGTGTCGCGCGAGCGGGATGAGGGCACGGATGGCCTTCGCTGGATCTGCGTCCTCGGTCACTCGCGTACGTAGTACGCCACGTTCCCTGCGTCCTTGCCCAGCTCGACCCTCCGCACCCTCAACAGGCAGATTGCGAGGGCTTTGATGTCTGATTCTGCCGATCGCATTCAGACGCCCTACCTCGTGCCCGAGGACGAGCTCGACCGCTCGCTGCGGCCGCGTCGGCTTGACGAGTTCATCGGCCAGGAGACGCTGCGCGAGCAGCTCGCGGTCGCGATCGAGGCGGCCGCCGCACGGGGCGACGCGCTCGACCACGTGCTGCTGGCCGGCCCGCCGGGGCTGGGGAAGACCTCGCTCGCGCAGATCGTCGCGGCCGAGCTGGATGCGCCGTTCGTGCAGACCGCGGGGCCGGCGCTGGAGCGCAAGGGAGACATTGCGGCGTTTCTGAGCGCCCTGGAGCCGCGCAGCGTGTTCTTCGTCGACGAGATCCACCGGCTGCCGCGGACACTGGAGGAGACGTTCTATCCGGCGATGGAGGATCACCGGTTGCCGATCACCGTCGGGCAGGGCGCGGGCGCTCGCGTGGTGACGCTGGAGCTGCCCCCGTTCACGCTCGTCGGAGCGACGACGCGCACCGGTCTGTTGACGACTCCGCTGCGCGATCGCTTCGGAATCCAGGCGCGGCTGGAACCGTACGCGACGGACGAGCTCGCGGCGATCGTCAGACGCTCGGCCGGGATCCTCGCGATCGACCTCGAGGAGGACGGCGCGCTCGCGATCGCCGCCCGCAGCCGAGGGACGCCGCGCATAGCCAACAGGCTGCTCAAGCGCGTTCGCGACTACGCCGAGGTGCGCATGGCGGGTGTGGTCACCGCCACGGCGGCACACGCGGCGCTGGAGATGCTGGAGGTCGACGAGCTGGGGCTCGACCGGCTCGACCGAGAGATACTGCGGGCGATCTGCGTGAAGTTCGACGGCGGACCGGTCGGGCTGTCGACGCTGGCGGTGGCGGTGGGCGAGGAGCAGGACACGATCGAGGACGTCTACGAGCCATATCTGTTGATGCAGGGCCTGATCAAGCGCACGCCGCGTGGGCGCGCGGCCACGCCGACGGCCTTCGTCCACCTTGGTCTGCCCGCGCCCGCGCCGTCCGGGCCGGCGCTGTTCTGAGTCCCGCCGTCGCCTCCTACGCGTGTCGCCGCATGCCCAGCGCACGGGCTCGCGCGCTCCGATCCGGCGCGTGCACGAGCTCCGGAGCGCGCCCGGGACGTGCGGGGACCTCGACCCGGCCGCTCCCCTAGTCTGTGCTTATGGCCCACCCATTCATCTGCCCCAACTGCGGGCACCGCACCAGCGAGCTGGACCGCAACATCGGCTTCACGCGCCAGCCGAAGGGCTGCGCGAAGTGCGGGTTCGCGTTCCTGTTCGAGCTGCTCGACGACTACTATCCGGCGCCGGACGCCGCCTTCTTCGTGTGCGATGCCGAGGGTCGGATCATCGGCTGCGGCAAGAACTCGTTCGCGTTCACGGGCCTGGAGGAGGAGGAGGTGATCGGTCAGCGTGTCGAGCAGGTGCTGGGCCTGAGCTTCGCAAACGGCGACGACCCGGTCGCGACCGTGCTGGAGTGGGGCGTGCGCGCCCTGGACAAGGCCGTGCTTGTCAGCGGCGAACGCGACGTGGCGGCGAGCGCGAAGGCCGACATGTTCCCGGCGTATGACGACGACGGCGGGCTGTTGCTCGTGCTCACCCCGGAGAAGTAATCTCTTTCGAACGATGCTCAGGCCCACGCACCCCCCCATGACCCGTCGGATGACTCATCGCCGCCAGCCATGAACGACCGCCGGCGCAACATCTTCATCCTGCTGCTGGTCGCGGGGCTGTTCGCGGCCTCGATCGCGGTGATCGCGCTGAAGCCGACCAAGCTCGGGCTGGACTCTGAAGGGCGGCGTGCAGCTGGTCTATCAGGCCAAGCCGACGGCGCAGTCGAAGGTGGACCCGGAATCGCTCGAACGCTCGATCGACATCATGCGCAAACGCGTCGATCAGTTGGGCGTCGCGCAGCCCGAAATCCAGCGCAGCGGCGCCCAGGAAATCGACGTGGATCTGCCCGACGTGAGCAACGCGCAGCGCGCCGAAGCCGAGGTTGGCAAGACCGCGCAGCTGTACTTCTACGACTGGGAGCCGAACGTGATCGGCCCCACCGGCAAGCCGGCCGGCGCGAGCGAACCGACCGCCACGGGTGGCGCGGCCGCGGGCGTCAACACATCCGGCCTGCCCGAGTACCAGGCGGTGCTGCGCGCGGCCAAGCGGCCCGCGATCCTGCGCAAGACCGACACCACGCTGGAGCCGGGCTGCACGCCCAAGCAGGTGAACGGGTGCATCTACGGCAGCTGGTATCTGATCGACACCGCCCACGAAAAGCTGCTCTGTGCCGGCGGCAAGTCGATCTGCGTGCCGCAGGAAACTGAACAGAACCTGTACGCCGACGGCTACAAACCGCCGCTCGGGTCAAAGCCCAAGGCCGTGCGCGTGAATCCGGGCACGATTCTGCTGCAGGCCCGCCCGGTGGAATCGCCGAAAACCGGCAAGGTCACACAGCAGAGCCCCAACAGCTTCTATGTGGTCAACGACGACCCGGTGCTGGAAGGCTCTGACATCACCAACCCGCAGCAGGGATTCGATGAAGGCGGCGGGGGCAGCGGGGCGCCGAACGTCAACTTCGGATTCACCTCGCACGGCAAGGAAGTCTTCCAGCGCGTTACCAAGGAAATCGCCCACCGCGGCCAGGAAGCCCAGCTGCCGGGCGTCAGCAAGGAAGCCGCGCAGCAGCACTTCGCGGTCGCGCTGGACGGCCAGCTGATCACCGCGCCGTCGATCGACTACACCCAGTACCCGGAAGGGATCGACACGACCACCGGCTCGCAGATCTCGGGCGGGTTCACGATCACCTCCGCGCAGGCCCTCGCGGATGAGCTGCAGTCGGGCGCGTTGCCGATCCGCCTCGAACTGATCTCCAACTCGCAGGTGTCCGCGACGCTCGGCAAAACGGCGCTGCACCAGGGCCTGGTCGCCGGCCTCATCGGCTTCGCCGTGGTGTGCATGTTCCTGCTGCTGTTCTACCGCGTGCTGGGCATGATCGCCGTCGGCGGGCTGATCATCTACGGGGCGTACTTCTTCGCACTGATCAAGCTGATCCCCATAACGCTCACGCTCCCGGGAATCGCCGGTCTGATCCTCACGATCGGCATCGCCGCGGACGCGAACATCGTCATCTTCGAGCGCGTCAAGGAGGAGATCCGCGGCGGGCGCTCGATCGTGTCCGGAATCGCCACCGGGTATACGCGCGGGTTCGCGGCGATCGTCGACGCGAACGTGGTGACGTTCATGACCGCGTTCATCCTGTTCGCGCTGGCCACGGCGGAAGTCAAGGGATTCGCGTTCATGCTGGGGATCGGCACGATGCTGACTCTGTTCACCGCGGTGCTCGCGACGCGCGCGGCGCTCGGCACGATGGGACGCACGAGGCTGATGAGCCACTCCTGGGCGCTCGGGGCCGGCAAGCCCAAGCGGGCGTGGACGTTCGACTTCATGGGCGCCTCGAAGTGGTTCTTCTCGCTGTCGGGCACGATCCTGCTGATCGGCGCGCTGGCGATCGGCGGCAAGGGCCTGAACTTCGGCATCGACTTCAAGTCCGGCACGCGCATCCAGACGGCGTTCGTGAAGGCCGCCAGCCCAGCCGAAGTAAGCGCCGTGATGAGCGCCGAGGGCTATCCCAACGCGCAGGTGCAGAAGTACTCGAGCAAGGGCATCGGCGGCAGCGGCTATCAGATCTCAACCGAGAAACTGAAGCCGACGGCGGTCCACGAAGTCAAGAGCGCGCTCGACACCAAGTTTGGCTCAGGGCCGAGCTCGCCGGGGACAAAGGACTTCTCCAGTACCTCGATCGGCCCCACGTTCGGGCAGACGATCGCCAACAGCGCGGTGATCGCGATCATCGCCTCGCTGCTGGTGATCTCCGCGTACATCGCGCTGCGGTTCGAGTGGAAGTACGCCGTGCCGGTGCTGATCGCGTTGATGCACGACCTGCTGATCACCTCGGGGATCTACGCCCTCACCGGGCGGGAAGTGACCTCGGCGACGGTCGCGGCGCTGCTGACGATCCTCGGGTATTCGCTGTACGACACGATCATCGTGTTCGATCGCGTGCGCGAGAATGTGCCACGCATGCCGCGAGCGGCGTTCTCGCAGATCGTCAACCGCTCGATGTCGGAGGTGCTGACGAGGTCGTTGGCGACCAGCTTCTGCACGCTGCTGCCAGTGCTGGCGCTGCTGCTGTTCGGCGGGAGCACGCTGAAGGACTTCGCGTTCGCGCTGATGGTCGGGATCGCCTCGGGCGCATACTCCTCCATATTCATCGCCTCGCCGGTGCTGACGCACTGGAAGGAGCGCGAGGGCGCCTACCGCCAGCGTAGGACGCGGATCGTGCGCGAACTGGGCGCGGTGCCGGCGTACGCGACGGCGGTCGGGGGCGCGCCGGTGGACGTGGAGCCCGAACGCAAGAAGCGCAGGCGCTCGCGCCGCGGCGGCCTGATCACCGAGGAGCCGGGCGAGCAGATCTCCCGCGACGAGTTCCGTGAACTGGTCCAGGATCTGGATGTCGCGGGGACGCAGCCCGGCAAGCGCGCCCGCGCGGGGGTCGCGCAGCCCACCGATGCGGCGGGGGCGCCCAACGGCGATAGCGACGGCGCGACGGCGGCCAAGCGTTCGCCCGAACGCGACCCGGCGGCCGACCTCACCCCCGAGGACCTGGTGCTCAAGGAACAGCCCAAGCCGCGCGAAAAGCGCCGGCGTCCGCGCAACAAACGGCACGGGAGGTCGCGCTGATGGGCATGCTCGGCTGGGTGATGATGGGTCTGGCGATCTGGCACTTCACGATCTTCCTGCCGGATCGCTTCTGGGGCGGCATCGTCGGCGCGTTCGTCGGCTCGCTGTTCGGCGCGATCGTCGTGGGGCTGATCATCTACGGCGCGAAAGTCGGCGCGCTGAAGGTGCCCGGCCAGAGAGCGACGGACATCGCGGTGGTGCTGTACGCGGTTCCCGGCGCGCTGTTGGGTATCGCCGCGGTGTATTTCGAGGGCATTCGTCGCGAGAGTCACGCTCGCTAGGCGGTCGTGGATCGTGCTGGCCGATCGGCGATCCCGTCGATCGACGATCGGTAAGGACACAGCATCCGCGAAGCGTCCACGGTCGCCTAGCCGGTTCCGTCTAGTCCCGCCCGTAGGTTGCAGGGGTGGGGGAGCCCCGTTTCGAGATCCCGGAGTGTGAGCCGAGCGCGGTGCAGCGGCTGCGGCGCGAGCTGGGCGTGAGCGGCGCGGTCGCGCAGGTGCTGGTGCGCCGTGGCATGGCCGAGCCCGCGCAGGCCCAGGCGTTCATCGCGGCCGACGAGGAGCACCCGTATACGGCCTTCGCCGGCATCGAGGTGGCGATCGCGATGCTCGGCAAGCACGTCGGGGCCGGGACGAGGATCACGGTCCACGGAGACTACGACGTGGACGGGGTGTGCTCGACGGCGGTGCTCGTCCGTGCCCTGCGGCGGCTGGGCGCGGACGTTGACTGGTACCTGCCCGATCGCGCGAGCGATGGGTATGGGTTGAGCATGGACACGGTCAGGCGGCTGGCGGCGCGAGGGACGAGGCTGCTTGTGACCGCCGACTGCGCGATCACCGCCGTCGAGGAGGTCGCGGCCGCGAGGGGGCTGGGGATGGACGTCGTCGTCAGCGACCACCACAGCGTGCGCGCGGATGGCGTGTTGCCGGACGCGCCGATCGTGCATCCGGCGGTGTGCGGATATCCGTTTCAGGGGCTCTGTGCCACGGCGGTCGTCTATAAGCTCGTCCATGGCCTGGAGGGACGCGCCCCGGTGGAGGACCTCGATCTGGTGGCGCTCGCGACGATCGCGGACGTGGTGCCTCTGCTCGGCGAGAACCGCACGCTGGTACGCAGCGGGCTGCGCGCGCTTGCCGGCACGGTCAAGCCGGGGCTGCGCGCGCTGATGGCGGTCGCGCGCGTGGATCCCGCGAGGGTGAACGAGCGCTCGGTCGCGTTCGGATTGGCTCCGCGCCTGAATGCGGCCGGCCGGCTGTACCGGGCGGACGCGGGCCTTGAGCTGATTCTTAGCGAGGACGCCGTACGCGCTACGCAGATCGCGCAGGAGCTCGACCGGATCAACCATGAGCGTCGTGTCGCCGAGCGAACGATCCGCTTCGAGGCCGAAGCGCAGATCGCGGGGCTCGGAGATCTCGGCGAGCGTCGCGCGCTCGTGCTCGCGGGCGAGGGCTGGCACGTGGGCGTGATCGGCATCGTCGCTTCGCGCCTGGCCGAGACCCATCACCGCCCGGTCGTGCTGATCGCGCTGGACGGGGACCGCGGCCGCGGCTCGGGGCGCGGCGGCTGCGAGGCGTTCGACCTCTTGGCCGGGCTGACGGCGTGTTCGGAGCATCTGAGTCGCTATGGCGGACATCGCGCCGCGGCCGGCCTGGAGATCGAGCGTGAGTGCGTTGCGGGGTTCGCCGACGCGCTGGACGCCTATGCCACCTCGGTGCTGAGGAGGGAGGACATGGCTCCGGTAGAGCGCGTGGACGCGGTCGTGGATGGCTCTGACCTGGGGATGGCGCTGGCCGAGGAGCTCGGCGGGCTGGCGCCGTTCGGCCAGGCCAATCCCTCGGTGTCGCTGATGATCGCCGAGGCGACGTTCGCCGACGTGCGGCTGATGGGCGAAGGCAAGCACGCGCGCTTCACCGTGCGGTCCCATGCTGGGCGCGCACGAGCCGTCGCTTTCAACACCGGCGGACAGCTGGGAGTCGCCGAAGGCGAGCCGGCGCAGGCAACCTTCACGCTGGAGGTCAACGAGTGGAATGGCGTGAGCGAGCCGCGGTTGGTGCTCCGTCGCGCCACGCCGCGCAGGACGCCGCCGGCGCAGGCGCCGGAGCAACAGGAGGAGCTCGTGCTGTTCGCGTGATGTAACGCCTTCAATCCGAGAGGGCAGTCCCCTAACCTGTGACTATGGCGCTGCCTGAAGATCCGCACACCACGACGGCCGTACAGGTCAAGGAGCCCAAGGTCGAGACGGTCCTACAGCGCCTGGATCTCAACGAGCTGGAGCGCCGGCTGCTGGGGGATCTGTTCGCGATCGTCTCCGAGCACGCGACCGACTCGGCCGTGGACATCGACCGTGCGCGCGTGCAGGACGCGTTCGTGTTCGCGTGCGAGCACCATGCCGCGCAGCGGCGCAAGTCAGGCGAGGACTTCATCGTGCACCCGGTCGGCGTGGCGCGCATCTGCGCGGGCATGCGGCTGGACACCGAGACGCTGTGTGCGGCGCTGCTGCACGACACCGTCGAGGATACCTCTGCCTCGATCGAGGAGGTGGGCGAGCGCTTCGGCGAGGAGATCGCGGCGATCGTCGACGGCGTGACGAAGCTGACGGGCATCACGTTCCAGTCGCGCGACGAGGCGCAGGCCGAGAACTACCGCAAGATGATGGTGGCGATGGCCACCGACGTGCGGGTCATCCTGATCAAGCTCGCCGACCGGCTGCACAACATGCGCACGATCGACGCGATGCCCAAGCAGAAGCAGATGGAGAAGGCGCGCGAGACGCTGGAGATCTACGCGCCGCTCGCGCATCGTCTGGGCATCCACGCGATCAAGTGGGAGCTCGAGGATCTCGCGTTCGCGACGCTGCACCCGCGCAAGTACCAGGAGATCAAGGGTCTGGTCGCCCAGCAGCGCGACGAGCGCGAGCGCTATGTCGGCGAAGCCGGCGAGTACCTCGCAAGCGAGCTCACCGAGCTGGGCATCGAGGCGCAGATCGCCGGCCGCGCCAAGCACTTCTACTCGATCTACTCGAAGATGACCAAGAAGGGACGCGAGTTCAACGAGATCTACGACCTCACCGCGATGCGCGTGATCGTCGACTCGGTCAAGGACTGCTACGGCACGGTCGGCGCGATCCACTCGCTGTGGAAGCCGCTGCCGGGGCGCTTCAAGGACTTCATCGCGATGCCCAAGTTCAACATGTACCAGTCGTTGCACACGACCGTGATCGGGCCGGAGGGCAGGCCGCTGGAGATCCAGATCCGCACGCGCGAGATGCACGAGATGGCGGAGTTCGGGGTCGCGGCCCATTGGATGTATAAGCACCTGCCCGGTTCCGAGCGCGCCGGGCGCGACGCTCGCGCGGGCTCGCCCGAGGACGCCAAGCTGCAGTGGCTGCGCTCGATGCTCGACTGGCAGAAAGAGCTCTCGGACCCGCAGGAGTTCATGGACACGCTGCGCACCGACCTGTTCGAGGACGAGGTCTACGTGTTCACGCCCAAGGGCGAAGTCAAGTCGCTGGCCGCCGGCGCGACGCCGCTGGACTTCGCCTATGAGGTGCACACCGAGATCGGCCACCGCTGCGTGGGGGCGCGCGTGAACGGCAAGATCGTGCCGCTGCACTGCGAGCTGCGCTCCGGGGACATCGTGGAAATCCTCACGGCCAAGCGCGAGCGCGGACCCTCGCGCGACTGGCTGGCGATGGTCAAGACGACCCGCGCGCGCAACAAGATCAAGGCATGGTTCAAGGCCGAGTCCCGCCAGGACACCGAGCACACCGGCCGCGACCTGCTGCAGGAGCACCTGCGCAAGCAGGGGCTGCCCGCGCAGAAGATCACCGGCTCGGCGCTGCTGGCGGACGTGATCCGCGAGGTCGGCTATCGCAAGGCCGACGACTTCTACATCGCACTGGGCGCCGCCAAGGTCTCGCCGAAGGTGGTCGTCAACAAGGTGATGCAGCGCCTGAAGCAGGGCGAGGCCGCCGACGGCGAGGACACCGGCGCCGAGCTGCTTGCGCGTCGGGCGCCCGCGCCGGCGCCCAACCAAGTCCTCGGGGCAGTACGGGATCAATGTGGAGGGCGTCGAGGACGTGATGCTGCGCCTGGCGAAGTGCTGCCGCCCGGTGCCCGGCGATGAGATCGTCGGCTACATCTCGCTTGGGCGGGGGATCACGATCCATCGCGAAGACTGCCCCAACGCGGTGATCCTCGCCCGCGACCCCGAGCGCTTCACGAACGTCTCCTGGGAGGGCGAGCGCAGCACCGCGTTCGTCGTCGAGATCCAGATCGACGCCTGGGATCGCCATCGCCTGCTGGAGGACCTCTCGCGGGTGTTCTCGGAGTCCGGCGCGAACATCCTCGAGGCGCGCTGCCTGTCGAGCCCGCCGATGGTCAAGAATCGCTTCGTCGTCGAGGTCGCCGACACGCACACGCTGAAGGGCGCGGTCACCCGGCTGCGCAACATCGAGTCGGTGTTCGACGCCTACCGCGTCACGCCCGGCGGCGCCACGGCGTCGCTTGCTAGGCTCAGGCGACGACGTTCAGCGCGCCCGGCATGATCGAGTAGCGCGCCTGGGAGACCTCACCGAGGTAGTCGCCGTCGACCTGCAGCGGCAGCGGACGCTCGTCGGTGGATGCGCACCGTCAGCTCGGTCAGCTCGGACAGGCCCGTGACCTGGCGGTGGCGGGTGACTCGCGCGCCGCGTGAGAACGCGCGCAGGCCGATCGAGGGCATCGACAGGGGCGTGGCGCGGTGCAGCACGCAACCGCACAGCGAGCCCGAGTCGAGCGTCGTGCCGTCGGCGATCTCGATCGGGCGGTTCTGGAAGTAGGTGAACGGCGACCCGTTCTGGACGATCGTCGTGACTCCCTCGAGCGCGTCGCCGTCCGCGAGCACCTCCATGCGCGGAGGCCTGACCAGGTAGCGACGCGCGAACGTGCGCAGCGCCACCCACGTGAAGTAGTAGGCGCCGAGGCGAGCCTTCAGGCGCGGGTTGGCGTCGACCCGCTCGACCACGCTCGCGTCGACGCCGAGACCGGAGGCGAACGTGAAGCAGCGGCGGTCGGCGACTCAGCGCCCTCGGCCGCTCTCGGCGCTGACGACGCCCAAGGTCCACCCGCCGGGGCCGCCAGTCGTCCGCGAGGGCGAGCAGGTGCTCGGTGGCGTCGACGAGCTCGCCCGGGGATGCCGAGCATCTTGCGCGAACACGTTCGCCGAGCCGCCCGGCAGGCAGGTCAGCGGCGTGGGGGAGCCGAGCAGGCCGTTGGCGGCCTCGTTGACCGTGCCGTCGCCGCCGAACGCCACGACCACGTCATAGCCCTCGTGCGCGGCCTCGCGGCACAGCTCGGTCGCGTGACCGCGGGCCTCGGTGTCGACCGCATCCACCTCGAACCGGCCCTGCAGCGCATATACGACGAGATGGCGCAGGCGGTCGGAGACAGTCGTCGCGTACGGGTTGACGATGATCAGCATGCGCCGCTTGATCCCGGGCGATCTCCAGCTCGAAGTCGGCGGGCGCCTCGCCGGGCGTCGCTGGGTCTGCTCGCTCGAGCTTGGGGGGTGTCGCTGGGCTCCTCACTATGCTCATCGCACGCCTCTACACCGGGCGGGCGCGGGCGTTACCGTGGCCGCGCATTTGCGCTCGCGAACATGTGCTCGCGGGGGCTTTGCGCGTCGGGTTCCCGGTCGCCTTGCATCCGTCCGCACGCTTGCTAGACTTCCCGCTACATAGCAGGACACATCAAGAGGGGTGGAGGGACTGGCCCGATGAAGCCCCGGCAACCACCGTCTTAGGACGGGAAGGTGCCAATTCCAGAAGATGTGTGGCGGGCTTCTTGCTCTTCGCCACACCGTTGTACTGGCGAAGGTCTTCAAAAGGAGTCCCAACATGGCTGTGACACATCTGCAGTGCAAGGAGTGCAAGTCCGAGTATCCGCTGGAGGCGCTGTACGTGTGCGAGCGCTGCTTCGGGCCGCTGGAGGTCGCCTACGACCACAGCCGGCTCGCCGGCGGCGACACCGACGAGCTGCGCCGGCGGATCCAGGCCGGACCGCAGAACATCTGGCGCTACGCCGACTTCCTGCCGACCACGTCCTACGGCCGCGGCGCCCCGGGCGGCTCCCCCGGCCCGTCGGCGGGCGCTCGCGCGCTCGGGCCTGCCGGCCGGATGCACGCCGCTGATCCGCGCCGACCGGCTGGCGGCAGCGGCTGGGACTGCGCGAGGTCTGGGTCAAGAACGACGCGGCCAACCCCACCCACTCGTTCAAGGATCGCGTCGTCTCCGTGGCCGCGGCCCGCGCCCGCGAGCTCGGCTTTCGAGACGATCGCGTGCGCCTCGACCGGCAACCTCGCCAACTCGGTGGCGGCGCATGGGGCGGCGCTGGGACTCGAGTCCTACGTGTTCATCCCAGCCGACCTGGAGGAGCAGAAGGTGCTCGCGACCGGCGTATACGGGACGAAACTGGTCGCGGTGGAAGGCAACTACGACGACGTCAACCGCCTCTGCACGGAGCTGTGCGCCGAGCGCGATTGGGCGTTCGTGAACGTCAACCTGCGCCCCTACTACGCCGAGGGCTCCAAGACGCTCGCGTTCGAGATCGCCGAGCAGCTCGGCTTCGAGCTGCCCGACCGCATCGTCGCGCCCGTCGCCTCCGGGTCGCTGTTCACGAAGATCGGTCGCGGCTTTGCCGAGTGGCGCGAGGTCGGCCTGCTGGACGGCGAGCTGCCGAGGATGAACGGCGCCCAGGCCGAGGGCTGCGCGCCCGTGGCGCAGCGCGTTCGCCGCCGGTCACGACGTGTGCAGGCCGGTCAAGCCGGACACGATCGCCAAGTCGCTGGCGATCGGCAACCCCGCAGACGGGCCCGTACGCACTGGAGCTCGCGCGCAGCAGCGGCGGCTCGGTGGACGCCGTCAGCGACGAGGAGATCAGACAGGGCATCGCCCTGCTCGCGCAGACGACGGGCGTGTTCACCGAGACCGCCGGCGGGGTAACGACCGCGGTGCTCGCAAAGCTCGCCGCAGCGCGGTGAGATCGACCCCGACGAGCGCGTCGTGCTGGTCATCACCGGCGAGGGCCTGAAGACGCTCGACGCCGTGCGCGACACGTTTCGAGACGCACACGATCGCCCCGACCGTCGAGGCGTTCGAGGCGGGAGTGCCCGAGGCGGTCGCGGTCTGATGGCGGTGATCGTGAAGATCCCGACGCAGCTGCGCTCCGCGGCCGGAGGCGAGGCCGAGGCCGAGGTGGACGGCAAGACCGTCAAGGACGTGCTCGACGGGCTGTATGCGCGTCACGGCGAGCTGCGCGAGCGGCTCAGCGACGAGGACGGCTCGCTGCGGCGGTTCGTCAACGTGTATGTGGCCGGTGAAGACATCCGCTTCCTGGACGGTCTGCAGACCCCGGTCACCGACGGCTCGGAGCTGACGATCCTGCCCGCGGTCGCCGGCGGCTGTTAGCCGCGAACTCGGCTGCAGCACCGCGCGTCCTCAGCCAGCTATCGGTGACGTCTGGAGCGGCGGGTACCGGTGTGGTGCGACGAAGCGTGCGTCGGTGGGCGTGGAGCCGCTGAAGCCGATCGTCGCGAAGATCGCCGCGCCGGACATCACGGCGATCGTCAGCGCGCGCAGGCGGCGCGGGGTCAGCCAGCCGAAGTTATGGGTCTGCAGCCAGGTCCGAAAGCCGGTCGCGGCCGAGGCCGCCGCCATTGCGCAACCGACGCACATGCGCTGAGAATATCGCCGCTAGCGCTCGGAGCGCCGGCGCTGCGTCTCCAGGCGTCGGCGCAGCTCCGCTCCGCGCCCGGCCGCGACCGCGCGAGCGGCGCGGGCATCGGTCAGCTCGACGCCCTGGGCATGGGCGAAGTCGAGCAGCTCCTGGCGCTCCTCGCCCTCGCGCGCGGTGCGCAGGAACAGCCAGCAGAACAGGCCGAGCGTGAGCAGCGACTCCTCGACCATCATCACCGCCCCGGCGATGTTCTGATCGGCCAACGGGGAGATGTGGTAGACGGCGTCGCCGTGGATGTAGAACGGGTAGAACACGGTGCCCGACCACAGGAATATGTTGCCGAGGACCGTGCCGGTCAGGCGCACGGCGATGATGTAGAGGAGCTTGCCGAAGTTGCCGAACCAGCTCGGCATCGGCAGCGGGCCGAACAGGCACATCCACATGTTGATGCCGAAGCCCGAGGAACATCGCGTGCTCCAGCGCGTGTACGCCCGTATGGCGCAGCGCCGCCTGGTAGAAGACCGGCAGGTGCCATACGTACAGGTCGATCGCCCACAGCGGGAACGCGATCAGCGGATGCGCGAGGATGCGCAGGCGGTCGAAGAAGCGGATGCGCAGGATCGGCGCGATCAACGGGCCGGTCAGCCCGAGCACGATCAACAGCGCGGCGATGTCGCCGAGCAGCAGATGCTCGACCATGTGCACGAGCAGCAGTTCCTGGCTGGCGCCGCCCAGCGAGGTGAGCGCGACCGCGATCGTCACGAACCCCGAGTAGAAGCACGCCTGGCGCCAGCCGGGCACGGGATTGCGACCCTCGATCGCGAGCGTGCGCACGCGCCGGGCGTAGAGCAGCCCGAAGATCGCCAGCGGACCGAGCTGGAGGGCGGCCTCGATCCCGGTCGAGACGGCGATGGGAGATGCGGTCATGTGACAGGGAGATTAAGGGTTCGCGGTGCGCCCGCGCGCGGGAATCGAACGCTTCGAGCTCGCGATCTCAGCTCGGCTGCCCTGCGCTTGGGCCGAGAGCGATCCGTAGACTGCGCCGGGCATGAGCCCCGCGTTTTGCCGCAAGCTGCCGTTCCTGCTCGGCGGCTTGGCCGTCGCGGCGCTGGCGATCCCGGCGAGCGCGCAGGCGCACGGGATCGTGGGACGGGCGAACCTGCCGATCCCCGTGTGGCTGTTCAGCTGGACGGCGGCGATCGTGCTGGTCGTCTCGTTCGTGGCGCTCTCGACGATGTGGACGACGCCGCAGCTGCAACAGCAGCGCCGGCGGGCGCTCGTGCGACTGCCCGCGGCGCTGGAATGGCTGGCCTGCCTGCTCGGCGTGGGGCTGTTCGCGCTGGTCCTATACAGCGGGTTCGCCGGCGCGCAGGTGCCTCTGGCGAACTTCTCGGTGACGTTCATCTACGTCATCTTCTGGGTCGGCGTGCCGGTGGCGAGCGTGCTGTTCGGCGACGTGTTCCGCGCGTTCAGCCCGTGGCGGACGTGCGCGCGTGTGCTCACCGCGCTCGTGCGACGCGTACGCCCCTCATCCGGCGCCTCCGCGTCGTCTGATGCGGACGCCCCCCGGCTGCGCTATCCCGCCTGGCTGGGGATGTGGCCGGCGGTGGCTGTGATCGTCGGGTTCGCGTGGCTGGAGCTCGTCTATGTCCCCGCCGATCGCGATCATCCCGCCACGCTTGCGGCGCTCTCGCTGGCCTACTTCCTGGTCATGCTCGCCGGGATGATGCTGTTCGGGGTGGAGGAGTGGGGAGGACGGGCCGACGGGTTCGGGGCCTACTTCAACCTGCTCTCGCGGCTCTCGGCGCTGTGCCGCGACGAGCAGGGCGTCGTCTGCCTGCGCCGCCCGCTCAGCGCGATCACCGATCTGGAGATCGGCCCGGGCACGGTCGCGCTGATCTGCTCGATCATCGGCACGACCACGTTCGACGGGTTCAGCAACGGCGGCGTCTGGCGCAACATCGAGCCGAGCCTCGAAAGCGTGTTCGCCGACCTCGGCCTGCACCAGATACCAGCGTATGAGCTGACCTACTCGGTCGGGCTGGTGCTCTGCGTGGCGCTGATAGGGGGTGTCTACCGCCTCGGGATCGCCGGGGTGCGCAGCGTCAGCGCCGCTACGACACCCGATCAGCTGACGCATGCATTCGCGCACACGCTCGTGCCGATCGGGTTCGCATACGTGCTCGCCCACTATTTCTCGCTGCTGATCTGGCAGGGACAGGCGATCGGCTATCTCGCCTCGGACCCGCTCGGCAACGGGGCGAACCTGTTCGGGACCAGCAGCTACCAGATCGACTACAACGTCATCTCGTTCGCCGCGATCTGGTACGTGCAGGTAGCCGCCCTGCTGACCGGTCACGTGGCCGGGCTGGCGCTCGCGCACGACCGCGCGCTGGCGATGTACGACAACATCGAGGAGGCTGTGCGCTCGCAGTACTGGATGCTGGCGGTGATGGTCGCGTTTACGAGCTTCGGCCTATGGCTGCTTTCCGCTGTCGGCACGTGAGGGCTGTCAGGGCCCTGAGCGTGCGGCCTCGGCTACCGTGATGTTATGTCGCCTCGTCTGATACCGACGTCTGCTCGGGGCCGCGGTGCTCGCGCTGCGCGGCTCCCGCCGGCGCCGCGACGGTGAGCGAGAGCGGGAATCCGATCAACGACCAGGGCAGCAACTACGACTACCGCTCGAACATCACGCGTGTTACCCCCAGCGTGCCCGGGCTCAGCCTGGAAGTGCTCGAGTTCGCCGACCGGCTGTTGCTGACCAATCACACGGGCAAGACGGTCACGATCTACGGCTATCAGGGCGAGCCCTATGCACGGGTGCTGGCAGACGGAACGGCCGAGCAGAACCTGCGCTCGCCCGCGACCTACCTGAACACGAGCTTCTACGGCAACGTCACCGTCCCCGCCTCGGCGAATCCGAGCGCCCCCCCGCACTGGGTCGTGGTCGACCGCACCGGGCAGTTCGAATGGCACGACCACCGCATCCACTGGATGTCGCCGCTTACCCCTCCGCAAGTCAAGGACAAGAGCAAGCGGACGCTGATCTTCGGCTGGCAGGTGCCGATCCGCGTCGGCGCACAGGCGGGAGCGGTGAACGGACAGCTGTTCTGGACGCCCGAGAGCTCGCACGCCTCGACGGTCGTGATCGCGCTCGGCGTGGCGATCGCCCTGTTTGGCCTGCTGTTCGTGCTATTCGTGCGCCGGCGCCGCGCTCGTGTGGTCGCGGATACGGGCGTCAGCACCAGAGGAGGAGATGCCGCTGGCCACGGCGCCGCGACCGGCGCCGGCGGTCCCGAGGCGCCGGCGAAGGAAGCGTGGTGAGGGCGTGGTAGCGTTCATCGGGATGGCCGCGCTCGCCTGCCTGATGCACTGGTACATCTCGATGTTGTACGTCGTTCCGGTGTTGGTCGTCGGGGGCTGGTGCTGGTGGAGCTCCAAGCGCATGTCCCGCCGCTCGGACCCGCCGAAAACCACGCGCGCGGCGTAACTGCTGGGTCGCCGCTCTCCCGGTGGCCCCCGTCGCACAGGCCCGGTCGTCTCTTTCGGCGCGGCGGAACCCGCAGCGGGCGCGTTTCGCCATTGCTTCACGAGCCTTGAGCTGTGCCTGACTCAGCGGCGGCGTCCGCGTCCGGTCGAGGGTTGCGGAGGGTAGCGCTTGCGCTCCTCCGCCGTCATCTTGCGGATCGTCAGCGAGCCGTCTTTCACTTGCCGTTGGATCTCCTCCAGTTTTACGCGGCGCCGCTCGGCCGCACGATCTGCCTGGGTGATCATTACCTCAGGTTAGCGCGCCGACCGGCGCACGCCCGTGGCGTTCGGGCTAGGCTCACCGCCGGTTTGAGTCGAGTGTCATGTGATCGTGTTTGCATTCCGTCGGCGCGTTCCGTGCTGGCGGGGGTGGTGGTGTTGCTCGGATCGGCGCTCCCGCAGGGACGCGCGAGCGCGGAGGTGATCGCGCCCAGTTGTGTGCCGCGGACGCTGAACGTCTCCGAGGCGCTCGCCGGCGGCGCCGTCACCGTCTCACCGGCCCCTGACTCGATGGACGCCTCCTATCTCACCCAGATCAGCTTCCTCGGCGTACCCGAGGACGACATCTCAGGCGTCGTCGTTGTCGGATCGCGCAGCGGCGCCCATGCCGGCCGACTCGCCGCCTACTCGCAGGGCGACGGAGCGAGCTTTCTGCCCGGCAAGCCGTTCTCCGAGGGGGAGATCGTGACCGTACACGCCGTTCTGCGCGAGGGTGTCACCACGACGTCCTTCGCCTGGCGCTTCACTGTCGCCGAGGTCGACTCCGTGAGTCGCTCGCTCGAGACGCCACCACCGCCACCACCGCCGGCGAAGCCAGGCGAACTCCAGCAATTCATCTCGCGTCCCGACCTCCAGCCGCCGACCGTCACGGTCAACGCCAACTCAGGCTCGCACTCCCCAGGTGACATCTTCCTGGCGCCCTACGCCGGACCGGGCCAGTACGGGCCGATGATCGTTGACGGCGCCGGTGGCCTCGTGTGGTTCAAGCCCGTCTCGGCCGGTTCCCGCGCGGCGGACCTGCGGGTTCAGGAATACGAGGGCCGGCCGGTCCTCACGTGGTGGCAGGACCCGCTCGTCGCCGACGGCCGGCGCGACGCCGGGGTCGTGATCGCTGACAGCTCCTACAACGACATCGCGATCGTACGCGCCGGCAACGGCTACCAGCCCGACCTGCACGCGTTCGAAATCACGCCCAAGGGCACCGCACTGTTCACCGTCTACGACGCGATCCGCTGCAACCTCAGCGCCTACGGCGGCCCGGCCGACGGCGCCGTCGCCGACACCCTGTTCCAGGAGATCGACCTGCACACCGGTCTCGTACGCTCAGAGTGGCACGCGCTCGATCACGTGGCCCTCACCGACTCTTACATCCCAGTGGGGCACGGCGGCACACCGGTCTCTCCGTGGGACTACTTCCACATCAACGCCGTTTCCGAACAAGGTGGCGATCTGCTCGCTGACTCGCGCAACACGTGGGCCGCCTACGACATCGACGCCCGCACCGGCCAAATCGCCTGGCGCCTCGGCGGCAAGCATTCGAGCTTCGCGATGGGGCCGGGCGCGAGCCCCGCCTGGCAGCACGACGCCGCGAGTCGAGCCCGACGGCACGATCTCGTTCTTCGACAACGGCGGCACGCCGCGAGTGCACTCGCAGTCGCGCGTGATCGTGCTCGCGCTCGACACACAGACGATGATTGCCACGCTCGTATCCAGCTTCGTCCACTCGACCCCGCTGCTGGCCGCCAGCCAGGGAGACTTCCAGCCGCTCGCCGGCGGCAACTGGTTCGTCGGTTGGGGACAGGAGCCGTTCTTCTCGGAATTCTCCCCCACCGGCCAGCTTTTGCTCGATGCCCGCCTGCCCGGCGCCCTACCAGTCCTACACAGCGCTGAAGTTCCCCTGGTCGGGCGCACCCACGCAACGGCCGGCCCTTGCGGTCCGGGCTGGCTCGCATGGAGGTCTCGTCGCCTACGCCAGCTGGAACGGAGCTACCGCGGTGACGGGGTGGCGCCTGCTGGCGGGCGCGAGTCCGCACGCGCTCCCCTCCGTTGCCGCCGTGCCGCGCAGCGGCTTCGAGACGGCGATCGCGCTCTCGACCGCACCGCGCTACCTCGCCGTACAGGCGCTCGCCTCCGGCGGTCAGGTGCTGGGCACGTCGGCGACGGTCGCGCTGCATCACTAGTCTGAAACCCGCGTTTGTTCGTAGTGCCCATCCCGCGCGATGGTGCGCAGCGACACACCAGCTCGCGGCGGCGCGGCGGCTAGTGGGCCGCTCACTTCAGGGTCTCGTCAGCGAGCAGCGAGTCGATGCGGCGGGCGATGTCATCGCGGATGGCGCGGACCTCGTGGAGTGGACGGTCCTCGGGGTCGGGGAGGTCCCACTCGATGTAGCGCTTTCCGGGAATGTAAGGGCACTCATCGCCGCAGCCCATCGTCACGACGATATCCGCTTGCTCTGAAAGCTCGCGCGTGAGGAGATGAGGTTGGCGGCCGGCTAGGTCCAGGCCAATCTCGCGCATCACCTCGACCACCTCCGGGTGGACCCGCTCTGCCGGTGTCGTGCCGGCCGAGAGGGACGAGTGGCGCCCGGCGGCGGCGCGCTCGAACAGCGCTTGGCTGATCTGCGAGCGCCCGGCGTTATGCAGGCAGACGAACAGGACGTTCGCCATCGGCGGATGCCTTCTCAGGGGTGCTGGTGGCCGTGGGTGGACGCGGCGCTCTTTCGCGCACGAGCTCGTAGGAGAACACGCCGATGGCTGCCCCTATAGCTGGCCCTGCTATGTAGATCCATAGGTCGTGCCAGGTGCCGGAGGCGAGTGCCGGTCCGAAGGAGCGGGCGGGGTTCATCGAGGCGCCCGTGATCGGGCCGCCGAATAGCGCGTCGAGCCCGACGGTTCCGCCGATCGCGATGGCCGCGGCGGCGCCGACTGCGCGCGTGTCCGTTGCGACGGCGGTTATGACGAACATCAGGAACGCGGTCAGCACAACCTCGTAAATGAGCGCTGTCGGGGTGTTGACGCTCGGGAGGGTGGCGCCCAAGTGTGCGGGCTTGCTCGTCCATGCCGCGAGCAGCAGGAGCGCCGCGGCGCTCGCACCGGCAACCTGCGCCGCAATGTAGGCAAGGGCGTCTCTGAGCGGGAAGTGGCGGGCGAGCGTGAACGCGATCGTGACGCTTGGGTTGTAGTGCGCGCCGGAGAGATGTCCGCCTGCGTAGATCATCACCATGATTACCAGGCCAAAGGTCAAGCTCACGCCAACGCCGCCGAGCGAACCGGGGTGCGTGGTGTTGGTGATGATCGCCCCACATCCGGCGGTCACGAGCGCGAAGGTGCCGATCGCCTCCATAAGCGCGCGGCGGGTGAGGCCAGGGCGATCCATCACACGACGACCTCCGATGGGCTCAGCTCGCCGGGGGTCTGTCCGATGTTCATGGCGCGGATCCTATTACATCGACGGATGTGAGTGTTATTGATATAAGTAGATTGATGCCCGTCGATTTGGAGCTTGCCCCCAAGCAGAAGCGCGCTGCCGGCGAGCATTGTTGCGAGCCTGTCGTCTATCCCGATGTCGAGCGCACCGAAGCGGCCCGGCTGGCTAAGATCGCGAAGGCCCTCGGCGACCCGATCCGCTTGCAGCTCGTGGACGTTCTGTGCAAGCACGCCGGGAAGGTCTGCGTCTGTGAGCTCGTGCCGCTGTTTGACATCTCGCAGTCCACGCTCTCCCACCATCTGAAGAAGCTCCGCGATGCCGGGATCGTGGACTCCGAGCGAACCGGGCTATGGGCCTACTACTACGTGATCCCCGACGCCCTGCAGGAGCTATCCGCATGGCTGATCCTCGTCAAGTGATCGCTCGCCGCGGCCGATATATGGACGATGTCCATCGAGCCCAGCGCCGACCCAGATCGAGTGGCTGTTAGTGCCGAGGGTGCCGCCATGGCGGCTCTCCAGGAGCTGCCCGGGGCGAGGATGCTCGTCTTCGATCGCGAGCTTCGCTTCATCCTGGCCGCCGGCCAGACGTTTGAACACGATGCGGGCAGCCAGTCGGTTGCCTGCCGTGCCGGAGCGTTCGTCGGGGACGCCTTTCCGGAAGGCTTGTGGAAACTGATCGAGCCGCTGTGCCGCTCGGCGCTCGAGGGCGAGACGCGCTCGAGGGAGATCGCTGATGACAGCCGGACCCTGATGGTCGATGTGGGACCGCTGCCCCTGGAGGACGCCGCGGCCCGCACGGGCCGACCTTCCCCCGTCGCCGGCGGTGTGGCCGTGATTCTAGATATCACCGCGCGGCGAGCGGCGGATGAGACCGCAAGATCGTCCCACGATGACTTCGAGCAGGTCTTTGAACGGGCGCCGATCGGGATGGGGTTGATGGACTTGGACGGTCGCTGGACGCTCGTCAATCGCGCGTTGTGCGAGATCACCGGTTACACCACCGAGGAGCTGATCGAGAGGCGTTTCGCCGAAATCACGCATCCCGATGACGTGGATAACGATGCGGCGCAGCACGCGCAGTTGCTGGCCGGTGCGATTCCGGCGTTTCAGACGGAGAAGCGCTACTTCAACGCCGCGGGCGAGACCCTGTCGGCGATCGTTTCGATGTCACTCGTGCGTGACGTGGAGGCCGCACCTGTGCACTTCATCGCTCAGCTCCAGGACATCTCCGAGCGCAAGCTCTTGGAGGAGTATCTGCGCCATCTCGCCGACCACGACCCCTTGACAGGGCTCCGCAACCGCAGGCTGTTCGAGCACGACCTCCAGATGCAGGTGGCTCGCTCCCGGCGCTATGGCGAGTGCGCCGCCGTGATGGTGGTAGACCTCGATGCCTTCAAGCAGATCAACGACTCCCACGGCCACAAGGTCGGCGACGATGCGCTCAAGGCCGTCGCTACGGCACTCACTCGGCGTCTGCGGGAAACAGACCTGGTGGCCCGTCTAGGGGGAGACGAGTTTGCGGTGCTGCTGCCGCACGCTGACGAGCACGGCACGGCCCTCGTCGCAGAGGGTCTCGCGCGCGTGATCGCCGCGTGCAGCGTCGATGTCGGCGATTCCGTCATTCATACCTCCGGCAGCGTCGGCGTAGCGATGATCGACCAGCAGACCCTCAGCGCCGAGCAGGTGCTCGTCGAGGCCGACCGCGCCATGTACGCAGCCAAGCAAGCCAAGGCCACAGCCACGCCCGTCTGAGCACACATCAAGTGAGTAGCACTTCTGCTACCATCTGACCATGGCCACCATCCCGCAGAAGGAGCTGCGCAACAACGTCGGGGAGGTTCTGCGTCGTGCCGAGGCCGGCGAGCGGATCACGATCACGGTCGCCGGTCGGCCGGTTGCGCAGCTCGGCCCCACTGAGCGCCGGCAATGGGTCACGGGCACCGATCTGCGCGCCATCTGGCAGACGCCCGCACCGCAAACGCTCGCCGAGGACCTCACCGGCTTCCCGGCGTCATTTGAGGACCCGTTCGCCTAGCGCATGCGTGCGTTGCTGGACACCTCGGTCCTCATCAGTGGGCAAGCACCGGGAGATGTCGAGGCGGCAATCAGCGTGGCCTCGGTGGCCGAGCTGCACTTCGGTGTCCTTGTCGCCGTCGATGACGATGAGCGCGCGCTGCGAACCCAACGACTCGGCGCCATCGAGGCTGCGTTTCAGCCGCTTCCCGTTACGATTGAGGTCGCGCGGGAGTGGGGGCGTCTGGCCGCCGCTGTGAAGGCTCGAGGCGGAAGGCCACGTCGCCGGGCGGTTGACCTCGCTATCGTTGCGACCGCCAACGTGCACGGCGTCCCTCTGCTCACGCATAACACGGGCGATTTCGCGATCATCGACAATCTCACTGACGTGCGCGCGCTCTGACGAGGGCTCTCGATGCGATTTGATGATCGGCTCGCCACCCGTCAGAGCGAGATGGAGTTCCCATCCTGGCGGGCTATATTCTATATCACGGGACACGGCAAGGAGCCCGGAACGGCGGGTGTAGCCTCCCGGCGTGGCCAGTCCAACTGAGTAGAGTAGGGCACTGGCGCTCGGAACAAACTGCGCCGCGAGCGCCATAGCACCGAGGACAACGCAACAGGCGGCTCCGCGGATCTTGCCGGCACCGGTGCAAACCTCGTTTCGGAGAGGTTCAGAGGGTAGTTTCGGCAAGTATTTCGGCAACAGCCACCACAGCCACCCGCGCGGCCTCTGCTCTCTGATTCCAAACCCGCCTCTGAGCGGGCGTTTCCAAAGCGCGCCCGGCACGATTCGAACGTGCGACCTCTCGCTCCGGAGGTGGGTGGGCGGATTGGCGGAATCTCCAGTCGTGGAGCGGTGTTCGGGGTCTTCTCGATCGGCGCAGGGCCGTGGGAATAGCCGTATTTTGCTGATCTTGGCCGGGGGTTTCGTCCAGTGGACGAAACCCTGCCGCGCTTTGTTCCTGCTGCGCTTCGACTGGATGCCGCTACCCGTATTGCATGAGGGGCCACGAGGTAGCACCGCGCGCGCTCGCGTTCCTATAAATTAGAAGACTTCAGAGCTCTGGCCGACGGTTGGGGTGCTGAGAGGTTTTGGCGCTTCCTTGAATGGAGGGGACATCGGTATGCGACGAGGACACAGGCCTCAACGGTCCAAAAGTAAGCTTACGAATAAAGAGGGGCTTGTCCTTGGGGTGCTCATACACCAGCCCGACGAGAATCGTCCAGTCGATATTGCACGTATAACCGGGTACAGCCTGAATGACGTGATGGCGACTCTCGCGAGGCTTGAAGGCAAAGGCTATGTTGACAACACCACAGCGAGAGCGCGCGCTTGACCTGCTTCGATCATTCGTCAGGCGTCGAGGCCTCGGAGACCGGGTCTGAAGCGGCTTCGGTTGCCTGCTTCGTACCAAGCACCTTGGCCCCCACTCCCGAACGGCGACGACCGTCTCCAGGGCCTTTGCTCGGTCGAACGGGGGCGCGTCGAAGGGATCGGGGTAGCGGAACTCGACGGCCCACGGCGTCAGCACCACCGCTGCGCTCAAGTCAGGCGCGGGGTCGAACCCGGCATCCTCAATCAGGCCGCACAGGTAGTCGATGTCGTGCTTGCGCTCGAATGGGAGGTCGCGTGCTGTGAGGACCGCCTTGAGTGGCCTTCTTGACCGCTTGCTGGGCAAGGAAGCCGGCGACGTGATCGGGCACGTCGTAGTTATCGGCAAGCGCGCGTAGTCCGGCCTCGTCGCCGATAGCCTTCGCGAGAAGCGCGTTGGCGACGTCGTGTTCGTCACGTTTCGACAAGCACCCTACCTTCGGAAAGCGCCTCGTGAAGCACTGTTCCGCGCGTCTCTCCCCACTCCTCGACCTGCGCCTCGCTGACGACGAGCACGTCTACAGGCCGGCGCAGATGATGAAGAGCTCTGCGCAGGCGCACCATCTCCGCGTGCCGGTCGGACACGTCCGGCTCGATCACCAGGAAGTCGAGATCACTCCCGAGACGTGCGTCGCCTCGGGCGTGTGAGCCGAACAAGATCACGCGCACGGGCGACCCGGCAGTCTCAGCCAAGGTGCACCCCGAACCCAGAACACTCCCTGAGCAGGGAGTCCACAGCGCGCCCGGCACGATTCGAACGTGCGACCTCTCGCTCCGGAGGCGAGCGCTCTATCCACTGAGCTACGGGCGCAGGCGGCGCTGGATCTCCTCCGGCGCCGTTGCTCCCCAGAGCTTATCGGCGCGCCCGCCGCTCGATCTCGGCGTCCCTCAATTCTTCCGCTCGACGCGTCCCACCGCTACCGTTGCGCGGATGGATCTATCGGCCTTCTTCGCTGGCACCGGCGGTTCGGTGCCCAGTTCCCGGCGCGGACTCCCCGCGGTGCTGATCTGCCGCGGCGGCGAGCACATCCTGATCGACTGCGGCGAAGGGACGCAGCGGCAGCTGATCAAGTCGGTCGGGCTGGCGGACATCGACAGCGTGTTCATCACGCACTTCCACGCCGATCACTGGCTGGGACTGCCGGGGATGCTGAAGTCGTTCGCGCTGCGCGAGCGCACGCAGCCGCTGAGCGTGTACGGGCCGCGTGGGCTGGCGGGGCTGATGGAGCAGATGCGGTTCGTCTACGGGCGGCTGCCGTATGAGCTGAGCGTCATCGAGCTCGCGCCCGCCGAGACCGTCGCCCGTGATGGGTATCTGATCGGGGCGATCCCGGTCCGTCATAAAGGCGAGGCCTGCTACGGGTACGCGCTCGTGGAGGACGCTCGTCCCGGGCATCTGGACCCGGAGCTCGCGCAGCGACTCGGAGTCCGGCCGGGGCCGGATTTCGGCCGGTTGCAGCGCGGGGAGACCGTCGACGGCGTCACGCCCGAGCAGGTGCTCGGAGCGGTCCGGCCCGGGCGCAAGATCGTCATCTCTGGGGACACCGCTCCGTGCGAGTCGCTGATCGTCGCCGCACACGAGTCCGACCTGCTCGTGCACGAGGCCACGTTCGCCGAGGAGGAGTCCGAGCGGGCGCGTCAGACCTCGCACTCCACGGCCCGCCAAGCGGCCGAGGTCGCCCGCGAGGCGCGGGTGGGGATGCTCGCGCTGACGCATATCTCCAGTCGCTATCCCGGTGGAGAGCTGCTCGAGCAGGCGCGCGAGGTGTTCCCCCAGACAGAGGCCCCGCGCGATTACGACACGATCGAGATCCCGTTCCCCGAGCGCGGCGAGCCCCGGCTCGTGCGCTGGTCTGAACGGCGCACGCGCGAGGCTCCGCCCGCCGAGCCAGTTCCCGCGGGCTGAACGCCGGTCGGGCGTCCCACCACGCTGATACAGTCTGCCGCGATCCTTTAACCCGGTCCCGAGAGGCCAGGAAGGTAGCCAGTGGACAGCAGCAGCGATAAGACAGTCCTGCGCGAGGACGACCTGCGGCGAGCGCTCACGCGCATCGCTCATGAGATCGTCGAGCGCAACCCCGTCCCTTCCGTAGATTCCGTAGATTCCGAGCACCCCGATGCGCCCGGCGGTCCCGTGCCCGGCGATGGCGACTCGCACGCGTCCTTCAGCTCGCCCGCCCCGGCGCTAGTCGGCATTCACCGGCGCGGCGCGTTTCTCGCGCGGCGGTTGAGGGATCTGCTCGAAGAGCTGCTCGCCGTCGAGGTGCCGCTCGGCGATCTCGACATCGGGTTCTACCGCGACGACGTCTCGCGCCGGCCCGATACCCCCGTCGTGCACGCCTCGCACATCGACTTCGATGTCGACGGTCGCACGGTCGTGATCGTCGATGACGTCCTCTACACCGGCCGCACCGTCCGCGCCGCGATCGAGGCGCTGTTCGACTACGGCCGTCCCGCGCGCGTGCAGCTGGCCGTGCTCGCCGACCGCGGCCACCGTGAGCTGCCGATCAGGCCCGACTATGTCGGCAAGAACCTGCCGACCTCGCGCGCCGAGCACGTGTACGTGCGCCTGACCGAGCTGGACGGCGTCGACGAGGTCGCGATCGCACCCACCCCGGTGGAGGTCTCCGTCCCATGAACCATCTGCTGTCCATCGAGGATCTCGATCGTGAGGCGATCGAGCGGATCGTCACGCAGGCGGTGCGGTTTGCGGAGGTGTCCGACCGCGAGATCAAGAAGGTTCCCGCACTGCGCGGGCGGATGGTGCTGAACCTGTTCTACGAGGCCTCGACACGCACGCGCAGCTCGTTCGAGCTGGCGGCCAAGCGCCTGTCCGCGGACGTCGTGAACTTCGCGGTCAACGGCTCGAGCGTCGAGAAGGGCGAGTCGCTGAAGGACACGGTGCTCACGCTGAGCGCGCACAAGCCCGACGCGATCGTCCTGCGCACGCCCTGGGTAGGCGCCGCGGAGCTCGTCTCGCGCTGGTGCAGCGCGGCGATCGTCAACGCGGGCGACGGCAAGCACGAGCACCCGACCCAGGCGCTGCTCGACGTGTACACGCTGCGCGAGCGTCTCGGTGGGATCGACGGCTGCTCGATCTGGATCGTCGGCGACGTCGCGCACTCGCGCGTGGCGCGCTCGAACATCATCGCGTTCCAGCGCATGGGCGCCCGGGTAACGGTCGCCGGTCCGCCGACGCTGATCCCGCGCGAGATCGAGGCGCTCGGCTGCGAGGTGCGCTACACCCTGGACGAGCTCGGCTCGGCCGACGTGGTGTACGCGCTGCGCATGCAACGCGAGCGCATGAGCGAGCAGTGGGTGCCCTCGCTGCGCGAGTACGCGTCCTGGTATCAGATCAACGGTCGCCGGCTCTCACCACGCCAGGTGCTGATGCACCCCGGCCCGGTCAACCGCGGCGTCGAGCTCTCCGGCGAGGTGGTCGACTCCCCGCAGGCGGTCATCGCCGAGCAGGTGCAGGCCGGCGTGGTCGTGCGCATGGCCGTGCTGTACGAGCTGCTCTCAGGCGCGCACGTCCCGAGATCCGTCCCCGAGCCCCAGCTCGCGTAATGGCTGCCACCACGCTCATCCAAGGGCCGACCACCCCGGCCGAGCTGCTGTTGCGAGATGTGCATGTGCTGGACCCGCGCGCCGATCTCGACGCCTGCCGCGACGTGCTCGTCCGCGACGGGCTGATCGCCGAGCTGGGCGAGCCCGGCGCGATCGAGGGGCCGGAGGGGATCGAGACGGTCGAGGGCGGGGGCAGGCATCTGCTGCCGGCGTTCGTGGATCCGCACGTGCACCTGCGCACGCCCGGGCAGGAGCACAAGGAGGACCTCGAGACCGGCACCCGCGCGGCCGCCGCCGGTGGGTTCGGCGCGGTGATCGCGATGCCCAACACCGACCCGGTGATCGACTCCGCGCCGCTGCTGCGATCGCTGCGTGATGCTGCCGCGCGCGAGGCGCGAGTACCCGTCGGCTTTCTCGCGGCGATCACCCGCGGGCTGGCAGGCGAGGAGCTCACCGAGATGGCCGAGCTGCGTGAGCAGGGTGCGCTCGGGTTCACCGACGACGGGCGCCCCGTGTCATCGGCCGGGATGCTGCGCAAGGCGTTGCAGTACCAGCGGCTGTGCGGCGGCGTGATCAGCCTGCACGAGGAGGACCCGACGCTGTCCCACGGCGGCTCGATGCGCGAGGGCGCCGTCAGCGCGGCGCTCGGCATCGGCGGGATCCCGACCGTGAGCGAGTCCACGATGGTGGCCCGCGACGCGGAGCTGGCGATGTACGAGCAGGCGCGCGTCCACTTCCAGCATCTCAGCTGCGCCGCGTCGGTGCAGGCCGTCGGACACGCGCGCGCCGCCGGCGGGCGCGTCAGCGCTGAGGTGACGCCCCATCATCTGCTGCTCACCGACGAGTCCGTGCGCGGGTTGGACACGCGCACGAAGATGAACCCGCCGCTCGCGGGCGAGACCGACCGTGAGGCGCTGGTCGCCGGGCTTCGCGACGGCACGATCGACTGTGTCGCCACCGACCACGCCCCGCATGCGCGCGAGGAGAAGGAAGTCCCGTTCGAGCAGGCGCCGATGGGCACCACCGGCCTTGAGACCGCGTTCGCCGCGCTGTACACCGGCCTGGTGCTCACCGGTGAGCTGCCGCTCGGCCTGCTTGTGCAGCGGATGACCGCCGGCGCGGCCCTGTTCGAGCTGCCAACTCCCACGATCGCCCTGGGCGAGCCCGCCAATCTGACGCTCGTGGACCTCGACGCCGAGTTTCTGGCGGGCGAGCGCGGCTGGGAGAGCCGCTCGGAGAACTGCTGCTTCGCCGGGCGGCGGCTGCAGGGGCGCGTGCTGCTCACGGTTGCGGCCGGCGCAATCGTCTACCGCGAGCGTGTGTTCTCGGTGGTGGCTGCATGATCCTGAGCACGCATGCCGGCGCTGGATCGGCGTCCTCGGTCGCTCGCGTACGTAGTACGCCAACGCGCTCCCTCGCGTCCTCTGGACCAGCTTGCCCTGCGAGCTCAGGATGGCAAAGTGCGGATATGCGGGGCCGGATGCCCCGCGCCCACAACCGATCTGTCTCGCTCGCCTGCGCGGATGCGACCCAAAGAAGCCACCCATGAGCCTGCTCCACCGCTATAACATGGCGCTCGTCGTCGTAGACGTGCAGGAGGGGTTTCGCCCATACGCGTCATTCGCCACCGTCGCTGATGCGTCTCGCAAGCTCGTGCAGGCCGCGCGCATTCTCGACGTCCCGACCATCGTCAGCGAGCAGTACCCGAAAGGACTCGGTCACACCGCGCCCGAGGTCGGGCTCGACGATGAGCGGCCGATCGAGAAGACCGTGTTCTCGGCCGCGCGCGCGGACGGGTTCGACCTGGGCGAGCGCACCCAGGCGATCGTGTGTGGGATCGAGACGCACGTGTGCGTCAGCCAGACTGTCCACGACCTGCTCGACCGGGGCGTCGAGGTGCACGTGCCCGCGGACGCCGTCGGTTCGCGCCATGAGATCGACTACGAGCGGGGCCTGGAACGGCTGGAGCGCGCGGGGGCGATCGTCACGACGGTCGAGGCGTCGCTGTTCGAGCTGCTGGAGCGCGCCGGCACGCCCGAGTTCAAAGCCGTGCAGAAGTTGATTCTCTGAGATGCGCGACGCGACGGGGTATGTGCTGCTCGACGATGGCACGCGCTATGACGGGATCGCCTGCGGTGCGGACACGTATGCGGTCGGCGAGGTCGTGTTCACGACCGGCATGTCCGGCTATCAGGAGTCGCTGACCGACCCGTCGTTCGCGGGGCAGCTGATCGCGTTCACGTATCCGCACATCGGCAACTACGGTGTGAGCAAGGAGGCGATGGAGTCCGAGCAGGCCTGGGCGCGTGCGGCGATCATGCGCGAGGCATGCGACCGCGAGGACGCGCCCGGCGCGGAGGGCGGCTGGCTGCAGTGGCTCGCCGACTGTGGCATCCCGGCGATCAGCGGCGTGGACACGCGCGCGCTGGTCATTCACATCCGCGACCGCGGCGCGATGCGCGGGGGAGTGTTCGCAGCGGCGATGCCCGCCCGCGAGGCTCGTGCCCTGATCGAGTCAGAGCCTCCGATGGCAGGCCGGGATCTTGCCCGGCAGGTGACGCCGTCGGCGGTCAGCCGCCATGGCGAGATGAACGCCGGACCGCACATCGCCGTGCTCGACACCGGCATCAAGCTCTCGATGGTGCGCGAGCTCGTCGCGCGCGGCGCCCGCGTGACGCTGCACCCGTGCACCACCTCCTCAGCGGACCTCCTCGCCGGCGATCCCGACGCGGTGTTCCTCGCCAACGGTCCTGGCGACCCGGCGGCGCTCGACTATGTTGTGGACACCGTGCGCGAGGTTGTCGGGAAGAAGCCCGTATGGGGCATCTGTCTGGGCCATCAGCTGCTGTGCCGCGCGGTCGGCCTGGACACGTTCAAGCTCCCGTTCGGACATCACGGCGCGAACCATCCGGTCAAGGACCTGCAGACGGGCCGTATCGAGATCACCTCCCAGAACCACGGGTTCGCGGCGCTTGGGCCGGGTGGGGCGCGCACGATCGACGCAGACGAACCGGTGCGCTGGCAGACCGACTTCGGCGAGGCTCAGCTCTCGCACGTGAACCTGTACGACCGCACCGTCGAGGGGTTGGAGCTGCTCGAGGTGCCCGGCGGGACCGTCCAGTACCACCCCGAGGCCGGACCGGGCCCGCACGACAGCCTGTACCTGTTCGATCGATTCCTGCGGCGGATCGAGGAGGCGGCGTAGCGGCATGGGGGGTCGATTTTTTGGGGAAACCCGTAAGCGCGTATCTCCTACAGCCGTCCCACCACCGGTTACCGCACCTGCCGGCATCGCGCGAGCGCTTCACGCATGCCCGCCGAGCTGGGCCTTGGCGCGCTGATGCCCAGGCGCGATGACATCCACAAGATCCTGATCCTTGGCTCGGGCCCGATCGTGATCGGACAGGCCGCGGAGTTCGACTACTCGGGGGTGCAGGCGTGCAAGGTGCTGCACGAGGAGGGGTATGAGATCGTGCTCGTCAACTCCAACCCGGCGACGATCATGACCGACCCCGAGCTGGCGGACGCAACGTACGTCGAGCCGCTGCTGCCGGGCCCGGTGGCGCAGGTCATCGCGCGCGAGCGCCCCGATGCGCTGCTGCCGACGCTGGGCGGGCAGACCGCGCTGAACCTGGCCACGGCGCTGCACGACGACGGCACGCTCGATCGCTACGGCGTGGAGCTGATCGGGGCGAACTACGAGGCGATCGCGTGCGCGGAGGACCGCGAGCTGTTCGGCGCGGCGATGGCGGACGCGGGCCTTGAGATGCCCAAGAGTGCGATCGCGACGACGCTGCAGCAGGCGATTGAGGCGCTGCCCGCGCTGGGGTTGCCCTGCATCGTACGCCCGGCCTACACGCTCGGCGGGCGCGGCGGTGGGATCGCGCGCACGGATGAGGAGTTCCTCACGATCGTCGAGCGTGGTCTGGAGGCCTCGCCGATCGGTCAGGTGCTGCTCGACCAGTCGGTGCTCGGCTGGGGCGAGTTCGAGCTGGAGGTGATGCGCGACAACGCGGACAACGTGGTGATCGTGTGCTCGATCGAGAACGTCGACCCGATGGGCGTGCACACGGGCGATTCGGTGACGGTGGCGCCGCAGCAGACGCTCACCGACCGTCTGTATCAGCGGCTGCGCGACCAGGCGATCGCGGTGATCCGGGCGGTGGGCGTGGAGACGGGCGGCTCGAACGTGCAGTTCGCGGTCAACCCGGAGACCGAGGAGATCCTCGTGATCGAGATGAACCCGCGCGTGTCGCGCTCCTCGGCGCTGGCCTCGAAGGCGACGGGGTTCCCGATCGCGAAGATCGCCGCGCGTCTGGCGGTGGGGTACCGGCTGGAGGAGATCGACAACGACATCACCGGGGTGACCCCCGCTTGCTATGAGCCGACGATCGACTACGTCGTCGTGAAGTGGCCGCGGTTCGCGTTCGAGAAGTTTCCCGGCACCAGCTCGACGCTGACCACGCACATGAAGTCCGTCGGCGAGGCGATGGCGATCGGGCGCACGTTCGGGCAGGCGTTCGCCAAGGCGCTGCGCTCGCGCGAGCTGGACAAGTCTCCGTGCCTGGACTCCGTCTCCGAGCAGGATCTGCTCGACGGGCTCGAGGTCCCCGGGGCCGAGCGGTTCGAGGCGATCCTCGAGCTGTTGCGCCGCGGCGCTGGCGTCGAGGCGGTCCGCGAGCGCACGTCGATCGATCCGTGGTTCCTGCGCGAGCTGCTGACGCTGGCCGAAGATCCGGACGCCCCGTTCGCGGGCGAGCGGGGGTTCCGCTCGGTCGATACGTGCGCGGCGGAGTTCCCGGCGCGCACCCCCTACTACTACTCGGGCTGGGAGCGCCCGGCGGCGGGCGGCGGACCGGCCAGCAGCGAGGTTGTGCGCGGCGAGCGCCCGTCGGTAGTGATCCTCGGCGCCGGGCCCAACCGGATCGGGCAGGGGATCGAGTTCGACTACTGCTGCGTGCACGCAGCCATGACCGTGCGCGAGTCCGGGCGCGACGCGGTGATGATCAACTGCAACCCCGAGACCGTCTCCACCGACTACGACACCTCCGACCGGCTGTACTTCGAGCCGCTCACACTCGAGGATGTGCTCGGGGTTATCGCGGTCGAGCGGCCCGAGGGCGTGGTCGTGCAGTTCGGCGGGCAGACCCCGCTGAAGCTCGCCGCCGGGCTCGCCGCGGCGGGCGTGCCTCTGCTGGGGACGAGCGTGGAGGCGATCGACCTCGCCGAGGACCGCGGCCGGTTCGGCGCGCTGCTCGAGCGCCTCGGCTACAAAGCGCCGCCGTATGCGACGGCGCGCTCGGTGAACGAAGCGCTCGAGCGGGCCGAGCAGGTCGGCTATCCGCTGCTCGTGCGCCCGTCCTACGTGCTGGGGGGCCGGGCGATGGAGATCGTCTACTCGCGCGAGGGGCTGGCGGACTACCTCAGCCGCGAGCCTCCACCGGACGCGGAGGTGGGCGCGGCCGACGCGACGCCAGGCGCCTCGTCAAAGCCGTCGATCTTCCTTGACCGGTTCCTGGAGAACGCCACCGAGGTCGACGTCGACGCGCTGTGCGACGGCACGGAGGTGTGGATCGGCGGGATCATGCAGCACGTCGAGGAGGCTGGAGTGCACTCTGGCGACAGCGCCTGTGTGCTGCCGCCACACTCGCTCGGCGAGGAGATGCTCGAGCAGATTCGTGTGACCACGCGTGAGCTGGCGCTGGCGATCGGGGTGGTCGGGCTGCTGAACGTGCAGTATGCCGTGCACGCGGGCGAGCTGTACGTGATCGAGGCCAACCCGCGCGCCTCACGTACGGTGCCATTCGTCTCCAAGGCCGTGGGCGTGCCGCTGGCCAAGCTCGCGTGCCGGATCATGCTGGGCGAGCGGATCGCAGACCTCGACCTGCCCGCCGGCCGGCAGGGGCTGGGGTATGGCGATCACGTATCGGTCAAGGAGGCGGTGCTGCCGTTCGATCGGTTCGAGGGCTCCGACGCGGTGCTGGGTCCGGAGATGCGCTCCACGGGCGAGGTGATGGGCATCGCGCCCGACTTCCCGACCGCGTTCGCCAAGGCCCAGGCCGCCGCGGGCGTGCCGCTGCCCAGCGAGGGCACGGCGTTCATCACTGTCACCGACTCGGACAAGTCGGGTGCGTTCGCGATCGCGCAGACGCTGCACGACGTCGGCTTTGCGATCGTCGCCACGCGCGGCACCGCGGAGGCGATCGCGCGCATGGGCGTGCCGGTGCAACGGCTGAACAAGATCGGCGAGGGCTCGCCGCACGTGCTCGACTGGATCGAGCGCGGCGACGTGCACCTGGTCGTGAACACGCCCACCGGCTCGGGCGCGCGCACCGACGGCTGGGAGATCCGCCGCGCGGCGGTCGCGCATGGGATCCCCTGCCTGACGACGCTCGCGGCGGGTGTATCGGCGGCGCGCGCGATCTCGCGAGCGCAGGCCGACGGAGAGCCTGAGGTGCTGTGCCTGCAGGAGCTTCATGCTGTGCCACCTCAGGCGGCGGTTGGGGCGCGCGGACCGGTCATCTCGCCCGAGCAGGGCGGCGGTGTTGGGCCAGCAGGCGCGGGCAGACCGGACGGGGCCGAGGTCGCTTAGGTGGGTCCGCCCGCAGAGCGCGCGATGGCATCGCCGCACCGCAGGCTGCTGACGGTCACGGCCAACGAGCCCCTGGGCGCCTACCGCCTGCTGCGCGTCGCGGACCCCGACGGTCCACTTCCGGACCCGGGGCAGTTCGCGATGCTCGCGGCGTCCGAGCGCTGGGGCGGGGGGGAGGACGAGCGCCCCTATTTGGCCCGCGCGTTCTCGGTCGCGCGCGTGCTGGACGGCGAGGCGCACTACCTGCTGGAGGATGTCGGGCCGGGGACGCGCCGACTGTGCGAGCTGCGGACGGGAGACGGTCTCTGGGCGCTGGGGCCGCTCGGCCGGGGGTTCGCTTCGCCTCTCGATGGACGTCGCGCGCTGCTCGTCGGCGGCGGCGTCGGGATCGCTCCGCTGGCGATCCTGCGGGACACGCTTGCGGGGGACGGGGTGGCGAGCACGGTCCTGCTCGGCTTCCGCGACGACGCTCATGCCGCCGGCGCGGCGCTCCTGCACGGCGCGATCCTCGCCACCGACGACGGCTCCGTCGGCCACGCCGGGCTCGTCACCGAGCTGCTGGCCGCCGAGCTTCAGCGGGACGGACACGCGGTCGTGTACGCATGTGGCCCGGCGCCTATGCTCGAGGCCGTCCGCGCGCTGTGTGCCTCGCACAAGACGCCCGCCCAGCTCGCGCTGGAGGCCGGCATGGCCTGCGGGTTCGGCGCTTGCTACGGCTGCGTCGTGCCCACGCGCGACGGTGGCTACCTGCGTGTGTGCGTCGATGGGCCGGTGCTCAACGCCGCGCAACTCGAGCACGTCGACGCTCACGCGGGAGCGCCGGCGTGAGCCCTGTGGAGTTTTGCGGCATGACGCTGTCCCATCCGGTGATCAACGGCTCGGGCACGTTCGACGCGATCGCCGCCCGCCGCGCGTTCGGCGACGCGCTGGTGCAGGAGTTCCCGTTCGCCGCGTTCGTCTCCAAGACGATCACGCTGCGCCCGCGCGAGGGCAACCCGCCGCCGCGGTTGTGGGAGGCGCCGGCGGGCTTGATCAACTCGATCGGGCTGCCCAACCTCGGTCTGGACGGATACCTGGCCGAGGACCTGCCCAGGCTCGCGCAATGGTTGCCTGTGCCGCTCGTCACGAACGTGATGGGCTCCACCGCGGCGGAGATCTCCGAGCTCATGCGGGCCTGTGACGCGCGCGATGAGATCGCCGCGATCGAGCTGAACGTGTCGTGCCCGAACGTCCACACGGGCCTTGACATCGGCGCCGATCCCCGCCAGCTGGAGGCGGTCGTGCGGACGGTGCGCCCGGACACGCGCAAGCCGCTGATCGTGAAGCTGACCCCCAACACCGCCGACGTCGCCGCCTGCGCGCATGCCGCGCAGGCGGGTGGCGCGGATGCGGTGTCGTTGATCAACACGCTGCGGGCGTTGGCGCTCGCACCGCGGACCTCCGGTCGCAGACCATCCGAGCACCGACCGGCCCGCGGGCGGGACATCGACTCCTCAGAGCCCGCCCGGGCCGCCCGGGCCGCTGTCAACCCGTCGAGCCGCTGGCTGGGCGGGAGCACGGGCGGCCTGTCCGGACCCGCGATCCGGACCGTCGCGCTCGCGCAGGTGGCCGCCGCGGCGGCGCGCGTGGAGATCCCGGTGATCGGCATGGGCGGCGTGCAGTGCGCGGCGCACGCACAGGATCTGCTCGACGCGGGCGCGACGCTCGTGGCGGTCGGGACGGAGAGCTTTCGCGAGCCCCTGGCGGGAGCACGGATAGCGCGCGATCTGGCTTCCCGTTCGGCTTGATCTGACCTCGATGACTGGCTGGGCGGCCCAAACGAGCGGCGGATAAAAACCCCTGCAAACGCGCCATGCCACCGTACAGGAGCCTCGATATGACTATACCTCAGGTTGAGGTATAGATGAATTCAGCTGGTTTCCCTTGATCGTCGCGCGTCGGTGTGTAGACTCGCCGCCCATGGCGACGGCGACCGAACCGACGGGCTCCAAGCACGTTATGGCCCCCGAGCGGTCCCTGAATCAGCGCATGGATGCGCTCGCGCGAGCCAACCGCATACGCACCAAGCGCGCCCAGCTCAAGCGCGACCTGAAGGCCGGTCGCCTGTCGATTCACGCGCTGCTGCTGAACCCGCCTGAGTACCTGGAGACCGCCAAGGTGTTCGACATGCTGCTCGCCGTCCCCAAGTACGGGCGCGTCAAGGTCAACAAGATCCTCGCCCATTGCCGGATCTCGCCAAGCAAGACGATCGGCGGCCTCTCAGAGCGCCAGCGCAGCGAGCTGGTTTCTCTTCTCCGTCGATAGATCGCTCCCGCCGGTCCTCGCACTAGGGTCCACGCCGTGGCACGCGTGTTCGTCATCACGGGGCCCTCGGGGGTCGGCAAGGGGACGCTTATCAGGGGGCTGATGGAGCGGCTTCCCCAGCTGGAGCTGTCGGTGTCCGCTACCACGCGCGCACCGCGGGCGGGGGAGCGGGACGACGTGGAGTATCACTTCCTCACCCGCGAGGAGTTCGACCGCCACGTCGCCGCGGGGGAGTTCGTCGAGCACGCCGACTACGCCGGGCGCAGCTACGGGACGCTGCGCTCAGAGCTCGAGGCACGCGTAAGCGCGGGCACGCCGGTCGTGCTGGAGATCGAGGTGCAGGGCGCCCGGCAGGTGCGCGCCGCGATGCCCGACGCCGTGCAGGTGTTCATCGCGCCGCCGTCCCTGCAGGCGCTGCGCACGCGCCTGGTCGGGCGCGGAACCGACGACGGCGAGGAGGTCGAGCGGCGGTTGCGGGTCGCCGAGGAGGAGCTCACCGCCCAGCCCGAGTTCGGTCACGTCGTTGTCAACGACCGCCTCGAGCACGCCCTGGAGCGGCTGACGGCCATCGTCGCCGCCGAGCTGGACTGACGGAGCCACTACACTGGGAGGCCAACCAGGAAAGGCCGAGACCCAGTGATTTCACCGCGCATCGACAGACTGCTGGACAACGTCGACTCCAACTACGCCAGCGTGCTCGTGGCCGCCAAGCGCGCGCGCCAGATCAACAGCTACTACCACAACCTCGGCGAGGGCACGTTCGATGAGTTCCCGCCCCCGATGGTGGATACCGCCTCCAAGAACTACCTCACGATCGCCCTCGAGGAGGTAGCCGCGGGGAAGATCAAGTACCACTACCGCTGAGACGGCCGGTGGGCCTTCGCGGATGCGTTGTCCTCGGTCGCTCGCGTACGTAGTACGCCACGATCCCTGCGTCCTTACCGATCGGAGATCGACGGGATCTCCGATCGGCCAGCACGACCCACGACCGTCTCAGCAGCGCGGTTCGACCTCAGAGCGATTCTTCGCCTCGCACGGCTTTGCTCAAGACTTGCCAGTTCTCGACATTCTCTCTACAAGCTAGTTCATGTCCCGAATCCTGCTCGGCGTGAGCGGTGGCATCGCCGCGTACAAGGCGCTGGAGCTGGTGCGCGTGGCGACTGGGGCCGGGCACGCGGTCAGGGTCGTGCAAACCCCGGCGAGCAGGCGCTTCGTGGGAGCGGCGTCGTTCGAGGCGCTTACGGGCGCGCCCGTGCTTATCAGCGAGTTCGAGCGCGATCCCGCGCGTGGGGCCTTTCCCGGCCAGCCGTTGCCCGAGCACGAGCCGCTCAGTCACCTGGAGCTGGTCGCCAACGCCGAGGCGTACGTGATCGCGCCCGCGTCGGCGAACACGATCGCCAAGCTCGCCACGGGTCTGGCCGACAACCTGCTCAGCAGTTGCGCGCTGGCCGCGAGCTGTCCCCTGGTGATCGCGCCGGCGATGAACAACCGCATGTACGAGCATCCCGCGACGCAGGCGAACATCCAGACGCTGCGCGCACGGGGCGCGCGGATCGTCGAGCCCGACAGCGGACGGCTCGCCTCTCACGGCGAGCATGGCGTCGGCCGCCTGGCAGAACCGGCGCGGATCCTGGCGGCGTGCGAGGAGGCGCTCGCCGGGTCCTCCGCCGGCGTTGCCACCAGCGACGGCGCTCGGGCCGGCAAAGGCGGGTGGAACGGTCTGAAAGTGCTCGTCACGGCGGGAGGCACGCATGAGCCGATCGACAGCGTCCGGTTCGTCGGCAACAGCTCCTCGGGGCGCATGGGGCTGGCGCTCGCGCAGACCGCCCGCGCGCGGGGAGCCGACGTAGCGGTGATCGCCGCCAACGTCACGCTCGACCCTCCCGCGGGTGTGGCCTGGCGCGAGGTCGGCACGGCCGCGGAGCTGCTGCAAGCCTGCGAGGAGGAGTTCCCGGCCTGCGACGTCCTGCTGATGGCGGCCGCCGTTGCGGACTTCCGTCCGGCGAGCCCGGCCGAGGGCAAGATCAAGAAGACCGGCCGCGAGCGTCTCGAGCTCGAGCTGGAGCCGACCGCGGATGTGATCGCGGGCCTGGCCGAGCGCCGCCGCGCCGATCAGACGCTCGTCGGGTTTGCCGCCGAGCACGGCGAGCGCGCGATCGAGTGCGGGCACGCGAAGCTCGCCGGCAAGGGCCTGGACGCGGTCGTCGTCAACGACATCTCGCGCACCGACATCGGCTTCGAGGTGGACGCCAACGAGGTCACGATCCTCACCGCCGCCGGCGAGCGACACGTGCCGCGAGCGAGCAAGGCGGTGATCGCCGCGGCGATCCTCGACGCCGTCGAGGGTCTGCGCGCCGATCGTTGAGGCCGGTCCCGCGGGTCCGCGTGGGGTTCTAAAATGGCGCCGATGGAGAGCGTTTACGACCTCTACCGGCGGGGTTGCGACCTGCTCGTCCATGGCGACCATGAGGCCGCGATCGTCCCCCTGAGCCGCGCGCGCGATCTGGAGCCCGACAAGGCCTCGATCCGCGAGGCGCTCGGACGGGCGCTGTTTCACGCCCGGCGCTACGAGAGCGCCGCCGCGGAGTTTCAGGCGGTGGCCTCCAAGGCGCCCACCAACGATTACGCGCTGTTCTGCCTGGGCCGCTCCATGCAGCTGCTCGGACGCCATCGCGAGGCCTGTCAACCGCTGGCGCTGGCGTGCTCGCTGGCGCCCGAGCGCGAGGACTACCGGTGCTACCGCGACCGCGCCCGGCGCGCCGCGCACGGAGATTGACGAGCGCCTGGCGCCGGGCGGGCAGAGGATCGGTGTTGCCCCCGATGCTATCCTCGACCGACAGCTTTCGAGCCGGTGTGCAGACGCCGGTTGCAGGACCGAGAGTGGGCGCCCGCCCGCTTTTTTTACGCCACTACCCGGCCAGCGCAAGCGGATCCGGACACTCAGGACACAACCCGTCACACATATACAGACATACATGGGACCAGTGAGCAACGATCGATGACAGCGCTGCAGGCGGATATCGAAGAGCGGCTCGTCGCCAGCGAGCCCGAGGTCGAGGTGCTGCTCGCCGAGGTGGTGGGCGGCCGGCGGCTGCGCGTGTTCATCGACCATCCTCAGGGCGTCACGCTCGCACTGTGTGAACGCGTGAGCACCGCTCTGAGCGAGCTGTGCGAGCGCTATTCGCTGGAGGTGTCCTCGCCCGGTACCGAGCGCCCGCTGACCAAGCCGGCGCACTTCCGCCGCTTCGTTGGGCGTCGCGCCAGGGTACGCATGCGCCACCCGCGTTCGACGGCGCGCACGGCGGCCCAGCCTGGGCGGGCGCCCGGCGAGCACGGGCCCGTCAGCAGCTTCACCGGCGAGCTGGTCGGCGCCTCCGAGGACGAGGTCATGCTGGCCGCGGACGGGGGAATCGTCGCGATTCCCTACGCCGAGATCCGTCGTTCGAACCTGGTTGAGGAGTGAGGCCAAGATATGTCACGCGAAATCCTTGAGGCGATGCACGCGCTGGCGCGCGAGAAGGGAATCGAGCCCGAGAAGCTGATGGTCGCGCTCGAGGACGCGCTGCTGTCCGCCTACAAGAAGCAGCCCGGCTCGGCCAAGTACGCGCGCGTGGAAATGGACCGCGAGACCGCCGACTTCCGGGTCATCGAACTGATCATCCCCGAACGGCTGGAGGCGCACCTGATCGTCGAGACGATCGACGAGGAAACGACGATCGATCCCGAGACGGGGGAGATGCGCGAACCGGAGGAACCGGAAATCGACCCGGCCAAGTTCGCCGAATACCGCGACCAGATCGACGAGCGCGACGTCACCCCCGACGACTTCGGGCGGATTGCCGCCCAGACCGCCAAGCAGGTGATCCTGCAGCGCATCCGCGAGGCCGAGCGGGACATGATGTACGAGGAGTACCGCGACCGCGTGGGCGAGCTGATCACGGGCATCGTGCAGCAGTCGGACTCCCGCTACACGCTCGTGCAGCTGCGCGAACGCGTCGAGGCGCTGCTGCCCAAGTCCGAGCAGGTCGAGGGCGAGCGCTACGACCACTCCCAGCGGATCAAGGCGGTCATCAAGGAGGTCTCCCCGTCCACGAAGGGACCGTCGATCATCGTCTCCCGGCGCGATCCGGAGCTGATCAAGAAGCTGTTCGAGCTGGAGGTCCCCGAGATCGCCGACGGCCTGGTGGAAATCGCCAACGTCGCGCGCGAGCCGGGCTACCGCTCGAAGATCGCGGTCGTCTCCAACACCGACGGCGTCGATCCGGTCGGCGCGTGCGTCGGGCCGCGCGGCTCGCGCGTGCGCATGGTCGTCTCCGAGCTGCGCGGCGAGAAGATCGACATCATTCCCCATAACGACGAGCCCGCCCGGTTCGTCGCCAAGGCGCTCTCGCCGGCGCGGGTGCGCGAGGTGCTCGTCGACGACGAGGCCAAGCAGGCGACCGTGATCGTGCCCGACGACCAGCTCTCGCTGGCGATCGGGCGCGAGGGTCAGAACGCACGCTTGGCGGCGCGGTTGACCGGCTGGCGCGTGGACATCCGCTCGGAGACCGAGTTCGCCGCCGAGGAGGCCGAGCACGGCTACGAGGAGGAGGAGGTCCAGGGCCGCTGCGCCGCGGTCCTCTCCAACGGTCGCCGCTGCCCGAACGCGTCGCTGCCCGGCTCGCGCTATTGCGGCCTCGAGACCCACCAGGCGCTCGCGAACATCGCCACCGACAACGTCGCCGATCTGAACGCGGACGGCGACGAGCCCGCGGATGAGGAGACCTCGGGCGCGGATGAGGATGCGGTCGCGCTCGCCCACGACGGCGAGACCGACGCTACTCCAAAGGCGCCTGCCGAGGAGCCGGCGCCATAGGCGTTCATGTCGCCCGGCGCAGGTGCGTCGGCTGCGGGCGCACGGCGCCGAAGCCGGAGCTGATCAGGATCGCGCTCGGATGCTGGGGTGAGGGTCGGACAAGACGGGCGGTGATCGACCGGGACTGCACGATGCCCGGCCGCGGGGCTTATTTGTGTCGTGGCGGGAGCGTGGGCGAGCCCGCGGCTGACTGCCTGGCGCTCGCCGTCCGGCGTAACGCGATCGCACGCGCACTGCGCCGCCCGGTGACCCTGCCTGACGAACTCGTAGAATCGGTTAGTCGATGAGCAAGAAGCGAGTACACGAGATCGCCAAAGAGCAAGGTCTCTCCAGCAAGGAGTTGCTGGAGAAGCTGCATGCCGCCGGCGTTGAGGCGAAGACCGCCTCGTCCTCGGTTGAGGAGGCGACCGTGCTGGAGGCGTTGAGCAACGGTGGTGCGCCTACGGCTGTGCCCACCGCCACCGCGACGGCATCCCCTCCTGAGTATGCCCAGTCTCCAGCTCCCAACGGAGCAGCCGCGCCGGATCCGGCGCGGGATAGTCCGCCACAGGAGCCTGCCGCATCTTCAGCTGCTGCCGCCGCCGAGCGGGTGCGCCCCACGCGCGACTCGCGCACGGGCGAGCGCGCTCCAGCCGCCAACGCGCCGGGAGGCCGCCGCCGTGTGGTGATCGACTCCCAGGCATCGCGCCGCCAGCAGGGTGGGCCGGCCAACCAGCCCCAGCGCCGCCCGCGACGCGGCCGTCGCCGGCGCGGCACCTATGACGAGACGATCGCGCCGATCGACACCACGGCGATGGAGGCGACCGACCTCGTGCGCGTCAACTCAGGTTCGACGGTCAAGGACGTCGCCGAGTACCTCGGCGCGCCGGTGCCGGAGATCATCAAGAAGCTGATGATGCTCGGCGAGATGGCGACGCTCACCCAGACGCTGTCCGACGACGCGATCCAGGTGCTGGCCGACGAATTCGAGAAGAAGATCGAAATCGTGCACGCCGCTGACGACGTCGAGGTCGAGCCCGTGTTCGAGGACGCCGAGGAGGACCTGATCGAGCGCCCGCCGGTGGTGACGATCATGGGGCACGTCGACCACGGCAAGACCTCGCTGCTGGACGCGATTCGCGAGACCGAGGTCGCCGCCGGCGAGGCGGGCGGCATCACCCAGCACATCGGCGCCTACCAGGTGCGCCACGGCGGCAAAGAGATCACGTTCCTGGACACGCCCGGCCACGAAGCGTTCACCGCGATGCGCGCCCGCGGCGCGCGCGTGACCGATGTCGCCGTGATCGTGGTCGCGGCCGACGACGGCGTCAAGCCCCAGACCGAGGAGGCGATCGACCACGCCAAGGCGGCGGAGGTGCCGATCGTGGTGGCTGTGAACAAGGTCGACAAGGAGGGCGCCCAGCCCGAGCGCGTGCGCACGGAGATGACCCAGCACGGACTGCAGCCGGCGGAGTGGGGCGGCGAGATCGAGTTCGTCGACGTCAGCGCCAAGACACGTCAGGGCCTGGACACGCTGCTGGACACGATCCAGGTGGTCACCGACCTGGAGGAACTGAAGGCCAACAGCGACGCCGACGCCTCCGGCACGGTGATCGAGTCCAAGCTCGACCCCGGCCGCGGGCCGGTCGTGAGCGTGCTGATCCAGCGCGGGACGCTGAACGTCGGCGATGCGCTGGTCGCGGGGGCGCATTTTGGCCGGGTGCGCGCGATGCACGACTTCACCGGCACGCGCGTCAAGCACGCGACGCCGGGCCAGCCCGTCGAGGTGCTCGGCTTCGACGGCGTCCCCGAGGCGGGAGAGCTCGTGCGTGTCGTCGAGAACGAGCGCCGCGCGCGCCAGCTCGCGGGCGAGCGCGCCAACCGCCTGAAGACCGAGGCGCTGGCGCGGCGCTCGGGGCGCAAGGTCTCCCTCGAGGACGTGTTCAAGCTCGCCCAGGAGGGCACCGTCAAGGAGCTCGGCCTGGTCGTCAAGGCCGACGTCGCCGGGTCGCTGGAGGCGATCGAGGACGAGATCGCCAAGCTGCCGCAGGAAGAGGTCAACGTCAACATCATCCACCGCGGCGTCGGCGGCATCAACGAGTCCGACGTGATGCTCGCCGCGGCCTCGCGGGGAGTGATCCTCGCGTTCAACGTGCGCCCGGTCGGCGAAGCGCGCCACGTGGCCGAGCGCGAGGGCGTGGAGATCCGCTCCTACTCGGTGATCTACCGCGCGATCGAAGAGCTGCGCGCGGCGATGCAGGGCATGCTCGAGCCGACCGAGGTCGAGACGCCGCTCGGCCAGGCCGAGGTCCGCCAGCTGTTCCGCGCCTCGCGGATCGGCGTGATCGCCGGCTCGTTCGTGACCGAGGGCAAGGTCACGCGCGGGGCGCGGGTGCGCGTCGTGCGCGAGGGAACCGTCATATACGACACGACGATCGCGAGCCTGCGGCGCTTCAACGAGGACGCGCGCGAGGTCGCCTCCGGATTCGAGTGCGGGATCGTGCTCGCCAACTTCCAGGACCTGCGCGAGGGCGACATCCTCGAGACATATGAGACGCGCCTGCAGGAGCGCGAGCTCTCCTGAGGCGGCCGACGGCCTGCGCGGATGCTGCGTCCTCGGTCGCTCATGTGCTGAGCACACTTCGCTTACTGCGTCCTTGCCCCGCTTGACCCTCGACCGCCTCAGAGCGCTGGGAGACAGGTAGGATGCCCTCGGGACGTATGCGTCGCGTCGACGAGGCGGTGAGGCAGGTGCTCGGCGACGCGGTGACAGGAGAGTTGAAGGACCCTCGAGTTGGATTCGTGACCGTGACAGATGTCAGGACAAGCGCCGACCTGCGCCATGCGCGCGTGTACGTGAGCGTGCTCGGTGAGAGCGGCGGGCCCTCGCACGATGCCCAGCGCGAGGAGACGCTCGACGGTCTGCGCAGCGCGCACGGCTACCTGCAGGGCAGGGTCGCTTCCGAGCTGCGCCTGAAGCGCACCCCGACGCTGGAGTTCGTCTACGACGACACGACCGACCGGGCGCTGCGTGTGGACGCGCTGCTCGAGGAGATCGAGAGACCATGAGCGCCGCTCGCCTTGCCGCATGCCGACTGCGACCGCTGCTCGCGCGGGTGCTCGCGTGAGCGGGGGCGTCGAGAGCCCCGAGGTCACGCGCGAGCGGGTGCTGGAGCGCATCCGCGAGGACTCGCGGTTCGTGCTCGCCGCGCACGAGGGTCCGGACGGCGACGCGCTCGGTTCGCTCGTGGGTATGCAGGGGCTGCTCACCGCGCTGGGCAAGGATTCGCAGCTGTTCATCGCGCCGGAGGACCTGCCGCTCCCCTACGAGTACCGCTTCTTTGAGCTCGATGGCCTGATCCAGTCCCCGCCGGCGGACGTCGCCCAGTGTACGGTCGTGTTCCTGGACTGCGGCAACATCGACCGCAACTCGGCTTGCGTGCTGCAGCAGGGCAGGCACCTGCTGAACATCGATCATCACCATGACAACACGCGCTTCGGCACGCTCGACCATGTCGTGCCGGACGCATCGTGCACCGCTGAGATCGTGTGGGATCTGATGCACGGACTTGGGGTGCGGCCGACGGCGGAGGTGGCGCGGGCGCTGTATGTGGGGTTGATCACCGACACGGGGCGGTTCATGTACGAGAACACCGGTCCGCGCGCGCACGAGATGGCGGCTGAGCTGATCGGGGCGGGCGTTGACGTGCAGGACGTCTACCGGCGGCTGTACGAGGAGATGCCTTCCGCGAAGATCGCGCTGCTCGCGCTGGCGCTCGGGCGGATGCGACGGTTTGACTCCGGCGAGCTGACGCTGGCGGCGCTGAGCGCCGAGGACTTTCTCGAGGCCGAGGCGGAGGACAGCTACTCGGAGGGCATCATCGACCATCTGCGCGCGGTCCAGGGCACGAAGGTCGCGGCGCTCGTACGCGAGCTGAGCGGCGGCGAGCGCGATCACGGCCGGCGCAAAGTGTCGCTGCGCGCGACCGACGACGACGTCGATGTGTCGGTGATCGCTCGTGAGCAGGGCGGCGGCGGGCACCGCCGCGCGGCGGGCTTCACCACCACGCTGGAGGTCGAGCCCCTGATCGAGTTCTTGCGCCGCGCGCTCGCCGCGCAGCTGCACGCCACCTCCAACGGGCCGGCCGCCGCGACTGTGCTCTGAACCCGCGCGAACCCCAAAGCGCGGAGGCGACCGTTTTCAAGCGAACGCTTGCGCCGGATCGTTGCGCGCGATGATGAACGGCGCATGAACGGCATCCTGCTGATCGACAAGCCCGCCGGGATGACCTCGCACGATGTGGTCGCTCTCATCAGGCGCGCTCTGGGCGGCGTGAAGGTCGGTCACGCGGGCACACTCGACCCGTTTGCGACCGGGCTGCTGATCGTGCTGGTCGGACGCGCGACAAAAGCCCAACGACAGCTGATGGAGCTCCCCAAGCGCTATGAGACGGTCGCCCGGCTCGGCGCCACCTCCAGCACCGGAGACACCGAGGGAGAGATCGTTGAAACGGGCCGTTTGCCACCGGATCCTCCGCCGCTGCCGACCGGAGAGATTCGGCAGCGTCCCCCGCGGCATTCGGCCGTGAGGATCGGTGGTGAGCGCGCCTACAAGCGTGCACGGCGGGGAGAGCTATTCGAGATGCCCGAGCGGATCGTCACCGTATACCGCTTCGAGCAGACCTGGCGCGAGCGGGACGTCCCGCTCGACGCGTCCACCGCCTCGCCCGGGCCAGGGTTGGAATCTGCTGGCTATGCAATCGAATGCTCGGCCGGCACGTACGTACGCTCGCTGATCGCCGATCTGAATGACGCCTACTGCATCGAGCTCAGGCGCATGGCGATCGGGCCGTTCGAGGTCTCAGACGCGGTCGCGCCGCCGCGCCGGGGCGAGCCGTGGACGCAGGCGCCGCTGATCGGACTCGACCAAGCGCTTGCGACGCTGCCCAAATAGGCTGTGCGGCCCGTGAAGATCACCAGCCTGCCCGACGTGCCGCCGCCCGGCGGGGACGATCGACCCGCGCGCAGCGTGGCCGTCGGCACGTTCGACGGGGTGCACCTCGGTCATCGCGCCGTGATCGAGGGCTCGGACAGCGTGCTGACGTTCGAACCGCACCCGGTGTCGATCGTCGCGCCCCAGCACACGCCGAAGCTGCTGACGACGCTGGAGGTCAAGGCGGAGCTGGTTGCGGGACTGGGCGTGCGGGAGCTGATCGTGATCCCGTTCGACGCCGAGTTCGCGGCGCGCTCCGCGGATGAGTTCATCTCCGAGGTGCTCGTCGGCGCGCTCGGCGCGAGCAGGGTGGCGATCGGCGAGAACTTCCGGTTCGGGCACCGCGCGCAGGGGGATCCGCGTCTGCTGGCCGCCGACGAGCGCTTTCAGACGGTCGTGCACCCGCTGCTGGAGGTGGATGGGGAGATCGTCTCCTCCAGCCACATCCGTGGGCTGGTGCTCGCGGGCGAGGTCGATCAGGCCGCGCGGTTTCTCGGCGCGCCGTTTCAGTTGCGCGGCGAGGTGATCCACGGCGATGAGCGCGGACGCGAGCTGGGCTTTCCGACCGCCAACCTCGTGCCGGATGAGGCGCTCGTGTGCCCGGGCCACGGCGTGTACGCGTGTCTGGCCAACGGCAGCGTGCCGGCCGCTGTCAGCATCGGCGTGCGCCCGACGTTCGAGACCGGTCGCGGAGAGCTGATCGAGGCGTATCTGATCGACTTCGACGGCGACCTGTACGGAAGCGCGCTGCGACTGGACTTCCTCGCGCGCCTGCGCGGCGAGCGGCGCTTCGACACGCCCGAGTCGCTGATCGAGCAGATGCGCCGCGATGTCGCCCGCACGCGCGATATCGTCACGGCGGGCTGAGGAGCTGGTCTGCCGGCCGTGCCAGTCGCGGTCGCGCGCCCTTGAGCCGAGGCGCTTCTGCTACCGTTGGCCCGCAAATGATCGCTATCACCGCAGAGCGCAAGCGCGAGATCGCCGCACAGTTCGGGGCCAACGAGCAGGACACCGGCAACACTCGTGTCCAGGTCGCGCTGCTGACGGAGCGCATCAACCATCTCACCGAGCATCTGCGCGAGCAGAGCAAAGATCACCACTCGCGCCGCGGGCTGCTGATGCTCGTCGGGCGCCGCCGGCGCTTCCTCGACTATCTGCGCCGCCGCGACCTCGAGGGCTACCGCGCGCTCATCAAAGAGCTCGGTCTTCGTAAGTAGAGACGATCGTGGACACTTCGCGGATGCTGCGTCCTCTGTTGCTCGCGTGCGAAGCACGCCACGCTCCCTGCGTCCTTGCCCCGCTCGACCCACGACCATCTCTACGGGCGTTGTGTCGGTAATCGCAGCGGGCATGCCCGTGCCGTCGTTCAGGCTGCAATGTGAGGACGGCGAGCGCTTCACCGAGCAGGACCTGCGCGGTCATACGACGATCCTGGTGTTCTATCCATTCGCATTCAGCCCGGTATGCACCGACCAGCTGCAGGTTTACGAGCAGGCGCTGGGCGAGCTGACCGCGAACGACACGGAGATCTACGGGGTCTCCTGCGACAGCTCCTACTCGCAGACGGCGTTCAGGGAGAAGCTCAGCGTGAGCATTCCCCAGCTGTCGGACTTCGAGCCTAAGGGCGCGGCGTGCTCCGCGTTCGGAGCCCTGCACGAGGGCGGCTTTCCCCAGCGCGCGCTGGTGATCGCAGGGCCGGACGGGGTAGTGCGCTGGAGTTATCAGGCGCCCTCGCCGGCGGAGCTGCCCGGGGTCGAGCTGCTGCGCGAAGGCTTGGAGTCCGCGACGTAATCCCATCCACCCTGGGCCGGACGACCAGCGGGCGCCCAGAGCCGGGCCGCGAACCGATTTGTGAAGATTCGTTTCTGACTGGACGGGCTGCTCTTCGGCTGGAAAACCCGAGTAGATGCAGGACTTTTTGCGCGGATCGGGGCAGAGTCATGACGATTTCGATGTTCGGATGCACGATTACTTGACAGCTACTCATAAGTGCTGTATCCCCGGCTAGTTCTGGTTCCCGGGACTGAGTAAGTGTCGGCTCTCGGGGATGGGAGCAAAAACGGCGTCGAGCGTGCTCGTCCGCTTGTTGGACCTGTGCATTTCGGTGTCTGCCACGATTGTCCCGGCGGTTCCTACCGGGACGAGGGAATCAGGATGTGCGTAGGTCAGACCGTCAAGCGAAGTCGCGGGAGATCCGGAGGCGCCCCCCAGGGACCGTCCGGTCCGTGGCTCGGCGAGACCGCGCCCCAGTGCAAGCGCACGTCCGGACTTGCAGGCAAACACACGGCGCCGGGGTGGCTTGTGCCGCTTACGATGAGCACCCCGGCGCCGGTATTGGTAATCACAACTCCACCGGCCATTGGTCAGCGGAGCGTTTTTCATGTTATCCGAGGCGAGCGCGCGAACGCGGGCGCGGTCGTCGTGGGCGCGCCTCGGCGTCTCGGTCTGTGCGATGGGACAGAGCCAGACACACCGATTGATTCCCGGGGGGTTGGACCGCTTGACTGCATCTGGCATGGTTGAGCGCCAGCTCAAGCGGCCCTCGCGGAGGGGATCGGACCCCGGAGTGGGGATCTCAAACGAAGCGTCAGGGCTCGGCCCGGCGACGCCGTATCCGAAGCTGCGGCCGCGACCGCATGGTGCGACGCGCGAAGAGGTTTGCTCCAACCAGCGCGCGCGGCTGTGCGCGGCGATGGTCGAGCTGGTGGCCGTCCACGGGTATGGGGCGAGCACCGTGGCGGATCTGTGCACCCTGGCGGGGGTCTCCAAGCGGACGCTGTATGAGCGGTTCGCGGGTAAGCAGGAGTGCTTCCTCGCGGCGTTCGAGATGGTCGTGAGCCGCGCGGCGAGACGGATCTTCGCCGCGCAGGAGGGGGAGCGGGACTGGCGGGTGCGCCTGTGCCTAACCTTTGCGTCGTTCGCGGACGAGGTCGCGGACGACCCGCGGGGCGCGCAACTCGTACTGGTCGAGGCGTTCGGCGCGGGGCCGGAGGCGCTCGAGCGGATGGAACGTACTAGCGCCTTGCTCGAGGGGATCGTGTCCTCGAGCTTCGAGCAGGCCCCCGGAGATATCGCGGTGGGGCCGGTCGTGGTCAAGGGGATCGTGGCCGGTGTGGCGCGGGTCGCGCGGGTGCGTCTGATGGATGGCCGCTCGGGGGAGCTTCCGGGGCTCGCCGGCGAGCTGTCGGAGTGGATGCTCTCCTACCGCTCCCCGGCCGTCGCGCGGCTGCACGGGCTTCCGCGAACGACGGCGCCCGCGCGCCTCGCCGCCGTGACCCTAGCGCCGGAGTGGGAGGAGCTCCCGCGGGAGGACGACCGCGCGCGGATCCTGCGCGCGACCGCCGAACTCGCGGCCGAGAGGGGTTACGGGCAACTCGGCGTCGAGCGGATCGTGGCGAGCACGGGGGTGTCTGCACAGATATTCTTCGGGCTGTTCGATGGGGTCGAGCAGTGCTTTCTGACCGCGCTCGAACTGCTGAGCGGACAGGCGCTCGAGCTGGCGGGACGCGCGCGGTCCGCGGGCGAGGATTGGCCCGGTGGCGTGTACCGCGCGGTGCTCGCCCTCATGGACCACATCGCCCGTGACGCGGTCTTTCAGCGCGCGGCGTTCGTCGAGGTTTTCGCGCTCGGCCCGGCCGGCCTGCGTTCGAGGGAACGGCTGATGGCAGGCTGCGCCGCGAGCCTGAGGGCGAGCGCGCCGAGCGAGTACCGGCCCTCCGAGCTCGTCCTGCAGGCGAGCGTCGGCGCCGTATGGGGGGTCGTCCACCACCATGTCGCGCGCGGACAGGCGCGGCATCTGCCGGCGCTGGCGGGGCAGCTCGCCTACGTGCTGCTGGCGCCGGTCGTCGGCGCCGACGCGGCTGTGCGGAGCATCCTGGACGAGCACGCCAGGCTCTGCGCCGCCTTGCGCGATGGCGGGTAGGCGTTCGCCGATGGTCGGCAGCACGCTTGGCGCGCCGCTCACACAGGCGGCGTCCGGTGTAGAGGCGAACCAAAAACCGAACCGAAAACTCTTGCCAGGAACTCCTTTGACCTGGCCGTCGAGGGGGATAGCGTATATAGCGATGTCTGGCCTATTGGTACGAATTTTTCAAATCATCCGACATTTTACCATGTTCGCTACCAGGCCCAGAGGGGATCTGTAGATCGTATCGAGGTCCTCGTGGCGGTACTCAGCCCGTCACCGACCTCGCGAAGGACCGTTCCGAGTGGCTCTTATGATGAGCGCCCGACGCGGCATTGGTAATCACGAGTAGGGAGTTGGTAGCAATGACACGTATGAGAATGATCATGTTGAGCCTGCTGGCCGTGTTTGCGGTCGGCGCGGTTGCTTCGGCATCCGCTTCGGCGGCATCCTTAGAGTGGGAAGTATGTGAAAAAGTAGGGGCGAACAAAGGAAAATTCGAAACGCATAAGTGCATAGCGGCAGGAGGAACAAATGAATGGGAATGGAAATTACTCGCGGCCGGGGAAGAAAGGAAGGTCGTGTCTGAAGGAGGAACGTTTACACTTAAGGGTGGGCCGATAGAAAGTACGTGCACAAAAGTATTAGACGAAGGGGATATCTTTGGCGGTAAACCCGGAACGGATTTAACCTTAAAAATACTATTTGAGGGATGCACAACAAGCAAAGCAGGGTGCAAAGTAAAATCTGCAAAAGGAACACAAGCGGCTGGAGAAATTCTGGTAACAAATGTACCAACCGAACTAATAATCACAAAGACCGCGGGAGGAGTAGAAGTAGAGGCCGATCTCTTTAAGGGCACGAAGAAACCACCGGAAAAAGAATTCGTCACCCTGGAATTCGGAGAAGCCGAAAAAGTGTTAGGTACAGTTAGGGAGCTAGAAAAAAAATGCGGAGAAACCGTGCCTCTAACGACGCAGGTAACAGGTAGCGTCGCGGCTGAAACTGTTGGTAGCGGAGAATTGAACTTCCCTGAACCACCTTTGGAAGCCAGTAAACTAAAAGCGTTTGGCGCTATTAATGTTAAACTTATAGGAAAAGACACACAGGCAGTGGTATCAGTATTTACAGAAAAACTCTCAGAAGGTTGGGCGGTCAGAGCATCGTAGAAGACCGGTTCGAAATGTAGCAATAAGTGGGGTTGGGTGCGGCCTGTAGTCGTCACACCCAACCCTTATGTTGGTCGCCCATCAAGTTGATGTTTGGTTCGTCAACCGATTGTCTTCGCTGGTCGATAAGAGAGGGAGATGCATGCAACGTGCGTTGCTGATAGGTCGTCTGGATATTGCTCATCGAGCTTCTACTGGTCTTGTCGTCTCGCTGGTGTGCGTGGCGGCAGGCCTCTCCAGTGCAGGGGCACAGGCTGAAGGAGCTTGTCCCAACGAAGCGCTGCGTCAGGAACTTCGCTCCGGTCAACTCCCGGATTGTCGGGCGTATGAGATGGTTTCACCAGCGTTCAAAGAGGGAGCTGCAGTAGGTCCGCCTAATCCCGAGAGTACGGCTCTTTCTATATCCGGTGATGGGTCGCATGTGATTGCTGCCGCGTTGGGTGCCTTTGCTGGTACTGAAAACGAGACGTCCAATCGATTGAGTGGGCCTGTCTATGAGTTCTCACGTGCGGGGTCAGGTTGGGTTGTATCGCCGCTGGACCCGCCGGCGTCCAGGTTTCCTGGGCTCAATTTCCTTGATGTGAGCAGAGATATGTCAAAGACGCTATGGGAGATGGATGAACCGTCGCAGTCGGTCGATGCAGCAAACCTCTACGTGCGTGACGCGGGTGGGCATTTTGTCGAGATCGGACCGCTGCTGTCGCCGTCTCGAGGCTCTGGCCCCCCTGGAGGTTCATCAACCGAAGGTCTTCCTTCTGAGCTTCTCTCTATCGTGTATGTGGGCGCGTCGGCCGATCTGTCGCATGTGTTCATGAGCTATCAGCCTGGGGGGGAATCACTAAGAAGTATTTTTTGGCCCGGAGATACTACCTCGGCGAATGCTCGTTCTCTCTATGAGTATACCGGTACTGGGGTTGTGAAGCCTGAATTGGTCGGGGTAAACAACGAAGGCAAGCTGATCAGCAGCTGTGGGACGGAACTGGGTAGCCGCCGGGACAAGTACAACGCTGTCTCGGCCAATGGGGAAAGAGTGTTCTTTACAGTCCATCACGAAAACGAAGTATCAGAAGTATGCTCGCCTCCGGCTCCCGCTGTGAATGAATTGTATGTGCGGATGGACCGGTCGGAAACGGTAGCGATCTCTGAGCCGTCGTTCTCGGAGTGCGAAATTTGCCGGACTGGTGCAGCGACGCCGGGGGAGCCTGCGGTTACTGAGGGCGCCGCTGAGTTTCAGGGCGCTTCGGAAGATGGGTCAAAGGTGTTCTTTACCACCGAACAGGAACTGTTGGAAGGGCAGATTACCAAGAATCTTTATGAGTTCGACTTCGATAGCCCGTTTGGGCAGAGGGTCGTGCTTGTCTCAAAGGGCTCCTCGGAGCCCGAAGTGCAGGGGGTAGCTAGGGTGTCGGAGGATGGGTCGCACGTATACTTCGTCGCGAAGGGCGTTCTGACGGGTGCAAACGGTGAAGGGAATGCTCCGACATTGCACGCCGAGAATCTGTATGTGTTTGAGCGTAACGCGACTTACCCACAGGGGCGCACGGCGTTCATCGCGACTCTCTCTGAAGAACAAGACAGCCAAGACTGGGGCGATGTCGATGAACGGCCGGTGCAGACGACGCCCGAAGGTAGGTTCCTGGTGTTTGTCAGTGCGTCTCAGGTTTTTGAGTATGACGCCAAGGAAGAAACGCTTGTTAACATCTCGATGGGTCATGCGGCAGAAATCAATAAGCTCAACACAGATGCAGGATTCAGCTCCCCTACCCTTGCCCAGTCAGGATCAAATATTTCGGGTGATGGTTCGGACGTGTTCTTCACAAGCGGGGAAGCGTTGACCCCGGCGGCGAAAGTCGCCGCGGACGCAGGCGCTAAGAGTGTGTATGAGTATCACAGCGCAGGATCGATTTCGAACGGGAGCGTGTCTCTGGTCTCCGACGGGAAAGACGTCACCAATGAAGGGATTGAACTGTATGGTGTTGATGCGTCGGGTGACGACGTATTTTTCCGTACGGGGGATTCGCTGGTGGGTACCGACACCAATACTGAACGGGATCTCTATGACGCTAGAGTGGATGGTGGTTTCCCAGAACCGGTTGTGCCGGCGGGGTGTGTGGGCGAAGCGTGTCACGGAGCACGGTCGTCGTCCCCGTTGTTCCCCCTGCCGGGCAGTTCGTCTGCAGTGGGCGGTGGGAATCTCGTGCCTCTGGCACAATCGAAACGCGCGTCGACGCCGAACTCGTTGACACGTGCGCAGAAATTCGCGAAGGCGCTCGAGGCGTGCGGGAAGGATAAGTCAAAGAAGAAGCGAGCCGCGTGCGAAACGCAGGCCAGAAAGAGGTATAGCAGCAAGTCCAAAGCCAAGAAAAGCGGCGATGGGCGGGTGAAGTGATGGTTGCCATGGCTTTGAGAATTGAGAGTATGATGCGTCGTCGGGGATTGTGTTTGCGGCTTGGGTCGGGTGTACTGTCGGGTACGGTGTTGCTGTTCTCGGCGACACCGGCGCTGGCTACGGTCGCATGGAGTGTGAGATCGATTGCGGACCCGACGTATTTCTCTCCAAACGACGCCGAAAAATGCAGGGAGCGGATTGGATGTGATCAGTATCATCTGGTGATCCGCAATGTGGGTGATACGGAATCGTCTGGGCCGATAACGGTGATCGATAAACTCCCGCCGGGCGTCACGACAACGGGTGAGGTATTTAGTGAAGTCGCAGGTGTGGGCTGGGCATGCTCTGCGCCCGCGGGACCGAACGATGTGGTTAGTACGGTGGTGTGTACCACTGAAGAAGAAGTGGCTGTGCCGCCGGAGCAGTATGCGCGAATCCTGCGTATTCCCGTTACTTATAACTTGGGCTCGACCAGCGGCACGCTGAAGAATGAAGTGTCGGTGACGGGAGGTGGCGCCGAAATGGCGGGATCCACGAGTAATGAAACGACCATCAGCACCGAACCGCCGGCGTTTGGTTTGACCGACTTCAGCTTCGATGCCACCAATCTTGGCGGAGGTGACGACATGCGCGCCGGAGGACATCCGCACGACGTGACGGTAAGCTTCCACCTCGCCAATATCCTCCGGACGCCCGAAGTCGCGACCGAACAAGAAGCGGTTCAACCGGTTGAAAACGCGAGGGATGCGGTTGTTGAACTTCCAGCTGGCTTCCTTGGCGATCCGCAGGCAAGGGCGAGATGTCCAGAATCTGATCTCGCCATCACTTCTGAAGGCTCGGAAACAGAAAGGTCGGCGTGTCCTGTGGGAAGCAGGGTGGGCGTGGCCGAGATCGACCTGGGAGGCGCTGTTAGAACCACTACGGAACACTTTGGTCCGACAGCGATCTATAACATGGTTCCCCAGCCTGGGTATCCGGCTGAGTTTGCGTTCGCCTATGGGGGGATAGCAAAAGTCATTATGTATGTGAACGTCGTGCACACGAGCGCGGGTTATCGTCTGCGTGTCACGGCCCCGGGGATCCCCACCGCTCTCGGAGGAGTCGTTGGGACGTCGTTGACGTTCTTCGGCGAGCCCTCTACGCTGCCTAATCCAGCTGAACCAAATGGACTTCCTGACGCGTTCCTGACGAATCCGGCGGACTGCTCCGCCGGACCGCTGTCGGCAAAGATCGAAGTGGACTCGTGGGAAAATCCAGGGAGATGGACGTCAGCCGAATCAACCACTTACCCGCAGATCACCGGCTGCGATCTGCTGCAGTTCCAGCCGTCGGTCGAACTGGCGCCAAGTCCCTCATCGGAAGGCGGCACGACGCAGGCGGATGAGCCTTCGGGATACAACGTCGACTTGAAGATCCCGCAGACGTCGCTGTTCGAAGAACACGCGACGCCGGAGTTGAAGAACACGACGGTGACGCTACCCGAAGGCGTGTCGGTTTCTCCCTCCGCAGCGGACGGGCTTGCAGGTTGCAGGGCAACCGGTCCTGAAGGGATCAACATTGGCAGCGGACACCTGGGCCATGAAGGTCAGGATCTCAGCGACCCGGAAGCCACTGAACTGGGCGCCGGTCACGCGGGCGGGAACGGCAGCCAGTACGACGACGGGCTGTACCACACTGCGCAGGGACACTGTCCCGCCGGCTCGACGCTCGGCACCGTCGAAGTCGTGACGCCGCTGCTCACGAGCCCGCTGCACGGTCACGTCTACCTCGCGCAGCCAACATGCGGCGGAGAAGGCCAGCCCGCGTGCACCGAAGCGAGTGCGACGAACGGCGAACTGTATGACATCTACCTCGAAGTGGAAGGGTCCGGTGTCATAATCAAGCTCAAAGGGAGGGTCGAAGCGTACCCGAGCACGGGCCGGTTGACGGCGACGTTCGCGGAAAACCCGCAGCTGCCGTTCAGCGAACTGAAGCTGCACCTCAATAGTGGGCCAAGGGCGCCGTTGGCGAACCCGCAGACGTGCGGATTGTTCACGACAACCAGCGCGCTGACGTCGTGGGCCTCGGAAACGCCCGTCACGCTCTCCAGCCAGTTCGGGATCGGTCGGTGCACGGGTAGCCCGTTCGCGCCCGGCTTCAGCGCGGGCACGACCAGTCCCGTGGCGGGTGGGTTCAGCCCGTTCGTGCTGTCGTTCTCACGCCAGGATCGCGAACAGGACCTCTCGGGGTTGAGCGTGACTCTGCCCCCGGGATTGTTGGGCAAGATCGCGAGCATCCCGTTGTGTGGGGAAGCGCAGGCAAACGGGGGCACATGCCGTCCTGAAAGTCAGCTCGGCACAGCGAGCGTCCTGACTGGTCCCGGAGCATACCCGCTGTACGTGTCTGGGGGACGCGTGTATCTCACGACGGGATACAAGGGTCAGCCGTTCGGCCTGTCGATCGTCGTGCCGGCGGTAGCGGGCCCGTTCAACCTCGGTGACGTGATCGTCCGCGCGTCGATCCATGTCGACCCGAACACCTCGCAAATCACGGTCACCACCGATCCGCTGCCTCAGTTCAAGGACGGCGTTCCGTTCCGGCTGCGCACGGTCATCAGCGAAATCAACCGCCCGGGGTTCACGTTCAACCCGACCAACTGCGCGCAACAGCAGGTCACGGGAACGATCACCGGCGCACAGGGCGCTATGGCCAATGTGGCGAGTCCGTTCGCGGTGACGGGCTGTTCGGGCCTGCCGTTCAAACCATCGTTTGTGGCCTTGACGTCGGGAAAGACGAGCAAAGCAAACGGCGCGTCGTTGGACGTGAAGGTCAGGCAGAGACCAGGAGAAGCGAACATCCACAAGGTGGACCTTACGCTCCCGTTGATCCTGCCGGCGCGGCTGACGACGCTGCAGAAGGCATGCACCGAAGCGCAGTTCGCGGCAAATCCGGCAGGATGTCCAGAAGCGTCCGTCATCGGTACCGCCACAGCCATCACGCCGGTGTTGGGCGTGCCATTGACGGGGCCGGCGTATTTGGTCTCTCACGGCGGCGCGGCGTTTCCCGACGTCGAGTTCATCCTCCAGGGCGAGGGCGTGACGATCGTCCTGGATGGCAAGACGGATATCAAAAAAGGCATCACGTACTCCCGATTCGAAACGGTTCCCGACGCACCGATCAGCTCGTTCGAAACCAGCCTGCCGGAGGGTCCGCACTCGGCGCTCGCGGCGAACGGGAACCTGTGCGCGTCGACGAAGACCGTGAGCGTACGCAAGCGCATCACGACACGTGTCCACGGGCACACGAAGCACGTTACGAAAACGGTCAAACTGACCGTCGCCCAGCCGTTGCTGATGCCGACAACGCTCACCGGCCAGAACGGTGCTGTGATCAAACAGACTACAAAGATAGCCGTCACCGGGTGCCCCAAAGTCAAGAAAAAAGCAAAGACGGTTACGAAAATACATAAAGCCAAAGGTAAGAAGTAGACGTACAAAGCGGGGTGCTGGTGGCTCGCTCCGAGTGAAACAAAAAGATGTTCTGGTAGAGACACAACAAAAGGATACAGACAATGATTGGTAAATATGAAATAGTCAAGCACCATGTGGGACGCTTGGCGGTCATCCGCGGGCGGGTCGTCGTCGTAGCGGTGGCGCTCGCGGTGCCGCTTGTGTCGGCCTCGCCAGCTCTTGCTACGCCCAAAGGCGAATTCGCTGTCTTTGCGGATTGCCCTTTGAGCAACTCTAGTGTAGAAGCCTGTATTGTCGCAAAAACGGAAAGCGGCAAATTCATCATCGGTAAAAGGACGGTGCCGATCGAAAGCGTCATCACGTTGCAAGGTGGGCTCGAAAACGAAAATCCCTGTAACTTTCCATTTGCAGGAAAAGGGGAATGTCGTGCACCCTTCGTTGGTGCGGCCGACGGCAACACGTTGTCGAAAACGCCGCAGAACGTCCCGGGTGGGCTGTTCAATCTGATCAACTGCAAAGAAATCAAAAATGAATTTGAGCGAAAAGTGTGTGAAGCGATCTTTGAAAATAAATTGACGGGTGTGACGGCTACGACCGAACTCGCGGTGCCGGCGAGCTCGATCGGCTTGAGCGAGCCGGCTCTCATCGAACCTGTTCTCTCCGAAGTGTTCGGAATCCCAGCGCTCTTCCTGCCGGTGAAGATCAAACTGAGCAACCCTCTCCTCGGAGGGTCATGCTACATTGGCTCCAACGCCGAACCAATCAAACTCAACCTGATTACCGGGAAAACAAACCCGCCCAAACCAAACGAACCGATCACTGGTAAAACAGGAAACCTCGAAAGCAATGAAGCAGGCAACCTGCTGACCATCAGCGGTAACAAGCTTGTGGACAATTCGTTTGCGGCGCCTGGAGTAAATGGCTGTGGCGGGTCCTTCTCCTCTCTGCTTGACCCGATCATCAACGCCGAGCTCGGCGTGCCTTCAGCGGCAGGAACCAACACGGCGATCCTCGAAGGTACACTAAAGCAGGCGGGTGCTGAAATCGTTAGAGCACACGAATAGCAGCACGAGACAGCAATACCGAAGCACGCACCCCGGCTAGACACGGGCCCGCCGCACACGCGGCGGGCCCGTTGCCTAACGTTGCTCACAGGTCCATGTCCCTGCAACGCCGGCGGCCGCGGTGACCGTCGCGGGCGGCACCGGCGCCAGCACCGAGGCTCGCGCGTCTCCTGGATCGCTGGATCGGGCCAGCCGCCGCGGTGATGGCGCTCGAGCGCGTGCTCGCCACGGACCAGCCCGGACGCCAAGCGCAGCTCCGTCCGCTAAGCTCCGTGCGTTCGGATACGAGAAAAATGAAAGCGATCCGCCAGGGACAGACGTCCCCGAAGCCGACGGGCGGACAGGAAGGCAGAAAAGCATATGAGTAGCAATGACGCCGTAACACGGGTCTCCGTGGAGATCGCGGGCAGCGAGATCTCGTTTGAGACCGGCAGGATGGCCAAGCAGGCCTCCGGCGCGGTGGTCGTCCGCCAGGGCGACACGATGCTCCTGGCGACAGCCGTCGCGGGCAGCCTGCGCGACGTGGACTTTCTCCCGTTGACGGTGGACGTCGAGGAGCGCATGTACGCCGCCGGGAAAATCCCCGGCTCGTTCTTCAAGCGCGAGGGCCGTCCCGGCGAGAAGGGAACGCTGACCGCGCGCATGATCGACCGTCCGCTGCGCCCGCTGTTCCCCAAGGACTGGCGCTATGACACCCAGTTGGTGGCGATCCCGCTGTCGATCGACCACGTCCACCCGTATGACATCCTCGCGATGAACGGGGCGTCGGCCGCGGTGATGATCTCCGACATCCCGTTTCCCACACCCGTGGGCGCGGTGCGGATCGGCAAGGTCGACGGCAACTTCGTGGTCAACCCCAGCGAGGAGGACCTGCTTGCAGACGCCGAGGGCGGTTCGGACCTCGACCTGATCGTCGCCGGCACCGAGGAGGCCATCCTGATGGTCGAGGCGGGCGCCAACGAGATCCCCGAGGCGGAGATCCTCGACGCACTCGACATCGCGCACGCGGAGATCACGAAGCTGTGCGCGCTACAGCGCGAGCTCGCCGAGAAGGTCGGCAAGGAGAAGAAAGTCTTCGAGACGATCCAGGTCGACCCGGCCGTTCTGGAGGCGATTCGCGCTTCCCACGGCTCCGAGCTGGACGCGGCCACTCAGGTGGAGGACAAGCTGCAGCGCCAGGACGCCACCAAGGCCGTCGAGCAGGCGATCCTCGAGCAGCACGCAGCGCCCGCGCCGGAGGAGGGGGCGTCAGAGGAGCAGCTGCTGAGCGCCAAGCAGCGCCGCGCAGCTGTGCAGTTGGCGTTTGAGACGCTCGAGAAGTCGATCATCCGCGAGCGCATCGCGGTGAACAAGAAGCGCCCGGACGGCCGCGGTGAGAACGAGATCCGCGACATCTCGATCGAAGTGGGAGTCACGCCGCGTACGCACGGCTCGGCGCTGTTCACACGCGGGCAGACGCAGGCGCTGAGCGTCGCCGCGCTGGGCACGCTCAAGGAGGAGATGCGTCTCGACACGCTCGGACTGGAAACCAAAAAGTATTACTGGCACCACTACAACTTCCCGCCGTTCTCGGTTGGGGAAGCCGGCCGCATGGGCGGCGTCAAGCGCCGCGACATCGGCCATGGCGCGCTCGCCGAGCGGGCGCTCGCGCCGATGGTGCCCTCGATCGAGGAGTTCCCCTACACGATCCGCGTGGTCTCGGACATCCTCGAGTCCAACGGCTCCTCCTCGATGGCGTCGGTGTGCGGATCCTCGCTGTCGCTGATGGACGCGGGCGTGCCGATCAAGCGGCCGGTCGCGGGGATCGCGATGGGGTTGATCAAGGAGGGCGACGACTATGTCGTCCTGACGGACATCGCGGGCGTGGAGGACCACCTCGGAGACATGGACTTCAAGGTGGCCGGCACCGAGCGCGGGATCACCGCGCTGCAGATGGACATCAAGATCACGGGCGTCACGTTCGACATTCTGCGCGACGCGCTCTCCCGTGCACACGAGGCGCGGACGTTCATTCTTCACAAGATGGCCGACGTCATCCAGACGCCGCGGGAGCAGCTCAGCCAGTTCGCGCCGCGCATCCAGACGATCCAGATCGACCCCTCGCAGATCGGCATGCTGATCGGCAAGGGCGGGGAAACGATCAGGGGCCTCTCGGAGGAGTTCGAGTCCCAGATCGACGTCAACGACGACGGCCAGGTGCTGGTCTACTCCGCCAACGGAGATCTCGGCGACGCGCTCGCGGAGCACATCCGGGTGATGATGAAGGAGGTGGAGGTCGGCGACGAGTACGTCGGCAAGGTCGTCAAGACGACGACGTTCGGCGCGTTCGTGGAGCTGACGAAGGGGACGGACGGGCTGCTGCACATCTCCAACGTCTCGCCCGGCGAGCGGGTGGAGAGCGTCGAGGACGTGCTCAACCGCGGCGATGAGATCAGCGTGCGCGTGGTCGAGGTGGACCGCGAGCGCGGTCGCATCGGCCTGCGCCTCGCCGAGGACCCTGAGATCGCCGGCAAGTCCGTCGAGGAGCTCGCGGGTGTCAGCGCCGGTGGCGGCGGGGGAGGCGGCAGGCCTCCGCGTGATGGCGCACGGCGCAATAACGGGCGCGGGGGTGATAGTCGCGGCGGCAGCGGCGGTCCCCGGCGCGAGGGCGAGCGCGGCTCGGGTCGTCCCCGGCACGGGTCCGGGCGCGATCGTTAGCGCCCTCGGTGGCCGCGCGCAGACCGGCACGGCCACGGGCGGCGCCCGACATGAGATGACCGAGCACCGCACAACCACGCTGGACGATGGGGTGCGGGTGATCACCGAGCGCATCGAGAACGTGCGCTCGGTGGCGCTCGGGTTCTGGATCGGCACGGGCTCGGCGATGGAGTCCGACGGTCAGGCGGGGACCAGTCATCTGCTGGAGCACATGCTGTTTCGCGGCACCGATCGCCATCGCTCGCACGAGATCGACGAGATCTTCGACGCGATGGGCGCGGAGATCAACGCCGGGACCGACCGCGAGACCACCTCGCTGTACACGCGCGTGATGGACCGCCACCTGGAGCGCGCGTTCGACGTCGCCGCCGAGATGGTGTGGCGGCCGAAGTTCGAATCGCTCGAGGCCGAGCGCGAGGTGGTGCTGGAGGAGATCGCGATGTATGAGGACGACCCGCAGGACCGCGTGTTCGACGTGCTCGGGGAGGCCGTGTTCGGAGCGCATCCGCTGGGGCGCGCGGTGATCGGGACGGCCGCCGTCGTGAGCGCTGTCACCGGCGAGCAGCTGCGGGCCTTCCACGACGAGCGCTATGCGCCTGAGAGGATCGTGATCGCAGCGGCAGGATCGGTCGATCACGACGCGCTCGTGGAGCTGGCCAGGGCGGGTCCCGCGGGGAGCGGCGCCGGAGCGCAGGCATCCGCCTCCGGCGGGAGCATGCGCGCGAGCGGACCGAGCGCGTCGAACGGGACGGCGAGCGCTCGAACGCCCTCGCCGGAGCCGGAGTTCGAGCGGAGGGTGAGATTCCTGCGCAAGGACACCGAGCAGTACCACGTGTGCCTCGGCGGCCGGGGGATATCGCGCCACGACGAGCGCCGGTTCGCGCTGCGCGTGCTCGAAGGGGTGCTTGGGGGCACGTCCTCCTCGCGGCTCTTCCAGGAGGTGCGCGAGCGGCGGGGGCTCGCGTACTCGGTGTTCAGCTTCTCGAGCCAGTACGCGCAGACGGGGGAGGTCGGGCTGTATGTGGGCACACGCCCGGACAACCTGACGGAGGCGGTGGCGACGATCGCCGCCGAGCTGGAGCGCGTCGTCGAGGATCCGGCGAGCCCGCAGGAGCTCGACCGCTCGCGCGAGAACCTGAAGGGACGGGTCGCGCTGTCGCTGGAGTCCACGACCGCGCGCATGAACCGGCTGGGGTCGGCGCTGCTGGGGGATATGCCGATCTACTCGGTGGATGAGATCGTCGACCGGATCGACGCGGTCACGGTCGAGGACCTGCGCGAGCTCGCGCAGGAGCTGTTCGCGCCGGAGACGCTGTCGGCCGCCGGGGTGGGCGCGGAGGAGGACGCGTTCCTGAAGGCGCTCGCGCCGCTGGAGAAGGTGGCGGCATGATCAAGGTGGCCGTCGCGGGCGCGGCGGGAAGGATGGGCGCGAGCGTGTGCGCGGCCGTGGAGGGCGCACCGGACATGGAGCTGACCGGGCGCGCGGACCCGCAAATGGGGGTCGCGCTGGCGGAGGTGCTGGACGGCGCGGAGGTCGTGGTCGACTTCACGCAACCCGACACGGCGCTGGAGAACGCGCTCGCGTGCGTTCAGGCGGGGGTGCACGTCGTGATCGGCACGACCGGGTTCGACCCCGAGCCGCTGAAGACGGCCCGCACACCCGAGGGCCTGCCGAAGGCGAACGTCCTGATCGTCCCAAACTTCGCGATCGGCGCGGTCCTGATGATGCGCTTCGCCGCGCAGGCCGCCGAGCACATGGCCGCAGCGGAGATCGTCGAGCTGCACCACGACCAGAAGCTCGATGCGCCGAGCGGGACGGCCAAGCGCACGGCGGAGCTGATGGCGGCGGCAAGCGGCAAGCCCGAGCCCCCGATCCACTCGGTGCGCCTGCCCGGCCTGGTCGCCCACCAGGAGGTGATCCTCGGCGATGTCGGCCAGACGCTGTCGATCCGTCACGACACGACCGGACGCGACTCGTTCATGCCGGGGGTGCTGCTGGCGGTGCGGCGGGTGGGGGAGCTGGAGGAATCGCCGACGGTGGGGCTGGAGACGCTGCTGTTCTGAGCATTCCGTCGCGGGTTTTTGCGGGTGAGCCATAGCCGGCCCTTGCATCGGCTTTGCGGTCGGCGCCGCTCACCGCAGCTGCCGGCATTGCGAGGGCGCTATTTGGTGGCGTCCGCTAGGGCAGCGGAGCGATCGACATTGGGAGCTCTTTGTTGACGACGCGCTGCCAGTTGGCGTCCAGCTCATCGTGGTGCAGCTTGGCCCAGCTTCGGACGAGACGGAGTGCCCGCGCGGGGAGGGAGCCGGCGATCAGCCGGCCGGTGAGGTCGAACGAGGCTTTGTGCTCGCCGTAGCGGGCGTGGAAGTGTGGGCGGAGATGATGACCCTCGTCCCAGTACATTGTGATCGCGATCCCGTAGAACGAGCTTACTTTCGGCACTCCTCCCTGTTCCGACTCCATGGCCGGAACGGGACACGGAGGGGTCGCGAACTTCCCGGTGCGCGGGTCCGGGGCGGGGAGCCGCAGTACGGGCCTCGCGTTCCGCACGCGTTCCGCACCACCCGCCGAAGCGCGGGAGGCGCGGTGCCGGCACGCTTCTTCGTACAACGGCTCCGGCGCCATATCGAGACCGAACTCCGGCCAGACGATCGTGCTGCCCCCCGGGTCCACGCAGACACGTTCGAAGCGTCGCGGGTCGCGCAGCGGCTCGAACACTCCTCGCCACTCGCGGTCCTGGAAGCCGACGTCGCCGACGATCCCGTCCGCGAACGTCAAGCGCAGTTGGTACTCGTCGATGACTTCGACGTGTGTAACGGGAACGACAGGAGGTGGATCGACCATGAGGCAATCTTAGGACGGTCGATCCCTGATTAGGACGTCGCGACCATCAGCGGGGACGAGTCCGTTTTGCGAGCGCTGCGTTTAGCACACACGATTGACCGCGGACACTTGGTGTTCGACCTGCCGTCTCGCCTGGTCTCGACCACCCGACAGCCCGAGCTTTCCCGCTCTTCGTGAGATACTGCTCGCCATGCCCGACCTGGACCTTGGCGCCATCCTGACCGCGATCGTCACGCCCTTCGACGAGTCCGGGCGCGTCGACGAGGATGCCTTCGTCGCGCTGATGGCCCATCTGGCGCGCAACGGCTCAGATGGCTTCGTCGTCGCCGGCACGACCGGCGAGGCCTCGACGATGACCGACGAGGAGCATCTCGGTCTGATCGCACTCGCCGTGCGCGACCGCCCGCCCGGGACGACGATCATTGCGGGGACAGGCACGAACGACACGCGTCACGCCGTCCTGCTGACCGAACGCGCCACCGAGCTGGGCGCCGATGCCATCCTGAGCGTCACCCCCTACTACAACCGGCCCAGTCCACTGGGTCTGAAGCGCCATTACGAAGCGATCGCAGCGGCGACCGACCGACCGACCCTGCTCTACAACATCCCCTCCAGGACCGGCACGAACATACCCCCCGACCTGCTCTCAGAGCTCGCCCAGATCGAGCACATCGACGGCGTCAAGCAGTCCAACCCCGCCGAGCTGCAGTTGATCGACGGCCTCGACCTCTACACCGGCGACGACGCCACGTTCGCGCGCACGCTGGACATGGGCGGCGCCGGGGGCATCTCCGTCGCCAGCCACATCGTTGGCCCGGAGATGCGTCGCATGGTAGACGAGCCCGAGCATCGCGCGGAGATCGACGCGTCTTTGCGGGATGTATACGAGACGCTGTTCATGACCGCCTCCCCCACGTGCACGAAGGCCGCGCTTGAACCTGCTGGGCCTACGCGCCGGCACGACGCGCCTGCCGATCGTCGACGCCACCGAGGAGGAGGCCGCCGCCGTGCGCGAGATGCTCACTCGCCACGACCTGCTCACGGGCGCGCCCGCGTGAGTCAGGCCCTTCGCGTCCTGCCCCTCGGCGGCCTGGGGGAGATCGGCAAGAACATGACCGTCGTCGAGCACGATGACCGCCTCGTCGTCGTCGACGTCGGCCTGCGGTTCCCGACGCCGGAGATGGTCGGGATCGACCTCGTGCTGCCCGACTTCTCCTATCTGCGCGAGCGTGCGCGGGACATCGAGGCGATCGTCGTCACGCACGGCCACGAGGACCATCTCGGCGCGCTGCCCTGGGTCCTGCGCGAGCTGGCCGGCCACGGCGCCAGCCCGCCCGTGTACGGGGGGCCGCTGACGCTCGCGATGGCGCGCTCGAAGCTGGAGGAGCACAAGCTCAAGGACGTCGAATTGCACGACGTCTCGCCAGGGGAAATCTTGGAGCTGGGGCCGTTCGAGCTGGAGCTGATCCACATGACCCACTCGATTCCCGACTCCTCCGCGGTCGCGCTCGGCACGGAGCTCGGGACGGTACTGATCACCGGCGACTACAAGTTCGACCAGACGCCCGTGGACGGCCCGCCCGCGGACGTCTCGCGCCTGGCCGAGCTCGGGCGCGAAGGCGTGCTGCTGCTGTGCGGGGATTCCACGAACGTCGACCGCCCGGGCTTCTCGCCGTCGGAGTCGGGCGTCGGTCCGCACCTGGAGGAGACGTTCGCGCGCTGCGAGGGGCGCATCGTCGTCACGAGCTTCGCGTCGAACATCCACCGCGTCCAGCAGGTCCTCGACGCCGCCGCCGCGCTGGACCGCAAGGTTGCTCTGGTGGGGCGCTCGATGCGCAAGAACGTCACGATCGGGCGGCGGCTCGGCCACATCGAGGTGCCCGACGGGATGCTCGTCGGCCCGCGCGAGATCGAAGACTTTCCCGACGAGCGCGTCGTGATCGTCTCCACAGGCTCTCAGGGCGAGCCGCTGAGCGCGCTGCGGCGGATGGCCTACCGCGACCATCCGCAGGTGCAGCTGCGCGGCGGGGACACGGTTGTGTTCAGCGCCACGCCCGTCCCCGGCAACGAGCGCGCCGTGAATGAGACGATCGACCGGCTCTACCACATCGGCTGCGACGTCGTGACTCCTCAAGACGCGCCCGTGCACGCCTCCGGGCACGGCTACGCCGAGGAGATCAAGCTGATGCTCGAACCTCGTCCGCCCGCGCTACGTGATGCCCTTCCACGGCGACTTCAAGCGCCTGCATTTGCACGCCGGGCTCGCGGAGGCCGTGGGCGTGCCGCCCGAGGACATCTTCCAGGGCGACAACGGCCTGCCCCTCGACATCGACTCCCGCGGTGCGCGCTTCGGCTCGCGCGAGCAGTCGGGGATGATTTTTGTCGATGGCGTCGAGATCGGCGACATGGCCGATGTCGCCCTGCGCGACCGGCGCATGCTCTCCGCCGACGGCATCTTTATCGTCGTGGCGACGATCGCCGAGCAGGATGGTCAATCGGTGGCCGACCCCGAGGTGATCTTCCGCGGCGTGCCGTTCCTGGACCAGGCCGACGAGCTCGTGGGGGAGATCCGCGCGACCGTCGCGAGCTCACTCGAGCGGGCTGCCGGCGAGGAGATCCGGGAGGTGGACCTGCTCCAGCAGATCCTGCACGACGATCTGGCGAAGCTGGTCTATGACCGGCTCAAGCGGCGGCCGATGGTGCTGCCGGTCGTAGTTGAGGTGTAGCGCCGCCGGCCGTGGCCGGCAGATCGACGACGAACCGCGCGCCGTGCGGGTCGTGGGTCTCCAGCCTCACCGAGCCGCCGTGGGATTCGGCCACCGCCCGGACGATCGCGAGGCCGAGGCCAAACGAGCCGCCGCGGTCCCCGGCGCCGCGGACGAATCGCTCGAACAGTGTCGGGGCGAGCTCCGCCGGCACACCCGGGCCGTCGTCCTCGACGATCAGCTCGGCCTGACCGTTTGCCATGCGTGTGCTGACCCGGATCTCACTCTCGGCCGGGGTGTGGCGCAGGGCATTCTCGATCAGGTTGATCGTCAGGCGGTGCAGCTCGTCGCGCGAGCCCTCCACGGGCGCGGAGCGGACGTCCAGCTCGATGTCGTGCGTATCGCTGACGGGGCCCAGCTCGCCGGCGGCCTCGACGACGATCTGGGCGAGGTCGCAAGGCTCGTGGGGGACGACTCGGCCGACGTCGGTGCGCGCGAGCAGCAGCAGGTCGGCCACCAGGCGGCGCATCCGCCGCGAGGAGCGCAGGGCCGAGCGGGCGGCGTCACCCTCGTCGCCGTGCAGCGATTCCGCCAGCAGCTCGAGGTTGGCGAGCACGCTCGTCAACGGTGTGCGCAGCTCGTGCGAGGCGTCGGCGACGAAGCGGCGCTGGCGGGCGAGCATCGCCTCGGTCTCGCCGCGCGCGGCGTCGAGCTCGCGGAGCATGCCCTCCAGCGTGCGCGCAAGCTCTCCGACCTCGTCGTCGGCCTGCGGCTGCGGGACGGTGCGGGAAGGGTCGCGGGTGCGCGCGATCTGCTCCGCGGTGGCGGTGAGCTCGGCGATCGGCGCCATCGCGCGGCGGGCGATCGCGACCCCCGCGAGCAGCGCGAAGGCGGCGCCCGCGAACACCCCGAGCAGCAGGAACAGCTCGACGCGGGCGATCGTCGCGTTGGTGTCGGCGACCGAGCGCCCGTACTCGATGACGACCCGGCCGATCGGCTCGCCGCTGCCGGCGATGCCGATGGTCGCGGGCAGGCTGACCACGCGATATCCCGCGACGGTCTGCGGCTCATCTGAGGGGGCGCCGAGGTTCGGCGCGCTCGACGGCGCCTGTTCGACCGTGGCCCCGCCGAGGGTGAGCACGCGGATGACAGCGGCATGCGGCGGCGTGACGAGATCCTCCAGCGGCGGCACGATCGATTCGATCTTGTACGTCGCGGGGTTGACCCTGATGCTCAACTGCTTGGGAAGCTGCTGAGCGGTCGTTTCGACCTCGCGGTTGAAGTCCGAGCGGATGCGCCGCACCGTCAGCGAGCCGATCGCGATCGCGAATGCGCACAGGATCGTGAACGTCAGCAGCGCCGATACGCCGGCCAGCCGTGTGCGGATCGGCAGGCGGTCGAAGGCGGCCGTCAGGTTCCGGACGATGCGCCGGAGGGCGCCCGGGCCACCCGGGTCGCCGGCCGCGGCGGGGGCATCGCCGGCGCCCGGGTCGCCGGCGACATTCGCGGAGTCAAGACGCGCCGGCTCAGAGTCTGGGTGCTCAGGCGCGGAGGACGTATCCGGCTCCCCGGATCGTGTGCAGCAGGCGGGGCTCGCCCTCGGCCTCCAGCTTGCGGCGCAGGTTCGAGACGAACACCTCGATCGTGTTCGTCGTGGAGAACGGGTCATATCCCCACACCTCGTCGAGCAGGCGCTGGCGGGAGATGACGATGCGCTCGTTGCGCATCAGGTACTCGAGCAGCTCGAACTCGCGCTGGGTGAGGTCGATCGCGCGCTCGCCCCGGATCACCTCGTGGGTGTCGGCGTTCAACGACAGGTCCGATACGCGCAGCGGAGCGGAGCCGCGCGGCGGGCGGCGGCGCAGCAGCGCGCGCATGCGCGCGAGCAGCTCCTGGCGCTCGAACGGCTTGACGAGATAGTCGTCGGCGCCTGAGTCGAGTCCCTCCACGCGCGACTCCAGCGCGTCGCGGGCGGTGAGGATCAGGATCGGCACGTCGTCCTCGGCGCGCAGGCTGCGCGCGACCTCCAGGCCGTCGAGGCCGGGCAGGCCCAGGTCGAGGATCACGAGATCGGGCGCGAACGCGCGGCCGTGCTCCAGTGCGGAGGGCCCGTCCGGCGCGGCGCGCACCTCATAGCCCTCCATCCGCAGCGATCGCTGCAGGGCCTGGGCGATGTCCTCGTCGTCCTCGACGACCAATACTCTGGGGGCGCGGGCAAAGTCGTTCATGAGCAGGGTTCTTTAGTAGCGGAGTGCAGTAAAGCGATCGTAAGACTTTCCTCGGACCGTCACAGGCAGGTTACGGGGGATCGGCGTCGAAGTTGCGCGGGATGAGTACGACCGGGAAGCGTCGCTCGACGGCGGCGCGCAGGGCGACTGCAAAAAAACCCGCCAAAGCGCGCGCGCGTACGCGCGCGCATTCACGCCGCCGGGGAAGAGGCTCCACGAGGCTCGCCTCGCGCGACGCGCTGGCACGGCTGTGGCCGGCGCCGCTGTCCGAGCTCGATCAGCGCCAGATCGACATGCTCGGGTTCGCGACGATCGCCGTGGGCGTGTTCATGGGCTTCGTCCTGTATGGCGGCTGGAACGGCGGTCGCGTGGGGCAGGGGCTGGCGCAAGCGCTCGGCTGGTGCGTGGGCGAAGCCAAGGTGCTCGCGCCGGTCTCGCTCGTCGCGGGCGGCGGGGCGCTGCTGGCACGCCCGGCGTGGCCGCGGATGCGACCGTTGCGAACGGGCGCGACGTGTCTGGCGGCGGCCGTGACGATGGCGCTCGCCGCGGGAACGCTCGGGGTGAGCTCCAGCGCTGGCCCGAACACGGGCGAATCGTCGTGGTCGGGCGTGTTCGTGCAGGCGCACGGCGGCGTCGTCGGCGAGGCGCTCTATCAGGTCACGCATAGGCTCGTGCAAAACGTGGGCGTGGACCTGCTGATCGCCGTGTTGCTGTTTGTCGGAGTAACATTGCTGACCGGCGCCTCGCCCGCGAGGGTGCTGCGCTCCGCCGCATTGCGGGCGGCGGGTGTGACGAAGATCGGGATCGAGCGGCTGCGGGCATGGGCGCGCGCGCGACGGGCCATAGCCGGCGGCGACGGGGTCACGGGCGGGGCAGGAGAGGGCTTCCCCCTTGCACCTCCCGCCGCCGGCTATGGCCCGTCGGAGATGAACCCCCCCGAGCCCGCCCCGGAGGAGCTGATCGTCAGGGCCACGCACGTCGAGGCGCCCTCGCGCGACGGCGTGGGCATCGACGAGGGCTATGCCGAGGAGGCGCTGCCGGAGGAGGGCGAGGAGATCGCCATAGCCGCCGCCGGCACCGCCCGCACGGGCAAGGAGCCCGAGGGCGCTGGGGGGGAGGACCCCGAGGAGGAGAAGATTCCCGGCGTGGCGCACGCCGACCCCGACGACCCCGGCCGGCTCACCCCCCAGGGACGCTATCGCGACAGCGTGACCGAGGACCCCGAGTTCGTGTGGGAGATGCCCGACGCGGGCAGGCTGCTGACGCGCTCCACGGGCGAGCAGTCCCGGCCAGACACCGCGGGGCAGGAGCGCATCGCGACAAGCCTGGTCGAGGCGCTCGGCCATTTCGGCGTGGAGGCGAAGGTGATCGGGACGGTCGCCGGCCCGCACATCACGCGCTATGAGCTGCGGCTGGCGCCGGGCACGAAGGTCGCGAAGGTCGCGCAGCTGAAGGACGATCTCGCGTACGCGCTGGCGGCGACGGACATCAGGATCCTCGCGCCGATCCCCGGCAAGCAGGCGGTGGGCGTGGAGGTGCCGAACGCGCGCCGGCGGATCGTGCGCTTGGGCGACGTGTTTCAACAGCCGCCGAAGGACTGGTCGCCGCTGACGGTGTGGCTCGGCAAGGACGTGGCGGGCAAGGCGATCGGCGCGGACCTCGCGAAGATGCCGCACCTGCTGGTGGCGGGGACGACGGGCGCCGGCAAGTCGGGGGCGATCAACGCGATGCTCTGCAGCGTCCTGCTGCGCGCCAGCCCGCACGAGGTGCGCCTGGTGCTGGTCGACCCCAAGCAGGTGGAGCTCAACCACTACGAGTCGATCCCGCACCTGCTCACGCCCGTGATCACAAGCCCGCGGATGGCCGCCAACGCGCTGCAGAACCTCGTGCGGGAGATGGAGCAGCGCTACGGCATCATGTCGCTGGCGCGCACGCGCAGTCTGATCGAGCTCAACAAGGCGCGCTTCAAGCGCGACGAAGCGCCGCTGCCGTACATCCTGTGCGTGATCGACGAGCTCGCGGACCTGATGATGGTCGCGCCCGCCGACGTGGAGGACTCGATCATCCGCCTCGCGCAGAAGGCGCGGGCGGTCGGGATTCACCTCGTGCTGGCGACGCAGAGCCCCCGCGTGGACGTGATCACGGGCATGATCAAGGCCAACGTGCCCTCGCGGATCGCGTTCGCGGTCTCCTCGCAGACCGACTCGCGCGTGATCCTCGATCAGAACGGCGCGGAGTCGCTGCTGGGGCAGGGCGACATGCTGTTCAGCCCGGTCGGCAGCTCGCGACTGCAACGGATCCAGGGCGCCTACATCGACGAGGCGCAGATCGCGAAGCTGACAGATCTGTGGCGCAAGCAGGGCGAGCCGGAGTTGCGCGAGGAGTTGCTCCTCCAGGTCGAGCCCTCTGAGCCCGAGGGCGCTCCAGACGAGTTCGACCCCGACGAGGACCCGCTGCTGAAGGATGCGATCACGCTCGTGGCGGAGATGGGGACGGCCTCGACGTCGATGCTGCAGCGCCGGCTGCGGCTGGGGTATACGCGCGCGGGCAGGCTGATCGACATGCTCGAGCGCCGCGGCGTGATCTCCGGGTATGAGGGGTCAAAGCCCCGGCAGGTGCTCGTCAGTGAGGCTGATCTGCCGCGGGTGCTGGCCTCGCTGGGGGAACCCTCAGCCCCCGTGGAGTTGTGAGCGGTGCACGAATGCATGCTGGGAAACGTGTGAAAGTCCTAACCCTCTAGCCTTCACGCGGATATGGCCGAGATCGGTGCAACGCTGCGCGAGGCGCGGATGCGCGAGCGAATCGACGTGTCCGAGATCGAGGCGCAGACGAAGATTCGGGCGAAGTACCTGCGGGCGCTGGAGAACGAGGAGTGGGATCTGCTACCGGGCCCCACGTTCGTGAAGAGTTTCCTGCGTACGTATGCGACCGCGCTGGGGTTGGATGGGAAGGCGCTGGTGGAGGAATACCGGCTGAACTTCGAACGCCCGAGCGAGCCGCCGGAGCCGATCGTGCCCAGCCCCCGGAAGGTGCGCATGCCCCGCGGGCCGAACGGCCCGGGTCCGTCGCGCGGATATATGGCGCTTGTGGGGATCGTCGGCGTCGTGATCGTGCTGCTGATTGTCGGGCTGCTGTCGGGAGGCGGGAAAAGCGGATCGACAGGCGGTACTAAAGCGCGAACGAATACGACCGCAAAGCACGGAGCGGCGCACAGGGGCACGTCCCACCGCGGGGGCGGGACGTCCGCGAACGCGACCGCGATTGTTTCGCTGTCGCTGCGCGCGACGGGGACGGTGTATGTGTGCCTGATCGGGGAAGGCGGCAAGAAGCTCGTCGCGGGACAGACGCTGGAAGTGGGCGCGAGGACTCCCACGTTCCATGCAAGGCGCTTTGAGCTGACGCTGGGCAACAACGCTGTGACGCTGACGATCGACGGCACGCCGCGAGCGGTGCCGGCGAGCAGCGGCGCGATCGGGTATTCGATCACCAAGGCCGGTCGTAAGACGCTGCTGCCGGGGCATCTGCCCACGTGCACATGAACATAGGCACGCATGGCTGCGCTGGATCGGCGTCCTACCGATCGGAGATCGACGGGATCTCCGATCGGCCAGCTCGTGTGCCGAGCACACCACGCTCGGTGCGTCCTTGCCCTGCGTGTCCATGTGGGGCAGTGAGTCAAGCGCGGCTGACATGAGCGTCCGGGCCGCGATCGTGGTCACCGGCACAGAGGTGCTCGACGGCCGCGTGCGCGATCGCAACGGGCCATGGCTGGCCGACAGGCTGCGCGAGCTGGGGGTGGACCTCGCGTATGTGACGATCGTGGGGGATCGTCCGGAGGACATGGAGAGGGCGCTGAAGTTCATGGAGGAGCAGGAGATCGACCTGGTGCTGACCAGTGGTGGGCTGGGGCCGACCGCAGACGATCTCACGGCCGAGGTCGTGGGGAGGTTTCAGGGTCGCGAGATGGCTTTGGACGATGCGCTGGCGGGGCGCATCGAAGCGATCGTCTCACCGCTGCTGAAACGTTGGCCGAATCTCGATCCCGAGGCGATCAGGGCGGGCACTCGCAAGCAGGCGATGGTGCCGGAGGGCGCGACGGTCCTGGAGCCGGTCGGGACCGCTCCCGGGCTGGTGGTCTCGTCAAGCGCGCCGGGAGGCGGTCCGACGGTGGTGGTGCTGCCCGGGCCCCCGCGCGAGCTGCGGCCGATGTGGGAGGCGGCGGTCAAGACCAAGGCGTTGCGGGATGCGATAACGGGCGCCACGGTGTACGAACAGCAGACGATGCGGCTGTTCGGGATCCCCGAGTCGGAGATCGCCGAGACGCTGCGCCAGGCCGAAGGGCGGGGGATCGAGCTCTGGAAGCTCGAGGTTACGACATGCCTGAAACGCGGTGAGATCGAGGTCGTGACGCGGTATGAGCCGGACGCCGCGGGGGTGTATGAGGAGTTCGAGCGGCTCGTGTCCGAGCGCCACGCGGACACGTTGTTCTCGACCGACGGCGACACGGTGGACGTGCAGGTGGCGAAGATGTTGCGCGGAAATCGGTCCCGCCCGCCCAGGACGATCGCCGTGGCGGAGTCGTGCACGGGGGGAGAGCTGGCGTCGCGGCTGACGGCGCCGGCTGGCGCCTCGGAGTATGTGATGGGCGGCGTGGTGGTGTACGCGAACGACGCCAAGGTGGCGTTGGCGGGAGTTGATCCCATCACGATCGAGGAGCACGGGGCGGTGTCCGAACAGGTTGCCAAGGAGCTGGCCGAGGGCATACGCGCCCGGATGCAAGCCGACGTGGGCGTGGGGGTGACGGGCGTGGCGGGCCCGGGTGGCGGGACCGAGCAGAAGCCCGTCGGGCTCGTGTGGCTGAGCATCGTGGGGCCGGAGGGCGCGTCGATCACGCGCTCGGTGAACCTTCCGGGTGGCCGCGCCGACATCAGGGATCGCGCGAGCACCGTGGCGCTGCATATGGTCAGACGGCTGCTGCTGGGCGAGGTTGACGGCTGACACTGAGATGACCGACGACGCCCCTACCGCCCGCCTGTTCATAGCGGTGGACCCGCCGGTAGAGGTGTGCGAAGAGCTTGCCGCATGGGCAAGGAGTGCGGTCAGGGGACTGGGGGTTCGTAGCGGGGGCAAGACCTCGCCCGTGCGTGTGCTGGACCCCGAGCTGCTGCATGTGACCCTGTGCTTTCTCGGCAACCGGCCGGTCGAGGAGATCGCGGCGATCGGAGAGTGCCTGCAGGAGTGCGCGACGGGTGTGGGCGAGCTGTCGATCGGCGCGCCGCTGTGGCTGCCCCCGCGCCGTCCGCGCGCGCTGGCGGTCGAGGTGCGCGACGACCCCGAGGGGGGGCTGGCGGCACTGCACGGCGCGTTGGTCCAAGCGCTCGCGGGGGCGTGTGGGTATAAGGAGGAGCGCAGGCGGTTCCGTGCGCACGTGACGCTTGCGCGCATGCGGGAGGGCCCCCGCGGATCGGCGGGCGCATACGTCCTGCCGGCCACGCCGGCGCTGTCGTTCACACCGGCGTCGATCGTCCTGTACCGCTCATGGCTGTCGCCTAGAGGCGCTTCCTACGAGGCGCTGGCGACCCATACGCTCGTCCCGCTGTAGATACGAACAGACGTTCCGTCCGAAGCGTTCCGTAGCTTGTCCATTCCATCTCGACCGGAGGAGCAAGACCATGCCCGTGAACGAAGAGGAGAAGGCCGCAAAGGCGCGCGACGCAGCCCTGAAGGGGGCGCTCACGCAGATCGAGCGCGAGTTCGGCAAGGGCACGGTCATGCGCATGGGCGACGAGGGCGCGCAGGTGCGCGTCGACGTGATCCCCACGGGCGCGCTGGCGCTCGACCTGGCGCTCGGCATCGGCGGAGTGCCCCGGGGGCGCATCGTCGAGGTGTACGGACCCGAGTCCTCGGGCAAGACGACGCTGATCTACCACGTGCTGGCAGAGGCGCAGAAGCTCGGCGGGGTGTGCGCGTTCATCGACGCCGAGCACGCGATGGACCCGCTGTACGCGCAGGAGATCGGGGTCGACATCGATGAGCTGCTCGTCTCTCAGCCCGACTACGGCGAGCAGGGGCTGGAGATCGCCGACATGCTCGTGCGCTCCGGCGCGGTCGACGTGGTCGCGATTGACTCGGTCGCCGCGCTCACGCCGCGCAAGGAGCTCGAGGGTCAGATGGACGACCAGAGCGTCGGCGAGCAGGCGCGGATGATGTCCAAGGCGATGCGCAAGCTCGCGGGCAACCTCAACCGCACGCAGACGCTGTGCATCCTCACCAACCAGATCCGCGAAAAGGTCGGCGTCATGTTCGGCTCGCCCGAGACCCAGCCGGGCGGGCGCGCGCTGAAGTTCTACGCCTCCCAGCGCCTGGACATCAGGCGCATCGAGACGCTCAAGGACGGCACCGAGGCGGTCGGCAATCGCGTGCGCGTGAAGGTCGTCAAGAACAAGTGCGCCGCGCCGTTCAGGCAGGCCGAGTTCGACATCGAGTTCGGCAAAGGCATCTCGACCTCCGGCTGCCTGCTCGACCTCGGGATCGAGCACAACATCGTGTCCAAGTCCGGCTCGTTCTTCTCCTACGGCGAGGACCGTCTCGGCCAGGGCCGCGCCGCCGCCAAGGCCCACCTCGACGCCAACCCCGCGGTGGCGAAGGAGATCGAGCAGAAGATCTACGCCGCGCTGGGCATCGGCCGCGAGCACGTGACGCCGATTGACAGAGACAAGGACGTCCCGCCCGTGGCGATTGTGGAGGAGCCGCCGGCGGTAGTCGCTGCTTGATCGGCGTAGGTCGGCGAACACATAGAGCGATCAAGGTCGCTCGCACGAGTTAACCTGTCGAGTGAGATGAAGCGATATCACCTCACGACATTTGGATGTCAAATGAATGAGCACGACTCGGAGCGCATGAAGGGCATGCTCGAGTCGCTCGGCTACAAAGAGGCGCCGGAGCGCGGTGAGGCGGACTTGATCCTGTTCAACACGTGCTCGATCCGCGAGACGGCTGACAGCCGGTTCATCGCGCATCTCGGCGAGGCCAAACGCCTGAAGAGCGAACAGCCGGAGCGCGTGGTGGGCGTCGGCGGGTGCTGGGCGCAGTCGATCAAGGAGGAGGTGTTCGAGCGCTTCCCGTTCGTGGACGTGGCGTTCGGTCCGGGCCAGGTGCACAAGCTCGCCGAGTTCCTGACCAGCGACTCGCTCAGCGCGCAGGGATACTTCGAGTTCGAGGGGTTCACCGGCCATCTGCCGGCGCGCCGCACCCGCCCGTTCCAGGGCTGGCTGCAGATCAGCGTGGGGTGCAACTGCGCGTGCTCGTACTGCATCGTGCCCTCGACGCGCGGACGGGAGGTCTCACGACCGCTGGAGGAGCTTCTAACCGAGGCACAGACGATGGCGGCGGACGGCGTGCGCGAGGTAACGCTGCTCGGGCAGAACGTCAACTCCTACGGGCGCGACCTGCGGCCGGCGCGCGCGACGTTCGCACAGTTGCTCGGGGAGGTCGACGCGATCGAGGGGATCGAGCGCATCCGCTACACGAGCCCCCACCCGAAGGACATGCGCGAGGACGTGATCCGCGCGCACGCCGAGCTTCCGGGCGTGTGCGAGCACATTCATCTGCCGCTGCAATCCGGCTCCAGCAGGGTCCTGAAGGCGATGCGGCGCACTTATGACCGTGAGCGCTACCTGGACCGAGTCGCGTTGATCCGCGAGCACGTTCCCGATGCGGCGCTCAGCACCGACATCATCGTGGGGTTTCCGGGGGAGACCGAGGAGGACTTCGCGCAGACGCTGGATGTCGTCGAGAAAGTCAGATACGACGGGGCGTTCACGTTCGTGTTCTCCCCGCGCCGCGGCACCCAGGCCGCAGAGATGACTGAGGGAATCGTGGCCCACCCCGTTAAGGTCGAGCGGATGGGAAGGCTGGTGGAGGCCGTCAAGCGCAACGCGCACGAGCGCGCCCAGCGGTTTGTGGGACGCACGTTGGAGGTGCTCGTCGAAGGGCCCTCGCGCACCGACCCCGAGCGATTGCGCGGCAGGACCCGTCATAACAAGGTGGTCAACTTCGCGGGACTGGCGGAGCCCGGCGAGCTGACCCGTGTCCACATCGAATCCGCGACGAGTCAGACGCTGTCGGGCGAGGAGTCTCTGCTGGCCCGCGTCGCCGGCTGAGCGCAAGACGGCGGTGAGCCTACTTCAGTGACGGGCCGGCGTGGGCGCGGAATCGCCCGCGCCCACGCCGACATGGCCCGTGCCTTACTGAGACGTTGCGCCCGGCGGCGGCCCTGGGGGACCGTTTGCGCCCGAATTGGATCCAGAGGAGCCGGAACTGGAGCCCATGTTCGGACACGGATGCTTGCCCGACGAGCCCGCTTTGGGCGGCGTACCCGATTTCTGACTCGGCGTCGGGTTGGAGGGCGTTGTCGGTGTGGTGGTGGACGGTGTCGTCGTGGTGCCGGTGGAACCCGTCGTGCCGCTGGGGGCGGCCGCCGCTCCGGCGATGCCTGCGACGGCGCCCCCGCTCGCAAGCGCACCGGCGACCATCGTGGCTCCGAGCATTCTCGATACTTTCATCGGTCAAACCTCCTGCTGGTGGGTTGATGACTGCTGCGAGCCATCGTGCACCGAGCCGCTAAATGCGCCCGTAGGCAGGGGTAAGGCCCCGCAAAGATGTGTGTAGGAGGTATGTAAGGCGTTGAGGCTCAGGACGAGGGTCAGCGCTTTGAACGCTGGCCCTCCTCCATCTCCCGCGCGATGCCCTCCGAGCCGAACCGGCGGGCAAACTTGGAGGCCAGCTCGGGGGCGATCCCGGCGAAGGTCGCGCCGGCGCGCATGGGCAGAGGCGCGACATCGACCTCGGCGCGGTTGCGCTCGATCGCGCTGAGGACGGCGCGCGCGACGTCCTCGGGACTGGCGGTGCCAACGCCGGTGGGAAGGCTGACGCGGGCCTCGGCGAACATGCCGGCATCGCGGATGAAGCCGGGGAACACGGCGGAGACGCCGACGCCCTGCGCGCGCAGGTCGGCTCGCAGGGCCGAGGCGAAGCCGCGCAGGCCGAACTTGGTCGCGTTGTAGATGCCCGTACCGGGAGTGGCGGACTTGCCGGCGAGGGAGGACATGAACAGTAGGTGGCCCTGGCCGTGCTCAACCATTCTCGGCGCGAGCGCGTGCGCGAGGGCGATAGGGGCGCGCAGGTTGACGTTCAGCGCACGGTCGATCTCCTCAATCGTGAAGGACTCGAGCCGTCCGGCGGCCGGCAGCGCCGCGTTGGCCACGAGGATGTCGATATCGCCCGCCTCGGTCACGAGGCGATCGATCTCGGCGGGAAGGCTCAAATCGACGGCGAGCGCGCGAGACCCGTTCAGTTCGGCGGTGAGGGGCTCCAGCACGTCGAGACGGCGCCCGGTGAGAATCAGCTCGCCGCCGCGGGCGTGCAGCGCGCGCGCGATCGCTTGTCCGAGGCCGCCGGTGGCGCCGGTGAGCAGGATCGTGGAGCCGGAGATCTGCATGTGCCGGAAGAGCCTACGGCAACACCGCGGTGAGCGTCTGCCACGGCGATGGCGATACTGGGCGGATGCACGATCAGCAGCCGTCTGCAGCCGGGAAGGCCCGCGAGGTCATCGCACTGTTCGGCCCCACAGGCGTGGGCAAGACCGCGGTCGCGCTCGCGCTGGCGCGGCGGTTGCGCGCGCGCGGAGAGGATCCGGTCGCGGTGTCCGCGGACGCGCTGCAGGTGTATACGGGCATGGAGACGCTGACGGGTGTCGCGAGCGCGGGCGAGCGGGCGGAGCTGGAGCACCGGCTGGTGTCGTTCCTGGCGCTGGGAGAGACGTTCAGCGCGGGACGCTACGCGAAGCTGGCGCACGCGGAGATCGACGAGTTGCTCGCACGGGGAGGGCGACCGATCGTAGTGGGGGGTACGGGGCTGTACTTGCGTGCCGCGCTGACCGAGCTGGACATGAAGCCGCCCCCGGCGAAGGGCGCGCGCGAGCGTTGGCGGGCGGAGCTCGAAAGCAAGGGCGCGCCGGCGTTGCACGCGATCCTCGCCGAACGCGCGCCGGCGGTCGCGCAGGGCCTGAATCCGAACGATCGCCAGCGGGTGATGCGCGCGTTGGAGCTGGCTGACGCGGGCGAGCTGCAAGCTCCTGTCGGAGAGTCTCAGCTGTGGAGCGAGGACATGCGCCGCCCAACGCTGCTGGTCGGGCTGACGATGGAGCGCGAGGCGCTGTACGAGCGCATCGACGCGCGCGTGCGGGCGATGCTCGATGCGGGAGTGCGGGAGGAGGTGGAGCGCGCCGATGAGGCGGGCGCGTCTGAGACGGCGCGCAAGGCGCTCGGGTTCGAGGAGCTGCTGGCGGGCGACGTGGAGGCGATGAAGCGGCATACGCGCAACTACGCCAAGCGCCAGCTGTCGTGGATGCGCAAGCTCGCGGGGGTACGGGTAATCGACGTGACGGGCCGTGAACCGGACGACGTGGCCCGCGAGATCCTAGACTCCGACCCCGTATGAGGTTTGAGAAATGGCAGGCGCTGGGCAACGACTACCTGCTCGTCGAGCGGGAGGAGCTGCCGTTCGAGCTCACGCCAGCGCGCATCCGGCTGCTCTGTGAAGGGCACTTTGGCGTGTTCGCCGACGGCGTCCTGCTGCTGGAAAGATCGGAGGACGAGCGCTATGTGGCGCGCCTGGGCATCTACAACCCCGACGGCTCCGAGGCAGAGCTGTCGGGCAACGGCGCGCGCGAGGCGATCCTGTATCTGCGCAGGCGCGGGTGGACCGACCGGGACGAGTTCGCGATCGAGACGGCGGGCGGCGAGATCAGGCCGACGATCATCGGGGAGGACACGTGCAGGGTGGACATGGGCAGGGCGAGTCTGACCTCGAAGGATTTCCCCGACGGTCCAGAGCACGGGCGTGGTCAGCTGGTCGCGGATGGCCGCGAGTGGACGTTTCAGCACGTCTCGATCGGCAACCCCCAGTGTGCAATTCGGGTGGAGGACCTCACGGCGCTCGAAGCCCTCGACCTGCAGGCGATCGGGCCCGCGATCGAAGGGCATGAGCTGTTTCCGAATCGCACGAACGTGTCGTGGTACACGGAGGTTCCCGCGGGCGATGACGGGCGTGCGGCGATTCGCGCGCGCATCTTCGAGCGGGGAGTCGGAGAGACCCTATCGTCCGGCACGGGCGCGACGGGCGCGGCTATCGCCTACCGTCTGTCAGACAACCCACCACAGATCACGGTGAGACTCGACGGCGGCGAGCTGAAGGTGGATGTCGGCGAGGACTTGCAGGTACACCTGACAGGCTGGGCGCGACCGGTGTTCGCGGGGACGCTCAGCGAGGACTTCATCGAGGAGCTAGATGAGACCGAGTAAGCGTTTGGAGCGGATCCCGCCGTACGCGTTTGCGCAGCTGGAGGCGAAGATCGCGCAGAAGCGCAGGGAAGGCGTGGATGTGATCAGCCTGGGGATCGGCGATCCCGACCGGCCGACGCCGCCGCTGGTGGTGGAGGCGATGCAGGAGGCCGTGAGCGAGCCGGAGACGCACAAATACCCCAGCAATCGCGGTCGCGGGGAGTTCCGGGGCGCCGTGAGGGACTTCTACGAGCGGCGGTTCGACGTGAAGCTCGACCCCGACAGTGAGATCGTCCCGGCGCTCGGGGCGAAGGAGGCGATATTCAATCTCAATCTCGCGTTCCTGGACCCCGGTGATTACGCACTGGCTGCCGACCCGGGGTATCCGGTGTATACGGGCGGGCCGTGGCTGGCGGGCGGGGAGCCGGTGCTGATGGCGCTGAGGCCGGAGTTGGGGTTCGTCCCGGATCTCGGCGCGATCGAGGATGAGATAGCGAACAGGGCGAAGCTGATGTTCCTGAACTACCCGAACAACCCGACGGGGGCGGTGGTGCCCGAGGGGTTCTTCGAGCGTGTGGTCGAGTGGGCGCGCGCGTACGAGGTGCTGGTGGTGCACGACAACTCCTACTCGGAGATCTCCTACGACGGATACAGGGCGCCGTCGTTCCTGCAGACGCCGGGAGCGAAGGACGTGGGCGTGGAGGTGTTCTCGCTGTCGAAGGGCTACAACATGACGGGCTGGCGCTGCGCGGTCGTGGTCGGAAACGCGCAGGCGATCGAGACGTACTGGCGGCTGAAGACGAACATCGACTCGGGCATGTTCGACGCGGTGCAGCTGGCGGGGGTGGCGGCGCTGTCGCCGGACGCCGACGCGGAGGTCGCGGCGATGAGCGAGCTGTACGTGCGCCGCCGCGATCTGGTGTGCGAGGCGCTCAAGGGGATCGGCGTGGACGTGAAGCCGCCGCGCAGCACGATCTACGTGTGGGCGCCGGTGCCAGAGGGGTTCGCGAGCTCGGAGGCGTACTGCGAGCACGTGCTGGAGCGCGCCGCCGTGGTGCTCTCCCCGGGCGCGATCTACGGACCGGCGGGGGAGGGCTGGTTCAGGATCTCGCTGACGACTCCAGACGACAGACTGGTGGAGGCCGTGAAGAGGCTGGGGGCGCTCGGGGGGTAGGAATAGCGGGTAAGCCATAGCCAGTCGTTGCATCGATTGCGGTCCAAGCCGCTTACGACAGCAGTCGGCATGACGGAAGCATTGAGGAACGTCTGGTCCGGCGATCTACACTGATACGTAGTGGAACAGACCCAGCGCGCACGTCAGCGAGCCTTGTGTATCGCTGCCCTGCCCGAAGGCGAGAACCTGGAGGAGCTGGGCGAGCTGTTGCACACCGCGGGGGTGGCTGTGGTGGGCGAGCTGGTGCAGCGGCGCGAGGAGCCCCACCCGAACACGTATTTGGGCTCGGGAAAGGTGCAAGAGGCGAAGGAGGCCGCGCGGGCGTGCGACGCGAACGTGATCGCCTGCGACGACGAGCTGAGCCCGCGTCAGGAGCGCAACCTGGAAGAGGCGCTGGGCCTGCCGGTCGTGGACCGGACGGCGATCATCCTGGACATATTCGCCGACCACGCCGCCAGCGCCGAGGGCAAGCTGCAGGTCGAGCTGGCCCAGCTGGAGTACAACCTCGCGAGGATGCGGGGATTGTGGAGCCACCTGGAGCGCCTCGGCGGCGGGATCGGCACGAGGGGGCCGGGGGAGAGCCAGATCGAGACCGACCGGCGGCTGGCGCGCGATCGGATAACGGCGCTGCGCCGGCGCCTGGAGCACGTCAAGGGGACGCGCGCGGTGATGCGCGCCGAGCGCGAGCGCGCGGCGCTGCCGACGGTCGCGCTGGTGGGGTATACGAACGCGGGCAAGTCGACGCTGCTGAACGCGCTCACGGGCGCGGAGGTGAGCGTGCGCGACCGGCTGTTCAACACGCTCGACCCGACGGTGCGGACGTTGAAGCTGAGCGGGAGGCGCTACCTGCTGAGCGACACGGTGGGGTTCATCCGCAAGCTGCCACACCAGCTCGTGGACGCGTTCGGGGCGACGCTGGAGGAGACCAAGCGCGCGGAGTTGCTCGCGCATGTGATCGACGCGAGCGCACCTGAGGACGAGCGAGAGGCTATGAAGCGCTCGGTCGAGGAGACGCTGCAGGAGATCGGGGCGGAGGAGAGCCCGCGAGTGCTGGTGCTGAACAAGGTCGATCTGCTGGGCGAAGAGGAGCGCGAGGAGTTGCGCACGAATCACCCCGAGGCGGTGCTCGTCAGCGGCGAGACGGGCTTCGGGTTGCGGGAGCTGGGGGAGCGGATCGAGCGCGAGCTGGCGCACACGCTGCGCTCGGTGGAGCTGCTGGTGCCCTACGCGAACGGCGGCAGCCTGGCGGAGCTGCACGAGGTGGCGGGCGAGATCGCGCGCCAGGACACGCCGGAGGGAGTTAGGGTGAGGGCGCTCGTGCCGGCGAGGTTCGCGGAGCGGTTCGCGAAGTTCGCGATCGCCTCTTAGCGATCGTCACCATCGCCGGAGAGCACTCCGCGCTGCTGGCGGGAGAACAGCTTGTCGAGGTTCGTCTGGGCGATCTCGTCGAGATCGAGGCCTAGCTCGCTCGCCAGTTGGGCGACATACCAGAGCACGTCGCCGAGCTCCTTGGCCATCGCCGTGCGGCGCTCGTCGGAGACCTGGCCGCCATCGTCGCGAATCGCCTTCTTCGCGTGCTCGGCGACCTCGCCCGCCTCGCCGGACAGCCCGAGGGCAGGGTAGGCGAGCCACGATGATGCCTCGCGCGGGTACTCGGCGGTGCGGCGCGAGAGGCGCTGATACTCGGAGAGATCCATGGTCATGAAGCGACTCGACCCGCCGAAAACGGGCCGAATGCGGGTGTAGGAGGAGCTACCTCCAAACGACTGACAATCGGAGCGCGAAGGCTAACAGAGCGACCGCTGCTCCCGGGCAAGAAACAGAGATTCCCTGCGGCCGAATCATTCGGTAGCGTGTCGTCGATGGAGGGGCTGTTGTCGTTGCGTGGCGTGTGGTTGAGCTATCCGCGCGGACGCCGGCACGTTGTGAGGGTGCTGATGGGTGTATCGCTCGATGTGTACGCGGGCGAAGTCGTGGCGGTGCTCGCCCAGCGCGCGCAGGGCAAGACATCGCTGTTGCGGGTCGCGGCGGGGATGGAGCGTCCCGACCGGGGCAGCGTGTTGTTCGCTGGCGAGGACATGTGGCGCCCCGCGGACGCCCGTCGTCGTCGCGCCCGTCGCCGTCGCCGCCGTCCGCGGCCGCTGAACGCTCCGATCGCGCTCGTTCGGACGGCCCCACCCGATGTGGACGTGCCGGTGGGGGAGGGCATCGCGCTGCCGCTGACGGGCGTGCACGCCGGGCGCCGGGCGCGCGAACTGGCCGAGCGGGCGCTGGAGGAGGCCGGCGTGGGGGAGTGCGCGCCGCGACGCTGGAGCGATCTGAGCGACGGCGAGCGTGCGCGCGTGGCGATCGCGCAAGGGATATCGCGCGACCCGAGAGTGCTGCTCGTCGACGATCTCACCGCGACGCTCGGCCTGGGCGAGACCGAGGACGTCGCGATGCTGCTGCATTCGCTGGCCGCCGAGCGCGGGCTCGGCGTGCTGATGAGCGTGGGGGATGCACGGGCGACGAGATGGTCCGAGCGCGTGGCGACGCTCGCCGGCGGTGAGCTGCTGCTGGAGTCGGCGTGCCCGGCAGCGCCGGCAAGGAAGTATCCGAACGTCATCAGCTTTCCCGGCGGCTAAGACGCATGGACGCTCTACGCGATCATGGCTGCTTATTGATCCAAATAGTTCTGCTCCAAGAATCGTAGATTACTATTACGATTAGTTGATATGGCCAGCACCGTCCAACAATCCGAGATGTCCGCGGGCGAGATCGTGCTCGGCCTGTTGATCGAGCAGCCGGACACGTGCTACCACCTCGACAAACGCATCGCCGAACGTCTCAGCTCGGCCCAGTTCAGCCGCGGCGCGGCGTCAGGGCGGTGGAACGGCTCCTGGAGCGCAAGCTCGTCCGTCCGGCGGACATCGAGGAGCGGGCCGAGCTGCGCGTCGTGAACGGACGCAAGAAAACGGTTTACGAGGTCACGCCCGCGGGGGTGGATCATTTCGAGCGCTGGTTGCGCGCCTCGACGCAGACCCCGCCCGTGCGGGAGGAGCTGCACGCGAAAATCGCGCTGTCGGGACCCGCTGAGCTGCCGCGGCTGATCGAGATCGTGCGCGAAGCCGAGCTGACGTGCACGCTGCAGCTGGGGGACGTGAACCGGGAGATACGGCTCGAGCGGCAGGCGAGCGACGCAAGCGACTGGGAGCGAACGATGCAGCTGATCGTCTCGGCTGGGGAAGCCACATGGTGGGACGCCAGGATCAAGTGGCTGCAGGACGTGCGCATGTACCTCGAGCGCGAGCACGAGCGCCAGCAGTCCGAGGCGCGCCCGCGGCGAATGCGGGCGCCCGTGCGGTGATGGATCCCGTTCTGTCGCTGCGGGGGGTGTCGTTGAGCTTTCCGCGCGGGCGGCGGCACGTCGTGCGGGTGCTGGCGGACGTCTCGCTCGACCTGCATGCGGGAGAAAGCGTGACGGTGATCGCGCGGCGCTCCCAGGGCAAGACCTCGCTGCTGCGCGTCGCGGCGGGCGTGGAGCGACCCGACCGGGGCAGCATGATGTTCGCGGGGGAGGATGTCTGGCGCCTGTCCGACCGGCGGCGCTCGCGGCTGCTGAGCGAGGAGATCGGGCTGGTCGAGCGCGCCGCGCCGCACCTCGACGTTCCGGTGCTCACAGGCGTGGCCCTGCCGCTGCTCGACAGGCATGGCCGGCGCGGCGCCTACGCGCGTGCCAAGCGGGCGCTCGCGCATGTCGGCGCGAGCGAATGCGCACGCCAGCAGTGGGGCGAGCTGGCCGACTCCGAGCGCGCGCTGGTCGCGCTCGCGCACGGGATCGCGCGCGAGCCGAGGCTGCTGCTCGTGGACGACCTCGCCGCCACGCTCGGCATCGGCGAGCACGCGGACATCGCCGAGCTGCTGGGCGCGCTCGCCGCCGAGCGGGAGATCGCGGTGCTCCTGTGCGCGGACTCGGCCCGGCGCCCAATTCCGACAGGGTCGCCTCGCTCGGCGGAGGCGAGCTGCTCCTCGCGCCGGCCACGCCAGCGGACGGGACCAACGTCCTCGACTTCCCGGGCGAGCGTCGCCGGCGGGCGTCGTCGTGACGAAGAACCGCTTTCAAGAAGATCGGCACGCCCGGATGCGTCCCTGGACACGGCGCTGACCGATCGAGGATCGATGGGACCCTCGCGATCGGCCAGCCACGTGACGGCTCGCACGTGCCACCAGCATGCGCTTCGCCATCCCGCGTCGCCCAGCTTGGTCCATGAACGCACCGACCGCACCGCCTATTTTGAAAGAGGTTCGAATCCCTGATGCTCGAGCTGCGCGATCTCGTCAAGCACTACCACGTGGGCGACGCCGAGCCGGTGCGAGCCGTGGACGGAGTGTCGCTGTCGGTCGCGGCCGGCGAGCTCGTGGCGCTGTACGGGCCGAGCGGGTCGGGCAAGACGACGCTGCTGATGCTGATCGCGGCGCTGGTCGAACCCGACAGCGGCGCGGTGCTCGTCGACGGCCGCGACCTCTCAGGGCTGACGGACGCCGAGCGCTCGCACTACCGGCTGCGCGAGCTGGGGTTTGTGGATCAGACCTCGGATCTGCTGCCCGGCGGCAATGTCGTGCAGAACGCGGCGATGAAGCTGTGGCTGCTCGAACACACCCGCGACGCCGAGCATCGGATCGAACCGCTGCTCGTACGTCTCGGCCTCGGCGACCGCCTCGCCCACCGCGCCGACCAGCTCTCGATGGGCGAGCGCCAGCGCGTGATGATCGCCCGCGCGCTCTCGACCGGGCCGAAGCTCGTGCTCGCCGACGAGCCGACCGGGCAACCTCGACACCCACCGCGGCCGCGAGGTGCTGGAGCTGCTCGTGGAGGTCTGCCGCGAGCAGGACGCCGCCGTGCTGCTGGTCACCCACGATCCGCAGGCGACGGCGTTCGCCGACCGCGTGTACGCGCTGCGCGACGGGCGCCTCGTCGACTATCGAGCCCGACCACCTGTTCGCGCCCACCCGGGCGCCCGAGACCGCTCGGTAGCGATGCGGTTGTCGAACATCGCCCACCTGTATGTGGTGCGGCTGAAAGCGCGGGTCGTGCTCGTTCAGGAGCTGTTCGCGGTGCTCGGGATCGCCGTCGGCGTGGCGCTGCTGTTCGCGTCGCAGGTGGCGAGCACGAGCCTGGATGGATCGGTCGTCGCAACTCACGAGCGGGGTGGTCGGCCAGTCGACGTACCAGCTCAAGGCGCGCGGCCCGCGGGGCTTCAGCGAATCGTTGCTCGGCGAGGTTCAGCGCCTGCCGGGCGTGCAGCGCGGCGGTGCCGGTGCTTGAGGATCAGGCCAGCGTGATCGGCCCGCACAGGCACACCCAGCCGCTCGACCTGATCGCCACCGACCCAGGCGACGTGCACCTCGCCGGACGCCTTTTGCGGCACTTCACCGCTGCACAGCTCGTCAAGTAAGCGCGTGCTTGCACTACCAGCGCCAATCGCGAGCAAGCTCGGGGTCGGCCCGCTGGAGCTCGTCAAGCTGCAGGTCGGCGCCAGAGTCGTCCGACGCGTTTGTCGGCGCTCGAACTGACAGAACGGAACATCGGGGCGCTGGTCAACAGCCCGATCGCGCTTGCGCCGCTGGCCTACGCCCAGAAGCTGACCGGCATGCAGGGTCGGATCACGCGCGTGCTCGTCCAGGCGCGACCTGGGCGAGGACCGCGAAGTGCATGCAGAGCTCGTGAGGCTGGCCGCCGGCGCGTATCAATGTCGAGCCGGCGAACTACGAGGCGACGCTGTTCAGTCAGGCGGCCGCTCCGGTTGACCAGTCCACGAAGACATTCGCGGCGATCTGCGCGTTGGTCGGGTTCATGTTCGCGTACTGCGCGATGCTGCTCACGACGGACTCTGCGTCGAGGACTGATCCGGGAACTGCGACGCGGCGGCGCGACGCGCTGGGAGACGGTCAAGACGCTTCTGTTCGACGCGCTCGTGCTCTCCGCGGTCGCCTCGCTCGTGGGCTTGGCGCTGGGCGACCTGCTCTCGATCGTCGCATTCAGCTCGCCCCCCGGATTTCTGTCGTCTTGCGTTTCCGATCGGCTCGCAGCGCATCGTCACGTGGGAGAGCGTCGTTATCGCCGTCGGCGCCGGGACTGATCGCGCGTGCATCGGCGTGCTGACGCCGGTGCGGGATATCTGGACGCGTGGCAAGGCGCGCGGACGCACCCGCGCGGACGTTCCTCTGCTCAGCTGGCGTGCGGCTGCAATGCTGATCGGTGGTTGTGCCTGCATCGGGGTTACGACGCTCATCCTGTTCGCAGCGCCACAATCGGCGGTCGTCGGCATCGTGGCCTTGATCGTCGCGCTGCTGCTCCTGCTGCCGCTCCTGCTCGATGTGATCGTGGCGGGCTTCGAACGATTGCAGCGTCTGATCTGGTGTCGGAGCCACCGAGATCGCGGTCATCGAACTAAGCTCGCCCAAGACGCGAACCCGGTCGATCGCGATTGCCGCGACCGCGGCCGTCGCTGTGTTCGGCAGCGTCACGATCCAGGGGTCGCGACATCAACCTCCAACGCGGGCTCGATCGCTCGTTTCATGGAATAACGTCGGTAGCGGACCTGTGGGTGGCACCGTCTGGAGAACAGAATCTGCTGTACGACCACTCCGTTTCAAGGGTCTCTACGCATCGACGCTTGCGCGTCTCACCGGCGTCCGCTCGGTCGGTCCGTACCGCGGCGGATTTCTCGAATACGGAGGGCGACGTGTGTGGGTGCTGGCGCCACCGCCGACGACATCGTCGCCGATACCGCCGAGCCAACTCGTCACCGGCAACCTCGCATTGGCGGAGTCGAGACTTCGCGCCGGTGGCTGGGCGGCCATCTCGAAGACGCTTGCCACCGAGCACCATCTGCACATCGGTCAGACTTTCGTATTGCCCTCGCCTCGCGAGACCGCGTTCCGAGTCGCGGCGCTGACGACGAACCTGGGATGGCCGCCGGGCGCGATCATCCTCAACGGCGAAGACTACGCGCGCGCATGGGAAAGCCCCGACCCGAGCGCGTACAACGTGATGCTCACCCCCGCCGCGTCGCCCACGGCGGTTCGCAGGGAGATCCGGGCCGTGCTGGGACCGCGGTCGGGGCTTGCGGTCGAAACCGCCGCGCAGCGCGAACAGGCCCAGCAGGCGGCGAGTCGTCAAGGGCTGGGGCGGCTCTCCCAGATCGCCCTGCTGGCACTGATGGCAGGGGTGCTGGCGACCGCAACGGTGATGGGGGCGACGGTCTGGCAGCGCCGCCGCCGGTTCGCCCGCATGAAGGTGCAGGGCTATGACACGCGGACGTTGTGGCTGGCGCTGATCTGCGAGAGCGCGCTCCTGATCGGCGCCGGCTGCTTGATCGGAGCGTGCCTCGGTGTCTACGGGCAGCTCCTTCTGGGTCACGCGCTTGTGACCGTCACGGGCTTTCCGGTCGTCCCTTCGGCCAATGCCCTGGTCGCCTTCGGCAGCTTTGCGCTGGTGACCGTCGTCGCGGCGGCATGTGTAGCAATACCAGGCTATCGCGCCGCGGGCGTGGCCCCGTATCCGTGGCCTGAGACCTAGTCTACAGGCGTCCACGATAGACATTCTGATCACGTCGCTGGAATCGCTCTTGAGTCTCAAGAGGGATGTCAGCAAGGTTATCTGGCGCCGATCTTCTACGCTTGGAAATATTAGTGCCGTTGGAGTTACTGGTATTCGGTCTATATCTCCAGCACAGATTTCGACGCTCATCGCCGCGATGGCCCGCGGACTGTTGTGGGGTCGGCGGGCGACTTCGTGTGAGCTTGCCGCGTGGTTTCAGCGTGCCGAGGCCATTCCGGATGCGCGGATTCGCGAGGATGCGCTCGACTCGCTGGTGCGTAAGCGCGACAACGTGGAAGGCGCTTCGCTGTTCTCGATTCTTCCCAGAACATCGGGACGAGCGCCTGCTGACGCTGCTGGTCGCCTATCAGGTTATGTGGGACTTTCTGGACAGCATCAGCGAGCGCGGCGCGTGCGCGGGTCATGCGAACGGACGTCAACTGCACCGCGCGCTCATCGAGGCGCTCGACCCCGACGCGCCGATATCCGACTACTACCGGTACCACCCGTGGAAAGACGACGGCGGATATCTGCTCGCGCTCGTGGAGACCTGCCGGCGAATATGCGCCGAGCTGCCGTCATACCGACAGGTGCGTCAGCTGATGCTCCGTGGTGTCGAGCGCTGCGCGATACAGTACCTGAATCACGAGCCCGAGCCGCGACGCCGCGATGCGGCTCTGAAAGAGTGGGCCGAACGGGAGTCGGCCGACGAGCACAAGCTCGACTGGTTCGAGTTGACAGCGGCCGCGGGCGCCTTCATGCCACATGTTCTGCTCGCGCTCGCAGCCGAGCCGTCCTGTGAGCAGCACGAGCTGACCGCTGTCCATTCGGTCTACTTCCCCTGGATTTCACTCGCAATCAGCGATGCTCGACAGCTATGTCGATCGTGACGGATGATGCCGCCAGCGATAGTCACAGCTATCTTTCGCATTATGCCAGTGAGACGCTCGCGCTGGAGCGTCTCGCGGCAATCATACGACGGATAGTCACGCACGCTGCGCGTCTTCCGAACGGCCGGCGGCATGTCGTGCTGACGGAGGGAATCGTCGCGATGTATCTGTCGACCCCTGGCGTCAAGACTCCGAGAATTCGCGAGAAAACGCGCACGCTCACTCACGCCAGCGGACCCCTCACAAAACTGCTGCTGGTGGTCGCGCATGTGTGGCGGGCGACGAGAGCAAGGGAGGTCAGCTCCAGCGACGCCCCCAACGGCCTTCCGCCCGGCATGCCCGTTGCCCACGACAATTTTGACATATGTGTACTGGAGATCGCCATTTCGCGTACATGGAGCGATGTCAAGCTCGCTACGGCAAGCGCTTTACGCACAGGATGACGAGCTTTCCCCGGCTGGTGTTCCTATCCGATCCCGCTGAGGTGAAAGCCATGCTCGCGGCGCCAGCCGACGTACTTCATCCGGGAGAGGGTGGCGCGAAGATAGCGCCGATCGTCGGCCGGCGCTCCTTCATGCTTCTGGATGAACGCGAGCATCTGCACGGGCGCAGAACCGTGCTTCCCGCTTTGCAGAAACGCATGATCGACGCAGAGAGCCTTTGGGTTACCGACACCGTGCGACGCGCGATCGCGTTATGGCCGCGAGATGCGACCCTTACATTGCATCCGCGTCTGCGGGCGCTGACGCTGAAGGTCATCCTGCGACGCGTCTTCGCCGGCGGAGAGCCTCAGTGTGAGGATCGGCTCTCAGCCCTTCTCGACACGGTGCTGGCGATGTTGGCCGTCACAGGGAGCGTCGTGTTTCCGGTGCCGATCCTGCGACATGGCCCCGGACGGACGGTCTGGAGGCGTTTTTTGAGACATCGCTCCGAAGTTGACATCCTGATTCGCGCGCTGATCGACGAGCGTCTCCACTCAGGGTTGGCGGACCGTGACGCGCTTGAGGTGCTCCTCGCGGCAAGTAATGCCGACGGCACGCCTACGACCCACGCGCAGCTGCGAGACAACATCATGTCGCTCATCCTCGCTGGGCACGAGACGACCGCCTCGCAGCTCGCGTGGGCGTTTCAGCTGCTCGCGCACAACCCGGCCGTGCAGCGGCGGCTGATCGAGGAGATCGAGGAGGACGCCGGCGACGCCTACCTGACGGCGACGATTCACGAGGTGCTGCGCCATCGGCCCGTGTTCCTGTTCACGATCCCGCGCGCGGTCAAGCGACCGATCGAGATCGGCGGGTGGACGTACGAACCGCCGGCGCACCTGCTCGGGTGCATCTACCTGCTGCACCACGATCCGGATGTCTATCCCGAGCCCGACGAGTTCCGTCCCGAGCGCTTCTTGGAAGGACAGCCGGGCCCGTACACGTACCTGCCGTGGGGGGGAGGACGCCGGCGCTGTCCGGGCTCGCACATGGCGCTGCTGGAGATGAAGACGGTGCTGCGCACCGTGCTTCGAGACCATGACCGTCAGCCCTGCGAGTGGGCGCATGGAGCGCCCGCGATGGCGCAGCGTGATCGTGACGCCGCACGCCGGATCGCGCGTCGTGCTTCGCCCGCGCGAGCGCCTGTCCGTTGCTGGCGGGCGCGCCCGGCGGGCAGCGGTCGGCGCCTGTCCGGCGCTGGTCCACACAGCCGATCTTGCCGAACATGGACCGTAGGTCGCGATATAGCGACATGTCGCTATACAGGGGCGTGCGCGGTCGTCATGATCGGCACGGTGGTAAGGATTGACACTGCCGACTACGCCCCGCTTGCCCCTCCTAGGGGGGCCGAGCGAGGCCCGGCGACCCCGGGCGGGGCGGTCGGCGTGTCACCCCACCCTTACCTCCGTCTCGCCAGAGATGGACCGGACGTCGTCCTGCGGCGTCCGGTCCTCAACGACCGCGCTGATCGGGGCGATGAGCGGCGGTTCGCGTCCCCGGATGACCGGAGCGATCCACTAGCGATGCCGCCGCGCGCCGGAACGGCCTACCCGGACACGTGGAGGATCCCCGACCTCTCCGAACCCCGCTACTCGCAGTCGCTGGAGCGGGGCCTGGCGATCCTCGAGTGCTTCACGCCCGAGACCCCCGTGCTGGGAATCGCCGACATCGCCGAGCGGCTCGGGATGAGCCGCTCGACGACCCACCGCTACGTCACCACGCTGCTAGCGCTCGGATATCTCCGGCAGGGCGCCAAGCGCAAGTACCGACTCGGCCTGCGCGTCACCGACCTGGGGATGGCGGCGCTGAACGAGACGAGTCTGCGCGAGCACGCCCACGCGGACCTCGCGGAGCTCGCGCATAGATCGGGCTATGCGACGAGCATCGCCGTGCTTGAGGGCGACGAGATCGTCTACGTCGACCGCGTGCAGGGGTTTCGCCGCAGGCAGCGTGTCGCCGGCCCTGACGTGGGGCCGGGATCGAGGCTGCCCGCGTACTGCACCGCGCTCGGCAAGGTCCTGCTCGCGCATCTGCCCGACTACCAGCGCCGCGAGGCGCTGTCGCACACGGATCTCAAGCGCCAGGGGCCGAACACGATCCTGACCAAAAGCATGCTGCGCGACGAGCTCGCCCAGATCCTGGAGGAAGGTCTCGCCGTCGAGGATCAGGAGTTAGCGAGCGGCAGAGTCGCGATCGCCGCCCCCGTATTCAACGAGGCCGGCGAGATCACGGCGGCGATCGACCTGACCGCCGGCGCTCCGGGAATCGCCGTGGAGGAGCTCGCCGACGCCCTCGGCCCGCATCTGATCTCCACCGCCGACCGCATCTCCTCCCGCCTGGGGAACCGACGGGAGAGCGAAGGACGGGACTAGCCGGATCGAGGCTCGCGGCCTTCTACGCGCGCTCGGTCATAGACCCGCGGCGCGACGGGCGCTCCGGTGGGCCTCGCGCTCGAGAGTGTCATCCAGCGGGCTCAGCTCGCTCGGGTCGATGCGCAGCGCCGTGGCGATCAGCCAGTCCGCGAACCATGCGTTCTTCGGCAGCAGCGGGCCGTGCAGGTAGGTACCGATCGTGCTGCCCTGCCGTGCTCCCTCATGACCTGAGCGGCCGTCGTTGCCGTAGCCCCTGATGACGCGCCCCAGCGGATCGGCGTCCCCGCCAAGGCGGGTGCGGCCACCGTGGTTCTCGAACCCCGCCAGCACTCGCGGATCGGATCCGTTCTCGAGCGAGACCTCGACCGCAACGTTGCCGATCAACCGCGGGCCGGGATCGCGGACCGTGCGCACGTCCAGCAGCCCGACGCCCTCGATCTCATCTTCGCCGATCGCGTAGGCGTGCCCGAGCAGCTGATACCCGCCGCACACCCCCAAAATGACCGCCCCGCGCGCGGCCGCCTCGTGCAGCGACGCACGCTTGGTCCGCAGCAGGTCCTCGGCGCACAGCCGCTGGTCGCGGTCCTGGCCGCCACCGATATAGAACAGGTCGTACCCGCCTGCGCCCAGCGACTCGCCGAGCCCGCTGCCGGCCAGCTCGAACCCGATCCCACGCCACTCGCAGCGGCGCCGCAGCACGAGCAGGTTGCCGCGATCGGCGTAGATGTTCATCAGGTCCGGGTATAGCGCGCACACTCGCAACGTGCGCCTCGCGCCGTCTCGTTCAGCGCCATGAGCTGCTCGCCTCCCCGCGCCGCACCAGCAGCTTGCGCAGCGCCAGCATCGCGGTGTATGTGGGCAGCGCGTACAGCGGCTCACCGCCGTCGGCGCTGGGGCGGTCGGCCGCCGCGGCCGCGAGCGCCCGCGCAAGATCGTCGATCACCCTGATGCTTCGCGGATCGACGCCGGCGTACTTCAATCGCAGCGCCAGCTCGCTCGCGCGCGTCCCGGCGCACGTCACGCTGCGCACGCGCCCGGCGAGCAGCTCGTAATCGGCGTCCCACACCCACGAGACGTCGCGCCCGTCGGCGATGTTGTCGTTGAGCACGCCCAGCACGTCGTGCTCGCCGGGCTCCAGCGCGAGCGTGCGCAGCACCTCGTTCGTACCCGCCGGGTTCTTGACGAGCAGGATCCGAGTCTCGCGCCCGTCCACCGTCACGGTCTCCGCCCGCCCGAACGCGGCCCTGGCTGTTCTGCAGTCCGGCGACGATGTCGGCCAGCGGGATCTCCAACGCGACGGCGAGCGCGGCCGCCGCGAGCGCGTTGTAGACGTTGTACAGCCCGGGCAGGCCCAGCTTCACCTCGGCCTCGCCCGCCGGCACGCTCAGCCGGAACCGGGCTCCGCGCACGCCGTCGAGCCTGACCGCACCCGCCCGCACGGTGGGGGAGGGGCGCCGCTGGCCGCAGCTCGGGCAGTGATAGTGACCGAGATGACCCAGGTACACCGCGTCGAACGCATACGGCGCGCCGCAGCGGCGGCAGTGCTTGGCGTCGGCGGCGTGCGCCATGCCGCTCAGCGCGAGCGAGTCGTCGTCTATGCCGAAGTACACGACCGGGCCGACGTCGCCGCTCGCTCTTGTCACCACCGTCGCTCACCTGCACCGTCACCCGCGGAACCGTCTCGATCGCGCCCGAGATCCGCCACGAGCGGATCGTCGGCGTTCAGCACGAGCGTCGCCGCCCGCGCCGGTCCGTCGCGCAGCGCCGCGACCCAGCTGTCGGCGATCGTCTCGAGCTCGCCGTAGCGGTCGAGCTGGTCGCGGAACAGGTTCGACAGCAGCACCGCGCGCAATCCGCGCAGCTGGGCGGCGACCGGCTCCAGCCACAGCTCGTCGACCTCGAACAGGCCCAGCTCGCCCGCGATCCGCCCACCCGGCCGAGCGGCCGACAGCAGCGTGGAGGCGATCCCCCCGGCCATGTTCGCCCCCGCGTGGTTGTGCACCAGCTTGACGCCACTGCGCTCGAGGATCGATGCGACCATCGCGGCCGTCGTCGTCTTGCCGTTCGTCGCCGACACGAGCACGCTGCCCTGCTCCAGGCGCGAGGAGAGCGCGCCGAGCGCGTCCGGCTCCAGCGCCAGCAGCAGCTTGCCAGGAACGCTCGTCGCCCCGCCGCCGCGTAGGCGCGACAGGGCGCCGGCGCCCCGCGCGAGCGCGAGCTTCGGCACGAGCAGACTTGCCATCAGGACCCCTCGTGTGGAGGGTCGGGCGCTGCTACCTGCGCATCGGGCGGGAAGGATGGGGGGGCGGCGGGTGAAGACGAAGAGGAAAAAGATGACAAAGGGGCTGTAGAGGAGGCCGCGGAGCGCGACGAGACGGTCGAGCCGAACGCCGCGTTCGCCGCGGCGCTTTCGGGGACGAGCACCGTGACGACGCCGGGCAATGCTCGTACGCGCAGCGGCAGCTCGCCGATCGGATCGCCATCCGCGTACATCTCAAACGGGCGGTCGGCGCTGACCGACTATCTCACGCGCGCGCCAGACACGCACTCCTGGCTCCCGCACATGCTTTCCGCTGAACACCCGCGGCAGTATTTTCGTCACGAACGCGAACTTGCTGACGCTCTCCAGAGCAATCACATCGAGCAGGCCATCGTCGAGCAGCGCATCGGGCGCAGCACGCATCCCGCCGCCGTAGGCCCTGGAGTTGGCGGCGCCGACCGTGTAGGCCGCGATGGCGATCGCGCTCGCCTGGCGGGTCGAGCTCGATCTCGAACCGGGCCGGACGCCAGGCGATCAGCGCTCGCAGCGCGCCGTACACGTACACCAAGTTGCCCAGCCACGAGGGCGCTTCGTTGGCGATGCGGTTGGCGTCGGAGTCGAACCCGACCGAGGCGATCCCCACGAATGCACGCCCGTTTACCTCGCCCACGTCCATCGCGCGTGGAACCCCCTCTGCGATCGTGGCGCACGCCTCGATCGGATCCTGGGAAATCGCGAGCACGCGCGCGAGATCGTTGCCGCGCCCGCCCGGCAGCACGCCGAGCACAGCGCCGGGAACCTCTCGCAGCGCGTCGGCGACGGCGCCGATCATGCCGTCCCCGCTGAGCACCACCACCGTTTCGCCGGCGCTCGCTCCCTCGCGAGCGAGCGTGCCGGCGTGATCGAGGTCGCGTGTATCTTCGCAGCGCACCTCCAGCCCCAGCTCGCGCAGCCGCAGCTCGACCGCCGGAGCGGCCTTACGCGCTCGGCCGCCTCCCGCGGACGGGTTCACCAGCAGGCATACGGGCGCGGGCACTCAGCGCGTCCAGTCCTGTGAGCGCATGAACGCGATCACCTCATCGGGGCGGTCGGTGACGACATACGCGTCGATGATCGCGCCCGCGGAGTTGATCGTGATCGACAGGCCCGAATCCACCTGGCGTACCTTCGATATCGCGGCGACCGGCCGGCCGGCGCCCATCCGCGGCTTGACCCGGCCGGTGGCCACGCGGTGCACCGCCTCATGTTCGGCCAGCGTGTCGAGCAGGCGACGGTAGTCCTTGCGCGAGGTGTGCTTGTGATGGGTCTGTTTGGCCACTGTGACTGGAGGGAGCGGTCGGTTCGGAGACTCCTGGAGACATCTTGGCGCAACTCCCGCCGGTTGTGCGAAAGAAAAGACGCTGGCGGCGACGTGCGGGCAGGGCGCCGCCACCGGGCGGTCAGGCGCCGCCGCGCGCCTCGGCCTGTGCGCGGTTGCGCCGGCGCCGGCCGATCGTGGCGATCACCGCGAGGACGGCCGCCACGAGGAAGAATCCGAGCAGCACACCGGGCGCGATGCCCAGCCCACCGAACGGCAGTGAGATCAGCTCGACGATGCCGAGCCCGATCGCGAGCAGCACCACGATCAAGATCACGATCAATACGATCCCGCGCACGCGCGCGAGAACGCCGGCGGAGCCGGGGGGGATGAGGAGCCCCATCGCGCGCAGCGCGAACATCTGTCGGCCGGTCGGCGGGGTCTGTCCGAGGCGCTCGACCGCATCCTTGAGATCACCCGCGCGTCGTTCGGCCAGCGCCAGCGAGGCGTCGGCCATCCGCCGCAGCTGCATCCGCTCCTGCGGTCGAGCCGCGGCGATCGCGCGCTGGAAGTAGGCACGCGCCTCCTCGGCGTCGAAACGCTCGGACGCGCGCGCACCGAGAATCGCCAGGGCGGCAGACTTGTACTTGGTCTCGTTTTCGAGCTCCTCGTCCGAGCGTTGCTCCAGCGCCTGGATCGCCTGCAGCGCACCGCGCTGCTCCATCCGGATCTGACGTTGTTTGGGGGCCATCGCGCGGTCATTCTACGGTCTGTGCGGTGGTCGGCGATCGCGGACTCCTCGGCGAGGGTCCCGAACGCCCGCCTCGACATGACCAGGGCGCCTGGGGGGCGGCGATCGGACGCGCTCCCACGAGCGCCTCAGGCGATATTCTCGGCTGCATGCCTGCCCGTCTCCACGCCCCGCCCTGGGTTCGCCTTGGCTGCCTGTGCGCGGTCGCGGCGCTCGTCTCGGCGGGCGTGTGCGTGCCGGCCGCCGTGGCGGCGAGCGCGGGCGGTGGGAGCCCGTTCAGCGAACTGACCGAAGGTGGCAAGGAAGCGTCGACCAGCACGACCCCGACCACCGCCACGACAGAATCCACGGCATCAACGGCGACGTCGAACTCGAACACGAGCAGCGTGCTGGTGCTGGGGCTCGCCGCCGCGGGAGCGCTGATCGCCGGTATCGCGTTCATGATTCTGCGCGACGCGCGCCGGGTCGCGCCCGTTCCCGACGGACAGGTGACGGGCGCGGGACGCCCAGCCCGCGATGCCGCCGCGACGATGCGCAAGCGTCGCGCGAAAGCGAAGGCCGCGCGCCGTCAGCGCAAGCGCAACCGCTGAGTCCGCGCGCCGCGTCCGTGCGCCGGCATCATCCTGGTCCTGAGGCTGGCGGTCACAGCCGGCCGGCGTATCCGCTGTGGGGAGGAAGGCGTATCGGAGCCGTGCGGCCCGCGCCGGCGTGGGCGCGGGCGGGGAGACCGCGGGTGCGGATCCAGCGGCGAGGCTTCCAGCGCCACGCTGCCGCCGTCGTCTTCGGAGTCACCTGCCCCGTCCGTCTCGGCGGTGGTAGCGCTGACGTTCATCGCCTGGTCGTCACGGAAGGGGATCCACAGCATGAGCGCCGCCATCGGCAGCTTCACCAACCCGAGCAGGATGATCACCATCCACAACGACATACTCACCGCGATGCTACTACCGTCCGGCGCCAATGCCTGCGAATCGACACCTGGTGGCACTGGAGCGGGCTGTGGTCCACTGCCGGCGCTGCCCCCGGTTGGTGACCTGGCGCGAGCAGGTCACGCGCGAACGCAAACCCGCGTTCGCCGACGAGCAGTACTGGGGCAGACCGCTCCCCGGGTTCGGCGACCCGGAGGCGCGCGTGCTGGTGCTCGGGCTCGCGCCCGCCGCGCACGGGGCGAACCGCACCGGCAGGATGTTCACCGGGGACCGTTCGGGCGACTTCCTGTACGCGGCGATGTGGCGGGCCGGCCTGGCCAGCCAGCCGACCTCGACCGCACGCACGGACGGCCTGCGGCTGCGCGACGCATGGGTGACCGCGGCCGTGCGCTGCGCGCCACCCGCGAACAAGCCGACGCCGCACGAGCGCGATACGTGCCTGCCGTGGAACGTGCGCGAGCTCGAACTGCTCGGCCGGGTGAGGGTGATCCTGTGCCTGGGCGCATTCGCATGGGTCGCGGCGCTGCGTCTGAGCGCCGTGGTCGAATCGAGGGGGACGGGTCACTCGGCCGGGCCCGTGGCGGCTGTGTCGCGCCCGCGATTCGGTCACGGCATGGAGCATCAGAGAGCGCGATACACGCTGCTCGGCTGCTACCACCCGAGCCAGCAGAACACGTTCACGGGCAGGCTGACCGAGCCGATGATCGACGCTGTGCTCGCGCGTGCGTGCGAGCTGGCGCGCGGAGTCTGAATCAAGCCTCGATCAGGACGCGGAGCTTCTCGGGCATGACCGCCATGATCGCGTCGATCACACTCGGGGTGAGGCGCTTGCGCAGCACCGATGCGACGGCAGTGACCGCGACGGACGCCTCGGTCTCGCCGGAGAAGCGGCCCTCGCTGACGACATGCTCCAGGAAGTTGTCTACCGTATGCGCCGGCATCGGCGTGCGGCTCGGATCCCAGTCCTCGTAGTAGATGCCGCGGATCAGGGTCGGCAACTGTGCGGCGAGCTTCGCCGCGACGTCGATCGTCAGCCGGTCGCGGAGGACGTGCAGCACGGCCCGCAGCACGCGGTAGGCGTACTGGCGATCGCCGTCGCCCAGCTCACTCGCAACGTCTTTGAGCCAGATGTTCGCCTTTTCGACGCTGCGCTCGATGATCGCGGGCTCGGGCTGGCCGCTGCCGCTATGCATCTCAATCTCCCTTTGATGGATTGCCACGCGGGCGGCGTCATGCTCGCGCCGGAGCGTTTGCCGCATCGCGCCTCGCTCCACATTCGCAGACCCTTGTGGAATGCCGTTCCGTACTAATCCACAGGGGCGATGCTGAGCGCCGGCAAGTCCGGCTGGATAGTGGGGATAGGAGCCCGATTGATACTTAGTTGACATAATATAGATTATCGAGCGTTGACGAAACGCGATAGCTCGCCTGCGCCGCGTGGGGTGCGGCGTCTCATTCATGTGAGACAGGAATCTCACTCATCTAAGACAGCTTTGTCTCATCCATGTGGGACTGGGCGACGGCGTTTCCGTCTCATCCATGTGAGACTGGCGTGTTCGAGGTCGCGGCTCCCGGATGTCGCCCATCGACGCCTACTGCGGCTCTCAGCAGCGCCGATCGAGCGGCGTCATCTTGTCGAGCAACATGCGTTGGTAGCGGATGACACTGCGCGGCGTTAGCCGCGTATGCGCACAAAGCTGCTGCAGCCGTCGCCGGTGCGCGCGCTTGAGCGCGATGACGATGTCGGGTATCTGAACGCCGGCGCTCAGTCGAGCCTCCTGGACCTCCCTCTGCACTAGGGCTAGGTTCGGGTTTCGCGTGAGTGGCGAGATCAGGCGCGGCGACTCGTTGCTCAGTGCTTCGACAGCTTGGATGGCTTGCTGGCTGACTGGCCAGGGCGTCTTAGCGGCGGCGGTCTTCTGTGCGAGGATCGCGAAGGGCCTGCCGCCGGTGTCTCGCGCAAAGTCAGCGATGTCGAGGCGTGCGATCTGTCGCAAGGTGGCTGGGGTCTCGTGGAGCATGCAGATCACGAGGCTGCAGACGGCTCCGCGTTTCAGTGCGTGTTGTCGAAGCCGAGTGATCTCCTCGTCTGTTAGGTATTCGACGGGCCCGTGTACAGTGGCGATGCTCTCGGTCGATGCTATGTGCAAGCCGCTTGCGGGGTTCGATTCGACGATCCCCTCCTTCATGAGGTGTGCGTAGAAGGCGCGGATCGCCGCGCGGCGGACGTGAATGGTGGCGCTCGCGTAGCTACGAACCTCCTCAGCGAGGAAGCGTTCGAGGTCCGGGGTCTGCGCCGTGATGAGGTCGAGCTCGTTGCGCTGCGCCCACCTCATCAGGCGCTCAAGGCTGGCCAGGTAGACCTCTTGGGTGCGCGGGCTCTTGCCGGCGAGGTGCGCTTGGAAATTCGCGCTCAGGCTTGTGGCTGGAGGTGCCATGGTCGCGGTTCGACGTGGTTGGCCATGTAGTGGGTGGGATCGAAAAGGAATTGGCTGAAGCGCAGGTGGTCGCTGGCGGCGATGAACCCTTCGTGGACACTCGTTGCGGACGTGGCAGTCAGCCGCGCGGCTGCTGCTCGCCTGGGGCCACTCAGCCTCGCGAGCGGTATGTCTCTGGATGGGGTCAGCCGCAGCAGCCGCAGGATCAGCTCGGCCTCGTCTTGGGTTTCTTGGGATGGCGCCTGGAGGTCTGCCTCCAGGTGAGGCTGGTGAAACGAGATGTCGAGCGGAGCACTCAGCCGCGCGAGCTTGACCTCGAGCGTGATCGGCGGGGCGATGTCGCCCCTCCCCCAGGAGGAGACATCGTCGCGAATCCGTGCGTCCATGAACAGCGTCTGACTCGACGCGAGCCCGCGACCGTATTGGACGGTGCGCTGAGCTCTAAGCGCCGCTGCAGCCGCTCCTTGAAGGAGATATCCGCCGATCCAGACGCCGCGGTCGGTCTCGATGACCTGGTCGAGGGTGATGCTCTGGATCGTGATGCCATCGAGGTCGGTCAGCGACGTGAGCGCGTGAAAAGCCGCGCTCGCGGGACTCGCGTGACGGCGGAGCTGGGCCGCTTGCATGCGGGTCGGCGTGAGGACGACCGGCTTCGCGGCGGTCGGGCGGCGCTCTCGTATCTCGGCGGCGAAGCCGTGTTGGAGCAGAGCGCAGCCGACGCCGATCAGGCGGGCGTGACGACGTAGGGGAACCGGGTCGATCGCCATCACGCCCGGGAAATGCTGCAGCGATCTGTACCCGAGTTCTCGTTGGCTTCTGATGTAAGTGCTCGTTGCTTTGAACGCGTTGTGCATACGCGCGTCGATGTCGTTGAACTCCTGCGCCGTGAAGATCCGCGCTCCCGCGGCGCGCGCGAGCCACGGAGACGGCGTTGGCCATGCTTGTGCTCGCGCTCCACCTGGGGTAGGCACACCGCACCGACCGCCGCTCGGTTGCACTGCGTCCACTGCCCGAGCAGAGAGGAGCTCGCCCGCCGCACGCCTGCGCTTCGGGTCATCGAACGCAAGCCAGGTGCGGGTGCCGGCTTCGCGCGCGAGGGACACGAGCTCGGCGAGCGCGGCGGGGGCGAACAGGCCGGCGCGCACGAGTACCAGGTCGCCTACCCGCTCTGCCTCGAGCCAGACCTTGGCGTAGTGCGCTGCGACACCGGACCTGCGCGGCCAGCCGCCTGCGCTGGGACGCTTGCCCAGGGCGTGGAGAACGTCGAGCGCAAGCTGACCCGCACCTCCTGCTCGTGGGGGCACTGGGTGACAGACCACAACGCCGCGGTCCAGGTCGTGCAAGCCCAACAACCCGGCGAGCGTCTGCGGCTCGCGCTCTGCCCTTAGAACCGTCCGAGGTGCGAGATCGGTGCTCATGTGGGCTGGCGCAAGACGACTTCGGCGATCGCGCCGGTCAGCGTCTGCTCTCCGCGCGGGGCGAGCAACTGGGCGGCCGAGGCGGTGAACGCCGACCAGTGGCGCAGGATGCCGTGGCAGCGCTGCTGGTCGACTTCGAGCAGCAGCTCGGAATCGGCGTGCTCGTACATAGCGTGGTAGTTGGGCAGCATCTGGAGCAGCGCCTTCTCGCCGAGGGGCTTGAAGAACACCGGTTCGTGCACGCGGCTGTGCAGCATCGGCTCGCGGCGGATCGTCTCCCAGCAGCCGTTGCCGCCGGCGAGCAGCATCGCGAAGCTCGTGTCTTGAGGATCATGCAGATAGCGCAGGTATTCGGCGCACTCGTTGTTCAGCCGTTGCGCCTCGTCGAAGACGACGACGAGCGGAACCTCGCCGGACTGGTCGACGAGGGCATCCTGGAGGTGATAGGAGAGCTCGTGGCGGCTGCCGCGCGGCACCTCGCCGAGCAGCGCGAGTGCGAGCACGCGGGCGATCGAGAGCATCGTCGGCTTGACCTGCACCTCGATCCAGACGACGTGGATGTCGCTGCGCGCGCGCAGTAGCACCTGGAGTGCGAACGTCTTGCCGGTGCCGGCGACGCCGGTGAGCGCGCCGAGCTGGCGATGGACAATCACATACCGCAGCGCGTGCTCGGCGATCAGGAGCCCTTCGGTCTCGATGATCCCGACGCCCGGCGGGTTGGCGTGATGGCGGATTGGCGGATTGAACGTGGTCGTGGCCATCGCTACTGGCGTAGTGTCCCGCGTCGATGCTCGAGGCCGAGCGCGGCCAGCAGTATCGCGTCCTGGTCTTCGAGGGCCTCGGCCTCCTGGCGGGAGACGCTGTTGGTCGGCTGCGGCGCGCTGGCGCTGATCATCGTCTCCCAGCGCACGCGCGCCCTGTTCTTAGCTCGCCGGGCGATCCCGGCGGCGCGACGGGCTGCATCGGCGCGAGCCTCGAGCACGCGTTGGCGTTGCGCCTCGGAGGCCTCGTCGTGGCGCACGGCTCTACAGATCCAATCGCCGTCGTGGTAGATCTCGACCCAGCGGTTGTCGTGCGGCATGAGGCGCAGCTCGACGCGGCGGCCGACGAGGGGCTGCAGGTGCTCGCTGGTGTACCAGCGGCCCTGGAGCTTCACGCCCCTGGCCTCGACGACGCGCGTTCCCGGGCATTCGAGCAGGTAGCGACGCAGCTCCTGCTCGCCTGCGGCCCGCAGCGGCGTCTTGTCCTCCTCCCAGGCCTGCGCTGGCGTGCGCCCGCCGAGCGCTGAGTGCGGGCGCTGGTAGTTGTATTCAGCGACCCACTCCAGCAGCAGCGCTATGAACACCTCGATGGCGACGGGCTCGACGTCGTGGTGGACGTCGAGTTCTCCGTTCTCGCGCTTGGGGCCGTCGGTCCAGTGCGGCAGCCGCCGGATCAGCTCGCGCGTCATCGTTTGATGCCAGCGCTCGATCTTCCCATTCAGCCACGGCGAGCGGCGCCGCAGCGGCACCGGCGTGAAGCCCAGATCGAGCGCAGCGCTGCGGATCGTCTTGGCGAGGAACTCAAGGCCGTTGTCGAAGCGCACGATCCATGGCTTGCCGGACGCCGGCGTGAGCTCTGGACGCTCGCGCATTGCCTCGCCGAGGGCAGCCAGCACGACGCCGCGATGTGGGCGCATTGACACCGCGAGGCCTGCGATCGCGCGCGTGGACGGCTCCATGAAGCTCGTGATCCAGGGCCGTGCCGGTTTGTGGCTGCCGGGAAGGGAGACGAGCACGTCGGCCAGCTTGTGATCGGCGATCAGCGCCTCGCCGCGGCGGCCCTCACGGCGCTCCAGGCGCAGCTGCGCGCGGCGTGCGCCAGGCAACCCGGCCTTGGCGTAGCGCTGCTCAAGCATGCTGAGGTCGCGGCTGGCGGCGCGGTACCAGGTTGCGCGCGAGGGCAGCTCCTCGCCTGTCCTGCTCAGTGCTGCCCACGCACCGCCGGCGCCGTGCTCATCGAACACCGCCACCTTGTGCGCGTCACTCAGGCTGAAGCGCTCGCGCCTACCGGCTGGCACACCGTCCTTCACCCACCGATATAGCGAGGCGCGGGAGCGCTTGAGCTCCGCGCATGCCTCTCTGAGGTACCAGTCGGGGACGTGGCCGAGCTCGGCCTGGAGCGCCCGCATCTGCGCGATGATCGCCTCGGCGCGCTCTCGGTCGGCGATCCGCTTCACGCCGCCACCCATACGGACTCGCCGAGCGCCAGCGCCGTGACCCGTACCCCCGCGAACGCCTCGCCGAAGTGTCCCCGGCCGGCGCGGGCTTGGGCAACGGCTTGTGCCTGCGCGGCGGCTCGCCACAGCGTCGGGGTCGAGGCGCTCGACTTCACCTCGTCGGCCTCCATGCGGCTCCCGTGCTGCCAGAGAAGGTCGAGCGCAACTGGCCCGACGATTACCTCGCTGCCCAAGAACCGCCAGCCCGGCCGGCTGAAATGCCGCAGGTAGGACCCGGCCATCGGTACCAGGAAGGTGAGCAGTGCCTGGCGGTGCACCGGCGCGAGTCTGGTCGGCAACATGGTGACCGCGAGCGCCTCGATCGAGCGGGTATCGGTGATCTCCCGCGCGCAGATCTCTGCGATCAGCCGGTGGCACAGAGCGCCGCGAACCTCCGGCGCCCACACGCGCCCCGCGCGACGCTGCTCTTTGCGCGCGATCACCGCCTCGCTCATCCTTGACTCAAGCGTCACTACACACCTGCCTTACGCTTAACCGCGAAGCGTAACGCTAGGGGATTCTCGCGCGGGAGGGGCTGTGGTCAGGGTGCCCGGCGGCGGCTTCGCGCACCCGGGGCCCTCGCCGGGCGCGGCGTACCGAGGCTGGCTTCGAGTCGGCGCAGCTGCGCGAGCGCGGGCTTCAGCCCGCCTGGACCACGCTCGTCAAAGAGTGCACGCGCCTCTGCCAAGCGGTACTCCGCGAAGTACCGAGGCGACAAACGGAGCGCCTTGGCGATCAGCGCGATCGTCGCCGAGGACGGAGGATCGTTCCCACTGCACAGTCGGCTGATGTGCGCGCCGGAGAGCCCGCGCCCGGACGGGTCCGCGGCCTGCGTTGCTTCGTGCAGGGCACGGAAGCTCAGGCCGCGGCTCGCCTTCAGGCGAGCGAGCGCCTCGGCGAAGGGCTCGTCGGTCTGATCGCCTGCCGCTGCAGATGCCCGCCGGTGCGTGGCTTGTCGATTGGTAGACGCCATCTGTGACTACTGTCTGGAACAGTCCTAGCAACTTGGCCCTGTCACGCTACACCCATCATGGGACGGAACGCTCAAGGATTATGGGGGCTTTGCGCCGAATCTAGGCCCGCGATGCCGTTCGGATTCAGGCGATTTCCGAAATGAGCCCAGGCCGCAAGCTCGCGTTCCTGCTGAACGACCCGATCTGCCGTTACCTGGTCGCCGGCGCATACAGCTCGATCGCGCAAGCAACGGCCTCGGATCGCGAGCTGCCCATGCACAAGCCCTCCCGAGAACAGGTAGGGGAGGCGCTCAGGCGCTTGGAGCTCGCAGGCGTGATCGAGACGCACAAGGGCGGGCGCTGGACACTGAACGCCGCCGAGCTCACCGACGTCCTCGCGCTCGTCGAAGAGCTGCCCGCCGGCGTTGGGCTGCTCGAGAACCTCGCGCATCCCGTCGGCTGGAGCGTCGTCGCGCACCTGGCGCTGCGCCACCGCGCCCGCAGCGAACTGAGCGGGTGCGGCGACGGCGCGCGGATCTCCGAGCAGCTGCGCTCGCTGCACCGTGCGCGTGCGATCCTCGATCGCGACGGGACGATCGTGCTGCTCGAGCCCGCCAAGCACCTCGAGCTAGTCGACCTTCTGGACCGGATCGCCGGCAATCTGCACATGCGCGCCTTCCAGCAGGCCCGCGAGGACCTTTTCAACCCACTCAGCCGAAGCTCGGAGGGCAGCCGCTATGCCGAGGCTCCGGGCCCGCCGCGCTCCAGCGAGACTCCCGATGCGCGCAAGGCCTACAACTACACCCGGGCTGCATACGAGCGAAGCCGCTCCCGCGCCTGAGTGGTCTCCATGCCGAGGCGAACAGTGCAGCACAGCGTTGCGCTATTCAGCTCGAGAAAGGTGCGCAATCGCAACCAGTTTGCATGATTGCTCCCGAGCGCCGGGCGCAGAGGTGAGATTCGCCGTGACAGTCCCTACGGTGAGTCGCGGGTGTCGAGGAAGCGCAGTCAGAACAAGAAGCTGCACCAGCGTCAACGGCGCTCGCGCCGGCACGGTGAGACCCGGGCCCAAAGCGAGATGCCTGTGAGACAGGTGCCGTCGGTTTCGCCCATCTCCGAGCGAGTTCGACCAGATGTCGGTGTTCATCGAGGAGCAAGCGCTCGGCTGCGTCAGACCACGCTGGCCGAGTTGCGCGAGCTCGTGCGGACGTTGCCGTTCGAGTCAGCGATGCTCAGCCTTGCGCTGCTCAACCTGCGCGCTGAGCGGGTGCTGAGCAACCCCGCCGGCCAGTGGGCGCTGGCGCGCTGGTTCTATGAGAGCTGGCCTGATTTGCTCTCGCGCTACACCAGGGTCCTGCAGCGCTCGCCGGCACGCCCGATCTTCTCGCCGCAACCGATCGCGATGCTGATGCGGCTACTGATCGAAGACGCGCGCGAGGAGCCTTTCGCTGAGCTCACACCAGAAGACTTTCGCACGCTCCAACGGGCGGTGCTCGGCGCCCATTCGGCGCTTGAGGACCCACTGGGGCGCACCCACAACCGAGGCGATCGTTGCCTACGAGGCTGCAGGCATCATCGTTCTTCAACCGGCCGCCAGTGATGGAGGAGATGACCCGTAGCGAGGACTTCCTGCGATTCATGCGAAGCGATCAACTGCGGAGCTCCGACAACTTCGTCCCGGTGCACGCCTGGCTCGCCGCGAGCGGCCTAACGCCGGAGGAACAGCGCGTGCTCGGGTTCGGGCTCTCGGCCGTCACCAATGCCTTCACCAGCAACCCGCCAACGCCGCGTCTGCAGGCCCATCACATCGACGAGCTATTGAAGGTTCTCGGGCTCTCGGGCGTGCCGCGCGAGCTGCCGATCATCTCCGCGTCTCGGGCACAGCTACAGGACAGCTTCAAGGCGCTCGATGGCGCGGGCACGGCGCTCTCGTGGGAGTTTCGGCCGTTCAAGGGCACCCCTTTTCTGCGGTTCTCCAATGGGGATCTGCTGCTGCTAGGGGCGCCATGGTTGTTGAGCTGGCTGGGCGAGGGATTCCACTACCGGGCGTTGACGCACGCCCAGTCGCTCGGCAGCGACGTCTCAGGGCGCTATACCCGCTTCGTCGGCGAGGCGGTCGAGCGCTACGCCCTGGACCTCGCTCACGCCGCGATCGACTCGCGTGCCACCGTCCTCGACGAGCAGCGCTACGGCAAAGGCGGCGGCCAGCGCACCAGCGACGTCGCGGTGGGCTGGGGCAAGGATCTCATCCTGTTCGAGGTGCACGCACGCCGCGTTACCGCGCACGCCATGGCCACGGGCGAGGTCAGCGAGGCGCTGGGAGAGGTTTCCAAGCTGCTGGTGGTGAAGGTCGACCAGGTCGCCGGCTGCATTGATGCGCTGCTCGACGGCGCTGCGACGCTCCCCGGCATCGACCTCGCCTCGATCGAGCGCATCTGGCCCGTCGTGGTGTCCGTCGGGCACCTGATGCAGACCAGACACGTCTGGAAATACGTGCGCGAGAGCGTCAAGCCCGAGACGACCCAGGCCCTAGCCAAGACCCGTGTGCAGCCGCTGCAGTTACTGGACATCTCCGACTACGAGAAGCTGCTCGGGATCGTCGAGGCCGGTACGAGCCTGCCGTGGATGCTCGCCCGCAAGGCCGCTGGAGCGTTTCGCGAGCGCGACTACGCGGCGTGGCTGCACGGCGACAGCGCCGCTCCGTCAGACGAGTCGCGTCTAATCGTGCTGGGGAGCGCTGGGAGGCGATGAGCATCGAGGTGCAGCGAACCAACGAACGCGCAGCGCAGGTCCAAACGGACGAGCCGCAGAGTGCGGGCACGGAGTAGGCGGTCTCGTCAGCGAGCTTACGAATCCTCGTGAGCAAGCATGTAATAGGTGATGAACGCCCCGCGACAGCGCCACGACGCACGGCCACGTCACCGCGATGATGCCCATGACGGCGATCAGTAGCTGCAACGTGCTCTCGACGACCGCCACGACGCTGAGCAGAAGCGTCAAATTCTTCTTTGTCATGAACATTAAGCCCCGGTCTCGCCAAAAAATAGGGTCGCATCTGGGTTCTTTTCACGTCTCGGGTGGCAGCCCCAACCCGCGTCGGAGCCAACCGAAGAACGCGAACGCAGAGGCCGAGCCGAATGCAACTACGTGGGGACGCACTCCTTCCCACAGCGCGGCACCGACGACGTGCACGAGACGCCAAACACAGAGGAGCGCGAGGAATACCAGGTGGCCAGTCACAAGCGTCATCGCGACACAGCCGATGCGGCCAATCGGGGCGGCCAGCCCTCTGCAGTGGTGAAAAAGGTCCGACATCACCTATTACCATGCAGAACCCGCCTGGAAAATGGCAACCGTTCTCGCAAGAGGTGCTTCAGGCGTTCCTTGCCAGCGAGGTGAGTCATCTGTTATAGGCCGTATTGCGCAGGACAGTCGCAACTGAGGACCGACGAGTCTCCCGCCGACGACGGAACTGTAGACTGAGAAAGTCCTGCTCACGGCCTATTTTTGGTCCGTAACGGGATATTATGGACCACGCAAAGGAAGCGGCAAAACGGCGTCGAAAGCTCTGCAGATGACCGCTCTCGGCACCGATCTTGATCGCTCGAGCGCCCGAGCCAGCTCGCCGATCTGAAAGCTGCTCGCCGCGAGCTCGCGGACAACCTGCTGGCGGCCGCGCGCGGCGATCTGCCGTTCGAGTGACCCGGAGACCGCTGGCGAGCTCGCCGCGGCGTTCCTGCGGCGTTATGACGACCGGCGCGCGACCCAGGGCGCGTACGCGCTCGATCTCGCCGACTGGTTCGTGTGGCTCGCGCGCGCCGGGACCGGCCCGCTCGAGGCGACGCTCGCGACGATCGAGAGCTACAAGCGCGAGCCGCTGCTCGACGGCAAGGCGCCCGCGCCATCGACGATGGCACGACGCCTGGCATGCCTCTCGCACTTCTACCGCCGCGCCCACTACGACGGGATGATCGCCCGCAACCCGGTCGAGTTCGCCGACCGTCCGAAGAGTCCCAGACCAGGCCGCGACCGCGGGGGTCTCAAAGCAGCGTGCCCGGCGACTGATCGCAGCGGCCCGCGCCGAGGGCCCACGCGAGCTGGCTGCTCGTGCTGCTGCTGCTCGAGCTCGGCCTGCGGGTCTCTGAGGCTGTCGGCGCGGACATCGAGGATCTCGGCGAGCAGGGCCGCCACCGCGTGCTGAAACTGAAGGGCAAGGGCCAGACCACAAAGGCCGCCGTTGCACCGCTGAACGCGGCCGTCGCGCACGCCGTCGACCGAGCCAAGGGCGCGCGCACCAAAGGACCGCTACTCATCACCTCCACCGGGCAGCGCCTGACGCGCCAGCACGCCGGCAAGCTGATCAAGCGAATGGGCGAGCAGATCGGCATCCCCGACCTCCACCCCCACGCCCTGCGCCACGGCTTCGTAACGCTCTCGCTCGACGAAGGAGCATCGCTGCGGGATGTGCAGGACGCCGCGCGGCACGCTGATCCCCGCACGACGCGACGTTATGACAAGAACCGAAACAGCCTCAACCGTCACCCCACGCACCGGCTACTCGGCGCACTCGAGCCGTAGCCGACACCGGTGGACGTCGTACTCTGGGAACGCCACAGGCGCACTTGGGACTCGGTGATCGACCCCGAGCGGCGAATTTGGCAGCGGGCTGCTGCCAAATTCGTGCTAGTCCCCGTCGCCTTCCTGTCCCTATCCTCTCGGGAAGATGACGATGCCTCCAGGCACCCCACGCACGCTCGGCGTTGACGCCCACACCCTGAGCCGCTGGAGAAGCCGCGGACTGTTGCGCGCACGCGCGCTGCACAGCGATCAGTGGCGGCCTGGCTGCGAGGACGCCGCGCCCGTGGTAGGGATCGGCGCCGCGCCCATGTTGGTGTGCGCCAGCGACGATCTCCTGGCCGTCAGCGCGCGCACTGTGGACTAGAGATCGATCACTTCTGTGTGTGTGAAGGGGCTCGACGACCGGGCCCGCCGACACACTGGAGGTTCACATGAGAGTCGTTCGCCGTCTCACCGACGCTGACATCCAGGCGATGCGCTCCGGCGCGATGGTCCGCGTCAGCGCGAAGGAGCGTTCAGGGCGCGGCTGGGTCCGCGAATAGCGCCCGCACGCGTGCCGCAAATCGTTCCCGGTCGACTAGGTGAAGCATGTGGCCAGTCCCGTCCCAGATCTCGACACGCGCGCTGCGCGCGAGGCCGGTAAGCCAGGCTGCGTAGTCCGGTGGTGGCGGCGAGCCGTGCAACGATAGGAGCGGTGCGGCGATTCGGGGCAGGATCGCCTCGGCGATCGCGGTTAGTTGCTCTGGAGGGGTCGTCAACAGCGCGTCCCAGATTCCGAGGACGACCTCGCGCGGAAACGCCAACACCCTGCGCTCCATATTCTCGACCCCCGTGTAGGGCTCGAGCTTGAGAGCGCGGTCGATCGACAGCACGGCCTCCATCGTGCGCTGGCTGCGCAGGTCCTCTGCGTGCGCCTGCACGAGCCCAGCGAACTCGCCGAACCGCAGCGACTGGTCGACGCAGACGACGGCACGCGCACCGTGCGCCGCGGCGTAGACAGCGGCGACACTCGCACCCAAGGAGTGACCGACGATCGCGGGCTCCCCGAGTGCCACCTCCTCGACGAGGGCCCGTACGTCACCGACCAGCGACACCATCGAGTAATCCGCGGCGTGCGAGGAAGCCCCGTGACCACGTAGATCCAACCGCACGCACGTGAACTCCTCGGCGAGCAGCGCGGTGACCGGATCCCAGGTCTGCCGGAATGAAGTGAGGCCATGCACGAACACGACCAGAGGACCGCGGCCCGCGACGTCATAGGCAATCGTGGGCCCGTTGTCCCGCTGCAGGGCCCCTGGGCGCGTCAGCACCTTCACGCCCGATGCACCGCCGTGTAACGGTGCGCTGGAACATCGCGAACTAGAGCGCAGCGAAACGCGAACATGATCGGTGGCAGCCGCATCGGTCCGCCGGAGACTAACCACCGCAACCCCGGGCCAACCCCACGGGCCAGGGTGATCTTCGCGTGGATGGGCTAGCGCGCACGCACCAGCATTTGAGTGTCACGTGACGGCGCGAACTACATTGCTGTCGTGTCGGTAGATCTGGTTGAGCGCTCCAAAGCCGTTTCCAAGCTCGATGAGGCACTGACGGCTGCACAAGCCGGGTCCGGCAGCCTCGTGGTTGTCGCCGGCCCCGCCGGCATCGGCAAGACCGCGCTCTGGCATACGGCCGAGCGGCTTGCTGCGGCGCGCGGGTTCGCTACTCGAGGCGCCTCGGCGACAGAACTCGAGGTCGGCTTTCCCTACGGGATCGTACGCCAGATCTACCGAGGGGCAGCGAGCGATGAAGCCCAGCGCAGCGAGACGATCGCCCCGATTCTTGGGCGCGCCACCGGGCTCAACAACGTCACCGACGTGTCCTACCAGGTGCTGGACGGTCTCTACTGGCTGGTGGACGACATGACCACGCAACAACCGCTGCTGCTCGCCGTTGACGATGCGCAGTGGGCCGACGAGCCGTCGCTACGCCACCTTTGTCACCTGTGTCGACGGCTGGATGGTTTGCGCGTCGTTGTCTTGCTCACGATCCGCACCGGCGAGCCGCCGCGAGCCGCAACCGATGACCTCAGCGAGCTAGCGTCGCAGCGAATCGAGCCGCTACCGCTCAGTGTGGGCGGCGTCCGGGAGATGGTGCACCGGATCCTCGGCGAGCCGCCCTCGGCAAAGTTCGCACAGGCCTGCAGGAAGCAGACCGGCGGCTACCCGCTGTATCTCGCCGAGCTGCTGCGCGAGACGCGCGAGCGCGGCGTCCGCCCCGACGACGCAGCGATCGAGGAACTCGAGTACGTCGACGCGCGCGGCTTGGCGGCACACGTGTGGCGGCGCATCGAAGCGCTCGGTGCCGGCGCGGATTCCGTCGTCGGTCTGATTTCGATCCTCGCGAGCCGAGCCGAACCTGGGCCTATCAGCCGACTCTCAGACCTGGCCACGGCCCGAGTTGTGGAGATCATTGATGCACTCACCACGAAAGGCGTGCTGAAAACCGGCCTGCCACTGCGCTTCGCTCACCCGATCATCAGCGCAGCAGTCCACGCACGACTCCCATCCCCCAGGCTCGACACCTGGCATCGCGAAGCAGCGCTGCTGCTCGATCGCGAAGGCGCAGACGTCCGCGACGTTGCCGCACACCTGATGAGATGCCAACCAGCCGGGGAACCGTGGGCCGTCGCAGCGCTCAGAGATTCCGCTCACGCCGTGCTCGGGCGCGGCGCACCGGACGCGGCCGCCGAGCAGCTGCGCCGGGCTCTTGCCGAGGGTCCCCCACCAGAGGAACGGGTCGCGCTGCTGCGCGCCCTGGCTCGCGCCGAGGACGCGGCCGGAGAACCAGACGTGGCACTGGACCATTACGACCAGGCGCTCAGAAACGCACGTAATCCAACAGACACGGCGGAAATCGCGATCGCCAAGGCCCAGACACTCTCGCTCCTGCAGCGCTCCGGGGAGGCGCTGAGCGCCCTCGAGGCCGGCCTTCAGGCATTGGACGGCGCTGACGCCGAGCTCGAGCAGCGGATCGACGCCGAGCTGATCGTGCACGCCTTCCTCACGCCAGGCGCGCGCGAGCGCGGGTTGCAGCGGCTTGCGCACTACGAAGGGCGCGTGCCGGACGGCCCGGCCGCGCAAGCGGTTCTCAGCGTGATGGCCGTCGGTGCTCTTCTCCGCGGCGGATCGGCCCCGCAGGCGGCGTCGCTCGCCGAGCGGGCGCTGCGGGCGGGAGGCTTTCGCAGCGCCGGGTTCAGCGCCGAGGTATGGACGATGGCGACGTGGGTGCTGATCGCCGCCGACAGACCCGACCTGGCTCAGGCTGTCACCGAAAGCGAGCTGCCTGCAGCCCGCCGCGAAGGGCACCGGCGCGAGATCATGGTGATGGAGGCCACCCTCGCGTTTGCCGCGTGGTGCCGCGGCGACTTGGCGAGCGCTGTCTCACGCGCGCAGGCCGGCTTGGCCGTCAGCGATTCCGGCGCTCACGAGGCATGGTGCCACGGGTTCAAGGCATTGGCACTCGTGGACACCGGCGACATCGGTGCCATTGAGGAGGCGCTGGCTGCGACGGCGCCCGTTCATTGGGCCGAGGACGCGCGCGGTAGCGTCAGCCTCTATCACGCGCGAGCAAAGCTCCACATCGAGCAAGGCCGACTCGATGAGGCGAGCAGCGACCTGGACCATATGCGCCGCCGGGCGAAACACGCGCCGATTCTTGGTATTGGAGACTTCTGGCGGCCAATCGCTGTGACGGTCGCCCATCGTCGGGGAGACACCGACGGTGCCCGTGCGATCGCCTCGGAACTACTCGAGGACGCCAGGCGCTTCAACTCCGCCGGGATCCTCGGCCCGGCGCTGCGCACCGCGGCGCTCGTCGGCGAGCCATCGTCACAGATTGCGCAGCTGCGCGAATCAGTAGATCTGCTGGCGCCGTCGTCCTACCGGCTGGAGCACGCGCGATCGCTGATCGCACTGGGGGCAGCATTGCGGCGCCGAGGTGAGCGAATCGCCGCCCGCGAGCCGCTCACCGACGGCATCGAGATCGCCCACCGATGCGGCGCGGCTCCTGCCGCCGCGCTGGGACTCGCAGAGCTACGCGCGACGGGAGCGCGGCCACGTCGGCCAGTGCGCACCGGCGCCGACGCGCTGACAGCGGCCGAGACACGTGTCGCCTCGCTCGCGGCCAGGGGGCGCAGCAACCGCGAGATCGCCCAAGAACTCTACGTGACGCTGAAGACGGTCGAGGGCACACTCGGCAAGGTGTACGCAAAGCTCGGCATCTCCGGCCGCGGCGCCAGGGAGGCGCTACCGCAGGCCATCAGCGGGCTGGGCCCAGAGTCCTGACCCGCAAATACAGGGGTCGACCTCCGTTGCGAACCGCGACGGTAACTGCGAAACATGCTGGATGAACGCCATGCGCAGTTTCTCCTACCAGGGCCACGAGGTCTTCTATCGGCGCGAAGGCAGCGGCTCACCGATCGTCTTTCTTCACAACGGCGGCACCTCACACCGCATCTGGGAGCCCCTGCTGGAGCGCTACGCCCGCGACCACGACGTCGTCGCGATGGACATGCTGGGTTTCGGACGCTCCGCCCGCCCACACGTCAACTACACCCTCGACCTCTACGTCGCCCAGCTCGCCGCACTTCTCGACGAGCTCGAGCTCGACCAGGTTACCCTCGTCGGAAACTGTATGGGTGCGGCCACGGCCCTGACGTACGCCGCCCAGTGCCCCGAGCGCGCGCAGACGGTGATCGCTGTCAACGTCCTCACCGATCGCACCGCCGCGCGTGGCTATCTGCGGCCACTGCTCTGGATTGCCCGCCGCAGCCGCCGTACAGCCCTGGTGCTCGGCTGGCTGAGCGCTCGCCTTCCGACTCCCAAGCTCATCGCCGCCGCCGGCGTTCGCAAGATGCTGCTCGTCGAGCCCGAGCGGGTCTCCCCCGAGCTGCGCGACCACCTCCGTGACGCAAGCCGCGATCCTGATCAGCTGCGCGTGCTGCTCAGCATCAGCGAGCACATCGGCAGCTTCGCCGGCGTAGAACACAACCGCGTCCCGGTCCCCGTCTGCGTGATCTGGGGCGCGGACAACGGCTTCTTGCCCGCGCGCGACGGGGCACAACTCTGCGCCGCGCTGCACCCGGACCGCGAAGTCGTGGTGCCGCAGTCAGGCCACCTTGCGATGCTCGAGCGACCCGATGAGGTAGCAAGCGCGATCGACGGTTTCCTCGCAGAGCAGAACCTGCTCTGCGCCGGGTCCACCTCGCCTCACGCACCAAGGTTGGGAGACAATGCGCTTGGGTCGCCGGGTGGTACGCGCTCGTGAGGGTTGTGCTGGTCAGTTGGGGGTCGCATACACCCGACGGCGACGACGTGGTCCACTCGCCTCATTCTGCGCGGGGTGGCTGGCTGCTGACACTCGACCGGTGGTAATTTTGGACATTGTGGAGGCACACACAGCGGCCCTTACACCGCTTATCTACAGCGCCGCTATGCCAGGAAGCCGCTCGTGAGCGACGGATCGGTGTGGCGCCGCGTTGGGGATCTCGTCGGGGCGAGGCGTCACCTCCGGCGGCTCACGGCGATCGGCACGCCGCGGAAGGACCTGCTGGCGCTTCAGCGACGCTGCTTGGTTCAGACGGCGCGCCACGCGGCGGCGACCTCTCCGTTCTACCGCGAACTGTATGCCGGCATCGAACTCGCCGACGACCTCGATGTGCGTGCTTTGCCGGTCGTGACCAAGACTATGCTGATGGAGCGATTCGACGAGTGGGTGAGCGACCCGCGGCTGCGGCTCTCAGGGGTCGAGAGTCATCTCGAGCGGATCCGCGGCGACGAGCTCTATCTCGGCGCCTATCGCTGCATGCCAACCGGTGGCACGACTGGACGCAAGGGCGTCTTCGTCTACAACCGCCACGAATGGCGCCAGTGCCTGTCCGCGTCACTGCGCTGGAGTGAGCTCACCGGCGTGCGCCCACGACTTGGACCCCGACTACGCGTCGCCATTGTTGGTGCCAGCAGCCCACTGCACATGTCGACGCGCTTTGGCCTGAGCATCGACCTGGGCCTGTACGCCCTGCTACGGCTCGACGCGCGCACATCACTCGGCGAGCTCGTCGCAGCGCTCAACAAGCACCGCCCCGAGAATCTCGTCGCCTACCCGTCGATCGCGTCGCTACTGGCAGTCGAGCAACTCGAGGGCCGGCTGCACATCGCTCCCCGGATCGTCTGCACCAATGCCGAGCTTCGTACCGAGGAGATGACCGCCAACATCCGTGCGGCGTGGGGCGTCGAGCCGTTCAACGTTTACGGCGCTACCGAGGGCTTCTACGCGGGCGACTGCAAGCGTCACCTGGGGATGCACGTTTTCGAGGATCTCTGTCTGATGGAGGTCGTCGACGAACGCGACGACCCCGTCCCCGACGGCGTCGTCGGTGCGAAGCTGCTCGTCTCGAGCTTCATCAAGCACACCCAGCCGCTGATCCGCTACGAGGTCTCTGACATGGCCGCGCTCACGAGCGCGCCCTGCCCGTGTGGGCGCCCCCTCGCACGCATGGTGTCGCTGGACGGGCGCAGCGACGACATCCTGCACATGACGGGAACCGACGGAAGGACCGTAGCCGTGCACCCGCATACGTTGAAGAGTCCTATGGTCGCACTCCCAGAGCTACGCCAGTACAAGATCATCCACGACGACGGCGGCCTGCACGTGCTCGTCGTGCTTCGCGACGCCGCGCCTACAGATCAGGCCTGCCGGCGCATCGACACGACACTACGTTCAGAGCTCCTCGCCGCCGGCGTCGCCGACCCCGGACTCGACGTCACGATCGTGGCCGAGCTGCCGCGCGAGCAGAACCCCAGCGCGAAGTTCAAGCTGATCGAGTCGCACACCACCTCCAGCGCGCCGCCAGTCTGACCGGCGGGTCGGGTTAATGGCCCGCTGAGCCAATCAGACCGCGACGTTGTGTGCAGGCCCCATGGATCCAGCAATCGCGTTCGCGTGGGGCTAGCGGCAGCCGGGCGAGCCCTCGGGATGCCGACGCGGCCGTGACGCTACTCGAGTCCCTCGCGCTCCGCTGAGCAGGGCGCTACGCCGCCGGCCGAGTCTCACATGAATGGGACCGTCTGGTCTCAGATAAGTGGGACTGGGCTGTCTCAGATCGGCGGGACGCCGCACGCCCCTCCGAGGGTGCACGCTATGCGCAAGCTCCGCGCGAACCAGATCGAGGCGCTCTACGCCTGAGGCGTCGTGGCTGGGCGCGCCGACGGAGGCGCTCTGATCTGGAGACGCGCCACTCCCACCACGTGCCGCCGCCAAACGGTGCTTCGCGGACGAGGCGGCCGACGTCGTTCTGCCGCATAACGCGCAGCCAGCAAGCGCGGTCAGCGACGCAGCGCGAGGTTAGAGCGGCAGATGGCGACCGTCCTGTTCAGTGCACCTACATCATCGGCAGTTGCCAAATCGACTGAGACCCTCTCTGAGGCCCAAGAGTCGCGCGCTCGCCGAGGTCCGAGCCACACGAAAGGAGCTCGCCAGCCGCGTCAACGATCTCCTAACAGAGTTCGAGCACTGACCGCCCGGCCCGCCGAAGACGGATAGCTGAAGGTCTCTCACATGACGTGAGAGATCTATCCGCGGGACGCAGCCGCTCGAGCGGCCAGTCTCACATAGATGGAACGGTCAGGTCTCAAATGAATAGGACTGGGCCGTCAGATCGGGGGATGCCGCAACCCGCGCTAGGTGCTCTGCACCACGTCTGGGTCGCTGTAGGCGGCGCCCTGGTCGGGGGTGCGTGTAGCGGTCGCGGCGGTGAGCTCGACGCGGTTGCTGACGTCGAGCTTTTTGTAGATGTGGCTGAGGTGGTTCTTGACGGTGCCGCGGGAGATGTACATGTGCCCGGCGATCTGTGGGTTGGTGAGTCCTTCGGCGGCGAGCGTGGCGACCTCGCTCTCCGTGGGGCTGAGGCTCGCCCAGCCTCGCGTTGGCCGTTCTCGGCGTCCGCGCCCGCGGCGTGCGAATTCGATTGCGCGCGTGAGTGTCATGGCTTCGCCGTCGGCGAGCGCGGCCGCGCAGCGCTCGCTGCCGAGCAGCTCTTGGTGGTCGCGCCGGGAGAGCGCGGGCGACCCGTCTGCGCGACCGGGGATGGGTACGACGCCGAGCGCTCGCCGGGCCGAGCGCGCGGCGCCGATCAGACGAGAGGCCCGCGTCGTTTGTTCGCAGGCGAGCGCGAGCTCGCCGAGCGCTTCGAGGGTGTCGATCGCCTCGGGGGCGAGTCCTTGCTCGGCCTGCGTGCGGAGCGCTGCGTGCAGCGCCTCGTGGGTCCCGTCGAGCTCGTCGCTGAGCAGCCCCGCGGCGCCCTGCCCCCAATCGGCTTGTGCGAGCTTGCGCGCGCTGCCGGTGCTCTCGGCGAAAGCGCGCAGCTCCTGAGCGTGCTCGCGTGCGGCCTGAGCGTCGTCGCGGGCGAGCGCGATGCGCATCAGCGTCTCCCGCCATTCTGCGGTCACGTAACGGTGCGGGCCGCTTAGCCCCCGCTCGGCACGGGCCTCTGCGCTGTCGAGGTCGCCGAGCGCCAGCTCTGCGATAGTGACGCTCCGCTCGATCGCGGCGCTCGCGATCGCCAATCCCGCGCGTTGCGTTCGGTCGAGCTCGGTGAGGCCGCGTGCGCGCGCGTGATGGGCCTGGCCGGCGAGCGCCAGTGCCTGCAGCCGGTGCGCGGTCGCGATGTAGTGGGTGAGCGTGGGGCGTCCGGCCTCAATCTGCAGCGCCCTCGCGCAGTGCTCGCACGCTGCGCGGGGGGCTCCCTGGCTGATGTCGGCCCAGGCCAGCGCGTTCTCGACCCACGGCGACAGCCATGGCGGCTTCTCGCCGGCTAGCGCGTCGAACTCCGCGCATGTGTCCCGGACTGCGTCGAAGCGATCGCGCATGCCCTCGCTGAGCGCTAGGTTCGCCAGCGCGAACGCGAGCCCGTGCGTGTCTTGCTCGGCGCGGAGGATCGTGACCGCCTGCGCCCCGATCGTGGCGGCGGCGTTCGCGTCAATCGAGCGTTGCGCGTTGCCGGCCATGATCATCCAGCGGCCGATCGTGCGCTGATCGCCGGATGCGTCGGCGAGCGGGAACGCCTCTTGCGCGTACGTGCGCGCCTGCTCGTAGTCCTCGTCGAGGACCGCCAGCAGCGCCGCCGCCCACAGCACTTGCGCCCGTGCGCGGGCGTCATCGTCTGGTGCGGCGGCGAGGACCCGCGCGCAGGCGTTCCGTGCCTCCTCGTAGCTTTCGTGGATCAGCCACCAGGGTCCGAGGTCGGCCGCCATCGCAAGCGCGTTCTGCGGATCGTCTCGCATCGCGAACTCGAGCGCTGTGAACAGCTGCTGGGTGTCGCGCTCCATTCGGCGGCGGCCGGCTGGGCTTTCGAGCAGGCGATCGGCGTGCGCTGCGAGCTTGCGGAAGTGGTGCATGTGGCGGCGGCGCACGTCCTGCTCCTCGCCCGCGTTCTGCAGGTGCTCGAGCGCGTAGTCGCGCACTGTCTCGAGCATCCGGTAGCGGAGTTCGCTGTCGCCGTCGACCACGATTACGAGCCCCTGCTCGACTAGCGCTCCCAGCGTGTCGAGGAGGGCTGCGCGGTCCTCTGCGGTGTCGGAGCACGCGGCCTCGACCGCGTCGAGCGTCCACACGGGGGAGATCGCGAGCCTGCGCAGCAGCGCGCGCTCGGGCTCCTCCAGCAGCGCGTGGCTCCAGTCCATAGAGCCGCGCATCGTGCGCAGTCGTTCGCTGTTGCGCCGGGGGCCGCCGCCGAGCAGCCGCATTCGATCGGCGAGGCCGGCGGCTATCTGCGCCGGGGAAAGCAGGCGTGTGCGCCCGGCGGCCAGCTCGATCGCGAGCGGTAGCCCCTCGAGCTCGCTGCAGATCAGCGCCACATCGCCAGCCGTCTCCGCGGTGAGCGCGAAGCCTGGGCGGCTGCGTGCCGCGCGGTCGATAAACAGGCGCCCCGCGTCGGACTCGGCGACCGCCGTCAGCTCATCGTCCGCATGCTCCGCCGGCAGCGACAGTGGCGGCACGGGCCAAACGGTCTCGCCGTCGACGCCCAGCGGCTGACGGCTGGTCGCGAGCACGCGCAGACGCGGGCAGCGGCCGAGCAGCGACGCGATCATGGTTGCCGCGGCGTCGAGCAGATGCTCACAGTTGTCGAGCACCAGCAGCGCGTCGTGGTCGCTCAGCAGCTCGACGGTTACCTCGAGCCCCGTGCTGCCGGCCGCCGGGCGCGCGATGTCTGGCTGAGCCGACCAGACGGAGCGCTGCACGGCCGGGGCGAGTCGCGCCGGTGAATCAAGCGGCGCGAGCTCGATAACGAACACCTCCGCCTCGCGCTCGCTCGCGCTGCGGCGTCCGGCGGTCTCGATGGCGAGCCGTGTCTTACCGACGCCGCCCACACCGGTGAGCGTCAACAACCGTTGCGTCTCGAGCAGACCGGCGATCTCTTCAAGCTCGCTCTCGCGCCCAATCAGCGGAGTCAGCGGCGCCAGGGCAGGAAGATCTGCGCCCGCGGACTCGCTCGTCGCGTGCGCTCCCGCTACACGTTGCCCCCGTCCGTCCGGCACGCGAGCAATTGTTTCAGGAACAAGGCTGGATGCCGAGCGAAGGGGAAGGCAGCGGTGCAGGACAGTCGAGCGCTTTTCGTGCTAGCCGTCGGCGCGCTCGACTTCGGGCTCGAGCAGGCGATTGTCGCCCCGGCGCTGCCCGCGATCCAGCGCCACTACCACGCCTCCCCCGCCTCCGTGGCGTGGCTCTTGACCGGTTTCCTGATCGCCGCGGCGGTGCTCACGCCGCTCGCCGGTCGCCTGGGCGATAACTTCGGGCGGCGCCGGATGCTGCTGGTCTCGCTCGGATTGTTCGCGCTCGGGGCGCTGGTGTGCGCCCTTGGCGGCTCGGTGCGGGCGCTGATCATCGGCAGGGTGATCCAGGGTCTCGGCGCGGGCATGGCGCCGCTCGCGGTCGCGCTCGCGCGCGAGCACATCGACCCCGGGCGCCTCCCGGCGGCCGTCGGATTGCTGATCGCGAGCGCGAGCGTCGGCACCGTCGCCGGCCTGCTGCTCGCGGGTCTGCTCGTCGACCACGTTGGCGTGGCGGCGATCTTCTGGCTGCTGTTCGCGGTCGCGGTGGGGTTGGCGATCGCCGTGCCGCTGGTGGTGCGGGAGTCGCGCGACCGGGGCGAGCGTGCCGTCGACCTCGCGGGAGCTCTGCTTCTCGCGTGCGGCCTGGCGTGCGTAATGCTCGCGATCTCGCACGGCAACGAATGGGCCTGGGGCTCGCCACGCACGCTCTCGCTGCTCGGCGCGGCGGCGTTCCTGTCGGCCGCGTTCTGGATCCGCGAGCGCACAGCCGCCGCGCCGCTGCTCGACCCGCGGGTACTGGCGATGCGCTCGATCTGGAGCGCAAATCTGGCGATGCTCGCGCTCGGGTTCTCGTTGCTGATCTCGCTCGCGCTCGTCCCCCTGATCGGCGGCTACCCGAAGATCACCGGGTATGGACTTGGTCTGAATACGACTCAGATCGGGTTGATGCTCGCCCCAAGCGGGCTCGCCACGGTCGCCGGCGGGCTGCTCGGCGGACGCCTGATCCGCCGGACCGGCGCCCGCGCCCAGGCGATGCTCGGCGCCGCCTGCGCGGCGATCGCCTATGTGCTGCTCGCTGCCGAGCCATGGACGGTCACGACGCTCACGCTCGAGCTGATCCCGCTCGGGTTCGGCATCGGTCTGGCGCTCGGTGCTGTCACCGATCTCGTGGTTCTGTCGGCCCCTCCGGAGCGGACCGGTGCGACCGTCGCGCTGAACACCGTGATCCGCATCGCCGCCGCGGCCCTTGGCGCGCAGGTTGCGATCGCTGTCGTGACCAGCGCGCCAAGCCGGCTTCCCGGGCTCCCCGCCGCGCACGGATTCACCGACGCCTTCGTGATCGCGGCGATCGCCACCGGCATCACGATCGCGGCCCTCGCACTCACGCCGGCCCGAACAGACGACCCGGCGACAGCTCCCGAGGGCATCGCCGCAACGGCGTACGACAGCCGCAGTCCTCGCGTCTGAGCACACCCACCGACAGCGGCGAACTGCCGGCCACGGCCCCTTTGAAGTTTGGCCAGGTGGCATATGTTTTTTGTCAGCTGGGTCGGATAGCTTCGAACTGACTTTGTCGGCACGCCGGGGCGCGGCGCGTGAAACGACGTTTGCGTTAACGCTCGCCCTGACATCGCCAGCGTGAACGACACAACACACTCATCGGCGTACAGGCGGAAGGGCCACGACGAAGCGATGATCGAACTTCAATTCTTGGCAGCGCTCAACGCGCTTGACCGGGCACGCGAGCAGATCCTGGTCGCCCTGCCGCGGCGTCTCGGATCGCCGCGTACGCTGGCGATCGCCGGTGGCGTCGCGCTTGGGTGGCTGGCGCGCGACTTGACACTGTGGAGCGCGAGGTGAGCGCGACGCGTTCGATCGCCGAACTGCCGTCTCCGCGCGGGCTGCCGCTGCTCGGCAACGCGCACCAGCTGATGCGCACCTCGCGGGTGCATACCAGGGCGGAGCGGTGGTCGCGTCGCTATGGGTCGATTGTGCGCGTCGATATCGGCCGGCGGCGGATCGTGGGCATCAGCGACGCGGAGGAGATCCATCGGATCCTGCGCGAACGCCCGGATGCCTTTCGGCGCTGGCGCGATCAGGAGATCGTCACCAGGGAGATGGGCATGCTTGCCGGCAAGGGTGACGCCGCGGCGGGAGTGTTCATCGCCGAGGGCGAGGAATGGAAGCGCCAGCGGCGCCTGGTCATCACGGCGCTGAACACAAACCATCTGCACCGCTACTTCGATGTGATCCGCACTGCCACCGAGCGGCTACACCGGCGGCTGGGCGACGCGGCCGCGGACGGACGGGTACTGCAGATCACCGACGAGCTGACCTCCTACACCGTCGATGTGATCTCCGCGCTGGCATTCGGGCACGACTTGAACACACTCGAGCGGGGCGAAAACGAGCTACAGCGCCACATCCAGCGGATCTTGGAGATGACCGCCCGCCGCCTGGCGATGCCGGTCCCTTACTGGCGCTGGGTCAAGCTGCCCGCCGACCGCGCTCTGCAGCGCTCGATCGCCGAGTTGCGCCGTGCGCAGGAAGGGTTCATTGCCCAATCACGCGAACGGATGAAGGCGCGCCCTGAGCTGTTCGAGGAGCCGGAGAACCTGCTGGAGGCGATGCTCGCTGCTCAACGGGCCGACCCGACGTTCACCGACGAGGAGATCATCGCCAACGTCGGCACGATCATCACCGCCGGGGAGGACACGACCGCGCACACCCTCGCGTGGACGATGTGGCTGATCTCCTCGCGGGGAGATATCCAGCAACGGCTCGCCGCGGAGGCAGACGCGGCCCTGGGCGCAGACCCGTTCCCGACCGATCACGCAGCGATCGAGGGGCTCGACTACTGCGAGGCGGTGATCCGCGAGTCGCTGCGCATGAAGACCGTTGGCCCGCTGCTCACGCTCGAGCCGCTCACCGACACGACGATCTGTGACACGCGCATTCCCGCCGGCACGCGCCTCTTGCTGCTGCTGCGCGAGGCCGGTCTGCAGCACGGCGAGCGCACGAGCGAGTTTGCCCCCGAGCGGTGGCTCGACGACGGCGATCAGGAGGGCGTCCCGAAGTCGCTGGCGTTCGGCGCTGGCCCCCGGTTCTGCCCGGGGCGCAACCTCGCGTTCCTGGAGGCGAAGACGGCGCTTGCGATGATCGCGCGTAACTTCGAGATCGAGCTCGACGACTCGCACGGCCCGGTCAGCGAGTTCTTCGGCTTCACGATGATCCCCAAGGGGCTGCGTGTGCGGCTGCGCGCGCGCGCCACCGACAGGTCGATCGCGGCGGGTGCGGCGTCTTGACCGGGGTCGCGGATCCCGGATACGCACTGAGCGCCTCCAGCGAGGGCGAGCACGAGCGGCTGAGCCGCCAGTCCGACCTGTACGCGCCGTTCACGCGCCGTCTGCTGCTGCGCGCGGGAATCCAGCCGGGCATGCGAGTTCTGGATGTCGGCTGCGGACCCGGGGATGTCAGCTTCCTGGCCGCCGAACTGGTCGGCGACGACGGCTGCGTGGTCGGGGTCGAGCGTGACGGGCACGCGCTCCAGGGCGCGCGCCGGCGTGCGACCGAGTCTGGACTTCAGAACGTCGAGTTCGTATGCGGGGACTTCCGCGACGTCGAGCTCGCCGGGGCCCCGTTCGACGCGCTTGTCGGGAGACTCGTCCTGATGTACCAGGCCGATCCCGCCGAGGCGCTGAGCAGCGCGGCGCGCCACCTCCGCCCAGGAGGAGTGGTCGTGTTCGCGGAGATGTGCCTGCTGATGGGCTCAGCGCTGGCGGCACGGTCTTTGGTGTCATGGCCGCCAACGCCTGCCTCTGAACAGCTCAGCCGGTGGATGCACGAGATCTTCGGCAGTCTCGACACGCAGCCGGACATGGGCCTGCGGCTGCCAGCGACGTTCGCCCAGGCCGGCCTTCAGTCAAATCCGGAGCTCGACACGTGTGTCGCGATAGCCGTGGGCGAGGAAGCGATCGAGCACTACGTGGACGTCGCCCGCAGCCTGCTCCCCGCGATCGTTGCTGCCGGGATCGCTACGGAGCAGGAGGTGGATGTCGCCACGCTTGCCGAGCGCCTGCGTGCCGACAGCGGGCCGATCGGCCGGATCGCGTGCTGGCCAACGGTGATCGGCGCCTACGCCACCAAGCCATAGGCCCGAAGAAGGGCGCGGCAACTACCCGGCACAGTCTCACAAGAATGAGACGTCACCGTCTCACATGAATGAGACTGGGCGGTCTCAGATCGGCGGGACGCCGCATGGGGCGTCCCGTTCATGTGAGACGGGAATCCCGTTCATCTGAGACAGCCGGGCTGGGGCTGGCTTACGTGGATGTGCCTGCCGAGCGGTTTCATTTCGGCCAGGAGCCGCCTCCGGTATGCGGTGAGGCGGCGCGGCTGGAGTCGCAGTTGTTCGGAGAGCTGCGCGCCGCGCGCGACGTCCGCGGGTCGGGCGGCCGCGTGCGGCCTCTGATCGGAACGGCTTTCCCGCGGACGGTGCCCGACATGACTCGCGGCTCAGCGAGGCGAGTCTTGGTCCAAGGTGGACTCGATGTCGCTGTCAGCGCCGCTGCACCGGCGGCGGTGCGCCCTGGAGAGCCATAGAATCGCGGCCGTGCCGTTCACGCTCAGGAACCTCAGGGAGGATCTGGAGGACCTTGGGTCCAACTTCGACGGCGCGCCGGACCTGGAGTTCCGCATGGCGAGCAAGGCGCTCGAGCTCGAGCAGTCCGGTCTCAGCTATCAGCGCATTCCGCCCGACTATCGCTTCCCGTACGGCCACACGCACAAGGAGCAGGAGGAGGTGTACGTGGTCGTGGGCGGGAGCGGGCGGATGAAGCTCGACGACGAGATCGTCGAGGTCAAGGAGTGGGACGTGGTGCGCGTCCCGCCCGGTACGTGGCGAGGCTACGAGAGCGGGCCAGAGGGCCTCAAGATCCTCGTGTTCGGTGCGCCCAATCTCGGCGAAAATCCGCGAGAAGACGTCGAGGGTCAGCGGGACTGGTGGGCCGACTAATAGCGCTTGGCATCTCGTGATGCGGAAGCTGATCTACTCGATGACTGTGTCGCTGGATGGCTTCATCGCTGGGCCGGACGGCGCGATCGACTGGTCGGTGCCCGACGAGGAGCTGTTTCGGTTCCACCACCAGCAGGTGCAGGAAATCGGTGTGCACCTCTGCGGACGGCGGCTCTATGAAACGATGGTCTACTGGGAGACCGCTGAGGAGAGTCCGCTTGTCGCGGAGCAGGTCGAGTTCGCCCAGACCTGGAAGGCCCTGCCGAAGGTAGTGTTCTCCACGACGCTGGAGAGCGTGGTGGGCAATACCAGGCTGGCCAGGGACGGCGTCGGCGAGGAGGTCTCGAGGCTCAAGGAACAGCCCGGAAAGGACATCGCCGTCGGCGGCGCCGGCCTCGCCCGTGCGTGTATGAAGCTGGAGCTGATCGACGAGTGGCGGCTGTTCGTCAGCCCGGTCCTACTCGGCGGCGGCACGCCCTACTTCCCGACCCTGGACGAAAGGATCAACCTGGAGTTGGTCGAGACGAAGACGCTTGGCTCTCGCGTCGTTTACCTTCGCTACAGGCGCGTGTCAGACGTCCTGTAGGTGATCGTCCCACTCGCGCACCTGGCGGGACCGGCGACAAGAGTCGGGCCACTCTGGTGGTCGCCCTATCGCAGACAATGATGAGCAGGACACTTCCCCGCAAAATGCGAGCTTCGCTTGACATAGGAGCAACGGGCAGCGCTCTAGCGACGCTCGCGGCGGCCGAGTGTCCCTCACCCACCAGGCCGGAAGCGTCGAACGCACGTTGCCGCGAAGTGGCACGGCTTGCGGAACCTGCTTGGATCGAAGAACGAGCACACAGCGAACGAGGAGGTAGGTGGAATGAACATAGAGTTCCTCTCAACTCTGGCGGTGATTGCGCCCGATCCGGCCGCCAGTCGCAAGCTCTACGTCGACACGCTCGGGCTCCCGCTCGAGAGCCACGGCGACGATTATCACCACAGCGAGCACATCGCCGGCTGCAAGTCCTTCGGCATCTGGCCGCTGTCCCAGGCAGCGGAGGCATGCTTCGGGACGTCGCAGTGGCCGGCGGAGCGGCCGGTGCCGCAGGTCAGCATCGAGTTCGATGTCGTGGACGCCGCGGCGGTGCCCCCGGCGGCACGGGAGCTGGAGCAGGCCGGCTACGAGCTGCTGCACCCACCCCGCGAGGAGCCGTGGGGTCAGACCGTAGCCAGGCTGCAGTCACCGGAGGGCGCGATCGTCGGGATCTCGTACGCCCCTGTGCTCCACGACCAGCACTGACTGAAGGGAGGACAACCGGCCATCTGAGACTGGCCGATCCCACTCATTTGAGACGGACGAGCGGCGGCTTACCGGTCGCTGAGCGGTGTCAGATTTGGGAGGAGCCGGCGCGCGTATTCGGCGAGCCTGCGGGGTTGGACACGTAGTTCTTCGCACAGCTCTCGTTCCTCTCGTCGCTGTGTGCCCTTGAGGGCCGCTGCGAGGTCGGCGATCTCGATCTTGGCGTGCGCGCGGGTCTGCTCGAGCGTAACATCGCCACGCTGCTCAACTAACAGGAGGAGGACACAGCATGAGATCAATTTCACGTGAGGACGTCCCGGTCGTCATCGACGACAACGGCGTCGAGGTCCGCCTGCGCGACGAGGACGGTCTGTCCGTCGGGTTCGTGCGGCTGCCCGCCGGCGCCGACCTGCGCCCCGCCACCAAGGGCCTACCGAACGACCTGTGCCCTTGTCCACACTGGGGGTACATGATCAAGGGTCGCGTGCGGATGCACACACTGGACGGGCATCACGACTTCGCTGCTGGCGAAGCGTTCTACTGGGCCCCCGGCCACGCCCCCGAAGCGCTCGAGGACTCCGAGTACGTCGACTTCTCACCGACCGAGCAGTTCACGCCCGTGATCGAGCACATCACATCCGGAGCCGGCGCATCCGCGTGATAAGGACGCTGGCGGCGCCGAGCTCGACGAGCATGAGCGCTGCCTCAGGATGACTTCCTAAGGCGTATCAGAAATGGGTCACGGCGCACGATATTCGGGTGGATGCAGGCACGCGCGAATCCCATGCCCGGAGTTGGCAGCCGGTCGATCGCTTCGGAGTGGTTTTCTTATCCGGTGGCGAGTCCCGGTACGAAAGGCATATCGATGGGCGATGAGGTGTTGTGCATCGGTCTCCTCGGGGTGTTCTCTATCAACTCCGGCGACAGCGTCATCGCCGAGGACGCCTGGCGGCTGCGCAAGGCGAAGACGCTGATCAAGCTGCTCGCCCTTGCGCCCGAGCGCCGCCTCCACGTCGAGGAGGCCGCCGAGCTGTTGTGGGCGGGACGGGACCCGGACTCCGCCCGCAACAACCTCCATCAGGCGATATTCGCGGCTCGGCGCGCGCTCGACTCGATCGGGCTGGACGGCAGCCGCTACCTGGAGTTGCGCGAAGAACTGATCCTGCTGAGCCCGGAGGACCCGGTCCGGATCGACGCGGTCGCCTTCGAAGAGCTCGCCGCCGCGGCGCGCGAGCAGGGCGAGCCCGGCGCCTATCGCTCGGCCCTCGAGGGCTTCGACGCCGAGCTGCTGCCGGCGGACCGCTACGAGGACTGGAGCCGGGAGCGGCGCGATTCTCTCGGCCAGCTCCGCCTCGCCCTGGAGGCCGAGTTGGCCGAGCTGGAGCGGAATTCCGAGCCGCACCGGGCGGGTGCCAGCCGGCCCGAGCTGCCGTCACAGCTGACGAGCTTCGTCGGCCGTGAGCGCGAGCTGGCCGAGGCCGCGACGCTGCTGCGCGACGCGAGGCTCCTCACCCTGACCGGAGCCGGCGGCTGCGGCAAGACCCGGCTGGCGCTGCGGCTCGCCGGGCAACGGGGGGAGGACTTTGCCGACGGGGTCTGGCCGGTCGAGCTGGCGGCGCTCGGAGAGCCCGAGCTGGTCGGGCCGGCGATCGCTCAGGCGCTGGACACACGGCTGGCCTCCGACCGGGCGCCGGAGATCGCCCTCGCCGGGCACATCGGCGATCGCCGGCAGCTGCTCCTGCTCGACAATTGCGAGCACCTCATCGAGCCGGTCGCGCGCCTCGCCGAGGCTCTGCTCAGCCACTGCGCGAACCTGACCGTGCTGGCGACCAGCCGCGAGCCACTGCGCATTCCCGGCGAGGTGACCTGGCGCGTCCCCTCGCTCTCGCTCCCCAGGCTGGTTCCCGGAGCGCCCGCGGAGGAGTCGCTGGAGGCGGAGTCGGTGCGGCTGTTCGCCACCCGGGCCGCGCAGGCCGCTCCCGGATTCGAGCTCGGCGGCGACAACGCGGACGCCGTCGCCTCCCTCTGCCACCGCCTCGACGGGATGCCGCTGGCGATCGAGCTGGCGGCGGCGCGGGTGAGCGTCCTCACTCCGGCTCAGATCGTCGAGCGCCTCGACGACTCGCTCGACCTGCTCTCGGCCGGGCCCCGCACGGCGATGACCCGGCAGCAGACCCTGCGGGCGACGCTCGCCTGGAGCTTCGATCTGCTCGAGGCCGACGAGCAGGTGCTGCTGCGTCGGCTCGCCGTGTTTGCCGGCGGCTTCGGGCTGGAGGCGGCTGAGGACGTCGTTGCCGAGGATCCGCTGCGGCGCAGCGAGGCCGTCGCCGTGCTCGGCCGGCTGATCGACAAGTCGCTGGTTCACGTCGAGGAGGGATCTGAGGACCGCCGCTACCGGCTGCTGGAGACCGTACGCCAGTACGCGGTCGAGCGTCTCGAAGAGGCGGGAGAGCGCTCCGCTTTCGAGCGCCGCCACCGCGACTGGTACGTCGCGCTGGCCGAGAGCGACCCGACGCCGGCTGGCGAGCTGCCGGCCCAGACTACGCTGCGGGGCCTCGATCGGGAGCGCGACAACCTCCGCGCCGCCCTCGCCTCGGCGCTTCTCGCCGATCCCCAGGCGGCGCTGCGTCTTGCCGTCGCCCTCTGGCGCTTCTGGCTGATGCGCGGCTACCTCGCCGAGGGGTACCGCTGGCTCACAGCCGCCCTGGCCGCGGCGCCCGAGTCGACGGCGGTGCGCGCCCGCGCCCTGCTCGCCGCCTGCGTGATCGGGCTGCGCCGCGGCGTCCCCGTGCATATCCACGAGTTCGCGGCCGAGAGCGTGGCGATCTTCCGCGAGCTCGAGGACCGGGCCGGGATGTTCGATGCGGTCGAGGTCTCGGCGGCCTACCGGGCGATCGTCAGTCCCGCGCAGGACGTCGAGCTGCTCGTGCGCGAACACGAGGCGCTCATCGCCGACGATCTTCCAGCCGCCCGGCCGCCGATGTGGGCGGCGCACACGCGCGGCATCGCCGCCTGGCTCCGGCGCGAATACGCCCCCGCACGGGAGCAGCTGGAAGCCGCGCTGGAGCACGCTGGCGCTCTCAGCGCTGAGCCGCGCCCGGCGCTCTGGCCGCTCAGCTACGCGACGATCTCAGTCGAGCCCGAGACTGGCTACCCGCTCTTCCTGCATGAGGACACCGGGCTCGTCGCCCGCCGCGTCGGCGGTGCCGCGGCCACCGCTTACATCCTCGTCAACCTCGCCGCGGTGGATCGAGCCGAGGCAGATTTCGCCCACGCGGAAGAGCTGATCGAGGAGAGCCTCGCCCGCTTCGAGCAGCTCGGCGACCAGCAGGGCGAGGCCTTCGCGCTCAACGCCTTCGGCAACCTGGCCCGCTCCAGCGGCGACTTCGAATGGGGCCGGTCGCTGCTCGAGCGCAGCCTCGCTCTGCGGCAGGAGATCGGCGACCGCCGCGGGGCCGGGATCACCCTCGGCTGCCTGGCGATGCTCCTGGCCCGCTCCGGCGACGCGGACGGCGCCCGCATCTCGGCCGGGCAGAGCCGGACCTGGTTCGCCGAAAACGACGACATGATCGGTCTCGGCGCCGCCGAGCTGAGCCTGACGAGCGTGGCGCTCTGCGCCGGCGATCGCGCCGATGCCCGGACTCACCTCGAGGACGCCGCCAGGGTCTTCGGAGGGATCGAGACGACCCACCAGGAGGGGTGGGCGCTGGCGGTGCTGGCGGCGATCTGCACGGAGGACGGCGAGGCGGCGACGGGGCGCCGCTGGCTGGACCGGGCGAACAGGCACTTCGAGCTGCTCGGTACCGGCGCGGGCATCGCCTACTGCCGGGAACTGGAGGCTAAAGACGCTGCAAAGTGAGCGCTAAGAGGCGGCCCGTAGCCTCGCTGAGCGTCGTCGAAACGCGACGACAAACAACCGAACTGAAAAGGGGGCCGGCATGGCTACGCAAGGAGTGCTTGGAGCGGCAACGCTGAAGGAGTTCGAGGATGGACTGCACGGAGAACTGATCCGGCCCGGCGACGGCGCCTACGACGAGGCTCGTTCGATCTGGAACGGCGCCCATGACGCGCGCCCGGCGGTGATCGCCCGCTGCACCGACGCCTCCGACGTGCGCCACGCAGTCGGCTTCGCGCGCAGCGAGGGACTCGACGTCGCCGTGCGCGGCGGCAGCCACAGCATTCCCGGCTTCTCGACCTGCGACGACGGCATCGTCATCGACCTCTCGCCGATGAATGCCATCACGGTGGACGTGAGCGGCCGCACCGCCACCGCCGAGGGCGGCCTCACCTGGGGAGAGTTCGACGCCGCCACCCAGGAGCACGGCCTCGCCACCACCGGAGGCCTGGTCTCGACCACCGGCGTCGCCGGCTTCACGCTGGGCGGCGGGATCGGCTGGCTGATGCGTAAGTACGGCCTGGCCTGCGACAACCTGCGCGCGGCCGAGGTGGTCACCGCCGACGGGCAGATCCTCACCGCGAGCGCGACGGAGAACCCCGACCTCTTCTGGGGCCTGCGCGGCGGAGGAGGCAACTTCGGCATCGTCACCTCCTTCGAGTTCGACCTGCACCCGGTCGGCCCGACCGTGGCCGCCGGCCCGGTCTTCTATCCGGGCGACCGCGCCGAGGAGATCATGCGCTTCTACCGCGAGTTCACCCGTGAGCTCCCCGACGAGCTGAGCACCCTGGTCAACCTGATCACCGGGCCACCAGCCCCCTTCATCCCTGAGGACTGGCACGGCAAGAAGCTGATCGCCCTCGTCGGCTGCTACTCCGGCGACCCCGATGAGGGAGCGAAGGTGATTCAGCCGATCCGCGACCTGGGTGACCCCGTCGCCGACCTCGTCGGCCCGATGCCCTACGTGCAGATGGAGAGCCTGCTCGACGCGCTCTGGCCGAAGGGCACCCAGGCCTACATGAAGGCGGGCTACTTCCGCGAGCTCGACGACCACGCGATCGAGACGATCGCCCGCTTCCATCAGAACGCGACCTCCCCGTCCTCGGAGATCCACATCCAGCAGTTCGGCGGCGCGATCGCCCGCGTCGATGAGAACGAGACCGCCCACGGCGAGCGCCAAGCGCCGTTCGTGCTCAACGTGATTGCCACGACCCACGAGCCGGCCGGCCTGGAGACCCATATCGATTGGGCGCAGCGGCTCTATTCAGAGATCGAGCCGTCACTGACCGGCGGCGCCTACATCAACTTCCTCTCCTCCGAGGGCGAGGATCGGGTGCGGGCGGCCTACGGGACCGAGAAGTTCGCCCGCCTGCGCGCGCTCAAGGACCGCTACGACCCGACCAACCTGTTCCATCTGAACCAGAACATCCCGCCGTCGAAGGCGGGCTGAGCCGAGGCGAGCTGACCTCAGCTAGGCGCTCGCGCAGGCGCCGCTCGGCCTGGTGGTGCCTTGGTGAATCAGCAGTATGCACTTCATTGCCCGGTCGGCAAGCCGGCAAATACGCGTTCGCAGCCGAGGATTTGCTCGGCCAGCTCAAGCAGGCGGGGACGCGGGTGCGGCGTCTCATCCATATGAGCCCGGAATCTCACTCATGTGAGACTGGTTTGTCTCATCCATGTGAGGCCCGCGGTCACTCAGCCGGCCCGCTCGGCGGCGCGGTCCCGGACGTCGGTCTTTTCCCTCAAGGTCATCGTTCCCGGATGGCCGGGGCCGGGCCAAGGCGTGAGCAGGAGGAGAACGCGTGAGTCTGCGAGGGCTTTGACCTCGTGGCGCTCTCGGGGCGCGAACTGCACCAGCGTCCCGGGCTCGGCATCGATCGTCTGCCCGGCGTGGCTGGTGATCCTCACCTCACCGTCGATAACGGTGATCCAGGCCCCCTCGTGGACTTGGTGATCCTGAAGCATCTCGCCAGCCGGAAGATCAAGCACGATGGCGCGTCCCTGCTCAGTCGAGCAGAGGATCTCAGGGTGATGCGGTCTCCAAGCGAGGCCTTTGAGATCCCACTCATCCATTTAAAGCCAGTCTTGCAGAGCTCACCGAAGCCCACGGCGCCGCCCGACTCGAGGATGTCCGGATCGCCGTGGAACTTTGGCGGCGATCCTCACGGTTTGATGGTCAAACGGTAACGGGGCTGGGCGCTCCTGAGGGTCGGTGTTCTTGTCGGTATTGAGCATGGTGTGACGCTCGATCGCGATCACAAGCTTGGCGGGTCGCGGTAGCCGATGATCCGTCGGAACTGCTGCTCGGCGACGAGCATGCCTGCGGCGGTCCAGCGCTTTGCGCATGTCGCCGTCCTACATGAGTGGGATTGGGCTGTCTCACATCGATGAGACGTCGCAGACGCAGGGCCGCATGCGGCCCTGCTCGGGCTCGCACATGTGCGAGCCCGCCGGTAGGCGCATGCGCCTACCGGAAGCCTGGCCGCATGCGGCCAGGCTGGGGGCCGCGCATGCGCGGCCCCGCTCATACCAAGTCGAACCGTCAGCCACCGCGCGATCGGTGGTAGGTTGCTCGTACAGATGATCCACAGGTCGTTTGTGTCTGTATTCGTTGGGGGGCTCGTGCTCGCGGGTGCGCTGGCGGCGGGCCCAGCCCTCGCGGCGAACCAATTCACGATCGACGCCAAGGCCACCTCGTTTGGGCCGGTCGTCATCGACGCGGCGGGCAAACGGCTATGTGACCTGGAGCCACGAAGGCTCGCCGGAAACTCCGATGTTCTGCAAGCTCCCGCCGGGGGCTCGCGCCTGCGCGCACCCGATCGCCCTACGTGAGCCGCGAGCATGTCGATCTCGTGGACAGTCCGCCCCACGTATGAGCGCGTGATAGGACCGACCGGCTCATCGTGGCGCCGAGTGATACGCGGCGCAACCTGGATGGTGGTCGCGGCCGCGATCGCGCGCGGAGGTCCCACGGCCATGGCGAGCAGCCCCGCGCCGACGGTGCTCGACAGGCAGGGATCGACGGTCGCGGCCTACGGCGGCTGGGCCGCGTGGAGTCGCTCCGATCCCGCGACGAACGCGTATGCGCTCGTGCTGCGCTCCCCCGCCGGCGTCATCTCCCCCGCCGCGGTCCCCGAGCGCCCCTCGCCGTTCGATGTCGAGCTCGGCCCCAGCGGCTCGGGTGTGACGGCTGTCTACTCGCGCTGCTCGAACACAAACAAGCTGACGGGCTGCCACATCTACGAGCTCCCACTCGGTGTGACGGGCGCGACCGAGGGGATGCTCCCGGTGCCCGGCTCCTCGGTCCACGAGCCGGCGATCTGGGACGGTAGCCTGGTGTTCCTACGGCGCAATCCCGGCGGTGGGAGCCGCCGTCCGGACAATCTCTACGAGTGGCGGATCGGCAGCGCCCAGGCGCGCTCGGTCACGCTCCCCGCCTCACAGGGCCTGAGCTCCGAAAGCGGGCGCTGGCCCAAGGGTATGACCGGCGCGATCTCCGGGCTCACGCTCGAGGGCAAGCAGATCGCCTACACGACAACGGCCGCGTCCGGGAGCTTCGGCGTGGCGAGCCTGTGGATGCAGGGCACGACCGGCGCTCCTAAGCTGGTGGATCAGGTCACCTCCGGGGCGAGCGCCACCTGCGAGCACGCGTTCCTGTCTCCCACGTTCCTCGGCGGCTGGCTGTACGCCTACCTGCATGACTGTGATCCATATGCAAATCCGGCCTCGGATCGATGGACCCGCTACAGCCTGACCGAGCACACCGCGCAGCAGGCGAAGGTCAGGTTCGTGCACACCGGCGATGAAGTCATCGAAGCCGTCGTCCCCGACGGTGGCGGCGTCGACTGGGCCGGCGAACGTGGGCTCGACCGGCTGTCGAGCGTCTCCTGGCGCACGATCCGGCGGCCTGTGCCGGAAACCTTCTGCTCGCAGACCCACCCGATCTGCTGAAGCCTCGGCGACGGCTCGCGGCTCAAGCAACCAGCAGTTGCACGATCGCGGACACCCCCACGACAACGATCAACGCGCGCAGCGCGTCCGGGTGCAGGCGACGCCCGTAGCGCGCTCCGAGTTGAGCGCCGATGATCGACGTCACGGCGATGATCGCAGCGGGGCCCCACTCTACGTGCGCGGCGAACACGAAGTACACGCCCGCCACGCCGTTGGTCAGGCCCGCGAGCACATTCTTCAGCGCGTTGGTGCGCTGCAGATCCTGTGCTAGAGCCACGCCGAGGACTCCCAGCAGGAGGATCCCCTGGGCGGCGCCGAAGTAGCCGCCGTAGACTCCGATCGTATACACCGCCAGCACGGTCGGGACCGCGCCCCGGCGATCGAGGTCGATCTCGCGCTCGACGAGCCACCTGTTCAGGCGCGGCTGGAGAAGTGTGAGCGCGAGCGCGAGCGCGATGAACACGGGGACGACGGCTTTGAACGTGGCCGCGGGCAGCACCAGCAGCAGCACGGCTCCGGTGGCGCCGCCCAGCACCGACATCGTTCCCAGCCGTATCGCCCGGGAGCGCTGGCCTGAGAGCTCGTGTCGATAGCCGATCGCGCCGGAGACCGACCCCGGCACCAGCCCGATCGTGTTCGAGACGTTGGCCGTCACCGGCGCGTAGCCGAACGCGAGTAGCACCGGGAAAGTGATCAGGGTGCCGCTGCCGACAACAGTGTTGATCGTCCCCGCCGCCAGTCCGGCGAGTGCGATTGTGATCACCTCGCCGATGTTCATACGCGCCGGCTCGATCCTACCCGGCGGGCGCCGTCTCGCCTCCGTCGAGAATCCGTCCAGGCGGATTCGATCATGTCGTATGTATGAGCTAGCCTACGTGGTGATGAGCGCGTTTGTCGATCGTATGAAAACGATTGGCGGATGCCTGCCCGTACACCCTCGCCGCGACGCGCCCTCCCACGACCCTTCGTCCCCGCCGCGAAGCGGATCAATATCGGCGATCGTGCTGCTGGTGGCGATCCTCGCCGGTGCGGTTGGAGCGGCGGTGGTGCTCGCGCGCGATCACAGCGTCGGCAGTCTCCTGGGGTCTCATCCGGTGAGCGCTGCCGCCTCAGCCGAACCGCTCAGCCCGACCCGGCTGGTGGCGCTGCCGCCGCCCGCGATCGTCAACGGCGCCGAGCCGCTGACCGTGACCCTGTCGGCGCCGCCCGCCGCGGGCTCGCCCGCGCCCACGCTCAGGCCCGTGGTCGCGGGTGCGTGGAGTGTCGTGGGTGACTCTGAGGTGTTCACTCCCGCCTCGACGCTGATGCCCTGCTCGACCTACACCCTGACCGTGTGGGCGAACACGATCGCCACCGGCCACTCGCGCCTGGGTAAGCGGCATACGATCGGCCTGAACGTGGCATGTCCGTCGGTCGCCGCGCTGCAGCAGGATCTCGCCCGCCTTGACTACATGGGCGCCCGCTTTCACCCGCTCTACGGCGTTCACATCGCAGACGGACCGGAGACGCGCCGGGAAGCGGCCGTGCACATGTTCCACCCGCCGCGCGGCGTGCTGGTGCCCGACCCCTCCGACGCGCCCGCGGTGGAAACCGGCCGGCTGGACGAGACCACGCACGGGGCGCTGACCGTCTATCAGTCTCACCACGGTCTCGAACCGACGGGCGAACCGAACTACGCGACGTGGGCGTCGCTGATCGCGGCTGAGACCGGCTACCACCGCAACCCAAGCCCCTACACCTGGGTGACGGTCTCCGAGTCGATCCCCGAGACACTGGAGGTCCACCGTGGACACCATGTCGCGCTGAGCACACCCGTCAACACGGGCGTGCCCGGCGCGGAAACGGCGCAGGGCATATTTCCGATCTACTCGCGATTCGAATCCACCACGATGACCGGCACCGATCCCGACGGCACCAAATATGTCGCGCCCGACGTGCCGTGGGTGAACTACTTCAACGGCGGCGACGCCGTGCACGGCTACCCCCGCGCCTCCTATGGCACTCCCCAGTCCAATGGTTGCGTCGAGCTGCCGATCGAAACCGCGCACACCGTGTTCGGCATGCTGCAGCTGGGCGACATCGTCGTGGTAAGTGGCTAGCGGTGTCGCTATTTAAGTCGAGACACCGGAGGTTCGCTTCCGTCAGTGATTTCGGGCTCCAAGGCTCGCGGCGGTCGTGAACCGAGCCCATCGACATCGTCCGCGCGGCTGGCTCCGCCATTACGCGGGATTCCTCTCCCCCAGCGCAGCCGCCGCCGTGCCCGTCGTGCTCGAACGCGACAACCGGGAGCGGCTGGGCCGGCTGACCGCGACCGTCGGCGATCGCGCCCGCCAGCGGGTCCGGCCCACCCGTCCGCGGATGCGCGCGCTGATCGCCGCTCCGGGCGGGCGACTGCGCTGGCGCGACGTACCGGCCCCACCGCCGCCCGGGCCGCTCGGCGCGGTCGTGCATCCCATCGCCGCGTCGACGTGCGACCTCGACTGCCCGCTCGCGCTCGGCGCCACGCAGCTCCCGCTCCCGCTCCATCTCGGCCACGAATGCGTCGCCGACGTCCTCGCTGTCGGCGAGCGGGTCACCACTGTGAAAGTCGGCGACCGCGTGATCGTCCCGTTTCAGATCAGCTGCGGTGTCTGTGAGCCGTGCCGCGCCGGGCACACCGGCAGCTGTGTCAGCGTCCCGCCGATCTCCATGTACGGCATGGGGTTGGGCGCCGGACACTGGGGCGGGGCCTTCTCCGATCAGCTCGCCGTGCCATACGCCGACGCGATGCTCGTCGCGCTCCCTGAGGGCATCGACCCGATCGCCGCCGCCAGCGTCGCCGACAACGTGTGCGACGCCTACCGCCACATCGCGCCCCATCTGCCGCCCCTGCTCCAGGACGACCCCGGCACCGAGGTGCTGATCCTCGCCACCACCACCCCAAAGACCCTGTTCACCGCAAGCCTCCCGCTCTACACCGGCCTGATCGCCCGCGCGTACGGCGCCCGCAACATCACCCTCGCCGACGCTCGGCCGGGCATCCGCGAGCACGCCCAGCGCCTCGGGCTCGACGCTCTGCATCCGCGCGAGCTTCGCCGCCGCCGCCCCGCTCCGCTCGTCGTCGACGTTAACGCCAATGAGGGCCTCGCCCTCGCCAACACCGCCCCCGACGGCGTCTGCTCGAGCTCTGGAGGGCTGCACCGCAGCGGCAGCATCCCTCTCCTGAGGATGTATGTCCGCAACGCCACCTTCTATGTCGGGCGCACACACGCACGAGCCCTGATCCCCCAGGTGCTCGATCTGATGGTGGACGGACGCCTGCGCCCGCGGGACATTCCCATGAACGTCGCGCCTCTCGACGACGCCACCGGTGCGCTGCGCGAGCACTTCCTCGGCGGGGAAAGCGTCAAGACGGTGCTGACAGCGGCGTAGCCGCTCATCTGGCCTCGCGCTCGGACGCGGCCTGGACGCGTCCCTGACCCGCCACCTCGAGGACGTCTCCCCCGTCCCGCCCTAGGAAACCGCCGAGACGAGGACGAGCGGACCGTCGGCGACTAACAACTGGTCGGTGTCGAACGCGGGCTCGGGCAGGCGCTCGACACGCATGCTGCTCCTCTCCGGTCGCGATTCGCGCGAGAGCTCTCACGCCGGGAGTTACCGTAGCGCGCGGGCTACTGCACGGTGAGCGTTCCTTCCATGCCGGCCATGCGGTGACCGGGAACGGAGCAGAAGAACTTGTAGGTGCCGGGTTTGAGGTTCAGCGACAGCGTCTTTGAGCCGCCCTGGAACGTCGGCGTGGCGCCGACCTGGGTGCCGGAGGACGATTCGACGGTGACGTTGTGCGCCAGCGAGGACATGTTCGTGAAGGCGATCGAGACCTTGCCGGCTTTGGCGGTCAACGAGGTGGTGTTGTATTTGAGTTCGCCTTCGGGGTTGGCGGCGAGGCTCAGGGTCTGCCCGGCGCTCGTGCCACCCGCGGCCGGGGCGGGAGTCGACGACGTCGACGTTGTCGGGGTGGCTGCCGTGCTTGTCGGTGTCGAGGCGGAGGAGCTGGTGCTGGAGGACGAGCTGCCGCAACCGGCCAGAGCTAGCAGGCCGACGGCCAGGGTGAGCATCGAGAGCTTGGATACGGAACGTGTCTTTGCTTGACCTGCTGCTTGGAACCTCACGGATCAGATCCTCCATCGATTGGGGCCATCGGCTGCTAGGACACCGCCCGGTGCAGATCCTTCCCGGCCTCTTCGACCGGCGAGCGCTGGCCTCTGAAGCAGAGCATGCCACAGCCTTCCGCGGTGGGCGGCCCGTGGCTCAGAACAGGGCTTCCTGTGGCGATGCAGGCGGGGTGCTCGGCGCGACCGGCGCTTGCGGGGCCGGTGACCGCACGCGTGTAAAGCCCCTGGGTGTGTGACGCCCCGAGCGGCGTACGAGCCCCGCCAAGCGCTCGCGTTCCTCGCGCGGTGCGTAGGCGCCGCGGCTGTACAGCTGCTCGTAGCGGTCGACCAGGTCCGGGCGTTGGGTTCGCAGCCAGCCCATGAATACGTCGCGCACCTCCCCCCGTAGATGCAACGCGACGCCGCCGACGCTCGTGGCACCGGCCTCCGCGGCGCGCCGCAGCAGCGGCTCGATCTGGTGCGGCGCGTCGTTGATGCCCGGCATCAGCGGCGCGATCAGCACGCCCGTGGGAATGCCCGCACGGTTGAGCTCGGCGACCGCCTCCAGGCGCGCGCGGGGGTTCGGGGTGTGCGGCTCGGTGGCGCGCCAGGCACGCTCGTCCAGCGTCGGAATCGAAAGGCACGCGCTGAAGTGCGCGCGCCGCGCGATCTGCAACATGAGCGGTAGGTCTCGGAGCAACAGCGGCGACTTCGTCAGCACCGAGCACGGATTGACGGCATCACGCAGCGCCTCCCAGATGCCCTCCATCAGCCGGTAGCGCCCCTCCACCCACTGGTATGGGTCGGTGTTCGTCCCCAGCGCGACGTGCTCGCCTTTCCACGAGCTCCGCGCCAGCTCGACGCGCAACACCTCCGGCGCGTTGACCTTGACGACGATCTCGCGCTCGAAGTCCCGGCCCGCGTCGAAGCCCAGATATCTATGGCTTGGCCTGGCAAAGCAGAAATTACAGGCGTGGGTGCATCCCCGGTACGGGTTGATCGTCCAGCGGAACGGCATGCGCGAAGCGCCGGGCACGCGGTTGAGCACCGAACGGGCGCGCACCTCATAGAAGCGGGTCTCCAGGGCCTCGGGCGCGTCAAACCGGCGTACGACCGCCTCGTCGCGATAGCCCGGCAGCCGTCGCTGCTCGTCCTCGCTCAACGTAAGGTTCGACCAGCGCACGAACATATGTTCGCATATGGTCCGGCGACTCTATCGCGCTGGGTCTGGGAGGCACTCGGCGCGCATATCCCGTCCGCGGGCCGGAAGGCAGGCGCGGTCTGTCGGAAAGCGATCCGGAATACGTCGGCGACGCGGCGCGATGCCGCTACCCAGCCTGCCCGCTGGGGCGGACGAGCAGCTCGTTGACGCTCACGTTCGGGGGTTGGCCGATCGCGAAGAGGATCGCGGTGGCGATGTCCTCCGAAGTCAACGGGGTGACGCCCTGAAAGCGCTTCGCCATCTGCTCCAACACCTCGGGGCGGTTGTGGCCCGGCAGCTCGGTGGCGACCGCGCCAGGCTCGATCAGGGTCACACGGACGCCGAGCGGCACGGCCTCCTGGCGCAGGGACTCCGAGAAGGCGCCGACGCCGAACTTGGTGAGGTTGTAGACACCCGACCCCAGCCGCGCGAAGCGGCCCGCGACCGAGCTGACGTTGACGATGTGCCCCGAGCCCTGCTCACGCATCAGCGGCAGAGCGGCGTGGGTGCAGTACAGGACGCCGAACACGTTGGCCGCGATCATCCGGCGCCACTCCTCGGTTGGAGCGTCGGCGATCGGGCCGAGCAGCATCACGCCGGCGTTGTTGACGAGCACGTCCAGGCGACCGAGCTCTGAGTGGGCGCGGCGCACGAACTCGCCCGCCTGATCCTCCTCCCCCACGTCGGTAGCGATCGCGACCGCGCGACCGCCGTCGGCGACGATCCGCTCGGCCAACCTCTGGATGCGATCGACACGGCGGGCGGCGAGAGCCACGGCCGCGCCGGCCCGAGCGCACTGCAGGGCGGTCGCCTCGCCGATGCCGGACGAGGCGCCGGTGACGGCGACGACCTGGCCCGAGAGGTCCGCGGAGCTCATCGGCTGAGAGTGTAGGGACGGTCCCGCGGGCCCGCACGTCCCTCTTGAGATACGCCCTTGGCCGGGATCATCCACCGCCCGCCGCCCCCGCTCAGCCCCGCAACGTGGGCGATAGGAGGAGCCCGAATCTGGGTAGATACGACGAGACTTGGGCCGGTCTGACGGGTTGTAGGTTCTCCCGGGCGTGAACGCGCGCGTGCGGGAACGCGTACGGACGTCCTAAAACCGGCCCAAAGTATGGGCTGGCGGAAGAAAGGCCGACAGAAAGAGTGCCGATGGGTTCGTCACGGACCCCAAAAGCGAACCGAATGGGCAGGGAGCAACGTACACAGTGTCGAACGACACCCCGATCGGCGGTCCGGAAAGAATAATTGACAACGCAACTATCGCGGCGTATAATTCCGACTGCAAGCATCGGATTAGAAGGGCCCCACCATGGCAGACACAATTCGCAAAACCCCCAAAACCCCAGTAAAACCGGCTGACAGCGCCGCGACCGCCGCGCTGGACAGCTTCATACCCGAGTCCGTCGACCAGCTGCTCGCGCACTCGCGGCGCTACCCCCTGCTCACCCCGGCGCAGGAGATCGAACTGGCGCAGAAGATCGAGCGCGGCGACCTGCATGCCAAGGAACTGCTGGTCAACTCGAACCTGCGCCTGGTCGCGTCCAACGCGCGGCGCTACCAGAACCAGGGACTGCCCCTCGCCGACCTCGTGCAGGAGGGCATGCTCGGGCTGATCAGGGCCAGCGAGAAGTTCGACTGGCGCAAGGGCTTCCGCTTCTCGACCTACGCGACGCTGTGGATCAGGCAGGCGATCCAGCGCGGCCTGGAGAACTCCGGTCGCACGATCAGGCTGCCCGTGCACGTCGCCCAGCGCTCGCGCAAGGTCGGGCGGGTCGAGCGCGAGCTGTCGGTCAGGCTCGGACGCGAGCCCACGATCGAGGAGCTGGCCGCGGAGACGGGCCTGGAGATCGAGCAGGTCGAGGAGGTGCGCCACCAGCGCGCCGCCCTGGTCAGCCTCGACCAGCAGGTCGGCGAGGACGGCGACACCGCCCTTGGAGATCTGCTGCCCGCCGAGCAGGAGGCGCCTGAGGAAACCGCCTGGGACAACGAGCGCGAGCGGATCGTGCACGAGGCGATCGCGCAGCTGCCCGACACGGAGCGCACCGTGCTGACGCTGCGGTTCGGCACCGGGCGCGAGGAGCCCCAGACGCTGACCGCAATCGGCAAACGGCTCGGGTTCTCCGCCGAGCGAGCCTCCCAGCTGGAGCAGCGCGCGCTGAAGAAGCTCGCCGAGTCGCCGGAGATGGTCGCGCTCAGAGAGGCGGCATAAGCATTTCGCGTCAGGACCCCCGCCCGGACGATATGTCTGGCGGGGGTCCTAGACTGCTGTGCTGAAGTTCCGATTGCACGGATGGGAGCACGCGATGGCAGACGGGTCCAAGTCCGCGTGGGAGCGCATGGTCGAGCTGACGATCGCCGTCGGCGAACGCGTCCTGGCGCCGATCGAGCGATTCATCGGCCGGTGCTCGCTGGTGGGCGACGCGACGTTCTTTGCGCGCGAGCGCTTCCCCTGGGCGGAACACGTCGAGCGCAACTGGACCGTGATCCGCGAGGAGCTGCTGCACGTGCTCGAGGACCGCGAGGCGTTGCCGAACTTCCAGGACATCTCCAAGGACCAGATCGAGATCACCGACGACGACCGCTGGAAGACATACTTCCTCTACGGCTACGGCTTCGAGGCGAAGCTCGGCGTCGAGATGTGCCCGCGCACGGCGGCGCTGATGCGCGAGATCCCGGGAATGAAGACGGCGATGTTCTCGATCCTCTCGCCGCGCAAGCACATCCTCGACCACCGCGGCCCGTACAAGGGCGTGCTGCGCTACCACCTCGGCCTGATCGTGCCGCGCGACGCCGAGTCCTGCCGGATCAGAGTCGGCGATGACTTCCGGCATTGGGAGGAGGGTGAAAGCATGATCTTCGACGACACCTACAACCACGAGGTGTGGAACGACACCGACGAGACGCGGGTGGTGCTGTTCGTGGACGTGCTGCGCCCCCTCCCCTCGCCGTGGGCGCAGATCAACCGCGCGATTGTCAAGGCGATCTCCTACTCGCCGTTCGTGCTCGACGCCAAGCGCAACCAGGAGGCTTGGGAACGGCGCTACCGGGCGCGTATGCGCGAACGGCAGACCGCGATGACGGCCTGACACGGCTCTAGGGGTCGGGTGCGGCGCCGGCGATGGGTCTGGACGGCCTGTCACAGTTCTCCGCGCTAGCGGCCCCGCCCTGCATTGAGCCATTCATCCCGAGAGCCGGCTGGATCTGACGCGGCGCACGGAGCCGGGGCGTCGCCCGTCGGGCTCACCCGCCGGGGTGCGACGCCGGCCAGATGGCGGCGAGCCGGCAAGCACGCCGACGAGGGTCACCAGCTCGGCGTGCTCGGCGGGCTCGCGGCCCTCAGCCTCGATGCCCTGTCGAGCGTCGCCTACGGGCCCGAAGCGATGATCCTCGTGCTGGTCGCGGCCGGCACGGGGGCGCTGAGCTCCACGGTGCCGTTGACGCTCGTGATCACCGGCATGCTCGTGCTGCTGGTGGTCTCCTACACGCAGGTGATCGCGGCCCATCCCGAGGGCGGCGGCGCGTATGCGGTCGCCAAGCTCAACCTCGGCCGGCTTCCGGCGCTGCTCGCGGCGGCGTCGCTGGTCATCGACTACGTGCTCACGGTCGCCGTCAGCCTCGCCGCCGGCGCCGCGAGCCTCGGCAGCGTGTTCCCGGGTCTCGCCCATCACCTGCTGGCGGTGAGCCTGATCGGGCTGCTGCTGCTGAGCGCCGTGAACATGTTCGGGATCGCCGAGTCGGCCAGGCTGCTGATGCTCCCGACGGCCGTGTTCGTCGTGAGCATCCTCGCGGTGATCGTCGTCGGAGCCCTCCATCCCCACCCGGTCGCGAGCATCGGCTCGAGCGCCGGTCCGATCCAGCCGACGACGGCGCTGGGGATCGTGCTGATCCTGAAGGCGTTCGCGGCCGGGTGCTCGGCGGTCACGGGCGTGGAGGCGATCGCCAACGGCGTGCCCGCGTTCCGCGCGCCGCGCGTGGGCAGGGCCCAGCGCACGGAGGTCTCGCTCGGGGTGCTGCTCGGCGTGATGCTGGTGGGGCTCGCGATCCTGATTCACGCCCACCACGTGGTCCCCCGCGGCGGCGTCACGATCCTCGCGCAGGTCACCGCGGGCGCGTTCGGGACGGGCTGGCCGTTCTACGTGTCGAACCTCGCGGTCACGCTCGTGCTCGGCCTGGCCGCGAACACGAGCTTCGGCGGGCTGCCGGTGCTGATGAGCCTGCTCGCCCGCGACCACCGCCTGCCGCACGCGTTCTACCTGCGCGCCGAGCGCCCGGTGTATAGGCAGGGCATCACGGCGCTCGCGCTCGCGGCGATGGTGCTGCTGATCGTGGTCGACGCGCAGACGAGCAGGCTGATCCCGCTGTTCACGATCGGCGTGTTCATCGGGTTCACGATCAGCCAGGTGGGGATGGTGCGCCATTGGCGCCGGACGCGCCCGCCGCGCTGGCGGACGCGAGCCGTGCTCAACGGCGCCGGCGCGAGCATGACCGCGATCGCCGTCGTCGTGTTCCTGTCGACCAAGTTCCTCGAGGGAGCATGGGTGGTGACGATCGCGATCCCGCTGCTGATGCTCCTGTTCTCGCGCACCGAGAGCTACTACGCCGAGGTCGCCTCGGAGCTGCGGCTGGGCAGGACGCCGGGAATGCCCCGCCGGCGCGAGAGCGTCGTGATCGTCCCCACCACGACCGTCAGCCTGCTCACCGAGCGGGCCCTCAGCGCCGCGCTGTCGCTCGGCGAGACGGTCGTCGCGGTCGCGGTGGCGGGCGACGAGTCCGAGCGCGAGCGGATCACCCGCGACTGGGGTCAGTGGAAGTGCAGCGTGCCACTCGAGGTGCTGCTCGACCCCCATCGTTCGCTCGTGCGCAGCGTCCTGCGCTATGTCGAGTCGATCCAGGCGCCGGACACGACGATCACCGTGTTGATCCCCGAGATCATTCCCAGCAAGCGCCGCCACGAGATCCTGCACAACCAGCGCGGGCGGCTGCTGGAGACCGTGCTCAAGGCACGCACGGGCGTGATCGTCGCCGCGCTGCCGTTTCATATCCACGATTGAGCGCCGTCCACGCGGGCTGAGGGGACGAGACCTGGCGGGACGGCGAGTCTGTGAGCCGTGTCCGTCGCCGATCGCGTGTGCTGAATGCGGCGATTGCGTACCGGGCAGGGTACGTCGAGGGATGGATCGCGGCGCAGGACGCGCGCGTGGCTTTCGTCCTCAGACGATCAGTCGTGGTCGGTGTGCGCGGACACGTCCACGATGTCCGAGTGCCCAGCCCTGATCTCGCGCTCCAGCCGATCGGCCAGCGCTCGCGCGTCCGTGAGCGTGCGGTCGGACCCGAGACACACCGTCAGCACCACCCGCGGACCGTGGGCGAGGTGGCGCGAGCCAAGCGCCGTGTCGGGCTCGACGTGGACGATCACGTCGCTGCCGGGCAGGTCGCGCGCGATCGCCTCCTCGATCGCGCTGGCGACGGCGTGGCCGTGGGCGAGGTCCGCGTCGGGCTCCACGCCGACGACCACGTCGACGAAGTGGCGGCCGCCGGACTCGCGCATGCGCAGACGGCTGAGCGTCACCGGCTCCGCGATCCCGGCGATCGCGGCGCGCGCGGTCTGCTCGGCCGGGCCCGAGGCGGTGTCCATCAGCACACGGATGTTGCCGCGCATCAGCCTGCCGGCTGAGTAGAGCACAAGCCCGGCGACGAGCAGCGCGGCGATCGAGTCGGCCTGCGGGTAGCCGGCGCGCACCAGCACGAGCCCGATCAGCACCGCGATCGAGCCGACGAGGTCGAGCGTGAAGTGCAGCGCGTTCGCGCCCAGCGCGGCGCTTGCGTGCTCGTGTGCGGCGCGGTGCAGCGTGCGCGAGCGGCCCGCGTCGATCAGAATCACCGCGCCCACGACCGCCAGCACGTACCAGCGGGCATCCGCGGTGGGACCGTGCCCGGCGAGGCGGTTGATCGCCTCGTAGGCGATGACGATGCTCGCGAGGATCAGGATCGCGGACTCGCCGAGCGCCGACAGGTGCTCGGCCTTGCCGTGACCGTAGGGGTGCTCTCGATCAGCGGGGCGCCCCGCGACGCGGACGGCAAAAAACGTGAGCAGCGCCGCGACCAGGTCGGTGGCCGAGTGAATCGCCTCGGCGATCAACCCCAGGCTGTGGGCGAGCAACCCCACGACGAGCTTGATCGCCACCAGCGCCGCCGCGGCCGCGACCGACATCAGCGCGGTGCGCTGGGGTGCGGGCATCGAGCGTCGAGTCATCGTGCGAGGGTAATGGGACCCGTGTGACGCCGCCCGCTCGCTCCGCTCAGCAAAAGATCGATGTTGAAAGCGCGTCATTCGGCGCACGCGCCATGCGACGGACACGGCAGGAGGACTCCCCGCCCGCGCGGGCTCGCCCCAGGCGAGCTCAGATGTTGGACACGTCCAGCCCCGTCCCCTGCAGCAGGCTGTTGGCCTGAGAGTTCAGAGTCGTGAACTCGCCCGTCAGGATCAGCAACCCGAGCGCGATCATGATCGCTCCGCCGACGCCGATCACGATCGGAAAGTGGCGCTTGACGACCGTCAGCGCGTTCGTCGCTCGCTCGAACGCGAGCGCTATCAGCAGGAACGGGATCGCCAAGCCCGCGGAGTAGAACGCGAGCAGCAGCGCGGCATGCGCGGCCGAGCTGGAGACCGCCGCCTGCGTGAGGATCGCGCCGAGCGTGATGCTCGTGCACGGCGTCCATGCGATCGCGAACGCCGCCCCGGCGATCAGCGGCCCACCCCGACCGGCGAGGCGCATCAGCGACTCGGAGTGCCATTGAAAGTTGAGCTGGTCCACGAACGGCGTCGCGAGGAACACGACGCCCATCAGCACGATCACCACTCCGCCGACCTGTTCGAGGGTCTGTTTGTGATCGTTCAGCGTCGAGCCGATCGCGGTCGCGCCGAGGCCGAGCAGGATGAATATGGAGGAGAAGCTGGCGATGAACAGCAGGCTCGGCACGAGCACCCGCCTGGCCCCCGCGTGTTGCATGTCCGCGGGCGCGACCCCCACGACCGTCGACAGGTATCCCGGCACGAGCGGCAGCACGCACGGGGACATGAACGACACGAGTCCGGCGGCCAGAGCGATCGGGATGCCCACCCCGCCGGCGGCGTCGGTCGCGGTGGCGATCAGCGCAGCGAGGCTCGTCATGGAAGCGTGATGGCGGGGTCGCGCTCGACAGGGTCAGGGCCAGCAGGATCATCGAGCACCGGCTCGTCCTCGGCGACGGGCTCCCCCAGGGCGGCGCGCAGCGCGGCGACCTCGCGCTCCAGCCGGGTGATGCGCTCCTCTAGGCCCGGGGTCGCGGTGGCGGTGGCGGGAACAGCGAACGGGCTAGCGCCACCGGTCGGACTCGGGGACGGAACGGTTGCGGCTGGCGGGGCGGTCTCCTCGAAGTCGGCGCTGAGCAGGTGCCCGTAGCGCTCCTCCTTCTGCCCGGGCCGGCGGTCCTGTCGCATCGCCAGCTCGCGCGCGATCAACCGATCGAGCGTGTCATGGACCGCGTCGAGATCGGCAAACGCGTGCAAGCGCTCCGCGCGCTGCTTGAGCTCGCCCGGCGTCTGCGGTCCGCGCAGCAGCAGCACGCACAGCACCGCATGCTCCTCACCGGAGAGCGGCAGCGCCTCGGCCAGCAGGTGGCGGTACTTCGGCGCGCGGCTGCCACGACCGCTGGCCAGGCGCGCGTACCCGCGGCGCTCCAACCGGTGCAGCGCGTCACGCAGGGTCGCGTCGTCGTAGTCCACCACCGGGTCGCGATTGGTCGACTGGTTGCACGCCAGCCGCAGGCTGTTGAGCGTCAGCGGGTAGATATCGGGTGTCGTCAGCTGCTTTTCGAGCATGCACCCGAGCACGCGCGTCTCCGAGGTGGACAGGTTCATTGCGTTAAGCCTACGACGCGACCCGCCCGGCGCGCCGCGCACCAGCGCCGCGGGGCCGCGGACACCTTCTAAAGTCCTCTAGCGTGAGCGCCCAGCCCTTCGCCCAGGGACACGGCGGTGGCGGTGGCCGCCGCTCGCAGCAACCGGAGCTACGCCCCGAGGACATCCCCGCCACGCCCGTCTCGCCGCGGCGGATCGGCGCGCTGTTCAGGCCTTATCGGACGCGCCTGGGCGGACTGCTGACGCTCATCTTCCTCTCTGCCGGCCTGGGCGTGATCAGCCCGTTCCTGCTGCGCGAAGTGCTCGACAAGGCGATTCCCGATCACAACACGACGCTGCTGAGCCTGCTCGTCGGCGGGATGATCGCGCTGTCGATCCTCGGCGGCGTGATCGGCGTCGCGCAGACATGGATCTCAAACCAGGTCGGCCAGCGCGTCATGCACGACCTGCGCGCCTCGGTATATGCGCACCTGCAGCGCATGTCGCTGGCGTTCTTCACGCGCACCCGCACGGGCGAGGTGCAGTCGCGGATCGCCAACGACATCGGCGGCATCGATTCCGTCGTCACCTCCACCGCCACCTCGATCGTGCAGAACGTGACCACGGTCGTCGCCGTGGTCGTGGCGATGGTGCTGCTCGACTGGCGCCTGGCCGCCTTCTCGCTCTTCCTGCTGCCGTTCTTCGTATGGCTGACCCGGCGCGTCGGCAACGAGCGCCGGCGCATCCAGTCCGTGCGCCAGTCGCGCCTGGCGGACATGTCCACGCTGGTGGAGGAGTCGCTGTCGGTGTCGGGCATCCTGCTCGGCAAGACGATGGGCCGCTCGCCCGAGCTGGTGCGGCGCTTCGGCGACGAGTCCGGCGAGCTCGCCGACCTGGAGGTGCGCGCGCGGATGGCGGGGCGCTGGCGGATGGCCTCGGTGCAGATGAGCTTCGCGATCATGCCCGCCGCGGTGTATTGGTTCGCCGGCGAGTCGATCGCCTCCGGCAACCAGGCCATCACGATCGGCACGCTCGTCGCGTTCACGACGCTGCAGACGCGCCTGCTGTTCCCGATCCAATCGCTGCTCTCGGTCGGCCTGGAAGTCCAGACCTCGCTCGCCCTGTTCGGGCGCATCTTCGAGTACCTCGACCTGCCCGTGGACATCGTCGAGCGCCCCGACGCGCGCCCCCTGAGGGGCGTGCGCGGCGACGTGCGCCTGGACGACGTGTGGTTTCGCTACGCCCCCGACGCGCCATGGACGCTCGAATCGATCGCGGCCGACGTTCCCGCGGGGACGCGCACCGCGCTCGTAGGCGAGACCGGCTCGGGCAAGACCACGCTCGCCTATCTCCTCGCGCGGCTGTACGAGCCCCAGCGCGGCTGCGTCTCGATCGACGGCGTGGACATCCGCGACATGACCCTGTCCTCGCTGGCGGCCACCGTCGGGCTCGTCTCCCAGGAGACCTACCTGTTTCACGCCTCCATCCGCGAGAACCTGCGCTTCGCCTGCCCCGAGGCGACCGACGAGCAGATCGAGGACGCCGCGCGCGCTGCACAGATCCACGAGCTGATCTCCTCGCTCCCGGACGGCTACGACACGCCCGTGGGCGAGCGCGGCTACCGGTTCTCGGGCGGGGAGAAGCAGCGCATGGCGATCGCTCGGACGGTGTTGCGCAACCCGCCGGTGCTGATTCTCGACGAGGCGACCTCCGCGCTGGACACCGAGACCGAGCGCGCGGTGCAGCAGGCGCTCGACGATCTCTCGCGCGGGCGCACGACGATCGCGATCGCCCACCGCCTGTCGACGATCCGCGACGCCGATCAGATCCTCGTGCTCGACTCCGGTCGCATCGTCGAGCGCGGTACGCACGACGAGCTGCTCGAGCGCGACGGTCGTTACGCGGCGCTGTTGACCGATCAAAGATCGGCCAGCGCCGAGGTCGGCGAGGACCGCATCGCCGACTCGGGCGCGGCGCTGGCCTGATGTGATCCCAGGCCGTGGGGACGCCCGCCTGAGGCGATCGTCTGAGGGCTGTGGTGTTAGTAGTTTTTTTGGTTGGTTATCTACCGTATATACGTAGATACTAATGTTACCTTTTGATCTTTATGTTGGTGAGCGGCGGAGCTATGCGGCCGCGTCGATGTTCAACCGCACGTAGTCGACGACGACCGGCTCCCCCAGCACGGCCATAACCTCGTCCATGAACGGCTCGCGCAGCGACTCCGGCAGATGCTGTACGTGGGGGCCGAGCACGATTGTCGACAGGAACTCGCGCGGGTGTCCGGGCTCGGTCGGCGCCGGCTGCAACCAGCATTCGGCGGTGACAAACCCTGCCGTGAGCAGTCGTGAGCGCGTGTCCTCGGGGTTGGCGTAATTCCACGGCGGCTGAAAATCGCGGAAATGCTCGGCGTAGGGCTCGCGTTCCATAACGACGCCCGCCCGTCCACGCAGACCGGTGATGTTGCCCTCGCCCCCACACTGCGCCACCAGTCTCCCGCCTGGGCGCAGCACGCCGCGCAGAGAGCGAAACAGCGCCGCGTGATCTGCCACCCAGTGAAATGTGGCGGTCGACAGGATCGCGTCGACCGGCTCATCCAGCTCACGCTCCAGCTCCAGCAAGTCGGCACGGCGAATGTCAGCGTCGGCGCCGAGTCGCTCGTGCGCGGCGGCGACCATCGACTCGGACACATCCACCCCGATGACCCGCCCGCGCGGCAGTCGCTGGATCAACGCTTGGGTGATCCGCCCCGACCCGCAGCCGGCGTCGAGCACCGTCTCATCGCCGCTCAACGGCAGGCGGTCGAGTACGACCTGCCCCAGCGCCTGCATCGGACCGGATATTCGATCGTACGTTCTGCCGTCCCACTCGCGTACCTCTGGCATACGTCCGTACGTTATCACGAACGCCCAGGACGGGATGCTCGCCGGCCGAGCGGTCCGGGCGCCTCAACCGCCGGTGGTGAGCTCCAGCAGCGCTCGCGAGACCCGCCCCCCCTGCCACGCCAGCGGCGACTGACCGGGCTCCTCCACGAGCAACCTCGCGCCGGTGATCGCCTGCGCGTAGCGTTCGCCCACCGCCAGCGGGTGCCCCGGATCGGCCTCGTCGCGGGAGGCGATCACGACCGTCGGCGCCTCGATCGTCGCTCAGTTCCTCGAAGCGCTCGAACGGGCGCGAGCGCGGCACGACCTGCAGCGCGTCTGCGACCGCATCGGGGTGGTCGTGGGCGGACAGTCGCTGGTGGACGACCTTTTCCACCGTCGCTCGCCACGCATCGGGCACGGGCGTGAAGTCATAGGCCGCCAGAAATCCCTCAACCCCACCCTCGCGCAGTCCTTGCGCGAGCGCATCCCATGCCGCGAACTCATCCTCTCCTCCGGTCATATGGGTGTCCGGGTCATATGCGGGCGTGATCAGCCCCAGCGCCGCCACACGCTCAGGATGGTCCAACGCAAAGCGGATGATCGTCTGTGCCCCCATCGAGGCTCCGGCCAGCGTCGCTCGTTCGATGTCGAGCGAGTCCATGACCACCAGCAGATCGCGCGCCAATCGCTCGTATCCATACTCGGCCGCATCGGCCGCCGGGGCGGAACGACCATGGCCGCGCGCGTCGTAGACGATCACGCGCCGGCCCGAGCGCTCCAGCAGACGCGAGCCCATCACCACATACCGGCGTGTCGCCGTCAGGCCATGGAGCAACACGATCGGCGGCCCGGTCCCGGCCTGCTCGCCGGCCAGCTCGACCCCATCGTCGGTCGTGATGCGCAGTTCGCTGGTGCCCGGGCGCGAACGCTCAGGCATGCACCGCGGCGTGGGCACGCACCAATTCGGCCGAGCGCTCGGGCTGCTCCCAGAAGAACAGGTGGCCGACCCCGTCGAAGATCTCCAGTTGCGAGTCGGGGATCAGCCCGGCGATCATGCGGCCGTTCTGCACCGGGAGCATCTGATCGAGCGTGCCATGGATGACGAGCGTCGGCAGCGCGATCTCGGGCAGGCGAGCTGAGGTGTCGTGTCCGGTGATCGCCCGCATCTGCTCCATGATCACCTCGACAGGCACGGCCCGGCGCAGGCCGATCTCCCGAAAGCGCGCGTACGCCTCCTCGTCGGCGGCGAACTCGGGTGAGACGTTGACCCCCCAGCCGGTGCGCAGCGCGCGCTCGCGATCGCCCGACATCATCCCTTCGGCGAGCCGGCGCATGACCTCTTCGGAGGCGACCGAGCTGCCCTCGCCTCCGCAGTAGGTGCAGCCGAGGGCGAGCGCGCGGATGCGCTCAGGGTGGCTCAGCGCGAGCTCCTGGGCGACCATCCCGCCCATCGAGATGCCCAGCACGTGCGCGGAGTCGAGCTCCAGGGCCGCAAGCAGGCCGGCGGCGTCCTCGCGCGAGCCCGGCGATCGTGACCGGCCCCTCCAGGCGGCTGCTGGCGCCGACGCCGCGATGGTCATAGACGATCGTCTCGAAGTCCTGGCGCAGCTCGGCGAGGAATTCGGCGCTCCAATGATCGAACGTGCCGCTCATCCCCATGATCATCAACAGCGGCGGGCCCGAGCCGGCGCGCTCGTAGCTGAGCTCGATCTCCCCGACGCGCGCGAGCGGCATGCGTTGATCCTATACCCGCAGCGACAGCTGGTCCAGCGTCTGACCGGAGTCGTTATCTGCGCCGGCGTCCTCGTCGGTGTCTGAGGCGGGCGTAGCGGGCGTGTCGCCAGGCCAGGCCGGCGACCCGCACGCCCAGCAGGCGCACCGGGCGGGCGGGCGCATACTCGGCGAGCAGGCGCAACGCGACGGGCGTAACTCGCTCGATGTCGTTGGTGGGCGCCTCGATCGTGTGAGCACGGGTGGCGGTGGTGAAGTCGTCGAGGCGGATCTTGATCCCGATCGTGCGCCCTCGGCGCCCGTGCGCGACGAGGCTCGCGCACAGCTCCTCGGCCATCATTCTCAGCGACTCGCGCAGCTGGGCCGGGATCGGCGACGTCATAGTCGAACGTCCGCTCGCGCGACTCCGAGACGACCTTGCGCGCGGCGCCGACGACGCCGTCGTGTTCGAACCGCGCGCGGCGTCCCAGCTCGACCCCGAGGTTCGCCCCGAAACGCTGCACCAGCACGCGCTCCGGCGCCATGCCGAGCGCTCCGAGCGTCGTCAGCCCCAGCTGCGCCAGCCGTGCTGCGGTCTTCGGACCGATCCCCGGCACGAGCCCCGGCGGAGCCTGTGCGAACCGCGCGCACGCCTGCTCGCGCGTGAGCACCACGAACCCGGCGGGCTTCTCCGCATCGGAGGCGACCTTCGCGACGAGCTTGTTCGGGCCAATCCCCACCGAGCAGGTCAGTCCGGTCCGAGCGCCGATCTCCGCGATCAGGCGGCGCATCGCCGCACGCGGGGAGTACAGCCCAGCCAGGTCGAGATAGGCCTCGTCGAGTCCGACCACCTCCACCCGCTCGACGTGCGCGCGCACGATCTCCATCACTTCGCGCGAAGCCTCCCGGTAGGTCGTGAAATCGGGCGCCAGCACGACCGCCTGCGGGCACAGCCGCCGCGCCCGCGCGGCGGGCATCGCCGACCCGACCCCGTACTTCCGAGCCTCATAGCTGGCGGTCGTCACGACCGCGCGCGGCCCGCTCCCAGCCACGATCACAGGCAGGCCCCTCAGCTCCGGACGGCGGCGCAGCTCGATCGAGACGTAGAACGCGTCGGCGTCCAGGTGGGCGACCTTCAGCTCGCTGGGCTCGGCGGACATGTCCCTTCGAATCTAGCGCCGGAGGCGGCGGGTCACGCAACTGCTCCCAGCGACGTGCGGGGGCGTCAGTCGACGCTTTCCGAAGAGAGCTCGACCTGCAATCGCGTCTCGTCTGAGACGCGTGGCGCGCGCGAGACTCTCTGCACGTCCCGGCGAGTGATCGCCAGATAGGCGACCAGGCAGAAGATGGCGCTCCCCAGCGCCAGGGCGACGGTTCCGTCTCCCCACCCCAGTCCTCCGACGTTCTGGGGCTTGCCCATCCAGTCGGCAAACGACGCGCCGAGCGGTCGGGTGGCGACGTAGGCGAACCAGAAGGAGAAGATCGGATTCCAGTGCAAGCGCCAGTAGCCGACGGCGGGAACCGCGATCACACCGGCGAACAGCAGCCCGGAGGCGAAGTACCCCAAGCCGAGGCTCGTCGCCGTCAGGTCTCCGAGCGCTGTGCCCATCGCGAAGGTCGCCACCACTGCGGCCCAGTAGAACGCCTCCCGGCGAGCGCTGTCGACGCTGTGAATCGAGAGCGTCTGCTCGGTCTTCTGCCAGCTGCAGAACACCGCCAGCAACACGACGGCGTAGAAGACGCTCGACACCGGATAGGGGACGCCGAAGCCGACGTGGAGCACGTCGGCGGCCATCGTGCCGAACACTCCGACCATGACCACCGCCAGCCAGTACGGCCACGCCTCATAGCGGCGCCGGGAAAACTGCCACGACAGGACCGCGAGGAAGCCGACGAACCCCAGGGCGACGGCCTCCACGGGCGCCATCGCGTGGACGAGATAGTCCGAGGTCGACTCGCCCATCGCGGTCGACAGCGCCTTGATCGCCCAGAAGTAGGCGGTGATCTCGGGAACCCGCAGAGCGCCCCGGAGCGTCAGCTTTCTGAGCAGAGCACCATCGGTCACCGCCACAGTCTTTCACGGCGCCGGGCGCCGCCCGCCGCACCTCCCGGCGGCGTATGGTTCGCGCCAACGACCACCGACGAAGGGCGCAACCCATGGATGCCGTGAACCACCAGGTCAGACTCGCCGCCCGCCCGGTCGGGCTGCCCAAGCCGAGCGACTGGTCCACACCGAGGAGCCGGTCCCCGAGCCGGGCGAGGGCGAGGTGCTCGTGAAGATCCTGTACCTGTCGCTGGACCCGGCGATGCGCGGCTGGATGAACGAGGGCCGCTCATACATCGCGCCCGTGGGCGTCGGCGATGTGATGCGCGCGCTCGCCGCCGGGCGTGTGATCGCGTCCAACCATCCGCGCCTCGCCGTCGGCGACCACGTCACCGGCCTGCTCGGCGTGCAGGAGTACGCCGTCGTCAGCGGCGATGCGGTGGGCAAGGTCGATCCGCGGACTCGCCCCGCTGCCGACATATCTCGGCACGCTCGGCATGCCCGGCATGACCGCGTACTTCGGCCTGCTCGACATCGGCCGGCCCGCCGAGGGCGAGACGGTGGTCGTCTCCGGCGCCGCCGGCGCCGTCGGCGGAGTCGTCGGACAGATCGCCAAGCTCAAGGGGGCGCGCGCGATCGGGATTGCGGGCGGGGCTGAGAAGTGCCGCTACGTGGTCGAGGATCTCGGGTTCGACGCGGCGATCGACTACAAGTCCGAGGATGTCGCCGAGGGCCTGCGCGAGCACTGCCCGAAGGGGATCGACGTGTACTTCGACAACGTCGGCGGGGAGATCCTCGACGCCGCGCTCACGCGCCTGGCTCGCCACGCGCGCGTGGTCATCTGCGGGGCGATCTCCCAGTACAACGCCAGCGGGGCGATGCAAGGCCCGTCCAACTACATGTCGCTGCTCGTCAACCATGCGAGCATGACCGGCTTCGTGGTCTCCGACTACGGCGACCGCTACGCCGAGGGCGTCCGTGAGATGGCCGGCTGGCTCACCGCCGGCAAGCTCGTCTCCCGCGAGGACATCGCCGAGGGTGGCCTGGAGCGCTTCCCCGAGACGCTCCTGCGTCTGTTCGAGGGCGGGAACACGGGCAAGCTGGTGCTGCGGGTCGCCGAGGACGACTGACGATCGACCGGTTCGAGCGCGCCGCTTACAGCTTGCGCCCGGCGAATTCGAGCATGTGCTCGAGGTGGGCTTCGAGCGTTTCGAAGTCGTGTTCGCCCGGGTAGACGGCGCTGTGAGCGTCGGCTCCGGCCGCGCGTAGGGCAGCGGCGAAGGGGGCGTTCTCGGAAGGGTTGGCGATGTAATCCGAAGCCGCCCCGTAGACGTATGCGCGCAGGCCCAGACGTGAGATCGTGGGACGGTCGGCGTGCAGCTGACCGTCGAGGCCGTTGAAGAAGCCGAGCCAGCTCTCGACGGCGGCGAAAGTCTGCGGGTGGGTCAGGGCCAGATGCATCGCGCCGTAGCCGCCCATCGAGTAGCCGGCGATCGCGCGAGCGCTGCGGGCGGGGATCGTGGGCAGCATACGGTCGATGAGGTGCTGCACTTCGAGCACGTAGGTTTCATAGCCCGCATCGCCGTGATTCAGCCAGTTGTTCGTGCCCGGCCCGCCCTGGATCATGACCGCGATCGTCGGCGGGATCGCGTGCCGGGCGATCAGCCGGTCGAGCGTGCTCTGAAGGCCCATCTGCAGGAATGAGCTGTCGGTCTGGTCGTTGCCGTGCAGCAGGTAGATGACCGGATAACGCGTGGCGGTGCTCGCGTAGCCGGGCGGCAGGTAGATCAGGAACGAGCCTTCGCCGTGCAGGGCCACCGAGGAGTAGCTGCTGGAGTCGATCGAGCTGCCCGCCGCGTCGCGGCTCACGGGCGCCACCGTCGGCAGCGGTTGCGGGGAGGCCGCGATCGAGCGCGCGAGCGTGAGTGCCGCCGCCGACTGACCCGTCGCGGCACGAACGCCCACGAGGCGTTCGAAGTTGGCGCGGCCGTCCAGCGCCAACCCGACGCACACGGCCGCCAGCGCCGCCAGCAGCAGGCTTGTGCCGTACCGTCGTCGCAGGGTGCGCTGTGATGGGCGCCCACCCGGGAAGGCTGTGGCGTTGCCCGCCTGCGTGCGGCGTGGCAGCGTAGGAACCCATGAAGGCGGCAGCAGCTCGACCGCGGCTTCGCCCCCGCGACTGCCGGGCCAGGCCCAGTCGCCCGTCCCGTCGAGCCACACATGTGCACGCGCAGGTCTCACGTCGTGCATTGAACGGACGCCTGGCCTAGATGCCAAGTTCTGCACGAACACTCCCAGGACGGCCTGCGGCCCGGCCTGGTCCTCGCGGCCGGCGGGCGCGCATTCACAGCGCGCCCGCCGACATGGCTCAGCGCGTGCTCCACACCTCGCCCGTGTCGCCGAACCCGAGTGCGCGCTTGGTCGCTTCGGTGAGGTCGAATTCGCGCCCGGCCACGTAGGGTCCGCGGTCGATCACGCGCACGCTCAACGTGCGATCGCCATAGCGCAGCGTGACCTGCGAGCCGCACGGAAGCGTCTTGTTGGCCACGCCCATGGTCGTGCTCGTCAGCTCGCCCCCGCACGCCAGCCCGCCGCCGCCGCCATACCAGGAGGCGCCCGGCGAGGCGATACACGTTCAGGTGCCCGAGCGTACGGCGCGCGCCGGGGTCCGACGCGTCGCCGGCGAAGCGCAGCCGCACCCGCTCGCTGCCGGTGCGGTGAGGGACGTAGCGCAGGCGAAAGCGACCTCCGCGTCCGGTGCGGGTGCTCGCGAGCGTGCTCCAGCCGTGGGCGCCGAGCCCCTGCAGCGTGACCATCCGGCCGGCGAGACCCGGCCGCAGAACGCCCGCGATCGTGCTCGTGTGGTCGGTCAGCACGTTCAGGGCGGGACGGCGCACGGCAAACGAGTCATGCGTCGATGTTGCTCCCAAACCGGCGAGCCCGGCCATACCGGACGAGGATCCACCGGTGGTGATTTCGAGAGAAGCGAGCGGCGTTGCGGGCGCAGCGGGCTGCGCTGACGTCGCGGGGACGTACATCGAGGAAATAACCTCCTGGGTGTCCGCCTACGGGGTTAGCTGTCGGGCTCACGCGCGGCGACGCACGCAACGAGCGGGCGTCAACCGGGCGTTACAGCCGCAGCAGCGGCCGATTCGCCCCATCCAGACCGGCCTCAATGAGGCGATCCGGCAGTGGGTCCCCCGCTCGCATCCATTCACGGACACGACTCGGCAGGGTCGAACGTGATTCGAGGCTATGCGGTCCGTTACGCCTGCATGTGTGTGATCCATCACAGACACCCGCGAGCATTTGTGCAGCGAGGGAAGGTCTTGTCGGCCGCCGTTGACGTGCGCGACCGCAGCAGCGACAATCAACCTCGTGGCCAACCCCGACCGCCTGTCCGCTCTCGACACAGCGTTCCTGCATCTCGAGGACGACTCGACCGCGCACATGCACGTCGCGTCGGTGATGGTGTTCGAGGGCGTCGCGCCCACGCCCCAGGAGCTGATCGACCACGTGCTCAGCCGCCTGCACCTGGTGCCGCGCTATCGCCAGCGTCTGGCCTACGTGCCGCTCGGGCAGGGGCGGCCGCTGTGGACAGACGATCCGCACTTCAACCCGCGCTACCACATCCGTCACACCGCGCTGCCGCGTCCCGCCGACGAGGCCGCGCTGAAGCAGCTCGCCGGGCGGCTGTTCTCCCAGCGCCTGGACCGCTCCAAGCCGCTGTGGGAGATCTGGCTGGTGCAGCGCATGGCGGGCCGGCGGTTCGCGCTGATCGCCAAGACCCATCATGCGCTCGTGGACGGGATCTCCGGCGTGGACATCACGACCGTGCTGTTCGACACCTCCCCCGAGCCGGCCGGCACGTCGCGGCCGCCGGCGCCGTGGACGGCCAAGCCGCTGCCCGGCTCCGCCAAGCTGCTCGGCGAGGCGCTGCTGGAGCGCGCGACCGTGCCGGCCGAGATGGGCCGCGGCACGCGCGCGCTGCTGCGCGCGCCGCGCAGGGCCGTCTCGCAGGTGAAGGACAACCTCGTGAGCGTCGGCGCGACCACGCTGGCGGGCATCAGCGCCCCCGCCCCGCCGAGCCCGTTCAACGTCGATATCGGCCCGCACCGCCGCTACACCTGGGTGGACACCGAGCTGGCGGTGTTCAAAGCGATCAAGGACTCGCTGGGCGGCACCCTCAACGACGTCGTCCTCGCCTCGGTCAGCCTCGCGCTCGGGCGCTACCTGCGCGGGCAGGGTCAGGACACCGAGGGGCTCGTGCTGAAGGCGATGGTCCCCGTCTCCGTCCGCGCCGACTCCCAGCGCGGCGCGCTCGGCAACCAGGTCGCCGCGATGTGGGCGCCGCTGCCCGTCGGCGTCGAGAGCCCCGCCGAGTGTCTCGCGCAGATCCGCGTCGCGATGAAGGATCTCAAGGAGTCCGGCCAGGCCGTGGGCGCGCAGGTGCTGACGAACCTCGCTGGCTTCGCCCCGCCCACGATCCTCAGCCAGGCCGCACGACTGCAGGCCCGCCAGCGCTACTTCAACCTCGTCGTCACGAACGTTCCCGGCCCGCAGTTCCCGCTGTATCTGCTCGGCCGCCGCCTGCGCGGGCTGTATCCCGTCGTGCCCCTCGCCCGCCGCCAGGCGCTGGGGATCGCGGTCATGAGCTATGACGGCCACCTCGGATTCGGGCTGCTCGCCGACTATGACTCCGTCCCCGAGCTCGAATCGATCGCGCGCGATCTCGACCGGGCGATCGCCTCACTGGCTCGCGCCGCCGGCGTGCGAGCGCCGGGCAAGCGCTCCCCCAGGAAAGCGACCGCTTCGGCCAACGGCTCAGACGCGCGCCGCAAGCGCGCTGGGGACAAAGGCGCCGCGGGCAAAGGCGCTGCGGGCAAGCGCGCCCGCGCCAGCTGACCACCCGGCGAGGCTCCTCCCGTGCCCACCGCTGGATCCGAGCGATCTGGCGGTGCAGCGAGGGCCGACCATCGCGCGGCGTGCCGGGCGCCGTCCGCGAGCGTGGCGCAGGAGCGCGGATACGATCCCCTGACGTTGCGCCTCGCCCTCTGCCAGATCAACGCCACCGTCGGCGACATCGCCGGCAACGCCCAGCGCATCCTCAACGGCCTGCGCTCGCGCGCGAGACGCCGGCGCACGAGCTCGTGCTGTTTGGAGAGCTGGCCCTCACCGGCTACCCGCCGGAGGACCTGCTCCTGCGCGAGCACTTCCTTACCGACGCCCGCGCGGCGCTGGAGGATCTCGCCCGCGAGGTCGCCGGCACGGCACGCGCGATCGTCGGCTTTCCCGAGCTGGCCGACGGCCACGTATACAACGCCGCCGCCGTGCTCGGCGACGGCGACGTCCAGTCCGTCTATCGCAAGCTCCACCTCCCCAACTACGGAGTGTTCGACGAGCGGCGCTACTTCACGCCCGGCTCAGCCGGGCGCGACGATCGATCTCGCCGGCACCGCATCGGCCTGACCGTGTGCGAGGACCTGTGGCAGCCCGGCCCGCCCGCGACCGAGGAGTCCGCGCCGGGGCGAGCCTGATGGTGAACATCTCCGCCTCCCCCTACCACGCCGGCAAGGGCGCCGAACGGGAGCGCCTGTTCGCCGCATCGCGCGGTGGAGTCCGGCGCGTATGTCGCGTTCTGCGCGCTCGTCGGCGGTCAGGACGAGCTCGTGTTCGACGGCCACTCCTTCGTGCTTGGACCCGACCGGCGCGACCATCGCCCGCGCCGCGCCAGTTCGTCGAGGATCTGCTCGTCTGCGACCTCGATCTTCCGCCCGCGCCGTCGAGCCGTCGAGCGTCGGAGATCGACTCGAGCGTCCGCCTCCGCCCCACCCCGCCGCGGGTCGCGCCTCCCGACTCAGCCGTCCTCTGCGACACCCCGCTCGCGCCCGTCGAGGCCGAGGTGTATGCCGCGCTCGAGCTCGGCCTGCGCGACTACGTCGAGAAGAACGGGTTCGCCCGCGTGGTGCTCGGACTCTCGGGCGGGATCGACTCCGCGCTCGTGGCCTGCCTCGCCGCCGACGCTCTGGGCGCCGAACGCGTCAACGTCGCGATCATGCCCTCCCCCTACTCCTCCACCGCCACCCAGTCCGACGCCCACGCCCTGGCCGCCGCGCTCGGAGCGCGCACTCACGAGCTGGCGATCGAGGCGGTCATGGACGCCTACACCCACACCCTGCACACCGACTTCGACGGGTTGCCCCCGGATCTGACCGAGGAGAACCTCCAGGCCCGCATCCGCGGCAACCTGCTGATGGCGCTCTCCAACAAGTTCGGCTGGCTTGTGCTGACGACCGGCAACAAGTCCGAGATGTCCGTCGGCTACACCACCCTCTACGGCGACCTGGCCGGCGGGTTCGCGGTCATCAAGGACGTCCCCAAGACGCTCGTCTACCGGCTGTGCGAGTGGCGCAACTCGCCCGCCGGCGCCATCGCCACCGACGGCGCGCCGCCGCGCGCGCCGGCGCCGATCCCCACCTCGATCATCACGCGTCCCCCCACCGCCGAGCTCCGGCACGACCAGCGCGACGAGGACTCGCTGCCGCCGTATGAGCTGCTCGACCGCATCCTGCACGGCTACATCGAGCTCGACCACGGCCGCGAGCGGCTGATCGCCGACGGCCTGCCCGCGGAGGAGGTGGACCGCACGATCCGCCTCGTCGACCTCGCCGAGTACAAGCGTCGTCAGGCGCCTCCCGGGATCAAGGTCACCACGCGCGCGTTCGGCCGGGACAGGCGCATGCCGATCACCAACCGCTACCGGGGCTGAGCATGCGCCGACCGCACATCCGAGCCGCTCGCGGCGCTCGCCGCCGTGCTCTGCGCGCTATGCCTCGGCGCGTGCGGGAACACGATCCAGGATCAGCCGATCCCGCACAACTCGCTCGAGAGCCTGCTGCTGGCGCCCTATCCGGTGTACTGGCTCGGCGGCACGTTCCATGGCCTGCAGATCACCGAAGCCTCGCCCGATCCGAGCGGGGCATTCACGGTTCAGTACGGCGACTGCCTGGAAGGCGGCCAGTCCACGTGCGTGCCGCCGCTGAAGGTGATCACCTCGCCCGACAACGGCTTCGTTCCCGGCGAAGGCTCCACCACCTCGCGCACATCGGCCTCTCTGCGCGGCGTCCGCGGCTATCTCGCCGCGCGGGGCGATGCGATCTCGATCCCCACGGGCGGGGTGATCCTCAACGTCTACGCCCACACCCCGGCGCTCGCCCGCGCGGCCGCACAGACGGCTGTGCCGATCAACTATCCGGGGGCGCCCGGGTCGCGACTGGCCGCGCGCCTGCCCAACACCGGCTATGGCGAGCGTCCACTGCCGTCCCAGACGCCGAATCCGCTTGCGCGCCCTGGGTTAGCTGGCTGCCATCTCGCGCGCCGCCCCAACAGAACCCTCGGATGCGACGGCCCCATCGGGCAGCGGACGCACGGCAATCGTCATCCGCGTCACCGCGCACGTCCGGCCCTCGTCGTCGCTGAACGTCACGTCCCACACCCAAGTCGTCCGGCCCCGATGCAGCCGCCGCGCGTGCGCGTGCACGGTTCCCTCGGTCACCGGCCTCAGGAAGCTGGTGCTGTTGGACATGCCGGTCGACATGTTCCCTTCCCCGATCACCACCGCCGCGGTCGCCAGCGAGGTCATCGACTCCGCGAGCGACGCATACAGCCCGCCGTGCACCAGCCCCATGCGGCTGCTTGATCTCGTCGCGTACAGCGACCTGTGCGCGCACCTCGCTCTCCGAGAACTCCACGAACTCCAGGCCATAGTGCCGATCGAACCCGATCACCGACTCGTTCAGCCACTCGACGCTGGGGAGGTTGCCGGGGATGGCCATCGCGGCGCCACGATAGCCTACCCCCAGCGATGCCCCGCCTGGACGATCTGCCACCCGACCTGCGCGCGACGCTGTCGCTGCTCGTGGACCGCGGCAAGAGCTACGCCCAGGTCGCCGAACTGCTCGGCATTCCCGAGAGCGCCGTCCGCGACCGCGCGCACGCGGCGCTCGACGCGCTCGCGGGCGCTCCCGGCGAGACTCCCGCACTCGCCGCGCGGCGACGCGCGCCGTCTCGCTCGGGCGAGGGGGCGCCCCGCGAGGGCTGGTACGGGCGTGTCCGGCGCACCTCGGGGCTGCCCGTGTCCAGGCGCGGGGGCGCGCTGCTGCTGGCCGGGATCGTCGTGGTCGTCGTGGTGGTCGTCGTCCTGCTGACGAGCGGCGGGGGTGGCTCGAACACAACCACCGGCACGAGCGCGTCCGCGACCACGAGCCCGCGGCACACCACGTCGAGCTCCACGAAGAGCACGAAATCGAGCTCCTCGAAAACCCCGGCCGTCACCAACCAGCTGACGCTGACCTCGCCCGAACTCCTCCAGCAAATCGGTCGGCATCGTCGAGATCCTCGCCGAAGGCTCCCAGCGCGCCTTCTACATGGCCGCCGAACATCTGCCCCCCTCGCAAGGGTTCTCCTACGTGGTCTGGCTCTACAACTCGCCCTCCAGCGCCGAGGCGATCAGCAAGGCCCCGACCGTCGGCTCCAACGGGCGGATGCAGGGCGGGGCGCTGCTGCCGTCCAACGCCGGTGACTACCACCAGATACTGCTCACCCGCGAGACCAGCAACAGCCCCACCCATCCCGGCCCGATCGTCCTGTCGGGCGCGTTCAGCCTCGGTAAATAGACTATCGAAGCGCTCCCTCAACGCCAGCCGCAATGGAAAGCGGCGCCGACTGCAACTCGACGCAGCAGTCGGCTATGGCTTACCCACCCAACTCCGCCCGCTACGGCAACAGCTTGCCAGGGTTCATGATCCCCGCCGGGTCCAGCTCCGCCTTCAACGCCCCGATCGCCGCCACGCCCTGCTCGCCGATCTCGCTCCGCAGCCACGGCGTATGATCGCGCCCGACCGCGTGATGGTGGGTGATCGTGCCGCCGCCTGAGACGATCGCCTCGCTAGCCGCGCGCTTGACCGCGCGCCACTGCTCGATCTCTGAGCCCTCGCGCTGGCGGGCGATGAACGTGTAGTACAGCGACGCGCCCGTCTCATACAGGTGCGAGACGTGACACATCACGATGCCCGGCGTCCCCTCGTCTGCCAGCGCGCGCTCGATCGCGCCCGCCACCGCGTCGTGCAGCCGCTCCACGTTCGACCATCGCGTAGCCGTCTCGAGCGTCTCGACCATCACGCCGTGACTCAGCAGATCGTCGCGCAGGTATGGCGCCTGGAACCGTCCCTGCAAGCCATGCCCGCCCCGGCGAGCCCCCGAGCGCCACGCCGCCGCTGTGGCGCGCCAGCCCCAGTCGCCCGCCCGCGCCTGCTCTTGACCTCGCCCGCGTCGCCCTCGAACCCGAGGATCGCGATGCACCGCTCCGTCGCTGGCCGATTCTCGTCCCGCGTCCGCGCGCGGTCGAGATACGCGCGCCCCAGCCGTCCCTTCAACCCGCCGCCGCCGGCCAGCGCCATCGACATGCGCGTCTCCGCCGCGTCGGACAGCCGCGCCACCTCGGGCATCGCGTGCTCCTGCGCCATCGCCCTCAGCGCCTGCACGCCGGCGGCGAAGCTCTCGAACATGACGCCCTCATACCCCGCTCCGCCGGCGCCCGGCGCACCCGCAGCGAGACCTCGTCGATCACGCCCAGCGTCCCCTCCGAGCCCACGATCAGCTCGCGCAACCCCGGCCCAGCCGCGCTCGCGGGCAGCGGGGCGAGCGCGATGTCCCCCGCCGGCGCGGCCATCCGCAGGCCGAGCACCATCTTGGCGATGCTCCCGTAGCCGCTGGAGGCCTGTCCCGCCGAGCGGCTCGCCGCGCACCCGCCGAGCGTCACATACTCGTAGGACTGCGGCCAGTGCCCCAGCGTCAGCCCCTCCGCTCGCAAGCGCCCGCTCCAGCTCCGGTCCGCGCATGCCCGCGCCGACCGTCACGATCCGCGACTCCCGGTCGAGCTCTGCGATCCGAGCGATCCGGCGCATGTCCAGCGCGATCGCCGCGGCGTGCCCGCCCCGCAGCGGCTCTACGCCACCAACCACGCTAGTCCCCCCGCCGAACGGCACGACCGCCAGACCCCGGCTCGCGCACAGCTCGAGCACCGCCCGCAGCTGCTCGTGGCGGTCCGGCAGCACGACCGCGTCCGGCGCACCCGCGGGCGTCCCCGCGCGCATGCGCACGAGATCCACATATCCCTTGCCGGCGGCATGCGCCACCCGTTCGAGATGGTCGTCCCTGACCGCGTCCGGCGCCGACGATCGCCTGAAGCGCCGCCTCTCGCATCCTCGGTCCAGGCGCGTCTGCGGCAGCCTCACCGTCGTCCAGCGCGACGGGCGGACGCGGCGTATCCGAGACGCCCACGCTCTCGCGCAGCAGCTCCAGGGTGTGCGCGTTCAGCGCCGGACCGTGCCCCGGATCGCCCCACCCCCACCAGCGCATCCGCGGCGGCTCGGTCATGGGCATCCTCCGTAAGCGCCATCACCTGTCGTGAGCGCGTAGGGCAAGCTGGGCAAGGACGCAGGGAGCGTGGCGTACTACGTACGCGTGCTGGCCGATCGGTCGATCGCATCTGATCGACGATCGGTAAGGACGCCGATCCAGCGCAGCCATACGCGCTCACGACCCGCCGATCCGCTCCAGGCCGTCGAGCGCCTCTTCGATCGTCTTGGTCGCCGCTCGGCGCACCATGTAGGCGCCGAAGCGCGAAAAGAACCCGTTCAGCGCCTGTCGCAGCTCGATCGTCACCTCCGTCGCGGTGCCTGCCTGGGATCCACCGGCGACGTCCTTCAGACGCACCTCGGTCTCGGCGGCCTTCAGCAGCCGCGCGAACGGGCTGCCCTCCAGGCGCTGCTCCCAGCACAGCCGTCGCTCGCGCTCGTCACACACGGCGAGCGTGAAGTCCGCGCGCACGTATTTGCCGGCGCCCGTGATCAGCACCTCGGTGAACTCGGTTTCGGTCACGTCCTCGACGCGGTTCACCCGCGGCCACCATCGCGGCAGGTGGTGGGGGTCGCGGATCGTCTCCCACAGCTCCTGCGCCGGGGCTGTGATCGTGCGGGTGCGGCGCGCCGTCGGCATCGTGTCATACCCTCGCCCGGTCAGGACTCGTAGGAGATCAGCGCGTGCGCGTCGTGGGGCGCCAGTCGCGCGCGCCCGCCAAGAAACTCGAGCTCGATCAAGAATCCGCAGCCGGCGACCTCGCCGCCGAGGCTCTCGACGAGCTCGCACAGCGCCCGCGCGGTGCCGCCGGTGGCGAGCAGATCGTCGTGCACCAGCACCCTGCGGCCGGCGCCGAGCGCGTCGGTGTGCAGCTCCAACTCGCCCGACCCGTACTCGAGCAGGTACTCGGCGCTGACCGTCTCATACGGCAGCTTGCCCGGCTTGCGCGCCAGCACGAACCCCGCTCCGAGCTCCAGCGCGAGCGCCGGCCCGAGCAGAAACCCGCGCGCCTCCGCGGCGATCACGCAGTCGACGTTCAGCGGCCGCGCGTACTCCGCGAGCCCGCGCACCGCCGCTCCCAGCGCGCGCGGATCGGCCAGCAGCGGCGTGATGTCCTTGAACCCCACCCCCTCCTTCGGAAAGTCCGGGATCTCCCGCACGAACTCCCGCAGATCGGCCGATGCCTGGGTCATTGCGACTCAGCCCACGAGAGACGCCACAGCGCCCTGACGCACGAGGACCAAGCAGATCAAGGACGCAGGGAGCGTGGCGTACTACGTACGCGAGCGACCGAGGACGCATGAGATGCGCCGGTCATCGGGCGTCAGCGGACGATCTTGCGCAGGTCCCGCACCAGCAACAAGTGCTTCAGATGGGTCGCGACCGCCGCCAGGTTCTCCAGCGCCTCGACCGCCTCCTTGCGCCGCTGGGGGTTGCGCGAACGCAGCGCCGGAGCGAGGATCTGCTGCAGCAGCGTCGCCTCGCGGTCGGCCGAGGAGCGGAACACGCGCAGGTTGCGCCCCCCCACGCCGTAGCGCGCCAGCTCGGCCACCGCGCCGATGATCTCGCGTTCGGTCTCGTCGAAGTAGCGCACGCCCCCGCGCAGCTCGCCCTTGATGACGCCGTACTCCTCCAGCTCCCCCACCAGCTTGCCGTCGGCGCTGGTCTCCTCCAGCACGTCCTCCAGCGAGTACAGCGCTCCGGTCGCCTCGCGCACGCTCACGCTCGTGCGCCACGGACGCATCCCCTCGCGTCCACCCCGCTTACCCGCCACGGGCTGCGGTCGCGGCGCCGTCCCCCGCGCGCCCTGTCGCGAGCTCCTGGCGGATCACGCGCAGCGGCAGGAACTCGTCGCGCTGCATCCGCAGGATCGTGCGCAGGCGCGCGACGTCCCCCTGGGTGTAGAGCCGATAGCCGCCCGGTGTGCGGCGCGGGGTGAGCAGCTTCTGGTCCTCCAGGTAGCGGATCTTGGAGATCGAGATGTCCGGAAACTCCTGCGCCAGCGCCTTGCACACGGTGCCGATCGTGATCGACTTCTGCCGCGGCGCGCCGGCCGGGCCCTCGGTCTGCTCCAGCTCGGCGTTCAGCCGCTCGACGTCCTCCTGGGGTGTCTGTGCCTGGATGGCCATCAGCGCGCGTGGAACGTCAGCTTGTACTTGCCGATCTGCACCTCGTCGCCCTCCTCCAGGCGCTGGGACTCGATCCGCTCGCGGTTGACGTAGGTCCCGTTCAGCGAGCCGCAGTCGTCGAGGTGCCATTGACCTGAGCGCTCGATCAGCAGCGCGTGATCGCGCGAGACGGTCACGTCGTCGAGGAACACGTCGGAGTCCGGCCGCCGGCCGATGCTCATGCGCTCGCCCGCGCACCGGAAAGCTCTCGCCGACGCGCCCTCCGCCCGTGCGGATCACGAGCGCCGGGCCGTGAGCGGTCACGTCCTCCAGCTCGACCGGCACCAGCTCGCCCGCCTCGTCGATCCGGTAGGTGGCCGGTGATCCCGGCCCCGCCCGGCGCCCTCCGCTCGCGGCAGCAGGGCGCCGCAGCGCTGGCAGTAGTTGGCGCCCTCGACGTTGACGAACCCGCACTCGGTGCAGTGCAGAGCCATTGTGACGATCCCTCCTCTTCCCGTCCCGGCCTGCTCTACTCGGCGTCGGTAGGGACGGCGGTCTGGCGATTGGCGAGGATGTCGGTCAGCTGCTGTACGTCGTCGCCCGTGATCACCGGCGTGACGCCGCCGTCGTGCTTCTTGCGCAGCCTGTTCACCAGCTCGGCGCGCAGGATGTCGATCTTGCCGTGCAGTATTCGCCGCCTGTAGGAGATCTCCGTCTCTTCGTCGGTCAGCTCTTTGATGAGGCCCTTCAGCTCGGTGTCGTCCAGCGAGCCGAGGTCTGGGAACGTGTCCATGGCTTTTCGATCTCCTATCTCGGCTTTCCCGAGTCGGGCCCGCTCCAGGCGCGGGCCGCATCCCATGCTTCCCCTCAGACTGTACCGTAAACCTGAGCTTGAGGTTAGCGGTTGCGAGTACGCCGCAGTTGCGCCAGGCCCGAGCGCATGTACAGCGCGGTCGCCGTCAGCGCGAGCGCCAGTCCGACATACAGCAACACCTCGCCGAGCGTCTGCAGGCCCGCCATCGCAAAGAAGAACGAGCCCATCAGCGGTGCCACGCCGATCCGTCCCGGCCAGTTGATGCGCAACTCCACCTTGTGCGTCTGCGCGTAGCGCCCGAGCGCGAGCATCGTCAGCTCACGCGCCACGAGCACCGCCAGCGCCCAGCGCGGCAGCAGCTGGAAGCTCCAACACACGACCACGCCCGAGATCACCAGCAGCCGGTCGGTGATCGGGTCCATCAGCGTGCCCAGCCGGCTGTACTGCCGAGTAACGCGCGCCGCGATCCCGTCGGCGTAATCGCCCCACCCGATGATCGCGAACAGCGCCGCCGGCGCCGCGCCCGTCCCTTCTGCGCTGGACAGCGCGACGATCAGGAACACCGGGATCAGCGCGAGCCTGACGAACCCGATCGCGTTGGGGATCGTCCACGGCCGCAGCGGCTGCCCGGCCAGCGTCTGCGGCGGCGGGGGACCGGAACGGTCCAATCCCACCAGCCGGCGCAGGGTCAGGGCGGGGCCGCTCCGCGGTTCGTGCGACGCCGGGACGCTGCCGGACTCCGGGGAAACTCCCGCCCGCCCTCCCGGAGGTCGATCTAGGGGAGGCTCCGCCACAGCTCGTCCACCGCCCGGACCAGCCCGTCGGGCTCGCCCCCAAGCGGTATCCCGGGAGCCTGCACGCGGCCGCGACGAACCTGGACCTCGATCTCGCCGGACTTCAGGGTTCGTCGTCCGACGGTCAGCCGCAGCGGACAGCCGAGCAGCTCGGCCTCGGCGAACTTCTCGCCGGGTCCCAGCTCGCGGTCGTCGTAGAGCGTGTCGATCCCGCCGCTCGCTCAGCGTCTCGATAGACCGCCTCGGCAGCATCTCGCTCGGGCGTGCCGGGCTTGCCGAGCCCCACCAGGTGCACCGCGAATGGCGCCAGCGTCCGCGGCCAGGAGATGCCGTGCTCGTCGGCGTACTGCTCGACCGCGGCCGCGACGATCCGCGCCGGGCCGATCCCGTAGGAGGCCATCCACACCGGCTGCTCCTCGCCCTGCTCGTCCAGGTAGGAGGCGCCCAGCGGGACCGAGTAGCGCGTGCCGAGCTTGAATATGTTGCCCACCTCGATCGCCGGCTCGACCGTCAGCCGCTCGCCGTTTTTGAAGTAGTCCTCACCGACCCTCTCCACGCTCCGGGCTGTCGGCCGCGACCTCGACGTTGGCCGCGTAGCCCTCGCCGAGCATGACCTCGTCCTCCCCCGCCGGACATGGCGCCATGTACTCGTGGGCGCCGAGGCCGCCCATCATGCCCACGTCGCCCTCCACCCGGTACCAGCGCAGCCCCGTGCGGTCCATCATGCGGTCATATGCGCCCACGTGCAGCGCGTAGCGCTCCTCCATCCCCGCCTGGTCGCGGTCGAAGCTGTAGGAGTCCTTCATCACGAACTCCCGCGTCCGCAGCACCCCCGCGCGCGGGCGTGGCTCGTCGCGCTCCTTGACCTGGAAGTGGTAGACGATCTGCGGCAGATCGCGGTAGGAGCGGATCGTCTGCGCGGCGTGGAACGTGACGGCCTCCTCGTGGGTCATCGCGAGCACGAGCTCCGAGCCCTTGCGATCGCTGAGCTTGAACAGCTCGTCGATCTCCATGCCGCCCGGTCTTGCGCCACGGCTCCGCGGGCTGGAGCACGGGCATCAGCATCTCCTGCCCGCCGATTGCGTCCATCTCCTCGCGGACGATGCCCACCGACGTTCTGGTGCACGCGCCAGCCCGCCGGCAGCCACGTCCACATACCCGCCCCCATCTGCCTGATCAGCCCCGCTCTCACCATCAGCCTGTGCGAGATCGCCTCCGCGTCGGCGGGCGCCTGCTTCTCGGTCGGCAGCATGTACTCGGACAGGCGGGGCATCGGATGGCAGAGCCTAGCCGTCCCTTTGATAGAACAGCAGTCACCGACCGATATCGAGAGAGACACCGACAAGGAGCCCCCATGGCCTACACCGTTCCGCCGCTCCCCTACGCCTACGACGCGCTCGAGCCGCACATCGACAAGGCGACGATGGAATTCCATCACGACAAGCACCATCAGGCGTACGTAGACAAGGCGAACGCCGCGCTGGAGGGCACCGAGTGGGCCGAGAAGCCCGTCGAGGAGGTCTTGCAGAACCTCGACAGCCTCGGCGACAAGAAAGGTCCCGTCAAAAACAACGGCGGCGGCCACTACAACCACTCGCTGTTCTGGGAGAGCATGCTCCCCGTCCGGCGGCGGCGCGCCCGAGCGGCGACCTCGGCGAGCGCGATCGACGCGGCGTTCGGCTCGTTCTCAGACTTTCAGGCCAAGCTCAAGGAAACCGGCGTCAACCAGTTCGGCTCGGGCTGGTCGTGGCTCGTGCACGACGGCTCGGGGCTCGCCATCGTCGGCAGCGCCAACCAGGACACCCCGATCTCAGAAGGCAAGACGCCGCTGCTCGGCGTGGACGTGTGGGAGCACGCCTACTACCTGAAGTACCAGAACCGCCGCCCCGACTACATCGACGCGTTCTGGAACGTCGTCAACTGGGACAAGGTCGCCGAGCGCTTCGCCGCAGCGAGCTGACGCAGAGCAACGAGTCGGGCGGGGCGCGCTAGCGTGCGGCTGAAGCGACGTCCGCGCCACCGGCGCGCCGCCTCGTCGAGCGCCGGCGCAGCCTCGCCGCCCGAGCCGTCTCGTCCAGCTGCGCCGCCGGCTCGAGCATCGACGCGAGCACCTCCGCCGCGCTCGTGTCGTTCTCCGCCGCCGCCGCTTCCAGCGCGGCGATCCGCTCGGGCGTCATCGCCGTGGCGTCCTCGTTCTCCTCCAGCCAGCGTCGTGCCTCGGCGGCGGCAGTCTCGTCGCGCTGCACGGTCTTGCCGGCGGCGTAGTAGCGGTCGATCTCCTTGAACAGCTCGTCGACGAGCTGGTCGGTCGGCACCTTCTTCAGGGGCTCGCCCTTGGAGTAGATCATGCCCATGTCTTTGGCGCCCGTGATGCCGAAGTCCGCGTGGCGCGCCTCGCCGATGCCGTTGACCGCGCAGCCCAGCACCGAGACCTCGATCGGGTCCTCGTAGGCTTCCAGGCGCCGCTCGACTTCGACGACGACGCTGTCCATGTCGAACTGCAGGCGCCCGCACGTCGGGCAGGCGATCAGGTCCGGGCCGCGCTCGCGCAGCTTCAGCGCCTTGAGGATCTCCCAGGCGACCTTCACCTCCTCCTCGGCGTGGAACGTCGAGAGCGAGATCCTGATCGTGTCGCCGATCCCGTCCGCCAGCAGCGTGCCCAGGCCGACCGCCGACTTGAGCGAGCCCGACCACTTCGTGCCGGCCTCGGTCACGCCCAGATGCAGCGGATAGGGAATCCGCTCGGACAGCAGCCGGTTGGAGGCGATCGTGTTCGGCACCGAGGTCGACTTCATCGAGACCTTGAAGTTCTCGAACTCCAGTCGCTCCATCAGCTGCACCGTCTCGATCGCCGCCGTCACGAGCGCCTCGACCGGGTTGTCGTACTCGAGCTGGCGCAGGTGCTTGGGCAGCGAGCCCGAGTTGACGCCCACGCGCAGCGGCGTGCCGCGCTGCTTGGCCAGCGCGATCACCTCGGCGACCTTCTCCGGACCGCCGATGTTCCCCGGGTTCAGCCTCACGCAGTGCGCGCCCGCCTCGATCGCCTTCAGCGCGAGCGTGTGGTTGAAGTGGATGTCGGCGATCACCGGGATCGGCGACTTCGCGACGATCGTCTTCAGCGCCTCGGCGTCCTGCTCGCGCGGGACCGCCACGCGCACGATGTCCGCGCCCGCCTCGGCGACCGTGCGGATCTGATCCATCGTCGCCGCCAGGTTCGCGGTCTCGGTCTTGGTCATCGTCTGCACCGCGACCGGCGCGCCGCCGCCGATCGGGACCGCGCCGACCTGGATCTGACGTTCGGAGGCCATAGGCCTGATTCTACGATGCCAGACGTCTACGCCACCGCGCACGGCCCGCTCGCGCGCCTGGCATCCCCGTTCGCCGCCCGCGCACGCGCGCGCCGGCACGAGCGGTTCTTCGCGCTCACGCGGCTGCCCGAGGGCGCGCGCGTGCTGGATGTCGGCTGCGGAGCGGATCGGCCTGCGCGCGCTGGAGCCCGACCTCGACATCACCGGTGTGGACCTCGCCGAGCGCCCGTGACTACCCGGGGCCGTTCGTGCGCGCCGACGCCTCCGCCGGCCTGCCGTTCGCCGAGGATGAGTTCGATCTCGTGTACTGCTCCAGCGTGATCGAGCACGTCCCGCCCTCGCGCCGCGCCGCGTTCGCGGCGGAGGTGCGCCGAGTCGGGCGCGGCTGGTTCGTGCAGACCCCCGCCTACTCGTTCCCGCTGGAGCCGCACTCGCTGCTGCCGTTCGCGCACTGGCTGCCGCCGCACGCTGCGCAGGCCCTACTGGCGGCTGGGGGCGGCCGGGCGAGTGGGAGGAGATCGAGCTGCTGCGGCGCGGCGGAGATGGAATCGCTGTTCGGCCCCGCGCTGGCCGAGCGCGCCGGACCGCTCGTCAAGAGCTGGGTGTGCGTGCGTCTCGCCGGAGCTGACGGGCGACCGCCGTCGGTCGCAGCGGCACAGCGACGTTGCCTGCCCGTCGAGGCGCCGTCAGCCGCCGAGGTGGGAGATGTCGTTGCTGAGGCCGTTGATGAACAGGAACGCGAACAGCACGATGCCGACGGTGCTGTAGCGCCACATCGCGGCGACCGAGATCCGCCGCCCGCGCACCTTTTCGGCCAGCGCCCACGCGACATGACCGCCGTCGAGCGGCAGGAACGGGAACAGGTTGACGACCGCGAGGATGAGCGAGATCAGGCCGAGGATCACCAGGCCGTAGCCGGCGCCGGCCGCGACCGCTTCGTGGGCGATCTCGCCGATGCCGACGATCGTATGGACTTCGTGGCGCGCCTTGGAGCTCGTGTACGCGCGCCCGATCCCCGTGATCAGGTTGCCCGTAGCGCTCCACATCTCGTGCGCCGCCACACCGGCGGCGGCGAGCGCGCCGAACTGCTTGGGCGCCGCGCCGAAGTTGAAGCCGACCAGCATCCGCTCGGCTTCCTTGCTGTAGCGGGGATAGACCGACAGCGTGAGCTCGCGCCCGGCGCGCCTGACGGTCAGCTGCACGGGCGTGGCGGCCCGGCAGCCTGCCGTCTGGGCGCCCGGGCAGCGATGCGTGGCGATCGCTGCGCATGGCCGATGCGACCGTCGCGGGTCGCCCATCCACGGCGAGAATCCGGTCGCCGTGCTCGAGCACGCCGTGGGCGGGCTGGCCCTTCTCGGTCGCCAGCACGGATGTCGTCGGGACGAGCGTCTGGATCGACGGATTGATGTTGCTCGAGCGTCAGATCGCCGTTGAAGCTGGAGCTCGCGAGGATCGCCCAGAAGATCGCGAACGCGATCAGGAAGTTCATGCCGGGACCGGCGAGGATCACGACGATCCGCTTCCACGGCGGCTGGTTGCAGTAGGCGCGGGCGGCGATCTCCGGGTCCATGCCCTCGAGCTCTTCGGGGTTCATGCCCGTGATCTTCACGTACCCCCCCGCGGGGATCGCGCCGATCATGTACTCGGTCTCCCCCCGGCGGATGCCCACGAGCTTGGGCGGGAAGAACAGCGAGAACCGCTCCACGCGCATGCCCACCGCCTTGGCGGCGAGAAAGTGCCCCAGCTCGTGCAGCACGATCAGCGCCACGATGCCGAGGATCGTCAGGACCCAGCTCATGCGATCAGTTTGGCAGGCGCGGCGGCGGTTGCCGGCGGTTGGCTGGGGCTCGTCCTATCCCAGAGCCGCGATCGCCTCCCCCGCAACCACCCGCGCCGCCCGGTCGGCCTCGTACAGCGACTCGAATGCGCGGACCGGCTCGGCGGGCAGCTCGGACAGGGTGCGGTCGATCGTCTCGGCGATCGCGGTGAAGGGCAGGCGGCCCTCGAGGAACGCGTGGACGGCGATCTCGTTGGCGGCGTTCAGCACGCAGGGGGCGGTGCCGCCGGCCAGGGCGGCCTCGCGCGCGAGGCGCAGGCACGGGAACGCGTCGAGATCGACCGGCTCGAACGTGAGCGAGCCGACCGCCGCCAGATCGAGCGGCTCGATCGGCAGCCCCACGGACTCGCCGGAGTGCAGCGCGTAGGAGATCGCGACGCGCATGTCGCGGGGGCCGAGGTGCGCGAGCATCGCTCCGTCCGCGAGCTGGATCAGGCCGTGGACGAGCGACTGGGGATGCACGAGCACGTCGATCCGCTCATAGGGCACGCCGAACAGGTGGTGGGCCTCCATCAGCTCGAGGCCCTTGTTCATCATCGTGGCCGAGTCGATCGTGATCTTGCCGCCCATCGCCCAGGTGGGGTGGGCGAGCGCCTGCTCGACGGTCACTCCCTCCAGCTGCGCGCGTGTGCGCCCTCGGAAGGGCCCGCCGCTGGCGGTGATCGTCAGGCGCTCCACCGCGCCGGGGGGCTGGCCGGCGAGCAGCTGATGCAGGGCGGTGTGCTCGGAGTCCACCGGCACGATCCGCGCGCCCGTCGCTTCCGCGAGCGCGCTCACGAGCTCGCCGCCGACGACCAGCGACTCCTTGTTGGCGAGCGCCAGGTCGATGCCCTCGCCGAGCGTTGCGACGGTCGGCCCGAGCCCGGCAGAGCCCACGAGCGCGTTCAGGACGAGATCGGCGCCGGACTCCACGACCAGCCTGACCAGGCCCTCCGCGCCGCCCAGCACCTCACCGTCGGTCCAGGCCTCGGAGGCCCGCGCGGCGGCGTGCTCGTCGGCGAGCGCGATCCGCCGCACGCCGTGGGTCCGCGCCTGCTCGACCAGCGCCTCCCAGGAGCGCTCGGCGGAGAGACCGACGAGCTCGAACTGCTCGGTCTCGCGGGCGCAGACGTCGAGCGCCTGCGTGCCGATCGAGCCGGTCGAGCCGAGCACCAGCAGGCGCCGCGAGGTCACTCCGCGATCGGGCCTGGTCCTGCGGCCGCGGAGCTCTTCGCGCGACTCCGATACCAGGCGCTCACCACGCCGGCCAGGCCCAGGGCGCCTGAGGCGGCGATCACGATTGCGCCAAACACCGCTCTGTCCAGCAGACGCCTCAGACGCCGACGCGCATAGAGGAAGCCCGTGCTGGTCGCGATGAACAGAAGCGCGTCGTCGACCTGGCGCTCAATCCGCTTTGAGGTCACGCGCCGAGTCTACATCGCGGCCATCCGCGGCTTCGACCGGCGCAAGTCCCTTGTCAGGAGAGCGCTGGTCCCTGATCCGCGGGCTCAATGGACATAGGCGTACCAGATGTAATAGCCGACGACGGCCGCGAACAGGACCGCGTCGAGCCGGTCCAAGGCGCCGCCGTGGGCGCCGAAGACGCCGCCGGAGTCCTTGACGCCCGCCTCGCGCTTGACGAAGGACTCGAACAGGTCGCCGACGGGCGCGACAAGCGCGACGCCGAGCCCCAGTACGAGCGCGTGGGTGCCGGGCAGCCAGTCCTGGTAGCGCCCGGCGAGCCAGACCCCGGCGATCGTGAAAGCCATACCGGCGAAGAGCCCCTCGACCGTCTTGTTCGGAGAGATGCGCGGCGCGAGCGGGCGGCGCCCGAACATGCGACCGCCGAGATAGGCGCCGGTGTCGCCCAGGAAGGTGCCGACGAGCACGTCGATCACGATCCCCTCGCCGTGCGGCAGACCGCGCAGCAGGACCGCGTGGGCGAGCGCGAAGCCGATCCAGTAGATCCCCAGCAGCGTGACCGCCAGCCCGGCGACGCTCGGCCTGGGCTGCAGGAGCGTCAGGGCGAACAGCACGGGCAGCGCCGCGACCGCGACCAGCAGGATCTGGAACTGGCCTCCATACAGCGCCGCCGCGAGCAGGCCGGCGAGCGCGAGGAAGCCGGCCAGGCGAGCGGGGTGCGCACGCGCGTACATTCCGTAGAGCTCGTGCATGCACAGGCACCCGAGCGCGAACAGGCCGAGCGTGAAGATCGAGCCGCCCTCGATCACCAGGAACAGCGCCAGCGCGATCGCAGGCAGCGCGACCAGCACGCGGGCGCCCAGATCCGAACGCGGAGCGCCGAGGAGGGCTCGCGAACGCCGCGGGGGAGGCCGCTGAGCCGCCGGCCCGCGCCCGCGCGCCGCGGGATGCTCGGGGAACGCCCGCGGGCATCAGCCGCTACGTCCTATCCGCGACGCCAGCGCCATCATCGCCCGCCGAACCTGCGCCGGCGCTCGGAGAACTCGGCCAGCGACTGCTCGAGCGCCTCGCGCGTGAAGTCCGGCCACAGCTCGTCGCGGAACACGAGCTCGGAGTAGGCGGACTGCCACAGCAGGTAGTTGGACAGCCGCCGCTCGCCGCTGGTGCGGATGATCAGGTCGGGGTCGTGCATCTCCGGCGCGTACAGCAGCTTGCGGAAGTCCTCTTCGGCGCCACCCTGAAAGCGCTCGCGCGGCGTCGAGGATCTCCGCGCGCCCGCCGTAGTTGAACGCGACGAACAGCGTGATCCGCCGGTTGGCGTCGGTCAGCGCTTCGGCCCAGTCCATGCGCTCGCACGAGATCCTCGCGAGACGCCGTCGCGGCGACCGATGAAGCGCATGCGCACGCCCTCGGCGTGCAGCTCGGGCGTCTCGCCGGCGATGCGCCGGGCGAACATCTCCATCAGCCCCTGCACCTCCTCGGCGCGGACGCGACCAGTTCTCGGTCGAGAACGAGTACACGGTCAGCTCGCGCACGCCGAGCTCGACCGCGTCGCGCAGGCGCGCCTTGACGGTGTCCGCGCCGGCGTCGTGACCCTCGTTGACCGGCAGGCCTCGCGCGCGCGCCCAGCGGCCGTTGCCGTCGGTGATGATCGCGACGTATCGGGCGATCGGAGCCCTCTCCCCCGATCCAAATCCCGGCCCTCGCCGTTGCGCGGTGGCGCGCCATCAGACTTCGAGGATCTCCTCTTCCTTGGTCTTCAGCACCCCGTCGAGCTCGCCGATCCGCGCGTCGGTCAGCTTCTGCAGCTCGACCTCGGCGCGGTGCTCGTCATCGGAGGAGGCTTCGCCGGCGGCCTTCAGCTCGCGCAGGTGCTGCATCGTGTCGCGGCGGACGTTGCGGATCGCCACGCGCCCCTCCTCGGCGAGGTTGCGCACGACCTTGACGAGCTCGTGCCGGCGCTCCTCGGTCAGCTCGGGCACCGCCAGGCGGACCAGGTTGCCGTCGTTGGAGGGGTTCAGGCCGACGTCGGACTCGTTGATCGCCTTCTCGATCATCTTGATCGAGGACTTGTCGTAGGGCTGAACCGTGATCAGTCGCGCTTCGGGCGCGGAGATCGTCGCCAGCTGGTTCAGGGGTGTCATCGCGCCGTAGTAGTCGACCACGACTCGGTCCAGCAACGACGGGCTCGCGCGGCCGGTGCGCACCGTCGAGAACTCGTGCTGGGCGGACTCGACGCGACTTGGCCATTCGCTCGGCGGCGTCCTGCAGCAGCACATCGATCATCTCAGCCGCCATCGTCTTCTCCCTCGTCCGCGGTCGGTGTCGATACGAGCGTTCCCACGCGCTCTCCTGAGATTATCCGCGGAACGCTCGTTCATCGTCCATGTTGAAGACGGCCAGCGGCATTCCGTTCTCCATGCATAGCGCCAGCGCGGTGGAGTCCATCACGCGCAGCCGCCGCTCGATCGCCTCCATGTGGGTGATCTCGGGGATGAACGTCGCATCGGAATCGGTCGCGGGGTCCGCGGTGTAGACGCCCTCCACCCCGTTCTTGGCCATCAGGATGATCTCCGCGTGGATCTCGGCCGCCCTCAGCGCCGCGGCCGTGTCGGTGGTGAAGAATGGGTTGCCGGTGCCGGCCGCGAAGATCACGACGCGTCCCTTCTCCAGGTGGCGCATCGCGCGGCGGCGGATGTAGGGCTCGGCGACCTCGGAGACCCCGAGCGCGGAGACGACCCGCGTATCGGTGCCGATCTTCTCCAGAGCGTCCTGCAAGGGCAGCGCGTTGAGCACGGTCGCGAGCATGCCCATGTAGTCGGCCGTAGCCCTGTCCATCCCCGCCGCGGCGCCCTGCATGCCGCGGTAGATGTTGCCGGCTCCGACGACGATCGCGACCTCCACGCCACGATCGCGCACGGCGCCCACCTGCCGCGCCACGGCGGCGACGCGCTCGGGGTCGGTGCCGAACTCCAGCCGGCCCATCAGGGCCTCGCCGGAGAGCTTCAGCAGGATGCGTCGGAACGCTGGGTCGGCCATAGCGAGGAGCCTATCCGTATCCGGACCGGGTTCTCGGTGCGCCCGCGAGAGCTCAGTGGGCGCGGCTCCTTGGCGCGCCTGGTGGGGTCAGCGTCGTTTGTAGGTGAAGACCGCCAAGCCCCCGTATTCGGCGGTGTGTAGATACCGTTTTGAAGAGTGCGCTCGCATTGAAGTCAGCTGCGGCCGAAGCCGAGTGCGGCAGCGCGAGTAGCGCCACCGCATAATGCCGCAGGCCATCGCTCTTGGCCGGACATATCGTGTAGCGGCTCTGCCCGAAGCTGTTGCGTCCGACGATCGCTCCGGGCGGCAGCCCGCCCGTGGAGACGCCTCTGAGGGCGGGTTGCAGGCCCGTCACCGCCCAGTAGATCTGCTGCTTTCCGGCGGATTCGCCGTCGTTGCCGATAATGAAGAGCGCAAGCTCGGCGGTGCCACGAGGGATCGCCCCCCATTTCAGAGGCGGCGAGACGCCGGCTCCATCGCACGTGTACCGCGCCGGGATCCTGCTTCCTGCTCGGAACACCGTACTCGACACCGGGAGGATGACCTTCGGGAAGTGTTCGGTCTTGGGTGTCGGTGCATTGCTGGTCGTGCTTCCGGGCGCGCCGGCGGACGTCTGCGTGCCGGTGGCGGCGGACGCGGTCTGTCCTGCGCTCGTGGCCGTGGGGGAGGATCGAGACGTCGAGCTCGAGCCGCCGCACCCGGCGAGCAGCAGCGTCAGCATCAGCGCAGCGCTCACAGCTATTTTCAGCAGTCGCCCCATCGATGTGCCTTCCTGAGTCGGCTCCCGTGTCTGGTTGCTCGGTCAGGAGATCACGCTACAGATCGACGGCTCGCATTCCCAGCGATTCCCGCGATTGTCTCTAGGGCTGCTCGGATGCGCGAGCGACCGGGGACAAGAGTGGAACCGCGTCCGCTACTGACCTACGGCGAATCGCGTGAAGCGGCGTATGACGACGTTCTCGCCGGTCGTGGCGGCCAGTTGGTCACGCAGTTGTTGGACGGTCATGCCGTCGAACTTGGGGTTGTGCATCTCCTGCTCGAGCAGCACGATCGTCTGATACCAGGAGTCGAGCTTGCCGGTGACGATCCGCTCGCGTACGTTCTCGGGCTTCTCGGAAGCCTCCTGCTCGTAGATCCGCGCCTCGGCGTCGCGCTCTGAGTCGGGTACGTCCTCGCGGCTGATGTAGTGGACGGCCGGGGTCGCGGCGATCTGCAGGGCGACGTCGCGGGCGAAGGCGACGAAGTCGTCGTTGGTGGCAACGAAGTCGGTGTTGCAGTCGACCTCGATCAGCACGCCGACGCGGGCGCCGGCGTGGATGTAGGCCTGGACGGTGCCCTCGGTCGCGGTGCGCTCGCCGAGGTCCTGGATCTTCTTGCCTTGCTTGACACGCAGGATCTCGATTGCCTGCTCGAGGTCGCCTGCGGCGTCGGTGAGGGCGCGCTTGCAGTCCATCATCCCCGCGCCGGTACGGTCGCGCAGGGCCTTTACGTCCCGTGCTGAGATCTGGACGGCGCTCACGACGCGCCGGCCTCCTCGGTGGCGGCGACCTCGACGGCCGGCTCTGTCGCTGGGGTCTCGGCGGCCGCCGGCTCCGCGGGCGACGGTGACGGAGGAGCCTCGGGCTCCCGTGGGGCGGGGGTGGGCGCCGCCTGTTGCGGAGTTGCCGCGGCGGCAGGCTCCGGTGCGGCGGCAGTCTCCGGTGCGGCGGGAGCGGGTGCGACCGGCGCCGGCGAGGGCGGCGCCGGGGCGGTCTCGGGGGGCGTCGCCGCGCTTTGGGCCTGAGCTGCCGCGGCGGCCGCTGCAGCCTGCCGCTCGGCGGCCTCGCGGGCGACCTGTTCCTCGGCCTCGCGCTTGGCCTGTTCCTCGGCTTCGCGACGCGCGCGAGCCTCGGCCTCGAGACGGGCGCGCTCCTCGGCTTCCTGGCGGGCGCGCTCCTCCTCGGCGCGGAAGACGGAGTGGCCCTCGGCGACGACCTGACCGATCGCCTGGGTGATCAGCGCGCAGGAGCGGATCGCGTCGTCATTGCCGGGGATCACGAAGTCGATGCCGTCGGGGTCGCAGTTGGTGTCGACCAGACCGATGATGGGGATGCGCAGACGCTGGGCCTCTTTGACGGCGATGACCTCCGTTTTGAGATCGATCACGAACATCGCGTTGGGCACGCGCTGCATGTTCTTGACGCCGCCGAGGTTCGCTCGCAGCTTGGCCAGGTCGGCCTGGGCGGCCATGCGCTCACGGGTCGGCAGCAGCGCGAGCTGGCCCTCGGCCTCGAAGCGTTCGAGATCGTGCAGCCGGCGGATGCGCTGGTTGATCGTCTGGAAGTTCGTGAGCAGCCCGCCCAGCCAGCGATGGTTGACGTAGGGCATGCCGGCGGACTCGGCGACGTCGCGGATCGTGTCGCGGGCCTGCTTCTTGGTGCCGACGAACAGGACGGTGCCGCCACGATGGGCGAGCGTGCCCGCGAACTCCTGGGCCGCGTTCAGCAGCGAGGAGGTCTTGAGCAGGTCGATGATGTAGATGCCGCCGCGCTCGCCATGGATGAAGCGGCGCATCTTGGGGTTCCAGCGACGCGTCTGGTGGCCGAAGTGAACGCCGGCCTCCAACAGCTCCGCTATGCCTACCTGAGCCTGAGCCACGGGTGGTGCTCCCTTGTATGTGATTGTGGACGTGTTGCCGCGCGGTCGCCACGGACCCGGAGATGGCTGGATGAGTGCTCGCCGTCCGGGCAGGGCCGCGATCGAGTGCTCCGCGCGGGTGGAGGGTTGAAATGAACCAGTCAGGATAGCCGCTCGGCCTGCTCCAATGCGGCCTGAAGGTCTCCGGGCAGCGGCGAGATGACGTCGATCGGCGCGTCGGTGAAAGGATGCGCGAAGGACAGGCGCGCGGCGTGCAGAAACTGGCGCTCCAAGCCGAGCGTGCCGGGAGCGTCGCCCGCGCCCGCACCCGGCCCGTACTCGGGGTCGCCGGCGACGGGATGGCCGATCGCCTGCAGGTGGACGCGGATCTGGTGGGTGCGGCCGGTGTCCAGGCGCAGGCGCAGGAGCGTGAACGGACCGAGCGAGCGCTCGATCTCGAAGTGGGTGCGGGCCTCGCGCGGGTGGGCGCCGTCGACGGCCATGCGCGTGCGCACGCGCGGATCGCGTCCGATGGGAGCCTCGATCGTACCGGTGCGCGCGGGCGGGCGACCATGGACGAGCGCGAGGTACTCGCGCACGATGCGACGCTCGGCGAGCGCGCGCTGCAGGCGGCGATGAGCCTCGTCCGAGCGCGCGACGACGAGCAGGCCGGAGGTGTCGCGGTCGAGGCGGTGGACGATGCCGGCGCGCTGCGGATCGGGACCGCCGGCCGCGATGGGCCCCAGCAGTTGGGCGAGCGTGCCAGTGCGATGGCCGCGCGCGGGGTGCACGACCAGGCCCGGTGGCTTGTCGATCACGAGCAGGTGCTCGTCCTCGTAGGCGATCGTGAACGGAGAGGTCATGGAATGGCTGGGTAAGACGTGAGCCGATCGTTGCATCGATTGCGGTCCAAGCCGCTTACCGCAGCGGCCGGCGCCTGAGAGGTCGAGCGCATGGGCTCAGCGATTATCCGCCGGGGTGGACGCGCTCGTGCGATGCGGTGCGGGGACTCGATCGCGAACAGCAGCAGGACGACGCCGAGCACAATCGAGGCGTCGGCCAGGTTGAAGGGGGGCCAGCCGAGGGGAAGCTGGACGAAGTCGAGCACCGAGCCCGTGCGGATGCGGTCGAGGAGGTTGCCCAGGGCGCCGCCCGAGCAGCAGGCCGGTCGCCAGCCAGATGAATGGGCGGGAGGAGTGGGTGGCGAAGTAGACGAGCAGGCCCAGCAGGGCGAGGCCGACGAGGATGGCGACGAGCGTCTGGCTGGCCGGCCTCCAGACCGAACGCGACGCCGTGGTTGCGGGTGTGAACGAGGTGGACGCCGGGAAGCACGGCGATGCGTTCGCCTGGGGCGATCGAGTGCGCGACGAGGCGCTTGGTGAGCTGATCGAGGGCGAGCACCGCTACGAGCACGAGCGCCGCGCGTGCGTAGGGAGACGCGAGAACTCTCTGTTTCCTCGTCGCGGACGTCGTAGTGCGCACGGGCTCAGCCGTGGAGGATGCCCTGAATCACGATCGAGTTGAAGATCCCCAGCGCGAGGATCGCGACGATGGGACTGAAGTCGAAGCCCCCGAAGCTGGGGAGCACGCGGCGGAAGATGCGCAGGAACGGTTCGCAGATGTCGCGCAGGAAGCCGAGGATCGCGTCGGTGGTGCGCGAATAGGGCGGGCGCAGGCCGGCGGCGAAGAGGAGCTGGACGACGATGTGGAGGATGATGAGGAGGGTGTAGACGTAGATGAGCGTCGACAGGTAGTCGGCGATCTGGGTGCGGGCGGTGGCGAGGATCATCGACCCGTGGGTCCACCGTCGAGGACGGCGTCGAGGGCGTCGCTGAAGGCGGCGCGCAGACCGGCGCGCTCCAGGGCGTCGAGGCCGCGGGCGGTGACACCGCCGGGCGAGGCGACCTCGCGGCGGATCGCCTGGGTGTCGTTGGCGCGCCGGCGCAAGCAGCTCGGCGGTGCCGGCGAGGGTCTGCACGACCAGCTCGGCGCCTTGGGCGGCGGGGATGCCGTGACGGACGCCCGCGTCGACCTGCGCCTCGGCGACGAGGGCGACGTAGGCGGGCGCGCAGGACATCAGGCCCATGGCGACGTCGACGAGCGCGTCGGGGAGAACGACGAGCGTGCCGAGCTGGGCGAATAGGTCGTGGACCTGCGCGTCGAGGGACGCATCCTGGGGCGGGCCGTCCGCCTGCACGACCGCGCCCTGGCGAACCTCGACGGGGAGCGAGGGGATGAAGCGATAGACGGGCCGGTCGGGATAGGCGGCATACAGCGCTGCCAGCGGTGTCGCGGCGAGGATCGAGGCGACCGCGCGCGCGTGTGGAGCGATGTCGCGCGCCACGACGTCGAGCTGAGCGGGCTTGTGGCAGAGCACGACGAGATCGGCGCGCTGAGCAACCTCGGCATTGGTCGGCAGGGCCTCCCCCCCACCTCGGCCGCCAGAGCAGCGGCGCGGTGGCGCAGCGGGTCCGAGCACAGCACGGGACAGCCCCAGCCGCGCGCGAGCGCGCGTGCCATGTTGCCTGAGCCGATGAGACCTATCTGCATGAGGAGACCAGGCTATCGGCCGAATCGTCACGGTGCTATTCGCTGCGCTGTCCTGACGGTTCAGATCCAAGGCTGGCCAGGACGCAGGGAGCGGTGGCGTACTACGTACGCGAGCGACTGAGGATGCCGCTGGCCGATCGGACGATCGCATCTGATCGTCGATCGGTCGCCGGATATGGGCCGTCAGGACTGATTAAAAAAGCCCTTCTCGATCAGCCGCGCGCGCTCCTCGGCGGAGATCTCGACGTTGCGGGGGGTGAGCATGAAGACCTTGTCGGCGATCCGCTGCATGCCGCCGTCGAGCGCGTAGGTGAGGCCGGAGGCGAAGTCGATCAGGCGCTTGGAGAGTTCGGTGTCGGAGGACTGCAGGTTGAGGATCACCGGGACGGAGTCCTTGAACCGGTCGGCTATCTGCTGGGCGTCGTTGAAGGACTTGGGCACGACCAGGTGCACGCGCACATCGCCGTTGCCGTTGCCGTGTACGCACCGAGCGCAGGGCCGTGGCCGAGCGCGCGCGCGGCTGCTCGTCGTCGGCGAAGATGTCGTCGAACTCGTCGCGGCGGCGGCGCAGGCGGCGGACGTTGGGGCGCTCGCGGTAGCGATCCTCGATGTCGGGCTCGGGCAGGGGCTCGTCGTCGTAGTCGTCGTGATACTCCTCGGCGAGGCCGAAGTAGACGAGCGCGCGATGCCAGGAGTCTCGGAAAGCCATGGGTACAGGTGCAAGTTTCGCCCGGAGAGCGAGTTTCCCTGCTAATGCTAACCATCGGGCGTGCCCGATGGGAACCGCTAAGAGTACAAGCTCGTGCCTATGCGCACAATTGTGGCGCCCTCCTGCACCGCGACGAGGTAGTCCTGAGAGGTCCCCATCGACAGCTGGGGCAGACCGCGGGCGGCGGCCAGCTCGCGCAGGGCGGCGAACCAGCGCCGGCTGTCCTCGGGATCGGAGGCGAGCGGCGGCATGCACATCAGGCCGGCGACGGGCACGGGCGCGCGCTCCAGGTAGGCGTCGAGCTCCTCGGGGGCGATGCCGGACTTGCCGGGCTCGCGGGCGACGTTGACCTCGATCAGGATCGCGCAGCTCGGGTCGGGCGAGCGCGCGGTGGCGCTCGAGCTCGCGCAGCGCCGAGGTGGACGCGACGGAGTGGATCAGGCGCACGTGCGGCAGGATCGTGCGGACCCGGCGCGACTGCAGCGCGCCGATGAAGTCCCACTCGAACAGCTCGCCGTGGACGGCGGCGCGGGCGGCGAGATCCTGCGCGCGGTTCTCCCCCACGAGCCGGATGCCGGCGGCGGCGAGGGTGGGAAGATCCTCGCTGCGCACGTACTTGGTCGCGGCGAGGATCTCGACCGCGCTCGGGTCCCTGCCGGCCTGGCGAGCGGCGTCGGAGACCTGCTCGCGCACCCGTGCGAGGTTCTGCCTGATCGGCTCGACAATCAGATCGGAGATCAGCTGAGCCACGCCACTCCCGCTTGGCGGCCCGCGAGGGCATGTTCGCGCCGATGGGAGAAGAAGCGCTCGTCGCAGATCGTGCAGCCTCGACATCTCGCACCTTGCCCACTCCCGCGGCGTGCAGCCGATCGCGGGCCAGCGCCTTCAGATCGATGTGCCGACCGCTGCGATGCGCTCCCGCGAACGCCGCATGCACCTCCTCGCCGACCTCATAGCAACAGGGTCCGGCGCCGGGGCCGATGATCGCCGCGACGTCGCCTGCGTCACCGAGCTCGCGCAGCGCACGCACGCCCTCCTCCAGCACTCCGGCGGCGAGCCCGCGCCAGCCGGCGTGGACGATCGTGACCGCGCGCTCGCTGCCGAGCGCGACCGGCAGGCAGTCGGCGGCGAGCACCATCGCGCCGATGCCGGCCATCGAGGTGGCGTGGCCGTCCGCCTCGACTGGAGGCTGGCCGGTGGGCGAGTCGGGTGTGGCGATGTCGGCGTCGGTGCGGATGCGCACGACGGTAGTGCCGTGCACCTGATACCCGCGTGCCAGCCGCCGCAGGCCAAGCTGTGCGCGCAGGCGCTCGCGCGTGTCAAAGCCATGCTCGCGGTCGAGGCCACCGGCCGAGGAGAAGTTGCCGCGGGCGCGGGTCGTGAACAGCGCGTGACCCGAGCCGGGCAATTCGAAGCTCAGCGTCGACGTTCCGGAGTCGATCGGCTGGGTCATCCCAACAGCTCGATCTCGCAGCCCAGCGCGGGAGCGCGAGCCAACCTCCCGTCGGACGTCAGCAGCGTCGTGTCGAGGGACTCCGCTGGGGCAACGTACGCGGCGTCCATACGTAGTGAGATTGTGGCGAAGCTCCCAGATGCGGTGGATGAGCGGTCGCTGAAGCACCCTGGCCAGCGACAGGTTGGCAAGATCGTGGCGCCACTGTATCGATCCGTCGCCGGCTCATGTCTCCAGAGCTGCCCGCAGCTCTGCATCGCGGCCGACGGTCAGCTCGCCGTCGAGGCGCATGTCAAGGACGACATCCAGGCGGCGGCCGATCTCCGGACCCTCGGGGACACCGGCGGCGAGCAGGTCATCGCCGGTGATCAGCAGGCGTACGCCGCGCAACTCGGTGAACCAGCGGCGGGCGGGCTCGGCGGCCGGCTCGCTCAGTCCGCCGGCCAGCGCCAAGCCCTCGGGCGGGACGCCCGATACGGCCGCGCGCAACTGCGAGGGCTGTTCGGCGGCGGGCAGCTCACCGGTCAAACGGGTCGCCGCGATTGCCGTCGCGACGATGCGATCGCGGTCGGGCGCGGCAAACTCCAGGCGGTCGAGCAGCGCGACGATCTCCGCGCGGGGCTCGTCGGCGCGCAGCGCCAGGGGCAGCGTCACCGCGGCCATCGTCAGCAGGTCCGGGCGTCCGTCGTCGGGCAGCAGCGCAAGCGAGCGCTCGATCGAGCTGCGATCGAAGCGCAGTCGCGGGTGCAGCGCGGTGAGCAGGTCCAGCTCGTCCATCGCGGCGAGAGGCCCGGTGGCGTTGGGTTCGCTCAACGCCAAGCGCAGCTCGGCGCCGATACGCGCACCGGAGATCGTGTCCAGCGCGTGAGAGGCAACGGCTTGCGACGCCAGCGCGGCGGTGTGGGACTCGATCTCGAAGTCCAGTCGCGCGGCATAGCGCGCCAAGCGCAGCAGGCGCGTGGGATCGTCGAGGAAGCTTGCGTCGTGCAGTACGCGCAGTCGCCCGGCTCGCAAATCCTTTAGCGCGCCGGGCGGCGCGCGCACCTCTTCGGGGCGCGTCGTGTCAAGCGTAACGGCAATCGCGTTGACGGTGAAGTCTCGTCGCAGCAAGTCCTCGTCGAGCGCCGCCGGTTCGACCTCCGGCAGCGCTCCCGGCGCGGCGTAGCGCTCCGCCGAGCGCTCGCCACGTCCACCCGGGCGCCGTCCCACGCGACGAGCGCCGTCCCGAAGCGCTCATGCGCATTCGTCTCTGCAAGGCTGTCCAGACGCGCGGCGAGCTCCTGGGCAAACAGGAGAGCCGGAGTGGCAGATGACTCCCCGCCGCCCACGACGACGTCCAGCTCGCGCGGGTCGCGGCCGAGCATCAGGTCGCGCACGGCGCCGCCGACGAGCGCGACGTCGGTGCGTCCGCGGGCGAGGTCGATCAACTCGAGCCCGCCGGGCAGTTCGCGCACCCGCTCGAGCACGACGGTCGCGTCGAAGGTGTGCTCGCCCATCGCGATCGACTCCCGGGGGTCCTCAGGCGGCGCGCACGGGAACGCCCGCCGCGGTCAGGTGCGCCTTCGCCTCGGAGATCGTGAACCGGCCGTAGTGAAAGATGGACGCGCACAGCGCGGCGTCCGCGCCGGCGTGCAGAGCCTGGGCGAGGTGCTCGAGCTCGCCGGCGCCGCCGGAGGCGATCACGGGCACGCCCACCGCCACGCTGACGGCGGTGGTCAACTCCAGGTCATAGCCGTCGGAGGTGCCGTCGCGGTCCATGCTCGTCAGCAGGATCTCCCCCGCCCCGCGCTCGACGGCCTCGTGGGTCCAGTCGAGCACGTCGCGGCCGGTGGGCGTGCGCCCGCCCGCGAGGTAGGCCTCCCAGCGCGCGTCGCCGTTGGTGCTCGCGGCCGGATCGGCTACGAGCTTGGCATCGACGGCGAGCACGACGCACTGCGAGCCGAACACGCGCGCCATCTCGTCGATCAGCTCCGGCCGCTGCAGTGCGGCGCTGTTGATCGAGACCTTGTCCGCCCCGGCATCCAGCACGACCTGGGCGTCGGCCACCGAGCGAATGCCGCCGCCGATGGTGAACGGCACGAACACCTCGTCCGCGGTCCGCCGCGCGAGCCGGGCGATCGTCTCGCGCCGCTCATGCGTGGCGGTGATGTCGAGGAACACGAGCTCGTCCGCGCCTTCGCGATCGTAGTGCGCAGCCAGCTCGACCGGGTCGCCGGCGTCGCGGATGTCGACGAATTCGACGCCCTTGACCACACGGCCGGCGTCGACGTCGAGGCAGGGGATCACGCGCTTGAGGTGCACCTGTCCACCGTAGCGGTCAGCCGGCGAGCGCCGCCTTCGCCTGCGAGACCGTAAACCGGCCCTCGTAGAGCGCCTTGCCGACGATCACTCCCGAGACGCGACTGCCCTCCGGCAGGCCCACGAGTCCCTCCAGGTCGGCGATGTCGCCGATACCGCCCGAGTAGATCAACTCGCCGCCGGCGGCGGCAGCGACTGTCGCGACTTCCTCAAGATCCGGGCCGGCGAGCATGCCGTCACGATCGACATTTGTATACACGAGCTCGCCAACCCCCTGCTCGCGCAGCCGCACGATCGTCTCGGCCGCGCCCAGCTCGGTCGTCTCCGTCCAGCCGGCCGTCGCCACCCGCCCACCGCGCACGTCCACCGACACGAGCACCTTCCGTGGCCCGTGTTCGTCCAACACCGTCTGCAGCAGGCCCGGGTCGGTGAACGCCGCCGTCCCCAGGATCGCGCGCTCGGCTCCCGCATCCAGCGCGTCCGCCACCGCCCGCGCCGAGCGCAGCCCGCCACCGTACTGCACGGGCACCCCCAGCTCGCTCGCAATGCGCCGCAGGTGCTCGAGGTTCACCGGCCTGCCCTCGCGCGCGCCGTCCAGATCCACCACGTGCAGCCACCGCGCGCCTTCCTGCACCCACCCGCGCGCGGCCGACAGCGGGTCGGAGTCGTACACCTTCCGCGAGTCGAACTCGCCCTTCGTGAGTCGCACGGCACTCCCGCCGAGGATGTCGATCGCGGGATACAGGTTCATGCAGGGACCATCGCGCGCCCACATAGGCGCGTGAAGTTCGCCAGCAGCGCCAGCCCGTGCACGGAGGACTTCTCCGGGTGCGACTGGGTGCCGAACACGTTCCCCTGCCCGACGATCGCGGCGAACGACTCGCCGTAGTCCGCCGTGGCCAGGATCGTGTCATCGTCGGCGGGCGACGGCGCGAAGCTGTGGACGTGATACAGATAGCTCGGGTCGGGCAGTCCCTCGCCCAGGAGCGTCGCCCGGCGCCAGCGCACCTCGCTCCAACCGATGTGCGGCAGCTTCAATCCCGGCGCGTTCAACCGGCTCACCGTGCCCGCCAGCAACCCCAGCCCCGCGGCGCCGTCGTGCTCCTCGGAGCGCTCGAACAGGAGCTGCATCCCCAGGCACAGCCCCAACAGCGGGATGCCCGCGCGCGTTCGCTCGCTCAGGAGCTCGTCGAGCCCGAGCTCGCGGATCGCGTTTATCCCGGCTGGGAACGCCCCCACTCCGGGCAGCACCAAGCCGTCCATCTCGCGCAACCGCTCGGGATCGCCGCTCACCTCCACGCGCGCGCCGACGTGCTCAAGCGCCTTCTCGGCCGAGCGGCGGTTGCCCATGCCGTAGTCGACCAGCCCGATCTGAGGCGTGATATCCGGCGCCTCGCTGTGTCCTCGGTCGCTCGCGTACTTAGTACGCCACGCTCCCTGCGTCCTTGCGACGCTTGGATCTAACGCCTCAGATCCCCGCCCATCACCGGTCATGTCAGGGTTCCCTTGGTGCTGGGCACGCCGCTCTCGGTGGGATCGATCGCGACCGCCTGGCGCAGGGCGCGGGCGAACGCCTTGAAGGCCGCCTCGATCATGTGGTGAGCGTTCGTCCCGGCTTCGATGCGCAGGTGCAGCGTCAGCTTCGCCGCGTTGGCAAGAGCGCGGAAGAACTCCTCCGTCAGCTCGTGCTCGAACCCGCCCGTCGCACCAGGGGGCAGCTGCGCCTCGAAGACCACGAGCGGGCGCCCGGAGATGTCAAGGAAGCAGCTCGCGCGAGCCTCGTCCATGGGGATCGTCGCCTCCCCGTAGCGGACGATTCCGACGCGGTCGCCGAGGGTGCGATCGAGCGCCTGGCCGAGCACGATCGCGGTGTCCTCGACGGTGTGATGCGAACCGGTCTGCAGATCACCGCTCACCGCGACCTCGAGATCGAACCGTCCGTGCCTGGCCAGCAGGTCGAGCATGTGGTCAAGGAAGCCCACGCCGGTCGTGCGGGCGCCGGCGCCGGCGCCCTCCAGCGTCAGCGCTAGGTGGATGTCGGTCTCGCCGGTCTTGCGCTCGAGGGCTGCTGTGCGTGTCATGGCTCGAGATTCTCGCGCACTCGCGCCTCCATCGACTCGGCGTGCGCCTGAAACCCCTCGGCGCGGGCGATCGGCGCCCCCGCCGCGGCGAGCTTGCGCACCGTCTCGCCACCCACCGGGCCGAGGCGCACCTCGCTCATGCGCCGGCGAAACTGTCGTGGCGAAAGCGTCGAACCGAAGCGAGCCGAACCGCTGGTCGGCAGCACGTGGTTGGAGCCGGCGACGTAATCGCCGAACGCCGTGCCCGCGCTCGCGCCGACGAACACGCAGCCGGCGCATCGCACCGCTCGCGCGAGCGCCTCGGGCTCTGAGCCGATCAGCTGCAGATGCTCTGGCGCGATCGCGTTGGCGAGCTCGATCGCCGCGCGTGCGTGGGACGCGTGCACGAGCGCGCATGCCGCGTCGGCCACGGTCGGATGTTCGACCACGAGCCGCTCCAGGGTCTCGCCGAGCGTATCGAGCACCCGCGCCGACGGCGAGATCGCGACGATAAGGCTGCCTTCGCCGTGCTCGCCCTGCGCGAGCATGTCCAGCGCCGCCAGCTCCACCTCGCGCGGCCGCGCGTCCTCGCCGAGCACGACGAGCAGGTCGCTCGGACCGGCGAACCCGTCGATCCCCACGAGCCCCGACAGCGATCGCTTGGCCTCCTGCACATACAGGTTCCCCGGCCCCACGATCACGTCGACACGCCCCACCGTCTCGGTGCCGTAGGCGAGCGCGGCGATCGCCTGCGCGCCGCCCATCCGGTACACGCGCTCCACCCCGCACAGCCGGCACGCTCCGAGGATCACCGAATCGATCTGCCCGTCCCGTCCGGGCGGAGCGCACACGGCGACGTCGACCACGCCCGCGGCCCGCGCGGTGACGACCCCCATGACGACCGTGCTCGGATAGGGGGCGCGTCCTCCCGGCACATACACCGCGGCCGCCTGCACGGGCACCTCGCGCAGCACGACCGTCTGGCCCTGCGGCAACTCGACCGCGACGTCCTCGCTCACACCGGCCTGGGCGACGACCGCGACGTTGGCGATCGCGACCTGCAGCCCAGCCACGAGCTCGATGTCCAGCAGCTTGAGCGCCTCGTCCAGCTCATCTCCAGGCACGAGCAGCGCGCCGGGCGCCGCCCCGTCGGTGTCGAACCGCGAGGTGCAGTCGAGCACGGCGGCGTCGCCGCGGATGCGCACGTCCGCGACGATCTCGCGCACGGCCGCCTCCACACTCTCGCCCGCGGGCACCAGCGAACGCAGGTGGGCGGCGGCCGGCAGCGGGCCGCCGAGACCGTCGATCTGGGCGATGCTCAGCCGCTCGATCCGCATCGGCTCACGAGGCCCGGCGCGCGGGAATATGCTCGCGCAGCCGTGCCAGCAGCTGGTCGATCTGCACCGCCTTGAGCTTGTAGGCGACCGGGTTGGCGATCAGTCGCGCGGTGCACTCGACGATCTCTTCGCGCACGACCAGCCCGTTCTCGCGCAGCGTCGTCCCGGTCGCGGTGAGGTCGACGATCGCCTCCGCCAGGCCCGTCAGCGGGGCCAGCTCGACCGAGCCTTTGACCTCGACGATCTCTCCCTGGCGGCCGGTCTCCTGCAGATGGCGCGCGGCGATCCGCGGATACTTCGTCGCCACGCTCATCGCGCCCAGCCGGCGCAGCGCCTCCGCGGCCGGATCCTCGCCTCGATCGTTGACGCGGTCGGCGGTGGCGAACACCATCGTGCAGCGTCCATAGCCGAGGTCCAGCAGCTCATAGATCTGCCTGCGCCCGCGCTCGCGCGCACCGGCGCCCGGACGCTCCAGCAGCACGTCCTTGCCGGTGATCCCGAGGTCCGCCGCGCCGTCCTCGACATAGGTCGGCACGTCCGAGGGACGCATCGTGATCACGCCGATATCCTCGAACAACAGCTTGCGGTCGTTGCCGCGCAACTCGGTCGTATCCAGCCCGAGCGAGGCGAGCAGCTCGACGGTGCCCTCGAACAGCGCGCCGCGCGGCACGGCGATCGTCAGATCGTCGAGCCAGCCCGTCATCGATATACCCCGGTCCTCGTCATCATCCCGGCGCCACCACGACACCCGTCCCGCGCTCCTCGCCGGCGAGCGCGATGTGCAGCCGTTCGACATCCAGCGCGAACCCCACCGCGGGCCGCCCCGCGCCGAAGCTTGCAAGCAGATCGTCATAGCGCCCGCCACCGCCAATCGGAACGCCGAGCGTCGGGTCGTAGACCTCGAACACCGCGCCCGTGTAGTAGCCGATGCTGCGCACCAACCCGAGATCGAAGATCACCCGCGCGGCGACCCGCTCGTCCAGCAGCTCGCTCACCTGGCGCATGCCCGCGACCGCGTCGGCCACCGGGCCCGGCGGCTCGGCCAGCACCTCGGGCCCGCCCCTGCGCTGGGACAGGCTCAGCAGCAGCGCGGACGCCTCCTCGGAGGCGCCGATCCCATCCAGACGCTGCTCGAGCTCGACGAAATCCCGACTCGCGAGCGTCTCCAGCAGGCCGGCGCGCGCCCCCGGAGCGACCTGGAGGCGATCCATCAGTGTCGCGAACAGCGAAGCGTCGCCGAGCCCCACGCGGTAGTCCTTCAGGCCGGTCGCGTCCAGCGCGTCGCACAACACGGTCAGCGCCTCGGCGGTGCCCTGCGGGGCGGAGGAGCCGATCAGCTCGATGCCAGCCTGCAGCAGCTCCCGCGGTTGACTCCACTGGGGGCGGGTGCCGCGGTAACAATGCGCGAAGTAGCAGAACCGCAGCGGTTCGCTCACCCCCGGATAGCGCGTGGCGACGAGCCGCGCGATCGGCACCGTCATGTCCGAGCGCAGCACCAGGGTGGCGCCGGTCACGTCGAACACCCGGTGCACCGGCCCCGTTCCGTCGATGCCGGCATGTGCGAGCACCGACTCGTACTCGAGCGCGGGGGTGTACACCTCGCCGTAGCCGTGACGCTCGAACACGGCGCGCAACGCGTCGGTGATCGCGCGCAGCTCGCGCGTCTCGTCGGGCAGCACGTCGCGCGTGCCGCTGGGAATTGGATGCATCATCAGCTCGGTCTCGCCATTGCGGTTTGCAGGAGGATATCCGGGGTCTGACGGCCGGTACGCGGGATTTGCGAGACATGCGCCATCGCGGGGGCGCCGCCATTGCTCGCACACGCGTCCGTGGGCGTCTCAGGCGTGAACGGCAGGCTCCGTCGCGACACGCTCGATGCGGGCGCCGAGCTCGCGCAGGCGCTCGTCGATGCGCTCGTACCCACGGTCGATCTGGCGGATGTTGCCGATCTCGCTGCGTCCCTGCGCGCACAGCGCCGCCAGCAGCATCGCCATGCCCGCGCGGATGTCCGGCGACTCCACGCGCTCGCCGCGCAGCTCCCGCGGGCCGGTGACGATCGCGCGATGGGGATCGCACATCACGATGTCGGCGCCCATCAGGATCAGCTTGTCGGTGAAGATGAGGCGGTTCTCGAACATCCACTCGTGCACAAGGATCGACCCCTCCGCCTGGGTGGCGAGCGCGACCGCGATCGACGTCAGATCGGCGGGAAACGCCGGCCATGGCCCGTCCTGGATCTTGCTCTTGTACTCGCCCACGTCCGCTTGCACGACAAGCTTCTGCCCGCCCGGCACCAGCACGTCGGCGCCGTCTAGCTCGGTGCGCAGACCGAGGCGCTCGAACACGAGCCGGATCATGCGCAGGTCGCTCGGAACCGTGTCCTTGATGCGCAATTCCCCGCCGGTAACGCCCGCCAGTGCGATGAAGCTGCCGATCTCGATGTGGTCGGGCGCGACTTCGTGCTCGCACCCATGCAGGCGCTCCGCGCCGTTGACCGTCAACAGGTTCGAGCCGATGCCCTGGATGTCGGCGCCCATCTTCACGAGCATGCGCGCGAGGTCTTGCACGTGCGGCTCACACGCGGCATTGCCGATCACGGTCGCGCCCGGGGTGAGCGCCGCCGCCATCAGCGCGTTCTCAGTCGCCATCACCGAGGGCTCATCCATGAACACGTCCGTCGGGCGCAACCCCCGCGGCGCGCTCAGCACGATCTCTCGGGCACACTCGGCCGTCGCGCCCATCGCACGGAACGCGTCCAGATGCGGGTCGAGTCGGCGTCTGCCGATGACATCGCCTCCCGGAGGAGGCATAACGGCGCGCCCGAAGCGCGCCAGGAGGGGACCTGCCAGCAGGAAGGACGCTCGGATCTGCTCGGCGAGCTCGGGCTCGATCTCGACCTCTTGAACGCCCGTCCCTTCATGCACGCCTGCGGCGCAGAGCGATATCTCGTTGGGTCCCCGCCAGTCCACGCTCACGCCGATCGCGCTGAGAATCGCGCAGCATCGCGTCGACGTCCCTGATCCGCGGCACGTTGCGGACAACCACCTCGTCTTCGGTGAGGATCGCCGAGGCGAGGATCGGCAGCGCGCCGTTCTTGTTCCCGGCTGGGACCATCGTGCCGGACAGCGGGACGCCGCCTTCGATAACGAACTTCTCCATGAGCTGAACGCGCGGCCCCCCGACCCAGGATCGGGCCGGTCGACGAGCGTCTGGCAAGCGTAACAGCCATCTGCGGCGATGTTCGCCCGGCGCGCCCATCGCCCTGCCTGGAATCTTCACGGACGGGCGAACCCAGTTCCGGCGCAACTTTCCTTGCAGCGAATTTGCTCATGATTGGCTCTACCATGCGGGTTTACGGTATGGCTGCCGGATACGTACGTATGTTCGTGTGAGTCCGTCCGGCAATGCGTCTATCTTACGAACACATGTTCCCACGGAGCACTCCATCCCCGCTCACGCGCCGAGCGCTCACTGCGCTCTCCCTGGCCCGCTCGTTCCTACTGCTCGAGGACGACTACGACGTCGACTGGGAGGTCGACCAGGACGAGCCCGGTCAGGGGCGCGCGCGTGGGCGAGGAGACGCGCTTGACGGGAGCCAAGCAAGCGGCCGGCATGGTACGCCTCGCGGTAGGGACGAGCCTCGGTTGCGGGCCATCCTCGGCGAACCGGGCGCCGCCGAGACCCATCCGCACCGCGCAGGGCTACGCGGACGGTCCGCGCGGGGGCGTGACGGGCAGCCGACGCCAGCTCCACAGGTCTGCGCGTGTCCCCGCAACCGTGTCGCGACCGCCGCGCCCTTGCCTATGAGAACGGGCCGCCCGCAGGCGGCCCGTATGTAGAAAAACCGGCGGCGTCCTACTCTCCCAGGCCCTTGCGAGCCAAGTACCATCGGCGCTGAGGGGCTTAACTGCTCTGTTCGGAATGGGAAGAGGTGTTTCCCCCTCGCAGTAGCCACCGGAAAAAGTCGAGAGACCGAAGAGTCCTCCTCGGTCCTTCAAAACTGCACAGCGCCACAGCGGGTACCAACACGCCCTGTATGGGGCGGATCAAAAAATCCGTCAAGCCCTCGACCAATTAGTACCGGTCTCCTTCGGACGTTACCGTCCTTCCAGATCCGGCCTATCAACCTGGTGGTCTACCAGGGGTCTTACTCCCTCTAGGGGATGGGAGAGCTCATCTCGAGGCCGGCTTCCCGCTTAGATGCCTTCAGCGGTTATCCGATCCACACGTAGCTAGCCTGCAATGCCCTTGGCAGGACAACAGATACACCAGAGGTGCGTTCATCCCGGTCCTCTCGTACTAGGGACAAATCCTCTCAACTCTCCAACGCCCACGGCAGATAGGGACCGACAGTTTTGTTACTCACAGGGTCGATCAGGACCTTGTGGGCCAGGACATTTCTGCCTGACTCTGCATGTCGCCATGCAGCTCGGACTATATCTTCACGAAGGCATCACTCTTCGTGTTCGGCGTATAGTCTCTGAGGATTCCGGATTGCTACCGATGAGCTCTTTCCATCGCACGCTCCGGAAGCGGCCTCCGCCATTCATTGACAGTGCCTCTTCCAAAAGCCTAGAGAATCCTCCAGACGTGCGATGGCAACCGAGCGCCATCGATCTAACGATCGCAGCAAACTTCTCGAAGTCTTCCTGCTTCGGAGACATGAGAGGCGATCGTTCAAAGAAGGGGATCACGTGCCCCAAGAGGTCCTCTCGCCGTCGAACGACGTAGACCAAAGCACGATCTTTCCTTCCATTGGACTTGATGTAGCCGCTTCCGCCGAATCGATAGCGGATCAACTCAAGTACTTGAGCCCTGTCACCGTTCTGGCTGACATGAAACTCAGGGACCAGCTGATAGCCGCTACGACTCGTTGGATTACGGTTGACGGCGACTGCAAAGCAGCCCTCGCCATCTACGTAGCCCGAGATGTAGCCATCCAGCCTTTCCTGCTGATTATCCGCACCCATCACGTTGTCACTGTACCTCTTGTCCCGGACGGAACAGGAGGTACGAGTAGTGTGGGATTCTCGGGTTTTCCAGCATATAGCCGAATTTATAGACAGCAACGGTTAACTTACTGTCTCACGACGTTCTGAACCCAGCTCGCGTACCGCTTTAATGGGCGAACAGCCCAACCCTTGGGAGCGACTCCACCCCCAGGATGCGACGAGCCGACATCGAGGTGCCAAACCGGGCCGTCGATGTGGACTCTTGGGCCCGATAAGCCTGTTATCCCCGGAGTACCTTTTATCCGTTGAGCGACGGCACTTCCACTTGCTACCGCCGGATCACTAAGACCTGCTTTCGCACCTGCTCGACTTGTCAGTCTCGCAGTCAAGCTCCCTTGCTACCTTTGCGCTCTACGCACGATTTCCAACCGTGCTGAGGGAACCTTTGCGCGCCTCCGTTACATTTTGGGAGGCGACCGCCCCAGTCAAACTACCCGCCTGGAACTGTCCAGCACCCGGATTCACGGAATGCTGTTAGAAATCCAATACACCAAGGGTGGTATCTAAAGGTTGGCTCCACGCCGGCCGCAACCGGCGCTTCAAAGCCTCCCACCTATCCTGAGCGAGATGCACCGAATCCCAATACCAAGTTGTAGTAAAGGTTCACGGGGTCTTTCCGTCTAGCCGCGGGTACTCGGCATCTTCACCGAGACTGCAATTTCACCGAGCCCATCGTTGAGACAGCGCTGAAGTCGTTACGCCATTCGTGCAGGTCGGAACTTCACGTAATCTCTCGTCACCCGAGAGCGCAGACTATACCTTCACCTCATCCAGCACCCTTAGAAGCGTGGCCTTTGAGTGACGCCGCTTTCCCAAATTCATCTGGTAGGCGATGTCCACAATCTCTCTCAGACCTTCGCACTGCAGATGATCTCCTTGTTCGATCATCCGGCAGACGCGGGAGAAGCCTGCACAGCTTCTCGCCTTGTCTCCCCGCAAAGGGAAACGTTCAAAGTGAGGCAAGATCCTATTTGTGAGATCCCAGATTGAACGCGCCTCATACTTGAAGGTGCGATCGCTCTTGGACTCACGGATCCAACCACAACCGAAGAACGCTTGCAGATCTTCCAGCAGCCCCAGATCCTTCTCATTGAGCGAGAGCGAAAACGATGGCCTCACCTCGAGACCGGTTCGTAGCTTCGCACGGAGGGTCAACGAGATGCAAAAGCATCCCTCGCCATCCGTCAGACCTGTCACATACCAGGGATCCAGCGGTACTGCCACTTCATAGGCGCCTTGTCTTTCGATGAGGGCCGGCGTATTGCGCGTCACATAGATTTTCGGACTTTCCGAAGCGTGACACGCCTCTCCTTTCGGATCAGTCGTTAGGGGGTCACTAGGACTTCCCTCGGGATTGCCCGCTGCCACTGTGGCAGGGAGGGTTTCCCCGATATGAGCCGGTTCTCGATCGCCTCTCGCGAGGCGGTGGGGCAAGTGTTTGTGCTTACCCGACAAGGAATTTCGCTACCTTAGGACCGTTCCTTACTGTTACGACCTGGGTTTCTATACCCAGGCGGTCGGCACATTTCTGGCCGACTCTCATGGTCGCCCATGAGAGCGGACTATCTCATCCCGCCCCCGGTCTGGAGGACAGGCTCGGCGTATAGTCTCTGAGGATTCCCAGCGTCTTTGACGCCGTCCAGAACACCGCTTGCGCGATAGACCGTCCTGATCCGACTGGACACTGGGTCTTTCCTGCTGATTGTCCGCACCCGACACATTTTCACGATACCGCCCACTTCGGACAGAATCGTAGTGCGGGATACTCGGATGTTCCAGCATATAGCCGAGTTTTACAACTACCTCGGTCAACTGATAGTTACGGCCGCCGTTTACCGGGGCTTAGCTTCGCTGCTTCGGGTCAAGCCCTAACAACTCCACGTAACCTTCCGGCACCGGGCAGGCGTCAGCCCCTATACGTCGTCTTACGACTTAGCAGAGACCTGTGTTTTTGGTAAACAGTCGCTTCAGCCTATTCACTGCGGCCCCCTCGGGCTCCGCTCGCGAAGAGCCTCACCCTACTGGGGCGCCCCTTATCCCGAAGTTACGGGGCAATTTTGCCGAGTTCCTTAACGATGGTTATCTCGATCACCTTAGTATTCTCTACTTGCCCACCTGTGTCGGTTTTGGTACGGGCACGCGCTTCCTCCCTAGAGGATTTTCTTGGAGGTATGGCGTCGGGGACTCGCCGGCTTAGAGCCAGCTGGCATCGCACCTCGGGTTGAATGCAGCCCCGCATTTAACAGGGGCCGCCCCTACATGCTTACCCCAGGACAACCATCGCCTGGGTTCCCTTAGCCTTCCTCGTCCCCCCATCGGTCAAACGGAAGCGACGTGGTACAGGAATATCAACCTGTTGGCCATCGACTACGCCTTTCGGCCTCGCCTTAGGTCCCGACTAACCCTGAGCAGACGAACTTTACTCAGGAATCCTTGGGCAATCGGTGGAGGGGATTCTCACCCCTCTTTCGTTACTCATGCCGGCATTCTCACTTCCCATGCCTCCACGGCTGGCTTACGCCGCCGCTTTGCTGGCATGGGAACGCTCTCCTACCGCGCGCTATCGACCCGGAGGCCTATAACGCACCCGCAGCTTCGGTGACTAGCTTGAGCCCCGTTACATTGTCCGCGCTCGAACACTTGACCAGTGAGCTGTTACGCACTCTTTTAAGGATGGCTGCCTCTAAGCCAACCTCCTGGTTGTCTATGCGCTCGAACATCGTTTCCCACTTAGCTAGCACTTGGGGACCTTAGCTGGCGGTCTGGGCTGTTTCCCTTTTGACGCTGAAGTTTATCCCCCAGCAACTGACTCCCGGAGTAAACGTGATGGTCTTCGGAGTTTGCCTGAAGTCGGTAACCTGGTAGGGCCCCTAATCCAAACAGTGCTCTACGGCCAACACGCAATTTATCCGAGGCTATACCTAAATATATTTCGGAGAGAACCAGATATCACTGAGCTTGATTAGCCTTTCACTCCGACCCACAGGTCATCCGCCCAGTTTTCAACCTAGGTCGGTTCGGCCCTCCACGAGGTCTTACCCCCGCTTCAGCCTGCCCATGGGTAGCTCGCTCAGTTTCGGGTATACCGCCTACGACTATGTCGCCCTATTAGGACTCGCTTTCGCTACGGCTCCGCTCATCGCTTAACCTTGCCGCAGACGAGTAACTCGCCGGCTCGTTATGCAAAAAGCACGCGGTCACAGGACAAGCCTGCTCCCACCGCTTGTAGGCACGCGGTTTCAGGTACTATTTCACTCCCCTTCCGGGGTACTTTTCACCTTTCCCTCACGGTACTTGTCCGCTATCGGTCACCAAGGAGTACTTAGCCTTGGAGGGTGGTCCCCCCAGGTTCAGTCCGCGTTTCACGGGCGCGGACTTACTCAGGAACGTCTGACGGAAGGTCATGCGGTTTCGTCTACGGGACGGTTGCCCTCTATGGTACGCGGTTCCACGCGCTTCGACTACCACATGACTTTGTAACTTCCGCCGAGCCGGACACGACTCGGACCAGACGCCCTACAACCCCCGACAGGCAACGCGTGTCCGCTTGCACCTGCCGGGTTTGGGCTGATCCCTTTTCGCTCGCCACTACTCAGGGAATCTCTGTTGATTTCCTTTCCTCGGGGTACTGAGATGTTTCACTTCCCCCGCTTGTCTTCCGCCGGCCTATGTGTTCAGCCGGGGATAACGCCGCATTACCAGCGCTGGGTTTCCCCATTCGGGAATCCACGGGTCAAAGGCTATTCAGCGCCTAACCGTGGCTTATCGCAGCCGTTCACGCCCTTCATCGACTCTTGGTGCCAAGGCATCCACCGTGTGCCCTTACTATCTTGACGGTGATCTGGCCCAACATGACGTAGCCATCCTTTTGCGCCCCTTGCG